>CAWFUR010000011.1:0-1427500 GCA_963819115.1 uncultured Thermoleophilaceae bacterium | reverse complement strand
GGAACTGAAACATCTCAGTACCTCGAGGAAAGGAAATCAACCGAGACTCCCCGAGTAGTGGCGAGCGAAAGGGGATCCAGCCCAAACCCGGCGGATGTAAGCGGACACGCGTTGTCCGCTGGGGGTTGTAGGACGTGCTGTCCGGATCGTGTCCGATCCGGCGAGAGTCATAAAGCCATCTGTTAGCCGAAGATCCGTGGAACACGGGCACCACAGCGGGTAACAGTCCCGTAGGCGAAAGCAGATGGCCTCTCGATGCGCGTTCCTGAGTAGGACCGCTCCCGTGAAAAGCGGTCTGAACCTGGGGGGACCACCCTCCAAGGCTAAGTACTCCCTGATGACCGATAGCGGACTAGTACCGTGAGGGAAAGGTGAAAAGTACCCCGGAAGGGGAGTGAAATAGTACCTGAAACCATGTGCCTACAAGCGGTCGGAGCACCTTCGTGGTGTGACGGCGTGCTTTTTGCATAACGAGCCGGCGAGTTACTCGTCACTGGCAAGGTTAAGCGATGAGCGGAGCCGCAGCGAAAGCGAGTCCGAATAGGGCGACTCAGTCAGTGGCGGTAGACCCGAAACCGGGCGAGCTATCCATGGGCAGGCTGAAGCGAGGGTAAGACCTCGTGAAGGGCCGAACCGACCTAGGTTAAAAACTGGGCGGATGACCTGTGGATCGGAGTGAAAGGCTAATCAAGCCCGGAGATATCTGGTTCTCTCCGAAATATATTTAGGTATAGCCTCCGGCAATGCCTATTGGCCGTAGAGCTACTGTTTGGACTAGGGGCCTTACCAGGTTACCGACTTCAGGCAAACTCCGAAGACCAATAGGTGTACCCGGGGAGTCAGCTTGCGGGGGATAAACTTCGTAGGCAAGAGGGGAACAACCCAGACCGCCAGCTAAGGTCCCTAAGTACTAGCTAAGTGGTAAACGATGTCCAAATGCACAGACAACCAGGAGGTTGGCTTAGAGGCAGCCACCCTTGAAAGAGTGCGTAACAGCTCACTGGTCAAGTGTTCGGGCGCGGAAAATGTAACGGGGCTCAAGCTAGTCACCGAAGCTGCGGGTGCACACGGTCCTTCGGGATCGAGTGCGCGGTAGGAGAGCGTTCCCAGCGCCAGTGAAGCGGCGACGGAAGTCAGCCGTGGAGGCCTGGGAAGTGAGAATGCCGGCGTGAGTAACGAAAGAGAGGTGAGAATCCTCTCCACCGATTGTCCAAGGTTTCCTGAGCAACGCTCTTCGGCTCAGGGTCAGTCGGGACCTAAGGCGAGGCCGAAAGGCGTAGTCGATGGCCAACGGGTTGATATTCCCGTACCACGTCGCGTCCGTTATGACCGATGGGGGGACGAGGAAGGCTAAGGGTACCCGCCGACGGTTGTGCGGGGGTAAGCGTGTAGCCAGGGCTCTCAGGTAAATCCGGGAGCCTGTTCAGGTGAGGCGCGATGCCAGCTGGCCGGAAGGCCGGCGAGTCCCCGATGCCATACCTCCGAGAAAAGCCTCTAGGCAGGACGTGCGTGCCCGTACCAAAACCGACACAGGTGGACAAGTAGAGCATACTAAGGTGATCGAGATAACCCTCGTTAAGGAACTCGGCAAAATGGCCCCGTAACTTCGGGAGAAGGGGCGCCCCGGTAGGGTGAAGCGCTTGCGCGTGGAGCCCGAGGGGGCCGCAGTGACTTGACCCAAGCGACTGTTTACCAAAAACACAGGTCTCTGCTAAGTCGCAAGACGACGTATAGGGGCTGACGCCTGCCCGGTGCCGGAAGGTTACGTGGAGGGGTTAGCTGGCTTCGGCCCGCAAAGCTCTGAAACTAAGCCCCGGTAAACGGCGGCGGTAACTATAACCGTCCTAAGGTAGCGAAATTCCTTGTCGGGTAAGTTCCGACCTGCACGAATGGCGTAACGACTTGGGTGCTGTCTCAACGAGGGGCTCGGTGAAATCGCAGTCTCGGTGAAGATGCCGAGTACCCGCGGCAAGACGGAAAGACCCCGTGAACCTTTACTACAACCTGATATTGGAGTCTGAGGCATCTCGCTCAGGATAGGTGGGAGGCTTTGAAGCAGGAACTGCGGTTCCTGTGGAGCCACCCTTGAGATACCACCCTTGGTGTCTTGGGCTTCTAACACCGCGCCGTGAATCCGGGCGGTGAACAGTGTCAGGCGGGTAGTTTGACTGGGGCGGTCGCCTCCTAAAATGTAACGGAGGCGCGCAAAGGTTCCCTCAGCACGGTTGGAAATCGTGCGTAGAGTGTAAAGGCAATAAGGGAGCTTGACTGCGAGACAGACATGTCGAGCAGGTGCGAAAGCAGGCCTTAGTGATCCGGCGGTAGCAAGTGGAAGCGCCGTCGCTCAACGGATAAAAGGTACTCCGGGGATAACAGGCTTATCGGGCCCAAGAGTCCACATCGACGGCCCGGTTTGGCACCTCGATGTCGGCTCGTCGCATCCTGGGGCTGAAGTAGGTCCCAAGGGTTGGGCTGTTCGCCCATTAAAGCGGTACGCGAGCTGGGTTCAGAACGTCGCGAGACAGTTCGGTCCCTATCTGCCGTGGGCGTTGGAGAGTTGAGAGGAGTCGTCCCTAGTACGAGAGGACCGGGACGAACGCACCTCTGGTGTACCAGTTGTCCCGCCAGGGGCATTGCTGGTTAGCTACGTGCGGACCGGATAACCGCTGAAGGCATCTAAGCGGGAAGCCGACCTCGAGATGAGCTCTCCCATCCCCTAGAGGGAGTAAGACCCCTGGAAGACCACCAGGTGATAGGCCGGATGTGTAAGCGCAGCAATGTGCTCAGCAGACCGGTACTAATGGTTCGAGGGCTTGACGGATTTTTGATTTGCCCGTCTATTGGCTGCTGTGCAGTTTTCAAGGCCCGGAGAGGGGCCTGGTCTCGACTCGCTTTGGTGGTGATAGCGAGAGGGCCACACCTCTTCCCATTCCGAACAGAGAAGTTAAGCCTCTCCGCGCCGATGGTACTTGGGCCTCGCGGCCCTGGGAGAGTAGGTCGCCGCCAATTCTTTTCTTCACCGGGCCGTCCCAGAGGGCGGCCCGGCGTCGTTCTGGGCCGTCCGCGGTGCGGCTCTAGACTGCGGGCGTGATGCTTACCTACGAAGCCGTTGGCGCGCCCCTGGCACCGGACCCGGAGCCCGTTCTCGCCGCCTCCTCGCTCATACTCCTCCCGCTCGCCATCTCCACTTTCGGGATCGTGCTGGCGGTGTTTGCGGTGGTGCTCCTCGTGTTTCTCGTGGGGGGCATTCTCGGCGCGCGCGCCCGCGCCGCGCGGGAGGCCAAGACCTTTGCCGCGAACGTGGCCGCAGCGGATGTGGCGCTCGAGCAGGCCCGCGCCGGCGACCGCGGCTGGGACCGGGAGGCCATGCTGGGCGTGGCCAGGCAGGCGCTCGGCGAGGCCCGCCCCGAGCTGATCGACGTGAGCCTCCACCTGGTGCTCGTGGAGGACCGCCCCGGCGTGGAGGAGGACCGGGCGCAGTTCCACGCCAAGGGCGCCGACGGAGAGGCACGGGTGGTCCTCGGTCGCCGCGGCGACCGCTGGGTGGCAGAGAGCGTCACCTAGCCGGCCGGTGAGATCGCCGCCGGCGAGCGCCGCCGAGCTGATTCCCGGGTTCGAGCCCGAGACCGCGCTGGAGCGCGCCGTGGCGGTGGATCCCCGGCTGCTGGAGGGACTCGCGTGGGGGAAGCCCCGGCGCGCCCATCCGGAGGGCGCCGTGGGAACCCACGTGGCGGATCTGCTGGCCAAGATCGAGGAATGGGGCGAGACCGGCACTCGCCGCAGTGAGCTGCGCTTTCTCTCGCTGGTTCACGACGCCTGCAAGAACGAGGTGAGCGCCCTGCGTCCAAAGCGGGGGGAGAACCACCACGCGATGCGCGCCCGGCGCCTTTCGGAGGCCTACACGGACGACGAGCGCCTGCTCGCCGTGGTGGAGCTGCACGACCGCCCCTATTCGCTCTGGAAGCGCCTGCGCCGCCAGGGGCACCTGGACCCGGCTCTGTTGGACACGATGCTCGCGCGGATCCCGGATCTCGGGCTGTTTGTGCGCTTCGTGGAGCTCGACGGGTCCACCGAGGGCAAGCGCCAAGAGCCGATCGAGTGGCTGGGCGAGGAGATCGCCCGCCGCGGCCTGGATCCGGGCTAGACGGCCAGGCAGAGCTGCTCGGGCGCTGCGGGGGCCCCGCCGCGGCAGCGCACGCCCGCCTTGGGCCGCGCCTGAGCCTCGGGAGCGCCCGTCCGTCGTGTGTACGCCGAGAGGGCGAGCCGCCGGATCTCTCCGGCGGAGTCCTGCCGTTCCCGGCAGCCGGCGGTGGAGAACCTGGCTGCGGCGAGCCGCCGGGCCGCGGGGGTGGCGGCCGCGCCCGGATGCGGGGCGGAGGGCACCGAACCCCGCCCGGACGCGACCGCACCACCCACGACGTTGCGGCGTCCCGCGACGCGCGCGGCGTCTCCGCCGGCGCCTCCCAGCCGCGGGCCCTGCTCTGAGCCGGTGCGAGGGGCACTCGGGGAGCCGGCGGCACCCGCCGCCAGCCCGTACTCGCCGAGGGTTGAGAACTCGACGATGAGGTCGAGCGCCGCGCCGAACCGATCTCTGAAGCCGGGGAACATGTGTTCGCAAGCTAATCCGGGCGGCGGATGGAAGCGCCTCGATCCTGCAAGTTCCGTTGCACCGGGCTCGGGGGGCCGGGCAGCTACGCTGGCCGCGTGCACGAGCCCTTTCGCCACCGGATGCGGGTTCGCTGGTCCGAATGCGACCTTCAGGGGGTCGTCTTCTACGCCAACTACCTCGCGTACTTCGACATCGCCATGACGGAGCTCTGGCGGGACGTGGTGATCCCGTACGGCGAGATGATGGAGACGGGGGCCGACATGGTGGTCGCGGAGGCCCGGATCACCTACCGGGCCTCCGCCCGCTTCGACGACGAGATCGACCTCGTGGCCCAGGTGGTGAACCTCGGCACCACCTCCATGACCACCGCCCTCCACATCGAGCGGGCGCCGAAGGGCGAGCTGCTGGTGGAGGGGGAGCTGCGACACGTGTTCGTGGACCCGGAGACGCTGCGCAAGCGCGAAATCCCCGTCGCGGTGAGGGAAGCGCTCACGCCCAGCGGGACGCAGCATGTCCCGGAGGACCTGGCCCGGAAGGCCTGATGCTGCATCTCCGAATCGTGGCTCCTCCGGACCGCGCGGACCGTGCCATGGAGATCCTCTGCAGCTCGCCGTCCGTCATCAACGTCGTGCACCTCGAAGGCGCCGCGCAGCGGCCCGACGGCGATCTGATCCTCTGCGACGTGGCTCGCGAGGACGCCAGCGTGATCATCGGGGACCTCAAGGAGCTCGAGATCCCGCGCTTCGGGTCGATCTCGGTGGACGATTTGCAGAGCGTGATCTCCGACGCGGCCAACAGGGCCGAACAGGCCGCGCGGGGGCTCCCCTCGGATGCCGTCGTGTGGGAGGAGGTCGAGCAGCGGACGAGCGAGAACACAGAGCTCTCCGTGAGCTTCGTGGCCTTCATGATCCTGGCCATGCAGATCGCTGCCGTCGGCATCCTTCTCGACCAGCCGATCCTGATCGTGGGCGCGATGGTGGTGGGGCCGGAGTTCGGCCCGCTGGCGGCGCTGTCCGTGGCCCTCGTCGAGCGTCGCCCGGACTTCGCCCGCCGCTCGGTCGCGGCTCTGGCGGTGGGATTCCCCGTCGGCGTCCTGATCACGCTCCTTTCCGTGCTCGCCTTTCGCGCCCTGGGCGTGTCCCCCAACGACTTCGAGCCGAGCAGCCACCCGCTCACCGACTTCATCGCCAACCCGGACTTCTTCTCCTTCTTCGTGGCCTTCGTGGCCGGGATCGCCGGGATGCTGTCACTCACCTCGGCGAAGTCGGGCGCGTTGATCGGGGTCCTCATCTCGGTGACCACCATCCCCGCGGCGGCGAACATCGGTGTGGCCGGCGCCTACGGGGACGCGGGCGAGGCCCTCGGGGCGGCGAGCCAGCTGGCGATCAACCTCGCCACGATCGTGATAGCTGGAGTGATCACCCTGTTCATCCAGCGCCGGTACTACGTCTCTCGCCGTAAGCGCCACCTGGACGACCCGATGCGCACCGCGGCGGGACTGCCCGTGGGACGGAGCGCGCGGAAGACGAAAACCGGCTAGAGCGACGCCCAGATGTCGATCTTCGTGCGCACCCGCGCGATCACCTCACCGGTGAACTCGCCGGTGGAGGCACTCCCGCCGAGATCCGGGGTCCGCACCCCGGTGGCGGTGGCCTCGAGCACCGACTCGTAGATCGCCCGGGAGGCGGCGTCGGCGCCCCTGTGGCCGAGCTCCGAGGCGTAGTGGAGCACGGCGGCCACGGCCAGGATCATCGCCATCGGGTTGGCGATGTCCTTTCCCTTCAGCGCGGGTGCGGTGCCGTGCGGGGCCTCGGCCATCACGGCCCGGGGCTCGAAGTCGTCGCCGAACGCGAGCAGTACCGACTCCGCGCCGGCGATCGACCCGAACATCGGCATGACGAGGTCCGAGAGGCAGTCGCCATCGCGGTTCAGGGCCGGGATCACGAGCGGAGCATCGGCCGCGCCCGAGATCAGCCCGGCGTAGGTGGCGTCGATGAGCACGGGGCTGTAGGGCACCTCGGGGTGGCGCTCGGAGGCGGCGTCCATCTCCTCCTTGAGCATTCCCTCGTACACCGGGCTCACGGTCCATTTGGGCCCGCCGTACACGCGCCCGTGGATCCGCGACGCGGTGCGGAACGCGTACTCGGACACCGCCCGGCAGACGTTCCGGGAGATCCGCTCCGTTCGGTAGGCCACCTCGTCGCCGTCCTCCTCGGCGCGCCACTGCTTCGCCCCGTAGGCGTCGCCCACCGCCATGCGGACCACGGCGATCGGATAGTGGACCCCCGCGATGGGGGTGACGCCCGGGATCCGCCGGCCGGTGCGGATGATCACCTTGCCGCCGATGGCCTCCCGCAGCAGCCGGTTCGGGCTGCCCACGTCGTCGGCGCCCTCCGGGGTGATGGTGGCCGCCTTCACCGCGAAGCGGGCCTCCTGCATGGCGGCGGCGGCCGCCGACACCACCTCGTTGTCGGTCCGGCGGCGGTTCTCCAGGGACAGGTCGTAGTGCTCCAGCGCCACGTCCACGCGCGTGACCGTGGGATCGAGCACGCGCAGGGCCTGGTCGAGCAGCTCCTGACCGGTCTCGTCTCCCTCGAGGACGATTATTCTGAGTTCTTCCGCCATTGCCGGCGGAATCTAACTCAGGAGAGGAGCGCAGCCCGATCGTGGATCGGGCGAGCACCGATCCATGCAATCCGGCGACAACGTTTGCTCGTGGTGTCAGCGCGCGGTGGACCGCGAGGACGGCTGGCGCCTGTATGAGCGCCCGGGCGCCGGCTTCGCCGTCTTCTGCCGCCTGGAGCACGTGGTGCCCTGGTCGATTCAGGGTGCACGCTGGGATCCGGAGCCGCCCGAGCACGCCGAGGAGCTGCACGCGCCCGACGCCTGTGCGGAGTGCGGCGCGGCGCCCGACGGCGTGTGGCTCACCCTGGTGCGCCACCGCGACGAGCACCGGATCCAGGACTGCTTCTGCTCAGTCGACCACCTGAGCGTCTGGGCGAAAGCGGGGGGCCGCTGGCGGTAGCCCCCTTAGCCGTCGCGCGCTAGCCCCAGCTCGTCCGCGCGTTCCTCCATCGCGGCGATCACGAAGGCCAGGTGCTCGTCGAAGTCCACGCCGAGGTCCTCGGCACCCTGCCGGACGCTTCCCCGGTCCACGCCGGCGGCGAAGCTCGGCTGCTTCAGCTTCTTCTTCACGGACTTCGGCGTCATGCCCACGATGCCGGTGGGTCGCACCAGCGCGCAGGCGGCAACGAATCCCGAGAGCTCGTCCACCGCGTAGAGGGTCTTGGCCATCGTGGTCTCGCGCGGGACCTCGAGGAAGTCGGCGTGCCCGGCCACGGCGTCGATCAGCTCGTCCGGATAGCCCCGCTCACGGAAGAGGGCCAGTGCCGTGCGCGGGTGGCCGGTGGCGCTGTCCATGTCGGGATGGCGCTCGTAATCCAGGTCGTGGAGGAGGCCGGTGACGGCGTAGAGCTCCTCGTCCTCACCGAACTTGCGCGCGTAGGCGCGCATGGCGGTTTCCACGCCGAGCATGTGCTTTCGGAGCGAATCGGACTCCGTCCACTCGCACACCATCTGCCACGCTTCGTCCCTGGTCGGCGCCGTGCCGCCGCTGCTCTCGGCCATCCGGGGCAGGGTATCCGGCACGGGAGCCGAAATCGGTGCCCAATGGCCTCGGGTACCCTTCCTCAGCCGCTCGCTGAGCGGCCCTCCACGGAACGGCGCATGCAGAAGTTCATCATCGAAGGCGGCCATCCCCTCTCGGGGACCATCACACCAGCGGGCAACAAGAACGCCGCGCTGCCTGCCCTTGCCGCATCGCTGCTCACCGACCAGGAGGTCGTGCTTCGCAACGTCCCGCGGATCCGCGACGTGGAGGCGATGGTGGCCCTGCTCGTGAACCTGGGGGTGAAGGCCGAGTGGCGCGAGGAGAACGTGGTGGCGCTCAGGGCTGACGAGATCACGAGCACCACGGTGGACGCCACCCTGGCGGAGAGCATCCGCGCCTCCTTCCTGCTCGCAGGACCGCTGCTGGCCCGTTTCGGGCGCGCAGACATGCCTCCGCCGGGCGGCGACGTGATCGGCCGCCGGCGCCTCGATCCCCACTTCGATGCCTTCCGCGCCCTTGGCGCCGAGGTGCGGGTGGACGGCACGTTCGAGCTGGTGGCCCCGAAGGGCCTGCGCTCCTGCGACTTCTTCATGGACGAGCCGTCGGTGATGGCCACCGAGAACGCCCTGATGGCGGCCGCCCTCGCGCCCGGGTCCACGGTGATCCACAACGCAGCCGGCGAGCCCCACGTTCAGGACCTCGCGCGCCTCCTGATGCAGATGGGCGCGCGGATCGAGGGCATCGGCTCCAACCTGATGGTGGTGCACGGACAGGAGCACCTCGGCGGCGCCGACTACACGATCGGGCCCGACTACATCGAGGTGGGCAGCTTCATCGCCCTGGCCGCCTGCACCGGCGGCGCGCTGCGCATTCGCGACGTGGTGGCCGAGGACCTGCGCATGACGCGCCTGTGCTTCGAGCGGCTGGGCTGCGTGATCGAGATGGACGGAAACGATGTGGTGGTGCCTCCGGGCCAGCATCTGCGCATCAAGTCCGACGAGGGCGACGCCGTGTCCAAGATCGAGGATGGTCCGTGGCCGGCCTTCCCCGCCGACCTCACCAGCATCGCCCTGGCCATGGCGACCCAGGCCGATGGCCTGGTGCTGATCCACGAGAAGATGTTCGAGAACCGCCTTTTCTTCGTCGACAAGCTTGTGTCGATGGGCGCTCGGGTGATCGTCTGCGACCCGCACCGCGCGGTCGTGAGCGGCCCGAGCCGTCTTCACGGTGAGCGCATGGAGAGCCCGGACATCCGGGCAGGCATGGCGATGCTCATCGCGGCGCTGTGCGCCGAGGGCCGCTCCGAGATCGGCAACATCCGCCAGATCGACCGCGGCTACGAGCGCATCGACGAGCGGCTGCGGGCGCTGGGGGCGCGCATCGAGCGCGTGGCCTCAGAGCGCGTCGCCGTCTAGCCGGACGCGGAGGGGCGAATGACGCACCCGATTCCGCCGGGCACCCGGGACGTGCTCCCCGACGAGATGCGCGAGCTGCGCGCTATTACGGAGCGAATGCGCGCCGCGTTCCAGCGCGAGGGATACGGCGAGATCTACACGCCGGCGCTCGAGTACGAGTCGGTGCTGCGCAGCGGTGACGAGCGCGCCGCGGGCGCCGCCTACCGCCTCTTCGACGAGCACGGCGAGGTGCTGGCGCTGCGCTCCGACGCCACGATCCCGATCGCGCGGGTGGTGGCCACCCGCTACCGGGACGCCGAGCCGCCCCTGCGCCTCTGCTACTTCACCCACTCCTACCGGGCGGTGGACAGGGGGGTGGGGGAGTCGCGCGAGTTCCTCCAGGGCGGGCTCGAGCTCGTGGGGATCCCCGGCCCCGAGGGCGAGGCCGAGGTGGTGGCCCTCACCGTGGCCGCTCTCGACGAGGCCGGGCTTCGGCGCCACCGCGTGGGCGTGGGCGACAGCTCGCTCTACCGCCGGCTGCTGCTCGCGTTCGGCGTGCCCGAGGAGAGCCACACCCCGCTCCTCACGGCGCTGTCGCGGCGCGACCTCGTGGGCCTCGAGCTGGAGGTGACTCGTCTGGGCCTGGACGGCGCCGAGCGCGATCTCCTCCTGCGGCTGCCCGAGCTCCGCGGAGGGCCCGAGGTGCTGGACCGGGTGGACGGGCCCGCCGCCGAGGCGGCCGAGGGCCTACGCCGCCTGCACGAGCTGCTGGTCGAGCGGGGCGTGGCCGACCGCGTGATCTTCGACCTCGGCCTGGTGAGGGCGCTCGGCTATTACACGGGCGCCGTGTTCGAGGTCTACGACCCCGCGGTGGGCTTCACGCTCGGGGGCGGCGGCCGCTACGACGACCTGATCGGCCGTTTCGGCCGCGACCTCCCGGCGTGCGGGATCGCCGTGGACGTGGAGCGCGTGCACATGGCCCAGGCCGCGGAGGAGGCGCTCCGATGAGCGACCGGCTGATGATCGCCGTGCCGCGGGGGGCCCTGTTCGCCGAGACGCTCGATCTCCTCGAGCGGCTCGGCACCGATGTGGCCGAGGTGCGCTCGAACGACCGCAAGCTGCTGTTCGCCGAGCCCGGGATCGTGACCATGCGCCCGAGCGACGTGCCCACCTACGTGGAGCACGGCTCCGCGGACATCGGGATCACGGGCAAGGACGTGCTGCTCGAGCAGGAGCAGCGAAAGGTGTACGAGCTGCTCGACCTCGGCTACGGGCGCTGCACGATGGTGGTGGCCACGCAGAGGGGGGGCGACCCAATCGGCTCGGCTCTGCGGCGCCTGGGAAAGGTCCGGATCGCCACCAAGTACCCGCGGGTGGCCGCGCGGCACTTCGCGGAGACCGGCCGCCAGGTCGACATCGTGGAGGTCAAGGGCTCGGTGGAGCTGGCGCCGCTCACCGGCCTGGTGGACGGCATCGTGGACCTCACCGCCACCGGCCGCACCCTGGTGGAGAACGACCTCCAGGTGGTGGAGGAGATCGTGGTGTGCACCGCCCGCCTGATCGCCAACCCGGTGTCTCACAAGCTGAAGGCGGAGGCCATAGACCGCCTCGTGAAGAAGGTGCGGGGGTGAGGATCTCCCGGGTGAAGCGCTGGAGCCGGCCCGACCCGCCCGCCGGCGTGGAGGCCGAGGTGCGCGCCGTGCTGGCCGAGGTGCGCGAGGGCGGCGATGCCGCGGTGCTGGAGCTCACCGAGCGCTTCGACCGCGCCGAGCTGCGGCCCGAGGAGCTCCGCGTGGACGCACGCACCCTCGATGCCTCCGTGGGGGTGCTGGAGCCGGCCGTGCTGGAGGGCATCCGGACCGCCATCGCCAACGTGCGCGCCGTGGTGGAGGCGCAGCTGCGCGAGCCGACCGTGGTGGAGCTGCCCGCGGGCCAGCGGGTGGAGGTGGCCGAGCCGGCGGTGCGGCGCGCCGGCCTCTACGTGCCGGGCGGCCGAGCGGCCTACCCGTCCACCGTGGTGATGCTGGCCGTGACGGCCCGCGCGGCGGGAGTGGATGAGATCGCGGTGTGCGCGCCGCCCGGTCCCGGGGGCGAGGCACACCCGGTGATACTGGCCGCCTGCGTGCTGTGCGGCGTGACCGAGGTGTACCGGATGGGAGGTGCGCAGGCGATCGGGGCCCTGGCCTACGGGACGGAGTCGGTGCCCGCGGTGGACGTGATCGCGGGCCCGGGCAACAGCTACGTCCAGGAGGCCAAGCGCCAGGTGCTCGGAGCCGTGGGCATCGACGGCCTGCAGGGCCCGAGCGAGCTGGTGGTGGTGGCCTCCCGCCCGGCGGACTCCGACCTGCTCGCGCTGGACCTGCTGGCCCAGGCCGAGCACGGCGAGGAGAGTCCGCTCTGGGCCGTGTCGCCAGACCCCGGGCTGCTGGACGAGATCGGGGCCGCGGTGGAGCGTCTGGCGCCCGCCCGGCCCACCGCCGCCGACGCCCACCTGCAGCTGGTGCCCGCGACCGACGCGGCCGAGGCGGTGCGGATCGCCGACGAGATCGCTCCGGAGCACCTGGAGCTCGTCGGCGACGAGGTGGAGGCCCTGGCCGGCCGCATCCGGACCGCGGGCTGCGTGTTCGTGGGCCGGGGTGCGGCCACCGCCTTCGGCGACTATGTGGCCGGGTCGAACCATGTGCTTCCCACCGGTGGGGCCGGGCGCTTCCAGTCGGCGCTGTCCGCGGCCACGTTCCGGCGCAGGATGGCTCGCGTATCTTTGCCCGGCGAGGCCGCATCCCGCCTCGCGCCCGCCGGCGCCGCGCTTGCCCGCGCCGAGGGCTTTCCCGTACACGCCGAGTCCATGGAGCGCCGGGCGTGAGCCGTAGCGCCGAGATCCACCGCACAACCAGCGAGACCGACGTCGAGCTACGACTCGAGCTCGACGGCGCGGGCGCGGGCGAGCGAGCCACGGGCGTCGGGTTCTTCGATCACCTGCTGGACGCGCTGGCCCGCCACGGCGGCCTGGACCTGGACGTGCGCGTGGAGGGCGACCTCGAGACGGGCCCCCACCACACCGTCGAGGACACCGGGCTAGCGCTCGGGCGTGCCCTGGACGAGGCGCTGGCCGACCGCGCGGGCATCGTGCGCTTCGGATATGCGGTGATTCCCATGGACGAGGCCCGTGCGAGCTGCGCGCTGGACGTGTCCGGGCGGCCGTTCGTCGTCTTCGAGGGCGCATTCCCGGAGGTCCGCGTGGGCGACTTCGACACCGACCTGGCCGAGGAGTTCCTGCGCGCGGTGGCCACCACGGCCAAGCTCACGCTGCACCTGCGCGTCGAGGCGGGCACAAACGCGCACCACATGGTGGAGGCGTCCTTCAAGGCCTTCGCGCGTGCCCTGCGGGCCGCCGTGGCGATCGACCCGCGAGAGACCGGCGTGCCCTCCACCAAGGGGGTCCTGTGAGCGCGCGGGTGGCGATCCTCGACTACGGAATGGGAAACCTGCGCTCGGTGGCCAAGGCGCTGGAGCACGTCGGGGCGGAGCCCGAGCTGACGAGCGATCACCGCCGTGTGCGCGCAGCCGACGGCGTGCTGCTGCCCGGAGTGGGGGCGATGCCGCGGGCCATGGAGCACGTGCGGCGCCTCGCCCTGGACGATCTCCTGCGCGAGCGAGTGGAGGCCGAGGTGCCCGTGATCGGCGTGTGCATGGGAATGCAGCTTCTGTTCGAGTCCACCACCGAGCAGGGAGGGGCCGAGGGCATCGGACTGCTCGGGGGCCCGGTCGTGGCGCTCGAGGCGGGTGGCCTGAAGGTGCCCCAGATCGGCTGGAACCCGGTCGGCTGGCGGGCGCGCACCGCGCTGAACGAGGGCCTCCCGGACCCCTGCGCCTTCTACCACGCGAACTCCTTCGCCCCCCGGCCCACCGACCCCGCGGACGTGCTCGGCAGCGCCGACTACGGCAGCGAGTTCGTGAGCGCCGTGGCGCGCGGGCGCCTCTACGGAGTGCAGTTCCACCCCGAGAAGTCGGGTCCGGACGGGCTGCGGCTGCTCGGGAACTTCGTGAAGAGCTGCGTTCCCGCGGCAGCTTCCGCATGATTCTTTTGCCCGCCGTGGACATCCGCGACGGCCGGGCCGTGCGCCTGCGCCAGGGCGACTTCGACGACGAGACCGTGTACGCGGACGATCCGCTGGAGGCGGCACGCTCCTTCGTGGAGGCCGGCGCGCGCTTCCTGCACGTTGTGGACCTGGACGGCGCGCGCGCCGGGGCGCCGGCCAGCCTCGGCCACCTGAAGCGGATCACCAGCGAGCTCGACGTGCCCGTGCAGTACGGCGGCGGGCTGCGCTCCCTGGAGGCCGTGCGCGACGCGCTGGCCGCGGGCGCCGATCGCGTGGTGGTGGGCACCGCCGCCTACACCGACCCCGAGCTGCTCGACCGCGCGCTCGAGATGTGGGGCGGCCGCGTGCTCGTGGCGGTGGACGTGCGCGGCGGCCAGGTGTCGGTGGCCGGCTGGACCAAGGAGATGCAGATGCGCGGGGAGGACGTGATCGAGCGCCTGCAGCGCCGCGGCGCGTCCCGCTTCGTGTACACGAACGTGGACCGGGACGGGATGCTCGAGGGGCCCGACCTGGAAGAGATCCGGCGCGTGTCGGCCGCGGTGCGCGGGCGCTTCCTCTACTCGGGCGGGATCGGGTCGATCGAGAACCTCACCGCCCTGCGGGACATGCGCCTGGTGAACCTGGCCGGGGTGATCTCGGGCAAGGCGCTCTACGAGGGCCGCTTCGACGTGCGCTCGGGGCAGGCGGCGCTGGAGGAGCACGGCTGATGCTGCTGCGGCGGGTGATCCCCTGCCTGGACGTGGACAAGGGCCGGGTGGTGAAGGGCGTGGAGTTCGTGAACCTGCGCGACGCCGGCGACCCGGTGGAGCTGGCCGTGCGCTACCAGGAGGCGGGGGCCGACGAGATCGTGTTCCTCGACATCACGGCCTCCCACGAGAAGCGCGAGACGGCCGCCGCGCTGGCCCGCCGCTGCGCGGACGACGTGTTCATCCCCTTCACCATCGGCGGCGGTGTGCGCTCCGTGGAGGACGCCCAGGCCGTTCTTGATGCGGGTGCCGACAAGGTGTCCGTGAACTCGGCGGCGGTGGCCCGGCCGGAGCTGCTCGGCGACATGGCGGAGGTGTTCGGTTCGCAGTGCGTGGTGCTGGCGGTCGACGCCAGACGCGAAGGGGACAATGCCAGCGGGGGGCTCGCGCCTCCCGGCCCCCCGCCGGCGGTCCCTGGCCGGTTCCCGAGCGGCTACGGCGTGTACGTGAACGGCGGTCGCACCGCGGTGGGCCGCGACGCCGTGGAGTGGGTGCGCGAGGCCGTGTCGCGGGGGGCGGGGGAGATACTGCTCACGAGCATGGACCGCGACGGGACCGAGGAGGGGTATGAGCTCGAGCTGACCCGGCTGGTGGCCGACGCCGTGGACGTGCCGGTGATCGCCTCGGGGGGCGCGGGCGAGCTGGACCACCTCGTGGACGCGGTGGAGCGCGGAGGTGCCGACGCCGTGCTCTGCGCCTCGATCTTCCACTACGGCAGGCACTCGGTGCGCGAGGCCAAGGAGCACATGCGCCGGGCCGGCGTGCCCGTCCGCCTGTGAGCCCGTACACCGCGCTGCGCGAGCGGGTCCGGCGCCTCCCGGGGATGGAGGACCTGCTTCCCGCGCTCACCTACCTGCCGCCCGTGTACCTCGTGGGCGGTCCGGTGCGGGACCTGCTGCTGACGATCGACGGAGACCGTGCGATCGACCTGGCAGTGGAGGGCGATGCGCGCCGGGCAGCCCGGGAGCTGGCCGACTCCATGGGCGGGGATGTCCGCGAGCACGAGCGCTTCGGCACAGCCGTTGTTCACGCGAGGGGGTGGAAGTTCGACCTCGCAACAACGCGCAGGGAGGTCTATGACCAGCCCGGCGCCCTGCCCCGCGTCCAACCGGCGCCGCTGGCCGAGGACCTGGGCCGCCGCGACTTCACCATCAACGCCATGGCCATCGGCCTGACCGGCGACGATCTCGGCCACCTCTACGACCCGCGCGGCGGCCACGACGACCTGGAGGCCGGCCTGGTCCGCGTCCTCCACCCGCACAGCTTCCTCGACGACCCGACCCGGCTGCTCCGCGCCGTGCGTTTCGCGGCCCGGCTGGGCTTCGCGCTCGAGGAGGACACCGAGCGCGACGCCCGGGCGGCGGTGGCGGAAGGGGCGCTGGACACCGTGTCCGGGGTCAGGGTCCGAAACGAGCTGATGCTCATCCTCGGCGAGCTGGACGCCCCGGCGGGCGTGAGGCGCATGCACGACCTCGGCATCGACCGCGCGCTGCACCCGGCCCTCGACCCCGACCCGGAGCTCGTGGCCTCCGCCTCCCTGGGGGCGATTGCCATCGGAGCCGACCGCGCGCTGGCCGCCCTGGCCGCCCTCTGCGCCGGCGCCCCGGAGGAGCTCGATCTCTGGCTCGGGTCACTCCAGCTCGATGCACGCGACCGCGATGCGGTGTCCCGCGCGTCGCGCACGGCGGAGCCGCTGGCGCACCGCCTGCGGGCCGACCGTCCCATGCCGTCGGAGCTGCGAGCCCTGCTGGCCGGCGAGCCGCGCGAGCTGCTGGCCCTGACCCTGGCGTTCGGCGCCCCGGCCACCCCGATCCTGCGCTGGGTGTCCGGCCTCGCCCACGTGCGCCTGGAGATCACCGGCGAGGACCTGCTGGCCGCGGGCGTACCCGAGGGTCCCGCCCTCGGCCGGGCGCTGGAGGAGACGCTGCGGCGCAAGCTCGACGGGCTGGTGTCGGGCCGCGACGACGAGCTCCGGACCGCACTCGAGCTCGCGAGGGGCCCGGCATGACGGAGATCCGCCTGCCCGGCGCCCGGGTGACCTTCTCCACCCGGATGGGCGGCGTGAGCGAGGGCCCGTACTCCTCACTCAACCTCGGCGTGCTGACCGACGACGATCCCGCCAACGTGGCCGAGAACCGCCGCCGGCTGGCCGACGACGCCGGGCTCCCCGCCGAGCGAGTGGCGATGGGCCGCCAGGTGCACGGCACCGACCTCCGCGAGTGGCACGAGCCTCCGGCGGACCCGGCCTACGCCCGGCCCGGCGGCGATCTCGACGAGGTGGACGGGCACGTGACCGCCGTGCCCGGACTCGGGCTGCTGGTGCTCGCCGCGGACTGCTATCCCGTCGCGCTCTCGGACGGCTCGCGCGTGGCGATGCTGCACTGCGGCTGGCGGGGGGTGGCCGGGGGCATCATCGAACGCGGCGTGGCCGCCCTCGGACCGGGTGCCGCCGCGGCCGTGGGTCCGGGGATCGGAGCCTGCTGCTACGAGGTGGGCCCAGAGGTGCTGGACGCCTTCTCCGGCCTCGAGCGCGTGGCCGACGGGCGGATGCTCGACCTGCGCGCGGCCATCTCGCGGAAGCTCGAGCAGGCCGGGGTGACCCGGGTGGCGCACCTGGAACACTGCACGAGCTGCCGTGAGGATCTCTACTTCTCCCACCGCCGCGACGCCGGTCTCACGGGTAGGCAGGGGGGGCTGGTGACGCTCGATGCTTGATCCCGCCCGGGTTAGGGAGAACCTGGAGCGCATCCGCGAGCGGGTGCCGCCGGCCGTGGAGGTGCTCGCCGCCGTGAAGTACGTGGCCACCGAGGACCTGCCCGCCCTGGCCGAGGCGGGCATCGTGCTCGTGGGCGAGAACCGCGCGCAGTCGCTGCTCGAGAAGCAGGAGGCGCACCGCGACCTCTTCACCTGGGACTTCATAGGCGCGCTTCAGAGCCGGAAGGTCAGGGACGTGGCCCCGAACGTCCGGCTGATCCACTCCCTCGCCTCCGACTCGGCGCTGCGGCGCCTCGAGCAGACGCCCGCCCCCGAGGTGCTGGTCCAGGTGAACGTGGCCGGCGAGGAGGGCAAGGAGGGCATCCTGCCCGCGGACCTGGCGGACTTCATGGAACGGTGCCCCGTGCCCGTCACCGGCCTCATGACCATGCCGCCGTTCGCCACGGACCCGGAGGAGAGCCGCCCGCACTTCGCGAGGCTGGCCGAGCTGGCGGGCGAGCACGGACTGGAGCGCCTCTCGATGGGCACCTCGCAGGACTACGCGGTGGCCGTGGAGGAGGGCGCCACGATCGTGCGTCTCGGCAGCGTCCTCTACGAGTAGCCCGAGCGCCGGAGGAAGCCGGCCACCGCCTGGGACAGGCGCCCGCCCTGCCAGGCCAGCGGCGCCTGGCCCTCGTCCTCCATCACCAGCTCGGCGCCCGGGATCAGGCGGGCGTACTCCTCGGCCAGGGCGCGCGGGTGGGTGGGGTCGGCCTCGTCGCGGGAGGCCACGATGAGCGTGGGCACCGAGATCTGCCCGAGCGGCTCCATGCCCTCCCAGGCGGACGTGCGTGGCACGGCGCGCAGCGCCTCCGCCACCGCGCCCGGATGCTCGTGGCGCTCCATGCGCTGGCCCACGGCCAGGCGCACCGGCCCGCGCCAGCGCTCGGGCAGCGAATCCGGGTCGGTGGCGTCCACGAAGGCCTTCACGCCGCCGCTCTCCAGGGCGGAGGCCAGCCCGTCCCAGCGGTCCTCGCCGCCCGGTTCGCCGGCGTACGCGGGCGTGATCAGCACCAGCGCGGCCGCGCGCTCAGGACGATCGAGGGCGGCGGCCACGGCCGTCGTTGCGCCCATGGAGCTACCCACCAGCGCCGCACGCTCGATCCCGCGGTCGTCCATCACCGCCCAGAGGTCCTCCACCAGGCTCGAATACGCGTACTCGCCGGGAGCGGGGGAGGAGGCACCGTGGCCGCGGGCGTCGTACGACACCACCCGGTACCCGTCGCGGGGAAGCGCCTTGGAGCCCTGCAGCACGTACCGCCGGGTGGCCGAGAGCCCGTGCAGCAGCACCACCGCAGGCCCCGAGCCCGCCTCCTCGCCGGAGAGGGTGACCGCGCCGCCGCCTCCCAGCGGCCGCATCAGCTCAAAGGCAGAAGGCTCCACGGCCCCACACTGTGACAATCGCCGTCCCGCTGAGAGTTCGCTGTCACCCAATGCGGGGACACCGTCCCCCGGTGTATACATCCGCTGGATTCGCTGGCTACTTGGGGGAGCCCAACTAGATGGTCATAGCAGCCGATTACCCATTCCTGGACATCCTGTGGACGATGATCATCTTCTTCAGCTGGGTGATCTGGATCTGGATCGTGATCACCGTCTTCGCCGACCTGTTCCGGCGCCACGACATCAGCGGCTGGGGCAAGGCGGCCTGGGTCGTGTTCGTGATCGTCGTGCCGTTCCTAGGCGTGCTGGTCTACCTGATCGCCCAGCATGACGGGATGCGCGACCGCAGCATGCAGCAGGCCGAGGGCCAGAAGCAGGCGTTCGACCAATACGTGCGCGAGACGGCGGGTGGGTCCGCCAGCGAGATCGCCAAGGCCAAGGAGCTGCTCGACTCGGGAGCGCTCACCCAAGCGGAGTTCGAAGCCATCAAGGCGAAGGCGCTCGCATAGAGCGACTGCGGTAGCGAAATAGGGGCCGTGCGCCAGGCACCGGAGGAAGCGGGGAACTCGCGGCTGTCGGTGCTTCTGGCGGCGGCCATGTTCGTGCTTGTGGTCGACACGTCCCTGATGAACGTGTCGATCGCGTCGGTGGTCAGGGACCTCGACACGACGGTTAGCTCCGTCCAGAGCGCCATCGCGCTCGAGGCCCTGGTCTCCGCCGCATTCATCCTGATCAGCAGCAAGCTCGGCGACCTCTTCGGACGCAAGCGATCATCGTCTTCTGGGCGCTCATCGGCGGCCTCGGCGCGTCGCTCCTGCTGCCTGCGATGCAGTCGCTCATCCACGGCAACTTCGAGGGAGCGGCACAGAAGAAGACCTATGCGCTCATCGGGGCGGCGGCTGCGATCGCCGCCGCCGTCGGGCCGCTGCTGGGCGGGTTCGTGACCACCTACCTGTCCTGGCGCGTCGGCTTCCTGCTGGAGGTCGTGGTAATCGCGGTCGTGCTGTCGCAGATCGGGATCGTGAAGGACGTGCCGTACACGGGGGAGCGGCAGGTCGACGGCGTCGGTGCCGCACTGTCGGTGCTCGGGATGGGCGGTGTGGTGCTGGGCATCCTCGTGTGGCAGGAGGGAGGCGACTACGTGGTGCTGCTCATCGCGCTCGGCGCGCTGGCCCTCTGGGCGCTCGCCCGCTGGCTCGTGCGGCGCCATCGCGACGGCAGGGTGACGCTGCTCGATCCGGACCTCTTCCGGCTCCCGCACTTCAGGGTCGGGATAACCGGGCAGATGCTGCAGAACGTCACGCTCGGCGGGGCGATGATCGCGCTGCCGATCTTCCTTCAGATCAAGCTCGAATACGACGCCCTGCAGACAGGCCTGTCGCTCGCCCCACTCTCGCTGACCATGTTCGCTGTCGCGATCCTCGCCGGGCGGAGGCCCGGCGGCCGGCGCCCCGCCACGGTCATCCGAGCCGGGTTCGGGCTGAGCACGCTGGGCCTGGCGCTGATCATCCCGATCGTGCCCGACGCGGACTCCGGCTGGTATCTCATGATCCCCTTGGTGATCGCCGGGGCGGGCCTTGGCCTGCTGGTGTCGCAGCTCAACAACTACACACTCGCCCCGATCGATGAGGATCGGATCAGCGAGGCGGCCGGAGTGAACTCGGCCTCGGGGTCGTTCGGGCTGTCGTTCGGCCTGGCGGTGGCGGGCGGCGTTCTGCTCGCGACCCTGTCCCTGGCATTCACCAACATGACGAACGCGAGTCCCGTGGTTCCCTCCGCGCAGCAGGAGCAGATCGCGCAGACCCTGGAGGATGACGCGCAGGTCGTGAGCAACCGCCAACTCGACGAACTTCTCGTCCACGAGCCCCCGGCTGTCCGGGAAGAGATCCTCGGCATCAACACCGACGCGACGAACCTCGCCCTGCAGGTCGCTCTGCTCGTGCCGATCCTCTCGGGCCTCCTCGGGCTGTTCAACTCCTTCCGCATGGTGCGCCTACCGGACATCGAGCCCTCAGCCTCGGCGGAAGCAGCGGCTCCGGGCTGACCCGCGCACAGCCGCGAAACTCAGATCCGCTTGGTAGAGCCAAACGGCTGATACCGTGCTCCGCGAAGGAGTTTCCCGCTTACGCGCGAAAAACCGCAGTTATGGCGCTCCGCGACACCTGGCATCGAACGCTGGTCTACTTCGGCCTCGCCGAGGAGGAGGACCCTCGCTTCGACCCCATGGACGAGCCCGAGCCCGAGATGGAGCTCGAGGACCGCTATCGCGAGCGTCCCAACGTGCGCCGGCTCCAGAGGCGCCGTCGTGACGAGATCGACGACATCTTCGCCGACGAGCCGCGTGCCGGCCGGGAGACGAGGGTGCTGCGCCCGGTGGCCGGCAACGGCCGGGCCGGGGGCGGTGTGCCCAACGACATCCAGGTGCACCTCGTCATTCCCAAGAACTTCAACGACGCCCAGCAGATCGCGGACCAGTTCAAGGACGCGATTCCCGTGATCCTCAACCTCCAGGGCGCGGACACGGACCTCTCCAAGCGCCTGATCGACTTCGCCTCCGGCCTCACCTACGCCCTCGACGGCGGAATGCAGCGGATTGCCGACAAGGTGTTCCTGCTCACCCCGCGCAACGTCGAGGTATCGGCCGAGGAGCGCGCCCGGCTGATCGAGAAGGGCTTCTTCAACCAGTCCTGACGGGCGCCCTTCCCGGGCGCTCCGGTACTCCCGAGTAAGCTGCGCGCCGATGAAGCTCGGGCTGATCGGCGCCGGCAACATGGCCACCGCACTCGCCCGGGGCATGGGCGAGCCGGTGCTCGTTCACGACCTCGACAGCGCCCGCGCCGAGGCGCTGGCGTCCGAGCTCGGCGGGGAGGCCGTTGGGTCGAACGCCGAGCTGGCCGAGCGCGCGGACGTGCTCGTGCTCTGCCACAAGCCGGCCCAGCTCGACGAGGTGGCCGCGCAGGTGGGCGGCCGCGCCGCTGTGGTGGCGTCGATCCTGGGCGCGACTCCCACCGCCCGCATCGAGGCCGCCTACGGCGAGGTGCCGGTGTACCGCTTCATTCCCAACATCCCGGCCGAGATCGGCCGTGGGGTGCTCTGCTACTCGCCCGGCTCCCGGGCCGCCGAGGGCCCGGAGCGGGAGTTGCTCGATCTCTTCGGACGGGCGGGGGAGATCATCCGCCTGGCCGAGCCGCTGATCGAGCCCGCCATGGCGATCATGAGCTGCGGACCCGCCTTCTTCTCGCTGGTGGCCGAGGCATTCGCGGACGCGGGCGCGGCACATGGTCTCGAGCCCGCGGACGCCCGCCGCATGACGATCCAGACCATGGCCGGCACCGGCGACTGGCTCGGAGTCCACGACGACGACCTGGAGGATCTCCGCAGACGGGTGGCCACGCCGGGCGGCGCCACCGAGCGGGGGCTGAACACGCTCGAATCGGAGGGCCTGCGCCAGGTGTGCCGAGCAGCCGTGGACGCCGTGGTGGCGGGGACGCGCGCGTGACCGTCCTGGCCATCACCAGGGTGGACGTGGCGGACTACCTCCAGACCCTGCTGTACGTGTACATGGTCCTGATCTTCGTGCGCATCCTGCTCACGTGGATCCCGCGGATCCCCTACAACCGGGTCCTGATGGCCGTGATCGGCTTCATCAACGACGTGACCGACCCGTACCTGAACCTGTTTCGCCGGTTCCTCCCGCCGGTGCGGATCGGGCCGGGCGCGCTGGACCTCAGTCCGACGGTGGGCATCATCGTGCTGCTCGTGGTCGGGCAGATCATCGTCGGCCTCGTGCGCGGCTGAGCCCCGTGCGGCCGGCCGCACGCGCGCTGGCCACGGCGGGCGTCGTCGTGGCGATCGACCAGGTCACGAAGGCGCTGGTGGTGGACCGGATCGCACCCGGCGGCCACGTGGACTTCATACCCGGCCTCGGTTTCACCAATGTGCGCAATACCGGCGTGGCCTTCGGGGCGCTGGAGGGGGCGGGCCTGGCCGTGGCAGTGCTGATCGGGCTGTCGCTCGCGCTGCTGATCGGCTACTTCGTGGCCAACCGCGACCTCCCTTGGCTGTGGCTGCCCGTGGGGATGCTGGTGGGCGGCGCGCTCGGGAACCTGGCCGACCGGGCACGCTCGGGTGCGGTGGTGGACTTCATCGACCCCGTTCGCTGGCCGGCGTTCAACGTGGCCGACAGCTGCATCGTGATTGGGGTCATCGTGCTCCTCTTCGTGGTGGAGATGAGCTCACGGCGGACTCCGGCGACCTGATCGCCGGTCCCGGTGACGCCGGGACCCGCCTGGACGCGTTCCTTGCGAGCGCGACGGGGTCGCGTGCGGCGGCGCAGCGCCTTATCAACGCGCGCGCGGTGACCGTCGACGGGGAGGCCCGGCCGAAGAGCCATCGCATGTCCGCGGGGGAGAAGGTGAGGATCGCCGAGGGGGCGGAGAGCGCTCCGGCCGGCGGGGAGGCGGACTTCGAGGTCGTTTTCGAGGACGACAACCTGCTGGTGGTGGACAAGCCCGCCGGGCTCGTCACCCATCCCGCGCCGGGACACCGGGGGACGACCCTGGCGGAGGCGCTGGCCGGGCGTGCCGTGGGCGGCGAGGACCCCGCGCGCGCCGGGATCGTGCACCGCCTCGACCGCGACACGTCGGGGCTGCTGCTCGTGGCCAGGTCCGAGGCGGCCTACGCGGAGCTGAGGCGGATGATCGCCGCGCACGAGGTGGAACGGCACTACCTGGCGCTGGTGGACGGCCATCCCGACGCCACGAGCGGCACCATCGACGCCCCCCTGGGCCGCGACCGGGACCGCAGGTCCCTGCAGTCCACCCGCACCGACAGCGGGCGCGAGGCGGTGACGCACTTCACGGTCCGCGAGCTGCTCCCCCGCACCGCCTTGCTGGACGTGCGGCTCGAGACGGGCCGCACCCATCAGATCAGGGCGCACCTCGCCGCGATCGGCCATCCCGTCTGCGGGGACCGCCGCTATGGGGGCGGCGGGTCCGGCTCGCGGCTTGGGCTCGCGCGCCAGTTTCTTCACGCCGAGCGCCTGATGTTTAGGCACCCGATCAGCGGGGAAGCAATGCGGTGCGAGTCCAAACCACCCGCCGAACTGCTTCGAGCAATCGAGGTGGCCCGGCGGGAGCCGACTCTCGGAGGGCCAGACGAGAGTCGAAGGATGGGACCGCGGGGCGGCTGAGAGGCCGCCCCGCTCCTTTTCTGGGGTCGGGTATCCTCGTGAGTCGCACTCACGGACCAACGACCCCGCCGGGTCAATCGGTCGCGTCCCTGCCCGGGGAGACACCCGGGTCCGCGCACCGTCCGGCGGGAACACACGCCACACACAGAAAAGGGAGTTCTCATTGGCCACAGACGTCGCCACTGACGTAGGCATCAAGGAGTTGCTGGAAGCCGGGGTTCACTTCGGCCACCAGACCCGCCGCTGGAATCCCAAGATGCGCCGCTTCATCTTCGGCGAGCGCGGCGGGATCCACATCATCGACCTGCAGAAGACCGAGCGCCTGCTGCACAAGGCACAGGAGTTCGCCGGCGACCTCGCCGGCCGCGGGGGCACGATCCTCTTCGTGGGCACCAAGAAGCAGGCCCGCGACACCATCAAGGAAGCCGCGAACTCCTGCGGCATGCCCTACGTGGACCAGCGCTGGCTGGGCGGGCTGCTCACCAACTTCCAGACCATCTCCAAGCGGATCACCCGCCTCCACGAGCTGCGCGAGTGGACCGAGACCGGCACGATGGAGCTGCTGCCCGTCCGCGAGCGCCTCTCCGCCATGTCCGAGCGCGACAAGCTCGAGACCAACCTCGGCGGCGTGGCCGACATGCAGCGCCCGCCCGACGCGATGTTCGTGGTGGACCTGAAGTCCGAGGTGATCGGCGTGCGGGAGGCCACGCGCCTGAAGATCCCGATCATCGGGCTCGTGGACACCAACTGCGACCCCGACCCCGTGGACATGGTGATCCCGGGGAACGACGACGCCATCCGCTCGTGCAAGGTCATCATCGAGGCGATCGCCGGCGTGGCATCCGAGCGCGCCACACAGTTCCGGGCCGAGGAGGAGCGGGCACGCCAGGAGCGCGAGGAGCAGCAGCGCCTCGAGGCCGAGGCTCAGGCCCGCCGCGAGGCGGAGGAGCTGGAGAAGCGGGAGGCCGAGGAGCGCGCGCGCCGCGAGGCCGAGGAGGCGGGATTCTCGCCCGATGAGCCCGCAACCCCCGCGCCTGCGGCCGCGGCGCCACGCGAGCGCCGGACCTTCGACCCGGATGAGGGCAACTGACGATGAGCATCACGATTTCGGCACAGGACGTGAAGGCGCTCCGGGAGCGAACTGGCGCGGGCATGATGGATTGCAAGGCGGCGCTGCAGGAGGCCGGGGGAGACCTGGACAAGGCCGTGGAGATCCTGCGAGTGAAGGGCCAGGCGTCGGCGGCCAAGCGCGGCGCGCGCGCGGCGGCCGAGGGCGTGGTCTCGTCCTACGTGCACGCGAACGGCAAGATCGGCGTGCTCGTGGAGGTGGACTGCGAGACGGACTTCGTGGCCCGCACCGACGCCTTCCAGGAGTTCGCCCGGGAGGTGGCCCTGCACATCGCGGCCACCAACCCGCAGTACGTGTCCGACGAAGAGGTTCCGGACGACGTCAAGGAGGCCGAGCTGCGCGTGCTGCGAGAGCAGGCCGCCGGTGAGGGCAAGCCCGAGAACGTGCAGGAGAAGATCGTGGAGGGCCGCCTGAACAAGTGGCTCGAGGACATCGTCCTGCTCCACCAGACGCATGTGAACGAGGACAAGCACGGCGGCAAGTCCATCGAGGCGCTGCGCGCCGCACTCGCCTCGGGCACCGGGGAGAACATCGTCGTGCGGCGTTTCGCGCGCTTCCAGGTCGGCGAGGAGTGAAGCCGGCCTTCAAGCGCATCCTGCTCAAGCTGTCGGGAGAGGCGCTGATGGGCGACCTCTCCTACGGCGCGGATCCTGAGCGGATCGCGCAGATCGCCACCCAGGTCAAGACGGTGGTGGACCGCGGCGTCGAGACTGCGATCGTGGTGGGCGGGGGCAACATCTACCGTGGCCTCTCGGCCGCGGCCGCGGGCATGGACCGCGCCACGGGCGACTACATGGGGATGCTGGCCACGGTGCTCAACGCCCTGGCCCTTCAGGACGCCCTGGAGAAGACCGGTGCGGTGACCCGGGTGCAGTCCGCCATCCAGATCTCGGAGGTCGCCGAGCCCTACATCCGCCGCCGCGCGATGCGCCACCTCGAGCACGGTCGGGTGGTGATCTTCGCCGCCGGTACCGGGAACCCGTTCTTCACCACGGACACCGCCGCCGCCCTGCGCGCGCTCGAGATCCACGCCGAGGCGATCCTGATGGCCAAGAACGGCGTGGAGGGGGTGTACACCGCGGACCCGCGAAAGGATCCCGACGCGAAGTTCATCGACACCATCACGCACCGCGCGGCGATCGAGCAGCGCCTGGCCGTGATGGACTCCACGGCGCTGTCGCTCTGCATGGACAACCACCTGCCGATCCACGTCTTCAACATGGATGACGAACGCAACATCGACCGGATAGTGTGCGGCGACCGCGTGGGGACGGTGGTGACCTCTTGAGCGACGGCGTACTTAAGGACTTCCTGGATGAGGCCACGGCGCGTATGGCGAAGTCTGTGGAGGCCACGCGCGGAGAGTTCTCGACCGTGCGGACCGGGCGCGCCTCGCCCCACCTGCTCGACCGGGTGGACGTGGACTACTACGGAGCGGTGACCCCGCTCCGGCAGCTGGCACAGATCTCGGCCACCGAGGCCCGCCTGCTCACCGTGACCCCCTACGACAAGAGCTCGATCAAGGCCATCGAGAAGGCGATCCTCGAGTCGGACGTGGGGCTGACGCCCTCGAACGACGGGCAGATCATCCGGCTCCAGATACCGGAGCTCACGGAGGAGCGGCGCAAGGACCTCGTGAAGGTCGTGCACGGCATCGCGGAGCAGGGCAGGATCTCCGTCCGCAACGTGCGGCGCGACGTGATGCACGACCTCCGCGAGCTCAAGGCGGAGGGCGAGGTCGGGTCGGACGACGAGCACCGGGCGGAGTCCGAGCTGCAGAAGCTCACCGACGCCCGCGTCTCCGAGATCGACGCCGCCCTGGCGGCGAAGGAGCAGGAGATCCTTGAGGTCTGAGGAGAACATCGCTCCGGTCCGGGCCAAGCCCGGCCCCTCGCGCACCGCAACGAGGTGAGCCCCTCGAAGGCGCGGCACGTCGCGATCATCACCGACGGCAACGGCCGCTGGGCCGAGGGCCGCGGCCTCCCCGTCATCGAGGGCCACCGCGCCGGAGCCGACGTGGTCAAGGCCCGCCTGCGCGACGCCGTGGAGCTGGGCGTGCACGAGCTCACCGTCTACTCGTTCTCCACCGAGAACTGGTCGCGGCCCGCGGCCGAGGTGGAGGGTCTGATGGCGATGTTCGCCGAGCGCATCGACCGCGAGACCCCGGAGCTCCACGAGGAGGGCGTCCGGATGCGCTTCATCGGCCGGCGCGACCGTCTGGGCGGGGAGCTCCTCGGGCGCATGCAGTGGGCCGAGGGGCTCACGGCGGGCAATTCCCGGATCACCCTGTTCGTGGCCTTCGACTACGGCGGCAGGGCGGAGATCGTCCAGGCAGCGCGAAACTTCTCCGCGGGCACCGAGGACGACTTCCGGCGCCTCCTCTACGCGCCCGACATGCACGACCCCGACCTTCTGATCCGCACCAGCGGCGAGCAGCGCATATCGAACTACCTGCTCTGGCAGTGCGCGTACTCCGAGCTCGTCTTCCGCGACGAGCTGTGGCCCGACTTCTCGCGCGAGGCTTTCGAGCAGTCGCTGGAGGAGTTCGCCCGCCGCAAGCGGCGATTCGGAGCGCGCTGAGCGTGGCCGCACGCCGCGAGCGTGCTCCCCGCTCGGACCTGGCAGCGCGGGTGGGGTTCGCCATTCCCGCGGTGCTGTTCGCGATCCTGATCGTGGGGCAGGGCGGGCTCGTCTTCGCCCTCGGGATCATGGCGCTGGGAGTGGTGGCGCTGGTGGAGCTGTACACGCTCATGAAGCGGGTGCAGCCGGTGAACCTGGCTGGGTTCCTCACGCTCGCCGGCATGATCCTCGCCGCGCTGTACGGGGGGCCGCGGTATGTGCTGCTGGTGCTCACGGCCTCGTTCCCGCTCACGTTCCTGCTCTCGTTCTTCCGGCCGCGCCGGCCGCACGTCTCGTGGGCCATCGCCGCCACCTACCTCGGCGTGCTCTGGGTGGGGCTGGCCATGGTGTACGCGGTGCTGCTGCGGGAGACCCCGCACGGCGACGGGCTGCTGGTGGACGTTCTGGTGGCCACCTTCCTGGGTGACACCGCGGCGTACTTCGGCGGGCGCTTCTACGGGCTGCGGCCCCTCGCTCCCGCCATCTCGCCGAACAAGACGGTGGAGGGGCTCGTGGCCGGGATCATCGGCGGCACGCTCGTCTTCTGGCTCGCCGGCCTCTACCAGGACTGGCTCACCGGCTGGGACGCGCTGCTGCTCGGCCTGTGCGTGGCCGTGGCCGCGCCCGTGGGCGATCTCTTCGAGTCGATGATCAAGCGGGACCTACAGGTGAAGGACACCGGCTCCCTCTTCGGACCTCACGGCGGAGTGCTGGATCGCCTCGACGCGGTGATCTTCAGCATCCCCATGGCCTACTTCGTGGCACAGGCTCTGGGATACGTGTAGGGCCCTCCTAGACTCAGCCTGGTGCGCAGGATCGTGATAGTCGGCTCCACCGGGTCGATCGGGACCCAGGCGCTCGACGTGGTGGAGCGAAGTCCCGCGCTTGAGGTCGTGGGCCTGGCCGCCGCATCCAGCTGGGAGCCTCTCGTCCGCCAGGCCGAGGGCCACGGGGTCGAGCGCATCGCCCTGGCCGACGCGGACGCCGCGGCGCGCGCCTCCGAGGCCTGGACCGCGGGGCAGGTGCTTTCCGGCGCGGAGGGGCTCGTGGAGCTCATCACCGGCGGGGACTGCGACCTCGTGCTGAACGCGCTGGTGGGGTCGGCCGGGCTCGGACCGACGATCGCCACGCTGGGCGAGGGCATCGACCTGGCCCTGGCCAACAAGGAGAGCCTCGTGGTGGGGGGCGAGCTGGTCACCGCCCTGGCGGAGGCCACGGGCGCCCACCTGATCCCCGTGGACTCCGAGCACTCCGCGCTGCACCAGCTGATCGCCTCAGAGCGGGTCGGCACCGTGGACCGCCTCGTGCTCACCGCCAGCGGAGGCCCGTTCCGGGGCATGACCGCGCCGGAGCTGGGCGAGGTGACCCGGGAGCAGGCACTCGCCCATCCGACCTGGGAGATGGGCGGAAAGATCACGATCGACAGCGCCACGCTCATGAACAAGGGCCTGGAGCTGATCGAGGCGCACCACCTGTTCGGCGTTCCTTATGACCGCATTGAGGTTGTGGTGCATCCTCAGTCAATCGTGCACGCCATGGTCCACCTGAACGACGGAGCGTCGCTCGCGCACCTCGGGTATCCCGACATGCGCGTTCCGATCTCCTACGCGCTCAACCACCCCGAGCGCGCGGACGTGCCCGTGCCCCATCTCGACCTGGTGGAGCTGGGCTCGCTCAGCTTCGAGGCGCCGGACACCGACACCTTCGCCTGCCTGCGCCTGGCCCGCGACGCGGCTGTGGCCGGCGGAACCGCGCCCTGCGTCCTGAACGCCTCCAACGAGGTGGCGGTGCACGCCTTCCTCTCGGGCGAGATCGGCTTCCTCGACATCGCCCGCCTGATCGAGGGCGCCCTGGAGGAGCTGCCGGCCCGGCCGGTGCGCCACTTCTCCGACCTCTACGAGGCTGACTCCGAGGCCCGCGAGGTCACCCGGCGGCTGGCCGATTCGGTGCGCGCGTGAGCTGGATCTTCGCCTTCCTCGGCTTCGCCATGCTGGTGATCCTGCACGAGCTGGGCCACTTCACCGCCGCCAAGGCGGTGGGCATGCGCGTGGAACGCTTCTCGCTCTTCTTCCCGCCGCTGCTCCTCAAGAAGAAGATCGGAGAGACCGAGTACGCGCTCGGCTCGATCCCCGCGGGGGGCTACGTGAAGATCAGCGGGATGAACCCGGACGAGGACCTCCCGGACGAGGTTCGCACCCGGGCCTATTACTCGCAACCGGTGTGGAAGCGCATCACGGTGATCGCCGCAGGCCCCGCCGTGAACGTCGTGGTGGCCTTCATCCTGCTGTTCGTGTTCTTCTTCGCGATCGGCCGCACCACGGCCACCAGCGAGGTGGGCGCGATCGAGAAGAACCTGCCGGCGGCGGGGGTGCTGCACAAGGGCGACCGGCTGATCGCGGTGGACGGGAAGCGGGGCGACTACGTGGCGCTCTCGAGGCGCGTGGCATCGCACAAGTGCGCGGTCACGCCGCCGACGAAGGGCTGCCGCGCAGCCACCCCAACCACGTTGCTGATCGCGCGCGACGGTCACCGGGAGACGGTGCGGATCACCCCCGTCTACGACCCCGCGGCGAAGCGCACGCGGCTCGGGTTCGCCTATGCGGCGGGACCGCGCGAGAACCTGTCCTTCGGCAAGGCGACCGACCTCACCGTGGACCAGTTCTGGTTCATCACGAAGGCCACCTTCGAGCTTCCCGCCCGCCTGATCAATCCGGAGCAGCGGAAGGAGATCTCCGGGGTCGTCGGCTCCTACGAGTACACGCGCCAGACGATCGTGACCGACCTGGCCGACGTGGTGGGGATCCTGGCCATCATCTCGCTGTCGCTGGCGATCGTGAACCTGTTCCCGTTCCTGCCCCTCGACGGCGGCCACATCTTCTGGGCGATCGTGGAGAAGGTGAGGCGCAAGCCGGTGCCCTTCAGCGTCATGGAGCGCGCGGGCGTGGTGGGCTTCATGCTCGTGATCCTGATCTTCCTGATCGGCCTCTCGAATGACATCGGGCGACTGTCCGGCGAGGGCTTCCAGGTCCGGTAGGCTGGCGCCGCGTAGGCGCGTTAGGAGGAGCGGAGCCCGGGCATTGGCCGGGCGAGCACCGGACCACGAATTCGTCACCGGAGGGGGAGCACCGATGAGCATCACTGCCGAACGGCGGACCGGACGTCCGGCCGGCCTTGACGCCTCCACCATGGCGGAGGCCTTCCAGCTCACGGTCAAGGCGCATCCCGACCGACCCGCCCTGCGCCTCAAGGACGACGAGGTGACGATGACGTGGGGCGAGTACGGCGAGCGCGTCAAGGCACTCACCGCGGGCCTGTCCGGGCTGGGACTCAAACGGGGCTCCACGCTCGGGCTGATGCTCACCAACCGGCCGGAGTTCCACTGGTTCGACGGCGCCGCCCTGCACGCCGGCGCCACGCCGTTCTCGATCTACAACACCTACGCCCGCGAGCAGATCCAGTACCAGGTACACGACGCGGACACGCGCATCGTGATCACCGAGAAGGCCTTCCTTGACCAGGTGGGCGGCCTCGACGGCGTGGAGCACCTCGTGGTGATCGACGGCGAGGGCGAGGACGGCTCGCTCACCATCGCCGACGTGGAGGCCGCGGCGGACCCGGGCTTCGACTTCGAGGCCGCCTGGCGGGCGGTGGCCCCCGACGACCTGCTCACGCTGATCTACACCTCGGGCACCACCGGGCCGCCCAAGGGTGTGCAGCTCACCCACGAGAACCTGCTGTCGGCCGTCCGCGGCTACGACGAGGTGATCGAGTTCCCGGACGACGGGCGGGTGATCTCCTGGCTTCCGATGGCGCACATCGCCGAGCGCGCGTGCAGCCACTACCTCCCGATGGTGCTCGGCTTCACCACCACCTGCTGCGCAGACCCGCGCCAGGTCGTGGCCTATCTGCCGGCGGTGCACCCGAGCTGGTTCTTCGCCGTGCCGCGCATCTGGGAGAAGCTGAAGGCGGCCATCGAGGCCGGCATCGCGGCCGAGCAGGATCCGGCCCGGAAGCAGGCCACCGAGTGGGCGCTGGGCGTCGGGCTGCGCAAGGTGAAGCTCGACCAGGCCGGTGAGGAGGTGCCCGCGGACCTGCTGGAGGAGCACGCGAAGGCGGACGAGCTCGTGCTGTCGAAGATCCGGTCCACCCTCGGCCTCGACCAGGTGGAGTCGGTGAACGTGGGCGCGGCGCCCACACCCCGCGAGGTGATCGAGTTCTTCCACGCCATCGGCGTGCCGCTGGCCGAGCTGTGGGGGATGTCCGAGACCTGCGGATACGGCTGCTGCAACCCGCCGGACAAGATCAAGATCGGCACGGTGGGCCCGCCGGCGCCCGGGGCGGAGATCGTCCTGGCCGAGGACGGCGAGGTGCTGATCAGAGGCCCCGTGGTGATGGCCGGGTACCGCAACCAGCCCGATCAGACCAGCGAGGCCATCGACAAGCACGGCTTCCTCCACACAGGGGACATTGGCGAGTTCGACGAGGATGGCTACCTGAAGATCGTCGACCGCAAGAAGGAGCTGATCATCAACGCGGCCGGCAAGAACATGTCTCCGGCCAACATCGAGGCCAAGCTGAAGGCCGGCAGTCCGCTGATCGGGCAGGCCATCGCCGTCGGCGACATGCGGCCCTTCAACGTGGCACTCATCACCCTGGATCCCGACGTGGCCCCGGCGTTCGCCCAGCAGCACGGCATCGCGGACGCGTCCATGGAGAGCCTGGCCACAGAGGAGGCGGTGCTGGCCGAGGTCGGGCGCGGGGTCGACGCGGCCAACGAGAACATGGCCCGGGTCGAGCAGATCAAGAAGTTCCGTGTGCTCCCGGTGGAATGGGAGCCGGGCGGCGAGGAGCTGACGCCGACCATGAAGCTGAAGCGCAAGCCGATCTCGGCCAAGTACGCGGCGGAGATCGACGCCCTGTACGCGAAGTAAAAGCATGGTCCGGTGCTCAGCCCGATCACCGATCGGGCCCGCGCTCCTCCCCTAGCGCCCGGGATTTCGGGCGAGGGCAGATACCCTTAGGGCGTGGCTTCCAGGCGCCAGATCGACGTGGGCGGGGTCAAGATCGGCGGCGGAGCGCCGGTTGCGGTCCAGTCGATGACGAAGACCGAGACCGCGGACTACGACGCGACCATGAGGCAGATCCACGCCATCGCGGACGCGGGCGCGGACCTGGTGCGCTGTGCGGTCCCGCGCGACCAGGACGTGGAGGCGCTCCGGAGGATCGTGCGCGAGTCCCCGATCCCGGTGATCGCGGACATCCACTTCAACCACACCCTCGCTCTCAAGGCCATCGACGCCGGCGCCCACTGCGTCCGCATCAACCCGGGCAACATCGGCGGCCACGAGAAGACCCGCGAGGTGGTGGACCGGGCGCGCGCCGCCAAGGTGCCCCTGCGCGTGGGGGTGAACTCCGGGTCGCTCCCAAAGCACCTGCACGAGCTGGAGCGCTCTGAGCCGGTCGAGGCGCTCGTGTCGGCCGCGGAGGAGTACGTGCAGCTGATGGAGCGACTCGACTTCGAGGACTTCAAGGTCTCGATCAAGTCCACCAGCGTGCCCAACACGATCGCGGCCAACCGCCTGCTCTCCCAGCGCATCGACTATCCGCTCCACCTCGGCATCACCGAGGCGGGCACCAAGTGGACCGGCTCGCTCAAGTCCGCGGTGGGCCTCGGCACGCTGCTGGCCGACAACATCGGGGACACGATCCGCATCTCGCTCTCCACCTTCCATGCGGAGGAGGAGGTGAAGGTGGCCTGGGAGGTGCTCAAGGCGCTGAAGCTGCGCGAGCGCGGCCCGGTGCTCATCGCCTGCCCCACCTGCGGGCGCCTCCAGTTCGACATGGACACCGTTGTCGTGGAGATCGAGGAGCGCCTGCGGGCCTACGACGATCCGATCGAGGTGGCGGTGCTCGGATGTGCCGTGAACGGCATCGGCGAGGCGTCACACGCGGACTTCGGCATCACCGGCGCCAAGAACGAGGGCCTGATCTTCGCCCACGGGAAGCCGCTCCGGAAGGTGCCTCAGGACCTGCTGGTGGACGCCCTCTTCGCCGAGATCGACAAGTCGCGCGCCGCCGGCTCCGTGGTGGTGGACGAGCAGAAGGCCGCCGAGGGGGCCGAGTGGCTCGAGAAGATCGAGGAGGAGAACGCCGGCGAGCTCACGCCGGAGCGGCTGGCCGCGATGGAGGCTGCCGCGGCCGCCGGGGAAGTGCTGTCCGGTGGCACCGAGCTGCCGATGGCCGGCGGCAACGGCAAGACCCGGAAGGTGCTCGGCGAAGACGAGTCGCCCACCGACGGGCGCCGCTTCACACGGGCGTAGGCGCGCCCTCCGGCTCCAAGACGCTCGCACGGCAGAACGCGTCCACCACGCCTGGGTCGAACTGCGTGCCCGCGCAGCGGCGGAGCTCCTCCCGGGCCTCGTCGGGAGTGATCGCCGGGCGGTAGGAGCGGTCGGTGATCATCGCGTCGAAGGCGTCGCAGACTGCGACCACACGCGCCCCCAGCGGGATGTCGTCGCCGCCCAGCCCGTCCGGATAGCCGTTGCCGTCCCAGCGCTCGTGGCTCGAGCGCACGAGACGGGCCACGGGCCGGAGGGCCGGAGCGGCCATGAGGATGCGCTCCCCGATGATCGTGTGGCGGCGCATGAAGGCCCATTCCTCGGGTGTCAGGGGGGAGGGCTTGTTCAGGATCACGTCCGGGATGGCGATCTTGCCGATGTCGTGGAGCTCGGCCGCGCGGGCCACCTCGTCCAGATCCTCGGGGCTCACGTCGAGCTCACGGGCCACGGCGATGGCCAGACCAGCCACGTCGCGGAGGTGGTGGTAGAGGTCGGGCTGGCGCTCCGAGAGGGTGCTCAGGAGGACGTCGCGGGTCTGGCGTCCTGCCGACATGCGGCGACCGCCCTTGCGGGCGTACATGCGCCTGTCGGCGAGCTGAAGCGTGTCCTCGGCGGTCTCGGCCTCCTGCGGCAGCAGCGCCACACCGTGCGAGGCGGTGATCTCGAAGCCCTCGCCCTTGTCCCCCAGGGCGGAGAGGGCGGCGGCCACCACCGCCTCGGCGCCGGCGGCACCGGGGCGCGCGAGCACGCAGAACTCGTCGCCGCCGAGGCGGTAGGCCCGCCCGACGCCCCGGACAGCGTCCTCAAGGCGCTCGCCCAGGCGGGCCAGGAGGCCGTCACCGGCCGGGTGGCCGAAGGCGTCGTTGTACTCCTTGAAGCCGTCGAGGTCGAAGAGGATCAGCGCGGCGGGCGCCTCGAGCGTGGCTCGCTCGAGCTCGGCCTCGAGGTCGCCCATGAGGCTGCGGCGGTTGCGAAGCCCGGTGAGCGCGTCCGTGCGCGCCTCGTCACGGCTCTTGGTGAGCATTTCCTGGTTCTCCGCGAACACGAGCGCCATGCGGAGCACGACGGCCACCAGCGTTCCCGTGGCCAGGATGAGACCGGCGTCGCTGATCTTGTGGAAGTGGTCCCAGGACTCGAGGCCGATGGCGATCAGCCCGCAGGCGAACGGGATCGCGATCACCCGGCCGCCCTCGAGCCGGACCTTGGCCCGGCGTGGCGCGGGCTGCCAGGCGGCCAGGCCCACGAGGAGCGTGGCGATGGGCCAGGCGGCGTCGAGCAGCCCTCCCTCCGCATAGGAACCCGTGGCCGACTGGAGCAGGTAGAGGCCGTCCGCCCCGGCGCTCAGCGCCAGCCCGGCCCCGAGGAACAGCCAGGCGCGGCCAGGGCGCCAGCCGGAGAGGCCGAAGATCGCGACCACGATGCTCAGCAGCAGCAGGTCGCCGAGCGGATAGGCGAGGTTCACGGCGATGGCCGCCGCGTCTCCCGTGGTGGCCTCCACGATCGGGCGGAACGCGATGGCCGCGGCCAGCGAGGCCACCGCCAGCGCCGCGATGGCACCGTCCAGCCAGTGGCTCGTGCGGAACTCCTTCACCCGCTCGCGGAAGAGCAGGACCAGGGTCACGAAGGCCGCCGGGTAGTAGAGGAGATAGCCGGCGTCGGCCACCGAGGGCACGGGAACGGTGTCGAAGTTGTTGAACGCGAGTGTCCAGCAGAGCTCGCCGAACGTCCACGAGAGCAGCCCGGCGCCCATGACCGTCCAGGCCAGCCGTTCGGCCCGCACCGTGGCGGCGCGCCAGAAGCACGAGACGGCCGCCATCACCATCAGGCCGATGTAGAGCCAGTCGAACAGCCAGCCTGGGCCCACATCGGCGCCGGTGGACAGCAGGAGAGCGACACAGCCCACCGCGGCCACGGCCCAGAAGGCCTTCAGGGAACGGGAAATCCGCAGATTCGCCTCCACATCTGTTGTATCGGCCAGTTCCGGCGCGGGATTGAGGCTCCGGAGCGGGGGGCGGCCGGGGGGTTTGGCGACTTAACATGGCGGCCGTACTCGCGTGTGGCCCCGGCGCGGCGCTGAGCCACCGAAGCGCGGCCGCGCTCCACGAGATCCGCCCAACCGCCCGGGAGCGGGTGGAGGTGAGCGTCCCGCCCACAAGGCGCCCGTCCCCGCGCGGCGTGGAGGTCCACCGAATGGCGCTCGAACCGAACGAGATCACCGCCCTCCACGCCATTCCCGTGACCACACCGGCACGCACGCTGATCGACCTCGCCGACGTCCTGACGCTCCGCGCGCTCGAACGCGCCCTCGACGAGGCCGAGTACCTGCGGCTCGACTGCGCGGGGCTGCGGGCGCATCCGGGTCGTCGCGGCGCCGGGCGACTCGCGCTGGTGCTCAGCCACCATGATCCCGGCGCCACGCGGACGCGCTCGCCGCTCGAGGATCGCTTCCTCGAGGTGTGCCGCGAGCATGGCGTCCCGCGGCCCGCGGTGAACGTGCTCCTTCCCGGGCACGAGGTGGACTTCCTCTGGCGCCGGGCCCGCCTGGTGGTGGAGGTGGACGGGCGCCGGGCGCACGGAACTCGCCGCGCGTTCGAGCACGACCGCCGCCGCGACGCCGACCTCACGGAACAGGGCTACGACGTGATCCGCTTCACGTGGCGGCAGCTCACCCACGACCCGGCCGGAGCGGCCCTCAGGCTGCTCCGCCTGCTCCGCAGAGCGCCAATAGACTCGCCCGCGTGACCCGCCTCTCGCGCTACTTCCTGCCCACGCTCAAAGAGGCGCCGGCGGACGCCGAGGCCGTGTCGCACCAGCTGACCGTGCGGGCGGGGCTCGCGCGGCAGGTGTCCGCCGGGCTCTGGACCTGGCTTCCCGCGGGCTGGCGGGCGCACCGGAGGGTCGAGCAGATCATCCGCGAGGAGATGGACGCCATCGGCTCCGGCGAGATGCTCATGCCGGTGCTCCAACCGGCCGAGTTGTGGAAGCGCAGCGGCCGCTACGACATCGACGAGGTGTTCAAGCTCCAGGACCGCCGCGGCGCCGAGCTCGTGCTGGCGCTGACCCACGAGGAGAACCTGACCTTCCACGTCGCCCGCGACGTGCGCTCGTACCGCGACCTTCCGAAGCTGCTCTACCACTTCCAGACCAAGGGTCGGGACGAAGCCCGCCCCCGCGCCGGAGTGCTGCGCACGCGCGAGTTCATCATGAAGGACGCCTACTCCTTCGACCGCGACCGCGAGGGGCTGGAGCAGTCGTACGAGCAGCACGTTCACGCCTACGACCGCATCTTCGACCGCTCCGGGCTCGAGTGGTACCGGGTGGAGTCGGACGTGGGGATGATGGGCGGCTTTGGCGCGCACGAGTACATGGCCCCGTCCGCGGCAGGTGAGAACGAGGTGGCGCTCTCCGACGGCGGGTACGCGGCGAACGTGGAGGTGGCGAGCGCCGAGGCCCAGCCCGTCGAGGGGCTCCCCGAGCCCCTGGACACGCCCGAGCGGGTGGACACCCCCGGGGCCACCACGATCGATCAGGTCACGACCATGCTGGGGGTGCCCCCGGGCGCGCTGATCAAGGCCTTCCCCGTGGTGGTTGAGGACCGCGGGCCCGTGCTGGTGGTGGTGCGGGGCGACCACCGCGTGAACGAGATCAAGCTCCAGAACACCCTGGGAGCACCCTTCCGCCCGGCACAGGCGGAGGAGGTGGAGAGCCTCTTCGCGGCGCCGCCCGGGTACATCGGCCCCGTGGGCGCACCGACCGAGGTGCTGGCGGACGAGGCCCTGCGTGGCCTCCGGGGCCTGGTGGCCGGTGCCAACGAGCCCGGTGTCCACCTGCGCGGGGTGGAGCCCGGCCGTGACTTCGAGCCCACATGGGGCGACGTCCGGCGCGTGGAGGCCGGGGACCTGGCCCCGGACGGCGGCAAGGTCCGCATAGAGCCTGCCATCGAGGTGGGGAACATCTTCAAGCTCGGCACGCGCTTCGCGGAGCCCCTGGGGGCCCGCTACCTGGACGAGGACGGCAAGGAGCAGCTGATCTGGATGGGCTCCTACGGCATCGGGCCGGCGCGCGTGGTGGCGGCGGCGATCGAGCAGGGCGCCGATGAACACGGAATCTCGTGGCCGCGCAACGTGGCCCCGTTCGATGTGGAGCTCGTGACCCTGGGCAAGGAGGGCGAGGAGGCCCGCACCGTGGCCGACCGCCTTTACGACGAGCTGCGCGAAGCCGGGCTCGACGTGCTCTACGACGACCGCACCTCGAGCGCGGGGGAGAAGTTCGCCGACGCCGAGCTGCTGGGTGCTCCGCTGCGCCTGACCGTGGGGAAGCGCAGCGTGGAGTCCGGCGAGCTCGAGGTGCAGGTGCGGCGCGGACGCGAGAAGAGCAGCGTTCCGCTCGAGGGGGCCGCCGCCGCGGTGGCGGAGCTGTGGCGCGCGCTCCCCTGACAACGCGCCGCCTGCTGGGCCTCGACCGCTCCGGCGGCCCGCCCCCCGAGACGCGGCGCCAGCAACCGCTCAACCCGTGGACGATCCCGAACGCGATCGGCTTCGTGCGCATCGCCCTGATTCCGGTGTTCCTCGTGCTGGCCCTCGATTCGGGCGACGGGCGCAGCACCACGGCCACGATCCTCTTCGCCGTGATCGCCTGGAGCGACTACGCCGACGGCATGGTGGCGCGCATCACCGGGCAGTACAGCCGGCTTGGCGCCCTGCTCGATCCGCTGACCGACCGTCTGCTGGTGCTGGCCGGCGCCGTGGTGGCCTGGAAGTTCGAGCTGCTGCCCCGCTGGGCCCTGGCCGCCCTGGCCATCCGGGAGGCGTTCATGCTGGTGCTCACCCGCATCGCGCTGAAGCGCGGCTTCGACCTCGAGATCAACATGCTCGGCCGCTGGGCCGTCTGGCCCGTGATGTCGGCCCTCGCGCTCTCGTTCATCACCGAGACCTGGGTGTCGGACGCCCTGCTCTACATCGGGCTGGTGATGACCCTGGGTGCGACCATCCAATATGTACAAGCCGGATTGCGCTGGACCCGCGGTGATGGCCATTCACCCTCAACCTCAACTTGAGAATCGGGCTATACTCGCCAGCCCGACGACTCGCGAAAGGAATTGATCCGCCACATGATGGAAACCTTCCCGGACCTCGGCGCCCTCTCCGACGAGGAGCTGAAGGACCTCATCCAGGAGCTCACGGAGGAGGAGCAGGAGGTCTCCTACCGCCGGCGCATCCTCCATGGCAAGATCGACATCCTGCGGGCCGAGCTCGTGAACCGGCTGCGCAAGAAGCACGCCGAGGGCGAGTCCGTGATCAGCGGCGCGGACGTGCAGCAGCTCACCGACATCCTCTCCGGCAAGGCCATCCCGGACGACCCGGAAGCCTCCTAGGGGGACTCCCTTGCACTGTCCCGAGTGCGGCTTCGTCAACGCCGAGGGCGCGAACTACTGCCAGAAGTGCGGAGCCTTCCTCACCGAGCGCGTGGAGAAGGAGGGCGACACCACCGAGGTCTACCAGGTGGGGGAGGCCGGGGAGCTCAAGCCGGTGGACCTCGAGGAGGTGACCGGCGACGGTGCCACCCTGGTCATCCGCTCTGGCGGGGGCCGCTCGGGCGAGGCGTTCGCCGTGGCCGGACAGCGCATGACGATCGGCCGCAGCCCAGACGCCGAGGTGTTCCTGGACGACGTGACCGTGTCGCGCAACCACGCTTTGCTGGTTCGGCGCCGGGACGGGCTCTACATCGACGATCTCGGCTCCCTGAACGGCACCTACGTGAACCGCCGCAGGATCGAGTCACACCGTCTCCAGGACGGCGACGAACTTCAGGTCGGCAAATACAAGCTGACCTACCTCGAACGATGAGCGGGAGCGACCGATGAGCGTCGACGTGGGAGCGGAATCTCCGCCTCGTAAGGAGAAGGCGCTGACCATCGGCGCCGTCTGCAAGCAGCTGGAGCGCGAGTTCCCGGACATCTCGATCTCGAAGATCCGCTATCTCGAGGACCAGAAGCTGCTCACGCCGCGGCGCACGCCCGGCGGCTACCGGCTCTACAGCCCGGGCGACGTGGCCCGGCTGCGCACCATCCTGCGCCTCCAGCGGGACGAGTTCCTGCCACTGCGGGTGATCAGGCAGGAGCTGGCCGCCGGCCGTGCCGACGACGAGGTGGCCAAGACCGCCGCTCCCGACCCGCGCTCCAGCAAGCGCACGCCCGTGGGACTGCGCAGCCCGGGCTCGCTTTACCGGCTGGACGATGTGCTGGAGGAGACGGGCGCGGACCGCGGGCTGGTGAAGGAGCTGGAGGACTTCGGGGTGATCAAGGGCGAACGCCGCGACGGCGAGGTGCTCTACGACGACACCGAGCGCGAGATCGTCCGGGCGGTCACGGAGCTGAAGCGCTTCGGAGTCGGTGGGCGCAACCTGCGCGTGTTCCGCACCTCGGCCGACCGCGAGGCCGCGCTACTCGAGCAGATCCTCGCGCCGGCCCTGCGATCGCGCAATCCCGAGCGGCGCAAGGAGGCGGTGGAGGCGCTGGAGAACCTGGCCGCGATCGCCTCCCACCTCAAGCACCTGCTGCTCATTCGGGACCTGCGCAAGCTCGCCCGCTGAGCGCCGCGGGTGCGCCTGGAGGACCACATCACGGACATCCCGGACTTCCCGAGGCCCGGGATCGTCTTCAAGGACATCACGCCGCTGTTCCTCGACGCCGGGGCGCTGCGGGCGGCGATCGATGCGCTGGCCAGGTACGCGCGGGAGCGGAACGTGGATTACGTGGTGTCGGCCGAGGCGCGCGGCTTCGTGCTCGGCGGGGCGGTGGCGGCGGCCGCGGGGGCGGGATTCATCCTCGCCCGCAAGCCCGGGAAGCTGCCGCGGGAGACGGAGTCGGTGGAGTACCAGCTCGAGTACGGCGTCGATGCGCTCGAGGTGCACAGCGATGCCGTGCGCGGCGGAGCGCGGGTGCTGGTGCACGACGACCTCCTGGCCACGGGCGGCACGGCGGCGGCGCTGTGCGACCTCGTGGAGGGAGCGGGCGGAGTCGTGGCAGGATGCGCATTCGTGATCGAGCTCGCCTTCCTCTCGGGCCGGCAGCGCCTCAGCCCCCGCGAGGTGCACAGCCTCGTGGTCTACGACGACGAGTGACCGTCAAGCGCCAGAGGCACCTGAGCGCCGCTCCCCCGGAGGTGTGGCGGCTGGTGTGCGATCCCAACCGGCTGCCCGAGTGGTGGCCCGGAGTGACCCGAGTGGAGGACGCCGGCCCGGAGGCGTGGACCTCCGTGCTCACCTCGGCCAAGGGCCGCGCCGTGCGTGCCGACTACACCCGCACGGAGGCCCAGGCGCACCACCGGCTGTCCTGGCGCCAGGAGCTTGAGGAGACGCCATTCGAGCGCATCCTGGCCGAGTCGGCCACGGAGATCGTGCTCCATCCCGACGAGGGCGGCACGCGGGTGGAGATCGCCCTGCGCCAGCGCCCCCGTGGCTGGGCCCGCTTCAGCCCGCTCCAGCTGCGATCCGCCGCCCGCAAGCAGGTGCAGGGCGCCCTCGACGGCCTGGGAAGCGTGCTCGGGGCCGGCGAGCCGGGCGAGAGGGCGCTCTAGGCGTGCGCTGGTGGGGATGGGGGGAGGACGGGCACGATGCCCCGCTTCCCGACGCGGCGGTGGCCCTCCTGCGGGAGGAGCTCGGAGTGGAGCCCGGCACGCCGAGCGGGCCGGTGGCGCTCGAGGACGTGCGCCTGGCCGCGCCGGCGCTGCCCGCGGCCGCCCGCGCCGCCCTGGTCACGGCGCTCGGCGAGGGCGGCCTGCGCGACGATCACGCCGCACGGGTCGAGCACGCCGCGGGCCGTGGATACCCGGACCTGGTGCGTCTGCGCTCGGGCGTGGGTCTCAGCGCCCCGGACGCCGTGGCGGTGCCGAAATCGGCGGACCAGGTGCAGGCGGTGCTCGGGGCCTGCGTGCGCGAGCGCGTGGCCGTGGTGCCGTTCGGCGGTGGCACCAGCGTGGTGGGCGGCGTTGAGCCGCTGCGCGAGGGCTTTGCCGGCGTGGTGTCGCTCGACCTGCGCTCGCTCGACCGACTCGTGGATGTGGACCCGGTCTCGCGCCTGGCCACCTTCGAAGGAGGGATGCTCGGCCCCCGGCTCGAGGCCGAGCTGGGCGCTCAGGGGCTGACGCTCGGGCATTTTCCCCAGTCCTTCGAGTTCTCCACCGTGGGTGGCTGGGTGGCCACCCGCTCCGCCGGGCAGGCGTCCACGGGCTACGGCCGCATCGACGAGCTCGTGGAGGGCCTGCGCCTGATCTCACCGGCGGGGGAGCTGGCCACCCGCCCGTTCCCGGCGTCAGCCGCGGGGCCTGACCTCGAGGAGCTCGTGGTGGGCTCCGAGGGCGTGCTGGGAGTGATCGGGGAGGTGACGCTGCGCGTGCGCCCGGCGCCCGAGTCCCGCCGCTACGAGGGCTGGTCGTTCCGCACGTTCGCCGAGGGCGCGGATGCGTTCCGGGTGATGGAGCAGGCCGGTGCAGCGCCCGACATAGCGCGTCTCTCCGACGAAGAGGAGACGAGGATGTCCATGGCCATGGCGTCGTCCGGCAGCCGCACGGAGCGGCTGGGCAGGGCCTACCTGCGCGCCCGCGGCCACGAGGGCGGATGCATCGCCATCCTCGGATTCGAGGGCGGGCCCGACGACGTGGAGCGGCGCCGGGTGCGCGCCGGCGGACTGATGCGGGCCGGGGGTGCGCTGGCCCTGGGCACACGGCCGGGAGCGGCGTGGTCACGTGGCCGCTACCACGGCCCCTATCTGCGCGACGACCTCATGGGCCGCGGGGTGATGGTGGAGACCCTCGAGACCGCCACCACGTGGAGCAACCTTCACGCGCTCCACGAAGCGGTGGGGGACGCCCTCCGGCGCTCGCTCTCGGATCGGGGCACTCCGCCGGTGGTGCTGTGCCACGTGTCCCACCTGTACCCGTCCGGCGCGTCGCTCTACTTCACCTTCCTCGCCCGCCAGGACGCGGACGAGCCGCTTGCGCAGTGGCAGGTGGCGAAGGCGGCCGCGTCGGACGCGATCGTGGCCGGGGGCGGCACGATCACCCACCACCACGCGATCGGTCGCGACCACCGGCCCTGGCTGGAGGCCGAGGTGGGAACGCTGGGCGTGGATCTGCTGCGCGCCGCGAAGGAGCGCCTGGATCCGGCCGGGGTGATGAACCCCGGAAAGCTCTTGCCGAGCTAGGCCACCACGGCCGAGGGAGGAGCGCAGCGCGATCGTTGATCGGGCGAGCACCGGACCATGGTTTAGCTGCCGGCGGCGGGCGGCGTGAGCACGACCTGCCCGAGGCGGGTGACCTTGTTGCTCGCGCCCGGCTGAGCGAGCGGAGGCATCCGTCCGCGCAGCACCGAGACGCCCGAATGACCCTTGGGGCCGCCGATGGGCTCCTTCGACAGGTCGAAGTAGCGGTACTTCTCGAAGCCGGCCGGGAGGGTGCCCACGGCCTGCAGGGTGCCGTTCTTGTCCGTGACCTGGGCGCCCAGCGACTTCGCGTTGTTCTTGCTGTCGTAGAGCCAGAACTGGTAGGCGAACTGCTGCGTGCTGGGGGGCAGCCCGGTGGCCTGGACCTGCACAGCCCGCTGCGTGCCCTGGCCGAGCACCACGGCCGCGCCGGCGGGCGCGCCGGAGCCGGCGCTCGCCGGGGCCGCGGCGGACTGGCCGGAGCCGTCGCCGTTGCCGTCATCGCCGGTGAGCAGCCCGATCGGCCACAGGAGCACCGCCACCAGGATCACCGCCAGAAGAGCCGCGGCGCCCGCGGCCACGCCCCGGCGGCGACGAAGGACGTCCGTGGCGGCCAGGCCGCCCCCAGCGCCCGGCTCACGGCGCACGCGTGCGGGCCGCTCGCCCTCGGGGATCGCGGGCATGGAGCCGTTGTCATAGAGCTGGTCGAGCGAGTCGAGCAGCGATCGTGCCCAGGTCCTCGCGGGTTCCGAGCGCCGAAGGTGTCCGCGGGTGGCGGTGGCCTCGGGGCCGGTCTGCTGGCCCAGGACGTAATCGGCAAGCTGGCCGCGCCAGTCCTCCTCGACGCGCTTGGCGCTCATCGGGGCGAGGTCCACGAGCGCGTCGCGGGCCAGCTCGCGCACACGGGTTTCGGGCATGCCGAGCATGTCCGACAGCTCGTCGTAGTTCTTGCCGCGCTGGAGTACCAGCTCGACGATCGCGCGTTGCTCCGCGGAGAGCTGGTCGAAGGTGGCCACGAAGGCCGAACGATAGCCTGCGCGACGTGAGCGAAGGCGAGGTACGCACGTTCCCGTTCGCGGGCACGCTGGACGACGTCCTGGGCTTCGAGATGCTCGAGGCGGGGGCCGAGGGAGCCCGTGGGCGCTTCCCGGTGGAGACGCGCGTCTGCCAGCCCTTCGGCCTGGTGCATGGAGGGGCCTACGCGGCGATGGCCGAGACGCTTGCGTCGGGGGCCACCCACATGGTTGTGTCCGAGGACGGCAGGATAGCGGTGGGCCAGTCGAACAGCACGACCTTCATGCGCCCCGTGACCGAGGGGACCGTGCACGTGTCGGGTCGCCCGATCCACCGCGGCCGGACCACGTGGATCTGGGACGTGGACTTCACCGACGACGACGGACGCCTCTGCGCCACCTCACGGGTGACGATGGCCGTGCGCGAACAGCCTTAAAACAGAAACACTTTTAAACAGAGTTACTTCAGGGCGCGCAGGTGGCGCTCGGGCACCGGGGCCACCGTGCTCCGGTAGCCGTTGGTGATCGGCAGCCGGCGGTCGCGCCCAAAGGCGCGGGTGGAGATCTTGATGCCCGGCGGGGCCTGGCGGCGCTTGTACTCGGCGCGGTCGACCATGGCGATGACGCGCTCCACGTCCTCAGCCGGAAGCGAGCGGGCCACGAGCTCGGCGGCGTCCAGGTCGTCCTCTATGTAGCCCTCGAGGATCGCGTCCAGCACCTCGTAGGGCGGCAGCGACTCGTCGTCGCGCTGGTCGTGCCGGAGCTCGGCCGACGGTGGGCGCTCCAGCACCGAGGCGGGCACGAGCTCGCGCCCGGCCGCCTGATTGCGCCAGCGCACCAGGTCGTAGACGAGGCCCTTGTACACGTCCTTCAGCACCGCGAGGCCGCCGGCCATGTCGCCGTAGAGGGTGGCGTAGCCCACGGAGAGCTCCGACTTGTTCCCGGTGGTGAGCACGAGCCAGCCGAACTTGTTGGACAGGGCCATCACCGCGTTCCCGCGGATGCGGGCCTGGAGGTTCTCCTCGGTGAGGTCGGGCTCGGACCCGGCGAACGGCCCGGCGAGCATCTCCTCGTAGCTGCTCATCGCGTCCTCGATCGGCAGCTCCATGAACGCGGTGCCGAGGTTATCCGCTATGGCGCGAGCGTCCGCCCGGGTGCCCTCGCTCGAGTAGGGCGAGGGCATGGACACACAGGTGACCTTCTCGGGGCCCACCGCATCCGCGGCGATCATCGCCACGAGCGCGGAGTCGATTCCGCCCGACAGCGCCAGCACCACCCGCTCGAACCCGTTCTTCTCCACGTAGTCGCGAAGCCCGGTGCGCAGGGCCGCGTACACCTCGTCGTGGTCCTCCATGATCGGGGCCAGCTCACCTCCGACCCTGTCGGCGGGGGAGTCCACGGTCAGGCTCGCGTGACTCACCACCGGCACCTCGGGCTGTGCGCGCCGGACCGCCCGGCGCTGGCGCCGCACGTTCACCCGGTGGCGTGTGTCGCGCAGGCGGGCGGCCACCACCTCGCGGGGATCGATCGTGGCCAGCGCCAGGTGCTCGTCGAACTGGGGGCATCGGGCCAGCACGGACCCGTCGGGGTTCACGGCCAGGCTGTGGCCGTCGAAGACGAGCTCGTCCTGGCCGCCCACGGTGTTCACGAACACCACCGCGGCGAGATAGTCCACGGCGCGCTGCACGATCATCCGCTCGCGCTGCCGCCCATATCCGCGGCGGTAGGGGGAGGCGGAGAGGTTCACCAGCAGCTGTGCGCCGGCCAGCGCCTCGGACATCGCCGGCGGGCCGGGCTCCCAGATGTCCTCGCAGATCGAGAGGCCGATGGACACGCCGTTCAGCTCGAACGTGACCGCCTCGGAGCCGCTCTGGAAGTAGCGGTGCTCGTCGAACACGCCGTAGTTCGGCAGGTACATCTTCCGGTACACCGCGGCCACACGGCCGTCGGCCAGCACGGCCGCCGAGTTGTACACGTCGTCCGCCCGCTCGGGGAAGCCCACCACGGCCACGATGCCGTGCGTCTGGGCCGCCAGCTCGTCGAGCGCCGCCGAGGCCGCGTCGAGGAAGCTCGTCTTCAGCAGCAGGTCCTCGGGCGGGTAGCCGGTGAGGGTCAGCTCGGGAAAGACGACCATCGCGGCCTCGTGCTCGCGGGCGCGGGCCGTGTAGTCGGCGATCTTGCGCGCGTTCCCCGGGATGTCCCCGACGGTTGGGTCGATCTGCGCGAGCGCCACTCGGAGCAATTCGCTCATCCCTCGATTATCGCGGGTTCTCGCGTGTGCATCCGAGGGTGAGATCGAGCTGTCGCTCTCCCTGCACCCGATGCTCGAAATGCCACCACTCGCGCCAGTACGCGCTGAAGCCGAAGCGCTCCATCGCCCGCTTCAGGATCAGCCGGTTGCGGAGCGCCGTGCCCCGGGCGGCGAGAGTGTGGGCGGCGCGACCGAGATGGTCGTAGCCCGTGCCCATCGCGAGGCGGCGGCCGTCCGATAGCCGGACCAGCATGAGGTCCACCGCACCGCCCGCGCTGTGGCGGCTGCGGAGCGCGATGTAGCGCCCCACGAGGTCGCCGCGGCCGGATCGCCGAGCCCAGCGGGCCAGGGCCGCCTGGGCGCGGGCCGGGCGGTAGGCATCCCGCACGAGGAGGCCCAGCCCGCGGCGGCGGAGGTACCGCTGCACGCGTGCGAGGTCGGCCGCCCGGGGCCGCAGCAGGTAGGCCCAGGGGCGGCAGTAGCCGGGCAGGCGGTGCCCGGTGAGGTTGTGCGGGCCGCCGTAGGCCTGGTCCACGCGGATCCCCGGCGGACAGGCGGCACGGTGCGGCTACCCGCACCCGCGGCCCCCCGGCTGCCCGCCTGGCCCGGCGGGGTTCCCGCGATTAGCCTGGGCAGGCGAATGCAGACCGTGCGCCAGATCCTCGATCCCCGTCTATACGCGCGCATCGCCTACCTGCTGCTGGCGCTGCCGCTGGGCATCGCGGAGTTCACGTTCCTGAGCATCGCGCTCACCACCGGGATCTCCCTGGCGGTGATCTTCATAGGAATCCCGATCCTCGTCGGGTCGCTGATCGCGTGGCGCTGGTGCGCCGGGGTGGAGCGACGCCTGATCGGCACGCTCCTGGGCACCCCGATCGCGCCGCCGTACCGCCCCGACGCTCCGGGCTCATGGTGGGACCGGTTGCGCGGGCGGCTGGCCGACCCGGCCACCTGGAAGGACCTCGTCTTCCTCCTGCTCCAGCTGCCCGTGGGGATCGTGAGCTTCACCGTCACGGTGGCGATCGTCGGCGTGGCCGCGAGCGCCCTCACCGCGCCGCTCGGCTTCTGGGCCGTGCCCGGCGGCTACCAGCTCGGGATCTTCTCGGCGGACACGCTCCCCGAGGCGCTGCTGCTGGTACCCGTGGGCCTGGTGGCCACCTTCCTCGGCGTTCGCGCCATCAACTGGGGCGCGGGCCTGTATGCGCAGTACGCCGAGCTCCTGCTGGGCTCGAACCTCGATCCCGCCCTGAACGCCGAGGTGCACGAGCTGCGCGGCGCGCGGGCGCGCGTGATCGAGGCGGCGGATGCGGAGCGCCGGCGGCTCGAGCGCGACCTCCACGACGGCGCGCAGCAGCGGCTGGTGTCGCTCGCGCTGACCCTGCGCCTGGCCGAGCGCCAGGCGGCGGGCCGGGGTGACTTGAAGGGCGAGGAGCTGGTGCGGCGGGCCGGGGATGAGGCGCGGCTGGCCATCGAGGAGCTGCGCGACCTCGCCCGCGGCATCCACCCGGCCATCCTCACCAACCGCGGCCTGGCCAGCGCACTCGAGGACCTCGCCTCACGATCCGCACTGCCGGTGGAGGTGGTGGCCGTGCCCGAGCGCCGGCTGCCGGGCCAGATGGAGGCGGCGGCGTATTTCATCGTCTCCGAGAGCCTCACCAACGCGGCCAAGCACGCCGGGGCGTCCGCGGCGTGGGTGAGCGCCACCGCCTCCAACGGCGCGCTCGTGGTGGAGGTGCGCGACGACGGCACCGGCGGGGCCTCCGTGGGCTCCGGATCGGGGCTCACCGGTATGGAGGACCGCGTGGAGGCGCTCGACGGGACGCTGAGCATCCAGAGTCCCGAGGGGAGCGGCACCGTGCTCCGCGCCGAGATCCCGCTCGGGCCGCACCACACGGAGGGCCTTTCCCTGCCCGGACCGCGGCCGTTCGCGGACGCCGAAGCCGAGCAGCGCGACGAGCGCCGCGAACGCCGGCTCCGCTACCGGCTCTGTGTGCTGGGAGGGTTGGCTTCCCTGCTGGTGGTGATCTGGCTGCTCACGAGCGCGGGCTCCGCCTGGATCGTGTGGCCGCTCCTGGGGCTGTCGGCGCTGGCGGCGCTCAACGCGTGGCTCACGCTCGCCAACCCGACACCGCGGCAGTCGGAGCTCCCGGCCGGTCAGGTGGAGGGCCAGCGCGCGTTCCGCCTGGCCATGGCCCGGCGCCGCGCGATTCTCTCGATCGGCGTGCTGGCGATCCTGGACCTGCTGCTCGTGGGCATCTGGCTGGCCGCCGGGGCCGGCTACTTCTGGCCCGTCTGGATGCTGCTCGGCACCGCTCTGCTGGCCGGGCTGAAGCTGCTGCGGCTCTCGCGAGCGCGCGCCGGGCCCTGAGCTCAGCCGTTGTCGCCCACGGCGGCCACGGTGGCGCTGGTACATCGCGCCAGCTCCCGCGGGTCCACCGAGAACAGGCTGTGCGGATCGCCGGCCGCCGCCCAGACGCGCTCGTGCTCCAGCAGCTCCTCGTCCAGGATCACCGGGAGGTCGTGACCGAACGGGGGCACCCCGCCGATGGCAAAGCCCGTGGCCGCGCGCACCTCCTCCGCGGTGGCCTGGCGGACCTCGGCCACGTCGAGCGCGTCCGCGAGCTTCTCGGTGTCGATCCGGTGACGGCCGGAGGCCACGCAGACCACCGGGTCGCCGTCGGCGATGAAGACGATCGACTTGGCGATCTCGGCCTCCCGGCAGCCCACCGCCAGAGCCGCGTCGCTCACGGTGCGAGTGGACGTATCCAGCCGCCGGACCTCCATCACGAGGCCGAGCGACCGGGCACTGCTCTCAACGCTGTCTCTCATGCCTCCACGGACGCCGAGAAGCTGGGCCGCTCGGCAGTCAGGCGCACGCCGGCCACGTCGGCCAGCTCCTCGAGCGAGGCGCGCACGTCGTCGGCGAGCTCGTCCAGGTCCCACATCAGGTCGTAATCGCCCACGAGGCCGAAGTTGATCTTCCCGTCGTAGGAGAGAAGGGCCACGCCGAGAGCCTGTCCCGCGGCCAGCGGCACCATCGGGAAAGTCTCCAGCATCCGCCGGCCGGCCAGGTAGAGCGGGAACTGCGGGCCGGGCACGTTGGTCACCACGAGGTTGAAGAAACGCTGCCTGGACATCAGCCGCGCCGCCTGGTCCATGATCGTGGGCGGCGCGAAGCCCGAGAGCTCCGTCATCACCTGAGCGCCCACCGCCTGGCCGCCCTTCTTCAGGTCGCTCAGCTCCTCGCGCACGATGTCGAGCCGGGCGAGTGGCTCCTGGCACCACACCGGCAGCGGGGCCATCATGGCCGCCACGCGGTTGCCGAGGTCGCCGCGCTCCACGTCGGAGCGCACGCTGACCGGGATCATCGCCTTCAGCTCCAGGCCGTCGGTGACCTGGCCGCGGCGCCGCAGATGGCGACCGAGCGCGCCGGCCACGGTGGCCAGCACCACGTCGTTGATCGTGCCGCCGAGCGAGTCCTTGATGGCCTTGATGTCGCGCAGCTCGGCCCGCACGCCGGTGAAGCGCCGGTGGGGGCCGATCGGGGCGTTGTAGGGGCTCGACGGGGCCGGGTTGAGACCCGCCCAGGCCATGGCGCCCACGCCGACGGCGGTGTCGCGAAGCCCGTTCAGCACCCGCCTGGGGCCACGGAACACGGCCCGCACGGAGCGGGCCACCTCGGCGGGCACCGTGGCGCGCTCGAGCAGCGCCTCGCCCAGCAGCTTGGTGCCGCTCGGGAGAGGGCGCGGGAGCCAGCGCTGCCCCTCGTCCACCGGGGCCGAGGGATGGGGCGACGCGTCGAAGAGCACGGACACGATGTCGATGCCCGAGACGCCGTCCACGAGCGCGTGGTGGGTCTTGGCCAGCAGGGCGAAGCGGTCGTCCTCGAGCCCCTCGACGATCCAGATCTCCCAGAGCGGCTTGTCGCGGTCGAGCTGCTGGGAGAAGACACGTCCGGCGAGGTCCATCAGCTGGCGCTCCGTGCCCGGAGCGGGCAGCGCGGTCGCGCGGACGTGGTAGTGCAGGTTCAGATGCGGGTCGTCCACCCAGCGCGGGCGCCCCTGCCCGAAGGGGACGAAGGCCAGGCGCTGGCGATAGCGCGGAACGAGCCCGAGACGGCGCTCGATGGCCTCCAGGAGGTCGTCGTAGGGGGGAGGGGGACCCTCGAAGAGCATCACCGAGGCCACGTGCATGTGCGCGGACGCGTTCTCGATGTGCAGGAACGATGCGTCCAGCCCGCTCAGACGGTCCCCGACCACGGCTCCTCCTTCGGCGAATGCAGCAAGGGAAGCACGGTACCGCAGGGTCGCGGCGACGACCACATGCTCATGGCGAACCGTGACCAGCGTCACACAGCGCTCGGACCCGGCTACTCGGAGTCGTCGTAGTACTCGTCGTCGCCGGAGTCGCCCGAGTCGTCGTAGTACTCATCGTCCGCGGTGTCATCGAAGTCCTCGGAGTCCGATTCGTCGTCCGGCACCGCGTCGTCGCCGTAGTCGTCGCCGGCGTCCATGTGGGCGTGCTCGGTATCTCCCGACGACTCGTCCTCGCCGTTCACCCGGTCATCGCCGCCGTCGCCTTGCAGCGAGTCGTCGCCGTCGTCACCGGCGACGAAGTCGTCGCCCTGGTTGCCCTGCTCGACATCGTCGCCGGCGCCGCCCTCGAGCCGGTCGCAGCCGGCTCCGCCCGTCACGTGGTCGCGTCCGGAGCCCGCACACACCACGTCGTTGCCGCCGCGGCCCGATATCCGGTCGTTCCCGCCGCGCGCCACGATCACGTCCCGCCCGGAGCTCCCGTGGATCACGTCCTTCCCGGCCGAGCCGACGATCGTCGCTCTGAGGCCGTGGCATTTCGGCGTCCTCGCCTCCGCCGCGCCCCCGAAGGCAGCCATCGCCACGACGGTGCAGGTGGCGAGGGTCAGGGTCCTGAGGGTCCTGGTCATGTGAGCGGGCGTTCCTTCGGTCGGGGTGTCTCGGCCCAAGGCCGCCGCAGGCGAAGGCTGGACCCCGTTTTCTGGCCGTTCGGGGCCCTGGCCCTGCGTCGGGCTTCGGTGGCTCTACCTGAACCGGTCGAGCCGGTTGGTGGCGGACTTCGCGGCCCGCTTCAACAGCTGGTCGATCGCCTCACGGCGGGGTATTGCGGCCTTGGTGGGCGCGTCCGACTTCGCGGTGGCCGGGACGGCACCCTCGGGCTGGGTCTTCCGTTTGGGGGCGTCGGCAGCGATAAATCTGAGCGTAGCGCGCCGGCTGCCTCGAAGACCAAGCGTGACGACCGTCACACAAGGGCGGAGTTATGTGCCTAGGGTGCGAACGGTTGTTCGATTCGGCGTGGCCGAACTGTCGTCGTCCCGTGACGGCAGACGGGGGAACCACAGCCGGGCCCTCTCAGGCTCGGCAGGGGCGAATGGAGCGGTGATCCGCTCTTAGGGCGTTCGTACGTCCGAGTCCGTCAGCTAACCCCGCAGGCAGCGCCGAGAGAGGAGTTCCGAAAGTGATTACGCGTGCTCGCGCACGCTCCCTCCGGCTGCCCGTAGCGGTCCTGGTTGCTTGCGCGCTACTGATAACGATCCTGGAAATCGCACCGACCGAGGCCAGGGCCGCCAACGCCCCGGCCGCCGGTCGCCTGAGCCTCGCCGCGCTGGGGGCCAAGGCCAGCGTCCGCTACGGCGAGCGCCTCCACCTGAACGGCCGCGTGCCCTCCGGTACGTCCGGCGGCTCGGTGAGGCTGGAATACGCACCGCGCGGTGGAAGCTGGCGGCATCTTTCCGACACCCGGACCGGCGTGGGGGGCACCTACCGATTCTCCCTGAAGCCGCAGAGCTCGGGCGCGTTCCGCGCGATCTCAGCCGAGGGCATCTCGGATGCTCGCGTGGTCACCGTTGTGGCCCGCCTCGGCGGACGGGCCCACCGGCACGTCCATGCCGGGTCGCCCGTGAGGGTCAGAGGACGCCTCGTGCCCGGCTTCGCCGGCCGCAGGGTGCGCCTTCAGCTCGCCACCGGGCATGGCTGGAAGACGGTGGACCGGACCCGCACCGGCCGCGGTGGGCGTTACCACGCCTCGTGGCGGTCGTCGGTCGCCGGGCGCTACCGCCTGCGCGTGAAGTTCGCAGGCGACGGCCACAACCCTGCCCTGAGCCGCCCGCTGGCCGGCCGGGTGTACGTGTACCGGCCGAGCCTCGCGTCCTGGTACGGCCCCGGGTTCTACGGCAACCGCACCTCGTGCGGGAACGTGCTCGGGTACAGCACCCTGGGCGTGGCGCACAAGTACCTCCCGTGCGGGACCAAGGTCACGCTGCGCTACCACGGCCGGTCGGTGACCGTGCCCGTGATCGACCGCGGCCCCTACTCGGGCAGTCGCGAGTGGGACCTCACCGGAGCCACGAAGACGAAGCTCGGCTTCGGCAGCACCGGCACCGTGTGGGTCTCCCGGTGACCGCGGCTCGCGGGCGGAGCTAGAGCGACAGGCTGAGCTGGTCGTCGGGGGCGGTGGGACCATCCCGCCGCCCCTCGTCCAGCCCGGCCACCCGCACTCCCAGCAGCCGCACCGGCATGGCCGGCTCGAGACGGCGCAGCAGGTCCCGTGCCACCGGCCAGACGGTGTCGCGGTCGGCGGTGGCCGCCTCCAGCGAGCGCGCCCGGGTGACCGTGGAGAAGTCGGCGAACCGGACCTTGATGCCGATCGTGCGCCCGCTCTGGTCCTGCCGGCCCAGCGTGGCGCACAGCTCGCCCGTGAGCCGCTCCAGCACCGGCTCGAGTTGCTCGAGCCCGCTCAGGTCGTGGTCGAAGGTGGTCTCGCGCGACTCCGACTTGGCCAGCCGCCTGGTCTCCAGTACGCGCTCGTCCTCGAACCGGGCGAGGCGCCCCAGGTGCGGTCCGAGGCGGCCGCCGAACCATTCCCGCAGGCGTTCGTCGGGCTGAGTGGCGAGCGCGCCCAGTGTGGTGATTCCCTGCGCCTCGAGCCGCATGACGGTCTTCGGGCCGATACCGGGGATCAGGCCGGGGGAGTGGCCGCCGAAGCGCTCACTTGCCTCGGCCGCCGTGAGCTCCAGGAAGCCGTCGGGCTTGTCCGCGTCGGATGCCACCTTGGCCACGAGCTTGTTGGGCCCGAGCCCGATCGAGCAGCGCAGGCCGGTGCCCTCGTGCACCGCCGCCTTGATGCGCCGCGCGGCCGACCGATGGCGGTCGAGCCCGCTGAGATCCATGTAGGCCTCGTCGAGACCCACCACCTCGAGCACCTCCACGTGCCGGCGAAGGATCTCCATCACGTCGCGCGACCGGGCGCGGTAGAGCTCGAAGTCGGGAGTCAGGAACACGGCGTGCGGACACAGGCGCCGGGCACGCTCGGCCGGGGTGGCGGAGAAGACGCCGAAGCGGCGCGCCTCGTAGCTGGCCGTGGTCACCACCGCGCGCGGGCCGCTGCCGGCCACGACCACCGGAAGGCCGCGCAGGTCGGGACGCCGCTGCAGCTCCACGCTGACGTAGAAGGCGTCCATGTCCACGTGGGCGATGACGCGGGTGGATGTGTCGTCCGCCACTTCCCCAAAGTAGCTCTCGGAGGCGTCAGACCGGCCTCGATGAGTGGAAAGCGCAACTCTCAACCGATTAGGGTGTTCTGGCGCAAACGCACAATTCTTTAGGAGGCCTTTAGATGGGGGACGGGGCGGCCGGGCGAGTTTCCAATGGAGGGCGGCGGGTGACAGCCACGCGGCTCGCGCTCGTCGCGGCGCTTGGGGTGATGGCCCTGACCGCCTCCTCCTGCACCTACTTCCAGACCGCGAGCGTCATACGCTCGGCGGGCGGGGAGAACGGAGCGGTGCCGTGGTGGTGCAAGTCCACCGAGGAGATCCCGGTCACGACCGGACCCGCCGTGGGCACCGTCGACTGGTATGCCGGTACTCACAAGTCGCCGCTGTCCTGGGATGACTGCGTGGCCCTGTCGGCCAAGTTCGACGTGGCCAAGGCGTACGCCGAGCAGTGGCCGACCGAGGGTCAGGCCGAGTCCGACGGGTGGAACGAGGCCACCCCGTACGTCCCGGGCATGGGCACCCATCACATCCGCGGCGGCATCACCCCGGCGATGCTCGCCGACCCGTCGTTCAACCGGCAGAACCCGATCCTCGACAGCGTGGGACTCGATGACAAGTTCGACCCCGCGAAGCCCGAGGTGCTCCAGTACGACGGGAACGGTCCCACGGCAAAGCTCGTCGGCTTTGACTACTACGTGCGCACGAACACCGGGCTGCCCCCGGCGGGCTTCGCCGGCAACAACGACTGGTGGCACCACCATCCCTGGATCTGTTACCGCAAGTCGGACGCGGCGATGATTGCCTTCAACGTCTCCGACGCCAGCTGCACGTCACAGGCCGGCGTGAACGTGTACATGGGGAACTACTACATGCTTCACGTCTGGGTGCTCGACGACATGAAGTTCGAGCCCGACGTGTACGCCGGCATGATCCCCTGCATCTCGGGCGGCACCGCCGTCCACGACCCCAAGGATCCGTGCCATGTCTCCAGGACGGGCGGCGCGTCGGCCGCCACGACGGCCAAGAGCGTGAGCGCGACTCCGGCCACGGAGTCCGTCGGATTCATCTGCGCGGGACCCGCCCCGCCGGGCGAGGAGAGCTAGGGCTTTAGGCCACCAGCGACCGGGCCACGCCCACGGCCACCGTCACCCAGACGAGCGCGTCGAGGGAGGATCGCACGGGCTCCGAGGCGGAATCCTCCTAGCCCGGCTGGTTGATCGGCCGGACCAGCACCTCGTTCACGTCCACGTGCGGAGGTTGGGTGAGGGCGAACATGACCGCGCGGGCGATGTCGTCCGGCTCGAGCGCGCCCTTCACCGGGTTGTCGAAGAACGGGGTGTCCACCATGCCCGGCTCGATCAGGGTGACCTTGATGTCGGTGTCGGCCACCTCCTGGCGCAGCGACTCGCCCATCGCGCAGACGGCCCACTTGGTGGCCGAGTAGAGCGACCCGGGCAGCGCCCGGCGCCCGGCCACTGAGCTGGTGAGCAGGACGTGCCCGCTGCCCTGCTCGCGGAAATGACCCAGCGCGGCCCGGATGGACAGCGCCGCGCCGTAGACGTTGGTGTCGATCATCGCCTTCCAGAACTCGGGCGTCTCCTCGAGAAAGCCACGCTTGGCCCCGAAACCGGCGTTGGCGAAGAACACGTCCATGCGCCCGAAGCGATCCAGGGCCGCGGACACCACCGCCTGCTGGTCCTCCCACTGGGTCACGTCGCAGCGGACCGCCAGGGCGCTGTCGTCCCCGAGCTCGTCGGCAAGAGCCGTGAGCTTGTCCTCGGAGCGCGCGGCCAGCACCACCCGATGACCGAACTCGACCGCCCTGCGGGCCGTGGCAGCGCCGATTCCGCTGCTCGCGCCGGTGATAACCATCACGGGTCCGTCTGCCATTGCGGGGGTTTCTAGCAACTGCCGGGGGTAGGCTGCCCGAACCTTGGCCGGAGCCAGAGCCACCAGCGCGCGATTCCCGGCCGTCCGCGAGTCGGCGGGTCACTACGAGAGCTACTACCTCAAGGCCTGCCATCCGGAGGAGCCGATGGGCGTGTGGATCCGGTACACGGTGCACAAGCCACCGGGGGAGAAGCCCACGGGATCCGTGTGGTTCACCTTCTTCGAGGTCGGAGCGGGAGGACCGGTGGCCGCCAAGACCACGGTGCCCGACCCGGTGGCGGGCGAGCGCGACTGGATCCAGGTGGGCGAGGCGGCCGGGATGGGCGACGGGCGGGCGTACGGCTGGGCGGGGGAGGCCTGGTGGGAGCTCTCCTTCGAGCCGTATGAGCCGCCCCTCTTCCATCTCCCGAACTCCCTCATGTACCGCTCGAAGCTCCCGAAGACGAAGCTCTGCAGCCCGGCTCCGTTCGCGGTGTTCGGCGGCCGCATGGGCATCGGCGAACGCCAGATCCCACTCGAGGGATGGCGCGGGATGGTGGGACACAACTGGGGCTCCGAGCACGCCGAGCGCTGGATCTGGCTCCACGCCATCACCGACGATGGGGACTGGCTCGACGCCGCCATCGGGAGGGTCACTGTGGGCTCGAAGACCACGCCATGGATCGCCAACGGCGCCGTGAGCATCGATGGGGAGCGGTTCTCGCTGGGCGGGCTCGGCGCCGGGGCGGACGTGAAGGCCATGCCCGGTCTCTGCGAGTTCCACCTCACCACGCGGCGGCTCGTGCTCTCCGGGGACGTGTCGGCCGCACTGGAGGATTGCGTGGCGTGGGTCTACGCCGACCCCTCCGGCGGCGAGCATCACTCCATCAACTGCTCCGTGGCCGACATGCGCGTCCGGGTTGACGCGAAGGAGCGCCCGGTGAAGGCGTTCGAGGTTCGCGGCGGGGCCGCGTACGAGCTGGGTATACGCGAGACGAATCACGGCGTGACCGTCCAGCCGTTCCCCGACGGCTGACCTCAGCGGGCGCTAGGGCGCGAGCCGCTCGATCCGCCAGCCGCCGGGCTCGCGGAGGTAGCGGAAGCGGTCGTGGAGCCGGTGGGAGCCCTGCTGCCAGAACTCGTAGGCGTCGGGCAGGAGCCTGAAGCCGCCCCAGCCGGCCGCCACGGGCAGCTCTCCGTCCGGGTGCTCCCGCTCCAGCTCCGCCACCCGCTGCTCGAGCCACTCCCGGCTCTCGATCACGTCGCTCTGGGGAGAGGCGAGTGCGCTCAGCTGGCTGTCGCGCGAGCGGCTGCGGGCATAGTGCTCCACCTCGTCGCGGTTGACCGCAGTTATGGCGCCCTCGACGCGCACCTGGCGGCCCAGAGGCTGCCAGAAGGAGAGGAGGGCGGCCCGGGGATTGGCCTCGAGCTCGCGCGCCTTGCGGCTGCCCAGGTTGGTGAAGAACGCGAAGCCCCGCTCGTCGAACTGCTTGAGCAGCACCATGCGCAGCGACGGCGCTCCGTCGGGCCCGGCGGTGGCGAGCGCGATCGCCTCGGGTTGCGCCACCTCCGCGGCCTCGGCATCCGCGTACCAGCGCCCGAACTGCTCGAGCGGATCGGCCGACAGGCCCGTCTCTCTCATCATGAAGTTTCCATAACCTTCGTTATCGAGCATTGCGATTGGAGAGCGCTACTCGGCCACCCAGCTCCTGGCCCCCTCGCGATCCTCCTCCCGGAACAGGCGCATCTCGCCGGGCACCATCCACGAGAACAGGCCGAAGGCGCGCCACAACCAGTTGAGGTCGGTGACGACGGCGATCCGTTCCCAAGCGTCGCGATGGCGGATCCCCAGATCGACCTCGACCTTCAGGTCCTCCATCACGGCTCCCGGCTCCATATGCAGCTCCGGGCCGATGGCGTAGAGCACGCGCAGGCGCCTGCTGGCCTCCACCGCCTCGCGCAGCGGCGGCACGAGCACCCCGTAGTCCTCGCGGGTCAGATGCCCCGAGATCGCGAACCCGAGCGTGCCGGGTGGCATGTCCGGAATCAGCTCGACCATGAATATGCGGGGGTTCGGTTATCCGCACCCCAGGCGGCCGGTAATCCCCAATGTGGCCGACCTCGCCGTTCGGCATTCTGCACGGTCGGGACGCGTGGAATCGAGGCCGAGCGGGTACAGGAGTCCTGAGTTAGATACTCGTGGTTGGTTTTTCCAAGCATGTGCTAGCCTGCCGCGCTGAAACCGAGTCGTCGAAGAGTTGGGACCGAGCAGATGACAGACCGAAACCGCTGGATCGCCCTGTACGTGCTCTGTGCCGGGATGTTGATGATCGTGCTGGACGTGACGGTCGTGAACGTCGCGCTCCCGTCGATCCAGGATGACCTCGGCTTCTCTCAGTCGAACCTCGCCTGGGTGGTGAATGCCTACCTGATCTCGTTCGGCGGCCTGCTGCTGCTCGCCGGGCGCTTCGGAGACCTGATCGGGCGCAAGACCGTCTTCATGGCCGGCCTGACCCTCTTCGTCCTGGCCTCGCTGCTCTGCGGCGTTTCCCAGAGCCAGGGAATGCTCGTCGGCGCCCGGTTCGTGCAGGGCGTGGCCGGAGCGATGACCTCGGCGGTGATCCTCGGCATGATCGTGACGATGTTCCCGGAGCCCCGGGACCAGGCGAAGGCCATCGGCGTCTACGGCTTCGTGGCCTCCGCGGGCGGCTCGGTCGGCCTCCTGGTGGGCGGCGTGCTCACCCAGTCGATCAGCTGGCACTGGATCTTCTTCATCAACGTGCCGATCGGCATCATCACCGGATTCCTGGCCGCCCGCCTGCTGGAGCGCGACGAGGGCATCGGCCTCAGTGAGGGCGCCGACATCCCCGGAGCGCTGCTCATCACGACCTCTCTGATGCTCGCGGTGTACACGATCGTCGGGCCGGCGGCCGACCACGGCTGGGGCTCCGGCAGCGCGCTCGGACTGGGCGCTCTCTCGCTGCTGCTTCTCGTGTCCTTCCTCTTCTGGGAGAGCCGCGCCGCCAGGCCCCTCATCCCCCTGCGGATCTTCCGCTCGCGGAACGTCTCGGGAGCCAACGCGCTTCAGGCGCTCACCGTGGCCGGGATGTTCGGGATGTTCTTCCTCGGGTCGCTCTACCTTCAGCGGGTGCTCGGCTACGACGCGCTCCAGATCGGCCTCGCGTTCCTGCCCTGCACCGTGGTGATGGGCGTGATGTCCCTGCGCCTGTCGGAGCCTCTGATCATGCGCTACGGCGCTCGCAACCTGATGCCGCCGGGACTGGGGCTGATCGCCGTGGGCCTCGCCCTGTTCGCGCTCGCGCCCGTGGACGGGAACTATCTCCAGCACGTCCTGCCCGTGACGGTTCTGCTGGGCGTCGGCGTGGGCAGCTGTTTCCCGGCGCTCATGACCCTCGCGATGTCCGGAGCCACCAGGGAGGACGCCGGCCTGGCGTCAGGGCTGATCAACACCACGGCCCAGGTGGGCGGTGCGCTCGGTCTCGCGGTGCTCGCCACCGTGTCCTCCACCCGCACCAGCAACCTGCTGGACAGCGGCGCGTCAAACGCCTCGGCGCTGACGAGCGGTTATCACCTCGCCTTTTTGATCGGCGCAGCGCTGGTCACCGTGGCCATCATCGTGGCGGTCACCGTGCTGGAGCCCACGGAGCGCGCCGAGGAGCGCGCCACGAGCGACGCGCAGGCACGCGGGGAGCAGCAGCCCGCCTACTCCGAGGCCGCGTAGCCCGCCGCTATGACCTCCCCCCGCCGCCCTGATCGATGTGGCTCGCCACGTTGATCACGGCGCCGGAGGGGTCCTTCACGAAGAAGCGGCGAATGCCCCAGGGCTCATCGGTGAGCGGGTACACGATCTCGAGGTCCCGCCTGACGGCCTCGGCGTGAGCGGCGTCCACGTCGTCCACGTCGATCGAGACCCTCGCCTGCGCGACCCCACGGTCGAGGCCGTCGTCCGGCGAGGCCACCGTGACCTGTACCGCGGGGTTCTCGCGCGAGGCGAACATCATGAAGCCCTCCTCGTCCATCGCCACGCGAAACCCGAGGAAGTCCTCGTAGAAGGCGCGTGACGCGGTCGGGTCCCGCGACAGGATGTTGGGGATGGCTCGCCTGATGCCCAAGGCGCCTTGAATCCTTCCACTTCGCGCAGGCATCGTTGCGCCTGGGTGAGCCATCGGCACCACCGGGCATACTCAGAGGCATGACCGGAGCCCCTACCGGAAACGGGAACACAGAACAGCACCCGACCCGCACCCTCGCCTCAGAGCGTGTACGCGATGCGGACTTCCCCCTCACCGTGCGCGGGTACGACCGCCGCGCGGTGGACGAGTACGTGGCCGAGCTCACCGAGCTGGTGGACGAGCTCGAGGGGCGCCAGCTTCGCGAGAAGGTGGTGCAGCGCGCGCTGGACGAGGTCGGCGAGCAGACCGCCGGCATCCTTCAGCAGGCGCACGAGACCGCGGACGAGCTTTCGGCCCGCTCCCGGGCCCAGGCCGAGGGACGCCTTCAGCGGGCCGAGCGCGAGGCGGAGCTCGCGAAGGCCGAGGCCGACAAGTACGCCGAGCAGGTCGCGGTGGAGATCCGCCGCCTCTGGGAGGAGCGCAATCAGCTGATCGAGGACGTCCGCCGGCTGGCCGACGAGGTCCTCGCCACAGCCGACGACGCGGCCGAGCGGCTGAAGACCCCCGAGGCCGTGGCCGCCGCGCTGCCGGCGGCGCCGGGAGTGCTCCCGCCGGGCGAGGCGGACACCGCCCCGCTTGCAGCCGCCCCCACCCCCACCGTCGAGCGTCAGCAGCAGCCCGCGCCGGTGGCGGGCGAAGACTCCTGAGCGCCTGAGACCAGGGGTTCCTAGAGCGGCAGCTTGCCGCGAGCCCTGCGGCCGGTGGACGCGCTCTTGTTCGTGGCCTTCCGCGAGGTTCCGAACGACTTCGAGAACAGGCGGCCGAGCGGGCCGGGGGCCTTCCCACCCGCCCTCTGCCCCACTCCCAGCGTCCGGTCCACACCGCGCTGCGGCTTGGTGGAGAGACGCGGCACGAGGAACCCGAGCACCAGGAGGATCACGCATACCGCGACGATGATTCCGATGGTCATGCGTATGCGGTACCCCGGTTTCACCGTTTCGAAAACGGGCTATGAGAAGTCCATGAGCGAACGAGATCCAGCGGAGGTGGCCGAGGAGGATCTCGTGGAGCAGGCCGAGCACGGCGACGGCGGCCCCAGCCCGACGCGCGCGGCGTTCCCGCCGGAGGCCGAGTCGGATGCCGGGACGGCGGAGGACGGCGAGGCCGACGAGGAACGGACGCCCGACGGCCCCGGCGAGGACTGAGCCGCTTCCCCGTCTGACAAACTCACCGGGTGGCCAAGCAGAAGCAGGTCAGGATGCAGACGACGGTGGGCGCGCTGGGGGCCATCCCCCAGCTCGAATCGCGCACCGACGAGCAGCTCATGAGCGAGTCCAAGCACCGGGTGGCGGCCAAGGCCATCCTCGGTGCCCGCGCCGCCGAGCGCTATGACGCCAAGGCCGCCCGCGGCTACTTCAACGAGGCCCTGGCGGGCTGTCATCCGCAGGAACGCCCCGCCCTGCGCCAGATGATGAAGGCCTCCCTGGCGCTCGCCGAGAGGCGCCCGGACGACCTCAAGGAGGCGATGGAGAAGCTCGGGCAGGAGGCCCCCTCCTCGCGCCAGCTCTTCCTGCTCCGTCTGATGGGTCTGATCGCCCCGCCCTCCAGCGCCGGCATCATCCCGCGGGTACGCGGCATCCTGCTGCTGATCGCGTTCGTGATCCTGCTGGTCCTTCTCGGCTTCGGGATCGTGAAGCTGGTGGCGCTCCCACTGGGCGGAATCGGCAGTGCGAGCGCGGTGTTCTTCGGCGTCCTGCTGGTGGTGATCGTACTCGCGGTACTGGTGTTGCTCGGGCGAAGACGCCAGGACAAGGCCCGCGCCGCGCGGGCAACGTAGGACATGGTCCGGTGCTCGCCCGATCACCGATCGGGCTGCGCTCCTCCCTGAGGTAGCGCTAGTTCAAGGCTGCCCCGAGCTTGCGCCGGTAGTCGCGCGCCAGCTCGTGCTCCGGCCCGAGCTCGGTGAAGATGGCCACCATCACCCGACGGACGTCGTCGCGGTGCTCGAGGTCGCCGAGGGCGGCGAGGAGCCGGTTCAGGGCGCCCTCGTACTCACCGTTGTCCCAGGCCTCGAAGGCGGGACGCAGCTCCTCGTCGCGCGCCAGCCGGGCACGGGCGGCCAGGCCATCGGCGATGAAGTCACCCGTCACGTCCCGGAGCAGCTCTAGCCCCTCATCGGTGTCACCGCGCCGGATCAGCAGGCGGGCGAGCTCGCGACGGGCCACCTGGTGCCGGGGGTCGAGCTCCAGCGCGCGGCGCAGTGACTCCTCGTCGCCGCCCACCGCGAGCTCGTCGGCCTCGGAGGGCACGAGAGCGTCGAAGAAGCGCTCCACCTCGGCGGGCGGCAGCGCCCCGGTGAACTCGCTGGCCACGCGGCCGTCCCGGAAGGCCTTGACCGCGGGAATGCCCTGGATGCGGAACGTGGCCGCGAGGCGCTGATTGGCGTCGGTGTCAACCTTCGCCAGCTCGACCTTTCCCGCCCGCGCCTGCGCGGCGCGCTCGAGCGCCGGGGTCAGCTGGCGGCAGGGCCCGCACCACTCGGCCCAGAAGTCCACGACCACGGGGATCTCCTTGGACCGCTCGATCACGCGCTGTTCGAAGCTCGCCTCGTCGACGTCGTAGATCGGGGCCTCAATGCTCACTGACGGTCGCCTCCTTGATCACCACGGGCCTCACCGGCGTGCCCGCCTCGCCGCTGGCCGGGTCCCCGAGCTTGCCGATCTGCTGCACCGCAGTCTGACCCCTCACGACCTTGCCGATCACCGCGTAGTCCGGAGGTAGGCCGGCGTCCGGTGCGGTCACGATGTAGAACTGGCTTCCGGCCGTTCCCGGGGGCTCGGTGCCGCCCTTCGCCATGGCCACCGTGCCCCGCGTGTAGGTGGTATCCGCGGCCGGCTTGTCCACGGTCGAGTACCCCGGACCGCCGGTGCCGCTGGCCGTGGGATCGCCGCCCTGGATCACGAACCCGGGCACGATCCGGTGGAACACGGTGTTGTCGAAGAACTTCGTGCGGGCCAGGGAGGCGAACGAAGCGGCGGCGTGCGGCGAGGCGGCCTGGTCCAGCCGGATCGCGATCTTCCCGCAGCTCGTGTCCAGCGTCACGGTGTACTTGCGGTCCTTGGCCAGGCCCTGCGTGGGCCTGTGGGCGCCGCCGGCCGCCCGCGGAGCCGGCGCCTTCACCTCGGCACACCCGCCCGGGGCGGACGTGGTCTTGGCCGCGTTCGCCGAAGAGTCGCCGCCACCGTTGTCGTCGCCGCACGCGGAGGCCGCGAGAGCGACGGCGCAGAGCACCAAAAGGAGCGGGCGGGGCATCGGGCCGTAGGCTAGCGACGTGCCGTTAAGCCCCCTCGCGGCTCGTTACGAGCAGTTCATCATCGATCTCGACGGCTGCGTTTGGGTCGGCGCAGAGCCCACGCCCGGTGCAGCCGAGGCGCTCGAGGCCCTGCGCGAGGGCGGTCGCCGCGTGGCCTTCGCCACCAACGATCCGCGTGGTCCCACCGAGGACTACGTGACCCGTCTGTGGCGTATCGGGGTGAAGGCCTCCGTGCGCGACGTGGTGACGGTCGGCGGGGCCATGCAGCACCTGCTGGCCGACACACGATCCGGGCGAACCGCCTTCGTGGTCGGCACTCCCGCGATGCGCCGGCACGTGTCCGACGCCGGGCTCCGGGTGCTGAACGGCACGGACCTGGCCTCGCGCGCAGAGGTGGTGATCGTGGCCGGCACGGAGAACTTCGTGTACGACGATCTCCGCAACGCCGCGCTGGCCGTTCGGCGTGGCGCGGACTTCCTGGCCAGCGGCCGCGATCCGACCTACCCCCAGCCCGAGGGCATGTGGCCCGGCACCGGCGCGCTCCTGGCCGCGGTGGAGACCGCGAGCGAGCGCAAGGCCGAGATCGTGGGCAAGCCACAACCCCAGCTGCTGCTCACGGCGCTGGACCGGCTCGGCGAGGGCACGACCCTGGTGGTGGGAGACCGGGTGGACTCCGACCTGGCGGCGGCCGCCGCCGCCGGCCTCGACTCGGCGCTGGTGATGACGGGCGGGATGAGCCGGGCGGACCTGGACGGCGTGGATCCGCCGCCCGTGGCGGTCTCGGACTCCCTGAGCACCCTCATCCTGCACTGAGCTCCAGCACGGCGGGATTCACGCCCAGAAGAGCGCATGCCTCCGGCCCCACGTCGAGGCCGGCCGCGGCCGCGGCGGCCAGTGCATCCGCGGGGTCGGTACCGCGTGCCTCGTGAAGGTGCGCCGCGCAGAGGGCGGCCGGGAAGCCGGTGCGGAGGTCTCCATGGACGGCCACCGCCCCGCGGCGCCGAAGCTCGCGCCGCAACAGCGGCAGGAGCGCCTCCAGCACGGCCGGACCATCCTCGGGCGCGGCCACGGGGGCGTGGTGCCATTCCAGGCCGGCCGCGTCGTAGGCCGCGAGGTTGTGGCGGGTGCGCATCACCGACACCACCAGCCGCACGCCGCTCGTCCTCAGGTACTCCGTCTCCGCCTCGCGGCGATCCGGGCGGTGAGTGCGACCCCCTCCCCCCGGACGCTCGAGAGCGACCAGCTTGCGCGGGCGCGCCCACCAGATGCGCTTCGGCTCCTGCAAAGTTCCTCCGCTCGTTTCCACGGGAAGTGCGGGCGTGGCGACATTTCGCCCCCAGGGAGGAGCGCAGCCGGCGCCGGCCGGGCGAGCACCGGACCACCCGGGGAGGAGTGGAGCCCGATCGGTGATCGGGCGAGCACCGGACCACCCGGGGAGGAGTGGAGCCCGATCGGTGATCGGGCGAGCACCGCACCACCCGGGGAGGAGTGGAGCCCGATCGGTGATCGGGCGAGCACCGGACCACCCGGGGAGGAGTGGAGCCCGATCGGTGATCGGGCGAGCACCGGACCACCGATAGCATCTGCGCGCATGTGCCGCGTATTCGGCTGCGTCTCCGCCGAGCCCGTCTCCATCCGGCACGAGCTGCTCGAGGCCGAGAATCCGATGATCAGGCAGTCGGAGGACCACGACTCCGGCTGGGGCATGGCCTCGTACGAGCGCACGGACGGCGCATCGCCGCGCCTCGTGCGGTTTCCCAAGGCGGCGCACACGGACGAGGAGTTCCTGGCCGCCACACGCACGCGCGGCCGGATATTCAACGTGCACGTGCGCCGCGCCACCATGGGCGGGCTATCGCTGGAGAACACCCACCCGTTCACTCTGGCCAACTACTCCTACTGCCACAACGGCACGATCATCAGCTACCCGCGCCTGCTCGACCCGGGCGTGGCGCCGCCGTCGGGCGACACGGACTCCGAGCACTTCTTCAACTTCCTGATCCGCGACTACGACCCCGGGGCGCCGGTGGAGTCGTTCCGGCGGGCGGTGACCACGACCGTGGAGCGCTCGGCCTTCTCCGGGCTCAACTTCCTCTTCTCGGACGGTGAGCGGCTGTTCGCCTACAAGCTGGGGAGCTTCGAGCTGCACTGGCGCGCGGAGCCCGGCAGGCTGCTGATCGCTTCCGAATGCCTGGACTCGGAGCCATGGCACGCGGTGTCCGAGGACGTGTTGCTGACGCTCGACCCGGATGACCCGGAGGAGCCCCACGCCGAGCGCCTGGTGGGCGACGACGTGGTTGCCCGCGCCGACGTTCAGCGCCTCGACGGCGGGGCCCACCTGCGCGGCGAAGAACGGGGCGCGATGGCCGCGGAGCGGGCCGCTCGAACGGCCGCTGCGGCGGCCACGGAGTGAGCGCCCGCCGCTTCGCGCTGCTCGTGAATCCCGCTGCCGCCGCCGGGCGCGCGCTCGCGGCGCTTCCCGAGGTGATCGCGGTGATGGACCGGCTCGGAGCCGAACACAGGACCGTGACCACGCGCAGCGTCGACCACGCCGAGGAAGAGGCGCGGCGGGCCTCTGAGAACGGGGAGACGGTGGCGGCGCTCGGAGGCGACGGCGTGCTCCGCCCTCTGGCCAGGGCGCTCCGCCACCGCGACACGCCGTTGGCGCTCATCCCCTGCGGACGCGGGAACGACCTGGCTCGGGTTCTCGGGGTGCCCGCGACCGTCGCGGAGGCCGCCGAGGTGGCCGTTACGGGCCGCGAGCGGCTGGTGGACGTGGCCGACGTGGACGGCGCTCCGTACCTGGGCATCGCGAGCTTCGGATTCGACTCCGACGCCAACCGCATCGCGAACGAGACGAAGCTGATCAAGGGCAACGCGGTGTACGCCTACGCGGCCCTGCGCGCGCTCGTGTCGTGGAAGCCCGCCGGCTTCTCCGTGACCGTGGACGGGGAGCGCCATGATGTGAGGGGCTACTCGGTGGCCGTGGGCAACTCCGGGGCCTACGGCGGCGGGATGATCCTCCTCCCGCAGGCTGAGCTTGACGACGGCCTGCTCGACGTGCTGATCTCCGAGCGCCACAGCAAGCTCCGCTTCCTGAGCGACATGCCGAAGGTGTTCAAGGGCACCCACCTGGACTCCCCCTACGCGCACGTGTTTCGCGGGCGGGTGGTGGAGGTGAGCTCCGACCGCCCCTTCGACATCTACGCGGACGGCGATCCGATCGCCACCACACCCGCGACGGTGACGGTGGAGTCCCGCTGCCTGCGAATCGTGGTGCCCGCCTCCCCCACCCCCTCGTCCTGATGCCGAGCCCGGCCCAGTCCCTGGCCCGGCTGCTGCGGGCCGCGAGCCGCGGGCTCGGGCGCAGCGGCGGGACCACCGCACCCGGCCGGATGCTGCTTCGCCTGAGCCCCGGAGCCATGAGGACCATGGGGCGGCGCCTGGACGACGGCTCGGTGCTCGTGTCGGCCACCAACGGCAAGACCACCACGGCGGCGATGCTGGCGGCCATTCTCGGTCGCGCAGGGCGGCCGCTGGTGCACAACCGAGCCGGATCGAACATGTCCTGGGGCGTGGCCACGGCCCTGCTCGACGCCGGCCGCCATCCCGGGCAGCTCGGCCTCTTCGAGGTGGACGAGGCCTGGCTGCCGGCCGTCGCGGCGGACCTCCAGCCGCGGATCGTGCTTCTGGCGAACCTCTTCCGCGACCAGCTCGACCGCTACGGGGAGCTCGAGCACCTGGCCGACAGCTGGGCCGAGCTCACGTCCAGGCCGGGCGGTCCCGCCCTGGTCCTGAACGCCGACGACCCGCTCGTGGCCGACCTGGGCCGGGAGCGCGAGCGTGTGACCTACTTCGGAGTCGAAGACGACTCTCAGGCCCTGCCCGAGCTTCAGCACGCGGCCGACTCGAAGCACTGCCGCAACTGCGGCGCGGCGTACCACTACGACGCGGTGTACCTGGGTCACCTCGGCCGCTACCGCTGCCCGAACTGCGGCCGCGAGCGGCCCGCGCCGCAGGTGGCCGCCACCCGCGTGGTCCTCGACGGGATGTCCGGATCGGACGTGGAGATGCGGTCTCCGACGGGCGACATGAGGCTGCGGCTCCCCCTGCCCGGCCTCTACAACGTCTACAACGCCGTGGCGGCCACGGCCACCGCGCTCGAGCTCGGGGTGGCGCCCCACCACGTGGTGGAGGCTCTCGAGGGCTTCGAGGGCGCCTTCGGCCGTGTGGAGACGATCCCCATCCGCGGGCGCGAGCTGTCGATCCTGCTGGTGAAGAACCCGGCTGGGGCGAACGAGGTGCTGCGCACGCTGGTGCTCGAGGACGGCCCTCTCGACCTATGGCTCGCCCTGAACGACCGCATCGCCGATGGGCGCGACGTGTCGTGGATCTGGGACGCCGACTTCGAGCTGCTCCGCGGCCGCGTGCGGCGGGTGGTGTGCACGGGCACGCGGGCCGAGGACGTGGCCGTGCGGCTCAAGTACGCGGAGATTGGGGGCGAGATCGAGCTGGAGCGGGACCTGGAGCGCTCGCTCGACGACGCGGTGGACGGCGCGGACGGGCCGCGCCTCTTCGCGCTCCCGACCTACACCGCGCTGCTCGAGCTGCGCGACCTGCTGGCCCGTCGCGGACTGGCCGAGAGGTGGTCAGCATGAGAGGCGCCACCGCCGCCTGGCACGACGTGGAATGCGCCTCGTACGCCGCCGACCTCGACCTGTGGCGCGAGCTGGCGGCCAACGCCGAGCCCGCCCCTGTGCTCGACCTGGGCGCCGGCACCGGGCGGGTGGCGCTGGACCTCGCCGGGCTGGGCCACGATCTGACCGCGGTGGACTCCGACCCCGAGCTCGTGGACGAGCTCTCCCGCCGAGCCCGCGAGCGCGGGCTGCGCGTGGACTGCGTGCCGGGCGACGCCCGGACGCTCGCCCTCGGACGCCGGTTCGGTCTCGCGTTCGCGGCGATGCAGGTCGTGCAGCTTCTCGGCGGGACCGAGGGCCGGCGTGCCCTGTTCGACCGTGTGCGGGAGCACCTGGAGCCTGGCGCCCGGTTCGCGGCGGCCCTGGCCGACCCCTTCGAGGCGGTGCCGCCCGAGGACGCCCTCCCTCCCCTGCCCGACGTGGCCGAGGTGGAGGGCTGGGTGCTCTCGAGCCGGCCGGTGGACGTGCACGCCGAGCCGGGCGGCGTGGCCGTGCACCGGCTGCGGCAGCTCGTTTCGCCCACCGGCGATCTCACCGAGGAGCTCCACACGGTCGTGCTGGAGTCGGTGACTCCGGACGAGCTGGAGGCGGAGGCAGCCGCCGCCGGTCTCCTGCCCGCCGGGCGCCGCCAGGTGCCCGCCACCGGCGAGTACGTGGGAAGCACCGTCGTGATCGTGGAGGCGCCCCGGTGAGCGGCGTGCTGCGCGTGTGCGCGCTCTACCCGGAGCTGATGAACATCTACGCCGACCGCGGGAACATCGCCGTGCTGCGGGCGCGCTGCCGGTGGCGGGGCATCGGCTTCGAGGTCGCCTCCGCCACGCTCGGGGACCCCGTCGACCCGGGTGCCCATGATCTCTTCTACCTCGGTGGCGGCCAGGACCGGGACCAGATCGCCGTGGCCGCCGACATGGTGGCCACCAAGCGAGACGCGCTTCAGGCCGCGGCGGACCGCGGTGCGGTGGTACTCGCCGTGTGCGGCGGCTACCAGCTCCTCGGCCACTCATACCAGCTCGGCGACGAGGAGCTGCCCGGCGTGGGGCTCGTGGACCTACGGACGGTGCGGGAGCCGGGGCCCCGACTGATCGGCAACTGCGCCATCGAGGCCGATCTGGGCGGCGGGCCGCAGGTGATCGCCGGCTTCGAGAACCACGGCGGCCGCACCTACCTCGGCGACGGCGAGCGCCCGCTCGGGCGGGTGCTCGCCGGGCACGGCAACAACGACGCCGACGGCTTCGAGGGCGTGCACCGGGGGAATGTGATCGGCACCTACCTGCACGGGCCGCTGCTCCCCAAGAACGTATGGCTGGCGGACCGTCTCATCGAGCTGGCGCTGGATGTGCGGCTCGACCCGCTGCCCGGCGACGAGGTCGAGGACGCCGCCCACGCAGGCGCCCTGCGTGCGGCGGGCGTCTAAAACGGGTTAGAGGTCGGCGGCGCCCGCGGCGCGCAGGACTTCGGCCATCGAGGTCACGCCTTCGCGCACCTTCTTGAAGCCGTCGTCTCGAAGCGAGCCCATGCCGTGCTCGCGGGCCACCGTGGTGATGTCGTCGGCCGAGCCCTTCTGAAGGATCAGGCTGCGCACCTCGTCGTTCACCTGGAGCACCTGGTAGATGCCGATACGCCCGCGGTATCCGGTGCCGCCGCAACGCACGCAGCCATTGGGCTCGAAGGCCTGAAGGGGGGCGTAGCTGGGATCGAAGCCGTTCGAGGCCAGCACCTGCTCGCTCAGCTCCACCGGGGTCTTGCACTCGCACAGGCGCCGCGCCAGGCGCTGGGCCACAACGCACTCCACGCCGGAGGCCACCAGGAAGGGCTCGATGCCCATCTCGATCAGGCGTGCCGCGGCCATGGGCGCGTCGTTGGTGTGCAGGGTGCTGAGCACCAGGTGGCCGGTGAGCGCCGACTCGATGGCGATCTGCGCCGTCTCGAGGTCCCGGATCTCGCCGACCATGATCACGTCGGGGTCGGCGCGGACCATGGACCGGAGCCCCGCGGCGAAGGTGAGGCGCGCCTTCACGTTCACCTGCACCTGCTTGATGCCCTCCATCTCGTACTCCACCGGGTCCTCGATCGTCACGATCGTCTTCTCGGGGGTGTTGAGCGCGGCCAGGCCCGCGTAGAGCGTGGTGGTCTTGCCCGATCCGGTGGGTCCGGTCACGAGGATGGCGCCGTGGGTGCGCCCGAGCAGCGAGTGCTCGAAGCGGGTCCGCTCGGCGTCCCCCATCCCAAGGTCGTTGATGGTGGTGAGCGACTGGCCGGCGTCCAGGATTCGCATGACCACCGACTCGCCGCGCACCACTGGCAGGGTGGCCACACGGAGGTCCACCCGCCGGCCGTCGACGGTAAGGCCGACGCGGCCGTCCTGTGGCGCCCGCCGCTCGGCGATGTCGAGGTCGGACATGATCTTGACCCGGGAGACGAGGCCGGCCACCAGGTGCCGCGGGACGGTGGTGGAGTCGGACACCACGCCGTCGATGCGGAAGCGCACGCGCATGTCGCCCTGGCGGGGCTCGAAGTGAATGTCGGAGGCGCCGCGGGCCACGGCGTCGGCGATCACGGTGTGCACCAGCTTGACGACCGGGGCGTCGTCCGCGGACTCACGAAGCTCGATGACCTGCGCCGGCTCCTCGTCCTCGAGGTCGAGCTCCTGCACCGACTCGTCGAGCTTGGAGAGCGTGCCCACCAGAGCCTCGATGTCCTCGGCGGACGCCACGGCACGCCGGACCTCGTAGCCCGTGGCCATGGTGATGTCGTCCAGCGCGAGCACGTTGGCCGGGTCGGCGGTGGCCACCAGCAGGGTGCGCTCGCCCATGAAGGCGATCGGGATCGTGCGGTAGCGGCGAGCCTTGCTGGGGTCGAGCAGGTGGGCGGCGCCCTTGTCCACCTCGAACTCGTTGAGGTCCACGTAGTCGAGCCCGTTCCGCTCGGCGAGGGCGCGGGCGAGCTGGTGGGAGTTCACCACGCCGTCCTCGATCAGAGCCTGCCCCAGTGGCATGCCCTGTTCGCGGGCGCGCCCGACGGAGGCCTCGACGGTCTCCCTGTCGGTGAACCCCAGCTGCACGATCACGTCTCCGATGCGGCGCTTGGCGCCCGTTCGCTCGGCCGGGGGCGTGAGTCCAGGCACGGGGAACGCGCCCGCGGAGGCGGTCTGCACGTCACTCATTTGTTCCGTATCGGCAATACGTCCAGAGGCCTGAACGCTCCGCTGGAAAAGGGATTGCGCCAAATTGCGTAAAACGGGGCGCTCAGCGACCGGTGGAGCCGAAACCGCCCTCGCCGCGGGCGGTCTCGTCCAGTTCCTCGACCTCCTCGAGCGCGGGCCCCTCGACCCGCACGATCACCAGCTGGGCGATCCGGTCCCCGGGCTCCACCGCGAAGGGCTCGCGGCGGTCGCCGTTCCAGAGCAGAACCCGCAGCTCGCCCCTATATCCGGCGTCGATCAGGCCCGGAGCGTTCACCAGCGCGATCCCATGCCGCGCCGCGAGCCCCGACCTCGGGACCACGAGGCCGGCGTGGCCCTCCGGGATGGCCACGGCGATCCCGGTGCCCACGCTCGCCCGGTCCCCGGGTTCGATGGTCACGGACTCCACGGCGTGCAGGTCGAAGCCGGCATCGCCATCGCGCGCGCGCGCGGGCGGGATCGCTTCCGGCGAGATGCGCCGGAAGCGCAGCGTCACGCCGGGCGGCCGTTGACCGCGAAGCGCTCGAAGCGCGGAACCGCGATGGCGGGCACGCGGGCCCGGACCACCACACCGGCCGCGGTGTCCTCCCGCTCGAGCTCGCCCGCCACGTCGTGAAGCTCGGAGAGCACCCCGCCCTCCGAATACGGCAGGAGCAGCTCCATCGGCTGGAGGGTGGCCAGGAAGCGGCCCTCGATTACCTCCCTGAGCGCGTCCAAACCCTCGCCGCTGTCCCCGGACACCTGCACGGCACCCGGAAAGCGGAACGACAGCTCGCGCCGGCGCTCCTCGTCCAGTAGGTCGATCTTGTTCAGGCACAGAAGCCTCGGCCGGTCCCCCGCCCCCGTCTCGGAGAGCACGCCGTCCACCGCCGCCAGCATCTCGTGCAGCTCTTCCTCCGGGACCGAGGCGTCGGCCACGTGGACGATGAGATCCGCGCCCAGCGCCTCCTCCAGGGTGGCCGAGAAGGCCTCCACGAGCTGGTGGGGGAGCTTGCGGATGAACCCGACGGTGTCCGTGAGGAGGTAGCTGCGGCCGTTGATCTCGAAGGAGCGGGTGGCCGGGTCGAGCGTGTGGAAGAGCCTCTCCCTCACCCCCACCTCGGCTCCGGTGAGCGCGTTCAGAAGCGTGGACTTGCCCGCGTTCGTGTAGCCGGCCAGGGCCACGCTCGGCAAGCCGGCCCGCTCGCGCTCGGCCCGCATCGTGCTGCGGGTGGCCTTGGTGTGGCGGAGCCTGCGCCGAAGCGCGGCGATCCGGTCGCGCGCCAGCCGGCGGTCCGTCTCGATCTGGGACTCGCCCGGGCCTCGCGTGCCGATCCCGGCGCCGAGGCGCTCGAGGTGCGTCCACAGCCCGCGCATGCGGGCGAGGTTGTACTCCAGCTGGGCCAGTTCCACCTGGAGCTTGCCCTCGGCCGAGTTCGCGTGGTCGGCGAAGATGTCGAGAATCACCGCGGTGCGGTCGATCACCGGCACGTCGAGTGCCTGCTCCAGGTTGCGCTCCTGGCGTGGCAGGAGCTCGTCGTCCACCGCCACGAGGTTGGCGTCCGACTCGGCGACGGCGCTCTTCAGCTCGGCGAGCTTGCCCTTGCCCATGTAGCGGTCGGGCTCCGGGCGGTCGCGGCGCTGCGTCATCTCCCCGGCCACGGCCACGCCGGCGGTGCGGAGCAGCTCGCGGAGCTCGGCCAGATCCGGCTCTCCGGGGCTCACCGCGATCACGAAGGCCCGCTGGCGGGCCCGCGCATTGCGGATCCCCTCGCCGTAGCGGGTCTCGCTGTTCCTGCCGTTGCGGCCTCGGTCCACCTCTTCCAGTCTAGGCGCGGGTGACGGGCGGGAGCTGCAACCGCTCGAGCGGGGGCAGCACGCCCTCGCTTGCGAACTCCCCCGGCAGCGACGTTCCGGGAAGCACCACCACGGCCTGCGCCGGATCGCCGAGCCACGAGGCGTGCCCCACCGCATAGCGATGCGCGCAGAGGGCGCACGCGGCGGCCTCGAGCTCCTCGATGCGGCGCCACCAGAGCTCACCGCCGTCGTCCGTCACGTGGTCCCCAGTGAGCTCCTCGATCCGCAGCTGCATCCCCAGCGGGTGACGCCGCGCGGGCAAACGCCGGCCCTGGAGCGCGCAGAACACGCCGTCGGGGTTGGTCTCGAACATGGGGGCCGCGCGGTACGCGCCCTCCTCGACCGCTCCAGCCTCGGTGTCCCCCTCGGGGCGGTAGGGGGACATGCCGTCCAACAGGCCGGTGAGCCGTAGCGCCTCCTGCGAGGCCGTTCGCGGCGACACTCCAAGCCGGGCCAGCTCCTCGTCGCACCGGCGGGCCCGCGTCCCCTCCGGGGGCACCGAGAGCGGGGCGCCGACCGCCACCACCACCTCACCCAGGGCGCGCAGCTCGGCGGCCACCTGATCGGCCGCCCCGGGCTCGAAGAACAGCGCGCTGAGCCGGATCGGCGGCTCGGTCGTCCGCACCTCCTCCAGCACCCCGAGCTGAAGCGCGTTTGCCATCGGCACGATGCCGCAGTAGTGCATGTCAGCCCCCCATGCTCGAGCGCAGGCGGTCCACGGCCTCGGTCAGCCGCTCGTCGGGCACGGTGAGCGAGATTCGGAAGAAGCCCTCGCCGTTCGGGCCGTACGCGCCTCCCGGCGAGACCACCACGCCCGACTCGTCCAGCACCAGCTCGCAGAAGGAGGCCGAGCTGTGGCCCTCCGGCACGGGGGCCCAGATGTAGATCGTGCCGCGCGGCGGGGTCACGTCCACGCCGATCTCGGCCAGCGCGGCGCACACGAGGTCGCGGCGGCGCGCGTAGATCTCGGTCATCTCCGGTGGCGGGCCGGCATCCAGCGCCTCCGCGGCCGCAAGCTGCACGGCCTCGAACATCCCCGAGTCGATATTGGTCTTCAGCTGCCAGTAGGCCTCCACGGCCTCGGCGTTGCCCACCACCGCGGCGGTGCGCCAGCCGGTCATGTTCCAGCCCTTGGAGAGCGAGAACACCTCGATCCCCACGTCCCGCGCGCCCGGGGTCTCCAGGAAGCTGGGAGCCACGTAGCCGTCGAAGGTGGTCTCGGTGTAGGAGGCGTCGTGCACCACGAGCACGTCGTTCTCGCGGGCGAACTCCACCGCCGCCTCGAAGAGACCCTCCGGCACCACCGCGCCGGTCGGGTTGTTCGGGTAGTTGAGGAACATCAGCCGGGCGCGCCGGCGGTCCTCGGGCGAGATCGCGTCGAGGTCGGGCGCGAAGCCGCGCTCGGGCAGCAGGGGCATGACCACGGCCTCGCCGCCGGCCACCAGCGGACCGCCCGTGTACACGGGGTAGCCGGGATCCGCGGCGAGGGTGGCGTCACCGGGGTCGAGGAACGCGAGGTTCAGGTTGAACACCGCCTCCTTCGCGCCGAGGGCGGGCACGATCTCGGCTTCCGGATCGAGCTCCACACCGAAGCGCCGGTCGTAGAAGCGCGCAAGTGCCTGGCGGAGCTCGGGCCGGCCGCGGTTCGACGGGTACTGGTGGGTGGAGGGATCGGCCGCGGCGCGGGCGAGGGCATCCACCACGGCCGGGCTGGTGGGCGTGTCGGGATCCCCGATGCCCAGGCTGATCACGTCCACCCCCGCCCCCTTCTTGGCCGAGATCTTCCGCTCCAGCTCGGCGAACAGGTACGGCGGGAGGCGCCCCAGGCGGCTACTCGCTCGCACGCAGGTCCTCCATCAGCTCGTCGCTCAGCTCGCCCCGGTAGACGGGCCGGGCCCACCCGGTCAGGTCCATGTGCATGTCCTCTCCCACCTCCACCTCGAGATCTCCGCCGTCCAGCCGAACCGTCACCGGGCTGTCCATGCCGCGCAGCACGGCCGCCACCGCCGCACCCGATGCGCCCGTGCCGGAGCTCATGGTCTCCCCCACCCCGCGCTCGAAGATCCGTGCCCGGATCTCGCGCTCGCCGGTGCGCTGCCAGAAGGACACGTTGGTCCGGCGCGGGAAGCGCTCATCGCGCTCCACGGGAGCTCCGAAGCGGGGCAGGTCGAGCTCCTCGACGCCCTCGTCGAGCTCGATGGCGCATTGGGGGTTGCCGACCTGCACGAACTGGAAGCGAAACTCGCGGCCACCGGCGCCGATCGTGCCGGTGCCGTCCTCGCCGCCCGAGGGGAAGTCGCGTTCCGAGCGCAGGTGGGCCCGCCCCATGTCCACCGTGCAGGTGTCCGGCCCTGTGATGCGCGGGCGGATCTCCCCCGCCGCCGTGCGGACGGAGAAGCTGTCGTGGTCCACCCAGCCGTTCCGCCGCAGGTAGAGCACGGCCTGGCGCACGCCGTTGCCCGACAGCTCAGCCTCGGAGCCGTCCGGGTTGAAGATCCGCACCTCGGCCACGAAGCCCCGCTCGTCGGTTTCCGAGAGCAGCAGCACCCCGTCCGTCCCGAGGCCCGTGTGCGGCGCGCAGAGCACGCGCACGCGCTCCGGCGTGAGCCGAACGGGAAGCTCCCTCTCCTCGACGATCGCGTAGTCATTGCCGAGCGCCTGCCATTTCTCGAAGCGCACGGCGCGGCACTCTATCCCCGGGTGAGGCTCTCGACCTCGGCCGCCGCATCCTCCGCGGTACGCCCGGTGAGATCGATCACGTGCGCGCCCGTGAGCTTGCGCATCCACGTGAGCTGCCGCTTGGCGTAGCTGCGGGTGCGCCTCTGCATGGTCTGCACATCCCCGCGCAGGAGCTCCTCGAATCCGAGTGCCGAGCGGGCTGTGCGCGACGCGCCCGCTTCGTCTGCCCGGCGGACCTCCTCCTCCGCGCCCGCCGCCACCATCCGCTCCACCCGCTCGTCTATCCGCCGATACAGCTCCTCGCGCTCGAGCATGAGCCCGCACAGCACCGTGGGGTGGCGAAGGCGGGCGGTCCAGAGCCGTGACGCCTCCCCTGTTGGAGCGGGCCGCCGGCCCATCTCCAGGAGCTCGAGAGCCCGGACCACGCGGCTCCGGTCGCCCGGTGCGATGGCGGCGGCCACGTCGGCGTCGCGGGCCGCCAGCTCGGCGTGGAGGTCCGCGCTCCCCCGTTCCTCCACCTCGGCCTCCAGACGGGCCCGGACGGCGGGATCGGCGGGCGGGCGCAGCTCCAGGTCGCTGAGGGCGGTCTGGAGGTACAGGCCCGTGCCTCCGACCACCAGCGGGCGGCGGCCGTCGCGCAGCAGGTCGTCGATCTCCGCCCGGGCCCGCTCCGCGAACGCGCCGGCGCTGAAGGTCTCCTCGAGCGGCACGAACGACAGCAGCCGGTGCTCGAGCTGTGCGCGCTCTTCGGCCGTGGCCGCGCCGGTGAGCGTTTCCAGCCCGCGGTAGACCTGGAGCGCGTCCGCGGACACGGCCACCGGGTCCTCACCCCGCTCGCGCAGCCGCTCGGCCAGCGCAAGGGCCACCGCGGTCTTGCCCACTCCGGTGGGCCCGAAGAGGGCGATCACGTGCACGCGCCCAGTATGGCCGCGGGCCGACCCGCTAGGAATACGGGGCGATGCGACGCTCCGCTCCCGCGCTCCTCGTGCTGATCGCCCTGCTCGCCGCCGGCTGCCAGACCGGCTTCGACGAGGGCAAGGAGAACGCCAAGCCGCTGAAGGTGGCCCACGCCCTCGGCGAGTCGAAGGTGCCGGGCGAGGCCACACGCCCGCTGGCCCTGAGCCCGGGCGCCCTGGACACCGCGCTGGCCCTCGGTCTCCCCCGGGTGGGGGCCGCGCTCCCGGATGGAACGGCACCCCCCTACCTCGCGCGCACCGGGCGATCCGATGCCGTCAGGCGTCCCACCGCGTCCGACGTGAGCTCGGTGAAGGCCTTTGGGCCAGACGTGATCGTCGGGGATCGCAGGCCGCTCGGGCGCCCGCTCTACGACGCGCTGCGCGCGATCGCCCCGTTCGTGGTGAGCGACGCGGGCGCGGGCGGCGACTGGCAGATGGACATCCGGCTGTTCGGAGAAGCGCTGGGACGCACGAACGCGGCCGAACGGCTTCTCACCGGATGGGACCGCAGCGCCGCCGCGGCGAGGGTGGCGCTCAAGGATGCGCCGGATGTGACCCTGGTGCGCGTGGTGCCGGGTGCGCTGCGGGTGGCCGGCCGCTACTCGTTCGCGGGCCGGATACTCGACGACGCGGGGGTCTCCCACGACGTCGCCGAAAAGCCCTTCACGCGGGTGGAGACGGCTCGGCTCGCGTCCCTTCGACACGGCCGGGTGCTCTACTCGGTGGCACCGGGCGCGCGACCCACCGCCGCGGCGCTCGCACGCGATCCGGCCTGGCGCGCGCTGCACCCGGTGCGCGTGGACGATGCGCTGTGGTGGGAGGGCGACGGCTTGCTCGCCGCCCGGGCGGCTGTGGCGGACCTCCGGCGGGTGCTCGGCGGGTCCTAGCTCGCCCGGGCGAGGAGCTGCTCCTCGCCGGCCAGCGTGGTGCTGGTGGCGGACTCGATGTGCACCTCGGCGAGCTCGCCCGGCGCGGCCAGCCCCGCGAAGTGCACGGTCTTGTTGTGCCGCGTCCGCCCGCGCAGGCGAGACGGGTCGGTCCGCGACGGACCCTCCACCAGCACGTCCATCGTGCGGCCCACGAAGCGCTGCGCACGCTCGGTGGCGTGTAGCTGCACGGCCTCCACCAGGCGTTCCATGCGCTCCCGCTTGACCTCGTGGGACACGTGTCCGTCCAGCGTGGCCGCCTCGGTTCCCCGGCGCGGGGAGAAGATGAACGTGAAGGCGGAGTCGTAGCGCACGGCCTCCACCACCTCCATCGTCTCCTCGAAGTCCGCCTCGGTCTCCCCCGGGAAGCCCACGATGATGTCCGTGCTCAGCGAGACGTCGGGCGCGCGCTCGCGGATCATGGCCACCCGGTCGAGGTAGCGCTCACGGGTGTAGGTCCGGCGCATGGCCTTGAGCACGCGGCTGGACCCGGACTGGAGCGGCAGGTGGATGTGCTCGCACACCGACTCCAGCTCCGTGTGGGCGGCGATCACGTCCTCGCGGATGTCCTTGGGGTGCGGGCTCGTGTAGCGGATGCGGTCGATTCCGCGGATGGCGTCGAGCTCGCGGAGCAGCTCCGCGAAGGTCGTCTTCTCGCCCTTCGGGAGGTCGCGGCCGTAGGAGCACACGTTCTGCCCGAGCAGCGTCACCTCCCTCACGCCCTCCCGGGCCACGCGGGCCACCTCGTCCACGAGCTCCGCGACGGGCCGGGAGACCTCGCGGCCGCGCGTGGAGGGCACGATGCAGTAGGAGCACGCGCAGTTGCAGCCCACCGAAATCTGAAGCCACGACTGGAACGGGCGCTCGCGCTTCATGGGAAGGTGGCCGGTGAAGCCCTCGAACTCGAAGTAGCCCTGCGACGTGAGGCTGTCGCTGGCCAGGAACTCCGCCAACCGGTGCACCTGTCCGGGCCCAAAGGCCACGTCCACGAAGGGGAACATCTCGAAGACGCGCTCCTTCATCGACTGGGACCAGCAGCCGCCAACCCCCACCACACGGCCCGGGTCCTCGCGCTTCAGGCGCTTGGCCTCACCCAGGTGGCCCATGAAGCGGCTGTCCGCGGTCTCGCGGATCGAGCAGGTGTTGAAGAGGATCAGGCCGGCGTCCTCGCGGGTGGCCGCCTCCGCGTAGCCGAGCGCCTCGAGCATGCCCTTCATGCGCTCCGAGTCGTGCTCGTTCATCTGGCACCCGAACGTGGTGAGGTGGTAGGAGCGGGGCGTGGCCACGGAGGCCGAGGATAAAGCCAAATTCACCGCGGCCCAGAAGGAGGAGCGCAAACCCGAGCGAGGAGCGGAGCCCGACCGGTGGTCGGGCGAGCACCGGAGCATGTCATCGGTCGGGCGAGCACCGGACCATGTTTTCAGCGGGCGTAGTCGGTGGCCCGGCTCTCCCTGATCACCGTGACCTTGATCTGGCCTGGGTAGTCGAGCTCCTTCTCCACGTCGCGCGCGATCTGGTGAGAGAGGAGGGCGGCCGCGTCGTCGTCGATCTGCCCGGGCTCCACGATCACCCGGATCTCGCGGCCCGCGTGCATGGCGTAGACCTTCTCCACGCCGTTGTGGCGGCCGGCGATCGACTCCAGCTCGTGGAGGCGCTTCACGTAATGCTCGAGCGATTCGCCACGGGCGCCCGGGCGCGCGCCGGACAGCGCGTCCACCACCTGGACGATCACCGCCTCGACGGTCTGGGGTGCCACCTCGTTGTGGTGTGCCTCCATCGCGTGGGCCACGGCCTCGCTCTCCTTCCAGCGCCGGGCCAGCTCACCGCCCACGAGCGCGTGCGGACCCTCGGTCTCGTGCGACACCGCCTTGCCGATGTCGTGCAGGAGCGCGGCACGGGAGGCGATCCGAGCGTCTGCGCCCAGCTCGGAGGCCAGCATGGCCGCGAGCCGCGAGCACTCGATCGAGTGATGGAGGACGTTCTGGCTGTAGCTGGTGCGGAAGCGGAGGCGTCCCAGCAGCTTGGTGAGCTCCGGGTGGACGGAACCGACGTTGGCCTCGAACACCGCCTGCTCGCCGATCTCCACCACGTGCTTGTCGATCTCGGACTTCGCGTGGTGGTAGGACTCCTCGATCCGTGCCGGGTGGATGCGGCCGTCCTGGAGGAGCCGCTCCAGTGTGAGCCGGGCGATCTCGCGGCGCACGCCGTCGAAGCCCGACAGCAGCACCGCGCCGGGGGTGTCGTCGATGATGAAGTCGATGCCCGTGAGGGTCTCGAGGGCGCGGATGTTGCGGCCCTCGCGGCCGATGATGCGGCCCTTCAGCTCGTCCGACTTGAGCTCCACCACCGACACCGTGGTCTCCACGGCGTGGCTCGACGCGAGCCGCTGCATCACGGTGGACAGGATGCTCCGGGCGCGGCGGTCCGCGTCGGTACGGGTCTCCTCCTCCACCTGCCGGATCATGCGCGCGCTCTCGTGCTGAAGCTCGTCCTCGAGCTCCCGCAACAGGATCTGCTTCGCCTGCCCGGTGGAGAGCCCGGCCACCCGCTCGAGCTCCCGCAGCTGGGTGTGCTTGGCCTCCTTCAGCTGCTCACGGCCCTGGTCCAGGTTCCGCCGGCGGTCCTCCAGCGAGCGCTCGAGATCGGCGAGCTCCGACGTCTTCAGGTCCACTGAGGTCTCCTTGGCCCGCAGGCGCTCCTCCAAGCGGGCCAGCTCCACACGACGGGCGGCGAGCTCCTCCTCGACCTCGTCACGGCGCGGGGCGGCCACGGTGGGCTCGGGCAGCTCGGTGCGCTCGGGGCGCGCGGCGGCGCTGAGGGTCGCGAGGGCTCGGGGACGCTGGACGAGAAGCACAACGCCCACCGCGACAGCCGCGGCCACCAGCGCTGTCAACACGATCTCCATCTCCGGCGTCTCCTCTGTCCGGCGCATGGGTCGCCGGTCTCGAATGGTCGAGCGGTGCGGCTCAGCGCCGCGAGACGTCGGACGAGGCACTCGGCTACGACACCTGGCGGCGCCACCTGCCGTGCTGCCTGTTACGGACCTTCCCGAACGCTCCTCCGGGCTCGCCGAGCCCTGGCCGGGGTTCGCGGAGTCAGTTGTCGCGGGTTCCAACCCGCCGGTCGTATCTCGAAAAAGTGTTTGATTTGCTCGTCGTTCAGTCTCACGGCGGCCGTTCCGACCGCACTCATATGAGAGTAACCACGCGCCGGGTCCCTGGCAACCCGGTCAGGCCTTCCGCTCAGGCCACCCGGCGCTCATGCTCGCGGAGGGCCTCGTACGCCAGCTCGGGCTGGTAGCCGCGGCGCACAAGCAGACGCCAGGCGCGATCCCGTTCACGGTCGTCCTGGGGCGCCTGCGGGACCCTGCGGCCGAGCAGAAGCAGGGCCGTATCGAGCTCGTCCTCGCGCCCGCGCTCGGCCAGCGCGGCCTCGATCTCGTCCGCCCCCACCCCGCGACGTCGCAGCTCTGCGGCGATGCGCTCCGAGCCCCAGAGGTCGAGCTCGCGCTTGTCGGTGACGTAGCGCCGCGCAAGGTCCGCATCGTCCAGTGCGCCGGCCCGGATCAGATCCTCGATCGCCTCGTCGATCGTCTCCTCGCCGACGCGCCTCCGCCCGAGCAGGTCACGCATCTCCCGCACGCTGCGGGAGCGTTGTCCCAACTCGCGGTAGGCCAAGCCGAGCGCCCGGTCCAGCGTTATCTGTTCGGGAGCCGAGTCGTCCATCGACCCGCCGCGACGTGCTTAAGCGGCCTGCTCCTGTGGCGTCTCGGACGGTGCCGGCGCGACAGGGGCGCCCTCCTCGGCCTCCTCGGGCTCGACGGCGGCCAGCGGGGTGCCGGGAGGTGCCGCCCCGAGGGCTTCGTAGATCTTTACCTCGATCGCCTGGGCGATGTCCGGGCGCTCGCGCAGATAGCTCTTAGCGTTGTTGCGCCCCTGCCCGAGCCGTTCGTCCCCGTAGGAGAAGAACGAGCCCGACTTCTGGACGATCCCATGCTCGATCCCGAGGTCGAGGATGCATCCCTCCGAGCTGATGCCCTGGCCGTACTCGATGTCGAACTCGGCCTGGCGGAAGGGCGCGGCGACCTTGTTCTTGACCACCTTCACGCGGACCCGGTTGCCCACCGCCTCGGTGCCCTCCTTGAGGGTCTCGATACGGCGGATGTCGAGCCGCGCCGAGGAATAGAACTTGAGCGCGCGCCCGCCCGGCTGGGTCTCGGGCGAGCCGAACATCACGCCGACCTTCTCCCGGATCTGGTTGGTGAACACGCAGAGCGTGTTGGCGCGGTTCAGGTTCCCGGCGAGCTTGCGCATCGCCTGGCTCATCATGCGGGCCTGGAGGCCGACCGTCTGGTCCCCCATGGCGCCCTCGAGCTCGACCTTCGGGGTGAGAGCGGCCACCGAGTCGATGGCCACGACGTCGACCGCGCCGGAGCGGATCAGGAGGTCCGCGATCTCGAGCGCCTGCTCGCCGTGGTCGGGCTGGGACACGAGCAGCTCATCGGTGTCCACACCGATGCGCTTGGCGTAGACGGGGTCCATGGCGTGCTCGGCGTCGATGAACGCACAGATCCCACCCAGCTTCTGGGCGTTCGCGAGCACGTGGTAGAGCAGCGTCGTCTTACCGGAGGACTCCGGCCCGAAGATCTCGACGATGCGCCCGCGGGGAAGCCCACCCACTCCCAGCGCGAGATCGAGTGAGATCGCACCTGTGGGAACTGCCTCGACCTGGACGGCGAAGGCGTCGTCGCCCATCTTCATGATCGAGCCGGCCCCGAACTGCCGCTCGATCTGCGTGAGCGCGCCCTTGAGCGCCGACTCCCTGGCCTTCGCGGCCTTCTCCTGTTCCTTCTCCATTTGGCGCGTCTCCTCTGAAGCTCTGGTGGGCACACGCTAGGAGTCGGACCGGACAGACGTTCGCCCCCCTAGGGCAATCGGACGGACCCGTCTTCCGTGAGCTCCCAGCCCGGATTGTGGGCCACCTCCCAGGGGTGGCCGTCCGGGTCCACGAAGAGGCCCGAGTAGCCGCCCCACTCCGTCGGGGCTCCCTCGCGGGGCACCGAGGCTCCGGCGGCGCGCGCCTCGGCCAGCACGGCGTCCACCTCCGCGGGCGAGCGCACGTTGTGCGCGAGCGTGACACCGCCCCATCCGCCGCCGTCGTCCATCCTGCTGTCCGCCGCCAGCATGCCGCGATCCCAGAGGCCGAGCACCATTCCGCCCGACTGGAAGAAGACGACGTCCGCGCCCTCCGAGGCCCGGTCGCGCCACCCCAGGGCCTCGTAGAAGGCCCGTGCGCGCGCAAGGTCGCGGACTCCGAGCGTGACCAGCGTGAGGCGCGATTCCATGGACTCAGTCCACCTCCAGTCGCGGATAGACCTGCACCAGCGTCGTGTTGGGCAGTGCCACCGGCCCGTCCCCGGCCAGGGCACGCACGCGTTCGAGCAGGGTCTCCCTCGGGGCCGGGTCCAGAGCGGCCACGAAGCTGACCGAACCAACGCGATCGGCCAGACCGTCGGCGTCGAGGACCTGTTCGTTGCGGTGGCGGGTCTCCTCCCCGGGGCCGAACAGCCGGGAGCGCTCGAAGGCCTCCCGCCATGACCCGTACCGGTATTGGGGCACGCCGCTTTCGCGCCGTAGCGGGTTCACCAAGGCATCGATGGCCTGGTTCACGGGATCGTCCTCGTGGCGTTCGTTCCACACCAGGGCGAGCGCGCCGCCGGGGCACAGCACGCGGTGGATCTCGGCCAGCGCGGGCTCGGCGTCGAACCAATGGAAGGCCTGGGCCACGGTGACGGCGTCCGCGCTCGCATCGGCGAGCGGGACGGCCTCGGCCGTGCCCTCCAGGGCGATGGCCTCAGGGGGAAGCGCAGCCCGCATCTCCGCGAGTGGCTCCACCGCGATCACGTCCGCCCCGGTGCTCACCAGCTCGCGCGTGAGCTTGCCCGTGCCCGCCGCGAGGTCCACGACCGTGCGCCCGGGGCCGAGTCTCAGGCGGGCGGCGAGATCCTCCATCGCCGCGGGCGGGTAGCCGGGGCGCCCGCGCTCGTAGGCGCGGGCCGAGCGCGCGAACCCGCGCGAGGCGATCGGGTGCACCCCGCTCATCAGCGATCGAGCTCCCGCCGGCCGAGTGCCTCGTAGTGCGCCCCCTCCGGGCTAAGGGTCGATCGGTAGAGCGTGACGGCCGGGGGTGCGAATGCTCCGCCCGGGGCATCGCCCGCCTCGAGGGCGGGCGCCCGCCGGCCCTTTCTCACCCGCGCGAGCGTCAGATGCGGCCAGAAGGGCCGCTCCTCCCGCCGGTAGAGGCCCTCGCCCTCCAGCGCCTCCCCCACGCGGCCGGCGATCTCCCCACCACGGCCGCCGCGGTCCTCCAGGTCGAGGGCGAAGAGGCGCGGACCCCGGGCGGGGACGGACGTCACCGCTCCTGGGGCCAGCAGCGGGGCTCTCAGCCCGTCCACGGCGCCCAGGGACACCTCGCCGATGCGCTCCGCCTCGGCCTCGTCCTGCCATCCGAGGAAGGCCAGCGTCACGTGAAGGTGGTCGGCGGCCACCGGGCGCAGGTCGTCGCGCCCCTGCACGAGTGCGTCGCGCCACCGAGCGAGCACGGCCCGCTCGTCCTCGGGCAGGTCGAGGGCCACGAACATGCGTGCTCGCGCGGGGGTCAGGGGTCGCCGTCCCCCTCGCCGCGCAGGAATCGGCGCAGCATGTGCATCACCACCGTCGTCGAGCGCTCCCGGATGTCCATGCGCCCGCCGGGCAGGAGCACGTCGCGGGTCAACGACGTCCCGTCCTTCGCGCGCACGCAGAAGCAGACGGTGCCCACCGGCTTCTCCTCGGTTCCGCCGCCCGGGCCGGCCACTCCGGTGACCGACACGGCCAGGTCCGCCCCGAACCGCTCGAGCGCGCCCTCGGCCATCGCGGCGGCCACCTCGGGCGACACGGCACCGTGCTGTTCGATCAGGGCGTTGTCCACTCCGAGAAGGCCCTCCTTGATCTCGTTGGCGTAGGCCACGATGCCGCCGGGGAAGTACGCGGAGGAGCCCGGCCGCTCGGTGAGGCGGGCGGCCACCAGCCCGGCGGTGCACGACTCCGCCGTGGCCACCGTCCGGCCGGCGAGCAGCTCCGCCACCTGGTCGTCCACGAGAGAGCCGTCGGTGGAGAAGAGCTCGCGGGGATGGCGAGTGGTGATCATGTCCACCAGCGCCGCGTAGGTCCCTGCGTCGTCGGGCTCGTAGCGGGTGACCACCTCCACCTCCGCGCGGCGCAGGCAGGTGGTGATCTCGAGACGGTCGAAGCCGTCGATCTCGCTCTCAGCGTCGCGCAGCGTCTCCGCCATGCTCGACTCGGGCAGCCCGAACAGGCGCATCATCTCCTGCACGTAGGTGCCCCGCCCCGCGGTGGCCTCGCGGAAGATCTCCGTCTCCACGGCCTCCGCCCACATCGGCTGGAGCTCGCGCGGGGGGCCCGGAAGCACCACAACGGCGGGCTTGCCGGGCACCACTACCCCCGGGGCGGTGCCCACCGGAAGGATGATGTGAGAGCCCTCTGGCACCAGAGCCTGCTTTCGGTTGGCCGCGCGCACGGCCTCGAAGCTGCGGTTGCCCCATCGCCGCATCAGCCCGCGGAGGATGTCCGCGATCCGGTTCTCGAGCGGCTCGTCGAGCACGAGCGGCCGGCCGGCGAACCTCGCCACCATCTCCACCGTCATGTCGTCGGCGGTGGGGCCGAGGCCGCCGCTGGTCACGATCAGGTCCACCCCGTTGTCGGCCATGAACCGGAGCTGGGCCTCGATGTCCTCGGGCCGGTCCCCGCAGATCGTGATGTGGGCCAGCTCGATCCCCATCTCGAGCAGGCGGTCGGCCAGCCAGGGGCCGTTGCGGTCGGAGATCCGGCCCGTGAGCACCTCGGTACCGGTCACGACGATGCCCGCCCGCACGCTCATGCGCAGGGACGCTCCCCAAGCGGGATCGGACGGGTGGAGCCGGGAGTGAACTCGTAGCCCACCGGGTCCGGGCCCAGAGGGATCGTCAGGGGCTTGCCGTTCACCCGGACAGCGACGCTGCTCTTGCCCAGGTTCGCGCGCAGGCGGGCGCCGCGGAACGTGCGCGGGGCATCGAGTGTCCCCTCGTAGAGCACCGGGGTGCCCGCCCCCCGGTCCAGGCACGCGTAGGTGGGGACCTCGGGTGTGATCTGCACGACCACTCGGGTCGGAGGAGCGGCCGTCGTCTTGGTCTGCTTCGGCTTGCTCGGCGCCGTGGTGGTCTCCGCCTGGGTATTGGTGGCCGCGGCGCGGTCCCCGTCGTCCTTCTTCTTCTCGTCGGTGCTGAGCCCGAGCACGATCAGGCCAACCACCACGACCACCCCGATCAGCGCCGCCACCATCCATGGGCGCGGCCCCGACCCGCGCCCACGGTCGCGCCCGGCCGGCCCCGGGGGACCGATGGGCTTGAGCGTCTCCAGCTCGTCGCGCGGCTCGTAGTTGGCCCTGTACTCCTCCACCAGAGCGTGGGGATCGAGCCCCAGCAGCTCGGCGTAGGTGCGGAGGAAGGTCTTGACGAAGGTCGGGCCCGGGAGCATCGAGAACTCCTCGTTCTCGAGCGCACGCAGGTACTTCGCGCGGATCTTGGTCTGCCGCTCGACATCGGCGATGTCGAGCTTCTGCCGCATCCGCCCCTCCCGCAGGCTGTCTCCGATGGTGGGCATGCCGAGCCTATTCTTGCTGCTTCACCCCACCGGCCCTCGGCCGCCCTCGCGGGGCGGCACTGCGTCCGGGCTCAGTCCTCGGTGGAGGCGCCCACGGCGGCGTCCGCGAGCGATTCCAGCACCCGCGGCAGGTCGGCCTCCGTGATCAGCACCTGGCGGGCCTTGGAGCCCTCGTAGCCGGAGATCACGCCCCGGCGCTCCATCATGTCCACCAGCCGGCCGGCGCGCGTGTAGCCCACCCGCAGGCGCCGCTGAAGCATCGACGTGGAGGCGGTGCCCATCTGGACGACCGTGGCGATGGCGTCCGCGAGCATGTCGTCCTGGTCCGGATCGAAGTCCCCGCCGCCGTCCTCGGGCTCGTCGGGCTCCACCGCCTCCAGAAGCTCCTCGTTCAGCTCGGGCTCGCCCTGCCGGCGCCAATGCTCGGTGAGCCGCTCGATCTCCTCCTCGGCGATGAACGCGCCCTGGATGCGGGCCGAGCGCGACTCGCCGGAGGGCCGGAAGAGCATATCCCCCTGCCCCAGCAGCGATTCCGCCCCATTCTGGTCCAGGATCACGCGCGAATCGGTCTGGGACGAGACCGCGAAGGCGATCCGGGCGGGCACGTTGGCCTTGATCATCCCGGTGATCACGTCGGCGCTCGGCCGCTGCGTGGCGAGCACCAGGTGGATGCCCACCGCGCGCGACTTCTGGGCCAGCCGGATGATCGAGTCCTCCACGTCGGCCGGGGCGACCATCATCAGGTCGGCCAGCTCGTCGATCACGCAGAGGATGTACGGAAGCGGCGCCTCTCCCTGCTTGATGCGCACCCGGTTGAGCTCGGTGAGGTTGCGCGTCTTCACCTTGCTCATCACCTCGTAGCGCTCCTCCATCTCCTTGATCAGGTTGGCGAGCACGTTCGCGGCCAGCCGCGGGCTCGTGACCACCGGGACGAGGAGGTGCGGGATGCCCTCGTAATGGTTCAGCTCCACGCGCTTCGGGTCCACCAGCACCAGCCGCACCTCGTTGGGCGAGGAGTGCAGCAGCACCGACGAGAGCATGGCGTTTACGCAGCCCGACTTGCCCGAGCCGGTGGTGCCGGCGATCAGGATGTGCGGCTGCTTGGCCAGGTCGGTGCCGATGGCCTTGCCCGCGATGTCCTTGCCCAGCCACACCGACAGCGGGGACCAGCCCTTCGGAGCCTCCTGGAAGACGTCCCCGAGGTGCACCATCTTGCGCACCCGGTTCGGGACCTCCACGCCCACCGCCTGCTTGCCCGGGATGGGCGCGAGGATGCGCACCTGCTCGGCGGCCAGCGCGTAGGCCAGGTCGTCCTTGAGCGTGGCGACCTTGGACATCTTGATCCCGGGCGCGAGGCGCAGCTCGTATCGCGTGACGTGCGGACCGGTGACCGTTCCCATCACGCGCGCGTCCACGTTGAAGTGACTGAGCGCCTCCACCAGGCGGACGCCTGCGCGCTCTATTCCCTTCGTGTCCACCTTCTGCGCGCTGTGCGAGCGCTTCAGGAAGCTCGTGCCCGGCATGCGGTAGTCGAGGTTCTCCGACTCCGTGACCGAGGAGCGCCTCTTGCCCATCGGCGTGAGAGCGACCTCCTCCTCGTCCTCGTCCTGGGCCACCGGCAGGGGCCGGCCCTCGGGCTCGGTGGGAAGCGGCTCCGGCTCCGGCTCTAGCTCCAGGTCCTCCGGCTCCTCCTCCACCACCTCGTCGTCCTCGGGGTAGTCGTCGTCGCCGTAGAGGTCGGGATAGCGCTCGGCCGCGTCCAGTGCCGGCGCCTCCACGTGCGTGGCGCGCACCACGGGCTCGGAGTCCTCGGGCTCGGGTGGCCCGAGCGGCTCGTCCAGATCGTGGCGCGCCGATGCCGAGGTGAGCCCGGAGAGCGCGGCGGCCAGATCCTGCTTGGACACGCGGACGCGCTGGGTGGTGGTGGCCACGCCCTGATGGGTCGCGCTCACCACCCCCGCCACCGACGCGCCGGTGAGGAGCAGCACGGCGGCCAGGAGGAGGAAGACGAACAGGATGTGAGCCCCCACGTGCGAGAACAGGTGGCCGGACACCCAGAGGAGGGATTCGCCGGAGACCCCGCCGTGATGACGCAGGTACTCGGCGTCGAGGAAGCCGTGGCGGACGGTGTCCCCGGGGCCGAGCCCAAACGAGCCGGCGGCCAGGCCGAGCGTGAGCGCGGCGATCAGGCAGAGCGCACCCAGTCCCCACGGGTGGACCGCGGGGAGCATCGGCCGCAGCATCACCACGGCGCCGGTCGCGAGCAGCGCCACCGGCGCGAGGTAGCCCGCGCCGCCGAAGAGCACGAGGATGCCGTCGGCCATCGCCTCGCCCACCTGGCCCCCGGCCCAGCCGAGGTAGAAGACGCAGGCGAAGAACGCCGCGAACGACACCAGCGCGAGGCCGATCAGGTCCATCTGCCCCTGGTCGAGCGCGGGCAGCCGGAGCCCGGGCGGCATGCGCCTTTTCGTCCGGCGGCGGGCACGTCCCTTCGAGCGGCGTTTGGCCATTAATCGCCATTCGACGGAGGCACCGCCCTCCCTCCCTACCATTGGCCGCATGTCCGGTAGGCCCAGGGTGCTGGTCGTGGAGGACGACGCCGACATTGCCGGCGTTCTGAGACGCTCGCTCGACCGCGAGGGGTACGAGGTCAGGGTGGCCGGCGACGGCGAGGCCGCGCTGAGCGAATCGGGTGTGTTCGAGCCCGACGCGGTGGTGCTGGACCTCGGTCTCCCACTTATGGACGGCGTGGAGGTGTGCCGGCGCCTGCGCGAGGACGGTGACGTGCCGATCCTGATGCTCACCGCCCGCGACGCGGTGGATGCGCGCGTGGAGGGCCTCGACTCCGGGGCCGACGACTACCTCGTGAAGCCGTTCGAGCGGGAGGAGCTGCTCGCGCGCGTGCGCGCCCTGCTGCGCCGCCGCCCGCCCCGAGGCAGCGCGTTCCTGGTGGCGGGAGACCTTCGCCTGAACCCGGACACCCACGAGGTGTTCCGCGAAGAGCGCGCGCTCGAGCTCACCGCCCGCGAGTTCGAGCTGCTGGAGCACCTGATGCGCAACGAGCGCATAGTGGTCTCGCGGCAGGCCCTCCTCGACGAGGTCTGGGGCTACCACCCCTTCGCCGAGACCAACACCGTGGACGTGTTCATCTCCAACCTGCGGCGCAAGCTCGAGGCCGGCGGCGAGCCGCGCGTGCTCCACACCGTCCGCGGCGCGGGCTACGTCCTGAGAGCCCCATGAGGACCCGCCTGCCCGTCCGGCTCAAGGTGGCCGTGGTCACCGCCGCCCTGACCTTCGCCATCCTCTGCCTGTTCGCGATCGTGATCGGCGCCGTGGCCGAGCAGCGCATCCGAGACGGCTTCGACGACGATCTGCGCGCCACCGCGGCCGACCTCCAGGACAACCTGTCCGTGGAGCCCGACTCGAGCGGGCGCCAGGCGCTCGACCGGTCGGACGAGGAGGTCCTGAACGCGTACTCGTCGGGCGGGGCCGTGGTGCGGATCGTGAACCTGACCGGCGGCGTGGTCTATCCCCCCGGCGCCGCCCCGCTCACCGGCGCTCAGGACGGCATCTCGCATGTGGGCGACCTGCGGGTGGTGTCGCGCCAGCTGGTGGCACCCGCGCTCGAGCCGCGCGGCACGTTCGACCGCATACCTCGCCCCGTGGCCGAGCCGGTGGCCTACGTGCAGTACGCGAAGCCCGAGAACAGCGTGGAGCTCACCGTGAACAAGGTGAGGGTCTTTCTGGCCTTCGGCGTCTTCGGCGGCACCGTTCTGGCCTTCCTGGGCGGCCTCTACGTGGCCCGCCGCGCGATGCGCCCGATCGCCGGACTTACCCGCGCTGCGCGCGAGGTGGCCCGCACGCGCGACCCGGACGTGACCCTTCCCAAGCCGCGCGCCAACGACGAGGTGTCGGACCTGGCCGAGACGCTCGAGGACATGCTCCGGGAGCTGAGCGCCGCCCGCGGCGAGAGCGAGGCCGCGCTCGAGCGCCAGCGGGACTTCGTGGCCGACGCCTCACACGAGCTGCGCACGCCACTCACCAGCATCCTCGCCAACCTCGAGCTGCTCGAGCCGGAGCTGGAAGGCGAGAGCCGCGACATGGCCGGCTCCGCCCTGCGCTCCTCCCGCCGGATGCGGCGCCTCGTGGCGGACCTCCTGCTCCTGGCCCGCGCCGACGCCGGCCGCCAGGCCCCCCGTCTGGCGCTCGACCTGGCGGTGGTGGCGGCCGAGGCGACGATCGAGGCCGACCCGCTTGCCGCCGGGCACACGCTGACGCTGGACGCGCCCGAGCCGGTGCCCGTGCTCGGCGTGGCCGACGACCTGCACCGGCTGATGGCGAACCTGATCGAGAACGCCCTCATCCACACGGCTCCCGGCACCCCGGTCACCGTGTCGATCCGCGCCACCGGCGGCTCGGCCGTGGTCGTGGTGGAGGACCGCGGCCCCGGCATCCCCGAGCCGATGCGCGAGCGGATCTTCGAGCGCTTCGCCCGCGGTGGCGGGGACAGCGCGGGAGGCGGGAGTGGCCTCGGACTGGCCATCGTGAGAGCGGTGGCCGAGGCCCACGCTGGCCGCGTCGAGGTGCTGGACGCGCCCGGCGGTGGCGCGCGCTTCGTGATCACCCTGCCGCTCGCCGGTGACGCGACGACGCCCGAGGCGGCCGAGCCGCCCGCCGCGGCCGACCGGGTCTAGGCGCACCATTCGCGCGACCGGCGTGTTCCCTCTCGAAGTCCGAACCCGACACCGAGGAGCTCGGTTCCCTTGAAGCACCTGTCTCGCCTGCGGCCCAGCCCCGCGCTCGTGATCTCCCTGATCGCCCTCTTCGTCTCCCTCGGCGGCGTGTCGTACGGCGTGGCCACCGGCTACATCGACTCCCGTGAGATCAGGAACAACACCGTTCGCAGCGCGGACCTGCGCAACAACGACATCCGCACCAAGGACATTCGCAACAACGAGATCCGCGGTCTCGACATCCGCAACAGCACGATTCAGGGACGTGACGTGGCCCTCGCCACGATCACCGGCGAGGACATAAAGGAATCCACGCTGAGCCAGGTCCCGAGCGCGGCCCAGGCGAACGGGGCGAACAGGGCGAACACCGCGGCCGCCGTGGATTCGCTGCGCGTGATCGGCGCCAAGAACGCGGTCCCGGGCGGCGCACCGGTGACCCTGGTCCAGTACGGACCCCTGACCGTGACCGGTGCCTGCGTGGCCGACATGACCGGCCCGCGCGCCGAGGTGCGCGTGCAGTCGAGCGAGGCCGGGGCCAGCGCCGACGGTGAGGAGGCGTCGTTCGGGAACGTCGGGACCGTTGCGCAGGCCGTGGCCGCCGTGACCTCCACGGGCCCGCGCGCGATCGAGTCCTCACCGATCGTCGCGTCTGCTCCGAGCACCTCGGCGCTCAGCGGAGTCCTCTCGCTGATCGCCGATGGCGCGGGTGCCGGCGGGTGCCAGTTCCAGGGTCACGCCGTGGTGAGCGGCGGTCCCCCGGCCTCACAGCCGATTCCCTAGCGCCTAGACCTCCACCACGACGGGCAGGATCATCGGCCGCCGGCGCAGCTGCTCGTAGACGAACTCGGCCACGTCGTCGTGGAGGTGGTCCTGGAGCAGGTCGATCTCGGTGATGTGCTCCTTGGCCGAGCGCCCGAGCGAGGCGTCCACCGCGTCGCGCAGGTCGGCCACGAAGCCGTCGTCCTCGTCGATGAAGGGCACGCCACGGAACATGATCTCGGGCGGCACCACCGAGCGGCCGTCCTGCTCCGAGACGGTGGCCACCACGATGAAGATCCCGTCCGCGGAGAGCATGCGGCGGTCGCGCAGGGCCACGTCCTCGATGTCCCCCACCTCCATGCCGTCCACGAAGATCATGCCCGCCTGCTCGGGCTCGCCGAAGCGGGCGCCGCGCCCGTCAAGCTCCAGCGGGCGGCCGTTCTCCCCCAGGAACACCGACTCTTCGGGGATGCCCACGGCTTCGGCGAGGCGACCGTGGAGATAGAGCCGCTTGTGGTCGCCGTGCACGGGCATCACGTACTGGGGCTGCGTCAGGTTGAGCATCAGCTTCAGCTCCTCCGCGTAGCCATGGCCCGAAGCGTGGATGGGCACCTCGGACGGGGTGATCGCGGTGGCGCCGAGGCGGTAGATGCGGTCGATCGTCTCGTTCACCGCCCGCTCGTTGCCCGGCACAGGCGTCGCGGAGAAGATCACCGTGTCGGCCGAGTGGAGCGTCACGTGGGGATGGTCGTCGTGGGCCATCCGCCGCAGGGCGGACAAAGGCTCCCCCTGGCTGCCGGTGGACACCACCACCACCTTGTGGTCCGGGAAGTCCTCGATCTCGCTCGGGCCCACCAGCAGCCCCTCGGGAATGTCGATGTGCCCCAGCATCCGGCCGATGTTCACGTTCTTGCGCATCGAGCGCCCGACCAGCGCGACCTTGCGCTCCTGCTCGGCGGCGGCGTCCACAACCTGCTGGACGCGGTGGATGTTGGAGGCGAAGCACGTGACCACAATGCGTCCCTCGCAGCGGGCGAACACCTCGTTCAGCCGTGGCCCGACGCTGGACTCCGAGACAGACCATCCCGGCCGGTCCGCGTTGGTGGAGTCGCCACATAGGAGCAGAAGTCCCTCGCGGCCAAGCTCCGCCAGCCGCGCGACGTCCGCCGGCACCCCGTCCACGGGGGTCTGGTCGAACTTGTAATCGCCCGTGATCAGGATCGTCCCGAGGTCGCAGGTGATGGCCGCGGCGAACATGTCGGGGATGGAATGGGCCATCTTCACCATCTCCACCGAGAACGGCCCGGCGTCGAAGGTCGCGCCCGCGAGCACGTCCTCCACCTCCACGCCCTTCAGCTTGTGCTCGTCGAGCTTGGAACGCACCATCGCCGCGGTGAGCGGCCCGCCGTAGATGGGCGGCGGGCGGTCCAGCTCGCGCAGCACGAACGGCAGCGCCCCCACGTGATCCTCGTGCCCGTGAGTGAGCACGATGGCGTCGATGTCGTCGGCCCGGTCACGCAGGTAGGCGAAGTCCGGCAGCACGAGGTCGATCCCGAGCTGGTCGGGCTGGGGGAACATCAGGCCGGTGTCCACAACCACGATGCGGCCACCGAACTCGATGACCGTCATGTTCTTGCCGATCTCGCCCAGGCCGCCGAGCGGCAGGACGCGAAGCAAGCCGTCTCGGCTCAAACCTGGGCGAGCAGCCCGTGGCGCTCGAGGGCGGTGCGAATCACGGCGCTCTCCTCGTCAGAGGCCTCCACGAGCGGGAGCCGCAGCCCACCGACATCGTGTCCGGCCATGTTCAGTGCAGCCTTGATGGGAATCGGGTTGGTGGTGACGGCCAGGGCCTCGAAGAACCCCGCGAGGGACTGCTGGATCTCGGCCCGGTTCTCGGGCTCGTCGATCATGCGCCGCATCTCGCGGCCCACGAGGTGGGAGCCCACATGGATGCCGCCGGTCCCGCCCATGTCGAGCACCTTGGCCAGCACGTCGTCGTTCCCGGCCAGGAGGTCGAGGCCCTCGATCGGGGCAAGGTCCTCGTAGCGGGCCTGCTTCACGGCGGTCACGTTGTCGATCTCGGCCAGCTCGGCCAGCAGGTCGTTGGGCATGTCCACCACGCAGCGCGAGGGGATGTTGTAGAGGATCAGCGGAAGTTCGGTGACCGAGGCCACGGCCTCGAAGTGGGCCTTCAGGCCGCGCCGGTTCGGCTTGTTGTAGTAGGGCGTGACCACCAGCACGGCGTCCACACCCGCCTCGGCGGCGCGCTCGGTGAGCTCGGCGGTGTGGCGCGTGTCGTTGGTGCCCGTGCCCGCGATGACCGGGGCCGAGCCGGACTCGGCCACCGCCAGCTCCCACAGCCGGGCCATCTCCTCGTCCGCGAGCGTGGCCCCCTCCCCCGTGGTGCCGGCCACCACCAGGCCGTCCGAGCCGCTCTCCAGCAGCTCGTGGATGAGACGCACGGTGGCGTCCTCGTCCACGGCCCCGCGCGCGTCGAACGGCGTGACCATCGCCGTGAGGATGCCCTCGAGCTTCCTGGCTCGGTCCATTAACCCCATGCGAACCCCTTCCGATCGACCCCGCGGCACGATAGCGCGCTGTCATCCCTTCCGAAACAGCCCCCGCAAATGAGACAATTCAGGTCTTCCATGGACAGGGAACGCGACTACAGCCACAGGACGGCGGTTCAAAAGCTCGGGGTGAAGCCCTCCGAACGGGTTGAGGTGACCGGCGACGTGGGATCCGGCCTGCGCCGTGACGTCAAGGAGACGCTCGGTCGCGGGCTCGTCCGCTCCGGGGACCTGGACGGCGCAATCGTGCTCGTGGAGTCGATGGACGAGGCCGTGGACGCACTCAGCGCCTACCGCGCCCGCTTGCGCGACACCGGCTACCTCTGGATCATCACGCGCAAGCGGGGACACGAGAATTATGTGAACCAGATGAAGCTGGTCCCCCACGCCAAGACCCTGGGCCTGATCGACAACAAGACCTGCTCCATCGACGACGAGCGCTCCGGGATCCGCTTCGTCGTCCCCCGCGCGCTCCGCAAGACCGGCGCGCGCACCGCCGCCTGAGCCCTCAGCGACGCGAGGGAGGAGCGCAGGCCGGGCCGGCGAGGAGCGGAGCCCGATCGGTGACCGGGCGAGCACCGCAGCCATGTCCTTCCTCAAGGTAGTCCCCCAAACGCCCGATCTAGGGCATGTAGGCCACGTCGCCGGTACGGGCCACGGATTATCCATGCAGCCAGGCCGAGCCCTATCCACCGAGGCGCTGGACGACGCCGATCCTCTCGCGTCGTTCGACGTGCCCTACCGCACGCTCGTCGAGCACATACCGGCGGTGACCTATATCGCCGAGTTCAGCGCCGACGCACCGTTCATCTACGTGAGCCCGCAGATCGAGTCTCTGCTCGGCTTTCCGGCCGCGGACTGGCTGACGTTTCCGGACCTCTGGTCCGAGCGCATCCATCCCGAGGACCGGGAGCGCGTGCTGGCCGCCGAGCGGCTGACCTTCGCCGAGGCCATCCCCTACGAGGGCGAGTTCCGCATGATCGCCGCCGACGGCCGCGTGGTGTGGGTCTGGGAGCGCGACGCCGTGATCCGAGACGACGAGGGCCGGCCCCTGGCCACCCAGGGCGTGCTCATGGACGTGACCGAGCTGAAGAGCACCCAGGGCGCGCTTCACGAGACCGAGGTGCAGGTGCGCGAGGAGCGCGACCGCGCGCAGGGCTATCTGGACATCGCCGCGACCATGATGCTCGTGCTTGCCGCCGACGGCAGCGTCAGCCTGGCCAACCGCCGGGCCTGTGAGGTGTTGGGCCGCTCAGAGGGCGAGATCCTCGGGCACGACTGGTTCGAGCTGGCCGTGCCGGCGGACGAGCGCCAGGCGGCCCGGGCCGGGTTCGAGCGCGTGATCCGGGGCGAGGTCGAACCCGTGGACGGCTTCGAAAGCTCGGTGGTCACCGCGGCGAGCGAGGTGCGGCTCGTGTCCTGGCACAACACGGTGCTCTACGACGACGGCGGGCAGGTGGCGGGCGCGCTGGGCTCCGGCGAGGACATCACCGAGCGGCGGCGGGCCGAGCAGCGCGTGGCCTTCCTCGCCTACCACGACCAGCTGACCGGGCTGCCCAACCGGGCCCACCTGGCCGAGACCGTGTCCGACGTGCTGGACCGGGCCGTGGGCGTGGGGCTCTCCGTGGGGCTGCTCTGCCTGGACCTCGACGACTTCAAGCTTGTGAATGACAGCCTCGGGCACGCGGTGGGCGACGAGCTGCTGGTGGCCGTGGCGCACCGCCTCGAGTCGGTGAAGCGCTACGGAGACGTGTTGGCGCACGCCGGCGGCGACGAGTTCTTCATGCTCCTCATGGACCTGCCCGCGAACGGCCTGGAGCACGCGGTGATCGCCGCCAAGCGACTCTCCGAGGCCCTGGCCGAGCCCTTCGAGGTCGCGGACGCGGAGCTTCACGTGACCGCCAGCGTGGGCCTGAGCCTCGCCCCCCACCTGGCCGGCGACGGGTCCGAGCTGCTGCGCCAGGCGGACACGGCGATGTACCAGGCCAAGCGGGCCGGGCGCTCCGGCTACGCCGTGTACGCGCCGGAGGAGCAGCAGCCGATCGACCGGCTCTCCCTCACCGCCCGCCTGCGCCGGTCGATCGAGCGCGGCCAGCTCGAGCTGCACTACCAGCCAATCTTCTCGCTGCGGAGCGGTGAGCCGGTGGCCGTGGAGGCGCTGCTGCGCTGGAACGACCCGACGCGTGGTCTGGTCCCTCCCGCCGCATTCATTCCCGCCGCCGAGCACAGCGGCTTCATCGAGCCGATCGGCGAGTGGGTGGTGAACGAGCTGTGCCGCCAGGCAGCCGAGTGGCGCGACCTCGGGCTCACCCCCCGGCTGAGCCTGAACGCGGCCCCGCGCGAGCTGCGGCGCCCCGAGTACGTGGACACACTGGCCGCCGCGCTCAAGAGCCACGACATCGAGCCCTCCCGCATCGTCGTGGAGATCACCGAGTCGGCGGCAATGGACGAGGCCGCCGCGCGCGGGCCGCTCGGACGCCTGCACGCGCTCGGCGTGGGCCTGGCCATCGACGACTTCGGCGAGGGCTTCTCGTCGCTCAGCCGGCTGCGCACGCTGCCGGTCGAGCAGATCAAGATCGATCGCTCCTTCATGCGCGACGTGCCCGGCAGCGCCACCGCCTCGGCCGTGGTCACGGCGATCATCCGGCTGGCCCAGGCACTCGGGCGCGAGGTGGTGGCCGAGGGCGTGGAGAGCCACGAGCAGCGCGACTTCCTCACCGCGCAGGGCTGCCTGCTGGCGCAGGGGTTCTTCCTCTCGCGCCCGCTCACCGCCGAGCGCGCGACCTCCCTGCTGTTGCGCGCCTAGCGGAGTGCCGGGGCCGCCGGCACGCGAGACCAGGCCGGCTGGGCACCGTCCTCCACCCCGAGCGACACCTGATCGCTGCCGTCCGCATCCATGACCCAGAGTCCGCCGCGGAGGTCCCAGTAGGCGATCTTCCTGCCGTCGGGTGACCAGGTGGGGTCGAGCTGATGGCCCGCGTTGTTGGTGAGGTTGATCTTGTTGTCGCCGTCCGGATCCATCGAATAGATCTCGATCTGCGGGTCGGGAGCGGTCTCGGCGTACGAGTAGGCGATCTTCGTGCCGTCCGGTGACCATTCCGGGTCCCCGTCGGAGCCCGCGTCGTCGTCGGTGATGTTGGTCGCGGCGCCCCCGGTCGCGGGCATCACGTAGATGTCGCTGTTCTCGACGAACGCGATCTTGGTGCCGTCGGGCGACCACGCGGGTGAGTTCTCGTAGGCGTCGCTGTGCGTGAGGTTCGTCTGTCCGCCGCCGTCGGCGTTCATGCTGAAGATTTCGGAGTTGGAGTCGTCTCCCCGGGCGAAGGCGATCTTGCCGCCATTGGGTGACCACGTGGGTTGCCAGTCCGTGGCCGGGTCGCCGGTCAGGCGCGTGGGGCTCCCCCCGTCGGCATTCATCACGAACACGTCCTGGGCGGTGTCGACGTGGCGGTCGGAGTAGAAGGCGATCTTCGTGGCGTCGGGCGACCACGCCGGCTGTTCGTCGGTCATCGGGTCGTTGGTGAGCCGGACCTGGTCGCCGGCGTCAGGTGCCATCGAGTAGATCTCGGCGTTGCCGTCGCGGAACGACAGGAACGCGATGCGCGAGCTGCCGATCGCGGACGCCGTGGAGAGGGTCTGGTCCTTCGAGCAGTTCGTGCGCGGCGGCGTCTCCTCGCCGTCCCGGGCGCAGAGCTGGTAGTGGTAGGTGGTGTCCGGTGCGAGTCCGGACACCGGCTCGGACACGGCGTGGGGGTCCTCGTCGTGAATCGCGATCGACCGGTGAGTCGTCTGGGACCCGTAGGCGGTGGTGCCGCCGTACTGCCACCAGTACTCGGTCGTGCCGTCGAAGCTCGAGTAGACGTTGCCGTGGAGCGTGGCGGTGGTGAGGGTCGCGTCCGTGGTCGGCTTGGGCTCTCCGAACGCGCATCCGGACAGACCGGCGAGCCCGAGGCACGCGCCCAATACGAGAGCGGTGCGCAGGCGGGACGGTGAGCTCATCGGCCGATCCTTGCAGCGCCGCCCGCCCGCGGTCAACCCGCTACAGGAGGTGCTCGAGCCCGACGACCGGCGAGTCGTTCAGGTCTCCCACCCGGCGCACCGCCAGCAGCACTCCGGGCATGAACGACTCGCGCGCGATCGAGTCGTGGCGGATCGTGAGGGTCTGGCCCTCGCCGCCGAAGAGCACCTCCTGGTGGGCCACCAGGCCGGGAAGGCGTACCGAGTGGATCGGCCGGTGCACATGGCCGCCGGCCGCCGTGATGAGCTCGGCCGTGCGCTTGGCCGTGCCCGACGGGGCGTCCAGCTTGGCGTCGTGGTGAAGCTCCACGATCTCGCATTCCGGCATGTGCTCCGCCGCCCGCTGCGCGAACTCCATCAGCAGCACCGCGCCGATGGCGAAGTTCGGGGCCACGAAGAGATTGGCCGAGCCCACGCCGCGAAGCTCCTCGAAGTCCGCGCCGGTGGTGCCCATCACGCAGTGCACGCCCGCCTCCAGGCACGTCCTGGCGTTGCCGAGCGCCGTGTCGGGACGGCTGAAGTCCACCACCACGTCGGCGTCGCCGAGCACGTCGGCCAGCGCGCTTCCGAGCGCCGGATCGGCACGCCCCGAGAGGGTCATGTCGTCCGCGCCCTCCACCGCCGCGCACACCGCCTGGCCCATTCGGCCCGCGGCGCCCGAGACGGCTACGGCGATCACGCCGCGAGCTGGGGGCTCACGGCCTGGAGCGCGGAGCGGAAGGCGTCCTCGTCGGACCCCACGCCGGCCGCGGCGAGCGACTCGGGCAGCCACAGCTCCTGCGCCAGCCCGTTCACCTCGTCGATCGTGACCCTGTCGTAGGCAGCCAGCAGCTCGTCCAGCGTGAGGAGCGGGACGCCCATCAGCACCGAGCTGCCCAGGCGGTTCATGCGCATCGAGGTGGACTCCATGGAAAGCACCGTGCGGCCCTTCACGTTCTCGCGAGCGCGCTCGACCTCCTCGGCGGTCACGCCGTCCGCCAGCAGGCGGCGAAGCTCGTCCCCGATCACGGTCAGCGCCTCGGCGATGTTGTCCGGCCGGGTGCCCACGTACACGGCCACCTGCCCGGAGTCCACGTACTGGCTCGAGTAGGAGTACACCGAGTAGGCCAGCCCGCGCTTCTCGCGCACCTCCTGGAAGAGGCGCGACGAGGTGGAGCCACCGAGGATGGTGTCCAGCACGCGCAGCGCGAAGCGCCTGTCGTCGCCCCGCGGTATGCCGGGCGCGCCCAGGCACAGGTGGTACTGCTCGGTGTCCTTGCGATGGAAGCTGAGCCGGCGCCCGGCGCCGTTCGGAGATCCGGTACCCGCGGGCACCGCCCCCGACGGCGCGGAGGCGAAAGCCCCATCCACGAGCTTCACGATCGCGTCGTGGTCCACGTTGCCTGCGCCCGCCACCACGATGTTGCCGGGGACGTAGCGCGCGTCGTGCCACTCCGCGATCTTCGGCACCGGCACCGAGGACACCACGTCGGCGCGGCCGATGATCGGCCGCCCCAGCGGGTGCTCGCCGAACATGGCTCCGGCCAGGACGTCGTGGACCTTGTCCTGAGGCTCGTCCTCGTACATGGCGATCTCCTCGATCACCACCTGGCGCTCCGAGTCGATGTCCGGGTACGACGGCCGCAGGACCATGTCCTGCAGGACGTCGAAGGCGCGCTCGAGGTGCCCGTCCAGGAAGCGCGAGTAGACCGACGTGGTCTCCTTGCCCGTCCCGGCGTTCACCTCGGCGCCCATCGCATCGAAGGCCTCGTCGATCTCGAACGAAGAGAAGCGGTCGGTGCCCTTGAACAGCAGGTGCTCGAGGAAATGCGAGATGCCCGCCTGGGCCTCGCCCTCGTCGCGCGACCCCGCCCGGATCCAGAATCCGAGCGCGATCGAACGCACCGAGGGCATGGCCTCGGTGACGACCCTGACGCCCGAATCGAGCGTCGTTAGTTCAGCCTGCGGTGCTCGTGCCATCACCGATGGCCCTGCGCTCCTCGGGCAGCATGCTCGGTCAGCGGTCGTCCCGGCGGTGACGGTCGCGATCGCGGTCGCCACCCCGTCCGCGGCCGCCGCCGCCCTCGCGCCGCCGGCCGCCGTTCCCGCGGTCGCCGCGGTCACCGCCGCCCCGGGGGCCCTTGTCGCCGGTACCCACCGACGCGAGCTCCTCGGCCGACTTGCCCGCCACATCCGGGTCCTCGGCCAGGCGCAGTCCGATGCGGCCGCGCTCGCGGTCGACCTCGACCACCTTCACCGCCAGCTCGTCGCCGCGGTTCAGCACGTCCTCCACCGCGTTCACCCGCTCGCCGGGCGAGACGTTCGAGATGTGCAGCAGGCCGTCCGTGCCCTTGGCCAGCTCGATGAAGGCACCGAACGTGGTGGTCTTCACCACCTTGCCGTTGAACTCGTCGCCGACCTCGACCTCCTTGGTCATCCCGCGGATGCGGTCGGTCAGCGCGTCGCCCTGGTCGCCGGTGCTGGCGTAGATGCGGATCGTGCCGTCGTCGTCGATGTCGATCTGCGCATCGAACTCCTCCGACAGCGCCCGGATCGTCTCGCCGCCCTTGCCGATGACCGCGCCGATCTTCTCGGTCGGGATCTGGATCTGGGAGATGCGCGGGGCGAACTTCGAGAGCTCCTCGCGGGGCTCGGCGATCGCGTCCTTCATCTTCCCGAGGATGGCCAGACGGGCGTCCTTGGCCTGCGTGAGCGCGTCGCGCAGGATGTCGAACGTCACGCCGGTGATCTTGATGTCCATCTGGAGGGCGGTGATGCCCTCGGAGGTGCCGGCGACCTTGAAGTCCATGTCGCCGAGGTGGTCCTCAACCCCTGCGATGTCCGTCAGGACCACGTAGTCGTCGCCTTCCTTGATGAGCCCCATGGCGATCCCGGCCACCGGGGCCTTGATCGGCACGCCGGCGTCCATCAGGGAGAGCGTGGATCCGCACACCGAGGCCATGGACGAGGAGCCGTTCGACTCCAGGATGTCCGAGACCACGCGAATGGTGTACGGGAAGTCCTCCACCTTCGGGACCACGGCCAGCAGGGCGCGCTCGGCGAGGGCGCCGTGACCGATGTCGCGGCGCTTCGGCCCGCGCATGAAGCCCGCCTCTCCCACCGAGAACGGCGGGAAGTTGTAGTGGTGGAAGTAGTGCTTCTCGGTCTGCAGCCCGAGCGTGTCGAGACGCATCTCGTCACGCGTGGTGCCGAGGGCGGCAACCGTGAAGGCCTGAGTCTGGCCGCGGGTGAAGATCGTGGAGCCGTGCGTACGCGGCGCCACTCCCACCTCGATCCAGATGTCGCGGATCTCGTCCGTGCCACGGCCGTCGGGACGCTTCTTGTCCACGGCGATGCGGCGGCGGATGATCTCCTTCTCGAGCTTGTCGAACGCGAGCTGGACGGCGGCGCGCTTCTCGGGCTCGGTCTCGGGGTCGCCACCGAGCGTCTCCAGTGCCTCGGTCTCCACCTTCTTGGTGGCGTCCTGGCGATCCAGCTTGTCCACCACCTGCGTGGCGGCGTCGAGCGCGTCGCCGAAGCGGCCCTTCAGGTCGGAGAGGACGGACTCGTCCACCTGCGGCGGAGTGATGTCCACCTTGTCCTTGCCGGCCTGGGCGCGCAGGTCGTGCTGGATCTGGCAGAGGCGCTTGATCTCGCCGTGGGCGATGTCCAGCGCGTCGAGGATCTCGGCCTCGGTGATCTCGGTGGCGCCGGCCTCCACCATCAGGATCGCCGACTCGGTGCCGGCGACGATCAGGTCGAGGGGGCTCTCCAGCAGCCACTCCTCGTCGGGGTTGACCACGAAGTTGCCCTCGAGGTCCTGCGCGATGCGAACGGCGCCCACGGGCTCCGGGAAGGGGATGTCCGACACCATCAGCGCGGCGCTGGCGCCGTTCATCGCGAGGATGTCGTAGGGGTGGTCGTGATCGACCGACATGGGGATCGACACGAGCTGCGTCTCACGCCTCCAGCCCTTGGGGAAGAGGGGGCGCAGTGGACGGTCGATCATGCGCGCGGTGAGGGTGGCCTTCTCGCCCGCCCGGCCCTCGCGCTTGAAGAAGCTGCCGGGGATCTTGCCCACGGCGTACATGCGCTCCTCGACGTCCACCGTCAGTGGGAGGAAGTCGACGTCGCGCTCATTTCCCGCCGTGGCCGTGGAGAGCACCATCGTGTCTCCTGCCGTCACCACCACGGAACCGCTCGCCTGCCTGGCGAGCCTGCCGGTCTCGAAGGCGATCTCGGTACCGCCGATCTCGAGGGAGACCCGGCTTACACCATCACTCATACTTGGTCCTTTCAGCTGCCTCCGGTTGGCAGCATGGCTATTTATTCCTTTTGAGAACGCGATCGATGCTAGCAGCGGAGTCAGTCTCCCCCCGTGTCGCGAAGGCTCCGGATGAGCTCCTCTCCGGGCACCCCCGGATGGGCCTCGCCGCCCACGAACTGCGTCGGCGTCGTGACCACCCCGGCCCGTAGCCCGGAGCGGAAGTCGCGCTGCACCCGCTGCTCCACCGACGCGGACCGGCGCTCCTCCTCGAAGCGGTCGAGGTCCAGGCCCAGCCGCTCCGCGCGCTCCCAGAGGTGCGGCAGGTCGAGGTGGCCCTGGTCCTCGAGCAGGGAGTCGTGCATCTCCCAGAAGCGGCCCTGGAGCCCCGCGGCCTGTGCCGCCGCGGCCAGAACGCGCGCACGCGGGTGCTTGGACACCACGGGGAAGTGACGGAAGACCCTGCGGACGGGAAGCTCGCGGAGGATCAGGTGCGCCCGGGCGCAGTGGGGACACTCGAGGTCGGCGTACTCGAGCACCACCGGCCCGCTGCCGCGGACGTGATCGTCCGCGCCCGGTTCAGGCGGTGCGCTGCTGGTCCAGCGCGTCAAAGATGAGGTTCGCGCCGGGGACCTCGAGCGGGCTGGGCGGCCGGTAAGACCAGGAGACGATGCCCTCCGGATTCACCATCACGAGCGCACGCCCGTTGTGGCCGCGCTCCTCGATGAACACTCCGTACCTCCTCGCCACCTCGCCCTTCGGGTGGAAGTCGGCCAGGAGCGGGAAGGTCACGCCGACGTGGTCCCGGAACGCCTTCTGGGCGAACGCGGAGTCCACCGAGATGCCCAGCAGCGTGGCGCCCTGCCCCTCGAGCTCGTCCAGCACCTCCTGGTAGACGCTCAGCTGATCGGTGCATACCGCGCTGAAGGCGAGCGGGTAGAAGACCAGGACCACGGTGCGCCCGCGGAAGTCGGACAGGGACACGTCCCTCCCGTCCTGATCGGCCAGCGTGAAATCGGGCGCCGGTTCCCCGGCCTCGATCACCTACGCAGGCCGAGCTGCTGGATGAGCGTCCGGTAACGATCGATATCGGAGCTCTGGAGATACTTGAGCAGGCGCCGGCGCTTGCCCACCAGCATCAGCAGCCCGCGGCGCGAGTGATGATCCTTGCGGTGCTCGCGAAGGTGCTCGGTGAGCTCGTTGATGCGCGCGGTGAGCAGGGCCACCTGGACCTCGGTGGATCCGGTGTCCTCGCCGCCCCGTCCGTATTGGGCGACGATGTCCCGCTTGGCATCGGCAGTGAGCGTCATGGAGCGCGAAAAGCTAGCAGGATGACATGGCTGCGGTGCTCGCCTGATCGAACGATCAGCCTGCGCTCCTCGCCTCGCGCCCAGAGCCCGGGTCAGGTTTTCTCTGCGGCAATGTCGCGGGCATTGGCCACGTCGCGGTGCATCTGCTCCACGAGGGCATCCACCGACTCGAAGCGCTTCTCGCCGCGCATTCGCTCGAGGAAGGCGATGCGCAGGTTCTCGCCGTAGAGCTCGCCCTCGAAGCCGATCAGGTGGGCCTCCACGAGCAGGCCGCGGCCGGTCTCGAAGGTGGGCCGCACGCCCACGTTCACCGCCGCGGGATAGCCGTGGGCCCAGGCGGCATAGACGCCGTGACCGGGACACACGAGCCGGTCGTCGGGCACCAGGTTGGCGGTGGGCATGCCGAGCTCTCGCCCGCGCCGGTCGCCTGTGACCACCTCCCCCTCGAACAGGAACGGCCCCCCCAGGAAGTCGGCGGCCTGGCTCACCTCGCCGGCGGCCACCAGCCCGCGGATGTGGCTGGAGGACACCGTCTCGCCCTGAACCTCCACGAGCGGGACCACCCGCGTCTCGAACTCCGGGCGCGAACGGAGCAGCTCCGGGTCGCCCTCCGCCCCGTGGCCGAAGCGGAAGTTCTCCCCCACCGAGACCCTCCGCGCCCCGAGGCGGCGAATCAGCACGTCCTCCACGAACTCGAGCGCAGAGCGCCCGGCGAAGTCCCGGTCGAAGGGGATCACCACCAGCTCCTCCACCCCAAGCCCGGCGATCAGGTCCCGCTTTACGTCGTACGGGGTCACGAGCCTTGGAGTGGCCTCCGGCCGGATGACCGACATCGGGTGCGGATCGAATGTGAGGACCGTGTCGCTGTCGCCGATCACCGCCCGGTGCCCGAGGTGCACGCCGTCGAACGTGCCGATGGCCACCGAGCGCGGGCGGTCTCCGGGAACGACGTCGGGGAGGCGGGTGACCCTCATGCCGGAGCGAACACTACGACGGGCTGCAGCTCGCCATTGCGGGGCTCCGCGATGGCCACCAGCTCATCGCCCCGGGTCAGCCGGAGCGGGCCCTCCGGGAAGCCCTCGGCGTCCAGCCTGCGCCCGTGGCTCACCGCCTCGGCCTCAGCGGCATCGAGCGGGCGCTCGGGAAGGAACGCGAGCGCCTCGGCCACGCCGATCACACGCCCGGGGTCGGCGTCCGAGAGCAGGAAGGGCCCGATCGCGGTCCGCTCGAGCTCGTCGCAGTAAGCGTCCCCGAGCTCCTCGATCAGGGTGCGCACGTAGGTCCCGGCCGAGCACTCGATCTCGAAGCGCGCATGCTCGCCGTCGTGCTCCACCAGCTCGGCGCGGTGAACCGTCACCGGGCGGGCGGGCAGCTCAACCGCCTCGCCTCGCCGGGCCAGCCGGTGCGAGCGCTCACCGTCCACGTGCACGGCGGAGTACGCCGGAGGGCGCTGCATCAGGTCTCCCGTGGGCACCCGGAGCCTGGCGGGCAGGCGCCCCGTGTGCTCGAGCTCGCCGTCCCGGTCGCCGGTGTCCGAGCGCCAGCCGAGGCGCGCGGTCACGCGGTAGGTCTTGGGCAGGCTCATGAGGAAGCGCTGAGCCCGCGTGGCCCGGCCCACGAGCACGAGGAGGAGGCCGGTGGCGAACGGGTCGAGCGTGCCCGCGTGCCCGACCTTGACGCCGCGGCCGAGATCGCGCCGGACCCGGTCCACCACGTCGTGCGAGGTCACCCCGGCCGGCTTGGGGTAGAGCAGTACCCCGGCCTCGGCCACTAGCCGTCGAGCTGCTCGTGCACCTGTCCGCGAAGCTGCTCCACCAGGTCGCGGTAGCTCAGGTCGGTGGAGAAGCCGGCGGCCTGCGGGTGCCCGCCGCCGCCGTAGGCGCGGGCGATCTGCGACACGTCCACGCTGCCGTCCGTGGCGCGGAGGCTCACCTTGCGCATTCCCACCCGGTCGTCGCCGAGCAGCTCGCGCACGAGCGCCGCCACCGCGGTGCCCTGAACGGCGCGCAGGTGGTCGATCACGCCCTCGGAGTCCGTCTCCACGGCGCCGGTCTCCTCGTAGTCGCTCTTCACCAGGTGGGCGAGGGTCAGTGCGCCGTGGTCCCAGCGCTCGATCGTGGCGAGGGCGCGCTGAAGCAGCTCGAGCCGGCTCACGGGCAGGTCCTCGTAGAGGCGCCGGTACACCTTGTGCGGCTCCACCCCGGCGGCGATCAGGTCCGCGGCCATCCGGTGCGAGTCCGCGGTGGTGTTCTCGTACATGAAGCGGCCGGTGTCGGTGACCAGGCCGGTGTAGAGGGCGTCGCCGATCTCGGGCGTGATCTCGGCGTCCAGCTCCTTGCTTAGCCGCCACACGATCTCGGCGGTGCTCGAGGCCTCGGGCACGACGAAGTTCACGTTGCCGAAGCGCGTGTTGTCGTGGTGGTGGTCGATGTTCAGGATGTGGAGCCCCTCCTGCTGGAGGAAGTCCACAGGCATGCGGTCGATGTTGCCGCAGTCGAGGAACACGATCGTGCGCTCGGCGAGGTCGTCGGGCGGGGCGCCGACAAGGCTGTCAAAGGTCCAGTGCCGGTACTCCCAGGGAAGCGGGAACTCGTCGGGGGACATGTACATGAGCACGTCCTTGCCGAGCTGCTCGAGGATGCCGTGCATGGCAAGGAGCGACCCCAGCGCGTCCCCGTCGGGGTTCTCGTGCGTGGTGAGCAGAAGGCGCTCGGCGTGGCGCAGAGCAGCCACCACATCTCTTTCCGTGGCCACGGTCATTCGTCCAGAAGCTCCGTGATTCGCATCCCTCTGTCTATCGACTCGTCATAGGAGAAGCTGAGCGTCGGGGTCCGCTTCATGCGCAGCTCCCGGCCCAGCGCCTGCTGGAGGAGACCGTGTGCGGCCTCCAGCCCCTCGAGGGTACGCTCGCGCTCGGCGTCATCCCCCAGAACGCTCACGTGCACTCGGGCCTGGCGAAGGTCGGGGGTGGTGTCCACGGCGGTCACAGTCACAAATCCTATGCGTGGGTCGTTGAACCCCTCGGCGATCCGCGTCGAGAGCACCTCCCGGACCGACTCGTTCACCCTTCTCATGCGGTCGACGGTCATGGCTGATCCGGCAGCAGGTCTCTTGCGGACACGACATGGCACTCCACGCGCGTGCCATCGGGGAACATCGACTCGGCAAATCGGCCGAGGCCCCATCCCTGTTCTCTCAGCGGCCCGGCATCCCTCCCCACCAGGGCGGCGGTGAGGGTCGCGCGCTGCCAGAGATCGTGGTGGTCGGTCTCCGCCACCGACGCGCCGAAGCGCCGGCGCACGCGGTCCTTCAGAGACTTCAGATCCTTGCGCTTCTCCTTCAGGCTGCGGTTGCGCGGGAGGTGCAGCTCGATCTCCACGACACAGACGAAGAAGCTCAAGCGAGTGTCTGCTCGACCTGCTTCACCTCGTAGACCTCGATCACATCGCCCTCCTTAACGTCGGGGTAGTTCTCGAGGACGATGCCGCATTCCGCCCCCTGGGCGACCTCGCGGACATCCTCCTTGAAGCGGCGCAGCGACCCGATCCGGCCGTCGTACACCACGGTCCCGTCACGGACCAGGCGGCATTGGGCGCCGCGGCGGACCACGCCGGAGGTCACGTACGAGCCGGCGATGGTGCCGACGCGGGAGGCCTTGAAGGTGGCCCGTACCTCGACGGTGCCCACGGCCTCCTCGACCTCCTCGGGCTCGAGCAGGCCCTCCATGGCGTCGCGCAGGTCCTGCACGATGTTGTAGATCACCGAGTAGGTGCGGATCTCCACGCCCTCGCGGTCGGCCACCTGGGCGGCGTTCCCAACCGGGCGCACGTTGAAGCCGATCACCACGGCCTGAGACGCGGCGGCCAGCATCACGTCGGACTCGCTGATGCCACCCACACCGTCGCGGATCACGTCCACCTGCACCTGCTCCTGCGGAAGCCGCGCCACCTCGTCGGCCAGCGCCTCGAGTGACCCGGCCACGTCGGCCTTGACCACGAGGTTCAGCTCCTTCTCGCCGCGCTCGGCGCGAGCCAGCACGTCCTCGAGCGAGACGCGGCGGCCGGCCTGGCGAGCGAGTGACTCCTGCTTGACCCGGATCGAGCGCTCCTGGGCCAGTCGGCGCGCCTCGCGCTCGTTCTCGACCACGTGGAAGTACTCGCCCGCGTCCGGCACGCCGTCGAAGCCGAGGATGACCACGGGCTCGCCCGGGGTGGCCTCGTCGGTCTTCTGACCGCGGTAGTCGTGCATGGCACGCACGCGGCCCCAGTGCTGGCCGGCCACGATCGCGTTGCTCACCTTGAGCCGCCCGCGGTTCACCAGCAGGGTGACCACGGGGCCACGCCCCGGGTCGAGCCGCGACTCGATCACGAACCCGGACGCGACCGCATCCGGGTTGGCGCGCAGCTCCTGGATCTCGGCCAGGGTGACGAGCGTCTCGAGCAGGCTGTCGAGGTTCTCGTGCGTCTTGGCCGAGACATCCACGAACTCGGTATCCCCACCCCAGTCCGCCGGCGTGAGCCCGCGCTGGGCCAGCTCGCCGCGGACGCGGTTCGGGTCCGCGCCCTCCTTGTCGATCTTGTTCACCGCCACAAGCAGCGGCACCTCGGCCGCCTGCGCGTGGTCGATGGCCTCAACCGTCTGGGGCATCACGCCGTCGTCAGCCGCCACCACGATCACGGCGATGTCCGTGACCTTCGCGCCGCGGGCACGCATGGCCGTGAAGGCCTCGTGGCCCGGCGTGTCCAGGAAGGTGATCGTGTGGTCGTCGTGGTGCACCTGGTAGGCGCCGATGTGCTGGGTGATGCCGCCCGCCTCGCCGGCCGCCACCTCGGTCTCGCGGATGGCGTCGAGCAGTGAGGTCTTGCCGTGATCGACGTGGCCCATGACCGTGATCACGGGCGGGCGGTAGACCAGCTCCTCGTCGGTGTCGTCGAAGGCCGGCTCCTCCTCCACCTCGTCGGCGGCATGCGTGATCTCGATGCGCTTCTCGAACGCCTCGGCCAGCACCTCGATCGCGTCGTCGGAGAGCGTCTGCGTGAGCGTGGCCATCTCGTTCAGCTCCATCAGCTTCTTGATCACCTCGGGCGAGGAGAGCTGGAGCGACTCCGCCACCTCCTTCACCGTCGAGCCGGAGCGCACCGGAACGGTGGGCACCTCCTTGGGCGCGTCGCGCGCTGCGGCCAGTGCCTCCAGGTCGGGCTCCACCCACTGCGGCCGCCGGCGCCGGCCGCGTCCGCGGCGGGCGGGCTGCTGAGGGGGAGGCGGCTGGCGGTCGCGCCGGGCTGCCTGCGAGTCGATGACCACGCGGCGCCTGCGGCCTCCGCCGCCGCCGCTTCCGGCCTCGCCGCCGCGTGCTCCGCGGGTGGGGCGGCGACCGGCCTGGGCCCCGGCGTCGCCCGCCGGGGCGGCGCCGTTGCCGTCGCCCGCGGGGGGCGTTGTGCTCGACGGGCTGGAGGCGGCACGAGGTGTGGTGCCGGGCCGGCGTGGAGCCTCGGGCTTCGGCGCGGCGGGCTCGGCGGGGGGCGCCGAGCCGTCGGAGAAGGCCCGGGCGATGTCGGCCTCGTCAACGCTGGAGGCAGCCGCCTTCACGTTGAGGCCGGCCTTCTGGAGCACGGCGATCACCTCCTTCGAGGGGATCCCCTTCTCCTTCGCTATCTCGTGGACACGCTTCTTTGCCATCGGCGAACTAAGTCTATGGTCTCCTGTTGGACATTCACGGGCGCCCGGAAGGACCGGGCCAGTGAGGCCGCGGCGGCCACCTGGTCGGCGCACTCATCTCGCGGACAAACGTACGCGCCGCGCCCGACCTCGCGACCCTCCTCATCGGCTCGCACGCGGCCGCCGGGCTCACGAACGAGTCTAAGCATCTCTTGCTGCGGCAGTGAACGCCGGCAGCCGACGCAGATGCGATGCGGCGCTACGGCCGCTCCGCCCCCTCGGCCTCGCCGGTCTCCTCGGCCTCTGCCACCGGCGCCGCCTCGGCGTCGCCGCCGTCCAGATCGGCCGCGGATCCGTTCTCCTGCACCGGCTCCGCGGGGACCTCCTCGACCACGACCTCCTCGACGGCCTCCTCCACCACCGGCTCCTCTGCGACGGGCACCTCGTCGCCGTCGGCGGGCGCCACCAGGTGGTCGCCCTCCTGGTCGTTGAGCGCCTGATGGGCGGGAAGGCCGCAGTAGCGCGACCCGGGAAGCGAGGCGTTCGGGCAGCGCTTGCCGTTGGCGAGGATCGCCGCGCAGCGGCCTGCGACCTCCTCGTCGTCGTAGCCCATCTCCGCCTCTTCCTCGGCGAACTCCGTCTCCGAGCGGATGTCCACGCGCCAGCCGGTGAGACGGGCCGCGAGGCGGGCGTTGAGGCCGTCCTTGCCGATGGCCAGCGAGAGCTGGTCGTCCGGGACGATCACCACCGCCTGCTTGCCCTCGTCGTCCACCAGCACCTCCCGCACGCGGGCGGGTGAGAGCGCCTTGGCCACGAAGCGGGCGGGCTCCTCGTTGAAGGGGATGATGTCGATCTTCTCGCCGCGCAGCTCGGACACGACCATGCGCACCCGCGAGCCGCGCGGCCCTACGCATGCGCCCACCGGGTCGACGCCCGAGGCGTGCGACACGACGGCGATCTTGGACCGGTAGCCGGGCTCACGGGCCACGTTCTGGATCTCCACCAGGCCGTCGGCGATCTCCGGGACCTCGAGCTCGAACAGCGCGCGGATCAGCTCCGGCGAGCGGCGCGAGACGATGATGCTCGGCCCCTTCGACTGGTTCGAGACGTCGGTGATGATGGCCTTGACGCGCTGCCCGTGGTCGTAGCGCTCGCCGTGGACCTGTTCGCCCCGGGGCAGCAGCGCCTCCACGCGCTCGCGAAGCTGGACCAGGGTGTAGCGCGAGTCGGACTGCTGGACGATGCCGGTGATCAGCTCGCCCACCCGGTCCTGGTACTCGTGGTACATCATGTCCCGCTCGGCCTCGCGGATCCGCTGGAGGATCACCTGCTTGGCCGTCTGGGCGGCGATGCGGCCGAAGTCGTCCGGCGTAACGTCGCGCTCGTCGATCTGGTCCTTGTACTGAGCCAGGCGCTCCTGGTCGATCTCCGGCGGCTCGGGCTCCTTCAGCTCGCCCGTCTCGGGATCCACCTCGGCCTCGCCCAGCTCCTCCTCCACCTCGTCGAGGAGCTGCTCCTCGAGCTCGGGCGGAAGGATCAGCTCGAACACGCGGAAGTCTCCGGTGTCCCGGTCCACCTCGACGCGTGCGTACTTCGCGGACTCGGGAGTCTTCTTGTAGGCGGAGAGGAGCGCGTCCTCGAGGGCCTCCATCAGCTTGTCCGCCGAGATGCCCTTCTCGCGCTCGAGGACGCCCACCGCCTCGACGATCTCCTTCGTCATCGTCCCTCCAGCAGGTTGCTCTTGTTGATGTCCGAGTACGGGATCGACACGACACCCTCGTCGGCCGCAACCGTGACCTCGGCGTCCGAGGCGCCCACGAGCTCCCCGGTCAGCTTGTCGTGCCCGTCGCGCGGGCTGCGCAGGCGCAGCTGCGCGCGCCGGCCGAGGAAGCGCCGGTAGTGGTCGGGCTTCGTCAGCGGTCGGCGCGGCCCGGGTGAAGAGACCTCGAGGCCGTAGTCCACGAGCAGGTCGCTCAGGTGCTTCGTGACTCGCTCGCACAACGCAAGATCCACCCCGTCGGGGTGGTCGATCACGAGCCGCAGCCGGTCCGGCCCGGCGGGCTCGATCGCGAGCAGCTCGACCTTCGGCTCGGGGGCCGCGAGGCGCTGCTCGATCTCGTTGTGAAGTTCCTCGGTGTTCATTTCGCGTCTGTGTCCGGTCGAAAAAAGAGGTGGGCTGCGAAGCCCACCTCCAGGCGCGACCCGGGCGGGCCGCGTACGACTGAAAGTCCTAGCGACGAGTGAGTATAGACCGGCCCAGGGAGACCCGGCCGGGCACTCTCACCACGCCCGGAGAGCGGCTCAGAGCTGCAACGACTTGGCCACCAGGAACTCCTCCAGGCCGTAGCGCCCGGCCTCCCTCCCGTGCCCCGACTGCTTGTAGCCGCCGAAGGGCGCCAGCGGGTTGAAGGCTCCGCCGTTGATCTCCACCTGGCCGGTGCGAATCCGGGCGGCCACGCGCTTGGCGCGGTCCTCGTCGCCCGACCAGACGCCGCCCGCCAATCCGTACATCGTGTCGTTGGCGATGCGGACGGCCTCCTCCTCGTCGTCGTAGGGCATGATCGAGAGCACCGGGCCGAAGATCTCCTCCTGGGCGATCGTCATCTCGGTTTTCACGTCGGAGAAGACGGTCGGGCTCACGAAGTAGCCGTTCTCCTGGCCCTCGACCGGGTCGGCGCCGCCGGTCACGAGCCGCGCGCCCTCCTCCTCGCCCTTCTCGATGTATCCGCGTACCCGCTCCAGCTGGGTGTCGGAGACGAGCGGCCCAATGCGGGCGTTCTCGTCGAACGGGTCCCCGGGCGTGAACTGCTCGGCCGTGGCCGCCGCGATCTTCTCCACCTCGCCGAGCCTGTCGCGGGGGACGAGCATGCGGGTCAGCGCGCTGCAGGTCTGCCCCGAGTTGAGGAACGCCTTGGCCACCCCGTCCACCACGGCGCGCTTGAAGTCGGCGTCGTCGAGGATCACGTTCGGTGACTTGCCGCCGAGCTCGAGCGCCACCGGCTTCACGTTGGCGGCCGCGAGCTCGGACACCCGGCGTCCGGCACGGGTGGAGCCGGTGAACGACACGGCGTCGGTGCCCGGGTCGGTGACCAACGCCTCGCCCACCACCGGACCCGTCCCGGTCACGAGGTTGAAGACGCCGGCGGGCAGGCCGACGGCCTCCATGATCTCCGCGAGGACGAACGCGTTGAGGGGCGCCACCTCGCTCGGCTTGAGCGCCACCGTGCAGCCCGCGGCCAGTGCCGGGGCCACCTTCAGCGCGATCTGGTGCAGCGGGTAGTTCCACGGCGTGATCGCGGCCACCACGCCCACGGGCTCGCGCACGATCAGCGAGTTGCCGACGGTCTCCTCCCACTGGACCTCCTCCACGAGCTGGGCCATGGAGGCGAAGGTGCCGGTGGGAAGGCCGGCCTGGATTATCCGCGACAGCTTCACCGGCATGCCGAGCTCGGTGGCGATCAGGGCGGCGAGCTCGTCGCCGCGCTCCGCCAGCTTGGCCGACACGGCCGCGAGCAGCTCCGCCCGCTCGTGGGGCGTGGTCGTGGACCAGGAGTCGAAGGCATCGCGTGCGGCCCTCACCGCCCGTGCGGCGTCCTCCGGCGTGCCCTCGGGCACGCGTCCCACGACCTCCTCGGTGGACGGGTTGATCACGTCGATCGTGCCGTCGCCGGCGGGCTCGACCCACTCGCCGCCGATGAAGAGCCGGTCACGTACCAGTGCTTCTGTTGCCGTAGCCATTCGAGTCCTCCTCAGGATTGCGTAGCCGCGGCGGTGGCCGGGCTCGACGCCTTTATTGCCTCGCCCGTGCGCCGGGCGAGGGCCATGATCGTGATCATCGGGTTGGTTCCCGAGCTGGTGGGGAAGGCGCTCGCGTCGCCGATCCACACGCCGGGGGTGTCGTGAAGCTCGCCTTCGGGTCCGGCCACGCTCGTGGCCGGGTCCTTGCCCATGCGGCACGTGCCCATCTGATGGGCGGAGAAGAGCCGGTAGCCGCCGGCGCGAAGCGGGATGCGCTGGCAGCGCTCGATGAAGCGCTCGAGGTCGTCGCCGGGGCGCCAGCGCGGCATCCCCGTGGCCAGCGGCATGATCTCCCCCGCGCCACCCGCGTGATGGAGGCGGATCTGGGCCTCGATCGCGCGCTTCGAGTTGCGCACGTCCAGCTCGTCGGAGATCGAGTACCAGGGCACGGCCTGGCCATCGGCGTCCACCGTGACCTGCCCCACGCCGCGGTCGCGCACCAGGCCGATGAAGGTAGCGCCGTAGCGGAAGCGGTGCATCAGCTCCTTGTGCTCCTCGCCGGTCGTGAAGGGCAGGGCCGAGGCCCCGATGCCGAGCGCGTACTGGGTGGCCTCGATCAGAAAGCCGTGGTCGTCCTCCACCGCGGCGAACTCGTCCATCAGCCCGGCCTGAGGCGCGCCCCACCAGGCGCGCTGATCCTCGCCGTAGCTCCCGAACACCGCGGTGCAGGGATGGAGATGGAGGTTCTGGCCGGCGGCCGGGCCACCGATGCCCGAGCGCAGCAGCAGGGCGGGTGACTCAAGCGAGCCCGCGGCCACCACCACCCGCGGAGCGCGCACGCTGACGTGCGCCCGGCGGCCGGTGGCGGGGTCGAGGTACGTGCCCTCCACGCCGGAGGCCCGGCCCCCCTCGGTCACGATCCGGTCGACGAAGCAGTCCACCACGAACTCGGCTCCGCGCCCGGCGGCGTCCGCCAGGTAGGTCCTGGTGGTGGTCTGCTTGGCCCCGGAACGGTCCCCGAAGCCGATGTAGCCGGCGCTCGCGGGGTCGTAGCGGCTCTCGTCGATGTTGCGCAGGATCGTGCGGAAGGACCAGCCCAGCGCCTCGGCGCCCTCCTTCATCCGCTGCTGGGTGCCGTTCAGGTCAGAGCAGCGGTCGTTCACCGACAGGCGCTCGAACACCGCGTCGAGGTGGGTGTCGAACTCCGGCCCGTCCACCCCGGTCAGGCCGTGCTCGCGGGCCCACTGCTCGCGGACCCGGGGTCTGGTGCGCAGGCAGTTGGTCCAGTTGATGGTGGTGCCGCCGCCGAGAGTGGCTCCGGCCTGGAGCGTCATGTTCAGGTCGGCGGTCGTCTGAGGGCCGCCGCGCCAGTACATGTTCTGGTAGGCCCAGAGCTCATAGCCGTTGAACTGCGTCTCGTCGTAGTAGCCGGAGGCCTCCAGCACCACGACCTCGAGCCCCGCCTCCGCGAGCGAGGCGGCGATCACCCCTCCCCCGGCTCCCGAGCCGATCACCACGGCGTCCGCCTCGAGCGTGAGCGCGTCGCCCTCGGGCACGAGCGGAGTGATGGCCCGGGGCGCCTCGGGCGCGGGCACCACGCCGGCCCCCGGGTACGCGAAGACGGACCAGAAGGGGTTGCCTCCGGTCACCGGGTCGGGCGCCCCGTAGGTCAGGAAGAGGGTGAGGCCGGTGAGCGCCTGGATGCCGGCCGCCGCGGCAGGCGTGAGGGCGGCGATGTTCCGAAGGATCTGCTCGCGGGAGCGGCGCGACGAGGAGAGGAACCCGGACTCGGCCAGGCCGTCGAGCAGCTCGTCGACGCCCAGCTGCTCCTCCGGGGGGCGGAGCTCCAGCACCGCCTCGAGCGCCGCGGGCGCGCCCACATCACCCGCGCTGCGGGCCCAGAAGCCCTCCGGGTCGTCCGGGCGTTCCAGCGCCGGGACCACCGTGTCGCACACCGCCTCCAGCACGGCCCGTCTCTCCACGCTCAGGCTCATCTGCTCCGGCCCTCCGTAGTCGCCCGATTCGGCACCGCGGCCTAGTCTCTCACGCCACAGGGCTCAGGGGAGGAGCGCAGCCCGATCGGTGATCGGGCGAGCACCGGACCATGCCTCTCACGCCTCCACGAGCAGCGTCACGGGACCGTCGTTCACGAGCGCCACGGCCATGCGCGCGCCGAACACGCCGCCCTCCGCGCCCAGCGCCTTGCGCACCTGCTCGTACAGCGGCTCCGCCTCCTCCGCCGGCGCCGCGTCCACGAAGCTGGGCCGGTTGCCCTTCCGCGCGTCGCCGTAGAGGGTGAACTGGCTTACGCAGAGCACCTCGCCGGCCACGTCGGCCACCGAGCGGTTCATGAGGCCGGCGTCGTCCTCGAAGATCCGGAGGGCCAGGAGCTTGCGGGCGAGGCGCTCGGCCTGGTCGGGACCGTCGCCGCGGCGCACGCCGAGCAGCACGAGCAGGCCCGGGCCGATCCGGGACACCTCCTCCCCGCCCACGGTCACGGACGCCTCGCTCACCCTTTGCACCAGAGCGCGCACCGGTACGTACTCTGACGCGATGGCCGCCGTGGACGCGATCGACGATTACCTGGCCGCCGAACCCGGCCTCCGGGTCCGGCGCCTGGCCCCGGGGGAATGGGGAATCACCGTGCCCGCCGAGGTGCTGGAAGCGGACGGCCTGGACGTGGGCATCAGGGTGGCCGACGGGCTGGTCCGGGCGCAGGCGATGGCTCTCCCGGGCGCCCACGAGGTGGACCCCTGGATGCTGCTGTGGTGGAACCGTCAGACCCGGCTCGTGCGCTTCGCGTGCACGCGTGGGCGCGACATCTGGGTCCACGCGGACATGCCGGTGGCCTCCGTGGACGAGCGCGGTGTGGACCGCCTGCTCGGCCTGGTGGTGGAGGGCGCGGTGGCGGTCCGGGGGCTCAGGCGGCCCTGAGCCGGTCCCGCAGCGCGCGGTAGTCCGCACGGTCGGGGCGCATCCCTGCGGCGAGCACCGCGTGGCGGCGGGCCTCGAGGTGGCGGCCGGTCTTCTCGAGCGAGCGGCCGAGGCAGAAGTGCCCGTAGTCGTTCACCGGGTAGCGCTCCACCAGCGCCGCGAACTCGCGTGCGGCCTCCTCGAAGCGAGCGGAGCGGAAGTAGGCGCGGCCGAGGGCCTCCCGGATCGATCCCTTCTCAGGGTCGAGGCGGCGAGCCTGTTCCAGGGGTATCGAGGCGGCCATGAAGTCGCCCGCTTCGAGCAGCTCGCTGCCGCGCTTGAAGAGCTCGTAGACGTTCTCGCTCACCGTTCGTCCTCAACGGTAGTAGGCACCCCCGTTCCGGCTCGGAGGGTCGCCACGGCGTCCAGGATGGCGGCGGCCACGAGCTCCTTGGGGCCGCGCGCCACCGGCCGGTCGCCGGCGGCGGTCACGATCGTCACCTCGTTCTCGGGAGAGTCGAAGCCGATGTCCGCCCGGGCGATGTCGTTCACCACGACGGCGTCCAGCCCCTTGCGCTCGAGCTTTCCGCGGCCCCGGTCCACCCCGCCCTTGCCGTGCTCGGCCGCGAAGCCCACGAGCGTCTGGCCGGAGCGCCGGAGCGAGGAGAGCGAGGCCAGCACGTCGGTGGTGGGCTCGAGCTCGAGCGAGAGCCCGTCGCGTCCGGTCTTGGTGATCTTCGAGTCCTCGGAGCTCCGGGGACGGAAGTCGGCCACCGCGGCGGCCATGAGCAGAACGTCGGCGCCCGGGAACTCCGCCCGTGCGGCGGCCTCGAGCTGGGCGGCGCTCTCCACCTCCACCACGCGGACCCCGGCGGGCGGGGCGAGCGAGACGTTGGCGGCGATCAGCGTGACCTCGGCACCGCGCCGGGCCGCCTCGCCGGCGAGGGCGAGCCCCATCCGCCCGGAGGAGCGGTTGCCCACGTAGCGCACCGAGTCGATCGCCTCGCGGGTGCCGCCCGCGGTGACGAGGATGCGAAGACCGTCGAGCGAGCGGGGAGCGAAGGGGGCGGGCGCGAGGGCCTCCTCCACGGCGGCGAGTATCTCCGCGGGCTCGGCGAGCCGGCCGGTGCCCCACTCGCCCTGGGAGGCGAGCCGTCCGGTGCCCGGAGGCACCACGCGCGCGCCACGCGAGCGAAGCAGCTCGAGGTTGGCCCGGGTTGCCGGGTGCTCCCACATGCGGTCGTTCATGGCCGGCGCGAGCACCAGCGGCGCGGTGGACGCCAGCGCCGCGCTCGTGAGCAGGTTGTCCGCGACGCCGTTCGCGAGCTTGGCCAGCGTGTTGGCCGAGGCGGGCGCCACGCAGAGCACGTCGGCGCGGCGCACGAGCTCCAGGTGCGAGATGGCGAGGTGCGCGGGCTCCGGATCCCCGGGAAAGGCGCCCCGCGCGGGATCCTGCTCGAACTCGTCCACCAGCACCGGCGCGCCGGTCACGGCCTGGAACGTCGCCCGGCCCACGAACTGAAGCGAAGCCGCCGTCTGCACCACCCGCACCGAATGCCCGGCCCCCGTGGCCAGGCGCACGACCTCCACCGCCTTGTACGCGGCGATCCCACCGGTCACCCCAACCAGAACCCGAGCCATGCCTTCAGTGTGCCGTCAAGAAGGAGGAACGTCGAGGAGCGATGCGGCTGTTGCACCGCCCACCGGTGGCGCGAGCGCGGTTACTGGCGCGGCGTCGCAAGGACGCAGGACGCGAAGTGTGCATCGCACACGAGCGGCCGAGGACGCCGCGAGGCGACGCCAGGAACGCGGTCGCGTTACCGGTAGCGGTACTTGATCTTCCCGGCAGCTACCTCTTCAAGAGCGATCTTGAGGTAGTTCTTGGAGCCGGTTTCGACCATCGGCGGCGGGTATTCGTCGAAGGTTCCCTCGCCGAGGTTGTGGTAGTACGAATTGATCTGGCGCGCACGCTTGGCGGCGACGATCACCACTGCGTAGTGGGAGTCGACCTGCTCGAGAAGGTTGTCAAGGCGCGGTTTGATCACGTGGGCATACCTTAGCGGCCAGATCCGAGAGCTCCCGGGTGGCCCTCTCCAGGTCGTCGTTCACGATCCGGTGCGGGAACTCGTTCCGGGCGGCCAGCTCCTCCCCCGCCACCTCCAGCCGGCGGGCTATCTGCTCAGGGGTGTCAGAGCCGCGCCCGGCCAGGCGGCGCCGGAGGTCTTCGATGGACGGGGGCTCTATGAAGATGCGCACGGCGTCGGGCAGGGTCTCGCGCACCTGGCGGGCTCCCTGGACGTCGATTTCCAGCACCACGCCGCGTCCCGGGCGGTCCAGCTCGGAGCGCAGCGTGCCGTAGCGGTGCCCTGCGTATTCGGCGTGTTCGACGAAGTCGCCGGCCCGTACGCGGGAATCGAAGTCCTCGGGGCTCAGGAAGTGGTAGTCGCGGCCGTTGACCTCACCCTCTCGGGGGAGTCGGGTGGTGGCGGACACGGCGAGCGAGAGACCGTCCACGCGGTCGAGGAGGGCCTTGATGAGGGTGCCCTTGCCGACGCCGGAGGGCCCGGTGATGACGAGGATCGGCGTTATCGCCGGAGGAAGGAAACGAGCTCGTTGCGCTGCCGTTCGGAGAGCCCGCCAATCGTCTTGCTGGGCGAAATCCGGCAGTGCGTGAGGATCCGATTCACCTTTACGCGCCCGTACTTGGGCACGGCCAGGAGCAGGTCGAAAACCTTGGCGGTGAGCAGGTATTCCGGGGGGTCGAGGAGAAGACCGTGGATCTGGACCCGTCCGGCCTTCAGGTCTCGCTTCAGGCGGGCGCGCCGGGTGCGAATCTCGTTCGCACGGCGAAGTGCGTCCATCCGCTGGGTCAGCGAACGCTCGGGTGCGAGGCCCGCTGGGTGTGGCTTAGCGGGCGACTGGGGGGCGGCCGGCATGGGCGGCGATAGTACACGCTTCCCGGTGGCCGTCGAGTCCGCAGACGCGAAAAACCGGCGAATTTCCCTTCACCTCAACCTGAGGTTTAACTCGGTTGCGACTGCTTGAGCGTTTTAGGGTTCTTTGCAGGAGTTTTCACCTGACGTCCGCCGTAGGGCATTCGGGGGACGCGCAAGGATCCCGCTAGTTACGTAAAAACGTGCCGATCGACTCACCCGGATTGGGCCGCTGCCCTCCCCCTGGGTTGGGCGACCTGTCGGTCCATGTCCGCCAGTCCGGCCAACTCGGCGCCGATCCGGCGGCCCGCGGCCGGGTCGCGAAAGCTTTCGGTGCCGACCGCCACACATCGCGCTCCCGCGGCCAGGAAGTCGGCCGCGTCGCGGCCCGAGGCGATCCCGCCCATCCCGATCACCGGAATCGAGACGCTCCGGGCGACCGAGCTCACCTGTTCGAGGGCGATCGCGCGGACCGCCGGACCCGAGACTCCGCCGGTGCCTCCCCCGAGCCACGGGCCGCCTCCGCGGGGGTCGAGCGCCATCCCCTTGAGCGTGTTGATCAGCGAGAGCGCGTCCGCCCCCGCCTCCTCCGCGGCGCGTCCCACGGCGGCGGGGTCGGTGGCGTTCGGCGTGAGCTTCACGATCAGCGGGCGCTCGGTGAGCGGGCGTACCCGGTCCACGGCCAGCGCGGTCTCAGCCGGGTCCGCGCCCATGATCAGCCCGCTCTCCACGTTCGGGCAGGACACGTTCAGCTCGATCATCGCCACCTCGTCGCGGGCGCCGACGCGTTCCACGAGGGTGGCCAGCTCGTCCCTGCTGAACCCCATCACCGACACCACAAGCGGTACCGGAAGCTCGGCGAGCTCGGGCAGGTCGTGGGCCAGGAAGCCCTCCAGACCCCGGTTGGGGAGCCCGATCGAGTTGATCATCCCCGCCGGGGTCTCCCACAGCCTGGGGGGCGGGTTCCCCTGCCGCGGCTCGAGCGTGATCGTCTTGGACACGAAGGCGTGGAAGGGGAAGCGTTCGACCAGCGGGTCGCCGAAGGCCCGCCTCGCCGCGATGGCATCGAAGGTGCCCGAGCCGTTCAGGACCGGCCCGGCGAGCTCCACTCCGCAGAGGTCCATCAGTGGCCGGCCCCGGGGAAGATCGCGGTGTCAAGGCGCGCGGCGTCGAGCACGGGGCCGTCCACACACAGGCGCAGGTAGCCGTCGCGGGTGGGCACGACGCAGCCGTAGCAAGCGCCGAAGCCACAGGCCATGCCCGACTCGAGCGCCAGCTGAGCCGCGACCCCGCGTTCGGCGCACAGCGCCCGCACGGCCTCCAGCATGGGCGGCGGCCCGCAGGCGAAGACGGTGGCCGCTGGATCGCGGTCGAGCTCCTCGCGCAGGAGGTCGGTGACCAGCCCGGCCCGGCCGGCCGAGCCGTCGTCGGTGGTGAGGCGCACCTCAGCCGCAAACAGGCCCGCCGCCTCGGCGTGGGCGGCGGACCGGAACCCGAGCAGCACCGGCGCCGCCGGCACTTCCAGCTCGTCCTCCAGGCAGAGCAGCGGCGCCGTGCCTATCCCGCCGCCCACCAGCAGCGGTCGGGTGCCGGGCGCCGCGGGGCGCCACCCGATCCCGAGCGGGCCCACCAGCGCCAGCTCCTCTCCGCCACGAAGGGCGGCCAGGCGGGCGGTGCCTGGGCCCACGTCCTCGAGCAGGAAGGACAGCTCGAGCCCGCCGGGCACGTCCCGGCTCCGGGCGTAGGAGAACGCGCGCGGGAGGTAGGGCCTCTCCCCCTCCACCCCGCCCCAGCCGGAGGCGGAGGCGAGCATGTAGAACTGGCCGGGCCGCGGTGCGGGGGCGGGATCGCGGTCGAGTGCCCGGATCAGGGCGTAGGCGCCGAGCGCGTCCACGCCGGAGACCGCGGCCGTGCGGCGCTCCGGCGGAGCCAGGGTGCGCGGCTCGGCCACGCCCGCCGCGTGGCTCACCGGGCCTCTTCGACCGCCCTGGGCGCCGGCTGGGCGTGGCCGAAGCGCCCGAGCGCGCCGCCGTGGAGCTCCTGCAGGGAGATCACCTCGGCGCCCTCGGTGCGCAGTGCCCGGATGGCGCGCTGGGCGGCGCTGGCACCGGACATCGTGGTGATGCAGGGGATGCCGCGGCCCACCGCGGCGCGGCGGATCTCGTACCCGTCGGCGCGCGCACCGGAGCCCGTCGGGGTGTTCACCACCAGGTCCACCTCGCCCGCCTCGATCCGGTCCACCACGTTGGGGGAGCCCTCGAAGACCTTCTTGATGCGCTCGACCGGCACCCCCATGCGCCGGATCGCCTGCGAGGTGCCGCCGGTGGCGATCACGCTGAAGCCCATGTCACAGAACCCGGCGGCAAGCTGGGTGGCGGCCGGCTTGTCTCCGTCGGTGACGGAGATGAAGACGGTGCCGGCGGTGGGAAGCTCCGAGCCGGCTGCGGCCTGAGCCTTCCCGAACGCGGCGGGGTAGTCCGCGGCCACGCCCATGACCTCTCCCGTGGACTTCATCTCCGGTCCGAGCAGCGAGTCGGACCGCAGGAAGCGCTGGAAGGGAAGCACCGCCTCCTTGACGGACACGTGCCGCGGCGGGCGTTGAGCGGGCAGGTCCATCTCGCGCAGGTGCTCGCCGAGCATCAGGCGGCAGGCCAGCTTGGCCAGCGGCTGGCCGGTGGCCTTCGAGACGAACGGCACGGTGCGCGACGCGCGCGGGTTGGCCTCGATCACGTACAGCTCCTCGTCGCCGAACACCGCGAACTGGATGTTGATCAGGCCGATCACCCCGAGGCGCAGAGCGATCGCGCGGGTGGCCTGCTCCACCTGTTCCAGCATGGCCGGGCCCAGCGACATGGCCGGGATCACGCAGGCGGAGTCACCGGAGTGCACGCCGGCCTCCTCCACGTGCTGCATGATCGCCCCGATCCGCACGTCCTCGCCGTCGCAGAGCGCGTCGACGTCGATCTCGATCGCGTTCTCGAGGAAGCGGTCCAGGAAGATCTCGCTGTCCGCGGGGAGCTCACCGCCCACCCGCCGCACGTAGTCCTCGAGCGCGTCCGGCGAGTAACAAATCTCCATGGCACGGCCACCGAGCACGTAGGACGGGCGCACCAGCAGCGGGTAGCCCACCTTCTTCGCCGCCTCGAGCACCGTGTCGTGACTGGCGGTCGCGTAGGGCGGGCTCCGCAGCCCGAGCTCGTCGAGCAGCGCACTGAAGCTGGGGCGATCCTCGGCCAGGTGGATCGAGTCCACGGGGGTGCCGAGCAGCGGCACGCCCGCGTCGGCCAGGCCGCGGGCGAGCTTCAGCGGCGTCTGGCCCCCGAACTGGACGATCACTCCCTCGGGCTTCTCCAGCTCCAGCACGCCGAGCACGTCCCGGAGGGTGAGCGGCTCGAAGTAGAGCCGGTCGGAGGTGTCGTAGTCGGTGGAGACGGTCTCGGGGTTGCAGTTGATCATCACCGCGTCCCGGCCCGACTCGCGCACGGTCATCGCGGCGTGCACGCAGCAGTAGTCGAACTCGATGCCCTGCCCGATGCGGTTCGGGCCAGAGCCGAGGATGGCCACCGCGGGCTTGGTCCCGCGCCGCACCTCGTGGGCCGCCGTGCGCTCCCAGCCGGAGTAGTAGTAGGGGGTCTCGGCCTCGAACTCCGCGGCGCAGGTGTCCACGGCCTTGAAGGACCGTTCGAGCCCGGCCTCCGGGTCATGGCCCCGCGCCAGCTCGGCCATCTCGGCGACGAACCAGGGATCGATGCCCGTCCGCCGGGAGATCTCCTCCTCGCTCGCCCCCTGGCGAACGGCCTCGAAGAGCATCTCGAAGCGCTCGTGGGTGGGCGTCTCGAGCCGCTCGAGCAGGTCGCCGGACACGTCGGCGGCCACGTCCAGCTCGCGGGAGCGCATGGCCTTCACGAACGCCTGCTTGAACGTGCGCCCGATGGCCATGGCCTCGCCCACCGACTGCATGGAGGTGTGGAGCGCGCCGTCGGCGCCGGGGAACTTCTCGAACGCGAATCGCGGCCACTTCACCACCACGTAGTCGAGCGTGGGCTCGAAGCTCGCGGGCGTGACCTTCGTGATGTCGTTGTCGATCTCCTCGAGCGAGTAGCCCACGGCCAGGCGGGCGGCGATCTTGGCGATCGGGAAGCCCGTGGCCTTGGAGGCGAGCGCGGAGCTGCGCGAGACCCGCGGGTTCATCTCGATCACCACGATCTCGCCGGTGGCGGGGTTCACCGCGAACTGGATGTTCGAGCCGCCGGTCTCCACCCCCACAGCGCGGATCACGGTGATGGCCTGGTCGCGCAGCTCCTGGTAGAGCACGTCGGAGAGGGTTTGCTGGGGCGCCACGGTGACCGAGTCGCCGGTGTGCACGCCCATCGGGTCGATGTTCTCGATCGAGCAGACGATCACCACGTTGTCCGCGTGGTCGCGCATCACCTCGAGCTCGAACTCGCCCCACCCGATCACCGACTCCTCCACCAGCACCTGCCCGATCGGGCTCGCCGCCAGGCCCTCGGCCACGATCTGCCGGTACTCGGTCTCCGTGCGCGCGATGCCGCCGCCCTGGCCGCCCATCGTGAACCCGGGGCGCATGATCGCGGGAAGGCCCACGTCGGCGAGCGCTCTCTCGGCCTCGCGCATCGACTTCACGGCGGCGCTCTTGGGCACCCGAAGCCCCGCCCGTTCCATCGTGGCCCGGAAGAGGTCGCGGTCCTCGGCCCGCCGGATCACGTCGTAGTCCGCGCCGAGCAGCTCGACCCGGTAGCGGCCGAGCGTGCCGTCGTCGGTGAGCTGGCGGGCGAGGTTCAGCGCCGTGCCGCCGCCGAGCGTGGGCAGCAGGGCGTCGGGACGCTCGCGCTCGATCACCTTGGTCACCGAAGCGGGCAGCAGCGGCTCGATGTAGGTGGCCGTGGCGTACTCCGGGTCGGTCATGATCGTGGCCGGATTGGAGTTCACGAGCACCACCTCGTAGCCCTCCTCCAGCAGCACCTTGCAGGCCTGGGCGCCCGAGTAGTCGAACTCCGCCGCCTGGCCGATCACGATCGGGCCGGACCCGATGACCATGATCTTCTTGATGTCGTCGCGGCGTGGCATCAGGCGGGGGCGGCGAGCCTTTCCAGGAAGCGGTCGAAGAGGTGCCGCGCGTCATGCGGGCCGGGGCCGGCCTCCGGGTGGTACTGCACCGTGGAGCCGGGCACGTCGCGCAGGACCAGACCCTCGACCGTGCGGTCGTAGAGGCTCAGCTGCTGCAGCTCGGCCGTGCCGAAGTCGGTCTCCCAGCGCACAGGGGCGTCGGTGTCGAGCCGCCGCTCGCCCCCCGGGCCGAGCACCGCGAAGCCGTGGTTCTGCGACGTGATCTCGATGCGGCCGGTCTCGAGGTCCTTGACTGGGTGGTTCGCGCCGCGGTGGCCGAAGGGCAGCTTGAACGTCTCGAGCCCCACCGCCCGGCACAGAACCTGGTGCCCGAGGCAGATCCCCCACACCGGCACCTTCCCCACCAGGTCGCGGACGGTGTCCACGACGTAACCCAGCGCGGCCGGGTCGCCGGGACCGTTGGCGAGGAACACCGCGTCGGGCGAGCGGGCGAGCAGCTCCTCGGCCGGCGTGGCGCACGGGTACAGCTCGAGCCGCACGCCGCGCTCGCGCAGGTTGCGCACGATCGAGTCCTTGATCCCGGTGTCGATCCCCACCACCAGCGGGCCGGCCGCATCGGGGTCGAGGATCACGGGCTCGGCCGGGCTGACCTCGCGGGCGAGGTCTCGCCCCGCCATCTCGGGCTCCGCTCGAACCGTCTCCATGGCGTCCGACTCGGACGTGGTCTCGGGGAACACTCCGCCGCGCATGGCCCCGCGATCGCGGATGTGGCGCACCAGCGAGCGTGTGTCCACCCCGGTGATCCACGGGATCCCGCAGTCGGAGAGCCAGGTGAGCCAGCCGCCCTCGGCGTGCGCGGCGTCCTCGCGGTCGATCCCCTCGCGCATGATCACCGCCCGCGCGTGGATGCGGTCCGACTCCATGCAGTCGCGCGAGACGCCGTAGTTCCCCACCAGCGGATAGGTGAAGACCACGATCTGCCCGGCGTACGAGGGGTCGGTGACCGCCTCCTGGTAGCCGGCCATCGAGGTGTTGAACACCACCTCCCCCAGGCCGACGCCGTCCGCGATGGGGCCGCCGCCCGCGAGGAGCGGAGCGCGATCGTCGATTGCGTGAGCACCGGAGCATGCCTCCCCCTGGAAAGTGGTGCCGTCCTCGAGGAGGAGGTAGCCCTGGGTCAAGCCACCGCCCCCAGCGCAAAGCTCCGCTCCCGGTAGGCCACGCTGCCGCCGGCCACCGTCATGCGCACCCGTCCGGTGAGCCGCCGGCCCGCGAAGGCGCAGTTGGAGGAGCGGCTCTCGTAGCCCACCTCCCCCACCTCCCATTCCGCGTCCAGGTCCACGAGGCAGACGTTGGCCGGCGAGCCGGGGGCAAGCGACGGCGCGGCGATCCCGAACGACTCTCCTCCCGAGGTCATGCGCGCCACGAGTGTGCCCAGGTCGAGGACCCCGGGCAGCACCAGTCCGGAGTGAAGCGCCGCGAAGGCGGTCTCAAGGCCGGTCACGCCCATCGGCGCCAGCTCGAACGGCTGCTCCTTCTCCTCGCGGGCGTGCGGCGCGTGGTCCGTGGCCACGCAGTCGATCGTGCCCGATCGCAGGGCGTCGATCAGCGCCAGACGGTCCTCCTCCCCTCGCAGCGGCGGGTTCATCTTCGCGCTGGTGTCGAGCGCGCGGACCGCCTCGTCGGTGAGCAGCAGGTGGTGCGGCGTGGCCTCGGAGGTGACCAGCGTGCCGGCCTCGCGGGCGCGCTCGATGGCCACCACCGTCTCCCGCGCGGACACGTGCTGCACGTGGATGCGCCCGCCCTCGTAGGCGGCGAGCGCACAGTCCCGGGCCACCATCGTGGACTCGGACACCGAGGGGATGCCGGCCAGCCCGAGCAGGGCCGAGACCTCGCCCTCGTGCATCACGCCGGTGCCGGACAGGCTCGGGTCCTCCTCGTGGAGGGCGATCGTGCGCCCCGCGAGCCGCTGGTACCGGAGCGCCTGGCGGAGGACACCGGCCGACCGGACCGGGAGCCCGTCGTCGGTGAATCCCGCCGCGCCCGCCTCGGACAGCTCGGCCATCTCGGTGAGCTCCTCGCCCAGCTGGCCGCGGGTGATCGCGGCGAGGAAGCCGGTGGGGATCCGGGCCTGGGTGCGAGCGCGGTCGCGCAGCGAGCGCAGCACCGGCGCGGAGTCCACCACCGGGTCGGTGTTCGGCATGGCGAGGATCGCGCAGTAGCCGCCGGCCGCCGCGGCCCGGGTGCCCGAGTCCACGTCCTCCTCGTCCTCGCGCCCAGGTGTGCGGAGGTGCACGTGCGGGTCCACGAAGGCCGGGAGTGCATGGAGGCCCTCGGCGTCCACCACCTCGGCCTCGGGTGGAGCATCCAGGCCCTCGCCCATCTCGGCCACCTCGCCCTCGCGCACCAGCAGGTCGGCCACGCGATCGAGACTCACCCGCGGGTCGAAGAGGTGCGCGCCCCGGACGAGCAGCGTCACCGGCGCGACGGGCTGGCGGTCGAGCACGAGCAACGTCATGCGGGCTGCGGGGTAGGGGTCTCGGGAATTTGCGCGTCCGCGGGGGCGCCCGCGCCGGTCAGCAGCTCGTAGAGCACGGCCATCCGCACCACCACGCCCGACTCCACCTGCTCGGCGATCAGCGCCTGGGGAGAGTCGATCACCTCGGCCGCCAGCTCCACCCCTCGGTTGACCGGGCCGGGGTGCATGAGCAGCTGTGCCGGGCCCAGGCGGCGGCCGTCGATCTGGTACTGGGCCGCGTACTCGCGCAGGGAGGGCACGAAGTTCCCCTGCATGCGCTCGTGCTGCATGCGCAGGGCGTACACCACGTCGGCCTCGCCCAGGCCGTCGAGCGTGTACCGCACCTCGCATCCGAGCGATTCGATGCCGCGCGGGATGAGCGTGGGCGGGCCACAGACCGTGACCGAGCAGCCCATCCTCGTGAAGGCCAGGATGCCGGAGCGCGCGACGCGGCTGTGGAGCACGTCGCCCACGATCCAGACCCGCAGCCCCTCGAGCGAGCCGAGCCGGCGCCGCAGCGTGTAGAGGTCGAGGAGTGCCTGGGTGGGGTGCTCGTGCTTGCCGTCCCCGGCGTTCACCACCGAGGCCGGCGTCCAGCGAGCCACGAGGGCGGCGGCGCCCACGTGCGGCGAGCGGATGACGATGGCCGCCGGGTCGTAGGCGGACAGCGTCTGCACGGTGTCCTTGAGCGACTCGCCCTTGTCCACCGACGATCCGCTCGACTTGACGCTCACGAGGTCGGCGGAGAGGCGCTTGGCCGCGAGCTCGAAGGAGGAGCTGGTGCGGGTGGAGGCCTCGTAGAAGAGATTGATCACCGTGCGGCCCCGCAGCGTGGGCACCTTCTTGATCTCGCGCCCCGACACCTCGGCGAAGCTCTCGGCCCGGCTCAGGATGCGCTCGATGTCCTCGCGCGTGACGTCGTCCACCGACAGCAGGTGGCGCTTCATGTCGTGCTCCCCTCGAGGTCGGCGGTGGCGATGGCCACCTCGTCGGTGCCGTCTATCTCCTCCACGCGGACGTTCACGCGCTCGAACGTGGAGGTGGGCAGGTTCTTCCCGACGTAGTCCGGCCTGATCGGCAGCTCGCGGTGCCCGCGGTCGGCGAGCACCGCCAGCTGGACCTGCCGCGGGCGCCCGTAGTCGAACAGCGCATCGATCGCCGCCCGGACCGTGCGGCCGGTGTAGAGCACGTCGTCCACCAGGACGATCGTGGTCCTCTCGACGGAGAAGTCGATGTGCGAGGCGTGCACCACGGGCTGCGAGTCGGGCGAGCGCAGCCGGATGTCGTCGCGGTAGAAGGAGATGTCCACGTCCCCGAGCGGGACCGGCTCTCCCACCAGCTCGGCGACGAGGTCGCGGACGCGTGCGGCAAGCACTGCGCCACGACGGTGGATCCCAACGACCGCGACTTCCTCGCCGCCCGTCTTCTCCACGATCTCGTGCGCGATGCGCACCAGGGTGCGCCGCACGTCGTCGCGGTCTAGGACCGTCTTCTCGCTCAAGCCACTGCCCCTTCTTGGCCTCTCTGGACCGGGTTAAAGGAACCTCGGCGAGGCTATCAGCCTGCCGGGACGCCGCGCGCCTCGTCGGCGCGCACGTGCACCGGCTCCCCGCGCTCGGGGAACGGGATCTGAACCGAGTCGAAGTCGCGGGGCACGATCACGCGCTCGAAGGCCTCCCGGGCCTCGTCGCGCACCTCTCCCCCGCCGTAGCGCATGGACAGGTGCGTGAGCGCGAGCATCGTTACCTCGGCCGCGGCGGCCAGCTCGGCGGCGCCGCGCGCCGTGGAGTGGCCCGTCTCCGCCGCCCGGGCGGCCTCGTCCTCGAGGAAGGTGGCCTCGTGCACGAGCAGGTCGGCCCCGAAGGCCACCAGCCGCGTCATCTCGCAGGGGCGCGTGTCGCCCGCGAGCACCACCTTCCGCCCCCGCCGGGTCTCCCCCATCACCTGCTCGGGCGCCACCCCATCGACGGTCTCGCCGCGCTGGAGCCGGCCGAAGTCGGGTCCCGGCGTCACCCCCAGGTCCGCGGCCAGCTCGGGATCGAATTGCCCCGGCCGCGGATCCTCCACCAGCGCGTACCCGAGCGCCCGCGGTCCGTGGTCCACCTCGTAGGCGGCGATCCGGTAGCCGTCGCGGTCCAGCTCCTCGTTGGCCTCCAGCTCCACCAGCGACACCTCGAAGGGCAGGTTCCCGACGATCGGCGCGAAAATCCCGAACAGCCGCCTCAGCCCCGCGGGCCCGTACACGGTGAGCGGGCGCTCGCGCTGGCGCAGGCCGAAGGTCTTCAGCATCCCGGGCAGCCCGAGCACGTGATCCGCGTGGAAGTGGGTGAGGAAGACCTCCTCGAGCTCAACCAGACCGGTGGAGCGGACGAGCTGGCGCTGCGTGCCCTCGCCGCAGTCGAAGAGCAGGCGATCGCCGCCGCGGCGCACGAGCGTGCTGGCCAGGCCGCGCCGGGCGGTGGGCGCCGAGCCGGCGGTGCCCAGGAAGACGACGTCGAGATCCATGCGTTCCTATCTTGACCTCCGCCCGGACGGGGCGTCAGTCGAGGTCCACGAGCTCGAAGCGCAACGCGCCCTCAGCCACCGTGCCCACCGCCATCGTGTGGTTGGGCGAACGCCGGCGGTCGGTGGGGCTGCCCGGGTTGAGGATCTGAAAGCCCTCGTGCTCCTCGTGGAGCGGCAGGTGGGAGTGCCCGAAGACCACCGCATCGGCGCGGTCGCCGAAAGTGCGGCGCAGGCGCTCGAAACGCCCGGGGCGAGGGCCGGCGTCGTGGACCATGGCGATCCGCGCCCCCGCGGCCTCCACGATCCGCTCGACCGGGAGCTCGCGGCTTAGCTCGTCGCTGTCCTGGTTGCCGAGTACCGCGGCCACGGGCGGGCCGATGCCCTCGAGCTCGCGCAGCGTCGCCGCGTCGATGATGTCACCCGCGTGGAGCAGCAGGTCCGCGGCCGCGATGCGCTCCACACAGGCGTCCGGAAGCCGCCGCGACCCCCGCGGAAGGTGGGTGTCGGAGATCACGGCGATGACCATCGGCACAGCATGACGGCGACCGGCGCCGCCCGGCGCGAGGGCCACGGCCGTAGAATCGCCCTCGGGCGCCCGTAGCTCAGTGGATAGAGCGCTGCCCTCCGGAGGCAGAAGTCGCAGGTTCGAATCCTGCCGGGCGCGTTGAAGGAGCCGCCGGTGCATCGGCCCGCCGGTCCCGGTTCGTGCGCTCGGTTAGCCGAAGGAGCCATGTGACGCTGCATGAATTGGCCGTTGAGGCACGTTGGTACGGTCGCTCCTGTGAGCACGCTTCCGATGAGGGACGCCGCGAAGGCGGTGGCGCACCCGCTGCGGGCGAGGATCCTCGAGACGCTGGCCGGGGAGGCGCGTTCGCCGAACGAGCTGGCAGCCGAGTTCAACGAGCCGCTGGGGAACGTCAGCTACCACGTGGTCGTGCTCCGCGACCTCGGGATGGTCGAACTCGTCGCCACCGCCCAGCGCCGCGGGGCCGTGGAGCACTTCTACCGCGCCCGCTTCCGCGTCGAACTCGACGTGCGACCGCTCAACGGCGGGGACCGGGTCTCGAAGCCTGCTACAGGCCGGCGGGCCCAACGCGCTGCATAGGCCTGACGAGGCTGTGGAGGTCGTGGACCTCCGGCTCGGGCCAACGGGAGATCCTGTCCCCGACGAGCACCCGTGTGGCAGGACCCAACCGCTCGTCCACGAAGCGGTCGTGATCCTCGATCGACTCCCAGACGTCGAAGATCCGCATCCGCCCGTGCTCGGTGACGGCCGCGGTGTGAACGATCAGCCCGGGCGGCGGCTCGTCATGGAAACGAATGCTGACGGCCACCATGTCGTACTCCTCCTGGCCCACCTCGGTGGTGTACTCAATGACGACCGGCATTACCTTCTCCCCCGCGTTGATGACCACCGTTTGAGTGACGCGGGCCCCTTATAGGGCGGTTTTCCGCCCATCACCATCGGCCAACCAGTCTAGGCCGCCTGGAGCGGACGAACGCCCGCCGGTCCCTCGGCGCTTAACCCCTGATCGTCAACGGGACCCCGGCGCCGATGCGCCTCGCCATCCACGTGATGTCGCTCGTGCTGAGCCGGATGCAGCCGTGCGAGGCCGCGCTGCCGGGCACGCCCGCCAGGCCGTTGGTGCCGTGGAGGGCGATCTGACCCGGCCCGCCCTCGAATTCCTGAAGCACGTTGGAGCGGGCGCTCGTGGCCAGGGCGAACGGATTGCCCGGAGCCGTTGAAGCAAGGGACATGGCCTCCTCGACGAAGAAGCGCCCGCGCGGTGTCGGCGTGGAGGGCTTGCCCACCACCGCCGCGAACCGGCGCTTGACCTTCCCGTGCTGGTAAACGGTCACGCGCCGGGCGGAGAGATCCACCGCGATGCGCCAGGGCGTGGAGAAACGGATGGTGCGGAGACTGCGGATCCACCCCGTGTGCTGGTTGGGGCGGCCCGGTAGCCGGACGCGCAGCCAGCGCCGGCCTCCGGGCCTGCGCGCCTGGCCGAGCACCGGAAGCACGGTGCGAACACCCGTGAGCGGCCGCCGCGCCGGGACGGACTCGACGTAGCGGGCGTGCACGCTCGGGCCGCTCCTGGCCACGCGGTCGTGCGTCAGCACCACGAGCGGGCGGCTTGCCGGCACCTTCGCGGCGGCTGCATGCGCCGGCGTGGCCAGGACGCAGGCGACGCCCGTGACGAGCGCCACCGCAAGCCAAGAGGCCCCCCGGCGAATGCCGGGAGGCCCCTGGACTGCGTTGACGGATCTGCTCAACCGGTGAACCGCGACGGACCCTGGGCCGGCTGGAGCGCGGCTGCCGAGCACGCGCGGTAGCGGAGGGTCGAGTTCTTGGCTCGAGTGGCGTCACGGAATGTGATGTGCGCCCTCACGATGTGCCTTCCGGCACCGGCATGGACGGTCACCCGGAACGGCGACGTGCCGCGGGTTGCGACTCGCTTGCCGTCCAGCCTGAACACGACCCGCTGGATCAGGTGACCGCGAACGGTCGCGCGGAACCCGGCGGTGCAGGCGGAGCGCGGAGCGCGCCGGAGGCTCGCCCTGCCGTTGCGGGCACGTCTCTGCGCCCGGGTCAGCGGCGGTGCGTTCACACCGTTGCCACCGTTTGCGTTGCCGGTGCCGCCGGTCCCGTTTCCGTTACCGCCGGTCCCGGTCCCGCCCGTGCCGCCGGTACCGCCCGGCGTGGTGGTCGTGGCGCAGTTGGGTCTGCTGAGGACGTTGTTGATCAGGCTGATCGAGCCGTTGCGTGCAAGCAGACGGCCGACGACCGAGGCCCCGTTGTTCAGCGAGATGCTCGTGAGCGCCATCACGTTGCCCTGGAACGCCGTGGTGCTCCCCAGCGTGGCCGAGCTTCCGACCTGCCAGTACACGTTGCAGGGCGAGGCTCCGTTCACCAGGATCACCGAGCTTGCGCTGGCGGTGGTGAGCGTCGATCCGATCTCGAACACGAACTGCGCGTTGGGATCGCCCTGGGCATTGAGGGTGAGCTGGCCGGTGAGGCCCGCGCTCGAGCTGTACCGATAGGCGCCCGCGGTGAGCGTCCTGTTGCCGAGGTTGGTTCCCGTGAGGTTGTTGGCGCCCGCGACCGGCTGTCCCGCGGCCACGTCGTAGGCGGTGGTGAGGTCGTCCTTGGCATTGGCGGCCACGGCATCGTTGTCGTGGGTGGCGCCGTTGACGACGGCGGGAAGCCCGAAGCCGACGAGCGACGTGCCCGGGGAGACTCCGAGGTTGCCGTTGAGCACGGAAGGACCGGTGTTGGTCACCGCCGCCCCGCCGAGAACCACGAAGGGACCGACGGTGCCGAGGTTGACGGGGGATGCCTGCGCGGCGGCCGGGAGCGCGACGAGCGCCCCGAGCATGGATAGAGCGACGGCGACAGGCGCGCCACGCTTGAGACGGATCGGGCTGGACATGCGTCCTCCCACATAGGCGAGCACCCTCTTTCCGACGTTCCTTGGCCGTCACACCGACTGCGGGTGCAATGCATGCCGCGAGCGATCGTGGTGGCAGTCCTTCGGTAGCCCGGCGAACTCCGGAGGAGTCCCGTGGCTTTGCGGACCAGCCTTGCGGCAGGGGTGCCTGAGTCGAGAGGAATTTGCTCTGGTGTCCGGTCTACATCGGCAGGCCGGCACCCCCGCCTGAGCCCCCCACGGGGGGATTGGACGTTCCGGCATCAACTATCACGGTTTCGGGACCCGTGGTGGGCGCCCGGAGGACGCTCCGCAGGATTGACGGGGGAACCTCCTGCTGGGCGTCCAGAGCCGAGCGGAGATCCGGAATCGAACGTACGGTCGAGTCATGGGCCGCCACCGCATCACACTCACCGTCGCCGCCCTGCTGCTCGCGAGCGTCGTGCTTCCCACCTCGGCCGGGGCGCACGCGCTTCCCGCCTCCTCGCACGCCTCGGCGCGCACCGAACGACTCTCCCTCCAGGCCGCCGACGCCTACTGGCTCCAGCGCGGGCGCACCGGCTGCGCCCAGCCGCGAATTCAGTACGCAGCGCTCGCCCAGGGCGCCTCGGGCGATGCATTCATCGGCCCGAACCTGCCCTCCGCCTACTGCGTGATCCGCGTCAGCACCCACCTCAACTGGCGCGGCCGGGCCGGAGCCATCGACTTCTGCTGGACCATCGTGCACGAGCGCGGGCACCAGACCGGCCTCAAGCACAGCAGCGGCGGGATCATGCGCTCCGACGGTGGCGACAGGCCTCCGTCGGCCTGCACCCGGCTGTTCAGCTCCTAAAGAACAACCAGTCATCTCTGAATCACAACCACGCGGCTATGATGGCCGTGTGACGAGGACCCGTACGTACGGTGAGGGCTGCGCTGCCGCCCACGCCCTCGACCTCGTGGGCGAGCGCTGGGCCCTGCTTCTCGTGCGCGAGCTGCTGCTGGGTCCCAAGCGCTTCACCGACCTGCGATCGGGAGTCGTCAACGCCAGCCCGAATGTGCTGGCGCAGCGCCTGCGAGAGCTCGAGGACGCGGGGATCGTGCGTAGGCGCACGCTCCCACCGCCCGCGGCCTCACGTGTGTACGAGCTCACCGAGTGGGGTCTCGAGCTCGAGCCGGTGGTCTCCGCGCTCGGCCGCTGGGGTGCCCGCTCCCCCGCCATTCCGCTCGGCGCGCCCATGAGCCTCGACTCGCAGGTCCTCGCGATGCGGACCATGTTCGATCCCCGGCGGGGGGACTTCGACGCGAGCTACGGGCTCCGCCTGGCCGACGTGGACTTCCAGGCCACGGTGGGCCACGGAACGTTCGAAATCGCCCGCGGTGCGCCCGCTCGCCCCGACGCGACGATCGTCACCGACCCGGCGACCCTGGCCGCCGTCCTGTGGCTCGGCCGAGCGCTCGACGACGCCGTGGAGAGCGGCGATCTCGTCGTGGAGGGGGACATGACGGTGGTCGCGAGGCTGGTGGACCTGTTCCCGCTGCCTGAGCCCGCCCCGGCCTGAACGACTCCGCCCAGGCCTCTCAAGATCCCTCGTCCATTACCGATGGGGCCGTATGGAGGGGTACCCCGTTCGGTTCGGGGCAAAGCTGGGGTTGGTCGTGGCCAACGCGATCGTGTGGTCGGCGGTGGCCGTAGAGGGCGCACTTCTCCTGGTCCGCTGAGGCCTCCTGAGCATTTCGCCCCAGGGTGTCTACCCTGCCGGTACCCGCCCCGCGCCTCGTCGAGTGCAGGGCACGACTGAAAGGAGCTCCCCTGACTCGCTCTCTGCGGATTGGCGGCCTCGTGCTGCTGCTCCTGGCCCCGCCCGCGGCACTCGCCGGAGCCAAGCCCACCTTCGAGACCGGTGACTTCGTCGGCAGCGTGGCCACCAAGGGCAGACCGCCGGTGGACTTCAACGTGACAAAGAAGCGGATCAGGAAGCTGGACATCGACAGCCAGCGCGTCCGCTGCTCCAACGGCGATGTCGGCAGCATCAACCTTCCCGGCACGGTCGAGAAGCGCTCGCTTCCGATTCATAAGGCCCGGTTCAGAATGAAGGTCACGGCCTCGGGGCCCTATCCGGCCAACGCCGGCACCCGCGTGACCGGAAAGCTGAAGGACACAAAGGCCTCGGGCACGGTGCGGATCGTCCTCCGGCGCGAGACTGCCCCGGGCGTGAAGGTCATCTGTGACTCGGGAACTCGCAAATGGAGCGCGAAGCTCGACGAGATCCTGGTGCATCTCCCCTAGGAGAGGCGCTTCGAGTACCAGTCCCAGGAGGCCCGCAGCCCGCGGTCCAGGTCCCAGGTGGCCTGCCATCCAAGCTCCTCGCGCATGGCGCGCGAGTCGAGGAACTGGCGGTCGATCTCCCCGTGCGGCGTGCCCTTGCCCTGGATGTCCGGCTCAACGTCGAGTCCCGATACCGCGATCAGGCGCCGGGTCACGTCGATCACCGACACGGCCTCCCCGCAGCCGGCGTTCCACGCTCGTCCCCAGAGCTCGCGGCGGTCCAGAGACTCGGATATGGCGAGGTAGGCGTCCACCGCGTCGGCCACGTAGAGGTAGTCGCGCTCGGGGCTGCCGTCCGAGCGGATCACCGGGGTCTCGCCCCTGAGGAGCGTTCGCGCCGTGTCGGGAATGATCCGCGTCCAGTTGAGGTCGCCCGGCCCGTAGACGTTGGCCAGCCGGGTCACGGCGATCGGCATGTCGTAGGTGACGGCGTAGGAGCGGGCGATCATGTCCGTGGCCGCCTTGGACACGTCGTAGGGGTAGCGCGCCTGTAGCGGCAGCTCCTCGCGGTAGGGCAGCTCCTCGTGGTCCCCGTACGCCTTATCGGACGAGGCCACCACGATGCGCTCCACCGCGTCCGAGACGAGGGCGTGGACCCGGCAGGCCTCGAGCAGCGTGTAGGTGCCGCGGACGTTCGATTCCCACGTGGCCAGCGGGTTGCGGTTGGCCGCGCTCACGATCGCCTGGGCCCCGAGGTGGAAGACCACGTTGATCTCGTGCTCGTTCAGGATCCGGACGAGCGACTCATAATCGGTGAGGTCGCCGAGCGCCTGGACGCAGCGCTCGCTCACGCCGTCGGTGTAGAAGCGGGCCTCCGGGTCCACGTCGCGGCGCAGGGCCACCACGCGGGCGCCCTCGTCCAGCAGCCGCTCGGACACCGCGCACCCCACGAACCCCTGGGCGCCGGTGACGAGCACCCGCGCGCCCTCGTAACGACCGCTCAAGTGGCGCTCAGCCGCCGGCGACGGCCGGGAGAATCGTTACCTCGTCGCCGTCCTCGACCGAAGTGTCGAGTCCGTCGAGGAAGCGGATGTCCTCCCCTCCGACGTAGACGTTCACGAACCGGCGCAGGTCGCCGTCCTCGGCGATCCGGTCGCGGAGGCCGTCGTAACGGTCGTACAGACCGTCGAGGACCTCGCCGACCGTTCCCGCGCCGTCCACGGCCGTCTCGGCGTCTCCGCCGGTGACGCTTCGCAGCTGCGAGGGGATCTTCACGGTGACCGCCATTTTGCGGGCGTCAGCTTACAGCGCGCCGATGGCGCGCTCGGCACCAACCGCCTCGAACGAGGCCACCGACGCGTCGATCTCGTCGATGGCGAACGTGTCGCGCACCGCGTCGAGCGTCTTCAGGCCGTCGCCGGTGATCACCAGGACCACCCGCTCGTCCGGGCCGATCGCCCCGCTGAGGGCTAGCTTGCGCAGCACGGCGGTGGTCACGCCTCCCGCGGTCTCGGTGAAGATCCCGGTGGTCTCGGCCAGCAGCCGGATGCCCTCGCGGATCTCCTCGTCGCTCACGGCCTCAACCGAGCCGCCCGAGCGGCGCGCGAGGTCGAGCGCATATGGACCGTCGGCCGGGTTGCCGATCGCCAGCGACTTGGCGATCGTGCGCGGCTTCACCGGCCGGCAGAAGTCGTCACCCGACTCGTAGGCGGTGGCCACGGGCGAGCAGCCGGAGGCCTGGGCGCCGTTGAATGCCGGCAGCTCACCCTCCACCAGGCCCACCTCGAGCCACTCCTCGAAGCCACGGGCGATCTTGGTGAACAGGGACCCGGAGGCCACCGGCGCCACCACCCGGTCGGGCAGCTCGAATCCCAGCTGCTCGGCGATCTCGAAGGCCAGCGTCTTCGAGCCCTCCGCGTAGTACGGGCGGACGTTCACGTTCACGAACGCCCAGTCGCGATCGGCGGACAGCTCGGTGCAGAGCCGGTTCACGTCGTCGTAGGTGCCGCGCACCGCCACCAGGTGCGTGCCGTAGACCCCGGTGGCGAGCACCTTCTGCTCCTCCAGGTCCGAGGGGATGAACACGTACGACTCGAGGCCGGCCGCCGCGGCGTGGGCCGCCACGGCGTTCGCCAGGTTGCCGGTGGAGGCGCACGCCACCACCTCGTACCCCAGCTCCTGGGCCTTGGCCAGCGCCACGGCCACCACGCGGTCCTTGAAGGAATGCGTGGGATTGGCGGTGTCGTTCTTGACCCACACCTCGCCGAGGCCGAGACGCTCGGCCAGGCGCGGAGCGCGCTGGAGAGGCGTCAGCCCCACCGGCAGGCCCGGCTTGGGCGGAGTCTCGAAGGGCAGGAAATCGGCGTAACGCCAGATCGACTGCGGGCCGGCCTGGATGCGGCGGCGGGTGGACTCGGCGTCCAGCCCCGACAGGTCGTACGCGACCTCGAGGGGACCGAAACAGTGCTCGCACACATAGCGCGCGTCGAGCGGGTACGTCTGAGCACATTCCTTGCACTGGAGCGCTTGAACCGTCATGGCTTCCTTTCGCCTATGTAAAAACCTCCGCCGCTGCTGTGACGAAGGCCTCTACAAGCGCCCCTTTGCCACATCTGCCGGACTAAGTCCGATGGACTTGGCACCTTTCCCTAGACGGCTGCCTGAGCGGCCGTTGAGGACGGTTGCCGGGGTTTCAATGGGCCATATCCCTCCACCCCTCTTGATGCAACGGCTATGTCTGCTGGGGCAGGATACAGCACTGCGCGGGTAGAATCACCTCTGTGGTGCCCGCGACCGACGACCCGCTTTCACGCGATGCCGAGCCTTCCGAAGCCACGCCTCAGGCGCTCCGCTCGTGCGCGGGCCGATGCGGCCCTCGCTCCGGTCTCGACTGAGCCGAACGTAGAGACCGTCGAGTTCGGCGGCCTCCGTTGGATCAACATCGAGCGCCCCTCCCCCGTCGATCGCTCCTGGCTGGAGGAGCATTTCGAGTTCCACGCCCTCGACTACGAGGATGTGGCGTCCCGCAACCAGCGGCCGAAGATCGACGAGTACGACGACTACCTGTTCATCGTCCTGTACTTCCCGGTGTTCGACAAGAAGGTCGGGCGCCTGAACGCCGGCGAGCTGGACATCTTCATCGGGCCGGACTACCTGATCACCCTGCCCAACCAGCCGATCCCGCCCGTGGAGTACCTCTTCGAGCGCTGCCGGTCCTCGGAGGAGGTGCGCGAGGCCCTGCTGTCCAAGGGCGCGGGCTACCTGCTCTACAAGATCGTGGACGACGCCTTCGACTACTGCTTCCCGATGCTCCGCAAGGTGGGCAACAAGCTGGAGCGGATCGAGGAGGAGATCTTCGAGGGGCGCTCCGAGGAGGTGGTGCGGGACATCTCCAACGTGAAGCAGGAGATCATCAACTTCCGCAAGATCATCCGGCCGCAGCGGGCAGTGCTGCGAGACCTCGAGCGCACGAAGCAGCGCTATCTCGCCGACGACCTCGAGATCTACTTCGACGACATCAACGACGCCTCCGAGCGGATCTGGGACATGCTCGAGAACTACAAGGAGGTCGTGGAGGCGCTCGAGGACACGAACGAGTCGGTGATCGCACACCGGTTCAACGACGTCCTGCGCATCCTCACGGTGTTCAGCATCGTGTTCCTGCCGGCCACGCTGATCGCGAGCATCTGGGGCATGAACGTGGGTCTCCCGGGCGGCGGAGACCCGGCGAGCTCGTCCAAGACGGTCTTCTGGATCGTGATCCTCGCGATCGTGATGCTGCTCGGAGGGATGATCACCTTCTTCCGTCGGCGCGGCTGGCTCTGACGCTCTGGTAGAACCACGGGTCGTGGTCGACCCCTCGATCTTCAAGGCGTACGACGTCCGCGGCACCTACCCGGACCAGATGGACGAGGAGGTGGCCTACCGCGTGGGTCGCGCCTTCGCGCGAGTGCTCGGCCAGCTGGAGAACAAGCCCGTGGGCGACCTGCGGGTGGCGATCGGCCGCGACATGCGGCTCTCCGCCCCCGCGATGGCGGCGCGCTATGCACAGGGCCTGACCGACGAGGGCGTGGACGTGCTCGACGTGGGCATGGCGGGCACCGAGATGGTCTATTGGACCGTGGGCTCGCGCGGCCTCGACGGCGGGCTCATGTGCACGGCCTCGCACAATCCCAAGGCCTACACCGGTGCCAAGCTCGTACGCAGCGGCGCCCTCGCGCTCTCGGGGGACTCGGGGATCGGGGAGCTCCGCGACCTGGTGGCCGCGGGCGAGCCCGGGGCCCCGGTCGACACCCCGGGCGAGCTCCACACCGAGGACGTGAGCGAGGCCTTCCGGGCCGCGGCTCTCGAGTACATCGATCCCTCCCAGATCGGCAAGCTCAAGGTGGTGGTGGACGGCGGCAACGGCATGGCCGGCCCGATGGTGGGACCGCTGCTCGACTCCTTCCCGCTCGAACAGGTGCAGACCTACTGGACGCCCGACGGCGAGTTCCCGGACCACGAGCCCAATCCGCTCCTGGAGGCGAACCGGCAGTTCATCGTCGACAAGGTGCGCAGCGAGGGCGCGGATCTCGGCATCGCCTGGGACGGCGACGCCGACCGCTGCTTCTTCATCGACGACAGCGGCGCCTTCGTGGACGGGGACTTCCTCACCGCCCTGCTCGGCGAGTCCCTGGTGCGCAAGGAGCCCGGCTCCACCGTCCTGTACGACGTGCGGGCCTCGCGCGCGGTGCGCGACATCGTGGAGGGCGCCGGCGGCACCGCGCTCGTGAACCGGGTCGGACACGCCTTCTTCAAGACCAGGATGCGCGAGACCGGCGCGGTGTTCGGCGGCGAGGTTTCGGGCCACTACTACTTCCGTGACTTCTACTGCGCCGACTCCGGCACCCTCCCCGCCCTGCTCATCCTCGAGCTGCTCGGCGTGACCGGGAAGTCGATCAGCGAGCTGCTTCAGCCCCTGCGCGACCGGTACTTCATCTCCGGCGAGATCAACACCGAGGTGGCGGACCAGGACGCCAAGATGAAGGAGATCGCCGAGCGTTACAGCGACGGAGACGTGGGATGGCTCGACGGCGTGTCCGTGGACTACGACGACTGGCACTTCAACGTCCGGCCGTCCAACACCGAGCCGCTGCTGCGCCTGAACCTCGAGTCCGTGACCTCGCCGGAGCACATGGCCGAGCGTCGCGACGAGGTGCTCGCCCTCATCCGCGCCTGAGGGATTCGCGAATGAGCGAAGAGGACCCCTACGCGTCCGCCGCGGCCGCGGGGATCCACCGAATCGCCATCCCCACGCCGTTCGCCGTCGGGCGCGTGAACGTGTACCTGATCGAGGACTCGCCGCTGACGCTGGTGGACGCGGGCCCGAACTCCGGCACCTCCTTCGACGAGCTCCAGCGCGGGCTCGCCGGGCTGGGCCACACCCTCGAGGACGTGGAGCTCGTCCTGCTCACCCACCAGCACATCGACCACCTCGGGCTCGTGTCCCTGGTGGCGGCCCACTCCGGCGCGGAGGTGGCGGCCATCGAGGCGGCGGTGCCGTTCGTGGAGAACTTCTCGATCGAGTCTCAGGCCGACGACGACTTCGCCAAGGACGTGATGCTCCGCAACGGGATGTCCGAGGACGTGGCCTCGGCGCTCCAGTCCGTGTCGCGGGCCTTCCGGGCCTGGGGCGCGCGCGTGGACGTGACCCGCGTCCTTCGCGACGGCGACCGCGTGGAGCTCCGGGACCGCACCCTCGAGGTGGCCTTCCGCCCCGGGCACAGCCCCAGCGACACGGTGTTCCTCGACCGGGACCGCCGCCAGCTGGTGGCCGGGGACCACCTGCTCGGCCACATCTCCTCGAACCCCCTGATCACCAGGGACCGCGACCACCCCGGGGAGCGCACTCGGGCGCTCGTGGCCTACCTGGCGTCGCTCCGCCTGACGCAGGCGATGGACGTGGACCTGGTCCTGCCTGGGCACGGTGACCCCGTGACCGATCACGCCACCCTGATCGACCAGCGCTTCGCGATGCACCGCCGGCGCGCGGCCAAGATCCACAAGCTGGTGGCCGAGCGGCCGCGCACCGCACATGAGGTGGCGCAGTCACTGTGGGGGAACATCGCCGTGACCCAGGCCTTCCTCACCCTGTCCGAGGTGCTCGGGCACATGGACCTCCTGCTGGCCGACGGCCGCGTGCGCGAGCGCGACCGGGACGGTGTGAGCGTCTTCGAGGCCGCGACCTAGACGTACCTCAGCCGGCGAGCCGCTCGTCGTCCGGGCGGGAGACGTACGGGTCGTTTCCGCCCGGCTTGAAGACGGGCCGGTAGAAGGCGCGCCCGGCCTCTTCGAGGATGGCCTCGCACTGCCCGCAGATCCAGTGGTAGATCAGAAGACCGGCGGCCGAGTCGTAGGTGCTGCGTATGTCCCGGAGTCCGTCGTGGCGGCAACCCATGCGTAGGAAACGCGGCCCTGCGGTGGAACTTGCGCGTGCAAGCGCCCCCTCCCTGGATGCCCCGCCAATCGGTGAGGAAGAAATCGGGGGCACCGCCCGTTAGTAGAGGGCGCCAAGAGCTCGCTCGCGGCGCATCCACACCTCATCCAAGGGAGAAACACCATGAAGAAGATGGTGATCGTTGCTGACAGCTCGTTCGTTATTGAAACCATCCGGCTCGCCCTGCGGAGCGCCGCCGGCCTGAAGGTCATCGGCAAGGTGGACGGCCGCATCGGAGTCCGCCGGCCCATCGCCGAGTCCCAGCCCGACATCGTCCTCGTGGACGAGATGCAGAGCTCCGAGCATGCGCTCGAGCGCATCCGCGAATGCCGCGAGGAGGCGCCGTCGAGCGTGATCCTGCTGCTCACGATGCGCATGGAGGACGAGTGGATCGGCGAGGCCATCACGGCCGGTGCCGACGCCTGCCTGTCCAAGTCCGCTCACCTGCCGAGTCTCGGCACGCTGATCCGGGAGATCGTGGCCCGCAACATCGTCACGGCCCTGCCCGCGAGCATGAGCGACGGACGGCTCGCCATGTCGGGCAACGACGACCTGACCGCCCGCGAGCGCGAGATCCTCGGCCTGGTGGCCGAAGGCCTCACCAACGCCCGCATCGGTCGTGAGCTGTGGGTCACCGAGCAGACGGTGAAGTTCCACCTCTCGAACATCTACCGCAAGCTCGCCGTGTCCAACCGGACCGAGGCAAGCCGCTACGCGTTCACCCACGGCATGCTGCGCCGCGGGCCCGCGAAGGTGGCGGGCGATGCGGCCGAGGCGAAGCTCGCATCGGTGAGCGAGCTGCGTCCCGTGCAAGCGGCCGGCGCCGCTTAAGGCGCCGCTGTCGGGTCGCGGGCCTCCCGGGACCGTGACCTTGCGAAGGGGTGGGCGCGCATAGGCGCCCGCCCCTTTGCGCTTTCTGGGGCCTGCCGCCGGGGGGTTTGGCTCCTGATGCACGTATGCCATGCAGAAAGCGCCACACCCCTGGCGAGCGGCGCACCAGGCGGGCCCGGCCGGGCCGCAGATTGCGGGCTAGAGCCGGACGAGGTTCGGCGCGTGGCGCCGGGCCGTGACGCCGCGGAAATCCACCACGAGCGGCGCGGTCTCCAGCAGCATCTCCAGGTCGAGACCCGGGTGGGCCGTGACGATCACCGCCACGTCGCAGCCTTCCAGAGCATCGGAGAGCGGCACGGTGGACAGGCCGAACTCGGCCAGGTCTGGGACGAAGTCGTCGTGGTAGACGAGCTCGGCGCCCTGGTCGGCGAGCAGCTTCATGATCTTCAGCGACGGCGACTCGCGCAGGTCCCCCACTCCGGCCTTGTACGACACGCCCACGATCGCGATGCGGGAGCCGCGGACGGGCTTCGAATGGCCGTTCAGGGCGCGGCTGACCTTGTCGGCGCAGAACCGCGGCATCGCCTGGTTCACCTCGCCGGCCAGCTCGATGAAGTCGGTGGGGCATCCGAACTCGCGTGCACGCCAGGCCAGGTAGAACGGATCGACCGGGAGGCAGTGTCCGCCCATGCCGGGACCCGGATCGAAGCGCATGAAGCCGTAGGGCTTGGTGGCGGCCGCGTCCACGACCTCCCAGATGTCGATGCCCATGCGGTCGCAGAGCATCGCCAGCTCGTTGACCAGCGCGATGTTCACCGAGCGGAAGACGTTCTCCAGCAGCTTGGTGAGCTCGGCCGCTTCGGGGGTGGTCACCTCCACCACCTCGTCGCAGATCTCGCTGTAGAGCTCCACGGCGCGGCGCAGGCACTCCTCGGTGAGGCCGCCGACCACCTTGGGGGTGGTGCGCATCGTGAAGTCGGTGCGGCCCGGGTCGATCCGCTCGGGCGAGAAGGCCAGGCTGAAGTCCCTGCCGGCGGCCAGGCCCGACTCCTCGAGGAGGGGGGCCACGCGCTCGCGCGTGGTGCCGGGATAGGTGGTGGACTCGAGCACCACCAGCTGACCGCGCTGGAGCACGCGGGCCACGGAGGTGACCGAGGACACGAGCGGCGCCAGGTCGGGCTCGCGGTTTCGGGTGAGCGGTGTGGGCACGGCGATCACCACGGCGTCACAGCGCGAGAGGTCGGCGTAGCGGCCGGTGGCACAGAGGCGGGCACCCAGCGCCTTCAGGCGCTCCGCGGGCACGTCCTCGATGTAGCTCTCGCCGGCCTTGAGGGCGTTGATCTTGCGCGAATCGACATCGAGGCCGACCACGTCGTGGCCCGCCTCGCCGAACGCGACGGCCAGCGGCAGGCCCACATAGCCAAGACCGACGACGCCGACCTTCATTGCTCAGTACCCCTCATGGTTCGAAGGTACGTCGGTACGTCGAACGACGGACCCGCCTTTGGTCTAGTTCGCTCGTACGACCGCGGGCGAGTCGCTACCGGCCATGTAGCGCCGGGCGTGGCCGGTCCCGTCGGCGGGGACCTCCCAGATCTCCTCGCCCACGCGGTAGAGCACGTGGTCGTCGTCCAGCCACTCGGCCTGGTCGTCGATCGGGCGCGTCTCGGCCAGGGGCGTCTCCCGCCCGCTGGCGAGGTCGAGCACGTGGTAGCGCCACACGGACGGGTTGCCGATCCGCTTCTTGTAGACCACCCGCGTGCCGTCCGGCGAGAGCGAGGGGCACTCCGCGTTCTGGCGGATCGTCTCCACGGTGCGCCTGCGCAGATCGCCGCGCACCAGGTAGGTGTCCCCGCCCGTGCCCAGGGTGGCGTAGAAGGTGCGGTCGTCCCTGGCGAAGGTCACGCCCCAGAAGTTGAAGTCGATCGACCTGAAGTCCTTCCCGTCCTTCGTCACGTGGAAGTCCTCCACGTCCGCGATCTTCTTCCCGCTCGCCATCTCGAAGATGGTGCTCTTGGTGGAGAACTTGCCTGGGTCGGCGTAGGAGTGGCCGGTGACGAACGACGTGACGGTGCCGTAGCGCCCGTCAGGTGAGATGCGGGCCCGGCTCGGCACGCCGTTCAGCGTCAGCTCGTGCCGGGGCTTCATGTCGTCGCCCAGGATGCGCACCTTCACCGAAGACCCGAGTGGCCCGCTCTTGGACAGGCAGAGTCCGCGGCGGGCCGCGAAGTACACGCGCTCGCATGCCACGGATCCGAGCGTCGGCTTCGCCGGCTTCGACGCGCTCGTCCACGCGATCCGGCCGTAGCGGTTCGGATGCTTGCGATCGAGGGTGCGGAACACCACGGCATTGGTGGCGGGCACCCGGGTGGGCGGCGCCTTCCCGTCCTTCAGCTTGTTGGCCGAGTCCGAGCTGCCCGCGACCACGACCGACACCACGGCTGCCGCCACGCAGGCCGCGACGATGGCCACGAACGCCCACTTTCGCCGGTCGCGGGTGGCGGTGGTCTCAGACATCCCCGGCGGCCTCCTTCGGGCGCACCAGGGCGATTCCTCCGACGAACAGCGCGGCCACGAGACCGAGGCCGAAGATGAGGATCGCGTTCTCGATCCCCACCGTCACCCAGAGAGCGCCGAAGAGGATCGACGCGAAGAGCCGGGCCACGCTGGTGGCCGTTCCGAGGAAGGCCAGCCCGGTGCCTCGCATGGACGGCGGCGACATGGCGCTGCCGATCGCCATGAGCACGCCATCCGTGGCGGCGTAGTACATGCCCATCAGGGTAAGCGCCAGTGGAATGGCCCACCAGCCGGCCGACGGCAGCAGCAGCACTCCGTAGACGCCGCCCAGCAGCCCGTAACCGCCCACGAACACCCGCCCGGCGCCGATCCGGTCCGCGAGGCGCCCGGCGGGCACCGCGAGCAGCATGTAGACCAGGGCCGTGCCCACGTAGAGAATCGGGAACACCGTGGCCTCGAAGTCCACGCGCTGCTCGAGCGCCAGGTAGATGAACCCGTCGCTGATGGTGGCCAGGCCGAGCGCCGAGCCCACCAGCAAGAGCCGCGGGAACCCCGGGATGCGAAGCAGCCGGCCCGCCTCGCGGAGGGACACCGGCGGCGCCTTCTCCATCACGGCGGCCGTGGCGGCCGCGGGCTTCGGGTTGTCCACGAACAGCACCAGCACGGCCAGGCCCACCAAGGCGAAGCAGAAGCTGACCAGGAAGATCGAGTCGAAGGCCAGCGGCGCGATGGCCAGCAGGCCGAAGGCCAGCAGCGGGCCGATCATCGCCCCCGTGGTGTCGAGAGCGCGGTGCACTCCGAACGAGGTGGCCATCCCCTCGGGAGTGCTGCTGAGCGAGATCATCGCGTCGCGCGGGGCGGTGCGAATGCCCTTGCCGGTGCGGTCTATCAGCACCAGCGTGCCGATGGCCGAGAACGCGCTGCCCACCACCAGCAGGCCGATCTTGCACACCGCGGAGAGGCCATAGCCGACCGAGGCCACCTCCTTGTGGCGCCCGAACCGGTCCCCGGCGAAGCCGCTGACCAGCCTCGCCAGGGCCGAGGCCCCCTGGTAGATGCCGTCCACCACGCCGTACTGGAGTGGCGTGAACCCGAGCGTGTACACCAGGTACAGCGGCAGGACCGTGGACACCATCTCCGACGAGATGTCGGTGAGCATGCTCACCAGGCCGAGCAGCAGCACGGTGCGACTCACCCTCGTGGCCGTTCGGCCGCGGGAGAGCAGTCGGCGGGAGCCCTTGAGGAGCGCCGCGGAGTCTTGTACCTGGTACACGGAAGGAGAAGCCTTGGATGAGACCCGGGCGGCTAGTGGCGCACGCCCGGGGGTGACCAGGCGAGGCTCGCACCCGCCTCGCGCGGGGACGACCGCCATTCGACCAGTGCTGTGGCACGAGCCCCCCGAATGGCCAGGTATGGGCTCTCCGAAGGGGCGTTACGCGCAGGGGCCGTCCCACCCAGGATCAACTCATGGCCAACTCGGTGGGGAGGCGAACGCGTCCCGTTTTGCTCGTCTGCTCCAGTGGGGGCCACCTGCTTCAGCTTCTCGCTCTGCGTGACGCCTGGGATCAGTTCCCGCGCATCTGGGTCACCTTCGACAAGTCCGACACCGGCTCGCTGCTGCGCGGGGAGCGCGTGCTCCACGCCCACGGGCCCACCAACCGCAACGTGCCGAACCTCCTCCGCAACATGCGCCTGGCCAATCGGATCATCCGTGCCGAGCGCCCCGCGGCGATCCTCTCGACCGGCGCCGGCATCGCCGTGCCCTTCGCGTGGGTGGGCAAGCTGCACGGCGTCCCGAGCGTCTACGTGGAGAGCTTCACCCGCATCGAGGAGCTCTCCCTCACCGCGCGCCTGGTCTCGCCCGTTACCAGCCGTTTGTACGTCCAATGGCCCGAGCTCGCGGGTGAGGCCTCCGATTCGCGCTTCGCCGGAAATTTGTTCCTCCAGGGAGGAGTGCAGGCCGATCGGTGATCGGCCTGCGCCCCGGACCCTGCAAATCAGATGATCCTCGTCACGATCGGAACCAACGAGCAGCCGTTCGACCGGCTGATCCGTGCCGCGTCGTCCCTCGGGGGCGACGAGCGCCTGCTGGTCCAGCACGGCTCGTCGCGAGTGACCCACGGACGCGGCGAGTGGGTGGACTTCATCCCCTTCGAAGAGCTGTCGGCCCACATGCGGGACGCCCGCGTGGTGATCTGCCATGCGGGCGTGGGCTCGATCATGCTCGCCCGCCGCTGCGGGAAGCGCCCGATCGTGGTTCCTCGCCGGCTCCAACTTGGTGAGGCCGTGGACGACCACCAGCTGCCCATCGCGCGCAGGCTTCATGCCAGTGGCATCGTCACGCTGGTCGAGGAGGTTGAGCTCCTGCCCGAGGCCATCATCACGGCCGACGACCGGGCCATGGCCGCGGGCGGCGAGGAGGAGTCGGGGGCGCAGTCGCTCGCGGGCGACCTGCGGAAGTTCCTCGAAGGCCTGGTCGCCGCGTGAGCGGCGTGGACGTGGTCGTGGTGGCCTACAACAGCGCCCGCACGCTGCGTGGGTGCGTGGAGCCCCTGGCCGGCATTCCCGGTGTGACCGTGACCGTGGTGGACAACGCCTCGAGCGACGACTCCCGCGCCTCCATCGCCGGCCTGCCTGTCGACGTGGTCCGCATGGCCGAGAACCGCGGGTTCGCCGCCGGCTGCAACGCCGGAGCCGCCGGCGGGACCGCTCCTTACGTTCTTCTCCTGAATCCCGACGCCCGGCTGGGGGCGCGAGACCTCGAGGTGATGGCCGGAGTGCTCGACGCCGAGCCGCGCACCGCCCTGGTGGGTCCGCGCATCGAGGAGGCCGACGGCAGCCTCGCCTTCAGCCAGCGCCGCTTCCCACGCCTGCGGTCCACGTACGCGCAGGCGCTCTTCCTTCACCGGGCATGGCCGCTCGCCGACTGGACGGACGAGCTGGTGCGCGACCCGGCCGCCTACGCCCGCCCGTCGTGGCCCGACTGGGTGTCGGGCGCCTGCATGCTCGTGCGGCGCAGCGCGCTGCGGGAGATCGGGGGCCTGGACGAGGACTTCTTCCTCTACTGCGAGGACACCGACCTCTGCGTCCGGCTGCGCGCGGCGGGCCATTCGATCCGCTACGAGCCCGGAGCCGTGGCCCGTCACGAGGGCGGCGCGTCAGCGCCCCGTGAGCGGCTGCTCGCCCTCCACGCGCACAACCGCGTGCTCTACGCGCGCAAGCACACGCCGCGCCCGTCCATGGTCGGTCTCGAGGCCCTCGGTGTCGCACTCGGGCACGGCACACACGCACTTGCGGCCCTGTCCAGCCCGGAGCGCCGCCGCGGCCACCTGCACGCCCTGTCGGCCGCGGTCCGCCCCGGACCCGAGAGGAGGGCGGCCTAGGCATGTGCGGGATAGCGGGAGCCTTCCGCACCGACGGTGGCATGGCGCCGCCGCTGTCGCAGCACGTGCTGCGCCGGATGACGGACCAGATCGCACATCGTGGTCCCGACGACGCCGGCTTCATGCTCGGCGACGGCTGCTCGCTCGGAGCCCGGCGGCTGTCCATCATCGACGTGGCCGGCGGCCACCAGCCCTTCTCCGACGAGTGGCAGCGCGTATGGGCCGCTCAGAACGGCGAGATCTACAACCACGAGGCCCTGCGCGGTGAGCTCGAGGCGAGCGGTCACCTGCTGCGCAGCCGCTGTGACACCGAGGTGCTCCCCCACCTCTACGAGGAGCACGGCCCGGACCTGACCGACCGCCTGCGCGGGATGTTCGCCGTGGCCGTGTGGGATCGCGTGAACCGCCGCGGGGTGCTCGCCCGCGACCGGCTGGGGATCAAGCCCCTCTACTACGCGGTGGTGGGCAACACGGTGGTGTTCGGCTCCGAGCTGAAGGCGGTGATCGCCAGCGGCCTCGTGAGCGACGAGCTGGACCACGAGGCCATCGCGGCGTATCTCTCCCTCGGCTACGTGCCGAGCCCCATGACCCCGCTGGCCCAGGTACGGAAGCTGCACCCCGGAGAGCGCCTGGTGGTGGAGGACGGCGGCCACCGCCTCGAGCGCTGGTGGACCTACCCCGCGCCCGATCCCGACCCGGTGGAGCGAAGCTCCGAGGACTGGGCCGAGATGATCGGCCACAAGCTCGACGAGGCGGTGCGCATGCGCCTGATGAGCGACGTGCCGCTCGGCGCGATGCTCAGCGGCGGGCTGGACTCGAGCCTGATCGTGTCGATCATGGCCCGGCAGATGGATCAGCCGGTGAAGACCTTCGCGGTGGGCTTCGCGGGCACGGACTCCGAACTGCCCGACGCCCGGCGGGTGGCCCAGTTCTGCGGTGCGGAGCACCATCAGCTCGAGGTGCCGCTCACGAGCGACCCGGACTACATGGAGGAGCTGGTGTGGCACCTCGACGAACCGCTCGCCGACCTCTCCTCACTCGGGTTCCTCGCCCTGTCTGAGCTGGCGTCGGAGCACGTGACGGTGGCCCTCTCGGGCCAGGGGGCGGACGAGCTCCTGGGCGGGTACCGCAAGCACCGGGTGGCCTCGCTCGCCGGGCACTGGGAGAACCTCCCCGCCGTGGTCCGCGCGGCCGGCGGAGCGGCCCTGCGCCGCGGCCCCGGGCAGGCCGCGCAGCTGGCCGAGGCGCTGCAGTCGCCGGACCCGGTGGCGCGCCTCCTCGCCTCAAGCGGCATCGTGCACCCCGACCTGCGCGACGGCCTCTTCAGCGGGGCGCTGGCCGAGCACTCGGGCGCTGCGGAGGCCGTCGTCACGGCCGGCCTGAACGGCGCCGCGCGCTCCACCCCGCTGGAAGCCGCGCTGTACCTGGACGCGAAGCTCGGGCTCGTGGACGACATGCTCACCTACTTCGACCGCGCCTCGATGGCCCACTCACTCGAGGTCCGCGTGCCCTTCCTCGACCACGAGCTGGTGGAACTGTGCTCGCGGGTGCCGGCCTCACACAAGGTCCGGCGGCTCCAGGGCAAGCACGTGCTTCGCCTGGCCGCACGCGGCCAGGTGCCGGACTTCGTGCTCGAGAAGCGCAAGCGCGGGTTCTTCAACGACGCCGTGGACGCCTGGCTCGGCGCCGACGGCGGCGCTGTGGTGGAGAGCACGCTGCTCGCCCCCCACCCGGCCTACACCGCCGTGCTCGACCGCGCCGTGGTGGAACGGGCGGTGAGCGACTGGCGCGCGGGCCGCCAGCGCCGGGGTCCGCTGCTGCTGTCGCTGATCACCCTCGAGCTGTGGCTGAGCCGCTACCTCCCCCGGGCCTTCGCCGCGGCCCAGGCACCGGTGAGGTCGGCGGCGTGACCCACCCGCTCAGCTATGCCGTGATCACCCCGGCCCGAGACGAGGCGGAGAACCTGCCCCGCCTGGCCGCGGCGCTGGCCGACCAGACCCACCCCCCGCGGGCGTGGATCGTCGTGGATGACGGCTCCAGCGACGCCACCCCCTCGATCCTCGCCGCTCTGGCCGCCGAGCACGCCTGGGTGCGCCATCTGGACCGCTCCGCGGCCGAGGGCCTCGGCCTGGCCAACGGGCGCCGGGAGGGGCGGGACCTTCACGGATTCCGCACCGGGATCGGCGCGCTGCCGCGCGGCATCGACGTTTTCGTGAAGGTGGACGCCGACGTGGACTTCGAGCCCGACTTCTTCGAGGTGCTCACATCGCGATTCGCGGCGGACCCGCTGCTCGGCATCGCCAGCGGCACGTGCTACGAGTCCGAGAACGGCCGCTGGGTTCGCCGCACCAAGGCCGACACCACGGTCTGGGGCGCCACGCGCGCCTACCGCTCGGTGTGCCTGCCGGACGTGATGGCGCTCGAGCCGCGCATGGGCTGGGACGGGCTCGACGAGCTGCAGGTGCAGCAGCGCGGCATGCGCACCCAGACCTTCGTGGACCTTCCGTTCCGCCACCACCGGGCGGAGGGCGGGCGCGAGCTCACATCTCTGCATCACGGCGAGGCCATGGGCCGCGCCTCCTGGTACATGGGCTACCGGCCAAGCTACCTGGCCATGCGCGCCCTCTGGCGGGCGCGCACCGAGCCCGCCGCGCTGGCGATGGTGTACGGATACGCCTCGGCCGCGGTCAGGCGAGAGCCGCGCTACCACGACGACTCGGTGGTCCGGGCCCTGCGCGACCGCCAGCGGCTGCGCGAGACCTTCCGCCGCGGCGCTCCGGCGTCCTAGCCGTCCCTCGGCTCAGCGGTGGACGACCAGCCTCAGGGTGCGTGTTGCCCCTGCGCCGCGGCCGCTACGTGCTCGAACCACCAGCCGATAGCGGCCGGGCCGCAGTCCTCGCGAGCCGATCACGATCGTGTTGGTGCCGGCATGCACCCGGCGGTGAAGCCTCCTGGCGCGCTTCCAGCCGTGCGCGGCGCGACGGCTGAGCTGGAGCGTGACCATGGCCCGCCCGCTCACCACCAGGCGCAGGCGGACGGTCCTGCGGCACCCGTGCCGCGCGTGGTGGCAGATGCGCGTCCGCAGCAGGTGGGCGCGCTTGATCCGCGGCGCGCGGCGCGTGGCCGGGCTCTCGGGGCGACGCGGGCCGAGGTCGCTGTGTCCCGGAGTGCCGGACGGCGGGCGGTGGCCACCGAACTCGTGAGCGCCGGCGTCGGGCGGCCCGTTGCGGGTGAGGCCGTCGCGGTCGGTGAGCGGGCTGGTGGCCGGGTCGGCCTTGTCGATCGCCACCGCCCCCGCCTTCAGGTGCCAGTCATGGCCGGCCAGATCGATGAACTGGCCCTCCAGGCCCGATGCGACCTCATCCGTTGAGCCGCACTTCCCGGTCCGCCACACATTGTGCGAATACGTGACCCCCGGGTGGCACGACCACGGTTCCTGCTCACCGAGGTTGTTCTGCATCCGCACGTTCGACACCACCGGCGGCTGGAAGATCACCGCCGACCCGAAGTCGTTGTTGCGGAACGTGAAGTTGTCCACCCGCGAGAGCCAGTTCGCGGCCATCACCGAGTAGTAGCCCTCCTTGCCGTCCCACAGCTTCGTCTCCTCGAAGACGTTGTTCTCGAGCAGGACATCGCGTGGGTCCGGGCCCTGGAACGTGGTGAAGAAGATGTCGAAGTAGGTGCAGTTGCGGAAGATGCTGTTGCGCACCACGAAGTCGCGCACGCCCGCCGCCCATATGCACTCCATGTGCACCACGTCGTTCGTGGCGAGCGCGTCGTGGAACACGACGCCGTCGAACACCAGCCCCGTCGACGCCGTGGCCCCCGAGATCTTCACCGTCGAGTCATCGAAGTTCCCGCCGAAGCTGCCACCCAGGAACTGGGTGTCGTGGGCGTTGTTGATCCAGAGCGTCTTAGCGGTCGGCCGAACCACACGCACCCCGGTCACCGCCGCTCCGCCGTCGTCCACGGTCAGGGAGCCGGTCGTGAAGTCCCGCACCGTCACGTAGCTCGCCCGGATGTCCAGGGACGAGAACGACACCCGCGCACCAGGAGCGGGCCTGAACTCCACCGGCGCGCCCGCCCGGCCCGTCACCGCGGCGATCGTCTGCGCGCCGTAGGAGCCGGAGCCGAGCTCCACCACGTCCCCAGGCGCCGCCTGCCGGTACGCGAACCCGAGGGTCCGGCACGCTCCCGACGCCGACCCGCAGGCGCCCGAGTCCGAGCCCGACACCGATACGAAACGCGACGCCGCCCAGCCGGCCGGCGGGAACAGCAGCCCGATGGCCACAACCACGAGGGCCACCGCGGACAGGCTTCCCGGGGTGGTGGAAGGACGTGCAGACATGCGCGGCCGTAGATGAGCCATCGCTCGGTACGAGCACCTCTCGTTGTTTTTCTCGCGCGGGGAAAGGCAGCAGCTGCGCAACGATCCGTGTCGCACAGACGCCAAGCCACCGACCACTCGGTCGCTCCGCGGCGCGGGAGGTTACCCGGATCGGGGACAAGGGGAAGTGCGTGGGTAGCCCGTTGCAGGGACCTCTTTTTCGGGACCCCCCTAGCCGAAGGCTCAGGCGCGGCCGGACGCGGGGCCGATCGGACGTACGCTGGACGGGATGTCCCAGCCCACGGCACCACCGGCAGAAGCTCCGGCCGTCGACGCACGCGACGTGGTGCTGTCGCTCGGCTTCCGGACGTGGGAGGACGGCTTCCGGCAAGGCATGCACTTCTCCCCCGACCGCCTGATCGAGGTTTTGATGGAGCACCCGAGGGCGCGGCGTCTGCTGGTGGTGGACCCCTACCGGGACCGGCTGCGCACCTACGCGAAGCGAGCGCTCGGGCGCAGGCTCGACCCCGCCCGGTCCGAGGACCCCGAACGGGTACGCCACCTGCGCCCGGTGCGCACAGGCGGGCTGACCGATCCGGTGCCCGTCGCGGACCTCGAGCGCCTGTACCGCGACTGGGACGCCCGTGTGGCGCTGGAGACGCAACGAGCGGGGTTCGAGCTTCCAGTCGTAATCACAACCAATCCCTTCGTCGCGGGATTCGCTCCGCTGCACTGGGCGTCCGACGTGACCTACTACCTGTGGGACGATTGGGCCGCCCAGCCCGGCTACCAGCAGTGGTGGCCGGCATTTCACGAGAGCTATGACCGTGTCCGCACCCGTGGCCTGCGCGTGTGCGCAGTCACGCAGGAGATCCTCGAGCGCGCGCGCCCGTCTGGGCCCACGCTGCTCGTTCCGAACGGGATCGACCCGGGCGAATGGGACGCGCCCTCCCCCGCTCCGGACTGGTTCGCCGCCCTCCCGGGACCGCGCCTCCTGTACGCGGGCACGCTGGACGCCCGGATCGACGCCGATCTGGTGGCGGCCACTGCTCGCCGGTTTCCGGACGGGTCGGTGGTGCTCGTCGGCGCGATAGCCGACCCGGGGCACCTCGAGCCGCTGCGGGCGCTCCCGAACGTCCACGTCCGTCCGGCCGTGTCGCGCGTTGAGATCGCCGCGCTGATCGCTGCAGCCGATGCCTGCCTGGTTCCGCACGTGCGTACGGAGCAGACCATGGCCATGAGCCCGCTCAAGCTCTACGAATACGTGGCCGCGGGGCGGCCGGTGGCCGCGGTGGACCTACCGCCCATGCGCGGAATCGGCCCGAGGGTGGTGCTCGTGGGCGAGGGCGGCGAGTTCCCGTCGGCAGTGGCCGAGGCGCTCCGGATCGGCCCCGCGCCCGAGGATGAGCGCCGGGCGTTCCTCGAGAACAACTCGTGGAAGCGCCGCCACGACGACCTGATAGCCCTGGCCCTGGCCTGATGCCGGTTCCCCGACGTTAGTCCAGTACGGCACCGCCCGTTAGCCGGGACCTCGGGCAGAAGCCGCTGAGGGCCCTTTTTTCGCACTTATAGTGGCGCCGAGGCGTCCGTTGACGCGCAGTCAGGGGCGCCTCCTTGCAACTTCTCCCACCATGAACCTGAACCAGCACGCCCGCGTCGTATGGAAGCACCGCACCGTGATGGCGGCCGGCGTGCTGATGGGGCTCGTGCTGGCCTTTCTCGCGGCCTTCAGCTTCCCGGGCCTCGAGCGCCGGGGCACGGAGACCTGGCGCGGCGTCTCGAACATCCTCGTGACCCAGAAGGGCTTCCCGGAGGGACGGGTCACGCTCCCCGACCAGCCGGCCGCGGGCCAGGACGGATCGGACCCGACCGGGACGATCACCGGCAGCGGCACGAACAACAGCGGTGACGACAACTCCCAGAAGTTCGCCGACCCGACCCGGCTCTCGAGCCTCGCCCTCCTGTACTCGGTGATCGCCCGGAGCGACCAGGTCCGGACGAAGGTCCCTGGCGTGGTCAAGCCGGGGCAGATCCGCGCGGTGGCCCTCGACGCCACCGGCAACCGCACCACCTTCCTTCCCATCATCGAGCTGAGCACCACCGCGGACTCCGCGGTGGGAGCGAGCACGCTCAACCGGGAAGCAGCCGATGCCTTCAAGACCCTGCTCGCCTCCGAGCAGGAGCGGGCCGGCATCGAGCCGAGCGAGCGCATCGAGCTGAACGTGCTCGACCGCCCCACCAACCCGACTCTGGTCCAGGGCCGCTCGATCACCTCCTCCGCGCTCGCCTTCATCCTCTGCATCGTCGGTGCCTTCGCGCTCATCCATCTCCTCGAGGGGATGGCCCTGCGCCTCGACGGGCTCTCGGTGCGTCCCGTCCGTGAGGGCGACGGTGCGATCCCGGCCGCCGCCGCGCCAGGTCCCAACGGCGTCCATGCCCGCGGGACCACCAACGGTCACGGCTCGCAGGAGCACGTGGTCAGTCCGACCATCCCGCACCAGCCCGGCCTCTCCTCCGCCTCAAGCCGCCGCCGGGCCGGGGGGTGACCCCCACGCCCGCCGTCGCGCCCGCCGGTCATGACGACCGGGCGATGAGCGACGGCCGGAGCAACACGCACGCCCTGCACTGGGTCGTGGGCACGATGATGGCCATAGCCCTCGGCACCGCCGCGGTCCGGGCACAGGCCAATCCACTCCTCGGCCTGATGGCGATCGGCCTGGTGATCGTCGCGTTCCAGAAGTACCTGCTGGCCTGGCCGGTCGTGCTCGGGTACGTGCTCGTGGTCATCCTCTTCGTGCCGATCCGGCGCTACACGGTGGGCGGCGGCCTTCCGATTCAGATCGAGCCCTACCGCCTCCTGATCGCCGTGGTGCTGTTCGGCTGGCTTCTCGCCGTCCTCGCGGACCCGCACACCCGCTGGCGGCGGATGAAGGTCGAGGGGCCGGTGCTCGCCTTCCTGTTCGTGGTGGCGCTCTCGCTCGGGCTGAACCTGCACCACGTGGCGTCCGCCGGCCTTTCGGGACCCGTACTGAAGCAGCTCTCTTTCCTGGCCAGCTTCTTCCTGGTCATGTACTTCGTGAGCAGCGTCGTCACCACCCGGCGCCAGCTGGACCGGCTGATCGTGCTGATGGTGGGGGGCGGCACCCTGCTGGCCATCTCGGCACTGATCGAGTGGCGGACGAACTACAACGTCTTCAACCACCTGCAGCAGGTCGTCCCGATCTTCCACCTGGACCCCGACAGCCTCGAGGGGCCGGGCACGCGCGGCTTCCGGGTGCGGGCCTTCGCATCGGCCCAGCATCCGATCGCCCTGGCCGCGGCGCTCGTGCTCCTGCTGCCGCTGGCGATCTACCTCTACCAACGCCAGAACCGGTCGATGTGGATGGGCGCCGCCGCGCTGCTGACCATGGGCGCGCTGGCCACCGGCTCGCGCACCACGGTGCTGATGCTCATGGCCGAGCTGATCGTGTTCCTGTGGCTGAAGCGCAAGGAGACGGTGCGCCTACTGCCGCTGCTGGTGCCGCTCATCGTGGCCTGCCAGGTCGCGATGCCGGGCACGCTCGGCACCTTCAAGTCGGCGATCTTCCCCGAGCAGGGGATCATCACCGAGCAGGAAGGCGGCGGCGACACGGGCAGCGGCCGTGTGGCCGACCTCGGTCCCGGGCTCGATGAGTTCGCCAAGAAGCCCTTCTTCGGGACGGGCTTCGGCACCCGGCTGACCAGCGAGCAGGACCCGAAGGTGAACGCCCGCATCCTCGACAACGAATGGCTCGGGCTGCTGATCGAGGTCGGCGCCCTGGGCGTGCTGTCGCTGCTGTGGCTCTACGGCCGGACGATCCGCCGGCTCGGCGCCGCCGCGAGGCGCGATGACGGGGACTACGGAATTCTGATGGCGGCGCTGGCGGCGGCGATCGGCGGCTTTGCCGTGTCCATGTTCACCTTCGACGCCTTCTCCTTCATCCAGGTCACCTTCATGTCGTTCATCTTCCTCGGCTTCGCGGCCGTGGCACTGCGCATCGGGCCCCACCAGGGGCCCGATCAGCCCGGGCGCGACGAGCCGACGGGCCCGGTGGTCACCGCGGTGGCACTGCGGATGAGAAGCGCGGTGGCGAGCTGGGTCACTCCCTCCACGTCCTCGCCCACAGGCGGTGCGGCCGTGGGCTCCGGCGGGGCGCTCGCCCTCAGCGGCGGTCGCCACATGACCTCGTCCCTGACGCCCCGTCGCACGCCCTCTCGGCCGCCGCTGCCGGCACCGGACCTGCGCCGGCCGCCGTCGCCCCCGACCCCTCCGACGGCCACGGGCCGTTCCGCCTCGGCGCCACGACCCCAGGGCCCGCCCGAGCCGCCCGCGCCGGTCCCGGAGCCCCCGGCTCTCTCCACGCCGCTCGGCACGTATCCCACGCTCTCGACACCGGTTCCGCCCCCCGCTGCGATCGATACGCCGCGGCCGGCCTCCCCCTCGCCCAGGGCCCCGGAGCCGCACCGTCACCCGGGCGCCACGGCCGCCGGGGCTCTGGCCGCGGCCGGGGCGCTGCGCTGGATCCTGCGCTCGTTGCGGCGCTGAGCACCGGAAACGCACGGTTGGAGAAACCAACCATGCGTGCCTCCTTTCGGACCCGCGGCTAGAATTTCCGCCCATGACCGCCAAGCGGACGTACGGCGACGCCTGCGGGATCGCCCGGGCCCTCGACCTGGTGGGTGAGCGCTGGGCGCTGATGGTCGTGCGCGAGCTCCTGCTGGGCCCGAAGCGCTTCACCGACCTGCGGGCCGGCCTCCCCCACGTGAGCCCGGACGTGCTCGCACAACGCCTCAGAGAGCTCGAGCAGGGCGAGATCCTGCGCCGGCGCAAGCTTCCCCCGCCCGCGGGCTCCCAGGTCTACGAGCTGACCCCCGCGGGATTGGCGCTGGAGCCAGTGGTCATCGCGCTCGGGCGCTGGGGCGGGGCCAACGCGCCGCCCGCGCCCGAGGGCGTCGGGATGAGCCTCGACTCCCACGTCGTGTCGCTGCGCACCCTGTTCGACCCCGCCCTGGCCGGCGACTTCAGCACAAGCCTCGAGCTGCGGCTCGACGACCAGCGCTTCCGCGCCCAGCTGGCCGGCGGGCGGCTCGAGGTCGTGCGGGGCGATGCCCGGTCGCCCGACGCGGTGGTGGAGACCGACCCGCCCACCTTCCTCGACCTGATCCGCGGCCGCCGGGACCTGGCCGGCGCGCTCGCGTCCGGTGACGTCCGGATCGAGGGGGACGAGCGGGCGGTGAGCCGCTTTTTCGGGCTGTTCCCGCTGCCGGAGCCGGCTGCGGCAGCCTGAGGGCTAGCGCGTGAGGTAGCTGCTCGGCTGGAGCGTGTCCGTCGAGAAGTCGCCGGACACGACCGTGAACCACCAGGACAGGTCGGACACCGGCAGCCCGAACTCGGACCGGATGCCGCCGCCCAGTGAGGCGGTGTAGCGAGCCCCGGGCGCCAGTGGCCAGCGCGGCTTCAGCACCACTCGCTCCGCTCCCGAGTCGTAGGTGACCACGGCCTCCACGGCATCCCCGCCGTCGGGGGTGAGCGTGAAGGTCCGGCCGGTCACCGAGTCGGGGTCGAGCGGCTGGTCGAAGACCGCGGAGACGCCGGCGTCTGGAGCCACGTGCGCAGCCCCGCCCGCGGGCGTCGTGCGCGTGACCTGGGGCGTCGCGGGCGCGGCCCCGGCCACGGTGAAGGCCCATGTGAGTCCGGGCAGCGCTCCGCCGTCCGCGGCCCGCACCGCGCCGAGACGCGCGGTGTACGTGGCCGGCTCCAGGCTCGAGTCCGGGTGCAGCGTCGCGGTCTGCGAGGGGGGGTCGTAGCTCACCGACGCGGGCGTGTCCTCGCCCGCCGGGTTGGTGAGCCGAAAGCCTCCGGGGGTGATGCTCGCCGGGTCCGCGGGCCGCGAGAAGGTCACGTGCACGTCCTGGTCCGCCGGCACGTCCACCGCTCCGGGCACGGGCTCGCGCCCGGCGACCGCCAGGTCGAGCCCGGTGGTGAACGTCCACGACTCGGCGCTCACCGGCGTGCCGTCCACGCCGTGGAGTCCTGAGGTCAGGGTCACGCGGTGCGAGCTGGACTCCCGCAGGGGCGCGGCCGGCGTGAGGCGCACGGTCCGCGTGGCCGGTAGGTAGTCCACCCGGGCGGCAACGGGGCTGCCCCCGCGCGCGGGCCGAAGCTCCACCGTCTCGCCGTTGACCGTACGGGGCGCCAGGCGCCGGTCGAAGGTCGCGCGCACCGTGGCGTCAGTGGCCACCGCGGTGGCGTCCGGAGCGGGAGTCCGGGAGCTCACGCGGGGCGTGGTGCCCTGACCGGTGGTAAACCGCCACGAGGTGGCCGCCGGCGGCCTGTCCCCCGCCCAGCTCTTCACGTCGGTGTCCACGGTGGCCCTGTACTCGCTCATCGGGTCGAGCGCGCGGCTGAGGGTCAGGGTCACCTTCTCGGCGGCGTTGTCGACGGCCACGCGGTCCACGGGCACGCTCTCCCCGCCGGGTCCGGTGACGCTGAAATCCGCGGCGGACACCGTCTTCGGATCGAGCTGGCGGTCGAAGCTCACCACGAGCGGCTCGTCCGCCTTCGCCGCGGCGGCCCCGTCCGAGGGCACCGTGGCGCGCACCGCCGGGGCACCACCGCTGTCCAGCTGGATGTTCCCGGCCGGCGTGGTGGGCGTGGCGCCCATGTCGCTCAGGATGTTCACCGTGGCCTGCTGGATGCGCACGTCGGGGGTGCCCTGCCCGTGCTGATTCTTGGCCAGCCCGCGCCACCAGTGGTTCGTGCCCGTTGAGAAGACGTACGCGCCGCTGGATGCCCGGTAGATCGTGGCCGTGGCCGTCGCGTCGCCCTGGGTGGTGAAAGCACCGTTGCCCTGGATCAGGCCACCCGTCACCGACGACCCGGCCACCGTGGTCACCCCGGCGGGCTCGGCCCCGTTCTGGGCCCGCGCGTCCCACTCCCAGCCCACGAGGTCGGTGCCGATGTCGGCCGTCGTACCGGCGGGAAGCGACGCCAGCGACGTGTGCCGCCAGACGCGGTTCTGGCCCTGCGCGGCCGACACCTGAAGCGGGAAGAAGGTGTTCGGGTTGTCGCCCACGTACATCTGGCCGACCAGCTCGTTCTCAGGCCGGTTCGGGCCCGCGGGGTCCCGCCAGGTGGAGGTCGGGGTGCCGCTGGGGTCGGCCGGGCCGCTCTCCACCGTCTTGTATCCGATCATCAACCGGTTCGGCGCGCCCGACTGCGGGCCGGCGGCGAACCGCACCCGCCAGTAGGCGGCGTTGGCTCCGGAGAAGAACAGCGAGGTGCCGCTGTTGCGGGCCGCGATGGCGGCGTCGAACATCTCCTTCGACCAGTACTCGTCGTGCGCGCCCGAGATGAAGACCTTGTGGTTCTTCAGCTGCGCGCCATTCGAGTGCAGGTCCTCCGACGCGATGTAGGTCAGGTCGTACCCCTGCTGCTCGAGCCAGCTCACCTCGGCCACGTCGGTGCGGCCGTACCAGTCGTGCGCGAAGGCGCCCTCCGTGGGCTGCGAGTAGGGACGGTCGAAGGACACCTCGATCGCCCGGTTGGCGCCGGTGATCGTGGCCGGCGCGTCGCTCAGGTAGGTGTAGAGGGACTTGCCGCCGAAGCGGCCGTAGGCCTGATAGGTCGCCGTGGGCACGCCGTACAGCACGTTGGAGTTGCTGCCGTCGTTGCGCACCACCAGAGGGATCACGCTTGCGTTCCCGTTGTCCTCGCGCACCAGCTTCAGGAAGTAGGTGCCCGACGTCCAGTCGCTCGTGGTGGTCACCGTGGCCACGTTCCCCCACTGCCCGCAGTCCACCAGGCCGGTGGTGCCGGGCTCGCGCACGCATCCGGGGGGCCGTGAGCCGTCCAGCCCCGGGATCACCGAGATGAGGCGCCCCTGGGAGCCGCCGTAGTAGCCGGTCCGGTAGATCTCGATGTGGTATGGGACCCCGGAGTCGGTGGCGGTGCGGATCGCCACGCTGTTCCCGGCGTTCACGCTCGAGGCCGAGGCGTAGCCCTCGATGCCGTTGTTGAAGGTCCCGGCGCCGTCGGTGACGCTCCAGTCCGTGGTGCCCGGGAAGCAGTTCTCCACAACGATCCGGTTCCCGGTGGAGCACGAGCGGGCGCGCGGCGTGCTCTTGGCCAGCTGGGGCGAGGAGCCCGAGCTCCCGGCCGAGTTGGCGGCACGTACGGCGTAGTAGTAGGCCGTGCCGTTCTGGGCCGTGGTGTCGGTGAACGTGGTGGCGCTCAGGTTGGCCGGGCTGACCTTCTGGGTGATCGAGGAGGGCGAGGTGCCGCGGTACACCGTGTACGACGTTGCCGAGGCCGCCGCCCTCCAGGCCAGCCCGACCTTGCCGTCGAGCGCGATCGCCGTGACCCCGGCCGGAGCCGAGGGCGGCGTGGTGGGCGTGCACCCGGCGATCACCGAGCCGACGACGGCGATGAGGAGCAGTGCTCTCACGAGGGACACTGCGCGGTGGCGGATCACGCGCATCACGACGGACCGTAGTTACGCAGGAGGGCTGCGTACCCCCTCAAGGGTCGAGCCATTTGGACCAAGAAAGGACGAGACCGCATCAGATCACCATCAGCCGTTCCCGGACGGCACCGCGGGCCGTGGCAGCGATCTGAAGCGCGTCGTAGGCAACGAAGAAGGGGGCATGCCAGGGCGGAGCCCCGGCACTGCGGCAGCGCCCGAGCACGTTGGCCGCGTACGGCGCGCAGAACAGGACGTTGCTGGGGCGCCGTCGCGACAGAAGCGCGGCGGCCGCCGCCTGCATGAGCAGCGGGTGCGAGCGGTCGTAGAAGACCCCCATCCGCAGGTTCGTACGCAACTCGGGGTTGAGGCGATAGGCGCGCAGGTCGTCCGTGGCCAGAAGCGCGTCCCGCAGTGCCTCGAGCGGGCGGCGCTCGAACACCGCGTGGTGCACCAGCGCCTCGGGCTCGAAACTGGCGGCGGCGCCGGCCGCGATGGCCCGCGAGCCCAGGTCCGAATCCTCGCCGGTGGGGCTGGGAAAGCTCTCGTCGAAGCCGCCGAGACGCTCGAGCAGCGCACGCGAATAGGCGATGTTGCAGGTCTCGAAGTGCGGGCCCGGCTCGGTGATCTCCATCGTCTTCGCGAACGGGCCGATGCGGTCCGCCTCGGCGGGATCGGGCAGGGTGCGGCCCTGGACGATTGCCTCCTCGCGCCCCACCACTCCCCGCAAGAGCGCGTCGAGCCAGCCTGGGGTGGGGACGCAGTCGTCGTCGGTGAAGGCGATCACCGGTGCGGAGGCCAGGCGCCACCCGCGGTTGCGCGCCGTGGCGGGGCCGCGGCCCTCGTGGTGGCGGACGAAGGCCAGCGGGAGCTGCCCCCTCGCCTGCTCGGCCGCCAGCACGTCCGGGGTGGCGTCGCGCGAGCCGTCGTCCACCACGATCACCTCGAAGTGCTCGCGCGGGAGCGTCTGGCGGCGAAGGCCCTCGAGCAGCGCCCGCAGCCGCTCGGCGCGGTTGTGGGTGGCCACCACCACCGACACGGACGGGATGCCGCTCACGACGGGACCGAAGACATGGCTGCGGTGCTCGCCCGATCACCGATCGGGCTGTGCTCCTCGCCTGGCGTGGTTGGGGTGCGTGTGGAGAAACGCCGCAGGATGGTCCGGACCTCGCGCTTCAGCTCGGGCTCACGCCAGAGGCAGGCAGCCGCGAAGACGACCATTCCCACGAGCGTCGTGAGCGCCAGGCGCGCGCCGGCCGGGACGCCCCCCGCCACCAGCGCGAGGCGCGTGGCCAGGACGGCCGCGGCCATCAGCACCGTGGCCTGAACGACCCCGACGAGGCTGCGTATGGGCACCCAGGGCGAGACGCCGAGGGCGCGGGCGGTGATCACGGTCAGCACCGGCTCGACCAGCGTGCTGGAGATGGCGTAGGCCGCCGCGACGCCGGTGATCCCCCAGTGCAGTCCGATGATGAACGCGACCACATGCGCGCTGCAGAAGAAGAGTGAGTACCGGAACAGCGTGGAGGTGCGGCCCCGGGCCATCAGGATGTCCACGTCGACGCTCTGGAGCGCCTGGAGGATCCCCACCCAGGCCAGGATCTGGACCACGGGCACGGCGTTGTCCCAATGGGAGCCGAGCACGACGGGCACGAAGTCGGGCGCCACGATCACCAGCGCGACCATGCCCGGGATGGCGATCGCCCCGATCAGGCGCGTGACCCGGGCCCAGGCCGCGGCAATCCGCTCCGGCTCGTCCTGCATCCTCGAGAACGCCGGCGCCAGCACGCGCTGGAGCGGGCCGCCGATGCGGCTGGCCGGGGTGAGCATCACGTTGTACGCGACCGCGTAGGTGCCGAGCGCGGCCGGGCCGATGTAGCGCCCGATCAGGAAGTTGTCGGCGTTCTGGTGCAGGTAGTAGAGGAACCGGTGGCCCATCAGGTAGCCGCTGAAGCCCCACAGGTCCCGGGCGCTGGCCCGGGAGAACGAGAACCTCGGGCGCCAGCTCGACGCGTGCCAGTACAGAGCGCTCGACACAGCGGCCATCACCAGCGCCTGGGCGATGATGGCCCAGGCACCCTGGCCGAGCACCGCCAGCACCACCGCCGCCGCTCCGCCGGACAGCGAGCCGGCCATTGTCATCAGCTCGAGCCGGCGGAAGTTCATCTCCCTCAGGAGCAGCGCCTGCTGGGTGGCCCCGATGGCCGTGAGCACGAAGCTGAAGGAGAGCGCGGCCATCAGCGGCCCCACGTCCGGCTGGCCGTAGAGGGCCGCCACCGAGCTCGCGAGCAGGAAGCCCGCGACGGTGAACACCACCCCACACCCGAGGGTGATCCAGAAGGCGGTGCAGCGGTCGTCGTCCGTCAGCGTCTTCCGCTGCACGAGGGCGGCGCCGAAGGCCATGTCGGAGAAGACGAGCACCAGGCTCGCGAACACCAGCGCCGCCGCCGCGAGGCCGTATTCCGTCGGCGTGAGCAGCCGCGCGACGACGATCGCCACGACAAGTCGTGTGAGCTGCAGCGTGACCTGGGACGCACCGACCCAGGCGAGGCCCCGCGTGACGCGGTGACCCATGTTCTGCCGCCCCGGGACGGCATCACCGGTCATCGCATCGAGCCTAGGTGCGAACCCGCCCATGGGCCATGAACGGGGGGCCAGCCCACCGCTACCCGTTCGGTCAGTGACAGCATGGTCCGGGGCTCCGCCCTATGACAGCGCTGCGGTGCTCGCCTGATCACCGATCAGGCTCCGCTCCTCGCCGCCGATCGGGCTCCACTCCTCCCTGGCCGCTAGGGCAGAACAGCGCGGTTCATATCGGCCGTGACCTCGGTCGCGGTCAGGGCCCGCTTGTAGACGCGAACCTCGTCGATCTGGCCGGCGAACCACTCGGGCCAGACGTTGTTGCCACCGATCCGCAGCGCTCCGGTGGAGTTGAAGAGCGAGCCCGTCACGGCCTTGCTCGACGCAAGGGTCCCGTTCACGTAGAGCTTGAGGGTTGCCCCGTCGTAGGTCGCGGCGAGATGGCTCCAGGTGTTGGCGGCGAGCTGGGCGGTGCCGCGGGTGTCCACCTCGGCGTTGGTGAACACGTGGCCGCTCGGGCGGTTCGCGTCCGTGTTCGCGTAGATCGAGTACACCAGCCCGTTGGTCTGCTCCTTGAGGAGCGCGGTGCGCCATCCGGTGACGATGCTGGGTCGCACCCAGGCCTCCAGGGTCATGCCCGTGGTCAGGTCGAGCGCGTTGGAGTCGGCGATCGTCACCAGGTCGTTCACCCCGTCGAAGGAGAGCGCGCGCCCGAACTTGCCCGCCGTGGTGCTCACGGGGCCGTTGATCGTGCCCGGGTTGCCCGAGCCGGAGCTGTCCACCGCCGTGGTGCCCGAGGTCTCCTCGAAGCCGTACGCCCCCACCAGGCCGGTGGTGGCGGTGTTGTTCACCGTGACCGTGACCGTGGTGGACGTCTTCGTGTTGCCGCTGGCATCGCGCGCCACAGCGGTCAGGGCATGGCTGCCGTTCGCCACCCCGTTGGTGCTCCAGGCCTGCGTGTAGGGCGAGGCGGTGTCCTCGGCGCCGAGATTCGCGCCGTCGAGCTTGAACTGGACGCCGGCCACGCCCACGTTGTCGCTGGCAGTGGCGTTCACGTCGATCGTGCCGCTCACCGTGGAGCCGTTGGCGGGCGAGGAGATGCTCACGGTCGGAGCGGTGGTGTCTGCCGTGACCGCGGCCGAGGCCTGCCCGGAGGCCGGGCCCACATTGCCGGCGGCGTCCTCCGCGGTGACGCGGTAGTAGTAGGTGCCCGCGGCCCGGCCGGAGTCGGTCCAGCTGGTGCCCGTCACCTGGGCCACGAGGTTGCCCGCGGCCGGCGTGAAGCCCGCGGTGGTGGAGCGGTAGACGTTGTAGCGGGCCACGCCCACGTTGTCCGTGGCCGCGGTCCAGCCGAGCTGGGCCTGGCCGAGGCCGCCGGTGGCGGTGAGCCCGGTCGGGGCGGTCGGGGCCTGGGTGTCGGTGGGCACGGGCTTCACCGGCGTGTTCATGTCCTGCTGGATCTCCGCCGCGGTGAGCGTGCGCTTGTACACGCGGACCTCGTCGATCAGTCCGGCGAACCACTCCGAGGGCAAGCTGTCCCCGCCGATCCGGAGGGCACCGGTCGAGGTGAGCATGCTCCCGGACAGGGCCAGGCTCGACGCCTGCACGCCGTTCACGAAGATCCGGAGCGTCGAGCCGTCATACGTGGCGGCCAGGTGGGTCCAGGCCGTGGTGGACAGCGCGCTCGTGCCCCGGGTGTCGAATTCGCGAGTGGTGAAGGCGTGCGCGCTCGGCCGGTTGGTGTCGGTGTTGGAGTAGAGCCCATAGGTGAGCCCGCTCAGCTGCTCCTTGATGAGCACGGCCTGCCAGGCGTTCAGGGCAGTGGGCTTGACCCAGGCCTCGAGCGTCATGTTCGTGGTGAGGTCGAGCGAGGCGGCATCGGGGATGCTCACCCAGTCGTTCACTCCGTCGAACGAGAGCGCGCTGCCGAACTTGCCGGTCGCGGTGCGGGTGGGCCCGGAGAGCGAGCCCGTGTTGCCGGTGCCCGAGTCGTCCACCGTGGTGGTGCCCGAGTCCTCGAAGCCGTACGCGGCCACCAGCCCGTTCGCGTTGGTCACGTTGTTCACGGTGACCGTCACGTTGGTGGCGGTGGTGGAGTTGCCGGCGGCATCCTTCGCGATGGCGGTGAGCGTGTGCGTCCCGTTCGTCGCCGTTGTGGTGTTCCAGCTCGCGGAGTAGGGCGAGCTGGTGTCGGCCGAGCCGAGATCGGCACCGTCGAGGCGGAACTGCACCGAGGTGACGCTGCGGTTGTCGGACGCGTTGGCGGTGACGCTCACCGTGCCGGAGAGCGTGGCGCCCGCGGCCGGCGCGGTGATCGACACGGTCGGGGCGGTGGTGTCCGCGCCCACCGTGGCCGGTTCGTCGCGCGAGGGCGCGCTGGCGTTCCCGGCAGCGTCGGCCGCCACCACCACGTAGTGGTAGGTGCCGGGAGGCACGCCGGCATCCGTGTAGGTGAGGCCCGAGCTGACCGTGGCGATGCGGTTGGCCGCGGTGGGCGTGAAGCCCGCCGTGGTGGAGCGGTGGATCCGGTACTCGGTCACCCCGCGGTCATCGGTGGACGCGGTCCAGGCCAGCGAGACGCTGTCGCCGTTCACCGTGGCCGTGGGCCCGCCGGGCTGGCTCGGCGCCGAGGTGTCGGCCGAGGCCGAGCTGACGGTGAGGAGCGAGGCCACGCTGGGCACGCCCTTGTCGTTCAGGATGAAGAGCATGTAGCGGCCGGGCGGGGCCACGTTCGGGTTGGCCGGCGCATCCACGCTGAGGGTGCCCGAGGTGCCGCCTTGCCTGAAGGTCAGCGGGATGTAGCGCTGGTCCATGTCGAAGTTGTGGGTGACCGAGCCCATGCGCATCAGGGCCACCGACTGGATGTTCGCCGCGTCCGGAGTCGAGACGCTGAACGTCTGGTTGTGGGCCAGCAGGCCGGGGGCGCTGGTGATCGTGGGCCGAGCACCCTTGAAGAGATAGGGCGGCGAGAAGATCTCGGCGTTGGACTGGTTCACCGCGGTGCCGAAGGCCCCACCGCCGGCCAGGAGCACGCGGCCGTCGGCCAGCAGCAGCGCGGAGGAGTGGTACAGGCGCGGGCGCTGGGCGGCCGCCGTCTCCTTCCAGCTGTTCGTGTCCGGGTTCCAGATCTCGGTCGAGAGGACCCCCGAGGACTGCGTGACGCCGTCCGACGAGGTACCGCCGCCGGATGCCAGCACGGTGCCGTCTGGGAGCGAGGTGAGCGTGTGGTACGAGCGCGGAAAGTGCATCGGGGCCGCTTCCTGCCACGCGGGATTGGGCACGGTCATGTCGATGGTGGCCGCCCGGTTGGTGACCACGCGGTTCGGGAAGTCTGGATCGCCCCACGTGCCCGACTTGAGGATCTTGCCGGGCCGGTACATCACCGCGCTGTGACCGTCGATCGGCGAGGTGCCGACGGTGGTCCACTGCCCGGTGGTGGTGTTCAGCGTGCGCGTGGTGGTGTCCGGGCCGGCGTCGAACACGCGACCGTCGGGCAGCACGAACATGAACGGGTAGAGCGGCATGCGCCGCTGGGCCGCAGTGAGCGAGCTCCATGTGTTCGTGGTCACGTTGTAGATCTCAGGAAGCGTCTCCGAGGCATTGGTGAGCGGCACGGGCTGGCCCGCCTGGTTGAGCGTCACGTTGTCGCCCGAGAGGGTGAGGATGCGGCCGTCGGGAAGGGTCGTGACCGTCGGGTACCAGCGGGCACGCGTCATGTCCGCGGCTCGGAACCAGGTGCGCGTGGTGGGATTGAAGATGTTCGTGTCCTTCGTGCCCTCGTAGGCCGCGATGTGGCCGCCGGCCACGAACAGGCGCCCGTCGGGCAGCGTCACATGGCCTGCGCAGAAGAGGTTGCGCCCGGTGGGCACCGGGTCGAAGTCGCCGGTGGCCGGGTCCCAGACCCGCTCGGAGTTCACCGCGGCGTCGAAGCCGTCCCAGACCGCCACCTTGCCGTTGGACAGGCTCGCGATGTGCACGGGCACCAGCGGCCACTCGATCGGAGCGGTGAACTGCCCGATCGTGTCCGGGCCGGGTGGGGCCGCACCGCCGGCCACGGCGGTGTTCATGTCGGTGGCGATCTCGGCCGCGCTGAGCGTACGCCGGTACACGCGCACCTCGTCGATGAGGCCGCCGTAGTGCTCGCCCCAGACCGCGTTGCCCCCCATGCGCAGCGGGTTCGAGGACGTGGCCATCGATCCGGTGACGGCGATCGAGTTGGCCAGGGCGCCGTTGATGTACAGCCGCAGGTTGGCCCCGTCGTAGGTCGCCGCCAGGTGGGTCCAGCTCCCCGCGGGGAGCGCGGCCGGGCCGCGCGTGTCGAACTCCCGCGTGGTGTTCACATGGGCGCTCGGCCGGTTGGTGTCGCTGTTGGCGTAGAGGCCGTAGGCGAGCCCGTTCGAGGTCTCCTTCATCAGGGCGGTCTGCCAGCCGGTGCCGCCCGAGGGGCGCACCCAGGCCTCGAGGGTCATCGCCGTGGTCAGGTCGAGCGAGGAGGAGTCCGGGACGGTGACCTCGTCGTTGCTGCCGTCGAAGGCGAGCGCCGAGCCGAAGCGCCCGCCGGTCGTGCGGGTGGGACCGTTGATCGTGCCGTTGTTCGACTGGCCGGACACGTCCGTGGCGGTGGTACCCGATGCCTCCTCGAAGCCGTATGCGGCCACCAGCCCGTTGTTGTCCACGGTCACCGTGATCGCCGCCGACGTGGTGGTGTTGCCCGAGGTGTCGGTGGCCACGGCACGGATCTGGTGGCTGCCGGCGGAGAAGGTGCTGGCATCCCACGAGGTCGAGTAGGGAGCGGTGGTGTCCTGGCTGCCCACGTTGGTGGAATCGACCCGGAACTGGACGCCGGCCACGGCGCTGTTGTCGGTGGCGTTCGCGGTCAGGTTCACCGTGCCGCCGACCGTGGCGCCGCTCTGCGGGGCGGTGACGGACACCACGGGCGGCGTGGAGTCGGGCGCCCGCGTGGCGAAGCTCCAGGTCTGAGCGGCTCCGATGCCCACGCCGTTGGCTGACTTGATCGTGGACGCCAGCGTGGCGGTGTAGGTGGTCGTGAGGGCCAGCGGCAGCGTCGGCGTGAGCGTGGCCGTGAAGCTGAGGCTGTCGTAGGTCACAGACGCGGGCACGGTGGTGCCGTCGGGACGCTTGAGGGTGAAGCTCGAGGTGTTGATCGTGGCCGGGTCCATGGCCCGGGAGAAGGTGGCCCTCACGGCGGTGGCCGGGTCCACCCCGGTGGCCCCGCTCGCCGGGGTCTTCTGCAGCACGGTGGGCGCCGACGTGGCGTTGTCGAGCACGATGTCCGAAGCGGGCGTCTCCGGGGTGGCGCCCATGTCCAGGAGGATGTTGGTGGTGGCCTGTTGGATCCGCCGGTCGGGCTCGCCCACGCCCTCCGCGTTGATGCCCAGCCCGAGGTTCCACTGGTTCGTGCCGGTGGCCACCACGAGCGAGCCGCTCGGCCACTGCTTCTTGACCATGTGGGCCACCGCGGTGCCGGGGGCGTAGATGCCGCCGGCGTCCTGGAGGATGTCCCCGTCCACCGGCGAGGCGGCCAGCGTGACGACTCCCGGCGGCTCCGCCCCGTTCGGCACGCGCGCGTCCCACTCCCAGCCCACCAGGCTGTTTCCCACGTTGGTGAAGGTCCCGGTGGCCTGGGTGTCGAGGCCTGTGTTTCGCCAGATGCGGTCCTGGCCCTGGGCGGCGCTCACGCGGAGCGGGAAGTACCCGAAGGGCTTCTGGCCGATGAACTGGACGCCGCTGAGCGCGTTCTCGGGGTTGTTGGCCCCTGCGGGGTCGCGCCAGGTGCCGGTGGGAATCCCGCTCGGGTCCGGGCCGCCGCTCTGGCTCGTCTTGTAACACACGAGCACGCGGTTCTGGACCCCCGACGCGCCGGCCTCGAAGCGCACCTTCCAAAACAGCTCGTTGGCGCCAGTGAAGAGGAGGTCCACCCCGGCGTCGCGCGCAGACTCGAGCGCACTGCGCATCGCGGCCGACTGGTACTCGTCATGGGCCCCGGAGATGTATGCCCGGTGGTCGCGTATACGCGCGCCGCCCGTCTCGAAATCGCCCACGGCGTCGTACGACACGTCGTAGCCGGCGCTCTCCAACCACTTGACCGTTATGAAGTCGGTGCGCGTGTACCAGTCGTGGGTGGCGCCCTCGAACTGGTTCTGGAAGGGCCGGTCGAAGGAGACCTTCACCGCACGCGGGTCACCGGCCACGGTGTCCGCCCCGGTGGAGTTGTGCTCGTAGAGGGACTTCCCGCCGTAGGAGTTGTACGCCTCGTAGGTCGTGAACGGGAGGCCGAAGAGGACATCGGCCTGGCGCGAGTCGTCGCGCACCACGAAGAGGATGTGAGACGCCTTGAACGTGTCCGGCCGCGTGATTCGCGCCAGGTACACGCCCGAGGGCCAGTCGGCGGTGGTGGTGATCGTCTGGGTGACGGACCAGTTGGAGCAGTCGTAGACACCGGTGGACGCGTTGTTGGAGCAGGCCGGCTGGCTGGCCACCGGCACGTTGTCCATCTGGGTATAGAGCCGGGCGCCCGCGCCCCCGTAGAAGCCGTTGCGGAAGATCTCGATGCTGACCGTGGGGGTGGCCGCCTTGATCTTGAAGTCGATCGACCCGCCCTTGTTGATGCTCTGCTTGGTGGCGAAGCCCTCGATCCCGGTGGAGTCGCTCGGGACCTTCCAGCTGAAGACGCCGGGGAAGCAGTTCTCCTGCGTGACCACGTTCGAGCCCGAGCACACGCGTGCCTGGGGCGTGACCTGCACGAGCCGCGAGCTGCCGGACTCCACCCCGCCGACCACCGCGCGTACGCCGTAGAAATACGTGGTGCCGTTCGCCGCCGTGGTGTCGATGAAGCTCGCCGGCGCGGACATCGGAGGCGGCGGCACGCCGGTGAGGCTCACCGGCGTGTTCACCGCGGCTGCCGTGGTTCCCCGGTACACGTTGTACGCAGTCGCTCCCGCCACCGGCTGCCAGGAGATCTCGGCGCGCGCATCCAGCGCCATCCCCGTAACGCCTTCGGGGGCGGCGCCCTGCGCGACTGCGGGCGTCGTGCCCAATATGGCGGCCGCAAGCAGCACGCCGAGAAAACGCTTCAAGCGCCGATCCTCCTCCGGGGGTGGGTCATTCGACCGTAGACGCGAAAGGTGTTCCGGGGTAGGTCCAAAAACGGCCCATTGACCGGGCCCTAGACGAAGGTCCGGTGCGGTCTGGGTGGCCCGGACCTAGGGTCGGGGAGAGCTCCGGTGAACTCGCGTGAGACCACCACGGACCTCCGCGCTCGGTTCAGGCGAGGGACCCCCCGCACGGCCGCCGAGCGCGGTCCGGCGCCGGTCGCCTATGTGGTGGGCGCTCGTCCCAACTTCGTGAAGATGGCGCCGGTCATCCAGGCCATGCGCCACCTCACGCCGGCTCGTGAGCTGGTGGTGCACACCGGGCAGCACTACGACGCAAAGCTGTCCGACGATGTGCTGGCCGACCTGGACTTCCCGGCACCCGCGGTGTCGCTGGGAGTGGGCTCAGGCAGCCACGGCGACCAGACCGGCCGGGTGCTGATCGCGTTCGAGCAGGTGCTCCTCGAGCACGACCCCGAGCTGGTGGTGGTGGCCGGGGACGTGAACTCGACACTCGCCTGCGCGCTGGCCGCCTCGAAGCTCGGCATTCCCGTGGCGCACGTGGAATCCGGCCTGCGCTCGGCCGACTGGTCGATGCCCGAGGAGATCAACCGCGTGCTCACGGACCGCCTCTCGGACCTGCTCCTGACCCACAGCCCCGAGGCCGCCGAGAACCTGATCGCCGAGGGAATCGATGCGGGGCGCATCCGCTTCGTCGGCAACACCATGATCGACTCTCTACGTCGGCTTGAGGGTAAGGCTCGCGCCCGGGCCGCCTGGCGCGAGCTCGGCGTCACCCCGCGCGAGTACGTGCTCGTGACCCTGCACCGGCCATCCAACGTGGACGACCCGGCGCGCCTGGCCGCCATCGTCGACGCGCTCATCGCTCTCGGCGGGGCCACTCGCGTGGTGTTCCCTATCCACCCGCGCACCCGCGCCCGGCTGGCCGAAGGCGCCGGGCTCGAGCGCCTGGAGGCCGCGGGCGTGTGCTGCATCGACCCCGCGGGCTACATCGAGTTCCTCTCGCTCCAGCAGGCCGCCGGCGCCATCGTGACCGACTCCGGCGGCGTGCAGGAGGAGGCCGCCGCCCTCGGGGTCTCCTGCTACACGTTCCGCACCAACACCGAGCGCCCCGTGACCATCACCCGGGGCACGAACGTGCTGCTCGGCGAGGACCCTTCCCTGATCGCGAACGTCCGGCCCTCATCGCTCCCCCCCACCCCGTGCGTCATCCCGCTCTGGGACGGCCACGCCGGCGAGCGCACGGCCGACGCCCTGATGGACCTGCTGGCCGCCCGCAGCGAGCGGAAGACCGCCGGAGTCACCGGGGCGTAGGTCCCCGGGCGCTGCGGCCAGCTTCACGCCCCCCGACCACGCCCCAGAGGGGGTTTGGCGTCTTATGCATGCCCTGCATGCATTACGCGCCACACCCCCCGATACCGCGTGACCCGGAAGGTGCACGCGAACCGGCGCCCCGAACCGGGGCGCCGGCGACATCCTTAGGCCACCTCGGCCGCGGCCGCGCTCTCGGCGGCCCGGCGCTCGCGCACCCACTCGAGCGTGAGGGCCAGGCCCTCGTCCAGCGACACCTGAGCCTCGAAGCCCAGCATCTGCCGCGCCTTCGTGGTGTCGGGGATGCGCACCCGCACGTCCTGGTACTTGCCGGGCATGCGCTCGAAGGGCAGCAGCGTGGCTCGCAGCGGAAGCGCGATGCCGAGCGACGCCTGCACCCGCTCCGCCAGCTTCACGATCGAGATCGGCTCCTCGGCCCCGATGTTGATGACCTCTCCCGAGGTCTCCGGGCGCTGCAGGGAGCGCACGAAGCCCTCCACCGTGTCACTCACGTAGGTGAAGCTCCGCACCTGCCGGCCGTCCCCGTGCAGCTCGATGATCTTGCCGTCGAGCATCTCTTCGAAGAAGAGCGAGAGCGGGCCGCCCCACCATGTGGGGTGGTTACGGGGCCCGTAGGCGTTGAACAGGCGAAGGATCGTGACCCGCAGGTCGCGCTCCTCGGACAGCCGCAGCGCCAGGTGCTCGTCGAACAGCTTCGACGTCGCGTAGGACCAGCGGACGCTCGTGGGCGGGCCGAGCACGATCGGATCCTCCTCGGCGAACGGCGGCACGGCGTTGCCGTACACGTCGGACGTGGACGCCATCACCACGTGCGCCCCGGTGCTCATGGCTACGTCGAACACCGCGTGCGAGCCGTCGACGTTCACCTCGAGCGTCCTCAGCGCCCCGCCGTAGCGGGGGATCTTCATCGCCGCGAGATGCACGATCGAGTCGCAGCCGGCGAAGTCCCGTCTCAGGCGCTTCACGTCCCTGCAGTCGAACTGGTGCAGCTTGAAGTTCGGGTCGTCCAGGAAGGGCGCCACGTTGATCATGCTGCCCGCGGACATGTCGTCCACGCCGATGACGGTGCAGCCCTCGGCCAGCAGGCGCTCGCTGAGATTCGCGCCGACGAACCCTGCCGCGCCGGTGATGCCGATGGTCGAGGGAAGCTTCATTGTTTGCTCCTTTGCCAGACGTCGAGAGTCGGGGCACCGTCCATGGCGCCTCGGATGGTGGTCACGCGGTGGAAGTCACTCCGCAGCCAGGCGCCGATGCGCCTGTTGAAGTCGGTCCCGAAGGCGCCTCGCCCGTATTCGGTGAGAGGCCTGCGGTCGGTCACCGCGATGCGCACGTCGTGCATGGCGGCGATGGCGGCCCGCTCCTCGCTCGCCGTGCCCACCATCCCGGGAAGAAGGGAGATGTCGGACACGGGGTCGAGACGGTCGGTGAGGGTGTAGAGCGCGCTCATCTGCGGCGCCAGCAGGATCGGGTCGCCCGGCCGGCTCACGGCCAGGATGCGGTTGACCGCCTCCTGGTAGGCCGGGCCCTCGGCGGCGGACGCGGTCATCGAACCGCCCGGGCCGCTCACCTTGAAGGTCTCGTCACGGGCGTCGTGGGCCACCAGGACCCACCCGACCACGGCGAGCACCGCAACCCACCCGAGCCCGACGGTCGCGGACGTGCGGTCGCCCCGGGGGAGCGCCTCGGCGTGCAGCCACACGAGGAAGATCGCGGCGAAGGGCAGCGCGTAGCTCGCAAACTGAGCGAACGCGGGGTTGGGCTGAGGCTCGAAAGCCGCATACGTCTTGGCTGCCAGGACGGCGAGGAAGCTCACGCAGAGCAGGGCCACCTGGTCCCGCGTCGCCCAGACACCCCGGCTGCGGCGCGCACGCCACAGGAGTGCCAGCGCCGCCAGGCCTGCCCCGGCGGGGATCCAGGCGTAGGCCAGGTCGAGGTGGCTGCGTACGAACTCGGGCCGCGCGGCCAGGGCGATCAGCGCAAGCGCGACGGCCCCACCGGCGGCGATCATCGCGGCGCGGGAGCCCCGGCGGATGAACGAGGCGAGCGCCAGGAGCACGCCGGCTCCGGCGGCGTAGAGCAACAGGCGCCCGGCGAGCTCCGCGAAGCTACCGGCCGTCATCGGGGCCGAGCCGCGCAACACGGCGTTACCGCCCGCGTCGAGCTGGTCGCGCGGGAAGAGGTTCTCGTGAAGGAGGGAGTCGAGCGAGACCTTGGTCAGGATCAGGCCGTAGGCCGCCGCGGCCACGGCGAGAGCGGCACCGCCGCAGATGGCCGTGTCCACGAGCGCGCGACGGCGCGCGGCTCCGTCGGCCAGGAGAACGCGGGCGCCGAGCCACGCGCCGAGGGCGACGGCGATCGCGGCCACGAACTCGGGCCGCGTGAGCAGCACCATGCCCGCGGCGAGGCCGGCGAGGAGGAGGTATGCCCGGTTCTCGGTCCGGCTGTAGTACGCCGCGGCGAGGAGCGCGGCGAGCGACGCCACCACGGCCATCGAGGCCGATGCGGAGTGCGGGATGACCAGGCCGATGTTTCCGGTCCCCAGGGCCGCGGTGGCCGCCAGCGTTGCCGCGAGTGCGGCACCGGCCTGTCCGGTCAGCTGCCGGGCGAGGGCGTACGTGAGGGCGGTGGCCGCGGCGGCCATCACCAGGCCCACGGCGATCGCCGTGTCAATCGAGATGCTCACGTAGTTGAAGGCGCCCGCCAGAACGGCGAGGCCGAGCGGCCCGTAGATGTAGGGGAAGTCCTGGTAGGCGAGCTGCCCGTCCGCCATCCGCTGGGCCGCGACGAAGTCGTACCCGGTGTCGTGGGCGAGATCGCCCCAGGTGCCCCAGGTCACGGCCACGAGCACGGCGAAGGCGAGAGCGGCGCCCGCGGGCCACGCGATCGCGCGGGCGATCTCAGCCACCCGCGAACGGGTGCGTCGGGTGGCGGCCGGCGCCCGTAGGGCGGTTGAGGCGCCGTCGATGCTCATGCGGCCTCCCGCTGCGACTCGACGGTCTCGAGACGTGCGAGCACGGCGTCGGTGGTCCGCTCGGCCACGCCCATGATCGAGTGCGCGTGCACGACCTCCGGGTACACGTGCGCGGACGACGCCACCACGAGGCCGGGCGCGGGCGCGAGCTCGGGAAGCCGGCGGTGCACGCCGACCCGGTGCACGGGCTCGGCGTAGCGGGCGCGGGCCACCTGGGAGGCGATCACGTCGCGAGGGCGGAACTCCGGGAACATCCGGGTCACCTCGGCGAGGTACCTGCGCTTGATCTCGTCGGTCGGCCGCTCCAGGTCCTCCGACTCCGGGCGCACGTAGCGCGGCACGTAGATCAGGTGGCCGCCCACCTGCTCGGGGTCCACGACGTGGGTGGTCTCCACCACGCTCGTGAGCGGAATCGACCGGTCGGTGATGTTGAGCGCGTAGTAGGGGCTCACCGAGCGCCGCACGCGAGCCACCAGGCAGACGACGCCGAGGTAGCGGTTCGGGTCGGGCGGCAGGGTCGCCTCGAGCTCCTCCGAGAGCAGATTGCGCATGTGCGGGCGCAGCAGGGTCGTGACCACCTGGTCATGGGCACGGAAGCCGCCGTCGACCACCACGCCCTGCGCCCGGCCCCCGGCGGAGGGCACGTGCCGAACAGGGGTGTTCAGCAGCACCTCTCCCCCGCGCTCGCGGATGGCGGCGCCGAGGGCGTCCACGAGGCGCTGGTGCCCACCGCGGATCCAACCCATCACCTCGTGACCGGCCTTGTCCCGGGTGGCGGCCGAGCGCTTCGTGCGCGACCACAGGAAGGTGGCGGGCAGGTCTTCGTAGCGGCCGTCGAACTTGGAGTCCAGGAGGGGCCGCCACAGGCGCTCCCAGAGCGCGTCGCCGGCCGTCCGGCGGACCCATTCCTCGATCGGCTGCGCGTCGAGCTTGTCCTGGTCTGAGATCGTGCGGCAGCGGGCGGCGAAGACGCCCAGCCGAGCGCGGTCGCGCGCCCGCAGGCCCGGGAACGAGAGCAGCTCCTTCGGAGTTGACATCGAGGCGAGGCGACCGTCGTGGAAGAAGCCCACGCCCAGTCTCCGCCAGCGGATCTCGTCCTCCAGCCCGAGCTCCCGCGCGGTCTCGATCACGCGTGTGTCGGTGAGCGTGAGTGCGTGGTAGTAGCGGTCCACCTCGTACCCACCCAGATCGGTGGTGCCCGCCAGCCCGCCGAGCTGCCCGGAGGCCTCGTAGACGGTCACCGGCACGCCGCGACCCGCCAGCTTGTAGCCAACGCTGAGGCCGAGCAGGCCGCCGCCCACGATGCCCACTCCGGGCCCGGGCAGCGCTCGTACGGCGGCGGCGCTCACACCCGCTCCTTGGCGGACACCTGGCGCATCATCAGGCGCGCGTAACCGCTCACCGTGGGCAGCACGCGGAGCTTGCTCTCCCCCTCGCGCCGCGACCAGTCGAGCGCCACGGGCACCTCCTGCACCTGCGCGCGCATGCGGTCGAGCTTGATCAGGATCTCCGCCTTGCAGGCGAAGCCGCCCTCGCGGATGAACTGGTCCCCGTACCGGGCGTAGGCGGCGTGGAGCACGCTCGCGCGGTACACGCGGAAGAAGGACGAAACGGTCTGGACGTCGAGCCCCGAGGTGCGGCGGATCGCATGGGCGGCGGCGCTCGAGAAGAACCGGCGGTGTTTGCTCACGTTCACGAGCGCGCCGCCGGCGTGGTGCGACGCCAGCACGACGTCGGCCCCGCAGCGCGCGGCGACGAGCATCCGCCCCACGGCGTCGAGGTCGCTGGTGGTGTCGGCCTCGAGGGTGATGATCAGCGAGTCGGGCCGGCCCACCTCGAGCGCCCGCCGGAAGCCGCGGTCGAACGCGCGCCCCGGGCCCTGGTTGGTGCCCTGACGAAGGACCTCCACCGGCATCGTTCCCCGGTGCGCCTCGGCCACGTCCGCGGTGGAGTCGCTCGAGCCGTCGTCCACCACGATCACCCGGCCGCCGGTCCATAGCTCGGGCCGGGACTGGAGGTCCGCGAGCAGGCGCGGGATGTTCGCCTCCTCGTCGTAAGCCGGCACCACGAACAGGTTCATCAGTAGGCCCCCCGCCTGGAAAGCACGACGGGAATCGTCTGACCCAGGATCTTCAGGTCCCACCAGAGGGACCAGTTGGTCACGTAGATGTAGTCGAGCTTCACCATCTCGTCGAAGGGAAGGTCGGTGCGCCCGAGCACCTGCCAGAGGCCGGTGATGCCGGGCGTGATGTCGAGGCGGCGGCTGGCCCAGCCGGTGATCTTGGTGGACTCATGGACCACGAACGGACGTGGCCCGACCAGGCTCATCTCACCGCGGAGCACGTTCCAGAGCTGTGGCAGCTCGTCGAGGCTCCAGCGGCGCAGGGCACCGCCAACGCGGGTGATCCGGGGGTCGTCCTTGATCTTGAAGAGGGCGCCGCCGACCTCGTTCAGGGCGGCCAGCCCGAGGCGCTCGCTCTCGGCGCCCACCCGCATGGTGCGGAACTTGACGATGCGGAAGATCGATCCACCCCGGCCGTGGCGCTCCTGGCGGAAGAACACCGGGCCGCGGCTGTCCAGCTTCACGGCCAGCGCCAGGGCGGCCATCAGCGGCGACAGCAGAACGAGCCCGAGTCCGGCGAGCGTCATGTCCACCGCACGCTTGGTGAAGCGCACGCTGCGGGACAGCCGCATCGGCGGGAGGTTCACAACCGGCATGCCCTCCAGCTCCTGGATCGTGGCGTTGGAGGCGAAGACCTCGAAGAAGCGCGGAACGATCGACAGGTGCACGTCCGGCCTGCGCGCGGCGCGCAGCAGGTCGAGCGTCTCCTCGTACGAGGACCGCGAGAAGGCCAGGATCACCCAGTCGATCTCGAGCTCGTCAACCAGCCGGGCGAGATCGGAGGGCGGACCGACCACCGGGGCCGAGCCGTCCCCGTGGCGCTCGTCGTCCACGAACCCGACCAGATCGAGCCGGTACTCGGGATGGGAGCTGATCTTCCGCTCCACCACCTGCGCGACGTGCCCGGTGCCCACGATGAGCGTACGGCGGGGAGCCATGATCTTTGGCAGCACCCAGCTCCGCAGCGAGCCGCGGAAGAGCAGCACCAGCGGCAGCGCGATGGCCAGGAACAAGGCCGCCTCCACGGGGAAGAACACCTCCGCGTCCATGATCCGGCGGAGCACCTGGCTGAGGATGAGGAAGAGCAGCGAGCCGGCCAGAAGAGCGTGGAAGAGCTCGCCGAGCTCGTCGAAGGTGGCCAGCGAGATGGTGCGGTTCTGGCGCTCGTAGAGGTTGTAGACCGTGAAGATCGCCACCCACACCGGGAGCGCGACCACCGCGAGGGCGAGGATCAGCCACAGCGGCGCGATGATCGACGGGGCGGCCACCATCTCGGCCACGACGTACGTGATCGCGATGGCGATCGAGAGCGCCACCGCGTCGGCGAGGATGAGGATCCCCGTCCGGCCGCGCGGGAGCGTGCGCTCCTCGCGGCTCGTAACCGGCCTGGCACGTCCGGCGTCGCCGCCGGTGGCCGGACCGTCCACCACCGTTAGAGGTGGTGGGCCGGCCGAAGCCTGTTCGGCGGCGATCGCCAAGCGGGCGGCATCGCTTGGGCGAATCTCGGACATGTTCAGCGTCTCCCGGCCGCGCTGCCCGTCCGGTAGTGGGTTCCGGAGGCTCCCTGGGTGAAGCCCAAGAGCCTCATCCGGCCTGGTCCAGGTGTACGGAGAGGATGCTCGCGCCGAGGCCCTCCTCGGGGTCGAGCAGCACCGTGGCCGCCTCCTTGCGGGAGCGCACGCCCAGCTTCTGGAAGGCCGAGGCGAGGTGGCTCTTGACGGTGCTTTCGGAAAGGAAGAGGCGGCCGGCGATCTGGCGGTTGCCGAGCCCGCGGACGACCAGCGCCAGCACCTGCTTCTCGCGGTGGGAGAAGGCGGGGCGAACGGCGCACCGGTGTAGCTCCCGGGGAAGCGACACCTGTCCCGACAGCGCGGACCGGGTGGCCACGGCGAGGGTGCTCTCGAGCCGGGCCTCGGCGACGAAGGCCGAGGCCCCAGCGCTGAGGGCGGACCTCACGCCGGCACCGAGCACGGCCACGGAGACCACGACCACGCGCGACTTGCCGAGCGCCTTCACGAGCTTGCGAACGGCGGCGAGTCCCTCCGGCCGGGAGGGGTCGATCGCCAGGATCACCGCGTCGAGCGTCGGTGCCGCCGGCTGTGCCAGCAGCTCGTCGACCGTCGAGCAGATCATCGATGCGGACAGGCCGGCGTCCCCCAGCGTCAGCGCGATGCGACGGGAGGCGAGCTGGTCCGCGGCCACGACCGCGAGAGCAGCATCTGCTGCGGCGTCTCCGGCATGCGCCGGGCGCCGACCTAGTTCAGGAGCGGCCATCGTAGGTATCAACGGGCGCAGGGCGCCGGTCCTTTCACGGAGATTGCGGGTTCTCGGCTGGCCATCGCCGCACACCGGCGCGTCTCGCGTGTGCGCGCGCGAGAAGCCCGCCCCGTGGACCGCCCCGTGGACCGCCCCGTGGACCGCCCCCGGAAGGCCGGCCCAACGGGCGCGGGCGGAGCGAGGGTCACCTGAAGAAGAGGCCTCCGCTCGCTCGCCCGCGCCCGGGTTGTGGGGCTACGGTGACGGGTCCGTGACTACCGCCCGACGGAAGGTCTCGCCTGGGAAAGACCCGCTTCGCTCCTCGTCCCGGGGCGCGAGCGCCCGAAACGACGCGGGCACCCGCGGGGCGGGCACCGGATACGTGGCGGGCGTCACCTCATCCAATGAACGGCTGCCTTCCGATCGTGCGGCCGAAGCCGCCTACTTGCACTTCCGAAGCTATCTCCACGCCCCTCGCGTGTCCCCCCTCCAAGGTTCAGGAAGAGGCCGCCGAGGGAGGGGTCCGCGGCCCGGCGAGCGACGGCATGGGCCAAATCTCAGCCGCGGACGCGCGAAGTGCGAAGGAGAACGGGCGGACTCGGCGCGTTACTCAATCGTGAAGCCCACCAAGGCGGTGATTCTCGCCCAGCCGGCTCGCCCCCATTCCGCTCCCGGCAACGGCTCACTCGTCCGGGGCGAATTGGCCCCCCCGCCCCTGCTTCCCGTGGCCAACCGGCCACTCCTGGAGCACGCGCTCGAATGGCTCGAGGCCGGGGGACTCGAGGAGGTGGCCGTGCTCGCGCCCACCGGACTCTCCACCCGGAGCAGCGGAGCCGTGGCCCGCGCCGGGTGGCGATTCGACCTCACCTGGCTGGAGCGCTCGGCGGGCGACGGCGTGGGCGCCTCCCTCGCAAGCCTCGACGAATACCTGGACGGACAGCCTTTCGTGCTCCATCTGGCCGACAGCCTCTCCCGCCAGAGCCTGCCCGCGCTCCTGCGCGACGAGGAGGCCGGGGACGGCGAGGCGCTTCTCTTCGTACAGCAGACCGCCGGACACGACGGCGGGGTCGTGGACCTGCGCTCGCGCCGATCCTCGTCGCCGTTCGACGATCACTGCGCCCCAGCCGGGGTGGCCCTGCTGGGCCCGGGCGTCGTCGAGGCCGCGGCCGGTGCCGATCCGGCACCGGGCCACGAGCTCGAGCACCTGGCGGACTCGCTGCTGCTCGGCGGCGGCCAGGTTCGCACCCGGCGGGTGGGCGACTGGTGGAGGTTCGGCCACGACGCCGACGCCCTGCTCGCCGGCAACCGCTTCGCCCTCGAGGGCGTCCGCAGCGACCACACCGACTGCGACATCACTCGCTCGAACATCCAGGGACCCGTGATCGCCCACCCCACGGCCGAGATCGACTCGAGCGTGATCCGCGGGCCCGTGATCATCGGTCCGGGGGCCCGCATCTCCCACGCCTACGTGGGTCCCTACACCTCGATCGGGCCCAACGTCGTGGTCGAGGGGGCGGAGATCGAGCACTCGATTCTGTTCCCCGGCGCCCGGGTTCAGCATCTGTCCGGCCGGCTTGAGGCGAGCGTGATCGGGGCCGGCTCCCGCGTGTTCCGCGAGTTCCGCCTGCCCCGAGCCCTGCGTGTGACCGTGGGCGACGGAGCGGAGGTCTCGATCGCCTAGGCCTGTACGTAATCTAAATACTAGGGCGGCCACCCTAGTGCAGCGCTAACCCACCGGGCGTAGGGTCGCTTTCTGGTCATTTGTGGGCGCAGGGGTTGAGCCCGCGAGGCATATGTCGTACCGATCCGTGGGGGACTCGTGGGTATGAGTGGAAGGCTCGATGTGCACGCCGCATCGTCTGCCGTGCCTGGTCGTTTCTCGCGTCGGGCAGACGAGCCGGAGCTCGTGCGCCAGGCCGTGGCGCGGGCCAAGGAGGGCGACGTTTCCGCACTCCACTTCCTCTACGTCCGCTTCGCCGATGACGTGTGCGCCTACGTGCGCAGCATCGTTCGCGACCCTCACGAGGCCGAGGACGTGACGCAGAACGTCTTCGCCAAGCTGATGACCGCGATCCGGCGCTACGAGGAGCGCGAGGTGCCCTTCGCCGCCTGGATCCTCACCGTCTCCCGCAATGTGGCCCTCGATCACGTTCGCGGCCGCCGCCAGATTCCGGTCGAGGAGGTCCGCACGAGCGACGAGGGCCATGAACAGCTCGGGTTCGAGCGCTCTCAGTGCCTGCGCGAAGCGCTGGCGGGCCTCCCCGAGGAGCAGCGCCAGGTACTCATCCTGCGGCACATCGCCGGTCTCTCACCGGGCGAGATCGCCCGTCGCCTCGGCAAGTCCGAGGGCTCGATCCACGGCCTGCACCACCGCGGCCGCGGAGCACTCCAGATCGCCCTCCGCGACCTGGACGCCGCTCCCGTCGTGGCCTGAGGGCGGCTCCTAGCCTGGAAACGGCGGGATTAGCGTTCGTGGTCGTGCGCCGGCGAGTCTTCGTCGGCGGGAATCCGGGTGGCCACCCGGCCCGAGTCCAGATCGGCCATCAGGTAGAGGGCCGCGTGCTCCACGAGGCGCTCGATGGTCACGCGCTGGCGCAGCGCCTCTGACTCCAGCTCTTCCCACGTCTCGTGGTCGAGATCCAGCTCGAGATCCACGGTCTTCTCGGCGGGGTCGCGGGAGAAGCGCGGCACTCGGAGCGCCGGCCGTCCCGAAGGACGGTCCTCCAGGTAGTAGAGCGCGGCCTGGCCAACGAGCTCTTCGGTGGAGAGCGAGAGGCGACCGGCCTCCACCTGAAGTGTGGCCTGGCCGAAATCGTCCAGTGCGAGTGTGAGACTGCGTCTCATAGGCGAGGGTCCCAGCGAAGCTGGACCTCGGGGGGTATATCGACGAAAACGGGTGAGGGCTTGAGTCTCTTCCACCTCACCCCGCATCGTCCGGACATTTGTTGCCCAGGCCGCGCCGTGCCGAAACTTCGCGGGGCCTCCCGGGGAGGCTCAGTCGGGACGGTGGTCGGGCGGAAGTGGGCGCGGTGCCAGGGCCCGTGCGAGCTCCGCCCGGGACGAGATCCCGAGCTTGCCGTAGGTGTGCTTCAGGTGCCACTCCACGGTTTTGAGGGTCACGTAGAGGGTCGCCGCGATCTCGCGGTTGGACATGCCCTCCGCGGCCAGTCCCGCCGTCTGGAGCTCCCGCGGTGTCAATGCCTCGAGACCGTGGAGCGCGGTGCGGCGCGGACGAGCTCCCGCGGCGGTGACCTCGCGCATCGCGCGGCCGGCCAGGTCCGCGGCGCCGCAGCGCTGGGCCAGGTCGAGGCCGCGCCTGAGCGGGTCGCGAGCGTCGCGCGGCCGCCGGGCGCGCCGGAGCGCGGAGCCGAGCTCCACCAGTGCCCGAGCGCGTTCGAGCGCCGTGGGCGCGTCCTCGAGGCAACTAACCGCCTCCTCCAGCGGGGCGATCGCGCGCGTTCCCTCCTCCATCCCGGCCAGCGTGCGCAGGGCCCTGCCGATCGGCCCGGGAGCGCCGAACTCACGGGCCAGGGAAAGCTCCTCGTCGGCCAGCAGTCGGGCCTCATCGTGGTCGCCCAGGACCCAGAGCGCCCGTGAGGCGCCCGAGCGCCAGGGCAGTACGGACGGGTTGGGCGCGCCCGCCGCGGCGAGGATGTCCCCGCAGGCCATGAAGTCGGTGAGTGCGTCCTGGGGCCGGTTCCCGATGAGATGCAGCCGCCCGCGCCCGGCGAGGACCGATAGCCGGGAAAGCGCATCCTCTCCGTCCAGCTCTCCGGCCAGCTCGATCTGCCGCGCCGCCCCCTGCACGTCCCCGGTCTCGATCAGACATTCGGCCAGGAGCGCCTGGGCGGACGGGACCGCGAGACCCCAGCCGTGACGGCGGCCGGCGAGCGCGTCCTGAGCGGCCGCGGCGGCGGCCGGCACGCGACCGCGGCGCATGATCGCGTAGGCGCTGAAGTGAGAGGCGGTGGCCAGGCCGAGGGCCGACCCGCGAGAGCGGGCGTCGTCCACCGCCGCGGCCAGGGCGGCCTCGGCCATCTGCAGGTGCTCGGAGATGGTGAGCGCAGCGGCCGCCAAGTAGTAGGCGATGCCGTCGGCGGTGTCGTCGTCGAGCAGAGCACCCCGGGCCAGCGCGCCGCTGGCCAGCTCGAGCGTCCGCTCGCGCGGCTCTCCGCGCAGTGCGGCGTCGATCGCGAGCTCCGCGAGCAGCGCGCGGTCGGTGGCCGTCCGTCCGTCGGCCGGGGCCTCGTGGGGCTCCGCCACAACGCCGGCCCGGCCGCGCAGCATCCTCAGCACGGTCGCGCGAGCCGCCCGCAGCAGCCCGCCCAGATCGGTTCCCTCGCGGGCGTAGCCGACTCCCTGCTCGAATGCCGCGGCGGCATCGGAGAGCCGTCCCAGCGCCAACAGCGTCCGGCCGGCGTCCAGGGCTGCCTGCGCGCGCTCCTGCTCGCCGGGCAAACGCTCGATCGCGTCGGTGAGCCGGCCGGCGGCATCGGGCGAGCCGGTGATGGCCTCGGCCCTTCCCAGCTCCAGCAGAACGTGGGCTCGTTCCTCCTCGGCGGCGGGCTCCTGCCGGGCGCGCTCGAGCAGCTGCACCGCCCGTCCGGCGTTCCCTTGGGCCAGCGCGCGCGCGGCCGTGCGGCGCAGCACGGCGATCACCCAGTCGCCGCCGCCCCGGCTGGCGTGGAGCAGGTGCCGCGCGATCTCCTCGGGGTGCGCGTCCTCGTCCGCGAGCACCCGGGCGGCGCGGAGGTGCGCCTCGGCGAGAACTCCGGCCGGGAGCGACGAGCACACGGCCGCCTGGACCGCGGGATGCACGAGGGTGAGCCCGTCTTGGTCGGCCAGCACGCCGGCGGCGGCCAGCCTGTCCCCCATCCGCGCAGCCTGCGCCCGGTCGAGCCCGGCGAGGGCCGCCGCGTGACGCGGCTCGGTTCCCGGACCGAGCACCGCGGCGGCCTCGAGCAGGTCGGCCGCCTCGGGCGCCAGTGCGCGGGCCCGCCGCATCACGGTCTCGGCCACCGACGCGGGTGCCGTGGCGTGCACGGCGGGAGCGGCGGTGGCGGATGGGTCAACGCCGCGCGCGGCCAGGTCGTGTGAGAGCTCACGGATCAGCCACGGGCTGCCTCCGCTCGCCTCGTACACCGCGCCGCAGAAAACTTCGTGGGCATCGGGGAAGAAGGAGGCTCGTAGCCACGCCGAGGTGGCCTCGGGACTCAGCGGCTCGAGGCGGGACCTGAGCGTGGTGGGCCGGCCCAGAAGCTCGCCCAGCGCGTCGGGATCCACGCAGTCCACCGCCGATCCGGCCGCCACCACCAGGGTGACGGGCAGGCCCGAGATCCGCCCCGCCAGGTAGAGCAGGAATCGCAGGGTGGTGGCGTCGGCCGCGTCGGCGTCGTCCACCACGAGCACCAGGGGCCCGGCGGCGGCCAGGTTCACCGCCAGGCGGTAGACGCCGTGCACGAGCGCCGCGGCGTCGCCGGAGTCGGTGGCCGCCCAGGGACCGGTCTCGAAGAGGGGCCGGGCCGTGGCCGCCGGGCCGGACAACAGCCGCTCACGCTCTTCCTCGCCGGCAGACAGGACGCGGGACTCGAAGAGCTGCAGGGCCACGCCGAGTTCGAGCTGCTGCTCCAGGTCTCGGCCGCTCGCCACCAGCAGCTCGAGGCCCCGGGCCCGTGCCTCACCGGAAACCACGTCCAGCACGGCCGACTTGCCCGAGCCATGGGGCCCCTCCACGGCCAGGACCGCCCCACGGCCCGCGGTCAGCCCGTCGAGCGCGGCCGACACCAGCCCGAGCACCGGCTCGCGCTCGAAGAGCGCGCCATCGGCGGCTGGTGCCTCGTGGGCCCGTTCGGTCTTGGCTCGCGCTTCCAAGTGACTGCTCGGGGGGCGGCGCAGCGGATACCCGTCGGCCCGCACCCCTGGGAGGTGACATCCCTCATCCAGCCTAAAGCCGCTCCGGCTGAGCGCAAGTCGTGGTCGCGCGTAACCGGCGGGGCCTCTCGGGGTACCGAGGCGACCGTGGCTCCGGAAACCGCTCTCGAGCGTGCCGAGGACCTGGCCGCCCGGCTGCTCCCCGACCGCTCCCCGAAGCGCCGGATGCTGGTGATCGTGAACCCGTACGCCACCACGGTCTCGGACCGGCTGAAGAACCTGGTGGTGTACGCGCTCCAGTCCCGCTACGCGGTCGAGGCGATCGAGACGGAGAAGCGGAACCACGCCACGCGCATCTGCCGCGAGGCGGCGAGCGAGGGCTACGACGTGGTGGTGGCCTTCGGCGGCGACGGGACCGTGAACGAGGCCGCCAACGGGCTGGCCGGCACCCAGACCCCGCTCACAGCGCTCCCGGGCGGATCGACCAACGTGTGGGCGCGCACGCTTGGGATCCCCAACGACGTGGTGGACGCCACGGAGCACCTCCTGCGCATCGCGGATGACTTCCATCCCCGCCCCGTGGACCTGGGTTCGGTGAACGGGCGCCACTTCGTGTTCTCGTCAGGCATCGGCCTGGACGCCAGCGTCGTCGAGCGCGTGGATGCCCATCCGCGGCGAAAGGCCCGCTTCGGCGCGTGGTACTACAGCTACGCCGCAGTCGGCATCTTCAACCGCCGCTACCTGATCCGGCCTCCTCACGTCAGGGTCATTGCCGGTGGCAGGGAGCTCGAGGGCGTGACCGTGATCATCCAGAACTCCGATCCGTTCACCTACTTTCGCCGCCGCCCCATCCGGGTGGCGGAGGGAGCCGGGCTACAGAACGGGTCGCTGTCGCTGGCCGTGCTTCGCAACGCCACCCTGTTCGAGATGCCCACCCTGATTCCCCGCCTGCTGTCGGGCAGGGACGGTGCGGTGGCCCGCCACCGCCAGGTGGTGAGCCTTCCGTTCCTCGATACGGCGCGCGTCGAGTCCACGGACGGCACCCCGTTCCCGGTTCAGGTGGACGGCGACTACATCGGCGAGCACGAGGCGGCGGAGTACCGCGCCGTGCCGCGCGCGCTCATGGCCGTCTCCTGAAGACATGGTCCGGTGCTCGCCCGATCACCGATCGGGCTCCGCTCCTCCCTAGGTCGTGGGAGTTATGCGGTACGCGTCGAAGACCGAGTCGATGTTGCGCAGGCGGGTGACGCAGGTCTTCAGCGCCGCGGTGTCCCCCACCTCCACCACGAACCGGTTCTTGACCATCGGGTGGACCACCGTGCAGCGGGCCTCGAGGATGTTGATCCCGGTCTCCGAGAAGGCACGCGACAGGTCCTCGAGCAGCCGGTGGCGGTCCCAGGCGTCGATCTGGATCTCGACCCGGAAGGAGCTGGTGGTGTCCCCCTCCCACTCCACCTTCGTGAAGCGCTCCGGGCTCTTCATGAGGGCGTGGGCGTTCGAGCACGCCTCGTGATGGATGGTGATGCCCTTGCCGAGCGAGATGTAGCCGACGATCGGGTCTCCGGGCACCGGCCGGCAGCACTTGGCCAGGCGGAGCATCACGTCGCTCACGCCGTCGACCTTGATGCCGTAGGTGGACGACGCCGCCGTCTTCTTCGGCGTCTCCTTCCGCTCCAGCAGCTCGGTGGCCGCGGAGGCCGGCTCCACCGCGGACTCGCCCTCCTTCAGCCGGCTCATCAGCTTGGAGGTGACGGTCTTGGCCGAGATCTTCGACTGGCCGAGGGCGATGTAGAAGTCCTCGCCCTTCTGGAAGCCCATCTCGCGGATCACGTCCGCAAGCAGCGGCGACCCCACGATCTTCTGCGACGGAAGCCCTGCGCGCTTGAGGTTCTCGTGCAGGATCTCGCGCCCGCCGCGCTCCGAGTCCTCACGCTTCTCGCGCGTGAACCAGGCCCGGATCTTCGACTGCGCGCGGGTCGTCTTGGCCAGCGACAGCCAATCGCGCGACGGGCCGCGTTCCTTCTTCGAGGTCAGGACCTCGCAGATGTCGCCCGAGCGGAGCTCGTAGTGCAGCGGCACGATCTTGCCGTTCACCTTCGCGCCCACGCAGCGGTGGCCCACGTCGGTGTGCACGGAGTAGGCGAAGTCGAGCGGAGTGGCTCCTGAGGCGAGCGACTTCACCTCGCCCTTGGGCGTGAACACGAACACCTCGTCCTCGAAGAGGTCGGCCTTCAGCGTCTCGGCGAACTCCTGGGGGTCCTTGGTCTCGTGCTGCCAGTCGAGCAGCTGGCGCAGCCACTCCACCTTCTCCTCGGGCGGGCGCGACCCGTCCGCCTTGTAGATCCAGTGCGCGGCGACGCCGAACTCGGCGGTGCGGTGCATCGCCTCGGTGCGGATCTGGATCTCGAGCGGCCTGCCCTCGGGCCCGATCACGGTGGTGTGGAGGGCCTGGTACATGTTGAACTTGGGCATCGCCACCCAGTCCTTGAAGCGTCCAGGAAGGGGCTTCCACAGCGAGTGGATGACGCCGATCGCGCCGTAGCAGTCCTTCACCGACTCGACGATCACCCGCATGGCCGTGAGGTCGTAGATCTCGTTGAACTCGCGGCCCTTCTTGGTCATCTTTGAGTAGATCGAGTAGAAGTGCTTCGCGCGGCCGGAGATCTCAGCTGTGATCCCCACCGCCTTGAGCTCCTTCTCCAGGTAGTTGCCGGCGCGCCCCACGTAGGCGTCGCGCTCGGTCCGCTGCTGGCTCACGAGCTGCTTGATCTCGTTGTACTTGCGCGGGTGGAGCGTGTTGAACGCGAGATCCTCCAGCTCCCACTTGATGGCATGGATGCCGAGCCGGTGCGCCAACGGCGCGAAGATCTCCAGCGTCTCCTTGGCCTTCTCGCGCTGCTTCTGCTTGGGCATGGAGCCCAGCGTCCGCATGTTGTGCAGGCGGTCCGCGAGCTTGACCAGGATGACCCGGATGTCCCGGGCCATCGCGACCATCATCTTCCGGTAGTTCTCGGCCTGGCGATCGTCGCGGCTCTGGAAGGTGACTCCGGACAGCTTGGTGACGCCGTCCACGAGTGCGCCCACCTCTTCACCGAAGTCGGCCACCACCTCGTCGAGCGAGGCGCTGGTGTCCTCCACCGTGTCGTGCAGGAGCGCGGCGCAAAGAGTCTCGGTGTCGAGCCGCATCCCGGCGCAGATCTTGGCCACGCCGACGGGATGAACGATGAAGTCCTCGCCGCTGGCCCGGCGCTGGTCCGCGTGGCGCTCGCAGGCAAACGCGAAGGCGCGCTGCACCAGCTCCCGGTCCACCGGCTCGACCGATTCGCCCGCGTGCTCCTCCACCACGGCAAAGAGGTCCGCGAGCAGTTCCCGCTGATGCTCCGTGAGCTGCTTGACGGCGGTGACCGCCACGGCGCCGCCGTGCTCGTCGACCCGCGCACGCTCCACGTCGCGCGTGGCCGGCTTGCCGTTGCCAGCACGTGCCTTGCGCCTGGGCGTCCGCTTCTTGGCTGGGGTTCCCGCCATTGGTTCCGATTCTAAAGCCGTATCGGCCGATTCACCCCGTCGGGACAGGCGTGGGAGCGGCTCGCGCTGGTCCCGGCGACGGTTCAGGACGCGACGGCCACCGGCTGCGGCGTGCGCGCCGCACGGGGTGTGCCTGCTCCGAGCGCGCGCGTGATCTCTGCGAGCCGCTCGCGCGCCGCGCGAAACTCCGCCGACAGCTCCAGCTCCACCCGCGGCGTGTGGAGCACCAGGCATCGCGGGGGGTCGAGCGACAGCTCGACCAGCCCCAGCTCGGTGAGCACCCGCAGCAGCCGTGCACACTGCGCCGCGCCACGCGGGTAGCGCCCCTCGCCGCGCAGCGCCCGCTCGAGGTCCTCCGGCGGGGCGTCCGCGCCGAGCTCTCGCAGCCCGCGGAAGCATTCCGCGAGCGCCGGGCGCAGCTCGAGCTCCGCCCGCCACACCGCCAGGGCGAACTCGGCCTCCGGCGCGCCCCAGGCGAGATGGGCGCTGGGTGCGCGGCCGAGCAGCGAATCGGCCTCCCCGCCCGGGGGCGGGTCCAGGGCCACCAGGTGCTGGAAGCCCTCCGCCAGCGACGGGCGCTCGGCCAGAGCGGCCCACGACACCACGGCGAGGCCATCCGGGTCGAGCCCGGCGACCAGCCCCTCCAGGGACAGCCGGCGCCGGGGCACGTCGGCCACGCCAACGAGCACGCGCTCGCCGCTCGTGATCAGCTCTCCGACCACCCCCGCGAACCCGCTGCCGCGCCGGTCGATGACCTGCTCCGCGCTCGTCGCCGAGTGCCCCGTTTTTCCGGCGGAGTTCATGAGGGACGCGATGCGGGGCCAGAAGTCCTCGTCCTCGCCGAGCACGCGCAGCCGTCCGGCGCGGGTCCGGCACATCGCACGCATGACCAGCCGGGGCTCCACCACGCCGTTCCAGCGGTTGCGCTCGAGCCGGACGACGAGGTCGTGCGGCTCCTCGGCGGCGGCCGCGAGCGAGGCCGGTGGGGATCCAAAGGCCACGCCGCGGGAGCGTGAGCCTCCCGCCGTGACCAGGTTGAAGCGCGCGTGCTGGCGCTCCGCGCCCATGCCGGACAGGCCCTCCAGCCGGGCACCCGGAACGAGCAGGTTGGGCTGCGGATTCCCGGCTCCGAACGGCCGCATCCGCTCCAGCTCCTCGGCCAGCTCGAGTCCGAGCACACCCCCGGCCACCACCGCGTCCACCCGGTCGCAGGGAATCAGGTCCTCGGGGCAGAGCTCGCCCGCCGCGTGGGCGGCCAGTGTGCGCCGGAAGGGCTCGAGCGACTCGGCGTCCAGCTCCACGCCGGCGGCCATCCGGTGGCCGCCGAATCGGGTCAGGTGCCCGGCGCAGGCTTCGAGGCCGGCGTGGAGGTCATAGGCGGAGATGCTTCGGCCCGAGCCGCGCCCGGAGCCATCCTCCATTGAGATAACGACGCACGGCCGGCGCCAGCGCTCCACGAGGCGCGACGCCACGATGCCCACAACGCCCGGGTGCCACCCCTCCCCAGCCACCACGATCGCGGCGTTGTGCGCCTGGGGGGCGCACGCACCCTCGGCGGCGAAGAGGATCCGAGTCTCGGCCTCGCGCCGGTCGAGGTTCAGCAGGTCGAGCTCGCGGGCCACCTCCGCCGCGCGGCCCTCGTCCTCGGTGAGCAGCAGCTCCAGCGCGGCGTCGGCCCGCTGCATGCGCCCGGCGGCGTTGATCCGTGGGCCGAGCCTGAACCCGAGCGTGTGCTCCGAGATGTCCCCGGGATCCACCGCGGCCACCTCCATGAGCGCGCGCAGGCCGGGCCGGCGGGTGCGGGCGAGCACGCCAAGCCCCTCCCGGACGATGCGACGGTTCTCGCCCCTCAGCGGCACGAGGTCGCAGACCGTGGCGAGCGCGGCGAGGTCGAGATCCTCGGCCGCCTCGGCGGGATCGCGCCCGGCGGCGGACCGGAGGCCCTCCGAGAGCTTGAGCGCCACCCCGGCGGCGCACAGCTCGGGGCACCCGTACTCGCCCAGTGCCGGATGCACGACGGTGCAATCGGGAATCTCCGCGCCGGGCCGGTGGTGATCGGTTACCACCACGGCGAGGCCGGCCGCCCTCGCCGCCGCCACCTCGGCCACGGCGGTGATACCGCAGTCCACCGTGATCAGCAGGTCCACACCGGACGCGGCCAGGCGCTCGACCGTGGCTCCGGAGAGCCCGTACCCGTCGTCAAAGCGGCTGGGGATCTCCCATGTCGGGTTCCCGCCCAGCGCCCGGAGAGCGCCTACCACGATCGCGGTGGAGCACACCCCGTCCACGTCGTAGTCCCCGTGCACTGCGATCCGCGACCCGCGCTCCAGGTGACCGGCGATCATGCTGCAGGCCTCGGTCAGGCCGGGAATCCCGGCCGGGTCATGGTGCTCCCCGGCCGCCAGGAAGCGGCGCGCCTCGTCGGGGTCCCCCAGCCCGCGCCGCGCCAGCACCGCCGCCACCGTGGGCGACAGCCCGAGCGCTCGCTCGAGTCGCAGCGCGCCGCCCACCTCATAGGGTGCGCTCGACCACCGCGACGTACACATGTCCATCGCGCCATTCTGGGGCCGTCTCCCGACGGAACGGGCGCGGCGTGGCGTCTGAAGCCGGGCCTAGAGGTGCGAGCCGGCGCGGGTGAACCCGTGGTCCACGCCCGCCGCGCGGTCCACCCGGGAGCCCCAGAGGTACGAGAGGGCGAGCCCGATCATCGTCCCGGGGATGGCCACGAGAGCCTGGATCAGCTCCGTGTCGTGACGACCCGGCACGTGCCCGCCGTTCACGATGAACCCGAACAGCGCCGCGCCGGCGATCGCCGCCAGGAACGCCCCCACGATTCCGCCCCAGAAGCGATCGGGCAGGAACACCGTGAAGTGCCAGACGGCGATTCCCATCATCACCCAGACCACGAGTCCCACGGGCTACCGCCTTCCGTGCTTCTTGCGGCGGTTGCCGCGTTTCGGTGGCCTGGACTTGGGCGAGTCCGCGCCCGCGGTGCTGGTCACCGAGGACCGCCGCGGGCCGGGATCGCCGTTGCCCAAGCCGTTTCCGGCGCCGTCGGCTGGCGGCGCCTGCGCGGCGTCGTCGTCCCCGTCCACATCCGGTGTCTGCTCGGCCGTCTCCGGCGGCTCCACCGGGGCCCCGTCGTCCGGCGCCACGGGCTCGGGCTCGGGAGGCGGCGCGGTGGGCACCGCCGTCCTGCCCCCGGCCTGCGCGTCGGCCCGCGGAGAGGGCTCCGCCCCAGAACCGGCCCGGCGTGCGCGGCGGGCGGTGCGCCGGGCGCGCGGCGTGGCCGGCTTGTCGCCGGTGCGCTCCCCGTCGTCGTCTCCGAGGGTGGAGCTGGCGAAGGCCGGAACCTCGCCGCCGTGGTCCTCCATGACGAGCTTGCGCCGGCGCATGTACACGCGCTCGCGCTCCTTCCACTCCACCAGCACGGGGGTGGCGATGAAGATCGAGGAATACGTGCCCGAGGCCACGCCAACGAGGAGCGCGAACGCGAAGTCCTTCAGGGTGTCGCCGCCGAAGAGCATCAGCGACCCCACCGGCATGAGCACCACGAAGCTGGTGGCCAGGGACCGGGTGAAGACCTCCGACATCGAGCGGTTCGCGATCTGGGAGAAGGTGGCGCGCGGCATGCGCGGCACGTTCTCGCGGATGCGGTCGAACACGATGACGGTGTCGTACAGCGAGTAACCAAGGATGGTGAGCAGCGCCGCGACCGTCGACGTCGTCACCTCCCGGTCGGTTAGGGCGTACACGCCCGCCGTGATCAGGATGTCGTGCGCCAGGGCGATCAGCACCGGCACCGCGAACTTGAACTCGAACCGGAACCCGATGTAGAGCGAGATCAGGAGCAGCGAGGCGAACACGGCGATGATCGCCGTGCGGGCGATCTGCTCGCCGAACGTCGGTCCCACCGACGTGACCGAGAAGTCCTGCTGCTTGACGCCGAAGTCCTTGTCGAGCGCGCCCTGCACCTTCTGGACCTGACCCGGGTCGAGCTGCTTCACCGCGATCTGGATCACGTTGTTGCCGAGCTCGGGGTCATTGACCTCCTGGATCTTCGCGTCCGCGTAGCCGAGCGGGCTGAGCGTCTGGCGCACGTCATCCGCGCTCGCCTGGCGCTCCAGCGGGGTGGTTATCCGGGTGCCGGACTCGAAGTCGATGCCGAAGTTGATCCCCAGGGTGGAGATGGCGATCGCGCCCGCGGCCAGGATCACTCCGGAGAAGGAGAAGAACCAGCGCGACTTGCCCATGAAGTCGAAGCGCCAGCGAGGCCCGCTGCTCGGCTTAACGCCGAGAGCGCTGGGACGCCGCAGCACACGGCTGCGGGCCATCGATCCCAGGATCGCCGAGGTGGCGAGCACCGCGGTGAACAGCGACAGCAGCGTTCCGATCAGCAGCGTGAGGGCGAAGCCCTTGATGCCGGCGGTGGCGAGCGTGAACAGGATGAAGGCCACCCCGATCGTCACCACGTTGGCGTCGATGATGGTCCGCAGCGCCTTCGTGTAGCCGGTGGAGATGGCCGCGGGTATCGACTTGCCCGCCCGGACCTCCTCCTTGATGCGCTCGAACATGACGATGTTCGCGTCGGCCGCCACCGCCAACGTGAGCACCATTCCGGCGATGCCCGGCAGCGTGAGCGTGATCGGGAGCAGCTTGATCACGGCGAACAGGAGCACGCCGTAGATCCCGAGCGCGGCCGTGGCCACCAGGCCGAGCACGCGGTAGAAGATGATCAGGAAGGCAATCGTGAGCAGAAGGCCGGCAAGCCCCGCCAGCAGGCCCTGGTGGAGCGCCTGCTTTCCCAGCGTCGCCGAAACCTGCGTGTTCGAGATCAGCTTCAGCTCGATCGGCAGAGCGCCGATGCGGAGGTTCTCGGCCAGGTCATTGGTCTGGCCGATGTCCCCGATGTTCTCGATCTGGGCCCCGGTCCGCCCGTCGATGCCCTCCGGGTTCTGGACATAGTCGATCGTGGCCAGCGAGACGATCTTGTTGTCAAGCGTGATCGCGAAGCGCTGGAACGTCTGGTCGCGCGGCGTGCCGGCCTGGGGAATGATCTTCGACCCGCGGTCGGCGATCCGCTTGGTGACCCGCGCGAAGGCCTCGCGGCCCTTGCCGGTGAACTCCATCGTGACCACGGGCGCGTTCGTCTGCGGGTCGCTCTGCGCCTTCGGGTTCTTGATGTCGGTGCCGTTCAGCTCCGTGTCGTCCTCGAGCACAAAGAAGCGCTTGATCTGGGCGGGCTGGTTGTCCACCCGCTCGGCCTCGACGATCGTGATTCCGCGCGGCACCTCGATGATCTGCGAGCCCGCCGGGGGCCCCCCGGAGCCGAGCGCCTTCAGCTCGTCCAAGCACGCGGTGCCCTTGGCGAACTCGGGCGCCTTGCCCGGGGCCGGGGTGAAGTCTGAGAGCGCCTCCTTGCACGACGTGCCCGGGTCGTAGTCGCCGGTGCGCACCGGCTTCTTGTCGGGCCCGATCGGAAGCTCGTCCGGCCCGAACAGGTAATACCGCGGTGTGGTGGTGGAGTCGTTCGCGCGGTCGGCCTCGGCCGGGGTCATGTCCGAGCCGGGCGGTACGTCGGTGGCCTCCGCCTTGGGCTTGGACTTGGACGCCGCCTGGGCGGCGGCGAACAGCGCCTTGCTGCCCGCGTACGGGGAGTCCGCCCCGCGACCGAGCACGTTCGGCTCCCAGTCGTAGAACTGAAGCTGTGCCGTGGTGCCCACCTGCTGGATCGCGCGCTCTGCGTTCTGGACGTCTGGCAGGCCGACGGAGATCTGATCGGCGCCGGAGCGCTGGATCTCGGGCTCGGACACGCCCAGCACGTCGGTGCGCTTGCGGATCGTGTTGATCGCGTCGTCCACCGCGGCCGGAGTGACCTTCGGCACCTGCGGCGTGGGCCGGCCCTGGTACACCAGCTCGATCCCGCCCTTGAGATCGAGGCCGAGCTTCGTGGGCTTCGTGGCGATCACCACGGCCGACGCCACGAGCAGCGCCAGAACGATCCCGAGGATCGCGATGTTGCGGTTGCGGTTGGTCACTTGGGAGTCAACACCAGCAGAAGCCCACCGTCGTCGTCATACGCGGGGAAGATGTCCGCGGTGGCCGACTCGGGGCGGTCTCCCTCAGCGTGCACGATGACCTGTTTGTCGAGCACGCGCACGCCCCACTCGAGGGCGGTGTGGATGTGATCGTCGCCACTGGAGAACTCGAGGCCCAGAACCTCACCCACCGGCCGGCCGATCACGTCGAGGTCGCCGAGGCCCGTGAGCTCCCGCGCGCCCCGGCCCGTGCCGATCAGCCGTGCCTGCTGGTCGAGCAGGAAGAAGGCGGCGTTCGGTGCCGGGTAGTAGTCGTCGAGGAGCTCGAAGACGAACCCGAAGCCGCATTTGGAGCACGCGCGTGCCCGGCTCTGGAAGCCGGCCGTTCGCTCCGTGGAGACGGAACGATCTCCGCAGTTCGGGCAGATGAAATTCGGCATGACTGGTTTAGGGTAGGCGGTGACCTAAACGTCAGGTTATTAGTGGGCCCTAGAAGAGCCGCCGGGCCGAGCCCGCGGGCCGCTTGACGCCCACGTGGCCGTACGCGGCATCTGTGGCCACGCGCCCCCGCGGGGTGCGCATGAGGAAGCCCTGCTGGAGGAGATAGGGCTCGTACACGTCCTCGATCGTGTCGGGCTCCTCCCCAACCGCGACCGCCAGGGTCGACAGGCCGACGGGCCCGCCGCCGAACTTCGTGCAGATCGCCTGGAGGATCTCGCGATCGAGCCTGTCGAGGCCGGCCGCGTCGACCTCCAGCAGGTCAAGCGCCTCACGGGCCACCACGGCGTCGATGCGGCCCGCTCCGCGGACCTCGGCGAAGTCGCGGGCGCGCTTGAGCAGCCGGTTGGCCACCCGTGGCGTGCCGCGGGAGCGTGAGGCGATGACCTCGGCGCCCTCGTCGTCGATCTCCACGCCGAGGATGCCGGCCGAGCGCCGCACGATCTCGGCGAGGTCATGCGGCTCGTAGAGCCCGAGGCGGTGAGTTACGCCGAAACGGTCGCGCAGCGGAGTGGTCAGGAGCCCCGCCCGCGTGGTGGCCCCGATCATCGTGAACTGCGGAAGGTCGAGCGTGACGATCCGGGCACCCGCGCCCTGGCCCACGGTGATCGGCAGCTTGCGGTCCTCCATCGCGGGGTAGAACGTCTCCTCCAGCGCGCGCGGGAGACGGTGGATCTCGTCCACGAAGAACACGCTCCGCGGCTCCAGCGCAGTGAGATAGCTGGCCACGTCGCCCTTGCGCTCGAGCGCCGGCCCCGCGGTGGCCACGAACTCCGCGCCCAGCTCGGAGGCCACGATCTGGGCCAGCGAGGTCTTGCCCAGTCCCGGAGGGCCGGCGAGCAGCACGTGATCGAGTGCCTCCCCGCGGGCCCTGGCCGCCTCGATGAACACGGCGAGCTGCTCCTTGACGGCCTCCTGCCCGACGAAGTCCTCGAGGCGCTTGGGCCGCAGCGAGCGGTCGAGCTCGTCCTCGGCGGCCAGGGGCGCCGGATCCTGTAGCCGCTCCACCCCGGGCGTGCGGATGCCGTTCACCGCGCTCCCCTCAGGGCGGCGGCGATCAGGTCCTCGGGGGTGCTGCCCTCGGCCTCCTGGAGGAGGCTGTCCACCTCCTGTGGGGAGAAGCCGAGGCCCATGAGGCCGTCGCGTGCCAGCGTGCGCGGGTCGTCGTCCGAGCCGCGGCGCACCACGATCTCCTCGCTCACGCGCCCGGCCACCTTCTCCCGGAGCTCCACGATGATGCGCTCGGCGGTGCGCTTGCCGATGCCGGGCACGGCCTGGAAACGTGCCGAATCGCCCGCGGCCAGAGCGTTCAGAAGCTCACGCGGCCTACCGCCGGAGAGCACGGCCAGCGCCACCTTGGGGCCCACGCCCTGAACCCCGATGAGCATCAGGAACAGCTCCCGCTCGGCCTCGGTGGCAAAGCCGTAGAGCTGCATCGCGTCGTCGCGGAGGACCAGATGGGCATGGAGCGTGCCCGGCTCGCCCACCCCCGGCGATCCGCTGAAGGTCTCTCCGGACACCGACAGGCGGTATCCGACCCCGGCGGCCTCGATCACGAGCTCGCCCGGACGGCGTGCGATCACCGTGCCCGACACGGACGCGATCACGCGAGCGCCTCGGCAAGCGGGGCCCCGTTGGCGTGGCAGATGGCCACCGCCAGGGCGTCCGCCGCGTGATCGGGCTCCGGCGGCTCGGAAAGGGAGAGCAGCGTGCCCACCATGCGCTGGACCTGGCCCTTCTCGGCGCCGCCGCTTCCGCACACCGCCTGCTTCACCGACTGCGGTGTGTAGGAGAAGCACGGGATGCCGGCGGTGCCCGCTGCGAGCAGGACCACGCCCCGCGCCTGGCCGACGGCAAAGGCGGTGCGCACGTTCTTCCCGAAGTAGAGCTCCTCCACCGCCAGGGCCTCGGGCCGGTGCTCGGTGATCAGGCCGCACACCCGCTGGTGGATGTGGGCCAGCCGGCGCTCCAATGGCGTGCCCGACTTGGTCTCGATCACGCCGCCGTCGAGAGCCGCGAGCGTTCGCCCGCGCGAGATCACCACGCCGTAGCCCGTATGAGCGCTGCCCGGATCGATGCCGAGGACGACCACCATCGGACTGATTCTGCGCCCCACCGCGGACGCCTTCAGATGGCATGGTCCGGTGCTCGCGCGATCAACGATCGCGCTCCGCTCCTCCCTGGGGCGGGCTAAGCGGTGGCGAGGCGTTCGAGCACGTCGGCGTCCACGTCGAAGTTCGCGTGGACGGCCTGGACGTCGTCGTGGTCCTCGAGCGACTCGATCAGTCGCATCAGGGAGCCGACGCGGTCCTCGGGGACCGGCGTGCGGGTGGTGGGCCGCATCGAGAGCTCGGCGGACTCGAGCTGGACTCCGGCCGCCTCGAGCGCCGCGCGGACAGCGGCAAGCTCGGCGGGGCCGGTCACGATCTCCCACACGTCGCCGTCGAGGCTCAGGTCCTCCGCGCCGGCGTCGATCGCTGCGAGCAGGTCCTCCTCGCCGTAGCGGAGGCCGTCCACCACCACCTCGCCCTTCTTCTCGAAGATCCAGGCCACCGAGCCCGGCTCCCCGAGGCTGCCTCCGGACTTGGTGAACATGTTCCGCACCTCGGAGCCGGTGCGGTTGCGGTTGTCGGTCAGGGCCTCGACCAGGATCGCCACCCCGCCGGGGCCGTAGCCCTCGTAGAGGATGCTCTCGAAGGTCTCACCCTCGGAATCGGCGCCCGTGCCCTTGGCGATCGCCCGCTCGATGTTGTCCTTGGGCATGCTCGCGTCGCGCGCCTTCTGGATGGCGAGCGACAGCGACGGGTTCCCCTCAGGGTCTCCCCCGCCCTCGCGCGCCGCGACCGTGATCGCCCGCGTCAGCTTCGTGAAGAGCTGGCCGCGCCTGGCGTCGACGGCCTTCTTCTTGTGCTTGATGGATGCCCACTTGGAATGCCCCGCCATGTTGTCCAAGAGAGTATCCCCGGATCGGCCAACCAGAACATGGGCCGATCAACCACGCCTAGGGAGGAGCGCAGCCCGAGCGTCGGTCGGGCGAGCACCGGACCATGCCTTCCTTACAGGACGAGGAACTTCCCGTCCCGCTGCAGCTCCTCGCCGTCCACGGTCAGGGAGCCGCCCTGGCGCAGGTCGCACACCATGTCCCAGTGCACGGCCGAGCTGTTCTCGCCGCCGGTCTCCGGATAGGACATCCCGATGGCCAGGTGCACCGTTCCGCCGATCTTCTCGTCGAGCAGGATCTCGCGGGTGCCGGTGGCGATCCCGAAGTTCGTGCCGATGCCGATCTCGCCCAGGCGCCGGGCGCCGTCGTCGGTGTTCAGCATCTCGATCAGGAACTCCTCGCCGCGCGCGGCGGAGGCGTCCACCACCTTGCCGTCCTCGAACCTGAACTGCACGCCCTCCACCTCACGGCCGCCGTATCCGGCCGGGAACGAGAAGGCCACAGTGCCGTTCACCGAGTCCTCGACCGGGCCGGTGAAGAACTCGCCGTCGGGCATGTTGTGCTCGCCCGCGCAGGGAATCCACGTCCTCCCCTCGACCCCGAGGGTCAGGTCGGTGCCGGGAGCCTTGATGTGCACCTCGCTGCGGCCGTTGATCCACTCGGCGAGGCGGCGCACGTCGTCCGACTGGCGCTCCCAGGCCGTGACCGGATCACCGTCGCTGACCAGGCAGGCGGAGTAGAAGAAGTCCTCGTACTCGCGCAGTGACATGCCCGCCTCGGCGGCGTAGGCCTCCGTCGGGAACAGCGTGAGGGACCAGCGGTGGGAGCCCTCGGCGGCACGCTTCATCGTCGCGTCCATCAGCGGCTTGCGGGCCTTCTGCGCCCTCGCCTGCCGTGCCGGGTCGGCGTGCTGGAGCTCGCGCGGGTTCACGTCGGCCATGACCACGATGCGAACGTCCGACTCGTCCGCGACCCACTGCGCCGTGGGTGCGACCCAGTCGAGCTGGTCGTCCGACGCCAGCTCGTAGAACGCCGACTGCGCGCTGGTGGTGGAGAGCTGGATGATCGGGTGACCTCCCGCCTTCAGCACCTCCTCGTACACAGCTTGCACCAGGACCTCGGCGGCGGAGGTGGACTGGATCACGCACACGTCGCCCTTCTGTACCCGGGTCGAGTAGCGGACGAGGATCTGCGCAAGCGCCTCCGCGCGCTGGTCTCTCATTCGGGGGGTCCTCCGTTGGTTGGGACGAGCCAGCGGTGCACGCTGAGGTCGTCGGTCAGCTCAGGGTGGAACGCCACGGCGAGGATGTTCGACTGGCGCACCGCCACCGGGTGGCCATCGATCTCCGCCAGAACCTCCACGTCGTCGCCGTGCGACTTTACCCAGGGCGCCCGGATGAACACACCCCGCAGGGGGCCGATTCCCTCGAGCTCGAGGTCGGCCTCGAACGAATGGAGCTGGCGCCCGAAGGCATTGCGCTGAGCGCTCACGTCGAGCACGCCGAGGTGGTCGCGATCCAGCAGGATCATCCCGGCACAGGTGCCGAGCACCGGCTTGCCGCTGTCCACGAACGCCTTGAGCGGGCCGGCCAGGCCCTCGCGCTCCACGCCGAGCGTCATGGTCGTGGACTCACCACCCGGGATGACCAGGGCGTCGAGCCCCTCCAGCTCCTCCCGCGTCCGCACGGCCCGCGGCTCGGCCCCCAGCTCCCGCAGGGCGTTCATGTGCGCCTCGAAGCCGCCCTGCAGGGCGAGGACTCCGACGATGACGGGATCGGTGCGCAGCCGGCCAAGCCGGCTGCTTCCGCCAGGCGGGCCGCTCACCAGCCGCGGTTCTGCAGCAGGCCGCCGCCACCGGGCGCCTCGAGCGTCCCGATCTCGAGCCCGGCCATCGGCTCACCCAGGTCGCGCGACGCCGCGGCCACGCGCTCCGGATCCTGGAAGTGCGTGGTGGCCTCCACGATCGCCCGCCCTGTGCGCTCCGGGTCGGACGACTTGAAGATGCCCGAGCCCACGAAGTTCCCCTCCGCGCCGAGCTGCATCATCAGCGAGGCGTCCGCCGGCGTGGCGATCCCGCCGGCGCAGAACAGCACGACGGGCAGCCGGCCCGTGCCCGCCACCTCCCGCACCAGCTCGAGCGGGGCCTGAAGCTCCTTGGCCGCGCTGGGCAGCTCCATCGCGTCGAGTGTGGCCAGACGGCGAAGCTCGCCCGTGATCAGGCGGATGTGGCGCACCGCCTCCACCACGTTGCCGGTGCCGGCCTCGCCCTTCGAGCGGATCATGGCCGCACCCTCGGCGATCCGCCGCAGAGCCTCGCCCAGGTTGGTGGCCCCGCACACGAACGGGACGCTGAAGGCGTGCTTGTCGATGTGGTGCGTCTCGTCGGCGGGCGTGAGGACCTCGGACTCGTCGATGTAGTCCACCTCGAGCGCCTGGAGCACCTGGGCCTCGGCGAAGTGCCCGATGCGTGCCTTCGCCATGACCGGGATCGTGACCGAGGCCTTGATCTCCTCGATCATCGTGGGGTTGGACATGCGCGCCACCCCTCCGTCGGACCGGATGTCCGAGGGAACGCGCTCCAGGGCCATCACGGCGGCGGCCCCCACGTCCTCGGCGATCTTCGCCTGTTCGGCGTCGACCACGTCCATGATGACCCCGCCCTTGAGCATCTCGGCGAGGCCGGCCTTGACTCTGAAGGTTCCGGTCTCCACGGCGTCAATGGTACCCAGCGGGCCGTCCCTGCCTATGTATTACAAGGCGCCGGTGAGGTACCCGTCAGGGTCCCGTCCACCCGGCCGCGTGGCAGGGGGCCGACCCGCACACGTTGATGACCCGCCCGTCGAGGCGCAGGAACTCGGAGATCTGGTGGCGGATCCGGGCCTCGGAGTCGATCACCAGGTCATGCGGGTCCACCCCGATGCGCGGGGGCGTGTTCGTGATCGGAGGTGGCGGGGTGCCCAGGCACTCGGGAGCGCCGGTGACGCCGCAGCCGTCGGGCCGAAGCGGGCCGATGTCCCAGATCACGAGCGACGCGTCGCCCTCGTAGGGGAAGTGGTTGATCCGCGGGATCCCGTAGTACGGGTCGCGGTCCGTGTGGCGCCCGGGGTCCGTCGCCGGGACGCGGATGTGCGACCCGATCGTGCGCGCCTCCACCTCGGTGGCCACGTTGGACACCTGGTGATCGCCGAACGAGAGCAGCTGGAGCACCTTGTGCTTCGGGGTGTTCGGCAGCGGGTCGTCGGTCATGTGCCACGCGTAGCCGTTGGGCTCGCCCCGGTCCCAGAGGATCTGGATCAGCGAGAGGACGAGCGGCCGCTCCACCTCGTTCGGGTAGTAGGGGTAGAGGATGAGCTTGTACTCGTCGAAGTCCACGCTGCGGGTGAGCAGCAGGCTGTAGTTCATCGCCCCCACGTAGAGGGCCGAGCGGTTGAGGTCCGGGGACACCGCGGTGAGCGCGCCGCCCGCGATCCCGCCCTGGCTGTTGCCGTAGTAGTAGAGGCGGCGCGTGTCGATCAACGGCCTGCCGTTCCGCTGGAAGGCCGGGTTGGAAGCGAAGCCGCCGGGGTGGATCAGCGTCCGGCCGATGTACATGAAGTCGAGGAAGCCCTGCTGGAGGCGGTCGGCCAGGCTCGGGAAGCGCGACAGGTCCTGGAGGACGGTGATCGCGTTGCCCACGTCCTCGTCCGCCATCCCGATGAAGTCCGCTCCGCAGACGATCACGTTGTTCTCGTTGCCCAGCTGCTCCACGTTGTCGGCGCCCACCTCGCCGGCGTCGCCGAACAGGCCGTGGCCGTACAGCGAGGGGCGAGCGGGGTTGTCGGGCGTGGCCGACCGCGGGATGTTGCAGATGAAGGTGGCCTCGTAGGTGTTGCCGGGTAGGCGCTGCGGCAGGCCGTCCGGGCCCAGCTGGTAGCGCGAGCCCGGCGGGCAGCCGACCTTGTTCAGGTAGCAGGGCACGGTCACGTGTCCCTCCACGCGGCGGGCCACGTTCGGCTGCTGGTCCGGCGTGTAGTCGATCACCTTGTCGATCGTGTACTTGGGCGACACGCCCTCCACACGCAGGTTCTTCAGGTTGTAGTCGCCCAGGTCCGCGAAGGCCCGGTCGCGGATCGAGAGCATCCGCTCCGAGAGCGTGCGCTCGCTGGCCACGGTGAAGTCCCACGCGAGGTAGAGGTCCCTGCGGTCGATGCCGGCGCGACGGAGGGACCTGAAGATGGACTCCATGTGCCAGCGGCGCTGTTCGAACGCCGGGGAGTCGGTCCTGATCCCGTCGCGGTATAGCTGGAAGGCGCGGCCGGCGGGGAGCTTCTTGCCGTCGGCGCCGCGCAGGTTGCGCAGGGCCACGATGTAGCGCTCGCCCTCACGGAAGTTCTTGCCCGGGTGGATGATCAGGTCGGTGGTGGCGGGCGACGTGGCGTTCGAGTCGAGCTCGGCCCAGATGAGCTGCCGGTGTCCGGTGCGGGCGTTGATCACCACGATCGGCGCGTGGCGGTCGTAGGTCCGCGCCAGGTCCGTGACCGGCACCGCGCCGGTCTGCGCCATGGCGGCGGGGGTGTCGAGCCCCGGGACCTTCAGCACTATGGGCTGGCCCGGGCTGAACCCGTCCGAGCGGTTGTAGTCCGAGGGCTCGATGGGCACGCCGTTCTTGTTCTTCGGCGTCATCGTGGACGTCAGGGCCAACTGGCGGCCGGTGGCGGTGCGCGCCGGGCGCGTGAAGTAGTCGTTGGGCCACGGGAAGAGGCACTCGCCGCCCCCGATGGGGTCGCAGCCCGGCGCCACGACGGGCGCAGGCACGGGGGGGCGCGGGTGGTGGGCCGATGCGGGCGCCGCGGCGATCGCGAGCGCGGCCAGGGCGACGACGAGGGCGGTGCAACGTCTCATCTCAGGGTCCCTTCCATCCGGCGGTGGCGGGATGCGGTGGTGGCGGGGCGGCCGCGCACAGCACGGCCGCCAACAGCGCCACGATTCGCCACTCCCCTCCTCACAAGGCGGCGAGCCTAACCCATGACAGGGGTGCGGTGTGCTACTTCAGGCGGAAGGCTTTGATGCGATCCGCGTAGGCGGATTCGTCCAGCGCGTAGACCCCGTAGGCCAGCGCCTGGATCAACCCGAGCAGCGCGGAGTGCGACCGCACGTAGGCGGGGCTGTTCGACGAGTAGTAGAGCCGGTGGTCGGCGAGCTTGGCCACCTCCGAGAGAGTGGCGTCAGCGATGGCGATCGTGGCCGCCCGACGGTTGCGAGCGAGCTTCATGGCCCGAACCACAAGTGGGTGCGGCCGGCCGGCGGAGAAGCCGACCATGACGGTGTTCTCGTCCACGCGGCCAAGCTTCGCCAGGCCCTCCTGGCTCGGGCTGGCCACCACCTCCGCGCGCAGGTCGAGCAGCATCAGGAGGTGTCGCAGATAGCTCGCGAAGAAGGCCATCTGGTCCGTGCCGCAGAGCACGATGCGCTCGGCGCGGGACACCAGGTCCACCGCGGCCGCCACCTCGTCGCGATCGATCCGGCGCGCGGTCTCGGCCACGTTCGTGTGGTCGGCCGCGAGCGCCGCCTCGAACTCCGTCTGGTCGATCGGGAAGAGCGGCGGAGCGGAGACCTCCACCTGTCCCTCACCCGATTCGCGGGCGCGCCGGTACTCGTCGCGCGCCGAGGATTGAAGCTCTGGGAAGCCGTCGAAGCCGAGCGCCTGCGCGAAGCGCACGACGGTCGAGCTCGAGGTGTTGGCGCGGCGCGCCAGCTCCTCGGCCGTGTGGAACGCGGCCTCCTCGAGGTGGTCGACGATGTACTGGCCGACATCCTTCTGAGAGCGGGAGAATTCGTCGAAGCGCTGGCGGATCTCGTCGGACAGGCTCAGCGCGGTGGTTCCGGAGCGGCTCACGGGCGACTGATTCGCCCGCCGCCGCGAAGTTCCTTCAGCGCGGCGGTGCTAGTCGCTCCAGAGCTTCCAGGGTGGCCGCTCGCTCGCCCACAGGTCGTTCAGCTCGACCGAGTCCTTGTAGGTGTCCATCGGCTTCCAGAAGCCGGTATGCCGGTAGCCGCGCAGCTCCCCGTCGGCTGCCAGGCCCTCCAGCGGCTGTCGCTCGAGCACGCTCGAATCGGTGAGGTAGTCGAACACCCGGGACTCGAAGCAGAAGAAGCCGCCGTTGATCCAGTGCTCGGATCGGGGCTTCTCGTGGAAGCCGAGCACCGCGCCGTCCCCGTCCATCTCCGTCACGCCGAACTGGAGCTCGGGCCGCACCACGGTCATGGTGGCCACGCGCCCGTGCGCTCGATGGAAGCCGAGCAGCTCGTTCAGGTCCACGTCGGCCACCCCGTCGCCGTAGGTGGTGCAGAACGGCCGCTCGCCGACGTGCCCGCGCAGCCGGTTGATCCGCCCGCCGGTGGGCGTGTCGAGTCCCGTGTCCACACATTCCACGGTCACCCCCTCGGGCCAGGGCTCGGAGGCGGCGAACTGCTCGATCAGCTCTCCCTTGTAACCCGTGGCCACGAGGAAGCGGCGGAAGCCCTGCGCGGCGTAGATCCGCACCACGTGCCAGAGGATGGGGCTGTGGCCCACCTCCACGAGCGGCTTGGGGATCTCCTGCGTGCGCTCCTGGAGCCGGGTGCCCCGGCCCCCGCAGAGAATGATCACGTCTTCCACGCGCTCGATTATGGGCGACGGCCGCCGCGCGCTCGCCGTACGGCGTTATGTCGCTTGACCAAGGTGCCCCAGCGGGGTTAGGGTCGCTGGCCGATGATCACCACCAAGAGATCCCTGTCCCTGACCGCCGCCGCGCTCGCCCTCACCGTCTCGGGCTGCACGCTCAACCGTCCCGACGATCCGGTGGTTCTCACAGGGGCGGACGTGCCCGCCCTCTCGAGCGTGGCCGCTCAGGACGTGGTGGCGTTCCGGTACATCAACGGCTGGGGACAGCTGCCCGTCCAGGTCGACGAGCGCAAGCCGGTGAACTTCACGCAGGTGTACAACAACGCCCAGAGCGTGGACTTCACCACCACGGTGTACGCCGACCCGGGCACCTTCACCGGCGCGGACTCGAACTCGAACGTGGACGCCGACGATGAGATCGCGTTCATGGCCCGCGACACGGGGCTCGATGCACCCAGCGACGCGGGCGTGCCCGCCGGCGTGGTGGCGGGCAGCGGTGTGAAGCTCCGCGTGCGCACGACCCTCGGGGGCACGACGCGGGACGGCTGGGTGTACCTCTTCAAGCGCTCGGGCAGCCTCAGCCCCGGTGCCGGCAAGAAGTACGTGGACTACACCTTCCACCTCAACTCGGGCGACTACAAGACGACCTACAAGCTCGCCGCCGGTCCGAACCCCGAGGACTCGAGCGTCACCACCCCCTACTACTCCACCCACTTCTCCGATCGCTGGCTGCGCGACCAGCTGAAGGTGAAGGCGGGCGACGCCACCGGGGTGGACATCCTCGACCGGGCCAAGGCCCGGCTCGCTCCCGGCACATGCGGCCGCAGCGAGGACACGTTCGACGCCGGCGAGGGCGCATTCGTGGCCAACAAGAGCGGGCCCGTGCGCGCCATCCGCTCCTACATAGGGGCGAACAGCGGGCCGCTCACCCAGCGGGAGCACATCTTCTACGACCGGCGGGAGGACGTTCGGACGTTCCTCAGGGTCCATGCCGTGCCCGGTCCGCTCGACTACTTCGACTACTCCGCCGCGGCCATCGGCATGACATACAAGAACACCAACAACACGGGGGGCGTGACGATCGACGGCAATCCCGACACGGTCACGGCCGGGCCGCTCTCCTGGGAGACGGTGGACGGCCCGCAGGGCGGCCTCTCCATGGCGCACTCGGTGGACACCGACATTGCCGGGTTGCCCACAACCTCTTACTACCTGGACGACAGCACACCCGCCACCACCGGGCCGGAGACCCAGTGCACCGGCGACAGCCAGGCGATCGGGGCAAGCGGGCCGTGGAGCAGCGCGGGCGCCATTCCGAACACGGACCCGCGGACGGCGGGCGCGAGCAAGCTGAACTCCTTCCGGACGATCTACTTCGAGGCGCCCGGCAAGGCGGACGGGCCGGCGCGCAGCGCCGAGGCCGCCAGCCCGTTCCAGTTCAGCGCGTCGCCACTTCCATAGCCGGCGCCGCGCCGGCGATTCGCAGCGCTCGCTTCATCATCCCGGCCCGAACCCCGGGCCGGGCCAGCGCCACCGATACCAGCGACCGGCGATCGGGCCAGAGGCGGTTCATGATCTCGTTGTCGGGGTCGGCGCAGGAGTCCATGTAGTGGGCACGGCCGTCGCGGGGATGCTCGGTGAACTCCACGATCAGCTGCGCCCCCGGCGCCTGCTTGCGGAACTCCTCGTCGAACGCCATCTTGAAGGCGTAGCGCGAGTTGCGGGCGGCCAGAAGGGTGACCATGGCGAGCGTTCGGCCGGCGCAGCGCAGCGCCGTCATCTCCAGCCTGCCCTGGCTCGCGAAGCCGCGGCAGAGGTCGGCGAAAAAGCGGGCATGTGACTCGCTGGCGGACAGGGCGGTGCCGGCATTTCCCTTCCATCCGGATCCCTCGAGCGCGAGGAACTCGTCCACCGCGCCGTTGGCGGCATCCAACTGGACCAGCTCCACCTCACCGCCGAGCAGCTCCTCGATGCGGCGGCGGGTGCGGCGGAGGTCGGCGCGGCGGCGTGAGCTGAGCGGAAGCTCCGGGTTGGGGCCCTCGGGCGCGAAGGCGGCACGGTCGAAGTCGCGCCGGGCCAGGGCCACGAGCTCGCCGCGGCCGACCCCATCCTCGATCGCCTGCCATGCGGCGCTCTCGCGCGAGATCTGGTCGAGCATCGTCACCCCCGACAGGCGCCCGCGCTGAACCTCCGACACCAGGTGCGGAAGCACGCGCTCGGCCCCTTCGGCCACCAGCGGGGTGCCCAGGAAGGAGTAGGGCGTACGCCAGCCGGCCAGCACGGGCACCTGGAGCTTGGTGGCGCGCTGGCTCACCGGGAGGCAGGCCACCCAGTCGGTGCCCTCCTCGGCCACCAGAAGCCCCGTCCCGCGCAGCCCGAGATGGCGAGCGGCGGGCAGGATGAACTCGGGCTCGAAGAAAGGGTTGGCGTCGGCGCTGCGCTCCGCGAGCCCGCGCCAGGCTCGCTCGTCGCGCTGGTCCAGCCGGTCGAGGGTCAGAAAGCGTGTACGCATGGGATCACGGGCCGCCTCCCTCGGCGGCCCAAGTAATCCCTTCGGCTCCTGCGGGCGTTTCCTTAACTGAGATCGAGGCGCGGGCGCCCGGGCGCGTGCGAGGGCGGCTGCTCCCCCACCACGCGCCACTCGCGCGACTCGCGATTGAGCTCATAGCGCCACCCGCATACCCCACACCTCACGGTGCCGCTGGCGCCGCCGTCGTCGGCCAGGCGCCGGTTCCATCTCCAGAAGGGCACCGGCAGGTGTGCCCCGCAGTGCTCGCAGGCGAGCTCGTCCATTGCTGGCCGATTCGGTGACCGGACACACCGACCTCCCCGCGACGGGAAGCTTGCAGTCCGTGGCGACCGCTTCCCCCTTCCCCTGGGGGCAGCGGTCGGTTAGGTTCGTGCCCGGCAGGGATGAGGAGATCGGTTCTTGTACTCGGGCTGTTGGCGCTCTCGGCGTTGATCGCCGCCATGCCCGCGCAGGCCGCCCGCCAGCCCTACGGCACGAACGACTTCGGCGGTTTCCGCAGCGTGCTGCCGCCGGGCACGCACGGCGTGTTCAACGTCACCGACTACACGCTGTTCTTGGCCAACGGCACCTATCCGCCGCACACCAACGACCAGCTCGGGATGTACCGCGACCTGATCTACGCGACCCCGGGACTCGCGCCGGCAGCGATCAACAAGTACTTCAAGAACGCCACGTTCGGTGTCAAGGCGGGTCAGGAGGAGCGCACGTACAGCCCGCGCGCCGGCGTGATCATCGTCCGCGACAAGGGCTTCGGGGTGCCCCACATCTACGGGGAGACCCGCTCCGACACGATCTTCGGCGCCGGCTACGCGGGCGCCGAGGACCGGCTCTTCTTCATGGACGTACTGCGCCACGCGGGTCGCGGCGAGCTGTCCGGCTTCGCGGGCGGGGCCAACAAGGCGATGGACAAGGACGTGTGGGAATCCTCGCCCTACACGGAGGCCGACCTCCAGAAGCAGGTCGACCAGATGGACGACCTGTACGGCCCCGAGGGGGCGGCGCTGCAGCAGGACGTGGCCGACTACGTGGCGGGCGTGAACAAGTACATCTCCGAGGCGCGCACGGATCCCACGAAGATGCCGGCGGAGTACGCAGCCGTGGGCGAGACCCTCGAGGACTGGAAGGCCACGGACGTGATCGCCACCGCCGCGCTGGTCGGCGGGATCTTCGGCAAGGGCGGCGGCTCGGAGGTGGAGAGCGCCGACGTGCTCGGATCCGCCAGGCAGCAGTTCGGCCCCATCGACGGCACGCAGGTGTGGAACGACTTCCGCCGCGAGAACGATCCCGAGGCCCCCACCACGGTCCGCGGCACGTCCTTCCCCTACGAGACTTCGAGCAACCCCAACCCGGCCGCGGTGGCCAAGCCCGACCCCGGCTCCCTCGTGGACCCGAACGGCGCCGCGCCGTCGGCCGCCGCCCTCTCCAAGAGCATCATCGCGCCGTTCGGCCTGATGAAGGCGAACTCGAACGCGCTGCTCGTGTCGCGACAGAAATCCGCGACCGGCCACCCCCTGGCCGTGATGGGCCCGCAGGTCGGGTACTTCATGCCCCAGATCCTGCTCGAGCAGGACCTGCACGGGCCCGACATCGACGCCACCGGGGCGGCATTCGCGGGCGTCAGTCCCTATGTGCTGCTCGGCCATGGCCAGGACTACGCGTGGTCCGCCACCTCCGCGGGCCAGGACATCATCGACACCTTCGCCGAGAAGCTCTGCGAGCCGGACGGATCCACCCCCACCATCCAGTCCGCGCACTACCTCTACAAGGGCCAGTGCCGTGCGATGGAGACGCTCACCCGGACCAATCAGATCACCCCGAACGCGGCGGACCCCTCTCCCCCGGAGACCTACACCCTCACCGCACAGCGGACGGTGCACGGCATCGTCCACAAGCGCGGCACCGTCGGTGGCAAACCGGTGGCGTTCGCCAGGGAGCGCTCCACCTACTTCCACGAGGCCGACTCCGCCCGAGGGTTCGCCGACTTCAACCGGCCCTCGCGGATGAAGAACGTCCAGGACTTCCAGCACGCCGCCGCGAAGATCGGCTTCACCTTCAACTGGCTCTACGCGGACGACAAGGACATCGGCTACTTCAACTCAGGCGACAACCCCCAGCGGGCCGCCGGGGTCAGCTTCGCCGCGCCCAACTGGGGCACCGGCGAGTGGGACTGGAAGAACTTCAACGCGAGCAACCAGACGGCGTCCTACACCCCGTTCGCCGAGCACCCGCAGGCGATCAACCAGAGCTACCTCACCTCGTGGAACAACAAGCAGGCCCCGGGCTTCGCCGCCGCCGACGGCAACTGGAGCTACGGGCCGCTCTACCGCTCGCAGATGCTCGACCTCCAGATCGACCGCAGGCTCGCCGGCGGCGCCAAGATGACTCTCGCCGAGCTGATCGACTCCATGGAGTACGCCGGCACCGTGGACCTGCGAGGTGAGCGCGACGCGATCCTGATGATGCGCGTGATCGGCCAGTCGAGCGATCCCGACGTGACCGCGGCCATCCGGAAGCTCAGCATCTGGCTCTACAAGGGCTCGCACCGGATCGACAAGAACAAGGACGGCCACTACGAGGACGAGGACGCCATCCAGATCATGGACGCCTGGTGGCCGCGCGCCGTCCAGGCCATGTACGAGCCGGTGCTGGGCACGCCGCTCTACAACAAGATCCAGGGCGTCGTGGGGCTGGACAACGCGCCCAACAACCACGGTGCGCATCTCGGCAGCGCGTACCAGGACGGGTGGTACGGCTACGTCAACAAGGACCTGCGCAAGCTCCTCGGCGACCCGGTGCAGCAGCCCTTCTCACGCGGATACTGCGGCAACGGGAACCTCGCGCAGTGCCGCACCGCGCTGGTCAACTCACTCAAGGACGCCCTGGCCGTGCCGAAGACCACGCTCTACACCGACAGTGGCTGCACCGCCGGGGACCAGCGCTGTTACGACGAGGTTCGCTTCCGGGCGATCGGCGCCATCACCGTGCCCCCGATCCCCTGGATCAACCGGCCGACCTTCCAGCAGGTCGTGCAGGTGCCGAACCACCGCCCGCGCTAGTCGCGCTCAGTCTCAGTAGGACCCGGCGGCGAAGATCGACATCCGTTGGTCGTCGAGCGCCGCGGTGCCGAACGGGTCGCTCGGGCCGTCGGCGTAGCCGTCGATGTTCGACCGGCGTGAGCCGGGCTTGCTCGACCAGGCAAACCGGGCCACCCCGTTGGTCACGCCCGACTGGAGGCCGAGCCAGTACACCCCCGGCTGCAGCCGCGTCGGCGGGGCGAGATACAGCGGAACCCAACGCGGGCCCATACCAGCCGGGACGGTGAACTGGAACGTCGGCGCCACCAGCGCACCGGGAACATTTCCGGCGCCGTTGCGGTACAGCACCCCGCGCACGGTCTGCGAACCCGATCCCGCGCCGAAGCCGTTCACATAGGCGTAGAGCTTCCTCGCCGTCGCCGGGAAGTAGAGCGTGAACGGAGAGGCCCGCTTGGCATTCGCCGACATTCCCGAGAACGACCCACCGGGCACCCGCGGGCCGAACAGCGCTGACTCGTTTTGCTCCGGAGCCGAGAGGCTCGAGGTGTAGGAGTCCCGGTAGTTGAGCACCGGCTGCCCAGAGCGGTCCTGATCGATGTCGGTCCCCCCGGATCCCCGATCTGAGAAGACACCGCCCTGGGTGACGATCGTTGCCTGGTAGCTGGTGCGGGCGTAGATGTACCCGATTGAGAAGTCGCTGCAGAACACCCCCGCGTCATTTGTCGAGCTGGGAGCGAGATGCTTGGAGCCACTCACCTGGCCCGCCGGCGAGTCGAACGTGAAGCTCGCGTCGAACGACTCGATGTTGCGGTTCACGCCGGCGATCGGGTCGTCGATCTTGCTCAGATGGATCTGCCCCGACTCGGTCCAGCCTCCTGGATACGGCCCGGTCGCACCGCCTCCGTAGAAGGAGTAGGTGATGTCGATGGTGCCGTCCGAGTTGTCGTGGCAATCGAACCGGTCGGGCGACTCCGGGATGAGAAGGGCCTGCTGAGTCACCGCCTCCCCGGTCAGGGTTGGCGGCGGAGCGGCCTCGGCGGCCGGGACCCACACGGCGGCAACGCCAGCCACGGCGAACGCGATTGCTCGGCTCTTCCTCACCCGGCCGAACCTACCGCCCTCACCCGGTGGGCCGCAAGACAAAGGCGTGGAGGGGCTATCAATAGGGGTGATGCGTGACCCGCTCACCTCCGAGCCCACCGCCAAGTTCGTTCTGTTCATCCGGTACGGGCTGCCGGTGCTGCTGATCGCGGCCGGGTTCGGCTGCCTCGCGGTGGCGCCTGCGAGCTCCCGTAACGAGGGCTTTGCCCTGTTCTTCGGCGCGGGGGTCTCGGTGCTGCTGCTGAACGTGCTCCACCGGATCGGCGTGAGCGGCGACGCGGACCGGGACCGTGAGAACGAGGCCCGGGAGTACTTCTCGGAGCACGGCTCGTGGCCTGACGACGACCGCGAGGCGGCCGAGCGCGAACGCGCGGCGGAACGCCGCCATCCGGACTAGGTAGCGTGCCCGCCGTGTCCACCAACGAGAAGCCTCAGATCGACATCCCCGAGGGGCAGGCGCCCTCCTACCAGCTCGAGATCGACGACCTCGTGGTCGGCGAGGGCGATGAGGCGGCGGCCGGTCGGGTCGTGGAGGTCCACTACGTGGGCGTGTCGTGGTCCAACGGCGAGGAGTTCGACGCCTCGTGGGACCGCGGAGACACGTTCAAGTTCGGCCTCGGCAAGGGCCAGGTCATCCAGGGCTGGGACCAGGGCGTGGCCGGGATGAAGGTGGGCGGCCGGCGGCGCATCACCATCCCGCCGATGCTGGGCTACGGCAAGCGCGGAGCGGGCGGGGTGATCGGTCCGGACGAGACGCTCGTGTTCGTCGTGGACCTGATCGGCGTGCGCTGAGCGAGGCGCCGGCCGGCCTGGCCGCTAGGTGGTCTTGATGAGCCCGCCGTCGATCACGTAGTTCGCGCCGGTCACGTTGGCGGTGCGCTCGGAAGCCAGCAGCGCGATCAGCGTGGCCACCTCCTCCGGAGTGGTGAACCGGCCGGTGGCAAAGCCGCCGATCCCGGCCACGATCTGCTTGCGCGCCTCATCGGGATCGACCCCCGTGGCCGCCGCCACCGTCTCCGCCACGCCGTGCTCGCCGAGCCAGAGGTCGGTGCCCACCGGACCGGGTGACACCGCGTTCACGCGTATGCCGCGGGGCCCGAACTCCTGGGACAGCGTCTTGGTGAGGTTCACGAGCGCGGCCTTCGCGGCCCCGTAGTCGATCGTGCCCGCGTCGGGCTGGAAGAACGCGTTCACCGACGCCACGTTCACGATCGCCCCGGAGCCACGCTCGACCATCGCGGCGAGCGCCGCCCTCGTCGCGCGCAACGCGATGAAGAAGTTCATCTGCATCGCCCACTCGAAGTCCTCGTCGCTCGTGCCGAAGAAGCCCTCCAGGCGAATCCGGACGGCGCCCACGTTGTTCACCAGGATGTCCACGCGCCCGTGGTCGTCGATGGCGCGCCCCACCAGCGCCGCCGCCCCATCAGGCGAGGCCAGGTCCACCGCCACCGGCGTCACGCGCTCGAGTCCGTCAAGGGCCTCGGTGGTCCGCGACCCCGCGATCACAAGCGCGCCCTCGGACACCAGGGCCTCGGTCACCGCGAGCCCGATGCCCTTGCCCGCCCCGGTGACGACGGCAACCTTGTCGGTGAGTTCGAGGTCCATGGATCAGGCGTCCTTCACGCCGAGCACCCTATCCACGTCACGGATCCCAGCACACGATCCCGAGTCCGAGCGCCGCCTCGAGGAAATGGGCGAACGCGCGCGTGAACCGCTCAGCCACGTCGCCCTGGTCACCCATGGGCCAGCGCATCATCGGCTCGTTCACGAATGCCCGGCCGAACACGGAGGCGAGCGCCGAGAGCCGGTCCGGCCCGGCCTGCGCGACCTCTATCCGCGTGCCGCCCACGAGTCGGCCGCGGCTAGCCGACGCGCACGGGCACCCGCTGGACGGCGTTCACGCCGTACCCGCCGAGGTTCCAGGCCTCGGCGCTGTCCAGCGGCTGAACGTTCCCGGCTCCGTCGGTCGCGCGCACGCACAGCTCGTACTCGCCCGCCTCGGCCGCCTCCCACTCATGGGACCAGCCGCTCCAGCCGTGACTGCCGTTCGGCTCCTCGAGGTGAGCGTCCTCCCAGGTGCGCCCGCCGTCGGCGCTGAACTCCACGCGGGCGACGGGGTGCGATCCGGACCATGCCCGCCCCTCGAGCAGGGTGCGGCCGGCGGGCAGGTGCCGGGTGCGCGAGAAGAACTCGGGAATCCCCGGCGGTGCCATCAGCGCACGAGGCCGCTTGAGCGTGACAGGCGTGCCCGGGTCGTCCTCCGAGCGGCGATAGCGATAGAGCTGAGTCTGCTGAACGCCGTCGAACGGCTCCGGGATCGCGGTGATCGACCGCAGCCACTTCACCGAGGCCATGCCGTACCAATCGGGCACGAGGAGCCTCAGGGGGAAGCCGTGAGACGGCGGCAGCGCCTGCCCGTTCATCTCGTAGGCGAGCAGCACGTCCTCGTGCATCGCCTCCTCCACCGGCAGGCTGCGCTGGTAGGCCTGCTCCACACCCTGGTCCACGCCCCGATCGAAGGCGGTGAACAGAAGCTCGACCGCATCGTCCAGCAGCCCGGCGTCCTCGAGCACGCCGCGCAGCGGCGTGCCCGTCCACTCGGCGCAGCCGATCGCCTCGTCGTGCCACGGCGCCGACACGGGGCGCGGCGCGAGACGGGCGCGTCCACCGCCGGCGCACTCCATCATCACCGGCATCGACACCGCGGGCCGCCCGCGCAGCTGGTCAAGGGTCAGCGCCGCGGGATTGCGCACGAGGCCATCCACGCTCAGCTCGAACGCCGCCGGGTCCACCTCCGGAACGTCGAAATGGATCAGGACGTAGTGCATGCCGATCGGCGTGATCGGGCGGCGCAGCGCCTCGAGCGGCATGCCCGGGTTACGAAGCGCGAGCCCGACCTCCTCGCGGGAGAACTCTGTGCTGGTTGTGATGGGCACGGTGAACCCGAGTGCAGAATAACGCCGCTAGGCTCGGCGCCATGCGCGTGAAGCGGGTGACTCGCGGCCCGCTGTTCCCGGACGAGGGCCCACGCGGCGCTCGACTGCGGCGCCGCACGAAGGGGATTGCGATCGAGTCCGGCGGGTTCCTGTTGCTCACGATCTCGTTCCCGCTGGTGTTGCCGGCCGCGGCGCTGGTGGACCTGACGCTCTGGCTGGTTCGCCGCAAGCCGTGGATGGCCATGCGGCTGGCCTGCATGGCGTGGTGGTTCCTGTTCGGCGAGCTGCGGGGCGTCGCGGGCCTGGCCCTCATCTACCTGGTCACGGGCGGACCCCTCGGGCGCCGCTCACTCATGCGGCGGCGTCTGGTCTACGACCTGCGCATCCACTGGGCACGCAGCCACCTCGGGGGCGTGCGGGCCCTGTTCGGGCTGACCTTTGAGATCGAGGGCCTCGAGCACACCGGCCCCGGTCCGGTGCTCATCTTCATCCGGCACGCGAGCATCATCGACAACGCCCTTCCCGACGCCGTGATCGGACACGCGCACGGCCTCGGCCTGCGGTTCGTGATCAAGCACGAGCTGGAGATGCTCCCGACGATCGACGTCGGCGGGCGCTGGGTGCCCACGAACTTCGTGCGCCGAGCCTCCTCCGACGGGGCCGGAGAGGTCGCCCGCCTGCGGCGCCTGGCGCACGACCTCGGCGGGGGCGAGGGCATCATCATCTATCCGGAGGGCACCCGGCACACCCCCGAGAAGCTCGCTCGCGCGCAGGAGCTGATCGCCGAGCGCCAGCCGGCGATCGCCCCGCTGGCCTCCCGGCTTCGCAATGTTCTCCCGCCCCGTCTCGGCGGTCCGCTGGCCCTACTGGAGGAGAGCCGCGGGGCCGACGTGGTGGTGTGCGGCCACGTGGGCCTGGACGGGTTCGAGTACATCCGGGACATCTGGGCCGGCGGCCTGGTGGGCACCACCGTGCGCGTCCGCTTCTGGCGCTACCCCGCCGCCGACGTCCCCGCCGATGCGGACGAGCGCACGGCCTGGCTGTACGAGCGCTGGCTGCTCCTGGACGAGTGGGTCGGGCAGCAGCAGGACGCCGGTCGGCCGGCTGCCGGTTGACCCGGGCCTCTGTGGCTGGTAGGCCACGCAGGTACATGGGAAGACTGATCGGGATTGTGGGGCTGGCCCTGGTCGTGTTGGCCGGGTCGGGTTGTGCCGTGGGCGTCCGCGGGGCCGTCACCCAGATCACCACAGACGCTGCGGTGCTGAACGGCGGCGTGGCCTCGACCTCGGGTGGCCCGGTGACCTATTACTTCGAGTACGGCCAGGGCGATGGGCTGCAGAAGACCCCGGGTCAAACGCTCGACCTCGGCACGACCCACACGCGACCCGTTTCGGCGCCTGTGACGGGCCTCGATCCTCAGGGGTCGTACCGCTTCAGGGTCTGCGCGGAGGACAGCGAGAACCCCGGCGATCCTTTCTGCAGCCCGTTCAGGAACTTCTCGACCGCCGAGGCCGCCGGCCAGGACTACGTCGTCGGGCAGTTCATGAACAGCGGCGTCCTGTTCGTGGTGGACGCTCGCAGCGACCCATCGGGCGCCCATCCAGACGGCCAGGTCACGGCGAGCGAGGGGCGTCTCGGTAGCGAGACCGCCGATGTGGCCTGCCTCAGGGTCAACGGCAACCGCGCGACCATCGGACTCCGGTTCCCGTCGGCAGGCGATGGCTTCTTCTTCTTCGAGGACAACCCCACCGGCGAGGACCGCTTCGCGTCGGTCCCACTCGAAGCCGGACAATCCGTGGCCGACTGTCCCGCCGTCCCATCCACACTCGGCGCGATCCTCAACGGCGACGTCAGCGTCCACGACGTGTCGCCGTCCCCGTAGGCGTTCTCCTGCGACATAGCCGCGCAGTAGCGCTCACGGCGGAGCCCTTCATCTCCCGTTCATCGGGCCCCGCTAAGGATCACTCCATGGCACGGGCGAAGAAGTGGATCGCGTTCGGCGTGCTCGCGGTCGCGGCGGTGGTCGCCCTCTCCACGAGCGGACACTCCGGAGGTTCCCGGGTGGCCAGCGCCAGCGCCGCCCCGGTGGCTCCGCCGCCCGGCCTCCGGCCGCCGAAGCTCACAGTGCTCGACCGGTCTCCCGGGCTCGCCCCGGGGCTGATCTTCCTGGGCGCGAAGGACCTCTCGCCGTCGCCCGGCGAGCAGGGAGGCCCGCTGATCGCCGACAAGCACGGCCGTCCGGTGTGGTTCAACCCACTGCCGCGTGGCCAGGTGGCCAGCGACTTCCGCGTGGAGCGCTACCGGGGCAGGCCTGTCCTCACCTGGTGGCAGGGAAGGAGCATCGGCGGCGCCGGCCACGGTGCGGGCGAGGGCGTGATCGCCGACACCTCGTACCACGTGATCGCGCGCGTGCACGCCGGGGACGGCTACAAGGCGGATCAGCACACGTTCCGGCTCACGCCACAGGGGACGGCGCTGATGACCGCCTACCACGAGACCCATCGCGACCTCACCTCAGTGGGCGGCCCCCGCAACGGCAGGGTCTACGACGCCATCGTCCAGGAGGTCGACGTGGCCACCGGCCGCGTCCTGCTCGACTGGCACAGCCTCACCCACGTGCCGCTCAGCGACAGCTACCAGCCGGCCCCCAGGTACCCCGGTCGCCCCTACGACTACTTCCATGTGAACTCGGTGAGCCTCGCCGCCGACGGCAACCTGCTCATCTCGAGCCGGCACACGTGGACCGTCTACGAGGTCGACCGCCGCACCGGAAGGATCATCTGGAAGCTCGGCGGCAAGCACAGCGACTTCCGGCTCGGCCCGGGCGTGCGCTTCGCCTGGCAGCACAACCCGGTCGCGACCGGGCCGGACACGCTGCGGATCTTCGACAACGAGTCGAACGGCCGGCCCGTCCGCGCGTCGTCCCGGATCATCACGGTGCGGCTCGACCGCCGGACGATGAGGGCAACTCTGGTGCGCTCGGTGCGGTTCCCGGGTGGGCTGTCCGTGCCCTCGCAGGGAAACGCGGAGCGCCTTTCGAACGGAGACCTCCTCGTCGGCTGGGGGCGCCTGGGGAGGCTCTCGGAGCTCGCCCCCGACGGCCGGCCGCTGTTCGACGCCTCACTCCCGCCCGGCTACGACTCCTACCGCGCCTACAGCTTCCCCTGGACCGGGCATCCCAACACGCGGCCGGCGGTGGCCGCGCGGCGCGACCAGGACGGCCGCACCTCGGTCGAAGCCACATGGAACGGTGCCACAGACGTCGCCCGCTGGCGCATCCTGGCCGGCCCCGAACCTGGGTCGCTGAGACCGGTCGGCGGAGTTGGCTGGAAGGGACTGAACACAACCACGCGTTTGTCGACGCCCGCCAAGTACGTAGCGGCCTCGGCCGAGGATGCGCTCGGCCGCACCATCGGTGCCTCCCCCCCTGTTCGCGTGAGCGCCACTTCCTGAAAGCACGGATACTGGGCGGGAGATGTCGCGGGAGAACGTGGAGACCGTCCGGCGCGCCGTCGAGGCCTGGAACGCCGACGACCTGGACGCCTTCTTGGCGCAGCTCGATGCCGACGTGGAGTGGCACCCTGCGATCCAGCCGGGGCTCGAGGGAAAGGCGACCACCTACCGAGGTCCTGACGGCGCGCGAGAGATTTGGGGGCAGGACCGCGGGGAGGCGTGGGAACGCCTCACCAATCGGCCCCACGAGTTCCGCGACCTGGGCGACTCGGTCCTAGCGCTCGGTCATCTGGAGCTGACCGCCCGGACGACCGGCATCGAGTTCAGCCAGGAAGTCGGCGAAGTCTTCGACCTTCGAGCGGGAAGGATCGTGCGCATCCGCGACTTTCTGACCCATGCGGAGGCTCTCGCAGCCGTGGGGCTGTCGGAGTAGGCGCTCGCCTCTCGCTACGTACCCCCCAGCGGGCGCAGCGAGGGCTTGGAGCCGGCGCCCTCGATCGCGAAGACCTGCACCGTGTTCGCACCGGCGCGGAGCGACGGTTCGGGAACGAAGGCCGAGAAGATGTGAGTGGAGGTGCCCTCGTTCTTGAAGGCGGGGGCGGTCGCCTCGATGGTTCCGTTGACCGCGATCGCGAGGTCCAGCGGGCCGTCACTGCCGGACCCAAGGAGTTGGCCGGTCACGTTCACGGGTGCCAAGGGCGAGTCGAGCCGCACGCTTCCGAACTGGGCCGGGTCATCGATCCGTGCGCGCAAAGCGCTCTGCGGGAGCGCCGGCCAGCCCGCGACCGGCGTGCCGTGCAGCTCGCGGTGAGGTCCGATCCCGAACGCTCCCGCCGTTCCGAAGATGCCCAGCTTGCGCTTGAGCGACTTCGTCTCGCGGCGGCGGAGCGATGCCAGGCTGCCGAGGGAAATGCGCTCGCCCCCTTTTCCGAAGATCGTGCTCGAACCCGGGATCCGCCGCGCCGGCGGTCCGATCAACGACCGGCCCTGCACCCGCCAGCGGAGCCGCAGCCCGGCCACGCGCGCGATGGTCGGCGTGATGTCGACGTTGCGGACGTGGCGACGGACGACCTTGCCGCGGCGCTGGCCCGGCAGCTTCACGAACAGTGGCTTCAGGGCGATGTCGGCCGCGTGGCCCGGGAGCCTGATGTCGCGGCCTTCGCCCGGCAGACCGAAGCTCTCGCCATGGTCGGCGGTCACGACCACGAGCGAGCGGTTGTAGAGGCCGGTCGCCTCGAGCCGGTCGAGGACCTGCCCCAGAAGCTGATCGGTGTACTCGAGCTGCAGCAGGTGTCGCTGGTAGTCCTGCCGAATGAGCCACGGGGTGTGCGTCCAGGCGGTCGGAGGCATGCCGTTCTCGCTCGCGCCGACGCCGTAGGTGTGTCCCGAGGGCAGGAACACCCTGGGGACGTGCGGGAGGAGCACGTGCTTGACGTAGAAGGTGGGCCGCGACGACGCCTCGAAACGACCGGCCCAGTCCAGGAAGCGCTTTGGCCGGTCCATGTCCAGCAGTCCCAGGATCTGGTCGGGTGTCTTCGGCACCACGCCGGGGCAGAAGGCCGTGGACTCCTCGCCGTCCTCGACGAGGTACGCGCGGCGGAGCAAGGTGCACAGGTTTTTCGGGTTCGCGGCGTAGGTGGGCTTGGCGAAGCGCCACGTCGAGCGGCTCGTGAAGATCTCCCGGAACGCACGCCCGGTCTCGTCGACGGACGTGGTGGCGTACGGGAACCAGATCGAGTCGCCCGCGAGCTTCCCGAACCTCGGGTAGTGGACGCGATCGATCCGGCCGTGGGCGTCGAGCAGGGAAACGGTCGGGAACGCGTCGAAGACGATCAGCACGACGGGAGGCCGCTTTGCCGCCGCGGCGGCCGCCGGGTGCGGGTCGGCAGCGGCCAGGCCGAGCGCCCATAGCGCACCAACCGCGGCCAGAGCCGCGACCCGGCGGAGTCGCGGGTTCCGGCTGCGGACTCTCAATCGCTCCTCAGTGGTTCGCGTAGGGCACGTACGGCCGGCACGGCTCGCCGCGCAGCCCCGGGCAGGGCGGGAGCGGCGTCGGCGCGTCCGCCGACGGGATGAACGGCAGCACGAGCCGCGACGGGTAGCGCGGAGAGCGGGCGATCTGCACCTTCGCCGTGCCCTTCGGCTCCGCGTCGGCGAAGGCCCACACGGGCTGGTCGCCGCCCGGCGCGCTGATCTGGACGCGGATCTGCGAGCCCTTGCGGTACACGTGGCCCTGGTAGTAGAGCGGGATCGCGATCTTCGCCCAGCGGCCGGCCGGCAGCGGCATCGCGTCGCGCTCGCGCAAGGTCGGCACGGGCTCGAGCAGGGTGCTCTTGCGGCGGTCGAGCGTGCGGCCGTCGCTTCGCAGCCAGCCGTTCTGCACGAAGGTCTCCTTGCCGTCCGGCCGGATCTCGGTGATCGTGGCCTGGAGGTCGACCTTCGACACCGAGGCCTTGATCCACGTGTACACCGCGCCGGGGCCGACGACGGTCTTCGTCGCTCCGAGCGGACTGCTCACGTAGGAGACGGCCGTGCCCTCGGGGTTCTGCTTCCACGTGTAGGCCGGCGAGGTGCCCCACAGGCCGCCCGGGCCGGTGTTGCCCACGAACGAGGTCGCGGGGCGTGCCGCCTTGTCCCAGGTGAACGAGTCCTCGCCGGCGGCCGAAGGCTCGAGGCCGCGCAGCGTCCCGTTCCTCCCGAAGTAGAACGAGCGCGGGTACGTACCCGGCAGCGGAAAGCGGTCGTAGGCCCGCTCGAACCCTGCCACCGGCGCGCCGGGCACGCTGCCCCCGGCGCCGTTGTCGAACAGGATCCGGACAGGCTTCTGGGCCTCGAAGGCCGACTTCGACGCGCCGTAGTCCGCGATCGCCTGGATCGGGTCGTCCGGCAGGTTGACGTTCGGGACGCCCATCGCCGTGGAGTAGATCGTCGGCGCGAGCGCGCGCGCGGCGGGCACGCCCGGCGCCTGCTGGGCCACGTAGAGCTTGAGGAAGTCGTACCAGCGGTTGAACGTGACCGGATCGAGTGAGTCGATGTGGGTCCCGTTCGTGAAGGTGATGAACTTGTGTCGCGTGCCCGTGAGGCGGCTGGCCAGGTCGCCGCAGTGGCCTCCGGTCTGCTCGTCGGTCCACTGGCAGGCGAGGAACACCGGCCGGTGGATCTTGTGCACGAAGTTCACGGGCGCGAGCGGGTCGGCGACGGTCGGGTTGTAGTACTTGTTCTCGTCGATCTTCGTCAGCAGGTCGACCGCCTCGGGATGCAGCTCCTGGTTCTCCTTGCACGTCGTGTCGCCGTTCTGGATGCGCTCGTAGGCCCAGGGCTGCCCGCCGGTCGGTGAGGCCGGGAGCGCGTCGTGGACGCGGTCCTTGGCCCAGGACAGGGCGAAGCCGGTGTTGAGGATCCCGCCCGGGTAGAGCGTCGTGGCGGTGTTGTCGATCACCGACAGCGGCGTGATCGCGGCCAGGCTCGGCGGGTTCGTCTGGCCCACGAAGAGCTGCGAGATGCCGCCGTAGGAGATGCCCATCATCCCGACCTTGTGATTCATGGCCCAGCTCTGGCGGGCCACGGTCTCGATGACGTCGTAGCCGTCGAGCGCCTGGTTGGGCTCGAAGTAGTCGAACGCGCCGCCCGAGCAGCCCGTGCCGCGCATGTTCACGTCAACGACGGCGAAGCCGATCAGGTTGCCGATCACGGAGATGCCGCTCTCGGGTCCCGACGGACGGGCGTACCCGTATCCCGAGTACTCGATGACCGTGGGATAGGGGCCCTTGTCGATCGGTCCGGGCAGCCGGACGTCCACCGCGAGCTTCGTGCCGTCGCGGGTGGTCAGGTACTGATAGCCCTCCCCCAGCGTCTGGCCGTACGTGCCCGTGTCCCGCGGCGCCGGCCGGTTCGAATAGACGCGCACCGCGCCGGTCCGCTGGCCGGCCGAAAGGACGTGGTAGCCCCGCCTCGGCCTGACGTCGCGGAAGACCACGCCGCCCAGCGACCCCGCCTTCGCGTGCTGCACGAGCCTGCCGTGGCGAGCCAACGCGACCTCCGCCCCGGGTGTCGCGCCCGTGACCTGCACCTGACGCGCGCTGCCGCGCGCGGTCAGTGCGGCACTCGCGTCGGCGGTGGCGACGAGACCCAGGGAGAGGACGCAGAACAGGGCGAGGAGGGTGCGTGCACGGAGCATGTGCGCAACCCTCTCAGATCTGGGCAGGCGGCGTTTCCGTTGTCCTCCGGCCGGTTCTCCCCGAGCGTCGCCATGAGGCGGGATACTCGGCGGGCGATGTCCCAAGAGGACGTGGAAACGATCGGCGCGATGTTCGCCATCCTCAATGAGCGCGGCGTTGGTGCGGCAACCGAAGCATTCGGGGACCTGCTTGCCCCCGACTTTGCGCTGGAGGAGGCAGCCGGCCTTCCTGATCCTGAGGGCTACACGGGGAGAGAGGCCTTTATCGAGAACATCGCCAAGCTCGAGGAGTCGTTCGACGAGCTTCGGATGCAGCCGCTGGAGCTCCTGGACCTGGGCGAGAAGGTCATAGTTGTGGTCCTGATGACTGGGCGGGGACAGGGCAGCAGCGTCCCGGTGGAAATGACCTTCGCCCAGCTTTGGTCGCTGCGTGACGGCAAGGCGGTCTCGCTGCGGGACTATGCGAGCAAGGCCGAAGCCCTCGAAGCCGTCGGCCTGTCGGGGTAGTCGATGTCGCAGGCCAAATCTTTGGGATCAGGGTCCCCGCCCAAGCATCGTCTGGCCCAACGGGGCCGACATGGCGCCGAATTTCTCCACGGATCGCGCGAGCCCGCCTAATCGCGTACCCGGTCGTCGTCGATGGGCCGGCCAGAATTCGAACCGGGGTCGACGGATTACGAGTTGGGCTGGACGGCGTCGCCTTCCGGTCCAGTTCGCGCTGCTTGCTCGAGTCAGGACCAGTTGTCTCGACGTAGATTCACCAAGTTTGGGGACATGGTTCGGGACACGAAGCCGATGGCAAAAATTGCGCGGCATTTGTCGTTACCCGGACAGCCGGCTTGTGCTCCCGGTCATCCCTGATTGAGATGTCGTGCGTGCGAGCGGTGGTGCAGCGCAGGTATGGAGCGCCCGACGACGTGCTCGAGGTCCAAGAGGTGGACGAACCCATGACCGGAGATCGCGACGTCCTTGTGCGCGTGCTTGCCGTCGCGCTAGCCGGGGACGACTGGCACCTGACGAGCGGCCTGCCGTACGTCGCACGCCTTGACCTCGGCCTGCTCCGCCCCAAGGCGCCGGTCCCGGGCCGCGACCTCGCCGGAATCATCGAGTCAGTCGGAAGCGCAGTGACACGCTTCGGACCCGGGGACGCCGTGTACGGCTGGCAGCCCGGGGCGCTCGCGGAGCGCCTCGCCGTTTCCGAAAACACCCTCGCGGCAAAGCCCCCCTCCCTCACCTTCGCCGAGGCGGCCGCGGTACCGACTTGCGGGATGACCGCGCTGCAGGCCGTCCACCAGAAAGGCCGGGTGGCCGCAGGTGACCGCGTCCTCGTGATCGGAGCCTCCGGCGGAGTGGGCACGTTCGCGGTGCAGCTCGCGCGCACGGCCGGTGCGCACGTCACCGGCGTTTGCAGCGCGGGCAACGCGGCCCTAGTGCGTTCGCTCGGAGCGTCTGAGGTGATCGACTACACCGCGACGGACATGTCACACCTGAAGCGCCGGTACGACCTGATCGTCGACATGGTCGGCGCGCTGTCGCTCGGCACGCTCCGCGGTGCTCTGGCCCCCGGCGGCACGCTGGTGATGGTGGGTGGATCGGGTGGTCGGCTCCTGAAGGGCACAGGGCGCTGGCTGCGCGCCCTCGCCCTGTCGCCCTTCACGCGCCAGCGCCTGCGCCCGTTGATCCACGCGGACCGGACCAGCGACCTGACCGAGCTCAGCCGGATGATTCGGTCCGGTCAGCTGCGTCCGATAGTGACCGGCACCTTCCCGCTCGGCCGGCTTCACGACGCCATGAACCGATACGCGGCCGGGCATGCCCGCGGAAAGGTCGTGATCGACCTCACCGACAGCCAGGCTGCAGTCGCCGGCGAGCGGCCCGAGGAGCTCTCCGCCCGACGATGAGCTTCCGCAGCTACCTGCGTTGGGAGGGGACCCTGGCCATCGCCCTCGGGGCCTCGATGGTCGGATTCGGTCTCGCGGAGGGGCATCAAGGTGCCTTCGACGCCGCGATCGGCGGAGCCATCATGATCACTGGCACCGGGATCTTCATGGTCCTCCGGCACAAGGTCCCGTTCGCAGAGCCAGCTGCGTGGTTCACGTCCAAACCGATGGCGGCAGCCCAATGCGGAGCGGCCGTCTGCCCGCGCCGGCGACTGCTCGTGACCGCGACGGCCGATGCGGTGCTGTTCGCTGCGCTTGCGATCGGTCTCAGCTACCTCACCGGCTTTTGGCTGACCTACATGGACATGGGCGTCTGGGCCGTGGCGATCGGGGCGGTGAAGCTGGGCCCGGCCAGGACAGCCATCGCGGAACGCGAGCTTCGGCTGGGAGCCAGCTACGCGGTCGCGCGGCGGCCAGTGCGAGGCCTCGTCGAGCTGTCCCAGCACTAGAGCGGGTTGAGACGCTCAAGCGCCCTCCTCGCCCGCACTCTCGGTACCCCGGCCTAACGTCGGCGCGGCCATAATGACCAGTGCAGGGTCTGCCAAGTGGGCCGGGAAGGAATCGAACCTTCGACCGACGGATTATGAGTCCGCTGCTCTAACCCCTGAGCTACCGGCCCGGTGGCGGAGCCTATGACAGACCGGTCGGGGTCTCGACACAGACGATTGTCGACGTCCCGAGCGCCGGCGCGAGGGGTGCGCCGCTACGGGGCTGTGTCGCGCCGGGCGACTCGATTGAAAACGTCAGCGCATGGGCTCGACGGGTGGGCGGCCGCGGCCTCTTTGAGCACGTCCAGGATCGACAGGCGGACGTTCATTCCCTTCGTGTCATTGCTCGCGGCCAGGGCGTATTTCGACAACAGCACCCGCGGCTCGGTGCATGACGCCTCGAGGCGGTCCAACAGCACCGCGTAGCGGTGCACGGTGCTCTTCTTGACGTAGGCGCTCTCGGCGTCGATCACCGCGAGGGTCACCTCCGGCGGGGAGGCGTTGGTGGCCTCAACGGTGCCCGGCGGCGCGGTGTCCCCCGAGCTCCCCTTCTGCCCGCCCGACCCGGACGTCGCCGCACCCTTGTCCACCTTGGTCTTCGGGAGCTCCGTCACCGCCGGCGATGTGACGACATTCCCCTTGGACGACCTGCCCTTGCCCTCGTTCTTGCTCGACCCCTGCTTTGCCTTCGGGGCTGGGACGGACGCCGGTGCGGTCACCGTGACGGTCTTCGTCGCGCTCGCCGCCTTGTCGCCTCCGTTGTCATCGGAGCAGCTCGCGAGCGCCAGCCCGGCCGCGCAGCACCCCAGCAAAGTCACGATTCGCCTGCCCACCACCCGACCTAACCTACACCGGGTTGAGCAGTACGATCCCCGCATGCGGCGCCTCGCCTGCACGTCGGCCCTGCTGATCGCGGCTGCGCTGCCCGCGGTGGCGGAGGCCCGGCAGCAGATCGTGGCCACGCCGCCCATCGTGCCCTTCGGCAAGGCGCTCACCGTGAGGGGCAGCGGCTGGCCGGTGATCGAGTTCTGCAGCCGCAGGGTGCGCATCGTGTTGCGCACCTCACAGCAGCTCTTCCCCATCGGGACGGCCCGGGTGAAGGACAACGGGCGCTTCACCTTCAGGTATGTGCCGCACCGCTCCAAGGTGGGCGCGGGTGACTGGATAGTCACCGCCCGCATGCGCTGCGAGAGCGGCAAGGACGGCTCGCCGGTCTACCGGCGGGCGAGCGACCTCATTCGGGTCGGTTCGGGCCCGTAGGGCCGGGAGTCAGCCGTTGACGGCTTTGTCGATCGCGGCGTTCAGCTCGTCGGCGCTGTAGGCGCCCTCGATCCGCGCGGCGATCTTGCCCTGCTTGTTGATCGTGAAGACCCAGGGCTCGGTGGGCAGCTTCCACTGGAGCACCTGCGGGCGGAAGCCCTGGTCGATGGAGTTGTTGTTGTAGATCTCCATGTGGATGAAGTCGACGTCGTCCTTGTGCTCCGACTTCAGCTGCTCGGCGATGTCCACCACCGGTCCGCACACGCGGCTCTGACACAGAAGCGGGGTGGCGAACACGAGCACGATCGGCTTCTTGCCCACCGCGTCGGCGAAGTCCACCTCGTGCAGGTCCTTGGCCGGCGGCTTGCGCGTGTCGATGGCCGACAGGTCCCCGCCCACGTCGGACGGGATGGGGGTGTGGATCAGCGGCGCGGGGTCCCCCACCCCGGGCACCGGGTCGTTCTTGACCACCTGGACGGGGCCGCCCGCCGGGGTGGCGGCCACCAGCCGGCCGTCGAGCCGGGCCATCCCGATCACGTCGTAGCGGCCCGCCGCGGGAAACGGGATGTCGGCGACGTACATGCTCTTCGCCGCATCGGGATCGGACGCCACCGTCTGGCTCTCGAACTGCGGCTTGACCGCGAGCGACTCGAAGCGGGCCTTGAACGGGCCTATGGCCTTTCCGCCTCCGGACTTCGCGATGTACACCACCGTGGGGGCATCGCTGATCTGCTTGCGGGACCGGTCGAAGAGCGCGAAACCGAAGCGGTTGCGGCCCACCTGGATGTCGGACACCGACGGGGCCAGTACGGGGCCGCCCTGTCCCAGCTGGCCCAGCAGCTCGGTGAGCGTCTTGCCGTTCGCCGCCGGGAAGTCGTGGACGTTCGCCTCCGGGGGCGGCTTGTCGGCGCCGTTCCCCGAGTCGCTGCCGCAGCCGGCGAGCAATCCGAGAACGAGCACCACGAGGGCGATCAGGGCGTGGCGGGACCTCAATGCGGAGCGAAGCGTAGGGAACTCGTCAGCCGGTGACGCCGCTCGGGGCAGTTCCTTAACGCAAATTCAAATAGCCTGCGCGCCCCGGCAGGCCCGACCAGGAGGAGCTTTTGTCCACGCGCGCCGCATTAGTAACGGGGGGATCGAGTGGCATCGGCCTCGCGATCGCGAAGGCGCTGGGCGAGGACGGGCACGGAGTGACGCTCTCCGCCCGCCGTCGCGACAAGCTCGAGGCCGCGGCCCAGGAGCTCGCCGACGCCGGGATCGACGTGCTGGCCGTGCCGGCCAACGTGACCGACGAGGACGGCATCAAGGCCGTGTTCGCGGCGCACCGCGAGCGCTTCGGGCGCCTGGACGTGCTCGTGAACAACGCCGGCATCGGCATCGGCGCCGCGGTGGCCGACACCGAGACCAAGAAGCTCGACCTCCAGCTCGACGTGAACCTGCGCGCGGTCTACCTAACGGCCCGGGAGGCGATTCCGCTTCTGAAGGAGGCCGGCGCCGACCACGGCAAGGCGCTGATGGTGAACACCGCCTCGATCGCCGGGAAGTACGGACAGGGCTGGCTCGCCGCGTACTCGGCCACGAAGTTCGGCGTGGTGGGCCTGAGCCAGGCGCTGCACAGGGAGCTGAGCCAGGACGGGATCCAGGTCACCGCCTTCTGCCCGGGATTCGTGGACACGGCGATGACCGATTGGGTGGAGGGCGTGAGCCGCGAGGAGATGATCCAGCCCGTGGACATCGCCGAGGCGGTGCGGTTCCTGCTGCGCACGTCGCCAGCGTGCATGGTGCCGGAGATCCAGTTCATCCGGCCCGGCGACCAGCCCTGACGATCGGCTAGACGAGCTCCGTCTCGCGCCGCTCGGCGGAATGGCATGGTCCGGTGCTCGCCCGATCACCGATCGGGCTCCGCTCCTCCCCGCGCTCCGAGCGCGCCAGCTCCTCCAGGGCGCGCTCGTACTCGTCGAGGCGCCGGAAGGGCCGCAGCCATGCCCAGCCCGGACGGTTCCTCAACTCGCGCGTGCGGTCGCGCTCGCCCGTGTCGGGCGCCGGTGTGCGCAGCGGCGTGCCGGGCCGCAGCTCGGGCAGCTCCTCGAGGGCGATGCTGGCGTCGAGCATCGCGCTCAGGGTGTTGAGCTCGCGCTCGGTGGCCAGGCGCGGGCGCCCTCGGGCGCCGGTGTACCGGTCCCACGCGCGGGCGAAGCTCGAGAGGTCGGTGCGCCCCCCGTTGCGGTGCGCGGCCAGCATCGGGCACACCCCGCCGCGGCGGTCGGTGTAGGCGCCCACGATGATCTGATTGGCGGCCAGCGCGTCCAGCATGGCGCGCCGGGTGCGCAGCGGCATGCAGTCCACCGCACGGCGCAGGTCGCGCGCGGGCCGCCGGCGTGTCATGGGAGGGTCACCTCTTGAGCTGACATAGGATGCGCGTCCGCCGTGTTTCGAGTATCGGCGCGGGACCAGCATTATTAAGACGCGCGCCGGATCACACAAGCGGCGAAAGGGGTGATGCATGCGGTTGGGGCTGAATCTCGGCTACTGGGGCCTGGGTCTGACTGCAGGAGATCAGCTGGATCTGGTCCGTACGGCCGAGGACGCCGGCTTCGACTCCGTGTGGGCCGCGGAGGCCTACGGATCGGATGTGGCCACGGTGCTGGCATGGCTCGCAGCCCAGACCGACCGCATCAAGGTGGGCTCGGCGATCTTCCAGATGCCCGCCCGCTCGCCGGCCATGACCGCGATGACGGCCGCCACCCTCGATCACCTCTCCGACGGTCGCGTGCTTCTCGGAATCGGCACCTCCGGCCCTCAGGTGGCCGAGGGCTGGCACGGGCAGCGGTTCGCGCATCAGCTTCAGCGCACGCGCGAGTACGTGGAGATAATCCGCCTGGCCCTCAGCCGCGAGCGGCTCGAGTACCACGGCGAGGAATACGAGCTGCCGCTGCCCGACGGCCCCGGAAAGGCGCTGAAGCTCACGATCGGCCCGGTCCAGGAGCGGATCCCGATCTACATCGCCGCCATCGGGCCGAAGAACACGCAGCTCACCGGCGAGATCGCCGACGGCTGGCTGCCGATCTTCTTCTCGCCCGAGAACGTGGGCGACTCCCTCGCCCTGCTCGAGAAGGGGGCGGCCCGCTCGGGCCGCAGCCTCGACGGGTTCGACATCGCGCCCTCCGTGAGCGTCTGCATCGACGACGACGTGGATCGCGCCCGCGACTCCATGCGCCACGTGCTCGCCCTCTACGTCGGCGGCATGGGCTCACGCAAGAAGAACTTCTATAACGACCTGGTGCGCCGTTACGGGTTCGAGGAGGCCGCCGACACGGTTCAGGACCTCTACCTGGACGGGAAGAAGGACGAGGCGGCTGCCGCCCTTCCCGCGGAGCTGATCGACATGGTGACGCTGGTGGGCCCGCGCGAGAAGGTGGCGGAGCGCCTCGCCGTCTATCGCGACGCCGGTGTGGGAACGCTGATCGTGTCGCCGATGGCATTCACCCCGGAGGACCGCGCAAGGATGATCCGCGAGCTCGCGGAGATGCTCTGAGCCGGTATCTGCTCGCCGCCTTCGGCGACCCCGGACACGCCTTTCCGGCCATCTCGCTGGGCCGCGAGCTGGTCCTCCGCGGCCACGACGTGTGGCTCGAGACCTGGGAGAACTGGCGCGAGGACGTGGAGCGCGAGGGCATGCACTTCGCACCCGCCCCCGAGTATCGGGTGTTCGGGGACGCCGAGAGCCCACTGCCCGCCTACACGGCGGCGGTGAAGGTCGCGCCCGCCACCCGCGAGCTGATCCGGGAGGTGGATCCCGACGCCGTGGTGGTGGACATCCTCACCGTGGCGGCGTCACTGGCCGCGCAGGCCGAGGAGCGCCCCTGGGCCACGTTGGTGCCGCACGTCCTGCCCGTCGGAGAGCCGTGGCTTCCCCCCTACTCGGTGGGCGCCATCCCGCCTCGGACGAGAATCGGGGCGAAGCTCTGGTCGACGCTCAGGCCCGTGCTGCTCGGCGGCGAGAACCTCGGCCGCCGGGAGCTGAACGGCGCCCGGGTGCGCGTGGGCCTGCCGCCCCTGGACCACGTGCACGGCGGCATCTCGCGCCAGCTTGCGCTGGTGGCCACCTTCCCGCAGCTGGAGTACCAGCGCCGCGCGCCGCTCCCCGGCGCAAGGGTCACCGGCCCGCTGCTGTGGGAGCGGCCCTTCGGCGAGGTGGAGCTGCCGCCCGGTGACGACCCGCTCGTCCTCGTGGCGCCGAGCACCTCCCAGGACCCCGAGCACAGCCTTCTCCGCGCGGCACTCGAGGGGCTGGCCGACCAGCCGGTTCGCGTGCTCGCCGCCTGGAACCGCCGGCCGCCGGCGCGCCCGCTGCCCGAGCCGCCCAACTCGCGGCTCGTGGAGTGGGTCTCCTACGGCCGCACGATGCCCCGCTGCGCGGCCGTGATCTGTCACGCAGGCCACGGCACCGTGGCCAGGTCGCTGGCGTCCGGGGTCCCGGTGATCGCCTGCCCCTACGCCGGCGACCAGGCCGAGAACGGCGCCCGGATCCGCTGGGCCGGGGTGGGTGTGTCCCTCCCCCGCCGCTTCCAGACTCCACGCGGCATAAGGCTCGCGGTGCGGAGGCTCCTGGACGATCCCGGGCACGCCCGGCGTGCGGGCGAGCTGCGCGACTGGTACGAGGCCCACCCGGGGCCGGTCACGGCCGCGAACGAGGTGGAGGCGCTGGCCGCACGCGGCGGCCAGGCTGTGAAGGCTCCCCGGGGTGGATTCGAACCACCAAGAACTGATTAACAGTCAGTCATGTTGCCGTTACATCACCGGGGAAAGCATTGCTGCGGTGCTCGCCCGATCACCGATCGGGCTCCGCTCCTCGCCTGGTAGCGGTACATCCCGCCCGATCACCGATCGGGCTCCGCTCCTCGCCTGGTAGCGGTACATCCCGCCCGATCACCGATCGGGCTCCACTCCTCGTTGGTGCCGCCACGGGCTTCACCAACCGCCCGCGAGCATAGCGCCGAGGAAGTCAGGCTTCGTCGGCGGTGCCCGCGAGGCGCCCGGCGCTGCCCGAGCTCTTCAGCATCGCGAGTGTCTTCGACTCGATCTGGCGGACGCGCTCGCGGGTGACCCCGACCTGGTGGCCGATGTCCTCCAGCGTGAGCGGGCCCTCGTCTCCCAGGCCATAACGGAGCTCGATCACGCGGCGCTCTCGCCAGGGAAGGGCGTCGAGCACCTGCATCAGGTCCTTGTCGCGGATCTCGTTTGCCACGATCTCGAGGGGACGGTCGCCGGCGTTGTCCTCGATGAAGTCGCCCAGTGAGGCGTCCCCGTCCTCGCCGCCGACCGGTGCCTCGAGCGACACGGGCTCCTGCCCGAGCTTGAGGATCTCCTCGACCTTCTTCGCGGGCATGTCCACGAGCGCGCCGATCTCCTCCGGCGAGGGCTCGCGGTTGTTGCGCTGGATCAGCATGCGCTTGGCCCGGGCCACGCGGTTCATGCGCTCCACCATGTGCACCGGGATGCGGATCGTGCGGGACTGGTCGGCCAGCGCCCGGGTGATCGCCTGGCGGATCCACCAGGTGGCGTAGGTGGAGAACTTGAAGCCACGGCGCCAGTCGAACTTCTCGACCGCGCGAATCAAACCGAGGTTGCCCTCCTGGATCAGGTCCAGCAGCGTCAGCCCGCGTCCGGTGTAGCGCTTGGCGATCGACACCACGAGTCGCAGGTTGGCCTCGATGAGCGCGTTCTTGGCCGACATGTCGTTGGCCTCGATGCGCTTGGCCAGACGGACCTCGTCCTCGCGGGTGATCAGAGGGACTCGCCCTATCGAGCGCAGGTACAGCCGGACCGCGTCCTCGGCGCCCTGCTCGGGCGGCGGGACGGGAAGGCCGGACGTGACCACGCCGCCCTCGTCGTAAAGGTCGGGCGGCTCGGGCGTGGCGCCGTCGAGCTCCTTGGGCTCGTCTTCGCTCTCCAGCTCGTATGCGGGATCGGTCATGCGGTTTGCCCCATCACGGCGTCCATCTCACGTCGAACATCCTGCCTGGCCCCCGCCAGTTCGTCTTGTCGTGCGCGGTCCGCCATCTCGGCAGCACGGCGCAGTTCCCGCTCGATCCTACGCAGTTCGAGCTGAAGGAAGCTCATTCGCAGGCTGGGGCCGGCGGCCGGACCCTGCATCTCCGCCCGGCCCACGATTCCGGCCACGAGGCGGCCGAGCTCGGCCTCGCGGTCGTCGAGACCCGCCAGCGGGTCGTCGAAGGCGGCCACGAGGTGCTCGCGGGCCTGTTGCATCAGCTGGGACGAGAAGAGGTCGGGCGATATCTCCGAGAGCTGCAGGCGCCCGGCCTCCCCGCTGGCAAGGCACGTGGCCAGGAAGGCCTCCTCCGGAGCCAAGGCAATTGCCCCCGGCGACCTTGCGGGTGGACCAAAACGGGGCTCATGGTCCCGCGCACGCGGGACCTCGGCGGTCACGAGGTCTGTTGGAAGGTCTAGGCGGTCGGCCACTGTGCGGACCAGTTCATCTCGTAGGGCTGGAGAGCTCTTGGGCACGTCTGCGATCAGGCGCCTGGCTGAATCCAGGGCGCGATCCCTGCCTGCGGGTGTGTCCAGATCTGCATCGGCAAGTACCCGGCGGACCTGAAACTCGACCATCCCGCTCGCACGTTCCAAGAGAGCGCTCATCGCCCCTGCTCCCTGGGTGGCCAGCACGTCCGCCGGATCGGCACCCGCAGGCATCTCCACCGTCGTCAGCTCCAGGTCCTCGTCCTGCGCCAGGCGCGCGGCCCTGAGCATGGCCTCCTGGCCCGCCCGGTCGGCGTCGAGGGCGAGAATCACCACCTTGGCCAGCCTGGCCAGCTCCTTCACCTGCTCCTCTGTGAGGGCGGTGCCCATGATGGCCACCGTCTCGGGGATCCCGGCCTGGTGCATCGCCAGCACGTCCGTGTAGCCCTCCACCACCACCACGCGGCCGGCCTTGGTGGCGTGCGCGCGGGCCACGTCGATGCCGAACAGCTGGCGTCCCTTGCGGTAGATCCGGCTCTCGGAGCTGTTCAGGTACTTCGGGCCACGCCCCTCGGACATGGCCCTCGCGCCGAAGCCCAGCACCTTTCCGCGGGAGTCGGCCAGCGGAAACATGATGCGCCCCCGGAAGCGGTCGTAGAGGTTGCCGGTCTGGTTGCGCTGCGCAAGGCCGGAGTCGAGCAGCTCCTGCGGGCTGTAGCCGTCTCGCTGCGCGCCCACCAGGACCCGGTCCCACGCGCTCGGCGAGTAGCCCACCCGGAACGCCTTCAGCACCTCGGCGGAGAGGCCCCGCCCGGCCAGGTACTCCCGGGCCTTCGCCGCCTCGGCGGAGGTCTCCAGGAAGGCGGCGTAGAAACGGGAGGTGCGGTCGAGGAGGGTGAGCAGCCGGTCCCGCTGCTGCCGGCGCTTCTCGGCCTCGGGGTCGTCGTCCTCCCGCTCGAGGCGCACGTTGTAGCGCTCGGCCAGGGCCTCCACGGACTCCGGGAAATCGAGGCCCTCCACCTCCTGGAGGAAGCCGATCGCGTCTCCCCCCTTCTGGCAGCCGAAGCAGTGGTACAGCTTGCGCTCGGGATCCACCGAGAAGGACGGCGTGCGCTCGTCGTGGAAGGGGCAGAGCCCGACCCAGCGCGTGCCCACGCGCCGGAGGTCGGTCTTCGTTCCCACCAGCCCCACCATGTCCACGGCCTCGCGCACGCGGTCGATCGAGTCCTTGGTGAACAGGGCCATGCTCAGAACCCCCGCGGGAGGGACAGCTCGGCGAACGCGCGAACCGCGAACCGGTCCGTCATCCCCGCCAGCCAGTCCACCACGCGCTGCTCGGGCCCGGCGTCCTCGGTGAGCGCGGGCGGCGGCTCCTCGGCGTAATGATCGAAGAGCGTGCGCAGCATGCGCTCGATCCGCGGCTTCTCGCGCTGCGCGTCGGGACCGAGGTAGACGAAGTCGAACATGAACGTGCGGAGGCGGAGCATGGCACCCCCCACCTCCTCGCCCTGAACGATGTCCCCGGCGTCTCCGGATCGTTCGAGGAGGTCGCGCACGAGCGTCTCGATCCGCTCCGGGCCCGTGGATCCGAGCATCTCGATCTCCGCGCGGGGCAGGTCCTCGAAGCGCAGGATCTCCGCCCGCACGGCGTCGTCGATGTCGTGGTTGATGTATGCGATGCGGTCCACGAGACGGACGATCCGACCCTCGAGGGTGCTCGGCGGGTGCTCGCCGGTGTGATGGAGGATGCCGTCCCGGACCTGCTCGGTGAGGTTCAGCGCCTCGATTCGCTCCACCACCCGCAGCGAGTGCTCGTTGTGGCGGAACGCCCGGCCCCAGCGCTCCCGCACGCAGGCGTCGAGCACCTCCTCGCCGATGTGCCCGAACGGAGGATGCCCGAGATCGTGACCCAGCCCGATCGCCTCGGTCAGGTCCTCGTTCAGGCCGAGCGCGCGGGAGACGTTGCGGGCAATCCCGCAGGCCTCGAGCGTGTGCGTGAGGCGCGTGCGGTAGTGGTCGCCCTCCGGCGCGATGAACACCTGGGTCTTGTGCTTCAGCCTCCGGAAGGCCTTGGAGTGCACGATCCGGTCGCGATCGCGCTGAAACGGGGTGCGGTGCTCGGAGTCCGGCTCCTGGCGTTCGCGAAGCGCCGGGTACGAGCGCGTTGCGAGCGGGGACCGGAACGTTTCCTCCATTTGCTCCACTCGCTCCCGGAAGGGAGCGGACGCGGCGAGGGAGGTACGGCTCATCACGCCGTTGATTCTCTCAGGCCGCCGTTATTGCCCCTGGAACGCCGCGGCGCGGGTGTAGAGCTTGTAGAGCCGGAAGCGCTTGGAGAACTCCGGGCGGCACTGCGCGTCGAACAGGTCGTAGGCCTTGTCGTTCTCGAGTACGGCGCCATGTCCGCCGGGGGAGCCGGTGGGACCGCCACTGACGGTGCGCACCGCCTCGATGATCGCCGAGCGCTGCTGCGGCCGTGCGGCGTTCCAGTCCGAGCAGTCCGTGAGCCGCACAGGCGTGGCGATCGTGGGTCCGGCGCTCGCGGGCGGCGCGTTCGAGTCCGAGCCGAGACAGCCGGTCAGCACCGCGGAGGCGCCGATCACGACGGCGCAGATTACCCCGTGAGCGGACCTGGGTCCGGCAGGCGCTACTTCGGCTCCGGGGGAGTCGTGTACCAAGAGCATGTGGTGCTGCTGCCGTCCCGCGGAGCGTCCACGCAATTCAGCTCCTCGGCCACGTGCTCGCGGATCGGGCCGGTGCCGACGCTCGTGGCACAGTTGGACGGGAGCGGGGTCGGGTCGGACGTGATGCTGGCCTTAGTCCCGTTCTTGCCAATGTTGTCGTGCCAGCAGTTGCCCTTGTTACCCGGCCAGCTGTCCCACCAGAAGTCGGTGCCGTTGGGATCGCGCTTGCCGGAGGGCGAGCGGCCCATCACGTTGCCGTAGAACCGGTTGTTGTGCGAGGTGGACGTCTTGGTCGGGTCGCATCCGGCCTGGTGCTCGGGCGGTGAGCACACGAAGGCATCTGGGACCGAGAACAGCATCGTGCCCCGGCGCCAGTTGTTCCAGACGCGGTTCTTTCGGAAGATGTTGTGGTTCCCGCCGGCGATCCAGAGCGCGGTGCCCACGGGCACCGGGATCGTGGGATCCACGTCCGAGCCCTTCGCGTAGGGGTTGAAGTTGTTCGAGTAGAAGTTGTTCTTCTCGATCAGGTCCGAGTCCTGCGGGAAGCCGGGGTGCCCGGCCGCGGTGAACACGTCCGTGGTGAAGCCGATGGCGTTGTCGTAGAAGTTGTTGTGGTGCACCCAGACGGAGTTGCCGTCGGTGCCCGAGTAGCCGCCGGCGTTGTGGTGCGAGTCGCACCAGCGGATCTCCTGCGTGTAGCGGCGCGGTCCCGATACGCGCTGGTCCCCGCCCTCAGCGCCCGCGCCCGGATAGAGCCCGGAGTCGCCGCTGCCCATGGCCTCGCAGTTCTGAATGCGCCCGTGGTCTTCGACGAACGTGAGGACTCCGTACTCGGCGGCGTAGAAGGTCTTGAATCGGTCGAGGAGGTAGCCGTCGGACTCGAGGACGTAGATGGCGTGCTCGTTCACGTGCCGGACGGTGACGTTCCGAAGCACGAAGCCGTCCGCGCGGTCGGCCCGGATGCCCACGTCCTTGTCGCCTCCCTCGGGACCCCCGTTGCCCGACTTCACGTTTCCGGCGTCGATCACCACGTCGTCGGGTCCCACCCCCGAGCCCTCCATCTGCACGTTGCAGCGGATGCACGGGCCGATGTTGGGAATTCCGTGACGGTTCTCGAGCGGCGGCTGCGGGTTTGTCCCGGTCCCGAGCGCTCTACCCATGACCGCGATCAGGTTCTGATCGTTCGGACACTTCACCTGGTAGGCGTAGGAAACGGCACCGGTCTGGTACTCCCCGTTCCCGTCCTGCCGGTCGTTGACCTCCTTGAGGTCGGCGCACTTCGGATCCTGCGTGGGGGCGGCGCGCGACTTGGGCTCGGTGTAGAGGCCAGGCATGATGACCACGCGGTCGTTGTTGCCCGACGCCGTGACGGCATCCTGGATCGAGCTGTACCTGCAGCGCGACTTCAGCAGCCGGTTGAACGCGAACAGCTTCTTGCCCTGCCTTCGGCTGATGAAGCGCCTGTGCTCCGACGGCCGGAGCTTGTAGCCCTTGGTGCGTGCCGCGTGGATCGCGTGGCGGAGGCGCGGGATCGAGCTGTTCTGGCAGACCACCCGGGTGTCGCCCACGGCCCTTCGGCGCATCGCCGTGTACAGGCTGCGGGCCTCCGGCACCTTGCCGCCGGCGGGCGGGCTGATCGACTTGTCGGGCTTCGGGTCCGGCCAATAGGAGGCGCGCTCCACGTGGGCCAGGGCCGTGGAAACGGTGACCGCCACCGCCACGGCCACTACCGCAAGTGCCGCCAGGCGGCCTCGCCAATTCCTCAGTCTCGCCAACGTTCCCCTCACTCGCGGGGGCAGTCTAACCGAATCGGCGGCCGCGGATCACCGGTCGGCATCGATGGCCGCCTGCGCCGCGGCCACGCGGGCGATCGGCACGCGATAGGGAGAGCAGCTCACGTAGTCGAGCCCGGCGAGCTGGAAGAAGCGGATCGAGTCGGGGTCCCCACCGTGCTCGCCGCATACGCCGAGCTTCAGGTCCGGCTTGGCCTTCCGCCCGGTCCAGGCCGCGAGCCGCACGAGCCAGCCGACGCCCGGCCTGTCGATCGTCTCGAATGGGCTGCGGTCCACGATCTTCCGCACGATGTAGCGCTCGAGGAAGCTCGACTCCACGTCGTCGCGCGAGAACCCAAGCGCGGTCTGCGTGAGGTCGTTCGTCCCGAAGGAGAAGAAGTCGGCCTGCTCGGCGATCCGGTCGGCCACGAAGCAGGCCCGCGGCAGCTCGATCATCGTGCCGATGATCAGGTCGAGGTCCCCCCCATCCTCCTCTTCGACCACTCCCAGCACCAGGTCGCGCATGAGCTCGAGCTCCTTCTCGTAGGCCACGAGCGGGATCATGATCTCCAGTCGGGGAGCCTCGCCCGAGCGCCCCTCCACGGCCTTCGCGGCCCGCAGGATCGCGCGCGCCTGCATCTCGTAGATCTCAGGATGCAGAATCCCGAGGCGCACGCCGCGCGTTCCGAGCATCGGATTCGTCTCGGCCAGCTCGTGCACCCGCCTCAGCGTGCGCTCGAGCTCCTCCAGGTGGTCCGACTGCTCGATCCGAGCGCGCTCGGCCTCGCGCTCCACGTCCTCGACGTTGGGCAGGAACTCGTGGAGAGGCGGATCGAGCAGGCGGATCGTGACCGGCAGCCCGCGCATCTCGTGGAAGAGCCCCTCGAAGTCGTGCTGCTGGAGCGGGAGCAGCCTGTCGAGCGCGGCCCGGCGCTCGCCCTCCTCCTCGGCCATGATCATCCTGCGCATCTTCGGCTGGCGATCCGCGGCCATGAACATGTGCTCGGTGCGGCAGAGGCCCACGCCCTCGGCGCCGAACTCCCGCGCCTTTGCGGCGTCCTCGGGGGTGTCGGCGTTGGTGCGAACGCCCAGCGTGCGCAGCTCGTCCGCCCAGCCGAGCACGGTCTGGAACTCGTCGCTCACCTTGGGCTCCTCCAACGGCACGTCGTCGACGGTCACCACGCCCGCGCTGCCGTCGATCACGAGCACGTCCCCCTCGCCCAGCTGTGTCCCGTTCACGCGCATCGTCCTGGCCGTCACGTCGATCTCGAGCGCGGAGGCGCCCGACACGCACGGTTTGCCCATCCCGCGAGCCACCAGTGCCGCGTGGCTGGCCTTGCCGCCCTCCGAGGTCAGGATCCCCTTGGCGGCGAAGAAGCCGGCCACGTCATCCGCCTCGGTGAAGGGACGCACCAGGATCACATCCCGGTCATCCTCGGCCGCGGCCACGGCCTCGGCCGCGGTGAAGACGATCGTGCCCTTGGCGGCGCCGGGAGAGGCGGCCACGCCCTCGGCGAGCACGTCGTACTCCGCGTCGCGCGCGATCGCCGGGTGGAGCAGCGCATCGAGCCGGTCCGGCTCGATCGTGGACAGGGCCGCGGCGTTGTCGAGCAGCCCCTCCCTCACCGCATCGACCGCGAACCGCACCGCGGCCTGAGCCGGGCGCTTGGCGCTGCGCGTCTGGAGCATGTAGAGGCGCCCTTCCTCCACCGTGAACTCGGTGTCCTGCATGTCCCCGTAGTGACGCTCGAGCGTGCCGAGGATCTCCAGCAGGTCCGAGTAGGCGTCGGGGAGGACCTTCCGAAGCTCGTGCAGGTCGCGCGGCGTCCGGACTCCGGACACCACGTCCTCGCCCTGGGCGTTGGACAGGAAGTCGCCGCTGGGCCGCGGCGCGCCGGTGATCTCGTCGCGCGAGAACGCGACGCCCGAGCACGAGGTGTCGCCCTTGTTGCCGAACACCATCTGCTGGATGTTGACGGCGGTGCCCCACTCGTCCGGGATGCGGTTGATGCGGCGGTACGCCACCGCGCGAGCGCCCATCCAGGAGTCGAACACCGCGAGGATCGCCTGTCGCAGCTGCTCGCGCGGCTCCTGGGGAAAGTCCTCCCCGGTCTGGTCCTGGTAGAGCACCTTGAACCGCGCAGTGAGGGCCTTCAGGTCCTCCACCGACAGGTCCGTGTCCCGCTTCACACCTCTCCCCAGCTTGTGCGCCGTGATCTCGTGCTCGATCAGCTCCCCGGGCACCCCGCGACACACGTTCCCGAACATCTGCACGAAACGGCGGTAGGAGTCCCAGGCGAAACGCTCGTTGCCCGTCGTCTGTGCGAGGCCCTCCACCGCGTCGTCGCTCAGGCCGAGGTTGAGCACCGTGTCGAGCATCCCGGGCATGGACTCGCGGGCCCCCGAGCGGACCGACACGAGCAGCGGGTCGCGGGCGTCGCCCAGGCGCCTGCCCGCTTGCCCCTCGAGGCGCGCCAGGGCCTCGTCCACCTGCTCCTCGAGCCCGGGCGGCTCCTCGCGGCCGGCGAGCATGTAGGCCGCACAGGCCTCGGTGATGATGGTGAAGCCCGCGGGGACCCGCTCGGCGCCGAGCACGCGGGTCATCTCGGCCACGTTCGCTCCCTTGCCACCGAGCAGGTCCCGCATCTCCCGGGAGCCCTCGGAGAACGTGTATACGAGCTTTGTGGCGGCGGTTTCCACGTCGAGATCCTAGATGCCCGGGCCGCGGCGCGGATATTCCGCGCCGCCGGTCTCAGGCGGCCGGCACCCGTCTCAACCGGACGTGCGCATGGTGCTCGAGCGTCTCGGCCAGCGCGCGGTCCGCCTGCGCCAGGGCGCGCTCGTCCGCCTCCGGTGCATCCGCCAGCGGCCGCCCCACCGCCTCGACCAGAAACGCGTGGGCCTCCTGGGAGAGCGGGAAGGACCCGGCCTCGCAGCCGGCGCACACCACGCCGCCGGCGCTGGGGGAGAACGCCCCCAGGTGCTCGCTCTCGCCGCAGGTCGCGCAGGCGGAGAGCTCGGGGGCAAAGCCGGCGGCCAGCAGCAGCTTGGCCCGGAAGGCCAGCGCCTGCGCGCGAGTGGCAGACGGAGGATCGGCGTCCAGCAACGCGAGTTCGTTGCAGAGCAGGTTGTACGCCGGGCGATTGGGCTCTGAGGAGTCCATCAGCCTCAGCACTGCCTCGCAGGCCTGGGTGCCCCGCTCGAGAGAGGAGCGCCGCTCGCGCAGGGCCGAATGGGCGTGGACGGTGTCCACCTGGCTGACGGTGGACAGCTCGCCGCGGCCCTCGTGGAGCACGAGATTCACCCGGCTCAGCGGCTCGAGGCGGCCACCGAGCCGCGACCGTACCCGCCTGACCCCCTTGGCCACAGCACCCACGCGACCCCTGTCGGCCGTATAGAGATGAAGCACCCGATCGGCCTCTCCGTAACGGATGGAGCGCAGCACGACACCCTCTGTCTTGTACGTGCCGGGCACTTCCTAGACTTTGAACCGCATGCCGGACACGTCGCAGGTCACGCTGTACACCACCGAGCCATGCGGCTTCTGTCGCCAGGCCAAGGCCCTGCTGGCCGCTCGCGGCGTTGCCTACGAGGAGGTGAACCTGGTCAAGGACCCCGATGGCCGCGCCGAGCTGGTGGCGCTCACGGGGCAGATGACCTTCCCCCAGATCCTGGTGGGCGAGCGGGCCGTGGGCGGCTTTCGCGAGCTGCTCGAGGCCGACCGTGCCGGGGTGCTCGAGGAGCTTCTCGCGCCGGGCACGAACGGTACCGCCGGCTAAGTCTTTCTGGCGCGAGGGCGGGGCTGGCAGCGCTCGCACACGTACGTGCCGCGCCCCGCGGCGCGCAGCTTGCGGATCGGCCGCCCGCAGCGCGGGCAGGGCTCGCCCTCGCGGGTGTGGACGAGGAAGCGGTCCTGGAACGAGCCGTAGGCGCCGTCCGCGTTGCGGAAGTCGTCGATGGTCGCGCCCTTGGCGTCGATCCCCTCCTCGAGCGTGGCCACCACGGCGGCGCGCAGGTCCTCGATCTGTGCCCGTTTCAGGGTCCCCACGGGTCGCAGCGGGTGGATGCGGGCCCGGAACAGGGCCTCGTCGGCGTAGATGTTCCCCACGCCGGCGACCCGCTCCTGAGAGAGCAGGAAGGCCTTGACGGGAGCCCGGCGCCCCCGCGCCTGGGCCCGCAGCTCATCGGCGGTGAAGCCGGGGCTCAGCGGCTCGACGCCGAGACGGGCATCGAAGTACTCCCGGAGCGCATCGGAGCCCAGCAGCACAACCCCGGTGCCGAACCGGCGCACATCGGCGAACAGGAGACGGTCCCCCGAGTCAAGCGCGATCCGGACGCGGAGATGGGAGGGCTCCTCGCCTCCCTCCGGCACCAGCAGCAGGTTCCCGGTCATGCGGAGGTGCATCACCAGGTGCACGTCGTCCTCGAGCGATGCGATCAGGTACTTCCCCCGGCGCCCCAGCGACTCCACCACCCGCCCGCGCACGGCATCCTCCACGGACGAGGGCGGCGCGGGATCGCACCAGCGGGGATCGAGCACCTGGATCGCCTCCACCCGCCGGCCCTCCACGGCAGGCGCAAGCTGGCGGCGAATCGTCTCGACCTCGGGCAGCTCGGGCATGCCCGATCGGTTCTAGCAGGCGCGTCCCGGAACGGTCAGGCGAGCGTGGCCCGCGGGTGCGCGCTGAAGTACGCGTCCTTCAGCCGCTCCGAGGAGAGGTGCGTGTAGAGCTGAGTGGTGGACACGTCGGCGTGACCGAGCATCTCCTGCACGGAGCGCAGGTCGCAGCCCCCGGCGAGCAGATGGGTGGCGAAGCTGTGGCGCAGGGTGTGCGGGCTCATGCGATCGGCCAGGCCGGCGGTCAGGGCGTGCCGGCGAACGATCTTGTACAGCCCCTGGCGGGTGAGGGTCGCGCCCCGGAAGTTCACGAACAGGTGAGTCTCGGGACGGCCCTTCACCAGCAGCGGGCGCCCGCGCTGGAGATAGGCCGACACGGCTCCCGCGGCGGCGTGGCCCACCGGCACGACTCGCTCCTTGGAGCCCTTGCCCCGGGCACGGAGGACGCGGTCCTCGAGATCCACGTCGGGCACCTCGAGCCCGGTGGCCTCCGAGGCCCGCAGCCCGCAGGCGTACATGAGCTCGAGCAGGGCACGGTCGCGCAGGGCGGCGGGGGACGAGCCTCGCGGCTGCGAGAGCAGGCGCTCCACGTCACCTCGGGTCAGGACCGCGGGAAGCTTCCGGCTCCTGCGGGGCGCGCTCAGCGCGGCGGTGGGGTCGGACTCGCGCAGGCCGTCCCGGCGCAGGTGGCGGTAGAACGAGCGCAGGCAGGCGGTCTTGCGATGGATCGTGGCCGGTGACGCGGGCCGGGGTGCGGCCGCCCCGGACGCGAGGGCGGTGAGGAAGTCGGCCACGTCAGAGGCCTGGGCGTCCAGCGCCGAGGTCCCGCGGGCGGCGAGGAAGCGACCGTACTGGAAGAGGTCGGAGCGATATGCCTCGAGCGTGTTGCGCGACAGCCCGCGCTCGAACTCGAGGTAGGCCAGAAAGTCGAGGACCAACCGCTCGAAGCGTTCGGTCGGGGCTTCGATAGTTGCCATCAGAGGATGGGTTCGGCCGGGTGGCCCCCATCCCTTGACCTGCAACGCGCGCGTCAGCCCAGACCGGAGCGCAGCCAGAGCAGTCCGACGAGCGTCTTCGAGTCCCGGCACGCCCGGATCGTTTCTTCGAGGCGGTCGAGCGGAGTGCGCTCGATCTCGATGCGCTCGTCCTCGCCGGAGTCGGCGTGCTCCTCGTACAGGTCCTCGGCCAGGTAGACGTGGCACTCCTCGTCGGTGAAGCCGGGCGAGGTGTAGAAGCGGGTCAGGTAGCGCCAGCTCCGCGCCCCGCGGCCGATCTCCTCGGCCAGCTCCCGCTTCGCCGTGGTGAGCGGGTCCTCCCCGGGGTCGAGCTTGCCCGCCGGGAGTTCGAGGAGCGCCTCCTCGCCCACGGCCTCGCGGGGCTGGCGAACCAGGTACACGGCGTCGCCGTCCAGCGCCACCACGGCCACCGCGCCCGGGTGCGCCACCATCTCCCGCTCCGCCTCCGCGCCGTCCTCGTAGCGGTATCGGTCGATCCGCACGGTGGCGAGCTTGCCCTCGAACACCACCTCACCGCCGATCCGCTCGAAGCCGGCCACGATCCGCCTACCCCGCCGCGGACGCGACAAGCGCGAGCGTCACGTCCAACATCTGCTCGAGCGCGTCGACGGTGACGCTCTCGTCGGGCTGGTGATTGCGCTCCGTCCCGTTGGCCAGGTTCACCACGGGCAGGCCGCCAGGCACGAGCGCGTTGGCGTCGCTCCCCCCGCCGGTGGATATGTAGGACGGCTCGAATCCACACGCCGTGAGCGCCGCAGACGCCACCTCCACCGCCGGCTCGGTCCGCGCCAGGCGAAAGCCGCGGAAGAGCCGCTCCACCTGGGTCTCGACGTCGCACTCGGTGGCGCTCGCCGCCTCCGTGACGGCGTCGACCATGGCTCCGATCACCTCGGCCGCCCGGGCCTCGTCGAGGCTTCGCGCCTCCAGCGCGACCGTGCAGCGCTCGGCCACCACGTTGGCCGACGTGCCCCCCTCGATCAGGCCGACGTTCGCCGTGGTCTCGGGGTCGAGGCGCCCCAGCTCCATCGCCGCGATCGCGCGCCCGGCGGCCGCGATCGCGTTGTGGCCGTCCTCGGGGCGGATCCCGGCGTGGGCGGCCCGGCCCAGGAAGCGGGCCTCCAGCGCGTAGTAGGTGGGCGAGGCCACCACCACCTCCCCGATCGGGGATGCGTGGTCGAAGACGTAGCCGAACTCCGAGCGCAGGGTGTCCGCGGCAAAGGCCTTGGCCCCGCGGAGCGCGAGCTCCTCCGACGTGGTGAACAGCATCTCCACGCCCACCGGCGATCCCTGGCCCGCGAGCCGCCGGGCCGTGGCCAGGATGGTGGCCACGGCGGCCTTGTTGTCCGCGCCCAGGATCGCCTCGTGGCGGTTGCGCAGGAGCCCGTTCTCGCGCACCACCTCCACCGGCGCCGCGAGTGGGACGGTGTCGATGTGCGCGCAGAGCAGGATCGTGCGCGCGCCGTCGGGCCCGGGAATCCGGGCGAGAAGGTTGCCGGCGTCCGAGCCGGTCTCCCCGGCGCTGCCGTCCTCGTGGACCTCGAGTCCCAGCTCGCGGAGGTCGGCACTCAGCGCATCGGCCATCTCGCGTTCGCGTCCCGAGGGGCTCTCGATCTCGCAGAGCCGGATGAAGTCGGCCAGGAGACGTTCCCGCTCGGCGGGCGCGGCGCTGCGGACGGCGGCGGTCACGGGCTCAAAAGCTACCGCCCGGCGGGCGCGGCTCGGGGCGCTCAGGCGCGCGACTCGGCGCGGACCTCGGGCTCCAGCTCGGGAGCCCGCCCGCCGCTGCGCTCGAGGGCGGCGCCCACGAAATCCCGGAACAGCGGCTGCGCGCGCAACGGCCGGGACTTGAACTCGGGGTGGTACTGCGACGCCACGAAGAACGGGTGATCGGGCAGCTCCACGATCTCGACCAGGCGGTCGTCCGGCGAGGTGCCGCTGAACACGAGCCCGGCGTGCTCGAGGCGCTTGCGCAGGTGGTTGTTCACCTCGTAGCGGTGGCGGTGGCGCTCGTAGATCACGGCCTCGCCGTAGATTGCCCGGGCCCGCGTGCCGTCGTGGAGCTTCACCGGATCGGCCCCGAGCCGCATGGTGCCGCCCATGTCCCGGACCTCCTTCTGCTCCGGCAGCAGGTCGATCACCGGGTACGGGGTCTCCGGGTCGAACTCCGTGGAGTTCGCGCCCTCCATGCCGGCCACGTGGCGGGCGAACTCGGCCACCGCGATCTGCATCCCGAGGCAGATGCCCAGGTACGGAACGCCGTGCTCACGGGCGAAACGAGCGGCGTGGATCTTGCCCTCGATGCCGCGCACGCCGAACCCTCCCGGCACGAGGATGCCGTCGCAGGCCTGGAGCTCCTGCTCCGCCTCCTCGTCGGTCAGACGCTCGGAGTCGACCCAGGTGACCTCTACGCGGCCGCCGTGGTGGGCGCCCGCGTGGTTCAGCGCCTCGATCACCGACATGTATGCGTCCGCCAGCTGGTTGTACTTGCCCACGAGGCCGATCCGAACGGGCACCGAGGCCTCCTCGGTGCGCTTCACGAGCGCCTCCCAGTCCGAGAGGTCGGGTGCCGGGGCCTCCATGCCGAAGTGGGCCAGCACGCTGTCGGCCACGCCCTCGACCTCGAACTCGAGCGGGACCTTGTAGATCGAGTCCACGTCCTGTGCGGACACCACCGAGCGCACGGGCAGGTTCGCGAACAGCGCGATCTTCTCCCGGATCTCCCGCCCGAGGGGCTCCTCGCTGCGGCACATGACCATGTCGGGCTGGATGCCGATCCGCCTCAGCTCCTGGACGGAGTGCTGGGTGGGCTTGGTCTTTAGCTCGCCGGCGTGCCCGAGGAACGGGACCAGGGTCAGGTGGATGAACATGCAGCGGTCCCGGCCCAGGTCGGAGTGGAACTGGCGCAGCGCCTCCAGGAACGGAAGCGACTCGATGTCTCCCACCGTGCCGCCGATCTCCGTGATCACCACGTCCACATCCGCCGACTCGGCCACGAGCCGGATGCGGTTCTTGATCTCGTCCGTGATGTGCGGGATCACCTGGACGGTGCCGCCCAGGTAGTCCCCGCGGCGCTCACGCCGGATCACGGAGTTGTAGATGGCGCCCGCGGTGGCATTGGACGAGCGCGAGGTGTTGGTGCCGGTGAAGCGCTCGTAGTGGCCGAGGTCGAGATCCGTCTCGGCGCCGTCCTCGGTGACGAACACCTCGCCGTGCTGGAACGGGCTCATCGTGCCCGGGTCCACGTTGATGTACGGATCGAACTTCTGAATCGTGACCGAGAGTCCGCGAGCCACGAGAAGACGCCCGAGCGATGCCGCTGCGATCCCCTTGCCGAGGGCCGAGACGACCCCGCCGGTGACGAAGATGAAGCGTGTCTCTGGACTACTCGGCGGCATCAAGCTCTGGGAACGCCAGTCTACTTGGCCGGACGGGCGGAAGCGGGAGTGCCCGTCTGGAGCCTCATGCCGCCGCCAACAACTCGCGGGCGTGCTTGCGGGCGGCCGTGTCCGAGGACTCCGCGCCGAGCATCCGGCACAGCTCCTCCACCACCGCGTCGCCCTCCAGCGCATCCACCGTGGTGATCGCCGGGTCGCGCCCGATCGTCTTCTCGATGCGGAAATGCGCCCCGGCCTGGGCCGCGACCTGGGGCAGGTGGGTGATGCAGAGCACCTGGTGGGCCTCGCCGAGCGCCCGCAGGCGCTCCCCGACGGCGCGCGCGGTCTGGCCGCCCACCCCGGCATCCACCTCGTCGAAGACGAGCGTGCGGGACTCGCCCCCGCCGGCCACGGTCATGAGAGCGAGCATCACCCGGGACAGCTCGCCCCCGGAGGCGGACTCGCGCAGCGGGGCCGCGGGCACGCCGGGGTTCGGGGCGAGCATCAGCTCCACGCGCTCCGCCCCGGTGGCGGCGATCTCCGTCCGCGGCTCCAGCTCGACCTGGAACTCGGCGCCCTCCATGGCCAGGTTCTGGAGCTCGGCGCGAACGTGCTCGGCCAGCCGCGGGGCGGCATCGCGCCGGGCCGCGGTGAGCGCGCCGGCCACGCGTGAGCATTCGGCGGTGGCGGCCTCCAGCTTCACCTGCGACTCCTCCAGCTCCACCTCGGCCCGCTCCAGGGCGTCGCGGCGCTCGCGGCACTGCTCGGCGTGCGCGAGCACCGCGGCCACATGGCCCCCGTGCTTGCGCTCGAGACGGTCGTACAGCTCGAGCCTTCCCTCCACCTCCTCGAGCTGGCCCGGGTCCCCCTCGAGACCCTCGAGGTAGCGCCTCAGCTCCCCGCCGAGATCGTCGGCCTCGATGCGCAGCGAGGCGACGCGCGCCGCCAGGGCATCCAGCTCCGGGTCCACCCCCGGCACGGCGCCCACGACGCTCTCGGCCTCGGCGAGCAGCCCCGCCACCCCGGCCTCGCCGCTCTCCGGGGCCATGGTCTCGGCCCCGCCGCCCGCGGCGGCGGCGAGCGCATCGAGGCCGCGGAGCCGCTCGCGCCGGGCGGACAGCTCCTCGCGGTCGGCCGCGCTCGGGTCCACCGCCTCGATCTCGTCGATCTCGAAGCGGAGCAGGTCGAGATCCCGGTCCCGGGTTCCCGCGCGCTCGTGGAGGTCCGCCAGGCGGCGCCCCAGCTCCCGCACGCGCCCGTGCGCTTCCCCAACACGGGCTCGCAGCTCTCGGTGGCGCTCGCCCCCGAAGGCGTCCAGCAACTCGAGCTGGGCCGAGGCCAGGGTCAGCCGGCGGTGCTCGTGCTGGCCGAAGAAGGCCACGAGGCGTCCGCCAAGGGCCTTGAGGTCGGCCGCCGATGCCGTGCGGCCCTGCACGAAGGCCCGGGTGCGGCCGTCCTCCCCGACGCGCCGCGCGAGCACGATCTCGTCGACCTCATCCCCTATGCGCTCGCGCAGATCGCCCAGATCTGCGCCGTCCAGCAGTCCGGAGGGCGCCGCGAAAACGCCCTCCACGTAGGCCTCGCTCGCCCCAGGGCGGACGATGCCCGGTCGCGGCTTGCCGCCGAGCAGCAGGTCCAGAGAGTGGGCCAGGATGGTCTTCCCCGCCCCCGTCTCGCCGGTGATCACCGCGAGCCCGGGTCCCGGGCGCAGCTCGGCTCTCTCGATCAGGAGGAGATTCTGGATTCGCAGCTCGAGGAGCACCCGGTCAGGTCTACCAACGAGACCCGACGGAGCGAGGGATCACGCTTTTAATAAGCGAGTCGCCCGAACTTGTCACGCAGACGACCGTAGAAGGTCGCTCCCGGCCCCTGGGCGAGCAGCACGCTGTCCCGGCGCAGGCTCACGGTCACGCTCTCGCCGGGGGCCACCTCGCCCCCGGGCCGGCCGTCGGTGGTCAGCTCCACCTCCTCCGCGCCCGAGCGGTTGGTGACCTCGATCAGGTCGTCCGGGCCCACCACCAGCGATCGCGCGGTGAGCGTGTGCGGGGCGATGAACGAGACCACGAAGCCCTCCACGCCCCACGCGAGGACCGGGCCGCCGTTGGCCAGGTTGTAGCCGGTGGAGCCCGCCGGAGTGGAGACCACGAGTCCGTCGCAGCGGACCTCGCCGAGGTCCTGCCCGTGGACCGTGTAGGCCAGCTCGGCCACGCGCCCGCTCTGAAGACGGTGAAAGGACACGTCGTTCACCGCGATCCGCTCGCCCGCGGCCGTGTGCGCCACGAGCGTCGGAAGCCTCATCAGGTCGAAGTCGCCCTCCAGCGCTCGCCTGATCCCGCGATCCAGCTCGCTCGGCTCGACCGTGGCCAGAAAGCCGATGGCGCCGTAGTTCACGGCGAACACGGGCACCTCCCTCCCGGCGAACAGGCGCAGTGTGGAGAGGATCGTCCCGTCGCCGCCCAGCACGACGGCCAGATCGGTGGGACCGTCCGGATCCGCCCCCAGCACCACCCCCTCGCGCGGTGTGAGCGAGTGCTTGTCCACCTCCGCGGGCGGGATCCTGACCTCCACGCCCGCCTCGAGGGCCATCGCGAGCACGCGCTCCACAGCATCCGATGTCTGGGCCGTCCTGCTGTGGGTGAACAGCGTGAGCGACTCGGGACGGTCGCTCACGGCTCCGCCCTCCGGGCCGCCGCGTCCAGGTCGGAAAGCGCTCCCGTGCGGCCCGCCTCCGCCAGCCACACGAAGCTCTCCCGGTTTCCCGCCGGGCCGGGAAGGCCGCTCGAGGCGTACCCGAGCACCGATGCGCCGAGCGATTCGCGCGCGGTCCGGCCCACCTCCACCAGGGCCCTCCGGCGCTCGTCGGGCGAGCGCACCACGCCACCCCGGCCGACCGCCTCGCGCCCGGCCTCGAACTGCGGCTTGACCAGCGCAAGCACGTCGTGGACGGGTGCCGCGGCCGCCAACACGGGCGGAAGCACCTTGGCGAGCGAGATGAAGGAGACGTCCACCACCACGAGATCGGGCGGATACGGGAGCTCATCCGTCCGCAGGTCGCGGGCGTTGCGGCGCTCAATCACGGTGACTCGCGGGTCCTGGCGGATGCGCCAGTGCAGCTCGCCGTAGGCGACGTCGAGCGCGATCACCGAGCGTGCCCCGTGCTGGAGCAGGCAATCGGTGAAGCCGCCCGTGGAGGCGCCCACGTCGAGGCAGGAGCGCCCGGCGGGGTCCACGCCGAAGGCCTCCAGGGCGTTCTCGAGCTTTATGCCCCCGCGCGAGACGTGCTGCTGGGGCACGCTGACGGACACGGGCGCGTCCTCGGGGACCATCTGCCCGGGCTTGGCCGCGGGCCGGTCGCCAATTCTCACGTCGCCGGCCATCACCGCCGCGGCCGCGCGCGAACGGGTCTCGTACAGCCCGCGCTCGGCGAGCAGAGTGTCCAGCCGGCGCTTCGGCACGTCGCGGCAGGGTACCCCCCGGGGAGTGTGATCGACCTCACACTTTTTGGCCGGCATCGACGTAGCCTCAAACACGTGACTCTCATGAGGCTCATCTCCCCCGCCGCCCGAGCATTTCTTCTGATGCTCGTGGGCTTCGGGCTGATCGCGGCGCCGCTGGCCCTCGGGCTTGGCGCAGCCCCGCTCGTGACCGGCGCCCTGGCCGGCGCGCTCTGCGTGTCTCTCGCCCTCGCGGGCACCGACACCTCCGGACGCGGGACCATCCCGCTCTCAGCGCACGCGGTGTATGACCGTGCGATCGGCGTGGGTCTCGTCGTCGCCGCCGGGATCTTCGCGATCGCCGGAGAGCCTGCCGCCACGGCGCTCTTCGGAGGCCTCGGCCTGGTCGCCCTCCTGGTGACCTCGATCACCAGCTACAGCGCACGCGCCGCTTAAGAAAGAACTTCCTCTCACCGATACATATCGCATCACTCCTCCCTCAGGAAACGGCCCCGCTTGCGGGGTCGTTTCCATTTCTGAGCGGTAGCACCCGGCGTGGCCGGGTGCGCCCCGAGGCATTTCTGGGCGGGGGTTTCAGTGAGCGGGAGCGGGCGGGCGCCCACGAAGCACCTGGGTGAGGCTCCAGGCCGACACCAGCGCCCACACCCCCTCCAGGAGCAGGAAGCCCCAGTCGCGGCCGTCGAGGGCCACCCAGGCCAGGACGGCGGACCCCACGAGGTTCAGGACGAGGTACGAGCGGGCATGAGCGCCAAGCGCACCGCGCTGGTTCGCGGCGAACGCCACCAGGATGAGAATCGCTCCAAAGATCTGCAGCGCATCTGACATGCCGGGCATTGTGACCCTCCGGCCTAGACTCGCCGCGATGACCGAGCCGCATCGCTACCGCGCCGCGCTCCGGTGGGCCGGCTCCACGGGCGCAGGCTGGGATTCCTACGCGCGTGAGCATGTGGCCGGTGCCCCTCCCGCCACGCAGACGGTGGCGCTCACCACCGGCGAGGCCCAGGGCGATCCGTCCGTGCTCAATCCCGAGCAGCTGCTGGTGATGGCCGCGTCCTCCTGCCAGATGCTGTGGTTCCTCCATCTGGCGGCCAAGGCCCGCATCGACGTGGTGGAGTACGAGGACGACGCCGAGGGCGTTATGCCCGCCGACCGGGAGCCGACCCGGGTCACCGAGATCGCCCTCCGTCCCCGGATCGTGGTGGCCTCCGACACCGGCGAGGAGCGGGTCCGAAGGCTCCTGGCCAAGGCCCACGAGCACTGCTACATCGCGAACAGCCTGAACTCCTCGATCACCATCGAGCCGCGAATCGACCTGCGCGCTCCGCAGAGCCCTTGAGCGCGGTACGCATCAGAGAGTTCACGGACCCGGGCTGTCCCTGGGCCTACAGCGCGGAGCCGTTCCGGCGCCGGCTCGAGTGGCTCTACGGCGACATGATCGAGTGGCGCGTGTGCGTGGTCGGGCTCTCCGAGTCCCCCGAGGACTACGAGCAGAAGGGGTTCGACACCGAGCGGCAGGCGAAGGCCTTCACCAGCATCGCCGAGAGCCACGGCATGCCGATCGACACGCGGGAGCGCCCGCGAATGGCGGCGACGGTTCCCGCGTGTCGCGCGGTCGTGGCCGCCCGCAGCCACGCCCCCGACCGGATGCGCGCGCTCCTGCGCCGGCTCAGGGTGCGCCACTTCTCGGGCCAGCTCCTCGACGAGCCGGACACCATCCGCGACGCGGCTCGTGACGCGCGTCTCGACCCGGCGGACCTCGATGCCTGGATGGCGGAGGCCGGGACCGAGGCCGCGCTGCGCGAGGACATGGACTTCGCCCGGCAGCCCATGCCGGCGGCCCAGATTCTCGACCACAAGCTCGCCAACTGGTCGGGCGGGCGGCGCTACACCTGCCCCTCGTACGAGATCACGCGCCTCTCGGACGGCGTGCGCATAGCGGTGCCCGGCTTCCAGCCCTTCCCCGTCTACGACGTGGTGACCGCCAACCTGGTGCCGCGGGTGGATCGCCGCGACCCGCCCGAGTCGGTGGAGGAGGTGCTCGGCTGGGCCTCAACCCCGCTGGCCACCAAGGAGGTGGCGGTGGTGTGCGACATCCCGCAGGAACGGGCCCGGGAGCAGCTCGGCCGCGTGGCGGAGGAGCACCATGTGGGCTTTGACGGTTTCTGGTCCCTGGCCTAGCTGCAAGCTAGGCCAGGGCGCCGGTCGGCTCGAGCACGGCGTCGGCCACGCGGCCGGCCACGGCCTCGGGCGTGAGGCCCACCTCTTCGCGCAGGAGCGCGGGCTTGCCGTGGGTCACGTAGCGGTCGGGCAGCCCGAGCCGTAGGACCCGCGCGCGGCCGGCCAGGTCGCGGTCGGCCAGCTCCTCCAGCACCGCGGAGCCGAAGCCGCCGGCCAGCACGTTCTCCTCGATGGTCACCAGCACGTCGTGGTCCGACACCAGCCGCTCGATCAGGTCCGTGTCCAGCGGCTTGGCGAAGCGCGCATCCGCCACCGTCGGCTCCAGGCCGTGCTCGGCGGCGAGCAGGTCGGCCGCGCCGAGGGCCAGCGTCACTCCGTAGCCGTAGCCCAAGAGCGCCACGCGCTCGCCCTCCCTCAGCACCTCGCCGGTGCCGATCTCAAGCGTCCGGGGGGATTCGGGGATGGGCACGCCCTCGGCCTCGCCGCGCGGGTAGCGGATGCCCACAGGCCCGTCGTCGTGGACGAGGGCGGTGTGCAGCATGTCCGCGAGCAGGGCCTCATCGCGCGGGGCCATCAGCGTCATGTGCGGGAGACAGCGAAGGTAGGAGATGTCGAAGGCGCCGTGATGGGTCGGGCCGTCGTCGCCCACCAGGCCAGCGCGATCCATCGCGAACACCACGTTCAGGCGCTGGAGGCAGACGTCGTGGACGATCTGGTCGTATCCGCGCTGGAGGAAGGTGGAGTAGATGGCCGCCACGGGCTTCGCGCCCTGGAGGGCCAGGCCGGCGGCGAACAGCACCGCGTGCTGCTCGGCGATGCCCACGTCGTAGTAGCGCTCCGGCAGCTCCTTCTGGAGGATGTTCAGGCCGGTGCCCGAGTTCATGGCGGCGGTGATGCCCACCACGCGCTCGTCGCGGTGGCACTCGCGCACAAGGGCCTCTCCGAACACCGTCGTGTACTGGGGCGGTGCGGGCTTCTTCGCCTTGGGCTTGAACAACCGCCCGGGTGCCGCCTCGCCGTTCACGATCGAGCCCGGCTTGGCCGCGTGCCAGTGCTCCATGCCCTCGAGGCCGCCGTCCTCGGCGGGGGCGAAGCCCTTGCCCTTGACGGTCTTGCAGTGCACCACCACGGGCCGGTCCGCTTCCAGCGCCTCGCCGATGGCCTCGCGCAGGGCCTTCACGTCGTGGCCGTCGATCACTCCGACGTAGGCCAGGTCCAGCTCCTCGAAGAAGAGGCCCGGCGCCCAGTAGGCCTTCAGCGACTCCTTCAGGATCGGCCCCAGCCGCTCGATCCGCCTGCCGATCCCCGCCGGCAGCCTTGTGAGCGCCGTCTCGGCGTCCTCCCGGGCGTGGTACAGCTTCGGATTGAGGCGCATGCGGTTGAAGTACCGCGACAGCGACCCGACGTTCGGAGCGATCGACATGCCGTTGTCGTTCACCACGATCACCATGGGCATGTCGAGCCCGCCGGCGTTGAGGAGGGCCTCGAAGGCCACGCCGCCGGTGAGTGCGCCGTCCCCGATCACGGCCACCACGCGGCCGTCCTCTCCCACCCCGCGCCGCATCGCCTCCTTGATGCCCACCGCGTAGGAGACCGACGTGGAGGCATGGCCGGCGCCCATGGCGTCGTGCTCCGACTCCTCGATCGAGCAGAACGGGGCGAGGCCGCCGTAGGTGCGAATCGTGTGAAGGCTGTCGCGGCGGCCGGTGAGGACCTTGTGCGGGTAGGCCTGGTGGCCCACGTCCCAGAGCACCTTGTCGCGCGGCGAGTCGAGCAGCGAGTGGATCGCCACGGCGATCTCGCAGGCGCCGAGGTTGGCGCCGAAGTGGCCCCCGATCTCGCCGATCGTGTCGATGATCAGCTCGCGGACCTCCTGGGCGACCTGCTGGAGCTGGGCGTCGTCCAGTTCCTTGAGGTCGTTCGGGCCGTCGATCTGGTCCAGGAGCTTGGTCATGTGGTGCGGGTGAGTATGTAGTCCGCGATCTGTCCCAGGCGCCGGGTGTCCCCGGTGGCCTCGGCCAGCGCGGCCCGAGCCTCGGCGTGGGACTCCCTGGCCAGTTCCCGGGCCCGTTCGAGTCCGAACACGCTCACGTAGGTCGCCTTTCCATGGCGTTCGTCGGAGCCCTGCGGCTTCCCAAGCTCGGCCTCGTCCCCGGTCACGTCGAGAATGTCGTCGACGATCTGGAACACGACTCCTAGCTCGGCCGCGAAGCGCCGGTACGGGATTGTGGCAGGTCCGTCCAGTCCCTCGAGCGCCAGGATCGATCCCACGGAGGCCGCGATCAGCGCACCGGTCTTCAGCTCGTGGAGGCGCCGAAGGTCGGGGTGCTCGTCGCCGGCCACGTCGAGGAACTGCCCCCCGACCATGCCCGAGACCGCGGCCGCGCTCACCACCTCGCTCACGGCGGCCAGCACCGCGGCCGGGTCACCGTGCTGCTCGGTGAGAGCGAGTCGGAGCGCCTCCGCGAACAGGCCGTCACCCGCGAGGATGGCCACGTCCTCGCCGAAGGCCACGTGACAGGTGGGCTTGCCTCGGCGGAGCTCGTCGTCGTCCATCGCCGGAAGGTCGTCATGGATCAGCGAGTAGGTGTGCACCATCTCGATCGCCGCGGCCAGCGGCAGCACCTGCGCGGGATCGCGGCCGAGCGCCTCGGCCGTGGCGAGCGCCAGGACCGGCCGGATCCGCTTGCCACCCGCGAGCAGCGAGTAGCGCATGGCCTCCTCGAGGCGGGCCGTGCCCGGGTCCTCCCCGAAGCGCAGGCCCTCGAGGTAGGCGTCCACGCTCTGCTGGAGCTCGGCCGGGTAGGCCGGGGCGCCCACAGTCAGAGGAGGCGCTCCTGGCCCTCCACCTGGTTGGCGGCCCGGTTGCGCACGTCGAGCTCGGAAGCGAGGCGGGCGGCCAGCTCGGCACAGCGCTGAACCAGCTCGGCGGCCTGCGCGGGCTCCAGGTTGCCCGCGCGGAGCTGCCCGGCCACGGCCGTGAGCTCGTCCGCGAGCCCGTCGAGGGAGTCCGGATCGGTCATGCCGAGGCCACGCTCTCGCGATGCACGGCCGCGAGTATGCCGTTTACGAACCCGGGAGCCTCGGCCGAGCACAGGGCCTTGGCCGCCTCGACGGCTTCATCGATGGCCACCTCGGCGGGAACGTCCGGCCGGTGGAGGATCTCCTCGAGCGCCACACGCAGGATGTTCCGCTCCAGCGGAGCGATGCGCTCGAGCGACCATCCGGTGGCGTGCCGCTCGATCAGGGCGTCGAGCTCGGGCTGGTCCCGGTTCACCGCGTCCACCAGCTCGCGGGTGAACTCGGAGGCCGCCCGGTCGAGCAGGTCCTCGGCCTCGCGGTCGGTCACATCCGCCTGGTACAGCGCCACCATCGCCGCTCTTCGCTGCTCGGAGCGGCGCATGGCGCTAGGCCCGCGAGACGTACTCGCCGGAGCGAGTGTCCACGCGGACGCGGTCACCCACGTTCACGAACAACGGGACGCGGACCACCACTCCGGACTCGAGCGTGGCCGGCTTGTCGCCTCCGCCCGAGGCCGTGTCCCCGCGAAGCCCGGGCTCAGTCTCGGTCACGGCGAGCTCCACGGCGCTCGGCAGCTGGATGTCCTGGGGCTCGTCGTCGATGTAGAGGACGTCCACCGCCTCGTTGGGCAGCACCCACTTGAGCGATTCGCGAAGCTGGTCCTCGGGCACCGCTATCTGGTCGTAGCTCTCGGTGTCCATCAGGTGGGCGTCGGTCCCGTCGGCGTAGAGGAACTGCATCGCGCGGGACTCGGTGCGGACCTGCCGGAACTTCTCTCCCGCGCGGAAGGTGCGGTCGATCACGGCACCGTCGGCGCTCCGCTTGAGCTTGGTGCGGACGAACGCGCCGCCCTTGCCCGGCTTCACGTGCTGGAACTCGACGATCTTGAAGATCGTGCCGTCCACCTCCACGTGCATGCCGTTCTTGAACTGATTGGTGCTGACCACGGCGAGAAAGGGTAGTCGCGACGCTAACTAACCGGACAGCCCCGCCGCTTCAAGGGCTTCGTCCACGCTCGCGTACATCTCCATCCTGATCGCCTGACCGTCGCGGAACGTCCACACCTGGGCGAAGCGCATGTCGACGGGCATTCCCGTGGTCTTGGCACGCCCCCGCTGGCTGACGATGGCTACCACGCTCTCCCCCGCGTCCACGTAGTCCTCGACCTCCAGCTCCCAGTCATCCCACGCATCCGCCCACTCGGCGTTGAACCGGTTCGCGCCCTCGGCGCCGGCGTAGACCTGCTGGTCAGGCCAGCCGAGCCTGGACACATCCCAGACGAAATCGGGATGGGCGCGAATCTCACCGGTGGCCGTCCAGTGCTCGTACCCGCGCCTGATGATCTCGACGTTCTCCTTCGACATCGCCGGCCGAGTCCTATTCGGGGAGTCCGACGGCTTCGAATGCCTCGTGGGGATCGGCGTAGGCCACCAGCTCCCAGCCCTTGTCGTCCCGCCACGTCAACACGTTGCCGGTGAGGGTGTCGAGCGGGACGCCGCTGCCCCTTGCCCGGCCGGTCGCGCGCAGGACGATGACCGCCTGATCGCCGCTCACCTCGCGGAAGTCGACGATCTCCTGATGCCAGTCCTCCCAGACCGCATCGATCTCCCGCGCCCAATCGCGCAGTCCCCCGACACCCGAATAGGGCTCGGCACCGTCGGCGCCGCCAACCAGCGACCGGAAGCCGACCTCGGAAGTGAAGAGCGCGGCGAGCGCGCCGAAGTCCCGGGCATTCATGGCGCCCAGGAACTCCTCGAACTGCTCGCGCGAGACACGGGGTGGGCTCTCGTCGGACATCGTCCGCCGAGTATCCCGCCCGCGGCTAGTCCGGCGCCCCCGTCACGGCGTGCCGCGGCGGCAGCAGCATCAGCGAGCCGGCGAAGAAGCAGGCCGCCCCCAGCCCCGTGGTCCAGTTGGCGGCGGCCAGGTTGAGGACCGAGCCGCTCGACGGCACCACGAATGACGCCAGAGCGGAGATCCCGAACAACACGCAACCGGCCAGGTTCACGGCGGCCATCGTCCAGTCGCGGTCGCGGCGGACCGGGAGGAGGTGAGGCCCGGTGGCGACCCGGTAGGCGAGCACGCCGGAGATGAGGAATGCGGCCGATCCGAACAGGTCAGGAGCCCAGACCAGGCGATTCTCGTCGTGTGTGGAGAGCCCATCCTGCATCGCCCCGAAGGTGCTGAGGTTGAACAGCAACGTGCCCACGAACTGAACCGCCGCGCTCCACCACGACGGATCCGACCCCCAGCGGCGCCCCCGCCTCAGGGTGGCCTCCCGGACCTCGAGGCCGGCGGCCAGGGTGAAGAAGATCGAGCCGACGAAGAAGACGACTCCGTCGGCCCCCGGGCCCACGAGCTGCACGAACCCCGGGAACGGGCCGATGAAGAAGCACAGCGACCCGACCGCAAAGCCGGCCGCGATCCAGCGATCCCAGGCCGCCCTGTCGATCGCCCGGTGGGCAACGGCCAGTGAATGGCCGATCAAGGGCCCACCCGCAGCACAGGCCGACGGTAGGTTCGGCTGTTAGCGCGCACATCCCCCCAAGCGGGTGATCTTCGCGCCTGGCCCCGTCGGTGCGTTGCCCCGCAGGCCCCGGGGGTGAGAGAGTCAGGCGCGACTCGCAACCAAAGGGGAGGGCTATGCCCAAGTATCTGATCGAGGCCTCGTACACCGCCGACGGCGTTCGCGGAATCCAGAGCGGCGGCGGGTCGGCCCGCCGTGACGCCGTGTCGAACGCCCTGAAGGGCGCCGGCGGCTCGGTGGAGAGCTTCCATTTCGGCTTCGGCGACTCCGATGCCTACGTGATCGTCGACGCGCCGGACAACGTGACCGCCGCGGCCGTGACCCTCGCGGTGAACGCCACGGGCGCGGTACACGCGAAGACGATCGTGCTCCTCACCCCCGAGGAGGTGGACGCGGCTGCGAAGCAGTCCGTGAGCTACACCCCGCCCGGAGGCTGAGACTCCAACCCGCCGGCGCGTGCCTCGGCGCGCGCCGGCGGGTGCAGTCCCCTGCGCTCTAGGTCCCGACGGGCTCGGGACGCTGCGACCAGGCGGGCTTGCCGTCGGCCGCCGAGTTGTTCGTGACGTTCGCGGGGTTGCTGCCGTCCGCGTCCATCACGTAGACCTCGGCATTGCCGTCCCGGCCGCTGCCGAAGGCGATCGCACTGCCGTCGGGCGACCAGCTGGGCTCGTTGTCGAACCCGGGGTCGTTCGTCAGGTTCGTCGCATCGCTCCCGTCCGCGTTCATGACGAACACGTCCAGGTTCCCCGAGCGGAACGAGGCGAACGCGATCTGCCCGAGGTCCGGAGACCATGAGGGCTCCCCGTCGAACGTGGCGCTGTTGGTCAGTCGCGTCTGGTCGGTGCCGTCGGCCTTCATGACGTAGATCTCGGCGTTGCCGTCACGATCGGACGTGAAGGCGATCCGCCGTCCGTCGGGCGACCACGCCGGCTCCCCATCGAAGGCGAGGTTGTCGGTGAGTGCGGTCTTGTCGCTCCCATCGGCGTCGATCACGTAGACCTCGGCATTGCGGCCCTGGCCTCGGGTGTACGCGAGCTTGGAGCCGTCGGGCGACCACACGGCGCCGTCGTCCACGGCGGAGTCACCGGTCAGGTTCGCCGGGCTGGAGCCGTTCGCGTTCATCACCCAGATGTCGGCGTTGCCGCCGCGGAACGAGGTGAAGGCGACCTTCGTCGAGTCGTTCGACCATGCCGCGGAGTCGTCGAACGCGGCGTTGCTGGTCAGATTCGCCACGTCGCTGCCGTCCGCCGCCATCGAGTGGACCTCGGAGTTGCCGGCACGATCGGAGCTGAAGGCGATCGCCGAGACACCCGGCGTCGCCGACGTGTGGAACGTGCGGTCGGTCTGGCAGTTCACCCGGTTCGGCGTCTCCTCCTGGTCGGACACGCAGAGCTGCGAGTGATAGGTCGTGTCGGCGGTCAGGCCGGAGACCGGCTCCGACACCGGGTGCGGCGTGGTGTCGGTGATCGAGATGGTCCGGTGGGGCGTCTGCGTGCCGTAGGAGAGATCCTCGCTGTACTTCCAGAAGTAGGTGGCGTCGCCCGAGAAGCTCGAGTAGAGGTCCCCGTTCAGCGTCACGCCGGTGTCGCTGACGTAGGTCGTGGGCTTTGGGTCGCCGGCGGAACAGGCGGACAGAAAGCCGAGGGTGGCCAGTACGGGTAGGACGAGGAGAAGGCGCTTCACACAGGCTCCAGACTCTGGGGGACGCTCGAAGCTCGCGATCCTCTCAGGAGTTTTTGCGCATTGCAATCCCCGCAACGGCCGTCCCCCGGAGGGGTTACAGCGGGGGGAGCCCCAGGGCCTCGAGCGCCTCTGCCGGATCGTTGAACCAGCGGAACCGCACCGCGCGGCCGTCTCGGATCGTCCAGATGTAGGCCTGGCGCCACTCGATCGCCACCCCGCTCGTGCTCGTGCCCCGAGCCGTGCCGATCACCGCGATCTCCTCCCCCGCGTCCACGTAGCGCTCGGGCTCCACGCGGAAGTCGGGATACACGTCCCGGATCCGGCCCAGGGTGCGGCGATCGCCGCCGGTGCCGGTCTCCATGGCGTAGGGCGGGTTCACGTACTCCATGTCGTCCGCGATCAGGGCGCCGGCCGAGCGGCCGTCCGCCCATGCCTCGTAGATCGCCCTCACCAGCTGCAGGTTCTCCTCGGACACCGGAGCGAGTATCCCGCCCCCGCGGGGCGTACGTTTGCGGGGATGGCCTCGTTGCTCCGCCCCCCTCCCCTCGGCCGCCTCGGCTGGGAGGCGCTCGCCGCGCTCGAGTTCGCCCGGCTGCTCGCGGCGAGCCCGGGGCTCGCGCGGGCCCCTCGGGGAGACCGCGACGTTGTGGTGCTGCCGGGCTTCGCCGCGGACGACGCCTCCACGTTTCCCCTGAGGATGTTCCTGCGCGCCCTGGGGCACTCGGTGACGGGCTGGGGCTTCGGTCGCAACCGGGGCGACGTGGCGGCGCTCGTGCCACGGGTGAGCGCGGCGGTGCTGGAGGTGTCGGGCCGTAGCGGGGAGCCCGTCCACCTGGTCGGCCAGAGCCTGGGCGGCGTGCTCGCCCGTGAGGTGGCCCGCGAGCACCCGAGCGCCGTGGCCCAGGTGATCACGCTCGGCACCCCCGTGGTCGGCGGGCCGGCCTACACGGCCCTCCACCGCCGCTACGGGGCCCAGGAGATCGCGGCGATAGACGCGACCGTGCGCGAGCGCAACCGGGTGCCGATCAAGGTGCCGGTCACAGCCATCTACAGCAAGCGGGACGGGATCGTGAGCTGGGAGGCCTGCCTCGACACGGTGAACCCCCGGGTCACGAACGTGGAGGTCGGGAGCTCCCACCTCGGCATGGGAATCGATCCGGTGGTGTGGCGCCTGGCGGCCCGGCTACTGGCTGCCTGAGCAGCGTCCGGAGATCGGACTCCAGGGCCTGAGGACGCTCGTGGATCTGGCGCCAGGTGATGCGAACGACGGTCATGCGGACGGCGGCGAGCGCCCGGTCACGCTCGCGGTCCTCCTCGAACTGGCGGCGAGTGTGGTGCGTCCCATGTCCATCCAGCTCGACGACGACCGCCGGCCCGCGCCATAGGCAGTCGACCTCAACGACCCTCCCGGCGACCTGAAGCGGGACATTGGTCTCGGGCAGCGGGAGCGCCGATTCACGGAGGAAGTCGAGGAAGCGCTCCTCCAGCTCACTTCGGGTGCGTCGTGCGCCGAGCTCTCCATCTTCGATCAGGGAGACGAGTGCCGTGGCCCCGCGACGGCCTCGGGCGGCACGTCTGACCGCTTCGATGTCCAGCAGGCGGAGGATCTCGGCCTGCTCGAGCGCTCGGCGCAGCTGGCCCGGGCCCACGATCCCCGCGAGGTCCGCGAGCGTTCGCGTCGGCGTGGTGACCGGGATTCCACGGTGACTCATCACCTCGTGAGGCTCGAGATCGCCGCAGTGCGGCTGGATCCCCGGCCTAGCGCGAACCCGGCCCACGGTGATCTCGATTCGCTCACGAGCCGTCTCGAGGATTCCGAGAAGGGCGGCGGCGGAACGATGGCTCAAGACCGCCCGCGGCGGGTACGCCAATACGGCCGCCATCCAGCGCCCCTCGGCCGACATGCGGTTGTGGCCCACGGCGTACACGCCGCGCATCACCGGGTGGAGGCGACCCGAGCGCAGCCGATGCCTGACCGAGCCTTCCGACAGCCCGAGCTCCCGCACCTGTCGCAGGCTCACCACCCCGTGCTGTGATGCGGCGAGCCGGGCCACGCGCTTGTCCACTCGCCAGATGCTGCCTTTCAGATCACATTGATCGGAAAGGACGACCTCGATTCCCATCCGTCGAGCATGAGCCGCGGGAGGTGACCTGGGCGTTACGAATGTGACGTTTCTGAGCCGGCCGCGGCCAGGGCGCGGTCGTGGTCGAGGAACTCGGCCACTCGGGTCACGGCGCCGTTGGTGGTGGAGATCACCAGGGCCAGGGGCACCTCCAGGTCCATCCCGCTGGTCCTCGCCCTGCCGCTCACCACGCCCAGGGCCACCACGGCGCCCGGGCGCGCCTCGTAACGGTGGGGCGTGAACGCCAGGCCCTCGAAGTTCGTGTTCCACTCCTCGAGATACGCGACGATCGAGGGGAAGTCCGTGAGCGTCCGTGTGTCCGGGTGCTCCTCGGCGAGCACCCAGTCGGCGCCGCCGAGCATGAGCTCGACCGTCCGGGCGTCGCCCTCGCTTAGGGCATCAACCAGCAGGCGCGCCTGCGCGAGGCGATTCGCGTCGCTCACGCTTCTGCGTCCAGGGGCAGGCCGCGGCGCGGAACCGGCGACGACTGGACGATCGACGTCGTGGTCTGCCCGTAGATCACGAACCGATCGATCACCTCCTCGAGGTGCTCCACGTCGCGGACGTGCGCTCGCATGATGAAGCAGTCCTCGCCGGTGATCCGGGTGCATTCCGTGACCTCGGGCGTCCGCTGTGCCAGCTCGGCCACCTTGGCCATCTCGCGCGGTGCCGGCCGGATCCTGATCACCGCACCCAGGGCGAAGCCCACCGCGCGCGGGTCCACCTCGGCCCGGTAGCCGGTGATCACACCCTCCCGCTCCAGGCGCTGGACGCGCTCGGTGACCGCAGGCGCGGACAGGCCCACGCGCCGGCCGAGCTCGGCGAAGGTGATGCGGCCGTCGGCCTGCAGCTCGCCGAGAATCTGCCGGTTCAGGGGATCGTCGGCGTCGAAGCCATTCAAGCTGCGATTCGAAGCCATGGGCGCCAGGATAGCTGCGAACCTGCCTTCCGCAAGACCACAAGACCGACGATCCTATGATCGATGGTCACGAGGCAGCGCACCCCGCCCCACGTGTACTTCGTGGTCAGCGCGGTGTTCCACTACCTGGGGCCCGCCTTCGCGGTCCTGCTGTTCGTGCGGGTGGACGTGCTGGGAGTGGCCTGGCTGCGAATCGCCTCAGCGGCCCTGGTCTTCGCCGTGTGGCGGCGTCCCTGGCGCTCCACGCGCGCGCTCGACGGGGAGGCGAAGCGCGTGCTGGTGGCCTGGGGCGCCGTGCTCGCGCTGATGAACTGCTGCTTCTACCTGGCCATCGCCCGGCTCCCGCTCGGCACCGTGGCCGCCATCGAGTTCCTGCCTGTGATCGTGCTGGCGGCCGCGGGCGCACGCACCCGGCGCAATCTCGCCGCCCTGCTGATCGCCGTGCCCGGCGTGTACCTGCTCACCGACGTTCAGCTCGCCGGCCAGCCGCTCGGGGTGGCCCTGGCGTTCGCCAACGCCGTGCTCTTCGCGCTGTACATCGTGCTCGCCCACCGCGTCGCGCAGCACGACGAGGTGAGCGGCATCGACGGGCTCGGCATGTCCATGCTGATCGCCGCGCTGGTGGTGACCCCGCTCGGCGGCTGGGAGGTCCTCCCCGCGCTCACGGATCCGGTGGCGCTGCTGGCGGGGATTGGCGTGGGCGTGTCCTCCAGCGTGATCCCCTACGTGTCCGACCAGCTGGCGATGGCCCGGCTTCCGCGCGCGACCTACGCCCTGATGGTGTCCCTCCTGCCCGCCACGGCCACGATCATCGGGGTGGTGGTGCTCGCCCAGGTGCCGTCGGTGGCCGAGGCGGCCGGCGTGGCGCTAGTGATCGCCGGGGTGGCCCTCCACCGCGAGCCGGCCGATCCCTGAGGCCGACACGCCCTCCGGGAGCCGGCCCTCCGCCTCCAGCTTCTCCAGGTGGGCCTGAAGCGACAGCCCGGCGGCCGGGCGCAGGTGCGAGGGAGCATCCGCCCACGCCGCGTCGAGCAGCTCTCCGGGTGTCCGCAGGCCGGCGTCCAGAGCCTCCACGAGCATCCGCTCGCGCTCCAGGCGGTGATCGATGTACTCGTCGAGCTTGGCCCGCGGGTCCCACACGTACGGACCGTGGCCCGGGCAGAGCACCTCGAGGTCCAGCGCGCGCAGGCGCCGCAGCGAGTCCAGGTAGGCCCCGAGCGACCCCTCGCCCGGAGAGATGAACACGCTTCCGGTGCCGAGCACGGTGTCCCCGGTGAAGCACACGCCGCCCATGAGGAGGCAGACGCTGTCCGCCGAGTGACCCGGGGTGGCGAGTGCGCGGAACGGCCCGGCCTCCTCCCCCTCGCCCGGCGCGTGGACCTCGACGCCGAAGGAATCCGCGGACTCGGAGTGGTCCGCGTGCCCGTGTGTGAGCACCACGCCCTCGACCTGTCCCGCGGCCGCTCGGATCGTGTCGAGATGGCCGGGATCGGACGGGCCCGGGTCCACCACCCAGTGGCCGACCACGTACGTGTTGGTCCCGTCGAGGGTGAGCGGTGACGGATTGTCCGCGCGCACCCTGACCACCCCGGCGGGATCCCTTTCCCAGACCTCCACGACGCCATTGTCGCGGGAGTAAGCTCGGAGCGGGTTGGACGCGTTCTTTACGAGGTGGTCTTCGCTGGACGCGCGGAGCACCTTTGTGCCCGCGCTGCTGGTCGTTGCCGTGATCGCGGTGCTGGACGCCCTGCTGAGCACCCACGCGGTCCTGGTCGAGCTTCTGGCCGCCGGCCCGCTCGTGGCCGCCGCCCGCTCCACCCCCAGGGAGACGGCGATCGTGGGCGTCGTTGCGCTGGCCGTGTCCGTGCCGCTCGGGCTGGCCAACGACATGTTCACCTCGCTCCAGCACCTGGTGGGAACTCTCACGGTGGTGGTGGGCTCGGTGCTCGCGGTGGGCTTCGCCCGCCTGCGCACCAACCGCGAGGACCTGCTGAGCCTCGAGCGCACCGCGCGGATGGAGGCCACGCGCGCTCGCGACGAGCTTCGGGCGATGCTGAGCGGGATCGCGGACGCGGTGACCGGCCAGGCGCCGGACGGCAGCCTGGTCTACGCCAACGATGCCGCGCTCGAGCTGCTGGGCTACTCGACCCTGGACGAGCTTCTGGCGGTGCCGCCGGTGGACATCATGGCCCGCTACGAGATCCTCGACGAGAACGGCGATGAGTTCCCGCTCGAGAAGCTGCCCGGCCGCCGGGCCCTCATGGGCGAGGGGCAGAGCGAGGCGCTCATCCGCTTCCGCGAGCTCGCCACCGGCGAGGAGCGCTGGTGCGCCGTGAAGGCCACCCCGGTCGAGGACCAGGACGGGTGGCTGATCATGGCCATCAACGTGATGGAGGACATGACGACGCACAAGCGCAGCGAGATGGGCGAGCGCTTCCTATCCGACTGCAGCCGCATGCTCGGCTCCTCCCTGGACATGGACGAGCTGCTGCAGGGCGTGGCCCGGCTGGCCGTGCCCGAGGTGGCCGACTGGTGCACGATGGACGTGATCCGCCCGGACGGCGAGGTGGCGCGCGTGGCGCTCGAGCACGCCGACCCGGACCTGCTGGCCCGGTCGCGCGAGTTGGAGCAGCGTTACCCGGTGGAGCGCGACGGGGCGACGGGCATAGCGCGGGTCATCAACACCGGTAAAGCCGAGCTGTACTCGGAGATCACGCCGGAGATGATCCGGGCGAGCACCCGTGACGAGGAGCACTTCCGCGCCGTTCAGGCGCTCGGGCCGAGATCGGCCATGTCGGTGCCGATGGTGTCCCGGGGGCACGTGCTGGGCGTGCTCAGCCTGGTGACCGGCCGCTCAGGAAGGCGCTTCGACGCCCGCGACCTCGAGCTGGCCGAGGAGCTGGCCCGCCGCTGCGGCACCGCGATGGACAACGCGCGCCTCTACCGCGAGCGGGCCTACATCGCCCGCACGCTCCAGGAGAGCCTCCTCCCCTCTGAGCTGCCTGACATCCCCGGCATCGAGGCCGCCGCCCGCTTCCGCCCCACCGGCGAGGGCAACGACATGGGCGGCGACTTCTACGACCTCTTCGCCACCGGCGACAGGGGCTGGACCGTGGTGGTGGGCGACGTGTGCGGCAAGGGGCCCGACGCCGCGGCGGTGACCGCGCTGGCCCGCTACACGCTTCGCGCGGCGGCGATGCGGGACCGGCTGCCCAGTCGCGGCCTGCAGATGCTGAACGAGGCTCTTCTACGCCAGCGCTCGGATCGCCGCTTCTGCACCGTGGCGTACGCGTATCTCGAGCCGGTGGACGGCCACGCCCGGGTCGGCTTTGCCAGCGGCGGGCACCCGCTCCCGCTGCTGCTGCGCCGCGACGGGACCGTCGAAACGGTCGGTGCCGCGGGAACGCTGCTCGGCGTGGTGCCCGACCCCACCTTCGTGGACCGGTCGCTCGAGCTGAGCAGCGGAGACGCCATCGTCTTCTTCACCGACGGGGTGATCGAGGACCGCGGCAACGGGGCCCTGGAGGAGGGCCGCCTTGCGCTGCTGCTCGGCGAGTGCGCTGGAGCCGGTGCCGATGCCATCGCCGCCCGGGTGGAGAACGAGGCGATCCGCTCCCAGGGCGGCGTGCCCCGCGACGACATCGCGGTGCTGGTGTTGAAGATGGCGGACGGCGCCTCGGCCTGAGTTCGACGTTTCGGATGCTCGGGACCCGAAACAATCACCTCAGGCAGGCAATCCTGAAGAGACGAGTAGAGACGGGAGAACGCGTATCAGTTTCGGTCCCCCCAGCACGGGGCATTTCGCCACATTCCGCGGTCTGGCCTTCGACGCCATGAGCCGCGCGCACGGTCCGAGCTCCACCGAGGACGATTCGCTAGTCCTCCGCCTCGGGGGAGGCCCGGATGCCGCGGCCACCGCCCGCGGAGCGCTGGCACGACTGCGGGCCGATCTCGACCCGCCGCTGATGGAGACACTGCGCCTGCTCGTGACCGAGCTCGTGACGAACAGCGTGAAGCACGCCCGCGCCGACACGGTGAGCCTGATCGTGACGGTGAAGGACACGTCGGTGCGGACCGAGGTCCGGGACGAGGGGCCGGGTTTCGACCCGTCCACCACCGGCGCGCCCGGCAACGACCGCGGCGGCTGGGGCCTGTTCCTCGTGGAACGGCTCGCCGACCGCTGGGGCACCGCCCGCGATGCCACCGGCACCCGGGTCTGGTTCGAGCTGCGCCGCGGCTAGCGGTGCTTGCGCCTGTGCTTGGCCGGCTTGGGCCGCGTCAGGGACAGCTTGCCCGTGGCCCTCTTCGACCCCTTGGCCGCCATCGTCACGACCACCCGGAACCTGTGGGCCTTGATCCGGCGCAGGGTCCGCTTTGACACCTTCGCGACCACGCGGTCCCGGCCGTTCTTCCTGCTGAGCTGGAAATGCGCCTTCGCGAACGTGACCCTACGGGCGGCGGAGCCCCGGCCGATCACGATCGTGACGCGCACGGACCCGCGCACACCCTTCGGACCTCCCACATAGAACGCGAAGGCGCGGTGCTTGCCGATCTTCGCCTTGTGGCTGATGAGCTTCAGCGTTGGCGGCGGGGGCGGCGGGGGCGGCGGGGGCGGACACGTCGGGGGGCAGCGCGGGGGCGGCGGCGGGACCACCGGGGGCTTCGCGTACACCTGGAGCTCGGCCACGTCCATGTAGGGCGAGGAGCTCTGCTGGGTGCTGAGCCCGCGCAGCTTCACGTAGCGCACCCCGGCCGGCAGGGACCTGAGCGCCACGGTGTTCGAGCGGCCGTTGTTCGCGCTGGTGAAGGTGCCCTGGGCCACGGTCGTCCAGGAGCTCGCGTCGGGGGACACCTGGACCACGTAGCCGCTCAGCGCCGCGCCCGAGGGATCGCCGCACCCCGACGTGGGGTCGATCCGCACCTCGCCCAGCGTGATCGCCTGCGGGAGCGTGACGACCAGCTCCCTCGGGTCCTGGAGGCTCGTCGGGGTGAGCGTGCTCCAGACCGTCCGCGACGTCCCGTCGATGGCCGACGAGGGGCCGCACCCGTAGGCGCTGAAGTTCGATCCCGTGAACGACCTGACCGCCGCGCCTCCCGAGGCCAACGACCAGTTCCGGCGCATCGTGAAGTTCCGGCCGAGCACGCGGCCCGCGGTGATCGGAACGTCCTCGGACAGCGCGCGGTCGTAGCCCGCGCGCGGCGCCACGGACACGTAGTCCCACGTGCGCGCCGGAATGTGGTCGATCCGGTAGGTGCCGTTCGCGGCCGTGTGGGTGGAGAGGTCCTCGCCCAGGCCGCTGTCGTGACCCGAGAACGCCACCAGGGCGCCGCTCAGGGGAGCGCCGGTATCCCGGTCTCGCACCGTGCCGCTCATGCTCCCGGTGGGGGTGGACAGGGCGGGCGGCCCCGTGGCGTCTGGCACGGGTGTCACGTCGTCGGTGCCGCGCGTGGACGCCGCGTAGCCCATGCCGCGCTGGCTGAACACCTGCCAGATCAGCGCGTGATCGCCGAGCCCCTTCAGCGTGTCCGCGAGCAGGATGGCGTTGCGCAGGTCCAGGAACGAGGGGTTCGGCGGGACGAGCCGGAGACCGTCGGTCAGGAGCATTCGGGCACGGTCGACGCCGTCGTTCTGGACGTTCTGGTCGCTGGGGCCGTGCACCTGGATCAGCCGCTGGCGCAGCTGCCACATCGTCTGGGCCCAGATCTCACCGTCGCCGTGCTCCTCCGCCCCGCCCAGCACCTTGGCGAAGTCGCCGTACGTGTACCCCCCGGCGCCGGCGCCGCCGTAGTCCGGGCACTGCGGGGCGGTTGAGCCGACCGTGCAGTCGATCGCCTGGGTGCGGAGGCCCGTGGGGCCCACCACCTCGTACGGGGCCATCGTCACGTCGGGGCCCGGGTTGTCGGGGAAGAGCCCCTGCTCCACGAGGTAGTCGAGCGCGTACCAGTCGGCCGTGCCCTCGTCGATGGCTCCGGCCTGCGCGCCGTTGAGGGCGGCGTAGCCCTGGGCGTCCGTGACCAGGCGGCCGGTCATGCCGTGCGTGTACTCGTGGAACACGAGCGACGGGTCGTCGGCTCCGTCCACGGCCCGGTAGTTGGGCAGGGCGTTCAGGTCCGCGTCCTTCCAGGGCGCCCAGAGGTACATCTGCATCAGGCCGTCCTGGCCGTCGGGAGGCACGAGCATGTTCCCGTTGTTGGCGTGCGCGGGGTCCGGCAGCCCGTCCGGGTCCAGGTTGGCCCCGTCCTGGGCCTGGGCCACCACCACGTCGTCGTGGGCGGGGACGGTGCCGTTCTCCTCGAAGTTGCCGGAGGCCGCGTCGAAGCCGATCGGCTCGGCCTTGAGGTGGTCGTGGAACAGGTTCACGTACCAGAACAGCTGGGTGGCGGAGTGATTGCTGTTGGTGGCCCAGTCCTGGTAGGCCTTGGGATCCCAGCTGCACCTGAACTGCGAGCTGCAGCCCTCGCTGTACTGGGTGCCGGGGCCCGGGCTCCAGGGCGTGAACGGGTAGTTGAAGTCGCTGCCCGAGGTGGGCGGCGTCTCGTCCTGCGAGGGCGGATTGAGGATGGGGTTGTTCAGGTCGTTGCCCGGGACCACGTCGTTCGGATCGACGAAGGCGTGCGCGTAGGGCCCGATCAGGCGGTTTGCCCCGGGCGTGTGGTAGCCGCTCAGGTCGTGCAGGCTGGCCGTGCCTCCGCTCGCTGCGCCCGGGTAGTTGTCGAACAGCGGCGACGCGAACTTCACGAGGTTGCTCCGCCGCACCACCTTGCCGGTGTGGGCGTCCACGAGCGTGTCGTACTGAGCCGTGGACGACGCCTTCACGAGTACCCGCCACGCCAGGCGCAGCTGGTCCCCCGAGGTGTAGACCACCAGCGTGGGCCTACCGGCGGCCGCGTCGGTGGCCAGGCCCTCGGCAGCCGCGGCCACGGCATCTTCCCGGGACACGGAGGGGTCGGTGTCGACGCTCGGATCGGGCACGAGTCCCCCGGCTATGGCGATGAGCCGGCCCGCGCCGTCCAGGTGGGCCTGCACCGAGGAGTCCACGACCGGCACCCCATGCACCATCTGCGTGAAGTCGAGGCTCTGGACGCCGCCAGCATCGGTGTGGTCGGAGAGCTTCAGGTCGGAGACGTCGGACGGCGAGACCCCGAAGGCGTCGGCCTTGTCGCTCAGGTAGTCCTTGACCGTCGCCGATGGGCTGCCGCTCGGGTCGCTCGTGAGGTAGCCGTCGAGACGAGCCAGGAAGCGAACCCCACCGGTCTCCTTGTCCACGGTGAGGAGCCCCTGGCCCCCGAGGTCGTCCCGCAGGTCGTCCCGGGCCGCGGTGACGTCCGCCGGCACGGCAGCCGTGCTCGCCGGCGCGGCCTCGAAGGTGTCGCGTTCGGGATCGGCCGCACGCGCCGGCGCCGCGCATGCGACCAGAGCCAGCGTTCCGGCGGCGAGCCGTAGAAGGCATGTTCTTGTGAGTCCCGGGGTCAGGTTGCGTCCCCCAACCTCACCATCGACCGTACGTCTGGGGGACTGTAGTCCCCCGGGGGCGCCATCAGCCAAGACGAAGCTGCTCGTCGCCTCTCGGCTCCTGCCCCAGCAGGGCACGAAAGCGCTGTGCGGCGGTGGGGGCGTCGTCCCCCCGGTTGTTGTTGAACATCACGTGCACGTCCCCGGCGCTCTCGGCCAGCGTCCTCACGCGCTCGCCGATCTCCTCGAGCTCCTCGTCCTCGTAGCGCCAGCCGAAGCGCTCGGCCACGGTCTTGCCGTTCATGTAGCCCTCGGTGTCGCGACCGTGAATGCGGACGTAGGCCAGGTCGTCCCTGGTGGCGGCTGTGATCGGCGGCATGATCGGCACGTGGTCTCCGGGAGGCGCGTCCACGCAGACGAATGCCGCCCCCCGCTCGGAGAACCATCCGAGCGTCCTATCGATGCGCTTTTCCGACACCCATGCGCGATGGCGCAGCTCCACCGCCACCGGTCGCGACGAGAGCGAGCGGACCAGGCCGTCGAGCTCCTCCAGCTCGTGCTTCCCCGGCGAGAACGCCGGTGTGAGCTGCACCAGGAAGGCACCCAGCCTGCCCGCCTCCGCGAGCGGCGCCGTCTCCTCAACCAGCCGGGCCGCCAGCGCCTCCTCCAGCTCGGGCGTGAGCAGGACCCGGCCGCGCTGGTTCGTCCTCACCTGCTCGCGCATGTCCGGAGGCAGGGAGTCGAGCGGCGCGGAGTGGCGCGACAGGGCGCGGTGCACCTTCACGTCGAACACGAAGTCGCCGGGCGTGGCCTCCACCCAGCCGTGCACCGTGTTGCGGTCCGGGATCGCGTAGAAGCTCGAGTTGAGCTCCACCGCCTGGAACCGCTGGGAATACCAGGGCAGCCGCTCCCTGGCGGCCATGCGCGGCGGGTACCACTCCTTCACGAAGCCGGGATCGGCCCAGCTGGAGGTGCCCACGAGGATGCGACCCGGCATTCAGAGGATGTTGACGGGTCGGGCCCGCCGGTGATCTATCTGCGCAGAAGGCCCTTCACGTCGGCCACCGGACCGAGGTGCCCGAGCTTGTCCGGGTTGACCACCGAGCGCACGGCCATGACCCGGCCCTCGGCGATCTCGAGCACCATCAGGCTGATAACGCGTCCACCGGAATCGAGGAAGACCGCACCGGGCTGGCCGTTCACCTGTTCGCGGCGCACCGTCACGCCGCCGATGCGGGCTCCGGCGCGCGACCAGGCCACCAGCGTTCGTGCCACACGCAGGCGCCCGCGGATCGCCCGGGCCAGCGCGGGCACCTTCCCGCCGCCGTCGCCGTGCAGCTCCACGTCCTCGGCCAGCAGTGCCTCCAGCGACCCGAGGTCGCCCTCCTGGGTGGCGGCGAAGAAGCTCTCGGCCAGGCGCTCGCGCTCCTCGTGCGAGGTCTCGAAGCGGGGCCTGCCCTCGTCCACCTTCCGCCGGGCGCGCACGGCCAGCTGGCGGGCGCTCGACTCGCTCTTGCCCACGATCTCGGCGATGCGGTCGTAGGGGTAGTCGAACACCTCGCGCAGCAGGAACACCGCCCGCTGCTCCGGGGAGAGGCTCTCCAGCAGGAGAAGGAAGGCCATGGAGAGGGAATCGGCCACCTCGGCCTGCTGGGCGGGGTCGCTGTCGCCGGTGGTGACGAGTGGCTCGGGCAGCCACTCGCCCACATACGTCTCCCGCCGCGCTCGGGCCGAGCGCAGCTCGTCGATGCCCAGGCGGGTGACCACCGTGGCCAGGTAGGCCGGAGGCGACTCGATCCGCTCCCCCGCCTCCAGCGCGCGATGGAGGCGGAGGAGGGCCTCCTGGACCACGTCCTCCGCCTCGCTCACGCTGCCGAGCATGCGGTAGGCGATCGCGAACGCCCGTGGCCGCAGCTCCTCGAGCAGGTCGGCCACGCTCAGCCGAGCCCCTCCGCGAACCCGCGGCGCCAGGAGGCATAGCGCGGTTGCCAGTCCAGCTCGCGCTTGGCCTTCGCGTTCGACGCTCCGCGGGTCTCGGTCATCATGATCGTGGCCTCCCGGCCCGCCGCGATCCGGCCGAGCCAGCGGGGCACGCGCCGCGGCGGCGGAGCCCCCACGGCCTCGGCGGCGGCCGGCAGCCACTCGGCCACCGGCGCGGGCTCGTCATCCACCACGTTGTACACGCCGCGCTCGCCCCGCTCCACCGCGGCCACCGTGGCCACCGCGGCGTCGGCGATGTGCACGAAGGACCACATCCCCCGGCCGTCGCCGACGATCGGGAACCTGCGCTTGCGGATCATCTCCACGCTCTCCCCCACCGGCTCGGTGGCGAATGACGTGCCCGGTCCGTAGAAGCCCCCGTAGCGGAGGACGATGCCCTCCGTGAACTGGGCGCCGGTCACGGCGTCCTCGACGTGGCGGATCGCGTCCAGCATGTTCCGGAACGCGCCGGGCGGATCGGGATCGAGCGGGTCGTCCTCGGTCTTCACGAGGCCCCCGGTGCGCGCGAAGGGCCAGCCGGCGAAGCTTTGGGCCACGAAGCGGCCCACCCCCGCGGCACGGGCCGCGGAGAGCAGGTGGTCCGTGCCCTCTGTGCGCAGGCGGTTGGTGAGGGCGAAGTCGCGCTCGAAGTGGCGCGGGTCGACGGACGCGGACAGCGCCGTGAGCTGGTGCACGATCACGTCGGGCTCCGAGGCGCTCACCGCCTCGCCCACCTCGTCGGGATCGAAAGCGTCGGCCACCACGGGGGAGGCGCCCAGGCTGCGAACAAGGTCGCGCCTGTCCTCCCTGTGGGTCATCCCCACCACATCGTGCCCCTCGCGGACGAGTCGCGGAACCAGCTGCTTGCCGAGTGCTCCTGTTGAACCTGCCACGAAAACCTTCATGACGTCCCCTTTCTCTTTGCTTCAGGCCGTCACCAATGGAGACGAGATGGCGGGTCGCCCTGTGACACCCATTCCCGCTAAGGGAACTCCCCATGCGGCCGATCCAGGGAATGTGTGGACATGGGCACTGCAGCTGTTCGTCCTGAGCGTCGTCTGGCCGATCCCGCTGGTGCTCCTTCATGAGCTCGGCCACGCCGCCGCCGGGCTGGCGCTCACGCGCGGGCGCGTGCAGGTGGCCGTGGGTGACCGCGCGGACCAGCTCGTGCTGGAGGCCGGGCGGCTCGAGCTGGGGCTGAGCTGGAGCTTCTCGCCGGGAGGCGAGTGCCGTATCGACTCCGGTGATCTCCGGACACCAAAGGCCGAGGCGTGGATCGCCGCCGCCGGCCCCGCCGCCTCGCTGGTGGTGGCCGTTTTCCTGCTCTCCGTGTCGGTGTCCGCCGGGGTGTTCGACCCGGGAACCCCCGTTGCGGCGCGGGTGCTCGTCATCGGCGGCGGGATGGCGCTGGGCCAGTTCTTCCTGAGCGCCCTGCCCCTCCGCTACGGCAGGGGGCTGGGTCCCGGTGAGAGCGACGGGCGGGTGATCTGGCGCATTCTCACCGGCTCCCCTCCGGGCGGGCTCGCCCGCGAGGTCCGGCGCGAGGGCCGCCCAGAGCGGGTGGCCCATCCCGCCGCGGTGACGGTGATCGTGCTGATCGTGGCGTTCACCCTCTTCTTCCTCGACCCGCTCTTGGCCGTGGGGACGGCGGCACTTTTCGGCATCGCTTGGCGCAGCTCGTCCAGAGCCGCCTAGCGCCCTCTTCGCCCGAAGGCGTGACCGGCGGGTGCCACCGCCCGCAGGTCCGCCTCCTCCTGGGCCTCGGTGCTCCACACCCGGCGCGGCTCGATGTGCTTCACCTCGGCCCGCGGCAGGTCGGGGCGCTCCAGGCGCTCGATGTGGTCCACGAGCACGTTCACCGTGCCCTCGCGGCGCTCCAGGCGCCCGGCCGCCACCACCAGCGGCTCGGCTCGGACGGCCAGCCGGAAGCGCTCGTGGACGGGCGGCGGCACGATCAGGTTGAGGGTGCCGTGCTCGTCCTCGAGGAGCATGAAGGTGATGCCGTGGGCGGTGGCCGGCCGCTGCCTGGCCACCACGAGACCCGCCACCCGCACGCGGATGCCGTCCCGGTCCCGCTCGAGGTCGCGGCTCGTGCTCAGGTCCGGCGGCAGCCCGGGGCGCATCAGCTCCAGCGGGTGCTCGCGCAGCGTCACGCCGGTGGAGCCGTAGTCGGCCAGCATCCGCTCCCAGGCGGAGAGGGTGCGCAGCTCGGGACCCGCGTGCGGCTCCAGCGGCAGCGCCAGCTGGGTGCCCTCGGGCACGGCCATGCCGGGCACGGCCACCCCCAGCCCCCACAGCGCCTGTCGGCGGCGCGACTCCACCGGCCCCTCCACGAGCTCGTCGCACGCCCCCGCCCATGCGAGGCGCGAGAGCGTCTCGGCGAAGGCCCCCGACCTGCCCGCCAGGTCCCCGAGCGAGCGCCACCCCCCACCCCGCTCCCGCTCCCGCTCCGCCACAAGCCCCCGAACCTCAGCCTCCCGAACCCCATTCACATAGCCGAGCCCCAGGCGCACCCCGAGCCCTTCACCCTCGACCCGGCACTCGGCAGAACCCGAAACAACGCAGGGAGGCAGGACCTCGAGACCCCTCCTCTGCGCTTCATGCACAAGGCTGTCCGGCGGATAGAACCCCATCGGCTGCTCGTTGAGCAGTGCGCACAGGAACTCCGGTCCGTAGTGCACCCGCAGCCAGGTGGACTGGTAGGCCAGCAGCCCGAACGCGGCCGAGTGGGCCTTAGGAAATCCGAAGCCCGAGAAGCCCACGATCTGGGACCACACCCGCTCGGCCGTCTCCCGGGCGGCGCCGTTGGCCATGCCGCCGAGCACGAACTTCTCCTCGTACGCGCGGATGGCCGCCTCCGAGCGCTTGCGGCTCATCGCTCGTCGCAGACCCTCCGCCTCACCCGCCCGGAAGCCCGCGAAGGCCATGGCCACCTCGATCACCTGGTCCTGGAAGACGATCGCCCCGAGGGTGTCCTTCAGCACCGGCTCGAGCGCGGGGTGCTCGTAGGGCACGCGGTAGGAGGGGTCGGCCCGCAGCCGCTTGCGCCGTTCGATGTAGGGGTGCACAGCTCCACCCTGGATCGGTCCCGGGCGCACCAGGGCCACCTGCACGGTGAGGTCGTCCAGGTTCTCGGGCAGGGTGCGCTTCAGCATCTGCATCTGCGCCCGGCTCTCGATCTGGAAGACGCCCATCGTCTCCGCCTCCTGGATCTGCCGGTAGACCTCGCCGTCGTCGTAGGGAATCCGGGAGAGGTCGATCGGCTTACCGCGCACGCGGGCGATCTCGTCCACGCAGCGCTCCACGGCCGAGAGCATCCCCAGGCCCAGCAGGTCGATCTTGAGGAAGCCCGCGTCCCCGCAGGAGTCCTTGTCCCACTGGACCATCTGGCGCCCCTCCATCGAGGCCGGCTGCACCGGGCAGAGGTCGATCAGCGGCTGGGTGGAGATGACCATCCCCCCGGGGTGCTGGGTCTGGTGGCGCGGGAGCCCCCAGGCGTCGCGGGCGAGCCGGACCAGCGCGTCCCAGCGGGAGGAGCCGCCGGCCGGCACCTCGTCCTGGATGTCGTTGCGCGTCTTCCATGGGTCGACCGCGCGGGCCAGGCGCTCGATCTCGCCCGGGGGCAGGCCCAGCGTCTTGGCGAAGTCGCGCACCGCCGAGCGCACCTGGAAGGTGGCGAAGGCCGCCACCAGCGCGCAGCGGTCCCGCCCGTAGCGGTCGTGCACGCGGGGGATCAGCACATCGCGCACGTCGCGCGGGAAGTCGAGGTCGATGTCGGGGAGGGCCGTGAGCTCCTCGTTCAGGAAGCGCCCCAGGAACAGCTCGTTCTCCACCGGGTCCACGTGCGACAGGCCCGTCAGGTAGCAGACGATCGAGGACACGCTGGACCCCCGCCCCCGCCCCGGCGGCAGCAGCCGCCGCGCCGACTCCGGCCCGCGGACCTCGGCCGCCACCTCCCGCGCCAGCTCGAGCAGATCTCGGTGGAGCAGGAAGAAGCCGGACAGGCCGAGGTGGCGGATCACGCGCAGCTCCTCCTCGAGCCGGGCCTCCGCCTCGGCCAGGGTGCTGCGTCCCGCGTAGCGGTCGTCGATGCGCGAGCGGCACAGCTCCGCCAGCCGCCGGTCCGCGGTGTCGTCCTCCGCGCCCGGGTAGCGGTAGCCCAGGTCCTCGGTGAGGTCGAACTCGAGCCGCTCGGCCAGCCTCAGGGTCTCGGTCACCGCGTCCGGGTGCTCACGGAAGCGCTCGGCCATCCGCTCGGGCGAGGCCAGGACGTGCGAGGAGTTGCCCCGGCGCCGGGGCTCGGTCTCGTCGAGGGTCGCCCCCAGCCTCACCGCCACCATCGCGTCCTGGAGCGCCACCCGCCCGGGCGAATGGGCGTGCACGTTGCCGGTGGCCACGCACGGCACCCCAAGCCGGCCGGCTAGCTCGGCCAGGAGCCGGTTGCGGCGACGGTCGTTGCGGGCAAAGGGGCGCTGGAGCTCCACCCGGAAGCGCTCCGGCCCGAAGGCCCGCAGCAGCCGCCGGGCCACCGCCCCGGCGCCCGGATGGTCGCCCGCCTCGATCCGGCCGGCCACCGCGCCGTCGCGGGCGCAGCCGGACAGGCAGACGAGCCCCTCGGTCCGGCTCTCGATCTCCTCGAGCGAGATGCTCGGCTCGCCGTCGAGTGGATCCTGGCCCGGGCGGCGCCCGTCGCGCACGCCGGGTGCCGGCTCGGTCCAGCCCTCGCGCGCCCAGCGCCGGGTGCGCCAGTGGGACGCGGTGATCAACCGGCACAGGTTGGTGTAGCCCCGGCGGCTCTCGCAGAGGAGAGTCAGGTGAGAGCCGTCCTCCAGGGTCAGCTCGGCGCCGGTGATCGGGCGCACTCCCAGAGGCCGCAGCGCCTGCGCCATCTCCATGGCGCCGTGAAGCCCGTCGTGGTCGGTGAGCGCGAGAGCCTGGTGGCCCTGTTCAGCGGCCGCCCCGGCCAGCTCCACCGGATGCGACGCCCCGTCCAGGAACGAGTAGGCCGAATGGCAGTGCAGCTCGACGTACGACACGAACACATGTTCGCATATAGCTTCCGCCGCGGTGAGGGATACTCGCGGGCGATGTCTCAGGAGAACGTGGAGGCCTCGGAGCGCGCCTGGGCGATGTTCATGGCGGGAGAGATCGAGAGCCTGCTCGCCCTTCTCGATCAGGAGGCTGAGGTTCACGAGGCGCCGGAGATGCCGGGGGCACGGGTCTTCCACGGTCCCGAGGGATGGCGGCAGCAGATCGAAGGCTTCTCCGAAGCGTTCACCGACCTGAGCTACCAGCGGCTCGAATCGATCGACTGCGGCGAGACGGTCATTGCCGTCATACAGGCAACCGGCACGGCCACCTCCAGCGGCGTCCCGGGCGAGGTCACCTACGCGCAAGCGGAGACGTGGCGCAACGGCAGGATGGTGCTGCTCCGGTACTTCATCAGCAGGGAGGACGCCCTCGAAGCCGTGGGGCTGTCGGAGTAGGCGATGTCGCAAGCCAATGTGGACACCATCCGCCGGCTCAACAAGGCGTTCAACGCGGGCGACCGTGACGGTTGGCTCGAGTTGGTCCACCCCGACGTGGTCTATTACGAGGCGACGGGCTTCCTCGACACCCCGGACGTGATCCGTGGACGGGGCCAGCTTCGCCAGGCAATCGATGCCTTCGTCTCCGAGCTCGACGGGTTCAGAGGCTCGATCTTGGAGCTGGCCGCCAGCGGCGCTCGGGTGTTCTGCCTGACCGAGTGGACCGGGGTCGGACGCCAGAGCGGGGTCCCGCTGGAGTTCGTGGAGCCGATCGTCTGGACGCTCCGCGACGGGCTGGTGGTCGAGGGCAGGGTCTTCACGGACCGGGCGGCTGCCCTCGAAGCCGTCGGGCTCTCGGAGTAGGCGGCTAGGCCACGGACTCGCGGCCGCGCTTGTCCCGGTAGAGGGCCTCGTCCGCGCGCGCGACGAGGCGGTCGGGGGACTCGCCGCTCTCGTACACGGCGATGCCGAAGCTGGCCTCCACCCTGTTCACCGGCGACTCGGCGCAGGCCGCTGTGGCCTCGCGCAGCCGCCGGGAGACGCGCTCGGCATCCAGCCGGGAGGCGCCCGGGAGCACCACGGCGAACTCGTCACCGCCCAGCCGGTAGGCCTCGTCGCCGCGCCGAAGACCGGCTCGCAGCGCGCCGGCCAGCAGCCTCAGGGCGAGGTCGCCCGCCTCGTGGCCGAGGGTGTCGTTCACGACCTTCAGGTTGTCCATGTCGCAGAGGATCAGCGAGAACGTGCCCTCAGTCCGCCCGGCGGCCTCCACCTCCTGTGGCAGCCGGGCCAGCAGGGCGCGCCGGTTGGGCAGTGAGGTGAGCGGGTCGTGGGTGGCCTCGTGGCGGAGCCGGACCACCTGGTCGGCTGAGTGGAGGGCGGACATGGCCTGATTCGCAAACAGCCGCAGCGCCTGCATGCGCGCCCGCGAGGGCAGCAGGCGATCGCGCGGGTCGTCCACCCAGATCAGCCCGATGCGGCGCCCGTCCGGTTCGGACAGGGGCACGAGCAGCCAGTGACGGTTCCAGGCGTGGGGACCGCGCCCGTTCAACTCCGACTCGTACTCCACGCGCTGGGGACCGAGGCGCACCTCGGCCACGTCGTGGGGCACGAGGTAGCAGCCGGCCACCTCGAACTCGGGTGTGAACAGCGGAGCGAAGGACTCGAGGCTGAGGCCGGGGTTCACCGCGGGGGCGTCCACCATCCAGCCGCTGGCCGCAACGGGCACGAGCGGGGCGCGCGGCTCGTTGGCCAGCTCGATCACCACCTTGTCGAAGGCGAGGGCGTCCCGGATGCCGTCGCACACGGCCTGGAGCAGGGCGTCCACGTCCCCGGCCTCGGCCAGGCGAGCGGACACCTCGAGCACGTGCTCGAGCATGCGCTGGTGCTGTGAGGCCGCGGCCACGTCCTGGGCGATGCGGATGGCGAGCGCGGCGTGGCGAGCGCTGGCCACGAGGGCGTCGATCTCCTCGTCGGAGGGGCGGCGACCCGTCTCGGGCTCGTCCACGGAAACGACTCCGAGGAGCTTTCCAGCCGCGCCGCGGAGGGGGACGAAGAGCGCGTCGTCGGCCTGCCAGGCGTCGGGGTCGGCGCTGGGCTCGATGTCGGGTATGTAGGTGCGCCCGGGAACCTGCTCCCAGTCGAAGCTCTCGGCGGGCACGAAGTAGGCGCCCCGGCGCTCGAAGCGAGGGGCCAGGAGCGGCATCCAGGTCTCGCGGAGGGACGTCTGGCCGAGCAGCGCCTGGATCGACTCGTCGTTCCCCACGGCGGCCGCGGTGAACATGTCGTCGAAGGCCGGGCGGTAGATGTTCACCACCACCGCGTGGTAGCCGAGCGCCTCGCCGATCGTGCGCGCCACCTGCCACAGGACGTGCTGCAGGTCCTCGTCTCCGCGCACGGAGGCCGTGCGCTCGAACATCGCCCCGAGCCGGCCGATGACGGTGAGCGATTGCGTGTTCACCACCGGGCGGGCTCACCCCCCATGGCGGCATGCTGCGGCCGATCCCTCGGCGCCTTCGGGATCGATGAAGCGACCGGCGAGCGTGACCACCTCGACATGCCTTCCTTTTATCGGCCCTCCGGAGCCGCCCCTGTAGCCGAGCCTGGGGTCGCAGCCGTTTGGCCGGGTGAGCCAGTGCGGAGGCGTTTTAGGCGCGCTGGGAGAGCCAGCCCCCGTCCACCAGGTCCCTGTAGACCACGGCATTGCGCCCGTTTGCGAGCACCAGCTCGAAATAGCGGCGCCGCAACGGCCGGGACGTCCACCAGCGGTCCTCCACCACCCACTCCTCCCGGACGCTCTCCACGCCCACCTCGCCCACCGAGGTGGGGACGCCGCGATCGTCGGCCCGGATCGACACCGGCCGCGGCGTGCCCAGGCGCCGCGCACCCGACGGGTTCACGGCGCCGGCCAGTCGGGGAAGGGCGCGAGCATCGCCCGTCGCTCGGGGATCCGCGAGCCGGGATCGACGTCGAGGATCCGAAGCGCTGCGTCCGCCCCGGCCGCCTGGCGGGCCTGGCGAACGGCCTCGCCCAGGCGCGCCCGGCGCACCGCCCCCTCCTCGTCGAGCAACTGCCCCTGGTCCTGCGCCGGCGGGCCGAAGGCCTCGACCTCGAGCGCCATCGAGTCCGCCGGTGCGGGCAGCTCGGCCAGCCGCGGGGCGAGGGACAGCATTATCCGGGCCGGGTCGGCGCTGGCCCGGCGGAGTGTGACGGCGAGCCGCCAGGTGCCGCCGGTGGCGAAGCGGGCGGAGATGGCCAGCGACCGCAGGGAGCGGCCGCGCCGCTCGCGCCGAGCCAGCACGCGGCCCACGAGCAGGTCGAGGCCCCGCTCGAGCTGCTGGCCCGAGGCGGCCTCGGGCAGGTCGAGCCGCTCCAGGACAGGCTCCGGAGGACGACGCGGGTCCAGCGGCGTGTCACGCCCGCGGGCCAGGTCGAGCGCCAGCAGGCCGGGGTGACCGAAGCGCTCGGCCAGTGCCCGTGAGGGCAAACCGGCCAGCTCGCCCAGGGTCCTGATCCCCAGCTGCTCGAGGATCTCGGGCAGCCCCCGAAGCTCCGGGCGCGTGCGCAGGAGGGCCACCGGCAGCGGGGCGAGGAACTCCCGCGAAGCGCGCTCCTCCACCACCACGGCGGATGACATGGTGCGGTGCTCGGCCCGATCACCGATCGGGCCTCCGCTCCTCCCGCTGCTGCGCCGGGCGCGGCGTGGGCGGGCTCGCAGCGCCGCCGCGTGGGCGCCGAAGCGACTCGGCGCCGCCCCCAGCCGGGCCCCCGCCCCGAGCGCCCGGCGCGCGGCGGACAGCACCCCGGCCAGGTCGCCGCCGAGGATGCCCTCGATCGGCTTCGACTCGAAACAGGCCACCCCGGCGCGATCGGACTCCACGGCCGCTCCGATCGCCTCGAGCCGGTCGAGCACGCGACCCCACAGGGAGCGCGATCCCTCGGGGTCCGGCGGGACCAGGTTGAGGGCCGGGCAGCGGGACAGGGCCTCCCCCATCGCCATTCCGCGAACCACCCCGAAGGCCTCAGCCGGGGCCGAGACCTCGCCCACCACCTGCTCGCGACCGGCCTCCGGAGCGAGGGCGGCGGGCTCGGAGAGAAGGGCCCTGCGGTCCCCCAGCGCCGCAAGGAGCTCGAAGCGCGGGTAGAGGACACAGACGACCATCGATACGAACACATGTTCGCATCTGAGCGGTCGTCACGCAAGCGCGCTTGCGCCGGGTGGGCCCAGCCGCGCTTCAGGACCGGCGCACGGCGGCTGGGTGGGGTGCCGCTCCCGTACGCCGTGGCTAAAACGTGCGCGTGTGCATCACCCGTTCGTCACGCACGGCCGCCTTGGGCGAGCTGCACCAGGGGGTGTGGCGCCTAATGCATCCATATGGTGCAAAAGGCGCCAAGCCCCCCTCAAGCCGAGTAACGCGAACGTGACGAGCGTGAAATCCCGGGCGCCGCGCTCGGCGGCTACGCCCCCACCAGCCCCGCCACGAGGCTCGCCACTCCCGCGCAGAGCACCAGTGCGAGGGCCACGAGCGAGAACACGGGCCCGGCGATGCGCCGGAACGCGATCCTCCCCAGCGCGTGGCCCACGAGCACCAGCACCAGGAGGGCCAGGAGCACGTCCGGCCGCACCGATCCGGTCCCTCCCGCGGCCACCACCACGATCCCGCCGGCCACGTTCATGAACAGGAACGAGGCGGCCAGGGACGCTCGCAGCTCATCCGGGCGCAGGCCGAGCGCCTCGAGCCAGAGCACGACCGGTGGGCCGCTCACGCTGATCGACGTGGTGAGCACGCCGCTGAGCACCCCGGCCACCGCCGCTCCCCCGGTGGTGGCCGGCACCGGGGTTGCATCGGTGGCCACGCTGCGGCGGCGCAGCTGCCAGCCCGCGGCCCCGATCACCCCGGCCCCCACCAGCACCTGGAGCGTCGACTTGGAGAGGAGCTCGAGTGCCAGGGCACCCAGGACCAGGCCCGGCACCGCGGCGGCCAGCATCGGCGCGAGCACTCGCCACCGCGCGAGGCCGCGCGAGTCGGCCAGCACCAGCAGGTTCAGGGGCGGGCCGAGCAGCAGCATGGTGGTGACCGCCTCGTAGGGGTCGAGCACCGCGAAGAGGGCCGGGCTGAGAACGAGCGCGAACCCGAAGCCCGTGGCCGACTGGACCAGGGCGCCCAGCAGCGCCGCGGCCCCGGCGAGGACGATCAATCGGTGGTCACGAGGTCCTTGGGAAACCCGGTGAGCACCTCGGGCTCACCGTCGGTGACCGCCACGAGGTCCTCGATCCGTATCCCGAACTCGCCCGGAAGGTAGACGCCCGGCTCGACCGTGACCACGTTGCCGGCCCGGAGCTCGCCGGTGGCCGTCTGGCCGAGCCGCGGCGCTTCGTGGACCTCCAGCCCCACACCGTGCCCGAGGCCGTGGCCGAAGCGCTCGCCGTGGCCCGCGGCCTCGATGATGTCGCGCGCCACGGCGTCGACCGCGGACACCTCAGCGCCCGCACGCACCGCGGCCAGTGCGGCCTTCTGGGCGCGAAGCACGAGCTCGTAGGCCTCGGCCGCAGCGTCGTCGAGCGAACCGGTGGCGAGCGTCCGGGTGCAATCCGAGCAGTAGCCGTCGAGCCTCGCCCCCATGTCGATGACCACCAGCGTGTCGCGCGGGATCTCCACGTCGCGCGGCTCGGCGTGCGGCAGCGCCCCGTGTCCGGCGGCGGCCACGATCGGGGGGAACGAGGGCCCCTGGGCACCGAGGTCCTCCATCGAGCGCACCGCCGCCACAGCCACCTCGCGCTCCGTCCTGCCCGAGAGCCCGCGCTCCCGGATGTCGCGGTAGGCGGCGTCGGCAAGCTCGGTGGCCGCGAGCATGGCCGCGACCTCGTCGCGGTCCTTCACGGCGCGCAGGTCCTCCACGAGCCCGCCGGCCGCAACCAGCTCCACCTGGGCACCGGTCTTGTCCGCCAGCCTGCCGTACTGAGCCACCGACATGTGCTCGTCCTCGAAGCCGGCACGTCCGCGCAGGCGCTTGGCGAGGTCGCCGAGCATGTCGGTGCCCGCGCGCGCCCGCTGGTACCCGCGCACCTGGGCCTCGGCCTGCTCGACGTAACGGAAGTCGGTGAGGAAGACGCGCTCGTCGCGGGTCACCACCACGGCGCCGGCGGTGCCGGTGAAGCCGGTCAGGTAGCGGACGTTCAGCAGGTCGGTGACCAGCAGCGAGTCGAGCTCGCGCTCCTCGAGCTGGGCCACCACCCTGTCGCCCCGGGCCTCGAGGGTGCCCTCGGCTATCGCGGAGCTCATGTGTCGAGCGCGTCGTTCAGCATGGTCAGAGCCTCACGGTACCCATCAACCCCCTTGCCCTGAACGCTGCCGATGCAGAGGTCGCGGATCACCGACACGCGGCGCCACTCCTCGCGCTCGTCGATCGCGGAGAGGTGCACCTCGACCGCCGGAAGGGCGGCAACCTCGAGCGCGTCGCGGATCGCGTAGGAGTAATGGGTCCACGCGCCCGGATTCAGGATCAGACCGTCCGCGTTCTCCCCCGCCCGGTGGACCAGCTCGCAGTACTCACCCTCGTGGTTCGTCTGGGAGAAGGCCACGTCCAGCCCGAGGTCGCGGGCGAACTGCTGCACCTGCACCTCCAGCTCGGTGAGTGTGATGCCGCCGTAGTGCTCGCGGGACCGCCGTCCCAGCACGTCCAGGTTCACGCCGTGGAGCACCTCGACCCGGCCGATCACCCCGCGTGCGCCTCCTCCACCGCCGACCGCAGGTCCGCCTCGCTGACCTCGTGTCCCGGCGTGACCTCGCCGGGAGCCTCGAGCAGCACGAAGGGCACACGCCCATCCGCCCGCTTCTTGTCGCGCGCCACCAGGGTCACCACCTCATCGACGCTGGCCCCCTCGAAGGTGCCCGGCAGCCCGCGCGAGGCGAGCAGCTCGGCCACCTCGGTGCGGAGCGCATCGCGCCCGGACAGGCGCAGCGCCACCAGCAGGCCGATCGCCACCGCCTCCCCGTGGCGATATCGGGAGTAGCCGGTGGCCGACTCGATGGCGTGACCCACGGTGTGGCCGAGATTCAGGACCTGCCGGCGGCCGCCGTCACGCTCGTCCTCGGCCACCACCGCAAGCTTTGTGCGCGCGCAGCCCATCACCACGTCCAGGTCCACGGGGCCTCCCTGGCGCACACGTGCCCAAAGCGGCCCGCCGGCGATGAGCGCTGTCTTCACCACCTCGGCGTAGCCCGCGGCCAGCTCCTCGGGCGGGAGCGTCTCGAGCGCGGTGGGGTCGCATAGAACTGCCGATGGCTGGTGGTAGGACCCCGCGTAGTTCTTGCCCTCGGGCAGGTCCACGCCGGTCTTCCCGCCGTAGGCCGAGTCGACCTGGGACACGAGCGTCGTGGGCACCTGCACGTGGCGCATCCCGCGCTGGTACACCGCGGCGCAGAACCCGGCCAGGTCCCCCACCACTCCGCCGCCCACGGCCACCACGCGATCCCCGCGCTCTGCCCCGGCGCGGGCCAGACCACGCAGCACCTCCTCCGCGGCGGCCAGCGTCTTCGCCTGCTCGCCCGGCTCCACCACCAACCGCTCCATTCCGTCCACCGGATGCAGGCGGGCCACGTTCGAGTCCGTGACCACGAAGCGCCGGCCGTCCAGGGGATGGTCGAACCCGGAGCCGATCAGACCCGGCCCGAAGTAGGCCGGGTACGAGCCCGACTCGGAGCGGGCCCACACCATCCGCGTGCCCCCCGGAGCCTCGGAGAGCGCCCGCAGCGCGGGAAGCGCGGCCCGGACGGCGTCACGGGGCGCAGGGGGAATGACGGCGTCTGCCACCGCCGCATAGAGCGGCTCCCGGTCCCCCTGGAGCTGTTCGAACCGACCGGAATCCCGGGCCAGCGGGCGCCCGCTGCCGGAGGAGCGCCGCCAAGCGTCCTCGGAGCGCACCTCGAGCTGCACCACCGTGTGCTCGGCCAGGGCGTCCCGGACGCGCTCGGAGAGCACCGAGCCGCCGCCCAGGGCCACGACTCTCCCGCCTGCCTGGCCCAGCAGCTCGAGCACCACCTCCTCCTCACGCGCGCGGAACGCGTCCTCGCCCTCGCGGTCGAAGAAGGAGCCGATCGGCTCCCCCAGGCGGCGCTCAAGCTCGCGGTCGCTGTCGAGGGGCTCCACTCCCATCTCGGCAGCGGCCGTGCGGGCCGCGGTGGACTTCCCCGCGCCCATGAAGCCCACGAGCACGATCGCCCGGCCCGCGGCCGGTCCGGGCGGAGCGGGGTCCTGCGCTATCCGCGCCTCCATCCGATCCGCTCCTGGTAGGCCGAGAGTGCCGCGCGCACGTCGTCGATGTGGTCGCCGCCGAACTTCTCCCGGTACGCCGCGGCGAGCACCAGGGCCACCATGGACTCGCCCACCACGCCCGCCGCGGGGACGGTGCACGAGTCGGTGCGCTCCCGGAGCGCCTGTGCGGGCTCCTTGGTGGCGATGTCCACGGAGCGCAGCGGCTTCGTGAGCGTGGGGAGCGGCTTCATGGCCCCGCGCACGATCAGCGGGTCGCCGGTGGTCATGCCGCCCTCCACGCCGCCGGCGCGGTTGGTCTCGCGGAAGTAGCCCCGCTCCTCGGTCCAGAAGATCTCGTCGTGGGCCAGCGATCCGACGCGACCCGCCAAATCGAAGCCGTCGCCGATGCCCACGCCCTTGAGCGCCTGGATGGACATGATCGCCTGCGCCAGCCGGCCGTCCATTCGCTCCTCCCACGAGATGTGGGATCCGAGGCCCGGAACCAGCCCGAACGCGCGCACCTCGAACACCCCGCCGAGGGACTCGTTGGCCTTCCGGCAAGCGTCGATCTCGGCCACCATCGCCTGAGTGGCCTCCGCGTCGAGGCACCGCACCGGCGACTCGTCCACGCCCTCGAAGTCGGCGGGCTCCAGGTGCTCGGGCTGCGGTCCGGCCACCGCGCCGATGCGCGTCACGTGGCTGAAGACGGTCACGCCCAGGGCGCGGAGGAAGGCCTTGGCCAGGCCTCCGGCGGCCACGCGGGCCGCCGTCTCGCGTGCGCTCGCCCGCTCGAGCACGTTGCGCACGTCGGTGAACCCGTACTTCTGAACCCCGGCCAGGTCGGCGTGTCCCGGGCGCGGGAGGTGCACCTCGGCCACGTCCGCCTCCACGGGCCACGGGTTCATCCGCTCCTCCCAGTTGGCGTAGTCGCGGTTCTCGATCCGCAGGGCCACCGGGCTGCCGAGCGTGCGCCCGTGGCGCACCCCGGAGGTCACGAAGGCGCGGTCCTTCTCGATCTTCATGCGCCCGCCGCGGCCGTGGCCGAGCTGGCGCCGGGCCATGTCCTCGTCCAGGTCCTCGGGACGCAGCTCGAGGCCGGCCGGGAGCCCCTCGACGATCGCGGTGAGGCCCGGGCCGTGCGACTCGCCGGCTGTGATGAAGCGCAGGGACATGGGACCGACACCCTACTTACGCAGGGTGCCGTGCCCGTTGCCGTGGAGGGACCCTAGAAGGGCTTGTAGTCGTCGCAGGTGCGAGACGCCGGGTCCGGCGCGCAGGGGTTGAAGGCGTTCACGCCCTGGCCCCCGCGGGACGGGTAGCTCTCGGTCCCGCAGACCAGCTGGCCGTCGGCGTCCAGGTCCCCCACGGTCTCGTAGAGCTCGCGGATGTTCGACACATCGTCGAAGTCCTGGTCGTCCTCACCGTCGAGAAGCCCGTCGCCGTCGACGTCGCCGTCGGTCAGGTCGAGCTCGGTGAACGGACGCTCGCTGAAGGCACCGAATTGCTGGGTGTCGCACGGCGCGGCGGTGTTCGACGGGTCGGGCCAGGCCGCCGCGGTGTGCCCCGTGGAGGCGAAGAACGACGCCCACCAGGACACGTGCCCGGGTCCGCGCGAGGCCTCGAGCCAGTTCGCGAGCCCGTCACCGTCGGCATCCCGCTCATCGTCGTGCCAGACGCCGTCGGAGTGGATCTTGTAGATGCCCGGGAACGACTCGGTGGGATTGGAGAGGCCGTATGCGGCGCTCCGCCAGGCCGGGACCGCCGGCACGTCGCCGGGGCGGCTGGTCTTCGTCCCGTCGCTGTAGCCGAGCGGCGAGGCGAGGTCCGTTCCCCCGACTGCCGCGGAATTGAACGAGCTGCCGGTACGGCGCCAGGCGCGGTACTCCTCGTAGGTCTTGAGCCCGTCGCCGTCGAAGTCCCAGGCGCTGGTGCCGGAGCTGCCGGACTGGCCGTCCGAGGGGTCGAGCGCGTTCGGGTAGGGCCGGTGGCCCGGGTAGGGCACGGCCTTGATGTTGAGGTCCTTGGCGGCGTAGTACTCCCAGCCGTCGATCATGCCGTCGGAATCGGTGTCCGCCAGGCAGGGGTCCGTGCCCAGGCTCTTCTCGAGCGAGTTGGACAGAAGGTCGTTGTCGTGATCGGAGTCGTCGGCGCACACCGCGTTGCCGCCGCCACCCGTGCCTCCGCCACCGCCGCCACCGCCGCCGGCACTCAGGCCGAGTACCACCGGGGAGAGCCGCCGCGACGTGAACTTGCTGAACTTGCCCGCGAGCACGCGCAGCTTGAGGCGCGTCGGGCGCTGGGCGCTGTTCTTGACCGTGAGGAGTCGCGCCACCGGGGCGGTCACCTTCAGCACGAGCTTCGTCCTCGACGCCCGGCGGGGCTTCACGAACGCGGAGCGCCCGTTCGATGCGCGGAAGATGACGGTGTTGCCCTTCGCCTTCGAGCGGAAGTGGCGGCCCCTGATCGTGAGCGTACCGCCCACGCTGATCCGCATCGGGGTGACCTTGGTCACGACGGGCGCGGGGGCCTTCTTCTTCGCCGCGGACGCACCGGGCGCCCCGACGAGGGTGGCCAGTGCGGCCACCGCAAGCATGCAAATGCTGAAGACCCTGCGCGACATCACGTACCCCCTATCGACCGGTCTGGTCGCCGTCTGAAGAATTTGTCTGCGTGGTGGACTCGGTGACCAGGTCACCGAACAGCTGGGGCACGAAGCGGCGCACCGCCGTGTCGTCGCCAACCGCGGCGCTCGCCGTCTGCTTGTCTGAAGAGCTCTTGGAAGCGGGGACCTTCTCGATCCTCTTGGGCGTCACCTGCTCCTTGCGAATGGCGTCCACGCGCAGGGTGTAGGAGTTGCCGTCCTGGTCCACGAACGCCTCCTCGGAGCCCGGGCCCAGATACAGGAACCCGCATTGGTCCTTGCTGGGCTTGCACTTGCCCTCGCCCTCCGCCGTGAGCGTCGAGTCCACGAGGAAGACCGCGTTGCCGCCGTTCTTGCTCGCCCCCAGGAAGATCAGGAGGGGATCGCTCTCGTTCGGCAGGATCTCGAGGCGCTCGAGGCCCTTGATCTTGCGCTTCTTGCCGTTGGCCCCGATGAATGTCACGTCGGCCACGTAGCGGTACACCACGGTCTTGGTCTCACCATCGGACGGCGTGCTGCCGCCGGTGTCGGTCCCGCCGGTCGTGCCACCGCCGGTGCCGCCGGTCGTGCCGGTGTCCGTGGTGCCGGTGGCTCCGGTGTCCGTGGGGGCACCCGTGTCGCTTGTGGTCGTTCCTTCGTCCGTCTTGGAGTTGTTCAGGATGTTCTGCGGCGGCTTGAAGGGGTTGCTCGGGTCGAAGACGTCGAGCGTGGAGCCCTTGCCGGGCGTGTCATCCGCGACCTTGAGCGCGGCCAGGCCCTTCACCTGAGCGGTCTGATCCGCCTTGGTGGGGGCAGGGGTCGCCACGACCGCGGGCTCCTTCGAGGGCTTCGACAGCACCACGGGAACCGCGATCAGGGCCAGGAGCAGGACCAGGGCCACAGGCCACATGCGCTTTGCGCGCAGGTCGCTCCAGAGGTCTATGAGGAAGGCGTTGTTCATAGCTTTGTCAGGGGGTCGCGGTCGCGGTCGGGACCGGGGTCGGGGTGGCCTCGCTCGCGTCCGGCGTGCTGGCCGGCGTCGTGGCGTCGGTGGCCGGGCCCGCGGGCGTGGCGCCTGCGGTCGTGCCCTGTGCCTTGGGCGACAGGTACACCGTGGCCTTGATCTCAGCCTTCAGCTTCGGGAAGAGCTCGGGGTCGCTGCTCCAGCTCACACCCTCCACCGTTATCAGGCGGCCGTTCACCCTCACCCTGGAGTTCGCCACCGACACGAACCGCTTCACGCTGTGGAAGAAGTCGGCCAGGTTGAAGAAGTCGCCCACGAACTCCAGGTCCAGCGGCACCGTCTCCAGTCCGGCGGGAGCCGTGGAGGTGGCGGCCAGGGCGCCGGGCGTGGTGGTTCCGCCCGCGGCCGGGGTGCCCGAGGGTGAGGTCGAGGTCTGGGTGTCCGTTGCCTGCTCGGTCGCCGCCGAGCTCTGGTCGGAGGCGGATGCGGCGTTGTTCGCCTTCTCCACCGCCTGTCCGGAGTTGCTCTGCGCGGTCTCGCCGCCGGCCGCCACGGGCGCGGGCGTCGAGCCCGAGGTGGTGGTGCCGGATGCGGGGGTGCCGGCAGCCGCGGCTGCGGCCCCCGTCCCGCTCGGAGCCACGGGAGCGGCCACGGTCGTGCGCTCACCGGTGGCGATGCGCGTGAAGCGGATGCCCGTGCCGGCGGCGGCGCGGTCCAGCGCCACGATCAGGCCAGGCATGTCCACGGAGGACGGGATCGCCTTGCCCAGCCGCACCACCTCGGTGAAGTCGGACTCGAAGCTGCCCTGCGCACCCTGCGCGGCCTCGGCGGAGGCCCGGGCGGTGCTCAGGCGCTCCTGCTGCTGCGAGAGATCGGCGTCGGCCTTGCTGGCCTCGTCGCGCTTCGGTCCCAGAAGAAGGAACCAGTACGCAACCACGAGGAGCAGGGGAAGAGCGAGAAGAAGAATCTTCCGGTCGCGATCGGACATGCTGCTCACGATCCACCTCCGAGCGATGCGGGCACGCGGGTGGCTCCACGCGGAGCCTCCTTCACGGGCGGGGTCGGGCTGAAGGTGACCGTGATGTTGAACTTGTAGAAGGCGCCGCAGTTGTCGATCGTCGTCTTGGCGGTGCCGCCCGAGGTCTCACGAACGGACTCCTGGAGCTCCACGTCGCTCACGCGGTAGAGCTGGCGCAGGCGGACCATCATCTTCGCGGTGTCCTGCTGGCCGGGCACGCAGCCCACGAGGTTGGCGGTGGGCGACGCGGCCGTGGTGGGCGTGCTCGCAGCGGTGGCCGCGGGCGAGCCCGGGGTGGGCGCGGCTCCGGCGCTGCTGCTGGTCGCGTCCCCGGTCGTCGAGGCGTCCGCGGTCTGGATCCAGCTCTTCTCCGGCATGATGCGGGACAGCTCGCGCATGAAGCGCTCCCAGTCGAATCGGGTCGCGGCGATCGAGCTGACGCTCAGGAGGCGCTGGTTCTTGATCGTGGCGAAGTCGGTGAAGGCGTTCTTCTGCGCGGCCTGAGACTCGAGCGCGGTGGCCCTGGCCTCGGCGGCAGCGGCGCGGTTGGTCTTCGTGGTCACCTGGTTGGACACCACGACGTAGCCCAGAACCATGAGCAGCAGCGCACCGAGCACGCCGACGATCACGTAGGCGCTGCCCGAGCGCTCGCCGCTGGCCTGCGCGCGTCGCGCGTCCTGCGGGAGAAGATTTACGGGCTTCATGCCGTCGCTCCGAGGGAGAGGCCGGCGGCCACCGTGAAGCGGTGGGGATCATCCGCGGCGGTGAGCGCCGAGATGTCGAGCCCGCCGAGCGGGTAGGCCACGCGGACCGGCATCCCGAGGTGCACGCCGAGGCTCTCCACGAGCTCCTCGTCGCCGGACCCGGGACCCGAGACCACGACCTCGCCCACCGGCTGTGCCTGGGGCTGGGTCATGTAGTAGTCGATCGACAGCCGGATCTCGTCGGACAGGCGCGAGCCGGCCTCCGGCTCGTCCCATACGGCCGAGAGCGGCCGGGTGAAGAAGCAGGCAGGGCCCACGGCGATGGCCAGGTTGGTCACGCCGGCCAGGTGGCAGAACACGCGTGCCGACTCGTCGGCGCCGTCGCCTCCGCTCACCAGGGTGCGGACCAGGGCGAAGGCGTCGAGATCGACTCCGTCGGCCTTCAGGCCCGCGCCCTTCACGGCCTCGAGCAGAGACTCCACCATCGTCTTGCGAGCGGCCACGAGCACCACCTGCATGCGCGGAGTGCCGTCCGGTCCCTCGGCGTAGCCGGCCACCTGGTGGTCCAGGATGGCCTCGTTCAAGGGCATGGCGATGGCCTCGGCGGCCTGGAAGCGAACCGCGGCCTCGCGCTGCTTGGGATCCTCGATGCGGGGAAGCTCGATCACGCGCACCACGATCTGCTGGTTGGCGATCCCGAGGCGCACGTTGCGCGGCAGTCCGGAGTCGCCGACGAAGCTCTTGAGGGCATCGGCGAGGGCGTCCTTGTCCACCACCTCGCCGTCGCTCACCACGCCTTCGGGAAGGTCGAGGCTCGCGCACCGGACCACCTTGCCGGCATCCACCTGCGCAGCGGCGAGGTAGCGGCCGTCGATGTCCAGTCCTACGGAGCCACGGTCGTGAGTCTTTCTGAGCGAGAAGGCCATTTGCGTTCCCCCGCTCTATCGGCCAACCCCAGGGGTGGCTTTACCCCTAACTGCGCTCGTGCGTGAACGCGCACTTCAGCCGAGCAGATGGTCCCGGTAGAGGTCCATGAGCTCCGGTCCCACCAGCACGCCGACAAGGCCGCCCAGGGCCAGGAAAACTCCGAAGGGCACGGCGGTCTTGCGCGCGCTCGCGCCTTCGCGCGCGACAATGCCAAGCCCCACGACGGTCCCGAACAGGAACGACGCGAAGAGGGCGGGGATCACCGAGAGGCCGAGGTACAGGCCCATCACGCCGGCCAGCTTCACGTCCCCCATGCCCATGCCGGCCGGGTAGGCGAGCGCGGCGAGGAGGAGGAATGTGAAGGCCGCCGCGCCCGCGATCAGGTGCTCGGGAAGGTCACCGGCGTCGACGATGGCCGTGGCGAGCACGCCCCACACCGCCATCGGGTACACGATCCTGTTGGGGAGCAGCCGGTGGTCCAGGTCGATTCCGGCGAGCGCGATCAGGCAGCCCACGAACGGGAGCTCGAGCAGGAGGCCGGAGTCGAACCCGCGCACGGCCACCACCAGGGCGAACGCGACGGCGGTGATCAGCTCAACGATGGGGTAGCGCGGCGAGATCGGAGCGCCGCAGTGACGGCATCTGCCGCGGAGGACGAGCCACGAGATCACGGGCACGTTGTCGTACCCGGCGATCGGCGTATCGCACGACGGGCAGTGCGACCCGGGCGCCACCACCGACTCTCCCAGCGGCACGCGATGGATCACCACGTTGAGGAAGCTTCCAAGCACCGCCCCGAAGGCGGCCGCCAGCGCGATCTCGACCGCCATCAGGCGCGCAAGCTACCCGACGTTCCGGCGGGCTCTTGGGGGGCGGTACGGGTCATTAAAAGGCGACGGGCGGGCCCGAAGGCCCGCCCGTCGAAGCACTTCTGACTTCGGAGTCCGGTTACCAGACTCCGCCGCTCTTGCATCCGCCGCTGTTCGCGGTGGAGCAGGTACGGGTCACCGGGCCGCTCGAGCCCTTGGTGACGGTGAAGCTGTTGCCCGACTCGGACTTCGCGGCGATGGTGTACGAACCGGCCGCGAGCGTCAGAGCAACCTGGCCGTTGCCGGTTCCGGTGGTGATACCGGACTCGGTCACGTCCTGGCTGGTCGCGCAGCTTGCGTAGCTCTGGGAGGTCGTGTAGCACGACTCCAGGGCCGAGACCATGTTGCGGGCGTTCGACTTCGCGTCCGCGTCCTGGCCCTTCTGGCGCTGTCCAAGGAACGCCGGCAGCGCGATGGCCGCCAGGATTCCGATAATCAGGATCACCACGAGGAGCTCAATCAGGGTGAAGCCCCGCTCCTCAGAGTGAATCCGCTCACTCAGCTTCCGCAGCATATGTCTCCTCCTTGAGGTGACGGTCTGAAATGGTCTGGTACCAGTCGCCGCGGTAAGCCGAGGCACCTGGTCTGTCCCGCACTAGATCGACACCGGAGCGATCGCCCTTTAATCCTTGGCCACCCTTCTCTCGGGCAAATGTCCACGCCGGGCGAGGCCGAGCCCCCCGGAACGACGACGGGCGGACCCGAGGGCCCGCCCGTGTTCAAACTCCCCGTCCCGGGAGAGGTGGCTACCAGACTCCGCCGCTCTTGCATCCGCCGCTGTTCGCGGTGGAGCAGGTGCGGGTCACCGGGCCGCTTGCACCCTTGGTGATGGTGAAGCTGTTGCCCGACGCCGACTTCGACGCGATCGTGTAGGTATTCGACACGAGCGTCAGAGCAACCTGGCCGCTGCCGGTTCCGGTGGTGATACCGGACTCGGTCACGTCCTGGCTGGTCGCGCAGCTCGCGTAGCTCTGGGAGGTCGTGTAGCACGACTCCAGGGCCGAGACCATGTTGCGGGCGTTCGACTTCGCGTCCGCGTCCTGGCCCTTCTGGCGCTGTCCAAGGAACGCCGGCAGCGCGATGGCCGCCAGGATTCCGATAATCAGGATCACCACGAGGAGCTCAATCAGCGTGAAGCCGCGCTCCTCAGAGTGAATCCGCTGACCCAGCTTCCGCAGCATATGTCTCCTCCTTGAGGTGACGGTCTGAAATGGTCTGGTACCAGCCGCCGCGGATAGCCGAGGCACCTGGACTTCTTTTGAGGTATCGGACCCCCCCCGATGGGCCTTTAGACAAGGGCCGGCTCTTGGACGGGCACGGGCGGCTCCGCCGCGCGCTCGTCCTCGGCACCCACGCCCGGCTCACTCGCGCGGTAGGCCCCGAACATCGTCACCAGCGCGAACGGCACGAACCACGGGATGTAGAAGTAGAACCAGTGGTTCGCCCCCATCTGGGCCACTATCAGAACGGACGCGCCGAGCGCGGCAACCTGCCGTAGGTCACGACGGCCGGGCACGAACGCCAGTGCCACGGCGAACAGAACGCCGCCGAACTTGAACACCTCCTGCAGCCGGCCGAGCGAGGGATGGAGGCCCCAGAGGCTGAGCGCCGAGGTACGGCTCATCTGGTAGCCGATCGTGCAGTCGTAGAACTCGCGCAGGCCGCCCGGCGGGAGGTACAGCGTGATCGACAGGGCCACGATTCCAACGAGCGTGGCCGCGAACACGGGCCACGAGCGCGTCCGGCGCTCCTCGCCCGTACCCGTGGCGAACAGCGGCGCCAGCACCACCGGCGCGAACTTGGCCGCAACGGCCAGGCCGAGCATCAGTCCGCGCTTGGCCGGCGACGTGAGCGCCAGCAGGGCAAGGATCAGGAGCACGGCCACGAGGCCATCGTTCACGTTGGCCTGGAGCCCGAGCAGGGTGAACGGGTAGGCCGCCCAGGCGAAGGCCATCGCCACTCCGAGCCGCCTGCCCTCGCTCCCCGAACGCAGCCGTGTGCCGAGCAGCATCAGGCCGATGATCGCGGCGAGATCGAACGCCAGGGCCGCGGCGTGGGCCGCGGGCACCTTGTCCCATCGACCGTCGTTCGGGAACAGGAGCTCGAAGGGCACGTAGGCCAGGTAGTTCACGGGCCCATAGGTGTCGCCGTGAATGTCGTTGTCCACGTAGAGCTCCTGCTTGGTGGTCACGCGATCGGCGCCCACCACGCTGGCGAAGCCCACGTCCATGACGTTCGAGTCCACGACGTTCAGGCCCACCCGGAAGATCATCAGCGCCACGAGGCCCACCACGAGCCAGCTCGTGCGCGCGTAGGGCATGAGCTTCCCCCTCCGCACGCGCGGCCGGAACCCGGCGATGCCGGTTCTGAGCGCCAGGTATCCCATGATCGGATACACCAGCGGCACCGACACCGCCACGTTGCCCTTATTGAAGAAGTGCTGGGAGACGCCGAAGGAGAGCAACACCAGCATGTCCAGGTGCAGCAGCCGAAACGGCCGCCTCGGATCCACGAACGGCGCCAGGAACATCAGCGCCAGCGGCAGCCAGATGTACCAGTGATTCATCGCCTTGCCGGGGTGGGGCGAGTAGCCGCGGGTGAGCGGGAAGTCGGCCTGCGGCCCGGTCCACAGCTCGAAGACCTCGCCGGTGCGGCCGTCGATATGAAGGTCCGAGAGCACGTCGCCGCGGACGGTGTAGTTCACCTCGTAGCGGATCGGGCGCTTCGTGTAATAGGTGGGGATCCCCAGGTAGCGCTTGAGCGCGCGGCCGTACTTGGCGCGCTCCCTCTTCACGATCGGCTCGCGCTCTGCGATCCGCAGGGCGTCCCGGCCGGAGAGCGTGTAGCCCTGCGGAGTGATGTCCGGCGTCTCGAGCGAGATGGACTGCGGCACGAGCGAGTCCTGGGTGCTCGCCGTGGCGGCGCCCGGGATGGCGAAAGCGATTGCGCTCAGCGCCGCGAAAACGGCGAAAACGCACCGGATCTGAAGGCTGAACCTCATCACGACTCGCCGCTGTCATCGGCAGTTCCTCCCTGATCCTTGACAGCTGGAATCGCAGCGCCCGGGGGCCTCGACTGCCTCTACGATCGATGCGTGCACGTACGCCGCGCGCTGCTCCTCTTCGCGATCGTCCTGGCCCTTGCGGCCGTGGCGGCCTCACTGTCGAATCCGCGCCACGACGAGTCCTCCCCAGCCGCAGCCGGCTCGCTCACGGTGCCGGGCGCTTCCGCGGAGGAACGGGCCGCGGACGGCGAGGGCGCGGTGGACTTCAGCACCGCCCATCCCCGGGCCCACCGCGTTCCCAGCGGGCGCGCCCTCACCGTGACCGTGCACGTCCGGAGCGCGGGACAGGTCCAGATCCGTGGGATGGGCGAGGACGAGGCGGCGGACCAGGTCACTCCCGCCGTCTTCGAGCTGCTCCCGAGCCATCCCGGCCACTACCCCGTGCAGTTCACCCCGGCCGCCGGCGACACCGCGGAGCCGGTCGGCACCCTCGTGGTGACCGGACCGAACGCATGACCTTTCGCAGGGTGTTCGCCGCCGTATGCGTGCTGGTGGCCGTGGGCGGCCTGACCCTCGCGGCCGTGCTGGCCGCCGACGACGGCGCCCGCCGAAAGGTCAAGGCGGTCTCCGGCATCGGCGAGCACTCCGTCCAGGCGTCGGTGTGTCCTCCGCGCCTTCCCGGGTGCCGGGCCGTGAGGGGCCGGATCCTCTACACCGAGGACACCGACCCCGACGGCGACGGCGACGCCCACTTCGTGATCGTCTCCGGCGACAGCATCACCGCGCCCGGAGTGACCGTGGTCAAGGTCCACCACTCGCTGCGGCCCTCCCCCCTGCCCCGCGTGGGCGACACCCTGAGCGCGGCGGGCACGATCGACACCGGAAGCCACGGCGAGCACCAGGTGGTGGCGGTCGTGGTGCACTTCTCGAGCGATTAGCCGCCCTCGCCCTAGGCGCACGCCGGCTGGGTGGGGTGGCCGCGAACCAAGGCGTGGTGGGGGGTCTGGCGGTTTATGCATGCATACCGTGCATTGCGCGCCACACCCCCCCTGGCGACATTGCCCTCGGCTTCAACCGGAGCGGGCCGCGGCGTGGTCGGCGTCCTCGAAGCTCAGGCGGGCGTTGATGGCGACCGCGGCCGTGGTTCCGGAGCCGGCGGCCGCCGGGACGAGCGCCCGCGGGTCGGCGCAGTTGCCGGCGGCGTAGACGCGGTTGACGGTCGTGGCCTGGCCGGCATCGACGACGACGGACCCGTCGTCGCGCAACTCGCAGCCCAGCGTGCGGGCCACATCGTTGCGCAGCTGCCAGCCGACGTAGAAGAACAGAGCGTCGCGTTCGAGCGTCTCGCCGGAGTCGAAGCGAACGCGGCCGAGGCGGCCCTTCTCGTCGCTTTCCAACGCGACGACCGGCGTCTCCATGATGGGGATCCCGAGGGCGTCCACGCGCGCGCGCTGGTCGGCAGAAAGGTCGTGCGGGCCGTTGCTGAGCAGGACGACGTCGGCGGACCACTGGCGCAGCACCACGGCGAGGTGCTCCCCGCGGGCACCGGCGGCGAGGACGGCGAGGCGCTCGTCGCGGTGCTCGAAGCCGTCGCAGTACGGGCAGGTGTGTGCACTCGTTCCCCACACGTCGTCGAAGCCCGGAATGTCGGGCACCTGGTCGAGCATCCCCGTCGCGAGGAGGACGGTCCGCGTCCTGTCCTCGCCCCGGGCCGAGGCGAGGCGAACCGCGCCTTCGAGCAGCTCGGCGGTCTGGACCTCGGCGTCCACCACCTCCACGCCGTAGCGGCCGAGCTCCATGCGGCCGCGGGCGCGCAGCTCCGCAGGGTCCAGGCCGTCGTGACCGAGCACGCCGTGCATCTCATGAGTGGCGTAGTTGCGCGGCCGGCCACCGTCGAGCACCAGAACCCGCCGCCGCGCGCGGCCGAGCACGAGCGCGGCGTTGAGACCTGCCGGCCCCGCGCCGACGATGACGCAATCCCACATGCCGCTCATCTTCCTTTGCTACGCAAATCGAACGGCCATCGAACGAGCCCCGCATAGGCGGGCAAGGCCTGAGCGAAGATTTTTCCCCAGCGCACGGCAGCTGGGTGGGTGCCTGATTGCCCCAGGGCCGCTGAGTGCGTGGCGCCTAATGCACCGTCTGGATGCATAAGCCGCCAAGCACTCGCCGGCCGCCAACGGCCGGGGTTATCGGCGCTGTGCACCGCATGGGTGTACAGGACGGATCGCCCTGGCCTGAACCGCGCGCCGAGGGGGAGCGCAGGCCCGATCGGTGATCGGGCCGAGCACCGGACCATGCAACGGAGGAGCGCAGCCCGGGCGTTGGCCGGGCGAGCACCGCACCAGAGGGATCTACTTGATCTGGTCGTACACCTTGAACATCGGCAGGTACATCGCGATCACGATGAATCCGACGATGCCGCCCACGACGATGATCATCACGGGCTCGAGGATCGAGGTGAGGGCCTTGACGGCGGCCTCGACCTGCTCCTCGTAGAAGTCGGCGACCTTCGACAGCATGTTCTCGAGCGCACCCGTCTCCTCGCCGACGCCGATCATCTGCGTGACCATCGTCGGGAAGGCCTCGGGCACGGCGATCATCGGGGCGGTGAGCGATCCGCCGCGCTTCACCGATTCGCGCACGTCCTCCATCGCCATCTCGATCACCCGGTTGCCGGAGGTCCGGCCCGTGATGTCGATGGCCTCGAGCATCGGCACGCCGGCGGCGATCAGGCCGGAGAAGGTCCGCGAGAAGCGGGCCAGCGCCACCTTCTGCACGATGCCCCCGATCTGCATCGGGAACTTCAGCTTGAGCCGGTCCCACTGGACGCGACCCCGCTTGGAGTTCTTCCACCGGCGGAAGGTCCAGGCGATGGCCCAGACGCCCGCGATCAGCAGGTACCACTTCTGCGTGACCAGGTGTGAGAGCACGACGGTGAACTTGGTGATGGCCGGAAGCTCGCCGCCGAAGTCGGCGAAGATCTTCTCGAATACCGGCACCAGGAAAGCCACCAGCGCGACCAGCACGATCAGCGAGAAGCTGCCGATCAGGATCGGGTAGATCATGGCCGCCTTCACCTGCCGGCGAAGGGCGGCATCGGACTCGAGTTGCTGAGCCACACGAACGAGTGTCTGGTCGAGGATTCCTCCGGTCTCGCCGGCCTCGACCATGGCGATGTAGAGGTCGTTGAAGGTGTCGGGGTGCTTCTTCAGCGCCTGCGAGAGCGCGGTGCCCCCCTCCACGTCCTTGCGCACCTCGGCCAGGATCTCGCGGAGCATGTCGGACTCCGTCTGCTCCTCGATCACGTAGAGCGACCGCAGGAGCGACATGCCGGACTGCACCATCGTCGAGAGCTGCCGGGTGGCGATCACCAGATCGTCCGCCTTCACCTTCTTGAAGCGCGCGAGGATGTCCCCCGCGCTGGCGGCGGCCTGCTCCTCGATGTCCACGACGATCAGCCCGCGTCCGCGCAACTGGGAGGCCACGGCCTGCTGGTCGTTCGCCTCCATCTCGCCCTTGGTGGCGCCCCCCGAGAGATCGAGGGCCTTGAATGCGTACGTGGCCATCGGCTACGCCACCCGCACGGTGCCCATCAGACGACGGAGCTCCTCGGGAGCGCTCGAACGCGACTCCGCGAGCTCGCGCGAGATCTTCTGCTGGCGCACGAGGTCGGCGAGGGCGGTGTCCATGGTCTGCATTCCGAACTGGGCGCCGGTCTGGAGCGCCGAATAGATCTGGTGGGTCTTGCCCTCGCGGATCAGGTTCCGGACGGCGGGGGTGGGCACGAGGACCTCGGTGGCCACGCAGCGCCCGTTGCCGCTGGCGAGCGGCAGAAGCTGCTGGGTCACGATGCCCTGGAGCGCCACCGACAGCTGCACGCGAACCTGCTGCTGCTGGGCCGGCGGGAACACGTCGACGATGCGGTCCACGGTCTGAGCCGTGTCCTGGGTGTGGAGCGTGGCGAAAACGAGGTGGCCGGTCTCCGCGGCGGTGAGCGCCGTGGAGATCGTCTCGAGGTCTCTCATCTCGCCGACGAGGATCACGTCGGGATCCTGGCGAAGGCCGGCCTTGAGGGCGGCCGCGAAGCTCTGAGCGTCGGCCCCCAGCTCACGCTGGTTGACGATGCAGCGCTTGTGCATGTGCAGGAACTCGATCGGGTCCTCGATGGTGAGGATGTGCTCCGAGCGCGACTCGTTGATCAGGTCGATCATCGCGGCGAGCGTCGTGGACTTGCCCGACCCCGTGGGACCGGTCACGAGCACGAAGCCACGCGGCTTCTTGGTGAGCTCCTCGAGCGTGTTCGGCAGTCCGAGGTCCCGCAGGGCGGGCATCTCCTGCGGGATGAGCCGGAACGCGGCGCTCAGCGAGGCGCGCTGGAAGTAGGCGTTCACCCGGAAGCGTGCACGTCCGGGGATGGAGTAGGCGAGGTCGATCTGCCAGTCCGTCTCCAGGCGCTGGCGCTGCTCGTTCGTGAGGATCGAGTAGATGACCTCGCGCGTGGCCTGAGGAGTCAGGACCGGATAGTCGAGGGCGTGCAGCGCTCCGTGGTACCGAATCATCGGCGGGGAGCCTGCGGTCAGGTGGAGATCGGAGGCGTTGCGCTCCATCACCTGGATAAGCACGTCTGCGAAGTCGAACTCCATGAGGCTCCTTATCGGCCGGACCGGGCGCTTACGTGACCCTTGCAACCTCTGCAATGGACGTGACGCCGTTCTTGACTTTCTCGAAGCCGTCGGCCCTCAGCGGACGCATCCCCTGGGCCACCGCGACTCTGCGTATGTCATCGGCAGAGGCACGCTCAACCGTTAGGTCCTGAATCTCGTCGCTGACCACCATCACCTCGTACAGGCCGGTGCGTCCCTTGTAGCCCGTGCCGCTGCAACGACTGCACCCAACGGGCACGTAGGCCTCCAGGTCGAAGGCCACGTGGAAGCCGGCCTTCTCGAGCGACGGCGCGCTCAGCATCGTGCGCTGCTTGCAGTGCGTGCAGAGCTGGCGCACCAGCCGCTGCGCCACCACCGTGCAGACCGCGGATGCGGTGAGGAAGGGCTCGATGCCCATCTCCGTGAGCCGGGTGATGGCCGAGGGGGCGTCGTTCGTGTGGAGCGTGGACAGGACCAGGTGGCCCGTCAGCGCCGACTCGATGGCGATCTTCGCGGTCTCGCGGTCGCGGATCTCGCCGACCATGATCACGTCGGGGTCCGCCCGCAGCATGGAACGAAGGCCAGCGGCAAAGGTCAGACCCGCCTTGAGGTGCACCTGAAGCTGGTTCACGCCCGGCAGCTGGTACTCCACCGGGTCCTCGATGGTGATGATGTTCACCTTCGGCTCGTTGATCTCGTTGAGCGCGCCGTAGAGCGTGGTGGACTTTCCGGAGCCGGTGGGCCCGGTGACCAGCACCGCGCCGAATGAGCGGCGGAAGCCCTCCTCGAACAGCTCCGCCGCCGACTGCGACATGCCCAGCTGATCGAGCCCGATCAGGGCCTGGCTCTTGTCCAGAATCCGCATCACCATCGCCTCGCCGTCCACCTGAGGCATGGTCACCACGCGCAGGTCGATCGCCTTGCCCTCGACGGTCAGGGACACGCGCCCGTCCTGGGGCATGCGCCGCTCGGCGATGTCCAGGTCGGCCATGATCTTCATCCGCGAGACGGTGCCCGCCACCATCCGGCGGGGGATGTGGGTGCTCTCGCGCAGCACGCCGTCCACCCGGAAGCGCACGCGCATGTCGCGCTCGTCGGGCTCGAAGTGGATGTCGGATGCCCCCTCGTCCACCGCCTGCGCGATCACGGAGTTCACGAGCTTGATAACCGGTGCGTCGTCCGCCGACTCGCGGATCTCGGTGACCTCGGCGAGCTCCTCCTCGCCCTGCTCGACCGCCGCGGCCACCGCGTCGTCCAGCCGGCTCATGCGCCCGACCAGCTCGAGGATGTCCTCCTGCGAGCCCACCACCGGCAGCACCTCGTGGCCGGTCATCAGCTTCAGATCGTCGAGCGCGAGCACGTTCGACGGGTCGTGCATGGCCACCAGCAGGTGGCCGGCCTCGTCGAAGCCGATCGGCGCGGCGCCGAGCCGGCGGGCCGCCTGGGCCCCGATGAGGTTGAGGGCCCCCACGTCGGCCTTGAAGACGCTCAGGTCCACGTGCGGCAGCCCGAAGCGCTGCGCGGTGGCGCGCGCCAGCTGGTCGGCCGTGATCGCCTTGGCCTCGAGGAGCAGCATCTCCGGAGCTCGTCCGGCGGACTTCCCCTCCTCCACCGCGGCATCCACCCGCTCGCGCGGGAGGAAGCCCATCTCCACGATCACGTCGGAGATGAAGCGCGAGCTCCCGCGTCGCCGCGGGAGCGTCAGGCCGACGGTGCCGGAGTCCTCGTCCGTATCAGCACCCGGGGCGGGCACGGCGCGCAGCGGCGCCGACCCACCGGGGGGCTCGCTCATTGGACGTCGGCGACTTCTTGCGCGAGGACGTCGACGTCGACGTAGCCCTCGGTGAGGTGGGCCCTGCCGCGACGGTCGAGGATGACAATCGACGGCGCCTGGTCCACGCCCACGTCCTGGACGATGGAGCCGAAGCGATCCACGCTCCGGATGTCGTCGACGAAGACCTTGGCCTTGGTACGCGCGCGAAGGGCGTGCACGGCCTCGCTGGTCGCCTGATCGTCGAGGCCACGGGGGTTCTGGAAGAAGATCACGACCTTCTGGTGCTTGCGCACCGCCACCGCCACCTTGCGCGGGTTGGTGGTGATCGGAGCGGGGCTGGTCACGTCGCCGATCCGGAAGCCGGCCTTGCGGGCGGCGGCCAGTCCGGGCGGCGGGTCCACCGCGAGCACGCCCACGCCGAGCACTCCGCTGGCGATCGCGGCGCCGCCGGAGGGAGCGCCCGCCGAGACCTTCTTGGGGGCCTTGATGTCCTGCGGCTTGTTCACGTCGGTGAGCCGGAGATCGAGGTTGATGCGGGCCCGTGCGGCCTTGCTGCTGCCGCCGACGGCGGACAGGTTCAGGTCGAGCGCCACCTGCAGGCGGCGGAGGATCCGGTCCTCCTGCCCGACGTAGATGTCCACGTCGGACCGCTTCACGATCTTCGCGATCTGGTTGTCGAAGCCCGAAGGCAGGGTCACGTTCGCGCCGCCCTGGCGGGCCAGGGGTGCCACGTCGTGGACGAGCTTGACCGCGTCCACCGAGGCGGACACATGCTTGGTCGTCACGCCGTCCACCTGGGCGTTGCCCTCGTCCTTCACGTTGGTGAGCCACGCCGACGGGTTCACGCCGAGCAGGCCGGGCGTGGGAGCCGCGGCGCCCTTGCCGGCGTAGGTGGCGATCTGCCCGCGCGCGTCCTGCAGCTCCTTCCACAGTGCCTGGGGCACGCGGTAGGCGGTGCCGCCCTGGGTCAGGAAGGCGCGGTCGCCGACCGACACGGCGCCGGCGCTGGCGTTCTGGCCGGCACCCCTGACCTTCACGCGTACGTCGAAGAGGGGGGTCTTGTTCTGGCCGCGGCCCTGGAACGCGCCCTGGACCGAGAGGCCGAGGGCACGGTTGGTGCCGCCCACCTGGCTGAAGCTCAGTCGCGCGTCCACCTTGCCGCTGTCCAGGGCACCGCTGCCCGAGAACGCCGCGGCGAAGGCCTGGTTGGCGTCGAGGCCGCCCGTGCCCTGCGAGGTGCTCCGAACCGCGGCGGCCGGGGACGACGCGGAGTCGTCAGCGGCGTTTCGCGCGCCGGTGATGGCAAATGCCGTGGCTGCCAGGAGCACGGCTCCGATGAGCACGAGTAGGGCTGGACGCGAGATCGACATTGGTTGGCATATCGGCAGCGGGCGTCATCGGGTTTAGACCCGAACGGCGGGATGGCATGGTCCGGGGCTCCGCCCGATCAACGATCGGGCTCCGCTCCTCCCTGGGCCGCCGCAGCACGCATTACGTCCAACGGCGCCTCACGGCCGGTCCACAGGGTGAGGCTGAGCGCCCCCTGGCGCACCAGCACCTCGAGGCCGCCCACCACGCGGCTCCCGCCCCGCTCCGCCCACCGCTCGAGCTGGGTCGCCTCCTGGCCGTAGACGAGATCCACGACCGTCGCCGGCGGGTCCAGGCCCCGCAGGCCGAGGTGCTCCATGGCCTCGTCCTCCGACGACCCGGGCGACAGCCCGACGGACGTGGCGTTCACCAGCAGGTCGGCCGCCAGGGGATGCTCGGCGTGGCCCACCCCCATCTCCTCCGCCAGCTCCGCCGCGCGCGCGGCCGTGCGGTTCCATACCCACACCTCCGCCCCCTCCTCGCGCAGCGCCCAGACCGCCGCCCGGCCCGCGCCGCCGGCACCCAGCACGAGGGCGCGCCGGCCCGCCACCGGCTCGGCGATCGCGTCCAGCAGCCCGCCGGCGTCGGTGTTGTCCGCCCGGATCGCGCCGCCGGCGAAGGCGAGCGTGTTCGCCGCGCCGATCGCGGCCACGGCATCGCTCACCTCGTCCGCCAGCGCCCGGGCGGCCAGCTTGTGCGGGATGGTCACGTTGGCGCCCGCGTAGCCGGAGGCGGGCAGTGCGCGCACCGTGGCCGCGAACAGCTCGGGGGGCACGGGCAGCCTCACGTACTGCCAGTCCAGCCCGAGCTCGCGAAACGCGGCGTTCATCATCGCGGGCGAGCGGCTGTGCCCGACCGGGTGGCCGAGGACCCCAGCGAGGGGCATCAGCAGTCGACGGGCGAGTTGCCGCCGTTCTTCGCGCGGGCGCGGTTGTAGGCATCCACGTTGCGCTGGTGCTGGGCGTCCGTGACCGCGAAGGCGTGCTGCCCGCGGCCGCAGGGCTTGACCACGTAGTAGAGGTACTTCGTGTGCGCGGGGTTGGCCGCGGCCTGGATCGAGGCGAGGCCCGGATTCCCGATCGGCCCCGGAGGGAGGCCGGGGTTGACCCTTGTGTTGTAGGGCGTGGCGGCCTGGAGCTGCGACACGCGCAGGGGCCGATCCCAGTTGCCGGTCTCGAATCGCAGCGTGGCGTCGATGCCCAGCGGGATGCCCTCGTGGAGGCGGTTGTAGATCACCGATGCGATCAGCCGCCGCTCACGCGGAACCTGCGCCTCGCGCTCCACCATCGAGGCGATGATCAGCACGTCCCAGGGAGTCAGGTTCTTCGTGCGGGCCTTGCGCAGGTCCACCGAGCGGAAGCGCTGCTTGAAAGTGGTGAGCTGGCGATCCACGAGGCGCCGCACCGACTGCCCGCGCCGCAGCTCGTAGGTGGCCGGGAAGAGGAAGCCCTCGAGGCTCGTGGCGCCCTTGGCCCGGTAGTCGCGCGGATCGAGGAGGCGCGAGTGGCGGGTGGCCGCCAGGTAGCTGCCCGGGAGGCGGCCCTTCGTGATCCTGGCGATCTCCGCGCGCGAGAGTCCCTCGGGAATGGTCAGGTCGATGATGTTGGGCGAGGTGCCCTTCTCGAGCTCGTCCAGCGCGGCGGTGAAGCTCATGTCCTTGCGCAGGGTGTAGTGGCCGGGCTTGAGGCCGTCGCTGCGCCCGGCGAGCCGGGTGCGGAGCTGAAAGAAGGTGGAGCTCGACACCACGCCCCTGTTCTCGAGGAGGGTGGCGATCTGTTCGAGGCTGGAGCCGCGGGGGACGGTCACCGAGACCGGCTCGCCGCCGCCGCCCTTGAACGGCTGGAACAGCGAGACCAGGAACCACGCCACGGCCAGCGCCAGCAGGCCGGCGACGAGCACCGCCGCGAGGCGGCCCCAGCGCGGTCCGCGGCGCTCGGGGCGATCGGGGACGCTCCCCGGGTCGCGTCCGTTGCCACCGCCGGCGTCGGTCAGCCGCCGTGCGTCGTCCAGCCAGTCCCGGTCGGGATCGCCAGCGGGAGGGGCTCTCCGGGCCTCACGCTCGAGGCGCGCCGCCTCGCGTTCTCTCGCCGAGCGTCCGCCCGGCACCGGGGGTGGGCCGTCCATCACTCCGCCAGCCCGGCCGAGGTGCGCGCGAGATAGGCCTCGAGGAGGTGCGCCGCGGCGCGCGAGTCGGGGTCGCCGCTCCCTCCGCTGCGCTCGGCCTGACGCGTGGTGAGGCGTTCGTCGTAGAGCTCGACGGGCACGCGCACGCGGCGTTCCAGCCGTTCGGCGAAGGCACGCGCCTCCCTGGCCTGGGAGCCCTCATCCCCGGCGAGCGTGAGCGGGAGCCCCACCAGCACCAGCTCAGCCTCCTGCTCGGCGGCCAGGGCGGCGACCGCGGCCAGCCCGCGCCGGGTATCCGGGCGCTCGATCACCGGCAGCGGCCTGACCACGGTTCCGGATGGATCGGAGACCGCGCAGCCGCACCTGGCGGCTCCGTGGTCGAGAGAAAGGACGCGTCCCATCAGCGGGCGACCTTAGCGTCAGGCGAGGCGGCGCTCGATCTCCACCCGAGCGGCCGCCAGGGCTTCCGGAAGCTTCTCGGGGTCCCGTCCTCCGGCCTGCGCCATGGTGTCGCGCCCGCCACCGCCGCCGCCCGCCACACGGGCGGCCACGCTCACCACCTCACCGGCCTTCAGGCCGCGCTCCACGGCGGACGGGGCGAAGTTGGCCACGAGGTGCACCCGGCCGTCGTCGGCCGAGCCGAGCACCACCGCGGAGTGGCCGAGCCGCTGGCGCACCGACTCCGAGAGCTGGAGCAGCGCCTTCGCGTCGGTGGCCGGCACGGCCTGAACCACCACGGCCACGCCGCCGATCTCGTCGGCCGCGCCCGCCAGCTCCTCCGCGGCGTTGCGGTCGAGCTCCTTGGCCGGCGCCTTCTGGAGCTCCTTCGCGCGCTGGGTCAGGCGCTCCACCGCGCGCACCACGTCCGGCTCCGGCACCCGGAGGAGCGTGGCCAGGTCGCGCAGCTGCTCCGTTCGCGTCCGGAACAGCTCGGATCCGGCCTCCCCCGTCACCGCCTCGATGCGGCGGACGTTGGAGGCGCTCGAGGTCTCGCTCACCAGATGGAAGAGCCCGAGCTCGCCGGTGCTGGGCACATGCGTGCCGCCGCAGAGCTCGCGCGAGACCCCCTCGATCTCCACCATTCGCACCCAGTCGCCGTACTTCTCTCCGAACAGGGCCATCGCCCCGAGCGCCTCGGCCTCGGTGCGGGTGGTCTCTATGGCGTGCACGGGGTGGCTGCCGGCGATCCAGCCGCGGATCGTGGCCTCCACGTCCGTCAGCTCCTCATCGCGGAGGCGCTCGCCATGGGTGAAGTCGAAGCGCAGCTTGTCCGGGCCCACGTGCGAGCCGGCCTGGCGCACGTGCGGGCCGAGGCGCTCCCGAAGGGCGGCATGCAGCAGGTGGGTGGCGGTGTGGTTGCGCATCGTGGAGAGGCGCACGTCGCGGGCCACCCGCGCCGTCACGGCCTCGCCGGGGGCGATCTCGCCCTCGATCGGCTCGAGCGCCAGCGCCTGGTCGTCGCCCAGCCGGTACACGTCCGCCACGCGCGCGCTGCCGGACGGCGACTCGACGATTCCGCTGTCGGACACCTGGCCGCCGCCCTCCGGGTAGAAGGGGCTCTCCTCCAGCTTCGCCAGCACGCGTCCGCCGCCGTCGGGCTCCGCGGCGCCGAGCACCGTCTCGGCCTCGGTCTGCTCGTAGCCCACGAAGCGCGTGGTGAAGCCGGCGCCGCGGGTGAACCGGGCCACCTCCTCGTGCCCGGCGTGGATGCCGGGGCCGGCCCCGGAGCGCGCGCCCGCGCGGGACACCTCCCGGGCTTGGTCCATCAGCTCCTCGAACCCCTGGTCGTCCACGGACAGCCCCTGCTCGGCCAGCAGCTCCTTGGTCATCTCGTAGGGGAAGCCGTAGGTGTCGTGGAGCTTGAAGGCGTCCTCCGCCGAAATCCACGAGGTGCCCTCCTCGCGGGCCTCCTCGGCCAGCTCGGCCAGCAGGCGCTCGCCCTGGGCGAGGGTGCGGCCGAAGCCCTCCTCCTCGGCGCGCGCCCAGCGCTCGATGTTGGCCGCCTCCTCGTGCAGCTCGGGGTAGGCGTCGCCCATCACGTCCACCGCCCGGCCCACGAGCTTCGGGAGGAAGCCCCGCTCGATCCCGAGCACCCGGCCCTGATGCATCGCCCGGCGCATGATGCGGCGCAGGATGTAACCGCGGTCCTCGTTCGACGGCACCACGCCGTCGGCCACCAGGAAGGCGGCCGCGCGGCCGTGATCGGCGAGGATGCGCAGCGCGCGGGTGGCGGCCTCGTCCTGCCCGTAGCTGCGTCCCGACAGCTCCTCCCCCAGCTCCACCAGCGGCCGCAGCTGGTCGGTCTCGAAGACCGACTCCACGCCCTGGAGGATCGCCGCCATGCGGTCGAGCCCCATGCCGGTGTCGATGTTGCGGCTGGGCAGCGGGGTGAGCGTGCCGTCGGCGGCCAGCTCGTACTGCATGAACACGAGGTTCCAGTACTCGAGGAAGCGCTCGGTGTCGTCGCCCGGGCGGTCGTCGTCCGAGCCGAACGCGGGGCCGCGGTCCAGGTAGAGCTCCGAGCAGGGGCCGCATGGGCCGGTCGGCCCGGACTGCCAGAAGTTGTCCTCACGCCCGAGGAGCACGATGCGGTCGTCCGGGACCCCCACCGCGCGCCAGCACTCGATGGCCTCCTCGTCCGGCCCGAGCCCGAGCTCCTCGTCGCCCCCGAAGACGGTTATCCAGATCTGCTCCGGATCGAACCCGAAGCCCTGGGTGGAGAGCTCGAGCGCGAGCTCAACGGCACGTCCCTTGAAGTAGTCGCCCACCGAGAAGTTGCCCAGCATCTCGAAGAAGGTGAGATGCCGGTGGGTCGAGCCGACATTCTCGATGTCGGTGGTCCGGAAGACCTTCTGGCAGGAGGTGAGGCGGGGGGCCGGCGGGGTCTCCTCACCGCGGAAGTACGGCTTGAAGGGCTGCATCCCCGCGGTGGTGAGCAGCACCGACGGATCGTAGGACGGCGGCACCAGCGAGGCAGAGGGCACGCGCAGGTGATCGCGCTCCTCGAAGAAGCGAAGGAACGTCTCCCGGATCTCGGCTGCTCTCACGGCCCGGAGTCTAGGACCCAACCTCCATCCCCTGTGGGGGCTAACCCTGTCGCGGGGGCGCAGGTTCTCTGCAAGAACGTGTGCATTCACCGAGCGCTCCGCGAGCTTTGGTCGTTTCCAGCCGACGATCTCCCCAATGCTCCTCGCCGAGCAACTCGTCGACCAGGCTCGAACCCGGCGCACGGAGCGGATGGCTCCGCGTGAGCGAATCGTGCTGGGGATTTCGTCCGCCGGCTTCCTGGCCGTGGCCACGGCGCTCGCCGTGCTGCTGCCCAACGAGCGGAGCGTGGACTACCTGCTCCTCCCCTGCCTCCTCGTCGGGTACGCGTTCATCAGCCTGGTGCGCTTCGAGTTCGGCGGCTCATTCGGCACGGCCGAACAGCTGCTGCTGGTGCCGATCTTCGCCCTCGCGCCGCTCCCCTACGTTGCCCTTCTGATCGGGCTCTCGCAGCTCGTGGGCACGGTGCCGGACGTGATCAAGGGACGCTGGCATCGCCAGCGCCTGATCGGTCCGCTGGCCGACAGCTGGTTCTGCATCCCCCCGGTCCTCGTCCTGGCGCAGCTCGCGCCCGGGTTCCCCGACCTCGGCGACGCCAAGTACTACGCGCTGGCCTTCGTGGCCCAGGCCGGAGGCGACCTCGGATGGTCGGTGTTGCGCGGCCGGCTGCTCGACGACCTTCCCACGCGCGAGCTGGTGTCGGAGTGCATCGGCACGCTGCGCCTGGACGCCATCTTCCTCCCGCTCGCCTTCCTGATCACGGTGGCCGCGGTGGACGAGCCCGCCGCGCTCCTCACCGTGGCCCCCTTCACCTGGCTCCTCCACAGCTTCGCCCGCGACCGTGAGGAGCGCTGGGCGAACGCGGTGGAGCTCCACCGCGCCTACCGGGGCACGGTGATGCTCCTGTCCGACGTCGTGGAGTCCGAGGACAGCTACACCGCGGAGCACTCCCGCTCCGTGGTCGAGCTCGTGAACGCGGTGGCGGACGAGCTGAACGTGCCCGAGCAGAGCCGGCGCGAGCTCGAGTTCGCGGCGATGCTCCACGACGTGGGCAAGATCGCCATCCCCAAGGAGATCCTCAACAAGCCGAGCAGTCTCGACGACCGCGAGTTCGAGGTCATGAAGACCCACACGATCGAGGGCCAGTTCCTGCTCGACCGCGTGGGTGGGCTGCTGGGCCGGGTCGGCGAGATCGTGCGCTCCTGCCACGAGCGCTGGGACGGCAACGGCTACCCCGACGGCCTCGCCGGCGACCAGATCCCCTTCGCCTCGCGCATCGTGTTCTGCTGCGACGCCTACAACGCCATGACGAGCGACCGCGTGTACCGCAAGGCGCTCCCGATGGAGAAGGCGCTGAGCGAGCTGCGCGATAACGCCGGCTCCCAGTTCGATCCCAAGATCGTGGAGGCCCTCGTCCGGGTCGTTCAGGACGGCAGCCCGGTGTTCCAGGGCACGGACGCGGTGCGCCAGGTGCTCGCGGGCATGCCTCCCGCCACCACCTCCGGCTACAGCTAGGTGTGGGTGAGGGCGCGGCCCTCGCTCTCCACGAAGGCCTCCACCGGCGGCAGCGGCCGCAGCCTGGGTGCCGGAACGGTGTCCGCAAGCTCGCGGCGCATCCGCACCGCGGTCACGGCCCACACCAGTACCACGCCGGCCCCGGAGGAGATCATCACGGCACGGGACCCGAAGGCGCTGGCCAGCCCGCCGGCGGCCGTGAAGGAGATGGCGTAGGCCCACGCGGTGATGGAGTCGCGGATGCCGAAGACCCTCGCCGCGAGGCGGTCGGGCACCAGCTCCTGGAGCATCAGCCGCTCGTGCACGAGCATTACGCCGTTTCCGAAGCCCGCGACCACGAACGTGACCAGCAGGATCTCCCAGCGGCCGGCCAGCCCGGACACCACGTAGCCCACGGCCATCACGATCATGCCGAACAGGAAGCGGTCCCGGAGGTGCCTGGGAGCGCCGCCCGCCCCGCCCGAGAGCGAGCCGGCCGCCACCCCGAGTCCCGCCAGGGCGACCACGAACGAGTAGGCCGCCTCGCTTCCCCCGAGGTCGGTGGTCACGAACGGGAGCTCCGCCACGTTCAGGAGGCCCCCGAAGAACAGCGCGGCGCCGGTGGCCAGGAGCACCGTGCTGAGCCCTGGGATAGAGGCCGAGGCGCGCATTCCCGCCCGTGTGTCCGCAAACAGCGACAGGTGCTCGCCGGCCTCCTGGGTCGGGGCGCGGCCGAAGTTGATCGTGAGCAGCCCGAAGGCCGAGATGACGAAGGTCACCGCGTTGGCCAGGAGCACCTCCTCAGGGCCGCCGGCCACCAGCACCAGGGCGGCCAGCGCGGGGCCGGCCGCAAGGCCCACGTCGGCGATGGCGCCGTAGAGCGAGGTGGCCGCGGGCAGCCGCTCCTTGGTCACGAGGCTGGGCAGGGCGGCGAGGGTGGCCGGGGTGAAGAGCGCGGTGCCCACGCCGGCCAGCAGCGCGAACGCCACAGTGGGCGCGAACCCGTGCACCAGGGCCACGCCGACGAAGGCGCCGGCGCGAACCACGTCGGCCACCACGGCGCATGACCGGCGTGACCATCTGTCCGCGATGGCCCCGAACACCGGGCCGAAGAGCATGGGCGCCACCAGGTCGGCGATCAGCACGATGCTGATGGCCCACGGCGAGTGGAAGCGCTCGTACGCAATGAGCAGTAGCGCTACGTATCCCGCCCCCGTGCCGAGAGCGGACTGAGTCATGATCGCGAAGAAGACTCGGGCGCGGGACTCCGCGCGAAGAAGGTCGATCGTTCGTCTCAACTCGGCCCCTTTATGCCCACAAACGAGAGGGACCGCGCCGGAGCGCGGTCCCTGTTAAGAAACTACTAGCGCCGATTGGGCATTGAAGGGTTCCTTCCTGTCCCGGGACGGACCCCGACATAATGTCGGGTTTGCATAGGTACTGACTTGAGCTCTGTGCGAACTCGATGCGCAATATCGCAGACGCACCGGCTCTTGTCACCTTCAGGTGCAAGAACCCGTGCAGAGCCAAAAGGTTACGCGCGGGAATCCCGCTTCGGAAGCGGAATCAGGCGGTGGGATTTACGCAGCGGAAGGGGATCGCGGACCGGGCCCGAAGCGGGCGCCGGACGACTCCCGTAGGTCGATCAGCCCTGGCTGATCGCCCCAGCGGGCTCCGGCATGGTGTCGCCGCAATCCCGGGGGCTCGAGTCGTGCCTCTGGGCGGCACGGATCTCGTCGTCGCTGACGTTCATGGGGTGGTGGCAGGCGGCGAGATGCCCGCTGGGGTAGCTCACCAGCGGCGGCTCCACCTCGCGGCACACATCCGTGGCGCGAGGACAGCGGGGATGAAATACGCAGCCCGCCGGCGGGTCGATCGGGTTGGGCGGCTCGCCGGACACCACCACCCGCTCGCGCCGGCGGTTCTCCTCCGGGTCCGGGATGGGGATCGCCGCGAGCAGCGCCCCGGTGTACGGATGGATGGGCTTCGTATAGAGCTCCTCGGCCGGCGAGACCTCCATCAGCTTCCCGAGATACATCACGGCGATCCGGTCGGACACGTGCCGGACCACGGACAGGTCGTGGGCCACGAAGAGGTAGGTGAGCTTGAGGTCGTCCTGGAGGTCGCCCAGCAGGTTGATGATCTGCGCCTGCACCGACACGTCGAGCGCCGACACGGGCTCGTCGAGGACGATCAGGCGAGGTTGTAGCGCCAGCGCGCGGGCCACGCCGATTCGCTGACGCTGGCCGCCGGAGAACTCGTGGGGGTAGCGGTTCAGATGCTCCGAGTGCAGGCCCACCCGGTCGAGCAGCTCCCGGACCTTCGGCTCCACCTCCCCACGAGGCGTGCCGTGGAGGCGCAGCGGAGCACCGATGATCTGGCCCACCCGCCGGCGCGGGTTCAGCGACGCGAAGGGGTCCTGGAACACCATCTGCATCTGCCGGCGCAGCGGCTCCATCTGCCGGCGGCCGGCCTTGGTCACATCCTCGCCGCGGAACTTTATGGTGCCGTCGGTGGAGTCGATCAGCCGCATGATCGCGCGAGACATCGTGGTCTTCCCGCAGCCCGACTCCCCCACGAGCCCGAGCGTCTCGCCCTCCTTGATGGAGAAGGTCACGTCGTTCACCGCATGGACGCGAGCCACCTCGCGCTCGAAGAGGATTCCGTCCCTGATCGGGAAGAAGAGCTTGAGGTGATCCACCTCGACCAGCGGGGTCTCGCCGTTCTCTTCGCCGGGCTTTGGCAGGTACGTGACGCTCAGGCCCTCCTTCACGTGGGCACCCCGCCCTTCGCATCGAGCCCGATCTCCCCGGAGCGCACCTGGCGCAGGGTCCTCTTCTCCTCCGGGCCCAGCCAGCAGCGGTCATCGTGCTCGGGGCTGTCCGAAAGGCGGGACGCGAGCGGCGGGACCTTCACGCACTCGGCGAACTCGTGCGGGCAGCGCGGGCGGAAGTGGCAGCCCTCGGGCCTGTCGGAGAGCGACGGAGGCATTCCGGCGATGGCCGGGAGACGGTCCTGGCGGATCCGGTCGACCCGAGTGATCGATCCCAGAAGGCCCCACGTGTAGGGGTGCTGCGGGTCGTAGAAGATCTGGTCGAGCGTGCCCTGCTCCACGATGCGCCCGGCGTACATCACGGCGATGCGATCGGCGATGTCGGCCACGACCCCCAGGTCGTGGGTCACGAGGATCACCGCGGCGTTGCTCTCGGCCCGTAGCTCGCGGATGCGCTCGAGGATCTGGGCCTGGATCGTCACGTCGAGCGCCGTGGTCGGCTCGTCCGCGATCAGGATGCTGGGGTTGCACGACAGGGCCAGCGCGATCATCACCCGCTGGCGCATGCCCCCGGAGAACTCGAAGGGGTAGGACTCGGACCGCTCGCGCGCCCGCGGGATGCCCACGCGCTCCAGCAGCTCGATCGTGCGCTCGCGCGCCTGCTGGTCGGGCAGGCCCTCGTGCTCCTGGATCTGCTCCATGATCTGCCGGCCCACGCGCTGAACCGGGTTCAGCGAAGTCATCGGGTCCTGGAAGATCATGGCGATCTCCGCTCCCCGCACTCGCCGCAGCTCGTCGTCGGTCGCACCGATCAGCTCGGTGCCCTTGTAGGTGGCGGCGCCCTCGAAGTGGGCGTTGGGAGAACGCGTGAGACCGAGCAGGGTCATGGCGGTCACCGACTTCCCGGAGCCCGACTCCCCCACCACGGCAAGAACCTCGCCCGGCCGCAGGTCGAAGGACACGCCGTCCACGGCCACCACCCGCCCCTCCTCCGTGGAGAAGGAGACACGCAGGTCATCGACCCTGAGCAGCGGCTCGCTCGAAGCGCTCACTGAAGGCGGATGCGCGGATCGAGATAGGCGTAGCCGATGTCCACGATCGTGTTCAGCAGCACGATGAAGAAAGCGCCGAACATGGTGACCGCGAGCACCGGAGGCACGTCCAGCTGGTTGATCGAGTCGGCCGCGTACTGACCCACGCCCTGGAGGTCGAACACGGTCTCGGTGAGGATCGCTCCGCCGCCGATCACCGCGCCGAAGTCGAGTCCCCAGAGGGTCACGACAGGGATCAGCGAGTTGCGCAGCACGTGCCGGATCATGATCTGGCGTTCCGACAGGCCCTTGGCCCGGGCGGTGCGCACGTAGTCCTCGTTCATGGTGTCGAGCACGTTGCCGCGCAGAATCCGCGAGTAGACCCCCACGAACAGCACCGCGAGCACGGTCCAGGGCAGGATCAGGTGGTACGCCCACTGCACCGGATCGTCGGTGAATGGCACGTACCCGCCGTTGGGGAAGATGCCCCACTTGAACCCCAGGTAGTAGCTGGCCAGCGCCCCCAGCCAGAACACCGGCATCGAGATCCCGATCAGGGCGATGATCGTGAGGAAGCGGTCGGTGAACTTCCCAGCCCGAAGGGCACTGAACAGCCCGAACACCACGGCGATCCCCATCCAGAGCAGTGCAGCCCCCACCGACAGGGCCAGTGTGCGCGGAAAGCCCTTGCGGATCTCCTCGCCCACGTTCAGGCCGTTGTAGTACGAGATCAGGTCGCCGCTGAAGACCTTCTTCATCGTCGTGTAGTACTGGACGTACACCGGCTTGTCGAAGCCCCACTCCTCTCGGATGGCCTGGATCGCGGTGTTGGTCGAGTTGCGTCCCGCGATGCGCACCGCGGGATCCCCGTTCGGGATCACGTTGAAGATCAGGAACGTGAGCACCGAGATGGCGAACATCACGAGCACCATCGAGATCAGGCGGCGAACGATGAAGCGAGCCATCGCCTAGTGCTCCAGCCGCACCTTGGCGCGGGGGTCGAGCGCGTCGCGCACGCCGTCGCCGAAGACGTTCAGGGCCAATACCGTGAGCACCAGCATGATGCCCGGGGCGATGGCCAGGTGGGGGGCCGTGATGATGCGGTCCACGCCGTCGTTGATCATCGTCCCCCAGGACGGGTTGGGGGGCCGGACGCCGGCGCCCAGGAATGACAGCGCCGCCTCGAGCAGGATCGCATTGGCCACCATCAGCGGGAAGAAGACCACGATCGTGGTGGACAGGTTCGGGAGGATCTCCGAGAACATCAGGCGCAGCGGCCCCGCCCCCTGCGCCCGCGCCGCCTCCACGAACTCTCGCTCGCGAAGCGCGAGCACCTCCCCCCTGATCGGCCGGGCCATGTACGGGATGTACACCACGGCGATCACCAGTATCGGGATCCAGAGCGAGTCTCCCTGCACCTTGATCGGGCCGAGCTTCAGGCCACCGAGCGCCAGCGCCGTGCCGAGGGCCACCCCCAGCAGCACCACCGGGAACGCCCAGATGATGTCGAGCACGCGGGCGATCACCGAGTCGGTCCAGCCCCGGAAGAAGCCCGCCACCAGACCCACGACCACCGAGAAGATCACGGTGAACACCGCCGCGAGCACGCCGATCCACAGCGAGTTCCGCCCGCCGTATAGCAGCCGCACCATGATGTCGCGGCCGTTGGTGTCGGCTCCCAGGAAGAACTTCGAGTGCCAGGTCGGGCCGATCGGCACCCCGTCGGGCGCCACCACGTCCGTCTTCTTCCCGTCGACCGTGATCTGGTCGGTGATGTGGTTGGCCGACAACGAGGTGTGGGCCACGTGGTTGGCCCAGAGCGGAGCGGCCAGGCAGATGGCCACCATCACGACGAACAGCACACCGAACCCGCAGGCCACCTTGTTCCGCCCCAGGCGGCGCAGGGCCAGCCTGCCCGGGCTGATCCCCGCCGACACCTGCTTCCCGCCCGTGGTGGGCGGGGGGCCGGGAGCCTCGAGGCTCAGCTCGGTTGCGGGATCTACCGACATCGCCCGTAAGGGGTCAGTGACGAACCGTCCCGGCGCTTGACCGGGACGGTCCTGTCACCAGCGTTCCTACTTGAGGCAGAACTGTGACCAATCGTCGCGATACACGGGGTGATACACCGTGCAGTTCTTGAAGTCCATCCGCTCGGAGACGAACGTGGTGTCCTTCGAGTGCCCGTAGGGCGTGATGTACGCGGCGTCGGGGCCGGTGAGGTACTTGTCGAGCTCCGCCGACTTGTCGGCACCGTCCTGCGCCGTCTCCTCCTTGATCTCCTGCGCCAGCTTGTCCACCTTGGGATCGTCGACGAGGCTGTGGTTCTGGTTGTTCGTCGGCTGGATCGAACCGCTCTCCTGTAGGAAGAAGAAGTCCGCCGGGTGCGGGAAGTCCTGGAACCAGTCGTCGAAGCCCGTCTGGGCATTCAGCTTCCGGTCACCGATGGTCGCGAAGTAAGTCTCCGCGCCGATGATCCGCGGCTCGGCCTTCAGCCCGATCTTGTTCAGGACGTCCGTGTAGTACTCCGTCATCTTCTTGGAGCGCTCCTCGTCGTCGCCCCACACGGTGACCTTCGCGCCCTCGGCGCCGGCCTCCTTGATCAGGGAGCGAGCCTTCGCGAGGTCGGGAGCGGCGTTCGGGTCGCCCCACGGGCACGGATCGATCTTGGTGTAGCCCACCATTCCGGGCGGCAGGAAGTTGCAGTCCGGGGTGAGCAGGCCACCGAACAGGCGCACCGCGGCGCGCTTGTCGAAGCCGTAGTTCACGGCCTGGCGGACCTTCAGCTTGTCGAAGGGGGCCGCCTTGGTGTTCATGAACATGTAGTACGTCGAGTTCGCGGTGTTCTCCTCGTACCGGTCGCCCGTGTACTTGGCGCGGATCTCCGGCAGGAGGTCGGTGGACGGCTCGTCGAGCATCCAGTCGAGCTTGCCGGAGATCACGTCCTCCGCCTGGCGCGCCTGGCTCTTGATGAGCTTGACCGTGATCTTGTCCACGTTCCCCTTGGGAATTCCCGGGATGGAGAAGTTCGGGTTCTTGACCAGCACGAACTGCCGGTTGGGCTGGATCGACCCCTTCTCGAACTGGTAGGCGCCGAGCCCCGGGGGCGGGTCCTTGCTCAGGTTCTTGAAGGACGTCTTGGTGGGCACGAGGCCCGCGGACGGGAACGCGAGGATGTACGGGAACTGCCCGTTGGCCTCGGTGAGCTTGATCGTGATCTCACCGGTGGCGTTGTTGGACGTGATGCCCGAGATGTCCTCGCCTTCCTTCTTGTCCTTGATGTACTTGTCGACGCCCTGAATGACCTCGAAGAAGCTGAGGCCACCCCATTCGAGGGTCAGCGAGCGCTGGATGGTGTGCTCGAAGTCGGACGCCTTCGCGGGCGTGCCGTCCGAGTACTTGAGGCCCTTCCGGAGGGTGAACTTGTAGGTCTTGCCGTCGGCGGACACGTCGGGCTGGGCGTCGGCCGCGCCCGGGATCAACTCGGCGCCCTCCTTGCCCTCGGCGTGCCTGTAGGCCATCAGGCCCGTGTAGATGATCCAGTGCGCCGAAGCGGCTTCGACCGTGTAGGCGAGCGCCGGGTCGAGGAAGTCGGGGTTGGAGGTCTCGGCGATCGTGATCGAGCCTCCCTGCTTCCCGCCGCCGCTGCCGCTGCTGCTGCTGCTGTCGTCGCTGCTCCCGCAGCCGACCACCACGACCATCGACAGTGCCGCGATCAGGAGCGCCAGCGCGCGTCTACCCGTTCTCCCCACGTGTTCCCTCCAAGCAATCGGTTTCGTGGCCCACCGGGCTCACGGGCGGCAATGTACCCCCTGGAACCGGCGTCCTGAACAGAGCCTGCCCAGGGAAAACCTGTCCTTAACGCGATGTTTCGCCTGCGCACTCCCGGATCCTGCCCAGCGGTCCCTCACTCCGGGCCGGGCAGAAGCTCCTTGCGCATCTCCGAAAGGGACTTTCTGATCAGGCGGGAGACGTGCATCTGCGACAGCCCCACGGCCTGGGCGATCTGAGTCTGCGGAAGGCCCTCCTCGAAGCGCATCCGCAGGATCTCCCGCTCGCGGTCGGGCAGGCGCTCGAGTGCGGGCTCCAGCGCGGCGCGGTCCTCGGATCGCTCGAACCCCTCGTCCTCGTCCCCGATCGTCTCGAGCGGGTCCAGCTCCTCGTCGCCGGCAGGCCCGGTCGAGAGCGACACGGTGGAGTACGCGGACCCCACCTCCATCGCTTCGAGCACCTCCTCCGGCGTGGTCTTCAGCTCCTCCGCCACCTCGGCGACGCTCGGTGAGCGCCCAAGCCTGCCGGTCAGGCGCTCGATCGCGCCGGACATCGAGGCGTTCAGCTCCTGAAGGGCGCGCGGCACGCGGATGGCCCAGCCCTTGTCGCGGAAGTGGCGCTTGATCTCCCCCACCACGTTCGGCGTGGCGTAGGTGGCGAGGGACACGTCGCGGGAGAGCTCGAAGCGGTCGATCGCCTTGATCAGCCCGATCGCGCCCACCTGCTCGATGTCCTCCAGCGACTCCCCGCGCCCGCTGTAGCGGCGCGCGAGCGAACGCACCAGCGGAAGGTGACGTTCGATCAGCTCCTGCCGCGCGGCCGTGTCGCCACCGTCGTGGTACCGGCGCAGCAACTCTCGGTCCTCGCGACGGGCGCGGTCCGCGGATGCTGGGCGTCGGTGGGTCAAGCTCACGACCAGCGCTTCCGCTTGTCGAGCCGGACGACGATGCGGTCGTCGCCCACGTCCTCCACCCCGAACGAGTCCACCACCGTCTGGAGCACGCGCCGCAGCGTGAGCCTGGTGAGGGGAGACTCGCCATCCCCGTCGCGGAGAGCCTCGGTCAGCGCCCGCTCGTCCAGGGGCCCCACACGCGTCCGTATCGCCTCGTCGCCGACCTCGAAGGCGAGGTGCACCGTGCCGGTGCTGCCCGCCTCGGCGAGCAGACGCTCCACCGCCAGCTGAAGGTCGTCGATCTCCTCGAACGCGAAGTCCACCCGCTCGGCGATCCCGCCGATGATCAGGCGCACCACGGGCTGAAAGTCCCGGGCCAGCGGCGCGTCCAGATCGATGCGCTCGGGCGCCGAGCTCATTCGGTCCCGGCGATCGTGCCGAAGCCGGTGACGAGGTCCCCGGACATGAGGCAGGCGAGCTGTCCCGGAGCCACCGCGTGCGCCGGCTCGCCCAGCTCCAGCTCCACGCCGCCCCCGCGCTCCACCACACGGCAGGGGACCGGTGCGGCGCCGTAGCGGAGCCGCACCCTCTCGATGGCGCCCGGCTCGCGGTGAAGCCGAGCGGCCTCGAGCTTCACGCGCGTAACCGCCAGCGCTTCGCGCGGGCCGACCACGACGGTGGCCGTGTCCGCGTCCTTCTCGAGCACGTAGAGGGGCTCGGGCGCGGCCACGCCGATTCCGCGCCGCTGCCCGACCGTGAATTCGTGCTGACCGTCGTGGCGCCCGAGCTGGCGCCCCGCCCGGTCCACGATCCGGCCCGGCCGCCTGAGTCCCTCGGGCGCGTGCCGGCGCAGGAACCCGCGGCTCCCGAGCCCGGACGCGAAGCAGAGATCCTGGCTCTCGCGCCGGTCCGCCACCGGCAGCCCGGCGTCCCGGGCCAGAGAGCGGACGGCATCCTTAGTCAGCGCGCCCAGCGGGAAGGAGAGGCGATCGAGGAGCGACGGCTCGAGCCGGGCGAGCATGTAGCTCTGATCCTTACGCGCGTCGGCTCCCGCCCGCAAGAGGGGACCGTCGGCGTCGCGGGCGATGCGCGCGTAGTGACCGGTGGCCAGGCGGGCCGCGCCGAGGTGGCCGGCCAGGGCGTCCATGGCATCGAAGCGCACCTCGCCGTTGCAGCGCACGCACGGGTTCGGCGTCTCACCGCGGGCATACCCCTCCACGAACCCGTCCACCACCGCGGCCCGGAACCGGTCCCGCAGGTCGAGGGTCACGTGCGGGATGCCCATGCTGTGGGCCAGCGCACGCGCCCCCAGCACGGCCTGGGGCGAGCAGCAGCTGCGCTCCGCGTCGGTGGCTGGATGTGCCCAGAGCTCGAGCGTCACGGCCACCACGTCGTCGCCGGCGTCCAGGGCCATCTGAGCGGCGGCGGCGCTGTCCACCCCGCCGCTCATCGCCACGAGCGTCCGCCGCGGGTCGGGCGCGAGCGCCGGGGCACCGTCGCGGGCCGCCGCGCCCAGCGCCCGGTGAAGTGCGTCGGCGGCCAGGACGGCCGCGTGACGGTGCGCGGGCCCGAGCCCGCCCAGGGCGTCCGCCACCGCGTCCGGCGTGACCCGGGCCGCCGTCAGGAACGGCTCACGCTCGGCGAGCTCCACGGCGGCACTCGCGGCCCCGCGAAGCGCAGCGCAGCCCTCCGCCTCGAAGCCGGCCGCGGCCACGCGGTCGCCCTCGACGCTCACGGCGATGCGCACGACGTCCCCGCAGGCCGAGCCGCCGGCCGCGCCGGCGTGCGGACCGCCGGCCGGGGCGCCCGTCCCTCGAGGGAACGCCAGATGATCTGCGAGGCCCACCGGAGCTAGCGTCGCAGATAGGACGCATGGCGGCCCCAACCTGCCGCTGCCAAATCCGAGAGTTGGGCCTGCTGTCCTAGCAAACTCGGGTGTCCTCCATGGCGGGCCACGGCCCTACCACGAGCCGAACTCCCATCTCGGTGTTATTCGGCTCAACGTATACGGCAGGCTGGCGAACAGGTTCGGGCCTTGGGCGAGGCTACCAGCGAGGAAAGACGTCGGTGCGCAGCCGGCCACGCCGGCTGCTTCCGCTCAAGGCGCGTCAGGCCCGGGGATCGAGCTTCAGCCCCAGCTCGCGCAGCTGGCGCTCGTCCACCGCCGCGGGAGCGCCCGTGAGCGGGTCCGCCCCACTGGCGGCCTTGGGGAACGCGATCACGTCGCGGATCGAGTCGCGCCGCGCCAGCAGCGCCGCGATGCGATCGATGCCGAGCGCGATCCCGCCGTGCGGCGGGGCGCCGAAGCGCAGCGCCTCGAGCAGGAAGCCGAAGCGCTGCTCCGCCTCCTCCGGCCCTATCCCGAGGGCGTCGAAAACCTTCTGCTGAAGCTCCGGGCGGTTGATCCTGATCGAGCCGCTCCCCAGCTCCCAGCCGTCGAGCACCACGTCATAGCTCCGGCTGAGCCAGGTGCCCGGGTCGCCGTCAAGGTCCCCCTTGGGCGAGGTGAACGGATGGTGCTCGGCGACCCAGCGGCCCTCGGTCTCGTTCCAGCCGAACATCGGGAAGTCCGTGACCCAGAAGAGATCGTGGCCCTCGGGCTCGCCCTCGGCCACCTCCACCCTCAGCGCGCCCAGGACGCGGGCGGCCACGGGCGCCTGGTCGGCCACGATCAGGATCGCGTCCCCGGGCCCCGCACCCAGCTGTGCGGTGGCCCTCTCGATCTCTTCCTCCGACAGGAACTTGGCGATCGGCGACCGCCATCCCCCGTCCTCCACCACGGCCCAGGCAAGGCCCTTCGCGCCCAGCGCCTGGGCACGCTCGGTGAGAGCGTCGAAACGGCTGCGCGGCCACTCGCCTCCGGTGCTGATCGCGCGCACCACCCCGCCCGCGCCCGCCGCCCCGGAGAAGACCTTGAACTCGGAGCCGCGGAACACATCGGTGAGGTCGGATATCTCGGTGCCCAGGCGGCGGTCGGGGCGGTCCGAGCCGTAGCGCAGCATCACATCGTCGTAGGTGAGCCGCTCCACCGGCAGGTCCACCTCGATGCCCCCGAGCGCCAGCACCGCCTTCAGCACGGGGTCCACCGCGTGGTAGACGTCCTCCTCCTCCACGAAGCCCATCTCCAGGTCGAGCTGGGTGAACTCGGGCTGGCGGTCGGCGCGGAAGTCCTCGTCCCGGAAGCAGCGGGCGATCTGGTAGTAGCGCTCGGTGCCGCCCATCACCAGCAGCTGCTTGAAGAGCTGGGGGGACTGCGGCAGCGCGTACCACGAGCCCGGGCTCAGGCGGCTCGGCACGAGGAAGTCGCGCGCGCCCTCGGGCGTGGACCGGGTGAGGATCGGCGTCTCCACCTCGAGGAAGTCCTCCGCGTTCAGCTGCTCGCGGATCGTGCGCACCACGTGGTGGCGCAGCCGGAGGTTGCGGCGCATGCCCTCGCGGCGCAGGTCGAGGTAGCGGTACCGGAGCCTCAGCTCCTCTCCGACGGGCTCGTCCTCGTCGATCGGGAAGGGCGGTGTCTCGGCGTCGGCGAGCACGTCGAGAGCGGCCACGGCCAGCTCCACCTCCCCGGTGGGCAGGCCCGGGTTCACGGTGCCCTCCTCGCGCGCGATCAGCTCGCCCTCCACGGAGATCACGTCCTCGGAGCGCAGGCGCCCGGCCTCCTCGTGCACGCCGGGGGCGTCCTCCGGGCGGAACACGAGCTGAAGCAGGCCGGTGGTGTCGCGGAGGTCGATGAAGATCAGGCCGCCGTGGTCGCGGCGGCGGTGCACCCATCCGGCCACCCGCACCCGCTCGCCCACGTCGCCCGCGCGGAGCTCCCCGGCCCAATGAGAACGATAGGAGTTGGGACGCAGCGAGGTCACCGGGCCAGCGCCTCGTCCACGAGCCGGGCCACTTCCCCGGTGTCCGCCGCCGCGGTCTGCACGCCCGTGGCCATGTCCCGGACCTCGAGGCCCGCACCGACGATCACGGTCACCCCCGCGCCGATCCGATCGGCCTGCTTCAGCTGGCCCTTCATCGAGCGGCCCGCCTGCTCGAGCTCCACCCGCCGGCCGTCGTCCCGGAGCCGCCGGGCGAGAGCGAAGGCGGGCCGGACCGCGTCGGGCTCGGCCACCGCCACGTACACCGGCCGCTCCGCCGGCTCCTCGGGCTCGCCGCCGGCCAGGAGGATTCGCTCCACTCCGGCGGCGAACCCCACCCCCGGAGTGCTGGGCCCGCCGAGCTGCTCGACCAGGCGGTCGTAGCGCCCGCCGCCGCCGATGGCGTTCTGAGCGCCCAGTCGCCCGGACTCCACCTCGAACACGGTGCGCGTGTAGTAGTCGAGCCCGCGCACGAGCGTGGGATCCACCTCATAGTCCAGTCCGGCATCGTCGAGCAGCGCCCGCACCTCGGTGAAGTGCTCGGCGTCCTCGGGGGCCAGCCGGTCGATCAGCCGCGGGGCGTCCTCCATGACCGCGCGGGTGCCCGGATGGTCGGCATCGAAGGCACGCAGGGGGTTGTGGGCGAGCCGCTCGCGGACGTCGCCCGAGAGCTCGTCCTCGCGCCCCCGCAGGTAGGCGGTGAGCTCCTCCAGGTACGCCTCGCGGGTCTCCGGCGTGCCGAGGCTCGACACCCGCACCCTGAGGCCCTCGACGCCGGCGCGGGCGGCGATGTCCACGAGGAGCAGGATCACCTCCGCATCGAGCGAGGGAGCGTCGGACCCGAGCGCCTCGGCCCCGAACTGCGTGAACTGCCGGTAACGGCCCGCCTGGGGTGCCTCGTGGCGGAAGAAGGGTCCCCGGTAATGGAGCTTCACCGGCTGCGGGAGCTTGTGCATGCCGTGCTCGACGTAGGCCCGGCAGACTCCGGCCGTGCCCTCCGGCCGCAGCGTCAGCGAGCGGCCCGCCTTGTCCTCGAAGGTGAACATCTCCTTCCGGACGATGTCCGTCGAGGCTCCAACGCCGCGCGCGAAGAGCTCGGTGTCCTCGAACACCGGGCTGTCGAACGGCTCGTAGCCGGCCGCGCCGAGCACGTCATCGGTAGTCAGGGCGAGCACCTGCCGCCGCCTTCCGTCCGCCGGCAGGACGTCGAACGTCCCCCGCGGGGCCTGGAGCTTCGCGGTCACTACCTCGCGAGCTCGGACAGGAATGGATTGGTGGCGCGCTCGGCTCCGAGCGTCGTGATCCCCATGTGGCCCGGGTACACGGTGGTCTCGGCGGGGAGCGACTCGGTGAGCGTGCGGATCGACTCGAGCAGGGTGCCCCAGTCCCCGCCGGGCAGGTCGGTGCGGCCGACCGAGCCCTGGAAGAGCACGTCGCCCGAGAAGGCGGCCTGCTCGTCCGGGATCGAGAACGTCACGTGGCCCGGGCTGTGACCGGGGGTGAAGATCACGTCGATCTCGAAGCCGGCCAGCTCGAGCTTCTCGCCGCCCTCGAGCGTGTGCTCGGCGTCCCATGAGTCGAACGGGCCGAACCCGGGCCAGGGCACGTAGCTGTTGATGTCCGCGAGCACGAAGGCCTCCGCCTTTGGAACCCACACCTCGGCGCCGGTGGCGCGCGCGACCGGGGCCACCGCGCCCACGTGGTCGAAGTGGGTGTGGGTGAGGAGGATCCCGTCGAGCTTCACCCCGAGGGAATCGATGGCGCCCAGGAGCTTCTCCGCCTCCTCCCCCGGGTCCACGATCAGAGCGCGATCCGAGCCGTCGCGGCGGAAGATGAACGAGTTCTCGGCCACCGGCCCGACCGTGAACATGCGCACGTCCATGCGCCGAGCCTACTTTCTCGCCGCGGCCCGGCGACGCTCGCGAAAGCGGAAGAGCGCGAGGTCCGTGGTGTACCCGAGCGGGATGTAGATCAACAGCATGGCCGCGGCCAGCGCCGCCCCCTGGGCCACGCTCTGCTTGAAGATCAACACCACGAGCACGCCGAACACCGCCGCGGCGATCGCCGCCCGGTTGAGCGCGCCCCGCCAGGTCGGAGGCGTGGACATGCGCTCCTCCCGCCGCTGGCGGGCGATCTGCTTCGCGTCCTTCTGGGTGCCGCCGGGGCGCCCGGTGCGCCCCGCCCGCTCGATCGTTCCCGCGGGGGTCCCACGGTGCTTTCGCGTGCGCTTGCGCTTGGTCTGAGCCATCGGAGGGCGACGTTACACGACCGCTTCGAGCGCCTCCTCGACCAGATGGCGCTTGGGGGAGAACCCGCGCAGAGGCACCTCGGCGGGAAAGCCCTCCAGCGCGGCGCGTGGGGCCAGCCCCACAAGCTCGGCCTCGGCCACCTCCGCCTCGGCCCGCACCCGCTCCACGATCTCCCGCAGCGGCACCGCGCGGTGGTCGTGGACGTTGGTGGACACCTGGGCCCGGCCGCGGTCCGCGACGTACAGGCCGATCGCCCGAACGCCCGGAAGCCCGCCGCCCGACTCCCTCAGCGACGCGGCAATCCGCCGGGCCACCTCCACGTCCGCGGTCACCAGATCGACGTTGAACGCGACCAGGGGCGGCCGGGCCGCGACCAGCGACGCGCCCGCGGTCGGGTGCGGGCGGGCGGGCCCGTAGTCGGGCACCAGCTCGCCGCGGGCCATGCGCTCGGCGAGCGCCGCCGGGCCACCGGCCCGCAGCGCGGCGCGCTCGGCGTGCTCGGGGCGGGTGGCCAGCTCGCCGTACAGGAACACCGGAATCCCGAGCTCGCCCCCGATGCGCGCGGCCACGGTGAGCGCCTCGGCGCAGGCCGGGCCGCGCTGAGCATCAGAGCGGTAGACCACCGGCACGACGTCGATCGCCCCAACGTGGGGATGCACGCCGCGATCGGAGCGCAGGTCGATCCGCTCGACCGCCGCCGCCGCTGCCGCCACGAGTCCCGCGGCGAGATCGCCCTGCCGTGCCGCCAGCGTGAGCACCGAGCGGTGGTGGTCCGGGTCCACGTGGAGGTCCAGCATCCGGGCGGGAGCGGCCGCCGCCGCGATCGCCTCCACCGCCGGCAGGTCGCGGCCCTCGCTGAAATTCGGAACAGCCAGCAGAACGTCATCCGCACCGGACACGGGACAGGACGCTACGAGATACTCGCCTCGCGATGTCGCTAGAGAACCTCGAGGTCGTGCAGGCACTGGCCGAGGCATGGCGAGTCTCCGATCGCGCCGCCTGGATGGCCTCCTGGGACGAGGACGCCGAGTTCTATCCCCCGCGCTCTCAGCTCGAGGGGCATGGGTACCACGGGCGGTCGGGGCTGCGGGAGTTCTGGACGGCTTGGGACCACGACTGGGAGTGGGCTCGATACCTCGTGGACGAGATCCTCGACGCCGGAGACCAGGTGGTGGCGCTCGCTCGTTTCAATGCCCTCGGAAAGGGAAGCGGAGTGGAGCTGGACAATCCGATCGGGATCGTCCTCCGGATCCAGCGGGGACTGGTCGTGTACGCCCGCTTCTACTCGGACGCCGCCGAGGCGCTCGAGGCCGCTGGGCTGTCGGAGTAGCACGGTTCGGGTTGCGTCGGCTGTCCCGCCTGTGGGAGGCTCCGGCGAGTCGCCCTTGGCTCTGCATCCACCTCGCGTGCAGCCACGGACGCTACGGCCGACCCGCCCGCAGGTCCGACCTCTACGAACACCTCGGCCTCTGCCCAGCCTGCGCGGACGACGGGGCGATCAGGGGTCAGCACGAGAACCGCCGTAAGGCCATCGAACGCCTGTGGGATTCGGCAGCCCCGGACATTCTGGTGCGGGGGGAGCGGTTCTAGGCATACGAAGAAGCGACTGGACGCCCCCCAACAGCCTTACGACCTCAGAGCGACCCTGTTCTAGGGAGTCCGGCCCGGCTCCCGGCGTTCGGACGTGACGCCCTCAGCCGTACTTCGTCGCGATGGTCTGGACGACGGTTGCGGCGTCCTCGGTTGCGTCGATCGCCCGCTCCAGCCTGAGAAAGATGTCCCTCCAGCGGATTACCACCATCGGGTCGATTCCGCCAGCGAACAAGGAGGCGAAGGCTTCGCGGAAGAGCCGGTCGCCGTCGTTCTCGAGCCGGTGGATTTCGATCCATTGCTTGTCAAGGCCCTTGAGCTCGCGCAGGTGACCGAGCAGCATGGAGAGTTGCTCGCAGGCCTTGACGAGGACGTCGGCCATTGCCAGCGCCTGGTCCATCGGCGCCTCGATCCTGTAGAGCACCATGAAGTCGGCGGTCTCCTCGATCTGGTCGACGACATCGTCGACCTTGCCCGCCAGGTTGTAGATGTCCTCGGAGTCGATCGGCGTCACGAAGGTCGCGCTCGTCCGCTGGGCGAGGTCGTGCGTGATCCGGTCTCCCTCCTGCTCGGCAAGCAGGATTTCGCGTGCGAGATGGACGCTCTCGGGCCAGCCCTTGATCAGCTCCTGGAGCAGCTTCGCCGCTCGGAGCGAGTTCTCACCCGCCTGCGCGAACAGGTCGAAGAAAACGCGGTCTCTGTGGACGAGGGAGAACCTCACGGCGCGAAGCTACCACCCAGGGCATGGGCCGGGACCGCATTAGGGACGGCAATGGTGTGGCCACCGAACGTCTTGACCTGGCGGAGGTTTGCGGCTGTTCCCCGGGCGGGTTGCCCTAAAGGTTGCCCTCCACGCCGATGTGGGCCGTGTGTCTGGTGCCGTCGGGACAGGATTCCGCTCTGGGGAGGCTATCCTCGCCTCCGCGGCTCCGTAGCTCAGCGGTTAGAGCGCACGACTCATAATCGTGAGGTCCCTGGTTCGAATCCAGGCGGAGCTATCGCCCCGACGCGCTAGCGGTCGTTGGGGGTGAAGACCGGTCGGGCTGCCGATCCCGCCCGGCCACCGGCTGAGAGGCTCGCCTCCTCCGGCTGCGCGTCCGTGCACGGCTCGTCGGCCCCGTAGATCTTGTCGAGCACCGTCTCCTCCCCGGGGTCCTGCACGGCGTCCAGGTTGGGATTCAGCCACATCACGATGTGCGCCCTGAACGGCGCCCTGAGCGACACGTTTCCGATGCCGTAGTTCCCGGCGTCGTCCGTCTTGAAGAACGTGGCGGCGAAGCCGCTCTGCCCGACGAACTGGACCCTGAACCCGTAGGCGGTGCTCGGCTCGAAGTTGAGGGCGATGGCCTCCTGGGAGAAGTCCCCCGGGTCGGCGCAGAAGTTCTTGAGCCGCAGCGCCCGGACTCCGGTGCCCGCGGTCTTGAAGGTCTGAGTCCGGCTGCATCCCCCGTCGGGGTTCTCGGCGTCGCCGGCACACACCTGGTAGCGGTACGTGGTGCCGGGCTCGAGTCCGGTGACCGGCACCGAGAGCGGTACCTCCCTGCCGGCGCCGAAGTCGATGTTGTGGCGGGGCGTCGGCCTCTCTGCGTTCTCGGCGGGCCCGAAGAAGAAGAGATAGCTGCCAGGGCCGCCGATAGTCGAGACCGCGTTGCCGTTCAGGGTCGCGGTCGTCTCGGTGATTTCGCTCGGCAGCTTGCGCACGCCGATCCCGCAGCTCGAGACCACCACGGCAAGCACGGAGAGCCCGAGGACGAGGCGTTTCATCGGCCGACCCTAACGCCAGAGCGTTCAGGGTGGCAACCGCTGACCAGGCGCGGCTCGAAGCTCGTCGATCTCGCGGGCGAGCCGGAGGATGGACTCCCGGCAGAAGTCCACCAGCGCGGTGTTCACCTGCTCGACCGTCTCCTGGTCCGGATCCGCCGCGCGGAAGACTCCGGCATCCTCTCTGTCGAGCGCCTCGAGCATCAGCTCGGGAATGCCCTCGATTCCCGAGAGCCTGTAGGCGAGCTGCTGGCGGAGCTCCTCTTCGAGCGGACCCATGCTCGGATTATCCCGGGGTCACCGCTGGGATACTCGGTGGCCGATGACGGAGCAGAACATCGAGGCCATTCGGTGCATCTACGAGGAGTGGGGACGCGGCAACTTCACCCCGAAGTTCGACCTCTACTCCCCCGACCTCGAGTGGGGCTGGTCGGACGAGTTCCCCGGTCTGGCCGGGGTCTACCACGACCCCGCGGCAGCGCAGCGAGCGGCTGCACGAATGGCTCAGCCCCTGGGAGCACTGGCGAATCGAGGCCGAGGACTACGTCGCCCACGGCGACCTCGTGGTCGTGCTCGCCCGCTACACGGGCCGCGGGAAGGGCAGCGGCGTGGACGTGGACACCGAGGGCGCGCACGTGTGGACGCTGCGGGACGGCAAGGCGGTGCGCCTCGAGATCTTCGCGGACCGGGCCAGGGCGCTCCAAGCGGTGGGGCTGGCGGAGTAGCGCGCGGCTACTTCTGCACCACGGCGCCCAGGCACACCTCGACGGGCTTCAGGTCGGCCGCGCTTCCGCCGGTGGCGACCCTGGGGCCGATCTGGGAATGGACCGCGACCGTGAGCTGCTGGTCGTACGCCTTGGCCTCGGACTCCGATCCGAACTCGTGGATCTTGATGAACGTGCGGCCGTTGCGCGTGGCACCCCAGCCGTCGGCGTCCCGCTGGACCTCGAACCCGGCCTCCGTCAGGCATCCCTTGAGAGTCACCGGCTTCGGCTTCTCCGGCTTCGGCTCCGCCGCGATCGAGGGCTGCGACGTGTCGCCGCTGTCGCTCGACCCGCCGCCACAGCCGACCGTGAACACCAGAGCGGAGAGCAGAATCGCGATCAACCACCGTGCAGTGTTCGTCACATCAGGAACCTTACGGAGGTTGACCTCCCTTCCGTCGCCGACCGTACCCCGCGCATGAGAGTCCACGTCCTCGAACGGGCTCAGCTCATCCCGGCGGCGCCCGAGGAGGTGTTCCCGTTCTTCGCCGACGCCTTCAACCTCGAGGCGATAACGCCGCCGTGGGTCAACTTCCGGGTGATCACCCCGCGGCCGGTCGAGATGGGCGTGGGTGCGCTGATCGAATACCGGCTGGCCCTGCACCGCGTGCCGGTCCGATGGCTCACCCGCATCGAGGAGTGGGTGCCCGGCCGCAGCTTCGTGGACGCCCAGATCCGCGGCCCCTACCGGCTCTGGCACCACACGCACACGTTCGAGCCCGCGCCTGGAGGCACCCTGGTGCGCGACCGGGTGCGCTATGCCCTGCCCCTCGGTCCGCTCGGCGAGGCCGGCCACCGGCTGTTCGTGGCGCGCGACCTGCGCCGGATCTTCGACCACCGACACAGCGAGATCGCTCGGCGCTTCACAAAGTAAAGTCATAGGCGCATGACGACGTTCTGGAGGCTGCTCGGATTCCTGCGTCCCTACCGCAGGGGCGTGATCGCCTCCTTCCTGCTCGCGGCCGCCGCCATGGGCGTGGGGGTGCTCATCCCCTACCTCGTGGGCCAGACCGTGAACGACATCCGCGACGGTGCCACGGACCTGTGGCCGCTCGCGCTCGCCATCGTCGGCGCCGGGGTCCTGCGGCTCCTGTTCAGCGTCACCCGGCGCCTCGTGGCCGGGCAGGTCTCGCTCGGCGTCGAGTACGACCTCCGCAACCGCATGTACGCCCATCTCAACTCGCTCGAGCTGGCCTTCTTCGACACCCAGCAGACCGGCCAGCTCATGTCCCGCTCGACCGTGGACCTCCAGGCCGTGCGGTTCTTCCTCGGCTACGGGCTCATCTTCATCGTCCAGTCCGCGCTGACGATCGTGATCGCAGCGACGGTGATGTTCGCGCTCGATCCCAGGCTGGCGGCCGTGTCGCTGGCCCCGATGCCCTTCGTGATCTGGATCGCGTTCCGCTACGGGCGCCTCAACCGCCCGGCCACCCAGGAGGTGCAGCAGCGCATCGCCGAGCTCACCGCGGAGGCCGAGGAGAACGTGGGCGGCGTTCGCGTGGTGAAGGCCTTCGCCCAGGAGCAGCGCCAGCTCCACCGCTTCAACCGCGCCGTGGCCCGGGTCTTCGACCAGTCCATGATCTCCACCCGCCTGCGCGCGTTCTACGCCCCGCTGATCGGCTTCGTGCCCCAGCTCGGCCTGGCCGCCCTCCTCTACGTGGGCGGCCGCCAGGCCATCAACGGATCGCTGGACATCGGTGACTTCGTCGCCTTCTACGGATACGTGCTGATGCTCACCTCCCCGATGCGCATGCTCGGCATGGCGCTCGGCATGGCCCAGCGGGCCGTGGCCTCGGGCGCGCGGGTTTTCGAGCTGCTCGACCGCCAGCCGCAGCTCACCTCGGTGCCCGGCGCCCCGCCGCTGCCCGCCGGAGGGGGTCGGGTGGAGCTCCGGAACGTGACCTTCGGCTACGAGGGCGGCGAGCCCGTGCTCCGCAACGTGAGCCTCGGGGTGGAGGCGGGCCGGACGGTGGCGCTGGTCGGCCCCACCGGGTCCGGCAAGACCACGCTCGTGCTCCTCGTGCCGCGCCTGTACGACGTGCAGGAGGGCGCGGTGTTGGTGGACGGTGTGGACGTGCGCGACGTGGACCCCGGATCGCTGCGCCGCGAGGTGGCGGTGGTGTCCGACGACGCCTTCCTGTTCTCCGCCCCGCTGCGCGAGAACATCGCCTACGCCCGTCCGGAGGCCAGCGACGAGGAGGTGGAGCGGGCCGCCGCACGCGCCGGCCTGGCCGAGCTCATCGAGGAGCTCCCCGAGGGCTACGACACACTGGTGGGCGAACGCGGGCTCACGTTGTCAGGCGGCCAGCGTCAGCGCGTGGCCATCGCCCGGGCGCTCCTCTCCGAGCCGCGCATCCTCGTGCTCGACGACGCGACCTCCAGCGTGGACGCCACCACCGAGAGCCGCATCAAGAACGCGCTCTCCGAGGTGATGGAGGGCCGCACCACCTTCGTGATCGCACACCGCCTGTCCACCATCGCCCTGGCCGACGAGGTTGTGGTGCTCGAGGACGGGGAGATCATGGCGCGCGGCACCCACCGTGAGCTGTTGGAGACCTCGCCGCTCTACCGCGAGATCGCCGAGAAGGGGCTCCCCGACCAGGTGTTCCTCACGCAGGACCCCGTTGAGCGCGAGGTGGCGGGCCTGTGAGGCGCTTCTGGCACACGTTCCGCGGCGAGGAGAACCGCACGCGCAAGCTGCGCCACCTGGTCACGCTGCTGCGCCCCTACCGGGGAATGGTGATCCTCACCCTGCTGGCCCTGCTGCTGGCCACCGCGGCGGCCCTCGTGCCGCCCTACCTCGCGGGCCGGGCCGTGGACGACGGGATCGTGCAGAAGGACGTGAACACCCTCACGGTGATCCTGATCCTCTTCGTGGCCGCCGCGCTGGTGAACTGGGGAGCGACCTACGCCCAGACCTACCTGATCAACTGGGTCGGCCAGCGCGCGCTCCAGGACCTCCGCGTCCAGGTGTTCGCCCACCTGCAGCGCCTCTCGATCGGGTTCTACTCGCGCAACCGCGCCGGCGTGTTGATCTCCCGCCTGACCAACGACGTGCAGGCGCTCGACCAGCTCGTGACCGAGGGAATGCAGACGCTGTTCTCGTCCACGCTGACGCTGATCGGCATCGCGGTGATCCTGGTGGTGCTCGACCCGGCCCTCGCGCTGGTGACCTTCCTCACCTTCCCGTTCATCCTCGTGGGCAGCGTCATCTTCCGCGTGGCCTCCGCGGGGGCGTACCGGCTCACCCGTGAGCGGATCGCCATGGTCACCGCCTACCTCCAGGAGACGCTCTCCGGGGTGCGCGTGGTGCGGGCCTTCGGGCAGGAGCGGCGTCACAGGACCCGCTTCGCCGAGCTGAACGACGAGCACCGCGAGGCGAACATGCGCACCGTGTACCTGAACGCGGCGTACTTCCCGGCGGTCGAGTTCGTCTCGGCCATCGCCACGGCCGCGATCCTGGTCTACGGCGGCAACCAGGTGGTGGACGGCGCGGTGTCGATCGGCGTGCTCGTGACCTTCGTCTTCTACCTGCAGAGCTTCTTCGACCCGATCCAGTCGCTGTCGCAGCTGTACACCACCTACCAGGCGGGCATGGCGGCGCTCGACAAGATCTTCGAGCTGCTTGACGAGGAGCCCGAGATCACCGACCGGCCGGGCGCCCTCGAGCTGCCCCGGCTGCGCGGGGAGATCGAGTTCGATGACGTGACCTTCTCGTACGGCGACAGCGAGCCGGCGCTCTGCGACGTGTCGCTGCACGTGCCTCCCGGCCAGACGGTGGCGCTGGTGGGCGCCACCGGTGCGGGCAAGTCCACACTCGCCAAGCTCGTGGCCCGCTTCTACGACCCCGACCACGGGCGCGTGCTGGTGGACGACCACGACCTCCGCGAGGTCACCGAGCACTCGCTGCGCTCTCAGCTCGGCATCGTTCCCCAGGAGAGCTTTCTGTTCTCGGGCACGATCCGCGACAACATCGGCTTCGGCCGGGCCGACGCGACCGATGAGCAGGTGCTGGAGGCCGCCCGCGCGGTGGGAGCCGACCGCTTCATCGAACGCCTGCCCGAGGGCTACGACACCGAGGTCGGGGAACGGGGCGGCCACCTGTCCGCCGGCCAGCGCCAGCTCGTGGCATTCGCCCGCGCGGCGGCGGCCGATCCGCGCATCCTGATCCTGGACGAGGCCACCTCGAACGTGGACGTGCGCACCGAGTCGCAGATCGAGCACGGGCTGCGCCGGCTGCTGGCCGGCCGCACGGCACTCGTGATCGCGCACCGTCTCTCCACGATCCGGGGCGCGGGACGGATCGTGGTCCTGGACGGTGGCCGGATCGCCGAGCAGGGCACACACGACGAGCTGCTGGCCGCGAACGGCGCCTACGCGCGCCTGTACCGCGACTGGGCCGAGCAGTCCGTGGCCTAGCGACCCCCCTCCCGTGCTGGCGCAACCCGGATTTCCGGGTTAGCTTGGAAAGTCGGGCTATCGCGAACAGGGAGGTTCGTGTGTTGACAGGGACGGTGCGCACCGGGCCGAGCCCGGTGCTTCCGCTGAGGTCTATCGCCGTACTCGTCCTGGCGCTGGCGCTGGGCCTGCTCACCGTGGCCGCGCCCGCGGGTGCCGCCGTGACCGGGCTCACCCTCGACGTGGCCCCCTCCTCCCTCCAGGCCGGTGGCGCTCCCAACGTGTCCCTCGCCGCCGGGTTCCAGTACGACGGGGCGACCGACGACGTGAAGGATCTCTTCGTGCGCCTTCCCGCCGGACTCGTGGGCAACCCGTCGGTGGCCTCCTACTGCTCCGCCGGCCAACTCGAGGACGATGCCTGTCCCGCGGGCTCGAAGGTCGGCACCGTGGCCGTGCAGGCCGACATCACCTTCGGCGTCGCGGTGCCCACCACCGCCCCGGGCGACGTCTACAACCTCTTCCCGGAGGCGGGCGAGCCCGCGCGTCTTGGCGTGGTGGTCAGGCCCGCCACGCCGCTGATCCCGGTCACGCTGTCCACGATCGTGCTCCAGGCGGGGCTCCAGCTGAAGCCCGGCCCGGGCGGCTACGCGCTCGAATCCACCTTCGCCGACCAGCCGCGCACCGTCAGCGGACTCCCGGTGCAGATCAAGTCGATCGCGCTGACTCTGTCCGGAATGGTGAACGGAAAGCGGTTCATGCGCATGCCCACGTCATGCGCCCCCGCCGCGGCCTCCGCCGCCGCGAGCTCCTACTTCGCCCCGGGAAACGTGGCCACGGCCACCGACTCGATCACGCCCACCGGCTGCTCTTCGCTGCCGTTCGCCCCGTCACTCGCCGGGAGCGTGAAGCTCAGCGGCGGTCTGGCCGTGCCGCCCGCGGTGCAGACCACGCTTCGTTTCCGCGACGGGGACGCCGCGCTCGACACGGCGCGGGTCACGCTCCCGCGGGCGCTCGCGCCGAACGCGGCCGCGCTTGCCCGGGTGTGCCCGGCGGCTTCCTTCGCCGTGGGAGCCTGTCCCGCCACGTCGCGCGTGGGCACGGCCACCGCCACCTCCCCACTCACGCCGATCCCCCTCACCGGCCCGGTGCGCCTCGTCGAGAACCCGGGTGGCCTGCCGATCATCGGCGTTGACCTGGGCGGCGTGATCGACATGCGCCTGCAGGGCACGGTGGACATCACCGCCGACGGTCTCGTCACCACCTTCACGGACGCGCCCGACCTGCCTCTCAGCACGTTCACACTCGCGCTCGACGGCGGATCCGGCGGATTGCTTCTCGCGACTGCCGACCTGTGCACTGCCGGTGCGCGAGCGGCGGCCGGAGCGGCTCTCACCGCCGAGACCGGCCGCTCCGCCACCGCATCGGCCGACCTTGCGGTGTCCGGATGCCCGGCGTCGTCCGGCCCCCCGGCCGGCCCGGCTACGTCAGGCGGCTCTGGCGGCACCTCCGGGACGGGCAAGGGGCAGACCGGCGGCAGCGGAGCCACAGGACGGCTCACCGCCGGGGTGACCCTGCGGGTACGGCGCGGCCGGGCCCGGCTCGTGGCCGATGTGCGCGCCGGCGCCGGCCGCCCGGGCCTTCGCCGCGTGCGGTTCACGCTGCCGCGCGGGGCGAGCTTCGCCAGGCCGAGCACCGCGCATCCCGCGGCCACCCTCCGGCTACACGCCCGCGGACGCTCGCTGCGTGCACTCGTCTCCTCGCCCAAGGCGCGCGTGAGGGTGAGCGCGGGCGGCATCCGGGTTTCGAAGGCCCTGGCGCGGAAGCTGCGCGGACGGCGCGTGAAGCTCGCGATACGGGTGACCGTGGCGGGCGGGAGGACGACGGTGCTTCACGTGAGGCCGAAGCTCACGAAGTGACCGCGGCCGCGGGGACTGCGGCCCGCGAGGGCTGGGTATCCTGATCGCTGCCCTTGCGGGGTCGTCTAATGGCAAGACGCCAGCCTCTGGAGCTGGTTATCGGGGTTCGAGTCCCTGCCCCGCAGCTGATGGCATGGTCCGGTGCTCGCCCGATCACCGATCGGGCTCCGCTCCTCCCCAGGCCCGGCCTATGCGGCGCGTGCGGCCGGTACCAGCCTCAGCCGGTCGGGCAGGAACGGGACGACTCCGCGCTTCACGTACTCGGCGCCGGCTCGGACCATTGCCTTGCGCACGAACGCGGGCGGTAGGGCCGAGAACCCGTACTCGCTCCGGATCCGGTCCGGCAGCAGGGCGATGGTGATGAAGTTGACCGTCTCCACGAGCGGCTGCGCGAACATCGGCACGGGCGGCTCCAGCACGATCGAGCGGGCGCGCTCGCGCGCCCACGGGGTCACGTGCAGGCGGTCACCCTCGAGCATCCCCCGGCGGTAGTCGTCCAGATCGGCGAGGGTGCGGGGCATGTCGCTCTTGCGGAGGCCGAACAGCCGTCCCACCACGCGGTAGTCGTCCCAGTAGGCCGCCTCCTGCTCACGGGTCAGGCGGCCGACGTAGTTGCGGTAGACCACCAGCCCGGAGTCCACCAGCGTGAACAGCACCCACAGGAGCAGCTCCGGGTCGTCGGCGCGATACGCGGTGCCCTTGGGGAACGGGCCCGCCGGCCGGCTGAGCCGTCCGCTGACCTTGCGGTGCATCCCCCGCACCCCGCGGGTGATCCGATCGGCGTCGGCCCGGGTGCCGAATCCGATCGTGCCCATCACCCTGGCCGTGCGGGCGAGCCGGTCGTAGGGCTCGTCGAGGGCGGTGGTGTGGGCGAGCAGTCCCGATACCGCCAGCGGGTGCGCCGCCTGCATCAGCAGCGCCCGCGGCCCGGACAGCGCGATCGCCCGCTCGCGGTGCACGATCCGCAGCATCGAGCGGTCGGTGAAGTAGCCGTCCATCCTCTGAGCGTACGGAGCTTGGCGTGCGAAGGACGAAGCCGGGCCCGCCAGGACCGGGCATCGATGACCGCTCCGTGCCGCCCGCCCGTATCCGAGGGAGATGAACGCTTCAGGCCGCGGTGTCGAGCTTCTCGCGGGTCTTCGCCAGACCCAGGCGGAGCCGGCTCTTTGCCGTTCCGAGTGGCGTGTCCGACGCCTCCGCGATCTCCGCGGCGGAGAGGCCCTTGCCGAAGGCCAGCAGCACGGCGTCGCGCTGGGGAGTCGGGAGGTCCTTGACTGCCGAGAGGATGCGCCCGCGCTCGTCTCGGCGGATGGCGCTGGCGCTGGGACCGTCCTCGTCGCCGGGACGGTCCTCGTCGCGCACCCCAAGGCGCTCCACGGCGGCGCGTCCGGCGCCGATCGAGCGAACGCGGTCCACCGCGCGGCTTCGGGCCATCATGGCCACGTAGCCCGCGAGGTTCCCCCGCGAGGGGTCGAAGAGTCCGGGATTCCTCCACAGCGTGAGGAACACGTCCTGCACGACGTCCTCGGCGGCGGCCGCATCGCCCAGAACCCTGAAGGCGCTGGAGAATGCGCGCGGCCAGTGCTCCTGGTAGGCGCTGCTGAACTCGGTGGGGGCGGCCAGAGCGGTCATGCTTCTCCCATACCTCGTCGGAACCAAAGCTAAACACACTGTAGCGATTTGTCGAACGTCTTGTTTAAGTCTTGACTCTCCTCACCATCGGACAGCTCTCGGAGGCCACCGGCGTCCAGCCGGGCACGCTTCGCATGTGGGAGACCCGGCACGGATTCCCGAGGGCCGAGCGCCTGCCCAGCGGCCATCGCCGCTACGCCCGCGAGCAGATCGAGGCGGTGCGCGAGGTGGCCCGGGCCCGCGATGCCGGCCTCTCCCTCGCGGCCGCGATCGAGCGCGTGGGCGAGGCCGAGCTCATCCCCGAGGCGTCGATCTTCGGAGGGCTGCGGCGCCGGCGCCCCGAGCTGCAGCCCTACCCCATTCCCAAGCGCCTGCTGGTGGCGGTGTCGCACGCGATCGAGGACGAATGCTCGGCCTCCGGCGAACGGGCCGTGCTGGTGGGCTCCTTCCAGCGCGAGCGCTTCTACCGGCAGGCCGAGCCGCGCTGGCGCGAGTTCGCCCGAACCTCGGAGATCGCCCTGGCGCTGGCCGACTTCAAGGAGCTCGGCGGACCGCCGGACGGACCCGTGGAGGTGCCCATGGAGCGCGACCACCCGCTGGCCGACGAGTGGGCCATCGTCTGCGACGCGCCCGGGTTTGCGGCCTGCCTCGCCGGGCGCGAGCGGCAGACCACGGGAGAGCGGGTGTTCGAGATGCTGTGGTCGGTGGAGCCCGATGTGGTGCGGGACGCGGTGCTGCTCGGTCTCGACCTGGCCCGCCCGCACGTGGCCGGCCTGGACGAGCGCATTCCCGAGCGCCTGTCGCGCCCGCCGGCCGCGAACGCGGACAGCGTGGCCCGGGCCACCTCGCTCACCAACCGCATGCTCTCGTACGTGGCCGCCTCGTCCTGACCGGCGGCCGCCGGCGGTTCAGAGCGCGGAGAGGTCCGAGCCCGCGTCGGCGAGGGCGTCGCGCGCGGGCGACGACCTGTGGGTGATGAAGCGGCGGGCGTGCTCGAGGTCGTCCGAGCGGCCGCCGACGGCGAGCGCGGCCGTGACCCGCTCGCCGTCCACGTAGAAGACCGTGAAGTCGCCCCGGTCCATCGAACCGCGGACCACGGCCTCCCCTGCGCCGGGCCCCACGTACTCGAGCGATGCCCAGTCGGCGAGGTCGGAGAAGAAGTACGGCACCACGGTGTGCTCCACGTCGCGGCCGAGCATGTTCAGCGCCGCGGTCTTCCCCTGGCTCGCCGCCACGTCCCAGTGCTCCACGCGCAGCCGGCGCCCGTGCACCGGGCTGTCGTACTCGCAGTTGTCGCCGGCGGCGTAGATCCCCGGCACCGAGGTCTCGAGACCGGAGGAGCAGCGCAGGCCGCCCGTCTCCCCCAGGTCGAACCCGGCCGACCGGGCCAGCGTCACGTCGGGCATCACCCCGGCGCCGATCACCACGCAGTCACAGTCGAGCTCGAGGCCTGCGCCGGTCACGACCCTGCCCACACGACCGTCCTCGCCCTCGAAGCGCGCCAGCTCGTCGCCGCCGTGGATCTCCACCCCGTGCTCCTCGAGCACCCGCCGGAAGAAGCGGCCGACCTCGGGCCCGAAGTGCCGCTCGAGCGGCTCGTTCTCCTGCATCACGAGCGAGCACCTCACCCCGGCCGACGCGGTGAGTGACGCGGCCACCTCGCAGGCGATGTAGCTCCCGCCGATCAGCACCACCCGCTCGGCCCTGGCCGCATCCTCCTTCAGGGAGTCCGAGTTGGCGAGGGCCCGGATGTAGTGGATCCCGTCGAGCTCGGACCCGGCGGCGCGCAGCCGGCGCACGTTCGCCCCGGTGGCGATCAGCGCGGTGTCGAAGCCCACGGTCTCCTTCGTGGACAGCGTGGCCACGCGCTCGTCGCTGTCCAGCTTCATCACGCTGGTGCGGGTGAGCAGCTCTATCCGCTGCTCCTGCCACCACTCGTCCGGGCGGTAGAGCACGTCCTGGCGGCTCTCCTCCCCGCGCAGGTACTCCTTGGTCAGCGGCGGCCGGTTGTATGGAGGGTCGAACTCCCGGCCCACGAGCAGGATCGAGCCCTGGGCCCCCTCCTCGCGCAACCAGCGCGCACAGCTCCCGGCGGCCAGGCCGCCTCCCACGATCAGGTGGTCGACGTGACGGTCGGCCACCGCTCAGGCCGTGGGCGCGATGGTGCCGGTGAAGCGCTCGGTGACGCGGTCCTCAATGCCCACGTCGAGCACCACCAGCACCTCGTCGCCCGGTTGGACCACGGACTCGCCCGTGGGCACGAAGCCACCGTCGTCGCGCAGGATCGAGATCACCAGGGAGCCCTCAGGCAGCCCGAGGTCCTTGACGGGCTTGCCCGCCGCCTCGGAGTTCGGCGCCACCTCGAGCTCGATGATCTCGAGGCGCTCCTCGGGCAGGTCCAGGAGATGCACCAGGCCGTACTTCGGCACCTCGTGCTCGATCAGGCGCAGGATCAGGTCCGTGGCCGAGATGGCCGGCTTCACGCCCAGCAGCTCGAAGTGGTGCAGGTTGCGGGGGTTGTTGCACCGCGCCACCACGCGCTCCACCCCGTACTTCTCGCGGGCCACCTGGGAGATGAGGATGTTGTCCTCGTCGTCGCCGGTCACGGCGATCACCAGGTCGGCGCGCTCGATCCCCGCGCGCTCCAGCACCCAGAGCTCTGAGCCGTCGCCGTACTGGACGCTGTGCTCGAGCTCCTCCTCCACCACCGCGTAGCGGGTTGGGTCGGACTCGAGAACGGTGACCTCGTGACCCTTGGCGATCAGCTCACGCGTCAGGTTCCAGCCGACCTTCCCCGCTCCCACGATCAGCACGTACATCAGCCGGACACACCCTCGAAGCGGATCTGGCCGCGCACGGCGGCCTCCAGCAGCTCGATCGCGGTCTGGGTGGGGCACACGGTCTGCAGGCCCTGCTGGGCGTACCAGCGCGCCCGGTGCGGGTCGAGCACCCGCACCACCACCCGATCGATGTCGAAGCGGCGCTTCGCGATCTGAGCCACCACGAGGTTCGTGTTATCGCCGTCGGTGGAGGCCACGAAGGCGTCGGCCTGCTCCACTCCGGCGGCCAGCAGCGCGTCGATCTCGAGGGCCGTGCCCACCGTGAACCGCCCGCCCCGCTCCTCCCAGCCCTCGGCCTGGCCGCGATCGAGCAGCGCGATCGCCTCGGGATCCTCATCCAGGACCGAGACCTCGTTTCCCTCAGCGAGCATCGAGTGGGCGATTGCCGATCCCACCCGTCCGCATCCGACGATCAGCACGAACATTGAAGGCCACTCTACAAAGCAATCGCCGACGTACCGGCACTACGGCAGAACGCCTTCACGAACGGTGTCCCGGCCCTCGGGCGCCGCGGTGAGGATCACGGTGCACTCCGCCTTCTCCACCACGTACCGCGTGGTCTCCCCCACGAAGCGGTCGCGGGCCCTTCCCCGGCCTCCCAGAATGGCCCCGCCCTTCACCCGCGTGGGCTCCTCGGCCGCCAGCACGATGGCCTCCACGCCGCGGCGCCGGGCCTCGGAGACGATCGCCTGGCCGGTCGAGCGGCCGCGCACCATGGCCGTGGCCACCTCCACGCCCTCGTACTCCTCCCCCACCTCCTTGGCCCGGGCCAGCACCCGCTTGGCCTCGGCCACACGCTCCGGCGACACCCGGGCGTCGATCGGCAGGGACATGGGGATCTCGAAGACGTAGAGCGCCTCCAGCACGGCGCCGGCGCCCTCCTCGGACTGCTCGGCCGCGAGCCGCCCGGCCGTGCCCACAATGTCGTCGTCCAGTGCCTCCCCGAACACAGGCACCAGGATGCTCCCGTACTCCGTCTCGCTCGTCTCCTGGAGAGCGGTGGCGGGAATGGTGAAGCGCTTGCGGAGCGACTTGCCCTGGCTCCGGCGATAGATCACATACAGGGCGAGCCCGAAGGCCATCCACAGCCCGCCCACCACTCGTGCCCCCTCGTGCAGCGTGATCACGCTGATCCACGCACCCACGGAGAGCAGGGCGCCGAGTGCGGCCGGCACGGGAATGGTCCCCTCACGGAACCGGAACGAGAGCGGGACCCGGAACGCGCTCGGGCGATCCGCCTCGCGGAAGCGCAGCACGATCACCGACACGTGGGCGATCGCGAACGTGATCATGGCCCCGAAGGCGAAGATCCCGGCGAGGAAGTTCACGTCGTGCGGCAGCGCCAGAACGAAGGCCAGCACCCCGGCGATCGTGATGGCCACGTAGGGGGTGCCGAGCTGCGGGTGCAGCCGCCCCACGGCGCTCGGGATCTGGCGATTGGTGGCCAGCGAATAGGACAGCCGGGCCACGCCCAGCATCTGGCCGTTCATCGCGGTGAGGAGGATGGCCCCCGCCACCGCCCCGACCGTGTACCGGAACACGTGCCTCAGCCACTCAGGGTCGAGCGTCGACACCATCCCGAGCACCGGGGCCTCCACGTACCGGCCCCCGAGCTCGGTGGCCCCGTTGTGCACGGGCAGGGCCATCAGGGCGGCGGCCGAGACACCGGTCAGGAGCAGCAGCGCCGCGGCCGAGACCACGATCACGACCCGCCGAAGGCCCCGGCGCCCGACCCGCACCTCTCCCGCGAGCCCGGACGCGGCCTCGATGCCGATCAGCGCCCCCGTGGCCAGCACGGTGGCGAACGCCGCGTCCTGCCAGGTCGGCTGGTGCCCCAGCTCCACCGTGTCGAATACGGACCCGAGGTCGAAGAACTGGGCGTACACCGCCACGGAGGCGGCCACCAGCACCACGATGCCTGCGAGCGAGAGCCGCAGGACCGTGCGGAGGCGCCGGGGCGACAGGCCGCGCACGTTCGCCCCGACCACGAAGACCACGGCGGCGGCCGAGATCAGCACCTCCTCCACCCCGCCCTGTAGCTCTCCCCAGAACGCCGAGAGGTAGTCGGTGATCGCCACGGAGGCGAGCGCCATGACGATCACGTAGTCGAGCAGGATGGCCCAGCCGGCCACGAAGCTCCAGAACTCGTCGAAGGCGTAGCGGGCGAAGGTGGAGGCGCCGCCTCGCTCCGGGTGGAGGGAGTTGCCCTCCACGTAGGTGGCCATCGTGATGACGAAGAACCCGCCGGCCAGGAGGAAGACGACGGGGGTGAGCCCCAGCGCGTCGTCAGCCACCACTCCGAGCGAGTAGAGGATCGCCGAGACGATCGCGCTGAGCATGATCGCGAACAGCGCCGGCTCGCCGAGGCCGCGGGCGATGCGTGCCTCCGCCCTCTCGGTGCCCCGTGCGATGCGCGCCCCCGCACGGCCCGTTCCCCTCCGAAGGCCGTCCCGCGTCCGGCCGCTCAGGTCCGGACCGCGGTCTCCGTCCTCGCCGCTCAACGCCCCTCGCCGTGGGTGTGCGTATGCGCGCTGCGCGCGAGCCACAGCCGGCCGGCGCCGATCAGCGTGAGCATCACCCCGAGCACCACGCCGAGCGTGGCGGCGCCTCCGCCGCGCGCGAGGGTCGAGGCCACCATCGCCACGCCGAGCACCAGGATCGCGGCCGCGAGGACACGGGTCGATGCGGCATAGACGCGCTCCACCTGCCCATCGTAGTCGGGCTCAGGCGGCCGCCCGTCCCGCAATGGTGCCCTTGGTGGACTCGATGATCACCCGGCAGGGCCGCTCGGCCAGGACCGTCTCCAGAGTGCGCCCGAAGAGCGACGCTCCCGTGCGTCGCGGCGGCAGCGTCATCACGAGCGCGCGGGCCCGGATCTCGCGGGCCTCCTCCACGATCCTACGGCCGGCCTGGCCCGGGCGGACCTTCACCCAGTGTCCCGTCACCCGCCGGCCGCCGCGGACTCGGGCGGAGTCGATCAGCGACGCCGCACGGGCCTCCTGCTCGGGCAGGATCGCGTCGATTGGCGCGTTCGGAGGGACGGTGATGGTCACCAGCACGTGGATTCCCCGCCGCCGCGTCGCGGCGAGCCTCACCGCGGTGTCCACCGCCTCGCCCGAGTACTCACCGTCCTCGAATGCCACCAGGATCGACTCGTACTCCACCTCGTGCTCCACCACAGGCTTGGGGATCACGATCTTGTGGGTCTCGGTAAGCGGCAGCCCCTGCCGCCGCCGGTAGACGACGTACGTGATGACCCCAACCGCCAGCCACATCGAGCCGACGATGAGCGTGTCGATGTTGAGGGCCGTGACGACGATCCAGGCGATTGCGGTGCCGGCGCCACCGACGATCGCGAAGAGCGGCAGTTCGCGTCCACGGATACGGAGGGTCCCCGGTCCCCGCCAGGGACGCTCGGCATCCGGCTGCTTGACGCGAAGGGCCACCACGCTGAGGTGCGCGATCGTGAACGACAGCATGGCCCCAAAGGCGTAGATCGTGCCAAGGAACTCCGCCTGTCCGGGCAGGATCGTGACGCAGGCCACGAAGCCGAACACGAGGATCGCCATGTAGGGCGTGCCGTATCGCGGGTGAAGGGTCCTCAGGCGCTCGGGGAGCTGGCGGTATTGACCCATCGAGTACGTGAGTCGAGAGACACCGATCATCCCGGCGTTGGTGGCGATGAACAGGATCGTCGCGGCCAGCACGCCGACGTAGATCTCGGCCGCCGGCTGCAGTGCTCCCAGGTCGAGGTTCTTGACCACCCCAAGAATCGGGTCGTCGGCGAACCCCCCCTGGTCTTTTGGAAGCGCGAGCTTCGTCTCGCCGTTTACGACCGGCAATGCGGACAGCGCCACGACGGGCAGGAATGCGTATATCGCGAACACCGCTATCACCACCGCCCCCATCGCCCGCGGAATCGTGTGGCCGACGTTCCGCGCCTCCTCCGCCATGTTCGAGATGGTCTCGATGCCCGTGTAGGCGACCATGCCTACGGGAATGGCGATCAGGAAATCGGTGACTTTCGGCGACGTGCCGAAGTCGACGTTGTTCACGAGCGTCTCGGGGGAGAACACGAGCACCATTCCCACGGCCACCAACGCGACCTGAGTGCAGAGATCAGCGAGCGCCAGGAAAACGTTGAGGCCTGCCGACTCCTTGACGCCGACCACGTTGACCGCCGCGAGGATCGCCACAACGACGATTCCTCCAACGATGTCGGCCGGCGACTCCCCGAGCGGCGCCCAGAAGACGCCAAGGTAGTGGGGGACGAAGAACGCCGAGATGGCGACGGTGACGATGTAGTTGAGCATCTGCCCCCACGCCGCGACGAAGGACCAGAACTCGTTGAAGGCCCGGCGGGCGAAGGAGGATGACCCGCCGGCCTCGGGGAACATCGTGGTGGCCTCTGTGTAGGTGGCGGCGGTGCACGCGAAGATCACTCCCGCGATCGCGAAGACGACCGGGGTCATCCCGAGCGCGAAGATCGCGACCAGCCCTAGCGCGTAGTAGATCGAGCTGCCGACGTTCCCATAGGCGGTCGCGAACAGGGCGCCGCTGCCCAGCACCCGCTCGAGCCCCTGGTGCTTAGGTTTGAACTCGGCCATCTGCGGCTCGGAAAGCTACTCCCGCTGGGGGCCGGCGCCGTGGCCCGCCGGTCCTATGTGTCGCACGCTCGAGCCCGGACGTCACGCTTCGGCTCGCCCAGGCGCATCGAGGGCGTCTTTTCCGATCACCTAGAACCGAAAAGTCGAGCTCGATGAAAAGCCCGGCCTGAGCGGAGCGCCTAGACCAGGAACGGCACGATCAGGAGGGCCACGATGTTGGCGACCTTGATCATCGGGTTGATGGCCGGGCCCGCGGTGTCCTTGTAGGGATCGCCCACGGTGTCGCCGGTCACCGAAGCGGCATGGGCCTCGGAGCCCTTGCCGCCGTACTCGCCGTCCTCGATCAGCTTCTTGGCGTTGTCCCACGCACCTCCGCCCGAGGTCATCGAGATCGCGCAGAAGAAGCCCACCACGATTACGCCGATCAGCAGGCCGCCGAGAGCCTGGTAGGACAACAGCCCCACGATCACCGGGATCACGATCGGGATCAGCGCCGGAAGGATCATCTCGCGCTGAGCCGACTGAGTGACGATGTCCACGGCGCGGGCGTAGTCCGGCTGCTCGGTGTGGTCCATGATTCCCGGCTTCTCCTTGAACTGCCGGCGCACCTCCTCAACCACCCCGCCTGCCGCACGGCCCACGGCCTCGATGGCCAGCGAGGCGAACAGGTAGACCATCATGCCGCCGATCAGCAGCCCGATCAGCACGGGCGGCTGCGAGATGTCGAAGCCCTTGAGGACCTTCCCGTCCGCCACCGCCTCCTCGCGGAGCTCCTCGATGAACGCCGCGAACAGCACAAGGGCAGCCAGCACCGCCGAGCCGATGGCGTACCCCTTGGTCACGGCCTTTGTGGTGTTGCCCACCGCGTCGAGCGGGTCGGTCACGGCGCGCACCTCTTCGGGGAGGTCCGCCATCTCGGCGATGCCGCCGGCGTTGTCGGTGATCGGGCCGAAGGCGTCGAGCGCCACGATCAGCCCGGTGAGCGACAGCTGGGACATGACCGCGATGCCGATTCCGTAGATCCCGGCCAGCTCGTTGGCCACGAGGATGCCGAGCGCCAGCAGGATCGCCGGCGCAGCCGTGGACTGGAGGCCCTGTGCCAGGCCCTGGATGATGTTGGTGGCGTGCCCCGTCTGGGACGCGCGTGCGGTGGTGCGCACCGGGCGGAAGCGGGTGGACGTGTAGTAGTCGGTGATCACGAAGAGGCCGGCCGTGATGCCGACGCCCACCAGGGTGCAGAACCAGAGATCGAGCCCACTGGGCGCGGATGCGCCCGCCCTCAGGAGGTCGGACACGTTGCCCTTGTAGCTCACGTCGTCCATCAGGAGGAGCGTGATCGGCAGGAAGGCGATGGCCGCCAGGCCGCCGGACACGATCAGGCCCTGGTAGAGAGCGCGCTCCACGTTTCCGGCGGCGCTGCGCACGGCGAAGGTGCCCACGATCGACGCCAGCAGGGACACGCCGCCGATGATCAGCGGGTACACGGCCACCGTGCCGGTCTCGTTGAAGGTGAGGATGCCGAGGAGCATCACGGCCACCGCCGTCACGGCGTAGGTCTCGAAGAGGTCCGCCGCCATTCCGGCGCAGTCGCCCACGTTGTCGCCCACGTTGTCGGCGATCACCGCCGGGTTGCGCGGGTCGTCCTCGGGGATGCCGGCCTCGATCTTGCCCACAAGGTCGGCGCCCACGTCGGCCGCCTTGGTGAAGATGCCGCCGCCCAGACGGGCGAACACGGAGATCAGCGAGCCGCCGAAGCCGAGGCCCACCAGGGCATCCACGGCGTCGCGCTCGTCCGTGCCGGCCAGGATCAGGATCCCGTAGTAGCCGGCCACGCCGAGCAGGGCCAGGCCCGCCACGAGCAGGCCGGTCACGGCGCCGCCCTTGAAGGCCACCTCGAGCGCCTTCGACACGCCGCTGCGTGCCGACTCGGCCACCCGGGCGTTGGCGCGCACCGACACGTTCATGCCGATGAACCCGGCCGCGGCGGAGAAGCTACCGCCGATCAGGAACCCGATGGCCACCAGGATCCCGTTGGATCCCTCCGCCTCGAGCGCCACGGCTAGCACCACCGCGAGCACGACCGCAACGCCGCCGATGATCGTGTACTGGCGGCGCAGGTAGGCGGATGCGCCCTCCTGCACGGCACGCGAGATGCGCTGCATCTCGTCGTTGCCCGGCGACAGGGCCAGGAGCCAGCGAGACGTGAGCACTCCGTACGCAACCGCGGCGCCGGAGCAAACGAGCGCGATGACCACGCCCCAGTCAGTCAGGAAATCCAAGAAGTTCCTCCGTGTAAGTCAGTCGAAGCAGTGCCGTTAGTGGTGGACGATCGCGTTGCCGAGCGCCGTGGCGCAGGCATCGTCAGGCTGTGGGCCGATCGTCGGCACCGCCCGAAACAAGAGCGCGCGCAGTCTATCGAGGTTCCGGCGGAACGCCGCGAAGGCCATCTCCGTGGACACCGGCGGCACGTCCGGCCTGCCCTCCAGGCCCACGTCGTAGTCGGTGACCAGCGACACGTTGGCGTAGCAGAGCCCCAGCTCCCGGGCGAGCCAGCATTCGGGATATTGGGTCATGTTCACCACGTCCCAGCCCGAATCGGCGAACCAGCGCGATTCCGCCCGGGTGGAGAAGCGCGGACCCTGGATCACCACGACGGTCCCTCCCGACACCGCCCGTATCCCCTCGATCCGGGCGGCCTCCATCAGGGTTCTCCCCAGATCGCCGCAGTACGGGTCGGCGGCCGAGACGTGGGTGGCCTGAGGACCGTCGTAGAAGGTGTCCTCCCGGCCGCGGGTGCGGTCCACGAACTGGTCGCAGATCACGAAGGTGCCTGGGCTCAGCTCGGCCCGGAGCGCCCCGCAGGCCGAGGGACCGATTATCCGGCGGACCCCCACGCTGCGCATGGCCCAGACGTTGGCCCGGTAGTTGATCCGGTGCGGCGGGAGGGTGTGCTCGTCCCCGTGCCGGGGCATGAAGGCCACGCCTCGGCCGTCCACCTCGCCCAACCGGATGCGGGCCGACGGTGGGCCGTAGGGGGTGTCCACCGCGACCTCCTCCACGTCGTCGAGGAGTCGGTAGAGGCCCGAGCCCCCGAAGATTCCCACCGGCTCTGCGGCCGGCCCGGCACTCACGTGGAGGTGCCCGGAGGCGTCCAGATCTTCGAGCGCGCCTTGGCGCGCTCCTCGGCATCTGTGTCTCCCTCGGGATCCTCCGCCTTCTGGCCCTGCTCTTCCGCGGGCGGCGGGCCGCCCTTAGCGCCGGTTTCCCGGACGTAGATCATCTGGAGCTGGGACAGCGCCTCGCGGATCGGCGCGGCCTCCTCCTCGGGGCACAGCGGCAGGAGGGCGCGCACGGCCTCGATGCCGGCCCGGGCCTGTTCGAGATCCTTCTCCTCGGGGACGGTGAGGCGCCGCCCGGCGAGATTCACCAGCGTCACAGCGGTATGGAGGACCACGTCCTCCACCCGAAGCTGGGCCAGGGCCTCGCGCAGCTGCTCCTCGTCGGGCGGCGGCTGGGCACTCACCGGACAGCCCTCTCTCCGGCGTAGGTGCGCTGCGTGGCGTCCACCTCGGCCCGGTAGACCTCCTCGATCGAGGCCCCGCCCGCGAGCGCTCGCCGCTGGCGCTGGGCGCCGCTCTCCGGCGGCAGCGTCACGTCCATGCCGAGCGCGCCGCGGGCCGGCGCCGTCCAGGCCATGAGACGGTCCCCGATCGCCGCCGCCGGATACTCCTCCTGCCGGTCGAGGTCGATCAGCTTGCCGTCCAGCCCGTGGCGGATCGCCCGCCAGAAGTTCTCCTCTATCAGGCGCCCCTCCGGCGGCTCGTACGGCACCCCCTCGTCGTACTCGATCGCCGCCTGGGCCACAGAGGCGGCGATCAGGCCCACCAGCGCGCTGGAGGCCTCGGCCGTGGTCTGGGCATCGCAGATGCGGACCTCCACTGTGCCGAAGGCGTGATGGGGCCTGACGCTCCACCAGAGCTGGGTGTGCTCGACGATCGAGTTCGTCCGCACCAGGAAGTCCACGTAGTCCGCGTAGGCGCGGAAGCTCCCGAAGGGCTCCGGGATCCCGCAGCGGGGGAAGCTCTTGGTGAAGATCTGGCTGCGAGCCGACTGGAGACCGGAGTCCCGCCCATCTAGGAACGGCGAGTTGGACGACAGCGCCAGGAGCTCCGGCAGGAGCGCGCCCAGGCGGTCGCACACGGCCACCGCACGGTCGGCGCCGCGGACTCCGACGTGCACGTGGGCGCTGAAGGTGTTGTTGCGCCAGGCCACGTACTGGAGGTCCTGCTCCACGCGGCGGTAGTGCTCGGTGTCGATGATCCGCTGCTCCTGCCAGGGGCTCCAGGGGTGCGTCCCCGTGGAGCCCAGGAGCGCGTTCTGCTCGGCGGCCACGCGGAACAGGCGTGCCCGGGCGTCGCGCTGGCGGGCAAGGGCGTCCGCCAGGTCCTCGCCCCGTCCAGAGCGAATCTCGATCTCGGACTGGATCAGCTCGCCGGCGACGGAGTCCGCGAGCAGCTCGTCGGACGCCGCGGCCGCCCGGAGCTCCTCGAAGCGGTGGGCCAGCGAAAAGGTGGCGGGGTCGAGGATCGCGAACTCCTCCTCGATACCCACCGTGAAGTCGGTGGAGGCGTCGAACGCCTCCCTCATCGTCCCCATGTCCAGCACGCCGGGGTCTCTCCTAGGTTGAGAGAAGGTCCACTAGGTCAGGTAGAAGTAGAGCGCATACAGAAGGTCCACGGCCGGGCTGGAGGTGTGCACGGTGACCTCGGGCGGCACCTGCAGCAGCGCCTCCGAGTAATTGAATATCACCTTCACTCCGGCCTCCACCAGGTCGTCCGCCACCTTCTGGGCCGCCTCGGTGGGCACGGCCAGCACGCCCACCACCACGTCCTCCTCGCGCACCACGCGCTCGAGGTCGGCGTAGGAGCGGACGGTCAGGGTCTCGCTCACCGCCTGTCCCACCTTGGCGGTGTCGGTGTCGAACAACGCGACCACCCGGAATCCGTGGTCGGCGAAGATGTTGGAGCCCGCGATCGCCTGTCCCAGGTTCCCGGCGCCGAAGAGGGCGATGTTGTGCTTGCCGGTGGTGCGCAGGATCTTGCGGATCTGCGAGACCAGCGAGTCCACGTTGTAGCCCACGCCGCGCTTGCCGAACTTCCCGAAGCCCGACAGGTCCCGCCGGATCTGGGTGGAGTTCACGTGCGTGTAGTCCGCCAGCTCCTGGGAGGAGATGGTCTCGCGGCCCATCTTCTTGGCCTGGATCAGGACCTGCAGGTAACGGGAAAGCCGGGCGGCCACACCCAGCGAGAGGCGGTCCGAGCCATCCGGCTCGACCCCCGGTCTCGCCGGCTGCAGGCCGACTGCGCCCGCGATGGGCTGGTCGTACCTCACGCGTCCACTCTATCGAGCCGCTCCGCCAGCACGACGGGGTCCACGAGGTACTCGAAGAGCTCCTCCCCGTTCACCATCACCACCGGAATCCGCTCGCCGTAGCGGCGGTTGAGCGCCGGGTCCACAGACACGTCCACCTCATCGAGGTCGAAGGGCCGCGCGTCCCTGACCGCCAGGACCGCCGCCCGGGCGTCATCGCACAGGTGGCAGCCCGGCTTGCCGTACAGGGTCACGCGCGGCACGGCGCTCAGGCCAGCCGCGCCGCGGCGTCCAGGGCGAGGTAGCCGGGATAAGGAAGCGGCTCCAGGAAGCGCGCCGCGGCCCCGATCATCGCCGCGTTGTCGGTGCAGAGATCCATCGGCGGCACCCAGGTGGGCACGTCGAGCGCCTCAACCGCCCGCCGCAGCTCCGAGTTCGCGGCCACGCCGCCGCCGATCGTGAGCCTCTCGAGTCCCTCCCGCTCCACCGCCTGGCCCACCCGCGTCACGAGCGCGTCCACGATGGCGCGCTGGTAGGAGGCGGCCAGGTCCGCCCGGCGCAGGGCGGTGGCCCCTTCTCCCAGGTCTCGCACCCGGTAGAGCAGCGAGGTCTTCAGGCCGCTGAAGCTGAAGTCGAGCTCGCCCGGGGCGCTGCGCGGGAACTCGAATGCACCGGGGTCGCCCTCTCGGGCGAGGCGATCCACCTCGGGCCCGCCTGGATAGCCGAGGCCGAGCAGGCGGGCCCCCTTGTCGAAGGCCTCGCCGGCGGCGTCGTCCAGGGTCTGGCCGAGGATCCGGTAGGACGACGGCTCGTCCACGCGTGCGATGAACGTATGGCCGCCGCTGGCCACCAGGCACAGGTACGGCGGCTCGATCGGGTCCGGGCGCAGCGTGGCGGCCACCACGTGCCCGTGCAGGTGGTCCACCGGCGTGAGCGGAAGCCGGTGAACGGCGGCCAGCGCCTTGGCCGAGGACACACCCACTAGCAGGGCCCCGATCAGCCCCGGCCCGTGCGTCACCGCCACTCCCTCGAGGTCGCCTTCGCCCACGCCGGCAGCCTCCAGGGCGTCCGCGGTCACCGCGTCGATCAGCTCCAGGTGGCGCCGGGCGGCCAGCTCCGGGACCACTCCGCCGTAGCGCTCGTGCAGCAGTCCCTGGGAGGCGATCGCGTTGGAGAGCACGTCCCCCTCCGCCGTGACCACGGCGGCGCAGGTGTCGTCGCAGCTCGTCTCGATCGCGAGGACCGGGGAGGCGGAGCTCACCGCCCTACTCCGAAAGCCCGGCGGCCCGGAGGGCTCCGGCGGGGTCCATGTACCCCTGTAGGCGAACGATGCGTCCGTCGCGCAGGTCGACGATGGTCGCCGTGTCGATCACGAGCTCGGCCCCGCCCTTGCTGCGCTGGTATTCGCGCTGGAGCACAACCACCCGGTCGCCGGCATCGATGAACTCCTGTGGTTCGATCCGGTGCTCATCCCACACCTCGGCCTCTTCCGTCTCGAAGGCCTGTCTGATCTGGCTGAGGCCTCGAAGGATCTTGCCTTCCTCGATGCCCCCGACGGTCCCATGAAGCTCGACGTTCGGATCAAACAGGTCAATCCCCGTGTGCCAATCCCTGCGCGCGAGGAGCTCACCCGCCCGCCTCACGATCTCCACGTTCTCCTGGGACATCGCCTACCCCGGGCGTGGGGGCTAGCCCGGGCCGCAGAGCAGCACGATCTTCTTCCGCACCGCCGTGCTGCCGTCGCTGAGGCGCAGCACGAGCTTCAGGTGCTGGGCTCCGGCCGCGGTGCGGGCGAAATGCACGCGGCCGCCCCTGCCGCCGCTGTGCACGCGAGCCATGCGCCTGCCGCGCAGGAGCACGCTGCCCGTCACCGTCCGGCTCCTCAGCCGCTTGCCCAGCTGGAACCGGAAGGAACGGCTCGTGCTGCAGGGCCTGCCGTGGCGCCCGAGCCCGCGGGGGTCGGCCACCGGCAGCTCCACGTCGATCCGCGAGGCGTTGAGAGTGCCCGAACCCCGCTGCGGAGCCCAGATCGCCGAGCCTGCCACCAGCTGGAGCTCATAGTGCGCTCCGGCCGGTGCCGTGGACGCGATCGGCACCAGGCGGCGAGACACCGTGTGCTTCTTCCCGTCGAGCCGGACCGGGATCGGAGCCGACTGGTTCCCGACCACCACGCCGCGGTCGATATTCACGAGCTGCGCGAAGATGCGTGCGTCGGAGGGCGTCCCAGTGCCCCTGTAGGCGACCGTGACCTTCGGGGGACCGAGCAGCTGACCGGCCCTCTTGACGGTCACCGGCACCTGGATGGCGCCCGTCTTGGCCGGGGCGGCGAAGATGGCCGCGCCCGAGGTGGCGCCGGGGGCGATGGCCAGGGTGCCCGACCCGTGCGCCTTCACCGGCTTGCCCGGGGCCACGGGGTACTGCGGGGCCACCCGGTACTTCCGGTCGTCCGAGCGGAACTCGAACCCCGGGCCGGTGTCCACCTTCCGGTCGCCCTTCAGGTAGTGCGCGAGCCAGGCCGCACTGGCCGCCTCCAGGCGCGGGTCGCCGCCGCCGCTGCCCAGGATCGAGCCCACGTCCAGCCCCGCGCCGGGCACGCCGCCGTTGCCCTCCGAGCACTGGCCGTGGCCGCCGCAGAACCAGAACATCTTCACCGGCGTGCCGCGCGCCCTGAGCAGGTTGTAGACGCGGACGTCCTCGTCGAGCGGGAAGAGGGTGTCCACGGTGCCGCCGACCAGGAGGGTCGGCGCCTTGATCCTGCGGACCGTCGCGTCGCCGGGCCCGCGGTCCCTGAACCACTTCTCGTCCGCGGCGCTCAGGACTCCGGTGGCCGTCTCGCTCTCGTAGGCGGAGCTGATGTGCGGGTCGAGCCCACCCGTCTGCACCCCGGCGGGCCCTCCGCCGAGACCACCGTTCGTGGCGGCCGAGAGGCCGAGCGAGTAGAGGAGCGAGTTCCAGCCCTGCTTGGCCGTGCGGTCCTTGTAGAGGCTGGTCTCCAGCGAGTGCCAGGCCACCACGGGCACGATCGCGTCGACGCGGCGGTCGATTCCGGCCGTGGAGAGCTGGATGCCGCCGCCGTAGCTTCCGCCGGTCATGCCCACGCGGGGATCGCCGGGCTTGTCGAGCCGCACCTGGGGCTCCTTCGCCATCCGGTCGATGAGGGCGCGCACGTCGCGGCCCTCCACCTGCGGCGAGTCGATGTTCACCTCACCGCCCGATACGCCGAAGCCGCGGGGATCCCAGGTCAGCACGTTGTAGCCGAGGTCGTGGAGGCGCTTGATCGCACCTGCTGCCGGGTTGTTCTCGCCCGGTGCGCTCCAGCCAGGCCCGTTGAGGACCACCGGCGCGCGCTGGCCCGCCTTCAGGGAGGGGTTCGGGAACCAATGGGCGACGATCGGCGTGCCGTCGAACGACTTCACCACCAGGTCCTCTGCCTGGGCCACGCCGGTCGTGGCGACCCACGCGAGCGCGGTGACGCCGATGCACACCATCCTCCTCATCCGCGGATGATCCTAGGCGGTGGCGCGCTCGGGAGCGGTTCGCCACATGATCAGGGCGTCCTCCCGGTTGTCGTGGTAGTAGGCGCGCCGGCGGCCGGCCGTGCGGAAGCCGAAACCTTCGTAGAGATTGATGGCGCCGTCGTTCGAGGTCCTGACCTCCAGCGTGTACTGGGCGCTGGGGCGGTCGGCGAGCTCGAAGAGGCGGGTCAGGAGCGAGCGGGCGATGCCGCGCCGCCGGAGCCGGTCGTCCACCGCCACGTTCATCACGTGCCAGACGGTGTCGTAGCGCGAGCACACCAGGTAGCCCACCAGCCGCTGCTCATGGGTCGCCGCCAGGCAGATGCCCGAGGGCTTCGACAGCTCGAGCACGAACATGGCCAGCGACCAGGGCGTGGGGAAGGCGCGCCGCTCGATGGCGATGACCTGCGGCAGGTCGGCATACGTGAGCCGACGGATGTCGAGGTCGTTCATCTGGGCTACGGAGTTCATGGTGGCTTGGCGTCGGGTGATCGCAGATAGTTGGGGAACACGGCCTCGGGGGAGACCCCCGCCACGCCGGCCGCCAGGCGGCAGACCTGGAGTGCGCTGACCGCGTGGGAGCGCGAATGCGGCGGGGCCACCCTGACGCCCGACGCCTCTAGCTCCTCCCTGAATCGTACCGAGCCGTCCCCCGCCGCCAGCGGGGAGATTTCGGCCGCGCCAACCTTCTCCGCCACCTGCGCGGGAGAGGCGGCGAACGGGGCCCAGCGCTCGATGCCGTCCTCGTACAGCCCGGCGAACAGCTCCCCGCGACGGGCGTCGATGAGCGCGAGCGCCAGGGGCTCCTCGATCCCGGCGGCCAGGGCGGCGGGGGATGACACCGGGCGCACCGTCAGTCCCGCCGCGGCGGCCAGCGAGCGAGCGGTGGAGATCCCGATGCGCAGGCCGGTGAACGTCCCCGGGCCCAGGCCCACCGCGATGGCCTCGAGATCGCCGAAGACGACTCCCGCGCGCTCCATCACCCCCGCCACCGCGGGCATCAGCTCGGCCGCGTGGGCCGGGCGCTCCACCAGCCGCTCCGGCGAGGGCAGGGTCTCGAAGGCCTCGCCGTCCCCGCGCAGCACGCAGGCGCTGGTGGCAGCTGTGCTCGTGTCGAAGCCGAGCAGGCTCATTCCACCGTGATGCGCCGCAGGTCGCCGCCCAGGTGCTCGAGCCGGACCCGTGCGGCCACCGAAAGCGGCGCCTCGCGCGCCACCTCGGGCCACTCGATGAACGAAACGCGCTCGGGAGTCACGTAGTCGTCCAGCAGGGCCGGGTCCTCGCCGGCGAGCGACCCGAGCCGGTAGAGGTCGAGGTGCGCCACCTCCACCTCCGAGCCCTCGTGAAGGGTGCCGATCGTGAAGGTCGGGCTGGTCACGGCGCCCGTGACCCCGAGCGCCCGGCAGGCGCCGCGCACGAACGTGGTCTTGCCCGCCCCCAGCTCGCCGCTCACCAGCACCAAGTCGCCGGCCTGCAGGCGGGCGGCCAGCGCGGCCCCGGCGGCCTCGGTCTGCCCCGGACCGTCGGACTCGGAAACCACCTAGCCGAACAGGTCCATCTGAGGCCGCGGCGGGGGCGGCCCCGTCTGCACCGCAACAGGGCCCACCGCCCCCAGCGGCACCGGGGCCGGCTCCGCCAGCAGCGCCGGGAGGCCGGCGAAGTCAGAGCGGAGCTCCTCCTTGATCCGCGGGGTGCGCAGCGCCGCCGCGGGGTGGAAGATCGGGTAGACCCGCAGCGTCCGCCCGCCGAGCTCGTGCACCTGGGGCTTCCCGCGCACCTGGGTGATGCCCCGGGGAGAGCGGGTGAGGAGCTTGGTGGCGAAGTTGCCGAGGGTGCAGATGACGCTCGGCTGGATCAGGGCGACCTGCTGCTCCAGATAGGGCCGGCACGCCTCGATCTCGGCGGGCTCGGGGTCCCGGTTGCCGGGGGGCCGGCATTTCAGGACATTGCAGACGAACGTGTCCTCGCGCCGGAGGCCCACCTCCACCAGCAGCTCGTCAAGAAGCTGACCCGCCCGTCCCACGAAGGGCAGGCCCTGAAGGTCCTCCTGCTGGCCGGGTGCCTCTCCCACGAACATCAGGTCCGCGTCGGCGTTGCCGGCTCCGAACACCACGTTGGTGCGGCCCTCGGAGAGCGGGCAGCGCACGCAGCCCGAGGCCTCGCGGTAGAGCTCGACCAGCGCCTCGCGGCGCTCCGCGGCGGGGCGGCTGTGCATTCCCGGGACCTTAACTCGCCGGGCGACGGATCCGGGCTTCCGGGGTATCCTTTGGAGGTCGGCCGCTACCGCGCCCGCGGAGTGGACCGGACGCACATGCAAGCTCAGCCCAACACACTCTCTGGCGCCCGCGTGGGCGTGGTCGGCAGGGGACGCGCCGGAAGCGCACTCGCCGCGGCGCTCGACCGCGCCGGGATACCCGTCGAGGGTCCGGCGGGGCGGGGCGAAACGCCCGCGGGCTGCCTCGCGATCCTTCTCTGCGTGCCGGATTCCGAGATCGAGGCGGCCGCCGCGACGGTGGCCGGCGCCGCGCCCTTCGTGGGTCACACCAGCGGCGCCACCCCCCTCTCCGCGCTGGCCCCGGCGGCTCACGCGGGCGCACAGACCTTCGGGCTGCATCCGCTGCAGACCTTCGCGGGCGATGCCGAGGTGCCGGATCTCGCGGGCGTGGGCGCCGCCGTGGCCGGGTCCAGCACCGACGCCCTCCAGGTGGCGGAGTATCTGGCCCGCCGTCTGGGCATGCGAGCCTTCGTGATCTCCGATGACGATCGCGCGGCCTACCACGCCGCCGCATCGATGGCCTCCAACTTCCTCGTGACCCTGGAGGCGGCGGCCGAGCGCGTGGCGGGCGGAGCCGGGCTGGAGCCGCACGACGCCCGCACACTCCTACTCCCGCTCGTCCGCCGCACCGTCGAGAACTGGGCCGTTCTCGGCCCCGAGGAGGCCCTGACCGGTCCCGTGGCCCGCGGGGACGTGGCCACCGTGGACGCCCAGCGGACCGCCGTGGCCGAGACCGCTCCTGAGCTTCTGTCCCTCTTCGACGAGCTGGTGGGCGCCACCCGCGCCCTGGCCCGATCGCGGGTGCCGGCATGAACGTGGTGCGCACCGTGGCCGACCTGCGCGCCGCGCTCGCGCCCGGGCGCCGCGCCGGCCGCACGATCGGGCTGGTGCCCACGATGGGCAGCTTCCACGACGGGCACCTCTCCCTGATGCGCCGGGCGCGCGAGGACTGCGATCTGGTGGTGGTGTCGCTGTTCGTGAACCCGGCACAGTTCGGCCCGGCGGAGGACCTCACCGGCTACCCGGCCGACGAGGACCGCGACCGCGAGCTGGCCGAGGCCGAGGGCGTGGACGTGCTCTTCGCCCCGCCCCGTGAGGAGGTCTATCCGGAGGGCTTCGCCACCACCGTCTCGGTCAGCGGGCTGACCGAGGTGCTGTGCGGCGATCCTGAACGCCGCGGCGCGGGCCACTTCGAGGGAGTGGCCACCGTCGTGACCAAGCTCTTCAACATGGCCCAGCCGGACGTGGCCTACTTCGGACAGAAGGACGCCCAGCAGGCCCTGATGGTGAATCGCCTCGTCCGCGACCTGGACATCCCCGTCCGCGTGGAGGTCTGCCCCACCGTGCGGGACGAGAACGGGCTGGCACTCAGCTCGCGCAACGCCTACCTGGACGCCGAGGAGCGCTCCCGCGCGCTGGCGCTGTCAAGGGCGCTGCGGGCGGCCGAGGCCACCGTCGCCGAGGGCGCCACCGCCGCCGGCGAGGTGCTGGCCGCGGCGCGCTCGGAGCTCGACGCGGCGGGCGTGGACCCCGAGTACATGGAGCTTCGCTCCGCAAAGGACCTTTCCCCGGTCGAGCGAGTGAACGGCTCGGCCCTTCTCGCCGTGGCGGCCCGGGTGGGCCGTGCGCGGCTCATCGACAACACGATTCTCAGAGGAGCGGCATGAACACGCACACGCACCCCTTTGATCACGAGGCCCGGTCATGAGCGCCGGTCCGGGAGCCAGCGCCCCCGAGCGCAAGCGCCCCTCCGTGACCCTCTCGACGCTCGCCGGCAAGAAGGCGCTGGGCGAGCCGATCGCGATGATCACCGCGTACGACTACCCCAGCGCGCAGGTGGCCGAGGAGGCCGGCGTGGACATGGTCCTCGTGGGCGACTCCGGGGCCATGACCGTGCTCGGCTACCCCTCCACAGTGCCGGTCGCGATCGAGGAGCTGCTGATGCTGGCCTCGGCCGTGCGCCGCGGGCTCTCCACACCGCTGCTGGTGGGCGACCTCCCGTTCGGCTCCTACGAGGTGTCGAACGAGCAGGCCATCCGCTCGGCTCAGCGCTTCGTCAAGGAGGCCGGGTGCGACGCCGTGAAGCTCGAGCGGGGCGGCAGCTCGATCGAGCGCGCCCGGGCGATCGTGGAGGCCGGCATCCCGGTGATGGGACATGTGGGGCTCACCCCGCAGACGGCCATCGCCCTCGGCGGCTACCGCTCGCAGGGCCGGACGGCCGAGCGTGGCCTCGAGGTGATGAGGGACGCGATCGGGCTCCAGGAGGCCGGGTGCTTCGCCGTGGTCTTCGAGGCGATTCCCAGCGCGCTCACCGAGATCGTGATGCCGCGCATGGAGATCCCGGTGATCGGCATCGGCGCCGGCCCGGCCGCGGACGGCCAGGTGCTCGTGTTCCACGACCTGCTCGGGATCTACGACGGCCACGCCGCGCGCTTCGTGAAGCGCTATGCCGACATCCGCGAGCAGATGGTGAAGGGGGTGGCCGCCTTCGCCGCCGACGTGCGCGAGCGGCGCTATCCCGAGGCCGACCACGGGTATTCGATGGCTCCCGACGAGGTGGAGCGGCTCCACGCTCTGCTCTCCGAGGGCACCGGCGAGCCCTTCACCGGAGGCTTCGCCCTCTGAGGTGGTGAGCGCCGGCCAGCTGCGGTTCTCCACCCAGGGCGATGGGGACGTGGTGGACATCACCGCGGGAGTTGAGAGCGTCGTGGCGTCGGCCGGGGTGACCGACGGGCTGGTGTCGGTCTTCGTGCCCGGCTCCACGGCCGCTGTCACCGCCATGGAATACGAGCCGGGCGGCGTGCACGACCTCCGCGAGGCGCTGGCCCGGCTGGTGCCCAGCGAGGGCCGCTACGAGCACAATCGCCTGAACGGGGACACCAACTCCCACGCCCACATCAAGGCGGCGATCGTGGGTCCCTCGGAGACGATTCCGGTGCGCGGCGGGCGCCTGGAGATGGGCACCTGGCAGCAGCTTGTGCTGGTCGATTTCGACGATCGGCCGCGGCAACGCACCGTGCTGGTCCACGTCGTGGGCTAAATCTCCCAGCTTTCCAGGCCTTTTACCAATAGCGTCCCGGGTCATGCCCAGAGCTATGGAGGACCGATGACGCGAAATCTTCGCCGGCTGGTGCCTTCCCCCGCCATGGTCGTAGCCCTCACCGCGCTCTTTCTCGCGCTCGGTGGCTCGGCCTATGCGGCGTTGGTGATCACCGGAAAGAACATCCGCAACAACACCATCACTACGAAGGACATCCGGAACGGCACCGTCCGGACCAAGGACGTGAAGCCGGACTCCCTCGGTGGGGTCTCGATCAAGGAATCGGCGCTGGGCACAGTCCCGTCGGCCGGGATCACGTTCGGGAGCGCCCGCTTCGCCGTGGTGGCCGCGAACGGCATCCTCGCCCGCGGTCGGAGCACCACCTCGGTGGCGCGTACGTCCGAGGGCCGCTACCAGGTGATCTTCAACGGCGACGTCCGTGGATGCGCCTACTTCGCCACCGTCGGTGACACCAGCGCCTCGCCGCTGGCCACGGGAGCCCAGGTCACCACCGCTTCGCTCGCGTCGAACGTGAACGGCGTGGCCGTGCGGACCTACGGCGCAGGCGGTGCCGCCGGCGACCGCCCGTTCCACCTGATCGTCAGCTGCTGATCCGTAACTACTGAGAGTGCTGCGGGGCCGGGGCCGCTAATGCGATCCCCGGTCCCGCTCGTACTCCACCTTCCTGATCACCCGGGCGGGCGCTCCCGCCGCGATCGAGAACGCCGGGATGTCCTCGGTCACCACGCTGTTGGCCCCGATCACGCAGCGCTCCCCGATCGTCACCCCGCTGGCCACCACCACGTTGGCCCCGCACCAGACGTTGTCGCCCACCCGCGTCGGCCCCTTGCTGCTGAAGCCCTGCCACGGCACGGGCCTGTCCGGATCGTCGAAGCGATGGTTGCCGTCGGTCACGAAGCAGCCGTTGGCGAACATGCAGTGCTCGCCGATCTCCACCAGGTCCACCGCCGCCACCATCACGGCGATGTTCAGGAAGCTCCCGGCGCCGATCCTGATCCGGGCGCCCTCGGGGGCTGTCAGCCAGACGTTGGGCTCGAGCAGCACGCCCTCGCCCACCTCGAGCCTGCCCTCCCGCAGCGCCTCGAGCACGTTGCCGTGGATGGGCCAGCGGGCGAACGCCCCCCGGCGGCCGATCTCCCAGTGGATCCGCGCACGCCGCCACGGGAGCGAGTTGCGCTCGTACCAGCGCCATTTCTGCCACCACAGGCGGGCCGCTCCCACGGCCGCCAGCTTGTCAGAGCGCGTCCGCACGCGGCTGCTTCGAGAGCGCGGTGTCGAGCGAGTTGAGGAAGCCCGTCTCGAGAATCGACCCGGGCTCGCGAGACCAGAAGCCTCGCTCCGCCTTCAGGAAGATCACGGTGCGGGACGCCTTGATCGACTCGATCAGCCGTCCGAGGCCCTCGGGCAGCAGCTTCGGCGAGTCCGAGGTGAGCACGGGGAAAAACGACAGATGGGAGTAGAAGGGCGCGAGCTGGTCGAGCGAGCGCTCCGTGAAGGAGTCACCGTGGATGAGCGTCGTGCCGGGCACGAGCCTTGCGCCGCCCGGGCCGGAGCGGGCGGTGAGCTCGAGGGTGTGGCCGCTCCGGTAGGGCGAGCCCTGCCGGCGCTTCAGGTCGTGCACTCCGCAGCGCCGCACTTCCAGGCGGGTCTGGGTGACCTTGCCGGAGTCGCCGAGCTGGAAGGCCAGGTCCTCGGCCTCCCGTCTGTCCCTGCCCCGGGTCACGGTCGTGCAGCGCCGCAGGCGCGAATCGAGGGCGTCCGCCAGGGCCCGGGCCATGACCACCGCGCCCGCGTCCGTCCAGTGCGTGTCGCGGCGGAGGTAGATCGGCACGCCGCGGCGGGCCTGCTCCCGCTCGAGCGGCCGCTCAAGATCCACGTAGCCCGGGATCGCGGCCGCACGGAGCGCGGCAAGATGGCGGGCGTGAGCGCGCTCGGCGCAGTTCTTCAGCGCGTAGTCGTCGGGTACGTGCTCAGGTACCAGCGAGGCCTTGTCGGGCGGCAGGGCGAACAGGAAGCGGCGTCCGGAGCGCCGGACGATGCTCGACAGGCGCCGGATCTGGGAGATCACCTCGGCACTCGTGCGGAGCGGCCGGCAGGCGGTGACGAAACTGTCGCCCAGGTAGAGCCATCCGTTGTCGCCGACCACCACCCGATTGCGCTGGAACCCGCGCCGCGAGCGCGGGCCCGACGCGGTGCGCCCGGCAAGCCGGCCGGTGGGCCCAAGTCCCACCGGGCCCCTCGCCTGACCGGTGAGCGGGGCCTCGCCGAAGAGCTCCTCGCTCCAGTTGCTGTCGAGCCTCACCGCGCTCGCGCGCAGCGGGAGGTGGTCCACGCTCCATTGCGTGAGGTCGTCGAAGGCGGCGAACCCGCGTGACGCGCTCGGCAGGTCCACCAGCGGCCGGTTCTCGATCGGCTTCGCCCGCTCCCCGGCCACGAACGCCACCAGTGGCGCGAAGAAGAACGCCAGGCCGAGCAGCATCACGGGCAACCGGCCCCGGTTCAGGCGGAGGCGTCTCATCAGAAGCGGGCGTAGAGGAACGGGCTGAACGATCCCGCGGCCACCAGCACCGCCGCGATCAGGGCGCCGGCGCTGGACACGGCCACTCGCGCCGTGCCCGCAAGGGGGGAACGGGCCAGGTCGAGGTAGCGGCCGGTCACGAACGACCGTGGCATCAGGACCACGAGTGCGGCGAGCACCAGGGCGACCACCGCCTGGCCCGTGGCGGCCGCCGAGACCGTGACCGGCGCCGCGGAGAAGTCGAAGGCGAACATCTTCCCGACGATGGCCCCCGCCCGATCGATGCTGTGCGCGCGAAAGGGCACCCAGCCGATCAGCACGATTACGAAGGTCAGTGCACGGCGCGGCCACATCAGGCGCTCGGCCGGCACCGTACGCAGGCCGGTGGCCCGTTCGAGGACCAGGAACGAGCCGTGATAGAGGCCCCAGAGGATGAACGTCCAGGCGGCCCCGTGCCACAGGCCGGTGAGGAAGAAGACGATGAGGAGATTGCGGTAGGTCTGCGCGGTGCTGCCGCGGTTACCGCCCAGCGGAACGTAGAGGTAGTCGCGGAACCATCGCGAGAGCGACATGTGCCAGCGCCGCCAGAAGTCGGTGATCGACACCGCCGAGTAGGGCCGGTTGAAGTTCTCCGGGAGCCGGAAGCCGAGCATCGTGCCGAGGCCGATGGCCATGTCCGTGTATCCGGAGAAGTCGAAGTAGATCTGGAGCGTGTAGGCCAGCGCCCCGAGCCATGCCGTGGGCGTGGTGAGCTGGTCCGAAGGGAGAGCGAACACGCTGTCGGCGATCGGGGCTATGGAATCCGCCACCGCCACCTTCTTGAACAGCCCGTAGGCGAAGCGGGGGAAGCCGGCGGCGAAGTCGGCGCCGCGGTCCCGCGGGCGGTCCGGCCGCAGCTGGTCCTTGATCTCGTGGTAGCGAACGATCGGGCCCGCCACCAGCTGGGGGAACATGACGATGTAGGTGAGGAACTGGAGCGGGCTGCGCTGCGGCTCGCTCTTGCCGCGGTACACGTCCACGATGTACGAGATGTTGTGGAACGTGAAGAAGGAGATCCCGATCGGCAGCGCGATGCTCACGGCCAGGCCCAGATCGGCTCCGAGGGCGTCGCTGACGTCGGAGACCTGACGGAGGCCGAAGCTCCCGTATTTCCAGATCACCAGCACGGCGAGGTTGAAGGTCACCGCCCCGGTGAGCACCAGCCGCCGCCTGCTCTCGGTCCCCGGCTCCGGCGTGCCCAGGGCCCGGCCGGCCATGAAGTTCACGGCCACGCAGGCCAGCAGCATGAAGACGAACTCCCGCGCCCCCCAGGCGTAGAAGATCAGGCTGGCCCCGGCCACGATCGCGTTCCGGGCCCGGAGCGGGGCGAGCCAGAGCGCCCCGAGCACCGCAGGCATGAAGTACCAGAGGAAGACCGGAGACGCGAAGGACATCGTGGCTGGCACGCGGCGGACGTGCGCGTAACCGGTGTAGGACCAACTCCCGGCCGGGGATCGTAGTCGTTGCGGCCCCTCGGGAGAGCCGGTTCGATCAGGCGGCGGCGGCCACCCGGCGGCGGGACCGGCGACGGGCCGGCTCCACGATCTCGCTCAGGAAGCTCCCGGTGTGCGACTCCTCGTTGGCCGCCACCTGCTCGGGGGTGCCCTGGGCCACCAGACGACCGCCCTCATCGCCGCCCTCGGGACCGAGGTCGATCAGCCTGTCCGCCGTCTTGATCACGTCGAGGTTGTGCTCGATCACCACCACGGTGTTGCCCTGGTCCACGAGCCGGTCGAGCATCTCCAGCAGCCGCTCGACGTCGGCGAAGTGCAGGCCCGTGGTGGGCTCGTCCAGGATGTAGAGCGTCCGCCCGGTGGCCACCTTGGAGAGCTCGCTGGCCAGCTTCACCCGCTGAGCCTCGCCGCCGGAGAGCGTGGTGGCCGGCTGGCCCAGCCGGATGTAGTCCAGGCCGACGTCGTGGAGTGCCTGCAGGCGCCGCCTGATCTTCGGGATGTGCGTGAAGAAGCCGAGCGCCTCCTCCACCGTCATGTCGAGCACGTCGGCGATCGTGCGCCCCTTGAAGCGGACCTCGAGCGTCTCCCGGTTGTAGCGCTTGCCGTTGCACTGCTCGCACGGGACGTAGACGTCGGGCAGGAAGTGCATCTCGATCTTGATCTGGCCGTCCCCGCGGCAGACCTCGCAGCGGCCGCCCTTCACGTTGAAGGAGAACCGGCCCGGCTTGTACCCCCTTGCCCGCGACTCCTGCGTGCGCGAGAACAGCTCGCGAATGTGGTCGAACAACCCGATGTAGGTGGCCGGGTTCGACCTCGGCGTGCGACCGATCGGCGACTGGTCGATGTTGATGATCTTGTCCACCTGGTCGAGGCCCGAGATGCGCTTGTGCGCGCCCGGCCGCTGCTTGGCCCGGTGGAGCCGGTTGGCCACGGCCTTGTACAGCACCTCGTTCACGAGCGTGGACTTGCCCGAGCCGGAGACCCCGGTGACGCAGCACAGGACCCCCAGCGGGACCTTCACGTTCACGTTGCGGAGGTTGTGCTGCGAGGCCCCGGCGATCTCCACGTATCCGGACGGCCGCCGGCGCCGCGGCGGGATCGCGATCTCCCGCTTCCCGGAGAGGAACTGCCCGGTGGCCGAGCCGGGTGTGCGCATGACCTCCTCGGGCGTGCCCTGAGCCACCAGATACCCGCCGTGCTCGCCCGCGCCCGGGCCCAGGTCCACGAGGTGGTCGGCCGCCATCATCGTGCCCTCGTCGTGCTCGACCACGATCACCGTATTGCCCAGGTCGCGGAGGCGCTCGAGGGTGCCGATCAGGCGCTCGTTGTCTCGTTGGTGCAGCCCGATCGAGGGCTCGTCGAGGATGTAGAGCACGCCCACGAGCGAGGACCCGATCTGCGTGGCCAGACGGATCCGCTGGGCCTCGCCTCCCGAGAGCGTGGCCGCGGCCCGGTCGAGCGAGAGGTAGCCCACGCCCACGTTGTCGAGGAATCGAAGGCGCTCGTCGATCTCCCGCAGGATCAGCCGCGCGATCTGGCGCTCGGTGTCGGACAGGTCCAGGCCCTCGAGCCATTCGATCGCGCGCCTGGCCGCCATGCGGGTGAACTGGTGGATCCCGAGCCCACCGACCAGCACCGCAAGCGACTCGGGCCGCAGACGCGCCCCATTGCACTCCGGGCAGGGCCGGAGCGTCATGTACTCCTCGATCTTCTCTCGCGACCACTCCGAGTCGGTCTCCCGGTAGCGGCGCTCGAGGTTGGGCACGATGCCCTCGAAGTTCGTCATGTAAGAGCGCCGGCGCCCGTAGCGGTTGCGGTACGACACGTACACGCGCTCGCCCTCCGTGCCGTAGAGGAAGCACTGGCGAACGCTCTCGGGCAGGTCCTCCCAGGGAGTGTCCATGTCGACCTCCCACTTGTCCGCGATCGCCTGCGTCATCTGCTCGTAGTAGTTCGACGCGCTGGTGGACCACGGCAGGATCGCCCCATCGCCGAGCGACTGGCCGGGATCGGGCACGATCAGCTCCGGATCGATCTCCATCTGCGACCCGAGGCCCGTGCAGCGCGGGCAGGCGCCGTGAGGCGAGTTGAAGGAGAACATCCGCGGCTCCAGCTCCGGCATCGAGGTGCCGCAGTGGAGGCACATGAAGCGGTCCGAGTAGGTGGTGACTTCGCCGGTGTCCACGCTCTCCACGTCCACGATGCCCTCCGCGCGCGCCACCGCGGTCTCCACCGAGTCCGTTAGGCGCTTGCGCAGGTCCGGCCGCATGACCAGCCGGTCCACCACCACGGCGATGTCGTGCTTGCGCTTCTTGTCGAGGTCGAGGTCTTCCTCGAGGCGGCGGAGCTCGCCATCCACCTTCACGCGGGTGAAGCCCTCGGCCCGCAGCGTCTCCAGGAGGTCCCGGAACTCCCCCTTGCGTCCGCGGACGATCGGCGCGAGCACCATGAACTTGGTGCCCTCGCGCTGCGCCATCACCTGATCCACGATCTGCTCGGCCGACTGCGCCGCGATCGCTCGGCCGCAGTTGTAGCAATGCGGATGGCCAACACGGGCCCACAGGAGGCGGAGGTAGTCGTAGATCTCCGTGACCGTGCCGACCGTGGAGCGGGGGTTCCTGGAGGTGGTCTTCTGGTCGATCGAGATGGCCGGTGAGAGGCCCTCGATCGAGTCCACGTCGGGCTTGTCCATCTGACCGAGGAACTGCCGCGCGTAGGCCGAGAGCGACTCGACGTAGCGGCGCTGCCCCTCGGCGTAGATGGTGTCGAAGGCCAGGCTGGACTTGCCCGAGCCGGAGAGCCCGGTGATCACCACCAGCGCGTTTCTGGGCAGCTCGAGATGGAGGTCGCGGAGGTTGTGCTCCCGCGCCCCCGAAATGATGATCCGATCCTGCCGAGCAGCCACGATCTTCGAGTCTAGAGCGGAGTCCGGCGGCTCCGATGGGAACGCGTGTTCGTGCCGCTAGATGCGGGTTTTTTTACCCGCTCAGCCGTTGACCCGGGCCCAGACCTCGTCCAACAGCCCTGCCGGATCGTCCAGATCGAAGTTCTCTGCCAGGTAGCTCGAGATCTCCTCGCGCGACGATCCGTTCAGCGCCATGTTGAGCGCGATCAGGCGGGGAGCCTCGCCGGAGGCAACGGGTTGGCCGTTCACGGCGGCCTCCGGCGGCTCCTCCGTGGGGGCGGGTGGAGGGGCCGCGGGCTCGGGTGCGGGCGGAGGCTTCGGCTTGGACTGGGCCTTCGGCGCAGGGGCGGCCTTCGGCTCAGTCCTGGGCTTCGCCTTCGGCTCGCCAACCGCAGACGCTCCGGCCCGCGCGGCGCCGGTCAGCTCCGTCAGCGCCGCGCCCGCCGCCTGGGTGAGCTCGGCGAGCTGGGACTCCAGGGCGCCGGCGCGCTCGGCCAGGCCGGCGAGCGCCTCCCGGGTGCGCGTGAGCTCCTCCGCCGCCTCGGCCCGCGTGCGGTCGGCGTCCTCGCGAGCCGACTCCTCGAGCTCGGCCGCTGCCGCCTCGGCGGCGGCCACCACGCGACTCACGCGGTCGGCGCCTGAGCCCTTGGCGTCACGGCTGAGGCGCTCCACGGCCTCGGCCACCTCCCGCAGGTGCTCGGCCACGGCATCGGGGTCGTAGCCGCCCTCCACTCGCGGGAAGTCGCCGCGCTCGATTGATTCGCGTACCGGCTCCACTGAGGGCGGAGCCTAGCTGTCCCCGAGCTAGTTCTTGACGCGGAAGGCGCCGCGCATGAAGGGATGGATGCGGCAGAAGTACGTGTACGTCCCGGGCTTCAACCCCGGCGGCGTCTTCCAGCTGACCGCCCCTGTTGTGATCGGCGTCGAGGTGCCCAGCGTGCCCGACTCGAAGGTCACGTCGCCATCCGCGAGGGGATAGGCGATCCCGGTGGACTTATTGCACGGGACCTTGCACGAGGTGATCGAGTGGTAGATCGCCTTCGGGTCGTCCTGGTTCACGAACGTGAGCTGGTTGCCCCCGGTGACGACCGGCGGCAGGCCACCCTGGCCCGGCAGCCGCATGTCGCCCAACCGGTAGTTGAAGCCGAGGATGTTCACGGTGCCCGGGTTGACCACGCCCGACTTCAGCTTGCGCACGTCCGGCAGGTCGGTCTTCCCGCCGCCGTGGTGGCGGTTCTCGCGCAGATGCCCGTGACTCGGCTTCCCCGGCAGGTCGACACGCGTCCGGTAGGGATTGCGGCCCTTACCGCTGTCAGCCATGTAGGCGACCATGATTCCCATCGACTCCCACCACGAGGCGTTCTTCGTGCCGTAGGACGCGGTGGTGCTGAGCACGTCGCCCTTCTTCACCTTCACCATCCAGTTCTTTCGCGTGCCCGTCATGGCCACGTCCCAGGAGACGGCGCCGGCGGGCTCGAAGTACTTCGCGGTGGAGGTGAAGAGATGCACCTTGCTGCCGCGGCCCCGCGGGGCGCTCGACCGGCACTTCCGCGTGGCCTTGGGGCTGCCCTTCTTCCCGCAGTTGGCCGCCCGTACCGTGGCCCCGTCCCGGTTCAGCCAGAGATCCGTCTGGATGCCACCCGGATGCAGGTGCCCGGCGGTTGCCACCAGCACGCCGTCACGGTCGGCGGTCCACTCGTTCTTCTGCCGCCCCGACCCCGCGTATGCGGTGGAGGAGTCGGACGGGTAGGTGTAGCGGTTGTTCTCGCCGGCGTGCTTCTTGACGTTGAAGACCGGGTAGACGCTGCCGTTCTCCACGTCCATCCAGATCGGTCGCACCGCCCGCATGCCCTTCGCGGCCTTGGAGCCGTCCGGGATGAAGTCGATCTCGTACACGACGTTCACCTTGGAGGCCACCGGCGTGAGGTTGTGGATCATGTGGTTGAGCAGCCAGTTGTCCGACGCCTCGTAGCGGTACCCGTAACCCTTCGGAAAGCTCATGATCGTCTTCTCCTCCCCCGCGGCGTAGAACCGCTCGGGGAAGTTGGAGGTGGCGTCGCGGCGACTGAGATTCAGCCACACGCCGTGGTGAAGATGGATCACGTCCACGCGCGGGACCGTGCCGTTCATGTACTCCAGGTCCGGGCGGATCCGCGTGATCCATCCGTTGACCTTTGGCTTCTCGGTGATCGGGGCGAACCCGAGCTCGTTCTGGCCCGGGATGACCGTGAACGGCCCGACCTCGTACTTGAGCCGCTTTGCGCCGTTGGGCAGCTTCGTGACCGTCACAGTGCTGCTGCTGCTCGAGACCATGCGGGTGCCGTTGAGCACGACCTTCCCCACGCCGGCCGCGTTGAGCGCCTTGGTGGCGGCGGCACCGGAGAGCGTGCCGGCACTGGCGGGCGCTGCCACGGCAAGCATCGCGATCACGGCGACGACGACTGCCGCCCGGGCCTCCCTCAAAGCACGGTTCATGGCCGAGACTTTACCTACCTGCGTCCTCGGTGCAAATTGTATTTCTCCGCCGAGCAGTCAGGCGAGGCTGCCCGTCAGGCGGCGCCGGCCTCCGCCTCGTCCAGCTCGCGCCTCAGTGACTTGATCTCGTCGCGGAGCTTGGCCGCGTACTCGAAACGCAGGTCGTCGGCCGCGGCCAGCATCTCCTCCTCGAGCTCCACCATCGTGCGCCGCAGGTCCTCGGCCGACATGCCCTCGGAGTCCGTCTTGCGCCGGCCCCTGCCGGCCGGCACCTTCGACTCGACCATCAGGAAGTCGGAGATGTCGGAGATCCCCTTCTGGATGTTCGCGGGCGTTATCCCGTGCTCCTCGTTGTACGCGACCTGGATCGCGCGCCGGCGATCGGTCTCGTCGATGGCCGTGCGCATCGCCTTGGTCTCGCGGTCCGCGTACATCACGACCTTGCCGCGCACGTTCCGGGCCGCGCGGCCGATGGTCTGGATCAGGGATGTCTCCCCGCGCAGGAACCCTTCCTTGTCCGCGTCGAGGATCGCCACGAGCGACACCTCCGGGAGGTCGAGTCCCTCGCGCAGCAGGTTCACCCCCACCAGCACGTCGAACTCGCCCAGCCGCAGCGCGCGGATGATCTGGATCCGCTCGAGCGTGTCGATCTCGGAGTGCAGGTAGCGGACCTTGTGGCCGTACTCGAGCAGGTAATCCGTGAGATCCTCGGACATCTTCTTCGTGAGCGTGGTGACCAGAGCGCGCTCGCCGACGTCCACCACCTGCTTGATCTCGTTGATGAGGTCGTCGATCTGGTTCTTGGTCTCGCGCACGTCCACCTGCGGATCCACGACACCGGTCGGCCGCACGATCTGCTCGACGATCCGGGATGAGTGGCCGCGCTCGAACTCGCCCGGGGTGGCGGACACGAACACGATCTGGGGGGTGTGCTGGAGGAACTCGTCGAAGGTCTGGGGCCGGTTGTCCAGCGCGCTCGGAAGCCGGAAGCCGTAGTCCACCAGCGTCTGCTTGCGCGAACGGTCGCCCTCGAACATGCCGCCGATCTGCGGCACGGTCTGGTGCGACTCGTCGATGAAGCAGACGAAGTCCTCCGGGAAGAAGTCGAGCAGGCAGTAGGGGCGCTCTCCCGGGCGGCGGTTGTCGAGGATGCGCGAGTAGTTCTCGATCCCGTTGCAGAACCCGAGCTCGCGCATCATCTCCATGTCGAACTGCGTGCGCTGGCGCAGCCGGTGCGACTCGAGCAGCTTGCCCTGCTCCTCCAGCTCCTTGGTGCGCATCTCCAGCTCGTCGTGGATCTCAGCCACGGCCCGCTCGATCGTGGGCCGGTCCGTGGCGTAGTGCGTGGCGGGCCAGATGCCGATGTGCTCGAGCTCCTGGTAGATCTCGCCGGTGAGCGGATCGAAGTGGTGGATCTGCTCGATCTCGTCGCCGAAGAAGACCGCGCGGTAGGCGGACTCGGCGTAGGCCGGGAACACCTCGAGGGTCTCCCCCTTCACGCGGAAGCCACCGCGGCCGAGCGCCGTGTCGTTGCGCGTGTACATGTTGTCCACGAGCTTTCGCAGGATCGCGTCGCGCTCCACCATCTCGCCCTTCTTCAGCATCACGATCTGGGCGTCGTACTTCTCCGGCGAGCCGAGGCCGTAGATGCAGGAGACGCTGGCCACCACGATCACGTCGCGCCGGGCGAAGAGACCGGACGTGGCCGCGTGCCGCAGGCGGTCGATCTCCTCGTTGATCGAGGAGTCCTTCTCGATGTAGAGATCCGCGCTCGGGACGTAGGCCTCGGGCTGGTAGTAGTCGTAGTAGGAGACGAAGTACTCGACGGCGTTCTTCGGGAAGAACTCCCGGAACTCGTTGCAGAGCTGGGCCGCGAGCGTCTTGTTATGGGCGATCACGAGCGCCGGGCGCTGAATCTGCTCGATTGTGAAGGCCATCGTGGCCGTCTTTCCCGAGCCGGTGACGCCCAGGAGCGTCTGGAAGCGATCGCCGGCGGCCAGGCCCTCCGCGAGGCCCTCGCGAGCCTGAACCTGGTCCGCGACCGGCATGTAGGCGGAGTTGACCTTGAACTCGGGCACTCATTCGAAATTAGCAGCGTCACCGGGCGCGGCGGGCGAGGGTCTGGCGGAGCTGCCCGGCGAGGTGAGCCGGACGGTCGAGATCCCGCCACGTGACCCTCAGCGACTGGATTCCATGCATCGCCGCGAGCTCGCGGTCTCTTCGGCGGTCCTCCTGGAAGGCCCGCTGCGTGTGGTGCACCGCGCCGCCATCCACCTCCACGGCCAGGCGCGCGTCCGCCCAGTAGAAGTCCAGCTCGAAGCCGCCGAGGGGGACGTTCGTGTGCGGGGTCGGGAGGCCGTGGGCTTCGACCAGATCGAGGAAGCGCTTCTCGGCTTCGTTGCGGAGGAGGGGCGGGTCGGGCTGGTAGGCGGCTATTGCCTGCGTTAGGCGGTGTCGGCCAGAGCGCCCGGGCACACGCTCCAGGGCCTCGGTGATCGCCGCCAGGTCGAATATCCGGAGTACCTCGGCTTGGTGGAGGGCGTCCGCCAGGCGGCGTTCGTTGAGCACGTCGGCGAGGTCCACCAGCGTCCTCGCCGGTGAGGTGATGGGTATTCCGTCGCGGATGTCGCGGTCGGCGGGGGCCAGTGCGTGCGTGCGGTGGACGGTTACGCCCTTACGGGCGCCGCGGGACCTTGGTGCGCTCACCTCGATCCGGATCGCTGTGCGAACGATCCCCAGGCGGAGGCCGGCCGAGCGGTGGCTGAGAGCCGCATCGGGACCGCAGGCCATCACGGCCGCTAGCTGCCGGGCTTCAAGCGTGAGGGCGGCGTGACCCACGGCATAGACCCCCCGGTACAGCCGGTGCAGCCGACCCTGCTGCACCCTCCGGCCAACGGCCGCATGTGTGTAGCCGATGGCCTGTAGCTGGCCGGCGGACACCGTGCCGTGCTGGCGAGCGGCGAGCGCCGCGAGCCGGAGATCCTTGGAGTGTGGGCCGACTTGTTCTCGGTATGCGTTAGTAACTCGGCCCACACCCCCACCCTGCTCTCCTGGGTGTGACTGCGGGGTGACGCACGTGACAAGGCCGTGACAAATCGAACCGTTCGGCCCGGCGCGGCCTACCATCGTGAGCCGTCATGGCCGTCCTGATCGCATCCGCTCTCGACAAGGACATCGCGGGGTCTCCCCTGCTCCGGGGCGTCTCGTTCAAGCTCGAGCGCCGCGATCGCATGACGCTGGCCGGGCGCAACGGGGCCGGCAAGACCACTCTGCTGCGCATGCTCGCCGGCGAGACGCCCATCGACGGCGGCGAGCTCTCCGTGACCAAGGGCACCCGTATCGCCCTGCACGACCAGCGCCCGCCGCGCGAGCGTGACCTCTCCCTGCGGGACTACGTGCTGTCGGGCTGCGGCGACCTGGTGGCGCTCGAGGCAGCCCTCCGCGATCTCGAGACCACGATGGCCGAGCGCCCCGACGATTCCTCGGTCCTGGACCGCTACGCCCGCGCCCAGGCCCGGCTGGAGCACGCCGGCGGATGGGACTGGCGCTCCCGCGCGCTCGGTCCCCTTCACGGCCTCGGGTTCGCCGACAGCGCTCTGGACCGCCCGCTCAAGGGCTTCTCGGGCGGAGAGCTCACGCGCGCCTCGCTGGCTCGCGCGCTGGCGGGCGACCCGGACCTCCTGCTCCTGGACGAGCCCACGAACCATCTGGACATCGCGTCGCTGGAGTGGCTCGAGGGCTACCTGACCGACCTCGACGCCGCCGTGGTGCTCGTGGCCCACGACCGCTGGTTCCTCGAGGCGGTGGGCACGTCGGTGCTCGAGATGGAGGCGGGCCGGACCCGCTTCTTCCCCGGCTCGTGGCACGCCTGGCGCCTGGAGGCCGCGGCTCGCGAGATCCAGCTCGGCCGCTCGATCGAGAAGCAGCAGGCCGAGATCGCGCGCATGGAACGCTTCGTGGAGCGCTTTCGCTACAAGGCCACCAAGGCCCGCCAGGCCCAGTCGCGGGTCAAGGCGCTGGAGAAGATGGACCGGATCGAGCGCGCGCCCACGGACACGCGGACGCTGGGGTTCGAGTTCGGCCCGGCCGAGCGCACCGGGCGCGTGGTGCTCGAGATGGAGGACGCACGTCTCGAGGTGCCGGGCGGCCGCACCCTCCTCGACGACGGCCGGCTCTGGCTGGAGCGCGGCGAGCACGTCTCGCTCGTGGGCCCCAACGGCGCGGGCAAGACCACCCTCGTGGAGGCCATCGCTGGCACGCGCGAGCTGGACGGCGGCCGCCTGCGCACCGGCCACAACGTGAACATCGGGTACCTCTCCCAGCACGCCTCCGAGCTCGGGTCCACGGGCACGGTGCTCGAGGCCGCGCAGCGAGCCACGGGGCTCACCCCCGGGAAGGCACGCGCCCTGCTCGGCCGCTTTCTCTTCTCCGGTGATGGCGTGGAGAAGCCGCTCGACGGCATATCGGGGGGCGAGCGCCGGCGCCTTTCGCTGGCCATCCTCGTGGCGTCGGGCTCGAACGTGCTCATCCTCGACGAGCCCACGAACCACCTGGACCTGGACGCACGCGAAGCGCTGGAGGACGCGCTGCGCGGGTTCGGCGGGGCGCTGCTGCTCGTCTCGCACGACCGCGCGCTCCTCGATGCCGTGGGCAGCCGCACGGTGGCGCTCGAGGACGGGCACCTCCAGAGCTACGAGGGCGGCTGGGCCGATTACCTCCGGGTCCGGGAGGAGCGCGCCGAGGCCGCCGCCGAGCCCAGGCCGGCGAAGGCACCCGCGAAACGAGAGGCGAAGCGGGAGCCGGCGGAAGGACCGTCCAAGAACGCCCGGCGGCGCGTGGCGGACCTGGAGCGCGACGTGGAGCGGGCGGAGTCCCGGCTGCGCAAGCTGGAGGACGAGCTGGCCGACCCTTCCCACTGGGGAGACCCGGCCCGGGCGGGCAAGTCCACCCGCCGCCACGCGGAGGCCAAGCGCGCCGTGGAGGAGGCCTACTCCCGCTGGGAGGCGGCCACCGCGCTCACGAGCGGATCAGAGACCTAGCTCGTGGCCGTAGTGGTCGCGGTAGTCGCCGCGGCGCTCGAGCACGTTCTTCACGTAGGCCCGCGTCTCCGGGAACTCGATGTCCGACACACTGAACTCCCCCGGCCCCCCGGCGCGCCTCACCCAGCGGTCCACGTTCCCATGCCCCGCGTTGTAGGCGGCCACCGCCGGCGTCACGTTCTGGTCATAGCGGTCGAGCAGATAGCGCAGGTAGTAGGTGCCGTAGCTGATGTTGATCTGGGGCGTGGCCAGATCGTCCTGCACGAACGCCGTCCCACCCGACTGATGGGCGATGAACTCGGCGGTGGCCGGAGTGATCTGCATGAGGCCGCGCGCGCCGGCATGCGAGGTCTGGTCGCGAAACTTCGACTCCTCGTAGATGACCGCGGCCACAAGCGCCGGGTCGAGCCGCTTGTCGGCTGACTGCTGCCGGATGATGTCCTCGTGACGCAGCGGAAGCGTGATCTCCCGCACCGCCTCGCCCAGGCGACCGCTGCCGATCACCACCCCCACCACGAGCACGCCAAGGAGCATCAGTCCGACAGTTCCCAGGGCGAGCCGGCGGCGGAGCACCGCGGCGCGCGACGGGCGCCTATGGGCGGACCGGGTCCGGTGGCGTGCGATGGCCGAGCTCACGGGTCTTGGTCGAGTCTTGCAAGTACGTGTGACAACTCCTCCCTCAACTCCTGGAGGGTGCCGTCGTTGCGCACCGTGTAATCCGCTCGCTGCGCCTTTTCCGTCTGCGAAAGCTGCCGCGCCTCACGCTCCGCCACGCTCGTATGCCCGCGGGCGCCGGCGCGCCTCTCGCGCTCGGCCTCGTCGGCCACGACGGCGATCGTGCGGTCGAAGGCGGCCTCCATCCCGGACTCGAACAGCAGCGGTACCTCGACCACCGCCGCCCGTGGCGGTGGATCGGCCTTGGCCAGATCCTCCCGCCACTCCGCGATCCTGGCTCCCACGCGAGGCCAGAGCAGGCCCTCGAGCCACGCACGCAGCTCATCGTCGCCGAACACGGCACCCGCCACGAGCGACCGGTCGAGCGCTCCGCCGGGGGCCACGTCCGGCCCGAGACGCTCCACCACCTCGTCATGAAGCTCACCGGCCAGCAGGTCGTGGGCCACCGCGTCGGACGACAGCGTGGCCGCGCCCAGGGCATCCAGCGCGCGCAGCGCTTCGGACTTACCTGCGCCAAGCCCCCCGGTCAGGCCCACGAAGGGCACCCGGCGAGCCGGGTTCACCACTAGTCCTCGTCGGGCTCGGCGGGCGAGTCGGTCTCGCCCTCTTCCGAGGCATCGGCCTCGGCTGGGGCATCGGCCTCGGCGGCGGGCTCGTCCTCTGCCGCGGGCGGCTCGGCATCTGCCTCTGCGTCGGGCGCCTCGGTGGCCTCGGCCTCCGGCTCCTCGGCGGGAGCCTCCTCGGCCTCGGCGGGAGCGGCCTCGGCCTCGGGCTCGTCGGCGGTCTCAGCCTCGGGCTCCGCGGCCACCTCGGCTTCGGGCTCCTCCACAGCCTCGGCCTCGGGCGCCTCGCCGGCCGCGTCCTCCGCGAGCAGCTCCTCGGCGGGCGGCGCGGCATCGGCCTCCGCGGCCTGGGCGGCCACGGCGGCGCGCAGGTCCTCGGCGCCGCTCACGTTCGGTCCGGCGAACACATCCTCGGAGAGGCCGAGATCGGGCACGTCCCCAAGCTCGCCCTCGGTGACGCCGGCCGCCGCCGCTCCGGCGGCCGCCGCGGAGCGGATGTGCGGAAGCTGGTCCACGACGCGCTTGACGCTGAGCGAGAGCCGGCGCCGCTCGGAGTCGATCTCGAGGATCCTCACGCGCACGTCCTGGCCGGGCTCGACGATCTCACGCGGGTTCTCCACGTGGTGCTGGGCCAGCTCGGAGATGTGCACGAGCCCCTCGACGCCGTCCATGATCTCGACGAAGGCCCCGAAGGTCACGACCTTGGTGACCTTGCCCTCGAGCTCGTCGCCCACCGCGTAGGTGTCGATCACCCGCTGCCACGGGTCGGCCTGGGTCTGCTTGAGGCCGAGCGAGATGCGCTGGCGCTCGCGGTCGATGTCGAGCACCTTGACCGGCACCAGGTCCCCGATCGAGAGGATCTCGGACGGGTGGTTCACGTGGCTCCAGGAGAGCTCGGAGATGTGGATCAGGCCGTCGATCCCGTCGAGGTCCACGAAGGCGCCGAAGTCCACGATGTTGGAGATCGCGCCCTCCACCACCATGCCGGGCTGGAGGCGGTCGAGGATCTGCTGGCGAACCTCCTTGCGCTCCTCCTCGAGCACGGCGCGACGCGAGAGCACCACGTTGTTGCGCGAACGGTTGAGCTCGATGACCTTGCACTCGATCTTCTGGCCCAGGAACTCGTCCAGGTTCTGGACGCGCCGGATGTCCACCAGCGAGGCGGGCAGGAAGCCGCGCACCCCGAGGTCGATGATCAGGCCGCCCTTGACGACCTCGATGACGGTGCCCTCGACGGGCTCACCGGACTCGGCCGCGGCCTCGATCTTGCGCCAGGCCTTCTCGAAGCGGGCGCGCTTCTTGGACAGCAGCAGGCGGCCGTCCTGGTCCTCCTTGGTGAGAACGAGGGCGTCCACCTCCTCGCCCAGCGACACCTCGTCGTGCGGGTCGACCGACTTGCGGATCGACAGCTCGTTGAGCAGGATCACGCCCTCGCTCTTGTAGCCGATGTCCACCAGGACCTCGTCCTGGTCGATCCGGACCACCTTGCCCGTGACCACGTCGCCCTCCTCGAAGGGGACGATGGTGGCGTCGTAGTTCGGGACTATCTGCCCGTCGATCTCGAGCAGCAGGCCATCCGAGCCGGGAACGGCCGTGGCGGTTGGGGGCGTTTCTAGTTCCTGCACGCGGCATGAGAGGGTAGCGGTCACTCGCCCTCTTGCGTTCTGCCGTGGCCAGCGGGCTCGGTACCCTGGACCGCTCATGCCCGAGCGGCGCACCAAGAGGGGATCCGAGCGCACCCCGCTCGAGGGCGATTTCGACGTCCTGATCTGCGGAGCCAGCTTCGCCGGCCTGGCGGTGGCCCGCGAGCTGGCCGGCGCGGTGAGGCCCGACGGCTCCCCCGCACGCGTGATGATGCTGGACCGCTACGAGGTGGGCGAGCGCCAGACCTCGGCCTGCGGCATCCCCACCGCCTGGCTCGAGGCCATGGACCTGATGGGCTCTCACCGGCAGACCTTCGGCGAGCTTGTGGTGTCCACCCCGCACGGCACCTCGCGGTGGCCCCTCCCCTGGACCTTCTCCACCTTCGACTACCGGGAGCTCTGCGCCCTCCTCCGGGCCCAGGGCGACTGCACCTTCGAGACCGCCAAGGTCCACGGGCGCACGGGAAACACGGTGCACACCGATCGCGGCGACCTGAGCGCGCCGCTGGTGGTGGATGCGCTCGGATGGAGGCGGATGCTGGCCGGGGACGGCGGCTTCCAGCCCCCGGACGCCCCCCTCTCCCGCGGCCTCGAGGTGCACCCGGGCGGCAGCTCGCCCGATCTGGCCATCTGGATCGACCGGAAGATCGTGCCCGCCGGCTACGGCTGGAGCTTCCCCGCGGGCGAGGAGCTGCGCATCGGAGTCGGCTCGTTCGACCCCCGCTTCCACGTGAAGGACAACACGGTGAAGCTGGCCGAGGACCTCGGCTCCGACCCGGTGCGATTCCAGGGCAACTGGATCCCGCACCAGCTCCGGCCCGCCACCGAGGACGGGATCTTCTTCTGCGGAGACTCCGCCGGGCACTGCCTCCCGCTCACCGCCGAAGGCATCCGCACGGCGTTCTACTTCGGCATCGCCTGCGGCCGCGAGCTGCGGTCCGTGGTGGAGGGACGGTCCACGCGCGACGCCGCCCTCTCCCGCTACGGCGCTTTCAACGACTCGCACGAGTGGAAGTTCCGCTGGCTCCTGCGCACGCAGAGGGTGGTGCCCCGGGTGTGGCCGCCCCTCCTGAACGGGGTGGTGTCCTCCATGCGGGCCCGCGCGATCGTGGACTGGGCCTTCGGCCACTACCTGCGCGTGGCCCCGCCCGAGTTCGTGACCGCCGCCCCGCCTCGGTACCGCCAGCCGGTCGGCCTCGCGGCCTGAACGGCGCGGCTTCGGTCATGGCGCCGCGGAGGGAGGAGCGGAGCTCGATCGGTGATCGAGCGAGCACCGGACCATGTCATCCCGAGCGGAGCTCGATCGGTGATCGAGCGAGCACCGGACCATGTCATCCCGAGCGGAGCTCGATCGGTGATCGAGCGAGCACCGGACCAGGCCATCCCGAGCTTCCGCCCTCATATCCGCCGCTGGCCGACCGCGAGGCGCTGCTCGACGCGCTGAACGTCGTGGTGAGCGACGCCTGGAACTCGTTCGACCGCCCGCGGCCGGAGGAGCCGGCGCTGGACGCGGACCTTCGCGCGCGGCTCGACGATCCGCTGCCCGACGCCCCGGGCGACCCGCGCGACGCACTGGCCGACGCCGCGGTGGTGCTCGACAAGAGCAACTCGCCCGCCCGGCCGCTCTACCTGGCCTACGTGGGCTCCACCGGCCTGGAGGTGGGCGTGATCGGGGCGGCGCTGATGGCCACGTACGACGTGAACCTGGCCGCCACCGCCCGCGCGGCCGACCTCGTGGAGCGCCAGGCGCTGGCCTGGGTGGCCGAGCTGATCGGCTTCCCGCACGAGGAGGGCGCGTTCACCAGCGGGGGAATGACGTCGAACCTCACCGCGCTGCTCGTGGCCCGCGAGGGCGCGCTGCCGGGCGTGCGGACCCGCGGCTTCGACGGCCGAACCGGGGCCGTGTACTGCTCACGCGAGGCGCACCACTCGGTGCTGCGGGCGGCGGAGGCCGCCGGCATCGGCTCGAACCAGGTGCGCCGCCTCCCCATCGACGCCCACCGGCGGCTCGACCCGGCCGAGGTGGACGCCGCCATCGTCCGGGACCTCGATGACGGGATCGCCCCAGTGTGCGTGGTGGCCAACGGCGGCACCACCCTGACCGGAACCGTCGACCCGCTCGGCGCGCTTGCCGACGTGTGCGAGCGCCACGGCGTGTGGCTCCACGTGGACGGGGCCTACGGCCTGCCCGCCGCGGCCACCGAACGGGCCCGGCACCTGTTCGCGGGCCTGGAGCGGGCCGATTCGGTGACCCTCGACGCCCACAAGTGGCTCGGGATCCAGAAGAGCTGCAGCGTGGTGCTCACGCGCCGGAGCGGCTCCCTCGAGCGCAGCTTCGGCCACGAGGAGAGCTACATGCGGCGCGAGGCCGAGCCCAATGCCGTGGAGATGACGCTCGAGTACTCGCGCCCGCTGAACTCGCTGAAGCTGTGGCTCGCCCTCCGGACCCACGGCGCGGCGGCCTTCCGCAACTGGATCTCTCACACCCTGGGACTGGCCGAGGCCCTGACCGATGCGATCCAGGCCGACCCCGCGTTCGAGCTGTTGCACGAGCCCACGCTGTCCACAGTCTGCTTCCGGCACGTCCCGCCCGGGGTCGCGGACCTCGACGCCCACAACGCCGGCCTGGTGGCGGCGGTGCAGGCCGACGGCCGCATCTTCCTGGCCGCCGCCGACGTGGACGGCGTCCGCTGCCTACGCGCGTGTTTCGTGAACTTCCGGACGCGCCGGGAGGACGTGGACTTCGCGATGGAGGTCCTCCGCGAACTCGGCGCCGCCTAGGGAGGAGCGGAGCCTGATCGGTGATCAGGCGAGCACCGGACCCTGCCTAGCTGCGCACGATCAGCAAGGTGCCCGCCGCCAGGAGGGCCACTCCGAGCACCCGAGCGACGGAGAGGCCCTTCTCCTCGAGCCCGAAGGCGCCCAGGCGGTCGAGGATCACCGACAGTGTGAGCTGCCCGCCGATCGTGGCCGCCGTGACCCCTCCGGCGCCGAGGGTCCTGACGGCGATCAGCGCGGTGGTCACGTACACCGCACCGAGCAGCCCGCCGATCAGGTAGTACCAGGAGAGGTCACTCGCCTCCCCGATCCGGCCGAAGCCACCGCCGGCGATCAGGGTGATGCCCACCAGCGCGACCAGGCCGATCGCGAATGACACGGAGGCGGCCGGAAGGCTGCCGATCGTGCGGCCCAGGGTGGCGTTGATCGGGGCCTGCATGGCGATCAGACCGCCCGCGAAGGCCGTGGCCATCACGGCCAGCCCGCTCTTGTCCACTACTTTGCCTCGAGCCAATTCGGACCGCTTCCCACGTCCACCTCGAGCGGCGGGTCCATCTCGAACGCCCCCGCCATCTCCTCGCGCACGATCACCGAGGCCCGCTCCACCTCGGCGTCGGGCGCCTCGAACAGCAGCTCGTCGTGGATCTGGAGCACCAGGCGGGTGGCCAGGCCCTCGCCCCGCAGCCGGTCCCGCGCCCGCACCATTGCCACCTTGATGATGTCCGCGGCGGTGCCCTGAATCACCATGTTCACGGCCAGCCGCTCGCCCAGCTGACGCGTCTGGCGGTTGCGTGAGCGCAGCTCGGGAACGCGCCTGATGCGGCCGAAGAGCGTGGTCACGTGCCCCTCGGTGGTGGCCCTGGCGATCGTGTCCTGGATGAACACCGCCACGGCCGGGAAGCGCTCCAGGTAGCGGTCGATGAACTCCTGCGCCTCCTCGCGCTCGATCTGGAGGCGGTCGGCCAGGCCGAAGGCGGACAGGCCGTAGACGATCCCGTAGTTCACCATCTTGGCCTTCGAGCGCGTGCCCGGGTCGGTCTTCCCGCCCAGGATCGCCTCCGCGGTGGCGGTGTGCACGTCCTCCCCGCGGATGAAGATGTCCTTCAGCACCTGCTCGCCCGCGATGTGGGCCAGCAGGCGCAGCTCCACCTGTGAGTAGTCGGCGGAGATCAGACTGTGGCCGGTCTCGGCCACGAAGCATGCCCGGATCTCCCTGCCCTGCTCGGTGCGAATGGGGATGTTCTGGAGGTTCGGGTTGGTGCTCGAGAGCCGCCCCGTGGCCGCGGTGGTCTGGCTGAACGTGGTGTGCAGGCGGCCGTCGTTCGCCACCAGCTCCGGAAACGCGTCCAGGTAGGTGGACTTCAGCTTCGTCACCTCGCGCCACTCCTCGATAGCGGGGACGATCTCGTGCTCGTGCCGGATCGCCTGGAGCACGCGAGCGTCCGTGGAGAAGCCGGTCTTTCCCCGGCGCTTGCGCGAGAGGCCGAGCTTCTCGAACAGGATCGGGGCGAGCTGCTGGGGCGAGCCGATGGTGAACTCCTCACCTGCGAGGTCCCAGACGCGCCGTTCGAGCTCCGCGGCGAGCTCGTCGAAGCGCTTCCCGATCGCCCGCAGCCGCTGCACGTCGAGCTTCACGCCCGCCCGCTCCATCTCCACCAGCACGTCCACCAGCGGCAGCTCGATCTCACGCAGCAGCCGCGTGAGCCCGTCCTCCTCGAGCCGCGCCAGCTGGCGCTCGGCCAGCAGGCGGGTGAGCACGGCGCGAGCGGCGGCCCCGTTCGCGCCCGTGACCTCCACGCCCAGGCCCGCGTCCGCGGCGAGCTCGTCCAGCGGATAGCCCCGCCGGGCCGGGTCGATCAGGTACGCGGCCACCATCGTGTCGTGGTCGAGCGGCGGCGCCACCGACGGCTCGTCGGCCATGGCCAGCGTCTTCCAGTCGTGCGCCACAACGGGGCGATCGCCCCGCGCGAGGGTGAAGGCGGCCAGCGTCTCGGCCTCCGTCACGAGCACCTCGTCGCCCGCGTACGCCGCCACCGACAGCGGGCCGCGAACCGCCCCGTCGAAGTCGAGCATGCCCTGTGCCGGACCCGACGGGACCGGGTCGGGCACGGGCTCGTCCTCGCCGAGCGCCTCCGCCGCGGCCTCGTCCTCGGCCAGCTCGAGCTCCTCCTCCGGGTCGGGGGCCGCCGGCGCGGGCTCGTCCACCGACTCGCCCGGGCGCAGGGCGGCCACCGCCACCAGCTCGCCCTCCAGGGCACCCAGCGCAGCCACCGCCACCTCGCGGGCCTGAACCGAGACCACCTCGTCGCGGCGCTCGTCCGGCACGGCCTCGTCCTCGTCGAGCGCCTCCTCGAGCCGCTCCAGCGGGGCCCTGAGCTCGAACTCCCGGAACACCTCGCGGAGCCGCGAGCGGTCCGGCTCGCGGGCGATGCACGCGTCCAGGTCCACGTCCACGCCCTCCACCTCGCGCTGGGAGGTGGCGAGCTCCTTCGAGATCCGGGCGTTGTCAGCGTGCTCCCGGAGGTTCTCCTTGCGCTTGGCGCCGGAGATGCTGTCGATGTTCGCCAGCACGCCCTCGAGGTCCCCCCACTGCTGGAGAAGCTGCGAGGCCGTCTTGTCGCCGATGCCGGGAACGCCGGGGATGTTGTCCGACGTGTCTCCCTTCAGCCCCATGAAGTCGGGCACCAGCTCGGGCGGGATGCCGTAGCGGTCGATCACGGCCTGGCGGTCGTACATCTTCGTGTCGGTGATGCCGCGACTCGTGGCCATCACCCGCACGCCGTCCTCGATCAGCTGGAAGAGGTCGCGGTCGCCGGTCACGATCGTCACGTCGATGTCCTCCGCGTGGGCCTGCCGCGCGAGGGTGGCGATCACGTCGTCGGCCTCGTAGCCCTCCACGCGCACGTTCGTGTAGCCGAAGGCGTCGACGAGCGGGTGGAAGTGGGGCCACTGCTCCTTCAGCAGGTCCGGCCGCTCCCGGCGCCCGGCCTTGTACTCCTCATATGTCTCGAGCCGGCCCGACATGCCGGCGTCCCACACCACGAGCGTGGGCTTGGGGCCGTACTCGGTGAGGATCTTCACCAGCATCGAGGCGAAGCCGAAGATGGCGTTGGTGGGGAACCCGCGGGAGGTGGCGATCGACTCCGGGAGGGCGAAGAACGCGCGGTAGACGAGGCTGTTCCCGTCGATCAGGAAGAGCTCGCGGGGCTTCTCGTCGGGCACGGCTCAACCCTAGAGGTTGGGGCCGCCGCAGTTGGGCGAGGGGCCGGGCGTGGCCCGGACCGGAACTGGCCCTATCATCGGTCGTCTGGCCGGTCCCAGCGCACAGTTCTCCCTCACGCTCCGTGTCGAGCTGCCCTCGGGTCCCGGAGGTGTGCTCGGCAAGGTGACCGCGGCCATCGGCCGGGCCGGCGGAGCCATCGTGGCGGTGGACACCGTGGAGGCCGGGGGCGACCGGACGCTCCGCGAGATCACCGTCGAGTGCTCGGGCGTGGAGCACCGAGGCGAGGTCATCTCCGCGGTGCAGGCCGTGCGCGGCGCTCGCCTGGTGGAGATCACCGACAGGACCTTCGAGGCCCACCGCCGGGGCAAGATCCACACCGGGCTGAACCTGCCGATCAAGACACGGGACGACCTCTCGATGGCCTACACACCGGGCGTGGCCCGGGTGTGCAGCGCGATCGCCGAGAACCGCCAGAAGGCCTTCAAGTACACGATCAAGGCGAACACCGTGGCCGTGGTGTCCGACGGCACCGCGGTGCTGGGCCTCGGCGACATCGGCCCCGAGGCGGCGATGCCGGTGATGGAGGGCAAGGCCATGCTCTTCAAGGAGTTCGGCGACGTGGACGCCTTCCCCATCTGCCTGAACACGAAGGACCCGGACGAGATCGTGGAGACCGTTATCCGCATGTCCCCCACGTTCGGCGGCATCAACCTGGAGGACATCTCCTCCCCGCGCTGCTTCGAGATCGAGCAGCGGCTCCAGGCCGCTCTCGACATCCCGGTGTTCCACGACGACCAGCACGGCACGGCGATCGTGACGCTGGCCGCGCTGATCAACGCCTGCCGCCTGACCGACCGCACGATGGAGAGCCTCCAGGTGACGATGGTGGGCGCCGGCGCGGCCGGTGTGGCGGTGGCCAAGATCCTGATGGACGGCGGGGTCACCTCGATCGTGGCCTGCGACCGCTTCGGCGCAATCCACACCGGCCGCGCCGACTACGAGTCGGGGGCGATGAACGCGCCCAAGCGCTGGCTGGCCGAGAACACGAACTCCGCCCGCCGCGACGGCTCGCCGCGCGAGGTGCTGGAGGGCAGCCACCTCTTCATCGGCCTCTCCGGGCCGGGCATCATCGACGCCAAGGACCTGGAGCGCATGGCCCCGGACCCGTTCGTGTTCGCCATGGCCAACCCCAACCCGGAGGTGCGCCCCGAGGAGGCCGCCCCCTACGTGCGGGTGATGGCCACGGGCCGCTCCGACTACCCGAACCAGATCAACAACGTGCTGGCCTTCCCGGGCGTGTTCCGCGGCGCCCTCGACGTGCGCGCGCCGGCGATCACCGAGGAGATGAAGCTCGCCGCCGCCCACGGCATCGCCAGCGTGGTGACCGAGGAGGAGCTGCACGAGGACTACATCGTGCCCAGCGTCTTCAACCGCGACGTGAGCCGCGCGGTGGCCAGCGCCGTAGCAGAGGTGGCGGAGCGCGACGGCGCGTCCCGCGCCGCGGGTCGCGAGGCGGTGGACCAACCCACGGTCGAGCAGGCCGCGGTCAGCTGATACCCCCAACGAGGAGGTTCGTCCCGTGAAGGTCGTGGTCAGCGGCGCCACCGGCACCATCGGGAGAGCGCTCATCGAGGAGCTCGTGGCGCGCGGCGATCAGGTGACCGCGCTGTCGCGGAACGCCGGCGCCGCTCGCGAGACGCTCGGCGTGGACGCCGCCGCCTGGGCCGATCCGCAGTCCGAGCCCGCACCCGTGGACGCGCTGCGCGGAGCGGACGCGGTCGTGCATCTGCTGGGCGAGCCCGTGGCCCAGCGCTGGTCCGACGAGGCCAGGCGAGAGATCCGCGAGTCCCGGGTGCTCGGCACGCGCAATCTCGTGGCCGCGCTGCGGGAGCTGCCGGAGGATGAGCGCCCGGGCACGCTCGTCTCCCAGTCGGCCACCGGCCTGTACGGGCCGAGGGGCGACGAGCGGGTGGACGAGACCGCAGAGGCCGGGAGCGATTTCCTGGCCGAGGTGACCGAGGCCTGGGAGGGCGAGGCCCGCGCCGCCGAGGATCTGGGGGTGCGCGTCGTGATGACCCGCACCGGGGTGGTGCTGTCCGAGTCTGGAGGCGCGCTCGAGAAGATGCTTCCCCCGTTCAAGCTCGGCGTGGGCGGCCCTGTGGCGGGCGGGCGCCAGTACGTGCCCTGGGTGCACATGGACGACGTGGTGGGCGCGCTCCTGTTCGCCCTTGACACTCAAGCCGCATCGGGCCCGCTGAACCTGACCGCCCCGGAGCCGGTGACCAACGGGGAGCTGTCGAAGACGCTCGGGCGGGTGCTCCACCGCCCAGCCTTGGCCCCCGTCCCCGGACTGGCGCTGAAGCTGCTCTACGGCGACATGGCGTCGATAATCCTCAGCGGGGTGCGCGCCGTGCCCAGCCGCCTCCTGGCACTGGGCTACGCCTTCCGGCGCCCGGACCTGGAGGACGCGCTGCGCGAGGCCACCGGCCGCGGGTAGCCGCTCAGCCGCCGCACGCGCGCGGCAGCAGGACCTTCGTCAGGCCACGGTATGAGCCCTCCCCCGCCCGGCCGCTCACCTTGCACCAGGCGTAGCCCCCGCTCCGGTAGTTCACCTGCGCACGGAACGGATGCCCGATCAGCCCACGGGCTCCGCCCGCGCCGCGCACCTCGCTCGTCACGGCCGTGCAGGAGAGCCGGCTCACCGGCGCGCCGGCGCGCTCGCCGGGAATCGGCTCGCAGGTGGCGTAGCGCGGTGGAGGCGGGTCAAGCAGGCCGGCGCGCACGCGGGCCCGGGCGTCGCGAACGATCTTCGTCTCCAGCTCGGCCAGCACTGCGCGCCGGCGCTCCGGAGTGGTGGCCGGGGCGAGCGCGCTGAGCGCCCGGTGCGGCCGCTGCTCGATGATCAGGCGTCGCCGCTCCGCGCGCGCCGCGGCGGCCTCTTCGCGCCGGTCCCGCGCCGCGTTCTCCCGCTTGGTGTCCCGGATCTGGGGGATCAGCACGATGGCGGCCACCACCACCCCGGCCAGGACGATCCCCCCAACCACGATGGCCATCCGTCGCCCTCTGGGACCGAGCTTCCGGTACAGGAAGCGGGGCAGGGCGAACAGGCCGGGCAGCGGCTCGTAACGGTCGGGGGGGCCCTCGCTCACGCGGGCACCGGGACCGGCCGGACGGTCTAGCGCCCCGGCCGGCTGCGGATGCGGGCCAGCCCCTGCGCGATCAGGAACAGCAGCGAGAGCAGCAGCACGAAGAAGGCGAGGGTCACGAACATGATCTCGATGGCGTCGGTGAAGCGGCTGGGCGCGTCGAACGCGGCCAGTATCAGGAGCACCACCGTGTACGCCGCCGCAGCCAGCGCGGCCCCGAACGCCAGGTCGGCGTAGCGGTCGGCGCGCTCGTGGTTGCCACGCCCGGCCATCACGCCCGATGTGACATTCAGGCCCGCGTACACCGCCAGCACCACCAGCAGCGGCGTATACAAGCTGCTGCTCACGTCGACCCGTCCTTGCCAGTGGCCTCGGCCCGCTCGGCGCGCGCCTCGGCCACCGTTTTGCCGCCGGTGCCGAACATCCCCTGGAGCTTCCAGCGCGAATCCGGCCGCGCCGGCCAGACCAGCCAGATCAGGAAGCCGATGACGCTGAGGAGCAGACCGGTCGCCAGTCCGGCCTTCTCGCCATAGCCCTTCCGATCTGACAGGTAGGACGCGGCGATGCTCGAGGCCAGCCACGCGAAGGTCAGGTAGAGGGCGGTGACGCCCAGGGTTCCGCCGGTGGCGAAGACCGTCATACGCCCAGGTACGCCTTCTGGACATCGGGGTTGTCACGCAGCGCCGAGGACTCGTCGCCCAGGGCGATCGAGCCCGTCTCGAGCACGTAGCCGCGCTTGGACACCCCGAGGGCGAAGTTCGCGTTCTGCTCCACCAGCAGGATGGTGGTGCCCTGCCGGTTTATCTTCGCGATGGTCTCGTAGATCCGTTCCACCAGAATCGGTGCGATCCCCATCGAAGGCTCGTCCAGCAGCAGCAGCTTGGGATTGGCCATCAGTGCGCGGCCGATGGCGAGCATCTGCTGTTCGCCCCCCGACATGGTGCCCGCCTTCTGGCGCTCTCGCTCCTTGAGCCGTGGGAAGAGCTCGAAGACCCGGTCCATGTCGGCCTCCACCCTGTCGTCGCGGCGGAGGTAGCCACCCAGGTCGAGGTTCTCGCGGACGCTCATGCGCTGGAAGCAGTGGCGGCCCTCGGGGGATAGGGATATGCCCAGACGGACGATGTCCTGGGGTGCCGTCTCGCTGATCTCCCTGCCCTCGAAGCGGATCGATCCCTGCCCCGGCGGTGAGAGGCCCGAGATCGACCGCAGCGTCGTGGACTTGCCCGCCCCGTTGGACCCGATGAGCGTCACGATCTCGCCCTCGTCCACAGTGACCGAGATACCCTTCAAGGCCTCGATGTTCCCGTAGAACGTGTGCACGTCGTCGAGCTCGAGGAGCGCCACCGTCAGCCTCCCTGCTTCCCCAGGTAGGCCTCGATCACGCGCTGGTCGTTGCGGATCTCCTCGGGGCCACCCTCGGCGATCTTCTCACCATGATCCAGCACGGTGATGTGCTCGGACACGCCCATCACGACCTTCATGTCGTGCTCGATCAGCAGGATCGTGAGGTCTCGCTCGCTGCGGAGACGGTCCATGAACTCGGTGAGGCGAGCGGATTCCTGCGCGTTCATTCCCGCGGTGGGCTCATCGAGGAGCAGCAGCTTCGGACTCGACGCGAGCGCACGCGCGATCTCGACCCGGCGCTGATCTCCGTATGACAGCGTCGAGGCCATGGCATCGAAGTGATCCTGGCGGAGGCCGACGTAGCGGAGCGTCTCCTGCGCCCGTTCGCGCACCTCGCGCTCCTCCCGCCGAACTCCGGGAGTCCGGAGGATCGACCCGAACAGCCCGGCGCGCATGCGCGAGTGCTCGCCGACCATGACGTTCTCCTCGGCGCTCATCGTGGAGAACAGCCGGATGTTCTGGAAGGTCCGGGCCACGCCCAGGGCGGTGATGATGTCGGGGCGGCGCCCTGTCACGTCCTTGCCGTCGAAGCTGATGCGGCCGGCGGTGGGCTGGTAGAGGCCCGTGAGCATGTTGAAGAAGGTGGTCTTGCCCGCCCCGTTGGGGCCGATGATCGACACGATCGACTTCGGCGCGACCGCTATCGATATCCCGCTCACCGCGACCAGGCCGCCAAAGGCCTTGCTCAGCCGGTCGGTGGCCAGCAGCGCTCCGTCGCTCGAGGGCTGCACCGGGTCGGCCTGGGTCTCCGCGCCCACGCTCATGCCCGCGCCTCGAACGCGGATTCCTCACCCGGATTCTCAGTCAGCTCTATCTGGCGACGCCGCTCCGGCAACATGCCCTGGGGTCTCAGCACCATCATGAGCACCAGCACGAAGCCGAAAATCCCGAACGCCACCTCGCCAAAGTTGAAGTCGATGCCGAGGCTGTTCTTGAAGTCGTTCACGGCGCCTTGGTCGAGTACGTCGGGAATCAGGCGGTTGTTCACGAAGGTCAGCGCCACGGCGCCGAGCACAACGCCCCAGATGCTCCCGAGCCCGCCGAGAATGACCATCGCGAGGATGAAGATCGAGAAGCCGAAGACGAACTGGTTCGCGTTCACGCTGTTGAGGTAGGCGCCGTAGAAGGCGCCCGCGATCCCGCCGATCGCCCCGCCGGTGGCATACGCCGTGAGCTTGGTCTTCACGAGCGGGACACCCATGCTCGCGGCGGCCACCTCGTCCTCTCGAAGAGCGATCCACGCCCGGCCGAGGCGCGAGTCGCGCAGCCGTAGGTTCACGAACAGCACGACGACCACGATCGCCAGCATCGTCCAGTAGAACGGCCTGAGGTTGGTGGCGGAGTCGAATTCCTTGAGAAACGGAAGCTTGATCTGGTCGATCGGGTTTATCGACTCGCGTCCGTTCGACAGGGCGTATCCATGGATCTTGATCTGGTCGCCGTTCTGCATGAAGCGGCCCACGATCTCGCCGAAGGCGAGCGTGACGATTGCGATGTAGTCCCCTCGCAGTCGCAGCGTGGGGAGCCCGATCACGGCGCCCGCGATGGCGCACACGATCATGGCTCCGATGATCAACAGAAGGAAGTTGAGGTGGACACCCGGCAGCTGCTCCACGAAGGAGCTGACCCCCACGTGGATGCCCTTGTCCCCACCCACACCGGTGAGGAAGTCCGACGCCCACCATCCGGCGACGGACGCGCCGAACGCATAGAAGGCCACGTAGCCCAGGTCGAGCAGACCGGCAAAGCCCACGATCAGGTTCAGTCCCAGCGCCATCGTGATGTAGATGAGGGCGAGGATGCAGTCGTCCATGAGGCCGTCGAGGGGCGGGCGGAAGAAGGGGAACAGCGCCGCGGCCACCACGGCGGTGGCCGGGAGGAGATACTTGGCCCACGGCTGACGGCGGAGCTCACGCAGCGCGCTCATCCGGCCTCCCTCGTCTCCTCGCCGATCAGGCCCTGCGGCCGGAAGACCATGATCAGGACCAGATAGGCGAAGATCACCGCCGGCGTCCACTCGTTCCCGATCCGGTTGTCGGATATCTGCTGGATGCAGCCGATGATGAGGCCGCCCAGCACCGCCCCGCGAAGGTTCCCGATGCCGCCCATTACCGCTGCGGTGAATGCGATCAGGCCCGCCGTGAAGCCCTGGAGATACCAGACGTTGGTCTGGTAGAGCGTGTTGATCAGGCCGGCGGCACCGGCGAGCAGTCCGCCGAGCAGGAAGGTGAGGGAGATCGTGGTGTCCACGTTGATCCCCATGAGCCGCGCGGCCTCCGGGTCCTGGGCCGTCGCCCGCATGGCCTTTCCGAGCCGGCTGTTCGTTACGAAGGCAGTGAGCATCATCACCAGGGGAATGGTGGCCGTGATCGCCAACAGGTCACCGCGCGAGACGGAGATTCCGAAAATGTTGAACACCTCCGTCTGCGAACCGATCAGGTCGGGCACGGCGCGCTGGGAGGCGCCCAGCCAGAGGATCCCGACGTTCTGCAGGATGAAGGAGAAGCCAACGGCCGTGATCAGGGGAGCAAGCTTGGGCGCGCTGCGTAAGGGCCGGTAGCCCACCTTCTCGATCATCACGTTCAGCGAGGCGCTGACGAGCATGGCCACCACGAGCGTCAGGAGCAGCCCACCCACGAGGCCGGCTGTTCCGGTGCTCGGGGTGAGGCCGATCGCCCCCCAGAAGGCGAACGAGGTGAAGGCCCCGATCATGAAGACCTCGCCGTGGGCGAAGTTGATCAACTCGATGATCCCGTAGACGAGCGTGTAGCCGAGCGCCACGAGCGCCCAGATGGATCCGTTCGAGAGCCCGTCCATCAGGTTGTTGCCGAGGCGGGTGAGGTTGCCGTCGGCGGAGAGGTCCTGGATGCCGTAGTACACCGGCAGCGCGAGAAGAACGGCAATCAGGCCGTACCGGGCGAGGAACCCGCGAACGACCTCCGAGGTCTTCGGCTTAGGGCCTTCGGCGGGGAGCGATGCGGCTTCCAAGTGACCTCAGGGTGGAATCTATAACGAACTCGCAGGACGGGGGCGGGCCAACGGGCCCGCCCCCTTCCCTGCGGATGCTGCCGGAACTACGAGCCCTGGGCCTTGATGACCTTGCTGAAGATCAGCTTGCCGTCCTTGATCGTGTAGAGGCCGTAGTCGGTGAGGGTGGTATCACCGTTCTCGTCGATGTCGTACTTGCCGAGAACGCTGTCGCGACCCTTGGTGTTCTCCAAGAGCTGCTTGCGCACCGCCTCCTTGTCGTTGGCGTTGTCGCCCGTTGCCTTCAGGGTGTCAAGGGCCAGCGACATGGCCTCGTAGCCGTAGATGGCGTACGGGTCAGGCTGGTCCACGCCGTACTTGGCCTTGTAGTCCGCGAAGAACTTCTCCGCCTTGGCGATTCCCCGCTTCTTGAACTCCTCCGGGGACAGGGTGGCCACGGTCACCTTCGTGCGTGCGCCCACGGAGGCGGGGATTCCGCCCTCCTTCGGATCGGTGAACGCGGCCTCGGCCACGCCGTCCGGTCCGTAGAGCTTGCAGCTCGGGCAGGCAGCGGCCACGTCCTTGAACACCTGGACGTAGTTCTCGCCCGTCACGCCGGAGCCCACGAAGCAGTCGGCCTTGATGCCGGACGCCAGCGAGCGGTAGTTGGCCGACGTCTTGTCGGTCCCGTCATTGCCCTCGACCGTCAGGCCGATCTTCTTCGCCGCCAGCTCCACGTTGCGACCGAGACCGGCCCCGTAGGTGGTCTTGTCGTTGAAGATGTGGATGGACTTGCAGCCATCCTCCTTCATCGTGGTGGCCAGCGCCGCGCCCTGAATCGTGTCCTTCGGTACCACGCGGGCGTAGGTGCGCTTCTGCGCCGGGTAGTACTTCGTCGGCTCGCCGGGATCAGCTCCGGGCTCATCCGTCGTCAGACCGACCGCCGTGTTCGACGGGGAGATCTGCGGGATGTTCGCCTTGTTGAGAATCGGAAGTGAGACCTTCGTGCCACCCGAGTTGAACTCGCCGAGGTAGAAGATCGTGTTCTTGTTCTGCACGGCCTTGCGCGCGTTCTGCCCGGTCTGCGCCTCATCGGCGGTACCCGGGTTCTGCGCGGTGGAGTCGTCCAGCGACACGTAGTTGATCTTGTACTTGCCGGCCTTCCCGCCGGCCTGGTCGAGAGCCAGTCGCTCACCGCTGATCACGGCCTCGGACTGTCCCTTCGAGGTGCCCTGTAGAGGCAGGCTCGAATAGATGGTCAGCGTGTTGCCCGAGATACCCGAGCCTCCGCCAGAGTCCCCTTCGTTGTCGGAGCTTCCGCAGGCCGTAACGCCTATGGCGAAAGCGCCGAGAAGGCAGCCCATGGCTGCCAGCCAACGTACTCGCAAGATGTCCCTCCTAGTGGTTTTGCTGCAACCTGCGGCATCCTACGAGCCCGCTCGGCGTAACCGCAACGGACTCCATCAAACCTCTATCCCGCCTTAATACGGTCGGAAGCTCCCCTCCTGCAGGCGGTAATGCACCAACGGGGACCCGGTCACGTCGCCACGGGAGTCCACCTCATAGCGACCGATGGGCGAGCGGCGGGTCCGCGGGCGCATGCCGGCCTTCACCACGTCGAGGCGGTGGCGGCCGCCCTCGCGCACCGCGTCAAGCACCAGGCGAGCGGCCTCGTATCCGTAGAGGGCCTCGGGCCGGGCGGCCGCCGCGCCGTCCGTTCGGCGCAGCTTCGTGAGCACCGTTCGGCCCCAGCGGTCAAAGCTGCCGAATGGCCGGACCGAGCTGAAGGCCTCGACCTGCGGGGGCGCGGCACCGAACGGCAGCGGCCGGCGGACCAGCATCCCCCCCGTGACGATCACCGGCACGGGCGGCTGCTTCGAGAGCTCCGCCAGCAGCTCGGTGGCGGGACGGTCCCCGACCCCGGAGTACACGACCGCGTCGGGGTGTGCCTTCTCCACCGCCTCCACCGCCGACGCGGCCGATCCTGGCTCCTCCTCCAGCGCCTCCGAGGCCACCACGGCCGCCCCCGAGCGCCTGATCCGCTGCGCAAGCTGCGCCGACAGCTCCGCTCCGTACACGCCCTCGCCGGTCATGAGCGCCACCCTGTTCGCGCCGAGCTCCGCAAGCCGTCCGACGATGGCGTCGGCCTCGCGGAGGTCGTTCGGAACAAGGCGCACGAAGGTCCGGCGGCCGCTCGGGTAGTAGCGCACCGGCGCGCCGCGATCCGCGCGGCCCGGTGGGCTTCGGGTGAGGCTCGTGAGACCGTCGTAGGGCGAGACCTGGAGGAGGTCGGCGTCGTTTGTCTCCGGCACGGATATGGCCGAGGCCCCCAGGTCGAGCTCGCCGATGTACGCGATGGCCTGCGGATCATGGGAGGCGCGCTCCGCGTTCGCCTGCACCTGACCCGGGTCCCAGGGCTTTCCCCGGCCCTTGGTGGAGTCGAGAGTCACGAGCCGCACGGGCACCTTCCCGGCACGGTCGCCCGCCTCGCTGAAGGCCAGTCGGATCCCGGCGCTCACGGCGCGGCCCTCGTCGCCCGCGATCCCGCCCAGCGGCACGCTCGAGTACACGGTGAGCGGACCACCGGGATCGGTCGTCTTCGTCTCGCCGCCGCCCAGGCAGCCGCTCAGGGCGAGCGCCAGCAAGAGCAGCCCGCCTGTCCACCTTCGCGCCACGGACCGTCATTGTGACGACGGGCCGGTAACGTGACCCTCGTGCGCGTCGGGGTGCTCACCGGAGGAGGGGACTGCCCCGGGCTGAACGCCGCCATCCGGGCGATCGTGCGCAAGGGGATCGACGTGTACGGCCATGAGATCGTCGGGTTCCGGGACGGCTGGCGCGGTCCGCTCGAGAGCGCCTACGAAGAGCTGACAGTGGAGTCCACACGCGGGATCCTGCCCCGGGGCGGCACGATCTTGGGCAGCTCGCGGACGAACCCCCTCGGGAGGGACGACGGACCGGACCGGATCGCCGAGACCATGCGCTCGCTGAACCTCGGCGGGCTGATCGCCATCGGAGGCGAGGACACGCTCGGTGCCGCGGCACGCCTGCACGCGGAGCACGGGCTACCTCTCCTCGGACTCCCCAAGACGATCGACAACGATCTCGGCGGCACCGACATGACGTTCGGCTTCGACACCGCCCTGCACGTGGCCACGGAGGCGATCGACCGGCTGCACACCACAGCGGAGAGCCACAACCGCGTGATGGTGGTGGAGGTCATGGGGCGCCACGCGGGCTGGATCGCGCTGCACTCGGGCCTGGCCGGGGGCGCGGACGTGATCCTCGTGCCCGAGCGCCCCTTCGACATCGAGGAGGTGTGCGCGCTGATCCGCGGCCGGCACGAGCGCGGTCGCTACTTCTCGATCGTCGTGGCGGCCGAGGGCGCCACCGCGGCCGAGGGAACCTGGGAGGTGGTGAGCGCCGGCGTGGACGAGTTCGGGCATGAGCGCCTCGGCGGGATCGGATGGCGGCTGGAGAAGGAGATCGAGGAGCGGACCGGATACGAGACCCGGGCCACGGTGCTCGGTCACACTCAGCGCGGGGGCACCCCTACTGCCTTCGACCGCGTGCTGGCCACCCGCCTCGGCGTCGCCGCCATCGACGCCGCGGAGGCCGGCATGTGGGGCCACATGCCGGGGCTGCGCGGATCGCGGATCGAGCTGGTGCCGCTCGCGGAGGCCGTGGCGAAGATCAGGACGGTGCCGCCCGAGGACTACGAGGCGGCCTCGACGTTCTTCGGCTGAGGCCGCTCAGAAGTCGGAGCGCTCGGGGGCGGGCGTGGCGCGCCCGAGCTTCTGGTCAATGAACGGCTTGGTCATGTGTGCCGCCGCGGCGATCACGGTCATGATCACCGTGAGCAGGAACGCGTCGAACGCCTTGATCCCGAAGGACCAGGCCACGATCCACCAGACGAGTCCCACCGTGAGTGTGACGAGGACGACCATGCTCAGGCCACGCGCTTCCGAAGCCGGGTGACGGCGTTGAAGGCGCCCTTCATGGCGCGGTCCGCGCCCGAGCCCTCGGACGGGAGCATCCCCACCTGCCGGGCGAATGCCGCGCCGTCGTAATAGGCGGCATTGCTCACGATCTGGCCGTCCTCGATCTCGAGCAGATCCACGCCCCGCATGTCCACACGGCGGTTCGTGGGCTCGATGTCCATGAAGGCAGCACCGGTGAAGTGTCCTCCCATTCGCCATTCGACGGCAGCAAGGTGCGCCGTGGCGGCCACGCGCTCGGTCGTGGTCTCGAGGTCGGGCAGGGCCGCGAAGAGGGCGCGGAAGAAGCTCAGGATCTCCGATTTCCCGCGCAGGACCCCGTAGGGGACGATGTCGGCCACGCCGTCCTCGGACCAGTGTTCGCCCATCAGGGAGAAGTCCCGGGCGGCGAGCGCCTCGAAGTAGCTGGTGGCGCGTTCCTCCACCACCTTGCGCTTGGTGATCCGGCGTCGCGGGGCGGGTGAGGTATCCGAAGCGGCCCCAGACTCGCGGCCGCGTGTGGTCGGCTGAGCCATGCGAGCAGCAATCTACCAACGGGGTCGGCGGATGAGCATGGTCCGGTGCTCGCCCGGCCGACGCCCGGGCTGGGCTCCTCCCCCACGCCGGTTCAGGTGGCCAGGGCAGTGGCCAGCTCGGCCACCAGCCGTCCCACGGCCTCGGGGCCGCCCTCGCCGGCGGCCCGCACCACGCGGCTGCCCACGATCACGCCGTCCGCGATCTCTCCCACGGCGCGCGCCTGCTCGCCGGTGGAGATGCCGAAGCCCACGGCCACGGGCAGGTCCGTGGCCCCGCGGATGCGCTTCACGGTGCCTCCCAGGCCCGCCGCCAGGTCGGCCCGCTCGCCCGTGGTCCCCGTGAGGGAGACCGCGTACACGAACCCGCGGGCGTCGGCGCCGATCTCGGCCACCCGCTCGTCGGTGCTGGTGGGGGCGACGAGCGGCACCAGGGCCACGCCCTCTGCGTCGCACGCCGCCCTGACCTCGCCCGCCTCGTCATGAGGCAGGTCCGGCACGATCAGGCCCGCTGCCCCCGCGGCGGCGGCACGAAGGGCGAACGCCTCCGGTCCGGCGGCGAGAACCACGTTCGCGTAGACCATCAGCACCACCGGCAGGCGCTCGGACAGCTTCTCGCACACGCGCAGCACCGAGTGCGGGGTGGCGCCCGCCGCGAGGGCGCGCGTGCCCGCGTCGTGGATCACGGGCCCGTCCGCCAGCGGGTCGGAGAAGGGGATCCCGAGCTCGATGAGGTCGGCCCCGGCGCCCGCCGCGGCCTCTCCCGCCGCCAGCGATGCGTCCACGTCCGGGAAGCCCCCCATCAGGTAGGGCATCAGCGCGGCCATCTTTCCGTGGCCCGCGAACGCGGACGCGATCCGCTCGACCCCGGGAACCGCGACGCTCACGCGCCCAGAACCTCGGCCAGGTCCTTGTCCCCGCGCCCGGACAGCGTGACAAGTGAGATCCCGGGAATCGGGTTGGACAGGAGCCACGCGATCGCGTGCGCGGGCTCGAGGGCGGGCACGATCCCCTCCAGCTCGGCCGTCCTGCGGAACGCGGCCACGGCCTCACCGTCCTCCACGGCCACGTACCGGACCCGGCCGGTGTCGCGCAGGTGAGCGTGCTGGGGTCCGACACCGGGGTAATCGAGCCCCGCCGACACGGAATGGGCCTCGAGGATCTGCCCCTCCTCGTCCTGGAGCACGGCCGAGAGCGCACCGTGGAGCACGCCGCGGGCGCCGGTGGTGAGCGGCGCGGAGTGACGCATGGTCTGGAGGCCCTCCCCGGCGGCCTCCACGCCGATCAGCTCCACGGCCGCGTCGCCGGCGAAGGGCACGAAGCTGCCGATCGCGTTCGACCCGCCACCGACACAGGCGATCACCCGGTCCGGAAGCCGCCCGGCCGTCTCCAGCAGCTGCGCCCGCGCCTCGTCGCCGATCCGCCGCTGAAGATCGCGCACCATCGCCGGATAGGGGGCCGGGCCCACGGCCGAGCCGATGATGTAGTGGGTGCTCTCCACGTTGGCCACCCAGTCGCGGATGGCCGCGGAGACGGCCTCCTTCAGGGTTCGCGCGCCCGCCTCGACGGCCACGACGGTCGCCCCGAGAAGCTCCATTCGCTGGACGTTGGGGTGCTGGCGGCGGATGTCCTCGGATCCCATGTACACCACGCACTCGAGCCCCAGGAGCGCGCACGCGGTGGCCGACGCCACCCCGTGCTGGCCCGCCCCCGTCTCCGCGATCACCCTCGGCTTCCCCATGCGCTTGGTGAGCAGCGCCTGGCCCAGCGCGTTGTTGATCTTGTGGGAGCCGGTGTGGAGCAGGTCCTCGCGCTTGAGGTACACCTCGCCGCCGGTGGCCTTCGAGAGGCCGCGGGCGCGGTACAGAGGAGTGGGGCGGCCGACGTAGTCCCGCAGCAGCGTCTCGAGCTCCTCCGTGAAGGCGGGGTCGTCGCGGGCGTCCAGCCACTCGGCCTCGAGCTGGTCGAGGGCGGGCACGAGCGTCTCCGGGACGTAGCGCCCGCCGTAGGGGCCGAAGCGGCGCTCGAGCGGAGTCGAGCTCACGCGGGCGCGCCCATCCGGTCGTCGGCGGCGGCCACGGCCTCGAAGAACGCCTCGAGCTTGGCCGGGTCCTTTCGCCCGGGCTCGGCCTCCGTGCCGCTGGCCGAGTCCACCGCGAAGGGGTGCACCGCGGCGATGGCCTCCCCCACGTTCCCGGCGTTCAGCCCTCCACTCAGGACCAGAGGCGGCGTGCCTCCGTGAAGCTTGGCCAGCCGCCAGTCGAAGCTCTCGCCCGTTCCGCCGGGCGCCACCATCGAGTGCGTGTCGAGCAGATGGAAATCGGTGTGGAAGGGCTGCAGGTCGCGGACCTGCGCGGCATCCCGGACGCGTGCCGCCTTGATGACCCTCGCGCCCGTGCGCCTGGCCGCCTCGCGGCAGTACGCGGGACCCTCCTCGCCGTGGAACTGGAGCATCGTGAGCAGGCAGCGGTCGGCCAGCGAGGCCACCTCGTCCATGGGGGCGTTCACGAACACGCCCACGATCTCGGCCCGCCGCCGCAGCTCACCGCCGATCATCTCCGCCTCCTCGACCGTGCACTTCCGCGGGCTGCCGGGCCAGAAGATCAGCCCAAGAGCCCACGCGCCGAGGTCGGCCGCCATCCGGGCGTCCTCGAGCGACGTGAGGCCACAGGTCTTCACGCGGGTCACCCCGCGAATGGTAGGCCGCGGCCGGGGGTGCGCTTACGGCTGGGGCAAGATTCCGCCCCCGCCCCCACCGCCTGAGCTCTGGCTGCTGAGCTTCGCCGGCCGGTCCGCGAGCTTCACCTTCGTGGTGTGCTTGTCGTTGCCGCGGTAGTAGGTGACCGAGACCGTGTCCCCCGGCTGGTGGTTGGCGATCGCCGCCGACACGTCGTCCGGGGTGTTGATCGTCTTGCCGTCCACCTCCACGATCAGGTCGCCGCCCGCCGGCACGCCCGAGGACGTCTCGGTACGGCCGCCGTGGAGCCCCGCCTTATCGGCGGGGCCGCCGTTCACCACGTTCGTGATCAGGGCGCCCTTGTCGCTTGCGAGGTTGAGGTCGCTGGCCATGTCCTTGGTCACCCGCGCCATCTCGATGCCGAGGTAGGCGCGCTTGATGTCTGTGCCCTCACGCAGCTTCGGCAGCAGCTTCTTGGCGGTGTTGATCGGGATCGCGAACCCGATCCCGACGGAGCCGTTGCTTCCGCTGCCGCCCGTGGCGATCTGGGAGTTGATCCCGATCACGCGGCCGTTGGCGTCCATCAGCGGGCCGCCCGAGTTGCCCGGGTTGATGGAGGCGTCCGTCTGGATCACGTTCGGGATCTGGAAGCCGTTGGGAGCGTCGATCCGACGGGCCACCGCGGAGACGATGCCGGTGGTCACCGTGCGGGTGAAGCCGAACGGGTTGCCGATCGCCACCACCGGGTCCCCCACCTCGGCGGAGCTTGAATCGCCCAGCGGCACGGGCGGTGCGTTCTTCACCTGATCCGCGTCGACCTTCAGGACGGCGAGGTCGGTGTCGGGATCGCGGCCCTTCACCACGGCCTTGATCGGATCCTGGTTCTCGTCGAAGCTCACTGACACGTCGTTCGAGCCCTCCACCACGTGGGCGTTGGTGAGGATCGTGCCCTGGTCGTCCACCAGGAGGCCCGAGCCGGTGGCCGTGCCCTGCTGCTGCTGGGGCAGGCCGAAGAGCGAGGAGCCCTCCTCGGTCACGCCGCGGGCCTGGACGTACACCACGCCGCGGCCCTCCTGCTTGTAGATCTCGGCGACGGTCTTCCCGTCGGAAGCCCCGGATCCGGTGTTGGACGCCGGGCGCGACACCGGGGCTTGGCGCACGATGCTCGTGGTGTTGTCGCCCACGTCGATCACGTCCGTGGAGATCAGGATGGCGCCGGCCACGAGGACGATCAGGCCACCGAGGGCTCCGGACAGCAGATACGAGTAGGGCTTCATGGAGTCTTTAATAGGTCGGCAACCTTAGAGAGGACTAAAGCGGGCGCGGACCTGCGGGCGGAATCGCGCGCAGTCCACGGAGCCGGGCGAGCGGTCCGCCGCGTGCCGTGAGCTCCCTGCGCACCGCGCGGCGCTCAGAGAGACGGGGGGCGTCCGGAGCGTCCGGGTCGTAGCGGTGGGCCCGCAGGGCCGCGGCGTACCGGGCGGACGCGGGACCCGCCATCCGGTCCAGGCGGCGCTCCAGCGCCAGCAGCGTGGTGGCAGCCGAAACGGTGAAGCCGAGACGCTCGAGCGCGGACCGGAGCTCGGCCACCTGCGCCTCCGCGATGTCGCATTCGGCCAGCCGGCGCCGCCGGCGCCACACTCGCCATGCCGCGTAGCCCATCCCTCCCACGGCCGGCGCGAGCAGCAGGATCCACCAGGCCCGCCCGGCCTCGCGCGAATCGGCCGTGCCGCCGGCGGCACCCCCCGCCCGCTCGGAGAGCGCATCTCCCTGGCTGCGGGAGCGAACCTCGCCCGCGGCCCCGCCGGCCGCGCTCACCGCGGTCAGCCCGCTCGCCTGGGACTCCGCCGGCGCGGCGGCGGGCGTGGGGTCGAACGGGACCCAGCCGATGCCGTTGAACCACACCTCGACCCAGGAGTGGGCGTCCAGGTCGCGGACGCGGTATTCGCCAGTGTCCTTGTTGTAGGAGCCGGGCGAGAAGCCGGCGGCCACCCGGGCGGGGATCCCCTCCAGGCGGAGCATCAGTGCCATGGCGCCCGAGAACTGCTGGCAGTACCCGATCTTGTCCTCGAACAGGAACGCGTCGAGCGGCAGGGCCGAGCTGGGAGGCCGCTCGTTGTAGCGGTAGTTGCGCTGGAGGTAGTCCTCGATGGCCTTCACGGCGTCGTAGGTGGTTGGCTGGCCGGCCGTGATCCTGGACGCCAGCCGGTAGGTGCGGGCGTACCGGGACGCCTCGAGCGCCCTCGTGGTATCCGGATCGGGGGCCGCGGCCCAGTCGCGCAGCGGCACCTGGACCTCCGGGCGGCCCTCGAACCCGGCGCCCGGGCCGGTGTCCAGGGCGCTCTCGCCCGGCCGCGGGAGCAGTACGTCGGTGTACTGGAGGAGCGCGGCCTCGCTGTGGCCCGGGACCCCGCGCATCTGGGCCGCCGTGGGATCGGGCGCGTAGGCCCGCACGGTGTACGCGTCGCCGCGCTCGAGCGGCGATTGGCTGATGCGGACCGTGGTGCCGTCGGCCGATCCCGACACGGCGCCGGCGCCGTCCACCCGGTAGGTGATGCCCGCGCCCACGATCAGGTCGCTCGAGAGGGATCGCACGGTCACGCGGAACTGCGAGTCCCATCGCCTGTTGTACTCGAAGTAGTTCCAGTTCCGGCCCGCCGGAATGCGGTTGGGCGGGAGCCCGGGAAGGTCGCGGCTGGGCCCGCTGTTCGGCGTGCGGAGCCAGCGGAAGCCGTTGAAGCCGTCCAGGGTCTCGACCTTCCAGTAATGGGCCCGGTCGGACTTGACGTTGAGCAGGGTGGCGCCGTTCCGGGGCCAGTCGAGCGGGCCGTAGGTGTGCGTCCAGTCGAAGGTCACGGCCTGGCCATTTCCGAACAGCTCCCAATTGCGGTAGTTCCACCACGGCTGGTCGGCGTCGAGGGACGCGGCCACGGGCACCGAGAGCAGGCCAACGGCGGCCACCACACCGGCCGCGCCGAGAGCCTCTCGAGGAGCCAGGCGCGGGAGCCACAGCCATGCGCCCACCAGCCCCAGCAGCACCAGTCCGCGCAGCAGCGGGGCGCCGGGATCGTGCTCGGTCACCGCCGTGCCGTAGAGCACCAGCAGCAGCACGAGCGCGCCCATCCGCAGGAAGCGGGCGCCCCGGGCCACAGGGAAGAACGCGAGCACGGCGGCCACCGCCAGGACCAGCGGCGCGCCCAGCAGGATCGTGAGCCGGACCCACTCGTCGGGCCCCCGATAGGGCCAATCGGTGCTCTGGGCTCCCTCGAGGCCGCGCTGCAGGCCGTCCCCGAGCTCACCCCAGTGAGCCGGCCACAGCAGCCGCAGGGGAAGCCCCGCGGCCACCAGCGCCAGCAGCAGGGTCAGGAGCCCGGCGACCGCGGCCGCCCCGAGAACCGCCCGGCGCGGGAGCGGGGCTCGGCCCAGTGCGGCCAGCGTCACGGCGCCGCCGACCACCACGGCCAGCACCAGCAGCGTGCGCCCCACCGACGCGTCCCCCACCAGCCCGGCCCAGTGACCGGCCGCGAAGCACGCCAGCGCGGTGAAGGTGGCGAGACGGAGCGGGAGCGACTCGGGGGTGACCGGACCCGCGGCGGCCGTCTCCGGAACCGTCCCGTGGCCCGCGAACGCCGGACGGGCCCCGATCGCGCTCACGCCGCCGCCCGCCGGGCGCCGCGCCCGAGCAGGTAGCCCGTGCAGCCCGCCACCTCGAAGGCAGCGGCGCCGCCGGGCAGCTGGCCCGGCGAGACCACGTAGCGGGCCCCGGCCGGGAGTCGCTCGAGCCCGCGCGGCGAGCGCCTGAGCTCGGCGGCCGTCACCCAGAGCACCGCCCCGCTTCGGGGGGAGATGCTCCCGGCGCCCGGCGCGGGGCACTCCACGGCCAGGGCCAGGCGCACGTGCACCGCGGGCCACGACCCCATGTCATGGCCAATCTCCACCGGTCGCCGCTCACCCGGGAGCAGGATCGCGCAGCCGGACGTCCGCGCCAGGTGCACGCAGAGCGATCCCGCGGCACGCACGGCCATGTCGAGCGCCTCCTCGGTGGCGGGCGACGAGGCGTCCAGCACCACGAGCGGAGCGGAGTCCAGCTCGGCCACCATCCGCCGCTCCAGCATCTCGCCGCGTCTCGCCACGGTCGGCCAGTGGATCCGCGACGCGGGCGAGCCCTCCCTGTACGCGCGCAGGCCGTCGATCTCCAGCTCGGCGCTGGACGCGTCGAGACGCCGGCCGGCCAGCCCCCTGGCGGCGCCAATGCCCGAACGCTCGCCCGAGGCGGCTCCGCCGCCGCCGGGCGCGGTGACCGGCTCCACCCGGGGGAGCACCACCACCTCCTCTCCGCCGTTGCCCAGCACCTCGCGCACATGGAGGCGGAGCGGATCGCGGATCACCAGGCGCCCGGGCTCGAGCCGGCGGCGCCCCCGGCGGGAGAAGCGCACGTTGATCCTCACCTTTCGCGACCAGCGGTTGCCGATCGGCACCGGCCATCCGAGCAGCGGCTCGATCAGCTCGCCGCCCGGTGGCGGCAGGATGCCGCTGCGCAGCTCCACGCGGAGCGGATAGGCCTCGTCCTCCACCACCCGCGGCGGGCCCGGCAGCCGCACCAGGCTCGCGCCCCTGGCGGCGAGGGTCACCCAGGTGACCGAGGCCACCGCGAGCACCGTGAGGCTCACGCCCGGTACGTACAGGGAAGGCGAGTCGACGGTGGCGGCCGCGAGGCAGAGACCGATCCCGAGCGTGACGGTGGCGATGGCCCGGGTCATCACGACCGGCCCGGCGTCAGAGGGCCGAGACCCTCTCGAGGGCGTCGGCCACCACGGCCGCGCGATCCTCCGCGCCCGAGCCCGGCGCCAGCAGCAGCCGGTGGCTGAGCACGGACCTGGCGAGCTCCTGGACGTCGTCGGGCAGGGCGTGTGCGCGCGCATCGAGGGCGGCGTTCGCCTTGGCCGCCCGGAAGAGCATCAGGCCCGCGCGAGGGCTGGCCCCGAGCTCGACCCGTGGGTCCGAGCGGGTGGCCGCGCACAGGGCCACCACGTAGCGGCGAAGGGCCTCGCTGCCGTGCACGGCTCCCGCCGCCATCTGCGCGGCGAGGATGTCCCCGACGTCGGCCACCGGCTCGAGATCGAGCACGCGGTCCCGCTCGCCGTGGTCGTCCAGCATGTCGGTCTCCTGCTGGGCCGAGGGATATCCGAGCGACACGCGCACCATGAAGCGGTCGAGCTGGGCCTCGGGCAGCGGATAGGTGCCCTCGTACTCGATCGGGTTCTGCGTGGCCATGACCACGAAGGGCCGGGCCAGCTCGTGCGTGTGCTTGTCCACCGTCACATGGCGCTCCTGCATGCACTCGAGCAGGCCCGACTGGGTCTTGGGGGACGCACGGTTCACCTCGTCCACCAGCACCACGTTGGCGAACACCGGGCCGGGCCGGAACTCGAAGCGGTTCTCGCGCTGGTTGAAGACGTTCGTGCCCACGACGTCGGCGGGCAGAAGGTCGGCCGTGCACTGAACGCGGGCGTACTCGGCATCCACCGACCGGGCGAGCGCCCGGGCCAGGGCGGTCTTGCCCACCCCGGGATGGTCCTCGATCAGAACGTGGCCCTCGGCGATCAGCGTGACCACCAGGTCACGGAGCGTCTGCTCGGGAGCCTTGACCGCCCGGGCGACGTTCTCCCTCAGGCGCGCGCCGAGCTCGGCTACCGCGGGCGGGTCGAGATCCGGCAGCGTGGCCATCTGAGCCCATGTTAGGGGGCGCCCGTCTCCGGGCCGACGGGTTGGCGGCGCCGGCAAAGCGAGGAGCGCAGCCCGATCGGTGATCGGGCGAGCACCGGAGCACAAAGCGAGGAGCGCAGCCCGATCGGTGATCGGGCGAGCACCGGAGCACAAAGCGAGGAGCGCAGCCCGATCGGTGATCGGGCGAGCACCGGAGCACAAAGCGAGGAGCGCAGCCCGATCGGTGATCGGGCGAGCACCGGAGCACGTACTAGGCCTGCGTCACGTCCTCCGCACGGGTGAGCTCACGCACCGCGGCCTCGGGATCGGGCGCCCGCATGAGCACCTCGCCGACCAGCACGGCGTCCACCCCGACGCCCTCGAGCTCCTCGATCTGGGTGCGGGTGCGGATGCCCGACTCGGACACCACCACCTTGCCGGCGGGCACGTCGGCGATTAGGTCGAAGGTGCGCTGGAGATCGACAGAGAAGTCGGTCAGGTCGCGGTTGTTGATGCCGAGCACGTCCGCGTCCACCTCGAGGGCCGACTCAAGCTCCTCGTCGCGCGAGACCTCCACGATGGCGTCCAGGTCGAGGTCTCTCGACAGCGTGTAGAGCTCGGCCAGCTCATCCGGGCGAATGGAACCGACCACCAGCAGGACGGCGTCCGCCCCGGCGAGCTTCGCCTCGTAGAGCTGGTACGGGTCGATGGTGAAGTCCTTGCGGAGAATCGGCAGCTCGGTGGCCGCGCGGGCCTCGCGCAGGTCGGCCAGCGAGCCTCCGAAGTGGGCTTCCTCGGTGAGCACAGATATCACCGCGGCACCGCCGCGCTCGTAGGCGAGCACGATCTCGCCAACGCCCGCACCCTCCCGGATCGAGCCGGCCGAGGGCGAGCGCCGCTTGTGCTCGGCGATCAGCGAGGTGCCCGGCCGCGACAGGGCCTCGGCGAACGGCCGGCCCTCCCGCCCGGACTCCACCGCGCGCTCGAGCTCGGAGAGCGGGTGCTCGCGCTTGCGCCGCTCCACGGCGTCACGCGTGGCGTCCACCAGGTCGTCCAGCCGCACGCTCATGCCCTGCTCGCCTCCACATAGCTGTTCAGCAGGTCACGTGCGGCGCCGGAGTCGATCGACTCCTCGGCCTGCCGCGCCCCCTCGTCGAGGCTGCCGGCCAGGCCGCCGACGTAGATCGCCGCGCCGGCGTTCATCACCGCCATGGAGCGCTCCGTGCCGGCGGCGCCGTCCAGGACGGAGCGAAGCACTCCGGCGTTGCCGGCGGGGTCGCCCGCGCCCACGGCGGCGTCGTCCGCGGGGCGAATCCCGAAGTCGCCGGGATGCACCTCGTACGCGTCGAACGCTCCGTCGTTCAGCTCGACCACGCGGGTGGGCCCGGCCACCGAGAACTCATCAAGCCCATCGGCGCTCGACACTACCAGGGCCCTTTCCGTCCCGAGGGCCATGAGGGCGTGGCCGATGTCCTCGATCGCTCCTGCGTCGGCGACCCCGATCACCTGGCGGGTGGCTCCGGCCGGATTGGTGAGCGGACCGAGGAAGTTGAACACCGTGCGGACGGCCAGCGCCTTGCGCACGGGCACCACGTGTCTCATCGCCTGGTGATGGAGGGGGGCGAACATGAACCCGAAGCCAACGGTACGGATGCACTCGGCCACGCGCTCGGGGGCGAGGTCGATCCTCACCCCCAGCTCCTCCAGGACGTCCGCCGATCCGCAGCGGCTGGTGGCCGAGCGGTTACCGTGCTTGGCCACGCGGCAGCCGGCCCCGGCCGCGATCAGCGCGGCGGTGGTGGAGACGTTGAAGGTCGGGCGCCCTCCCCCGGTCCCGGCGGTGTCCACCAGATCGCCGCCGGCGTCCACGGGCACGGCCAGCTCGCGCATGGTGCGGGCCAGGCCCGTGATCTCCTCGACCGACGCGCCCTTCGTGCGCAGCGCGATCAGGAAGGCCGCCGTCTGGACCTCCGACGCCTCGCCCGCCATGACCTCGCGGAGAACGCGGCTCGTCTCGTCCTCGCTCAGCGCCTCGTGGCCGGCCAGCCTGTCGATGGCCTCGGTGAGCACCGGGTTGGTCACGACAGGAAGTTGTTAAGAAGCGCCTTGCCCTGGTCGGTGAGCACCGACTCGGGGTGAAACTGGACCCCCTCGGCGGGCAGCTCGCGGTGGCGGATGCCCATCACCACATCGCCCGACGACGCCGAGCGCTCCAGGCACGAGGGCAGCTCGGGGTCCACGACAAGGGAGTGGTAGCGGCCCGCCACCAGCGGCGTGTCGAGTCCGGCGAAGATCGTCCTGCCATCGTGCTCCACGGGAGCCGTCTTGCCGTGCACCGGCTCGCCGCGCACCACCTGCCCCCCAAACGCCGCCGCCAGGGCCTGGTGCCCCAGGCACACGCCCAGCACGGGCACGCCCGCCTCGGCGAAGCTCCGGATCGCCTCCACCGAGACGCCCGCCTCGGCCGGCGTGCAGGGTCCCGGCGAGACCACCACCCTGTCCGGCGCGCGATCCACCAGCTCGGCGGGGGACGCCGCGTCGTTGCGCACCACGTCCACCTCGGCCCCCAGCTCGCCCAGGTACTGGACGAGGTTGTAGGTGAAGGAGTCGTAGTTGTCGATGATGAGGACCCGGGTCACGCCCAGTCCCCCTGCTCGCAGGCCAGGTGAATCGCCTCGAACACCGCGCCCGCCTTGGCCTCGGTCTCCCGCGTCTCGGAGGCGGCATCGGAGTCCGCCACGATCCCGGCCCCCGCCTGAACGTGCACCCGACCGTCCTTCACCAGGGCGGAGCGGATGTAGATGCAGGTGTCGAGCTCCCCGGTGTAGGACAGGTAGCCCACGGCGCCGCCGTAGGGTCCGCGCCGCACGGGCTCGAGCTCGTCGATGATCTGCATCGCCCGGATCTTGGGCGCTCCGGAGAGCGTGCCCGCGGGCAGCGACTCACGCAGCGCGTCCATCGGGGTCACATCCTCGCGCAGGGTGCCGGACACCGACGACACGATGTGGATCACGTGCGAGTAGGTCTCCACGGCCATCAGCTCGTCCACGGTCACGCTGCCGTACTCGCACACCCGCCCCAGGTCGTTGCGGCCGAGGTCCACGAGCATCACGTGCTCGGCGCGCTCCTTCTCGTCGGCCAGCAGCTCCTCCGCCCGCTCGCGGTCGGCCGCGGCCGAGCCCGCCCGCGGGCGGGTGCCGGCGATCGGCCGCTGCTCGGCTCGGCGCCCGGTGACCTTCACCAGCGACTCGGGCGAGGCCCCGGCGATCTCGAAGTCCTCGAAGTCAAGGAAGTACATGTACGGACTCGGGTTCACCGCACGGAGCCCGCGGTAGATGGAAAAGGCCTCCACCGGGCAGTCTGCGCTCCAGCGCTGGCTCGGCACCACCTGGTAGACGTCGCCGGCACGGATGTACTCCTTGGCCCGCTCGACCGCGGCCACGTATCCATCGGAGCCGATGTTGGACACGAACTCGGGCGGGCGTCGCTGTCCCGGCTGCACGCGCGGCACCGGTCCGGCCAGCCGCTCGCGCACCTCGGCGATGGTCGCGGCCGCCTCGCGGTAGGAGGCCTCCATGTCGCCGCCCGCCACCACGTTGGCCAGGACGGTCACCTCGTGGCGCAGGTGGTCGAAGGCCACGAGCACGTCGGACACCATCAGCGCGAGGTCGGGTACGCCCGTGTCGTCGGGTGGCGCCGCCCCGACGGTGGGCTCGGCCGTGCGAACGAGGTCGTATCCGAACAGCCCGACCGCGCCCCCGGCGAACGGCGGCAGCCCGTCCAGCGGGGCGGTGCGCCAGCGGCCCACCTCCTCGGCCACCACCGCGTAGGGGTCCGCGGCCTCGCGCGGCTCGCCGTCCACGGTGAGCCGCCCGCCGTCGATGCGGATCACGCTGCGGGGCCGGAAGCCGAGGAACGACCAGCGCCCGAAGCGCCGGCCCTGCTCGGCCGACTCGAGCAGGAAGGAGGGTCCGCCGCCGCGCAGCTTCAGGTAGGCCGACACCGGCGTCTCGCAGTCGGCTATGAAGGTGTGCCGCAGAGGCACCAGCGCGTGGTCGCGCGCAAGGCTCCGGACCTCGTCGAGCGAGGGCACCAGGCGCAGCTCGGCGGGGTCAGCGGCGACGGTCATTCAGCACCGCGAACGCGTCGGTGAGGCTGAGCCCACGGGCTCCGAGCAGCACGGCCAGGTGGTAGATCACGTCCGCGGCCTCCTCGGCCACGCGCTCGTCGGACTCCTGGCGCGCCGCCCGCGTCACCTCCTCGGCCTCCTCAAGGACCTTCTCCTCGCGCAGCCGCGGATCCGCGAGCAGGCGGGCGGTCCAGCTGCCCTCGGGCGCGTCCTCGCGGCGCGCGGCGATCGTCCGCTCGAGCGCGCCCACGGCCTCGCCCGGCGAGGGCTCCACGTCCCCATTGTGGAAGCAGGTGCGCTCGCCCGTGTGGCAGGCCGGGCCGGCCGGCTCCACCTCGGCCAGCAGCGTGTCCGCGTCGCAGTCCCAGCGCAGCTCGCGGAGGCGCTGCACGTTGCCCGAGGTCTCCCCCTTGTGCCAAAGCTCCTGGCGCGACCGGCTCCAGAACCACATCTCGCCGCTCTCGCGGGTGCGGCGGAGCGCCTCCCGGTCCATGTAGGCCACGGTCAGCACCTCGCCCGTGCGCCAGTCCTGCACCACGCAGGGCAGGGGGCCCTTGTCCCAGGCCAGGTCGATGGGTGGCGACGGATCCATTCCCGCTGATTATGTAGGGGACGTCGAGAGCGGCAGCTTCATGAACTCCCAGCGCCGGTCGAAGTGGTCGAACCCGAGCCGCCTGTAGAGGTACTGCGGCCAGTCGCCGGCGTCCGTGAGCAGGAACACCGGATCCAGTGCCTCGGCCCGTGCGGCGCCCACCGCCGCGAGCACCGCGGCCGACGCGTAGCCGCGCCGCCGGTGCGCCGCGAGCGTGCCCACCTGATCCACCTCCGCGAGCCCGCGGCCACTGAGCAGCCGGCAGCTCGCCCAGGCCTCTCCGGGCGGGGCCACGAAGTCCCGAGCCGCCGCGACGCGCGTGTAGCGCTCGTCCATCTCGTGGAGCTCCCGGATCGACTCCGGCGTGTCCAGGGGCTGCTCGCGGCGGAAGGCGGCCAGCGCCGCGGCGCCCGCCGCACGGTCCACCTCCGTGCCCCCCGCCACCGGCCTGTCGGAGGCCGGCTCGCGAGTGTGGACCATCACCACCACCCGGCTCACATTCCATCCGAGCCGCGCCAGCTCCGGGGCAAGGCGCGCGCCCTGCTCGGGGTCGGGCACCACCAGCTTGCGGTGAGCGAGATGGCCCTGGAGCTCCTCCGCTTCCGCGGCCACCGCTCCGGCGTCCGCGTCGGGGTCCTCCACGCGCAGGGCGTTCAGCTGCCACACAAGCGGGAGGCTCGGAGTGGTGAGCGCCGTGCCGTGGCGCGCAGGCACGGCCGCGTCGCAGGTGGCCTCCTCCGTCGCGCGCAGGAAGGCCCGGACCCGCTCGCGGTCGGTCACTCGATGCCCAGGCGGTCGAGCAGCCCCTCGTCGCGGCGCCAGCCCTTGCGCACCCGCACCTGAAGCTCGAGATGGACGCGAGTGCCCCGGGAACGCTCGATCTCCTTGCGTGCGGCCATGCCGATGGCCCGGACCATCCGGCCTCCGGAGCCCACCAGGATGGCCTTCTGGGACTCGCTTTCGGCCCAGACCTGGGCGCGCAACATCAGCAGGCCGTCGGCCCGGGTCTCGATATCCGACACCTCGACCTCCACGGCGTGCGGCAGCTCCTCGCGGGTGCGCAGGAGCACCTGCTCGCGCACCACCTCCGCGAGACGCACGGCCTCCGGAAGGTCGGTGTGGTCCTCCGGCGGGTACATGAACGGGCCCTCGGGCAGCATCGCCACCAGGTGGCTCACCAGCTCCGGCACGCCGTCGCCGGTGCGCGCGCTCAGTGGGAACACCTCGCCCTCGAGGCCGAGAGCGGCGGCGGCGGTCAGGGCCTCCACCGTCCGGCCAGGCTTCAGGCGGTCGATCTTGTTCACCACGGTGACCACGGGCACCTTCCCCCGGCGGATGGCGGAGGCGATGAAGCGGTCCCCTGGCCCCACCTCCTGCTCCCCGTTCAGCATGAACAGCACGGCGTCGGCGTCGGCCATCGTGCGGTCCACCTGACGCTGCATGCGCTCCGTGAGCGTGTCGCGCGGGCGCTGGACCCCGGGCAGGTCCACCAGCACGAGCTGCCAGTCGTCACCGGTGGCGATGCCCCGCACCTCGCGGCGCGTGGTCTGGGGCTTGTCGGAGACGATCGCCACCTTGTCGTCCACGATCGTGTTCACGAGCGTGGACTTGCCGGCGTTCGGGCGCCCGGCCAGGGCCACGAAGCCCGAGCGCGTCACTGTCGCGCCGGGGGCGCCAGCCCGGCCATCACGCGGTCCTGGAGGCTGAGCATCTCGCCGTCGTCCGTCTCGTGGTCGTACCCGCACAGGTGGAGCACCCCGTGCACCACGGCCTCGGTCACGTTGGTGCATTGCTCCGGGCAGATCACCACGTCCCCCAGCTCACGCGGCCCGGGACTCGGATCCCGCTCGTCCACCGGAAAGGAGAGCACGTCCGTGGGCCGGTCGAGGCCGCGGTGCTCGCGGTTGAGGCGACGGATCTCGGCCTCGTCCATGAGCGCCACGGCGAGGTGTCCCTCGGACACCCCGGCGGCGAGCAGCGCCGCCTCGGCAGGTGCCCTCAGCTCCTCGGGAGCGCGGATGAGGTCGAGCTCGATCAGGCCTGACCGCGGCGGCGGGCCTCGCGTAGCGGCGGCGCCTGCTTTTCCGCATGCTCGTTGTAGGCGGCCACGATCCGCTGGACCAGCTTGTGGCGGACCACGTCCTCGCCCCCGAACCTCACGAACTCGATGCCCTCCACGTCCGAGAGGATGTCCTCGATCACGAGCAGGCCGGAGCGCTGGTCGCGCGGCAGGTCGGTCTGCGTAACGTCGCCGGTCACCACCATCTTCGAGTTGAAGCCGAGCCTGGTCAGGAACATCTTGATCTGCTCGGGGCTCGTGTTCTGCGCCTCGTCGAGGATGATGAACGAGTCGTTCAGCGTCCGGCCGCGCATGAAGGCCAGCGGCGCCACCTCGATCACGCCGCGCTCGAGGTGCTGGTTCACCTTCTCCGGCTCGAGCATGTCGTAGAGGGCGTCGAAGAGGGGACGCAGGTAGGGATCGACCTTCGCCATGAGGTCCCCGGGCAGGAACCCGAGCCGCTCACCCGCCTCCACGGCCGGCCGGGTGAGCACGATCCGGTTCACCTCGCGGCGCGAGAGGGCCGCCACCGCCATCGCCACGGCCAGGAAGGACTTGCCCGTGCCCGCGGGACCGATGCCCACCGAGATGGTGGAGCGGCGGATCGCGTCCACGTAGCGCTTCTGGTTCACCGTCTTCGGCGCGACCTTCAGGCCGCGGTGGCGCCAGACCACGTCCTCGAGGATGCGGCTGGGGCTCTCGTGGCGCTCGAGCGCGTCGGAGATCGCCTCGATCGTGCCCGGGGCGATCTCGTGCCCCTGGCGCACCAGGTCGGTGAGCTCGCGGATGACGGTCCGCGCCGCGGCGACGTCCTCCTCGTCACCGTCCAGAGTGAGCACGTTGCCGCGCAAAAAGACGTCGCAGTCGAGGTGGCCCTCGAGGGTCTTCATGATCACGTCCCCGGGACCGGCCAACTCGGCCGCGAACGCGTTATCGAGCTCTAGCTGCGCACGCACTAGGCGATCAGCTTCTCCTTGACCGCGGCACTCACCCGCTTGCCGTCCGCCCGCCCCTTCACCTGGGGCATCACCAGCGCCATGACCCTGCCCATCTCGGATGCAGACGTGGCACCCGACTCGGCCAGCGCGTCACCCACGATCGCGGCGAGCTCGTCGTCGGATATCTGCGCCGGGAGGTAGCTCGCGATCAGCTCCGCCTCGCGCTCCTCGCTCGCGGCGGCCTCGTCGCGCCCGCCCTCGTGGTAGGCCTCCGCGGCCTCCAGGCGGCGCTTGCGCTCGCGCTGGAGCACCTCGACCTCGTCGGCCCCCCCGTCCTTGGCCGCCTTCTGCAGCTCGTTCACGATCAGGCGCAGAGCGTGCACGCGCTCGCGATCCCCCGCCTTCATGGCGGTGGTCACATCAGCCTGCACCTGAGTCAACGTGGACATCACTTTAAGTGTATGCGCGGTCCGGACCGTTTATCCCGGGTCCGGAACGATCCCCACCACGCGCGCGGGCGCGGCGCTGCCGCCCACGATCTTCAGGGGGAAGCAGGCCACCTGGAATCCGGTCGAGGGCAGCTCGCCGAGGTTCACGAGCCGCTCGATCTGGGAGTAGCCCAGGTCGCATTGATGGGCGGACCAGAAGATGCCCGGCTCGTCGCGCTCGATGGCCTCCTGGGCCTGGAGGTGGAGCGGGGCGTCCCATCCCCAGGCGTCGATCCCCATCACCCGCACGCCCCGCTCGCAGAGCCAGCGGGTGGCCTCGGCGCTCACGCCGGGGCCGAGCGCCATGTAGCCGGGGTCGCCGTAGAACTCGTCGCGGCCGGTGCGGACGAGCACGATGTGGCCCGGAGCCAGCTCGTGGCCGGCCGCGTCCAGCGCGGGCTGGAGCTCCTCCGCCTCCACCACCTGGCCGTCGGCCCGGCCGGTCATGTCCAGCACCACCCCGGGCCCGAAGAACCACTCCAGCGGGAGCTCGTCGATCGTGGCCGCGGGCTCGCCGGCGATCAGCGAGTTGTAGTGCCAGGGCGCGTCCACGTGGGTGGAGTTGTGGGTGCCGAGGTTGGTGAAGGTCTCGGTGGCCCAGCCCTCGCGGTCGCGCAGCAGCCGGTCGGGGACCCCGAGCAGTGTCTGGATCTGGGCGGCGCCCTCGGCGTGGCCGGAATACTGGATATCGGTGCGCAGGGCGTCGGGAGTGTCCGGCGGGCTCGGCTCGATCGGGGCGGACAGGTCCACGATGCGCATTGCGCGCGAGCCTACCGCTGTGCGGACCGCACGAGGGAGGGCAGGCCAGCTATAAGCCCGGTCGTGCCCAGGGCGCTCGTTGCCGTGCTGGCCTCACTCGCGCTGGCGTCGCCGGCGGCCGCCGCCGCACCCGGTCCGCTCCTCTTCGGCTCGCCGCGCGTGTCCGTGGGTTCCGCGAGCGGGAGCGGCGCCTTCGGGCGCTGGCGGGTGGACCGCTTCGGGCTGCCCGTCTACCGCTACACGCTCGACCAGCAGCGCGCCCCCTTCGCCCGCCAGCCCGAGGTCGAGGACAGCACCGAGGCCTTCCACCAGCTCGGGAACGGACGTGCGATCGCCACGGCCTCGAACGACGGCTTCGTGCAGCTCTGGAGCCAGGACCGCCGCTACGAGTGGGCCAACCGCTACCAGCCGGAGGCGCGCCACTACGCCGGCGGCTTCGGATACCTCCGGACCGGCGGCACGGTGACGAGCACCCTGTATCCGGACCGCCCGCACGGTGCGCGGACCCTCCGCGAGTTCGGGGTCGGGTACTTCGCGCGCCGTACCGAGGCCCACGGCATGCGCGTCGACGAGCGGATACACACGCCCCTGGGCGCCGGGCCGGTGCTGGTCCATGAGATCACGATCCGCAACACGAGCGCTCGCCCCCGCCGCGGTTCCTGGTTCGAGTACTGGGACGCAAATCCGTTCGACCAGAGCGACAAGCGCCCGGTGGGCGTGGGGAGGCCGAGCTACCGCCGCCGTGGCCGCATCCTGAGCGTGGCTCAGCGCGCCGAGGGACCGGACCGGCGCCCGCTCGCCATCTTCGCCGCCGCTCTCGCCGGGCCCACGAGCGGCTTCACCACCGACACCAGGTCGTTCTTTGGCGCCGGCGGCCGGGCGCGCCCCGCGGCGGTGGCAGCCGGTGGACTCGACGGGGCGATCGCCCCCGCCACCGAGGCGGGGGCCACGGGCCGGGCGATGATGGCCTTCCGGGCGCCGTGGCGCCTTCGGCCGGGGCGGGCGATCACGCTTCGCTACGCCTACGGGATCGCGCACCCGGGCCAGATCGCCGGGCTCGTGGCGAGCCGGCGCGCGCAACCGCAGTCCTTCTCCCACAGCGCACGCCGGTGGGCCCGGTCGATGCCTCAGGCCCGGCTCGGCCGGGGGCGCGAATGGCTCTCGCGCGAGCTCCAGTGGGCCACGTACACCCTCCGCTCGGGCACGAGCTACGAGGAGTGCCGCGGCCGGCGGATCATCTCCCAGGGCGGCTACTACCAGTACGACTTCGGTTTTCAGGGCGCCTTCCGGGACCCGCTCCAGCACATGCTCCCGGTGATCTACTCCGACCCGGCCCTGGCCAGGGACGTGCTCCTCTACTCGGCGTCGGAGCAGCCGCGCGGCGGCGGGCAGATCCCCTACGCGATGTTTTCGCTCTGCCGTCCCGACGACGCGCTCCCCAACGCCGACGACATGGACCTGTGGCTGCTGTGGTCGGCGGCCGAGTACGGGCTTGCCACCCGCGACACGGGAGCCTTCGACCGGCGGGTCCGGTTCAGCGACACCGGGACCGCCACCCTCTGGCGCCACCTCGAACTGGCGTTCGACCACCAGGAGTCGCTCCGCGGCCCGCACGGCGGCTACCTCAGTCCCGGCGCGGGCGACTGGTCCGACTTCTCCACCACGTTCCTCCAGATGACGGAGTCGAACCTGGTGTCCGCCCAGCTCGCCTACGTGTATCCGCGCCTGGCCGAGCTGGCCGACCTGCGCGGGGACCGCCGGTTCGCCGCGGCGCTTCGCGCCGCGGGGGCGCGCAACCTCAATGTCACGCGCCGCGAATGGACCGGCGGTGGGTGGTACTCGCGGGGCTATGCGGGCGACCGGCAGATCGGCCGCGGGGTGATCTTCGGCGAGCCCCAGCCCTGGGCGATCCTCGCGGGAGCGCCGACCGGTGGACAGGCCCGGACGCTCGTGCGCAACGTCCGCCGCTACCTGACGGGCGAGGGCGCCCCCGCCGCCGCCAAGGGACCCGCGCGGATCGGCTCATCCCAGTCGCCCGCCTCGAGCGACCCCGGCGTCACCGAGCGCAGCTCACCGGTGAACACCGCCACCGGGGACAACAACGCCGTGTTCGTGGGCGGCTCGTGGTACGCCGTGAACGGCTGGCTTGCCTGGTCGCTCGGCCGGCTCGGCCCCACCGTGCCCGGCGCCCGCCGTTTCGCCTTCGACGAGCTGCAGCGCAACACGCTCCGCGCCCACGCACGGGCCTATCCGCGCCACTGGGGCGGGACCATCTCGGTGGACGACGTGTGCCGCGCGCACTTCTCCACCGATCCGGCCCGCTGCGGAATCGGCATATCCAAGGGCTATACGGGCCAGGTGATGCACCAGCCGGCCTGGCTCCTCTTCGACACGATCATGCTCGCGGGCATCGAGCCCACCACGAACGGCTACCGGATCGACCCGCAGCTGCCGCTGCGCACCTTCTCACTGCGCCTCCCGCGCGTGGGCGTGGCCTACGGGAAGGCCGGCGCGCGCGGGTACGTGGTCACCTCCCGCTCGTCACGCCTGAGGATGGCGGTGACCGCACCGGCGAGCGGGCCCTTCCTGGCCTACGCGGGCGGCGTCCGCGTGCGCTCGAGGCAGCGCGGCCGCACCGTCGTGTTCCCGCTGCGGGCGCCGGCGGGACACGCCGCACAGTGGGCGATCAGCCGGGGGCGGTGAGCAGCAGGGCGCTCCAGCCCTGTGCGCTCAGGCGCCGGCGCTCCCGCATGGGCGCGAACGCCGCGGCCACCTCGTCCTCCTCGCCTTCCAGCAGGCCCGAGGCCAGCAGAACGGGCGGCGGGGCCTCCATCAGCGCGGCCACGCTCAGCAGCAGCGGGCGCACCAGGTTGGCCGCCACCACGTCCGCGGACGGCATCGGCTCCTCACGGAGGTCCGCGCGGCGCACGTCGTCGAGGACGATCGCGTTCGCCCGGGCGTTTTCCAGCGTGGCCTCCACGGCGGCGGCCTCGTAGTCGAGCGCCAGCACGGGAGAGAAGCCGAGCCGCGCGGCGGCGAGGGCCAGCACCCCCGAGCCGCAACCGAGATCGGCCAGCGACCCACGCGGCTCCAGCCCGAGCATCAGCTCGAGGCACAGCCGGGTGGTGGCGTGCGCGCCCGTGCCGAAGGCCTGGCCCGGGTCCACCACGAGGTCGATCAGCTCGCCGGCGGGTGCGGCCGGCTCCCAGGGCGGGCGCACCCGCAGGCGGCCGCCGATCTCCACCGGGCGGTGGAACTCGCGCCAGCGCTCAGCCCAGTCCTCCGCCACCTCGACACCGCTCACGGCCACGCGGACGCCGGCCACCTCCGCCTCCCCCGCCGGGAACGAGGGCAGCTCGCCGGGCGCTCCGTAGATGGCGAACTCGACCCAACCGTCGCCGTCCACCTGCTCCACCCCCGTGGGAGCCAGCTCGAGCAACGCCACGAGCACGACCTCGGCGTCGGCGGCGGGCGCGCGGATGGCGAGCCGGATCAGCGGAAGCGCCCGGCTCGGCCGGGTGCGCACCGACCCATTCAGCGGAAGGCTCGCCTGACCTTGGCCAGCAGCGACTCGTCGCTGGGCTCGGCCAGGTTCTCCTCGGTGAGGGAGTCCCCGAGCTCGCCGAGCAGCTCGCGCTGGCGCTCGCTCAGGTTGCGCGGGATAACCACGTTCAGCACCACGCGCTGGTCACCACGTCGGCCGCGGCCGAGGGCGGGCATGCCGTGGCCCTTCAGCGTCACGACCGTGCCCGGCTGGGTGCCCGCGGGCACGTCCACGCTCTCCTCGCCCTCGAGCGTGGCCACGTTCACGCTGGCCCCGAGGGCCGCCGCGGGCGCGGGCACGTCCACCACGGTCACTAGATCGCTGCCGTCCCGCAGGAAGCGCCCGTCCTCCGCGACCCGCACCAGCACGTACAGGTCCCCGGACGGCCCGCCGCGCTCACCGGCGTGGCCCCGACCGGTGAGGCGAATGCGCTGTTCGTCGGCGATCCCTGGCGGCACGTCCACCTTCAGCGTCTTGCGCACGGCCCTGCGGCCGCGCCCGCCGCATGCCTCGCAGGGCTGCGTGGGGATCTTGCCCTCGCCGCCGCAGACCTCGCAGGCCTGCTCGCGCACCAGTTGCCCGAACGCGGTGCGCGTCACCGCTCTCACGCGCCCCAGCCCCTGGCAGTGCTCGCAGGTCTCGATCGGGGTGCCGGGCTCGGCGCGGTTGCCGTGACAGCGCTCGCAGGCGTCCACCAGGTCGTACGCCACCTCCACGCTGTCCCCCCAGGCGGCCTGCTCGAGGGTGATCTCCACCTCCACGCCCACGTCGCCCCCCTGGACCCGGCCACCCCCTCCGAATCCCGAGGCGAACGGGTCGCCGCCGAAGAAGGCGTCGAAGATGTCGGCGAAGGAGCCGAATCCGTGCGAGGCGGACGAGTAGCCGCGCGACTCCAGGCCCTCGAACCCGTAGCGGTCGTAGGTGGCCTTCCGCTCGGCGTCGGACAGCACCTCGTAGGCCTCGGCTGCTTCCTTGAACTTCTCCTCGGCCTCGGGGTCGTGGCGGTTCACGTCCGGGTGCAGCTCGCGCGCCAGCGCCCGGAAGGCCTTCTTCACCGCCCGCTCGTCCGCGTCGCGAGGGACGCCGAGCACCTCGTAGGGATCGCGCCTCATTCGTCGTACACCTCGGCCACGAAGCGGGACAGCTCGGAGGCGGCCTGGCGGACGGCCACCATCACTCGCGGATAGTCCATCCGCACGGGACCGACCACGGACACTGCGCCGAGGTTGCGGCGCGCCAGGCCGTAGTTGGCGCCCACGATGCTCAGCGAGCGCAGGGCGGGAGCCAGGTTCTCCTGCCCGATGTGCAGGTAGACGTTCGCCTCGCCCAGCGACTGGCGCAGCACGGTGAGCAGCGTGCGGCGGTGCTCCAGCACCTCGAGCAGCGAGGCGAGCTGTGAGAGCTCCTGGAAGCGGTGCTCGGACACGAGCCGCGCGGCCCCCTCCATGAACAGGGTGCTCTCCGCGGTCTGCTCGAGCTCGGTGAACGCGGGCGAGAGGCTGTCCAGGAACTCCCGCTCCCGGGAGGAGAGCTCGGGATCGGTCAGGCGGGCGTGCATCGAACGCGATCCCACGTCCAGTCCCCCGAGGGCCTCGTTGAGATAGCTGGCCGACCAGTCGATCAGCCCCGAGTCCACCGGGCGGTCGTAGGAGATCACGCGCTTGGTGACGCCGCCGGTGGACGAGATCACCACCACCATCGCCACCTGGGGCTGCATCAGCAGCACCTCCACGTGCCTGATCGTGGCCGTCTCGATCGGAGGCGCGGTGACCAGCGCGAGCAGGTCCGTGACCTGGGACAGCTGTTCGGTGGTGGAGCGCATGGCCTCGTCCACCTCACGCCGCATGTCGGTGAGCTCCACCGACTTGCGCACCACCGGCAGCCGGCCCTCCACGAGCAGCTCGTCCACGTAGAAGCGGTAGCCCCGGTCCGTGGGCACGCGGCCCGCCGAGGTGTGCGGGTGCTCGAGCAGGCCCACCTCCTCGAGCCGGGCCAGCTCGGCGCGCACGGTGGACGGACCCCAGGGAATGTCCTCCTGGTCCGCGAGCCACCGCGAGCCCACGGGCTGGTCGAGGGACACGTGTCCCTCCACGACCTTCCGGAGGATGAAGCTCTGTCGAGTGGAGATCTCCACGGATCCATTGTGGCGGGCGGCGCGGCCCGCGCACGGGTTTTCGGTCCAGCCCGGCCTCAGCCGGTGCTGAGCTCGGCTTCGGCGTTGCGGATGATGCGGTTCCCGCCCTGCTCGGCCTCGGTGGCCACGACCACCCGGCCGTCGGCCTCCTCGGTGACCTCGCCGGTCACGGAGATCTCCTGCTCGGGGAAGCCCATGCCGCGGAACTGCACCGACAGGCGCCGCAGGCTGCGGGGGTCGCCTCCCGCCGCGGCCACGTTCGCCCGCGCCACCTGGGCCATGGTGTAGAGCCCGTGGAGGATGTTGCCGGGCAGGCCCACCTGCTTTGCGAACTCGGGATCGATGTGGATCGGGTTGAAGTCCCCCGACGCCCCCGCGTATCGGTGGGGCAGGTACCTGTCGGGCGTGACCTTCAGATCGACCTTCACCTCACACCCCCCGGACGATGTTGGTCCAGGTGCCCCGGACGACCTCCTGGCCGTCCTGGTTGCGGGACACCGACTCGAATACGTAGAAGCCCATGCCGCCCTTCTCACGGACGTCCTTGACGGTGGTCTCGGTGCTGATCACGTCGCCCGCGCACACCGGCTCTCCCCAGACGAACTCCTGCGAGCCATGCACCATCAACGGGAAGTTGATGCCCACTTCGGGATCGAAGATGCCGGGCGCCACCGATCCAGAGGAGTAGACGACGGCGAACATCGGCGGCGCAGGCACGTCGCGAAAGCCGGCGGCCGTGGCCTGCTCGCGGTCGAAGTAGACGGGATTGTCCTCGCCCACAGCCCGGGCGTACTCGGCGATCTTCTCCTTGCCCACCTCGTAGACGAAGGCGGGATAGGTCTTGCCGATGGCGTCGGTCTTCACTGGCACAGCCGGCCAGTTTATGGCGCCGCCAGGGAGGAGCGCAGCCCGATCGGTGATCGGGCGAGCACCGGACCAGGTTTAAGCGGCGTCGCGGAGGCCCTGGGCCTCGGCCAGCGTCGAGAGCTTCCGGATGGAGGCCTCCTCGATCTGGCGCGTGCGCTCGCGGGTGAGGCCGAACATCTTGGCCACCTGGTCGAGCGTGCGGGGTGCCTCGCCGTCGAGCCCGTAGCGCATGACCAGCACGCGCCGCTCGCGGTAGGGCAGGTTCTCGAGCACCCGGCCCAGACGCTCGCTGGCGAGTGTCTCGGCGGCCACGTCGAAGGGGGACGGCGCGGTCTCGTCAGGGATCAGCTCGCCGAACTGGGCGGCATCCGAGTCGTCGCCCACCGGCTTGTCGAGCGACACGAGCGGCTGGGAGGCCCGAAGCAGCATGTCGGCCTCCACGGGGTCGACCCCGGCAAGCGCCGCGATCTCCTCGACGGTGGGGTCGCGGTCACCCTGGGCCTCCAGCTTGCGCTGCGCCCCGTCGAGCTTCTTGATCACGTTGTCGATGTGGATCGGGATCCGGATCGTCCGGCCCTTGTCCGCGATCGCGCGGGAGATGGCCTGGCGGATCCACCAGGTGGCGTACGTGGAGAACTTGAAGCCCTTGCGGTAGTCGAACTTCTCGACCGCGCGGACCAGGCCGATGGAGCCCTCCTGGATCAGGTCGAGGAAGGGCAGGCCCTGGTTGCGGTAGCGCTTCGCGATCGAGACCACGAGGCGGAGGTTGGCCCGCGTCATGTGATCCTTGGCGGCGAGGTCTCCGCGCTCGATGCGCTTCGCGAGTGTGACCTCCTCGTCGGCCGTGAGCAGCGGCGTGGCGGCGATGCCATCGAGCAGCTGCTGGAGCGCGTCGACTGTGGGGTCAGGGGCGGGGGCGATGAGGGTGTCCGACTTCACGGGGGCCAACCTACGTCCGCGTCCTAATGACGAGCTAAATCTTCAGAACGCGGCTCGTAGGCTGAAATCCCTGCACTTGCCTAGGACTTCACGAAGGGCTTCACGGCCTTCAGGACCGCGGCCATGTCCAGCGACTTGTCGAAGCCGCCGTCCGTGATCGGCTCGCCGTTCATCTGCCTGATGGCCGCCGCGTGACGCGCCTCGACCTGAACGATGCTGCCGGCGGCGGCGAGGATGGGCTTGGACTGGATCAGGGGACCGGCGCCGTTGTAGGCGCTCACACCCGTGTCCTCGAACGTCTGGGCCAGCTTCAGGAAGCTCTTCTCGCTTGCAAAGGCCGTTCCGAAGTCAACACCAGGCGCGGCCACCGGCTTGCCTCCGGCGCCCTTGATCGCCGTGGTGAGGGCGTCCACGTGGGCGTGCTCGTTGTCGCGCAGCGTGCTCGCGAGCGACTTGGCCTCGGGCGACAATCCCTTCACCTGCTTCAGCGCGGTGTCGTAGAACGCCGCCTCGAGGTACTCCAGCGTGAGGGCGAAGTTCAGGATCGCCACGTCGCCGCCTCCGTCCTGGGCCAGCGCCTTCGAGACGAACGGCGCGACCGTGCTGGCGCCGTAGACCGCGCCCGCGGCCAGCGCGCCGCGCACGACGAACGCCTGGCGGGTCACGCCCTTGATGTCGATGGCCTCCAGCTCGGGGGCCGCCATGGTGTGATCGCTCATCTTCAAATCTCCTTGTGCTCGGCGTTCGCGGTTAGGCCAGGAACGGCTTGATTTGCGGCAGGACCTGGGCCATCGAGGCCGGCTTGGCGAAGGCGCCGTCGGGAACGATCGTCTTGCCCACCACCGTGTTCAGGGCGGCGGCGTGCCGTCCCTCCACGCTGTGGATCGCGAGGGCGGCGGCCAGCACCTCCTTCGACTTGATGCGCGGAGCCTGCCCGAGGTAGGCCGCCGCTCCGAGGTTCTCCACCACGGCGGCGGTCTCCAGCACCTTCTTCTCCCCGCCCTGGATCACCGAATCGAAGGTGGTCTTGGGGCGCTTCGGGGTACCGCCGAGCTGGTTCACGGTGCGCGTGAGCGCATCCACGTGCTCCTGCTCGTTGTCGCGGATCATCTTCGCGACGTCGCCCAGGCCCTTGGTCTTCACCACGCCCGAGTCGATCACGGCGTTGTAGAAGTCGGTCTCGATGTGCTCGAGGGTGAGCGCGTACTGCACGATCGCGAGGTCGGCGGCGTTCGTGCCCGCCGTGCTGCCCTTGTCGGACATGGTGCTCGCGCTGCTCGAGGACTTGTCGTCGTCGCCGCAGGCGGCGAGGAAGATCGCGAAGGCTCCGGCGCCCGCTCCGCCCATCATCTTGAAGAAGCGGCTGCGCGACGTTGGATCGTTGGCGAGCTCCTCCATTGCGCCCCTCGGGGCTGAATCGCGTTCAGCGGTCTCCGTCATCGGATGGGCCTCCAGTCCCGCCGTCAGGCGGATTGATGTGCGAGCGGGCCGGTTCCGTTCCGACCCTGGGGCTTATGCGGAGGCCGGTGCGGATCCGATCACCGAACGCCGCGCCATGCAGGGGAAATCCCCTGATCGTGCGAGGTCCGGCCGCGCTGTTGGCGCGTTGGCCCTAGGACTCGGCGAGGAAGTCGCGCACGAGCCACGCGGTCTCGGACGCGCGCTCGAGGGCGGGCAGGTGCCCCGCCCCCTCGATCACGTGCCGGCGGGCGTCCGGGATCTCTTCCACCAGGCGGTCGGCGATCTCATGGAAGTCGGGCTTGTCGAGCTCGCCCACCACCACCAGCGTGCGCGCGCGGATCCGGCTCAGCGGGATGAACTCGGGCTCGATCTCCTCCGAAGCGGCGTCGACCTGCAGCTCATAGGCCCGCTGCTGCATCTCCACCACCCGCTCGCGTGGCGAGGGATCGGCGAGCCAGAAGCCCGCGGTGAGCTCGGCCGCGGCCCGGAGCTGGCCCGCGTCCACGAGCTGCTCCTCGCGCTCGCCGTACGCCGCCACCTCCGCGGACCAGGGATGGTCCGGCAGCGCAGCGTCCAGCAGCACCAGCTCGCTCACGAGCTCGGGGCGCCGGGCCGCGAGGTCCAGGCTGATCAGGCCGCCGTAGGACGCTCCCACGAGCGACACCGGCTCGTCGCCGATCGCCGCTTCGAGATCGGCCGTGTGGGAGAAGGTGCCGGATGGCGGCATGGGCGTCTCCCCGAAGCCGCGCATCTCGTAGGTCATGGCCCCGGGCAGGTCGAGGCCCTCCCACATGCGGGAATCGCAGACACCTGCGTGGACGAGCACCATCATGCGGGCCCCCCGCGGGTCAGCTGCCGTCTCCGGACAGCTCGAGGACGGCCAGGAAGGCCTCCTGCGGTACCTCGATGCGCCCGACCTGCTTCATTCGTTTCTTGCCCGCCTTCTGTTTCTCGAGCAGCTTCCGCTTGCGCGAGATATCTCCTCCGTAGCACTTCGCGATCACATCCTTGCGGATGGGCTTGACGGATTCGCGAGCGATGATCTTGGAGCCCACCGCCGCCTGGATCGCCACCTCGAACTGCTGGCGCGGAATCTGCTTGCGCAGCCGCTCGGTGAGGACCCTTCCGGCGTCGTAGGACTTGTCGCGGTGCACGATCATCGAGAGCGCGTCCACCTTGTCACCGGAGAGCAGGATGTCGAGCTTCACCAGGTCCGCGGGGCGCATCCCGAGCAGCTCGTAGTCGAGCGACGCGTAGCCCCGGGTGCGGGACTTCAGCTGATCGAAGAAGTCGAGCACGATCTCGGCCAGGGGCAGGTCGTAGTGCACCTGCACGCGCTCCTCGGAGAGATAGCTCATGTCCACGTGCACGCCCCGGCGCTCCTGGCAGAGCTCCATCACGGCTCCCACGTGCTCGCGCGGACAGAGGATCGTGGCCCGGATGGCGGGCTCGAGGATCTCCTCGATGCTCTCGCGCTCCGGCATGTCGGCGGGCGAGTGCACCAGTACCTCCGTGCCGTCAGTGAGCCGCACCTCGTACTCCACGGTGGGTGTGGTGGCCAGAAGCTCGAGGTCGTACTCGCGCTCGAGGCGCTGGCGCACGATGTCCATGTGGAGGAGCCCGAGGAAGCCGCAGCGGAAGCCGAAGCCGAGCGCCTGGCTGGTCTCGGGCTCCCAGGACAGCGCGGCGTCGTTCAGCGCCAGCTTCTCCAGGGCGTCGCGGAGCTCTGGGAAGCGGTCCGTGTCCACCGGGAAGAGGCCGCAGAACACCATCGGCTTGACCTCCCGGTATCCGGGCAGGGGGTCGGACGCCGGACTGGCCTTCGAGGTGAGGGTGTCTCCGACCCGCAGGAGCGATACGTCCTTGATCCCGGTGATCAGGTACCCGACCTCGCCGGCGCGGAGCGTCTCCACCGGGGTCATCCCCGGTGCGAAGAAGCCAAGCTCGTCCACCGCGGCCTCGGTGCCGGTCTGCATCGCCACCACGTCGTCGCCCTTGCGGAGCTCGCCGTCCACCACCCGGACGTAGGCCACCACGCCGCGGTACTGGTCGAACTCGGAGTCGAAGATGAGCGCACGCGGGGCTCCCCCGGCGTCGCCCGAGGGCGGGGGCACGCGCTGGACGATTGCCTCCAGCAGGTCGGGCACCGCCGCGCCCGTCTTGGCGGACACGCGGATCACCGAGTCCGGGTCCTCCCCCAGCAGCTCGCCGATCTCGCGCGCCACCCGCTCCGGCTCGGCTCCGGGAAGGTCGATCTTGTTGAGCGCCGGGATCAGCTCCAGACCGGCGTCCACGGCCAGGTAGGTGTTGGCCACGGTCTGGGCCTCCACCCCCTGGGAGGCGTCCACCAGGAGCAGCGCCCCGTCGCACGCCGCCAGCGACCGCGACACCTCGTAGGTGAAGTCCACGTGGCCGGGCGTGTCGATCAGGTGGAGGCGGTAGAGCTTCCCGTCGGCCGCGGTGTACTCCACCCGCACCGCCTGGGCCTTGATGGTGATGCCGCGCTCGCGCTCGAGGTCCATCGAGTCGAGCAGCTGGGGCCGGTGATCGCGCGGGTGCACTGCCCCGGTGACCTCGAGGATGCGGTCGGCCAGCGTGGACTTCCCGTGATCGATGTGGGCGATGATCGAGAAGTTGCGGATATTCGCTGCAGGGGCACTCATTTACGGTCTTCGAGGGTAGTGCCGCTTTCGCCGTCTAGACGCCCACGACCTCGACCTTGCGGGCGTCCGGCTCGCAAAAACGGGCGGTGCGCTCCGCCTCGGCGCGGATCTCGCCACGCGCCGAGCGGCGCAGCGCGACGTGTGGGGTCAGCACCACCCGCACCGCGCGGCTGCCGCGCTCGAGCTGCCAGCTGGCGGCCACGCGGCCGTCAACGGTCACGGTCTGGTCGCCGCTCAGCGTCAGGTTCAGCGACTTCACCTCGGGCGGCATGATCCGCTCCCGGTCCGCGTAGGCGAGCAGGGGCTGGTCCCAGCGGCCGAGCAGCCGCGCCGGCAGCGGCGTGGACTCGGGCGGAAGCGACCGGCCGGGAAGGTCGAACAGCTCGGTGCCGCGCTCGTCGCGATACGCCACCAGCGGCAGGCGCGCCATCGCCTCGGTGAAGTCGCTCTGGGCCACGCCCGCCCAGGCGGCGAAGTCGCGCCTGCTGGCCGGTCCGAACGCGTCGAGATAGCGCTCCAGCACCAGGGCGGCGGCGTCGACGGGAGCCGGGAGCGGGCGCGGATCGATCACGAAGCTCGCACGCCCACGGTCGTTCCACGACCCACCCGGAGGCAGCTGCACCAGCGGCAGAAGCGTGCGGGCGAAGAGCACGGGCCCCCATGGCCCCTCGGGGGCGCCCTCGTAGCGGCGCACGCGCTCTCGGATCTCGGAGTTGGTTCGCGGCTCTCGCAGCCACGTCCCGAGCTCGGCGGCCACGCGCTTCTCGTCCAGGCCCGCATGGCGCTTGCGCCAGGCCCGCATCCGCGCCTGGCGCGCCAGCTGGGCGTACGCGGGGTAGTCCTCGCCCGCGACCAGATGAAGCGTCTGGCGGTTGATCGTCGTCTTAACCACGTCGCGGGCCCCGATCGCCGCCTCGAGCGCCTCACGGGAGAAGCCATCCAGGCGGGAGGCGAGCGTGATGTACGGCGCGGGCGGGTGCTGCGCCTGGAGCGGGGTGAGCCGGCGGATCGCCTCAGCGGGCTTCATGCGCCGGCGTTCGAGCAGCAGCTGCCGCGCGGCCAGCGCCGCCGTCAGCCGCGTGCGGGAAAGCGTCTCCACGCCAACGTCCTACCCCGAGGACGAGCGACGAGTCATCAGCAGCCGCCGGATCTGACGCGCCTCGTCCACGCGCAGCACCCACACGGCGGCTGCGTAGGCCACCACCCCCGCCGATATCGCGCTCAGCACGGCCACGGCCTGGGCGACGAACGACCGGCCGAGCTCCGCGTCCAGTCCGTACCAGACCCCGTAGGCGGCGCCGGCCAGGGGCACGGCGGCCAGGAGCATCCGGCCGGCGGCGCCGAGTGTCCTGCGCCCCTCCACCCCGCCAAGCTCGCCTCGCAGCAGCAGGCCCTGCGCCACGCACATCGCCACCGTCCCGGCCACAGTGCCGAGCACGATGCCGCCGATCCCGAATGGCCGGTACAGGAGGGCGGCCAGCACGGCGTTCACGGCCAGGTTGAGGCCCGCCAGCGCTGTGACGGCCCACGTCCGCTGGAGGCTGAAGAAGGTGCGCGAGAAGAGGAGGCTCACGCCCTGGAAGGGAAGCGAGATGGACCACCAGACCATGGCCTGGGACACGAGGTGCGTGGCGTCGCTCCCGAACGCTCCGCGCTGGTAGACAAGGCGTGTGACGGGGATCGACAGCACGGCCATCAGCACCGCGCTGGGGATCAGGAGCAGGAGGATCTGACGCACGCCGTTGGCCATGGTGCGGCGCAGGTCGTCGCGCGCGCCCCGGGCGGCGAGGCGGGCGAGCGTGGGGAACAGGATCGTCGCGATTGAGATCGAGAACAGGCCCTGGGGGAGCTGGTAGATCCGGAACGCCTTGTCGATCGCGGCGGGCGCCTCGTCCGAGACGAGCGTGCCGAACAGCGAGTTGATGAGCAGGCTGAGGTTGATGAGGCCCAGTGCGATCGTCACCGGCAGCATGAGTTTCAGCACCCTGCGCACGTGCTTGTTCCGCCAGTCGAGGCGGAACGTCAGGTGCCCCCCGAGCCCTCTGAGCCACGGCAGGGGCAGGGCGAACTGGACCACCGTCCCGATCAGGATCCCGATGGCGTACGCGTAGATCTCATCGTCGTCCGGGAGCACCGGCACCAGCACGGCGAGGGCGGCGATGATCACGAGGTTCCACGCCACCGGGGCGAACGCCGGAGCGCCGAAGTGGTCGAACGAGTTGAGCATGCCGACCACGACTCCGGAGAGGGCGAGGAGCACGACGATCGGGAACATCAGCCGGGCGAGGTTCACGGTCAGGGTGTGCAGCGCCGGGTCGTTGTTGAAGCCGGGTGCCACCAAGCTCATGAGCGGCCCCGCGAAGATGAAGAAAAGGGCGGTGAGCGACCCCAGGATCAGCAGGATCAGGAAGAACAGGCTCGATGCCACACGGAATGCCTCCTTGCGCTCCCCCTTCTCCAGCAGCTCCGTGAACACCGGCACAAACGCCCCCTGGAGCGCCGAATCGGCCACCAGCGCCCGGATCAGATTGGGCACCTGGAAGGCGATCGTGAACGCGGACATCGCCGGGCTGACGCCGAAGTAGCTGGCCGCCACCACCTCGCGAACGAGTCCGAGCACGCGGGACAGGCCCGTCGCGAACGAGAAGAATGCTGTGCTGCGGGCGAGCTTCCCGGCCCGGGCGCGCGGCTCTTGCGCGTCGGAGGCCTCCGGGGGGCCCGGCCGCTCGGAGGCGTCGGTCGCCATGGGACGGGCGCTACACTAGGCGCCCGCCGCGTCCCTGGACGGTCGCGGCGTCCGTACGTCTATGGCCAACATCGCATCACAAGAAAAGCGGATCCACCGGGCGGAGCGCGAGCGGGTGGAGAACCGCCAGCGCACTTCCCAGGTGAAGACCTGGATCAGGCGCCTCGAGGCGGCCGTCGACGACGGCGACGCCGCACGCGCCGACGAGGAGATGCGCGGACTGGTCTCCCGGGTCGACCGGGCGGTCAAGTCGGGCGCCCTCCACCGCAATGCAGGCGCGCGCCGCAAGGCCCGCGCCGCCCGCATTCGCGCCCGCCTCTCCTCGTAGAGCACTCTCCTTCAGAGAGGAACCGAAGGAGCACCGCACGCTCAGCGAGGAGCGCAGCCCGATCGGTGATCGGGCGAGCACCGGAGCATGCCATTGATCGGGCGAGCACCGGACCATGCCAGCGAGGAGCGCAGCCCGATCGCTGATCGGGCGAGCACCGGAGCATGCCTTCACAAGTTCCCCCTATCTCTCGCCCGCAGGGCGGGTTAGGGTCCCGCGATGCCATCTGAACCCGCCTCCGCCCCGGGGGTCTCACGCCGCGAGTTCCTCGAGCGCACTGCCATGGCAGCCGGAGCCGCCGGCGCTGTGGGCGTTCCCACGGAGATGTTGGTGGCCGAGGCCGCCAAGGCGGCCAACCGCTTCTCGGGCATGCCGCGGCCCCGCAACGTCCCGATCGACCACTTCGTCCTGCTGATGATGGAGAACCGGTCGTTCGACCATTACTTCGGCTGGCTCCACGGACAGGCCGACGGCGACCAGACCCAGCGTTTCCCCGACGCCAACGGCCAACTCGTGCGTACGCGCCCAGCGGCCACCCTCGGAACCGGTGGCGTGGAGTTCAAGGGCTGCGGGCACCCCGATCCGGGGCACGGATGGACCTCCGGGCGCGCTCAGCTCAACGGGGGCTTCCTGGCTCCGGGCAGCGGCAACGACGAGTTCGCGCTCACCTACTACCGGCGCGGCGAGCTCGGCTTCATCCATGAGGCGGCGCGCCAGTACACGCTCTACGACCGCTACTTTTGCTCGCTCCTGGCCGGCACCTGGCCGAACCGCTTCTACAAGTGGTCGGCCCAGTCGGGCGGCATCAAGACCAACGCGATCGAGCCGGGCGGCAACACGTGGGAGACGATCTTCGACCGCGCGCTGGCCCACGGACTGACCGTGAAGTACTACTACTCCGACCTTCCCTTCGGAGCCCTCTGGGGTCCCCGTTCCAGCACGTGGCTGGCCCCGATCTCGCAGTACTACACGGACGCCGCGGCGGGCAAGCTCCCGAACATCGCGATCGTGGACCCGCCGTTCAAGGACGGCAGCGGTGGCGACGGCCTTTCGGCGGACGAGCACCCGCTCGGCGACGTGCGCCTCGGCCAGGCCTTCCAGGCCGACGTGGTGAACTCGTTCACCACCTCTCCGAACTACCGGCGCGGCGCGCTGTTCCTGATCTACGACGAGTGGGGCGGGTTCTTCGAGCATGTGCGGCCGCCCAGGGTTCCGGATGACCGCGCGAGCACGAACCAGGACGAGGACTTCGGCCAGATGGGCTTCCGGATCCCGGCCGTGGCCATCTCCCCGTGGTCGCGCAACAACCATGCGGACCGGGGCAGGTTCGGATGGCATTTCAACGAGCGCTGGCGGGTGGACCACGACCGCTACGGGCACGAGTCCATCCTGAGCTTCATCAGCTACCGCTTCCAGCTCGGGTTCCTGACGAAGCGCCATCAGACGGCGAACAACATCGGGCAGGGGTTCAACTGGTGGCACCCGGATTTCACGCCACCCGAGCTCCCGGATCCGGCGGCGATCGTGACCCAGCCCTGCAAGCTGGGTGGTGGCGACGTGCTCGACTCCCAGCAGGCGCACGAGAGCGACCTGGCCGCGATCGAGGCGTATGCCGACCGGCACAACATCAAGGTCTACGACGCCAAGCCGTCGAACATCTTCACCAAGCCGGACACCGTCCAGAAGGCACTCGCCACCGCGCCCTGACCGCCGTTCGGGCGGGCGCGGTCGCCCATCTATAGTCGCCGCCCATGGAGACCCGACTTCTGATCGGGGGCGAGCAGGCCGCGGGTAACGGCGCCGCCCTGGCCGTGGAGAACCCGGCGACGGAGGAGACCCTCGCCCAGGTCCCCGCCGCCTCGCCGGAGGACGTGGACGCCGCCATCGTCGCGGCGTCCGAGGCGGCGCCCCGGTGGGCCTCGATTCCCGCCGTGGAGCGGGCAGACCTCCTTCACGAGGTGGCGGCTCGGATGCGGGCGCACACGGACGAGCTCGCCCGGGTCATGACACTCGAGGGCGGCAAGCCGCTGGTGGAGAACTCCGACGAGGTGGGCTGGACCGCGGCCGCCTTCGACTACTACGCCGAGATGGGGCGCAACTTCGCCGGGCGGGTGATCCCGTCGATCGAGTCCACCCAGCTCGCGCTGGTGGTGAAGGAGCCGATCGGCGTTTGGGGATGCATCGTGCCCTGGAACTACCCGCTGCTCCTGCTCGGCTGGAAGCTGGCGCCGGCGCTGGCCGCCGGGAACTCGGTGGTGGCCAAGCCGTCCGAGCTCACGCCGCTGTCGACCCTGATGCTCGCCACATGCTTCGACCACCTGCCGCCCGGGGCTTTCAACGTGGTGGCGGGCGCGGGTGGCGTGGGTGAGGCGATCGTGCGTGACCCCCGCGTGGCCGGCGTCGCCTTCACCGGGTCGGTGGCCACCGGGAAGCGCGTGGCCATGCTGTGCGCCGAGCGCGTGGCACGGATGAACCTCGAGATGGGCGGGAAGGACCCGTTCATCGTGTGCGCCGACGTGGCCGGCGACGTGGGCGTGGCCGCCCGGGGCGGCGCCTGGGCGGCGTACCTGAACGCGGGCCAGGTGTGCACGTCGGCCGAGCGCTTCTACGTGGCCCGCGAGGTCTACGACGAGTTCGTGGAGGCGTTCGTGGCGGAGGCTCGGGGACTGCGGGTGGGCGATCCGATGGTGGACGCCACCGATGTCGGGCCGATGGTGTCGGCGGGGCAGCGGGCAAAGGTCGAGGCCCAGGTGGAGTCCGCGGTGGCTGCGGGGGCCGAGCTGCTCGTGGGCGGCGGGCGTGCCGGGCAGGAACGCGGCCATTTCTACGCCCCCGCCGTGGTTACCGGCGCTCCGGCCGAGACCGACCTGCTTCGTGAGGAAACGTTTGGCCCTGTGGCGCCGATCGTGCCCGTGGACTCGCTCGACGAGGCAATCGCCCTGGCCAACGGGACGCCCTACGGGCTGGGCGCGAACGTGTACACACGGGACCTCGAGACCACGGTGCGCTGCCTGCGCGAGATCAAGGCCGGAACGGTGTGGATCAACGACCCGCTCACCGACAACGACGCCGGGCCCTTCGGCGGGATGAAGCAGTCGGGCCTCGGGCGCGAGCTCGGCCAGGAGGGCCTCGAGGCGTTCCAGGACACCAAGCACGTGCACATCGAGACCAAGATCGCCCCCAAGGAGTGGTGGTACCCCTATCGAGTGGTCCGGTGCTCGCCCGATCACCGATCGGGCTGCGCTCCTCCCTATGTCGCTGAGGGGTCCTCGCTCAGGCGGCGCGCGACAGGGCCAGGGTGAAGGCGGTGCCCTCGTCGAGCTGCACCTCGCCGCCCCCTCGCGTGTTCACCTCGAGGTCGGCGAAGACCTCCAGTGCCCGCTCCAGCGCCTGACGGTCGGCCTTGCGGGCGCGGGACACGGTCCGCTTGGCCAGCCAGGGCGGCATGCCGAGCGAGCCGGCCACCTTCTGCTCCGGCATGCCCGCCTCGATCAGCGAGGCCGCGCGGTGGACCTCGCGAAGCCGTCGCACGATGGGGTAGACGAGTCGTCCCGCCCGCTCGCCGTGGGCCTCGAGCTGCTCCGCCAGGGCGAGGCATGCGCGCAGGTCCCCGGCCACCAGCGCGTCGGCCAGGTCGTAGGCCTGCGGTGTGCCGTCTCCTGAGGCGAGCTCCTCCACGTCGCTCACCGCCGCGGTGGTGGACGGATGGAGTGCGATCGAGAGCTTCTCCAGCTCGCGCGACAGCCGCTGCTGGCTGGTGCCGACCCTGGTGACGAGCTCCTTGGCCGCGTCCGCGTCGAGCCTCAGCCCCAGCTCCAGCGCCCGCTCGACGGCCCACTTGGGCAGCTCCCATGCCTTGGGGGCGGCACAGTCGCGCACATCTCCGCCGGCCTTCTCGACCGCCGAGCGCAGCGCCTTCAGCGGCTTTCCCCTCACGATCAGGACCAGGACGGTGTCCGGCGGAAGGTCCGCCAGGGTGCCCTCCAGCGCGCCGAGATCGGAGGCCTTCCAGCACCCCGCGTCGTCCACCAGGAGGTAGCGCACCCCCGGGTCGAAGGTGAGCGCGGTCATCGCCCTGGCCACGTCCTCCGGGTCGCTCGCACGCGCATCGAACACCTCGAGGCCGCCGGGCCCGTGCTCCTCCTCGGCCCGCCGGCGCACGCGGGCGCGCCAGGAGTCGATCTTGGCGTCGTCGTCGCCGGAGACGAGGTAGGCGGGCTTCAGCGCGGCCACGGTCTCGCAGTCTAGGCCCGGCCCCAGCCGACTCCGCCCCGGCGCTCAGCGCTCGGTGTCCACCCGCATCTCCCCGTTCTCAACGGTGAGGCTCACGGTGCCGTCGCGGTCCGTCCGGAAGGTCCGGGTCCCCGCTCGCGCCAGCGCACGGAGGGTCGACGGGGTGGGGTGTCCGTAGGTGTTCGCCCTCCCCACCTCGATCGCCGCCACCTCGGGTCGGAGCCGCACCAGCACCTCCGGAAGGCCCGGATCGGCGCTCCCGTGGTGGGGGACCTTCATGGCGTCCACGTCCGGCAGCGTGAGCGGCAGCAGCGCCACGCTCTCGGCATCGGCCGACAGGAGCAGGTCGAAGTCGCCGCTGCTGACCACGGCCACGATGCCGCGCGGGTTCGGGTCGTCCGGGGGCGGCCCGGGCGGGCGCGGCGGCGGAGAAAGCACCCGCACGCTGATCGAGCCCACGGCGAAGGCCGTGCCCGCACGCGCCACCACGCGGCGGATTCCCAGGCGGTCGGCCTCCGATTCCACCGCCCGGAAGCCCGCGTCGCGGGTGCCGTCTCCGCCGTCGAAGAGCACGCCTACCGGGAAGTGGTCGAGCACATCGACCAGCCCACCATGGTGGTCGCGCGAGGGGTGGGTGGCCACGACCGCGGCGAGGCGCCGGACCCCGGCGCGACGCAGAAGGCGCCACGCGGCCGCCTCGGGCGGGCCCGCGTCGAAGAGGATCGCCGCGCCGCTCGGGTCCTGGATCAGCGTGGCGTCGCCCTGCCCCACATCGAGGAAGCGGACGGTGAGCGCGTGCGGTGGACGGGGTGGGCCGAGGAGGTGTCCCAGCGCCAGCAGGAGCGCGGCGCCTGCCACAGCCACAACTGCCGTTCTCCGCGTCCGGGGCAACCGTCGCCAGGCGCCCGCCGCCTCCTGCGCCCGGTCCTGCCCGCGGCCGAGCACGCGCGACGCGCCGGCCCAGGCGGCCAGCAGGAGCCCGTAGGCCATGGCCAGCGTCACGGGCGATCGCACCGGCGGGGTGACAACCCCGCCGCGCACGTCGGCGAACGCCCGCGCCGTCCACGAGAGGTAGGCCAGTGGCACGCCCGCCACCCACCCGAGGGCGGACGCCGCCGCACTCGCGAGTGGTGCCAGGGGCGAGCCCGTACTCGCGAGCTGACCCACCGCGGCCTTCGCCATTCCCAGCCACATGACCGGCGCCACCGCCGGCAGCGCCAGCAGGTTCGCGGGCAGTCCGGCCAGCGGCACACGCCCGAAGTGGAGCGCCAGAAGCGGGGCCGTGGCCACCGTGGCGGCCACGCTCATCGCCACGCCGTCCACCGCGGTGCGCGACACGGCCGCCCGCGCCCGGCCACGCGCACGGTCGGACGCCGCGCCCGGACGAAGCGCCTCCAGCGCCGATGCCAACCCCCGCCGGAGGGGTGGCGACAGAACGATGATCCCGGCGACCGCGGCGAAGGACAGCTGCCATCCGGGGTCGCCCGCCGCGCGAGGGTTGACGGCCAGCGTGACCACCGCGGCGAGCAGGAGTGCGTACGCGCCCGACGCGGGGCGCGAGGCCGCCGTGGCCGCGATTCCGGCGGCGCCCATGACACCGGCCCGCTGGAGCGCGGGGCCGGCTCCGGCCAGGGGCACGTAGAGCGCCGTGAGCAGGAGCAGTCCGAGCAGCCTCGCCCTGGCACCGAGACCGGCCAGCGCCAGCACCGGGAGCGCCAGCGCCGCGAGCAGGACCACGTTCTGTCCGGACACGGCCAGCAGGTGTGCGAGACCGCTGTCGCGGAAGTCCTGGCGCACGCCCGGGTCGATGTCCTCGTCCTCGCCCAGGACCATGCCGCGCAGAAGCTCGGCGCCGGCCGCCGCGAGGCCCGCCTCCACCCCGGTCTCCGCCCGGCGCCGCGCCGAGTCGAGCGCTCCCTGGAGGCCCCCGCGCCGGCGCCCGTCGGGGTGCGCCTCCCGGGCGTACAGCTCGCCCGCCACGCCCCGCCGGCGAAGCTCGGCGTCGTAAGGGTCCTGCCCGAGCGCGCTCAGGGTGCCGCTGATGGCCAGCCCCTCGCCCACTCCCGCGCGGCGCGGCAGCGACGCCCACTGCGACGCGCGGACGAGCAGGCGAGCGCCTCGCAGCGGCCCCCGGCTGACCGTGACCTCCGCCGACGACCCGAAGCGACCCGGGCGGACCGGTGTGGCCAGCCATGCGCGGACCGTCGCGGACGCGCCGTCCCGCACCCGCGCGGCGGGCGCGTCGATCGAGGCAAGACGGATATCCCCCGCCACCGCGCCGCTGAGCATCAGGGCCGCGGCAAGGGCGCCCGCGAGCGGAGCGCGCGCCACACCCGCGGCGGCGAAACCCACCCCGGCGGCCACTCCCAGCGCGGGGACCTCCGGGTACGGCGCCAGGACGAGTCCAAGGGCCAGCGCCCCCATCGCCACGTGCCATGGGCGGTCGCGCAGCACGTTCACCGGGCGTCATGGCTGGAGGGCCTCGCGGAGGGCCGCGAGCCGCTTCTCGCCGATCCCCTCCACCTCGCCCAGGTCGGCCAACGACGAGAAGCCGCCATGCTGGGCGCGGTATTCCAGAATGCGCTGCGCGAGCGTCGGCCCGATGCCGTCCAGTTCGTCGAGCTGCTCGAGCGTCGCGCTGCCGAGGCTCACCCGCATTCCGGGCGCCGAGCCGGGCGCGGCGGGCGCCACCCCGGCCGAAGCGCGCGCGGCGGCTCGAGCCGGCACCACCACCTGCTGGCCGTCCTCCACCTTCGCGGCCAGGTTCAGCCCGTTCATGTCGGCCCTGGGGGCGGGACCCCCGGCGAGCCTCACGGCCGTGGCAACCCTGGCGCCGGCGGGAACGTGGACGAGACCGGGCCGCAGAACCGAGCCTGCCACGTGCACGAGCACCCCCGCGGGCCTGTGGCCGGCGGGCCCGGGTGCTGCCGCGGCTCCGCTAGCCGGGCCGGCGATCCTCACCGGGGCGCCACCCTGTCCGTCGCCGCCGAACACACGCGTGAGCGCGAACACGCCGAGCACCGCGGCCACGGCCCAGATGGCGAGGGTTCCGAGAGAGCGATCGGTCATGCGCCGACCGTACGGCGGGCCGGCAGACGCGTGGGTGACGTGGGTGACGGCGCGGTAAAAAGGCGTTCAGCGCACCTCGAATCCCGAGAGGCCCTCCGGTGCCGCGACCTCCACGTCCACGCTCTCAACCCGGGCGCCGCGCGGTCCGCGGCGGCTGAGCTCGACCATCGCGTCGAGATCGCCCGCCGGCCCCTCGAAGACGGCCTCCACCGCGCCGTCGCCCCGGTTCCGCACCCAGCCGGCAACGCCACGCCGATCCGCCTCGCGACGGACGGTGTCGCGAAAGAACACGCCCTGGACGTGCCCGTGCACGACCACGCGGCGGCGACCCGGCTCGCTCATACTCCGCAGGCGTTCACGAGGAAAGGGCGGCTCTCGAACATGGCAGCGGACGGGGAAACGGGCTGGGGCGTCGACTCCGAGTATGGACGGCTGCTCGACGTGCTGCTCTGCCCGCCCGACCACTTCCGGTGGCTGCCCACGAGCGCGATCTCACGGGCGACGCTCGACTCGGGCCTCGTCTTCGACCATGACGCGGCGATGCGCCAGCATGCCGAGATGGTGTCCGTGTACGAGGAGAACGGCGTTCGGACGCACTTCCTCGAGCCCGATCCGGCGCTTCCGTACCAGGTGTTCGCGCGCGACTCGAGCATCAACGTTCCCGACGGCCCGATCGTGACCCAGCCGGCCCAATGGTGGCGGCGGGGCGAATATGCGGCCGTGATCCGCTTCTACCAGGGTCAGGGGATCCCGATCAAGGAGATGGTGACCGCAGGAACGCTCGAGGGTGGAGATTTCATGATCGTCGAGCCCGGTGTGGCCGCGATCGGCACGGGCGAGGAGCGCACTCAGGAGCAGGCCGGACGCCAGGTGGCGTCCTGGCTCGAGGCCGAGGGCTGGGAGGTGCGGGTCGAGCGCATCCCGCCCCACTTCCTGCACATCGACGTGCTCGCGTGCATGCTGGGAGAGAAGCTGGCCGCGGTGTGCGTGGAGCAGGCCTCCACCGGCTTCGTGCGCTGGCTCGAGGAGAAGGGCGTGCAGATCGTGCCCGTCACGCTCGCCGCTGCCCTCAAGCTCGGGGTGAACGGCGTCTGCCTGGGCGGCGACCGGGTGCTTTCCACCGCCGAGTCGAAAGACCTCAACGACCGGCTTCGCGCGCTCGGCCTGACCGTCTACGACCCCGAGCTTTCGGCCTTCACGCTCGGGGGCGGCGGCGCGCACTGCCTGATGCAGGCGATCCGGCGCGAACGCGTGGGCTGATGCCGTTCGACGCCCGGCGCGTCATCGCGGACCTCCGGGAGCTGGACCGGTTGACCGGCGGCCCCGGCGGGGCTCGGCGGGTGTGCTGGACCGCGGAGTGGGAGAAGGCTCGCGAGTTCCTTCGCGCCCGCCTGGCCGCGATCGACGGCGTGACGCTGGAGCGCGACGAGGCGGCCAACCTCTGGGCCCGGCTGCCGGGCGAGCGCGAGGGGAGCGTTGCCGTCGGATCGCACATCGACTCCGTGCCCGCCGGCGGCTGGCTCGACGGCGCGCTCGGCGTGATGGCTGCCGTCGAGGTGCTTCGCGCCGCCGCCGACGAGCGACCGCCTCACGCGGTGACGCTGGTGGACTTCGCCGACGAGGAGGGCGCCCGCTTCGGGCGCAGCCTCTTCGGCAGCTCGGCCGTGGCCGGGACGCTCGATCCCGGGTCGCTGGCCGGCCTGACCGACGCCGACGGCCGCGGCATCGCCGCCGTGGTGGGCGAGCACGGCGTGGAACTGCGCTCGGTGGGCGCTGCCGCCCGGCGGCGTGAGGGCCTCCGCGCCTACCTCGAGCTCCACATCGAGCAGGGTCCGGTGCTCGACCGCGAGGGCGTGGCCGTGGCCGCCGTGAGCGGCACCGCCGGCGTGGAGCGGCACCGGTTCGAGTTCAGCGGCCAGGCCGCCCACGCGGGCACCACCCCGATGGAGATGCGGCGGGACGCCGGGCTCGCCGCCGCGGGCATGGCCCTGGCGGTGGAGGCGATCGCGCGCGCCCACGGCGGGGTGGGCACCACCGGGGTGATGCGGCTGGCGCCCGGCATCCCCACCGCCGTGGCCGGGCGGGCGGAGCTGGTGGTGGACCTGCGACACCCCGAGCCGGGCCCGCTCGCGGAGATGCTGGCGGCGACTCGCGCGGCCGCGGAGGAGAACGCGTCCGGGCGCGGCTGCGAGCTCGCCGAGTCCGAGATCTGGCACATCGAGCCGATCGCCTTCGACGAGCGCCTGGTGGCCGCGGCACGAGAGGAGTCGGGCACGGGGCGGGTGCTGGCCAGCGGAGCCCTGCACGACGCGGCCGCGATGGCCCGTCACCTCCCGGTGGCCATGATCTTCGCGCCGTCGCTCGGCGGCATCAGCCACGCGCCCGAGGAGGACACGCGCGAGGAGGACCTGGAGCGGGCGATCGAGGCGTTCGGCCGGCTCGCGCTCCGGGTCGCGCGGGGCGAGCTGCTCTAGCCCTCGATCGCCACGCGGAGAGTCTCGAGCCTGCGGTCGCTGGCCCCGCGCAGGCTCCCGCCGTGGTCCAGGGCCTGGCGGATGTAGTCGAGCGTCTCGGCCGTGAGCCGCTCGCCCGGGAGCACGTTCGGGATGCCCGGCGGGTAGGCGGCCAGCGACTCGGCGGCCACCCGGCCCACGGCATCGCCCGCCGGAACGACCTCCTGGGGCCCGAGGAACGCCTCGCGCGGGGTCATCACCAGCTCGCCCCAGGGCGGTGGAGCGGCGAAGGCCTCGTCCAGCCGGTCCTCCGGGCTCTCGCTGAGGGTCCCCACCCCCCGGCGCAGCGCGCCCAGGAGGCGAGCGGCGGACGACGTGGCGTCCTCGCCGATGCCGAACACCGCAACCATCACGTTCTCCCCCGCGAGCTCCAGGTTCACGTCGTCGCGCTCGCGCACGATCCGGGCCAGCTCGTAGCCGCTGTGCCCGGTTCCGCGAACGTCGATCACGAGGCGCAGCGGGTCGTACGCGAACACCCCGGGCGCCCCCGCCAGGCGCTCGTCCAGCACGTCGAGCCCGGGAATCTCGCGCACGGCGTCGCGAGCCAGGGCGAGCGCCCGGAGCGTCTCCGAGAGCAGCTCGTGACCGCTGACGGCCGCCAGGCGGCGCGAGGCGTCCAGCGACCCCGTTAGGAGGGAGCTCGGGCTGGTGGACTCGATCAGCGTGACGCACCGGTCCACCACGTCCTCGTCCACGAGATCGCCGTGGCCGAGGTGGATCATGGCCGACTGCGTGAGGCTCCCCACGATCTTGTGGGTGCTCGAGATCACCAGGTCGGCACCGAGCGCGAGCGCGTGGTCGGGGAGGTCCTCGTGGAAGGCGAGGTGCGCCCCCCAGGACTCGTCCACCACCAGTGGCACGCCGTGTGAGTGCGCCACCTCGAGCAGCGCCGCCACGTCGGCCATCGCGCCGAAGTAGGTGGGCGAGACCACGGTGGCCCCCACCGCGTCCGGGGTCTCCCGGAGCGCGAGGTCGAGCGCCTCGGGGGTCATGCAGTGGGCCACGAAAAGCTCGGGGTCGAGCTCCGGGGCCACGAAGGTGGGCCGCAGGCCCGACACCACCAGCGCGTCGATCGTGCTCGAGTGCGCGTTCCGCTGCACCACCACCGACCGGCCCGTATGGGCCAGCGTCAGCAGGGCCACGTGGTTGCCCTGGGACGCTCCGTTCACGAGGAACCAGGTGCGGCGCGCCCCCCAGGCCTGCGCCGCCAGGTCCTGCGCCTCCTGGAAGGGAGTGGGCTCGTCGCCCACGTCGATGCCGTAGGTGAGAGCGGGGATGTCGAGCGCCAGCGCCTCCGGCCCGAGCGCGTCCCGCAGCCCGGGATCGGCACCAGGACCGCCCTTGTGGCCCGGCACGTGAAAGCGGCCCGGGTCGCGGGCCGCATACGCACGGAGAGCATCGAGGTAGGGCGCGTCCGACTGTGGGGTGGGCGGCATCCCGGGCGAGTCTAGGAAACGGCGTCCAGCGCGGCGGTCACGGCCCCGGCCGGGTCGTCCGCGCGCACCACGCCCGGTATGTCCCAGCTTTCGAGGCCCACCACGCGCTTCCCCGCCCTGAGGGCGAGCGCGATCTCGGAGAGCGTGCCGTAGCCGCCGCCCACCGCCACCATCGCGTCGGCCGCCCTTGCCACGAGTGCGTTGCGACCCTCGCCCAGCCCAGTCGGGAGGGCGATGTCCACCCAGGCGTTCGCCTCCGCCCGGTCCGATCCGGGGAGGATGCCGACCGTGGTGCCACCAGCCTCCTTCGCGCCCCGGGATGCGGCCTCCATGACCCCGCCGCGCCCACCGGTGATCACCACGGCGCCGCGCCGGGCCAGCTCCGCTCCCACCGCGGCGGCGTCCTCGGCCTGGCGCCCCTCGGCGTCGTGCGCGCCGACCACCGCCACATGCGGAATCCGGGTCAGGACCGCTTCGGGTCGGTGCCGGTCTGCCGGACGGTCTCGTCCTCGGACGAGCGCGGCTCGCGGCGGCGAACGTCCACCGCGAGCGAGATTCTGGTGCCGGCCAGCAGCGAGCCGCCCGTCATCAGCACCGCTCCGCCGAGCGCGAGCCAGCTGCCCACGGCGTGCCCGGGCCCGGCGTCTCCCACCACGAGCGGTGGGTCGTTCACGAGCTGCGAGACCACGATCACGAGAGTCACGACGGACAGCGGGAGGGCGCGGCCGGCAACGGCGGAGCGCGGCACGGAGAGGCCCGCTTCGCCGGCCAGTGCGAGGAGCGTGGCCAGCGAGAGCGCGACCAGCACCAGGTCCAGCACCTCGAAGGCGGTGAAGCCGGTGACACCGTCGTACCAGTCCACGAACAGGCTCACGATCACCACCAGGGCGCCCACCGCCCCGGCCAGCGGCCCGAGCGGGACGCGGCGCTCGGCGCGGCTCATCGGACTACGAAGTTCACGAGCTTGCCCGGCACCACCACGGCCTTGACGATCTGGCGCCCGTTCATCCGGCTCGCCACCTTCTCGGAGGCGCGCGCGATCTCCTCGAGCTCCCCGTCGGTGGCGCCCGCCGGGGCCACCAGGCGATCCACGACCTTCCCGTTGATCTGCACGACGAGCTGGATCTGCTCGGTCACGAGCATGGTCGGATCCGCCTCGGGCCAGGGCTCCTCCCACACGCGCCGCGCGGTGAGCATCTCGTACACCTCGGTGGACAGGTGGGGCGCGAAGGGGAACAGCAGCGAGGCCGCCGTGGCCACGGCGAAGCGCATCGCCTCCGGGGACTCGCTCTCCCGGCCGCGGTAGATCTCGTTGACCAGCTCCATCACGGCGGCGATCGCCGTGTTGAAGGAGAAGCGGCCCGTCATGTCGCGGGTGACCTTCTCGATCGCCCAATGTGCCTTGCGCACCAGCGGGGTGCCGTCCGCGGGGCCGACCACGTCCGATGGCGCTTCCGGAGCCACCTCCGCGGCGATCGTCCACAGCCGCGTCAGGAAGCGGTTCACGCCGCCCACGCCCTCGTCCTGCCAGTCGGCGTCGTGCTCCGGCGGACCGATGAACAGGATGTAGCAACGGGCGGTGTCGGCGCCGTGACTCTCCACGAGATCCCGCGGGGACACGGCGTTGCCCTTGGACTTGGACATCTTCGCCCCGTCGCGCGTGATCATCCCCTGCGTGAAGAGGTGGGCGAACGGCTCGTTCGCACCGAGTAGGTCCAGGTCGTTCAGCGCCTTCACGAAGAAGCGCGCGTAGAGGAGGTGCAGGATCGCGTGCTCCACGCCGCCGATGTACTGGTCCACCTGCATCCAGGCGTCCACGACCTCGCGATCCCAGGGCGCCTGGTCGTTGTGCGGGTCGCAGTAGCGCAGGAAGTACCAGGACGAGTCAACGAAGGTGTCCATCGTGTCCGTCTCGCGCCGCGCCGGGCCGCCGCACTTCGGGCAGGTTGTGGCCACCCAGTCCTCCGCGGCCGCCAGGGGCGAACGGCCCCTGGGGGCGTAGTCCTCGATCTCGGGCAGCCTCACCGGAAGCTGGTCGTCCGGCACCGGCACGAGGCCGTCGCGCTCGCAGTGGACGATGGGTATCGGGCATCCCCAGTAGCGCTGCCGCGACAGCAGCCAGTCGCGCAGCCGGTAGCTCACCGCGCTCTTTCCCTTGCCCTCGGACTCGAGCCAGTCCACGATCGCCCGGTAGGCCTCGCGGTTGTTGATCCCGTCGAAGCGGCCCGAGTTCACGAGCGGCCCGTCATCTGTGCAGGGGAGCTCCCCGCAGTCGACGACGCGGCGGATCTCCAGCCCGAACCTCTGGGCGAACTCGTAATCGCGGGTGTCGTGCCCCGGCACGGCCATCACGGCCCCGGTGCCGTACTCCAGCAGCACGTAGTCCGCGACGAACACCGGGATCTGCTCGCCGTTCACCGGATTGGTCACGGTGCGCCCGAGCGGCACGCCGGTCTTCTCCTTGTGCTCGTCGCCGCGATCCTCGGCCGACTCCGTGATCGCCCGGTTCACGTACTCGTGCACCTCGGGGCTGTCGCGCAGCCGCAGGACGTCGGGGTGCTCCGGCGCCAGCACGAAGAAGGTCGCGCCGAACAGCGTGTCGGGCCGCGTGGTGAACACCGGGAAGTCGATCCCCAGCTCCTCGCACCGGAACGTCACCTCCGCCCCCTCCGAGCGGCCGATCCAGTTCTCCTGCATCGCGACCACGTTGCGCGGCCAGTCGATCTCGCGCACGTCGTCGAGCAGGCGGTCGGCGTAGTCGGTGATGCGGAAGAACCACTGTTCGAGCTGGCGCACCTCGACGAGGTGGCCGCAGCGCTCGCAGCGGCCGTCGATCACCTGCTCGTTGGCCAGAACGGTCTGGTCGTGGGGGCACCACTTGACCGCGGCCTCCTTGCGGTAGGCGAGCTCGCGCTCGAACAGGCGCAGGAAGATCCACTGTGTCCAGCGGTAGTACTCGGGCTGGTGCGTGCCGAACTCGCGCGTCCAGTCGATCGAGATGCCCCACTCGCGGAACTGCTTCCGGAACTCGTTGATCGACTCCTCGGTCGACTCGCGCGGGGGCCTCCCGGTCTTGATCGCGTGGTTCTCGGCGGGGAGGCCGAAGGCGTCGTAGCCCATCGGGTGCAGCACGCGGTGGCCGTTGCGGCGCCGGAAGTGGGCCACGGCGTCCCCAACGGAATAGGTCTTCAGGTGGCCGATGTGCGGCTCGCCAGACGGGTAGGGCAGCATCTCGAGCACGTAGGACTTGGGTCGCCCGTCCGGGTCGTTCGACACCTCCCAGGTGTGCTCGTCCGCCCACACGCGCTGCCACTTGGCCTCGATGGTCCTCGGGTCGTAGCGCTGCTCCGTCATTGGACGAATGAGGGTATCCGCCGCTCTGGCACAGTACCCGTGTGGCCGCGCCCGATCCGAGCGAGTTCGCCTCCCGCCGCCTGTCGCTCGAGGCCGCCGAGATCGACTACCTGCGGGAGGGCGAGGGCGGGCGGCCGCTGCTCCTGATCCACGGGTGGCCGGAGACCAAGCGCATCTGGTGGCGCAATGTGGCGCCACTCGCGGAGGCCGGCTTCGAGGTGATCGTGCCCGACCTGCGCGGGTTCGGCGACTCCGGCCTGGCCGCGGACGACCGCTACGACGCCGCCGCGCACGCCCGCGACATGGAGGCCCTGGTGAGGGGCGAGCTTGGCCACGAGCGGGTGACCGTCTGCGCCGGGGACCTCGGCGGAGTGGTGGCTCAGGACATGTCGCTGCGCTTCGAGGGGCTCGTTGACCGGCTGGTCCTGTTCAACACGATCCCCCCGGTGCTGCCCGACGGGCCGCGCGAGGTGCCGCGCGAGGTGCGCATGGCGGCCGACTACTTCCTGCGCCACGCCCGCGACGCCGACGGCCTGGCCGCCGAGCTGGACACCCCGGAACGACGCCGGCGCTACGTGTCCCAGTTCTACGGCTCGCGCTTCTGGGCCGCCCCCGGGACCTTCACCCGCGAGGACGTGGACTTCATGACCGAGCCGTTCGCGGACGCAGGAGCGCTTCCGGGCCTCGATCGCCAACTACGAGTACGCCGGCGGGCCCCGGCGCTCACCGGAGCGGGTGCGGCTCACCGAGCCGAACCCCACCCCCACGCTGATCCTCTACGGCCCCGAGGACCACGTGATCCCGCGTGACTTCCCGGAGCGCATGGAGGCGGCGTACCCAGAGCGCGTGGGCCCGTTCACGGTGCCCGGCGCGGGCCACTTCCTGCAGTGGGAGAAGGCGGAGGTGCTGAACGGCGCGCTCCGCTGGTCCGCGGCCGCCTGAGGCTCAGGTCGCGACCAGCCGGGTGGCGGTCGCCTTCCAGGTGGCTGTGACACGCGCCCCCGTGTGGAGGGCGAGTCTGCTTGTGGAGGCCAGGGTCACCTCGGCCGCCAGTGGCTGAGGCGCCGCCAGGCCCAGGCGCACCCGGTTGCCGATCTCGGTGGTGGTGAGCACCTCGGCCTCCAGCCGGTTGCGCGCCGACCCGGCCCCCGCGGGCAGATCCGGTGGCTCGATTCCGATCTCCCAGGGGAACACGCAGACCGCCACCGGGCCGTACACCAGGTCGGTGCTCACCACCACACCGCCGCCGTCGAGCGCCACCCGCGTGAGCCCGTCCTCCCCCGCCTCGGCATGCCCGGCGAGCACGGTGGCCCCCACGAAGTCGGCCACGAACGCCGTGCTGGGCGTGGCCGCGAGCTCCCCCGCCGTGCCCTCCTGGACCACCCGCCCGGAGTCGATCACCCCCACCCGGTCGCCGAGCATGGCCGCCTCGGTGAAGTCGTGAGTTACGAGCAGGACGGGCGCCTCGGTGTCGCGCAGCACGGACGCGAGCTCGCGCGTGGCCGAGGCGCGGGTGCGGGCGTCGAGGGCGGACAGCGGCTCGTCGAGGAGGAGGACGTCGGGCCGCCGGGCGAGCGCACGCGCCACGGCCACGCGCTGGCGCTCGCCGCCGGAGAGGGTGCGCGGGCGGGCATCGGCAAGCCGTTCCAGCCCGAACCGGGACAGCAGCTCCTCGGCCCGCGCCCGGCGCTCGGAACGCGGCACGCCAGTGAGCGGGTAGGCCACGTTCTGCCAGGCGCTCAGGTGCGGGAAGAGCGCGTACTCCTGGAACACATACCCGATGCGTCGCCGCTCCGGGGGCACGTCCCGGCCGGTGGCCGTGTCCAGCCAGGTCTCGTCGTCGAGCCGGACCACGCCGTGGTCGGGACGGAGGAGGCCCGCCACCAGGCGGAGGATGCTCGACTTACCGGCCCCGGAGGGACCGGCCAGCGCCAGGCACTCCCCGGCCGCGACCTCCACGGACACGTCGAGCTCGAGCGCGCCCAGCCGGGTCCGGGCCTCAGCGCGGAGCACCGCCGAGCGCCTCCGTGCCGGCCACGAGCTTCACCGTGAGGAGGATCGCGCCCGACACCGCGACCAGGACGGCCGAGAGGGCCAGCGCGGAGGAGAACTGCGTGGCGAAACGGTCGTATATGGCCAGGGGGACGGTCTGGGTGATCCCCCGGAAGGAGCCCGCGAACATGAGCGTGGCGCCGAACTCGCCCAGGGCGCGGCCCAGGGCCAGCGCCGCGCCCGCGGTCAGGCCGGGCATGGCCGCGGGAATTGCGACTCGCCAGAAGCCGCGCGCCTCTGAGGCGCCGAGCGTCCGCGACGCGTCGAGCATGGTGCGGTCCACCGCGGCGAAGGCGGCCATCGCCTGGCGCACGTAGAACGGCGAGGCCACGAACGTGAGCGCCACCACGACGCCGGCCGTCGCGAGGGCGAGCTCGATCCCGGCCGCTTCGAGCGTGTCGCCGAGAATCCCCTTCGGCCCGAGCGCGGCCAGCAGCGCGATCCCGGCCACCGCCGGGGGAAGCACCAGCGGAAGCTCGACCAGCGTGACCACGAGGGCCCGGCCGTGGAAGTTGCGGGTGGCCAGAAAGTAGGCGGCCGGGGTGCCCACGATCACGATGATCGCCAGGGCCGCCGCGCTCGTGCGCAGGCTCAGCCAGAGCGCGTCGAGAGCGCCGGGCTCACCCAGCCCGTCGATCAGCTTCGCCGGGCTCGTGTTGACGAAGATCGCGACCAGCGGGAGCGTCAGGAAGCTGAGCGTGAGGGCGAGGCAGCCGCCAAGCAGAAGCGGGAACCAGGCCGGGCGCCGGTTCACGGGGCTGGGCCGAAGCCCGCCTGGTGGAGCGCGTCCGCGCAGCGGCCGTCCACCAGGCCTTCCACGTAATGCTTGCCGAGCTCGGGTTCCTTTGCCCCGTCCACCACACCGGCCGCGTAGGTCACCGTGGGCTCGAGCGCCTTCGGCAGCGGGATCGCCTTCACCGCGCCCTCGGTGGCGTTCACGTCTGTCACGTAGACGAAGCCGGCGTCCACGGCCCCCTGTGTGAGCTTGCCGACGATGCCCTTCACATCCGGCTCGTTGGAGCGCACGTTGTCGAGGATCGCCTTCCGCTCGACGGCGGGCAGGCGGCTGAGGGTGTCGCGGGTGTACGAGCCGATCGGCACCGACTCGGAGCCGATGGCGATCTTCACCCCATCGTCGGTGAGGTCCTGGATGGAGTGGATCGGGGAATCCTTCGGGACCGCCAGGACGAACTGGTTGGTGGCGAACTCGGTGGGCTTGCTCAGCAGTCCCTCATCCGCGAGGGCGTCGGGCAGCTTGGTGTTGGCCGCGGCGTACACGTCGGGCTTCACGCCCTGGCGAATCTGGGCCGCGTGCTCGTCCGAGCCCGCGAACGAGAGGCGCACCGTCGCTTCCGGGTATCCCTTCGCACACTCGGTCAGCGCCTCGGTCATGGAGGCGGCGGCCGAGACCACGAGCCGCGGCTTGGACGACCCCGAATCGCCGCCGTTGTCGTCGTCACCACAGGCGACGGGGGCCAGCGCCAGGCCGGCGAGCGCCAGTCCGAGGAGCACGGGCCTCACGTTCGCTCCACCATCACCGAGGTGGCCTTGACCGCGGCGGTGGCCGGTACGCCCGGCGCGAGCCCCAGCTCCTCCACGGCGTCGCGGGTAACGGCGGCGGTCACTCGGTGCGGGCCGGCCTCGATCTCCACCAGCGCCATCACGCCGTCGACCTCCACCGAGGTGACGACCCCCGGGAAGCGGTTGCGGGCCGAGAGCGAGTCCCCCGCACGGTGGCGGATGGGATGCTCGGACAACCGCTCGATCTCGGCGGGGTGCACGCGGCGGCGGTTGGCCGAGTCGCGTGTGGTCTTCAGCCGGCCGGCGCGCTCCCAGCGGCGGAGCGTGTCGGTACTGACGCCGATCGCGCTGGCCGCATCGCCGAGAAGGAGGCCGGGCTCCCGCTTCGCCCTGGGCATTGCCTAAGCATTACATAGGCAGAGCCGCGTGCATGGCCTGCTTAAGTGGACGCCCATCCGATGACCGTGGCGGAGACAGCGCCAGAGGAGACGGAGGGCACCGACAAGCGGGTGGCGCCGCTCGAGCTCTTCTTCGACCTCGTCTTCGTGTTCGCGCTGACCCAGGTCACGACGCTGATGTCGGAGAACCCGACCTGGGAGGGCCTCGGGCAGGGGATGCTCGTGCTCACGGCGCTGTGGTGGGCCTGGGGCGCGTACGCCTGGCTCACCAACTACGTGGCCGCCGAGGAGGGCCGGGAGCGGCTGCTGATGTTCGGAGTCATGGGCGCGTTCCTGGTGGCCGCTCTCGCGACACCGAACGCCTTCGGCCACAACGCTCTCCTCTTCGGCGTGGCCTACGCGATCGCGCGCTGGCTGCACATCTTCATCTTCGCCGAGGCCAACGAGAGCCTCGACACCGGAGAGGCGATCCGGCGGCTGTCGCGCACCGCTCTCCCGGCGCCGCTGCTCCTGATCCTCGCCGGGATCGTGGACGACGGCACCGTGCGCGCCGCGATCTGGATCGTGGCGCTCGCCCTGGACCTCTCCGGCCCGTACGTGTTCGGCGTGCGCGGCTTCCGGGTGTCTCCAGGGCACTTCGCCGAGCGCTTCTCGCTGATCGTGATCATCGCTCTGGGCGAGTCGATCGTGGCCGTTGGCGCGGGCGTCAGCGGCAACCTCGACGCTGGGATCGTGACCGGGGCGATCTTCGGCCTGGTGCTCGCGTGTGCGCTCTGGTGGGCCTACTTCGACGTGATCGTGCTCGTGGCCGAGCGTCGCTTCCGCAGCCTGCAGGGGCACGATCGCCTGCGCATGGCCCGGGACGCCTACAGCTACCTGCACCTGCCGATGGTGGCCGGGATCGTGCTGATCGCACTGGGGATCAAGAAGACGATCGCGCACGTGGATGAGCCGCTCGACACGGTGCCGGCGGTGGCCCTGTTCGGTGGCGTGGCGCTCTACCACGGGGCCCACGCCGCGTTCCGGCTGCGCGTGTTCGGGAGCGTGAACCGGGCACGGCTGATCACCGCGGCGGTGTGCATCCCGCTGATCTGGGTGGCCACGGAGGTCGACGCGCTCGTGGCCCTGGGGCTGGCCGCCGCGGTGGCCTCGGCCCTGATCGCCTACGAGGCGCTGCGCTACGCGGACACCCGCCACCGGGTGCGGGAGGAGAGCGGCGGCTGAGCAGCGGGCCGCCCCCGGGCTAGTCGACGAAGCTCTCCGGCCGGCGTGCGAACTCCCCGGCGCACGCCAGCGAGCAGAAGAAATACGCCGCGTCGGCGTGCATCAGCCGCCCGGCGGCGCGATCCGGATCGACCGCCATCCGGCACACGGGATCCACGGCCAGCTTCCGGTCCGTGGACTCCCCCGCGCGAATCGCGGCGCACAGGTCAATCGGCTCGCGCACGTTGCGCAGGGTCTGACGACCGCGCGACTCGTACAGAACACCCTCCAGTTCGGGCACCAGCGCCGCGGTGCTCGCGGTGAGGAGAACCTCGCCCCCGGTGGCCAGGCCGGCCACGCGCGCGGCGAGGTTCACCGTGGCGCCGAAGTAGTCGCCGTCCCGCTCGACCGCCGGCCCGTGGTGCAGGCCGACGCGGAGCGCCGGGGCCCCGTGGCCCTGCATCAGCTCGTGGGTGATGTGGAGTCCCAGGACGATGGCCGCGCCCGGATCGGGAATGCGCAACAGCAGCGCGTCGCCGATCGTCTTCACGTGACCGCCGCCGATGGCCGGCAGCTCGGCCTTCACGGCGGCGCAGAAGTCCGCGACGAGGGTCGCCGCCTCCTCGTCCCCATGGGCCTCGGTCAGCGCGGTGAACCCCGCGATGTCCGCGAACAGGAAGGCGGCCGGCTGGTCGGAGATTCCGTGCCTCAGGCCGTCTGCAGGTTCTCGATCTCGGCCACCCTCTCCTCGGGCTGGCCCTCGAAGCCGCCGTCCACCGGCATGCTCGGAATCAGCACCTCGCTCATGAAGCGGTCGGCGGACTCCTTCGAGTCCCAGACGGCGCTGATCAGGATCCCGCCCTCGGTGGGCCCGGCGGCGTGGTGGATCTGCCCTTCCGGCAGCCCGCCCTCGGGGTGGACCACCGCCACGCTCGCCCTGTACTGCTCCATCGTCGCGCCGGGCCAGAAGTGAGTCATCAGAAACGGCATCAGCCTCCCCTTCGGTTGAGTGGGCCGAACATATCCGACGCGAGGGGCCGGCCTCTGGTGTGGCGGTCGCCCCCTACCGGTAGTCGCGCTCGCGCACGACTTCCGCTTCGGCGACCGGCCGGCGCCTGCGCCGGTCGGCCCAGATCGTCTCCATCAGCAGGGAGACGAGCAGGCCGAGGGCCCCAGCCGCGATGAGGATCACCCCGGCGGTGTGAATGTCGACGCCGCCCACCGTGGCGGTCACGGCAAAGGCCAGGATCGCGCCGACTGCTATGAGGAATATTGAGGTTCCGATGTACACGAGCTCCTCTTACCCCCTGGGAGGAGGAATATTCCTCGGCAGCGACCTGTTCGACAGATGTACGAGCCGGCGGTGGCTGGGGCGCTCACCGCGCACGATCCCTCTTTGCCCTGATCCGATGGACGCCGGGCCGCGCACCGTACTCGTACGCCCAAACGCCGCCCTTGCGTGGGCGACCAGAGACTGGAGCTGCACATGCCGAACGTCGGACCCATGGAACTCATCCTCGTACTCGTCGTGGCCCTGCTCGTGCTCGGACCCAAGAAGCTGCCCGAGGTCGGGCGCTCCGTCGGCAAGGGCCTGCGCGAGTTCAAGAGCTCGATCAGCGGCGATGACGACAATGAGCCGCTCAACGAGCTGGTTTCCACGCACGTCGTGGCGCCCGACCCTGAGGTCGTCTCGGTCCCCGCGCGTCGCCCGTAGTCGCAGTGGGGGTCATTGCCGCACCGATCGCGCACGATCAGCGCCTCTCGCTCGTCGAGCACCTCGACGAGCTTCGCTGGCGCGTGCTCATCAGCGTCACCGCGCTGCTGCTCGCGTTCGGCCTGGCCCTGTGGCAGAACAACGCGCTGCTGGAGGTTCTCAACCGGCCGCTGACCCATGCGACCGCCAACGCCGCTCGCCATTCGAGCGGGCCGATCGGGGAACAGGCCCGCTTCCAGTCGGCGCAGCGTGACGCGCTGCGAGCGAATGCCGCGGCGCTCGCCCGGCTCGCGCGGCCCGACTCCTCGCTGAGGCCGGGTGACCGCGTGGCGCTCGCCGCGGCCGCGGCGGCCAACGCGGCAGCGCTGCGCGCGGCGCCCAGGGAACCACCGGGCCGGCAGCCGGTGACGCTCGGCCTGGCGGAGCCGTTCACGCAGACGCTGAGCGTCGCCGGATACTTCGCCCTGCTGTTCGCGCTACCGGTAATCCTGCTTCAGGCGTACGCGTTCCTGCTGCCCGCGTTCAGCCCACGCGACCGCCGCATCGCCCTGCCCCTGATGGCGATGGTCCCGGTCCTGTTCGTGGTCGGAGTCGTGTTCGGTTACTTCCTGGTGCTGCCCGCGGCAGTCGGATTTCTCCAGAACTTCAACCAGGGTCAGTTCGACGCGCTCGTCCAAGCGCGGCCCTACTACAGCTTCACGATCATGACCCTGGCCGCCATGGGACTGCTGTTCCAGATACCGGTGGCCATCCTCGCCCTCACCCGTCTGGGAGTGGTCACACCGCGGCAGCTGCGCAAGAACCGCCGCTACGCGATCGTCGTGATAGCGGTCCTGGCCGCCCTCCTCCCGGGCGTGGATCCCGTGACCACGCTGATCGAGATGGTGCCGATGGTGTTCCTGTACGAGCTGGGCATCCTGCTCGCGACCTGGGCTACGCGCTTAACGAGGACGGCGCAGTGACCGCGCGTCATCTCTAGGACTAGGGATGGGCTGAGGACACCGGGCCAACCATGCGCGGCCGGGCACGACGCCGCTCCGCGGGAGCGACTACCTCGCTTCGAACGTCCGCATTCGACGCACCGTGCTCATGCACCGTGGCCGCGCCCGCCGCCAGGGTGGGGTGCGGAGCGGCTGGCCGCTCACCGGTCGCAAGGATCGCGACGAAGGTGAACAGGCACGCGGATCCGGCGAGGATCGCCACGGCGATCGCCACTGCCTGCCAGCCCTTCGTCAGAACGATGCCGGCGGCAAGAGCTACAAGGCCCACGGCCCGGCTGGCTTGGAAGGCGGCGTAGATTCGCATGCCTCTTTCCCACTGTAGGACTCCGCGCCGGGATCACCGTGGCCTTAATAATCGGGGTGCGTCAGCCGCGGCTGGGCCGGGACCAGCCGGGCGTAGGGCCTGCCCCGGCGGCTGATCTCGATCTCCTGCCCGGCCGCCGCGTGCTCGAGGTAGCGGCCGAAGTGGTTGCGGAACTCGTGGCAACCGGTCCGCACGGTCGGCGGTGAAACGGAAGTGGAGCTGAGGGGGCTCGAACCCCTGACCTTCGCGCTGCCAGCGCGACGCTCTTCCAGCTGAGCTACAGCCCCAGCGAACTCGTAATCCTCGGCAAGGTTAATGCACGCTCGCTGGGAGTTCCCGGGTGGCGAGAGGCGGAGCCAGATCTGTGTCCGCCCATCAATCCGGCTGCTCGGCAGGAGGTAGCAACGGTCGTTCCCACCGCAGTACACAGCCACAAGATCGACCTCGTCTGCGGTGTAGACGGATCGGCTTTGCCCCGAAAACGTCAGGCAATACGTGCGAAGGCTCACCTTCACGACACTCGCGGCCGCGTCAATCGCGCCCCACTTGCATTGCACCCGGTAGATCCGGTCGCCGATCTCCAGGCCCAAGTCGTACCGCCCGTGCTCGGCGATCGGCTTGAGCACGGGAACCCCGAGCCGTACCGCGGCCGTCGCTATCTCCGCCTCGGCCAGGGCGCCCTTCTGGTTCGCTGACAACACGAACATATGTTCCCATGAGGGGCGGACGGAAGGTCAGACCACGGAGCGGGCCGGGGCCTCGCCCCAGAGCTGGTCCAGCCGGTAGTAGCGGCGCGCGTCGGGGGTGAAGATGTGCACGACGCAGTCGAGGTAGTCGAGGAGTATCCAGCGGGCCTCGCGCTCGCCCTCGGCGCGGCGAGGGAGCAGGCCCGCCTCGTTCTTCAACTCGAGGTGGATGGCGTCCTGAATCGCCTTGGTCTGGCGCTCGGTGTTGCCGGAGCAGATGACGAAGAAGTCCGTGTAGCTCACGATCCCGCGCAGGTCCACCACGCGCACGTCACCGGCCTTGCGGTCCGACGCGATCTCCGCGATCCGCTCGGCCAGATGCTCGGCGCTCAGCTCGGCGGTCACCGGCTCGCTCCCGCCGGCTGCCCGGCCGCGTACAGCCCGCGCGCGGAGATCAGGTCGGCCACGGGGTCGGGCACCAGGTACCGGATCGGGTCGCCCTCGGCCACCCGTCGCCGGATATCGCTGGACGAGATCCTGATGAGGGGCATCTGCACAAACCGCAGGCGCTCGGCCCCGGCCAGCCCGGATACGCCCGCCCTCACCTCGTCCTCGCCCCAGCCGGCGCGGTCCACCACGGCCACGTCCGCGAGCTCGAGCACGCGCTCCGGCCGGTGCCAGCTCGGCAGCGCCGCCGCCTGGTCCCCGCCCAGGATGATCGTGAGCTCCTGCCCGGGCTCCTCCGCATGCATGGCCTCGAGCGTCTCCGCCGTGTAGGACGGTCCCGGCCGGTCGAGCTCCACGCGTGATGCGGCGAACCGCCCGTCCCCGGCCACCGCGAGCTCCACCATCTCGAGCCGCGCCTCCGCACCGGGATCCTCCTCGAGCGTCCGGTGCGGGGCCTCACCCACGGGCACGAGCACCACCCGGTCCAGCCCCAGCCGGACCAGGACCTCCTGCGCGCAGACCAGATGTCCCAGGTGCGGCGGGTTGAAGGCGCCGCCGAAGAGTCCGACTCGCGGCAACCTACTCCCGGACCTGCCCCGAGCCCTCGACCACGAACTTGTAGGTCGTGAGCTCGCGCGCGCCTATCGGCCCGCGAGCGTGGAGCTTCTGGGTGGAGTTGCCGATCTCTGCGCCCATGCCGAATACCGCGCCGTCGGTGAAGCGCGTGGAGGCGTTCACGTACACGCAGGCCGCGTCAACCCCGGCGGTGAAGGCCCGCGCGGAGTCCGTGGCGCCCGTGACGATCGCCTCCGAGTGCCCCGAGCCGTACGCGTTCACGTGCTCGATGGCCTCGTCCAGCGAATCCACCACCTTCACGGCCAGGATCAGCGCGTGGTACTCGGTGGACCAGTCCTCCTCCGTGGCCTCGGTCAACGAGTCCGCCAGGTCGCCGGCGAGCGCCCGCGTGCGCCCATCCACCCTGAGCTCGACCCCCGACTCGCGCATCGCGGGGAGCACCCGGGGCAGGAACTCGGCCGCCGAGTCGGCGTGCACGAGAAGGGTCTCCGCGGCGTTGCACACGGATGGGCGCTGGACCTTCGCGTTCACCGCGATGGCCAGCGCGTCGTCGAGATCGGCGGTGGAGTCGACGAACACGTGGCAGTTGCCCGCGGCCGCGTACATGACCGGCACCGTGGCGTGCTCCTTGAGCGCCGCCTTCAGCCCCTCGCCCCCGCGCGGGATGATCAGGTCCACCACCCCGTCCTGGGTGGCGAGCTGCCTCAGCTCGTCGCGGTCGCCGCCGGACACGATCGAGATCGCTGCCGCGGGCACGCCGGTGGCCGCCGCGGCATCAGCCACCACCTGCGCGAGCACGGCATTCGAGTGGGCGGCCACCGAGGACCCCCGGAGCACGATCGCGTTGCCCGACTTCAGGCACAGGGCCGAGCAGTCCACCGTCACGTTGGGCCGGGCCTCGTAGACCACGGCCACCACGCCCAGCGGCACGCGCACGCGCCTCACGTCCAGGCCGTTCTCCAGCCGGTGCCCGTCGATCGTCTCGCCCACCGGATCCGGCAGCGCGGCCACCGCGCGCACGTCTCCGGCGATGCCGGCCAGGCGCCTCTCGTCGAGCTTCAGCCGGTCGAGGAGGCCCGAGTCGAGGCCGGCGTCGCGGCCGGCCTCCATGTCGCGCTCGTTCGCCTCCAGGATCTCCCCGGCGCGCGCCTCCACCGCGTCGGCCATCGCGGCCAGCGCGGCGTTCTTGGTGGCGCTGTCGAGGGTCGCGAGCACACGCGCGGCGTCGCGGGCCTCGAGGCAGACCTCGGCTACCGATCTGGTGGTGGTGGCCACGGGCCTAGGGTACCCGGTCGCGGGCCGCTCGCTAGACGGTGGCGCCCCTCGCGCGGAGTGCCCCGGTCACGGCCCAGCGCCCGCTCCGGAAGCGCCATCCGGCGGTGGCGAGCCGCACGAGGATCAGCGCCACGAGGCCCACCCACACGCCGATGATCCCGAGGTCGAAGGCCAGCGCGGCCAGTGCGATCGGCACATATACGCCGAACGTAGCCGCGAGCATCGCCCACATCAGGAAGCGGGTGTCGCCGGCGCCGATCAGGATGCCGTCGAGGGCGAACACCGCCCCGTTCGCGGGTTGCATGAGCGCGAACAGCGGCCAGATCTCCCCCAGGCGGTCGATCACGTCGGCGTCGCTCGTGAACGCTCGCGGGAGCACGTCCGCGAGCGTGAGCATCACCACGGCGAACACCCCGCCCGCCGCCACCGCCCACTCGATCATCCGCCGCGCGGCCCGGCGCGCTCCCTCGGCATCCCCGGCCCCGAGCGCCCGGCCCACGATCACCTGGCCGGCTATGGCCACCGCGTCCAGGACGAGCGCCAGGAACACGAACAGCTGGAACGCCACCTGGTGCGCCCCCAGCGAGTCGTCCCCAATGCGCGCGAGCACCGCGCCGGCCACCAGGAACGAGCCGTAAAGAGCGCCCGTGCGCACGAATATCTCGCCGCCGATGCGGGCCAGGGGGCGCATCTCCGCGACCCGCGGCCGCCGGGAGCTCGCCGGCGCACTGAGGAGGCAGCGCGCGAACGCCGCGCCCATTCCCGCCTGCGAGATCACCGTGGCCCATGCCGACCCGGCGAGGCCCCAGTCGAGCCCGTAGATGAACATCGCGTTCAGCACCAGGTTCGCGGCGTTCGCGACCACGACGATCACGAGCGGAGTGCGCAGGTTCGACACCCCGCGCAGATAGCCCTGGCCCGCGAGCGCGATCAGCGCGAAGGGCAGCCCCAGCGAACCGATCCTCAGGTACAGCACCGCCAGGTCGCCGGTCCGCCCGTCGCCTCCCATCAGGTGCACGAGCGGCCCGGCCAGTGCTGCCAGCAGCGCGGTGAGGCACACGCCGATCCCCACCGACAGCCAGAGCGCCTGCGCCGCCAGGCGGCCCGCCGCCTCCTCCTCGCCCGCCCCGTGGAGCCTGGCCACGTGGGCCGTGGTGCCGTAGGTGAGGAAGTTGAAGAGCGTGAAGGCGCCGGTGATCAGCGTCCCGGCGATGGCCACCGCGGCCAGCTGGGGCGTGCCCAGGTGCCCCACCATCGCCGTGTCCGCCAGCAGGTAGAGCGGCTCCGCGGCCAGCGCCCCGAGCGCGGGAACGGCAAGCCGGCGGATCTCACGGTCGTACTCAGAGCGCAGGCGCACATACATGGGTGCGGTGCTCGCCCGATCAGCGATCGGGCTGCGCTCCTCCCCTGGGCCGCTTAGTCAAGGACAAAGTAGTCGCGATGCACGGCCTCCTCGGTGGCCCGGGGCAGCAGCTCGCGCACGGCGTCCGTCTTCATCCCCCTGATGCGGCGGAGCTCCTCGGCCGAGTAGTTCACGATCCCCTTCCCCACCGAGCGCCCGTCGCAGCGCACCTCCACCGCGTCACCGGCCTCGAAGTCGCCCTCGACCTGCACCACGCCCACGGGCAGCAGGCTCGTGCCCCGCTCGCGCAGGGCGCGCTCGGCGCCCTCGTCCACGGCGAGGCGGCCACGCGACGGCTTCGCGTACCGCAGCCAGAGCTTGAAGCTGGACACACGCCCGGCCTGGGGACGGAAGAGCGTGCCCGAGGCCTCGCCCGCCAGCGCCCTCCCCACCGAGCCCTCCTCCACCCCGCTCGCGATGGTCACCGGGATTCCCGCCGCCGTGGCCATCTCGGCCGCCACGACCTTGGACCGCATGCCGCCCGAGCCCAGCGGCGAGGTGGACAGCCCGATGTCGTACTGCTCGAGCTGGGCCACGTCGGTGACCTCGGTGACCGGCTCGGCCGAGCTGTCGTGTCGCGGGTCCGCGGTGTAGAGACCGTCGGTCTCGGTGAGCAGCACGAGCCGGTCCGCGGCGAGCAGGATGGCCACCTGCGCGGCCAGGAAGTCGTTGTCGCCGAAGGAGATCTCGTCGGTGGTGGTCGTGTCGTTCTCGTTGATCACCGGTACCACCCGCCAGCGCAGGAGGGTCTGGAGCGTGTGCCGGGCGTTCAGGTAGTGGCTGCGCGCGGAGAGGTCGAAGAACGTGAGCAGGACCTGGGCGCTCCGGACCCCACGCGCCTGGAGCAGCTCGTCGTAGGTGCGGTAGAGCTTGCCCTGGCCGACCGCCGACGCAGCCTGAAGGTCCTCCATCTGGGTCGGGCGCACGGGAAGCCCCATGAGCGCCATCCCACGCGCGATCGCGCCCGAGGTCACGATCACCACGGAGTCCCCCGCGTCATGGCGCACGGCCACGTCGGCGGACACCCGGTCGAGCACGTCCTCGCGCACTGCGCCGGAGTCGTCGGCGACGATGCTCGAGCCCAGCTTGACTACGACGGTGGCCACGGCGGCTAGCCGCCCGAGCCGCCGGCGAGCTTCCAGTCACCCTCGTGGCGCTCGAGCTGGAACACCCGCTTCTGGCGCTGGCCCTGGACCTGCAGAACGGCGGCCACCTGGGCCTTGTCGCCGTTGACCCTGGCCTTCCCCACGCTCTTCAGCGAGAGCTCCAGCCCGGTGACGGCGTTCAGCTGCTGCTTGCACTGGTCGGTGTCTCCCTCCTTCGCGCCCGTGGCCTCCGCGATGAACTTGGGGGTGAGGATGTCCTCGCAGAGCCGCTTGGAGTCCTTGTCGTTCGTGGCCTTCACGAAGTCCTTCACCACCTGCTCGGGCGCCGGGGAATCGCCGCCGCCGCAGGCGGACGCGCACACGCAGGCGAGCACGAGGACGGCGAGGGCGGGGCAACGGGGCACCGGCTGACTTCTACCGGAACGGTGCGCCGGGATGGAGCTCGAACACGATTCCGCCGATCTCCACGTCGTCCCCGGCCTCGAAGCCGTGCGCCTCGAGCGCGCGGATCACGCCCAGTGAGCGCAGCCGGCCCTCCACGTAGCGCATGGCCTCGTCGTTCTCCGGGTCGTGCCGGGCCATCAGCCGCTCGACCCGTTCGCCGCGCACGGCGAACACCCCGGGCGCGGTCCGCTCCACGGTGACCCGGTCCGCTTCCCCGGGCCGGTAGACGCGGTGCGTGGCCGGCACCTCTCCAGGACTTCCCTCCGCCAGGGCGTCCTCCAGCGGCACGCGCCAGGTGATGGCCGCCGCCAGCTCATCCAGTCCCGCGCCGGTGGCGGCGGAGGTGGCGAGCACCTCTCCCCCCACCCGCTCGCGCCACTCCGCGATCGCGCTCGCGATGCTGTCCTCCGGCACGAGGTCGCTCTTCGACAGGCACAGGAGCCGTGGAAGCTCGGCCAAGCCGTGCCCGTGCTCCCGCAGCTCGGCCTCCACGGTCGCGTGGTTGGCCACAGGGTCGGACCCGTCCACCGGGTTCAGGTCGAGGACGTGCACCAGCAGGCGGCAGCGCTCCACGTGGGCCAGGAACTCGTGACCCAGGCCGGCCCCGTCGCTGGCACCCTCGATCAGACCAGGGATGTCGGCCAGCACGAGCTGGCGATCGCCGGCCTCGATCGTGCCGAGCACGGGCTCGACAGTGGTGAAGGGATAGCCCGCCACCTTCGGGCGGGCGCGAGTGAGGCGCGCCAGCAGCGACGACTTGCCCGCGTTGGGAAGCCCGACGAGCCCGGCGTCGGCCAGGAGCTTCAGGCTGAGCTCGAGCCAGCGCTCCTCACCGGGGAGCCCGTTCTCGGCGAAGCGCGGGGTCTGGCGGGTGGAGGTGGCGAAGTGGCGGTTGCCGCGCCCGCCCATGCCCCCGCGGGCCACCACGGCCCGCTGCCCGGGCGACACGAGGTCCCAGCGGGCATCCCCCTCCGCGTCCTGGAGGACGGTGCCCGGTGGCACGCGGATCTCGAGGGCGGGCGGCGTGGCCCCATGCTTGCCCGCGCCGTGTCCGTGGCCGCCGCGGCGGGCCTTGAACTGGCCTCCCCGGTGGAAGCTCGCCAGGTCGCGCATGGAGGGATCGCAGATCACCACCACCTCGCCGCCGCGGCCGCCGTCACCACCGTCCGGGCCGCCCTTCGGAACGTGGGCCTCGCGACGCAGTGACACCACGCCGTCGCCGCCTCCCCCGCCCTTCACGAATATCCGCGCCCGGTCGTGGAACACGGGTTTACTCCTCCCCGCCGGGGCCGACCAGGCGCTCGATCAGGTCCCGGTCGTCCGGGAACAGGCCCGACGCGGGCAGGCGCCGCAGCAGCTCCGCCCAGCCCTCGTGGGCGGCCGCGGCGCGGGCTATCAGGGGCCGCGCCTCCCGCTCGCGCCCCTCGGCGGCGAGGGCGGCGCCGTGCCAGAAGGCCAGCTCCATGTTGTCGGGCTCCGCCGCGTGGGCGGCGGCGAACTCGCGCAGGGCGGCGTCCGTGTCGCCGCGAGCGGCCAGCTCGTCTCCCGTGTCCACGTGGGCATAGGCGCGGGTCAGGGCCAGGAGCCGGGCAAGCTCCCCGAGTGGATCGGGATGGTCGTCCACGCGGAGGTCGAAGGGGCGGTCGGCGAGCGGGCTCCCGGTGGCCTCCGCCGCCACCACCACGAGCGCGGCGGACTGGCGCCCGCGCAGGTCGCCTCCCTCGCCCTCGGCCGCCTCGAGCGCGGCCATCAGCCGCGCGGCCAGGTCCCCGTCCGCGCGCTCGTAGGCCTCGACCATCGCGTCCCACACCGTCGCCCGGGCCATGATGTTCGCCTGAGCGCTCACCCCGTCGCCCTGCCGGTCGCCGGCGGCCGCGATACAGCGCTCGCCCGTGTGGGCGGCCACGCGCCCGGAGGCATCGACCACCGCCAGCTGCCGCGCCTCACGCTGCTCGTCGGCGGCCAGAAGATGCGCGACCACGGCCCCGGCGTCGTGGCCGGCGCGCAGCGCGTCCAGGCCCCTCGGGCCGAACGCCGGCTCCACCACGGACTGGGTGGCCACCGCTCCCACGCCGGCCTCGGCCCAGGCCACGAGCCTGCCCACGCCGAGGAAGTGCGACTGCACGGCCACTCCGATCTGCCCGGTGGAGCCCTCACGGGCAACGATCGAATACGTCACGCCCGCGATGGTAAAGGCGTGGTCCGGTGCTCGCCCGATCGACGATCGGGCTCCGCTGCTCCCCCCACGGAGGCGGAGCGGTGCCAGCTGGCTCTCGGCGGAAAGTTCCGCCGAAAGCCGCAGAGTCCGTTCGAGCTGGCGGCCTCAGACTAGGACCGGTCGGGCGATTGCGCCAGCTATCTGCGGGGGGCCTGGGTGAGGCCGCCGTCCACCACCAGCGACTGGCCGGTGACGTAGGCGGACTCGTCCGAGACCAGGAAGAGGGCCCCGTAGGCCACCTCCCACGCGGTGCCCTGGCGCCTCAGCGGGATGTGCACGCGCCCGCGGGCGGGGGCCAGCTGCGTGGCCAGCCGGCCGAGCGAGGTGTCGATCAGCCCGGGCACGAGCAGGTTCGCGCGCACGCGCGGAGCGCCCTCCACGGCCGTGGATCGCGCGAGGCTGTCCAGCGCGGCCTTCGAGGCGCCGTACGCGGGGATCGGGATGTACTCGAGGGCCGCGATCGAGCCCACCAGCACGATCGAGCCGCCGTCGGCGAGCGCGTTCAGTCCGTGCTTGCAGCCGAGGAAATGGGCCCGGAGGTTCACCGCGAGCACGCGGTCCCAGTCCTCGACGCTCGTGCCCTGCACGCCGAAGCCCGCGCCGATGCCCACGTTCAGGACCACCGCGTCGAGCCCGCCGAGAAATCGCGACGCCTCCGCGAACATCGCCTCCACGCTCGCCTCGTCCGCGGCGTCGGCCTCGATCGCCACCGCGCCGGCGCCCTCGCGCTCCACAAGCTCGGCCGTCTCGGCCGCGGAGGAGAGATTCAGGTCGGCCACCGCCACCGCCGCGCCCTCGCGGCCGAAGAGCGCGGACATCGCACGCCCGTTGCCCACGGGCGCGTTCTCCATCCCGTGATGGTCCTGCCCCCCGCCAACCACCAGAACGCGGCGTCCCTCGAGGCGCCCGCGCCCCGGGGCCTCCCCGCGCGACTCGCTGGCCGCGGGCGGTTCCGGTGCTTCTGGTGGGGTCCCTTCCTCCATCCGGCGGCGCTAGTGTAACCGCGTGCCCGAGCTCCCCGACCAGGCCCGCATCGCTCCCCTCCCGCCCGAGGAATGGCCGGAGGACCTGCGCCCGCTGGCCACGTTCACCGCGTCCGGCGAGGAGATCGCCATCGGGGACCTCAACATCTTCCGCACGCTCGCGCGCCACCCCGAGCTGTTCCAGAGCTGGGGACCCTTCGGCGGGTTCCTGCTCACCCGGGCCCAGCTCCCCTTCGAGGAGCGCGAACTGCTGATCCTCCGCACCGGCTGGAACTGCGGCTCGCCCTACGAGTGGGGCCAGCACGCCCGGATCGCCGTGAACGGCGGGATCAGCCGCGAGGCCGTGGACCGCGTGGCCGCGGGACCTGATGCCGAGGGCTGGACCGAGCGCGAGGCCGCGCTGCTGCGGGCGGCGGACGAGCTGCACGCGAACAACGTGATCTCGGACGCCACCTGGGCGGCGCTCGCGACGGAGCTGGACGAGCGTCAGCTGATCGAGGTCTGCATGCTGGTCGGCCAGTACCACCTGGTGGCCTTCATGCTGAACTCGGTGGGTGTGCAGCCCGAGCCCGGGCTGGAGCCGCTGCCTTCCGGCGAATCCGGCTAGCCCTAGTCCGGCTGCTGCACCGAGATGACGCGTCCCCGGCGTCCCTCGGAGAACTGAACGACACCCGGTCGCGACGCGAAGATCGTGTGGTCGCGGCCGATGCCCGTGCCGTCACCGGGGTTGAAGCGGGTGCCGCGCTGGCGCACGATGATCTCGCCGCCGGTCACGGTCTGCCCGGCGAAGACCTTCACGCCGAGGCGCTTCGCGTTCGAGTCGCGCCCGTTGCGGCTGGAGCCGAGTCCCTTCTTATGAGCCATCGCCGTCCTCCTTCTTGGCGGCGCTCCGGCGCGCTCCGACCTTGATGTCGGCGATCTCGAGCCGGGTCAGGTCCGAGCGATGTCCCGTGCGGACCTTGTAGCCACGCTTCGGCTTGAACTTGAGCACGTGGAGCTTCTTGCCGCGCTCGTGACGGGTCACGGTGGCCTCGACCTTCACCTTCTCCAGGTCGGGGCCCGAGAGCACGGACTTGTCGCCGTCGGCGTAGAGGAGCGCCTGGAGCGTGACCTTGTCGCCCTCGCCCGCGGGCATGCGATCCACGACGAGCGAGTCGCCCTTCTCGACGCGGTACTGCTTACCGCCGACTTTTACGATCGCGTACATGGCAAAGGAAAGGCGCCGCAGGCCGGGCGCCAGCAGGCGAGTCTAGCGATCCCGGACCGCCCGGGCGTGCTCGAGCCCTGGGCTCAGGCCACGCCCTCGAGGCGAGCGAGCGCACGAACGAGCGGTCGATCTTCCGTCCGTGACCGGGGTGCTGCCGGTCACGAGCGAAGCCGTGTGAGCACTCGCCATATGCTGCGGCGATATGACGCTTCAGCGGATGGACAACGTCCTCATCGTCGTCGAAGACCTCGAGGCTGCCAAGGCGTTCTTCGCCGAACTCGGTATGGAGCTGGAGGGCGAGACGCAGGTCGAGGGGCCTTGGGCGGGCAGCGTCGTCGGGCTCAAGGACGTCCGTGCCGACATCGCCATGATGCGGACCCCAGACGGCCACGGCAGGGTTGAGCTTTCGAAGTTCCACACGCCGCCGGCGGTCAGAGCCGGGCCGGAGAATGCCCCGGCGAACGCGCTGGGCATACGCCGCATCATGTTCGCCGTCGACGACATCGATGACGTCGTTGCCCGCCTGCGAAGCCACGGGGGCGAGCTCGTCGGCGAGATCGCGCAGTACGAGGACTTCTACCGGCTCTGCTTCCTGCGTGGCCCTGAGGGCATCATCATCGGACTGGCCGAGCAGCTCGGCTGAAGCTCCATTGGCGCGCTCAGCGACCTGTTACGATATATCGCTAACTGTTACCGATAGTCGTAAGGAGAAGCATGAGCGACTACAGATCAAGATCAACATGGGGTGGCCCCGGCGGCTGCGCACCATCGTTCATGGAGCGTAAGCGTCACCGCCACCACGGAAGAGGGCCCGGCGGCTTCGACCCCCGCGCCTTCGGAGCCGGCTCTTGGCGGGGCATGGGTCCCGGCGGCGGCCGCGGCCGGGGACGAGCCCGGCGTGGCGACGTCCGCGCGGCCCTGCTCCTGCTGCTCGAGGAGGAGCCTCGCAACGGCTACCAGCTGATCGAGGAGATCGAGCGGAGGAGCGACGGCGCCTGGCGCCCCAGCCCCGGCTCGGTGTACCCCGCGCTGTCGCTGCTCGAGGACGAGGGACAGGTCGAGGCCGACGAGGCCTCCGGCCGGCGTACCTTCCGGCTCACCGACGAGGGCAAGGCCCACGTCGAGGAGCACCGCGAGCGCCTGGGCAGCCCCTGGGACGACGCCAGCGGCGGGATTCCCAAGGAGCTGATCGAGCTCCGCGACCTCGCCGGTCAGCTCGGAGTGGCCACCATGCAGGTGGCCCAGTCGGGCGGCGAGAAGCAGGTCGCGGAGGCCAAGAAGATCCTGGCCGACGCCCGCAGGTCCCTCTACCGCGTCCTCGCGGACGAGGACGAGGAGCAGGCCTAGCCCGGCTCGGCCGCTCGTGCCTTGGCGCGAGCGGCCAACCGGACGGGCCCCATGCCCTGAGCCACCATCAGGCCAACGGCCACCAGCAGTGCCCCGCCCGCCGCCCGCGCGGTGAGCGGCTCCGAATACACCGCCGCGCCGAAGAGAAGCGCGCCGAAGGGCAGCAGCATCGCCATGAACGACATGGCCTGGGCCGTCAGGTGGCGGAGCAGGACCGTGAGGCTCACAAAGGCCACGGCGGAGCCGAAGATCGCCAGGTAGGCGATCGAACCGAGCGCCTTCGGGCCCCACTCCGCCTGACCCCAGTCCTCCGCCAGGCCGGACACGGCAAGCAGGAGCAGGCCCGCGCCGGCCATCGCCCAGCCGTTCAGGACGAGGGCGTCGAGCTTCCTCGCGCGCAGCTTCTGGGCCACGTTCCCGATCGCCGGCCCGAGCGGCGCGGCCACCAGCGCCAGCGCCCCCGCCCACGCGAGGTCGTCGGTGCCCAGCTCGAGGCTCTCGGCAAACGCGAGCGCGAGCCCGGCGAGCGCCACCAGCACCCCAGCCACCAGCCGCGGGCGCAGCGGCTCCTGCGGCAGCATCACGCCGGCCAGAAACGCCGTGTAGAGCGGCAGGATCCCGAACAGCACCGCGGCCAGGCCGGACGGGATGTGCTGCTCGCCCCAGTAGACGAGGCCGTACGAGAACGCGAACGGCAGCAGCCCGAGCAGCACGGCCAGCCGACCGTCGGTGCGCAGGGAGCTCCCGCGGGCCAGTGAGATCCCGAGAAGCAACACCCCCGCGAGCGCGAACCTCACCCCCGCCCCAAGCAGGGACGGACAATCCTCGAGCCCGATCTTGATCGCCACCCAGGTGCTGGACCAGATGAGGACGAGAGCGGCGTACAGGGTGTAGACGGCGGCGCGGCTCACTGGCCGTCCTACGCTAGCTCCCTTCCGTTTTCGGTTTCGGGGCTTGCGTTCCGGCAGCGGCCATCACCGCCCCTACCCGGGCGTCTACATGTGCGCCGGGTCGTGCGCCGCTTGTTCTTCATCAGCGGGAGGGCTCGGGCGGTCCTAGGCTGTCTCCGATGTTCGGGCGTTTCACCGAGGGTTCGCGGCTGACGGTCGTCATGGCGCAGGAGGAGGCGCGGCGGCTCGATCACAACTACCTCGGCACCGAGCACCTCCTCGCGGGCCTGATGCGCGAGCACGGCGGGATCGCCGCTCAGGTCCTGAGCGAGATGGGCGTGAGGCTCGAGGAGGTGCGGGTGCAGATCGTTCGCATCGCCGGGCGGGGCAAGGGCGGCGCCGTGGGCCAGATCCCGTTCACTCCGAACGCCAAGAAGGCGCTCGAGCACGCGCTCGCGGCCGCGCGGTCGCTGAGCATGGACATGATCGGCACTGAGCACATGCTTCTGGGGTTGGTCCGGGACTCGAACGCCCTGGCCGCTCGAATCCTCCTGGAGCTCGGCGCGGAGCCCGAGGAGTTGCGACAGCGCGTGCTGCTGGCCATCGGACACCCGCAGGCGCTCGCGGCGCGAGCGGAGGGCGCCCTGCGCCGCCTACGCGCGCTGGACGCCATCCTCGCGGCGCTCGATCGCCGCGAGGAGGTGGCCCGGATCGCCGGTGAGGCCGCCAACCCGCCCGAGGCCGCGCACGAGGTGAGCGACGCCCTCAACCTGGACCTCGATCAGGCCAAGGCACTCCTCCACATGCGAACGTCCGACTGGACGAAGGCCGAAAGACGCCGCCTGCAGCACGAGCGCGACAGGCTCCGAACGGAGCTCACCGAGGACTAGGCGAGTGCCGCGCCTCCAGCTAGCCGAGAGACGATCGGGTAGGGGCGGTGACGGCGGCGATTTCCGGCAAGGCCGTCTCGGGCCGGCCGGAAGCCGCTGCCGGAACGCAAGCCCCGCAACCGGAAATGCCTAGGCCTCGGCCGGCTTGCGCCGCCGGTTCCTCCCACCACGGCGCCCGCGCCGGCGGCCCGGCCGGTCGCCGCTCTCCTCGCCGTCGCCGTCCGCCGAGGACGAGCGGCGAAGGTTCTCCGGCGGGTTCACCAGCACCGCCTGGGCGGCCGAGCGGTCGACCTTCTCGATCCGCACCAGTGCCTTCTCCCCCACGAGCGACGCCGCGTCCGACACGGACACGATGTAACCGTCGAGCTTGGCCACGGCGTCGTCGTCGTTGTACATGTGGGGCTCCTCGATGGAGACGAGCACCTCCTCGCCCTCACGGAACGGCAGGGCGCGCTCCTCCACGTCCTCGCGGGTGCCCTCGAGCACCACGTCGAACGTGTCGATCGGCAGCGCCTCGGTGCCCTCGAAGTGGAAGTGGCGACCGGTCTCGGTCTCCACCTCCACGATCGGGCCGGGAACTCCCTGGCCGCCCACCAGGATGGTGGCCACCCTGGGGTTCACGCGGATCAGGAATGCCGGCGAGTTGGGATGCTCGCTCGCGAGGTCGCGCAGCTCGCGCTCCACCTCGATGGCCACCGTCTCCTCGGAGAGCACCACGCCCTCCCCGTCGCAGGTGGGACAGGTCTTGGTGAGGATCTCGCGGGCGCCGTCGGTCACGTTCTGGCGCGTCATCTCCACCAGTCCGAGCGGTGAGATCTCCACCACGTAGGTCTTGGTGCGGTCCTCGTCCAGGGACTTCCGCAGCGTCTTCAGCACGGTCTCGCGGTTGCGGGCGCGGGCCATGTCGATGAAGTCAATGACGATGATCCCGCCGATGTCCCGCAGCCGCAGCTGCTTCACCACCTCGTCGGCGGCCTCGAGGTTCGTGCGCGTGATCGTGTCCTCGAGCTTCGCGCCCTTGCCGCGGCCGGTGAACGAGCCGGAGTTCACGTCGATCACGGTCATGGCCTCGGCGTAATCGATCATCAGGTAGCCGCCGCTCGGCAGGTCCACGCGGCGGCGCAGCACTGACTGGATCGCCTCCTCCACGCCGTAGCGCTCGAAGAGGGGCTCGTCGTCCTGGTAGTACTCGAGGCGGTCCAGCAGCTCGGGCGCGGTGCGGTTGAAGAAGGACTCGAGCCGGTGGTGCTGCTTGGCCTCGTCCACGATCGCCTTCTCGAACTCGCCGGAGAAGATGTCGCGCGCGACCCGCACCGAGAGGTCGGCCTCCTGGAACACCATGGCCGGGGCGATGGTCTCCTCGCCGCGCTTCTGGAGCACGTCGTGCAGCTTGTGCAGGTACTTGATCTCGCGCTCGAAGTCCTCGCGCTTGGCCCCCTGGGCCGCAGTGCGGACAATCGCGCCGCCCGTGCGCAGGTCGATCTTGCCGGCCGCGCGGCGCAGGCGGTCGCGCTCCTTGTCGTCAAGCCGGCGCGATACCCCCACGCCCTCGCCCTGGGGCACGTACACGAGGTAGCGCCCGGCGATCGACAGCTGCATCGACAGCCGCGGGCCCTTGGTCTTCAGCGGGTCCTTGATCGCCTGGACCAGGATCTCCTGGCCGGGACGCAGCAGCTCCCCGATGCGCTTGCCCTTGGTGCGGCCGGAGCGCCCCCGGCGTGCCACCTCGACACCCGGGAACACCAGGTCGTCGGCGTGCAGGAAGCCGTTCTTGTCGAGCCCGATGTCCACGAACGCGGCCTCGAGCCCCGGCAGGACGTTGTCGACCTTGCCCTTGTAGATGTTGCCGACGATCGAGCGGTTGCCGCGACGCTCTATGTAGAGCTCGGCGACCCGCCAATCGTCTGCCTTGTTCTGAGTACGCCCTCCGTTAGAACCGGAGGGCTGCCCCTCCGCTTCGAGGATGGCGACTCTGGTTTCGCCACGGTCCACCGTGACGAGCAGTTGCTTCTTCAAGTTGAAGCCCTCTCATAAAAGTCAGAGGCCCTTCGCGTAGGCGGTCTCGCGCGCTCGCGCGTAGATCGACTGCAAGACGCCAAGGGCCATGAAGGTAACGAGCACCGACGAGCCGCCGTAAGAGACGAGCGGCAATGGAACGCCGGTGATGGGCATGATCCCGATGGTCATGCCCACGTTGACGAAGACCTGGAACATCACCATTGCGGTGATGCCGCCGGCGATAAGAGCGCCGTAGAGATTCTTGGCCATCGTCAATATCCGAAGTGCCCTCCATATCAGGAGGGCGAACAGGGACAGCACGATCGCCGCCCCCACAAAGCCGAGCTCCTCACCCACGACCGAAAAGATGAAGTCGGTGTGGTGCTCAGGCAAAAAGTCCAGTCTAGTCTGTGTGGCTTCGTTGCCCCGGCCCGTCTTTCCTCCTGAGCCGATGGCCGTGAGCGACTGATTGATCTGGTAGCCCTCCTTGGCCGGGTTGTTCGTGGGGTTCAAAAAGGCCGTGAGCCGGTCCACCTGGTAGGGCTTGAGCACCTCGACGCCCACCGCCGGCGCCACCACCAGCACCAGCAGCACGGCGGCCACGGCGAGGCCTCCCAGCGCCGCGAAGTGGGTCCACTTGGTGCCCGCGACGAACAGCACGGCCAGTGCGATCGCGATGTACACGAGGCCGGACCCGAGGTCCGGCTGGGTGATCACGAGCATGGCCGGGAAGAGGGTGAGCAGGATGATCCGGCTGGTGGTGTCCCGGTCCCCGAGCCGGCGCATGCGGTCCACGACGAAGGCCGACAGCGACAGGATGAGCAGGAGCTTGCCCAGCTCGGAGGCCTGGAAGTTGATGAAACCAAACTCGATCGCCCGCTTCGACCCGCGAGCGGAGAAGCCGAGGGCCGAGACGGCGAGGATCGAGAAGATCATCACCCCGTAGATCCCCGTTTTCCATTCGCGCCAGCGCGAGTAGTCGAAGCGCGAGATCACGAGCATGAGCACGAGCCCCACGCCGGCGTATCCCGCCTGGCGGACCAGGTAGTAGTTCGGGTTTCCGGGGATGTCGTCCTGAGTGGCCGTGCCCACCACGTAGAGGCTGGCCGCGGTCAGGCCGAGCACGGCCAGCAGCAGCAGCGGGTCGATCGGCAGGATGCGGATTCCGCGGTCGCGGAACTCCGAGACGGGCGAGGAGGACATCAGTCCGACGGGCCTCCGCCCTGGACCAGCCGGGCCTCCTTGACGTTGAACAGGGCGGCCAGGATGCGACGCGCCATCGGCGCCGCCGTGTCGGCGCCGAATCCACCCGCCTCATCCGTCACGGCCACCACATACTTCGGGTTCGGGTAGGGCGCAAGCGCCACGTACCAGGACTGGTCGGGCCGCCCGAGGTGCTCGGCGGTGCCGGTCTTCCCGGCCACCTGGATCGGGAAGCCGTCGAACACCGCGGTGGACGTGCCCCCGGGTTCGCTCGCCGCTCCGCGCAGCCCGTCGAGGATCGCCTGGCGGTACTCGGGCTTCACCCCCAGCTTGCGGGCGGCGGGGGCCTCGAGCTGCTGCAGCGCGCGGCCCGAGGAATCCTCGATCCGCTGGCCCAGCCGCGGGCGCAGGACCCGTCCGCCGTTGGCGATCGCAGCGTAGGCCACGGCCACCTGCATCGGGTCGGCCCTCAGGTCGCCCTGGCCGACCGACAGGTTCACGTTGTCGCCCGGACCCCAGGGCCGGTCTGTCTCGTGCTTGTCGTAGAGGTCGTCGCGCCACTTCGGCGTGGGCAGAAGGCCCGGCAGCTCGCCCGGGAGGTCGATGCCGGTGTCCCGGCCGATGCCGAACCGGCGGGCCCAGTGCTGGAGGGCGAGACCGTTGCCGTCCGAGTTCAGCTGGTCGCCCAGCTGGTAGAAGAACACGTCGCTGGACACCGTCAGGGCCTGGCGCAGGGCGAGCGCCCCATGGGCCACGCCCCCGGCGTTGTTGAAGGTGACGCCGCCCACGGTGTACGAGCCCGGGTCGTTGAGCACGGTGTCCGGGGTGATCAGCCCGCTCTCCAGCGCCGCCGTGGCCGTGATCAGCTTGAAGGTGGAGCCGGTGGGATAGCCGCCCTGGATCGCGCGGTTGGAGAGCGGGGCGCCGTTGTCGGGGTCCTGGAGCTTGTCGAACTCCGACTTGCTGATGCCCTTGGAGAAGACGCTCGGGTCGAACGACGGCTGGGAGCCCAGGCCGAGCACCTCGCCGTTGTGCACGTCCATCACGGCGAACGCCCCGCGCCCGGTGCCACCCGCCAGCGCCTGCTGGCCGGCCTCCTGCACGCCCAGGTCCACCGACAGGCGCAGCTGGCGTCCCTGCTTGGGCTCGCGCGCGGACAGCGGGCGGTTCAGGTTGCCGAGGGCGTCCACCTGCACCCGGCTCGCGCCGTTGCGCCCGCGCAGGAAGCGGTCGTACTGGAGCTCCACCCCGCTCTGGCCCACGCGGTCTCCGAGGGCCACGTCGTGGTAGCGCGGGTCCTTCTCCTGCTCCGCGGTCATCTCGCCGACGGTGCCGAACAGGTGGGCGCCGATCTCCTTATGCGGGTACTGGCGCAGGAACACGCGCTCCACGTCGGCGCCGCGGAAGTCGTCCTGGTGCTCGAGCAGGTAGTAGGCCGTCTCGTCGGGCACGTCCTGCTTGACCGTTGCCGTGGAGTAGGGCAGCGCCTTCAGCTGCGGCTCCACGTCCTTGCGAATCGCCCGGGGGCGCAGCGAGAGGAGCTTGCCGAGGTGCTTGTAGAGGACCTCGCGCTCGGCGAGCGTCTTGGGCAGCTTGTCGGGGGTCAGCACCACGGCCATCGACGGCCGGTTGTCCACCAGCGGGCGCCCGTTGCGATCCACGATCTCGCCACGCGGGGCCTGGACCTTGATCTCCCGGACGCGGTTGTCGTTGGCCTCGGCCAGGTAGCGGTCGCCGGAGAGCACCTGGAGGTACCAGAGGCGGAAGAAGATGACCGCGAAGGCCACCAGCGCCACACCGCCGATGATGGCCACCCGCGCCGCAAGCTGTGGCGTGAGCGTCGGCCGCCTGTCGTTGTCCAGGTACATCAGATCTCGAGCCCGCGCAGGCCCAGTGGGCCCGTCTCGCGCGGCGGGCGGCGGCGGCGGCCGAGCTCGAGCGGGTCCACCGCGAGCACGGGCCTCAGGAGGCGGCGGACGAGCAGGAAGACGGGAAGGGAGATCAGTGCGTTGAGGAGCACGGTGAGCACCATGTCCCGGATCACCAGCGGACTCACGCGAGCCCCGACGTCGAGCATGAAGGAGACCGCGGCGAAGGTCACGACCCACCCGGCCGTGGCCCCGGCGCCCACGAGCACCGGCATCAGGCTGTGGCTCGGGTCGCGCACCTCGCGGAAGCGCCCCACCCCGTAGCCCACAGCGGTGAGCACCAGCGACGAGGCGCCCATGGTGGCGCCCGTGGCCAGGTCGAGGAGGAATCCGGCCGCGAAGCCGGTGGCGCAACCGCTGACGCTGCCTCCGTAGTAGGCCACGGCGGCCACGGCGAGCACCACCAGGTCCGCGTGTCCGCCGAACACGGCGGTCTCGCTCGCTCCGGACACCTGGAGGATCACCGCGAGCAGGAGCAGGAACCCGACGCGGACGAAAGCCGAGGGAGCGAGGATCACGGGGTGGTCCCGGTGAGCGCGGCGGCCTGCTCGCCGGCCGGGCGGCGGGTGAGCACCTGGACGATGTCGAACCGGCGCAGGTCGGCGAACGGGGTGATGTGGACGCGCTGGTACTGCTCCAGCTCGTCGAGGTCCACCTTGCTCACGCGGCCGATCGGGATGCCGCGAGGGAACAGCGACTCGATCTTCGAGGAGGTGAACCCGGACGTGACCACGGTGGTGTTCTTGGTGACCCGCCGGTCGCCCTCGATCAGGTCGAGCAGGAGATCACCGGGGTCGCCCACCTGCGGCCGGACGACGCCGCTGGCGCCGGCGGGCATCACCTGGGCGGTGACGGCGCTGGACGCGTCGGTGAGCAGCCGGACCTCCGCGGTGCCGCCGGTCACGTCGGTGATCTTGCCCACCAGGCCGCCGGCCGCGATCACCGGCTGGTCCACCCGGATGCCGTCACCGGAGCCCTTGTCGATCTTCACGCTCGAGTACCAGACGGTGGGAGCCCGGGCGATCACGCGCGCCGCCACCGGGCGGGTGCCCGTGGGGAAGCCGTCCCCCCGGCCGAGGTCCACCAGCTGGCGCAGCTGGCTGGCGTCGCGCTCGGCCGTCTCGGCCCGCGCGAGGTCCGAGCGGAGGCGCTCCACCTCGGCCTTCAGTGCCTTGTTGTCGCCCTTCGCGTCGAAGGTGTCGCCAACCCACCCGAACAGGTCGCGCGCGGGCTTGAGCGCCCGGCTGGCGCCGCTCTCCACCGGCGCGAAGGCCTCCTGGGCGCCGCGCTGGAACGCGTGCAGCAGACCTCCGCCCGACTCGCCGAAGTAGGCGGTGAGCAGAGCTATCGATAGGGCGACGAATATCGCCAGCGCCGCCCTCCTGCGGCGAACCACCTTCTTGTCGAACACGCCTGGCGCCCTCTCGCGCGGCGGGCTTACCGCCGCCGGTTGTTTCGGGAATTCTTGTTGCTGCGGTGGATGGCCTCGAACTCCTCGAGGCTGCGACCCGACCCAACCGCCACGCAGGTCAACGGTGATTCAGCGAGGTGGGCGGGCATCTGCGTCTCGTCCCGCAGGCGCTCGTCGAGGCCCTGGAGCAGCGCGCCGCCACCGGCGAGCATGATTCCGCGGTCCATGATGTCGGACGCCAGCTCGGGCGGAGTCCGGTCGAGCGTCTCCTTCACGGCGTCGATGATGGCCACGAGGGTCTCCTCGAGGGCCATCCGCACCTCCTCGCTCGTGAGGATCACCGTCTTGGGCAGTCCGGAGACGAGGTCGCGGCCGCGAATCTCGGCCTGCACCTCCTCGGCGAGCGGGAAGGCCGAGCCGATCTCGAGCTTCACCTCCTCCGCCGTCTGCTGGCCGATCATCAGCTTGTACTCGCGCTTGACGTAGTTGATGATCGCCTCGTCCAGCTCGTCGCCGCCGATGCGGATCGACTGAGACACCACGATCCCGCCCAGGGAGATGACGGCCACCTCGCTGGTGCCTCCCCCGATGTCCACCACCATGTTGCCGGTGGGCTCGCCCACGGGAAGGCCGGCGCCGATCGCGGCCGCCATCGGCTCCTCGATCAGGTAGGCCTGCCGGGCGCCCGCGGAAAGACATGCCTCCTCCACGGCGCGCTTCTCGACGCCGGTGACCCCCGAGGGCACACACACCACGACCCGCGGGTGGGCCCAGCGGTTCTGGTGCACCTTCTGGATGAAGTGGCGGAGCATCTGCTCGGTCACGTCGAAGTCCGCGATCACACCGTCCTTCAGCGGACGGATGGCCTGGATGGTGCCCGGTGTGCGCCCGAGCATCCGCTTGGCCTCGATGCCCACGGCGTGGACCTCGCCCGAGCGCGAGTCGATGGCCACCACGGAAGGCTCGGAGAGCACGATCCCGCGGCCGCGGACGTAGACGAGCGTGTTGGCGGTGCCGAGGTCAACCGCCATATCGCGGCCGCCCATGCCGGTGAGTAAGGAGAAAAAGCCCATTCGCGGTCGGTGGGGAGCATAGGCGCCGGTGCGGTGGTGCGCACGCTTCCGGCGTCTCGGGGTGCTCGGCACGCGTGGGCGCGCCGTCCAGCGCCCGGCAGTCTAGCCGACGTGAGTCGCCGCCCAGGGCCGCGAACGCGTTGAAAGCCCTGCAAAGTCCAGGCTGGAAGTGCGATTGGGACCACTCGTCCGCTTTCGTGCCCCATCCGCGGCCGGCCGGCTGCGCTGCAAGGCATCTGCCATCCGCTCAGACGGCGCAGATGGTCACGGCGGCCCGGCCGCTGCGCCCCGCGGCGAAGTGCATCCGCACCAGGGTGAGGGGACCGTCACGCGCCGAGGCGTAGCCGGGCTGCACCGTGACGGTGGAGACGCCGCTGACGGTCACCCGCTGCCGCGAGCCGACCACGGTGTAGGGGGTGACCTGGGCGAACGCGTCCGCCGAGGGAAAGAAGGCCGAGTACTCGTAGGCGGCGAGGCGGGGACCCCGCCACCGGGCGCGCACTCCGCACGAGAGCGGGCGCCAGTGGATGTCGGCCCAGCCCACGTCCACCCGGGCACCGCGACTGCTGGCCCAGAGGCGCCGCCCCGCCGGCGGCCTCGGTCCCTTGGCGGCGAGCAGGATCGGCCCCGCGCTCGTCCCGGGTGCGTAGACCCTCGGGCGCAGGGGGAGCACGTCCTCGAAACCGAGCGCGGTGCGCACCTTGAGGGCCACCAGACCGGAGTCGGAGCGGAGATCGCCTCTGGGGTCGGGAGAGCGGCGCACGGCGAACCACACCCTCGGGGTGCGCACCACGGCGAATCCGCCACCACGGGCGGGAAGGCGGGCATAGCCCCCGGTCTGGCGGGTGGCCTGCACCGTCCCGAGCGCGCCTCCCGGCTTGGCCGCGGCCCAGTCGAGGCCCACCAGCGTCAGGCCCGCGTAGGCGCTGCCGTCCGCATAGGGGTCGAGGCCGCCCTGCGACCAGGCCCCGGGAGCGGGCACGAGCGAGAGGCCGCGTGCGGTCACCGGGTGGAGCGCCCGGAGGCGGGCGAGGGTGCGGGCGGCCATCACGCGAAGGGCGCGCGCCCTGCGGCCGTGCGTGCGAACCGCGGCGGCCTCAGCGCCGTAGGCGGTGAAGGCCAGCGCCCACGACTGCTCCTGGCTGCGACCCGTATAGGCCACGTCCCCGTCCGGCGCGGCCAGGGACAGCGACGCGCGGGCCGCCTGGAGAAGGATCCGCCCGGCCCGGCCCCGGTCGTGGCGATTCATGAAGCTGAGCCCACGGGCGTAGAAGCCGAGCGAGAGGGCGTGGTAGGCCAGCGGGCTGGGGCGGGGATCGGCCAGCAGGCGCAGGTTGCCGACGCGGGAGCGCTCGGTGAGCCGTGGCATGTCCCGGACGAGGTAGCGCACGGCCTGCGCCCGGGCCTGTCCGGGGTGGCGGAGGACGGTGCCGCGCACCCGCGAGCGCAGGCCGGTGCGCGCGAGCTCGAGCCAGCTCACGGCCTCCACGAGATGCTTGTTGAAGAAGCCCCCGCGCGGGTGCGAGAGGAAGATCGGCGTGAGCGAGCGCAACCGCAGCTCCCAGGCGGGGCGCATCGCCACGAAGCGCATGTCCTTGCGGAGCCGGCGGCGGGCGACGTTGTAGGCGGCCGCGAGCCCCCAGTTCTCGAACGCGCTGGCTCCGCGCGTCGCAGGGTCCAGCCTGAGCACGTAGGCCTCGGCCGACAGCCCCGCCGACACCAGGGCGTCGTTCTTCTCCCGCACGCCGGCCTGGAGCAGCCCGAGGCCCATGACGGCCTCGCCGTAACGCGCGCTGGCCCCGACCGGCTCGTATCCGGTGAAGGCCCCGCTCGGTGCCTGCAGGGAGGTCCAGGGCGCGGCCACCTGGCGGGCCAGCGCCTCCGCCTCGGCCGATGCGGTGGCCGGGGGCGCGCCCGCGCCCGCACCGACGCCGGCCGCCAGCAGCGTCATCCCAACGGCAATGACCTTCGTGCGCATCTGATTGGACCTTCGGCTCGTGGCTGGCCGGGCTTCAGTTCCGCAGCAGATCGGGGACCAGGCGCAGGAGCGCCGCGACGGGCAGGCCGACCACGTTCCAGTAATCGCCCTCGATCCCCTCCACGAGCGCGGCTCCCCGTCCCTGGATGGCATATCCGCCGGCGCGATCGCGCCATTCGCCGGAGTCGAGGTACCAGCGTATGTCCGCCTCCCCGAGACGGCGGAAGCGCACGCGCGTCACGGCCACGGCGCCGCTCTCCTCCGGCCCCGAGCGGAAGCAGATCCCTGTGAGCACCTCGTGGTCACGCCCCGAGAGGTGCCGGAGAAGGCGCTCCGCCTCGGCCGCGTCGGCCGGCTTCCCGAACACCGCGCCCTCCGCCGCCACCACGGTGTCCGCTCCCAGCACCCGCTCCCCCTCCACCGCCCGGGCCTTCATCCGCGCGTTCTCCGCCACCCGCTCGCGCGGGTCGCCGTCGGAGCGCTCCTCCACCCCGGGCACGCGGACGGTGAAGCGCACGCCGAGCTGCTCCAGGATCGCCCTGCGCTGCGGCGATCCGGACGCGAGGATGAGCGGCCCGGCGCTCAACGGGTCATCAGGCCCCGAGCTCCGGGAAGAAGAGACCCACCTCCCGCGCGGCCGACTCCGGCGAGTCCGAGCCGTGCACGAGATTGGTCTGGACCTCCAGGCCGAAGTCGCCCCGGATCGAGCCGGGCGCCGACTCCAGCGGGTTGGTGGCGCCGATCAGCTGGCGCGCGGCCACCACCGCCTCGTGCCCCTCGAGCACCAGGGCCACCAGCGGGCCACCGGTGATGAAGTCCACGAGGTCGCCGAAGAACGGCCGTTCGCTGTGCTCCGCGTAGTGCTTCTCCGCCAGCTCGCGGTCCACGGTCATGTGCTTCATGGCCGCGATCACAAGCCCCTTGCGCTCGAAGCGGGCGACGATCTCCCCGGTAAGGCCGCGCTCGAACGCGTCCGGCTTCACCAGGATCAGGGTCCGGTCCATGCTTCTCCTCTCGAGTGGGTGCGGTGTTACTGCGGGCGCTCACGCGCCGCGCGGGCGGGCCGCTCGGTGCGCGGCCTGTCGTTGGCGGCGGGGGCGTCGCCGCCGCCGTCGGGTGCCCGGGCCTGTGTCTGGGCCTGGGCCTGGCGCGCCTGTCGGGCCGCGGTCGGGCGCGCGGCGGTGGCCGCGGTGGTGCGCCGTGGCCGCGGTCGCCGGCCCTCCTGCTGCGGCTGGCCGACCTCGGCCTCGCAATAGGGGCAGATCTTCCAGCGCGGGTCGAGCGGCTTGCCGCAGACCGTGCACGGCTCCTTCAGGCGGCGCAGGCAGCTGGGACAGCGCAGGAAGGCCTTCTCCACGTCGAACCCGCAGTACTGGCACGACATCTGGTCGAGGCTGGCCAGACGCGCCTCGGCGGCGGCCATCTCCAGCTCGCGCTCCCGGACGTCGTCGAGGAACTCGGGCGGGCGGACGATCAGATACACGACCGTGCCGATGAACGGAAAGAGCGACGCGGCCGTGGCGCAGGCCACCAGCATCGGGTCGGCGATGCGGCGCCTGGCGTCCGCCCAGGTCCAGTAGATCAGGGCGAAGTAGATCACCGCCAGGAACAGCAGCAGCAGGTTGACCGCGAGGTTCAGCCCGTCGTTCTCGATGCCGAAGACGGCGAGGGCGCTCATCGGGCGGAGATTACCTGCCCCTCCCTACAGAAAGAGACGGCCAAGCGCGTAGCCGATGCCGAAGAAGACCAGGATCACACTGGCCACCACCACGGCCACAAGGCCGATCATCGCCCCGAAACGGGGTCCGTCGCCGCTATCCATCGCCGCCAATCCTGCCAGGCGGTCCGGGCGATCAGGCCGGGGAGCGCTCGCCCAGCACCTCCGGGAAGCCCTGGCGCCAGGATGAGTGCCGCGGCTCCCAACCCAGCTCGCGCCGCGCCTTGGCGTTCGAGGCGCCGCGGATCTCGTTGAGCATCACCACGGCGTGGGGACCGGCGGCGATGCGCGCCAGCCAGCCCGGGACCCGGCGCGGCGGGCGCGCTCCGGCGGCCTCGGCCAGCGCCGGAAGCCACTCCGAGACCGGTGCCGGGTCGTCGTCCACCACGTTGTAGATGCCGGGCCGCCCCCGCTCCAGCGCAGCCACCGTGGCCGCGGCCACATCGTCGATGTGCACGAAGGACCAGATCCCGGCGCCATCGGCCACGACCGGCATTCGCCGTTTGCGCACGTCGGCCACCACGCTTCCGCCGGGCGCCACCGAGGTGCCTGGGCCGTAGAAGAAGCCGTAGCGCAACACGATGCCCTCGATCCCCTCGGCGGCCGGCACCACGCTCTCCAGGTGCCGGATCGCGTCGAGCATCGTGACCAGCTTCGGCGGCGGATCGGTGGTGTAGGGCGCGTCCTCCTCCTTCACCGGGCCGCCCTCGCGGGCGAAGGGCCAGCCCGCGAAGCTCTGGGCCAGGAAGCGGCGCGCCCCAGCCGCGCGTGCCGCGGCGAGCAGGTTGTCGGTGCCCTCGCTGCGCAGCCGGTTGGTGAGCGCGAAGTCCCGCTCCGGGTGCCGCGGGTTCAGGCGCGAGGGGATGGCCGTGAGCTGGTGGATCACCGCCTCGGGGCGCACGCCGGACACCGCGCTCGAGATGGCCTCGGGATCGAGGGCGTCGGCCACCACCGGCTCGGCGCCGAGGGCGCTGATCTCCTCCGCCCTGCCCTCCGAGCGCGTGCCGGCGCTCACCTCGTGCCCGGCCTCCACCAGCGCCGGGATCAGGCGGCTGCCCACCACCCCCGCCCCGCCGGCCACGAAGACCCTCATCAGAGCGCGGACGCCCGCGCGCCCAGGTCGTCGCTCAGGAGGTCCGCGATCAGGTAGATCGAGCCCGTGGCCACCACGGCGCCCCCGGGGCCTGCCAGCCGCCGCGCGCGGGCCACGGCGGCCCGCGGGTCGGCCGCTGCCTCGACGGGCATGCCCGGCGCCACCTTCTCGGCCAGGCTCAGCAGCGTGGCGGGCGACAGGGACCGCGGGTTGCGCGAGCGGGTGAGCACCACCGAGTCGAACTCGGGCAGCAGTGCGCTCAGCATCTCGGCGGCATCCTTGTCGTCCAGCACGCCGATCACCGCCACCCGCGGCCGGAGGTCGCCCACGACCCCACCCAGTGAGCTCGCCAGGGCGCCGGCACCGGAGGGGTTGTGCGCCCCGTCGTACACCGTGAGCGGGCGCTCGCCCACCACGTCCATCCGCCCGGCCACGCGGGTCTCGGCCGCCGCCGCGGCCAGGGCGGCAGGGTCGAGCGCGCGCTCGAGCAGGGCCTCGGCCGCCGCCGCAGCCAGGGCGAAGTTCCCGCGCTGAAACGCGCCCGCGGCCAGCAGGTCGGCGTGAGCCCCCACGCCGGGGTCGGCGCGCAGCCAGCGCGCTCCGCGCTCCGCGGTGACGCGGGCGGCCACGGCCTCCACGGCCGGGTCGAGATGGCGCGGGGTGACCAGCACGCCCCCGTCACGCACCACGGCCAGCTTCTCCTCGGCGATGTGGATGAGCGTCGGCCCGAGCCAGCGCGTGTGCTCGAGCCCCACTCCGGTGAGCACCTGCACCCGCGAGGGGATGACGCTCGTGGCGTCGTAGCGGCCGCCCAGCCCGGCCTCCACCACGGCCACCTCCACCTCGCGGCGGGCCAGCTCCGAATACGCGGCCGCCGTGAGGGCCTCGAACTGGGTCACGAGATCGTCGGCGTCGGCCGTGCGGTTCACCAGCTCGGCCGCGTGCGCCGCCCGCTCCACCGCGGCGGCGAAGTCGGCCTCGGACACAGGTGTCTCCCCCACCTCGATCCGCTCCCGGAACGAGCGCAGGTGCGGCGACGTGTAGCTCCCCGTGCGCATCCCGTGGCGCTCGAGGATCGCCGCGCAGAAGCGCACGGTGGACGACTTCCCGTTCGTGCCCACCACGTGCACGGACTCGAAGCGGCGCTGCGGGAGCCCCATGACCGTCATCAGCCGCCGCATCCGGTCGAGGCCGAAGCGCATGCCGAAGAGCTCGAGGCCGAGGAGGTAGTCCTCGGCGGCGCGGAAGGTCACTCGTCCAGCCTCCGCAGCGCCTCCCGGAAGCCCTCGAGCTTCTGCCGCTCGGCCTCCACCACCTCGGCCGGGGCCTTCTTCACGAAGCCCTCGTTCGCGAGCTTCGTCTCGGCCCGCTCGATCTCCGCCCGCAGCCGCTCCCGCTCGGCCTCGCGGCGACGCTCGCCCTCCACGGGGTCGACGGCCTCGGAGGGCAGCACCCTCACCACGCCGCCCGGGACCTCGATGTCGGTCAGCGGCTCCTCGTCCTCGGATGCAGATTGCTCGAGCTGGAACTGCCCCAGGCGGGCAAGCTGGGTCTCCAGGTCCCCGAAGCCCTCAGCCTCGAGCACACCGCGCACCGGTGTCCCGGGCCGGGCGCCCACCTCGTCGCGATAGCTGCGCAGTGCACTCACGGCGGCGAAGAACCGGCCCATGGCCTCCTCCGCCTCCGGATCCAGAAGCGCGGGGTTGGGCACAGGCCAGGTGCTCACGGCCAGAAGCCCCCGCTCTCCGGGCAGGAGCGACCAGATCTCCTCGGTCACGAAGGGCATGACCGGATGGAGCAGCAGCAGCGTGCGCTCGATGGCGTGCAGGAGCACCCCGGACACCGCGTCGTTCGGCGTCTCGTACAGGCGCGGCTTGGCCAGCTCGAGGTACCAATCGCACACCTCAGACCAGAAGGCTGCGTAGAGATCGAGCACCGCGGGCGACAGGCGGAAGGCGTCGAGCTGCCCGGTCACGCTCTCCGTGAGCCGCTCGAGCCGGGAGACGATCCAGCGGTCCTCCACCGTCCGGGCCGCGCGCGGGTCGGGAGTCACGTCGCCCACCCGCGTGAGCACGAGCCGCGAGGCGTTCCAGAGCTTGTTGGCCAGGTCCCGGCCCTGCCTGACCCGCTCCTCGTTGAAGCGCACGTCCTGGGACGAGGACATGGCCATCAGGCCGAAGCGCAGCGCGTCGGCGCCGTAGGCGGGGAACTCGCCGCCCTCCGCGTACACCGGCGGACGCTCGCCCCCATCGATCAGCTCGAGCGGATCGATCCCCGTTCCGAGCGACTTCGACATGCGGCGCCCGTCCGGAGCCTGCACCACCGAGTGGATGGGCACGTCGGTGAAGGGCAGCTCGCCCGTGAGCTCCTTCCCGAACATCACCATCCGGGCCACCCAGAGGAAGATGATGTCGCGCGCCGTGGAGAGGACGTTCGTGGGATAGAAGGTCCGGAGCTCCGGCGTGTCCTCCGGCCAGCCCAGGGTGGCGAACGGCCACAGGCCGGACGAGAACCAGGTGTCCAGCACGTCCGGGTCGCGCTCCCAGCCCTCGCCCTCCGGAGCGTCGGCCCCCACGTGGGTCTCGTCGCCCCGGTACCAGACCGGCAGCTGGTGCCCCCACCAGAGCTGGCGCGAGATGCACCACGGGCGGATGTTCTCCAGCCAGTCGAGGTATACCCCGGTCCAGGGCCGCTCGGGGTGGAAGCGCAGGGCCCCGTCGCGCGCGGCCGCGATGGCCGGCTTGGCCAGCGCGGACATGTCGCAGAACCACTGGAGCGAGATCAGCGGCTCGATGCGGCGCCCGGAGCGGTGGGAGTGGGGCACGTCGTGCACCCACGGACGGGTGCCGGACACGAGGCCCTCCTCGCGCAGGCCGGCCACCACCGCCGTGCGGGCCTCCTCCACCTCCATGCCCCTGAAGGCCTCGGGAGCGGAGTCCGTGATCAGGCCGTCCTCGCCGATCACGGTTATCTCCTCGAGCCCGTGCCGGCGGCCGATCTCGAAGTCGTTCGGATCGTGGCCCGGGGTGATCTTCAGCGCGCCCGTGCCGAACTCGGGGTCCACGTAGTCGTCGGCCAGGATCGGGAGGCGCCGGCCCACCAGCGGCAGGATCGCGGCCTCCCCTATGAGGCGCGAGTAGCGCTCGTCGGACGGGTTCACCGCGATCGCGGTGTCGGCCAGCATCGTCTCCGGGCGCACCGTGGCCACAGTGACCGCACCCGATCCCGACTCGAGCGGGTAGTCGATCATGTACATCGTGTCCTCCACGGTGCGCTGCTCCACCTCGAGGTCCGAGATGGCCGTGCGCAGGCCCGGGTCCCAGTTCACCATGTAGTTGTCGCGGTAGATGTAGCTCTTCTCGTAGAGGCGGCTGAACACGTCCACCACCGCGCTCGCGTAGACCGGATCCATCGTGAAGCGCTCGTCCTCGTAGTCCAGCGAGGCCCCGAGGCGCTTGAACTGCTCGGTGATCGTGGAGCCGTGCTGCTCGCGCCACTGCCATACGCGCTCCGCGAACCGCTCCCGGCCGAGCTCCTCCTTGGTCAGCCCCTCATCGGCCAGTGCGCGCTCCACCTGGCGCTGCGTGGCGATGCCCGCGTGGTCGGTCCCGTAGATCCACTTGGTGCGGAGGCCTCGCATTCGCGCCAGGCGAATGCACACGTCCTGGAGAGTGCCGTTCAGCGCGTGGCCCATGTGCAACGAGCCGGTGACGTTCGGAGGCGGCACGGCGATCGAATAGCTGCCCTCGTGCTCTCCGGTGGGTTCGGGGTGGAAGATCCCGGCCTCCTCCCACAGGGCGAAGATCCGCCCCTCGACCTCGGACGGGTCGTAGCGCGTGCGGTTCAGTCGGTCGTCGGCCATCGGCGGTCAGAGTGTGCCAGCACTCCGCCGGAGCTAGCCGTGCAGCTCGCGCTTGGCGAGCGCGATGAAGTTCTCGACCGACCTGCGGTTGTCGCGGTCGATCTGGCCCTTCATCAGGGCCGCGAAGGCACCGCCCACCGCCCCGAGCGAGGGCGTGGCCCGGAGGCTGAGCGTGAACCCGGTGGAGTCCCCCTCCGGCGCGAGCTCGAAGATCACCACGAAGTCGCTGGAGAGGGGCAGGCCGGTGCCGCTGTGCACCTGGCGGCGGGGGGCGTCGAACTCCGTGACGGTCCACCTGGACCTCGCCTTCCACGGGCCGAGCACCGGGTTCACCTCGTCGTAGGTGGAGCCCGGCTTGGCGGGGCCGTCGGTGCGGGTCACGGCCTCGGTGCCGTCCACCCACTCGGCGTAGCGGGCGGTGTCGCAGATGAGCTCCCACACGCGCTCGGGCGACGCGGGCACGATGCCGGAGGCGCTCACCTCCATCACGCGGGCAGGCCCTCCACGAACTTCACGAACTTGCCGGTGTCCCGGAGCGGACCGCCGTGCCCGAAGACCACGAGGGCCGGCTCCAGCGCCGCGAGCTTGCGCGCGGAGCGGCGGTTCTCCGCCGGGTCGGGGGTCAGGTAGGGCTTGGGATCGTGCAGTCCCGGCAGACCGGTGATCACGTCCATGTTGTTCAGCACGTCGCCGAGCACGAGCACGCGGTCGGACTCGCGCCAGAACGCCACGTGTCCGGCCGAGTGGCCGGGCACGTCGATCACGCGGAAGCCGGCCACCTCGTCGCCCTCGTTCAGCTTCCGGTCCACCGGGTGGCCGGGACCGCGGAAGGCACGGTCGAACATGCGCGCCATCGGATGGTCGGGCTGGCGCTGGCGGATGAGGTAGGGGCTCTCGGCGGCATCGGCGTCCTTCTCACCCACCCAGAACGGGATGCCGAGCGTCTCGCACACCTCGTGGCTCGCGCCCTGGTGGTCCGGATGAGCATGCGTGAGCGCATGGGCGGTCACCTTGTGGTCCTTCAGCTGGCGGAAGATCCGGCGTCCCGAGTGCCGCGTGCCGGCGTCCACGAGCACGTCCTCGAGGAGGAAGATGTTGATGCCGTTCGGAGGGAAGCCGGAGAGCTGCCAGACGCCCTCCGCAAGCTTTTTCATCGGGCGGCAGCCTATGTCATTGCCCATTCGCCCAGGCCTGCGGGTCCTGTCGGGCATTTCCTTTGGCGCACCCTCCCTTCGGTCGGGCGGGCCAAAGTGTGCTGCCCGCCACCCGCCGGAGGATTGCCGCGGCTCACGATGGTTCCCCGCGGGCCGGGGAAGCTGCGGGCGCCTGACACAGAGACGTGCTTTTAGCTTGGCGCTCGACGAGGCGTGGCTGTTCCGTGAACCGCCGCGCTTCTCCGGCGGGTGGCACACAGCACACTCTGCCCGTGCGACCGAAGGTCGTGCGAGGCAGAGGAAATGTGTGACAGGACCCGCAGGCCTGGGCGTAAGAGCCCTACGCGGAGGCTACGCCGACTCTGCGGCCTGCTCGGCGGGCTCTTCCGGAGCCGCCTCCGTCACCAGGGTGGGCTTCAGGCCCTTCTCGATCGTCTCCTTGGTGACCACGCACTTCTTCACGTCGCGCCGCGAGGGCAACTCGAACTGGACGTCGAGGAGGGTCTCCTCGAGGATCGAGCGCAGGCCGCGGGCGCCGGTCTCCCGGGCGAGGGCCTTGTCGGCGATGGCCGACAGCGAGTCCTCGGCGAAGACCAGCTCGATCCCGTCGAACTGGAAGAAGCGCTGGAACTGCTTGACGAGCGCGTTGCGGGGCTCGGTGAGGATGCAGACGAGGTCGTCGCGGGTGAGCTGGTGGATCACCGAGCAGACGGGCAGGCGCCCGATGAACTCGGGGATGAGCCCGTATTCCACGAGGTCCTCGGGGAGCACCTGCTCGAAGAGCTCGCCGGTGTCCTTGTTGTGCTTCGAGCGCACCGCGGAGCCGAAGCCCACGCCCTTGTGCCCGATGCGCCGTTCCACGACCTTGTCCAGGTCCGCGAACGCACCGCCGCAGATGAAGAGGATGTTGGTGGTGTCGATGGTGAGGAACTCCTGGTGGGGGTGCTTGCGTCCCCCCTGTGGCGGCACCGAGGCCACCGTGCCCTCCAGGATCTTCAGCAGCGCCTGCTGCACGCCCTCGCCCGACACATCCCGCGTGATCGACGGGTTGTCGGCCTTCCGCGCGATCTTGTCGACCTCGTCGATGTAGATGATCCCGGTCTCGGCCTTCTTCACATCGAAGTCGGCGGCCTGGATCAGCTTGAGGAGGATGTTCTCCACGTCCTCGCCGACGTAGCCCGCCTCGGTGAGCGCGGTGGCGTCCGCGATCGCGAACGGGACGTTCAGGATCTTGGCCAGCGTCTGGGCGAGAAGCGTCTTGCCGCAGCCCGTGGGGCCGAGCAGCAGGATGTTGGACTTCTGGAGCTCGAGATCCTGCTCGCCCTCGGACTGCATCATCTGGACGCGCTTGTAGTGGTTGTAGACCGCCACCGAGAGCGTGCGCTTGGCCGGCTCCTGTCCCACCACGTATTCCTGAAGGACGGAGTTGATCTCCTTGGGCTTCGGAAGGTTCTCCAGATCGAACGTCGGAGCGCCCGTCAGCTCCTCGTCGATGATCTCGTTACAGAGGTCGATGCACTCGTCGCAGATGTAGACGCCCGGCCCGGCGATCAGCTTCTTCACCTGACGTTGCGACTTTCCGCAGAAGCTGCAGAGGAGCTGTTCGTTTGAGTCAGTGGGTCGCGCCACGCAAGTTCTCCCCGTCGCGAGGGTACCAGCGGAGCTGGCCCTGGGTCCCAGCTAGATACTCGGCGGGAGCGGTGCTCCCTTCAATTGATCCTCAGGTTGCGTCGACGGACCGCGCGCCTTTCGAGGCGGCAGCCGAGCGAAAAGCAAGCCGGGCGCGGGACGCAGGGAGCAACGCGTGCTCCGCACGCAAGCGACCGAGGACCACGACCGGCGCCGCTTTGCAGCCGGCTAGTGCTTCGAAATGACGCGGTCGATCAGGTTGTACGCCTGCGCCTCTTCGGCGCTCATGAAGTAGTCCCGGTCCGTGTCGTTCGAGACCTTCTCCAGCGGCTGGCCGGTGTGGAGGGCGAGGATCTCGTCGAGGCGCTTGCGCACGTCGATGATCTCCTTGGCGTGGATCTCGATGTCGGTGGCCTGGCCCTGGAAAGCCGAGGACACCTGGTGGATCAGGATCTTGGCGTTGGGCAGCGCCATGCGCTTGCCCTGCGCGCCGCCGGCGAGGAGCAGTGCGCCCATCGACATGGCGATGCCGACGCAGATGGTCTGCACGTCGGGCTTGATGAACTGCATCGTGTCGTAGATCGCGAGGCCGGCGTAAACGGAGCCGCCCGGCGAGTTCACGTACAGCGACACGTCCTTGTCCGGGTCCTCGGACTCGAGGTGCAGAAGTTGGGCGACGATCAGGTTGGCGATGTCGTCGGTGACGGGGGTGCCGAGGAAGACGATCCGCTCGTTCAGAAGACGCGAGTAGATGTCGAAGGCACGCTCGCCGCGAGAGGTCTGCTCGACGACCATGGGAACGAGTGGGCTCATAGGCGCGACAGTCTAGTGACGGGTCAGACGGTGCCTCAGGAGCCCGGCGTCCAGATCTCGCCGGACTTCTCCGCCGCTTCCTTCTCCGGCGTCCAGAGCTTCTCGCGGGCTTCTGCGGTCTCCGCGGCGATCGGCTTGGCGCTCTCCACGATCATGTCCACGGCCTTGCGCATGGCGATGTCCTCGCGGAGGGCGTCGTCGGCTCCCTGGGAGCGCGCGCGCTTGAGTGCGCGCTTCACCTGCTTGTCGGTGGCGTCGGGACCGGCGGCGGCGCGCAGGGCCTCGTCCACCTCCTCGTCGCTGGCCTCGATCTTCTCGGCTTCGACGATGGCGCTGAGCACGGCCTCGCGCCGCAGCGCGAGCTCGGCCTCGGGCTCGGACTCCACCACGAGCTCTTCCTCGGTCTTGCCGGTCATCTCGAGGTAGCGGCGCGGGTCGATGCCCTGCGCGGAGAGGCGGTGTGAGGTGCGGTGCCACATCTCGTGGGCCTTCGAGTGGATCAGCTCCTTGGGGATCTCCACCTCGGATGCCTCCACCACGGCGTCCACGGCCGCGGCCCGGAACTCGGTCTCGATGTTGCGGGCGTCGGCCTCGGAGATGCGCTCGCCGATCTCTGCGCGCAGCTCTTCGAGCGAGTCGTAGCCGCCGGCCTCGACCGCGAATTCGTCGTTCAGCTCGGGCAGCCGCTTCTCCTTGACCTCCTTGACGTCCACGTCGAACTCCGCGGCCTGGCCCGCAAGCTGCTCGACGGGATAGTCGTCGGGGAAGGTGAGCGACACGGCGCGGTCGTCGCCGGCGGCGGCGCCGTCGAGCTGCTCCTCGAAGCCGGGCACGAGCCGGCCCGATCCGAGCTCGAGCAGGAACCCGCGGCCCTCGCCGCCCTCGAACGGCTCACCGTCGATGCGGCCGACGAAGTCCATGACCACGTAGTCCCCGCTGGCGGCCGGGCGTTCGACGGTCTCGAGCGAGGCGAGCGACTCGCGCATGCGCTCCAGCTCGGCCTCCACCTCCTCCGGGTTGATGGCCGGCTCACGCCGGCCGACCTCGATGCCCCGGTAGTCCCCGACCTTGGCGGGCGGCACCACGCCGACCTCGATCGAGAAGGTGAGGGGCGAGCCCTTTTCGGGCAGGTCGCCGATGTCCACCTGCGGGTCGCCGACCGTGGTGACTCCCGCCCCGTTGACTGCCTCCTCGTACCAGCCGGGCAGCCCGCGGCGCACCGCCTCGTCGAGCACGCTCTCGCGTCCGACCTGCTGGAGCACCACCTGCGAGGGCACCTTGCCGCTGCGGAAGCCGGGAACCTTCATCTCGCGCCCGATCGCCTCGGCCGCCTGCGCCAGCTGGCGTTCCACGGCGTCGCTCGGAACCTCGACCTCGAGCCGTACGCGCGAGTCGTCCAGCTCGGTGGTGGTGGTCTTCAGAGCGGTGGCCATCCGGGCGCTGAAGATAGCGTGACGCTGTGGAAAATCACCGCCGCGGATCCCTGGAGCGACTTCAGGCATGGATGGTCACGGGTCCGCCGGGGCACGCCTGGAGCGCGCTGGCGGACATCGCGGTGTTCTGGTTCCGGTGGTGCTCTCAGCGCATGCTCGCGGGCGCGGGAAGGCTGTTGAGCCGGCGGCGGTAGCCCGTCATGGCCGTCTTGGCCATGTCGCCGTGCGTCTGGCCGCGGAGCCGGGCCACGCGCTCGCGGTGGTACGGGCTGGTGAGGCTCTCGGCGTGCCCGATCACGTTACGGGTGCGGATGCCGTAGCGGCCCTGCAGTGAGCGGGTGAGGCGAAGCGAGGCCCGGAGCTGCGCCCGGTCTCCGAACACCTGGCCGTCGCTCTGGCCGACGTGCTCGACGCCGATGGCCGTCCAGTTCAGCCCCACCGTGTGGCGGCACATGATCGTCGTGGGCACCAGGCCATAGACCGTTCCGTCGCGGTCGATCACGTAGTGCGAGCACACCCCGGGCAGCTCGCCCAGCTCCACGTCCGGCGTGTCGCTCCCGAAGGTGTTCAGCACGGGAGCCAGTGTGTCCGTGGCGGTGTAGTGCTCGACGATCACGCGCGGGTGGCGCAGGCGATACGTGTCAATGCCGTAGTGGCGCATGGCGTAGGCGCGCATCTCCTGCTTGCGCCGCGCGCCGAACGGGATCGGGCGGTTCACGACGCGCTGCGGGGCCACGGCCCGGGCGAGCGCCAGCGCTGCCCCGGCCTGGCGGGCCACGCCGCTCGCGGGCAGCCGTCCCCCGGGAAGCTCCACCACGAAGGCGGTGTCTCCGCGGAAGTGGTGGTTCTGCCAGCCGGTGGCGGTGCCGTGGTAGGGGCCGATGGACCGCCGCGGCAGCCCGCCGCGGCGGCTGTAGAGACGCTCCAGGAACGGGTCGCCGTCCGAGTGGACGACGATCCGGAGCGCCTGGTGGTACCAGAGCGTGACCCGTGGGCGCTCGCGCGCGATGAAGCGCGAGATGGCCTGCGTCTCCGGCTCGGAGCCGGCGGCGGATCCGGAGTGGTAGGTGTCGAAGGGGCGGCCGTCGGCCCGCCAGTCGTCCGGGAAGTTCCGGTTCAGGTCCACCCCACGCGAGTTCTGCCGGGTGCCCGCGGCGGCGCCGTCCGGGTTCACGGTGTCGATCAGCCAGAGGGCGGAGCCGCGCGGGGGCCTGACCCGGCGCAGGCGTGCCACCACCTGGCGGCCGGCGTTCTCGTTCCCGTGGATGGAGCCGATCACGAGCAGTTTCACCCTCGCCCTTGCGCTTCCCACCCGCACGGCGCGGATCGGGCGGCCCTGCGCCGAGCGGCCCACCAGCACGCTCCCGGGCGCAGCCGCGGCGGCCGGGGCCGGTGCGGGCGGCGCCGCCAGGGCGGGCTCCGCGTGAGGCGCGGGCGCGCCGCCTCCGTGCCGGGTCTCACCGGCCCAGAGGCCGATGGCCACAACCGCCAGAACGAGGACCGTGAGCGCGCGCCGCACGCACCGAGTATGGCCACGCCAGCGAGGAGCGGAGGCCGACCGGTGGTCGGCCGGAGCACCGGAGCATGCCATCAGTAGATTCGCGCCGATGACCGCCGAGCTGGCCGAGCGGGCCGCCTCCGAGGGCCGGATCGCGATCGACACCGAGTTCGTGTCCGAGCGCCGCTACCGCGCGCTCCTCTGCCTGGTGCAGGTGGCGGTGCCTGACCCCGAGGCGCCCGACGGCGTGCGCACGGAGGTGCTGGATCCACTGGGCGACGACTTCGGCGACGAGGACGCCGCCGGGCTCGCGCGGGTGCTCGCCGACCCCGAGGTGCAGGTGGTGGTGCATGCCGGGCGCCAGGACGTGGCCATCCTGCGCCGCGAGTGGCGCACCGAGGTGCGGAACATCTTCGACACGCAGGTGGCCGCCGGCTTCCTCGGCATGGGCAGCCAGGAGGGCTACGAGTCGCTGGTGCGCAGGGTCCTCGGCGAGCGATTGAAGGGCTCCGAGGGCTTCACCCGCTGGGACCGGCGGCCGCTCACCGACCTTCAGCTCGAGTACGCCGCCGACGACGCACGCTGCCTGCTGGCCGTGGGCGACGGCCTGGAGCAGCAGCTCGGGGAGCGCGGACGCCTGGAGTGGGCGCGCGAGGAATGCCTCGCCCTGGAGGAGGTGACCGACGAGCGCACCCCCGATCAGATCTTCGACCGGCTTCCGCGCCTGGGACGCCTGAGCGAGACCGGGCGGGCGGTGGCACGCGAGCTGGTGGAGTGGCGCGAGGAGAGCGCGCGTTCACTTGACCGCCCCGTCGGGTTCGTGCTTCCCGACCAGGCGCTGATGGAGCTGGCCCGCCGCGCGCCCACCGACCCCAACGGACTCGAGCAGATCCGCGGGCTGCCCCCGCAGACGCTGCACCGCCGGGGCGACCGCCTGATCGCCGCGATCGAGCGCGGCCTCGAGCGCGAGCCCCCGGCCGCGCCCCCCTCCCCTCCGTCCCGCGACCAGGTGGACGCGCCGCTGGTGTCGCTAGCACAGGCGCTGGTCCGCCAGCGATCGATGGACAGCGGCGTGGCGGTGGAGCTGATCGCCACCCAGCCCGAGCTCACCGCTCTGGTGGCCGCCGCCCGGCGCGGCGACGAGGCCGACGGCCTCCGGGTCACGGAGGGCTGGCGCCGCGAGCTCGTGGGCGACGAGCTGCGCGAGCTCCTGGCCGGCCGCCGGCGCCTCAGCGTCGGGCCGGACCGCTCGCTCCGGGTGTCGGAGGACTGATCGGGGTACGGTCCCCCGGTGGGCGCGAACTCGAAGTTCCTCGGCATCTACCTGAACGATCATCTCGCCGGCTCCACCGTGGGCGTGGAGCTGGCGAACCGGGCGGCGAGGTCGAACCGCGGGAGCGAGTACGGAGACTTCCTCGCAGAGCTGGCCGAGGAGATCGGCGAGGACCGCGACGAGCTTCAGCGGATCATGGACACGCTGGATGTCCGGCGCGACCACCCCAAAGTGCTGGCGGCCTGGACCGCCGAGAAGTTCGGTCGCCTGAAGCCCAACGGCCAGCTCACCGGCTACTCGCCGCTGAGCCGCCTGGTGGAGCTGGAGGGTCTCAAGCTCGGGATCACCGGGAAGCTCGGCCTCTGGCGCAGCCTGCTGGGTCTCGTTCCGGAGGAGCCGCGCCTCGACAGGGCGCAGCTCGCCCGTCTCGAGGAGCGCGCCGGCGACCAGCGGGACCGGGTGGAGGACCATCGGCTGCGCGCCTCGCACGAAGCGCTGCGCGACTAGGCTGCCGCCCGCGATGAGCTGGGAGCCCGAGCTCGAGGAGCTGCACCGCCGGGAGGAGCTGGCGAGGCGCATGGGCGGGACGGAACGGGTGGACCGCCAGCACGCCTCCGGGCGGATGACCGTGCGCGAGCGCGTGGATCGGCTCTTCGACCCGGGCACCTTCCACGAGACGGGCGCGCTGGCCGGACGCGGCACCTACGGCGCCGACGGGGAGATGGAGGACTTCCTCCCCGCCAACACGGTGGTGGGTCAGGGACGCATCGACGGCCGGCGTGCCGCGGTCCAGGCGGACGACTTCACCGTCCGCGGGGGCGCCGCCGACGCGGCGATCTGGGAGAAGGCGCTGTTCGCGGAGCGGCTCGCGCAGGAGATGCGCATCCCGATCGTCCGCCTGGTGGACGGCACGGGCGGCGGCGGGAGCGTCAAGTCGCTCGAGGACATGGGCTTCTCCTACGTGCCACCGCTCCCGGGCTTCGACCTGGTGGTGCGAAACCTGGCCACCGTGCCCGTGGTCACCGCCGCGCTCGGCCCCGTGGCCGGGCTGGGCGCCGCGCGGGTGGTGTGCTCCCACTTCTCCGTGATCGTCCGCGGCACGGCGCAGCTCTTCGTGGCCGGGCCGCCGGTGGTGGCGGCGGCGATGGGCGAGTCGCCGGACAAGGAGACGCTCGGGGGCGCCCGGATGCAGGCCAGGGCCGGCGCCGTGGACAACGTGGCGGCCGACGAGGACGACGCGCTCGGCCAGCTGAAGCGCTTCCTCTCCTACCTCCCCGCGAGCGTCTGGGAGGCCCCGCCGCTCGTGGACGAGGCCGACCCGCCGGACCGCCGCGAGGAGGAGCTGATCGAGATCGTCCCGCGAGACCGGCGCAAGCCCTACAAGACCCGGCGCATCCTCGATGCGGTGATGGACCGCGGCTCGGTGTTCGAGCTGGGGGCGGCGTTCGGCCGGCCGGTGATCACGGCCCTGGCCCGGCTGGGCGGCCGGCCCGTCGGAGTGCTGGCCTCGGACACCGAGCACTACGGCGGCGGGGTCACGGCGGACGCCTCGGAGAAGATGGCCCGCTTCGTGGACACCTGCGATCAGTTCCACATCCCGGTGGTGAACTTCGTGGACGTGCCCGGGTTCGTTATCGGCACCGAGGCGGAGAGGGCGGGCACCATCCGGCGCGGGTCGCGCGCCCTCTTCTCGGTTTACCAGGCGAGCGTCCCCTGGGTCTCGATCCTGGTGCGGAAGGTGTTCGGTGTGGCCGGGGCCGGCCACGGCGATGGCTCGCGCCTGAACCTGCGCTACGCGTGGCCGTCGGGCGACTGGGGTTCGCTGCCGATGGAGGGCGGGCTCGAGGCGGCGTACCGGCGCGAGCTCGCGGCGGCCGAGGACCCCGTGGCGCTGCGCGCGGAGATCGCCGCCCGGCTCGACGCGGTGCGGTCCCCGTTCCGCACCGCCGAGCGCTTCAGCGTCGAGGAGATCATCGACCCGCGCGACACCCGCCCGCTTCTGTGCGACTGGGCGGAGCGCGCACACGAGCTGGTGCGGCAGGATCTGACGTCCGGTCCGAAGGCTCGCGGCCCCAGGCCGTGATGACAGGGCTGCGGTGCTCGCCTGATCACCGATCAGGCTCCGCTCCTCGCCTCACCCTCTCCGGGGCCCGCTTCCTCACGATGCATCCCCAGGCGCCGGTGGCCGGCATGTTGTCGGTGGGCGACGACGGCCTGTTCGCCTCCACGCCGCTGCCGGGCGCGGAGGTGCTGGACCTGCAGGGCGCCTGCGTGGTGCCGGGCCTGAACGACGCCCACGTGCACTTCCCCACCTGGGCGCTGGCCCAGACGCAGGTGCGGCTCGAGGGTGCCAACTCGCTGGAGGACGCTCTGGCCGCGGTGGCCGCCGGGCTGGGCGAGGTGGCGCCCGGTGCGTGGCTGCGCGGGCTCGGCTGGCGCGACGCCGACTGGGCAGAGCCTCCGGACCGATGGGCGCTCGACCGGGTGACCGGCGAGGTGCCCACCGCGCTGACGTCGAGGGACTACCACTCGCTCTGGCTCAACAGCGCCGCCCTGGCCCAGGCCGATCATCTGGACGTGCCCGGCGGCGTGGTGGAGCGCGATGCCGGCGGCGAGCCCACGGGGGTGATCCGCGAGGCATCCGCCTGGATGTTCCGCGACCGCCACGCCCGCCCCTCGATCGACGAGCTGGTGGAGGCGTCGGCCGCCGGAGTGCGCCTGGCCAACTCCCGCGGCGTGACGGCGATCCACGACAAGGACGGATGGCTCGGGTCGCTCGAGGTGTTCCAGCGGTTGAGCGAGCGGGGCGAGCTTCGCCTCCGGGTATGGCAGTCGCTGCCGCACGAGCGGCTCCCGCACCTCGCCGAGCTGGGCCTGAGGTCCGGCTTCGGGGACGACCTTCTTCGGCTCGGCTACCTCAAGGTGTTCATGGACGGGACACTGGGATCGGCCACGGCAAAGCTCCTCGATGGATCCGGCGTGGAGATCACCTCGGGCGCCGAGCTGGAGCAGATCGTCCGCCGGGCCGCGGCGGCGCACTTCCCCGTGGCGGTGCACGCGATCGGCGACGCCGCCAACCGGGACGCGCTGGACGCGTTCGCCGCCACCCGCGACGCGTGGGAGCCGCTCGGCCTGCGCCCCCGCATCGAGCACGCCCAGCTGCTCGCACCCGAGGACGTGCCCCGCTTCGCCGAGATCGGCGTGGCCGCGTCGGTCCAGTTCACCCACGCCCCCGCCGACCGCGACCTGGCCGACCGCCTCTGGGAGGGGCGCGCCGGCGCGTACGCCTTCCGCTCGCTGCTGGACGCCGGCACCACGCTGGCCAACGGCTCGGACGCACCGGTGGAGGAGCTGGATCCGCTGGCCGGGATCGCGGCCGGGGTGAGGCGCACGATCGACGAGCGTGATGCCTGGCGCCCGGAGCAGGCGGTGACCGCCGAGGAGGCACTTCGGGCCGTGACCACCGGTCCGGCCTGGCTGGCCGGCGACGAGGGCCGCCGGGGGATGCTCGTGCCGGGCCAGATGGCCGATCTGACCGTCCTCGACCGCGATCCCCTGCAGTGCGCACCGGACGACCTCCCGCGGGTCCGGGTGCTGGCCACGATGCTCGGGGGGCGCTGGGTGCACGTGGCACCCGACGCCCCCTTCGGATGACATGGTCCGGTGCTCGCCCGATGACATGGCTGCGGTGCTCGCCTGATCACCGATCAGGCTGCGCTCCTCGCCACCGATCGGGCTGCGCTCCTCCCCTAGGCGAGTGCCGGTAGGCCGAACTCCGCGCGGAACTCGTTCGTGTCGTGGAGGTGCGGGAACGGCTTGTCCGGCGCCTCCACTCCGAGCGCGTCGGCCAGCGGCTCCCAGCCGTCGCCCAGCTCCCAGTACACGAGGCGGTCGGCGGGCACCTCGCGCTTGATCGTCTCCACGCGATCCCAGTACATGTCGCGGACCCACTCCTTGTCCTGGAAGCGACCCTGGAAGTCGCCCTGCCAGATGAGCTTCTCGATCACGCCCCAGAGCTCGGGGGCGGGCTGGTCGCGGTTCGCGTCCTCGGCCAGCTCACCGGCCTGCGCCGCCTCCTTGACCGCCAGGATCGTGTTCGCGCAGCTCTTGTAGAAGCCGTCGAAGTCGCGCACGTTCAGCAGTACGGGCACGCCCGGGAAGGCGGCCACGATCTCGCGCCACTTCGTCGCGGCGGGCCAGTCCACGGTGGCCTCCCAGCCGTCGAAGACCTCGGCCCAGTCCACGGGCTCGCCGTCGGCGACCTTGATCCAGTGCTGAAGGTTCTCGTCCTTGTTCTCGCCCGTGATCAGGTCGATCATGTGGAAGCACGGACCCGCGCCCAGCTCCTCGAGGGCGGCCTTGAGCGACATCGTGCCGGTGCGGCCGAAGCCCACGCCGATCATCTTCATGCTGTTTCTCCCGGTTCCGGTCCCGCTCGTTGCGGTGCTGGTGTGACCGACGCTCGGCCTCCGCGGGACCAATCGGGAGACCGGCGAGATGCAGTCTCCCATCACCGCCGCTCGGATGACCGGCCGCCTCAGGGGATCCGCCGAGCGGGAGGGGCGGATCCCCTGTGAGTCAGGCGGCCGGGGGCCCTTCCTTGGGTCAGGCGGGTGGGGCTATGCGTACGGAGAACGGATTCCCCGGTCCGGACATCAGCGCCGTGAGCAGCGGGGTGGTGAGACCGCAGCCCGTGAGTCGCGGGATGGTCGTGGTGCCGGAGAAGGCAAAGCCGTTCGCGAAGTCCGGCGGCCCGCTGTAGTGGAGCTGGAGCGTCACCGGCTCGGCCGTCTGACAGCGGCTGGCCACGAGGTTCAGCGGCAGGTACGGCGAGGCCAACCTCCTGATCCGGATCAGGAACGACGAGGTGGCGTCGATCGTGGTGGTCCCGCCGAGGACGACCGTGCCCGCCACCGGGGAGGTCTCCACGAGCTCGAGCGTCGCGTCCGCGGGGATGCCGAGGACATTCAGCCGTGCGGTGAACACGGGCACGGTCACATGCCCGGTGAGCTTCCGGGTGGGCACGTCGAGCGCGCCGTTGAACTCGGAGCCGGCCGGGAAGGCCACGCTCTGGTTGAGCTTCTTGAGCGTGAGCGAGCCGGTCGCGTCCCAGTGGCTGAACGGAATCGACTGCGCGGACGCCGACGACGCGAACGCCGCCGCGGCGACCAGCATGGCTGCCGTCAGGCCCAGCGTCCTTGCCCTGAAGTGTCCTGCCCGCATCTCTCCTCCTGCGTCGGGTGCACGCCGTACTATTTCTTGGTCACTCGATCAAGTCAAGTGACAGGGGCACCTGACATGGTCATCTGCTCAGACCGACCCCGGCTCGACCTACAATCCCGCCATGTCGCGCGTCATGGCCTCCCAGCACCGCCGCTCACTCGTGGCCGCGGCCATCAGGGTCATGACACAGGAGGGGGTGACCGCCGCGTCCACGCGCCGGATAGCCGCGGAGGCCGGGGTGGCCCAGGCCACCATCCACTACGTGTTCGGCACCAAGACCGAGCTCTACCGGGCGGTGATCGAGGAGGCCACGGACAACCTGGTGCTCGCGGTGGAGGAGGGCCTGGCACCCCAGGCGCAGTGGCACGAGGAGGTGTCGGGCGCGGTCGGCGGGGCGTGGAGCGTGATCGAGACCAACCCGGACATCGCCCTGCTGCTCCTCGAGCTCACCGTCTACGCGCTGCGGGAGCCGGACCTCAAGGACGTGGCCGAGCGGCTGTACGCGTCCTACCAGGACCTGGCGGAGCGAGCCGTGACCGCGCTCACCGAACGCGCGGAGCGGGACCGGAGGCTGCCCGTGGACGAGATCGGGCGGCTGGCCGTGGCCGGGCTGAACGGCCTGGCCATCTCGCACATGGTGCACGACGACCGCGAGCGCAGCCGCCGGGACCTCGACAACCTGGTGGACGCGCTCACCGGCGTGGCGATGGAGCCGCGCCCGATCGTCTGAGTACTGCCTAGATCGCCTCTTCCAGCTCGGCCAGCGAGTCCTCCAGCCAGTCGATGAGGCGCCACACGTCGGGCATCTGGTCACGGTCGGCGACGATCCCGAAGTCGAGCGTGCCGCAGTAGCTCATCACCGTGATGTTGAGCCCCATGCCGTCGGTGATCACCGACACCGGGTAGTTGGCGTCGAGGCGCGCGCCCGCCAGGTAGAGCGGGAACTGCGGGCCGGGCACGTTCGAGATCACGAGGTTCCAGGTCGGGCGCCCCGGTGATGCCGTGGAGAGCGCGAAGGTCACGCGCGCCGCGCGCGAGAACACCGCCGGGGGAATGAAGTGGTTGGCGTCCTGGAGCAGCTCGGCGGGCATCGCGCGGTGGCGGTCCTTCATGACCCTCAGCGCCTCGTGGGTCCGGAGCAGGCGGTCCACCGGGTCCTCGATGTCGGTGAACAGCGGCGCGCTCATGAGCATGATCCGGTTCCCGAAGGTGCCCATCTCGTTGTCGCTGCGGACGGACACCGGGATCTGGGCCACGAGCGGCTCGTCGAGGAGCTCGTCGTGCTCCTCCATCCAGCGGCGGACCGCGCCCGCGCAGATCGACACCACCACGTCGTTCACGGTGCAGCCGTGCCGGTTCTTGATCGTCTTCACGGTGTCGAGCGGCAGCCGTCCGAAGGCGAAGCGCCGGTGCGGCGAGATGCGACCGTTGAAGGAGGTCTTCGGCGCCTTCAGGTTGGTGCGCTCGAGGAGGCCGCCGTCGCCCCGGCGCAGTGCCCGGGACACCGCGTCCGAGACGCGGGCGGCGGTGCCCGCGCCGGGCAGCGTGCTGAACGCGGTCTCGTCCAGGTTGGGCAGCGCGGTGGGCAGTGCCCGCAGTAGGCGCAGCGGGTAGCGCGGGAGGCCGAGCAGCCCGCGCGCGAGCATCTCCAGCTCGCCCGGGTCCCCATCGGGGTGCGACTCGTCGGCCGGCGGGATCTCGCGCCCCTCGGGCACGACGTCGAGCAGCACGCCCATGATCTCCGCCCCCGACAGCCCGTCCACCAGCGAGTGGTGGATCTTCGTGAGCAGCGCCACGCGGCCGTGCCCGAGCCCGTGGATCAGGTACGCCTCCCAGAGCGGGCGGGCGCGGTCGAGCGGGCGGCCGACGATCCGCGCCACCTGCTCGGCAAGCTTGTCGTTGGTGCCCGGCGCGGGCAGCGCGAGCTCGCGCACGTGGAAGTCGAGGTCGAAGTGGGGATCGTCGATCCAGTACGGGTAGTCGAGACCGAAGGGCACCTCGGCCAGCCGCCAGCGAAGCGGCGGGAGCAGTGGCAGCCGCTCCGCGATCAGGTCGTGCACCGCCTCGAGCGTCAGGCGCCCGTCGGGCCTCGTGGACGGGTCGAGAATCGCCAGGCCGGCCACGTGCCCGCTCTGGCGTGTGGACTCGAGCGCCAGGAACTGGGCGTCGACGCTGGTCAGCTGGCGCACGGGCCTAGCTTCGACGCTCGGGCACCCCGGGGTCAACCCGGTGGCGCCGCACGACTATCGCTCGGCCCAGCGCTGGCGCGGGTTCTCGATCGGCGTGAGCGTCCGCTCCACCTGCTCGCGATAGCGCTCGTAGTTCGGCGGCAGCGAGAGCCGCTCGCCCAGATGCTCGGGGTCCTCGTCCGTGGCGAAGCCCGGACCCAGCGTCGCGACCTCGAACAGCACGCCGGAGGGCTCGCGGAAGTAGATCGAGCGGAAGTAGAAGCGGTCGATGACCGGGGTGGCCCGGGCGCCGGCCTCACGCGCCCGCTCGCCCCACGCCTCGTGGTCCTCCATGGTGGATGCGAACGCCACGTGATGGACGGTGCCGGCGCTCGGCACCGGACGTTCGGCGGGCGGCGGGTCGTAGGCGTAGCGGCCGCCGCGGTGCTCGCCGCGCACCTCCCAGCCGTCGCCGTCCGGCGTGAACCCCAGCCCCTCCTCGAGCAGGGCGCGGCTGGCGTCGGGATTCGCTGAGTACGCGCGCACGCCGTCGAAGCCGCGAAGGGCGAACTCGGCCGGCACCTCGGGATGCTCGGCGCTGAGAGGGTCGTCTCCGCTCTGGTCGACGATCAGCTCGTGGGCGAGCCCCTCCCGGTCGGCGAAGCGCAGGGAGCCGTCCGCGCGGGTCGTCTCCACCCCCTCGCCGCCCAGGCGCCCGGCCCAGAAGTCCAGTGCCTCCTCGCTCGCCACCCGCCAGACGATGGTGTGCACCATCCCCGCTCCCGCGCGTCCCGGAGCCGCGCCCGGGTACTCGAAGAAGGTCAGGTCCGTGCCCGCGCTCCCCCTGTCGTCCGCGTAGAACAGGTGGTAGACGGTGGGGTCGTCCTGGTTCACCGTCTTCTTGACCAGGCGCATCCCGAGCACGCGCGCGTAGAAGTCCACGTTGCCCGGTGCGTCACCGGTGATGGCAGTGATGTGATGTACGCCCTCGAGCCGCATGAGCCGAGGATATCCCCCGGTGGGACTAGCGCAGAAGGAGCAGCCGCAGCACCCGCTCGGCGCGCCGAGCGTCGGGCTCCTCGCCCGTGATCCGGTCGAGGTAGACGTAGGACTCGACGATGCGGACGACCGTGTAGGCCACGTCCTGGTGGAGCTCCGGCGCGAGGTCCAGCGTGCCGCGCGCGAACTCCTGCTCGAGCATGCCCTGGCAGTCCGCGATCAACCGCGGCTGGAAGCCCATGTCGGTCCAGGTGAGCAGGCGCATGGCCAGCTCGCCCTCATCGGCCAGGAAGCGCGACATACCCGGGTTCTTCAGCACCTGGTCGATGAAGCGGGTGATCACCTGCACGATCCGCTCGCCCCCCTCTTCCTTCACCTCCGCCCGGAGGTTCCCGAGCGTGCGCTCGGCCAGCGACCAGATCACCTCCACGAGCAACTGCTCGCGCGAGCCGACCCAGCGGTAGAGCGTGACGCGGTTCACCCCCACCCGCTCGGCCAGCGCGCTCATGTCCACCCGCTCGGCGGCCAGGAAGGTGCGGCGGGCGGCCAGGAAGGCGTCGAGCCCGGTGCGCCGGCGGGCTTCCGAGTCCCCCGCGAGCTGGAGCTGGAGAGGCGTGGGATCTCGGTCGGTCGCCGGTCGCGGACGCGCCATCGGCGTACTGTCGCAGACCCCTCCGGGGGTTAAAAAGGGGGCCGCCCGTGCCGATCTAGTGCCTATGGCTACGAGCTCGTGGCTCTGCCGCGACGACATGGACCGCGGGCGCCTGCTGGACATGGAGCGCCGGATCGGCCCCGTGCGTCGCAAGGCGATCGGTCTGATCGCGGTCACGCTGCTGGTGTGCGGACCGTGGATGGGGTTCTGGACGCTGCTGCCGCTGTTGCTGGCCGGGGTGGTCTTCCAGGTCGCCGAGAAGCGGGCCCCGAGGTCGCAGCGCCCCGAGTACGTGCTGTTCGCCGCGTGGACGTGCAGCGAGCTGGCAATCGCCGGGGCCGTGGCGCTCAGCGGCGGTCCCGAGGTGCCCACGCTCTCGTGGCTCGCGATTCCGGTGGTCACCCTCAGCGCTCGCTTCTCGGCCCGGGGCGTGACCTTCGGAGTGCTGGTGGCGATGGTGCTCCTGGCGGCCGTGGCCCTGGGCACGGACGCCTCCGCGGTGATGGACAACCCGGTGCTTGTGCTCGCCCCCGCCGCGCTGATCGCCGCCACGGCGATCCTGTCCACCGCGCTGATGCAGTCCGACCTTCACTTCCGCAACGAGAACGTGATCGACCCGCTCACGGGGATGCTGAACCGCAAGGCTCTGGGCGTCCGGGTGGCCGAGCTCGCGCAGCAGTCGGAGGTGAGCGGCGAGCCGATCGGGATCGTGGTCGGCGACCTCGACCACTTCAAGGAGGTGAACGACAACTGCGGGCACACCAAGGGCGACGCCGTCCTCAAGGACGTGGCCTCCGACATCCGCAAGGAGCTGCGCGCCTTCGACCTGGCCTACCGGCTGGGTGGCGAGGAGTTCCTGGTGATCGTCCCCGGATCCGACGCGGAGCAGGCGGGGGTGCTGGCGGAGCGACTGCGGGTGGTGCTCGCCTCCGGGACCTACGGCGGAGACCAGCGCGTGACCATGAGCTTCGGCGTGAGCGCCTCCGCCCACGGGGGTCGCTTCGAGTACTCCACCGTCTTCGCCGAGGCCGACGCGGCGCTGTTCGAGGCCAAGCGTCTCGGCCGGGACCGGGTGTGCGGCCGGGCCGGCGAGCGCGCGCTGTCGCCGGCCTAGCCGCCCATCGCCGGGCACGAAGGGACGTGCTCCGGGGCGTCGAAACAACGGCGCATGGCACAGGCTCCCGAGAGACATACTCCGTTCGCATCGCTCGAGGCGAGCTCGCGCGAGCGCCTGCTGGCCGAGACGGCGGAGTCCTGGTACCACTTCGGCGACTCGGCGAACGTCGCCGACCTGATCGAGCGGGTGGAGGACGCCCTGCGCGAAGGCGATCAGCGTCTGGCCGGCGCCCTCATCTTCGGGGTGCTCTCCTCCGACGACACCAACCTCGCCCGCAGCCTGGGCCGCGACGCCCGCCCCGCCTGAGGGCTCGTCAGCCAGCCAGCCACTCGACCATCCGCTCGTAGACGACCGGGTGGTTGAGCAGCGCCATGTGGTGCGTTCGCCCCACGTGCATCCCGTGCTCGGCGCGGAACGGAATGCGGCGGTCACGGGAGCGTCCCGACGCGCTGTCCTCGAGCACGAGCAGATCCCCCACCAGGCGGCCGACGGGGTGGCGGGGGTCGCCGGTGAGCGTCGCGGCCACGAAGCAGTGGGTGGCCCCCTCCAGGAGCGGCACCTCGCTGATCGCCTCGCGCCGCAGGGAGTGCGGGTCGCGGTCGCGCCAGTCCTCGTCCACGAGCGACCCGTGACGAAGGTCCTTGATCCCAGCGCTGCTACGGCGCAGGAGCGAGGCGAGCGGGCGAACCTCCGGGAGGCGGTGCAGGCTCACGCCCGCCACATGCACGGCCCGGGCCAGCGGCGCGCCCATGTGCGGGGATCCGAGGGAGACCACGTGGCGCACGCGCCCCACCCATTCGGCGCCGTCGAGGGACGCGCACCATCTCAGTCATCTGGAAAACATGGTCCGGTGCTCGCCCGGCCAACGCCCGGGCTCCGCTCCTCCCTCTATACCGCGCGCCGGGGTTTGGTTACGCGCCGCGGCCCCTTCGCGCGGCATCCAGCCGCGCCCGGCGCGCGTCGCGGAACTCCGCGATCTCCACCGGCGCGTCGTCCGTCCGCGTGCCCGTGGCCTCGAGCAGCCGCGGGGAGACCACGGTCTCCAGCGGCTCGCCCTCCGAGGTGTCCACGCGGTGGGCCACCGCACCCGGGCGCGCGCTCACCACGTCCACGAGCTTGGTGCCCGCGAAGAGCAGCCCCACGCCGTCGTCCACCCCGTAACCCGGGGGCACCAGCCCCTCGGCCACCGCGGAGCGGAAGCAGGCCCGCCGCTCCGGGTCCGAGGAGTCGTGCACCGAGTTGCTCCCGGGCAGCAGGCCGAGGCCGCGCGCCGGCCGCGACCGGCCGTGGGAGCGGGTCACGCCGGCCTCGAACCAGCACATGGACCCGGCGCTGACCCCGCACAGGACGATCCCCCGCTCCCACGCCTCCGGCAGCACCCGGTCGAGCTCGTGCACGCTCCAGATGGCCAACAGGTTCGCGAGGCTGCCGCCGCCCACGTAGATCACGTCCTGGGCGAGGAGGTGCTCCTCCGGCGACATCGGGTGGGTGCCGAGCCGGAAGAGCGAGAGATGGGAGAGCCGGCCGAGGCCGCGGAAGGCACGGTAGAAGCGCTGGATCTGGTCGTCCGGGTCCCCGCTCGCCGTGGGGAGCAGGCAGATCCGCGGCCCGCCCCCGGGTGCGAGTCCGGCGATGTAGTGCTCGAGCGGCGCGTCCGCCACGGAGACCGAGAAGCCCCCGCCGCCCATGGCGAGGACGCGCCGCTCGGCTAGGGGAACGCTCACCCGGCTGCCCGGCCGGCAGCGAGCGCGGGCGGGGCGGGCACCGCGGCCAGCCGAGCGGGCGCGCGGGTGTCGGCCACGGCGGCGGGATCGCCGAGGTAGGCCACCCGCAGCGCGCTCTTGATCACCCGACCGCGCACGCAGCGCATGCGGTAGGCGCGAGCGGGCGGGCGGGACGACACCGCCTTGACGAGCCGGTTGCCCACGAAGTGGAGAGCGGCGCCATCGGTGGAGGCGTAGCCCGGGCGCATGCCGCCCTTCAGGGCGAGCCGGTAGGCGTCCTCGCGCCCGCTCTCGGTGTCGTAGTGGACGGTGTTGCTGCACCCGAGCAGGCCCAGCCCACGGAAGCGCTCGGGACCGCCGTGGAACGCGGTGATGCCCTCCGTGAACCAGCACAGCGACCCGGCGCTCACCCCGCATAGGATCACTCCCGCCTCCCACGCCTCGCGCAGGACATCCCCGACGCCGTGGGCCTCCCATACGCCGAGCAGGCTGATCACGCTGCCGCCGCCGACGTAGATCAGATCCTGGGAGAGCAGGTGCTCGCGCAGGTCCAGCCCGCTGCCACGGCGGAAGAGCGAGATGTGCGAGGGCTCGCAACGGTCGGACGAGAACGCCTGGTAGAAGCGCACGAGGTAGTGGTCCGCGTCCCCGCTGGCCGACGGCAGGAAGCACACCCGGGGCCGCTCGCCACCCGCGAGTCCGAGCACGTAGTCGTCCAGGAGCGGGTTTCCGGCCTCCATGGAAAACCCTCCGCCCCCGAGCGCCACGATCTGCCGCCGAGCACCACGCATCGATGCACCGTAGGTGCGCGACCCTGCGCCGTCAAAGGATTTCCTCCCTTTGTCGAGGGGTCCTGGACCGGCGGTCCAGGACTCGACCGCCGGTCCAACCCAAGCGGCGATTTCCTGGCCCGTGGTCCCTGGCGGGGGGGGCGCCCGTCGAGGCAGTCTGGAAAGCGTGAGACGCCGCCCTCGCAAACGCCGGAATTCACGACGAACCCGGACCCCGGCAGGGGGAAGGGGGCGAGGCCCTCCGGCCTCACGCTGACGACGGACGTGCGTGTGGACCCGAGCCGTGGCGCGCCAACCGCCGGGTTCGTGGTCCGCGCACGGCCCTCCAGCCGCTGAGGGAGGAGCGGAGCCCCAGGGGCGTTGGCCGGGCGAGCACCGGACCACGAAGTCATACCCCCCAGGGGTACTGATATGGTCCCGGGTGAAATGGAAGCCTCGGGCCACATGCACCACCACATGCCCACCTCCGGGCGCGAGCTCGACGCGGTGGCGGTGAACGCCACGCTCCACTGCCTCACGGGCTGCGCGCTGGGCGAGATCGCGGGCATGATCATCGGCACCGCGCTCGGGTTCTCCAACCTCGGCACGATTGCCATCTCCATCGCCCTGGCGTTCCTGTTCGGCTACACGCTCACCAGCATGCCTCTGCTGCGTGCCGGGTTCGCACTCGCCGCGGTGGTGCCGATCGCCCTCGCCTCCGACACTTTCAGCATCGCGACGATGGAGGTGGTGGACAACCTGATCGTGGTGACCATTCCCGGCGCCCTCGATGCCGGCGTGGGCGACCTTCTCTTCTGGGGCTCGCTGAGCATGAGCCTCTTCGTGGCCTTCCTCGCCGCCGTGCCGGTGAACCGCTGGCTGATCGCCCGCGGCAGGGGACACGTGAAGGTCCACGAGACCGGCATCCACGGCGGGCCTCCGCCTCAGGTGGTGGGCGCGATCCTGGCCGTGGCCGGCGTATTCGGCGCCATCGTGCTGCTCGCCGAGGCTCTCTAGCTCTGGTCCGGTGCTCGCCCGGCCAACGCCCGGGCTGCGCTCCTCCCTAGGCGACGACGATGATGTCCAGCCGGCGCGGGCCGTGCACGCCCTCGACCCGCTCGAGCTCGATGTCGGACGTGGCCGACGGCCCCGAGACCATGGTGATCGGACGGCCCGCCATCGCCGCCTCCCGCAGCGCAGCCACGGCGTCGGGCACGCCGGGCACGATCTGCGATTCGAGCACGACGCATATGTGATGGTCGGGCACCAGGGTGAGCGCACGCGGTCCGCAGGCGGGCGACGAGTCGAGCACGATCGTGCCCGTCTCGGCCACGGCCAGGGCGCAGCCGGTGAGCACGCCGTCCACGGCGTCGAGGTCCCCGGGCGCCATCGCACCGCCGTCCAGCCGCTCGACGCCATCCACCTCCCACGCCACTCCGGAAGCCACGGCCAGGCGGCGCGTGGCCCGCTCCCGGCACACCTCGGCCACCGTTGCCCCGACGTCGGACTCGGCCACCCGGCGAACGGTGGCCCGGTACTCGGCCGCCCGCTCGCAGAACAGGTCCACCATGTGCGGCCCGCCGGCCTGCGAACCGCCCTGCCGGTAGCGGCGCGGCACCTCGGGGACGTCACCGTCCGGCCCGAGCGCCGCCCGGATGCGGCCCAGCACCACGTCGCGCGCGTCGCTCACCCGCGCCCCCGCCACCAGTCCCGGAACGTCTGGTCCGGGGGGTCGGGCAGGTCGCGAACCTCGGTCCAGCGGCGCAGCGGGCCCACGGGCAGCCGCGCCATCGGCCCACGTCCCAGCGGGGCCAGGCGCTGGGCCGCCTCGTAACGGCGGCGCGACGCGAACACCCGGGCCAGCAGGCGGAACGTGGCCCGCTCGCCCCGGCTCGTGCCGGCCCGCTCGCGCACCACGCGCCCCCTCAGGTGCACCAGGATCCGGGGGATGTCGATCTTCACCGGGCAGACCTCGTAACAAGCGCCGCAGAGGCTGGAGGCGAAGGGCAGGGTGGGCGCCCGGTCGAGGCCCGCCAGCTGGGGCGCCAGGATCGCGCCGATCGGTCCCGGGTACACCGAGCCGTAGGCGTGGCCGCCGGTGCGGGAGTACACGGGACACACGTTCAGGCACGCCGAGCAGCGGATGCAATGGAGTGCCTCCCGCCCCACCTCGTCCTCCAGCACGCGGGTGCGTCCGGCGTCAACCAGCACCAGGTGGAACCAGCGCGGCCCGTCGTCCTCGCTCACCCCGGTCCAGAGCGAGGTGTAGGGGTTCATGCGCTCGCCCGTGGAAGAGCGCGGCAGCAGCTGGAGCATCACCTCGAGGTCGCGCCACTCGGGCAGCACCTTCTCGATCCCCATGACCGTGATCAGCGTCTCCGGGAGCGTGGTGCAGAAGCGGCCATTGCCCTCCGACTCAACCACCCCCACCGTGCCCGTCTCGGCCACGGCGAAGTTGGCACCGCTCACTCCCACCTGCACGTTCAGGAAGCGGTCGCGCAGGTAGCGCCGCGCGGTGTCGGTGAGCGCCTCTGGCTCGTCCGAGAGCCGCTCGCCGCCCGCGATCGTTCGCTCGAAGAGCTCCCGGATCTCGCCGCGGTTCAGGTGGATCGCGGGGACGAGGATGTGGGACGGCCGGTCCTCCGCGAGCTGGACGATCAGCTCCGCCAGGTCGGTCTCCACCGCATGGATGCCGGCGCGGGCCAGGGCATCGTTCAGGCCGATCTCGTCGGTGACCATCGACTTGACCTTGATCACCTCGCTCGCCCGGCGCTCGCGGGCAATGCCGGTGACGATTGCGTTGGCCTCCGCCGCGTCGCGCGCCCAGTGGACCTGACCCCCGGCCGTCGTGACGCGGGCCTCGAGGCGCTCGAGCTGCTCCGGCAGGGTGGCCATGGCCCGCGCCTTGATGGCCGCGCCGGCGTCGCGCAACTGCTCCCAATCCGGGACCTCAGCCACCACCGCCGCGCGCTTGCCGCGAATGGTGGTGGTGGCACGTCCCAGGTTGGTGCGCAGCTGGTCGTCCGCCAGCGCGATGCGCGCCGCGGCGGGGAACCCGGTGGTCACTCGGCCGCCGCCAGCACCTCGGCCAGGTGCATTGTCCGCACGCGCTCCCGGCGGCGGCGCAGTCCGCCGCCCATGTGCATCAGGCACGAGTTGTCCGCGGACACGCACACCTCCGCCCCGGTGCCCGTGACGCGGGCCAGCTTGTCCTCCAGCATCGCGGCCGAGGTGTCCGCGTTCTTGACCGCGAAGGTGCCGCCGAAGCCGCAGCACTCGGCGGAGTCGGGCAGGTCCAGCAGCTCGAGCCCGCGCACGTGCGAGAGCAGTCGCAGGGGACGGTCGCCCACGTGAAGAAGACGGGCCGAATGGCACGTCGGGTGGTAGGTGACCGTGTGGGGGAAGGTGGCCCCCACGTCCTCCAGGCCCAGCCGGTCCACGATGAACTCGCTCAGCTCCACCACCCGCGGCACCAGCGCCCGCACCTCGCGCTCGAGGCCGGGATCGCCGCCCAGCCGGGCGAGGCCCGCGTACTGGTCGCGCACCATGCCCACGCAGGACGCGGAGGGCGAGACCACCACCTCAGCGTCGCCGAAGGCGTCCACGAAGCGCCGCACGAGCGGCACGGCCTCGAGCTGGTAGCCGCTGTTGGCGTGCATCTGGCCGCAGCACGTCTGCTCCTCGGGGAAGTCCACCCCGTGCCCCAGGCGCTCGAGCAGCTCCACCACCGCCCGGCCCGTGCCCGGGAAGAGGGTGTCGCCGAGACAGGTGATGAAAAGCGCCGCCCGCACTCCTGCCCTCTACCCGGAGTGGCTTGGCAGCAGACGCCCGATCCGGGTTCTCTGCTGGAGCACGAGCGGTGTGGCCGCTGCGCCCTCCCCTCCGCAGCCCGCCACGCGCCGCGTGAATGACTTCGGGTCGGCCAGCAGCTCGGCCGCCCGGTTGCGGATCTCCGTGCTGAGCCCGAAGGGGATCTCGCCCACGCCGTGCACCCCGGCCAGCTGTCCGAGGATCTCGTTGCGGAGGCTGCGCATCAGGCATCCCTGGTCCACCCGCGCGGAGCTCGGATAGCGGTTCTCGGTCCAGAGCAGCCGGCGTCCCGAGGGGTCGAAGGCGAACTCGGGCACGATCCAGCCCTCGCGCCCGCCGTTCGTGATCCGTCGCGGGGATCCGGCAGCGCGCACATGGGCGCGGCCATCCGACCAGCGCACGTCCTGCGCGTAGAGATCGGTGGCCTGCCCGAGCACGGGCTGGAGGAAGCTCTCGCTGAACACGGACAGGACCAGGAGGTAGTCGTAGCGGGCGGGAAGCTCGAGGAACCGGGCCACGCGCGACCAGTCGTCGTAGGCGCCGGGCAGCCCGCGCGAGGACATGAACAGGACTCGCTTCATGTCGTGCGTGAACACCGCCTGCTCGTCCCAGGCGGGGTTGTGGGTGAGACGGGAGGGCCGGCAGCGCCCGCGGCGCAGGTCCGGCAGCCGGCAGAAGTAGAGCTCGGGATTGATCGCCGTGCCGGCGGTCTCTGTGTAGAGGAAGCCGGAGCCGTCCGGGGCCCACCACTGGGTCTCGTACCAGTGCCCGTTCCCAGGCCTGACCACGTGCTCGTCCACGAGACGCGGGCCGCGGGGACCCTTGGGGTCGAAGCGCGCGACGCGCACCTCCGAGCGCCCGTTCCCTCCCTCGTCGGCGTTCCAGTTGAGTGAGGTCCAGGCGATCCAGTGGCCGTCCGGCGACCAGTACGCGTGGAAGTTGTCGTTCAGCTCGCCGCTGGCCGTGAGGTTGGTCCGCCTGCGCCCGTCACGCGTCATCACCCACACGTCCGAGCCGATCCCGCCGAAGCCCGGACCCCCGAGCTTGGCCGCGTGCCCGCTCCAGGAGTGGAAGAGGATCCAGCGCCCGCCGGGCCTGACCGCCGGGACCTGGTTCGGCCCCTGGAGCCCGCAGGTGAGACACCGGCGCGCGGTGCCGTCCAGCCGGGCACGCCAGATCTGCACCTGGCCGTCCCCGCCCTCGTCCCGCGCGGCGGGGTCGTGGTACACGACGTTCTTCGAGTCGAGCCAGTCCGGGGCCTGCCCAAACAGGAACGCGTTCGGGCGGACCCGCAGGTCACCGCCCGGAGCGGCCACGGCCGCGCCGGCCCCCACGGCCATGGTGGCCGACAGCACTGCGAGCCCAACCGCCAGCTTGCCCATCGTGACTCCCTCGGTCGCGGGCCGCCAATCTAGATACCTTGCGGACATGCGTGCACTCCGCATGGCGATCGCCGCAACGGCCATGTGGCTGTTGCTCGCGCCCGCCGCCGACGCGGCCGGCCTGCGTCTGGTCGGGCAGAAGCGCGTGGACGATCGCCTGCTCGAGCTCACCCTCCGGACCCCCGCCGTGGCCGGTCCCACGACGGTCCGGGTGCTGCTCCCGAGCGGATACCGCAAGGGCACCCGGCGCTACCCGGTGCTCTACCTGCTCCACGGCGCCGTGGACGACTACCGCTCCTGGACCGACAAGGGCGACGCCGAGGCACTCACGGCGGGCCGACCGCTGATCGTGGTGATGCCGGACAGCGGGCCCGGCGGCGGCTACGTGAACTGGTGGAACGGCGGGCTCCAGGGCCCGCCGGCCTGGGAGACCTACCACGTGCGCCAGCTCATCCCGTTCGTGGACCGCCGCTTCCGCACGGTTGGGCGCCGCGCCGGGCGGGCGGTGGCCGGCCTCTCGATGGGCGGCTTCGGGGCCGTCAGCTACGCCGCTCGCCACCCGGACCTCTTCACCGCCGCGGCCGCCTTCTCGGGCGCGGTGGACACCGGCAACGCGGCGATCCGCGCCGTCACCTCCGACGTCGTCTACGGCCCCCGGGACACCCAGCAGGTGCGCCAGCGGGGAAGCAACCCCGTGGACCTGGCACCGAACCTCCGCGGCCTCCAGCTCACGCTGCGCACCGGGAACGGCCAGGCCGGAGGGCCATTGGGCGGCGGGCCCGACGGGGTCGAGACGGTGGTGCACGGAGCCAACGTGACCCTGCATCAGCGCCTGCGGTCTCTTGGGATCCCGCACCTGTGGGACGACTACGGGCCAGGGGCCCACACCTGGCCCTACTGGCGCCGCGATCTCCAGCGGACCCTTCCGCGCCTCCTCGCCGCCTTCCGTAAGGCCGATGGGCCGCCGGCTCGCTTCACCTACCGGGCCACAGCGCCGCGCTACCGGGTCTACGGATGGCGGGTGGCGGTGAAGCGCCCGGCGCTCGAGTTCAGCGAGCTGCGCAGCCATGCCCGGAGCGGCTTCAGCCTCACGGGGAGCGGCACCGCGCGGGTGGTGACCGCGCGGCTGTTCCGCGCCGGCAAGCGGGTGGCCGTGACCGCTCGCTTCTCGTTCGGAAAGCCCCGGCACACCGTGGTCAAGGCCGACCCATCGGGCCGGCTGACGCTCACCCTCACGCTCGGGCCGGGCAACCCGGCCCAGGAGGACACGGCCGGCGCGCGCACCACGCGCTATCGCACCCGCGTGCTCTTCCGCCCCGCGCGCTGAGCACTCCAGCGAGGAGCGCAGGCCGATCGGCGATCGGCCGAGCACCGCAGCCTGGTCTCACTTCAAGCAGAAGCGGGAGTAGTCGTTCCCGTACACCGGGTGAACGACGGCGCAGGAGTCGAAGTTCATCCGCTCCGACATGAACGTGGGCGTGGTGCTGTGTCCGTAGGGCGCCACCCAGGCACGCTCCACCAGCTTCCGGTTGAGCGCCTCCCAGCGAGCGGTGACCGCGGGGGTGAGCCGCGGCAGGCGGTTGAGCTCGGCGATCTCCTGGTCGATCTCGGGATCGGCCACGTTGCCCGGGTTCGGGTTGTTGGTGGCCTGAATCGATTGACCGTCGACCAGGAAGAAGAAGTCCTTCGGGTGGGGGAAGTCCTGGAACCAGTTGTTGAAGCCCGTCTGGGCGCGGGTGCGTTGGTTCCCGATCACCTGGAAGTAGACGCTGCCGTCCACGAGCTTGGGCTTCGCGTCGAGTCCGATCCGGTTCAGCATGTCCGCGTAGGCGAGCGTCACCTTGTCGGTCGGGTTGTCGGAGTTGCCCCACACCGTGACCTTCGTCCCCTTGGCTCCCGCCTCGTCGATGAGCCGGCGAGCCTTCCCCAGATCAGGAGGCGCTGTGGGATCGCCCCACGGGCAGGTGTCGCGGTCGAGGCTCCTGTCGTACCCCGGCACCGAGGGAGGCACGAAGGAGCACCCGGGCACGAGGCCCCCCGCGAAGAGGCGCTCGAGCGCGCGCTTGTCGATGCCGTAGTTCACCGCCTGGCGCACCTTCGGGTCGTCGAACGGCGCCACCCGGGTGTTCATGAAGAAGTAGTACGTGGAGGCCGCCGGCGTCTCCTTGTAGCGGTCGCCGTAGCGGCTCCGCACCTCGGGCTTGATGTCGGCCGGCGGAGCGTCCTGCATGTAGTCGAGGTCGCCGCGGATCACGTCCTGTGCCTGGCGCGCCGGGCTCTTCACGATCTCGGTGGTGATCGAGGCAAGGCGCCCGGCGGGGATTCCGGGAATGCCGAGCCCCTCGAACCGCGGGTTGCGGCGCAGCACGAAATGGCGGTTGGGCACCGAGTCGCTGATCTCGTACGCGCCCGCGCCGGGCGGCGGATCGGAGGTGAGGTTGCGGAACGGCGTGTCACCCGGCACCGGCGCGGCCAGGGTCATCGCCAGCACGTTGGAGAAGGTGCCGTCCGGATGGGTCAGCCTGATCCGGATGCGGCCCGAGCGGTCGTCCGCCTCGATGCCGGAGATGTCCGCGTGCGGGCGCTTTGCCTTCAGGTAGCGGTCCGCCCCGGCGATCTCCTCGAAGAACGAGCTGCCCCCGGACTCGAGCGTCAGCAGCCGCTTCACCGCGTGCTCGAAGTCCGAGGCGCGCACCGGGCTGCCGTCGGAGTAGCGGAGCCCGTCGCGCAGCCGCAGGTCGTAGGTGCGCCCGTCGGCCGACACCCTCGGGAGTTCGCGGGCCAGGCCGGGAATCAGCTCCGAGCCGCGGACTCCCTCCTCGTGCCGGTAGGTGAGCAGCGGGGTGTACACCACCCACAGCGGCTCCCAGGAGTTGGTGGTGTACCCGAGCGCCGGGTCGAGCGCGTCCGGCTGAGAGGTCTGCGCGATCGTGATCGAGCCGCCGTCCCGGCCCGCCTGGTCGCTTCCTCCGCAGCCGCAGAGGACCGCTGCCACCAAAAGCGCAAGGAGCACGGAATAACGGGAACGGAATGGACCGGGACAGAGCATCCACTCCCGCTATCGGCGCGATCGCGCCGTTTCAAAAGGGTCGATGCCATGGTGCGGTGCTCGCCTGATCACCGATCAGGCTCCGCTCCTACGCCATGGTGCGGTGCTCGCCTGATCACCGATCAGGCTCCGCTCCTACCTGGGGTCAGTTTTGGGTGCCGCCGGCGATCACGCTCGCCACCAGGTCCGGATCGTCGAAGAACGGCGTGTGCCCGAGCCCGGGCAGGGTCACGTGCCGGGCCTGGGGCAGCACGCGGCGGGCCCGCGGAGCCTGGCGGCCGTAGAGCAGCAGCATGTCGCGACTCCCCCAGGCCACGGTCAGCGGCACTCCGGTGAGCTCGTGCCCGTCGTGGAAGGTGTGCCGGGCGAAGGACGTGAGCACCGGGGCGAACGCCGGCGAGGCCCAGGCGTCATCGAGCAAGAGCTTCGCCTCCTCCGCCGGCATGCGCCAGGGACGCGCGAACAGCTGGCCCAGGAGCATGGTGCGGCCCGCGCGTGTGCCCGCGAGGGCGCGAACGCCGGGACGCGCGGCGCGCGGCATGGCGCCGGACAGGCTCAGCGAGAGCTGGGAGAACCGTCGCTCCTTCGCCGTCCAGAAGCCCGCGGGTGAGATCGCGGTGGCCGACGCGACGGCGCCACGCCGGACCAGCTCGAGGGCGATGGCCCCGCCCATCGAGTTGCCCGCAACGTGCGGGCGGCCGAGTCCCTGCTCGGCGAAGAAGGCGATGAACGCGTCCGCGTACGCGTCGATGTCGGGCTCCACGTCCGGAGGCAGTGGAGCGGAGCGGCCGAAGCCGGGCGAGTCGGTGGCCACCACGTCGAAGCTCGGGGCCAGGCGGTCGATCACCGGGCGCCATCCCTGCCAGTGGTGGCCGACCCCGTGGATGAGGACCAGGGGCTCGCCGGTGCCGGTGCGGTGGTGGTTCACGTCCGGCCGGCGGGTCGCACCTCGCGGAACTCCTCGGGGCGGATGGCCCGCGTGGCGCGCACGTACTCGATCATGAAGCCGGGCCAGTTGTTCACCACGCGTCCGCTGCCCTCGAGCCGGTACCAGTTGCGGCAGCTCGACCACACCGAGTCGCGCAGGCGCTCCTGGAGGCGCTCCCCAGATGCCGCCTGCACCTCGGGGCGCACGTCCAGCGCCGCGCCCCGGCGGCGGGCGGTTTGCAGCGCGCCCATCACGTAGCGCACCTGGGCCTCGATCATCACGATGATCGACCCGACGCCGAGGTTGGTGTTGGGGCCGTAGAGCACGAACATGTTGGGGAAGCCGGAGACGCTCAGGCCGAGATGAGCCTCCGCGCCGCGGGCCCAGGCCTCCTGCAGGTCGCGCCCGCCGGCTCCGGTCACGGTCATCGGGGCCACGAAGTCGTTCGAGCGGAAGCCGGTGCCGTAGACGATGCAGTCCACCGGGCGCTCGCGGCCATCGGCGGTGACCACCCCGCCGGGCGTGATGCGCCCCACCTCGTCGGTGACCAGCTCCACGTCGGGGCGCTGGAGCGCGGGCAGGTACTCCGAGCTGAACAGGATTCGCTTGCAGCCGAACGGGTAGTCCGGCCACGCCTTTTGCCGCACCACCGGGTCCTTGAGCTGGCTGCGCATGAAGAGCTTCGACCAGGTGCGGAGCAGCGCGCCCAGCGGCTTCACGCGGGTGATGCCGGCCACGAACGTCTCCATGAACAGCCACATCCCGTAGCGGCGGGCGGCCTGGAGCCCGGGCACGTGCGCGATCGCCCGGCGCATGAGGTCCGGGTAGGCGTCGTTGTTGCGCGGCAGCATGTAGGGGGCGCTGCGCTGGTACACGTCGAGGTGCGCCGCCCGCTCGGCCACCTCGGGCACGAACTGGATCGCGCTCGCCCCGGTGCCGATCACCGCCACGCGCTTCCCGGCCATGTCGTAGTCGTGGTCCCACTCGGCCGAGTGGAAGGAGTGCCCGCGGAACTCGTCCATCCCGGGCAGCGACGGCCAGCGCGGCCGACTCAGCTGGCCGCAGGCCACCACCAGGGCGTCGGCCTCGATCGCCTCGCCCGTGGCCGTGCGAAGCGTCCAGCGCGCGGTGCTGTCGTCGAACGCCGCGCTCTCCACCTCTGTTCGAGTGCGCACCCGGTCGATCACGCCGTGCTTGCGCGCGGTGTCGTGGAGGTAGTCGAGGATCTCCTGCTGGGGAGAGCAGGGCTGGGACCAGTCGCGGCGCTGGTCGTAGGAGTACGAGTACAGGTAGGAGGGCACGTCACAGGCCGCCCCGGGATAGGTGTTGTGGTGCCACACGCCGCCGAGGTCGTCGGCCCGCTCGAGGATGGTGAAGTCGTCGATCCCATCGCGCTTCAGCGCGATCGCCATCGCGATGCCGCTGAAGCCCGCGCCCACGATCGCGACCCTCACGCGCCGGCCCCCGCGAGCGGCGCCGCCGCGCCGCCGAGCACAGGACGGCCACGGATCAGGTCGGCCGCGCGCTCGGCGATCATCACGGTCGGCGCGTGGGTGTTGCCGCCGGTGATCAGCGGCATCACCGAGGCGTCCACAACGCGCAGGCCCTCGAGGCCGCGCACCCTCAGCTCCGGGTCCACCACCGCGGTCTCGCCGTCCCCCATCGCGCAGGTGCCCACGGGGTGGTAGATCAGCTCGACCCGGCGCCGCAGTGCCGCCTCCAGGTCCTCGTCGCTCGCGGCGTCGGCACCCGGCTGGAGCTCATGCCTGACGGTGGAGGCCAGCGGCTCCTGGCCGGCGATCTCGCGGGCCAGGCGCATGCCCGCCACGAGCGAGTCCACGTCGTCGCGCTCGGCCAGGCTGTTGGTGAGGATGCGCGGCTTGTCCCGCGGCTCGGCGGAGCGCAGCCAGACCCGCCCGCGGCTCCGGGGGGACACGAGCACGGGCGCGATGGTGGCGCAGTGGCCCTCGAACGTGGCGGCCCCGTGGTCCTCGTAGAACAGCGCGCCGATGTGGAACTGGATGTCGGCCGCCGCCAGCCCGGCCCGGGTGCGCACGAAGGCCACCACCTCGGCCGCGGTCGAGGTGAGCGGACCGCTGCGGCGCAGGACCCACTCGGCCATCGGCTTGGGCTTGTCCGCACCGTAGAGCGTGTCCTCGTCGCCCAGCTCGAAGAGGCAGGTGATGAAGGGGTGGTCCTGGAGGTTCTCCCCCACGCCCGCCAGCTCGTGCCGGACCGGCACTCCGATCTCGCTGAGGTGTCCGGCCGGGCCGATGCCGGAAAGCATCAGGAGCTGCGGCGACCCGATCGCCCCGGCGGCGAGGATCACCTCGCGCTCGGCCGTGGCCACGCTCGTCCCGCGGCCGCGGCGGGCATAGCGGACACCGGTGACCCGCCCCGCCTCCATCTCGAGGCCGAGAGCCTGAGCGCCGGTCATCACCTGGAGGTTGTCCCGTCCCATCGCCGGGCGCAGGTAGCCATCGGCCGCGCTCCAGCGCCGCCCGCCGCGCTGGAGCACCTGGAACATGGACACGCCATCCTGCTCCGGCCCGTTGTAGTCGTCGATCCGCGGAATCCCGGCGGCCTCGGCGGCGGCCAGGAACTTGGAGTTCATCCTGCGCGGTGAGCGCTGGTCGGCCACGTTCAGGGGGCCGCCCGTGGCGTGGAACTCGGAGGCCCCGCGCTCGTTGTTCTCCGCCTTGAGGAAGTAGGGCAGCACCCCGCCCCAACCCCAGCCCGAGGCGCCGCGGGCCTCCCAGATGTCGTAGTCGAGCGGGCGCCCGCGGACGTAGAGCATCGCGTTCATCGAGCTCGATCCGCCCAGTGAGCGGCCGCGCGGTATGTAGAGCGAGCGGTTGTCGCAGTACGGCTCGGGCTCGGTGGCGAAGTCCCAGTCGAGCTTCGTGTGGAACTGCTTCGAGAACGCGACCGGGATCTTGATGTTGGGGCTCCGGTCCCTGCCACCGGCCTCCAGCAGAAGCACCCGCACGCCGGGGTCCTCGGTGAGCCGGTTGGCCAGCACGCACCCGGCGGAACCCGCACCCACGATCACGTAGTCAGCGGTGGACACGGCGCGGATCCTATGGGCTCGGCGGACCCGAGGTGAAGGGCCTCACGAGCCTCCGCCAGGCGGCGCGCAAGGGGCGCGTCCCACCGTTTGAGCGAGGGGGTTTGACGATTTAGGGGCGCATAGAAGCCCTAACTCGACAAACCCCCCAGGCTCAGGCGGCGCCCGACTCCATGGACGTCCGCCGCGCGGGCGCCGCGCCGGGTCCCCGGCGCCGTCGTCCCATACGGGCCACCACCGCGGCCAGGCCCGGCGGCACCCGGCCGTCCGTGGAGAGCCAGGAGCCGGCGATGATCAGCAGCAGTCCCGCCACGGCGCCGGCGCCCGGGCGCTCGCCCAGCACCGCCACGCCCAGGGCCACCGCCACGACCGGGGCCACGTAGGTGATCACCGTGGCCCGGCCGGGGCCGACCTCGGTGACCAGCGCGCCGAAGAGCACGAAGGCGGTGGCGGTGCAGAGCAGGCCCAGCACGAGCAGAGCCCCGATCGCCTCCGTCGGGGGCGTGGACTCCGGCGGCGCCAGCAGCGCGGCCGGGGTCAGGATCAGCGCCGCCATGCCGGTGGCCGCTCCCATCATCGGCACGGGCTCGATGTCGGCCAGGTGGCGCTTCAGGAGCATCGGCCCCGCGGCGTAGCCCGTGGCCGCGAGCAGGATCGCCCCCGCCCCCAGCAGCTCGCCCGCGTTGCCGGCCACGTCGAGGCCCACCAGCGCCACCACTCCCGCGAAGCCCACCACCAGCCCGACGAGCCTCCGCCCGTGCGCCCGCTCGCCCTGGTCGAATCGCAGCGCCATCAGCGCCACCAGCAGCGGCACCGCGGCGATCAGGATCGCCGCCAGCGACGAGGACACGTGCTGCTCCCCGGCTGCGATCAGCGGGAACGGGATGCAGATCTCCACCACGGCGTATATCGCCACCAGCCGCATGCGGCCACGGACCGTGGGCAGCAGTCCGGCCCGCCAGGCCAGGCCCAGCAGCACCACCGCCGCCATGAGCACGCGCACCCAGGCGAGGAACACCGGCGGCACCCCGTCGTCCACAGCGATCTTGATGAACAGGTAGGGGATTCCCCAGAGGACCGAGACCGAGGCGAACGCCACCCATGCGCGCGTGCTCATCGGGGCCAGGATCGCAGCCCCGGCCGCGGCGAGCGGCGAGGGGCGCCGGAGACGCGACCACAATCCCGGGGATGACGGCGCCGGTCGAGAGCCACGCGTTCGGGCTGGGCCTCGACCTCGAGTTCGAGGTGCCGGGCCTGTGGCCGTCCCCGAGCGGCCGTCCACGGGTCCGGCTTCGCCACGTGTCGCCGGAGGACCTCGACGCAGGCTGGGACGAGAGGGGCGCGGAGGCGCTCGTGCGCGGGCGGCGTACCGGAGGCCGCCTCGCGATGACCGTGGACCGGGCCGGGGGCGAGTACCGCGTCTGGGCCGAGGACCACGGGTTCTATCGCCTCGCCCCCGCGCGGGCCCTCGTCGACTGCGCCCCGCCCCCCGGGGTGCCCGACTGGCGCTGGCAGCGGGTGCTCGTGGGCAACGTCCTCCCCCTCGCCGCCGTGCTGGCGGGACACGAGGCGCTGCACGCGAGCGCGGTGGAGATCGACGGCCGCGCCGTGGGCTTCGTGGCCCGATCGGGCGCCGGCAAGACGTCGATCGCCATCGCCCTCGTGCTCCGCGGCGCGCGTTCGTCTGCGACGACGTGCTCGCCCTCGACGCCGAAGCGGGCGGCGCGGTGATGGCCCACCCCGGGCCCGGCCTCTCCAACGTCCGCCACGAGGAGGCGCGGCGCCTGGGGGCGTCGGGGCTCAAGGTGCTCGGCCGCGACGACGACGGGGTGAGGGTCGTGCTGGCCCGCCGCGAGGAACCGCTCCCACTCGACCGCCTCTACTTCGTGGAGCGCGGGACGGCGCCCGGCCACGCCCCGGCGATCGCGGACGCCACCGATCCCGGCCTGGTGCTCGGGGCGACGTTCAACCTCATCGTTCGCACCGAGGAGCGGCTCACACGCCAGCTCGAGCTCGGGTCGCTGGTGGCGGCCGGAGCGGGACTCCACAGCCTCACCATCCCCGCCGGCGTGGGTCCGAACGAGACCGCGGCCGCCGTGGAGGAACACGTGCGGGAGACGCGCGCGTGAACCGCCGCTTCGTGGCCTTCGTCGGCGTTCGCCCGGGGGAGCCTCCGCTGGCCCCATCGGTGGTGGAGGACGGCCCGCTGCTGCTCTTCCACGACGGGCCGCCGCCCGCCGCCGCGGGCTCGGTGCTCTGCCTGCTCGACGGCGTGGTGGACGACGTTCCCGCGCTCGCCGCGGAGGTGGGCGAGCGGCCGGGCACCGGCGCCGAGGCCGTGCTGGCGGCCGGCTGGGCGCGTCTAGGGCCGGGGATGCTCGACCGCCTGCGCGGGGAGTGGGCGCTGTTCGTTTGGGACCGCGAGCGCCGGCTGGCCCTGGCCGCCTGCGATCGCCTGGGCTCGCGCACCATCCATCACACCCACTCCGGATCCGGGGTGATCATGGGCTCCGAGGCGCGCGAGGTGGTGGACGCGCTTCCCGTACGGCCCGGGCCCGACGACGCCGCGATGGCCCACTGGCTGTCCGGCGGCGGGCCGCCGGGAGCCCGCACCGTGTACGCGGGCGTGCTCCGGCTGCCGGGCGGTCACGCGGTCACGAGCGCCGGCACGGGCGCCAGTGCCACGCGCTGGTGGCGCCCGCGATTCGAGGAGCCCGCCGTGCGCTCGCTCGAGGACGCGGGGGCGGCCGTCCGCGAGCGCCTACGGACGGCCGTGGGCCGAGCGGCCGGCGGCGGCGGAGAGTCGGGCGTGCTGCTCAGCGGCGGCATCGACTCGGGCGCGGTGGCCGCCGTGCTGGCGGAGGGCGGGGCGCGGCCCGGCGCGCGGGCCTACTCGGCCGTGTTCCCGGACCATCCGCAGGTCGACGAGAGCGCCCTGATCGACGAGATGGTGCCGGCGCTCGGGCTGCGCTCGGCGAGGGTGGAGGGCCGCACCGGTCCGCTGCTCGACGCCGCGCTCGAGTACCTGGCCGCGTGGGAGCTCCCGGCGCTCTCCCCCAACCTCTCGTTCTGGCTGCCCCTCCTGCGCGGGGCGGCCGCGGAGGGCACCACCGTGATGCTGGACGGCGAGGGCGGCGACGAGCTCTTCGGCGTGGCCCGCTGGCTGCTGGCCGACCGCGTGCGCGACCGGCGCCCGCTCGCCGCGTGGGCGCTGGCCCGCCGGTTCCCCGGCGCCGGCGAGCGGCCGTCGCGCCGCATCCTGGCCCGGGTGATGCGCGACTACGGGGTGCTCGGCGCCCTTCCCCACGGCCTGCACGAGGTGAACCTGCGGGGCCCCTGGATCGAGGCCCGCACCCCGCCCTACCTCCTCCCCCGCACCACCGACGTTCACCGCGTGGCGGCGGACGAGTGGCGATGGGTGCGCGGCGACGGGCCGCGCTGGTGGCTGGGGCTGATCGAGTCGCTGACCGGCGCCGACGGCCCCGCGCCAGCGCGCGAGCACGTCCGGCTCCGCTCGCGCATGACGGGCATCGAGCCGCGCCACCCGCTGCTCGACGCGGACCTGGTGGACCTCGTGCTGAGCCTCGACCCCGAGCTTGCCTTCGACCCGCACCTCAGCCGGCCCGTGCTTCGCGCCGCCGTGGCCGGGATGTTGCCCGACCGCGTCCGGCTGCGTCCCTCGAAGAGCACCTTCGACGCCGTGTTCCAGCAGAGCCTCATCGGCCCGGAGGCCGCCCGCATCCGCCGTCTCCTCACCGCCCCGGACGCCGAGATCCGCCGTTACACGGATCCCGCCGGAGTGGCCCGCCTGCTGGATCCGGCCGCGGCGGCGGACCTCGGAGGCCGCCGGCGCTGGGCGCTGCTGCTCTGGCGGCTCGTGACCGCCGAGCTGTTCCTGCGCCACCAGGCCGACCCCGCGCTTCCGGGGCGGCTGGCGGAGATGGCGGACTAGGTGTAGCTCCTAACTAGGTTGTTTCATCCGGGCCTCCTTGGAGGCTGGCGGTGTCGAATCCCCAGTCCCAAGGAGACGCCGGATGAAGCTGCACGGTAATGCCAGGACCTGTCCGAACAGCAGGGCGCTGATCGCGGCTGCGCCACCTGCTTCTCGACACGCCGATGAACGGCAGCGTGGGAGCTGCTCTGGCCAGGCTCGGCGCGTTCGTGGTGGTGCTCGCCCCCCTGGCCGTGCTGGCTCTCCGCCTGGCCATCCGTCACACCCAGCGAAGCGGAACGATCGCGGAGTACTGATGCGCGCCGCCCCCTCCACACCCGCCGTGCTGGCCGCCACCGCCCGGATGCCCGCTCACGTGGTGTACCGCGAGTTCCCCGCCGAGGTGGTGCTTCTCAACCTGCAGACGGGCCGCTACCACGGCCTCAACCCGACCGCGGGCCGGATGCTCCGCGCGCTCGAGGAGCGCGGCCTGATCGAGGTGGAGCGCCCCGCCCCGGGAGCGCAGGCGCGTTGACCCCGCGTCGCCGCGACCCCGCGGCGCTCGCGCGCGACGTCCTGCTGGTGGCCGAGATCCTCGCCGCCTACGGTCCCGCTCGCGTTCGCCTTCACCGGCGGCGCCTTCCCGACCTGGTGGCAGCGTCCCGGAGCACTCGGCGCCGGCCGCCGCTCGCGCCGGCCGAGCCGGAGGCGACCCGCGAGGCGGCGCGCCTCGGCCGAGCGGTCACGCGCACGCTGGCGCTGCTGCCCACGGACAGCCGCTGCCTCGTGTCCTCGCTGGTGCTGAGCCGCCTGCTGGAGCGGCGCGGCATCGACGCCCGGCTCGTGGTGGCCGTATGCCGGGAGCCGGAGTTCGCCGCGCACGGGTGGGTCGAGCATCACGGGCGCCCCCTGCTCCGGAGCGGCGGCCCGGGCTACCGGCGGCTGGTGGAGCTGTGAGCAGCGCGGCACACGCGCCGCCCGAGACCGCCACCGCTCCGATACGGGTGGCATTGGCGTGCTCGGACCTGCGGCGCCGGAACGTGCTGCGGCGCGTGCTCCACGAGGACGGTCTCGTGCCTGTGGACGAGCGCAGGGGTGAGCCCGCCGACGTGCTCGTCCGCGCCGCCGGCCTCGCCGGCCGGGCGGATCTCCGGTCGCTCCGGACCTCGATGCTCGACCCCGACCGGCGGGTGATCGCCGTGGTGCCCGCGGTCGACCCCGCGACTCTCCGCGCGGCGCTCCAGGAGGGGTTGCGCGGATGCGTGCTCGAGATCCACGCCCGCCGTGCCCTGGCTCCGGCCGTGCGCACCGTGGCCCTCGGCCAGGTGGTGGTGCCACCCGACCTGTTCGCGGCCCCGCCGCCCGCGCTGTCCGCGCGCGAGAAGCAGGTGCTCGGCCTGGTGGTGCTCGGGCTCGCGAACGCGGAGATCGCGGCCAAGCTGCACCTGGCCGAGAGCACCGTGAAGAGCCACCTCTCCTCGGCCTACGCGAAGATCGGCGTGCGCAACCGGCGACAGGCGGCGGCCACTATCCTCGATCCGGACAGCCGCCTGGGCCTGGGCGTGCTGGCCATCACCCCGGCCGGCCGCTAGCCGCCGCCCGAGTTCCTCACCAGGTCCAGCGCGTACTCCGGCCACCACACGCCCGCCACCGGTGCCCCGGGGCGGCAGGCGCCGTCGCTCATGCCGGGCTCCTTGACCCAGAGGTAGGCGTCCACGCGCGCCCGCCGGGTGTGGGTGGTGGGGTCGTGCCCGAGGGCCCGGCCGGGTGGGTTGCACCATTCCGGAATGGCGGGGGCCGTCGGGGCCGGCCCGTTGCCGTTCCGGCCCGTGTCGATCACGAAGTGCTTGCCCCGGAGCCGGGAGGACAGCGCGCGCCCGTACCGCACCGTTCTGTTGGTGCCGTAGAAGTTGCTGACGTTGAGGGAGAAGCCGTCGGCCTTCGCGATCCCCGAAGCGCGCAGCGGGCGCACCAGCCGGGAGACGGGGCTTATCCAGCCGGCGTTCCCCGCGTCGAGGTACACGCGCGCCCGGGGGGTCGCGGCGAGCGTCCGGACCGCGAAGCGCAGCAGATGGAAGCGCCCGCTCCGGTGAGCGGGCGTCACGCAGCTCGAGAAGGTCTGGGCGAGCGCATCGGGCTCCACCACCACCACGGCTCGCCTGCGGCCGATCCCCTTCGCGACGGCGCGGACATATGCGCGATACCCGGCCGCGCTGCGCGCGCCTCCGGCGGAGAAGCCACCGCAGCCCCGGTTCGGGACGAAGTAGACCACCAGCACCGGCACCTGATGCGCCCGCGCCGCGAGCTGGGTGACGGTGCGGGCGCGGGCCTCGGCGCCGTCGTCGGTGGGCAGCCAGACGCCGGTGGACCGGCGCGCCAGGGCGGCCATCGCGGCGGCATCGGCCGAACGTCCCTCCGCCCGCCAGGCCTGCGCCTGGCCACCGGCGGGATAGTCCGGGTTCACGTACAGCCGCCACCCCGCGAGTGGATTGCCCCCGCCCCGCGCGGCCGTGCCCGCGGTGCTCCCGAAGGAGGTACCGGCGGCGGCCAGCAACACGAGCGCGACTCCCGCGCAGATGAGCCGGTGCCTGGGGGCACGACGCGCCTTCACGGGCACGCACACTACCCCGGCGGCGAAGAGCTAGCCTGCCGTCCCGTGCGCGCCCTCCAGATCACCGAGCTCACGGGCCCGGACACCGCCCTGAGTCTCGCGGACCTGCCCGAGCCCGAGGCCGTGCACATGATCTCCGGTGATCGCGCCGTGGTGGTGGACGTGCACGCCGCCGGGGTCTCGTTCCCCGAGGTGCTTCAGACACGCGGCGAGTACCAGGTGAAGCCGCCCGTGCCCTTCGTGCCCGGGAGCGAGGTGGCCGGCACGGTGCGCAGCGCGCCCGAGGGCTCATCGTTGTCCCCGGGCGATCGCGTGGCCGCCTGCTGCCTGCTCGGCGGGTTCGCCGAGGTGGCCGTGGCCCCCGAGTTCCTCACCTTCCCGCTGTCCGACGAGCTCGACTACGCCCAGGGCGCGGGGCTGATCCTCAACTACCACACCGCCTACTTCTCGCTGAAGCTGCGCGGGCGCCTGGCCGAGGGCGAGACCGTGCTCGTGCACGGCGCCGCCGGCGGAGTGGGCACGGCGGTGATCCAGGTGGCGAAGGGCCTCGGGGCGCGCACGATCGGCGTGGTGTCCAGCGAGGAGAAGGAGCGCGTGGCCCGGGAGGCGGGCGCCGACGAGGTGGTGCGCTCCGACGGCCCCTGGAAGGACGAGGCCAAGGAGCTCTCCGGTGGCGGCGTGGACGTGATCGTGGACCCCGTGGGCGGCGACCGCTTCACCGACTCCCTGCGCTCGCTCGCCGAGGGCGGGCGGCTGGTGGTGGTGGGATTCACCGGCGGCTCGATCCCCGAGGTGCGCGTGAACCGCCTGCTGCTCAACAACGTGGAGGTCGTGGGTGCCGGCTGGGGCGCATACGTGATGGCCAAGCCGAAGGTGAACGTGGAGATCGGCGAGGCGGTGAACCGCCTGGTGGACGAGGGCTTCGTCCGGCCGGTGGTGGGAGCGCGCTTCCCGCTCGAGGACGCGGCCGAGGCGCTGAAGCTGATCGACGGCCGCGGCGCCACCGGCAAGGTCGTGCTGGACGTGCGCGCGCCCTAGGTTTAGTTCCTAGTCACGTTGTTCATCCGGGCCTCCTTGGAGGCTGGGTGGTTCTGAAGCCCCCAGTTCCAAGGAGGACACCGGATGAGGTTGCACGCTAATGCGGCGTTGTCATTGAGGCAGCGTGAGCGGATGGTTGCGCGTGTGGTTGAGCAGGGGTGGTCGCTCGCTGAGGCCGCCGAGGCGGCCGAGGTGAGCGAGCGGACGTGCTCGAAGTGGGCTGCTCGTTATCGACTTGCCGGGGTCGCTGGCCTGGTCGATCGCTCTTCGGCGCCGCGGAGGGTTCACAACCGCACCGCTGAGCACACGGTCGAGTTGTTGGTCGCGCTGCGGCAGTTGAGGTTCACGGCGCCTGAGCTCGCTGATCTGTTGGACATGCCCTGCTCGACGGTCTCGGCGATTCTGAAGCGGGTCGGACTGGGCAAGCTTGGCCGGCTTGGTCTCGAGCCTGCGGTCCGCTACGAGCGTGCCCGCCCGGGCGAGCTGATCCATATCGACGTCAAGAAGCTTGGGCGTATCCAAGGCGGAGCGGGCAAGCGAGTCACCGGCGGACGCAGCAGAAACGCCGCGATCAGCGCCACCCCCACCAGCGTCGCCGCCACCCCGAACGTCTGGATCCGTGACAGGCGCTCCCCGAGCAGCGCCACGCCCAGGCCCACCGTGACCACGGGGAAGAGCGAGCCGAGCACCGACACCAGCGAGAGCTGGCCGTGGTCCGCGGCCGTGATGTACAACAGGGTGCCCGCGACCAGAAGGAGTCCCGGCACGGCCATCAGTGGCAGCTGCCGCGTGGCCCGCAGGCCGCCGAGCCTCCGGCCGGCCCACAGCCCCAGGAGCGCCACGAGCACCAGGCGCGCGTCGAACAGCGCCCACGCCTGTCCGTCCTTCGAGGCCTCGGGGAGTGCGGTGAGGAAGACGCCGAAGGCCACGGCCGACGCCGCCGCACAGATCACCGCGCCGCGGGGGTCCGGGTAGGTCCTCCCTCCCACCGTCCCGCCGGGATCCCGGCGTGAGGCCATCGCCGCGCCGGCCATCGCCAGCACCAGGCCCAGCGCCTGGGTGGGCTTCAGCGCATCGCCGGTGGCCAGCCCGTACACCACGGGCACCACCGCGCCCACGGCGCCGATCGGGGCGACCACGGACAGGGGACCGAGCTCCGCCGCCCTGTAGAAGAGGATCAGCCCGGCGGCGTTGCCCGCTCCGGCCACGAGGGCGAGGATCAGGCTGCGCTCGGGCAGCGCCGCCCCGCCGTCGCCCGCGAGGTACACGGCGCAGCCCACGAGCGCCGCGACCTGCGACACCACGAGCACGGACACGAGCGCGTGCCGGCGCACGAGCTGGGGTCCGATGAAGTTCGACACGCCGTAACAGGCAGACGATCCGAGTGCGAGGGCCACGGCGAGCACGAGGCGGGTGAGTCTCGCAACTGCTCCCTGGGCGCCGGATTGCACCGCCGGCGCACGGGATTGGCCCAGCGATCCGCCCCGATCCTTCCCCGCGCCCCATCGAGCCTCCCCCGTTCGTCATTCTTCGGCGCTCCCCGGCGGGCGGCGGATGGCCCAGACATGCGCGCCGGCAGCCACGGATGGCAGCGGATACCAAGGCATCAGCGGCCGCCCGGCGGCCCCGGACTCGCGCGCGGCGGAGGACGGCCCGACACCGGGGCTGGAGCGAGGCCCACGTGAAGCGCCTGTTCTGGCGCGCGGGCTTCGGCGCCACTCCGCGCGAGGCTCATCACTGGGCCCGGCGCGGCAAGGCGCACACCATCCGCTGGGTGCTGAACGGCGGGCCGTCACCCGCTCCGAGGATCGGGCCGCCCACGGTTGACGGCCACCGGCTCGACCCCGAGAACGAATGGAGCCACGACGCGCTCTGGTGGCTCGACCGCGTGATCCGGTCGCGGCGCCCTCTCCAGGAGAAGCTCACTCTCTTCTGGCACGACCACTTCGCCACCAGCGACCAGGACACGCCGCTGATGCTCGCCCAGAACCGGATGTTCCGCCGCCACGCGATGGGGAGCTTTCCCGCCCTGCTCAAGGCGGTGACGAGCGACCCGGCGATGCTCCTGTTCCTCTCACTGGCGGACTCGGACAAGGAGGCGCCGAACGAGAACTACGCGCGCGAGCTGATGGAGCTCTTCACGCTCGGTCGCGGGTACAGCGAGCGCGACATCCGCCAGGCCGCGCGGGCGCTCACCGGCTTCCGGGTGGACTGGCGCGAGAACGGCCCGCCGCGCTGTTACTACGACGGGGAGTCGCACGCCACCGGGGTCAAGCGGATATTCGGGCACGCCGGCAACTTCGACTGGCAGGACGTGCTCCGCCTCTGCGTCGGCCACCCGGCCCACGCGCCCTTCCTGGTGGGGAAGCTCTGGGACTACTTCGTGGGCACTCCGATCCCGGGTGGCACGCGCGCGCACCTGGCCCACACCTACCGCCGCTCCGGGCACCGGATCAAGCCGGTGGTGGGCGAGATCCTGGCCCACCCCGCGCTCTACCGGAGCCTCGACGCACCGGGCATGGTCAAGTCGCCCGTCATGTTCGTGGCCGGCGCGCTGCGCGGCGCCGGGCAGCGGATCGACGACGGCAGCTGGGGATGGCTGATGGAGAGCATGGGCCAGGAGCTGTTCCATCCACCGTCCGTGGCGGGCTGGGACTGGGGCACCGCGTGGCTGTCGTCGAACGCCATGCATGTGCGCTTCGACGCGGCTAACCACCTGATGGCCACGCCCCGCCTGCGCGTCAAGGAGAAGTCCACTCCGGCCAAGCTCTCCCCGCGTCGCGCGGTGGCCCGGGCACGACGGGCCGTGGGCGACCCGTGGACCTCCTCGCGCACCGACGCCGAGCTGCTGCGCGTGGCCCACCGGCTCCTCACCGAGCGCAAGCTGAAGGACGGCGAGTGGCGCCAGGACCGCCAGGAGCGCGCCGACATGTGCCAGCGGGTGCTCCGCCATCTCCTGCTCTCCGGACCCGACGCTCAGGTGCACTGACCCATGGCCCGCCACACCGCCTGCGACGACTTCCACCGCACATCCGAGGCCGTGCGCCGCGATTACCTGGGCGGCGCCCCGCTCACGCGCCGGCAGGTGCTGGCGGCCGGGATCGGCGCCGGGCTGACCCTCTACACGGCGAGGGCGATGCCGGTGAGCCGGGTGTTCGAGGCGGCGGCCGCCGACGCCGCGGCGGCGCCGAACGCGCCGGTGCTCGTGTCCGTCTTCCTGCCCGGCGGCGTGGACCTGCTCGACACGCTCGTGCCCCTCCACGACTACGGTCGCTACGCCGACCTGCACCAGGACCTCAAGGTGGAGGCCTCGCCGCTGCCGGGAGGCTCGGGCCTCGGGCTGAACCCGCAGCTGAGCCGCGGTGTGAACGGCGGCGTTCGCGGCCTGTTCGAGCGCGGTCGGGTGGGCTTCCTGCCCGGCATCGACTACCCGGACCCCGACCTGTCCCACTTCCACTCTCGCCACTTCTGGGAGACCGGCCTGATCACCGACCGCAGCGCCCCGGGATGGCTCGGTCGCTGGCTCGACCGCAGGGGGACCCCCGACAACCCGCTTCAGGGGATCTCGATGGGCTACGGGCTCTCGCCGCTCATGCGCTCGGGCCGGGCACCGGTGGCCGCGGTGGCCTCACCCGGTGACGCGGGGTTCTGGATCCGCGACGTGTGGGGCGAGCCCTTCGACGAGGCCATGAAGACCTACGAGACGCTGGGTCATGGCCCCGCCGGGAGCCACGCCCTGCGCTCGTCGCGCACCTCGGCCCGCCTGGCGAAGCAGGTGGCCGACCGGCTGGCGCCCTACGCCGAGAAGGACGGGAATGACCCGCTGGCCTCCCCGGTCCCGTATCCCGCGGAGAGCGACTTCGGCAACCGCCTGCGCTACCTCGCAGCCATGATTTCCAAGCCGCTTGGGATCCGGGTGGCCGACGTTCAGGCGGACGGGAACTTCGACACCCACGACAGCCAGAAAGACCTGAGCGGCATGCTCGGCGACGTGAGCGAGGCCCTGGCCGCCTTCCAGGCCGACCTCGAGGCGCGCGGGGTGTCCGGCCGCGTGATCACGCTCGTGTGGTCCGAGTTCGGGCGCCGCCCCGAGCAGAACGGCTCCGGCACCGACCACGGCGCCGGCGGTGTGGCCTGGGTCCAGGGTGACCGCGCGCTGGCCGGCGTGCACAGCGACTACCCGGACCTGAACCGGCTGGACGAGCACGACAACCTGAAGGTCACCATCGACTTCCGCCGCGTCTACGCGAGCCTGCTGGAGCAGCACCTGGGCACCGACGCCGCGTCGGTGATCCCCGGCGCGGGCCGGCTGGGCCGCGTGTCCCTGGTCCGGTGAGGCGGGCCCTCCTCCTTCCGCTGCTCGGCCTGATGGCCGCGACGCCCGCGCTCGCCGGGGCCACCGCCTCGCGCGGAACGTCGGTCGGCGTGAGCGAGCGCGAGTGGCGCGTGTCGCTCTACCGAACCAGGGTGCCGGTGGGAGTGGTGCGCCTGAACGCGCACAACTACGGCGAGGACGGTCATGACCTGGCCATCCGCAACGCGTCCGGCCGGGTCCTGGGAGCAATGCCGAAGGTCCGTCCCGGCCACACGGACACGCTCCGCGTCCGGGTGCGCAAGCCGGGCCGCTACGTCGTGTTCTGCACGCTCGAGGGCCACGAGGCCATGGGCATGCACGCCCGCCTGACGGTCACGAAGCGCAAAACCCGCCCCGGCTAGCGAGGAGCGGAGCCCGAGCGCTGGTCGGGCGAGCACCGCAGCCTGTGTTAGCTCTCCGCGGGACGAGCTGTGGGGCGGTCCTGGTCCTGTCCGCGGCCGAGCCTGCGGCCGAGGTCCTCGGCCGTGAGCGGAGGTGCAAAGAGGAAGCCCTGTCCGGCCGAGCAGCGGAGAGCGCGCAGGCCGTCCACCGTCTCGCGCTCCTCGATTCCCTTGGCCACGATCCCGATCCCGAGCTCGTCACGAAGCCTCGACACGGCGCGCGCCAGAGCATCGTCGGTGGGGTCGCCGACGAAGTGGCCCTCGACCTTGACCTCGTCCACGGGCAGCCCGTAGACGTGCGCGATCGGCGGCCGGCCGGAGCCGTAGTCGTCCAGCGTGATCCCCACGCCCAGCGCCCTCAGCTCCGACAGCCTGATGCGCGCGGTGTCGAGGTCGTCGAGCACCGCGGACTCGCTCACCTCGACCATGAGCCGGCCGGGTGCCAGTCCCTCGTCCTCCAGAGCAGCCTTCACCACGGCCGTGAGCTCGGGCTCGCGCAGCTCGCGCCCCGACAGGTTCACGCTGATCCGGAAGCTGTCGTCCACGCGGCCCCCCTCCTGCCAGCGGGCCAGCTGGGCACACGCGGTGCGGATCACGTAGTGGCCGAGCGGGACGATCATGCCCGTCTCCTCGGCCAGGGGGATGAAGTCCACGGGACTGATCACGCCGGCCCGCGGATGGCGCCAGCGCAGAAGCGCCTCGGCCGAGGTGATGCGCTCGTCCGCGAGGTCAACGAGCGGCTGGAAGAGCACCACCAGCTGATCGCGCTCGAGCGCGAAGTCCAGGTCCTCGGACACCTCGAGACGCTCGACGAGCGAGGCTCGCATCGCCGGCTCGAAGCGCACCGGGCGACGCCCGCGCCCGCGAGCCGCATAAGCGGCCACGCCCGCGTCCCGGAGCAGATCCATGGCCACGCCGCCACCGTCCTCCGCCACGGCCACGCCCACGGAGGGGTTGGGCAGCACCTCCTCGCTCCCCACCCGGACGGGCTTGCACAGCCTGGTGACCAGCCGGCGCGCCACCTCCGTGGCCTCGTTCGCGCGCTCGAAGCCCTCGAGCAGCACGGCGAACTCGCTCTCGCCCACCCGCGCGCCGGTGTCGCCCGCGCGCAGCCCGGAGTCCAGGCGCCGCGCCACCTCCAGCAGCATCTCGTCACCCGCGGCGGACCCGAGCACCTCGTTCACGGGGCCCATGTCCTCCAGGTCCACCATCAGGATGGCCACCGGCTGTCCGGCCCTGCGGGCGCGTGCGAAGGCATGGGTGGCGCGGTCCTCGAAGAGCGCTCGCGTGGGCAGGCCGGTGAGGTCGTCGTAGAAGGAGCGCCCATCGGCCGGGCGCTTGCTCGGGCCGGCCTCGGTGGCCCGCAGAGCCAGCACCACTCCCTGGAGCGTGGCGTCCCGCGAGGGGCGCTCGGCCACGCCCTCCACCGGCACGAGGCCGGAGTCGCGATGCACCATCGACCAGGTCCCGCGGCGGGTCTCGCCCTCGCCGGTGGCGAGCACCAGTGACGCCGCGCCGCGGTCCGACGCGGGGACCAGGTCGAGCAGCAGCGTGTCCGCCACGCGCTCGGGGTCGTGCCCGAGCAGGCGCGTGAGCGCGGGTGAGGCGTAGCGGATGACCCCGCCATGGCCGATCACGAGCACGGCGTCGGGCGCGTACTCCACGAGCGCGCGGAACCAGCGCTCGCTCTCCTCGAGCGCGCCCGTGCGGGCCCGTTCGCGCTGCGAGCCGCGACCGAGGTCGCGTAGCCGCGGGACGAGTCCGTCACTCATGCCGGATGCGGGATGCGTGAACCCACTGGTTCATTTGTCGTCAGCGGCCGCGCGGACCTTGACCTAGGCTGCCCGGTGCCCGTGCCCAGCTTTTCCGAGGACACCGCGATCACCGGCGCCGAGGGGCGCTACACCGCGCAGCTGAGCCCGCGCTGGTGGGGGCCCGTGGCGCCGCTGGGCGGGTTCCTGGCCGCGTGCATGGTGAGGGCCATGGAGGCCGAGTCGGGCGACCCCGAGCGCTCCCTCCGCTCGCTCAACATCCATTTCGTGGCGCCGCCGGCCAACGGCGGCGTGCAGCTCCACGCGACGGTGGCCCGCCGGGGCCGCTCGGTCACCACGGTCACCGGGCGCGCCGAGCAGGAGGGGCGCCTGCTGGGAATCGCCATCGGCGAGTTCTCCGCGCCGCGCCGGGGACCGTCATGGACCGTGTCGCCCGTACCCCAGGTGGTTCCCTTCGAGGACGCTCCGCGGGTGTCGGCGGCCACGCCCGGCGCGCCCGTCTACCTCGACGCGCTCGAGCTCCGCTGGGCGGGCGGGCCGCCGCCGCTATCGGGCGCGAGCGGGAACGTGGAGCTCGACGGATGGATGCGGGCCGAGGGACCGGGGCCGCTCGACGCCGCTCTGCTCGCCTGCCTCGCCGATGCCATGCCACCCGTGGCGCTCTCGCGGGCCGCGCTTCCGCTCGGCGCGCCCACGCTCGATCTCACGGTCCATCTGTTCGGCCGCCTGCCGGTTCCCGAGGCTCGGGCCGAGACCCCGGTGCTGGGTCGCTTCACCTCGGCCCGCGCGCAGGACGGCCTGTGGACCGAGGACGGCGAGCTATGGACGCAGGACGGCCGCCTGCTGGTGCAGTCCCGGCAATTGGCCTTAATAGTCCCCGTCAGGCATTAATTGTCTGGTCCGGTGCTCACCCGATCGACGATCGGGCTGCGCTCCTCCCCAACGCGGGCGAGGAGCCCCCGCACGTCCGCGCACACCTCGTCGGTGGCCTCGGCCGCCGCCGGACTGAGGGCGCCCAGGTCAAAGAACCCGTGAATGAGTCCGCCGTAGCTCCGCGCGATCACGTGCACGCCGGCCTCCTCGAGCGCCCGGGCGTACGCGTCGCCCTGGTCACGCAGCGGGTCGAACTCGGCGGTGATCACCACCGCGGGTGGGAGTCCGGCGAGGTCCGGACAGTGGACGGGGCTCAGCAGGGGGTCGGTGGGGTCTGCGCCCGCGAGGTACTGCTCCCGGAACCACTCCATGTCCGCCCGCGTGAGGAAGAAGCCCTCGGCGTTCTCGGTCTCGGAGGGATAGCCGCCCTCGAAGTCGGTGCCAGGGTAGATCAGGAGCTGCGCGGCCAGTGCCGGACCACCGGCGTCGCGGGCCATGAGCGCCGTCACGGCTGCCAGGTTTCCGCCCGCGCTGTCCCCGGCCACGGCGATGCGGCCGGCGTCGCCACCCAGCTCGGCCACGTGCTCGGCGGCCCACCGAGTGGCGGCGAAGCAGTCCTCTGGAGCGGCGGGGAAGGGATGCTCCGGGGCCAGCCGGTAGCCCACGCTGAGCACCACGGCCTCCGCCTCGCGGCAGAGCACCCGGCACTGGTTGTCGTGCGTGTCCACGTCTCCGATCACGAACCCGCCTCCGTGGAAGAAGACGATCGTGGGCAGCTCACCCTCCGCCTCCGGGCGGTAGATGCGAGCGGGCAGCGGACCCGCGGCGCCCGGCACCTCGATGTCCTCCGTGGACGCGACCGGCACGACCGTGTGGGCCGGCCGCAGGTCCACGGTGAGCATCCGGAAGCCGCGGCGCGCCTCCTCGGGCGTGCCGCTGCCGAGCGACGGCCGCTGCATCGCCTCGAGCATGGCGAGCATGCCCTGGATCGGAGGGTCTACCGGCATCGGCGACTCACTTCGCGCGGGCGGTGGCCTCGCTCTTGGCGGTCTTGCCGTCCTTCGCGCCGTCGCCATCGGCCCGCGTGGACAGGAACTGCATGACCACGACCTTGGTGGCCATGCCCTGCTCGTCGCTCTCGGCGAGCCGGGCATTGGCGTCGGCCTCGACCTGGACGAGGCGCTCGAGAAGCTCGGCGAGCATGCCGTGCAGCTCCTTCCAGCCACGCTCGTCGAGGACCACGGGCGCACGGCTCAGGATCCGGTCGTCGCGGGCCTCGAACGCCCCGGCCTCGATCGAGTCCGCCACGTCGTCCCAGATGAGCTGGAGCCCGACGTCTGAGATCGCCTGGCGCAGCGAGCGCGGAAGACGGCTCCAGTCACGGTCGCTGAAGTAGGGACGTGTGATGGCGCGGTAGAAGTGCTCTACCGCTCCGCGGCGCGGGCGGGTGTTCACGAGCTCGATGCAGTCGAGCTCGAGCAGCGCCTTCACGTGGTAGCTCACGTTGCCGAGCGGTTCCCCGAGCTGCTCGGCCATGTCGTTGGGGCTGGCCACTCGCTCGTTGAGGATCGCCAGGATGTGTGCCCGCAGGGGGTGGGAAAGAGCCTTGGCCACGCGTTGATCAACCAACGCCTGCCGCTTGCCAGTCATCCTCGATCTCTCAACTCTCGTTTAATTTTCTCGCGGGCCCTATGTAGTCTGACCTTAGCGTTTCCCTCAAGGATTCCCAACCGGTTTGCGATCTCGAGTTGGGTCAGGTCATCGTGGTATCTCAGCCTAATGAGAAGCCGGTCGCAGGGCGCTAATCCCAGGGTCATGGCCTCGAGCTGAAGCCGCCCCTCGAGGCGCTCCAGGTCGGCGTCCGGAACAGCCACCGCGTGGAGCACATCCTCACTGGTTCTCCGCACCCGGATGCGCTCCTCGGTCTTCCACATACGCAGGGCCTCGCGACGCGCGATGGTGGCGAGCCAGGCGTCGGGGTCGTCGAGGTCGGATCGTGAGCGCCCATCTTTGAGCGCCCGCACGACGGCCTGCTGGGCCGCGTCCTCGGCCACCTCGCGCGACCACAGGATCCGTGTGGCCACCCGCAGGCAGAGGTCGAGGGCCGCGGCCCAGTCCCAGGCGGGAGTGGGCGTAACTATTTCGATTACTCGGGAGGTCATGAGAGGTACATGTCTTCGCCGGCCGCCTCCGCCGAGCGCGCTTACGAGTCCCTTGCGCCCTTCTACGACCGCTTCACCGCAGAGTCGGATTACGAGGCCTGGGCTGACACGGTCGAGCCGCTGCTGCACCGTCACCGCCCCGGCGCGAGCCGGCTGCTGGACCTCGCCTGCGGTACCGGGGAGAGCCTGCTGCCCTTCCTGCGCCGCGGCTACGAGGTCACCGGCTGCGATCTCTCAGAGGCGATGCTCGAGCGAGCCCGCGCGAAGGCGCCGGGCGTACGCCTGGTGCGGGCAGACATCACCGCCCTGCCGGTGCTCGGCCACTTCGACGTGGTCACCTGCTTCGACGACTCGCTCAACTACCTCTGCTCCCCGGAGGAGCTGGAGGCCGCCTTCCGGTCGGCGCGGCGAAACCTCGCCCCGGGCGGCTTGTTCGCCTTCGACCTCAACACGCTCGCCGCCTACCGGCACACGTTCTCGGCGGACCGCGTGTCCGGGGACCGCGGGCTCACCTTCATCTGGCGCGGGCGCTCCTCGCCATCGGCTCCCGCGGGCTGCCTGGCCGAGGCGAGCGTGGACGTGCTCCGCCCCGCGCGCGACGGCCTGTTCGAGCTGATCGAGACGCGCCATCGCCAGCGCCACCACCCTCCCGCCGAGGTGGAGGCGCTGCTCGCGCGCACCGGTCTCAGGGTGGTGGACGCGTGCGGCGTCGACGCCCGCGGCGTCCTGCTCGCGGGCCCGGACGAGGAGCACCTGCTGAAGACCCTCTACGTCTCCCGGCCAGAGGAAAGGAGGTGAGTGAGAGTGGTGATCAAGAAGACCGACAAGCCCGTGATTCCGGCGCTGTCGATCACGAAGCTCGCCTAGTCCGGTGGGGCGCCCGGCCCAAGCGGCCGGGCGCATCCGCCCCCTCCCCTCCCATGCGACCGAGACTCAAGCGCACCATCGAGCTGCTGCCCTCCTCCGGCGGGGACCTCTACCTGCTGCGGCCGGGCGGCGACGGCGACCTCGTGATCGAGCGGCCGAGCGCGGACGCGCGCGAGCTGCTCGCGGCGCTGGACGGCCGGGCGCGGGTGACGGAGCTCGAGCGCCGCTTCGGCGTGCCGCTCGTGTGCGAGACGCTCGAGGCGCTCCGCGCTCTCGGCGCGCTGGAGGACGCCGCGGGGGACGATGCCGTGCCACCCGCGGAGCGCGTGCGCTGGGACCGCCAGCTGCGCTACTTCGCCGACATGGACGCGGCGGGTCTCGGCACCGCCGCCTACCACTCGCGCGTGCGTGAGAGCCGGGTGGCGCTGCTCGGCCTCGGGGGCCTGGGCAGCTGGGCGGCGATGGCGCTCGCCTGCTGCGGGGTGGGCCGGCTCCGGATCGTGGACGGAGACGTCGTGGAGGAGAGCAACTTCAACCGCCAGGTGCTGTACCGGGAGAATGACGTGGGACGGCTCAAGACCGACGCGGCCGCGGAGACGCTCGGCGCCTTCAGCTCGCACACGGCGATCGAGAAGCTGCCGGTGCGCCTCGAGAGCAGCGCCGACGTGGAGGACGCGGTGCGCGGGTGCGACTTCGTGGTGAATGCCGTGGACTGGCCGGCGCACGACATCGAGCGCTGGGTGAACGCGGCGGTCGTCGCCGTCGGCGTGCCCGCGATCACCATGAGCCACTCGCCTCCGGTGGCACGGGTCGGGCCGCTCTACGTGCCAGGGCGCACCGGCTGCTTCGAGTGCCAGGAGCGCGCCTACCGCCGCGAGTTCCCGCTCTACGACGACCTCGTGGAGCAGCGACGCGGCCGTGCCTCCTCCGCCGCCACCCTCGGGCCGGTGTGCGCGATCGTGGGCGGGCACGTGGCGCTCGAGGCGCTCCACCACATCAGCGGCCTGTGCGACCCGGCGGCCCTCGGCACGGCATGGCTCTACGACCTCCGCACGATGGAGGTCACACGGGAGGTCGTGCCGCACGACCCGGGGTGCCCGGTGTGCGCCGTTCAGTGATCTCCCAGGGTGGTTACAGCCCGCTCTCACGGCGGGGACCGAAGGTGGCGCCATGTCCATCGCCACCCTCTCCCCCGAGCCGCTCGCCCTGGCCGAGGCGATCCCCGAGGCCCCGCGCATCGAGATCGTCGTGCCCGTCTACAACGAGCAGGCCGCGCTGCCCGGCTCGATCCGGAGGCTGCACGACCACCTGAGTGCCGAGCTGCAGTACTCCTGGCGCATCGTGATCGCCGACAACGCGAGCACGGACCAGACGCCGAGGCTGGCGCGAGCGCTGGCCGAAGACCTGCCCGGCGTTGAGTTTCTGCACCTGACGGAGAAGGGCCGCGGCCGTGCCCTGCGCGCGGCCTGGTCGCGTAGCGACGCGGAGGTGCTCTGTTACATGGACGTGGACCTGTCCACGGACCTTCGCGGCCTGCTGCCGCTCGTGGCGCCACTGCTCTCCGGCCACAGCGACGTGGCCATCGGCACGCGACTCGGCCGGGGCGCGCGGGTCGAGCGCAGCGCCAAGCGCGAGCTGATCTCGCGCGGCTACAACCGGGTGCTTCGCACCGTCCTCAGGGCGCGCTTCTCGGACGCCCAGTGCGGCTTCAAGGCCATCCGCGCGGACGCGGCGCGGCGGCTGCTCCCGCAGGTGCGCGACGAGAGCTGGTTCTTCGACACCGAGCTGCTGGTGCTCGCCCAGCGCGAGGGGATGCGCATCAGCGAGGTCCCGGTGGACTGGGTGGAGGACCCGGACTCCCGGGTGGCGCTGGTGAGCACCGCGATGGATGACCTGCGCGGCGTGGCCCGGCTCGTGGCCAGCGCCCCGCTGGCCCGTTTCCTCGCCCTGGGCGTGGCCTCCACCGTGGCCTACGCGCTGCTCTACGTGCTGTTGCGCGGGCCCGTGGGCGCGGTGGGCGCGAATGGGCTGGCCCTCGCGATCACCGGGGTGGCCAACACGCAGGCCAACCGGCACCTGACCTTCGGTGTGCGCGGCCGGCGGCGGCTGTGGCAGCACCACGCCCGCGGGATCGTCGTCTTCATCGCGGCGCTGGCCGTGACCAGCGCCGCCCTGGCCTCCATGCACGCGATCGACCCGCACCCCCCTCGGGGCGTGGAGGTCGCCGTGATGACGGTGGCCAGCGCCGTGACGAGCGTGGCTCGCTTCATCGCTCTGAAGGCCTGGGTCTTCGCCGACCCGCGCCGCTACCGCGTCGTGCGCTGGGCCCTGGCCCGTGCGCACGTCGCCTGAACCAGACCCTCACCACGAAAGGAACACCCGAGATGTCCACCACGTCCATTCCCATGCCGGCCGAGAGCCTCCGAACCCGCGCCACCTCGCGGGCCCGCGGGCTCTCCTGGCGGCGCCCCGAGCTCAGCGCGCTGGTGCTGATCGCCGGCCTGCTGAACCTCGTGGCGCTCGACCGCAATGGCTACGCCAACGAGTACTACGGCGCGGCCGTGCGCTCGATGAGCACCAGCTGGCACGCGTTCATCTACGGCTCGTTCGACACCGCCGGGGCGATGACGGTGGACAAGCCGCCGCTCGCGCTCTGGGTGCAGGCGCTCTCGGCCCGGGTCTTCGGGTTCAGCTCCTGGAGCCTGCTCGTTCCCCAGGCCCTGATGGGCGTGGCCACGGTCGTGCTCGCGTACGACCTGGTCCGGCGTCCCTTCGGCCGGGTCGCGGGGTTCACCGCGGGCCTCGCGCTCGCGCTGACCCCCGTCACCGTGGCGGTGTCCCGGCACAACAATCCCGACGCGCTGCTCGTGCTCTGCTGCGTTGCCGCGCTGTGGTGCGTGGTGCGGGCGTTCGAGGACGGGCGCACGCGCTGGCTCGTCCTCTCGGGCGTGTTCGTGGGACTCGGGTTCGAGGCCAAGATGGCCGCGGCACTGATGGTGGTGCCGGCGATCGCCGCCGCGTGGATGTGGGTGGCCCCGCGTGGCCGCCTCGCCGCCGCGCGCCAGCTCCTCGCGGGCGGCGCGGCGATGGTCGTGGTGGGCGGTGCCTGGCCGCTGCTCATGGCGCTCACTCCGGCGTCCGACCGGCCGTGGATCTCGGGTACGAGCGACAACAGCATCTGGTCCCTGATCCTCGGCTACAACGGGCTCGGCCGGCTCTTCGGTCAGAGCGGCGGACCGGGCGGCGGGACCGGCGGCCCTGGCGGCGGTGGCGGCGGCGGGATGTTCGGCGGCGAGCCGGGCGTGCTGCGGCTGCTGAACCAGAGCCTCGGCGGACAGGCCGGGTGGCTGCTCGGCTTCGCGCTCGTGGCAGGCGCCGGGATCGTGGCCGCCACGCGGCTGCGGCGCGGTGACCCGCGCACGGGATGGATCATCGCGGTGGGCGGCAGCTTCCTCACCATCGCGGTGGCCTTCAGCCAGGCCGAGGGGATCTTCCATCCCTACTACACCTCCCAGCTCGCGCCGTTCGCGGCGATGCTGGCCGGCGCCGGCGTGGCCGTGATGCTCTCCGGCGACCGGCTCGCGCGGGTCGTGGGCCCGGCGGCGGTGGTGGCCGGGGTGATCACCGAGCTGGCGGTGATCCACCAGTACCCGGGCGAGCTCGGCTGGGCTCCCCCGCTACTGATCGCCGGCGGCGGTGCCGCCGCGGTGGTTCTGGCGCTCGGCTCTGGGGTTCGCAGGCAGGTTCGCGTGGCCGTGGTGGCCGCGGCGATGGGGCTGCTGCTCCTGGCCCCGGGCGCCTGGGCGGTGCAGACCCTCGGGCACGCCACCAGCGGCACCTTCCCAGCCGGAGGGCCGGCGAGCGCGGCCATGGGCGGCGGGCCGGGCGGCGGCGGCGGCGGTTCGGGCGCCGGGATGCCTCCAGGCGCGGGCGGCACGTCGCAGGGCGGCCTCGCGCCCCCGGGCGTCGGGGGCATGACCTCGCCGCGAGCGGCCGGCAACCAGCAGGGCGGCGGCGGGATGTTCGGCGGGAACAGCCAGTCGCTGAAGCAGGCGCTGGCCTACGTGAAGGCGCACGGCGGCGGAACGCTGGCGGTGTCGAGCCAGTCGGGAGCGGCCGGCCGGCTGATCACGTCCGGGTCGAACGTGGCCGCGATCGGCGGCTTCTCCGGCCGCGAGAGCCAGGTGAGCGTCTCGTGGCTGGCCGACGCGGTGGCGAGCGGCAAGATCCGCTGGATCCTCACCGACGACAGCCGCAGCGGAATGCCCGCCGACGGCCGAGTGGGATCCAGCGAGGTGATGGCCGCGGTGGCCAGGACGTGCACCAAGGTCATGCTGCCGTCGACCGGCGGCACCGGCTCCGGCGTCCTCTACGACTGCCAGGGCCACGCGGGCGACCTGCGGGCGCTGGCGTCGTAGCGGGCGGCGCGCCGCGTTCGCCGTCTACTGCAGCTGGGTGAGGAAGCGGTGCCTCGTCACGCTCCCGTCAACTCTTGCGGAAGTAACTCGGCCTGCCCCGAGGGGGGTGTGGCGCCTTTTGCACGGTATGCATGCACAACTCGCCACGCACCCCAGGCCATTGGCCGTGCGTGACCCGCACGCGCACGTTGTGGCCACGGCGCGACGGCACTAGCCGCCCCACCAGCCGACGAGGCGGCCGGATGGCGGCCGTCTGTGCCTCGTCACGCCCACGTCACCTTCCGGTGGTCCTCCGTTGCCAGGGCGGCAGGGCGGGCCGACTTACTATCGCTATGCGTTAGTAACTCGGGCCACCCCGCCCCGGCGCAACCGCACGCCTACCCCCTGCCGTAAACGCAACGGCCCGCGAGGACTGCCGAGCTACCCCCTACGCGCTCGCCCCCTTCGCCTGGGCCACGAAGCCGCGCACGTCCGCCGCCGGCTCCGAGTAGGCGTCGCCGAGGGTCGTCTCCATCGCGGCCATGTAGTCCTCGGCCCAGGCCGGGAACGGGTAGTCGATCGCGCGCAGGAACTCGAGCGACGCGGCCAGGCGGATGTCCGCGATCGAGGGCTTGTCGCCGCCCACGAAGGTCCTCCCGTCGAGAAAGAAGGCGCGGTACACGTCGAGCGGCTCGGCCAGCGCCGCCTCCGCGTCGTGCCGGGCCTGTGCCTTGATCGCCTCGTCGGCGTCCGAGGTGGCCGCCTCGCCCGGGTACTGGGGGAAGCCGAGCACCGGATAGGTGGCCCGCGCCAGCAGCGGATAGACGGTGCCGATCAGGTAGAACATCGCGCTGTCCACCATGGCCCGCTCGGCCGGGTCCGTCGGGTAGAGATCGGCCAGGTCGTGCTTGTTGCAGAGGTACTGCATGATCGCGCAGCTCTCCCAGAGCGTGCCCCTCGGCAGGCCGTCCTCCTCGAGCATGGGCGTGAGGTGCGCCGGGTCCTTCTTCAGGAACTCCGGCGTGGTGGTGGCGCCCCACACGTCCTGCTCCTCGAACTCGAGCCCCGCGGCCCGCACGAAGATCCGGGCGGTGAGGTTGTTCACGCTCGGCTTGAGGATGTTCAAGGTGTTCGTGGCCATGCCAGTCCTCCGTCAGTAGGGGTTCTTGGGCGAGCGGTCGTCAGACAGCGACTCCCGCGAGCGCGTGGCGAGCGCCTCGATCGCGTCGGCGAGGTGCTCCCGGTCGATGTTGTGGTCGTCGCGCGCGACCCGGATTTTGTGAGCCTCGAGCAGCACGTCGGCGTGGGTGTGCCCGTGCGGCGGCTCGAAGCGATAGGACGCCAGCTCGATCAGCAGGCCCAGCGGGTCCTCGAAGTAGATCGAGTCCATGAAGCCGCGGTCCTTCACCCCGCTGTGCTTGATCCCGCGCCCGTCCAGGCGCTCCACGGCCTGGTGGAAGGTCGCCTGCGAGAGCGCGAACGCCAGATGGTGCACGCAGCCGGGGTCGGTGGGAGTGCGGGTCGGGTCAGCCTCACGCTCCTCGTTGGTGAAGATCGTGATCAGGCGCCCGTCGCCCGGATCGAAGTAGAGGTGGCTGTCCGCCGCGTTGTCGAGGTTCGGCTGCTCGAAGACGAACGGCATCCCCAGCACGCCCTCCCAGAAGTCGATCGACGTCTGGCGGCCGGCGCCGACGATCGTGATGTGGTGCACGCCCTGGCTCTGAAGCTTTCGCATTCGCCCCCTCTGTCGTGATCTAGCGCTCTACGAGCTTTGACTTGTACTCGCTTCGCTCGAGGCTCCCCCACGGCACGAGCTCCACGCGCGTCTGGACCACGAGCACGCTGCGAAGTCTCTCGCGGATCGAGTCGGCGAGCGCGCCATCGGGCGCCCGGCCCTGGGCCAGCTCCACGTCCACCGGGAGGGGCGGCTCCTGCTTCACCCCCGCCGCGCCGGGCCTGACCAGCACGTGACCGCTCACGTCGGGCGCGAACGCGCTCACCACCTCCCGCACCGCAGAGGGGAAGACGTTCACGCCGCGGACGATGAGCATGTCGTCGGTGCGGCCGATGCAGCGCACGCGCGGACCGGTGCGCCCGCAGGCGCACGGGCCCGACCGCACCTCAACGTGATCGCGCGTGCGGAACCGCAGCAGCGGCGCAGCGCGATGCCGCAGGTGGGTCAGCACCAGCTCGCCCGAGGCGCCGTCCTCCATCTCGAGAGCGGCGCCCGAAGCCGGGTCGATCAGCTCGGGATGCACGAACCCGCGCGCGCCAAGGTGCATGCCGTCCTGCTCCTCGCACTCGCCCCAGAGCGACACGCCGATGTCCCCGATTCCCATCGCCTCGGTCACCCGCGCACCCCAGCCCTCCTCCAGCATCTGGCGGAAGGCCGGCTCGCCGCCGCCCGGCTCCCCCGCCACCAGCACGCGCTTCACGCTCGACCCGCGGAGATCGACGCCGCGCTCAGCCGCCCACTCCACGAGATGCGCGGCGTACGACGGCGTGAGCACCACCGCCTCCGGCCCGAGCAGCTCCACGGCGCGCATCAGCCGCTCGGTGTTGCCCGTCCCGAACGGGATGTGCGAGAGCCCGATGCGATCGAACGAGGCCAGCGCCGCCCCCGCCGCGAACGGCCCGGCGTTGTAGGTGCTCACCAGCCGCTGGCCGGCCTCCACGCCGGATGCCGCGTAGCTCCGTGCCGATCCCGTGACCCAGTTGTCCAGGTCCCCGGCGGTCAGCGGGATGTAGCTCGGCGTGCCCGTGGTGCCGCTCGTCGAGTAGGTCCGGACGATCTCGGGCGCGGCCACGCACAGGTGCGCGCCGATCGGGTTCTCCGGCGTGCATGACTCCCGGATCTCTCGCTTCTCGGTGACCGGCAGCTGCGCGATCTCCCCCAGGCCGCCCGCAGCGCCGGCCGAGGCGACCCCGGCCGCGGCGAGCTTCTCCCGGTAGAACGCCGAGCGCTCGTACAGATACTCGAGCTGGCTCCTGTAGCTCGCGTCGTCCAGCTCGAGCTGCTCTGCCCAGGGACGGGTCTCCACGTCCGGCTCTAGGATCAGCTCGGCCCGTCCTCCGGCGGAGGCACGTACTCCACCGCCTCCTCAGCGCGCCCCGCCATCAGGAACCCGATCGGCTGGTCGCGCTCCTCGGCGAGGTGGGCGAGCAGGCCGGCGGTGCGCGCGAGGATGGGGACCGCCTTCACCGTGGCCGGCGGGAAGCCGAGGTCCAGCATCACCGCGGCGATCGGCATCGACGCGTTCATGGTCAGCGGCCTGCCCCACGCCACGGCCGCGGCGTCGCGAAGGTGGCCGGCGAGCAGTACGTGGGGTCCGCTCACGCCCCGAGCGTCGGCGAGCTCGAGGATCCGCTCCGCGCGCGGGTCGAGCGGCCGGTGAACTGGATGGCCGAAGCCCGGCAGCCGCGCCCCGGAGTCGTGGACCGCTCGCGCCACATCGCCGGCCACGGCAACCGGGTCGCCGCCGGCCGCGACGGTCTCCTGCGCCTCCTCGAGCAGCACGGCGCAGGCCTCGGAGGTGCCCAGGATCACGGGACCACAGCCGAGGATGCCGGCAGCCACGGCCCCCTGGAGCGACCCGGGGTCGGCGGCCAGGGTCATCCGCGCGGCCACGTTGGTGGGCATCATTCCGTGCTCGGCGATGGCCACCAGCAGCAGGTCGAGGAAGTGGCGCTGGTCCTCCGTGGGCTCGTCGCCGGTGAGCAGCAGGTGGAAGTACTCCGTGAAGCTCAACCTGCCCATCAGGTCCCCGCAGAGGTCGCGTCCGCGCACCTCGACCCTGTCGGGATAGGCCTGACTGATGTGGCTGACGGCCGGCCCGTCCTTACCGATCGGCATGGGGTCGGCCGAAGCTACGCGCCGGCCGGCCGAGCGTCAAGCCCGGAGCGCTCCCCGGCCAGCGGCAGCCGAACCGTGAACACGGCCCCGCCACCGGCCGCGTTCGCGGCGCCCACGGTGCCACCGTGCGCATCCACGATCCCGGCCACGATGGCCAGCCCGAGACCGGCGCCGGCGCGGCCGCGCCCGCGGCCCGGCTCGGAGCGCGAGAAGCGCTCGAACAGGAGGCGCGGATCCTCACCCGGCGGCAGCCCCGACCCGTGGTCTCGCACCTCGATCTCCACCACGCCGTCCCCGTTGCGGCGCGTGGCCACCTCCACGGCCGTGCCCGGCGGCGTGTGCACGAGCGCGTTTCGCATGAGGTTGGCCAGCACCTGGCGGAGCTGGTGGGGGTCGCCGAGCACGATGGCCTCGCCCTGGTTCTGGGCGGCGATCTCGCGGCCCGGGTCGGTGGCGCGGGCGTCCGCCGCGGCGTCCGAGGCCAGTGCGCTCACGTCCACGGCCTCGCTGGGCCGGTCGTGCACCTCGCCCAGGCGCGCGAGCGTCAGCAGGTCGTCCACGAGCACCCCCATGCGCGCCGACTCCTCCTCGATCCGCGACATCGCCTTCTCCGTGTCCGCCGGCTTCCGCGCGGCCCCGATGCGGAACAGCTCCGCGTACCCGCGGATCGAGGCGAGCGGCGTTCGCAGCTCGTGCGACACGTCCGCGAGGAATCGCCGCAGCCGCCCCTCTGTGGCCTCGCGCTGGCTGAAGGCGTCGTCCAGCCGGTCGAGCATCGAGTTCAGCGCCAGCCCCAGGCGCCCGACCTCGGTGCGCTCGTTGGCGGTCTCGACCCGGTGGGAGAGCTCACCCGCCGCGATGGCATCCGCGGTGTGGCCGATGCGCTCGAGCGGTCGCAGCCCCGCCCTCACGAGGACGAAGGACAGAAGCGCGAGCAGCGCGAGCACCCCGGCGATCACCAGTCCCTCCACCAGCAACAGCCGGTGCAGCGCGTCCTCCACGCCCTGGAGCGGGATGGCCACGATCGTGAGCGTGTGGGCGGGGCCGGGCGTGGCCCGCACGCGGTACTTCAGGTCGCTGCCGCCCTTCGCGCCCACGGTGAACGGCCGGCCCACCGGGACCTGGCTCGAAAGGTCCGGCTTGGGCAGGTTGGTCTGATCCGAGAACGGCGTGACGGAGCCGAGCACGTGCCCGTCCGCGGCACGGCGCTGGGCGTATGTGCCCGGCGGGAGGTTCGTTTCCGCGGGGTCGGGTCCGCCCGGGCCATGTCCGGGCCCAGGCCTTTCGTCGAGCTCGCCGCGCGCATCGCCGTCGAGGTCCTGGCCGGTCTCGAGATCGAGCGCCCGGCTCACCGCGGGGGCGGCCGCGCTCGTCTGGTCGTCCACGCGCTTCTCCTCGAACGAGCGCTGCGAGAAGTAGGTGGTCGCGGCCAGCGCGAGCAGCCCGACGGCGGACAGGATGAGGAGCGTCGCGATCAGGCGCGCGCGGAGTGACACGGTTCAGCGCTTCGGCGGGCGCAGCGCGTATCCCACTCCGCGCGAGGTGTGGATGAGCGTCGGCCCGTGGCGGTCGAGCTTCTTGCGCAGGTAGCTGATGTAGGTCTCCAGCACCCGGGCGTCGCCCCCGAAGTCGTAGTCCCACACATGGTCGAGGATCTGGCCGCGCGTGAGCACGCGCCTCGGGTTCAGCATCAGGTAGCGGAGCAGCCGGTACTCGGTGGCCGTGAGCTCCACCGGCTCGTTCGCCCGAGTCACCTCGCGGGTGTCCTCGTCCAGCTGGAGGTCCTCGAACACCAGCCGGCTGGAATCCGATCCATTGCCCGTCCGGCGCAGGATGTTGCGGATGCGGGCCACCAGCTCCTCCAGGCTGAAGGGCTTGGTCATGTAGTCGTCGCCGCCGGTGGTGAGGCCCCGCAGCTTGTCCTCGCTCGCGTCGCGCGCGGTGAGGAAGAGGATCGGCACGTGGCCCCGCTCCGCCCCGAGCCGCTCGGCCACCTCGAAGCCCTCCATGTCGGGCAGCATCACGTCCAGGATCATCACCTCGGGCCGGAAGCTCTCCACGGCCGAGAGCGCCTCCTTGCCGCTGGCCGCGGAGGCCACCTCGAAGCCCTGGAACCGAAGCGCCATGGCCACGACGTCCACGATGTTCGGCTCGTCGTCCACCACGAGCACGCGGTGGGAGGTGGTGTCGCTGGCCGCCATGCACCAACCATTGTCCTCATGAACCTGGGAGAAACCTGAGAGCGGGCTGAGACTTGCCCGCACGCTTAAGATCCGCGCAGGGGAGAGAACGATCGGACGACTGGCCATAGCGGTGTGCACGACCTTGGCGATCGGCGCTCTCGCTGCCGCGCCGGGCGCGAGCGCGGCGGGCCGCTGCGGCTCCCACCCCTGGTGCGACACCTCGCTGTCGCCCGAACGCCGCGCCCAGCTGCTCGTGTCCGCCCTCACCCCCGCGGAGCGGATCTCCCTCCTGGCCGGCGACGTGGCCACGGGAGTCACGGGCGACCCGGGCGGTCACACCGGCGCGGCCTTCGGCGTGCCGCGGCTCGACGTGCCGCCGCTCTACCTCACCGACGGGCCCGTCGGCGTCAGGCAGGGGCCGAGCACCGCCCTGCCCGCCACGATGGCCCTCGCCGCGAGCTTCGACCGCTCGCTCGCCCGCCTCGACGGCGCGGTGGTGGGCAACGAGGCGCGCCTGAAGGGCAACGACGTGGTGTACGCCCCCACGGTGAACATCCTGCGCACGCCGCTCTGGGGCAGGGTCTTCGAGAGCTTCGGCGAGGACCCCTTCCTCACCGGCCGCCTGGGCGTGGAATGGATCAAGGGAGCCCAGGGGCAGGGCGTGATCGCGAACGTCAAGCACTTCGCGGCCAACAACCAGGAGGGCGCCAAGCAGGCCGACGGCAGCGTGACCGGGAACCGCCTCAGCGTGAACGCGCGGGTGGACGAGCGCACGCTGCGTGAGATCTACCTCCCCCAGTTCGAGGTGGCCGTGAAGGACGCCCACGTGGGCTCGGTGATGTGCTCCTACAACAAGCTGAACGGTGCGCACGCCTGCGCCAACAAGCCCCTGCTGGACGGCATCCTTCGCCACGACTGGGGCTTCCGCGGATTCGTGCTCGCCGACTACGCGGCCTCCAAGACGGTGGGCACCGGACTCGCCGCGGGACTCGACTTCGAGCCCTGGCCCTTCATCGACGCCGACGGCGGGGAGAACCTGACGCCGGCCAACGTGACCGCCGCGCTGGCCGCCGGGCGCACCACCCAGGCGGCCGTGGACCACGCCGTGGGGAACCTGATGCGCACGCTGTTCGCCTACGGCTACTTCGACCGCGCCGCCTACGTGGATGACGACTCGAGGGTCGACAAGGCGGGCCACCTGGCCGCCGCCCGCCGGATCGAGGAGGGAGGTATCACCCTGCTGAAGAACCGGCATCGCGCACTGCCGCTCAACGCGAAGCGGCTGCGCTCGCTCGCCGTGATCGGGTCCGACGGCGACGGCTACCGCAACGGCGGCGGCTCCTCCGACGTTCGCCCATACTCGTTCGTGAGCGTGCGCCAGGCCATCACCGCGCGCGCCGGCAGCGGAGTGAAGGTCCGCTACGACCCGGGCACCGACCTGGCCAAGGCCGAGCAGACGGCGCGAGGCGCGGACGCCGCCGTGGTGGTCGTGTCCGACACCGCCGCCGAGGGGGTGGACAAGCCCTGCCTCGGGCTCGACTGCGGCGCCACCGATTCGCTCTCCCGAGACGCCCTGGTCGCACGCGTGGCCAAGGCCAACCCGCGCACCATCGTGGTGCTTCAGACCGGCGGCCCGGTGCTCACGCCCTGGCGCGACAGGGTGGAGGGCATCGTTGAGGCCTGGTACCCGGGCGCCGCGGGCGGCTCGGCCGTGGCCCGCGTGCTCTTCGGAGACGTGGATCCCGGCGGTCGCCTCCCGGCCACCTTCCCGAATCGCGCCGCGGACCTGTCCACCGCCGGCGACCCGCGCCGCTACCCGGGCGTGGACGGGACCGTGGCCTACAGCGAGGGGGTGCTCGTGGGCTACCGCTGGTACGACGCCCGCCGCATCCGCCCCGCATACCCCTTCGGGTTCGGCCTCTCCTACACCCGCTTCGAGCACGGCCGTCTCCAGGTGAAGCCCGCCGGCCACGGGCTCGGCCTGCGGGTGTCGCTCACCGTGCGGAACACCGGTCGGCGCACGGGCGTGGCCGTGCCCCAGATCTACCTCGGGCTCCCCGCGGCCCCCGGGCGCGTGCAGCCGCCGCGCCAGCTGAAGGGCTTCCAGAAGCTGACTCTGCATCCCGGCCGCCGGGCGAAGGTGAGCTTCGCGCTCGACTCCCGCGCCCTCTCCTACTGGGACACCGCGCGCCACCGCTGGCGGGTCGCACCGGGGTGCTATTCGGTGCGCGTGAGCTCGGCCGGGCGCGGGGCCGGGTCCTCGGCCACGGTCGCCGCCGGGGGAGCACGCTGCGGCCGCGGCGTGCTCCGCCTGCACGGTTAACACCGCACCCCGTTGCGCGCCGCCGCCGGCGCGGTTAGCGTGGAGGCGTGGTCAGCCGGGTGGTCGTCCCACTGGATTCGCCGCGCGACCTCGTGCTCGTCGACGAGGCCATGGAGCTGGCGGCCTCACAGCGCGCGCGGGTCACGATCATCGCGGGCATCCCCAGGGCGCCGATCCTTCTCGGCTTCGCCCCCGTCGCCTACGTGGCCCACGACGCCGACGCCTCCGTCCAGAGCCAGCGGCTCGTTCAGGAGGCCCTTGCCCGCACCCCTCCCGACGTGTCGGTGACCCACCGGCTCGTGTGGGGCAGCGCGCACGCGGTGCTAGCGCGCTTCGAGTTCGAGCCGAACGACCTCGTGCTGGCCCGGCGATCCTGCCGGGCCGGGCGCCGTCTCGCGCGCCTCGCGGGCTGCCGCGCCCGCTTCGTCGAGGGGACCGCCGCCGCCGTCGCCTAAGGTCTCCGCCGTGCTGAAGATCGGCTGGAAGGCCTCCGCGGAGCAGTTCGGCCCGCGCGAGCTGGTGGAGTTCGCGGTGCTGGCCGAGGAGCTCGGATACGACAGCGTCGTCGTCTCCGACCATTTCCACCCCTGGCGCCATGAGGGCGGCCACTCCCCCTTCTCGTTCTCCTGGCTCGCAGCGGTGGGCGAGCGCACGTCGCGGATCGCCCTGGGCACGAGCGTGGTGGCCCCCGCCTACCGCTACCACCCGGCGATTGTGGCCCAGGCCATGGCCACGCTCGGCGTGCTCTACCCCGGCCGCGTGTTCCTCGGCGTGGGCACCGGCGAGGCGCTGAACGAGATCCCGCTCGGGGTGGAGTGGCCGGAGCAGAAGGTGCGCTTCCAGATGCTGAAGGAGGCGTGCATCCTCATGCAGCGGCTGTGGCGCGAGGAGCGCGTGAGCTTCGACGGCGACTTCTTCCAGACCGACAGGGCCACGATCTACGACCGGCCCGACGAGCCCATCCCGCTCTACATCGCGGCCGCCGGTCCCGCCGCCGCGCGGCTGGCCGGGCGCATCGCCGACGGCTTCATCACCACCAGCGGCAAGGACCCGGCGCTCTATGCCGAGAAGCTGCTGCCCGCGGTGCGCGAGGGCATCGAGAAGGAGGATCGCTCGCCCGGCGAGGTGGAGCTGATGCTGGAGGCGAAGGTCTCTTTCAACGAGGACCTCGCGCGCGCGCTCGGCGACACGCAGCACTGGGGCGCGCTCGCCCTGACCCCGGAGGAGAAGGTGGGCGTGGACGACCCGATCGAGATGCAGCGCCTGGCCGACGCGCTCCCGGTGGAGCGCACCGCCTCACGCTGGATCGCATCGAACGATCCCGAGGAGCACGTGACGGCGCTCCGCAGGTACGTGGACCTCGGCTTCACCCACCTGGTGCTCCACTTCCCCGGGCCCGACCAGGTGCGCGCCCTGCGCAGCTACCACGAGCACGTGCTTCCCCGGCTGCGAGCATTGAGCGCATGACCGCGATCGCGAAGTTCCCCCTCCTGTGAGCGGCCGCCTCGACGGCACTGCCGCGTTGGTCACCGGCGCCTCCAGCGGCATCGGGGAGGCCACGGCGCTGGCCCTCGCCGCCGAGGGCGCGGCCGTGGCGATGGTGGCCCGGCGCGGCGACCGGCTCGATTCCCTGGCCGAGCGCGTCGGCGCGCTCGGCGCCCGGGCGCTGCCGATCGAGGCGGACGTGACCGACGAGGCCACGGCGACCGAGGCCGTGGACCGTGCCGCTTCCGAGCTCGAGCGGCTCGACATCGTGGTGAACAACGCCGGCGTGATGCTCCTCGGGCCCGTGGTGGGCGCTCCGCTCGAGGAGTGGGAGCGCATGATCGACGTGAACGTGCGCGGTCTCCTCTACTGCTCGCGCGCCGCGTTCCCCCATCTGCTGCACGCGGCACGGGAGGGCTCGCGCGGCGTGAGCGACCTCGTGAACATCAGCTCGGTCGCGGGCCGGCGGGCCACCGCGGGGGCGGGCGTGTACAACGCCACGAAGCACGCCGTGGGAGCCTTCAGCGAGGCGCTTCGCCAGGAGCTGGCCGGCCACCAGGTGCGGGTCTCCCTGATCGAGCCCGGCGCGGTGGCCACGGAGCTGTCCAGCCACAACCGGCCGGAGATCCGGGAGCAGATCGAGAAGCGCTTCGGGGACATCGAGCGCCTCCAGGGCGAGGACATCGCCGACGCCATCACGTACGTGGTGACCCGTGCCGCGCACGTGGCGGTCAACGAGGTGCTGATCCGCCCGACCGGGCAGGTGGGCTGACCCGCCTTTAGGTCGGCGTGAGACACCTGGGCAATCCTCTACGGGCACGTTGGGTCCCGAACAGAAGAGGAATTGATGCGAAAGTCGATCTTTGCCCTTGTCACCGCCGTGGCGGTGCTGGCCGCCGGAGGCGTGGCCTACGCCGCGAACGTCTACTCGGTCTCCGGCAACGCCACGCCGTACGGGAAGGGCACCCCGAAGAAGCCCGTGCCCAAGACCCTGAACTTCGGTCTCGGGGTGAAGGACTCGAACCCCGCAAACCGCGGAACCCCGATCAAGACGTTCGCGATCGGCGCCGAGGGGCTCGTGACCTACCCCGAGGCATTCCCCACCTGCACCTTCTCCCAGGCCAACTCGGGCACGGTCTCGAGCAAGTGCAAGAAGGCCAAGGTGGGCTCCGGGCTCGTCCAGAACACCGTCGGCCCGGGCAGCAACCAGACGGTGAAGCTGTTCTGCAACCTGAAGCTGGGGCTCTACAACATCAGCGGCAGCGGCAAGAACGGCGGCCTCGCCATCCGGCTCGACGGCGACCCGCCCTCACCGACGAGCGAGAGCTCGAAGGCGATCGGCTGCCCCACCCCGATCCACCTGGCGATCAAGTCCTCGTACAAGGCCACGAAGATCGGCGGCGTGACCTCGGACGAGCTGCGCTTCACGGTGCCGCCGGACCTGCTCCACCCGTCCGGGCTGGACAACACGGTGCGCAACGTGACGGCCAAGATCGCCAAGACGGCGAAGAAGAAGATCTCCGGCAAGAGCCGCAAGGTCGGCTTCTACTCGGGCATCGGCTGCAAGGGCAAGACGCGTGACATCCGCGCCACCTTCACCGCCGAGGACGGCGTGAAGGGCACGGACACCAGCACGTTCAAGTGCTGAGCGACTGAGCCAAGCGAAGTTGCGAGCGGGGCGGCCTTCGGGCCGCCCCGCTCTGTTTAGAGGGCGCGCCGCAGCACGGCCCGGGCCGCCGAGTACCCGCACATGCCGTGCACCCCGCCACCGGGCGGCGTGGAGGACGAGCAGATGAAGATGCGCCTGTCGGGGGTGGCGTAGGGCACGGGCCGCACCGCCGGGCGGGTGAACAGCTGGCGCAGGTCCTGCATGCCGCCGTTGATGTCGCCACCGACGTTGTTGGGGTTGTGTCGCTCCATGTCGGCCGGCCCCATGGCCCGGCGGGCGGTGACCAGTGACCCGAACCCGGGTGCGAAGCGCTCGATCTGGGCCTCGATCCGCTCCCCCATGTCGGCGCCGGAGCCGTTCGGCACATGGCAGTAGGCCCACAGCGTGTGCTTGCCCGGCGGCGCACGGCCGGGGTCGAACAGCGACTGCTGGGCCACCAGCACGAAGGGCCGCTCCGCCTCCCGGCCCGCGGCCACGTCGGCCTCCGAGGCGGCGATCTCCTCGAGCGCACCTCCGAGGTGCACGGTGCCGGCCTCGCGGCACTCCGCGGCCGTCCAGGGAACGGGTCCGTCGAGGGCGAGATCGAGCTTGAAGACGCCAGGCCCGTAGCGGTAGCGGCTCAGCTCGCGGCGGTAGCGCCCGGGTAGGCGGTGCCCGGCCAGGGCCAGCACCTGGCGCGGCGTGACGTCGAGGAGCACCGCCCTGGACGGCGGCAGGGCGTCCACGCTCTCCACCCGGATGCCGGTGCGGATCTCGCCACCGAGCGAGCGCAGGTAGGACGCCATCGCGTCGGGGATCGCCTGCGACCCGCCGCGGGCCACGGGCCAGCCACCGTGGTGGGCGAGCATGGACAGCACGAGCCCGAAGGAGGCGGTGACCGGGCGGTCGAGACGCAGGATCGAGTGGGCGGCCGACCCGGCGAACAGCGCGCGGGCGCGCGGCTCCGCGAAGCGCGAGCCGGCGAGCCCGGTGGCGGACCTGATCGCGCCGAGCCCGAAGCGCGCGAGCGCAAGCGGATGTCGCGGCGGGCGCGCCGGCCCGAGCAGCATCGGCAGCAGCCTCGGCGCGTCCCGCACCAGCGGCGCCATCAGGGCGCGATAGGCCTCCCCGTCGCGCCCGCCGATCGAGGCGGCCGTGTCGTCCAGCGAGCGCGCGAGCACCACCGCGGTGCCGTCGTCGAGCGGGTGGGCCAGCGGCACGCCGGGATGGATCATCTCCAGCCCGTGCTCCTCCAGCGGCAGGCCGGCCAGGAACGGCGACGCCGCGGTGAGGGCGTGCACGGCCGAGCACACGTCGTGCACGTATCCGGGCAGCGTCAGCTCGGCCGAGCGCGTCCCCCCGCCGATCGTGTCCGCCTGCTCGAGCACGAGCACCGACCGGCCCGCCTGCGCGAGCGCGATGGCCGCGGCCAGGCCGTTGGGCCCGGAGCCGACGACCAACGCGTCGCGGTGGGGCTCAGGGGTGGTCATCACCGCGGATTATCCCGGGCGGGGTTGGCTGCCCAATGGGGCAGAGGGCCTATGCCGCGGCGGCGCTGCCCGCCCCGGCGGTCTGCAGCACCAGGCCGGCCACCAGGTCGGGCCGGTCCCACATCGGGATGTGGCCGCAGCCGGACAGCATCAGCGTTCGTGCGCCCGGCACGTCCAGGCGCACGGGCCGGATCAGGCGGTCGAGCTCGCCGAACGCGACGGTGAGCGGCACCCGGATCTGGTCCGGGTCGGTGAAGTGGGTCTCGCGCATCGCCGCGTTCGTGGCCTCGTAGGCGGTGGCCCGGGCGTAGGAGTCCACCATCCGGATGGCCGCGTCGCGGGGCACGCGGTCGGGATCCGCCACCACGAAGCCGAGGGCGAGCCGCCGAGCGCGGCGGCTGCGCAGCAGCAGCGGCAGCGCCGGCCGCAGCCTCCGGGCCAGGCTGTTCGCCCGCCCGCGAGCCGGAGGGCCTCCGGGCCTGCGGAGCGGAGCGCCCCAGAGGCCGGCGGGGCAGATCGCGGTGACCGACAGAGCCCGTTCGGTCTTCCCCAGCTCGAGCGCCACCCAGCCGCCGAGGGAGTTGCCCACCAGGTGGGCCCGATCCAGTCCGAGCTGGTCGAGCAGCTCCGCCACCGCGCCGGCCAGCGCCTGCGGCGAGGGTGTCACGCCATCGGGAAGCGGCGGCGAATGTCCGAAGCCCGGCAGGTCCAGCGCGATCACGTCGAGCTCGGCCGCGAGCGGCTCGAGCACCGGCTCCCACACGCATAGCTCGCTGCCGATCCCGTGCAGGAGCACCACGGGCTCACCCGCGCCCTGGCGGCGGTAGTTGAGCCCTGAGCCATCCATCACAGGAATGGGTACGCGACAGGGCGGGCCCCGGATCGCCGCAGCACCTTGCCCGTCGGTCGGCGGGCGGCTAGGGTCGCTCCACTCGTATGACCGGCCCTCTCTATCGCATAGGCCGGGTCTGTTCGCGCCATCACTGGCCCGTGATTGTCGCGTGGATCCTCTTCGCCGTCGCTCTGATCGTCGTCTCGGCCGCGGCCGGCGAGCAGAACAGCGACAACCTCTCCGTGCCCGGCAGCGGCTCGAACAAGGCCACGGACCTGCTCCAGTCGAAGCTGCCGAAGCAGGCCTACGGGACGAATCCGATCGTGCTCCAGGCGCCGAGCGGCAAGCTCACCGACTCGAAGTACAAGAAGCCGATCGACGACACGGCGTCGTCGCTGAAGAAGGCCCCCCATGTGATCAAGGTGGTGAGCCCCCTGGACGCCGATGGCGCGAGCGGGCTCAGCAAGGACAAGACGATCGGCTACCTGTCGGTGACGCTCGACGAGGGTTCGAGCGACCTCAGCAAGGAGGACGCTCAGACCATCATCGACGCGGCGGATCCGGCCAAGACCGCCGGTCTGAAGGTGGCCGCGGGCGGCTATGTGGGCAACGCGGTGTCGAAGGCCGACGAGGGCAGCAGCGAGGCCATCGGCATCGCCGCGGCCATCGTGATCCTGCTGTTCGCGTTCGGCACCGCCACCGCCATGGCGCTGCCGATCGTCACGGCGATCTTCGGGCTGGCGGTGTCGCTCTCGATCATCAAGCTGCTGGGACATATCGCCCAGGTGCCGGACGTCTCATCCACGCTCGCCACGATGATCGGATTGGGCGTGGGCATCGACTACGCCCTGTTCATCGTCACCCGCCACAAGCTCCAGCTGAAGGACGGCATGGAGATACGCGAGTCGATCGCGCGGGCCACGGCCACGGCCGGCGGAGCGGTGGCGTTCGCGGGCGGCACGGTGGTGATCGCGCTGGTGTCGCTGCTGGCCTCCGGCATCCCCCTCGTGGGAACGATGGGCTACTGCGCCGCGGTGTCGGTTGTGGTGGCGGTGATGGCGGCCACCACGCTGCTGCCGGCCCTGCTGGGGGCGCTCGACTTCCGCATCAACTCGCTGCGGGTGAAGCTCGGCAAGACTCATCCGGACGACCACCAGCCGCACGGCTGGGCCCGCTGGGCCCGCGGCGTGGCCAGCCGCCCCTGGATCTCGGTGGTGGCCAGCGTGCTGCTCCTGCTGGTGCTGGCCGCGCCCGTGCGCAACCTCCAGTTCGGCTCGTCCGATGCGGGCGAGAAGCCCGACAGCACCACGGCGCGCCAGGCCTTCGACCTGATCAGCGAGGGCTTCGGCCCGGGGGCCAACGCCCCGCTGCTGGTGGGGACCTCCCTGGGCAGCCCGGCCAAGGCGGACCAGAGCCAGCTGAACCAGGTGGAGCAGCAGCAGAAGCAGCTCCAGCAGCAACAGCAGCAGCAGACCGAGCAGCTCGAGGCCCAGGGAGTCCCCGCGGATCAGGCCCAGCAACAGGTGCAGCAACAGACGGCGAGCCAGCAGCAGAAGCTCGACCAGCAGAAGCAGCAGGCCTCCTCACCGGCCACCGACACCCGGATCACCAACCTCCAGGACGCGATCAAGAAGACGCCCGGGGTGCAGTCGGTGTCGCCGGCCACGGTCGACAAGGCCGGCACGGCCGGCGTGTTCACGGCGATACCCACCACGGCACCCTCGGACCAGAAGACCGAGGACCTGGTGAACCACCTGCGGTCCGACGTGATCCCGAAGGCCACGAAGGGCACGGACGAGAAGGCCTTCGTCGGAGGCCAGACCGCCGGCTACATCGACCTGGCCAACCAGATCTCGGACAAGTTGCTGTCGATGATCGCCATCGTGGTGGGGCTCAGCTGCATCGTCCTGCTGCTGGCCTTCCGCTCGCTGCTGCTGCCGCTGAAGGCGGCGGTGGCCAACCTGCTCTCGGTGGCCGCCGCCTACGGCGTGGTCACGTTCGTGTTCCAGGACGGGCACGGGGCGAAGCTGATCGGCCTGGAGGGCCCCACCCCGATCGTGAGCTACGTGCCGCTGCTCATGTTCGCGATCCTCTTCGGGCTCTCCATGGACTACGAGGTGTTCCTGCTCACGCAGATCCAGGAGCACTTCAAGGAGTCGGACGATCCCCGCCAGGCGGTGATCGACGGGCTGGCCTCCACGGGCCGGGTGATCACCTCCGCGGCGCTGATCATGGTCTGCGTCTTCTCGAGCTTCATCCTCACCGACGACGCCGTGATCAAGCAGTTCGGGGTGGGCCTATCGGTGGCCATAGCCATCGACGCGACCGTGGTCCGCTGCCTGTTCGTGCCCGCCGTCATGACCCTGATGGGCCGCGCCGCGTGGTACCTGCCCGCGCCCGTGGGACGCGTGCTGCCGAAGATCAGCGTGGAGGGCGAGGAGTACTTCGCGGCGCTCGAGGCGCGCGGGAAGGCCTAAGTCCGGCGGCGGGCGTGCGTTCCCGCCGACATGCGTTCCAGCAGCTCCATCTCGTCCAGCGCCTGGCCCGCGCCCTCGGCCACGCAGGTAAGAGGCGAGTCGGCCAGCACCACGGGCACGTGAGTCTCGAGCTCCAGGCGGGCGCGGAACCCACGGAGCAGCGCGCCGCCGCCGGCAAGGAGCATGCCTCGCTCGGAGATGTCCGAGGCCAGCTCGGGCGGCGTCTCCTCCAGCGCCTCCTTCACCGCGGCGATGATGTCCGCCACCGGCGGCTCCAGCGCGCGGCGCATCTCGTCGCTCGTGACCATCACCTCGCGGGGAAGGCCTGACACCGGGTCGCGCCCGCGGACGGCGGTGCTCGCGTCCGTGGTGTCCGGGTTCACCCCGCCCACGTCCAGCTTCACCCGCTCCGCCGTGGTCTCTCCGATGGCCAGGCCATGGGTGTTGCGAAGCCAGGCGGCCACGGTCTCGTCCAGGTCATACCCGCCGGTGCGCAGCGAGCGGGAGACGACGATGCCTCCCAGGGAGATCACCGCCACCTCGCTGGTGCCACCGCCCACGTCCACCACGACGTTGGCCCGGGGCTCGCCGATGGCCAGGCCGGCGCCGATGGCGGCGGCCAGCGACTCCTCGATCAGGTGCACCGAGCGGGCCCCGGCGGCGAGGCTCGCCTCCATCAGCGCCCGCTGCTCCACGTCCGTGATTCCAGAGGGCGCGCAGATCATGACGCGTGGGTGTGCGAGCCGGCTGCGGTGCACGCGCCCGATGAAGTGGCGAAGCATCTGCTCGGTCACCTCGAAGTCGGCGATCACGCCGTGGCGCAGCGGGCGCACGGCCGTGATCGCGGCCGGGGTGCGGCCGATCATGCCCTGCGCCTCCTCGCCCACGGCGTGCACGTCGCCGGTCTGGGAGTCGATCGCCACCACCGACGGCTCGGACACCACGATCCCCTGCCCGCGTACGAACACGAGCGTGTTCGCGGTGCCGAGATCGATGGCAAGGTCCTGCGCGCCGGGGCGGGCCCACACGCGCCGCCAGAGCGACGCACGCCGGGAGTCCACCCCTGCGCCACCGGCTCCGGTCAGTCGTCCGTTGATCATCGAGGCTCCCCCACGCTACCCACCGCAACGGCCTCAGGCGGTGCGTGGGAGCTCGATCCCAGCGCGGAGGGGGCTACGAAACTCTCAGGCGCTCGTCGCGGCAGACCGCGTTGCGCCTGCGCTTGGCCATGTACAGCCGGCCATCGGCCCGCAGGGTGATCTCGTTCGGCGAGGCGTCGGGATGCGTGCGGTGGGCCACGCCGATCGACATGGTCACGGCCGGGAGGTCCGGGGTGACGGGCGCAAGCTCGCTCAGGCGCACGCGCAGGTCCTCGGCCAGCGCGGTGGCCGCCTCCTCGCCGGTGTCCGGGCAGAGCACGCCGAACTCGTCGCCCCCCAGGCGTGCGGCCAGGTCACCCGCGCGCACCCGGGCGTTGAGCACCTCCGCCGCGGCCTGGAGCACGCGATCGCCGGTGGGATGCCCGTAGCGGTCGTTCACCGCCTTGAGGCGGTCCAGGTCGCAGAGCAGGATCGCGAGATCGGTGCCGTGGCGCACGCTGCGCTCGAACTCCTTGGCCAGCGTCTCGTCCCAGCAGCGCCGGTTGGCCAGCCCCGTGAGCGCGTCCTCGCGGCTGAGTCGCTCGAGCTGCTGGAGCAGCTCCTGGCTGCGCTCCTGCTCGTGCTCGAGCTGCATCCGGCTCGTGAACTCCCGCCACGTGCTCACCTCACGATGGATCTGGCCGACGAAGGCGATCACCGACGCGGTGCCGAGATAGAAGGCGATGGTGGCCAGGGCCGGGCCGCTGAGAGGGACCGGGGCCGTGGCGATCGCCACCCCCAGGCACGCCCAGCTCAGCACGATCAACGAAGCCGTGTATGGCCAGGACACCACGAGCAGGAACGAGGTCGCGTAGATGGCCAGCGACATGCCGAGCGTGTACGGCGCGTAGGCACCGGGAACGCGGGAGATCATGTAGGCGATGGCACCCTGGATGAGGAACAGGAGAGCGACCATCACGAGCTCCGGGTTGCGCTTGCCGAAGCGCGTGAAGAGCGAGAGCCAGAGCGCGACGATCGGCAACACGAGCGCAAGGCGGATCGCGGTGAACGTCCCCGCCTGATCGGGAGCCACGATGTGGTCGAACACCGCCCAAGACGGGATGCCGACGATCGCGATCAGTCCGGCGGCGAGCGCCGTGGAGCGCGTGCGGCGCTTCACCTCCGACCGGTAGGCCGCGCGCAGGCTTCGATTCTCGAGAATGTCCGTGTCCATTGGCCGCCGGGGGCGTCGCCCGGCACTCCAATCTGCCATCGGCCGATCTCCCCGTCGCCTTGAGCATCTCTGGGGCATCCGGATCGAGTAGAAACCCTCCTTCGTGCCACTTCTCACGCCCGACCCCACGCGCATCGGCCGGCCCGGAGCCGAGCCGTACGCGGACCGGGTCCCCGACTGGGTGGCCGGCGGCACGCCTCAACCGCTCCGCAGCCGCCTGGAGGGACTTCTCGGGGCGGAGAATGTGCTGTCGCGGGCCAGCGACCTCGTGCGCTACGCCTCCGACGCCAGCCCGTACCGCAAAATCCCGCAGGCGGTGGCCATGGCGCGCTCCGCCGGGGACGTGGGCGCGCTGCTCGCATTCGCCCGGCGAGAGGGCACGAGCATCACCCTGCGCGGCGGCGGCTCGAGCCTGAACGGCCAGGGTCAGACCGAGGCGATCCTCGTGGACGTGCGCCGCCACTTCGGGGCGATCGCGGTGGAGGAGGAGGGCCGCCTGGCACGCGTGGGCCCTGGCGCCCTGCTCGGGCATGTGAACCGGGTGCTCGCAGCGCACGGCCGCAAGCTCGGCCCCGACCCTGCGAGCACCGACATCGCCACCGTCGGCGGCGTGATCGCCAACAACTCGGGCGGCATGCGCTGCGGCGTGACCCAGGACTCCTACCGGACACTCGCCTCGCTCACCTTCGTGCTCCCGTCGGGCACCACGATCGACACCGCCGCTCCGGGCGCCGAGGAGGAGTTCGCGCGCCGTGAGCCCGAGCTCGCGCGCGGCCTGATGGAGCTCCGCGACGAGCTGCGCGGGGACTCCGAACTGGCCGACCGCGTGCGCAGGAAGTTCGCGATCAAGAACACCACCGGGTATCGCCTCTGCGCCTTCCTCGACGCGGACACCCCGCTCGAGATCTTCCGCCGCCTGCTGGTGGGCTCCGAGGGCACGCTGGCCTTCATAGCCGAGGCGGTGTTCCACACGGTGCCGCAGCCGCGCCGGACCACGATCTCCTGGCTCCACTTCCCGAGCATCGACGCCGCCGTGGCGCCGGTGGACGCGCTCGTGGCCGCGGGCGCCCGGGCGGTGGAGCTGATGGTGGCACCGGCCCTGATCGCCGCAGCGCACTCGCTGCCCGGCACCCCCGAGTACTGGAAGGAGCTGCCTCCCGACTCGGCGGCACTGCTGGTGGAGTTCGGGGCCGACGACGACGCCGAGCTCGATCCGCTGGTGGCCCGGGCCGAGGAGATCGTGGCGGGGGACGGCCTCCTGCGCCCGTCCGACTTCACCCGCGACGAGCACGCGGTGGAGCTGGCCTGGACCGTGCGCGAGGGACTCTTCGGGCTGGTGGGGAAGCTGCGGTTGCCGGGCACCGCGCTGATCTCCGAGGACGTGTGCTTCCCGCCGGAGCGGATCGCCGAGGCCGCGGGCGACCTGCGCGAGCTGCTCGGCCGCCACGGCTTCCTGTCCGGCGTGGCCGGGCACGCCTCGGCCGGGAACCTCCACTTCATGCTCACCCCGGTGCTCTCCGACGAGGCCGACCGCACGCGCTACGACGCCTTCATGCACGACCTGGTGGAGCTGGTGGTGGACAAGTACGACGGGTCGCTGAAGGCGGAGCACGGCACCGGTGTGAACATGGCGCCCTACGTGGAGCGCGAGTGGGGCGAGCGGGCCGCGGAGATGATGTGGCGGGTCAAGCGGCTCGCCGACCCGCACGACGCGCTGAACCCCGGCGTGGTGCTGAACCGCGATCCCGGCGTCCACATGCAGCACCTGAAGTCCTCGCCGCCGATCGAGAACGTGGCCACCCAGTGCGTGGAGTGCGGCTTCTGCGAGCCGGTGTGCCCCAGCCGCAACGTGACCACCACGCCGCGCCAGCGGATCGTGCTGCGTCGCGAGATGGCCCGCCAGCCCGAGGGCTCCCCGGTGCTCGAGACGCTGCTGCGCGAGTACGAGTACGACGCCATCGAGACCTGCGCGGCTGACGGCACCTGCATGAGCGTGTGTCCGGTGGCCATCGATACCGGCAAGCTGATCAAGGCTTTCCGCGCCGAGGAGCGCACCGAGCGCGAGGAGAGCGCCGCGCTGTCGGTGGCGCGGCGCTACGCGGCGGTGGAGCGGGCGGCCCGCGGCGGACTGCGCGCGGCCGAGGCCGTGCGCGGGGCATTCGGCGGCGGAGCGGTGCGCGGGGTGGCGGACACGGTGCGCCGCGCGGTGAGTCGGGATCTCGTGCCCAGCTACCCGGACGCGATGCCGCCGCCCTCACCCGCCCGGCTGCCGGACACGCAGCCCGCCGGAGCGGCGGCCGTGTACCTGCCGGCGTGCGTGAACCGGATCTTCGGCAATCCTCGTTCCGCCGCGGCCGAGCCCACGCTGCCGGAGGCGCTGGTGGAGGTGTCGCGCCGGGCGGGCATGCCGCTGTGGATCCCGCCCGACGTGGCCGGCCACTGCTGCGCCACCCCGTGGAGCTCGAAGGGGTACAAGCTCGGGCAGGAGCACATGGCGCGGCACACGGCCGAGGCGCTGCTGCGCTGGACCGACGGCGGGCGCCTGCCGGTGGTCACCGACGCCAGCTCCTGCGCGCACGGGCTCATCCAGGACGTGGGTCCCGTGCTCGACGAGGACGCACGCGCCAGGTTTGCCGGGATCGAGGTGCTCGACTCAACGGTGTGGGCGCACGATCACCTGCTGCCCCGGCTCGACGTGCGCGAGCGGGTGGCCTCGGTGGCCGTGCACCCCACGTGCTCGGCCGGCCACATGGGGGTGCAGGACAAGCTGGAGGGCGTGATGGCCGCGCTGGCCGACGAGGTGGTGGTGCCGCTGGGCGCCGGCTGCTGCGGAATGGCCGGGGATCGGGGGCTGCTCCACCCCGAGCTGCCCGAGTCGGCGCTGCGGGACGAGAAGGCGAGCCTAGGCGCGCGCGAGTTCGACGGTCACGTGTGCTCCAACCGCACGTGCGAGATCGGGCTCGAGCAGGTGACCGGACGGCCCTACGCGTCGTTCGTGTTCATCCTCGAGCGGCTGACGCGTCCGTCGTAGAACTCCCGCGCTCCCGCGTCTTCGTGTTCAATCCGAGGTAGGGGTACGGGTTTCGAGCAGTGGGAGGCCGTTGAATGGTGTACGAGGAGACCCTCACCGGTCACGGCGGCGAGGTGCACGTGCGCGTGTGGGAGCACGACGAGCCGGTGCGCGTCGCGATCCTGGTGCACGGCTACGGAGAGCACATCGGCCGCTACGACCACGTGGCGCGCGCGCTCGGCGAGAGCGGGGCGGTGGTGTGGGGGCTCGACCACGTGGGCCACGGGCGCTCCGACGGCGACCGGGCGCTGGTGCCGGACTTCGACCTGGTGGTGGACGACCTCCACCGGCTCGTTATCCTGGCCCGCGACGCCCACCCCGCGCTGCCCGTGGTGATGGTCGCGCACTCGATGGGCGGCATGATCGGGACCCGCTATGCCGAGCGCTTCCCCGGCGAGCTCAGGGGACTGGTGCTCTCCGCGCCGCTGATCGGCACGAACGCCGCCGGCGCGCTGCTGGCGCTGGAGGAGATCCCCGACCTCCCGATCAACGTGGAGGTGCTCTCGCGCGACGAGGCCGTCCAGACCGCCTACGCGGAGGACCCGCTCGTGTACCACGGGGCGTTCAAGCGCCCCACCCTGTCCGCGATGGCGAACGCCCTGCTGGAGATCGCCCTGGACGCCGACCGCGTGACCGGCCCCGTGCTGTGGCAGCACGGCGTGGAGGACCAGCTGGTGCCGCTGGAGGACACCCGGCGGGGCGTCCGCCTGCTGCGAAACGCGGCGGTCGAGGAGCGCCATTATCTGGGCGCCCGCCACGAGATCTTCAACGAGACCAACCAGGACGAGGTGCTGGCCGACACGGTGGAGTTCGTAAAGCGGGTTACGGCGCGGTAGGGGCGGCGGTTCCGGACACCAGAACCGGCAGCGGCTGCTGAGCGGTATCCACGGCCTCGGCGGTGGATACAAAGCCCGGCAGCACGCGCGCGAACGCCGCGACCACGGCCCCATCGAACTGCGTCCCCGCGCAGCGCCGCAGTTCATCAACCGCTTCCTCACGGGACCGCGTTCGTCCATACGGCCGGCCCGAGCACATCGCGTCGAAGGCATCCGCCACGGAGAGGATGCGCGTGGCCAGCGGGATGTCGTCACCCGACAGGCCGTCCGGGTAGCCCTGTCCGTCGACCCGTTCGTGGCTCCAGCGCACGAGCCGGGACGCGCGCTGGAGCGCCGGCGCTGTGGCGATGATCCGCTCGCCGATGAGAGTGTGCTGGCGGACCAGCTTCCACTCCTCGTTGTTCAGGGGCCCCGGCTTCTGGATGATCGACTCGGGGATCGCCATCTTGCCGATGTCGTGGAGCTCGGCGGCGTGGCCCAGCGCTTCGAGCTCCGCGCCCTCAAGGCCCAGTTCCACGGCCATGGCTTCAGCGAGCTCCCCCACCGAGCGCACGTGCGCGGCGAGATCCGGCGCGCGCTCCTCGATCACCGCCATCAGGACGTTGGCCGACTGACTCGCGGCGGGCACCCGGCCGCCCTTCTTGCGCTGGTACATGCGTGCGTCGGCGAGCGTAAGAGCCCCGACGCTGTCGAGGCTCTCGTCAGGGAGCGCGACCGCGCCGTATGCCGCCGTGATGAAGAACCCCTGACCCTGATCGGCCAGCGCGGTGGCGCAGTGCGCCGAGAACGCATCCACCTGCCCGGCCGGACAGCGGGCGAGGACACAGAATTCGTCACCGCCCATGCGGTAGGCGGTGCCACGTCCGCGGACCGCGTCCACCAACGCCGAGCCGACTCGCGCCAGCAGCACATCGCCGGCACTGTGCCCGTAGGTGTCGTTGTAGCCCTTGAACCCGTTGAGATCGAACAGCACGAGCGCATGCGCCCCCGGCTCTGAGCCGTCGTCGGCCACGGCGGCGAGGTCCGCCTTCAGCTGTCGACGGTTCGGCAACCCGGTGAGTGGATCCGTGAGCGCCTCCACGCGGCTCTCCCCGAGCAGCCCCTGGTTCTCGCTGAGCGCGAAGGCCATCCTGACGAGCGTGAGCCCGAGCGCCGCGACCGCGAGCCCGAGCGCGGCGATGTTCAGGGGAACCTCCACTCCCACCGCAAGCACACCAAGGGCGACCATGCCGAACGCGACCGGCAGGAGCAGCCCATGGCTGCTCCCCGACCGGCGGGTGCCGCCGCCGGCGTCCATCCAGGCAGCCGCGGCCAGCCCCAGCGTGCCCGTTGCCACCAGCGCGTCGGCGACGTTCGCGGGCAGGCCCGTCAGTCCAAGCAGATAGATCAGGTCCGCGGCCTCCCACGCGACCACCGCAATCCCCAGCACCAACCAGGTGCGGTCCATCCGCCAGCCTCCGAGCGCGATGGCGCTGACCACCGCCCCGAGCAGGACGAGGTCTCCGATCGTGTACGCGAGGCCGGTCGCGGTCTCCCAGAACGGCGCCCCGGCCGTCGCATCCAGGGCCAGCGGCAGCGACACGCTCGCGAGCAGCGAGGCCACCGCCAGTCCGCTCACGAGCCCGTCCAGACGCGTGGCCAGGAGCGTTGGGCCCACCCGCTGCCGGGTCAGCGCGAGGAGCGCCACATACGCACAGGGGTAGATGGCGAGCCACAGCGGGTCGGACACCGACGGCACCGGCACGGCGTTCAGGTCGGGAGCCGTGGAATAGATGACATCGCCGGCTCCATGCAGGAGGAGCCCGATGGCGATCGCGACCCAGGGCAGCCGTCCCTCGGGTCGGATGACGGCCCTTCCCAGCGCCGCGAAGGCGGCCGCGAAGACGATGGCGTCATAGACCCAGGTGCCGAACAGCTCGTCAGCGCCCGAGCCCCCGACCCTGAACAGAGCATGCGCCCAGAGCGCCGCAAGCAGTGCCGCGCCGGTGCCGAGCAGGATCGCGCCCGCTCGTCTTGCGGCATGTGTCACCAAGTACCCCATCGGGACGGCGCGGGGGACCCTTGACCCGCTAAATGGGGGATCCCGCCGGAGCGCCCTCAGGCCACGACGCGCAAATGCCGCACCGGCCTGCCGCGCAGCTCCCGCACCACGGCGTCCACCAGGCGCTCCTCGTCGCGCACCTGGCCGTCCGTCACAGCGTTGATCAGGGCGCGCTTGCGCTGGAGCACCTCGGCCATCGTCTCGTCGATCGTGTCCGGGGCCAGCAGGTAGTACGCCGTGACGGCGCTGTCCTGGCCGATGCGGTGCAGACGGTCCTCGGCCTGGTCGTGCCGGGCCGGGGTCCAGTCGAGCTCCAGGAAGGCCACGTTCGACGCCCGCGTCAGCGTGATTCCCTGCGAGGCCGCCTTCATCGAGCACACGATCAGCTGCGGGCCGTCCTCGCGCTGGAAGTCGTCCACCGCCTGCTGGCGCTTGAACGTCGAGTCGGCGCCCAGGATGTGCACCGCGTCGGGGAAGCGCTCCATAACCGCTCGCTGGATCGCCACGTGCTCGGCGAACACCACCAGCGGCTCGCCGGAGGCCTCGAAGTCCGCGATCCAGCTGAGCGCGGCCGGGAGCTTCCCCCGTGCCGCGAGCTGGCGGAGGTTGTTCAGGCGCACCAGCTGCTCGGCCCGCAGCGCGGCCGCCACCTTGGCGTCGATGGCGCGCATGTCCAGCGGCAGCGTCTGCAGCCACGAGATCACGTCCTGCTCGGCCAGGCGGTACTCCTGCTCGTTCAGCAGCGCAACGGGAATCGTGTCCTGGCGCTTGGACGGGAGCTGGGGCAGCACCTGCTTCTTCGTGCGGCGCACGTAGCAGTTCGCCCTCAGGTTCCAGTGGAGCCGGTCGTCGCTCCCGGCGGCCCGGAAGCGCCGCGTGAGGCGCGCGCCGCTGCCGAAGTCCTGGAGGCGGCCGAGTATCCGCAACTGGGCCACGAGCTCCTCGGGCCGGTTCAGGATCGGCGTTCCCGTGAGACCGAAGCGGAGCGCGTCCGTGGGCAGCCGCTCGGCCAGCTCCAGCGCCGCCTTCGTCCGCCGCGCGCGCGGGTTCTTCACGTAGTGCGACTCGTCCAGGATCAGGGCCCGCAGGCCGCGCCCGGCGAGCCTCGCCAGGTGGGCCTCGAGGATGTCGTAGTTGAGCACCACGATGTCCGCTTCCTCGGCGTCCCCGGCCCACGAGACGTCGGTGCGCCCGTCGAGCACGGCCACCGTGCGGTTGGGCAGCCAGATGTGGGTCTCGCGCTCCCAGGTGAGCTTCATGCTGGCCGGGCACACCACCGCGGCCGGGAACGCGTCGTCGCGCTCGAGCGCGGCCAGCGCCTGCACGGTCTTGCCGAGGCCCTGCTCGTCCGCGATGAAGGTCCGGCGACGCTCGAGCGCGTACCGCACCCCGGCGCGCTGAAACGGGTGGAGCACGCCGCCCAGCTCGAGACCGTCGAGGTCCGCGTCCTCCGCGTAGGAGAGTGCCACCGTGGCCGCCGCGCGCTCGTGCTCGGCCACCAGCTCGGCCAGCATCCCGGTAACGCGCTCGTCGAGATGGATCTTCGGGTTGGCCTCCACGAAGTCCGTGAGATCGGAGGCCAGCGCAGCATCGGCGGGCACGGCGATCCCCCACGACGCGTCGCGCACGTAGAAGCGCCCCGGGCGGGCGATCGGGTGGGCCTCCGGCAGCTTGCGGAAGTCCCGCGCGGGCTGCGGGTCCCAGATGGTGAAGATGGTGACCTCGGGCTCGCCGTCGTCCCCCACCTCGATGCTGAGCTCGGCCGGCGCGGGCTTGCGGCCGGCCGACAGCTCGCGCGCGCATCCGCGCGCAAGGTCGTCGAGCTGCACTCCGTCGAGGTCGTAGAGCAGGTCCGCCGACTCCATGCTGAAGGGCAGCAGGTGCCTGCCCTCCGCGTCGTCCGCCGCCTGGCTCAGCTCAGGCGGGGCCTCGCCTGCGAGCGTACGCAGGATGAACGCGCCGGCGCCCCGGTAGGACACCACCGACACCGCGGCGCGCCAGCGGTCCGAGTCCGCGAGCCAGGCCAGCACCTCCGGGGTGGGCTCCAATCCTGGGAAGCGCTCGAGGAGCCGCTCCACCGACTTCGCCAGGCGCGGGTCGGCCGGAACGCGCCAGTGCTTCCTGCGCCAGTTGAACCAGCGCTTGGGCAGCCGCTTGACGGCGTCGTTCAGCTCCTCGTGAAACGGGAAGTCGAAGACGATCTCGACGTCGCGAGGGTTGTCGTCGAGCAGCCACACCCGGCCGCGGGCGGGGCCCTCCTCCGTTTGGGGGGCGTCGGACATCAAACGATCCAGACTAGCCATGCCGCAGGCCGTACGCGACGGCCATTCGTCCAGCGCCCGCTACGAGCGGAAACTAGGGCTGGTCGCGAATGGCCACTATGCCGCCCAGCAGCCCGCCGACGTACGCCGTGCCATCGGGCCCCAGGGCGATCCCGGCGTAGTTGTTGTTGAAGTTGAGGCCGGTGCCCGAGAGCCGGGTCCACACCGTTCGCCCGCTGCGGAAGTCGATCGCGGTCCAGTAGTAGGGCTGGCTACCGGCCGGGTCGACCGGACGCGTGTAGGCGTAGATCAGCCCGGTCTTGAGCGAGAGCTTCGGCACGACGGTGGGGGCGCGGGCGGTCCGATTCGTCCAGCGGAGTACGCACCCGCGGCCGTTCCGCTTGATGTCCACGCGCGCGAATCCCGGCTCCGTGGGCTGCCCCGTGTTGGGTCCAAGCGGGTCCTGATAGCCGTAGTTGTTCTCCACCACGAGCGAGCGGCCGGCGCCGATCAGCGAGTTCTCGGTCGCGCTCGCCCCCTTCTTGAACACCGGGATCCGGCAGACGGTCCGCCGCTTTCCGTGCAGGCGCGCGCCGGTGCGGTAGACCACCACGTTCATCGGGTCGGCGTTATCGGTGATCGCCACATAGCCGCCGGGCAGCACCGTGGGGGTGGTGCCCGTGCCGTCGTCCACCTGGCCGGGCTTCTTGATCCCGGAGTTCCTGTACTTAACGCTCCACACGACCTTCGGCCGCCCGTTCCTCCCGGCCCCGAACCGGTACATGCGCCGGTTGGTGGCGATGTACACCGCGCCCTTCGCACCGGTGGCGAACGAGTTCTCGATCTGGCCGTTGCTCCCGTTCCCCATCCGCCGCAGCCGGATCCGGCCCGACTTCGGCGACAGCGTGCCCACCACCCCGTTGCGCTTGGACACGAACCAGATGCGCCCGCTCGTGTCGGGCAGTGTGGACGTGATGCGCTCGTCGGCGTGGAGCGCCTTGCTCAGGTCGTAGTCGCGCTGGAGCACGAACCCCGGCGTGGCGCCCTTGTTCTCGGCGATCACCAGGAGGTGGCGCGTGGTGGTGGAGCTCCACACGCGGTCCCTCTGGTCGAGGAAGAAGTAGGCGCCGCCACTGAAGTCCTGGAACAGCGACGTGCCTGGGGTGAGCGGCTGGCGCGGCGGCAGCATGAACTCCGCGAGCACGTCCAGCGTGTCGGGGTCGAACATGAACAGCCGCGGCCCATCGGCCCCGATGCAGGTGGCCACCAGCCGCCTGTGACTGTCGAAGGTGATGGAGCCGCACAGCCGCTGGATGTAGGTGGAGAAGGTCTCGGGCGAGCGCCCCAGCGGGCCGCCGTAGCGATAGGTGTCCGTCTGCCAGGCGTCGTTGTGCAGTTCGCTGAACGGGTTGCGCGCCATGAAGCGGTTCTGGAACGTGCGCGGGACGCCGCGAATCGGCTTGGCCTTGGCCACCTTGCCTGTGAACGTCGGCAGTGTGGTCGGCGGCCCGGGCGGAATCGGCGTGGCCGCGGCCGCCCCCGCGGGCAGGGCGAGGGCCAGGCAAACGAGCACGACGATGATGGCGGGGATGCGCACGAGGGTCGTGGTATTTGACAGTGCCGCGAGCACGGGGTCAAGTCCGCCGCCGCGCGACTAGGATCACGGGCCTTGATGGTGGAGCTTCACCATGGATGAGCGCTTCTGCGACGTCGGCCGCGGCGTCACGCTCTGCTACGAGACGTTCGGCGACCCGAGCGACCCGCCCCTTCTCCTCATCATGGGGCTCGGCATGCAGATGGTGGGCTGGCACGAGGACTTCTGCGCGGAGCTGGTGCAACGCGGCTTTTACGTCGTCCGCTTCGACAACCGCGACGCCGGGCACTCCACCCACTTCCCCGGCCGCGCCCCGAAGATCGGCCAGCTGCTCACCCGGCGCTTTGAGGCGAGCCAGTACACGCTGGCCGACATGGCCGAGGACACCGCGGGCCTCCTCACCGCGCTCGAGCTCTCCCCCGCGCACGTGGTGGGAGCGTCGATGGGCGGCATGATCGCCCAGACCCTCGCCGCCCGGCACCCCGAGCACGTCCGCTCGCTCGTCTCGATCATGTCAACCACCGGCAGCCGCTTCCGTGGCCAGCCCGCGGCGGCCATGTACCGCCCGCTGCTCTCGCCCGCGCCCGCGGGGCGTGAGGAGTTCCTGGCCCACATCGAGCGGCTGTTCACCCTCATCGGCTCGCCCGGAAGGGCGGATCTCGAGGACCTGCGGGAGCTGGGTGCGCTCTCCTACGACCGCGACCGCGACCCCTCGGCCACGCCGCGCCAGCTCGCGGCGATCCTCGCCTCCGGCAATCGCACCCGCGAGCTTCGGGGCATCACGGCGCCAACGCTTGTGATCCACGGCACTGCCGACCGCCTGGTGCGTCCCTCGGGCGGCGAGGCCACGGCGCGGGCCATCCCCGGGTCGCGGCTGGTCCGGATCGACGGCATGGGACACGACCTCCCGCGCGCCTTCTGGAAGCAGATCGCGGACGACATCGCCGAGCACGCCCACGCGGCGGACCGCACGGCACCCGCGCGCGTGCCGGCCTGAGCCCGCTCAGCCCGGCAGTGAGGTGGTGGCCGCGGATGGTCGACCACCCGCGTCATAGGGTGTGCGTATGGAATCGGGATCTGACGGATACGTGCGTGTGGAATCTGACCGAGAGATGGCCGAACGCCAGGGCGACTTCGACGTCGAGCGCGTCGTCCCTACCCCGGAGAACGTGGCGACGGCCCACGGGATCGACTCGTCGCTGCCGCACGAGCGGCGCCAGGAGCAGCTCGTGAGCATCTGGGACAAGCTGTCCGACGAGGAGCAGACGGTCCTCTCCGAGGCCGGCTGGGTCTAGCCGCCGGGCTTTCGCGCCGACACGAACTGCGCCAGGCCGGTGACCCGCCGGGCCACCTTCCGCATGCCGTGGTCGGCCAGCGCGTCGGTGAGCTCGTCGCGTCCGAAGATGCGGACGCCGGTGAGCGGCCGCGTGGCCAGGTTGGACAGGCCTGCGGGCAGCGGGCCGCGCTGCACGCTGGCCAGGAGGGCCACCCGTCCGCCGGGCGCCAGCACGCGCACGATCTCCTCCACGGCCTTCAGCGGGCGCTCGATCAGGTAGAGCGCGGCGAAGCAGCACACGGCGTCGAACGAGCCGGCGCGGAACGGGAGGTTCTCGGCGTCTCCCCGGAGGTAGACGAGGTTCCCCTCCGCCCCCTGCGACGCGCCCTGCGCGAGCATGGTGCGGGAGGCGTCGAGGCCCACGGCCAGCCCGTCCCCCACCTCGGCGGCGAAGGCGCGCGTGAAGTTGCCGGGGCCGCAGCCCACGTCGAGCACCGTGTCTCCCGGGGCAAGCTCGAGCATCTCGATGGCGATCCGGCGCTCGTCGTCCATGCTCGGCCCGAGGGCGCCCATCAGGAGCCGCCCTCCGAGCGGTCGCCACAGCCGCTCGTAGATGCGCGGCAGGGCCGAGCTCACCATCAGCCGCTGGCCGGGCAGGCGGCCCGTTGGGTCATCCTCGCCCAAGAGGTCGATATATGGGGTCCGGTGCTCGCCCGGGCCACCGCCCCGGGCTGCGCTCCTCCCAGAGCCCCCGGGCGTGGCCGTGTCCGCCGGCCGGCGGCTCGGCTGGAGCAGCGCGATCGCGCGGTTCATCGCCTGCGGCTTCGCCCGTGCCGGCATCGCGGAGACCCTAGCCGCGGTGGGATGATCCGGCGGTGCGGACCCTGGCCACGGTGGGCGTGTACGGCTTCACCGCCGACGGATTCCTCGAAGCGCTGCGCGAGGCCGACGTTCGTCTCCTCCTCGACGTGCGCCAGCGCCGCGGCGTACGGGGGAAAGAGTACGCCTGGGCCAACGCCAAGCGGTTGACGGCGGCGCTGGACGAGGCCGGCATCGAGTACCGGCACCACCTGGAGCTCGCCCCCACCACCGACCTCCGGAAGCTCCAGTACCGGGAGGACGACCGCCTGGGCATGGGCAAGCGCAACCGGGAGCGGCTCGCACCCGAGTACCGGGAGCGCTATAGCCACGAGATCCTCGAGCAGGCCGATCTCGACGTCGTGGTGGCGGAGATGCCGCCCGAGGGAGCCTCGGCGCTCCTCTGCGTGGAGCGCGATCCCGAGGCCTGCCACCGGTCGCTGGTGGCCGAGCGGATGGCCGGGGAATACGACCTGCCGGTGGTGCACATCACGCCGTAAAAACCCGTGTTGCAAGCGCCTTGCAGTAGCGGTAGGGTCGCGCTGAGATGTCCCGCTGGCAGCGGATACGGGGGGGATTGACCCCGTCGGAGTGGGCGACCGTGGCGGGCATGGCCGCGGTGGTGGGCGTACTCCACCTAGTTGGGTTCTTCCTGCTCTTCGCGGTCGTGGCACCGCACGAGTTCGATCTCGGGGCGTCGGGGGCGTTCGGCGTCGGGATCGGGATGACGGCGTACACCCTCGGCCTGCGCCACGCGTTCGACGCCGACCACATCGGCGCCATCGACAACACCACCCGCAAGCTGATGACCGACGGCCAGCGGCCACTCAGCGTCGGCTTCTTCTTCTCGCTCGGGCACTCCACCATCGTGTTCCTGCTCGCCATCGCCTTCACCGTCGGCATCAGGGGGCTGAGCGGCGCGGTGGCCGACGACGGCTCGTGGCTGCACTCGGCCACGGGCCTGATCGGGCCCACCGTGTCGGGCACGTTCCTGTGGATCATCGGGATCCTCAACCTGCTCGTCCTCATCAGCATCGTGGGGATCTTCCGGCGCATGCGCCACGGCCACTACAACGAGGCCGAGCTCGAGGATCAGCTCAACAACCGCGGCTTCATGAACCGCTTCTACAAGCGGGCCACCGGCACGGTGACCAAGCCCTGGCAGATGTACCCGGTCGGGCTGCTGTTCGGCCTCGGCTTCGACACCGCCACCGAGGTCGGGCTCCTGGCCACCGCCGGCGCCGCGGCCGCGGGAGGCCTGCCGATCTACGCGATCCTGTGCCTGCCGATCCTCTTTGCCGCCGGCATGTCGCTGCTGGACTCGATCGACGGCGCGTTCATGAACTTCGCCTACGGCTGGGCCTTCGCCAAGCCGGTGCGCAAGCTCTTCTACAACATCACGATCACGTGGCTGTCGGTGGTGGTGGCGCTCGTGATCGGGACCATCGAGCTGATGTCGGTGCTCGCCGAGAAGCTCGCCCTCACCGGCCAGCCGTGGGACTTCGTCTCGGGCCTCGACCTCAACTACGTCGGCTACGCGATCGCCGGGCTGTTCGTGCTCACCTGGGCCGGCGCGCTGGTGATCTGGCACGTGGCCAAGGTGGAGGAGAAATGGTCAGCGGGGATGACCGAATGACCGATTCGCCTGAGCGCGCCCCCGAGACGTTCGAGGGGATCGACGACGCGCTGGCGCTGGTGCGCGCCAACGGCCACAGGGTCTCCACGGCCTGCCGGGTCGTGCTCGGCGCGCTCTTTACGGCCGAGGGGCCCGTCTCGGCCCAGTTCATCGCGGACGGGCAACGGGGCCGGGCTCTCACCGTGGAGCTCACCTCCGTCTATCGCAACCTCGAGCGCCTCGAGGAGCTGGGGATCGTCAGGCACGTTCACCTCGGGCACGGCCCTGGCCTCTACATGCTCGTGGGCTCGGGCGAGAAGGAGTTCCTGGCCTGCGAGCGCTGCGGCCAGGTCACGGCCCTCGACCCCGCCGAGCTGGAACCCGTTCGCAGCCAGATCCAGAAGCGCTTCGGATACCGAGCGCGGTTCGGCCACTTCCCGATCGTCGGGCTATGCGCCGCGTGCGACGGGGCGGCCGCCGCGCCCGAGCAGCACCAACAGCACAGCCACGGCGACTATGTGCACGCCCACCCCCGCGAGGCGGGGGAACCCCACCGGCACTGAACCTCGCTCAGGGCTTCGGCCGCTGGGTGTACACGAGGGTGCCGTCGCTGAGGCGGTAGACCGTTCCCACGGCCCGCCCTTGGCCGGTGGCCGGACGGGCCTGCGATGGGCTGGGGATGGCGCGCACCTTGGCCTGCGGCGCCGTCTCTCGTTCGATGCGGTGGGTGTCGCGGTCGAGCGTCAGCCCCAGCGCCGCCACCAGGAACCCGACGGCGAGCACGATGCCGAGGTCGAAGAGGTTCACGAGCCCGTCGAGCGGGTCGCCGCTCGCGTCGTCGAGGAGACCCTGGCGACCGAGTCCCGTGCGCCTCACAACGCCCGGCCTCCCTGCACCGGAGCCACCGGCGTCATCGGCTGGACCACCGCGCCCGCCGCCGCGGCCTCCCGGCGCCGGGTCCATTTCGCGGCGGCGCGCTCCAGCGCGGTGAGGTCCTCGGAGTACATGCGCGTGCGCGTGATCGTGAGGACGAAGGCCACGGTTCCGGCCACCAGTCCCAGGACGGTGGCCGCGAAGGCGGTGCGGAGGTCGGTGGCCAGCTCGGCCACGTGTCCGTTCCCCAGCGCGGTGAGTCCCGGTGCGAGTGGGATGAGGGTGCCGATCAGGCCCACGGCGGGTCCGGCACGCACGAGGATCCGGGTGCGGTCGAGGCGCCGCTGCACCGCCAGCTCGTAGTCAGCCAGCGCGTCGCCCAGCTCGTCGGGCCGGCCCGCGCGGGCGATCTCGGCCATCTGCACCACCGCGGCGCCCGCCGCCTCCGACGGGGCGGCCTCCGGCGCCACCGACGCGGTTCCGGCCGTCATGCACGACTCGGCGAGCGCCCTGAGGGCGTGCGCGCCCCCCGTCGCGCGGCGGCGCCACACCTCGATCACGAAGCGGCCGAGCTCCAGCGCGGCCGCCGCCAGGACCACGAGCGCGAGGATCAGCACCGGCACGTGAAGCGCCTCGGCGATCCGCGCGAGTGCGTCCGCGAGGTCGTCGTCGAAGGCGGCCAGGACGATCACGCCGTGGTCTCCCGCCACCAGCTCCGCTCACGCCGGGCGCCCGCGGCGGCCACGAGGGCCAGTCCCGCCACCAGGCCGATGGCGGGCCAGCGGGAGGTGCTTCCGCCCGGGGCGGCCGAGGCCAGGCCCGGGGCGCCGCGCACGGCCTTCGTGCCGGGTTGCTCGATCACGCGGCCAGTGACGGTCCCGGCCTGCGCGTCCGCCTGCGGGGCCGCCGTGGCGGACGCCGTGGGGCTTCCGTGGCCGGCCTGCGGCGAGGTGGGCGGCGACGGGACCGGCGCCGCCGCTGTGGGCGTGGGCGCCGCCGCAGGGGTGGCCGGGGTGGGCGGATCGGCCTTCGTGCCGGCGGGGACGCTGGCCCGCAGCTGACGCGCCCCGTGGGGAGTGCGGCCCTGGCTCTGGGGCTGAGGTGCGCTGAAGAGCGGAGCGCCGCGCCCACCTCCACCGGCGAGCACCCCGCCCCTGCCGCCGGCCGGGTCGCCGGCACCCTTCGTCCCGCCGGACGGGGCCGGGGCCGGATCGGCGGGCGGGTCCTCCGGCACCGGGTCAGGATCCGTGGTCGCGGGAGGCTCGGCCGTGGCCACGCGCGCGATCGGCAGCGGGCGGCCCGCGTACACCGGGCCGGCGTAGGCCGTCATCCACACCGGGTTTCCGGCCTCGCCCTGCTTCCACTGGATGCTGCCGTCGGGCTTCTGCATGGAGGCCAGGAAGTCGAGCGGGCCCCGGCCCGCGGGCCGCCAGGCTCCGAGGTCCTGCGCCGCGGCCCACAGGGCCTGGACCACCCACGATGTGGAGGCGCTGTTCGACTCCTCGCCGGTGGAGACCTCGCCGAAGCCGCCGTCGTCGTTCTGCATGGTGTGGAGCCAGGCGAGGGCGCGCGCCTGTGCCGGGGTGTCGTGACGGCCGGCGGCGTTCAGGGCCTGGATCACCGCCCCGGTCACGTCGGCATCGACGCCCTGGCCGGGCGCGGAGGAGGACCACGCGCCGCTCGGCTCCTGATGAGCAAGCAGCCAGTCGGCTCCCTTCCGGACGGCCTCGGAGGCGCCCGGAGCGTCGCTCTGGCTGAGCGGCAGGACCGCGAAGGCGGTGGCGTTCACCGTCCCGAGGGTGGAGCCCGGCGAGTACGGGAAGGAGCCGTCGTCGAGCCGGCTGTCGAGCAGCCGGCCCACCAGGTCCACGCCGCCGAAGTCGCGGCCGCTGTCCCCGGCTGCCTGGACCGCGAGCAGGGTGCGCCCCCAGTCGGTCACCCTCTTGTAGACGGTGTTGCGCTCGATGTAGGTCATCACGTCGGCGCCGCCCTCGAGCTTCTGGTCGTGAGGGTTGATCCCCGCCGCCGCGAGGGCGATCGCCACCCAGCTGCTGATCCCCGGATCGGACTCGCCGCCCGCCACCCCGGAGTAGCCGCCGTCGGCGTTCTGCACGTCCTGAAGGAAGCGGACGGTGGTGTCCAGGCGGCCCTGGTCCGCCACCGGCGGAGCCGCCACGGCGGACGTGGCCGTGGCGGCGGCCAGCACGGCCAGCGCGAGCGCCACGCGGCGTGGGAGGCGGGGCCTCATCTCCTACGGCGTGCGCACGGCCGCGTCGGCGGGCTGCGGGCCGCAGTCGGTGGACGGGGAGGGCCGCACGCACACGTCCAGGCGGTTGGAGGTGACGAAGCCGGTGGCCGCCGCCTTGATCCGGAACCACCCCGTGCCGGGGAAGGTATAGGTGGCGGTGCCCGCGGAGCCGGTGGTCTTGGCCGACGCCGACGCCGTGTTCACCGTCTGGTACCCGTTGGCGGCGGTGGTCACGGGCGCCACCTTGACGCCCACGGCCGGTCCGAAGGCCTGCGCCGCGCCGTCCTGGGCGCCGGTGTAGCGCTGGACCTTCACGGCCAGGTTGCGCCCGCTGTCCACGTAGATCACGTAGTTCGGCGGGCTCGGCCCGGTGGCGTTGTCGCTGCCCACGGCCAGCCGCAGGAACGGCCGGCTGCTGAAGGCGTTGTAGGTCCAGAGCACCTCGTGGCCGGCCGCGGTCTGGAACTGGCAGCCGCCCACCGACACGAACTTCCCGTTGTCGAGCAGGCCCCAGAAGCTGTTGGTGCTCGGGTTCTCGGCGTCGGGCCCCCAGCGCTCTATGTAGTAGTCCGAGATTCCGGGGTTCCAGGTGCCCTCGAAGTTGAGCCCGGCGATCTTCATGGCGTCGGACGCCGACGCCGTGGGGGTCGGCCCCGGGCTCGAGTGGGCGTGGTTGTTGGTGCCGTCGCACACGCGCGAGGCGGTATCCGACGCCGCCCTCACGGAATGGCCGCTCGTGCTCACCGGCCCCTCGAAGATCGTGCGCCCGTTGCCCTCCACGCGCACCTGCACCACGGGATTGCATGCGGCCAGGCCCACTCCCATCAGGAGCGTGAGTCCTCCGACGACGACGGTACGACCTCTCATGCGTTCGGCCCCTTTCCGCGAGGGCGATCGACGTTTGCGGAACGGTGGCCGGTCTCCTGGCTTCCGAGCTCTCGCCGCGCCTTCCCGGCCCTCCGGGGCCAGTGGCCGCGCGTGCTTGCGGCGAGTTTCCTCGGTCACAGTGGCGGGCCCGCGCCGGACTTTCACCGGTCTTCCCGAGCACCACCGGTTCCGATGGTTGTGAATCCGGCGCGACTCTACCTCAGGCGTTCACGTTTGCGCGGGCCGGACCCAGCGGCTAGGCTCGCGCCGTCCACGGCGTGGGGAACTCCGGTGGGAATCCGGGGCTGACGCGCAGCGGTATGGGTGACGAACGGATCGCAGTTCCACTGGGCCTCGGCTCGGGAAGGAGATCCGGGAGGTGGAGCCCGAGCCCGAACATCCCGTCGTGGGGAGTGCCAGATCCGTCTCGCGTCCAGGCGGCCGGCCCACCGCCTCCCGGCCGTGCGTGTCGCCGCCCCTAAGAAGGAGCACGACATGCCCAACCTCTCTGCCGGCCTCCGCCGCGGTGCCGCGGTGGCACTCGCGGCCGCCGCTCTCCCGGCCGCCGCACAGGCCGCCACGCCCGCCCAGGTGGACGGCGCGGTGAGCGCCGGCGCCACCTGGATCCGCTCGCAGCAGGTGCCCGCCACCGGGGAGATCGCCGGCTTCGGCGGCGACGCGGCGCTGTCCGCCCTGGCCGCAGCCGGCGTGCACCCCGCCGACGTCCGGGCGGGAGGACCGAGCGCGCAGGACTTCTACGCCGGACTGTGGGCGAGCTCGCAGTGGGCGACGCCGCCAGATCCCGCCACCGGATCCAACCCGGGGGGCATCGGCACAAGCAACTTCGAGCAGGCCATCCTCCAGGCCCGGCCCACGGGCCTCGACCTGGCGCGGCTGTCGGCGAGCTCGAACCTCGTGGCCCAACTGGCCTCGCTGCACCACGCCGGAGGGGCCTACGGTCCCCCGTCCCAATTCAGCCTCACCGTGTTCGGCCTACTGGCCATGGCACGCACCCCCGCCTCCCCCGCGGTTCTGGCCGAGTCGGCCAAGACCATCCGGGCCAACCGCCACGACGACGGCGGCTGGAACTTCGGACTCGTCACGAGCGACGCCGACCGCACGGCGGTGAGCGACATCGACGTGACCGGCGCCACCCTGGCCGCCCTCTGCGAGTCGGGTGCCACGTCGCGCGACCCTGTGGTGGCCGGCGGACTGGCCTTCCTGCGCGGCAAGCTCGATTCCGCGACCGGTGGATTCAACGCCCAGTTCGGGCAGAACACGGACTCGAACGCCTGGGCCGTGTCCGGGCTGAACGCGTGCCGGGTGGACCCGCAGTCCCCGGCCTGGACCACGACCGCGGGCAAGACGCCGGTGGACTTCCTCGTCTCCCAGCAGCGGACCTCGGGCCCGTTCGCGGGGAGCTTCCGCTACGCCCCGGGCGAGGACGACTCGTTCATCAGCCTCTTCTCCACCCAGGACGCCGTGCGCGCCCTGGCCGGGCAGGCCTTCTCCGCCCGCACCCCCGCTCGCGCCAACCAGGCCGACCCGAGCTCGCGTCCGCGCCCGAAGGTGGCCAAGGGCACTTTGGTCCCCGTCACCCTCGCGGTGGACGACGGCCGCGGGGACATCCGCCTCTGCCGGGTGCTCAATCCCTCGGGAGCCGGGCTTGCCAGCGTGCTGCTGAGGGCGTACGCGCCGTCGAAGCCGGGAGCGTGCGTGAACAGCCTCGACTACTCGAGCGACGGCCAGCTCTACTCGGTGAATGGGAAGCAGGGAAGCTGGCAGCTGCGCCTGGACCGGGCTGCCGAGGTGCCCGCCGCGAACCAGCCCGTGAGCTTCGGGCAGTTCGTGTCGCTGCGCCGTCAGGCCCCGGGCACGGTCACGGCCAGCCGGGCCTCGATCGACCTGGGCACGGTGAGGGTGGGCAGGAGCTCCGCCGTCCAGGAGATGTGGATCCGCATGGAGAACGCGTCCGAGCGGCTGACCGTCGCGCTGACGGGAGCCAACAAGGCCCAGTTCGCCATCGCGGCCGACGGCTGCACGGGCAAGACCGTTCAGCCCGGCGCCGGCTGCCCCGTGCGCGTCCGCTTCAACCCCACCGGGACGGGCGCTCGCAGCGCAACGCTGACGGTCTCGGGTGCCTCCGGCTCGACCCCCGCCAGCGTGGCCCTCACGGGCCGGGGGTCATGAGCGGGCGGCGGTCCTGCGGGCTTTGGCCGGACGCCGGGCCGGAATGCCGGCCTTGAGAGCGGAGAGATCCTCGAGCATGCCCTCGGCGATGCTCTGCACGTCGGGGGTCTGCTCGCGGTCGGCGGTGATGCCGATGTCCACCGAGTCGCGGTAGCTCATGATCGTCACGTTCAGCCCTGTGCCGTCGGCGATGATCGAGAGCGGGAACAGCGCCTCGAGGCGCGCCCCGCAGCTGTAGATGTCCATCGGCGGGCCGGGCACGTTCGAGACGATCAGGTTGAAGAGCGGGCGGATGGTGGGCACCGCGCTGAGCTCGGCCAGGACGCGCGCCGCCCGTGTGTGCAACGCCGGGGGGATGAACTCGGTCACGTCGCGCAGTGCCTTCGCCGGCAGCGCGTTGTGGCGCTCCTTGGCCGAGGCGAGCACCGCGTGCGCGTACTGGAGCCGCTCCACGGGGTCGGGGAGGTGGGTGGGCACGGCCACGGCCATGATCGACACCTGATTGCCGAACGTGCCGCGCTCCTCCTCCGTGCGCACGGACACGGGGATCTGGGCCACCAGCGGGCCCTCGGGCAGCTCGTCGTGCAGCATTAGGTGCTCCCGCACGGCGCCCGCCACGAGCGACACCACCACGTCGTTCACCTTCACCTCGTAGTGGCTCTTCACCAGCTTCACGTCCGCCAGTGAGGCGGACGCGAACCCGAAGATCCGGTGCGGTGACAGTCGCGCGCCGTAGGGGCCCTTGGGGGCGCGAATCGCCGGGCGCTCGATCACCTCGGCATGGGCGTTGCGGTTCACGAGCCTCCGCACACGCGAGAGCGTGCGGCTGACCGTGGGGGTTCCGGGCACGCCGAGCAGCGAGCCGAGCGCGTCCACGTGGGGCAACAGCTCCCCCACGCGGCCGGCCACCGTGACCGGGTAGCGCGGGAGCGCGGCCAGGCCGCGGAGCAGCATCCCGGCCGTGCCGGGGGCGCCCCCGGCAGCCGGCTCGTCGTCTCCCGGCGGCTCGACCTCGCGACCCTCGGGCGCGAGGTCGTAGAGGAGCGTGAGGATCTCGCCACCGGACATCCCGTCCACGGCCGCGTGATGGATCTTGGTGAGCAGCGCCACGCGCCCGTCGGGCAGGCCGTGGATCAGGTAGAGCTCCCACAGGGGACGCGAGCGGTCGAGCCGCCGTGAGTAGATGCGGGCCACCTGCTCCGCCAGCTGGCCCGTGCTGCCTGGGGGCGGCAGGGCGATCTCGCGGCAGTGGTAGCCCAGGTCGAAGTGGTCGTCGGGCACCCAGTAGGGCAGGGCCAGGCCGAGCGGCACCTCGGCGAGGCGGAGGGTGAACGGAGGGATCAGGTGCAGCCGCTCGCTCAGCAGCCGGCGCACGTCCTCGATCGTCACCTTCCCGCCGGGCGCCGTGGACGGGTCGAGGATCGCCACCGAGCCCACATGCCCATAGTTGCGATCGCTCTCGAGCGCCAGGAACTGCGCGTCCAGCGATGACAGTTGCTGCACCTTGCCTCCTCTCCGGCGGGACCCTACTCCGCCCGTCCTTGCCTTGGCGGAGCGTGGCGGCTTGGGGTGACCATCCAGTAGTCGGGTCCCACCGTGACCCTTAGCGCGCCACCGCCTGCGCGAACCCGTGCAGGGCCGAGGTGTTCACCTGGGGCCAGGGCGTGCCCGGGCGGGCGAGCAGGAATCCCTGAACGAGGGGAGCGCCCGAGGCCCGCACGCTGGCCAGCTCCTCGGGCGTCTCCACGCCCTCGGCCACGAGCAGCCCGCCGGTGTCCCGCGCGTAGTCGGCCAGGGCGTGCATCAGCGCCGCCCGGCCGGGGTCTGAGTCGATCCCGCGGACCAGGACGCGGTCGAGCTTCAGATAGGTCGGGCGGAGGGTGGCGAGCTGGCTCAGTCCGGAGTACCCCGCCCCCACGTCGTCCACGGCGATGCCCATTCCGCGCTCGCGGAGCTCCGCGGTGGCGCGCTCCGCGGTGGCCTCGTGGCGCACAAGCGTCTCCTCCGTGACCTCCACGATCAGGCTCTCCGGCTCCGAGCAGCCGTCGAGCAGCCCGGCGGTGCGTGGATCCCCGAGCAGCGGCGCCGAGAGGTTCACGCTCAGGCGGGCGCCGCGCGGCAGGCTCGAGGTGAGACTCAGCGCCTCGCGCAGGCAGGCGAGCTCCAGCTCGGCCCGCATGCCGAACTCGTCGGCGAGCGCGAACCAGTGCAACGGTCCCTGGCCGCCGCGAGTGGAGAAGCGGGCGAGCGCCTCGTAGGCGTGCGGCCGTCCCGTCTCCACGTCCACGATCGGCTGGACCGCGATCGACAGGCCCTCGCCCCGGCACAGCCGGGCCAGCGCGGCCTGGGCGCCGTCCGCGGCCGCGGAGAGCGGGGCGCCGTCGTAGGCGGTCACGTGCACGCCGCCGGAGCGCTTTGACACCCGCAGGGCCACGTCGGCCGCGGCCAGAAGGGCCTCCGCGCCGGTGCCGTCCGCGGGCGCCCGGGCCACTCCGGCGCGGGCGGTGCACTGCGCCCCGTCCTCGCCGGACACGGCGTCCATCAGGCGCTCGGCCACCAGCTCGGGCACGTCGGTGAACACGAGCGCGGCGAACTCGTCGCCGCCCAGGCGCCCTAGCACGTCGTCCCCACGCAGGGCGGACTGCATCGCCTCGCCGGCGCGCACCAGGAGCCTGTCACCCGCGGCGTGGCCGAGACGCTTGTTCACGGAACCGAACTCGTCGAGGTCGAGCGCGATCACGGCGGCCGGGCGCTCTTCGGTGGCCAGCTCGGAGAGCTGGTCCACGCGGGAGCGGAAGGCCGGACCCGACAGAAGTCCTGTGAGAGGGTCGTGCGCGGCGTCGTAGCGGGCGCGGCGCAGCAGCTCGGCCGTCTCGCGCGAGATGCGGCCCGCGGCCAGCAGGAGCAGGATCGAGCCCGCGGCCAGGCCGGCGTTCTGGGTGGTGAACGTCCCGGTGGTCACGAGCGGCGAGAACAGCGAGCCCACCACCAGCACGCGGCCGACCCGTCCCACGCGTCCTCCGCGGGCGAGCACGCCGGTCACGGCGGCCACCAGCCACAGCAGGCTCACCACGTCGACGCGGCCCTCGTTGTAGCCCACCATGCAGACCACGGCGATGCACGAGAGCGCCTCCTCGTAGCTCAGCCAGCGCTCGCTGCGAACGAAGCGCTCCACCAGGCCGGTGAGCCCGATCACGCCGAAGCCGATCGCCGCGGCCACGATGTGCGGGTACGCGCCCGGGTCGAGGGCGAGCAGGGCTCCTCCGATGAGGGCCACCGCTATCCGACAGCGAGCGGCGTATATCCGCGCCCCCGCCACTTCCGGCGTGGGATCCGGTCTCTGCCCCATGGCCTAACCATCGTCGGCAGGCCGGAAGCGGACCTTGAACGGGCCGGGCTACCTGCGCTCGAGCACCACGATCGGGATCCGCCGGTCGGTCCGCTTCTGGTAGTCGTCGTACGCGGGCCAGACCTCGGTCATCTTCTTCCAGAGACGCTCCCGCTCCTCGCCCTCGGCCTCGCGTGCGCGCACGGGAATCCGGTCCGCCTTCACCTGGATCTCGACCTCGGGGTGGGCGGTCAGGTTCTCGAACCAGGCGGGATGCTCGGGGTAGCCGCCCTTCGAGGCCACCAGCACCCAGCGCCCGTCGATCTCGCGCTGGATCAGGGGGGTTATCCGATGCTCGCCCGACTTCCGCCCCTCGGTTTCCAGCAGCAGGATCTCCGCGCCGCGCCAGTTGTAGCCCCGCTCGCCCCCGGTCTCCTGGTAAATGCGGACGTGCTCATCTCCGAAAAGGTTGTCTTCGCTCTCGGTCATTGCTCCGAGGTTAGGGGCCCGCTCATCCTGTACACGAGGTGCTCGCGCCCGTAGGCCAGACAGCGGCCGTCGCGGGCGAAACCGAGCTTCTCGAGCACGTGCACCGAGCGCTCGTTCTCCGGCTCCACCACGGCGGCCAGCTCGGTCAGGCCCAGCTCGCCGAACGCGGGCGCGAGGCACAGTCCGGCCGCCTCCGTGCCGTAGCCAAGACCCCACCATTGCGCCCCGAGCGTGTAGCCCAGCTGGACCTCACCGCTCACGTGGAAGAGGCCGGCGTCGCCGATCAGCCGGCCCGACGACCGTTCGATCACCGCCCAGAAGCTGAACCCGTGCCGCTCCTGGTGGGCCATGTACTCGCGCAGCACCGCCTCGGTGGCCGACGGCGTCCGGAGCGCACCGTGCCCCACCCAGCGCATGACGCGCGGGTCCCCGAGGATCGTGTGGGCGGCCGCCACGTCGCCGGGAGCGAAGGGGCGCAGGTCGAGCCGCTCGCCGGCCAGGGGGAATTGCATGGCGCGACGGTATCCAGCGGGCCGGGGGGTGGGTCGCGTTAAGGGCCGTATACGCCCCTAACTCGACAAACCCCCGTTGCTACCGGCCGATGCCGAATGCGCTGAGCGCGTACCGCTTCTTGAATCCGAAGCGGGTGCCCTTCGGCGGCGACTCCCATTCGGTGGCGTGCCTCGCGTAGGTGAGCGCCCGAGGCGGGTACCAGGCGATCCTCTGGCCCGAGCACGACTGCCCGTAGCCGGGGCGGTTGATCCACAGGTACGCGTCCGCCATCGGGTTCGAGGTGTTGGCCGTGGGCGCCGGTCCCAGCCCGCGCATGCCCGGGTTGCACCAGACGTTGATCACGCGGTGATTTGCCTTGTAGTGCACCGGGCCGCGGCCGTTCTCCGCCGTGTTGATGATGAAGTGCTTGTCCCCCACCCGGCGTGAGATGTCGAGGCCGTGCCTGATGTTGGCCTTCGTCCAGTCGTAGTGGGTGGCGTTCAGCATGAAGCCGCGCACCTTCGCGATGCCGATCGCCCTGAGCTGTTTGGCGGTGCGCCTCGCGTTCTCCCAGTCGGAGGCCCCGGCCTCCAGGTAGATGGTGGCGCCCGGCAGCTTCGAGAGGGCGTCCACGCCGTAGCGCAGCAGGCGCAGGCGGTCATCCCTGCGGCTTGGCGCCAGGCAGTCGATCGTGCCCAGCGAGTCGGGCTCGAAGGCGATCACCACTCGGTCGTTGCCGATCGCGTGGGCCAGGTCGTCGTACCAGTTGCGCGTCTCGGCGTCGCCGGCCGGACCACCGCCCTGGTAGGTCGGCGAGCAGCCGGTGGCCTCCGCGCGGAGCACCGTGAAGATCGGCACCGCGCCCTGCGCGCGCGCCGGGTCGATCAGCCGGCGCACCTTCACGTAGAAGTTCGGCCGGGTGAAGCGCCCGAGCCACAGGCTCTTGGGCTCCCGCGCGATCTTCCAGATCAGGTCCGCCTTCTTCTGCTGGCCCGACCTGCGGTAGGACTGCCACTGGAGGTAGGAGGGCGCGTTCGGATCGTTGTAGAAGCGCACCCCCGCCAGCGGGTTTGGGCTGCCGGCCGCCACCCCGCGGGGATCGGCCTTCGACGCCGCGGCGGGCGCGGCGGGACCGCTCCCGGCGGACGAGGCCGCGAACACGGCTCCGGCCACGAGAAGCAGAACGAGCGGGGTCCGTAGCTTGATCAAGATTCCTCCGAGCAACTGTCGGGCACACGGCGGAACCTCCCTGCCCGCCGGTCCGAAAAACAGTAATGAACGATCGGACCGATCCGGGTGGGCTTTCCGTCTAGGCCACCAGTCCGCCGGCGGCGCCGATCTGCTCTTCCGCGTCGTAGCGCAACAGCGCTGGGAAGGCGGCCACGATCGCCACCACGCCCACGATGCAGGCGAGCCCGCCCGAGGTCACCGAGAAGCGGGGACCCGCCGACCCGGCCACCGCGCCCGACTCCACGTCGCCCAGCCGCGGACCGCTGGTCACCACCAGCGAGAACACCGACGACATCCGGCCACGCATCGCGTCAGGCGTCACCGTCTGGTTGATGGTGGAGCGGCACACCGCGCTCACGCTGTCGGCGGCCCGGCCACGGCGAGCACCAGCGCGGCCACGGCGATCGAGCCCGCGAGGCCGGCCAGCGCGATGGCGAGCCCCCAGACCACCACCGCCCAGATCACGATCAGCCCGAGGCGCCGCGCGCGCGGCAGCCAGCCCGTGGTGAGGGCGGCCACAGTGGCCCCCGCCGACACCGACGCGAAGAGGAGCCCTGTGCCCTCGGCACCCGCGTGGTAGACGCTAAGCTCCACCGCACCGAGGAGCCCGGTGAGGAAGGCCGAGCCCGTCTGGGAATAGACCTGAAAGGGCAGCGCCACCAGCGCGGCCTGTGTGCCGAGCCCGGAGACCACGTTCCCGAGAACGAGCAGGCGCAGGTCGCGCGACACGCGCAGCGAGCTGATGTCCACGGCGATGCGGCGCACGCCGCCAGAACCTACGCAGGAGCCGGCAAGACCCGGGCCCGCCGGCCCATGCCCCGCCAGGGGTCGCCCTCCGTCTCCACCCGGGCGGCGATCGTCTTCACCGTCCAGCGGTCGGCGCGCAGGCGCCCGTCGGAGAGCTCCTCCCAGTGCACCGGCACGGCCACCGGCGCCCGCGGCAGCGGCCGCACCCCGTACGGCGCCACCGCGTGCTGGGCGTAGTTGTTGCGGTTCACGTCCACGTAGATCTTCGATCCGCGGTTCGTCTTGCGCCATTCGAGCGTCAGGCGGCGGGGGTCGTCCTCCACCATCTCCTCCGCCATCGCGCGTGCGAACCCGTGAACGTCGCCGAAGCTCGCCCCGCGCCTCAGCGGGCACACCACGTGCACGCCGCGCGAGCCCGTGACCATCGCGTAGGGCACGAGCCCGGCGTCCCGCAGCCGGTCGCCGGCGTCGCGGGCGGCGGCGCGCACGTCGGCGAAGCCGCCGCCGGAGGGGTCGAAGTCGAGGATCAGGCGATCGGGCAGGCGCGGCTCGTCCGCGCGTGAGAGCCAGATGTGCGGGGTCACCACGTTCTGGCCCGCGAGATAGGCCAGCGTCGCGGCGTCCTCGGCCAGCGCGTGGGTGACAGTGCCTCCCCGCTTGGGCACCGTGGCCCGCGCGATCCAGTCGGGGAAGTACGGCGGCACCGCCTTCATGAAGAAGCCCTTCTCCTCGATGCCGCCCGGGAAGGCCTGAAGCGCGAGCGGACGGCCGGCCACGTAGGGCAGCATCACGGGCGCCACGCGCTCGTAGTGGCGGGCGAGGTCGAGCTTGGTGACCCCCGCCCGGGGAAAGAGCACCTTGTCGGGATGGGTGACCCGCACCGAGCGCCGGCCGACCCTGATCTCGTCCGTCATCCCTCCCTCACCACCTCTCCGGCGGGCTTGTCGAAGCGCAGGCCGAGGAAGCGCGGATGGCGCATCCGCCCGTAGCGGGTCCATTCCGTGAAGCCGATCTGGGCCACGAGCTCGGGCTCGACCCAGGTCACGCCGCGCTCCTTGATCTCGCCCGCGTCGGCAAACGGCGGGTCGTCGCGGCGTAGAGGGTGAAGCTTCGCGGCCAGGTCCTCGAGGATCTCGCGCGTGAAGCCCGTGCCCACCTTCCCGGCGTACACGAGCTCGCCGTCGCGATGGTGGCCGAGCAGCAGCGCCCCGAGCTCCTCGCGCGAGCCCTTTGGCGGGGTGTACCCGCCGATGACCATCTCCTGAGAGCGGTCGCACTTGAACTTCAGCCAGTCCCGCGAGCGCGAGCTGGAGTACGGGCTGTCCGCCCGCTTGGCGATCAACCCCTCCCAGCCCTTGCGGCAGGCCTCCGCGAAGAACCGCTCGCCGTCGCGGTTGCGGTGGGGCGTGAAGCGCAGCGGATCGCCGAACTCGATCGCGTCGCGCAGCAGCCGCTTTCGCGCGCGCAGGGGCAGCGGGCGCACGTCGTAGCCGTCCAGCCAGAGCAGGTCGAACAGGTAGTAGAAGACCCTCACGCCGCGCTCGCCGCGCCGGGCGAGGGTCTCGAAGCTGGTGCGGCTTCCGGAGAAGGCCACCACCTCGCCATCCACCACGAAGCGCGACTGCCGCTGGGCGACCAGGGCCGCGGCCACCTCGGGATAGCGCTCGTTCATGCTCAGGTCGTTGCGCGAGAGGAGCCGCAGCTCGCGGCCCGAGCGGATCGCCACCCCCCTGATGCCGTCGAGCTTGCGCTCGTAGATCCATCCCGGGTCCGAGAAGCGCTCATCCGTGAGCACGGCCTTCATGGCGCCCGCGTCGGTCGGCGCGGATGCGCGCCGGACCATCCCGCGCTCCTCCTCGCCGAGAGAGTCGAGCACGGAGCTCAAGGGTCGCCCTCGGCGGCCACCTCTTCCACCGTCCGCCCGCTGAGCACGGACCGCGGCTCGGTGCTCACCGGATTGCGCCGGGCGTCGGCCTCCTCGTCCCGGCGCTTCACGAGCAGCCAGCGCGGCTTGTCCCCGCCGCCCGTGCGCTGGAGCGTGTAGCCCCCGCGCAGCTTCTGCCCGTGGAGCCAGAGCGAGAGGTGGCCGCGCTCCCGGCCCTCGGCCACCGGCTCCTCGGCCAGGTTCTCGTAGGACCCGGTGTCCCAGACGATCACCGCTCCCGCCCCGTACAGGCCGCGCCCGATCGTGCCCTCAAAACCGCCGTAGTCCAGCTGGTGGTCCTCCACCTCGATGGCGAGACGCTTCACCCGCGGGTCCGTGGAGGGCCCCTTCGGTATCGCCCAGGACGCGAGCACGCCGTCGATCTCCACACGGAAGTCGTAGTGGAGGTTGGTGGCGGCGTGCTTCTGGATCACGAACACGGGTCCCGGGGCCATGGGCCGACCTATACCCAGCCCGCGCTCAGGCGAGCGCGCCCGCGAGGTTCTGCTCGGCCGCCGCGCTCAGCGCGTCCAGGAATCCCGGCGGGGACTCGGCCAGCACCGGGCCCTCGGCCAGCACGCTCTCGAAGAGCCGTTCCCGGGACTCCTCCACCAGGCGCCGGGCGCGGGCCGCGTCGCCGGTGAGCGCACCGCAGCGTTTCACGAAGCGACCGGCCACGAGCACGTCGCGCACGTCCGCGGCCCCGGCCTGGAGGACCATCGCCCCCACCGGGTCGGCCAGCGCCGTCATCGTCGGGCGCTCTCCGCCCACCACGATCACGTCGGCCTGCTTGCCCGGGGTGAGCGAGCCGATCCGGTCGGCCAGGCCCAGCGCCTCGGCGCCGCCCATGGTGCCCCAGTCGAGCGCGTCGCGGGTCTTCAGGTCCATCGTCTCCGGGTTCTCCCCGCGAGCGTTGAAGGCGTCGTTGTCCATGCAGCGCTGGAACTGGAGGCCGAGCCGCATCTGGGCGAACATGTCCCCGGAGCAGCACGAGATCACGTCGCATCCCAGGGAGGGACGGCCGCCCAGGTCGAGCCAGCGGCGGATCACCGGCCGGCCCATCCCCATCTGCATCTCCGTCTCGGGCGTGGAGGACACCGCCGCTCCGGCGCGCGAGAGCATCCCCAGCTCCTCGTCCGAGAGCGCGTTGCAGTGCACGTGGACCTGGCCCGGTCCCAGCAGTCCGTGCGAGTCCATCTCGCGCACTCCCATGCAGACCTGCGAGCCCCAGACGCACCCGGTGTGCGCGGTGAGGAGCGCGTCGAGCTCCCGCGCGGAGGCGATCTCGGCACGCGTGGCCGCGAACGGAAGCAGCCCCGTCTCGGTGAGGGCCACGCCCATGGTGAGCAGGGCGTCGGGCGAGGAGAAGTGCTTCTCGCGCACGCGGTGCGCATCCCGGATCCGGTCCGCCGGGGTCGCGAACGCAGGCTCGGGACCCGAGGTCGGGAAGTAGCCGTAGGCGAAGACCGCCCGGCCACCGGCGTCGAGCAGGCCCTGCACGGCGGCGTCGGCGTGCTCCGGGGTGTTCACGCAGTGGGAGAAGTCGAGGATCGTGGTCACTCCGGCGTCCAGCGCCTCGAGCGCCCCGGCAAGGTTGCCGGCGTACACGTCCTCCGCCGTGTAGCGGGGCGAGAACGTGAGGCGCACGCCGCGGAAGTAGTCGGTCAGCGTCCAGTCGGCACAGAGTGCGCGCAGCGCCGTCTGCCAGGTGTGACGGTGGGTGTCCACGAACCCGGGCAGCACCACGCACCCGGTGGCGTCCACGCGCTCCGCGTCACTGGCGTCCAGCTCCGCGCCGACCTCGGCGATGCGGCCGTCCACCACCAGCAGCGAGCCCCGCTCCAGGTCGCCCACGGCGGGGTCGAACGAGACGATGCGACCCCCTTCGATCAGGACGCGGCTCACGGGGGCCGACCCTACCGGCAGCCCGGGGTTCCAGGCGAGCAGAGCACCGGTTAGGATCTCCTGCGTGGAGTTCGCCTCCTCCGGCGCCGGCGCCTCGCGGCCGTCCGAACTGCCCTCTTGGTGGGGCACGATCTTCGCGGTGATCGCCGGCAGCATCGCGGCCTGGGCGCTGCTGCTCCTGGTGGCGCTCCCGCTCGCGTTGCTGAACGTGGTCCCGGTGCCGCCCGACTCGGCCGGCCGGGGATGGCCATGGCCGATCGACGGCCCCTGGTCGGTCGCGGCGGACCTGGGTCCGACGCTGGCCGCGGGTCTTGTCGTGGCCTTCTGCGTGGCCTTCTACATGGAGTCGCGCACCGGGGTGCGCCCGCGCCGCTGGCCGCTGGCACTTGTGGCCATCGCCGTGGGGTGGCTCCCGGTGACCGGCGGCGCACCCGGCCTGCTGGCCGTGAGCGGCACCGTGGCCTTCGTGGCCATCGTGTTCACCGCGCGGCGCTGGGCGCTCGCTGAGCGCCGGCCGCTGCACTGGACCCGCCCCGTGGCACTCGCGGTATTGGCCGCCGGACTGGCGCTCGCAGCCGTCTCCGTCTCCTTCGGCGCCCTGCATCCGCTCACCGCCCAGAGTGCCGACAGCGGGACGGTTGCCCTGAAGCACGGCCACTCGCGACGGGTCATCTTGAGCCTCGAGAACCAGGGGCCGCTCGACGCACGCGTACTCGGCGTCTCCATTCCCGGAGCTCCCGGCCTCAGGGTGAGCCGGGCCCGCACCGACGACCCGGACCGCCACGTGGGTCCCACGATCGGCAGCCTGATGAACCCGCTGTCCGGGACGCGGGTGACGTCAGGAACGTCCGCCCTGTTCGTCTATATGAACCTCGCGTCCGCGACCTGTGGCGAACGCGGATCGTCCTGGAGGGTGGAGGACCTGAACTTCCGCCTCCGAGTGGCCGGCCTCACCCGCACGCAGACCGTGCACCTTGCGGCGCCGCTTCGCGTGATCTGCCGCTAGCACCCCCGGACATGGACCGGCCCCCCGAGTGAGCCGTGGCTCTTTCGGAAGGCCGTGTCCGGGGAACCGCTCGGAGGGAGCGGGTACAGGTCAGTCGAAGCGGGGGCGGCTCAGACGGAGAGGCGCGGCGACGAGCAACTGGCGTCGTCGCATACGGCCGGGTGTCCCTCCGGCCCGCTGTGGAAATGCACGTGCGCGTCGTCCCTGGGGGGAGTGACGACGAGCGAGATGAGCTTCTGGATCCTGGTGGTCATTTGGATCTCCAAATGGAGGTCGGGTGCTGGTCCGCTCCTCCCTCACCCATTCAAGCTAGAGACAACGCGCAGAAACTCCAATAGCCCATATGGGGGGTATCGCGTACCGGCCCGGGATCGCCGAACCCGGGCCACCTTCCTGTCCTGTGGTTGCTCTGCAACCACCAGTCAGGAAGCTACGGGCCTACGATGGCGCGGTGACCCCGCCCTGGCCCCGGAGCGCGCCCACCGCCGATCACCGCAGCGCCTACGCCGACGCCGGCGTGCGGCCCTTCTGGCTCGACGGTCTCCCGCCGGGCCCGGAGGCGCCGCCGCCGGCGGGCGTGGTCGAGACCGACCTCTGCATCGTCGGCGGCGGGTTCACGGGGCTCTGGGCCGCCCTTCACGCCAAGGCCGACGACCCGGCCCGCGAGGTGGCCCTGCTCGAGGCGGACACCTGCGGATATGGGGCGAGCGGCCGCAACGGCGGGTTCCTCCAGTCCTCGCTCACCCACGGGCTGGCCAACGGCATGGCCCGCTTCCCCGACGAGATGACCGTGCTCGAGCGTCTCGGCGAGGAGAACTACGCCGGGCTGCGGGCCGATCTCGCGGGCCACGGCATCGACTGCGAGTTCGAGGAGACCGGCGACCTCACCGTGGCGCTCGAGGACCACGAGGTCGGGGCGATGGAGGAGGAGGCGGAGGAGATGCGCGGCTTCGGGCACGACGTGGAGGTGTTCAGCGCGGAGGAGATGCGCTCGGAGGTGGTGTCGCCCACCTACCTCGGCGGGCTCTGGGACCGCACCGGAGCCGCGCTCGTGCATCCCGGCCGGCTGGCGCGCGGCCTGCGCGACGCGGCCATGGGCGCCGGCGTCCGAGTATTCGAGCACAGTCCGGCCACCCGCCTGGAGCGCCGCAATGCCGGAGTGGATGTGCACGTGGCCGGCGCCATCGTCCGGGCCCGGCGTGCACTGCTGGCCACCAGCGCGTACCCGTCGCTGCTGCGGCCGGTGCGCCGCTACGTGCTGCCGGTGTACGACTACGTGCTGGTCACCGAGCCGTTGGACCGCGCCCGGCGTGAGGCGATCGGGTGGCGCCGGCGCCAGGGACTGGGCGACGCGGCCAACCGCTTCCACTACTACCGGCTCACCGCCGACGACCGCGTCCTGTGGGGCGGCTACGACGCCGTGTACCGCCACGGCGGGCCGGTGGGCGGCCATCTGGACGACCACGACCCCACCTTCGCGAAGCTCTCCCAGCACTTCTTCACCACCTTCCCGCAGCTGGAGGGGACCCGCTTCACCCATCGCTGGGGCGGCGCGATCGACACCTGCAGCCGCTTCTCCGTCTTCTTCGGCACCGCCCACCGCGGCCGCGTCGCGTATGCGACCGGGTACACCGGACTGGGAGTGGGCGCGTCTCGCTTCGGCGCCCGGGTGGCGCTCGACCTGCTGGACGGACGCTCGACGGAGGCCACCCGCCTGCGCTACGTGCGCCGGCGGCCGGTGCCGTTCCCGCCCGAGCCCCTGCGCTCAGCCGTGGTGGGCCTCACGCAGAACCGCCTGGCGGCGGCCGACGCGAACGCCGGCCGTCGTGGGCTCTGGCTCCGTGCGCTCGATCGCGCGGGGCTCGGCTTCGATTCTTAGATGACAGGGCTGCGGTGCTCGCCCGATCACCGACCGGGCTGCGCTCCTCGGATGACGGGGCTGCGGTGCTCGCCCGATCACCGATCGGGCTGCGCTCCTCGGCCTAGTGGTCGCTAGGGGTGGTGGGTGGTGATGGTGATGGGGGTGGTGGTGGTGGTGGCCCCGCTTGCCGATCTTCCCGAGGAACGGCAGCAGGTTCTTCAGGAAGTCGTTCTTCGGGCTGGCCGTGTTGGGGTCGTTGTGGGCGTAGGTGGTGTGACGGTCCACCAGCACCAGGTTGCGCTTCGGGATGCCCGACTGCGTGGCCAGGTTGCTGGCCGCGTCCAGGACCCGCTGTCCGCCGAGGGCGGCCCCGAACGCGTAGATGCGGAGCTTCCTCGACAGGTCGTGCCCGTGCGTGGCGTGCACGTCGAGCACCTGCTGCGCCGGGTTGGCGTTGCCCGCGGCCACGGCGCCCGAGTCGATCGTCAGGCGCAGCGGGTGGTACCAGGCCGTGCCGTCCAGGCCCTTCAGGCCCCAGCCGGCGAAGGCGCGGGCGTAGCGCCCGATCGGAGTGATCTCGCCCGCCTGGTCCCAGCCCCGCGGGTTCCCGCTGGCGGCCAGGTGCCCGAGGTGCGCCTGCGCCGCGATGAGGCCGGGGGGCGAGGTCTCGGTGTCGAGGGCGTATCCGTACTGACCCAGGTTCGTGACCGGAACCGGGGGCTTGAGGTTCGCCGGCAGCAGCGTGAAGGCCTGGCCGAGGGACGGCGCGTTCGGCGACCTGATGGCGCCCAGCGCACCGCTGGTGTTGAACAGCCCCGTGAAGGGCGAGGGAATGCCGCCGAAGGTCAGCCACGGGCTGCCCGCGCCCAGGTCGGCCAGCGACTTGTTGGCGTCGGCCACGGACACCGGCGTCGGACCGCTGCCGCCGTCGATGAACACGAGTCCGGACAGGCCGTCCGCGCCGGCCTTGCCCTTGAAGTCCCAGGTGGCGTAGGCGGTGGTGATCGATCCACCCAGCGAGTGGCCGCCGACCACGACCCGGCGTCCCTTCCGCTCGGCCTCCTTCACCACGCGGCGCAGGTCCTGGATCTCCGTGTTCATGCCCCACTGCTTCGCGTAGGCCACGGTGGGCTCGGAGATCAGCTTGAAGTGATTGGTGATCGAGGAGTTGGTGAGCCAGCCAAGGTAGTAGTCGAAGGTCTGCTGGTCCGTGACCTTTCCGGCCTTGGCCTTGTCGAAGACCGACTGGTCCTCGAGCAGGTTCTCGCGGCGCTCCACCGCCCACACCTGCCAGCCGGGCGCGCGGGAGGCCACGTCGCGGGCCAGCGGCGCGAAGTAGGCCGCGCTGGCCGACGTGCCGGGGTTCAGCACCAGGACGTTCTTCGCCCTGGGCGAGCCGATCTTGAGGATCCCGACCTTGTTGTACTTCGCGGGGGTACCCGGCGACGGGTAGCCCTTGATGCGCTCGAACGAGACGGCGACCTTGGCCGACGCCACCGGAGCCAGCACCGCGATTCCCGCGGCGAGCACGGCGACCATCGTTGCGAGCCGGGCGGCCCGGATCTTCATCGAACGCATCTATCTCTCCTCCTTGAACGGCTGACGCCGACATCATGAACCACGGGCCGCCCGCCCGCACAGCGCAACACGCCCAATCTTCAGCCAACATGCCTGTGCACGTGCACAGCGAGGCCACACAGGCGCGAGAGGCGATCAGGAGGATCGCCCGACGGATCGACGTGGAGCAGTTCACCGACGGCGTGCTCGACAGCTTCTGGTCCCGCCCCGAGTACCAACGCTTCCAGCCCTCCCGCGACGAGCTCAGGTCGTGGGTGCGATGGAACATCGACCTGGTGCTCCGCTGGCTGGCCGACGACCGCCGCCCCTCCCCCGCGGACCTCGAGCGCTTCCGCGAGCGCGCGCGGGCGTGGGCGGCGGACGGCATGCCGCCGGACATGGTGCCCGCGAACTTCCGGCGCGGCGCGCGCTATGCGTGGACGGCCCTTCTGGACGCGGCGCACGAGGACGAACGCCCCGCGCTGCTGGAGAGCGCCGACCTGCTCTTCGAGTTCGTGGACCAGGTGTCGCAACTGTTCTCGGCGGCCTACGAGTCCTCCGAGCCGGCGAACCTGGTCTCGGAGGACGAGCGGCTGGCCCACGGGCTGCTCGAGCGCATCTGCTCCGACTCCGAGCTGACCGGCGAGGAGCATCGCCTGGCCGAGGACCTGGGCTTCGACCTCGGCCGGGCAAACGTGCCCTTCGCGATCGTGGCCTCGCGCAGGTCCGTGCGCCAGCACGCCGCGCTGGCCGCCCGGCTCCGGGGCGCCTCCGCGCTCGCCGTCTTCGAGGGCCGGCGGGTGGTGGGACTGGCACCGGAGCCGCTACGACCGGGAGAACTCGGCGCGGGCGACGACGCGGTGGTGGCCCAGGGCACCGAGACGGCGCGGGCGCAGCTCTCCGAGGCTCTCGACGAGCTCCGCGAGGCGGCCCAGCTGGCGGTGCTGGCCGGCCACTCCGGGGTGACCACCGTGGACGACCACCTGGCGCCACTCCTGCTCCGCCGTTCTCCGCGCCTCGGCGTCCGGCTGGACGCGCGTGTCTACGGGCGACTGTCCGGCGAGCCCGAGCTGGCCCGCACGCTCGACGCGCTGATGGCCCACGACTTCGACCGCGCCCGCACCGCGGCGGCGCTCCCGGTGCACCGGAACACGCTCACCAACAGGCTCAACCGCCTGACGGAGATCACCGGGCTGGACGTGGACAGCGCCGACGGCCGCGGGCTCCTCTGGCTCGCCTGGCTCCGCCGGCGCTGATCCAAGCGAGGAGCGCCGCCCGATCGGTGATCGGGCGAGCACCGGAGCATGTCATCTACTTAGAGAACTCCAGAACCTGCTGGAAGGTCGGCCGGTTGGTCCCGCGCATCGTGTCCGGGAGCAGACCCGGCACGAACGTGGTCCTCGGGGCCGTGGTCAGCCACTTCGTCGGGTCGGGCCCGAGCCGCGCGGCCAGGTCCTTCACAGACGTGTCGAGCGAGGCCCAGAGCGACGTGCGACAGGCCTTCAGGTTGCCCTTCCCGCAGTAGCGGAGGTGGAACTTGCCGCGCACCTTCGAGTGGAGGATGGTGCGCAGGTCCTTGTCCACGTAGGACTCGCCGACCGCCGTGCTGAGGCTCCGGACCTGCTCGAGGTCACCGAGCAGGTTTCCGTACACCGGACGCATGACCGTGCGCACCAGCGGCGTCCAGGCGGTGTCCATGATCTCCGGCTCCGGATCGTCGTAGAGGCCGTCGTTGTCGGCGTCCAGCTTCGGCGCGTCGCGGGTGACCCACTCGTCGAGCATGTTCACCACCTGCTGGTCCAGCGCGTTCGGCGCCGGGCTTCCGTGGAGCACCTTGCTCACCACGGGCCACACCAGCGCGCGATCGTCCTCGGTGGCGGCGCGATTCATGATGCTCACCACGTCGGGCAGGCGCGTCCTGGCCGGGAAGCGGCTGAACAGGCTCACGTGCTGGATCGAGCCGTAGGGCTCGTCGTCCCCGTGCATGAAGCCCGGAGCCGAGTGGTTGTTCCAGTTCCTCAGGATTCCGCCGGGCCCGCTCACATCGTGCGGGTGCTGGCGCTCCGAGAGGTAGCCGTGCCACTCGTACCTGCCGGTGCCGAGGGTGGGCAGGCGCCGGTCGAGATGGCGGGCACGCTTCGGCAGCAGGCCCGAGGAGAAGTTCGACGTGGCCTTGCGCGACGCGTAGGCCCAGTTGAACGTGAATCCGAACTGGTTCGCGGCGTGCCAGAACTTCTGCGGCGTGGAGGCCTTGCCCTCCGTCAGGTCCTTGAGCGCGCCCAGGTTCAGGCCGTCGCGCCCGAAGGTCGACCGCTTGCGCGAGAGCGCGTACGGCCGGCCGTGGACCGTGGCCGTGCCGATGATCGGGCCGTGCACCGAGAGCTTGTACTTGAGCGCCTTGCCGGCGAGCAGGCCGGCGTTGAACCTCTTCAGCGCCCGGCACTTGCCCTTGTAGAGGTAGTGGGTGGACGCCCGCGTGGGCTTCGACCCGTTCTTGTTGCAGAGCCGCTCCGCGTACACGTCACGCACGTCGTGACCGGCGGAGGTGAGGCTCCAGGCGTAGTTCTTGGTCCGCCCGATCAGGATGTACATGGCCAGGCCGGGCACTCCCACGCCCTGCGCCTTGATGCCCGGGCCCTCCAGGTGGATCTGCTGGACGATCTCGGGGTAGTAGTAGCCCAGCTGCGGGCCCATCACCGCGAGCGAGTTCCCCGTGGCCGAGCGTCTCGGGGCCACGACCTGGAAGTTGGACGCGTGGAGCCGTGGAGGCGCGGCCGCCGCGTTCGCCTTCACCGAGGCCGGCTCCGTCTGGCCGGCCAGCGGATCGAATTCCTTGACCGACCCGGGGTCGATGACCACCGACCCGGTGACCCTCCCGCCGGTGCGCGGCGGGTAGTGGAAGCGCTTCTTGATGGTGGTCGGCGCCTCGGGATCGTCGGACAGCATCGCGTCGTCCCATGCCCGGTGCCCGCGCACCCGCCCGAGGCCCTTCTGGAGCTTCGCGAGCAGGTCCGAGTTGCTGGCCTCCCCGCCGCCGCCGGCGCCGAAGATGGAGCCGATGAACGCGGTCACGGCGATCACGTCGTTCACGTTCGCGGGGGGCAGGTCCTGCATCTGGTTCGTGGCCTTGTAGTACCCGTTGATGCCGTCGGCGTAGGCCTGGGCGTCGGCGATGATCTGCTTGCCCTTGGCGCCGTAGGTCTTCACCAGGAGCTTGCGCTGCTTCGTGATCAGCGCCTCGGCCTGCGGGCTCGGCACGAACGGCTGCCCGCTCGTGACCAGTCCGAACGCGTTGATGCCGGGAACGTCGGCGGCCGCGACGCGCGCCGGGCCGCGGCCGAGCGTCACCAGCAGGGCGCGGTCGCGCGCCGTGCTCCAGCCGGCCCCGTAGGCCATGTCCGCGCGTGTCTTGCCGTACACGTGGGGCACGCCGTAGGAGTCGTACTCCAGCCTCAGGCCGGGCCGGCCGGTGTTCTCAGTGTGCGTGGCGCCGACCGGCTTGAAGTCCTCGTTGAGGAAGTTCTTGTCGATGTCCGTCATCGTCACGTTCCCGCGCAGCGGCGTGAGCGCGTCGTAGAGCGGGAGCTGGTCCCGCGAGTTCGGCGTGAAGCGGACTCCGCCGTAGTTGCCCGGGGGCAGGATGTATTTCGCCGTGTCGGCGACGGCGGCCGGCGCGAACGCGAGGCCGGCCACGATGGCCACTACGAACCAGACGGAACGACCTGCGCGCAAGACTCTCTCCTCCTTGACCGGCATGCATGCGCCCGGCTGACACCGGGCAAGGCCCCGCACTTTTTCACATCCGGGGGCCGGTCCGCGACACGCGCGGCGCGGAGACGCCTCTCAGGCGTCGCTCGAGGTGGCCCAGAGGTTGATGCCGCCCTCGCGCGCGTGCCGGTCGATCTCCTCCAACTCGTCGTCGTCGAAGTCGAGGCGCGCCAGCGCTGCCACGTTGTTCTCCAGCTGCTCGACGCTGCTGGCTCCGATCAGGGTGGAGGTCACGCGCTCGTCGCGCAGCGTCCATGCGAGGGCCAGCTGGGCCAGGCTCTGGCCGCGCCGGCCGGCGATCTCGTTCAGCGCCCGCACGTGCTCGAGGTTCGTGTCCGTGAGGAGGTCGGGCGACAGCGAGCTGTCGCGGGCGGCCCGGGAGTCCTCGGGGATGCCGTCCAGATAGCGGTCGGTGAGCATTCCCTGGGCCAGGGGCGAGAACACGATGCAGCCGATGCCCTCGCGGCCGATCACGTCGAGAAGGTCCTCCTCGATCCAGCGGTTCAGCATCGAGTAGGACGGCTGGTGGATGAGCAGCGGGGTGCCCAGGTCGCGCAGGATCCGGACGGCCTCCTCGGTGCGCTCGGCCGAGTAGGACGAGATCCCGGCGTAGAGCGCCTTGCCCTGCCGCACCGCGGTGTCCACCGCACCCAGGGTCTCCTCTAGCGGCGTGTCCGGGTCGAAGCGGTGCGAGTAGAAGATGTCCACGTAGTCGAGGCCCATCCGCGACAGGCTCTGGTCGAGGCTGGAGAGGAGGTACTTGCGCGAGCCCCAGTCGCCGTAGGGGCCGGGCCACATGTCGTAGCCCGCCTTCGTGGAGATCACCATCTCGTCCCGGTAGGGCCGCAGGTCCGTGGCCATGATCCGCCCGAAGCTCTCCTCGGCGGAGCCGTACGGCGGCCCGTAGTTGTTGGCCAGGTCGAAGTGGGTGATGCCCAGGTCGAAGGCCCGGCGGAGCACCGCCCGGGAGGTCTCGATCGGCCGCTCCCCGCCGAAGTTGTGCCAGAGCCCGAGTGACACGGCGGGGAGCTTCAGCCCACTCCGCCCGCAGCGACGGTAGATCATCTCGTCGTAGCGGCCGGGCGCGGCGTCGTAGGGCATCGGCCGGAGTATTCCAAGACGTCGCTTTACGATTGGGGAGGAGCGGAGCCCGATCGGTGATCGGGCGAGCACCGGACCCCGCTCACGGGCTCGTTCGTCCTCACCCCGCGAAGAGAAGGGAACTGCGGTGAAGCGTTTGCTGATGGCGACCACCACGCTGGCACTGGCGATCATTGGCCTGGTGGCGGGTCCCGCGGCCGCGGGCGGCTCGCACGGCCGCGACCTCTGGAGCCTCTACGACTCCGGCCTCAGCGGGGCCAAGTACATCGACCTGTCGCACAAGCTCGCCCCGGATATCCCGGTGTGGAAGGGATTCGGCCCATCGGTCTTCTCACCGTCGCTGAACCCGGACACGGGAAAGCCCTACACGTACGCGACGGACGGCTTCGAGGCCACGTCGTACCGGCTGTCCACGGACCAGTTCGGCACGCAGCTCGACCCGCCCGCGCACTGGGCGCCGGAGTACGCGGCCATCGACGAGATCCCGCCGACCTTCGCCACCCGCAAGCTCGTGGTGATCTCGATCGCCCGGCAGGTGCGGAAGAACTTCAACTACGCGCTCCAGGTCTCGGACATCAGGCGCTTCGAGCAGCGTCACGGGCGCATCCCCGCGGGGAGCGTCGTGTTCGTGCGCTCGGACTGGTCGAAGGACTGGCCGGACCCGGCGCTGGCCGCGCTCACCGAGTTCCCGGGGGTGTCGCTGGCCGCGCTCCGGTACCTGCACCTCAAGCGCCACATCCTGTTCCACGGCCATGAGCCGCTGGACACCGACTCCACCCCCACCCTCGAGGGCGAGTCGTGGCTGATGCACCACGGGTTCGCTCAGGCCGAGGGCGTGGCCGACCTGTCGGGCGTGCCCGCCACGGGGTGCCTCGTGAACATCGGCTTCCCTCGCTTCCAGGGCGGGCTCGGCGGCTACGCCAGCTTCGTGGCCATCTGCCCGCCGGACACGAGGCGCGGCGTGCGCATAAGCGACGTCCAGGAGGCACCGCTGCCGAAGTTCGACTCCCCACTCCACTGGGATCCGGCAAAGGGAGTGAGGGTGCGCTGATGGACTTCCTCGTCGCGCGTGACGACATCCGGCGCTGCCGCTTCCAGGAGGAGCCGCTCCCGGAGCTCGAGCCCGGCCAGGTGCTGCTCGAGGTGGAGTCCTTCGGGCTCACCTCGAACAACGTGACCTACGCCGTGATGGGCGACGCCATGTCCTACTGGCGCTTCTTCCCCGCCGAGGAGGGCTGGGGACGGGTGCCGGTATGGGGATTCGCGCGCGTGGCGGCGAGCACGAGCGACGAGGTGCCCGAGGGCGGGCGGGTGTACGGATACCTGCCCCCGTCCACGCACCTGGTGGTGGCCCCGGACCGGGTGGCCGGCGGCGGGTTCGTGGACGGGTCGGCCCACCGGGCGGACCTCCCGGCGGTCTACAACCAGTACACCGGTGCCCCGCCCACCGCGCGCGGCCACGAGGACGACCGGCAGGTCCTCTTCCGGCCGCTCTTCGGCACGTCATTCCTGATCGACGATTTCCTCGAAGAGAGCGGATACCTGGACGACGCCCAGGTGGTGATCTCCAGCGCGTCGAGCAAGACCGCTCTCGGCACCGCCTTCCTGCTCTCGCGGCGGGAGGGCGGGCGCGTGGTGGGCCTTACCTCGCCCGGGAATGCCGGGTTCGTGGAGGGGCTCGGGGTGTACGACAGCGTGGCGGGCTACGACGACCTGGCCGAGCTCGAGGACGGCCCCACGGTGTACGTGGACATCTCCGGTGACGCCGGCGTGCGCGCGGCGGTGCACGAGCGCTTTGGCGAATCCCTGGCCTACGACTGCCTGGTGGGGGCCGCTCACTGGGACCAGGTCTTCGTGGACGCCGGGCCGCTGGCGGGACCGGCGCCCGAGATGTTCTTTGCCCCGGCGCGCTTCGCCAAGCGCAGCACCGACTGGGGACCCGAGGGCCTCCAGTCCAGGGTGAGCGACGCCTGGGATCCTTTCGGCGAATGGCTCTCGGGATGGCTGCGCGTGATCCACGGCAGCGGTCCCGCGGACCTCGAGCGGGCCTACCTCGAGCTGGTGGAGGGCGATAACGACCCGGCCGCCGGGTACGTGATGTCCCTCGCCGAATGAGCGAGCCGCTCGGCGCCGGCGTAGAGGAGGTCACGGACCGCAGCGGCGCGTTCCCTCGGCTCGACGAGGCGCAGCGGCGGAAGCTGCGCGACATGGGCACGGTACGGTCCGTGGAGAGCGGCGACATCCTCTTCCGCGAGGGCGACGAGGGCTACGACTTCTTCGTCGTGGAGGACGGCGCCGTGACGATCGTGCAGGGGTACGGCGCCGAGAACCGGGTGATCGCGGTGCACGGCCTCCACCGCTTCGTCGGCGAGCTGAACCTCGTTACGGGAGGGCACGTGTACCTCACCGCCGTGGTGCGGGACCCCGGTGAGGTGATCCAGGTCCCGGCCGAGTGCATCCGCAACCTGGTGAACACCGATCCGGAGCTGGGCAACGTGATCCTGGGCGCGTTCCTCGAGCGCCGCTCGATCCTGATCGGCCTGGGCGCGGGTCTCAAGCTCATCGGCTCGCGCTACTCCCCCGACACACGGCGCCTGCGCGAGTTCATCGCGCGCAACCGACAGCCCTACCGGTGGATGGACCTGGAGTCGGACCCGGAGGTGGAGGCCTTCCTCGCCCACATGGGAGTGGCGCCGTCTGAGACCCCCGTGGTCGTCTGGGAGGGCACCGAGGTGATGCGCAACCCCAGCAACGGGGAACTGGCGGCGCGGATCGGCATGGGATCGCGCGGGACCCCGCCCGCGATCTGCGACCTGGTGGTGGTGGGAGGCGGCCCGGCGGGCCTTGCGGCAGCCATGTACGGCGCGTCTGAGGGGCTGGACACCCAGGCCGTGGAGAAGATCGCCTTCGGGGGCCAGGCGAGCACGTCCTCGCGGATCGAGAACTATCTCGGCTTTCCCGCGGGCATATCCGGCAGCGACCTGGCCGAACGGGCGTCGATCCAGGCGGCCAAGTTCGGCGCGCGCCTCGTGGTGCCCGGAAAGGCCGTGGGACTCGAGGGCGAGGAGGGTCACCACGTGGTCCGGCTCGCCTCCGGCGACGCGGCCACCGGCCGCACGGTGATCGTGGCCACAGGCGCCCACTACAACAAGCCCGCCGTGCCCGGCCTGAGCGACTATGAGGGACTCGGCGTGTACTACGCCGCCACCCTGGCCGAGGCGCAGCTGTGCGAGAACGAGCCGGTGCTGGTCGTGGGCGGCGGCAACTCCGCCGGGCAGGCCGCGATGTTCTTGTCCGACCACGCCCGCCAATGCCGGCTGATGATCCGCGGTTCCGATCTCGGCAAGTCGATGTCCCGCTATCTCGTGGACCAGATCGAGAAGAACGACCGCGTCGAGGTCGTTCACAACTCCCAGGTCGTGGCCGTTCAGGGCGATGGTCAGCTCGAGGGCGTCCGCGTGCGGGACACGGTGTCGGGCACCGAGGCCGAGCACGACGTGAGGGCGCTGTTCATCTTCATCGGAGCCTCGCCCCGCACCGAATGGCTCGGCGGGCAGGTGGCGATGGACGAACGTGGCTTCCTACGGACCGGCCGGGACGTGGATGGGGACGACCTGGCCGCCTATCCGAACGGTGAGATGCCCTTCTTCCTGGAGACCAGCCTTCCCGGCCTGTTCGCGGTGGGCGACGTGCACGCGGGGTCGATCAAGCGCTGCGCCTCCGCCGTCGGCGAGGGCTCGATGGCCGTCCGGCTCGTGCACCAGCGGCTCGCCGCTCCGATACACCCCGCTGGGTGAGCCCGGCTACCCGCCCTCACCGTCGTAGTAGTCCACTCCGCTCGAGCGGCGGACCACCAGGTTGTCCTCGCGGTTGCCGGTGTGGATCCCGATCTTGTCGCTGTCGGGGTACACGGTGGCCGCCGGCGCCGCGCGGTTGGAGAACATCAGAACGCGGACGGTCTCGCCGGTCGGGTTGAGCACCTGGTGGGCACCCTCCGGCCCCGGCGGGAAGCAGGTCAGATCCCAGGGACCGAGCTCCTCAGAGCCCTCGGGCGTGCGCACCGTGGCCGTGCCGCGCAACACGAGAAGCCACTCCTCCTCGCCGTACTCGTAGTGGTAGGGGCACAGGGCCTCGCCCGGCGGAAGCTCGTACACGCTCGCGCCGAGCATGGACGCGCCCAGGTCCGGGCCGGGGCGGAACATCCCCGCACGGAATCCCTCCGCGTCATCCGGGTCGTACTCGAACTCGGGCTCCTCGATGTTGGCTCGGCGCATGGCCGGAGCCTTGCACGCAGACGCGCTGGGTACCGGCGATGCCAGGAGTACGACGTTCCGGATCGTCGCGCGCTGGGACGGCGACTACGCTCAGGATTCACCGCGACCGCCCGACCGCCTAGGAAGGAGCCGAATGAACACCTGCACGCATCTCGACCAGGTGGAGATCCTCGAACCGCCCGAGGACATCGCCGGCTGTGAGGAATGCCTGAAGACGGGAGACCGGTGGGTGCACCTGAGGATGTGCCTCACCTGCGGCAAGATCGGCTGCTGCGACTCCTCCCCCAACCGGCACGCGAGCAGGCACGCCCGGGAGGATGGGCACCCGATCCTCCGCTCCGTGGAGCCGGGCGAGGATTGGTCGTGGTGCGCGGTGGACGACGTGACCATGGTCCTCCGCGCGACCTGACGCGGATTACGAGGCCCGATTCACGGGCATGGCTAGGGCATGAGCTCGTCCACAGAGAGTGTCCCCAGCATTCCCCTCCGCGGAGGCGAGGAGATCCCCCAGCTCGGCTTCGGGGTCTTCCAGGTGCCGCCCGGGGACACCGCCGAGGTGACCACGCGCGCGCTGCTGGCCGGATACCGCCATATCGACACCGCCGCCGCGTACCGCAACGAGGCCGCCGTGGGACAGGCGGTGAGAGCGTCCGGCCTTCCCCGCGAGGAGGTGTTCGTCACCACCAAGTGCTTCAACGACGACCACGGCCTCGAGCAGGCCAAGCGTGCCCTGCGCGCCAGCCTCGACCGGCTCGAGATGGAGCACGTGGACCTCTACCTGATCCACTGGCCCGTGCCGTCGCAGGACAAGTACGTGGAGACCTGGCGCGCCTTCATCGAGCTGCAGGAGGAGGGGCTGGCGAGGTCAATTGGCGTGTCGAACTTCCAGCCCGCCCACCTCGAGCGCCTGATCTCGGAGACCGGGGTGACCCCCGCGGTGAATCAGGTGGAGCTCCACCCCCGTTTCCAGCAGGCCGGCCTTCGCCGCGAGCACGAGGAGCTCGGGATCGTGACCGAGGCATGGAGCCCGCTGGCACAGGGAGCGGTGCTCGACGACCCGGTGATCGGGGCGATCGCGGCGAACCACGACCGGACCCCCGGGCAGGTGGTGCTCAGGTGGCACCTGCAGATCGGCAACGTGGTGTTCCCGAAGTCGGTGACACCAGAGCGGATCGAGGAGAACTTCGACGTCTTCGGCTTCCACCTCAGCGAGGGCGAGATGGCCGAGATCGAGAGCCTCGACGCCGGCGACCGCACGGGGCCCGATCCCGACACCTTCGTCCGGCCTTAGGGAGCTTCCACGCCCTCCAGGCCGGCCAGCGCCGCGAGCCGCCCCATCGCTTTGGTGAGTGCCGCCTTCAGCGCGGCCGAGTCCCGCACCCCGGGCTCGCGGTGGAAGGACAGCAGGCGCAGCAGGCCCGCCGCGCGGTCCGACTTCACGTCCGCGCGCCCCACGATGCGGTCCCCCCGCAGGAGCGGAAGCACGTAGTAGCCGTACACCCGCTGGGGCGCCGGCTTGTAGATCTCCATCACGTGATCGAAGCCGAACAGCCGCCGGGCGAATGGGCGGTCCCAGAGCAGGTTGTCGAACGGCGAGAGCAGGGTCGCCCCCGCGGACACCGACTCGAGCAGCGGCGCGTCGCCGGCCAGGAACACGGGCGGCCCGCCGTCGTCCACGCTCAGCCTGCGGAGCGCCCCCTCCCCGACCAGCGCCTCAACGTGGGGGCGCACCGTCGCGGTGCGGCCGGGCAGGCGGTAGTGCTCGGCAATGCCGCTCTCGGTCAGCGCCCCGCGCGCCCGCACCGCACGAAGCACGAGTGCGCGCATCGCCTCCTGCTCGCTCGGGTCGGGTGTCTCCAGCACCTGGCGCGGGATCACACGCTCGGTCAGGTCGTACAGGCGCTGGAAGCCCTGGCGGCCGGCGATCGACAGGTCGCCCCGGTCCCAGAGCGAATCGAGCACGCGCTTCGCCGGCTTCCAGTTCCACATCCCGCTCCCCGAGGGTCCCTCGAAGTGCCGAGATCCCAGCGGACCGCGCTCGCGTATCTCCGCCAGCACGTGCTCGGCCACCTCGGGATGGTCGCCGAGCGCACTCTCGTGGCTGCCCCAGTGACCCCGCCCGCGCATGCGCCAGCGGAACAGGGGGAAGTCCTCCACCGGCAGCAGGCAGGCCTCGTGAGCCCAGTACTCGAATACCCGGCCCTCCTTCAGGAGCCGGGATACGGTCCGCTCTGGATACACGCCCACGCGCGAGCCGAGCACGATGCGGTGGCTGCGCTCCACCGTGCTGATCGAGTCGAGCTGCACGCACGAGAGCCGTCTGATGCCCGCCTCCACATCGGCCGCGCGGGCGCGGCGAGCACGGCCGCGAAAGCCCTGGTGGGCCACCACGTGGCGGCGGAGAGCGGCCAGGGAGATCGTGTCGGAGCTCATGGGGGCGGACAACCTAGCTGCTCGGGTGGAAGCCTCCGGGGTGGCCTGCGAGCCCAGATATCGCTACATTTGCGGCGTTCGGGTTGGGCTCGTGCTCAACCACGTAGTGCCAGCGCCCGTAGTCGTTGCCTTCAAAGCACCTCCGCGAACGCAGCACGAAAAAACACTGGAGGACCAATAAATGGCAACAGGAACCGTGAAGTGGTTCAACGACGACAAGGGCTTCGGCTTCGTCACCCCTGACGAGACCGGCAAGGACCTTTTCGTCCACCACAGCGGTATCTCGGGCGACGGCTTCAAGTCCCTCGCCGAGGGTGCTCGGGTTGAGTACGACGCCGAGGCCGGCGACAAGGGCCCCAAGGCCGTCAACGTGCGCCCCATCTCCTAAGCGAGATAGCCCTTTGCCAGGAAGGCCGCCATTTGGCGGCCTTCCTGCGTTTTGGGGGCGGCCGCGGCCTAGTCGCCCAGGCGGTCGCGCACCCAGCTCATGATGCTGGCGTTGTAGTCCGCCGGCTCCGCCGGGTCGGTGTTCACCGCGTGCTTGGCCGTGACCACGTGCACGGTGCAGCCACCGGGATCGTCGGTGGTGCTCACGCAGACGCGCATGTCCCGGGACCTGCTTGACGGGCCCTTCGCGAGGATCGCCTTCCTCAGCGCATCGTGCGCGCACTGAGCGGAGCCGAGCGTCTGGGTGGTGCCGTCGCGCAGCGGGCAGTTCATCGGCGTGGCCCCGCAGGTGTTCTTGTCGTTGGTGTTCCACACATGGAGGATCGGAACGGTCAGGCGGTCCGTCTTCACCAGCTTGTCCGGCTCGTTGCCAGGGTCGGCGATCTCGAACTGGGTCCTCGCCTTGATGGCCGCCAGCGCGGCGTCGTCGCGCTTCTCGGTGCAGATGCCCTGCTGGTTGGTGGCCACCTCCCACTCCTGGTTGATCACCCCGGAGTCGGACACCACTCCCGCGGGCGGGATGCCCTGGCGCTGAAGGCCCCAGGCCACGCCGAACGTTCCGGCGCCGCCGGCGCTCGTGCCGTGCAGGAACACCTTGCCGGTGGGGTACTTCGACTTGGCGAACTGGATCGCGGCCTTGGTCGCGAACAGCCCATTGGTTGTGCGCGGGCTGCCGTCGGGCTGCGTGTTGGGGTTGTTCGGGTCCGGCTCGTCGCCGCCGGCGTAGAGGTCGTGGTCACACATGGACACGGACACGAGGCGGAAGCCCGCGGGGTCCGACTTCACGAGCCCGGTGAGCCCGTTGTCGCCGAGGAACCCAGTCAGGCTGTCGGGGGTCTCCTCGCGCTTCTGGCCGGCCGTGGGCTGCGGGTTGCCCGCCGAGTCGAACCAGCCGACTCCCCCGCCGCGCATCCTGATCCACAAGGGCCGCGTGGCCGTGTCGTCGGAGCCGACCTTGGTGCCGATGACGAAGGTCTGGTAGCCGGAGATCGCACAGGGGTAGGCGAGGTTCCGGTAGTAGTCGAACTTGTACCCGTCCGTCGTGGCGGAGCTGACGAACTCGATCTTGTCGGTCTTTCCGGGCACGCCCACGGGCGCACAGCCCGTGAGCAGCGCGGCCGCCCCTCCCACCAGGCACACCGCAACCAGCCGAACCATCCGCCTCACGCTTCCCCCTTGCTCGCCGCCGGTGTCCGGTCGAACACCCGTCCAGATGGGAAGTTGCGGCGCCGCGCCCTCAGGGCTGGTACGGCGGGGCCACGCCCCATCCCCAGCGGGGCACGGGCGCGTGCGGGGCGACCTGGGCTCCGGGCTGGGAGTTGTGCTGGGCGAGGCGCGTGCCCCACTCGGCATAGCCCATGATCGCCGCCCGGAACTCCGGGTCGGCGGGCAGGTCAACCTCGTCGGCAGCCCGGCTCAGCAGGGTCACAAAGCGAAGGCGCTGATCCGCGTCGATGCCCAGGTCGTGGTGCTTGGCGAGCATGTGCTCGTAGCCGCCGTGCCGCTCGGTGTACAGGGCCGGTCCGCCCATCACCTCACTCCACCAGTCGGTCACGTGCTCGCGATGCGCGACCGACACCGTGCCTCCGAACACCGGGGCGAGCAGGTCGTCGCCCTCCACCAGGTCGTAGAAGCGGCCGAGCCAGCGGGCGAATGCCTCGCGGCCTCCCGCCCATTCGTAGATCGTCGGCGGCACGGCCGGAGAGCTCAGCCCCCGAAGCGCGCTCTCAGGGCGAGCACGTCGTCCACGTAGCGCTGGGTCTCGGGCAGCACGCCGATCCGCTGCACCGATCCGAGTCCCTGGTAGTACGAGGCCACGGCGCGGGCGCTGTCCCCACCCGTGTCCCGCAGGAGCTGTCCGAGGTAGAGGACCCCGGCCTCGACGTTGTCCTCCGCGGAGTTCGCGTTGAGCGGCCCCGACGAGAGGTTGCCGTTGATCCAGGTCCATGTGCCGGGAAGGATCTGCATCACGCCGCGCGCGTTCGCGTCGGAGACCATGGAGTTGTCGAACCCGCTCTCCTGCCACGCGATGGCCGCGGCCAGGGAGGCCGGCACGCCGTGGGATGCCGCGATCTGACCGATGGTCGCCGAGCTCACCACCTCCGAGGTGGGGTAGGGCGCGGCGTCGGGAACGATCCGCTGGTCCGGCGCCGGCGCGGAAGGCTGCAGCGTCGCCCCTGTCGGGAGCTTCAGCACGGTGCCGGCCTGCAGCACGCCCGACGGGTCCAGCCCGTTCATGGCGGCCACGGAGGCGGTGGCCACCCCGGAGCGCTCGGCGATGTTGGTGAGCGTGTCGCCCAGGCGCACGACGTACGAGCCGAGCGGCTGCGGGGCGCCTCCTGATGGGGCTCCGCTCACCGTCTCGTCGGCGGCCGGGATCACGATGTCCGTGCCCTCGATCACGTAGGCGTCGGCGGCCAGGCCGTTAGCGGCCGCGAGCGACGCGGGCGAGAGGCCGTTGGCCGTGGCGATCGACCACAGGCTCTCCCCGGGCAGCACCGTGCGGGTGACGCTCGCGCCAGCCGGGGCGCACACGAATAGGGCCACCGCGGCGGAGAGCACGAGGAGGCGATTGAGCTTCGTGATGGGGTGAGTCTCTCTGGAGAGCATGAACGGACCCGCTTCTCCGGCCTCCGCCCGCTCTCCTTCGCTCAGGGCTTCTTATGTATCCATGCAATGGATGCTGCGTCCGTTGCCCGGCTAAAGGGAAGAGCGGCCTGGGACGATCACCCCCTCAGCCCATGATTCGCAGACCCCGAAGAGCGCGGGAAGAGGGCTTTACCCTCATCGAGGTGCTGGTGGTGATCCTGATCATCGGCATCCTTGCCGCCATCGCCCTCCCCCTGCTGATCGGCCAGCGCCAGCGCGGCCAGGACGCCGACGCAAAGTCCAACGTGCGGAACATGCTGGGCCAGCTGGAGTCCTGCTTCACCAGCACCCAGAGCTACTCGAGCTGCGACACGAGCCAGGAGGTCACCGACGGCGGCATCTCGCTCGGTTCGACCGCCGGCCAGGTGTCCCTCAACCTGACCGGGTCCACGTACACCGTCGTGGGCCACTCCGTTTCCGGCAACGACTTCACGGTCACACGCTCGGGCAGCGGACCGCTCTCGTACGCCTGCACCACGGTGGGCAGGGGCTCGTGCAAGGGCGGCGGCAAGTGGTAGCCCGCTAGCCGCACCGCCGTCCGGCCTGGTCGCCCGCGAAGATTGGGCGGTGCCCGCCCCTCCCATCCGCGGACCCGTGACCGGCGACGACGGCCTGGCGCGCTGCCCGTGGGCCGTGGGCCATCCGCTGAACCTCGAGTATCACGACCGTCAGTGGGGAGTGCCCGTCCACGGAGAGCGGGACCTGCTCGAGCGAATCTCGCTGGAGGCTTTCCAGTCCGGGCTCAGCTGGCTGACCATCCTCGCCAAGCGCCCGGCGTTCCGGTCCGCGTTCGCGAACTTCGATCCCGATGCCGTGGCAGCGTTCGGGGACTCCGACGTGGAGCGCCTGATGGCCGACGCCGGCATCGTCCGCAACCGGGCGAAGATCGGCGCGACGATCGCGAACGCCCGCGCCACCGTGGGCCTTCGCGATCACGGCGGCCTCGACCGGCTGGTCTGGTCTCACAGGCCCGCGCCCGCCTCCGCCCCTCGCACCATGGACGAGGTGCCCGCCACCACGCCGGGCTCCAAGGCCCTGGCCCGTGAGCTGAAGTCGCACGGCTTCGCGTTCGTCGGCCCCACCACGGCGTACGCGGCGATGCAGGCCATCGGAATGGTCGACGACCACCTCGCCGGCTGCCATCGCCGGGGGGCCTCCTCCTGAGGCGGCACCGGCGGGGACGGGGAGCGCTCCTGCTCCTGGCCTCGGCACTCGCGCTCGCCGGCCCGGCACTGACACGCTGCCCCCCGGCGGCCGCCGCGCCGGCGGAACGGCCGCCCGTCGTGCTCCTGATCCTCGACGAGTTTCCCGTGGACACGCTCACCCGCCCGGGCGGGCAGATCGACGCCGACCGATACCCAGGCTTCGCCTCGCTCGCGCGAACGTCCACATGGTTCCGGGGCGGTCACGCGGTGTACGACTCCACCACCAAGGCCGTGCCGGCGATCCTGGACGGCAGGTCGCCGCGGAAGGGCTCCCAGCCGGGCTACGCCGGGCATCCGGACAGCATCTTCACCCTGCTCGCCGGGCTGGGCTACGGCGTGGTGGCCGACGAGTCGGTCTCACCCCTGTGCCCGCCGGCCGTGTGCCCCGACGAGGCCGAGTCCCCGCGCGACGTGCTGGCCGAGCTGCGGGAGGCCGAGCGGCCGGTGCGGCTGCGGGGATGGATCGACTCGATTCGGCCTCGGGACCGCCCAACGCTCTACGTGCACCACGCGCTCCTCCCTCACGAGCCCTGGATCTACCTGCCGTCGGGGCGTCCGGTGCGCCCGCCCGGCATAGATCCCATCGGCGCCATCAACCGCCCCAACGGCTTCGGCGACCCCGATCTCACCGATCACAACCAGCTGCGGCACCTGCTTCAGGTGGGCTTCGTGGACCGCGAGGTCGGCGCGCTCGTCCGCCACCTGCGGGCGGTGCACATGCTGCGCAGGGCGCTCGTGATCGTGGTGGCCGACCACGGCTACGCGTTCGAGGTCGGCGTGAAGGACCGGCGCAAGGTCACGGCGTCGAACGTCGACCAGATCGCGCCCGTGCCCTTCTTCGTCAAGACCCCAGGGCAGGAGCACGGACGGGTGAGCGATGCGCTCGTGGCGAACTTCGACGTGGTGCCCACGGTCGCGGAGGTGCTGGGCGTGGGCGTGCCCTGGAGGCACGAGAGCCGCTCGGTGTTCTCGGAGGCGCGCGAGGACGTGGACCGGGTCCGCATCCCCACGCGTGACTTCCGCGACGTGATCGAGATCGGCCGGCACGACCTCGAGCGCCGGCGCGAGCTGATTCGGCTCCGGCGTGCGCAGAGGTACGGAACCGGGTTGGAGAGCCGTCTGTTCTTGGGAGACGCGTGGGCCTCCGCCTACCGGATCGGGCCCCATCCCGAGCTCATCGGCCGCGTGCCGCCACGGGGAAGCGGCGCACGGCCCTCGAGCCTCCGCGCCCGGCCCGTCAACGCCGGGCTGCTGGCGGACGTGAGCGCCACCTCCCCCGTGTTTCCCGCCCGGCTCACCGGGCAGATCGAGGGCGGCGGGGACACGGGGCGCGACCTCGCGGTGGCGGTGAACGGCCGCATCTGGGCGGTGGGGCGCAGCTTCCACCTCGAGGACCAGCGACCCGAGTACTTCTCGCTGATGGTTCCGGACAGGGCGCTGCACGCGGGGCGCAACTCGGCCGAGCTCCTCGAGGTGCAGCACGGCGAGCTGGTGTCGCTGGGCCGCTGGTAGGGCTCAGGCGGGCCGGCGGGCGAGGAAGCTGAACGAGTCCCGCCCCGTCCTCACCGACACGTCCTCGAAGCCCGCCCCCTCGAGGCGCCCGCCGAGGCCGCCCGGGTCGATCACGACCCTCGTGTCCCCGATGTGGATCAGCGCGAACCCCACCCCACGGCCGGTGCTGTCAGTGCCCGCGAACGGGGCACCGGGACGCAGCACCCTCCGAACCTCCGAGAAGAGGCGGTCCTGGGCGTCCCTCGAGGGCACGTGGTGGAGCATCGTGAAGCAGGCGGCGCCGCTGAAGCTCGCGTCCTCGAACGGCATGTCCGTGCCGTCACCCTCCACGACCTCCACTCCCCCGCCCATCCGCTCGCGCAGCGGACCTGCGAGCACCGGATCGATCTCCAGCGCCGTGAGTCGCCGGGCCCGGGTGGCCAGCACCTCGGTGGCCGGCCCGAAGCCCGGGCCCACCTCGAGCACGTCCGGCCCGAGGTCCACGCCGGCGATCGCCTCCGGCACCAGGTCCTCGCGCACGTGGCGCTTCCATGCCTCGCGGTTGCAGTACCAGTGGTGGAGACGATTCACGCCCGCGATGGTGACACCTCGGGGTGGGCTCCGCCCATCGTGTTCACGGCAGTGACCTGGAAGTCGCTGTTCACCAGGACCTCCAGCTCGGTGCCGTCCGCCTTGCGCTTGCGTATCGACTGGGAATGGGGCATCTGCACTACCTCCTCGTTGGGATGACTTGACGCTCGTCACCCTGCGGCGCACCCCTGGGCGCTCGCTCGCGAAGCTCTGAGAGGACGCTGAGACCCACCGACCCGAGCGCCGGGGACTACAAGAAGGGCGCCCACCAGGTCTTCGACAAGAGCGGCGTGAAGATCGCGAAGGAGTACGACACGCCGGACTGGAGCCCCGACAAGGCCGAGCGGGAGACCGAGCAGGCGCTCACCGCCGTGGGCAAGGAGAACGTGGCCGGCGTGTACTCGGCGAACGACGGCATGGCGGCCGGGGCCATCGCGGCCATGAAGGGGGCTGGAATCGATCCGGCCGATCTGCCCATCAGCGGCGGCGACGCCGAGGTGGCCGCCCTCCAGCGGATCCTCAAGGGCGAGCAGTACGCCACGATCTACCTCACGATCCGCAAGCAGGCCGAGACGGCGGCAGCGCTCGCCGTGGCCATGGCGCGCGGCGAGAAGGCGCCTCCCGGGCTCGTGAACACGAAGATCGACAACGGCAAGGAGGCGGTGCCGTCGGTGCTGCTCACGCCGGTGGCCGTCACGAAGGACAACATCGCCGGCACGGTGATCAAGGACGAGTTCTACAAGCCGTCCGAGATCTGCACGGGCGAGTACAAGAAGGTCTGCTCAGCCGCCGGGATCGGGTAAACGTGATGCGGTGCTCGCCCGATCACCGATCGGGCTCCGCTCCTATCCCGGCTTAGGGCTGCTGTACTGCCCAGCCGTTGCCGTCCGGGTCGCTGAAGAAGACGAACGAGCCCCAGGGGAATTCCTGGACCTCGCTCACGTCCACCCCCCGCCGGGCGAGCTCTGACCGCACCGCGTGCACGTCCTTCACCACCAGCTGGAGGCCCTGCACGGACCCCGGCGGCATGTCCGACAGCCCGCGTCCCAGGGCGATCGAACAGGCCGATCCCGGAGGCGTGAGCTGGACGAAGCGGATCTCATCGCTCACCGTGTGGTCGTGATCCGCGTTGAAGCCCGCCTGCTCGGTGTAGAACGCCTTGGCGCGGTCCACATCCGAGACGGGCACCTGCACGAGCTGGAGCTCCATTTCCATGGCGCGGCAGTCTAGGCCCGCACGGCCGCCGCGGGGGGTTCCCCTCTCCGAGGTCGCCCGCGAATGGGGCCGCATCGGCTGCATCGGCTTTGGCGGACCGCCGGCACACATCGCCCTCCTCCGTGAGCTCTGCGTCGAACGACGCTCCTGGCTCACGCCAGCGGAGTTCGAGGACGTGATCGCCGCCACCAACCTCCTCCCCGGCCCCGCCTCGACGCAGCTGGCCATCTTCTGCGCGTGGCGGATCGGCGGGGTGCCCGGTGCGCTCGTCGGCGGAGCGGGATTCATCCTGCCCGGGCTGGTGATGATCATCGCCCTCTCGGCGCTGTTCCTGGCGGGGTCGCCCCCGCAGGTGATCCTGGGAGCGGGCGCCGGAGCCGGGGCGGCCGTGGCCGCCGTGGCCGTGCAGGCCGGGACCGGGCTGATCCCGGCCAGCCGCGCCCGGAGCGCCGGAGGGGGCGGGCCGCGATGGATCGCCTACGCGATGGCGGGAGCGCTGGCAGCCGCGCTCGTGGGCCCGTGGCTCGTGGCCGTGCTCCTCGCCTGCGGGCTGGTGGAAACGATGTTGCGCCACCCCGGCCGCGAGGCGCGGTCACTCCACCTGCACCTGTGGCCCGCGCTCGTGCCGCTGGCCGCCGCCACCGGGGGCCTCGGCGCGCTGGCCTGGACGGCGCTTAAGGTCGGGGCGCTCTCGTACGGTGGCGGCTTCGTGATCGTGCCGCTGATGCAGGCCGACGCGGTGAACCAGCACTGGATGACCGACGGCCAGTTCCTGAACGCGGTGGCGCTGGGTCAGATCACACCGGGGCCGGTGGTGCACACGGTGGCGGCGGTGGGCTACGCGGCGGCCGGCGTGGGCGGCGCGCTGCTGGCGGCGGGGGTGGCGTTCGCACCGTCGTTCTCGTTCGTCCTCCTCGGCGCGGATCGCTTCGACCGGCTGAAGCGGAACCCGCGCGTGCGCACGTTCCTGGCCGGAGCCGGACCGGCGGCCATCGGCGCGATCATCGGCTCGGCCATCCCGCTCGCGCTCGCCCTGAGCGAGGCCTGGCAGTACGCCGTGCTCGCGCTCGCAGCGGTGGCGCTGCTGGCGCTGCGCCGCGGGGTCGTTCTCACGCTTCTGGCGGCCGGGGCCGCCGGCGCGCTGGTGGCGCTGGCGGGGGGGCCGCTGCCCTCGTGATGGCTCAGCCCTCTTCGGTGCCCGCACCGTCCGGCTCGCCGGCCTCGCGCAGGTAGCTCACAACCCTCGGATCCCGGGACTCGAGCCTGTCCACCGGCTCGCCAAAGCAGGTGCATAGCTGCACGATCGCGGCCTCGTCCGACAGGTGCAGGATCCGGTACGTGGCGCCGGAGTCCCGCCAGCGCTCGAGCACGTCGACTGGATCTTCCGGCCTCAGCGCCCGCTCACCGCCCGGCGGCATCGGTCGCCCCGCACGCCGCTGCCGCGGGTGATCGTGAGCCTCACCCGGGCGGCCCCCTCGCAGCGGATCAGCCGCAGGTGCGCCGCGCCCGGCCGGGACACGATCACCGCACCGGCCACACGAGCCCGGTAGCCGCCCGGGAAGTCGCCGCGCGGGACAAACACCTCGCTGCGCAGCCCCGGAGCGGCGCGCCGGCCACCGGGGAGCCGGGTGGAGAACGTGAGATCGAACCGGTGCGCCGCGGGCCGGAAGCGGAAGCGGATCGGGGTGCCGGCCACGATGCGAGGGTAGGGCCGGACCAGCGCCCCGAGCTGCGCCCGGTCCACGTTGTCGCCCGTCGGGGGGCGCGTCGGGTCGCGCACGAGCTGCGGTGTTCCGGGGGAGTCGGTGATCCCGTTCGAGTGGTAGGTCCACTCCTGCCAGCTCACCCGGGCGCGGTCGGCCGCGTCGGCCACCCTGCCGATCAGCCCGAGGTCGGAGGTGGAGCCGAACTCGCTGAGCAGCTGCGGCGCCCGGTCGCGGCCGGCCTGCCTCTCCGCTCGCCCGAACGCCTGCCGCTCGTAGGCCGGGCAGTCCTCGATCTTCGGTGCCCCCGCCAGGCTCAGCCCCTCGAAGCAGTAGAGGTGCCACGAGAACGCGACGGCGGGATCGTTGAGCGGCCGGTGGAAGCTCGGCGCCGTGCCCAGGAACCCGAAGCTCGTGGCCGGCTCGTAGTGGACCAGGGTCGAGCGGTCGGCGCTCCGAATCGCCCTCAGCATCCGGTGGGAGAACTCGGAGAGGCTGCCCCGCTCGAACTCACGGCAGCCCGCGGCCGAGAAGCAGTCGCGAACCCCGCTGCCGGGGAACGGCTCGTTCATCAGGTCATAGCCCATCACGCCGCGCTGGGCCCGGAAGCGAGCGGCCACGTGACGCCAGGCGGCCCCGTAACGGGTCTGCACCCCCACCCCACCGGGCCCGCGCGCGTTGGCCCAGAAGTTGTCGAAGGTCCGCTGCAGCGCGGGCATGAAGTAGTAGTTGAGCGGGAACCCCGACTTCGGCTCCGCGGGGAGGTCATCGTCGAGCACGGCCCAGTCCGGAAAGCCCTGGCCCTCGAAGCGCTCGTTGTACTGGTCCTGGTGGAAGTCGAGGAGGGAGTAGATCCCGTGGCGGCGGAAGGTACGGACCGTCTTGGCGATCCTGGCGAGGTAGCGATCGTCGTACTTGCCCGGACTCGGCTCGACCGCCGTGTAGATCACGCCCAGGCGGATCGTGTTGAACCCCTGCCGGGCCATGAACGCGGCGTCGTCCTTCCCAATGCCGATGGACGAGGGCAGGTACGGCGGCCGCTTGGCCACGACGTTCAGCCCGTGCAGGATGCGCACGCGGCCGTGGTCATCGGTGTACCAGCGGCCCGCGTGGCCGAGCTGACCCGGCCGGACCGCGCCCGCGGCCGGGCCGGCGGCGATCGCCCCGGTCGTGGCGATCGCCGCGAGGACCGCGAGCCCGCGGAGCGCGATCACGCGCCCACGATCAGGAGAGCGCGAGCGTGATCTTGCCGCCCTTGCCGTCACACGCCGCGGGCAGGTAGAGCTTGGCCGAGGCCTTCTTGCTCGAGGAGAACTTGCCCCGAAGACGCCAGACCAGCAGCGAGCCGGTGGTCTTCTTCGCGGTGAACTTGCCCTTGCTGATCGAGAACTTGGAGCTGACGCCGATACGCGTGCCGCCGCACTCGAGGCGCACCTTGCCGGTGGTGCCCTTGCTCGAGACCTTCAGCACGACCCGCTTCGAGATACGGCTCGCGTTCTCGGGCAGCTCGCCCACATAGCTCGCTCCCTTCTTCGGGGCCGCCGCCGCCACTAGCGATGGGAGGACGAGAGCCGCAATGGCCAGAAGGGCCAGGACGGCCGGCAGGGTGGCGTGTCGCCGCATGGGATGGGTCTCCTTGATGGTGAGTGCTCGGGCGGGCGGGTCGCGGGCGACCCTAAGACACCCACGTCCACCGCGCAATGGGTACCCGTCTGTGGTTGATCGCCACGGGCGCGGGTAGGGGTAGTTACGTACTCGGGAGAGGGAGATTCGATATGAGCACCGGACTGATAGTTGTGATCGTGCTGGCCGTGCTGGTCGTGCTGGCACTGCTGGTCGTGTTTGCCGGCCGTGGGAAGCAGCGGCGCCTGGAACAGCGCCGCGAGCAGGCGGGAGAGATCCGCCGCGAGGCGGAGCTTCACGATGCCCGCGCGCAGGGCGCCCGGGCCGAGGCCCAGGAGCGTGCCGCACGGGCCGAGCGTGAGCAGGCCGTCGCGCGGGAACAGGCCGTGCGCGCAGAGGAGCACGGGCGCGAGGCGGAGAGCCGGCACCTTGAGGCCGCCGAGCTCGACCCGGACAGCGACCCCCGCGACCTCGATCAGGCGGGCTCGGAGCGCTGACCACGCCGGGGTGGGCTGGTGATGGAGCGGTCCGGGCCGATGCGGGACGAGCTTCGCGCGGCCGAGGAGCGGGAGCGAGCGGTGATCGCCCACCGGCGTGCGGCCCGGGCGCGCCGCTGGTCGCTGAGCGAGCTGCGCCTGAATGCTGCTATGAGGTAGGCACGCGAGGCTGAGGCACTTGAGCAGGAGGCCCTGGGACACCTCGGCGCGGCGCGGCGCTTCGACCGCGGCGAAGCGGATTCGAGCGGCAGGTCTGCTTCTCTTGGCTAGGACATCCCGAACGAAGGACGCAACCGATGAGCAACCGGCTACGCCAGATCGAGGCCCTCGGCCAATCGATCTGGATCGACAACCTGAACCGCCAACTGCTCGACGACGGTGAGCTTCGCGATCTGATTGAGCAGGACGGGATCTCGGGAGTCACGTCGAACCCGAGCATCTTCGAGAAGGGCATGGGCCATTCGGACCGCTACGACGACGCGCTGCGCACCGCCGCCGAGGACACCGACGATCCGCAGGAGATCTTCGAGCGGCTGGCCTACGCGGACGTGCGCGACGCCGCGGACCTGCTGAGGCCGACCTTCGACGGGACCGGGGGCGTGGACGGCTACGTGTCGTTCGAGCTTCCGGCCTCGCTCGCCCATGATGCCGACGGATCCGTCCGAGAGGGCCAGCGGCACCGCGAGGCGATCGACCGCCCGAACCTGCTCATCAAGGTGCCGGGCACCGATGCCGGGGTCGGCGCGTTCGAGGAGCTCACGGCACTAGGCGTGAACGTGAACGTGACGCTGCTCTTCTCGGTGGACCGCTACCGCGAGGTGGCGGAGGCCTACGTGAGAGGCGTCGAGCGGCGCGTGGAGCGGGGTCAGCCGGTGGACCGCGCAGCCTCGGTGGCCAGCTTCTTCGTGTCGCGCGTGGACTCGAAGGTGGACGCCGCGCTCGAGAAGCTGGGACGGGAGGACCTTCGCGGCCGAGCCGCGGTCGCCAACGCCAAGCTCGCGTACGAGGCCTTCGGCGAGATCTTCAACGGCGAGCGCTGGGATGCCCTTGCCGCCGCCGGGGCCGCGAAGCAGCGGCCGCTGTGGGGCTCCACCTCGACCAAGAACCCGGACTACCCGGACACGCTCTACGTGGACGAGCTGATCGGCCCCGACACGGTGAACACCATGCCCGACGCCACGATCGAGGCGGCGCGCGAGCGGGCCACCGCGGAGCGAACGATCGACCGCGACGTGGACCGGGCCCACGCCGACATCCAGGCGGTGGAGGACGCGGGCGTGGACGTGGAGGACATCGTGATGAACCAGCTTCCGGACGAGGGCGTGAAGGCCTTCGCCGACGCGTACGAGTCGCTGATCGAGACGCTGGAGGAGAAGGCACGCCGCCTGAACGCGGTCGCCTGAGCCGAGCTTGGGCCTATCCGGCCTGACGGCCGCGGGGGTGTGGCGTGCAATGCACGCTATGCATGCATAAAGCGCCAGACCCCCCTCACGCCGTGGGTTGGCAGCCCCTCAGCCAGCAGCCGTGCGCCGAGGGCGGAGCGCCTAATCGCTCAGCCGGCGTCGGGGGCGTGGGTGTCGTGCCACCCATCGCCGGGCCAGGGCGAGAGCGAGAGCACCAGGCGGGCGTCGGCGGTGGCCCGCACCTCGTGACGCTCGCTGGGGTCGAAGCGCAGCAGCGCCGGGGCTCTCACCTCGGCCTCTGAGTTCCCAGCGGTCACCGCGAGCGCGCCCTCCAGAAGAAACAGGAGCGCGTGCTCGCGCACCTCGTGCTCCTGCAGCAGCTCCCCCGCCGGGAGCCCGAGCAGGATCACCCTGCTGGCCCCCTCCTCCGAGTGCAGCACGCGCGGAGCGTGTGGCTCCAGCTCCTCCTCGTTGAGCTGCCAGTAGTCCAAGGCGGTCCTATTCTGCCCGACGCGCGGGGGCGCTGCTCAGGAAGGTCGCGCTCATGTCCTTGTCGCCGTGCTCCGGAACGGCCTCGTCGAGCCGGCGGCGCACCGCTGCGAGAAGCGGAAGGTCGAGGTCGTGGCGCTCCGCGGCCTCCTGCACCAGTCCGGCGTCCTTGGCCGCGAGCGCCAGCCGGAACGATGGCTCGAAGCTCCGGGCGGCCATCGCGGCGCCCTTGTTGCGGAGGTAGGCCAGGTCGAGGGGACCGCCCTCCACCGCCTCGAGGAACAGGTCGGCGTCCAGGCCGATGCCCTCGGCCAGCGCGATCGTCTCGGCCGCGCCCTCCACCACCGAGAGGATCCAGCTGTTCACCACCACCTTCAGCCGCGTGCCTCCGCCCGCCTCGCCCACCCACATCGAGCGCTGGGCCACGGCATCGAAGACCGGCCGGACACGGTCACGCAGCGGTTCCGGGCCCGAGGCGAGCACCACGAGCTTCCCCTGCTCGGCCGGCTCCTTGGTGCCCAGGACCGGAGCGTCGACGAAGCCGAGCCCGGAGCGCTCGGCCAACTCGGCGCAGCGCTCGGTGCCGGAGAGGCCCACGGTGCTCATCTGGAGCCAGGTCGTGCCCTCGGCCACGCCGGACAGCGCCCCGTCCGCGCCCTCCATCGCCTCGAGCACGGCGTCCGTGTCGCTCAGCATCGTGATCAGCACGTCCGCGCCCTCGGCGGCCTCCGCGGGCGTGGCGGCGACGGTCGCGCCGTCCTCGGTCAGCGGTTCGGCACGCTCGCGCGTGCGGTTCCAGGCGCGTACCTCGAAGCCGGCGCGGGCCAGGTTCCTCGCCATCGAGAATCCCATGGTGCCGCCGGCTCCGAGAAGGGCCAGGCGGTCGGTGCTGGTAGTCATGCCCCCTCTCTTCCCCACTCCTCGTTGTTTGCACTCCGCCGTTCCCGGACATCAGGGGCGCGGTGAGCGAGAACACGAACCACGACCAGGTCAACGGCGGCGAGAAGCGGGCGGGGCGTCGGCCTGAGGGGCCGGCGCATCCGCGTGAGGCTGGGCTGTGGGCGACGCTGAAGCGCACGGTGGCGGAGTTCAGGGAGGACAACCTCACCGATTGGGCGGCCGCGCTCACCTACTACTCGGTGCTGTCGGTGTTCCCCGCCCTGATCGCGCTGGTCTCGATCGTGGGGCTGGTCGGGGATCCGCAGACGATCACCAAGCAGCTCACGGACATCGTCACCTCGATCGGCCCGGCCTCGGCGGCGGACACGCTCAAGCAGCCGATCGAGGACATCACGAAGAGCAGCGGAACCGCCGGGATCCTGCTGATCGTGGGCATCGCCACGGCGCTCTGGACCGCCTCCGGCTACGTGGGCGCGTTCATGCGCGCCTCGAACGCCATCTACGAGGTCGAGGAGGGCCGCTCGTTCGTCAAGCTGCGGCCGCTGCAGATGCTGGTCACCCTCGTCCTGGTGCTGCTGCTGGCCGTGGTGCTGCTGGCCTTGGTGCTCACCGGGCCGGTGGCGGAGAAGGTGGGGTCGGCGATCGGCGTAGGGAGCGCCGCGGTCACGATCTGGGACATCGCCAAGTGGCCGGTGCTGGCCGCCATGGTCCTGCTCGCCTTCGCGATCCTCTACTACTCGGCCCCGAACGCCAAGCTGCCGGGCTTCAAATGGGTCACCGCCGGCAGCCTGCTCGCCCTCGTCGTCTGGCTGATCGCCTCCGCCGGGTTCGCGTTCTACGTATCCAACTTCGGGTCCTACAACAAGACCTACGGCACGCTCGGGGGCATCATCGCCTTCCTCGTCTGGCTCTGGATCACCAACGTGGCCATCCTGCTCGGCGCCGAACTCAACGCCGAACGCGAACGCTCCCGCGAGATCGAAGCCGGCCTCCCCGGAGCCGAACGCGAACTCCAACTCCACGAACGCACCGAACCAAAGGAAGAAAAACGTGCCCGCACCGCCTGAACAGCAACTGGACGAGCGGCCGGTCGGGGACCTCGTCAAACATCTATCGGAGCAGACCTCGACGCTGATCCGCCAAGAGCTCCGCCTCGCGCAGCTCGAGATGCAGGAGAAGGGCAAGCGCGCCGGCATCGGCGCCGGTCTCTTCGGAGGCGCCGGACTGGTCGCCCTGTACGGCACTGCGTTCGTGCTCGCCGCGGCCGCCCTCGCGCTGGCCACGGCCGTGGACGCGTGGGCCGCCGCCCTCATCGTCGGCGTCGGTCTGCTGGTTGTGGCGGGAGTGCTCGGCATGACCGGCAAGAAGCAGGTCGAGCAGGCCACCCCGCCCGTACCCGAGCAGGCCATCGACAGCGCGAAGCGCGACATCGACGAGGTCAAGGAGAGCGCCAGGAGATGAGCACGCCCGAGAACCGCACAGAGGATGTCCAACCCGACGTGGGCGAGCTGCGCGAGCAGATAGCGGAGACGCGGGACGAGCTGGGAGAGACCGTCGAAGCGCTGGCCCAGAAGGCCGACGTCAAGCGGCAGGTGAAGGAGAGGGTGGAGGAGCAGAGGCGGCGCGCCGGCGCGCAGCCGGCGGTGGCCGGCGGAGCGCTCCTCGTCCTGCTGCTCGTGGTGTTCCTGATCCGGCGGCGCTGAGGCGTAACGCGCCAGGGCGGGCGCAACTCGCCTCCCCGCGTCGTGTCTTAAACGTCGCGCGCGTCTTCTGGGTGCGGTAGAAAAGACGCGCACTGAGCGAGGTCGGGAGAAGGCGGGGGAGGAATGCTGTGAAATGTCTGAGTGTTTCTGCGACCGTACGCCGGATGACGGACCTGGACCTCGAAGTCTGGGAAGTCGATCTCGATCAACAGGCCGATTGGATCGAGGACCTGGCGGCCCGCTGGCTCGGAAAGCCGGAGCACGAGCGGGCCGGGCGCGGCACCCCCGCCGTCCGCAGGCAGCGCCTCGTGACAGCGATCGCCGTCCGGACCGCCCTCGCCCGGCGCCTGGGCAGGGACCCGGGCTCGCTCCGCTTAACCAGGGACTCGAACGGCAAGCCGGCCCTCGCACCCAGCGAGGGTGACGCGCTCCATTTCAGCCTCTCCACCAGTGCCGGCCGCGGCCTCATCGCGCTCAGCACGCACGGTCCGGTGGGCGTGGATCTGGAGCACGTGGCCCCGCTTCCCGAGTTCGAGCGCATCGCGACGAGCCGCTTCGCCCGCGGGGAGACCGCGGCGATCATGCGGCTGCCCGCGGACCGGCGGCTCAGGACCTTCTACGAATGCTGGACCCGCAAGGAGGCGTACCTGAAGGCCAGCGGGGCCGGCCTGGCCGGTGGACTGGACAGCATCAGGGTCACGGTCGCGGAGCCCCGGCCGCGGATCATCGCGCTCGCGGATGGGGATGCCGCCCGCTGGACTCTCCTCGACGTGGACCTGGGCGAGAGCTTCACCGGGGCCGCGGTGCTCGCCGACGCCCCGCCCACGGAGCTTCACGCCGTGACACCGGCCCCGCTCGACCTGGCGCCCCTGACTCTCTGAGATGCGAGCGGCACCACCTCCCGGGCCGGCCGGGACATTTCAACCCAGCGCGGCCACCGCCGCCGTCTCTCAGCTCACCGCCTTCACCGACTTCTGCGAGGGCCGAACGAGGCAGCGGTTCTCCGACCCCGCCGCGTTCCACGCGTTCTCGGTCGCGGAGTACCGGCGGTTCTGGTCGCTCTTCCTGGAGTGGTCGCAGCCGCTCCGGGAGGGATCGCCCGAGCCGGTGTGCACGGACGATCGCGCCGAGTTCGCCGCCTTCTTCCCGAACCTGAGGCTGAACTACGCCGAGAACCTGCTCAGGTCCCAGCCCGGGGCCACGGACGACCACACGGCCGTGGTCGCCCATCACGCCTACCGGCCGCGCGAGTCGATGACCCGCGGCGAGCTGGCGGCCCGGGTCCGGAGCCTGGCGTCGCAGCTCCGGCGAATCGGGATCCTCCCCGGGGACAGTGTCGTGGCCGTCGCGGGCAACACCATCGAGGTGCTGGCGTGCGGTCTCGCCGCGGCGACGGTCGGGGCGGTGTTCTCCACCGCCTCTCCGGACATGGGTGTCCCGGCCCTCCTGAGCCGCTTCCAGCAGCTCTCCCCGAAGATCCTGATGGCGAACCTCGTGGAGGGCGGCGAGGCGGCCTCCACCGCGTTGTCGGGCCGGATGGGGCAGCTCATGCAGGGGCTGCCCTCGCTGGTCGCTGTGATCGCCCTGGACGACGGTCCCGAGCCGCCGCAGCCGCCGCTCGTGATTCAGCGGCTCAGCGACCTCTGGCGGCCCGGCGAGGGCGACGCGGCCGGCGAGGAATGGCTCAGGCTCCCGTTCGGCCATCCCCTGTTCACGCTCTTCTCCTCCGGCACCACCGGAGCGCCCAAGGGGATCGTGCACGGTGCCGGGGGCACGCTGCTGGAGCACCTCAAGGAGCATCGCCTCCACGTCGATCTCCGTCCCGGCGACCGGCTTCTGTTCCACACCACCGCCGCCTGGATGATGTGGAACTGGCAGCTCAGCGCACTCGCGTCGGGGTGCCGGCTGGTGCTCTACGACGGACCCCTGACCGGGCCCGAGACGCTGTGGCGGGTCGTGTCCTCAGAGGAGGTCACGGTGTTCGGGACGAGCCCCACATACCTCCAGCTCTGTCAGGACAGCGGGCTGAGCCCGCGCGACGAGATGCCGCTCGGGCATCTCCGGTCCGTGCTCTCCACCGGCTCGATCCTGCACGAGTGGCAGTACGACTGGGTGTCCGAGCACGTGGGCGCGATCCCGCTTCAATCGATCTCGGGCGGCACCGACATCGTCGGCTGCTTCGTGCTCGGCAACCCGAACCTGCCCGTCCGCCGCGGCTGGATCCAGTGCCGCAGCCTGGGACTCGATGTGCAGGCGCAGGGCGAGCCGGCGTCCGGCACCGCGGTGGGCGAGCTCGTCTGCCGGAACCCGTTCCCGTCTCGCCCGCTGGGCTTTGTCGGCGATGACGGGACCCGCTTCCACGACGCCTACTTCCGCGCGAACCCGGGCGTGTGGACCCACGGCGACGTGATCGAGCTCGACGCGGATGGCCAGGCCCGGATCCACGGCAGGTCGGACGGCGTGCTGCACATCCACGGCGTGCGAATCGGCCCGTCCGAGATCTACCGTGCGCTGCGGGACGTGCCCGAGGTGCGCGAGGCGATGGCCGTGGAGCAGCGGAGCGACGAGGCCCTCGGCGGCGCGCGGGTCGTGCTCCTCGTCGTTCTCCGTGACGGCTGCGCGCTCGACGGACGCCTGACCGTCGACATCAGGCGCGCGATCGTCAGCCACGCCTCCCCCACACATGTGCCCGAGCTGGTCGTTCAGGTCTCCGAGCTCCCCGCCACCCACAGTGGCAAGCGTTCCGAGCTGGCCGGGAGGGATGTGGTGAACGGTCTGCCGGCGGGTAACTCCGAGTCGCTCGCCAACCCGGGGTGCCTCGAGGAGATCCGCCGCGCGGTGACCGAGGCGGTGGAGCGAAGAAGGGCGCTCGACGGAGCCGTCGAGCACGCAGGCATCGGGACCACGCAGGCGCGGCTTCGGACCATCTGGGAGAGCGTTCTCGGCGTGGCGCCGCTCACCCCGGACGACAACTTCTTCGACGTGGGCGGCACGTCGCTCGCCGCCGTGCGCCTCTTCCAGGGCATCCACGATCACCTTGGAGTGGACCTGCCGCTGTCCACGCTGGTGCGGGCTCAGACGATCGCTGACCTGGCGGCGGTGATCGACAGCCCTGCCGAGGGCCGGGTGCCCTCGATCGTGCTCCTGCGACCCGGCACCGCCGAGCGCCCGCTGTTCCTCGTCCACTCCATCAGCGGCGACGTGCTTCAGCTGCGACCGCTCGCGCTCCGCCTCGACACGGACCGGCCCGTGTACGGGATCCAGGCGCTGGGGCTGGATCCGAGCGAAGCGCCCCAAACCCGCGTGGAGGAGATGGCGGCCACCTACGTCGACACGATGCGATCGGTCCAGCCCACCGGTCCGTACGACCTCGCCGGCCACTCATTCGGAGGGCTCGTGGCCTTCGAGATGGCCCGCATCCTCGCCTCGCAGGGCGAGCACGTGGGCTGGCTGGGGCTGATCGACACGCACGTGCACCCGGCATGTCTCCCGGCGCCCGCACGGGTGCGCTTCGCGATCGCGCGTCCCTTCCGCTTCGCCGGCGCCGCTCTGCGCTCACCGCGCCGGCGACTGCCCCGCTACCTGGCGAAGGCGCTCCTCCGCGTCGCGCCACGGGCACCGGTGGCCCCGCCGCCGCCGGAGTGGCCGCTGCCGCCCCTGCTCCACAGGCTGGAGCGGATCAGCATGGAGGCGTTTGCGCTCTACCGCCCCGGCTCCTATCCGGGCGATGCGACCCTCTTCGTCGCCGCGAGCCGCGAGCCGGGAACGTGCGATCCGCTTCCGGTGTGGCACGAGGCGGTGGGCGGCGCGCTCGCGGTCGTGGCGATCCCCGGCGGGCACATCGACGCCATCGGGGAGCCTCACGTGGGCGTGCTAGCCGCGCGGGTCAGCGAACGCCTGCGCGACCTGGCCTAGCCAGGGGTCTCCTCCTCGTCTGGAAACAGCCAGGTCGCGAGGCGCGGACCACGCCCCAGGAGCACCGCCCGCGTTACCGCGGTGGCGCCGAAGCGGTCGCGCACCTCGTCCATCACGGCGTCGAGGGCCACGGCGCTGCGGCCGTCGAAGGGCAGCGTGAGCTGCACCGCCCGGCCTCCCCACTCCAGGTTGCTGACCGTGACGCCCAGGAGCGTCACGCCCCGGCGCTCGACCATCGGCATGGCCGCCTCCAGGAGGGCCCGCTCGGCGCCGAGCACGGTCCGGGTGGTGGCCGTCGGCTCGGACAGGGTGTGGGAACGGGTCGCACGGGTGAAGTCATCGAAGCGCATGCGGAGCCCGATGGTGCGCCCCGCGCGCCCCTTCGCCCTCATCCGCCGGGTCACTCGATCCACGAGGGCCACCAGCACGGCGTCCAGCGCCTCGGGCGACGACGGCGAGCGCCCGAGCGCGCACTGGGCGCCGAAGGAGCGACGCCCGCGCCCCCGCCTCACTCGGCGCGGATCACGGTTGTGCGAGAGGGCGTGAAGCTGGCGGCCGGCCCCCCGGCCGAGCATCGTGACCAGGTCGGGCTCCGCGATCTCCGCCACCTGGCCGACGGTGCGCAGCCCTCGCTCGTGGAGCTTGGCCGCCGTGGCCGGACCAACCCCCCAGAGGCGCTCCACCGGCAGCGGATGGAGGAAGCGGAGCTCCCCGCCGGCGGGGACCACGAGCAGGCCGTCGGGCTTGGCCACGCCACTTGCGACCTTGGCCAGGAACTTCGTGGTGGCCACCCCGATCGTGATCGGAAGGCCGACCCTCTCGAGCACCACTCCGCGCAGCCGCGCGGCGATCTCCCGCGGGCTGCCCGAGATCCGCCTCAGGCCGCGGACGTCGAGGAAGGCCTCGTCGATCGAGAGACCCTCCACCACGGGCGCCGTCTGCTCGAACACCTCGAACACCGCGCGGCTCGCCTCGACGTAGGCAGACCAGCGCGGGCTGACCACCACGGCCTGCGGGCACAGTCGCCGGGCCTTCGAGCCGCCCATCGCCGAGCGCACGCCGAACGCACGCGCCTCATAGCTGGCCGCCTGGACCACCCCGGGCCCCACGATCACCGGCCGCCCGCGGAGCGCGGGGTCGTCGCGCTGCTCGACCGAGGCGAAGAAGGCATCGAGATCGGCATGCAGGATCGTGGCCTCGGTTGACACGAACACATGTTCGCATCCGCGCCCGCCATCTCGCAAGCCCGGTTGCGCGCCTACGATCCCCCGATGGCCGACAAGCGCGTCGAGCGGCTGTACAAGCTGCCCCTGGAGGAGTTCACCGGGGCGCGGAACGAGCTGGCGAAGGAGCTTCGCGCCGCCGGCGACCGCGAGGCGGCGGACCGGGTCAAGGCGCTCCGGAAGCCATCACGAAGCGCGTGGGGCATCAACCGGCTGCGGCAGGAGGACCGTGCGGTGCTGCGATCGGCCCTGAAGGCCGGCGAGCAGCTGCGCAGCGCGCAGAGCGGGGCGCTGTCCGGCGCCTCGGGCGAGAAGCTGCGGGAACGCGCCCGAGCCGAGCGAAAGGCCGTGGCCGCGGCCGCCGAGCGCGCCGCCCAGATCGAGCCGGGCCTCACCGAGCGAGACCGCGCTCGCATCCGAGCGACTCTGCACGCCGGCGCGGGCGACGACGCGATTCGGGCCGAGATCGAGTCGGGCAGGCTCACGATCGATCACGAGCCCGTGGGCCTCGGCCCACTCGAGGGCACCCCGGCCGGCGGCGCGAAGGCCCGGCCCGCGAAGCGCCCGCCTCCGCGCGAGGACAGCAGGAAGCTCACGCAGGCACGCGGGGCGGAGCGAATGGCGAGACGCGCGCTCGAGGCGGCCGAGCGCAACCTGGAGAAGCGCCGAACCGCCGCGCTCCGAGCGCAGGAGGAGCTCCGGGAGGCGGACGAGCAGCTCGCCGGCGCGCGGGCGGCGGTGACCGAGGCGACCGCCGAGCGCGAGCGAGCGGAATCGGGTTAGAGCGCCGGGCGGGCCGGGTAACGGGTCGCGAGCAACGCTACGCGGACAGGAGGCGAGCATGGCGAAGGATCACGGCCCGAGCGTGAAGGACGACAAGCAGTACGAGGGCCTCCGGAAGAAGGGCATGAGCAAGGCGCGGGCGGCGAAGATCGCCAACACGCCGAACGCCTCCGAGAAGGGCGGCCGGAACTCCCACAAAGGCTGGAAATCGAGCTAGAACCCCTTGCGGGACGGCGCGCAGAATTTCTAGAATCCGCACGATGGCGTTGGATGGCACGGCGCGCGAAACCATCGGGCGGGAGATCGTCCGCCTGCAGGCTCAGTACTACGGGCGCGGCCCCACCAAGGCTCGGACCTACGCGACCGGGGACGTTGTGGTGGTCGTGCTCGAGGAGTCGTTCACCCCGGCCGAGAAAACGCTTATCGGACGCGGTGAGGGCGCGGGCATAAAGGACATCCGTCACCGCTTTCAGATCGCCATGGCCGACGAGTTCACCTCGGTGGTAGAGCAGGCCACCGGCCGCCAGGTCCGCTTCTTCTCGAGCGACACCGACCTCGAGAACGACCTCTCGGTGGAGATCTTCATCCTGGCCGACGCCCGCACCGACATGTCCGGCTTCGAGCCGAGTCAGGACTCCGCCGGCGAGTAAGGTTCCACCTGACCGTCGGCAGCGCAGGGCGATGCGGACGGTTTGGACGTTCAGGGCGGGACGAAACGCCGGGCGAGGCACGGCCAAGCGGACCTCTCAGGTAGCCATCCGAGAGAGCCCCATGTCGCCGCTCGCCGACCCTAAAGCCGACCTCCTTCGCCCGTGACCGTCGACGGACGCGCTCGGGACATCATCGGGCGCGACATCGTGCGCCTCTGCAGCGAGTACTACGGCCGCGGGCCGACCCGGTCGAGGACCTACTCCACCGGCGACGTGATCGTGGTGGTTCTCGAGGAGACGTTCACCCAAGCCGAGAAGACGCTGATCGCCCGCGGCGAGGCGGACAGCATCCTGGACATCCGGCGCCGCTTCCAGCGGGCCATGGCCGATGAGTTCACGGCCGTCGTGGAGCGGGCCACGGGCCGCGAGGTGCGCTCGTTCCTGAGCGAGACCGATCTCGATAACGACATCTCGGTCGAGCTGTTCATCCTCGCGCCGGTCCCGGGAGAGGGCGACGACGGCCTGCCGGCGCAGGACTCCGCGGCCCCCTGAGCGCCCGTCTGGTCCCTATGGGGGGTCACGTTCCGCGGTCCCGGTGCCGATGCGTGACACATGAGCAACGAAGAGTTCGGACGACGCGCGACGGTGATGGTGGCCGACGACGACCTCGTGGCGCGCAGGCTGATCTGCGAGATCGTGGCCGCCGACGACGTGCTCGACCTCGTGGGAGCGGCCGAGAGCGCCGACGGAGCCGTGGACATCGCGGCTGACTTCTACCCCGACGTGGCGGTGCTGGACTGGCGCATGCCGGGCGGCGGCGGGCCCGAGGCCAGCCGGACGATCGCGAGAGAGAGTCCGGGTACGCGGATCATCGCCCTCACCGCCTTCGACACCGAGCAGGCCGCTTGCGAGATGCGCGGCGCCGGGGCGGGCAGCGTCCTGATCAAGGGCACGTCGCCCGCCGAGATCGTGCGCACGATTCGCTTCGCCGCCTGCGTCTGACCCAAAGGGGTCAGGTTCCGGGCCGCCGATGCCGATGCGTGTCGTGACCCAACCCTCATCCCTCCCGGGGTCACGAAAGGCAGGCCGACACATGGGCACTCCGCACCACACGGCGACAGACGACGCTCCGGAGTCTCTCGGCCGGCAACTGACGGTCATGGTGGCCGATGACGATCCCGTGGCCCGGGAGCTGATCTGCCAGATCATCATCGAGGACGAGATGCTGCACCTCGTGGGAGTCGCCGAGAATGCCGACGCGGCCGTGGAGGTCGTGGCCGATCAGCACCCCGACGTGGCGGTGCTCGACTGGATGATGCCGGGCGGCGGCGGGCCCGAGGCCAGCCGCGGGATCGTGGAGGAGAGCCCGGGCACGCAGATCGTCGCGCTCACGGCGTTCGACACACAGCGCGCCACCGCCGACATGCTTCGTGCCGGAGCCAAGAGCGTCCTCGTCAAGGGCACGCCGCCCGCCGAGATCGCGCGCACCATTCGCGTGGCCACCTGGCTCTAGGCGGACAACGCGCCGTTCATCGACCGTGCGATGGCGTGGTCGAGCGCGTCGACGTCCACCGGCTTGCCCAGGTGATCGTCCATGCCGGCGGCCAGGCACAGCTCCCGGTCGCCCTTCATCGTGTTCGCGGTCATGGCGATGATCGGCAGGTGCTGCCCAGGAGCCTCACGCCGGCGGATCTCGAGGGTCGCCTCGTAGCCGTCGAGCTCGGGCATGTGACAGTCCATGAAGACCGCCTTGTAGCGGCGCCGGCGGCACATCTCGAGCACCATCCGGCCGTTCACGGCCACGTCCACCCGGAAGCCGTGCTTCTCCAGCATCCGCACGGCCACGATCCTGTTGATCTCGTTGTCCTCGGCGAGTAGCACGAGGTCTCCGTCGTACTCCTTCTCGCCGTCGGACGCCCTCTGCCTCTCGTCGTCGTACGCCTGGTCCGCCTCGACGAGGCCGAGCACGCGGGCCATCTCCTGGTGGAGCCGATGCGGCTGGACCGGCTTCCTCACAAAGCCTTCGATCCCGGCCTCCGCCCCGGCCTGGCGCCCGCCCTTGGACGATGTGAGCAGCACGATCGGAATCGGCGAGGCGGCTGTTCGCATCCGAATCGAGTCCGTCAGCTCGGCCGTGGTCATGTTCGGCATGCGGTCGTCGAGAAGCACCAGGCCGTAGCCGGCCACCGATGCGGGCCCGTCCAGCCTGGCCAGCACGTCGTTGCCGTCCACCGCGGTGTCGCAGCGCATGCCCCAGCTGGTGAGCTGACCCTCGAGCAGATCCAGGCTCGTGGCGTTGTCGTCGACCGCGAGCACCCGGACTCCCTCGAGCCCAGCGCACGGCACCGGCACCGGACCGAGGTCGGGCGCGGCGGGCAGCGGGAGCGTGAACCAGAACGTGCTGCCCACGCCCTCGACGCTCTCCACCCCTATCTCCCCGCCCATCATCTCCACGAGCTGACGCGAGATCGCCAGCCCGAGACCCGTGCCGCCGTACTCGCTCGTGGTCGAGTCGTCGGCCTGGGCGAACGCCTCGAAGATCCGGTCCTTCGAGGACGCACCGATGCCGATGCCGGTGTCCCTGACCTCGAAGCGGATTCTCGGACCGCCCACCTCGGGGTCCGCGGTCACGCTCGCGAAGACCTCCCCGGCCGCGGTGAACTTCACCGCGTTCGACATCAGGTTGGTGAGCACCTGGCGCACGCGCGTGCCGTCCCCCGACACTGTCGCCGGCAGCTTCTCGTCCATCCAGGACAACACCTCCACGTCCCGGGCCTGAGCCGGGGAGGCCACGGTGGAACACACCTCCTCGATCAGCGTCGGGAGCTCGAACGGCGCCTCGTGGATCTCGAGCTTGCCAGCCTCGATCTTCGAGAAGTCGAGGATCTCGTCTATCAGCGCCATCAGGACGTCGCCGGAGGAGCGCACGCCATCCGCGTACTCGCGCTGCTCGCCGGTCAGCGCCGTGTCGAGCAGCAGGCTGCTCATCCCGATCACCCCGCTGAGCGGCGTGCGGATCTCATGGCTCATGTTCGCCACGAACTCGGACTTGAGCCGGGAGGCCTCCACGGCCCTGGCGTGCGCCCTCCGCGTCGACTGCTCGGCCCGCCGCAGCTCTTCCTCCAGGCGGAGATGCTCGTCGTTCACGGCCTCGAGCTCACTGACCCTCTCAGCCAGCCGTTGATTGAGAGCGCGCAGATCGTCGTCGCCGGGCGGCGGGCCTTCGGCCGCCCCCTTCGGCGGCTGCAGATCGCCGGCATCGGTGCGGATCCCCGGCGGCCGGATGAAGGCCTCGACCTCTGAGGCAAGGGTCGCCGGATCGATCGGCTTCTGGATGTACCCGTCGAACCCGGCGTCGGCGATCCGGTCCGGCTCGCTCGCCATCGCCGAGGCGGTGAAGGCCACGAGCCGGGTTTGCCCGAGCTGCGCCTCGGCCCTGAGCAGCGCAGCCACCTCGTACCCGTCCATCTGGGGCATGCGGATGTCGAGCAGGATCAGGTCCGGGGTCCGCTCGAGAGCGATCCGCACCCCCTCCGCTCCACCGAGCGCGAGCAGCGGTGAGTATCCGTGATCCCGCAGGACGAAGTCGATGAGATCGAGGCTCTCCCGGTCGTCCTCGATCACGAGGATGGTGGCGTTGTCGCTCATGGCCCGGCTCCGGTTCGGGTCACACCCGCTCCGGAAGTCCCCGCTTCATGGCGGGGGACTAAACAGATGACCCGCCCGGGTGTCGATCCCTCAATGGGGTGAGATCGCATGCCGCTGTCCCCCGTTCGGGGGACGCACGGCGCGCTCCTGGCGCCAGGCGGCGAGCGTCATGCCGGCGGCGCGCTCGAGCTCTCTGAGACGCAGCGACGCGTCGCTCAGGACCTCGAGCCGCTCGGCGCGGCAGAGCCCGTCGCAGAGCTCGGCCATCCGCAGTGCGCCGACGCCGGCCGAGCTGGCCTTGAGCTCGTGGGCATGACGCTGAAGCCGCTGGGCGTCGCTGTCCTCGATGGCGCGCGCCATGCTCGCGAGATAGGTCCGTGTCTGCTCGGCGAACAGGCCGGCGAGGTCCTCGCTCATCTGCGGGTCGCCCACCGCGTCGAGCACCGATAGGTCGAGCCATGGCGTGGACGGCGCGTGCGGTGGCGCGACCTCGCTCCCGTCCACGTCGCGGGCCCGTCCGCCACCGCCCATCGCCCGGTCGATCGCAACCCGCAGAGCCTTGGCGTCCACAGGCTTGCCGACGTACTCGTCCATCCCGGCCGCGAGACACTTCTCCCGGTCGCCCTCCATGGTGTTGGCCGTCATGGCGATGATCGGGATGTGGGAGTCCGCGCCCTCGCGGCGCCGGATCTCGAGCGACGTCTCGTAGCCGTCCAGCTCCGGCATCTGGCAGTCCATGAACACCGCGCGGTAGGCATTGTCCCGGCACATCTCGAGGGCCACCCGGCCGTTCACGGCCACGTCCACACGGAAGCCGTGCTTCTCGAGCATGCGGACGGCAACGAGCTGGTTGATCTCGTTGTCTTCCGCGAGCAGGACCCGATCTCCTCCATGATCACCGGCGGACCCGCGCGGAGCGCCGTCAGAGGGCGCCGGCTCGGCGGCGGGCAATGGCACGGTGAACCAGAAGGTGCTGCCCTCGCCCCGGCTGCTCCGTACTCCGATCTCGCCCCCCATCAGCTCCACCAGCTGCTTGGAGATCGTCAGTCCGAGCCCCGTCCCGCCGTACGCGCGGGTTGTGGAGCCGTCGGCCTGGGAGAACGACTCGAAGATCCCGTCCACCGAGGCGGCATCGATGCCGATTCCCGTGTCGCTCACCTCGAAGCGAACCATCGACTCGCCCGCCTCGCGCTCCTGGGCCACTCGCACCCGGATCTGGCCTCCCGCAGTGAACTTCACGGCGTTCGACATGAGGTGGGTGAGCACCTGGCATACACGCGGGCCGTCGCCGGACACGGTTGCGGGAACCCCCTCGTCGACGCACCTGAGCAGCTCCACGCCGTCGTCCGGCGCCGCCACCGCCGTGCAGGCTTCCTCGACCACCGCGGACAGGTCGAACGGGGCCTGTTCGAGCTGGAGCCCGCCGTCCTTGACGTCGGAGAAGTCGAGAATCTCGTCGACCATCGACAGCAGCGCGGTCCCAGACGTCCGCATGGCACGAGCGAACTGGCGCTGGTCCCCGTCCAGGTCGGTCTCGAGGAGGAGTCCCGCCATCGCGATCACGCCGTTGAGCGGTGTGCGGATCTCGTGGCTCATGTTCGCCACGAACTCCGCCTTGAGCCGCGAAGCCTGAAGGGCCTTCTCGTGAGCGAGGTTCAGCTCCTCCTGGTCTCGCTTCAGCTGCGTGAGGTCGGCGAACGTCATGCATACGCAGCGCTCTTCGCCGATGTCGAGGGTCGAGGCGCCAACCTGCACCGGCACCCGTTCGCCCGCGCCGTTCACCAGCTCGACCTCCACCAGGTCCCGGATCTCGGCCCGGCCGTCCTGGGCCGCCAGCGCCGCGTGGTCGTCCTCCGCGACAAACGACGTGAGCCGCGCACCGATGATCCGCGAGAGTGGTCGCGAGAGAAGGTCGGACATTCGCCGGTTCGCGTAGAGAACCACTCCCTCCTCGGACACCGTGGCCGCCCCGTCGCGCATCGTCTCGACGAACATCCGGTACGGCCGGTCGGCGCTCTGGAGCGTGAACACCTGATGGCCCGGAGAGCCCTCGGGCACAACCAGGGCATCGACCTCTCCCGCGCGGATCGCGCGAAGGGTCTCCACGGCCTCGGCGAGCCGGACTTTGATGTCGGGGTCGTCGGTCCGGCCCTCCGCATCGTGCTCGGGCGGAGTCACGCGGCGGGATCCAGGTCGGCCACTTCCACGCTGTATATGTTGAGTGCGGCCAGCACGCTCTCGCTGTCGGACAGGTCGCCCACAAGCATGCGCTCCGGGGCGGGACGGTTCTTGAGCAGGGTCGGGGTGGCCAGGACGCGGCGGCCGCGCGCCAGCTCCGGGTCCTGGTTGATGTCGACGATGGTCAGCTCGTGCCGGCCCGCGAGGTGGGCCTCGCAGAGAGCTCGGGCGTTTCGAACGGCCCGCGCCGATGCGGTCGACGCGCCGCTCACGAAGAGCGTGAGCTCGTAGCTCTCGTCCGCGAGCTCCGCCAACGCGTCCTCGAGCCGCTGGCGTGCCGAGTCCATTTCCACCCCTACCCGTCCTTCGACATGAGCTGGAGGCCGACGATCACGCGCTCCGGATCGGAGAGGTCGCCGATGATCTTTCTCATCGGCTTGGGAAGACGGCGCACCAGGGTGGGGACCGCGACGATCTCGTCGCCCGCGGCAAGACGCGGCTGCTCGAGCAGGTCCACCACCTCGATCTCGTAGTCCGAGTCCAGATGCTCCTCGCACAGTCGCTTGAGGTTGGCCAGGGCCCGAAGGGACTTGGGCGACTGGCCGGCCACGTAGAGGCGCAGGTGGCAGGCGACCGCCCGCTCGTGCTCGGTGGAGTGCTGCGTCGCGCTCACAGCGACGATCGCGTCCCCGCTGCCAGGACATCGGCTTCCGAGAGCCGGCTCGCCTCCTGGGCGACGCGGGCGGACCCTGTGAGGACCTCCCCGACCGCGTGCATACCGGCCACGTCTATCCCCTGGGACGTGAGCAGGAACTCGCGAACCTGGTTGGAGTGGGCCATTCCCCTGGCCTTGAGCACCGACAGCGCCCGGTTCCGCTCGCCGTTGTGCTCCTTGGACGTCATCAGCAGCCAGACGTCGATCAACGCCGCAATCTGTTGGTTGGCCTCCTCGAGCTGAAGATCCTGGTCCAGGCTCGTGAACAGCGCGGTCACACCTCGAACCTTCAGGAAGTCCACCTGCCGCGTGAGCATCGCGGCCACGTCACGGCTCGCCCCGGCGGTGAGCAGATCCGAGATCGGGTCCAGCACGACCACCGATGGCTCGTACTCCGTGACCAGGTCCTGCATCGACGAGAGATGGGCCTCGAGGCCCAGCAGGCTGGGCCGGGCGCATTTGAACCGCAGCAGACCCTGATCCACCCACCGCTGGAGGTTCATGCCCACCGAGCCCATGTTGCGCACGATCTGCGCCTCGGATTCCTCGAAGGCGAAGTAGAGCGCCCGCTCGCCTCGTTGGCATGCGGCGTCGCAGAACTGGGCGGCCACGGTGGACTTGCCCGTGCCCGCGGTACCGCTCACGAGGATGGAGCTCCCGCGCAGCACGCCGCGCCCGCCGAGCATCTCGTCCAAGCGATCCACGCCCATCGACAGCCGCTCGCCGGAAGCGTCGTGCTCCAGGCCGAGCGAGGTGATGGGCACCACCGTCACCCCGGCTTTGCCGATGAGGAACGGGTACTCGTTGGTCCCGTGGTGAGAGCCGCGGTACTTGAGCACCCGCAGTCGGCGCGTGGAGGTCTCCTCGCTCACGCGGTGGTCGAGCACGATCACGCAATCCGACACGTATTCCTCGATGCCGTGGCGTGTGAGCGCCCCCGTGCCGCGCTCACCGGTGATGATCGCCGTGACCCCCCGGGCCTTGAGCCAGCGGAACAGGCGGCGGAGCTCCGAGCGCACGGTCGCGCTGTCGGGGAAGGCCGCGAAGAGGTTCTCGATCGTGTCGATCACCACGCGCTTGGCGCCGACCTCGTCGATGGAGGCTCCGAGGCGGATGAACAGGCCCTCGAGGTCCCAGGCGCCCGACTGCACGATCTCGCTCGGATCGATACCCACGTGGTCGAGCGCGAGCTGACCCTCGGCCTCGAACCGGCCGAGGTCGAACCCGAGCGAGGCGACGTTCGCGATCAGGTCCTCGCGCGTCTCCTCGAAGGCCACAAACACCCCGGGCTCGCCGTAATCGGTGATGCCGCGGACCAGGAACTCGATCCCCAGCAGCGTCTTGCCGCAACCCGCCGGACCGCATACGAGCGTCGAGCGGGCCCTTGGCAGTCCGCCGCCGGTCACCTCGTCAAGCCCCGATATCCCAGTCGCCGCCTTGGGCAGAAGCTCCAACCCGCTCGAAGACGGGTCCTGCACGGTGTCCGTGACCATGGATGCTCCTCCTCCGCCCGGCGGGACGGAGTCTCGGGTAGGCGCCTCAGAGGGAAGGGGCCATGTGGGGGGTGCATCGGTAGTCCGGCCCGAGACCTTGACCCCCAGTCCTGTTCAGGCTGCGGGTGGTACCGCGCCCACTCGCCCGAGGGCGCCCGCCAGGTCCGCGGCCGACTCCTCGAGGCGAACCCGTCCGGGGTCTCCGGAGGACAGGTCGCCGTCCCGGCCGATCTGCTCCAGGTGAGCGGCGGCACCGGACACTCCGACCGCCCCCACGGCGGCCGCGCTGCCCTTGATCTTGTGCGCCGTCTCCCTGACCTCGGAGGCGTCGCCCGCCCCGAGGGCTCCGCGCAACCGGGCCAGGTCTGGCGGCAGCTCTTCGAGGAAGAGCGCCGCGAGGCGCTTGAACAGGCCCTCCTGGAGCTCCTCGAGCTCGGCCACCTTGGCCGGGTCGATCGCGTCGGGGTTCACGGCGGATATGAGTTGGGCTTGGGCGGGCTCGATACAGACTTTTCGGCAGGTCGGGCCGCTTCGATTAGCCCGCGCCCTCGCGCGCACGCGTCGTCTCCCGGCTCAAGTGCCAATTACGTGCGTCCGATAGTCCAAGCATCGCCAGCTCTCTCCGCCCAGAGACGGTCGCGCTTCCATCCCCCCTCCGAGTTCTGTTGGTAGAGGACAGCGGCGTGCAGGCCCTGCGAGTGGAGATCTCCCTGGCCGAGGCCGCCGGACCCGAGGTTTGCCTGGTGGTCCGGCGCTCACTGAGCCGGGCGGCGCGGGAGGTGGAGGCCGGCAACATCGACTGCGTGGTGCTGGACCTCGGCCTGCCCGATGCTTCGGGCCTGGAGGCGCTGAGGCAGATGCAGGAGCTGGATTCAAAGCTTCCCGTGGTGGTGCTCAGCGCGGAGGAGAGCGAGACCCTGGCCATGCAGGCGGTCCAGGAGGGAGCTCAGGACTTCGTGCTCAAGACGAACGCCAGCGGCCCGGTCCTCCTGCGCTCGATCCGCTACGCGTGCGAGCGCAAGCAGCGGGAGCTCGAGCTGCGCCGGCAGGCCTTCTCCGACCACCTGACCGGGCTGCCCAACCGAGAGGTGTTCATCGATCGCCTGGCCCGTGGCCTGGCCCGCGAGGAGCGCACGGGGAACCTCATCGGCGTGATGTTCGTGGACATGGACCGCTTCAAGCAGGTGAACGACACCCTCGGCCACGACGCCGGAGACATCCTTCTCGTCGAGGTGGCGCATCGTCTCTCCGACGCCGTGCGCCCGAGCGACGCGGTGGCGCGCTGCGGCGGCGACGAGTTCCTGGTCCTGTGCGACGGGCTGGAGCACGAGCATCAGGGCCTCGACATCGCGGAGCGCATGGGCGTGGCGCTGGCCGAACCCGTGTGGATCGACGGGCACGAGGTGCTCCCTCACGCGAGCATCGGCATCGCCTTCGGACGCAACCGAGCCACCCCGCCCGAGCTCTTGATTCGCCAGGCGGACGAGGCGATGTACCGGGCCAAGCGGGCGCAACGGCATTACGCCACCGCGGACGGGCGCTACGCCTCCGTGGTCCCAACGGGTCAAGGCCACTCCCCGATCGCCCGATAGACGGTCTGTGGGAATAGAGACGCAGTCCAGGCAGACCGAGACTTCGACGAGAGAGGAATCGGCACTGCTCCGCCGCGCCCTCGCCGGCAACGGCGTGAGAGCCCTGTTCCAGCCGGTGGTCCGGCTCGACAATCGCGACGTGGTGGCGTACGAGGCCCTTGTCCGAGGACCCGTCGGAAGCTCGTTGGAGCGGCCCGACCGCCTGTTCGCCGTTGCGCGCCAGGAGGGACTGCTGGCGGAGCTCGACTGGGCATGCCGCGCCGCTGCATGGCGCGCCGTTGAGGCCGCCGACGTGCCTCGTGGCAGAACCATCCTTGTGAACGTCGAGCCCGAGGTCCTCGGGCTCGGCACCCCGCCGTGGGCGGAGGAGCTGATGACCAAGGCCGGCTCTCACCTCCGGCTGTTCGTGGAGATCACCGAGCGCGCCCTGGCCCTTCGTCCTGCCGAGCTTCTCAACGCGGTCGAGGGACTTCGTGCCCGCGGGTGGGGCGTTGCGCTCGACGACGTGGGCGCCGACCATCGCTCGCTCGCGCTCATGCCCTTCGTGCGCCCGGACGTGATCAAGCTCGACCTGAGCCTGGTGCAGGCGAACCCCGACGTGGCCATCGCCGGGATCGTGAACGCGGTGAACGCCGAAAGGGAGCGCTCGGGAGCGGTGGTCCTGGCCGAAGGGATCGAGGACGAGGAGCACCTCACGACGGCGAGGGCCCTTGGGGCCACGCTCGGCCAGGGCTGGCTCTTCGGCCGTCCGGACAACCTTCCGATGGGCCGGCCGGCACCCGCCGGGATCCCGACCCTCAGCGAGCCCACGCCCCGCGGCCCGGACAGCTCGCCCTGCCAGATCGTGGAATCCGCGCGCAGGCTCAGGCCCGCGACCAAGCCCCTGCTTCACGCCATCAGCCTCCATCTCGAGAACCAGGCCGCGACCCTCGGCGGTGAGGCGGTGATCATCGGCGCGTTCGAGCACGCTCGCTTCTTCACCGGGCGGAGCGCGGCCCGCTATGCCCGGCTGGCGGAGCAGGCTGCCTTCGTGGTCGCGCTCGGCCAGGGCCTTTCCGCCGAGCCGGCGGCCGGGGTGCGCGGCGCCGATCTCGTCGTGGACGACCCGGTTACGGGGGAATGGGACGTCGTGGTGGTCAGCCCTCACTTCGCCGCCGCGCTGGTGGCACGCGACCTGGGCGACGACGGTCCCGATGCCGAGCGCCGCTTCGACTACGCGGTGACGTACGACCGGGCGCTGGTCATGGAAGTGGCGCGGGATCTGATGCGCCGCGTGAAGCCTCTCACCTAGCCTCGCCGCCGCGAGTGTTTGCGGCACTCCGTGTCAGGGCAGCAGAGGACGGTCAGGTGAGCAGCGGTAGTCCGCTCACCTACCCGGAGGGCTGGCGGGTTCCACGAGGGACCGCGATCGGAACACCGGTACCTGTACGTACCAATCACTAGGAGTCCCTCCCTTGAATGAGCAGCAGCAGCAGAAGATCGTGCAGTACCTGAACGAGGCGCACGCATCGGAGCTCGCGCTGGTACGCCAGCTTCAGGCGCAGATCGCCATGACCCCGAGCGGGCAGTACCGCGACGGCCTCGAGACGCACCTCGGCGAGACCCGCCGGCACGCCGCGCGCATCGAGCGCCGCCTGGCCGAGCTCGGGCAGGGCCACAACCCTCTCCAGGTCGGCCTCGGACTCGTCCAGACGGTGATTGGGCAGGCCCTGGCGCTGACCAAGACGCCGGTTGACCTGGTTCGCGGAAGCGGAGGCGAGGAGAAGGTCCTCAAGAACGCCAAGGACTCGTGTGCCGCCGAGGCGCAGGAGATCGCCACGTACACCGCGCTGGCTCGCCTCGCCCGGACCGCCGGTGACCGCCAGACGGAGCGTCTGGCCACCTCGGTACTGCGTGACGAGCAGCGGATGCTCGACCGCCTGCTGAAGGAGATCCCGCGCCTGACCGACGCAGTGGCCAGGGCCGAGTTCGACGGCAACGGGTCCTACGACGTGACCGAGACCGGTGCCGCGGACGCCGTTCGCGAGGTCCGTAAGACGGCCAAGCGCACGGCTCGCCGAACCCGCAAGGTGCCGGGCGTGGCCCGTGCCGAGGGCACGGTCAAGGGCGCCGTGGCCTCCCAGTCGGATCTCGCAATCGCGGGCTATGACTCGCTCAGCGTCGATGACATCATCGGCAAGCTCGCCGATCTCTCCCAGGTCGACCTGGCCAAGGTGAACGCCTACGAGCGCAAGAACCAGAACCGCTCCACCGTCACCGGCCGCATCGATGCCCTGCAGGCTGACGAGCCGTGGGCCGGATACGACGAGCTCGGCGTGGACGAGGTCCGTGCCTCCCTCTCCGAGGCGGACGAGACCCGGATCAAGGCGGTGCGCACCTACGAGCGCAAGCACAAGAACCGCGCCGGCGTCCTCCAGGCCACCGAGCGCCAGCTGAGCAACGCCTAGGGGGTCCTGAGGCCTACGTGGGCCCGGGCGCGTAGGTGAGCACCACCACGCCGTCCGGGCCCACGGGCTTGGATTCAGTCAGCTTCAGCGTCTTGGCGGCCGTTGTGTCGCCGAACATCCGCTTGCCCCCGCCCAGCACGAGCGGGAACACCATCAGGCGGATCTCGTCCACCAGGTCGTGCTCGATCAGCGTCTGAACGAGCTGCACGCTGCCGTTGACCAGGATGTCCCCGCCCGGCTGTTGCCTCAGCTCGGCCACCTGGCCGGGGATGGCGTCGCCTATTACCGTGGAGTTGTTCCACTCGGGGTCCGTGAGCGTCGTGGACACCACGTACTTGGTCATCCCGTTGAACTTGTCGGCGAAGTCCCCCTCCCGGGAGGGCCACGCGTCGGCAAAGCCCTCGTAGGTGACGCGCCCGAGCAGTAGGGCGTCGGAGGCCATCAGCTCGTCGAGCTTGAACCTGTCGCCCTCATCGCCGCGGTCGAAGTCGAAGGCCCAGCCGCCGCGCTCGAAGTTCTCGCTTCCGCCGGGATCCTCCACCACGCCGTCCACGGACGTGAATTGCGATACCACGATCTTGCCCATTTCGGTTCCTCCTGGCTTGGCGGTTTCAGGGCCTTGGACAACCGGCGTCAACGAGAATCATCGGTGTCCCCCGGGAGCTCGGCCGGGAGGCCGAAGCGCTCGAACATCCCGTCCTCCACGAAGGGCTTGAGGCGCTCGTCCTGCACTCCGCGCCGGGTCACGTCAAGGAAGGATGTGACCTCCGCGATGCGCGATCCCCGCAGTGTGAGCACGTCCAGCGAGTGGGCCACCCAGGTCCCTCGCTCCTCGCTCCACGAGTAGCCCCCGGTCGCTGCCTGACCGTTCGCCCGGGTCGGCACGAGGCGCCAGCGGAACCAGCGGAACGGGTTCTCGGTGAGGAACGCGGCGATCGCCTCGTGCCCGCCGAACCAGGCCGGCTGGGGCGGCATTGACCAGCGGGCGTCGTCGCTCAGCAGCCCCACGACGGCGTCCACGTCTCCGCGTTCCATGGCCTGCATGTAGCGCTCCACCACCGAGTTCAGCTCCTCGTCCCCCAGCACGCGAAGCGTGGCCTGCTGACTCTGCTCGGGAACCTGCTCGTCCACGTGCCTGCGGGCGCGTTGGAGGGCGCTGTTCACCGATGCCGTGGTGGTCTCGAGCGTATCGGCCACCTCGCGTGCGGAGAATCCCAGCACCTCGGTCATGATCAGCGCCGCGCGCTGGTTCGGCGGGAGGTGCTGGAGGGCGGCCACAAAGGCCAGCTCCAGGCTCTCTCGCTGCTCGTAGCGGTCTTCGGGGGCGTCGGGATACGGCTCGATCCACACCCGCTCGAGGGTCGGCTCGGCCGCGGCGTCGTGTGGATCGGACGAGCGATGCCCGTAGTCGATCGGCAGCACGCGCCGCGGCCGGCGCTTGATCGCGTTCAGGCAGGCGTTGGTGGCCACCCGGTACAGCCACGTGGAGAGGGCGCTCCTGCCGTCGAAGCCCGGCAGGCCGCGCCATGCCCTTAGGAGGGTGTCCTGGAGCGCGTCCTCGGCGTCCTGCACCGAGCCGAGCATCCGGTAGCAGTGGGCGTGCAGCCTGGCCCGGCGCGGCTCCACCAGCCGCGCGAACGCGTGCTCGTCGCCGCGGCGCGCGGCCTCCAGCAGACGATGATTTTCGCTTTCACGCGTGGTCAAAGGACCATGCACCGAGAGGACAGGGCTCCGGTGGTGCACCTGGAGCTCCACACCGGAAACCTCCCCGAGGCCCGGGCACTCTACGCCGCGCTCTGCGGCTGGCGCTCTCGGACGATCCGCGCGGGCCCCGCGTCGTACCTTGCGCTCGAGCTGCCCGGCGGCCTTGGAGGCGGGATCGTCGAGTGCGACACGCGGCGATCGATGTGGCTCCCCTACGTCGAGGTCGAGCACATGGTCGAGGCCACGGAACGGGCGCGCGCGATGGGCGCGAATGTCCTGCTGGAGCCCCGGGAGGGGCCGGCCGGATGGCGGAGCGTGGTGGCGACGGCCGCGGGTGCGGAGCTCGCCCTCTGGCAACGGAAGAGATGAGCCGATGAATGGGTATGGCCGCACGGGTACTCCTGGCGCTGGGGGCACTGGCGGCGGCCGCGATCCTGGTGGCCACTCGCGGAACGGACGGCAACCCGCGGGGCCAGACTGCCTCGCCCTGCGGACCCGTGAGCCTGGAGCCCGGGAACCTGGGAGTGGAGCGCGCGCGCCAGCTCACGCTGTGCCTGCTGAACGGGGAGCGCGCCCAGCACGATCTGCCTCCCCTCCAGCGCCGTGCCCAGCTGGATGTGGCGTCCCAGCGCCACTCCGAGGACATGGTGCGGCGGCATTTCTTCGAGCACGACACGCCGGACGGCGTTGATCCTCAACAGCGGATGCTCGCGGCGGGCTACCCCTCGAACAACGCCTTCACCGGAGAGAACATCGCCTGGGCCACCGGCCCGAGCGCATCCCCGGCCAAGATCGTGAGCCTGTGGATGCACAGCCCTCCCCACCGCGAGGACATCCTGCGGCGGGAGTTCACCGAGATCGGCGTCGGCCTGGCACCCGGAGCGCCGGCCACCCCCAGGTCCAAAGACCCGCCCTGGACCTACACGACCGACTTCGGCGGGCCTCCCCTGCGCTGAGGGAGGAGCGCAGCCCGATCGGTGATCGGGCGAGCACCGGACCATGCAGGGAGGAGCGCAGGCCCGATCGGTGATCGGGCCGAGCACCGGACCATGCAGGGAGGAGCGCAGGCCCGATCGGTGATCGGGCCGAGCACCGGACCATGCCTTAATGAGAGACTGCCGACATGCCCTGCGTAGCCGTCCTATTCGCCCTGATCTCGCCCCGGCTTGCTCTGGTCGTGGTGTGGCTGTTCAGCGACATCCTCGGCCGTGCCTACGACAGCACGATCGTCCCCCTGCTCGGCTTCTTCCTGCTGCCGTGGACCACCCTCGCGTACGCAGTGATGTGGGACGCGGGGTCGCACCGGGTGTCCGGCCTCGAGTGGTTCATCGTGGTGCTCGCCTTCCTGGCCGACCTCGCCTCGTACGCGGGCGGCAGCACCAGCCGCGCCCGCAGCCGCGCCTAGGACCCGCTCAGCCGCTCTTGCGGTCGAGCACCTGAAGCAGCTCGTGAGCCGCGAGCTCCACGTCCTTGTGGCGCCATTCAGCGGCCCGGTACAGGCATGCGATCAGCCCTGACCTGTGGACTCGGCGGAAGTCTCCGCACACGAACGCGTACCTGGCCTTGGTCTCGTCGGCCGCCCCCTCGGTGAGCCCGAGGTGCCACTCCGCATACTCCTCCCACGAGTGCGACTCGAGGAACGCGTTCTGCTCCTCGGCACCCGGCTGAACGTCCCCCCAGTCGCTGTCCAGGACGTACTGGCGCCCGTCGATGAGCCGCCGCGCGTGCGCCACCGCGTCGCCGTTCACGGAGTAGGACGCCATGGCCTCTCCTACCCGCCGGGCCCGCGCGGGATCAGCCCGCTCCGCTCCACGGCGCCCGTTCCGAGCGGCAGGCTGTACAGGTCGCCGTCGCGGGCCATCCAGAGCGGGCCGGTGAACCGCTCGGCGGCGTCGCCCACGAACGGGCCCTCCAGGGCCTTCAGGGGCAGGGGCGGGACGATGTGCGTGAGGACCAGGGCCCCGACCCTGGCGTCGCGGGCCGAGTCGGCCGCCTCCTGCGGGCTGGCGTGGTAGTCGGGGAGGTCGGAGAAGATCTTGGCCCGCTCCGTCAGCCCCGCCCCGCGCGCGGCGTCCTCGGCGAGCTTCAGCAGGTCGCGGGACAGCGCGTCGTGGATCAGCAGGTCCGCCCCCCGGGACACCCGCACCAGCACGTCGGTCTGGGCCGTGTCGCCGCTGATCACCAGGCTGCGCCCCTTGTAGTCGAACCTGAAGCCCACGGCCGGCTCGGCCGGGGCGTGGATGACCGCGAATGCGGTGATCGTGAGCTCGTCGTCCTGAAGGACCACCCGCGAGTCGCCCTCGGGCATGGCGAACGGCTCGGCCGCCAGGCCCGCTCCGGTGGAGGGCAGAATGGCCTCTCCGTGGTGGGCGGTGCGGTACCCGGAGTCCATGGCGTAGGCCTCGTTGTAGCCCGCCACCACCCGCTCCACACCGGGAGGGCCGAGCACCCGCATCGGCGCGGTGCCCGACGTGGCGGCCCAGCGCTGGATCGCGAGGCTGCCGAGGCCGCCGATGTGGTCGGAGTGGAAGTGGGTGAGCAGCACGGCCTCGATGTACTGGGGCGGCAGCTGCATTCGGTTGAGCGTCTCGGACGCGCCCTCTCCGGCGTCCACGATGAACACGCGCCTCCCGGCGATCACGGCCACGCAGGGGTTCCCGCGCCGGGGATCGGGAAGCGGCGACCCGGCCCCCGCGATCGCCGCGTGCAGCCCGTCGGGCAGGGCGGCCACCGAGTCGGCGGACATCCGGGCCGGCAGTCCCCGCTTCACCGCGGCAAGCCCGATCCGGCCGCGCAACGCTGTGAGCATCGTCACCGTCGTCTCTCGTTTCGTCGATTGGGTCGCACGGAGAACCCGCGCGGGCAGACCCTACGGTGTACGGTCGCCACCCATGACGCCCGCCGACATGCCCAACCCGCGCGCGCCGCTCGATCAGCGTGACTTCAGCCGCCGCACGCTGCTGGCCAACGAGCGCACCTTCCTGGCCTGGTGGCGGACCGGTCTGACGTCGGTCACGGCCGGAATCGCGGCGGCTCAGATCGTGCCCCAGCTGTCCGACAGCGAGCACAAGTGGCCCTACACGCTCGTGGGCATGGCGCTGTGCGCGATCGGCACGCTCTGCATCGTCTACGCGCAATGGCGGCGCGTGGCCGTGGACCGCGCCATCCGCGCCGGCGACTTCGCCGAGCCCAGCGCGGTCGTGACAACAGTGATCACCGCAGCCGGAGCGCTGATCGGCATCGCCCTGCTCGTGATCATCGCCGTCACCGCCTGACCGGCTACTGCTCGTAGCCCTCCACGGTGTCCGCGTCGCGCAGCGTCGCGTCGTCGGCGTTGAGGCCGAACTCCTCGCGGGCGCGGCGCTGGCGAAGCAGGTCCCAGCAGCGGTCGAGCGCCACCCTGACCTCCTCGAGCCGCGCGTGCTCGGCCTCGTCAGGGCCCCGCCCCGCGCCCGCGTCCAGAAGCCGGTGCTCCTCGGCCACCAGCTCCTCGATGTGACCCAGCACCGCCTGATCGTCGCTCATCGCACCTCCTCCTTCGCCAGCGAGGAGCGGAGGCCGATCGGTGATCGGCCGGAGCCCCGCAGCCTCGAAAATTGCAGCGTGCCGTCGTCGATCGCCCCGTGGCGCAGCATCCGGACATCGCGCGGGTAGTTCTGGTGGAGCCGCCACGGCACCTTCGCCGACTGCTTCGGGAAGAGATGGATCGAGCGCTGCACGTAGCCCGAAGAGAAGTCGATCATCGGCTCGGGCACCACCCCGGGATCGCGCGGGGGCATGCACTGCGCGTATCCGTGCTCGTCCATGTGGTTCAGGACGCGGCAGACCCAATCGCACGTGAGGTCGCACTTGAGCGTCCAGGAGGCGTTGGTGTATCCGATCGAGAACGCGAGGTTGGGCACGCCGGCCAGCATCAGGCCCTTGTAGGTGAGGGTATCGGGCAGCCGCAGCTCCCGCCCATCCACGGCGATCTGAAGACCTCCGAGCGCAAGCATGTTCAGCCCGGTGGCGGTGACCACCAGGTCGGCCTCCAGCTCCGCTCCCGAGGTGAGCCGGATGCCGGTCTCCGTGAAGGTCTCGATGTGGTCCGTGATCACCGAGGCTCGCCCGCTGCTCAGCGCCTTGAAGAGATCGCCGTCCGGGACGAGGCACATGCGCTGGTCCCACGGGTTGTAGGTGGGGTTGAAATGCGTGTCCACGTCGTACCCGGCCGGAAGCTGTCGCACCGCCGCCCTCCGCAACATGCCCCTGATGAGGTTCGGCCGGCGCCGGCTGAGGTTGAAGAACCCCATGGTCACGAACACGTTCTTCCACCTCACGACGGAGTAGGCGAGCTTCGTCGGGAGCACCCGCCGGATGAAGTTGGCCAGCGGGTCCTCCGAAGGCAGCGCGGCCACGTAGCTCGGCGAGCGCTGGAGCATCGTCACGTGCTCGGCGCTCTCGGCCATGGCGGGCACGAGCGTGACAGCGGTGGCCCCGCTGCCGATCACCACCACGCGCTTGCCCGTGTAGTCCACGTCGTCGGTCCAGTGCTGGGGATGCACGATCCGCCCGCGGAATCGCTCGGTGCCGGCGAACTGGGGCGTGTAGGGCTCGTCGTAGCGGTAGTAGCCGCTGCACATGAACAGGAAGCCGCAGGTCAGGAGGATCGTCTCGCGCTCCTCCCCGCGCTCGACCTCCACCGTCCACCGCGCCTCGGCGGTGGACCACTCGGCGCGCACCACGCGATGCCGGAAGCGGATCTTCTCGTCCACGCGGTACTCGCGGGCGGTGTCGCGCACGTACTGGAGGATCGACGGCCCGTCGGCGATCGTCTTGGGCTGCGTCCACGGGCGGAACGCATAGCCGAGCGTGAACATGTCCGAGTCCGAGCGGATGCCGGGGTAGCGGAACTTGTCCCACGTCCCGCCGATGTCGTCGCGGGCCTCGAGCACCGCGTAGCTCTTGCCCGGGCACTTCATCTCGAGCTGGGAGCCGGCGCCGATCCCGGACAGCCCGGCGCCCACGATCAGCACGTCCAGGTGCTCAGAGGTCATCGGCGAGCCCACGTTGAAGGGTGATGCTCTCATGCCGCGGGCGCCCGGTTGCCCACGGTGGCCAGAGCGCTGGCCACGCAGGTCTCCACCACCCGTTCGGGCTTCACGCCGAACAGCTCGGGAATGCCGGGCGCCGCGCTGCGCACGCCCACGCGGATCCGGGCGAGATGCATCGCCCCGAGAACCTGCGTCCAGAGCACGTTGGCCATGTAGTCGGGGTCGTGGACGTCGAGGGCCCCGGCCTCGACGCCCGCGGCGAGCACCCCGATCAGCTGATCGACGCACTCGGCCATGCCCTGGCCCAGGCGGAGCCACACGGAGTCCGAGACGACCGCTTGCAGCTCGCGCGCCGGTCGCTGCATGAGCGAGAGCGAGCTGTCGATGAACGCGGGGTAGCGATGGCAGAAGCTCGCGTACGACGTGATCGCGCGTTCGAGCTGAGCCACCGGCTCGTCGTCCTCGCCGATGGCTGCGGCGAGCTCGCCGGCCAGCTCGTCGAGGTAGTCCGTGACCGTCAGGACGAAGAGCTCCTCCTTCGAGGAGAACTGCCGGTACACGAGCCCGCGGGCGATCCCAACTGACCTGGCGATCTCCTCGATGGGAGCGTCGAGCATGCCGCGCTCGTCGAAGAGGGCGCGCGTGGCGAGCACGAGCTCGCGCTCGCGCTCGCGTCGAAGCACGGTGGGCGAGCGAGTGGCCACGGAACCGAGTCTAGCCCTGAATGCTACGGTTGTGAACGCATGGTTGACACACGTTCTCACGGCTAGCCGGCGTGGCTGAGCGGGGGGCCCGACCAAAGGTCCCGCAATGGCGGGTGCGCACGCTGCACGCACTGCGGGCGCTGTTCACTCCGCTGCTCCCCGACGACTACCTCGAGCTGATCAATCCGCTCTGGTCCACGCAGGAGCTGCGCGGTCGCATCGAGCACATCCAGGCGGAGACGCCGAACGCCGCGACCATCTTGATCAAGCCGGGCTGGGAATGGGAGGGCCACGAGCCCGGCCAGTACCTGCGCATCGGCATGGCGGTGGACGGCATCCACCATTGGCGCGCCTATTCGCTCACCTCCGACCCCGCGCGCCCCGATGGCTGCATCAGCATCACCCCGAAGCTCGTGGACAGCGGCAAGGTCTCCCCCTTCCTCGTCCGGCAGGCACGCGCCGGAGCGATCGTGAGGCTGGGCGGCGTGGAGGGCACGTTCGTGCTTCCCGACCCTCTGCCGGAGCGCCTGCTCTTCATCAGCGCCGGCAGCGGCATCACTCCGATCATGAGCATGCTGCGCTCGCTCGCGAGCCGCGGCGCCCTGTCCAACGTGGTGCTCCTCCATTCCGCGCGCACGAGCGAGGACGTGATCTTCGGCCCCGAGCTCCGCCGGCTCGCGGCGAGCCACGGCGGACTCCGGGTGCACGAGCAGCACACCAGCGAGATGGGCCGGATGGGCCCCGGAGACCTCGACTCGCTCTGCCCCGACTGGCGCGATCGCGAGACCTTCATCAGCGGCCCGGCCGACATGCTCGACGCACTGGCCGCGCACTGGGAGATCCACGGCGGTACCCGCCGGCCGCACATGGAGCGCTTCCAGCCGCTGATCGGCTCGGAGGATGCCGAGCACGGCGACGGCGGCACCATCCGCTTCACCACCAGCGGCGTGGACGCCACGAGCGACGGTGCCACGCCGATCCTCGTGGCCGGTGAGAACGCCGGGGCGACCCTGCCCTACGGATGCCGAATGGGCATCTGCCACACCTGCGTCGGGCGCCTGTCGTCCGGCCGGATACGAGACCTGCGGACGGGCAAGGTCTCGGGCACGCCCGGCGAGGTCGTCCGCACCTGCGTCAACGCCCCCGAGGGGCCCGTGGAGATAGCTCTTTGAACCGAGACCGGAGGACCCAATAGCCACGACGATCGAAAGCCCGCTAAGCCGACTCAGCGCCGAGCAGATCGACGCGCTCGGCAAGGAGTTCGACGCGATCCACGACCAGGTCTTCGCCGACCTCGGGGACCGCGACCGGCGCTACATCACCAGCATGATCGGGATGCACCGCAGGCTTGTGGTGCTGAGCCGTCTGCTGCTGCTCGCGTCGCGCAACAGGGCCGCGTGGATCGCCGGCACCTCGATGCTCTCGCTGGCCAAGATCCTGGAGAACATGGAGATCGGCCACAACGTGATGCACGGGCAGTGGGACTGGATGAACGACCCCCAGATCAACTCCACCACCTGGGACTGGGACTCCGCCTCCACCGCCGAGGCCTGGAAGCACTCGCACAACTACGTGCACCACACGTACACCAACATCCGCGGCAAGGACAGGGACCTCGGCTACGAGATCATGCGGATCGACCCGCACCAGAAGTGGAACCCGGTGTACCTCGCCCAGCCGTTCTACAACCTCGTGCTCGCCGCGCTGTTCGAGTGGGGCGTGGCGGCCCACGACCTCGACTTCGAGGCGATCAAGAAGGGCGAGAAGTCCAAGGCCCAGGTACGCCGCGAGCTCAAGGGCATGGCCCACAAGGCCCGGCTCCAGATCACCAAGGACTACATCGTCTTCCCGGTGCTCAGCGGGCTCGCCGCCAGCGCCGCCGCCCTCGCGGTGAAGCCCCGGCGCGGCGGGCTCCTCAACAGGGTGTTCGACGGTCCCGCCTTCCGGCGGACCTTCGCCACCACGCTCAAGGCGGACGTGACCGCGAACGTGGCCCGCAACATGTGGGCCTACGCGATCATCTTCTGCGGCCACTTTCCCGACCAGACGTACACCTTCGCCCAGGACGAGGTGGCCGACGAGACACGCGGCGGGTTCTATGTCCGGCAGCTCCTGGGCGCCGCGAACATCGAGGGCGGCCCCCTCTTCCACGTGATCAGCGGCAACCTCGGCTACCAGGTGGAGCACCACCTCTACCCGGACATGCCGAGCACCCGCTACGCGGAGATCGCGCCGCAGGTGAAGGCCCTGTGCGAGCGGTATGACCTGCCGTACAACACGGGCCCCTTCCTCAAGCAGCTGGGCACGGTCCAGCGCACGATCCTCCGGCTCGCCTTCCCCGGCGGCAGCCCGCGGCCCAAGCCCGGCCCCTACCGGAGTGGCGAGGCCGCGCCGGCGGCCACCAGCGGGGCGCGCCGCGAGGCGCCTATCCCAGGCTGATCCTGAAGGTGAAGCGGTCTCCCCCGCTGGCCTGCTGGGCCACCCTCACCGTTCCGCGGGCGCCCGCGTAGCGGCCGGTGCCGCCGGTGATCGCCTGGTCGTAGGTGCCGGTCGGACCCGGCTGCAGCAACTGCACCATCAGCCGCCCCTTCGGAAGCTTGTAGGTGCCAGTGCAGAGCGATGTGGCGTCGAACAGCCGCACGCATGAGGCCGCGTCGCTGCCAATCTGCTTCCCGCGGCTGTTGAACAGCTTCTCGGTGAAGATCAGCATGTCCCCCGCCGAGTCGCCCGTCGGGGCGTTGTCCACGAACTGGACGCGGTCGAGCTGGGACCGGGCCTTGATCGTGATCTTGCGGTGACCCTTCGCGGCGTCCGCCGAAGGAGCTGCGAGCAGCAGCACCCCGAGGGCTGAGAGAACGATCGCGCTGCGTTTCATGGCTCCCCTTTGTTGACTGTCGGGGGCACGCTATCCGCGCAAACGTCAGGAAGCCAAGGCGGGCACGGCAAGGCGCCAGACCGCGTCGCCGCCGGCCGGCTCTCCGGCCAGCGCGCCCTCTCCGGCGAGCGCGGCAAGCTGTCCCTCGGTGGCGGCCAGGTCGGCGTCCACCAGGTCGGAGGGACGCAGCACGGAGGCCACCTCTGCGGTGGTTAGCCCGTCCGGGAATGCGCTCAGCGCGTCGACGGCACCGTCCGGAGCGGGACGGCGGTCGAGCGACGGGTCGAGGTTGGCCAGCGCCGTGTCGTAGGCCTCGAAGGGCTGGAAGCCGCCCACCTCGGTCCGGCCGCCGTCGCGGTGCTCGAAGATCACCGACGGAGCGGTGTAGCGCACCGGGCCGTCGCTCGTCGAAAAGCGGTTCTGCACGTGCGTCGGCGAGCCGTCCGCCGAGCGCGTCAGGGCCCGGTCGGCCTCGTAGGCCGCCACGATCTCGGGGTCGTCGATCCGCCCCACCACGGCGTCCGCGTCGAGGCCCGGCACCTGGCCGAGCGCGTGGCGCAGGTCGGCGTCCTCGTCCAGCAGCCGGGTGGTGGTGAAGTGCATCAGCTGAAGTGCGCGGAGGGCGGACTCGCCCAGCGCCGGATCCAGCTCACGGGCGGCCACGATCGCCCGGCAGGCGCGTGAGGTGGCGGCCATGCGCGGCTTGAGCGCGAACGTGAAGGGCATCCCGAAGCGCTTCTGGAAGATCCGCTGCCCCGCGGTCATTCGAGCCGGCGAGTAGCCGCGCTCCACGTAGCGCTCGGCTGTCTCGCTGAGCCCGATCATCACCAGCCGCCATTCGATCTGGTGGCCGAAGCGCCATGCGAGGCGAGCGTGGGCGGGGCGTGCCGAGTAGGCCCAGGGACAGCCGGGATCGGTGAAGTGGATAGCGGTGATGGTGGCCACGCCAGTGACGGTAACGAGGCTGTAACCGTCCGTATGCGCCCTGTAGCCGCCCCGGCCGAAGCTGACCTCCATCAGTCACTACAAATGGAGTCGGTCATGTCGCAGCGATCTGTTCGCGGAGGTCGCGTCGCGTCTGCCCGTGCAGATCCGCTGACTGGGATACCCTGGTCTCTTTCCCCTGCGGCCTACTGGCCGCGCCAGGGGGAGAAGAGCCCGTATCTCCGGCCTCACACCGGAAACACGGGTCGGTCAGGGCCCCGGTCTCCGTCGGGGCCCTTGCCATTTCAGGGCGCCCAGCCCTCCCCGCGCCTCAGTCGCTCGAACCCGATCCATACCGCGTTCACCGCGGTGGCCATCTCGAGCGCCTCCGCCCGCTCGATCACCTTGCGGCGGGCGGCGGGGGTCACGCTCCTCTTCCCGCCGCTGCCGCCCCCGGCGATTCAGAGGCTTGTGCTTCCGTGGCTCGCGCGCATGGGCGAGCGCCGCGGCTACACTGCCCGCGCCTCGAGCTCGCCGGCGTCGTAGACCTCGGCGGCGGGGCGTGCCATCAGGCGCTCGGCCATCTCGAGCTTCAGCACGTCCAGCCTCCGCTCCTCATCGGGCGTGCGGTCCTCGGTGCGGGCCAGGTCGATGAACTCCTCGGTCACGAAGCCGTCGCGCAGCTCCAGGGTGGCCGCCCGCCCGCGGTAGGCGAGCCGGAAGACGAAGCGCTCGAGCGCGCGCCCACGCCCGGGGCGTGCCAGGCCGGCGTCCACGCGGAACCGGCCTTCGGTGACCGCGCGGGTCACCATCTCGAACGCGTCGCGCGCTCCGGGTCCGCCGAACGCCGTGTCCACCACGATCTCGCGGCGCTCGCACGGGCCGTCCGGCTCGAGCAGCGGCAGGGCACGCTCGAGCACCTTGAAGGCGTGGGCCACCCCGCCGGGCGAGCCCCCGCCGTGGTAGCCCATGAGGTCCTCGAAGGTGAACGAGAGGACGCGGCCCCGGTCTACGACCTCCAGCGCGCCGCTATCCCCGCGGCGGGATATTGGTGTTGCTCCGGAAGACGTTGTCCGGGTCGAACGCCTCCTTGACCTCCACCACGCGGGCGTACTTCTCCGGCCCGAACGCACCCTCGATCGCGTCGGCGGTCGGCTCGGCCACGAAGTTCACGTAGATGCCGTCCCGGGCGTACTCGGCCATCGTCTGGTCGAAGCTGCGCGTCCACTCGATGTTGCGGTCGGCCTCGGCGGGGTCGGCCCACTGCGAGAGCACGTGGTAGTTCCACTTGGCGTCGCGGTGGGTGAGAGGCGTGTCGCCGTCGGGCACACGCGCGAACGCGCCCCCGAGCGGCAGCATCAGGCACGCGTTGAACGGCGACACCACGTCGGCCGCCCTGGCGATGAAGGTGTCCACCGCCTCGTCGCTGAGCTCGCCGAGGAAGCCGGCCTTCCAGTAGTGGTGGCGTCCCGGGGGGTTCCCGGGCGCGATCAGGCCCTGGACGGCCTCGTAGGGCATGGGGGCCAGCGCCTCGAGCGCGGGGCCCAGGTCGCGGATCGGCGCGAAGGCGCTCTCGCCCTCCTCGGGCGGACCCAGGTAACAGGCGATCACCGCCAGCACCGGCTGGCCGCGCACGGCCTCGGGCACGAAGTCCTCGGGCGGGGCGACGAGCACGGCCGAGCCGCCACAGACCTCGTCGGGAGCCGCCTCGATGAAGTCACGGTAGGCCTTCAGCACGTCCGCGGCGCGATCGATCGGGAAGAACATCATCCCCCCGTACAGGAGCGGGCCCACCTCGTGGAGCTGGAACTCGAACCCGGTGACCACGCCGAAGTTCCCGCCGCCGCCCTTGAGCGCCCAGAACAGGTCCGGGTTGCGGTCCTTGCTCGCCACGACGAGACGGCCGTCCGCGGTCACCACCTCGGCCGAGAGAAGGTTGTCCACGGTGAAGCCGAACTTGCGCTCGATCCAGCCGCTGCCGCCTCCGAGGGTCAGTCCGCCCACGCCGGTGTCGGCCAGCCGGCCGCCGGTCACGGCGAGGCCGAACCTCTGTGTCTCGCGGTCGAGCTCGCCCCACTTCGTGCCACCTCCGCACCAGGCGGTGCGCCGCTCCGGATCGACCCGCACCCGGTTCATCAGACGCAGGTCCAGCATCAGGCCGTCGTGCACCACCGCGTGGCCCGAGACCGAGTGGCCTCCCCCCTTCACCGACACATCCAGACCCTGTTCGCGCGCGAAGGCCAGCGCATCCATCACGTCGGCCACGCCCGCGCAGCGGGCGATCAGCGCGGGCCGGCGGTCGATGGACGCGTTGAACACGGTGCGGGCGTCGTCGTAGCCCTGGTCGCCGTCACGGAGAAGCTCACCTGAGAAGCCGGCGAGAGAGGCGGTGTCGAGGGCTGCCTGGGCCATGTTCATCTCCTCATTGCGGTTGCGAGTGGTCGGATCAGGGTACGGCCCCGCCCGCAGCCCGCGCAACCCCCTTCGCGGCATCGGCCGGTTCGGGCTCGAGCGCGGCCCGCAGCTTGTCGAGAAGCTCGCCGAGGCGGGCGATCTCGTCGTCGCTCAGGTGGGCCCGGAGCCGCTTGTCGTGTCGCACGGCCACGTGCCGGAGGCGGTCGAAGAGCGCGCGGCCCTCATCGGTGAGCTCCACGTGCTGGACGCGGCGGTTGGCCGCATCGCGCCAGCGGCGCACCAGGCCCTGCTCCTCGAACTTGTTGAGGTGATGGGTCAGCGTGGCGCTGCTCACGCCCATGGCCTCGGCCATCAGCGACTGGGTCCCCCACTCCTTCGAGCGAACGAGCAGCAGCACCTGCCACGCCGACGCCGAGCCTCCGGCCTCCGCCATCGCGCTGTCGAAGGCCTGCGACGCGACACGAGCCGTCTGGGCGAGACGGAGGCCGATGGGGGGTGATGCGGAAGCCCTGCTCATGCCGCGATCGTACTAGATCGCTTGATAGCTAAGTGTTTGACATCTAATGCTAGTGCTCAGACCTCGGCTCCGACGGGCCGCTCCGGCGTGGGCGGCGAGGGCTCGGACTGGCTCAGGGAGAACGGCGGGTAGCGGTCGGTGACCAGGACGAGGGCGTAGCCCGCCACGCGGTTGTACCAGCGGGTCACCCCCTCCACGTAGTTGAAGATGCCACGCGGGTAGCGGCCCGTGAAGAGGATCGCGAACCACGCGCCGATCACGGCGAAGAACGCGCCTATGTAGAGGAAGAACAGCGCGAAGTAGTGCGGGATGGCGAGGAACCACTTGACCAGCGGCAGCCAGCGGTTGAGGTCGCGCTTCGCGTCCGGGTACGGGAAGTCGAGCCGCACCCACTGGGCATCGTCGGTGGACGGGTAGCGGTCGTTCATGAGGGCGAAGTAGGTGCCCACCCGGTTCGAGAAGCGCAGGAGCTCGAGGTTGAAGTCGAACCACCAGCGTGGGTACTTCTCCCGGAACAGGATCATCAGCAGCGGAGGAATCACGAGCAGTCCTCCACCGACGGCCACCGCCTGGCGCGCACCTCCCGAGCCGCTCCAGCCGCCCCACTCGCCGGTGCCGCCCATCGAGGCGAGCACGATGCCGATCGGGATCACCGTGAATATCCGGAATGCGCTGCTCAGGCGGTTCAGGTCTCGGTCGGGATATTCGACCGAGAACCGAACCGGATGGTCCTCGTTCATTCGCCTCTCCTCATTAGGTCCTGCGTATGCCGCATTTCACCACGCCTCCCGGCGGCGAGGGCGCTCTGCCCGTCAGCAGGGTGGCAGCGCGCCGAGGGTGGGCACGGTGAGGTCGGGCGCCGGGGTGACGGGCGATCCCGGAGGCTCCACCGCTATGGCCAGCGTCATGACGAACGGGCCTCGCGGAAGCGTCCTGCCCTGACAGAGCCCGGCAGGCCGGCCGAGCGCGCGGTTGAACGCGACGAGCGAATGGGTCTGGCCCTCCACCCAGCGGTACGGGTTCGGGTTGCCGCGGATCGTCGACGTGTTCGCGACCAGTGCCGTGCCGCGGACCGGCCGCCCGAGGACGGCAGTGCGCTGCGGCGTGCCGACCACCACCGCGTGGTGCGCCGCGTCCGGGCCACTGAAGCGGTTCCCCAGGATCCTGGTGTCGTCGTCCTCGACCCGCACCCCGATAGGTCACGTCGCGGAAGCTGTTCACGGCGATCGTGTTGCGCGCGGCCCGGTCGAGGGAGATGCCGGGCGCGTACGTCGGGTCGCTGCACCCCATCGGCAGGATGTTCTCCCCCATCCGCGAGCCCACCCACACCCCGTTGACGCCGCCCTCGAAGGAGTTGGCGAGGATGAGGTTGTCGTCGGCGCCGTACCTGCGCTGGAACCAGCGCTCCGGCTTGCTGCGCACGTACTCGCCGCAGTTGGTGTAGAGGAAGATGCCGCCCGCCGAGTTGCCCTCGAAGGTGTTCCCGCTCACCAGGTTGCGGCGTGAGCCGTCGATCGAGATGCCCTCGCGGCCGATTCCCCAGAACCGGAACTGCACTCCGCTGAAGCTGAAGAGGGACCCTCCCGGCCCGTTCTCGCGGAAGCCGTTGTCGCGGATCGCGTTCCGCACAACCACGTTGCGGGCCGACCCCGCCTCGAGATAGATGCCGCTGCTGCCCGCACCGGTCACGGTGGAGTCGCGGATCGTCGTGTCCGTCACGTATCCGTCCACGTAGAGCCCGACCCCCCGCGACCCCGACACCCTCGTGCGCTCGATCACCACTCCGCGCACCCCGTGGTCGTACTCGTGGCCCGCGGGCAGCGCGCGGAAGCCGTCACGGGTGATGCGGATGCTGTTCAGGAACCCGCGCACCACGCAATCGCGGATGGTGACTTGTGAGAGATCGGCCTCCACGGAGGCGTGGACCAGGATTCCCGTGCCGCCGGCTCCGGTCCCGTCGATCACGGCGCCCCGGCAGTCGAGCGTCACGTTCGAGGCGGTGATCTCGAGGCCGCCCGTGTACTGGCAGGAGGGGTCCAGGCGGGCGCTCGTGGTGAGCACGACCGCCTCGGCCGAGCACGGAACCACGGACGGCCCGCGAACGGCCGACGCCGAGGATGGCGCCACGAACGCGACGACGACGGCGACGGCGAGGGTCAGGGCGAGCCTCTGTTGAATGTTGCGGCCTGCCAAGGTCATCCACCAATTGGCGGATGGGGAGCCTAACGGTCCAACCACCGGAGCGCACAACCCGTCCGGGGCGATTCGTGAGACCGGGGCCGCCGTGGTCCGTATAAGACACATGAGCTCCACCGGAATACGCGCGTGACCGCCTTCCTCCTGGTAGCCGTCGTGGTGGTCGTGGCCCTTGGGGTTGCGGGGGTGTGGCTCATGGAACGGGCCGGGGTCGACCCTGCCGCGCGGGCGTCCGGCGAGGCCCCGGATCCAGAGGAGGAGAACGAGGTCCGCGAGCGCGTGGACGGGGAGTCCGCCCCGGGCGCCGGCGGTCTCCTCGAGGAACGCCCCGGCACCTGACCGCGGTCAGTCGCCCGAGAGCGCCTTCACCAGCTCCTTCTTGGACATCTTGGTGCGGCCCGGGATCCTCTCGCGCTTCGCCCTCTTGGCCAGCTCGTCGCGGCTGAGCCGGTCCAGGTCCTCACCACCGTCGCCGTTCTCGGCCTCGGCCCTCGGGTCCTCCCCCGCTCGCACGCGGTCGAGCGTGCGCTGGAGCGCCTCCATCAGGTCGGGGGCGGGCTTCGGCTGCCTCTCCTCCCGCGGCGCCTCGATCGTCGCGCCCTTCCGCTTGCGCTCGATCACCTTGCCGAGGCGCTCGCGGTAGCAGTCGTCGTAGCGCTCGGGCTCCCAGTCCTCCGAGAGCGCCTCGATGATCGCCACCGCGTGGTCGAGCTGGGCCTTCGCCGGCTTCTTGCCGCCGGCGGGCACCCCCTTCGTGGGCCGCACCTCGTCGTGGAAGAGCATCGTGGTGAGCGCGAGCGCGCCCTCGCGGACGCGCACGGCCACGAGGTACTCCTTGGTCCGCATCACGAACCGCCCGAGCGCGACTCGCTCCTCGCTCTCCATGGCCTGGACCAGCAGCTGGTAGGCCCGCAAGGTGCCCTCGCTGTCCCCGGCGGGGACGAGGAAGTAGGGGTGGTCGAAGTAGATCGGGTCGACGTCCGCGAGATCCACGAAGGCCTCGATGTCGATCGTCCGCGTCTTGCGAGGCTCGACCGACGCCAGCTCCTCGTCGGTGACCACCACCTCCTTCCCGCTGTCGAACTCGTAGCTGCGGGCGATCTCCTCCCACCCGACCTCCACGTCCTCCTCCTTGCAGTAGCGCCGCTGCTCGATCCGGGCTCCGTCCTTCTCGTGGAGCTGGTGGAAGTGGTAGTCGAGGTCGCGCGCGGCGCTCACCAGCTGCACCGGCACGTTCACCAGGCCGAAGCTGAGCGAGCCGCTCCACAGCGGGCGCGCCATCAGGCCCTGGCCTTCACGCTCGCCTGCAGTGCGGCCATCAGGTCGTCCCCGTGGTCCGGCTCCTCCTGCGCGGCCAGGTCGATCTCCTTGCCCGCCGCCTTGCGCTTGAGCAGGTCCAGCACCGACGCCCGGTAGCTGTCCTCGTAGGCGTCCGGATCGAACCCGCGATGAAGCGACTCCACCAGCTGAGCCGCCATCTTCACCTCGGTCGAGGAGGGCCTGCGGCCGGGCCGGTCGATCTCGAGCTCGTCGCCTCCCACCACCTCGTCGTGGAAGCGCAGCGTGTGAAGCACGATCACGTCGTCCAGCGCGCGAACCGCCACGAGGTACTCACGGTCGTGGAAGGTGAAGCGGCCGATCCCGGCGCGGCCGCTCCTGCGGAGCGCCTCGTGCAGCAGCCGGTAGGCGTCCTTGGCGTCGCCGCTGCCGACGTAGTAGGTCTTCTCGTAGAACACCGGGTCGATCGCGGCCGCGTCCACGAAGTCCACCAGGTCCACCACCTTCCCGCGGTCGCCGGCCGCTGCCTTGACCTCGTCCGGCTCCAGCACCACGTACTTCCCCTCGGACACCTCGTAGCCCTTCACCACCTGCTTGAAGGGCACCTCCCTGTCCTCCTTCGAGCACACGCGCCGGTTCTCGACCGCGCTGCCGTCGCGCGCGTGGACCAGATGGAAGTGGACGCTCCTGGACTCGGTGGCCGTGTAGAGCTTCACGGGCACGTTCACCAGCCCGAAGGTGATCGTTCCGTTCCAGATCGAGCGGGGGGCCATGGCACCCGGCATCTACCCCGGATGCCCGCGCGGCAACCCGTCGTGCGGCTCAGGCGGGTGCGTAGCGGTGGTGGATTCCCAGCAGGTTGCCGTCCGGGTCCTGGAAGAACGCCTGGAAGCAGACCCCGGAGTCGATCGTGTCACCCTGGAACTCCACGCCGCGTGACTCGAGCTCCTTCTTCGCCCCGTCGAAGTCCTCGACGTGGAACTCGATCGGGTGGTTGTGGGCCCGGAACTCGATGCCGAAGGCGTCCGACTGCATCACGGCCAGCGTGAGATTGCCGGTCTCGAACTCGACCGCGGGCCTGTTGCCCCAGCGCTTGGACTCCTCGAGGCCGAGCACGCCGCCGTAGAACTCCACCGCCGCGTCGATGTCCTTCGTCGACACCGTGATGAAGTCGGTGCCCGTGATCAGCGGGGTCGATGAGGTCATGCGCCTGGCTCCTTGTTCGTCGTGGCCGCCTCGAGCGCGTCGCCCCAGTCGGTGAAGTACTCGATTCGCACCATGATCCCGTCCCGGAAGGTGGAGACCTGGTGGTACAGCTCGGTGTCGATCTCGATGCCGCTCTCCCTGCCGCGCCCGAAGTGGCGAAGTCGGACCGCCACCCGGTCTCCGGCGTCCACGTACTCCTGCGGGCGCAGGCTCAGCGCATCGAAGTTCTCGTCGATGTCCCGCCAGAAGCCCTTGACCTCGTCCGGACCACAGCACGAGTCCATGCTCTGGTGCTCGGGGAGGACCCAGTCCACCTGGGGATGGAAGAACTCCACGGCGGTGTCGAAGTCCCGCCGGTTGTAGGCCTCGATGAAGCTCCGGGTCTTGTCCACGTTCTCCTGAGACATTCCGGGCAGTATCGCGCGCGGCTCAGCGCCGCTCGCGCTCGGCGGTGATCCGGCGCAGGTGCGACAGGGCCACCTCCCGGCGCGCGTCCCCGTCGGGCAGCAGCGCGAGCAGCTCGCGGCAGGCCACGGCATCGTCCGCGCCCGGCGCGCTCGTGAGCCAGCGTTCCAGCAGCGCCGGGCTCCGGCGGGCGATCAGCGCCGCGCGCAGCCGCTCGTCGAGCAACTGTCGTGCCTCGCACACGATCGGCACGTCGGATCGCGGCAGCAGCGGCCCCGGGTAGCGGTCGAGCGCGTCGCCGAGCCGATCCCGGTCGATCAGGCGGCCGACCTCGTCGAAGTCCGTGCGCACCTCGGCGGTCAGGCGATAGGGAGACGACTCCAGCCGCGCCCCGAGCACGCGGCGCAGGCGAGAGAGCTCGGCGCGGGCGTTGATCGGCTTGGCGTGCTCCCCCCAGACCGCGAGCGTCAGCTCCTCGGCCGTCATGCCCGCGGGCCGCGAATGGAGCGTCAGGAACAGCTCGGAGTGCCGGGGGGACAGCGATGTCCACTTCGAGCCGATCTGAACCCGGATCCGGTCGCGGCCGAGTGCCTCGACGCGCGTCGCGGATGTGGGCCTGCGCCCCGGAGACCGCTCGAGGAGGTAGCCCGCGCCGTCGTCCACGGGCTCGGCCACGAACGAGCGTCCCCGCCAGGACAACGTGCCGCCCCCCTCGGGCAGCGGGACCCGCTCGCCCACCCACGCGTACGTGGTGGCCTCGAGAATGCGGCCGCGCTGGGTGACCAGAGCATGGGCGCGCCCGCCGCTCACCCGGGCGCCGAACGCCCGTCGCAGCCGCTCCTCCCGGGCGCGGGTCTCGCGCAGCGCGAGCGACTCGATCACACGCGCCGCGGTGGCCACGAGCGCGAGGCTGTGGGGATGCGCGGTGCTCAGCCCTCCCGAGAGGTCGATCACGCCGATCTGCTCGCCCGTGTCGGGGTCATGCAGCGGCGCCCCGGCACATGTCCACGGGTGCACGTGCTCGGCGAAGTGCTCGGCCGCGAAGATCTGCACCGGATGGTCCACGGCCAGAGCCGTTCCCATCGCGTTCGTGCCCACGGCATCCTCGCTCCACTGGGCCCCGAGCGAGAGGTGGATCGCGTTCGCCTGGTCGAGGACCCGCGGGTCTCCGTCGATCCAGAGAATTGTGCCGTCGAGGTCGCAGAGGAGGGCGATCTGCTCGTCCTCGGCCTGCACCTCCTCACGAAGCTGGCGCAGGATCGGAGGCGCGAGGGCCAGGGGTCCGCGCTCCAGCCGCTCATGCGTCTCGCCGTCTGAGAGACGGACCGGCGCAGACTCCACGCCGGGGTCCACCCCGGCCTCGGCGGAGCGCCGCCACGACTCCCGGATCACCTGCCGAACCGAACCGTCCTCGCGCGACCCCTCGAGCACCTGACGGTGCGCCTGCGCCAGCTCCCTGGCGCGTTCGCGCTTGTCGGTCGTCGCCTCCAGCGCGACCCACGGACTTCGGCCCATCGCTCTCCCCTCGGCGGCGCGTTTGCAACGTGATTGCAACGCCCTCGTTCGTAGTCTAGATACCCGGATTCCGCGTGCGTACGCGCGGCAAAAGAGGAGGAGAAGAGCCTTGGCAACGGAGATCGCAGTAAGCACCTCCGCGATGGAGTTCGTCGCGAAGGACCGTCAGATGCTCATCGGCGGAGACTGGGTGAACGCGGCGTCCGGGAAGACGTTCGAGGTCTTCAACCCGGCCACCGGTGAGGTCCTGGCCAACGTGGCCGAGGGCGACTCGGAGGACATCGACCGCGCCGTGAAGACCGCGCGCTCGGCCTTCGACGAGGGCCCCTGGGGCCGCATGACGCCATCCGAGCGAGGCCGGGCGATCCACCGCATCGGCGACCTGATCCTCGAGAACGGCGACGAGCTCGCCGCCCTGGAGACGCTCGACAACGGCAAGCCGATGGCGATCGCGCGCGCGGCGGACATCCCGCTCGCGGCGGACAACTTCCACTACTACGCGGGCTGGACCACGAAGCTCGGCGGCGAGACGATCCAGCCGTCGGTGGCCTACATGCCCGGAGCCGAGTGGCACGCCTACTCGCTGCGCGAGCCGGTGGGCGTCGTGGGGCAGATCATCCCCTGGAACTTCCCGCTGCTGATGGCGGCGTGGAAGCTCGGCCCCGCCCTGGCCGCCGGCTGTGCGGTCGTGCTGAAGCCGGCCGAGCAGACCCCGCTCTCCGCGCTGCGGCTGGGCGAGCTGATCCTCGAGGCCGGAATCCCCGAGGGCGTGGTGAACATCGTCCCCGGCTACGGCGAGACCGCCGGCGCCGCGCTGGCCGCGCATGACGACGTGGACAAGGTGGCCTTCACCGGGTCCACCGAGGTCGGCAAGATGATCGTTCAGGCGGCCGCGGGCAACCTGAAGAAGGTGACGCTCGAGCTCGGCGGCAAGTCCCCGAACGTCGTGTACTCGGACGCCGACATGGAGACGGCGATCCCGGGTGCGGCCAACGCCATCTTCTTCAACCACGGCCAGTGCTGTGCCGCGGGCTCGCGCCTGTTCGTGGAGAAGAAGTCCTACGACGCCGTGCTCGAGGGCGTATCCGAGCACGCAAAGAAGATCAAGGTCGGCTCCGGCCTCGATCCTCAGACCGAGATGGGCCCGCTGGTGTCTCGCGAGCAGTTCGAGCGCGTGACCGGCTACCTCGACTCGGGCCGCGAGGAGGGCGCCAAGGCGGTCGCCGGCGGCAACGGGATCGACGGCAAGGGCTACTTCGTCGAGCCCACCGTGCTCAGCGAGACCAACCCCAAGATGAAGGTCCAGGCCGAGGAGATCTTCGGTCCGGTGGTCACGGTAACCCCGTTCGACGACGTGGCCGAGGTGCCGGTGGTCGGCAACAAGACCAAGTTCGGTCTGGCCGCGGGGATCTGGACGCAGGACCTGTCGAAGGCACACCGCACGGCGAAGCAGCTGCGCGCCGGAACGGTGTGGATCAATTGCTACAACGTGTTCGACGCGGCGCTGCCCTTCGGCGGCTACAAGGAGTCCGGCTGGGGCCGCGAGATGGGCGCCGAGGCGCTGGAGAACTACACCGAGACCAAGGCGGTCTGCATCCAGCTCTGACCCTCACGCAGGCGAGCTGCGCCGGGCGGGCGGTCCCCCGCCGCCCGTCCGGCCGGCTCAGCCCCGCATGCAGGTCCGGACCAGGCGATCGTCGGGCGGGTCGACTCCCTTGGGCCACAGCAGCAGCAGGCTGCCCACGCGCCCGCCCGTCCCGCCGGCCGCCTTCATCAGACCCAGGGCGGGTCCGGTGGCCACCTTCGCGTCACCCTCGCGCTCGAAGACCGTCAGCGAGCCCGGGCGGCCGGACCGCGTCGTGAGGGTGAGCACGGTGGCCCCGGGCTTCGAGAGGCTCGCGTTCACGCGGGCCACCAGTCCTCCGTCGCCGATGCATCCCGACAGCTGAGAGGCGCGAGCCTGCGTGGGCGTGGCCGGTGGAGCGGGCTCGATCACCCTCCCGACCCGGGTCGGCAGCAGCGCGATCACGGGATTGGTGAGGGACAGTGCCGCGGTCGCGGTGAGAAGGACCTTCGGCACGAACCCGCGATCGAACGCGTAGGCCAGGACGAGCAGGCCCGCGACCGGGGCCCCGTAGCGCGAGTACGAGGGGATATTGCGCCAGAGGTCGAGCGTGAGGAACGGGATCAGCACCACCGCGCCGAGCGCCACCAGGGGGAGCAGGTCCTGACGGGCGATGGGGCGATCCCGTCCGACCCGCCGGAGCCGGAGGACCGCCCACACCGCGAAGTAGGCGGAGCACGCCAGGAGCAGGGCCACGAACAGGATCTCCCAGTTCGCGGCGCCCACCACATCGTGGCGCAGCACGTCGCGAACCTTCTGTATCGCCCCCCGGAGCGGGACGATTGACGGCTTGTGAGCGTCGTCCGTCGGGCTTCCGGTGAGCATCAGCCTCAGCACCACCTGCCAGACGCCGAGCAGGGCCGTGGGCAGCAGCCAGACGAGCCCCCGGCGCCCGGCGCGGACCACCTCCACCAGGCCGATCACGAGAACGGGGATCGAGTACAGCTCGCGGGCCAGGAGGCAGCCGGTGAGGGCCAGGAGGGCGGGGCGCGTCCTGTCGTCGAGCCACCACACCACGCCGGCCACGAAGAGCGACGCGGCGAGTGGATCCGAGAGGTCGTTGAAGACTCCGATCAGCACCCCGATCGAGGTGGGAAACGCGACTGCCACCCACGTGGGCAGGTCCCGCGCGCGCAGGAACTGGGCCAGCAGGAAGGTCGCCCCCAGCACCGCGAGCAGGTTGATCAGGGGGAGCGACCACTGGAGCAGGTCGGGGTCGCCGCCCGCCGACGCCACCCACCCGAGCACCGGCAGCAGGATCCGCTGATACCGGTACGGGACGTTGTCGATGTGCTCGCTCGCCCGCTGGTCACGGGAGGCCGCCTTCCCGTTCAGAAGGGGATCCTGCGCCAGATAGAAGAAGAACTGGCCGTCGTACCCCGTGTCCGTCTCCACGAACGGGTCGGCCGGCAGCAGATCGGGAGCGAAGTACTTCTGCCCGGCGTGGATGAAGTACGTCGGGTCGCCCGCCCGCCCCACCGCGCGGCCGTTGGAGTAGCCCATCACGCCGACCACCGCGACCGTGACCAGCAGTGGCAGCACCAGCGACCGATTCACGATCAGCTTCAGGCGCTCCACCCTAACCCCACCATTCCCGATCCCGCGACATAAGCCGGGCAGTATCCCCGTCCGCCGCGTGCCACGATGGAGGGGTGGCATTCACCACCGCAGAGGGACGGCAGGAGCTCCTCGACACGCTTGCCCAGGCGGCAAACGAGCTCGGGTTCGCGAGCGCCTGCCTGGCTGAGGCCTACGAGCAACTGGACGAGCAGAGCGGCGACCGGCTCGAGGTGGCCTGCTTCCGGCCGGTGCAGCTTGCCTACGGCCGGGCCAAGCGCGCACACACCGAGTTCGCGGGCCGCCACGGCCTCCAGGTGGCCGGGTTCGGCGACCAGCCGACGGGCCTCGCCTCGCAGGGCGCATCCGCGTTCATCGCGAGGGCGGTGGAATCGGTGGGCGTGGCCGATCGCACGCTCGCCGATCTTCAGGACTCGATGCTGCCGATAGAGGCCGGCGACGAGGAGCTGCGTGCCGGGCTGAAGGCGGTCCGGGAGCCGCTGGGCGAGGTGCCGCTGAGGGCGCGCGAGTTCCTTCGCGGCCTCGGGCGCTAGTCGCTGCGCCCGGAAAAGTCAAGAGCGGTCCCGGGCTGCCATCCCAGTGTTAGTAGTCGCGCGAGCCGGTCCCGCTGGTGACCCTGTGCCCGTGTCGGGGGGCGGCGAAACGGAGAAGGCTCTGTCTAGCTCTCTTCCGGCTCGAAGTAGAACACCTCAGCGGACACGTCTTTCTCCGTGTCGATGCCGCTCACGAAGGCGCGCACCCGGCGTCCGGTGATCTCCTCAACCGACCCGCGAAAGTCGCTCTCACATGCGTGTTGGAAGAACGTCCTCATCTCCCGCAGGCGCTGGTGCTCGCCGAGCTCCGCCATCTTTCGCTCCGCCGGCGTGAGTGAGTCCTCCAGGGTGCACACCACCGCATCGCGGCCGGCCCAGTCGGCCCGCGTCCGGGTGGGGCCGCGTCCGAAGATCTCCTTGTAGATCCGCACCATCTCGTTGGACAGGTTCAGGAGAACACGTGCGTCCGGTCTGGCTGTCGTCTGTTCCATCTCTCATTGCCTTCTCGCTGTCCCTCTGAGGTGGGGCCGCGCGGAAGGAAGAGGAAACCAAGAACCAGACGGGCGACTGCTACGCCACAGACGGTAGAGGCATTACCCGGTTCTGTCAGAGGCCCGGGTCGAGCCGCCCGAGCAGATGCCGGTAGAAGGGCCGAAAGCCCTCCCTCTCATACAGCCGCGTCGCGGCGACATTCGCCTCGACCACCGCCACGGACCAGTACCTCGCACCCCGCTCCATCAGCACCTCCCGGCACGCCGAGAGCAGGGCGGACCCCACGCCCGCGCCGCGCGCGGACTCGAGCACGGCGAGCGACTCCACCTCGCCGGTCTCCGGGCCGAGCTCCCAGGTGGGGCCCGACGGAGCGAACCGCAGCATCGCGTAGCCCACGAGCTCGGGGGACGGGCGGACCGCGGCCGTGAAGAGCGTGGCGGTCCCGTCGCCCAGCCAGTGCAGGTACTGGATGCGCCGGAGCGCCCATGCCTCACCGGCGTCCCTCACCGGCCACTCGCGGCCCACCAGCGCCCGGTGATGCTCGACCATGGACCGCCAGAGCGGCTCGAGAAGCTCGACCTCCTCCGCCCCCGCCGTAGCCACGATGATCTCCTCCATCCCTCGCCCCTACCCATATGAGCGCCTCGACCACTCCCTGCTCCCGCCGCTCGGCAGCGCTTGATCGGTCCTGAGCAATCGCTTTAGGGTCAGCCGGGGCCATGAACGCCGAACGGTCACTCAGAGTGGGCGGAGCCTTCGTGGTCCTGGTCTTGCTGGCGCTCCTGAGCAGCCAGGCCGCTCTCGCCGCCACCGATCCCGCCGAGGCCGAGCAGCTCGCGATGGCGAAGGAGCGCTGGCGGACGCAGCACGCCCGCGACTACAGCTTCACCGTCGAGGCGCTCTGCTTCTGCGGGGGCCCTCGCGGCGCGACGATCACCGTGGTGGACAGGACGCCGAGGCACACGCCTCGCCGCTTCCGCGACATCGACACGGCGGGAAAGCTGTTCGCCCTCGCCCGCCGGACGATCGCGGGCGACCGTTCTCACCAGGTCCGCTACCGGCCCCGGCGGGGACTGCCGAGCCGCATCGGGGTCACATACGTGATCGGCAAGCCCCGCATCACCCGCCGCTACCGGTCCACCGGCATGGACACCCACGGCTGCCCCCACCGTTCCCAGCCACCCGCGCCGGCCAGCCCGTTCACCGAGGCGGCCGCCGTCCTCGTGCCCCCGGCGCCTCGTTCCGTCGTTCTCTGCCGCTACCGCGGACTCGATTCGGACCCCGACAGGTCACTGTGGCTCGCCCGCGCCCGCAGGCTCGGCCCGGGGCCGACCCTGAGCACGATCGCCGCGCGCCTCAACGCGCTCAAGCCCTGGCCATTCATTGGGGGCCTCCCCACCTCGTGTCCCGCCGACGACGCGTCACAGGTGATCGCCCACTTCGGCTACCCGAACGACGTCGCCAGCGCCGTGACGGTCGACCTCGAGGGCTGCAACACCGTCACGAACGGGCGCATCTTCCGGACGGCGTACCCGTCCGATCCGGTGCTCGGCCAGCTCGAGCGGCTTACGGGGTTCCGCCGAGCGCCGCCTGGATCTCGTTGAGGGCCGCCTGCTCGCGCTCGCTCACCTCCTTGCCGCCGATCCCGATGAAGCCCCCCTCCTTGTGCGCCTTGGCCGCCGCCTCGGCCACGTCCATCACGAAGTTCCGGTAGGCGTCAACCTCCTCCGGCGTCGCCTTCTGCCCGAGGATCTCGATCGCGTCGTGCAGGCCTGCGGTCACGGCGGCGCTCACGTCCTCCGGCGAGCGGACCCGGCCCGCGTCCAGCGCCGGCGGGCTCGACACCAGGGCGTCGAGCAGCTCGTCGTCTCCGTGCCGCTGTCGCGCCTCCGTGTAGACCTTGCCCATGGCCAGGCTCTCGCGGATCTTGCCGCCCTTGTCCGCGGTCACGAGCCTCAGGCCGGCGAGCACCGGCCCCTCCACCACCTTCGCCCACTCCTCCGCGTTGAAGTCCGCCTTCTTCGTCATCTCGACTCCTCTCGTTCGTTCCGCCGGGCATCATGTGGGACCAACCCACTCAGGAGGTGGCAATGATCGTCATGTTCACCGCCCGGCGCCTCAAGCCGGGTGCATGGGACCAGTTCCGTCGCGCATGGGACCCGGGCGACAGCAAGCCGCCGGGCTTCCAGCGCGCCTACCACGCCCGCAACATCCGGGACGAGGACGAGATCATCTCCTTCGGCCTGTTCGACATGACCGAGGACGACTACCGCAGTTGGCGCGCCGAGCACGACGCCGACGAGAACAAGCGCGTGGACCACGTCTCGGCCTTTGTCCAGAACGAGTACGTGTCGGGCGTGTACGAGGTCGTGGAGACCGTGGACGAGTAGGTCCGCCTAGGGGGCGAGCGCCACGGCCGCTTCGGGCGTGGCGACGCGAAACGTGAAGCTCTCCACGAGATAGAGCTCCACCACGTCGGCGTCGTGGCGTTCGTAGCCGATCGAGAGATCCTCGCCGGCTTCGAACAGGAAGTGGCCGCCGCCCTGGCTCACCACCACCGCGCCGTCCACGCCCGGCGCCCACACGAGCGGCCCGTCGACGATCTTGCGCAGGTGATCGAGCAGTGGGTATCCGCCGTACTCGCCGGTCTCGAGCACCCGGGTGTAGGCCTCGGGTCCGAGCGCGAGGCCGTAGGGGCCGTCGATGCCCACGTGCAGGAGCGCCTCGACGGCCCGGGCCACGTGCGCCGGGTAGCGCGCGCAGTCGTCGCCGAGCGTGATCGCGTCATGGTTCGCGGCCTCCGCGATGCCCGTGATGCCGGCGGCCTCCCATCCGTGGAACACGGCGCGGTTCTCCGCGGTCGCGATGCGGCGGGCGGCCTCGTCGAGCGGCCCCAGGTCCACGTCGTCGGCGCCGCGGTCCGCGTCGCGCAGCTCGCTGCGCGCCAGCGTGAATGGCGCGCGCAGCTCCACCACCGCGAGCACCCGGCGCTGCTCTGCCTCGACGCCGTCAACGGGCGCATCAGCGAGAGTGCGCGTGCGCCCGAGGTTGGTGGCGGAGTGCTCCCAGCCACGAGGTCCGTCGAAGTCCACGAGCTTGCGGGCGGCCAGCGCGGGCCTGAGCCGCTCACGCGCCTCGTCGTCGATCAGGCTCCAGGTGCCCTCGGTGATCGGAGCGTGCTCGCGCAGCAGATGGCTCATCACGTGGCTCCCTTCAGGCCGCCGATGCCCAGCGATGTGCTGCCGGCCAGGGGCTCTCCGCGCTCCGCGGCCCCCTCCACGGCCTGCTCCTCGGCCTCCTCACCGTGCTCGACGATGTCCCCCTCCTGGAAGAGGATGCCCTCGGCAATCTCGCGCCAGAGAGGGGCGCGCCGGAACAGGAACTCGAGGTTCATGCAGAAGTGCTTGAACTCCTCGCCCTGCGCATCGACCATGATCGCGCGCGCCTGACGGTCCGACTCGACCGAGGTGCGCTGCTCGTACCACCCGATCGCCTCTGCCTCCTCGGTGAGCGAGGCGCACAATCGGGCGAAGGTGCGTGTCTCATCCGACAGCTCTTCGGGTGGCTCGTGGTACTGGTCGAAGCCCATCAGCGCCTCTCGAATCGATTCTGCTCTTCCGCCGTCCGCTCGGCCCAGGGAACCGCCTCCAGGCGCCCGTCGGGGATCGGCTCTCCGCTCTCCACCGAGATCCCGTAGGTTCCCTCCTCGAGGCGCCGCTCCGCCCGCTGGATCGCGGCCAGCTCCTCGCGGAGGGAGTCCGACAGTCCCTCGTCGCGTTCCGCCTCGAAGACCTCGGTGCCCTCGTCGGCGGGATGCTGGTCCTGGTGCGAGAGCTCCTCGCCGGGCTCCGGGCGCAACCCGGCCAGGGCCTTCTCGACGCGTGCGCGCTCGCGCGCGAGCAGCTCACTGGCATGTTCGGCATCCACGGGCCGCGATCCTAGCCGCTCGAACGCCGCGCGTAGACTCCGGCGGGATGCCCGAGAACCCGATTCTCGACCGGATCGACGCGCTGGTGGACGAGGAGCATCGCCTCTGGGCCGAGTCGGAGCAGGGACGGCTCGACGAGGAGGGCCCGGACGCGCCGGACACCCCGCCGGACGTCCCGGACCCGCCCAACGACCTTGACGGACCCGACCCGGAGCCCCGGCACCTGGACCACGGCGTGCATGCGAACGAGCCGGCGCCGGAGCCGGACGTGCCGCGCGACATTCCCTAGCTCATCGAGAGGATCGACATGACGGACGAGAGGCGCCCCATCTACACGGCCGAGGCACACGTGACGGGAGGGCGAATGGAGGGTCACGGGCGCACCTCCGACGGCGAACTGGAGGTGGATATCCGGATACCCGCAGACCTGGGCGGACCCGGTGGCGGCACGAACCCGGAGCAGCTCTTTGCCGTCGGCTTCGCCTCGTGCTTCGAGAACGCGATGCAGACCGTGGGCCGGCGCCGCAAGCTGGAGGTGGGCGACGTCGCGATCGACTCGAAGGTGATGCTGCTTCCCACCGAGGAGCGCGGGTTCAAGATCGGCGTCGAGCTCGCCGTGACCCTGCCCTCCGTGGACGATGCGGACGAGGCCATCGCGCTGGTGAGGACGGCGCACAAGGTGTGCCCCTACTCCAACGCCACGCGTGGCAACGTGAACGTCGCCATCACCGTGAACGGACGCGAGGTCGAGGAAGAGGTCAGCGCACCAGCGTGATCCTCGCGTGAACGCGGAGCCCCGCGACGAGAGCCTCCGCACGGTCCTCGTCGCCCTGGCCGCCAATGCCGCAATAGCGCTCGCCAAGGGAACCGCCGCCGCGCTCACCGGCTCGCCCGCCCTGTTCGCGGAGACGCTCCACACCGTGGCCGACGGCGGGAACGAGGTGCTGCTCTACGTGGCCATCCGCCGCAGCAGCCACCCCGCGGACGCATCGCACCCGTTCGGCTACGGCCCCGAGCGCTACTACTGGGCGCTCCTGGCCGCCATCGGCATGTTCGTCGTGGGCGGCGCCGTGTCGATCTGGGAGGGCATCCGGGCCCTCGTGAACCCGCCCGAGCTGGAGGCGTTCTGGGCGGGAGTCGCCGTGCTGGTGGTGGCCATCGTGCTGGACGGGACGAGCCGCGCCGTGGCCCGGCGCCAGTTGCGCAGGCAGTCCCGGGAGCGCGGCCTGACGGTCCACCAGTTCCTCCGCGAGACCGCCGATCCGACCGTCGTGACCGTGTATTTCGAGGACACCGTGGACGTGCTCGGGGCGGCGCTCGCGCTGGTGGCGATCGTCCTGCACCGGCTGACCGGCTCGGCCATCCCCGACGCGCTCGGATCGATCATGATCGGGGCGCTGCTCTGCTACCTCGCGCTGCGGCTCACGCGGCGCAACCGCCAGCTCCTCACCAACCAGTCGGTGCCCAACCGCTACGTGCGGAGCCTGCGCACCCGGCTCGAGACCGAGGAGACGGTGCGCGCGGTGGTCCGGCTCGATGCCGTGTACCTCGGGCCGACGGAGGTGCTGATGGCCGCCGACATCGAGATGACCGACGACCTGAGCGGACGCGACGTGGCCAGGGAGTTGGCCCGGCTGAGTGCCGATCTGCGCCGGGAGATCCCGGTGATCAGCCGGCTCTACCTGACCCCGGTGGAGCCCGAGGACTGAGCGTCTCGTGACGATTCCGGTGGGCAGATATCTGCTCGGACCCGACGACGCAACTCTTTCGGTCCGCACCGAGCGCGGCGGGGCCGCGGCCAGGGCGGGGCACGACCTCCTGATCCGCGTGACCTCCTGGGAGGCGGAGCTGGTGGCCCGGGATGCCCCGGAGGCGATGAGCATGGAGCTGGCCGCCGACTCCACGTCGCTTCGCGTGGTCGAGGGTACCGGCGGCATGCAGGCCCTCGGCGACGATGACATCGCGAAGATCCACCGGACCATCGACGACGAGGTGCTGCTGCGCCAGGACATCCGGTTCCGCTCGACCCGGGTGAAGCCGGAGCAGGGCGGACACCGAATCCGCGTCGAGGGCGACCTGGAGCTGGTCCTCAGGATCCAGCCGATCACGTTCGACCTCGTCGTCGACGACGCTGGAGCGATCAGCGCCTCCGCCGTCGTCAAGCAGAGTGCGTGGGGCGTGAAGCCCTACTCCGCGCTGTTCGGAGCGCTGAAGGTGAGGGACGAGGTGGAGGTCGCGCTCGAGGGCCGGCTGAGCCCTGGGTAGGACGGGGGTACGGCTGCCCGTACGCCCGGACACCGGTTGACCACATTTTCGCCGTGCCCACCCGCTGGAATCCTCAGGTACATGTTTCCGGACGAGATCAAATCAGTCGGTGTGAGCCCTGACTTGGTCCGCGAGCGTCTTGTTCAGCTTCAGGCGGAACGCGCCCTGGCGGAGGCTCACGACCTCGCGGACGTCCCCGCGTACATGGCCGACCTCGACGAGGAGATAGAGGCCGTCCGCAGTCTCTACGTGCTCTATGCCGTGCGTGAGATCGCGACCCTCCGGGCCGCGATGTCGGGCATTCAGGTCGGCTGAAGCACCCCTTGCAACCATCGCCCGCGAGCGAGAGGGTTACGGCGTCGAGACCTCGAGAAGAAGAGGACGCCAATGTCGCTTGGAAAGCTCCCACGGTGGGCACCGCTCTGCGGCCCCTTGTTCGTCCTGCTGATGGTCCTTGGATTCATCATCAGCGGGAACTCTCCCGCCCCCGATGACTCGAGGGCCAAGATCGCCTCGTATCTCGGCGACGACTCGAAATACAACAAGAACATCGTTGGGTACTTCTTCGTTCTCGCGGCCATGCTCTTCCTAGTCGGGTTCTTCGCCGCATTGCGTGCGCGGCTCGCGGAGGCCGAGGCGGGAAATGGCTGGCTCGCGGGGCTCGCGTTCGGCGCGGGCGTTGCCAGCGTCGCGTTCCTCGTCGTGGCGGTCTCCCTCTTCGTATCTCCCGTCGCCGCGGCCCACGACGCGGGGCGCGACACCCTTGATCCGGGCATCTACCGCCTGACCCAGGATGTGGGCTACTTGATCTGGGTCGCGTCCGTGGTGGTCGGCGCGCTCGTGGTCTGGGCCACGTCGGCAGTCGCCCTTCGCACCGGGATCCTGCCGCGCTGGTTCGCGTGGGCCGGCGTGTTGGTGGGCGTCCTCTGTCTCGTGGCCGTCTTCTTCATCCCGATCTTCATCTACTGGCTGTGGATCCTGGTGGCGGGGGTCCTCCTCTACCTCCGCCCGGCAGCCGCCGGTCGCCCGGCGGAGGTCGCCACGGCACCGGCGCCGTAAACCTGGCTCAGTCGATCAGGCCGGCGGCCCTGAGCACGTCGATCCTGCTCAAGCCGATGGCGTACCAGGCGAGCCTGCCCTCGTGGAGCCGGAACCCGTGCACGAGCTCCGTCGGGAGGATGGCCTCGGTTATCCGCGTATGCCGGAGCCGGCCTCCGAGCTTCACGGTGGTGAAGATCAGCCCGTCGTCCTGATGCGGGGGGTCGAGCGGCAGGGCGCTGGGCTCCTCGACGATATCGGCGTAGTCGTCGAGGAATCCCCGGATGGCCGCGGCACCGTCGAAAGTCTGGCCGAGGACGGTGTTCATCAGCACGGCGTCGTCGGAGAAGAGGCCCATCGTCGCGTCGAGGTCTCCGCGGTTGTAGCGGTCGTAGAAGGCGAGGGCCGGGTCCATGGCAGAGGTCACATTCTCACCTCGCCCCGTCGGCGCTCGCCAGCACGCTGCGCTCGGCCATGTCCACCAGGACGCGGCTCCAACGACCGCGTCAGCGGCGGTCCCGGCAGGGACAGGCTCCTCGGCGGCGCAGGCAACGACCGGCTCGACGGCGGTCCCGGCAACGACCGCCTCTCCGGCCAGGGCGGCAGGGACAAGCTGCTCGGCCGCTCCGGGCGGGACCGCCTCAACGGGGGCCCGGGCCGGGACACGCAGCACCAGTAGGCCGGGCGGCCGCGGCTCAGCCCTTGAGCACGACTCCGAGCACGAGCGCAAGCACGACGACGCTCTGCGCACTGTGCACGACGATGCCGACGAGCGCGCTGCGGTACCGCTTCGCGGGGTAGGAGATGATGAACGTGTCCAGCAGCGCAGCGGGGATCGCCCACGGCATGTGCAGGTGATAGACGGCGAAGAGCACGCCGTTCGCGACCCAGTCCCTCCGCCCGAACACGCCGTTCATGCGGGGGAGGAGGAACCCGCGGAACAGAAGCTCCTCACCCAGCACGGTGTTGAAGACGACCAGCGCGGCGAGGATGGCGAACCAGCCCCACGACCCGTCCAGGAGCGTGTGCCCGGCATGCGAGTCGAGGAAGGTGAGGAAGTCGCGGCCCGCGACTATCCCCGGGCCGGGCACGAGCTCCTCTGCCCCAAATGCCACGATCAGCGGCAGCACGACAAGCCACAGCCGGCCTCCGCGCAGCCCGGTGCGCGGAGCACGCGGGGCACGAAGCCAGAGCGCGTCTCGCAGCACCGGCCAGCGCAACGTGCCCTGCTCCCGCCAGACGAGGCTCATGACCAGCACGAACTGCCAGGCCAACCCGCCGGTCAGCGTGACGATCAGGGTACGGCTCAGAGCGCCCGGCCCGCTCAGCTGGTCGGCCAAGAGTGGCGAGACCACCCAGGCGAGCAGTCCCATCGGCAACGCGGCCGCGGCCCAAACGGCGACGATGCCACCAAGCCCGAGCTGGGGAAGCGCACGCTCGTCTACAAGGGTCGTGGAGCGCGTGCGTCCGGTTGAAGGGGCGGTGATGGGGATGCTGGTGGAGTGCATGCCGCGAAGCTACGGCCGCTCCCGCAGCCGGTCATCGTCGGATGGCCGTGTCCTCGGTCGTACCCGGCGACGATGCCGGCTCCTACTCAGGTAGGAGGCAGGGAACCGCGGCCTGCATTACGTTCAGGCAGTGACGCGCCCGTTGCCGCTCGTACGCAGGCACGCATTCGACGTCGTGATCGTCGTCGGCGCGGTGGCGGGCGCGCTGGAGGTGGCCCTCAGAGAGGATCCGCACAGCGAGCCGACCACGCCGACCTGGTTTGCCTCGACGGCGGTGGCGGCCATCGTCCTGGTGCTGCTCGGGCGGCGCCGGTACCCGTTCCTCGCGCCCGCGAGCCTCTGGCTCCTCGCCGCCGCGATCTCGTTCATCGACGGCCGGCTGATCGTCTTCCCCGTCACCGTCTACCTCGGCGGCCTCGCGGCGGCGTTCCTTCTCGGCAGCCTCCGCGACGTCGCGGAGGGACGAAGGGGACTCCTGATCGTCGTGGGCGGTGCGGCGATCGTCGTCTACAACGATCCGAGCCACGCGGCCGCCGAGTACATCTTCATCCCGGCGGTGTTCGGACTGGCCTGGGTCGCGGGGAACGCGTTCCGGGAGAGAGACATTCAGGCGACCGCGGCGGAGGAGCGCGCGGACCAGGCCGAACGCGAGCGTGAGGCGGCCGCTCGCATCGCCGTGGCCGAGGAGCGTGCGCGCATCGCGCGGGAGCTCCACGACATCGTGGCCCACGCACTCAGCGTGATGGTCCTGCAGGTCGGGGCGATCCGGCACAAGCTGCCCGCGTCCTCAGACGAGGACCGGGAGGCGCTCGAGGACGTGGAGCGTGCGGGCCGCACGGCCCTGGCCGAGATGCGCCGCCTCCTCGGGGCGATGCGCGATCGCGACGACGGGGCCGAGCTGGAGCCCCAGCCCGGCCTCGACAAGCTGGAGCCACTCGTGGAGCGGGTCCGGAGCGCCGGCCTCCCCGTTCACCTCGCGGTCGAGGGCGAACCGCTCCCTCTGGCCCGCGGACTGGACCTCTCCGCGTACCGGATCGTCCAGGAGGCGCTCACGAACGTGCTCAAGCACGCGGGCGCCAGCCAGGCCGATGTGGTGGTCAGGCATCGCGCGGACGGTGTGCAGCTGGAGATCCGGGACAACGGCCAGGGACCGGTGAACGGGGACAGCCCCGGTCATGGCCTCGTGGGCATCCGCGAGCGGGTGAAGCTCTACGGCGGCGAGATGAGCGCCGGCGCCGCGAACGGCGGTGGCTTCATCGTCACCGCGAGCCTCCGCCGATGAGCATCCGCGTCCTCGTGGCCGACGATCAGTCGATGGTGCGGGCGGGCTTCCGGATGCTGCTTGCGGGCGAGGGTGACATCGATGTGGTGGCAGAGGCCGGGACGGGCCGCGAGGCCGTTCATCAGGCTGCGCGGTTTCAGCCCAACGTCGTGCTGATGGACATACGGATGCCCGAGCTCGACGGTCTCCAGGCCACCCGGGAGATCCTGGCGGCAAACGGCGAGGTCCGGATCCTGATCCTCACCACCTTCGACCTCGACGAGTACATCTACGAGGCGCTCAGCGCCGGCGCCAGTGGCTTCGTCCTGAAGGACGAGCCGCCCGAGCAACTCCTAGCGGCGATCCGGACGGTGGCCGCCGGGGACGCCCTCCTCTCTCCCTCGATCACCCACCGGGTGATCGGCCAGTTCGCCAGGGTCGCCCGTCCGGCGCCCCCGAAGGAGCTCCAGGAGCTCACCTCGCGCGAGATGGAGGTGTTCCGCCTGATCGCCCGCGGGCTCTCGAACGCAGAGATCGGCGAGCAGCTCTTCATCACGGACACGACCGTGAAGACGCACGTGACGCACGTGCTCCAGAAGCTGAACCTCCGCGACCGTGTCCAGGCGGTCGTTCTCGCCTACCGGTCCGGCATCGTGGACGGGGGCGGCTGAATCACCTAACCGTTCCGGATGTGCGGCACGATCACCACCGACGAGTTCATTGACGAAGCAGGCTCTCGGCGGTCGCCACGATCGCGTCCTCGTTCGATCGGGGGGACCAGCCGAGGGTTTGCTTCGCCTTGGCGTTGCTCGCCTGCTTGACCTTGCCGAGCTCGGGCACGATCTGTTTGACCGAGGAGTCGAAGCGCGACACCAGGCGGACGAGCCAGTTGGGCAACATCCGTGTGGGCACCTTCTTCGCGTCGTCCCCCATGCGCTCGCGCAGCACCGCGGCGATCTCGGCGACGCTCATGAACTCGCCGGCCACCGCCAGGAAGCGCTCGCCCGCGGCCCCGGGATCGGTCATCGCCCGCCGGTGCATGTCCGCGACGTCACGGACGTCGACGATGCCGAAGCTCACCCGCGGGAGCCCGGGCATCGCGCCGTCGAGGAGCCGCTTCACGAGCTGGAGCGAGGTGGAGATGTCCGAGCCGAGCGCCGGGCCGAAGACGCCGACGGGGTTGACCACGGACAGCTCGAGGCCCCCGCCCTCACGCTCGATGAAGTCCCAGGCGGCGCGCTCGGCGAGGGTCTTCGACTTCGCGTAGGCACTCACCCCGTCGCCGTCCGGGTTGGTCCAGTCCTTCTCGGTGAAGGGCCGGTCGCGGGGCGTCCCGCCATATCCGATCGCCGCGAAAGACGAAGTCATCACGACGCGCTTCACCCGCGCGTCGCGCGCGGCCGCGAGCACGCGCAGCGCGCCCTCGCGAGCCGGCAAGATCAGATCGTCCTCGTGCTTCGGCGGCCCGAGCGGAAACGGGGAGGCCAGGTGGAGCACGAAGTCGCACCCCGACACGGCCTCCCCCCAGCCCGCGTCCGACGTCAGGTCGGCGATGGCGAACGAGAGAGAGTCGGCGCTCTCGGCGCCCAGAAGCTCGCGCACGGTCGCCTCCCGCTCGGGCGAGCGCACCGTCGTGCGCACGCGATACCCGGCTCCCAGCAGGTCGAGGATGGTGTGCGAGCCGATGAATCCGGACCCACCGGTGACAAGGACGCTCTCTCCGCTCATGGCGGGAGTTCTACTGCAGGTAGGTCAGGACGGCGTGCCCCCTGGAGGGCCGCCGCCGGAGTGCGTGGTCGCTCACGCACCTATGGGATGCAGGAGTGACCAAGCACTCCAAACCGCGCGGGCAATCCGTCCCGTGCATCCCACCGGTGCATTAGCCGGATAGCCCCCGGAACGCCCTTCCGGTCGGTCAGGCGGGGTCTGCCCGGTGCTCGGCCGCGTCGACCGTGCCCACGATCTCGCTGAGGACGGCCTGGGCGCGGTCGTTCTCGACCTGGCAGGTCCCCGCAGCCTCGTGGCCACCGCCTCCGTGGGCGAGCATCAGTCCGCCGATGTCGAAGGTCGATGAGCGGTCGATGATGGAACGGCCGACCGCCAGCACGGTGTTCTGCCGGCGCAGTCCCCACAGGACGTGAACGGAGACGGTGCACCGGGGGTGCAGCGCGTAGACCATGAAGCGGTTCGTCGGATGGATGAGCTCCTCCTCGCGGAGGTCGAGCACCACCACGCGGCCGTACACGGTGGAGCACCGGCGGATCTGCTCGGTGGCGGCGCCGGCGTGCTCGTTGTAGAGAGCCACGCGCTCGGCCACGTCGGGGTGCGCGAGGATCTCGTCGACGCTGTGCTCGAGGCAGAGGTCGATCAGCAGCATCATGAGCTCGTAGTTCGATATCCGGAAGTCGCGGAAGCGGCCGAGCCCGGTGCGCGGATCCATCAGGAAGCTCAGCAGGATCCAGCCCTGCGGATCGAGGATCTCGCTCTCGTTGAACTTCGCGGCATCGGCCTTGTCGACCGCGTCCATCATCTCGGCGCTCACGCGCGGGAAGCGCTCGGCGCCTCCGAAGTACTCGTACACCACGCGCGCCGCCGAGTCGGCGCTCGAGATGGCCACCCGGTTGTCGGCCTCCTCGGTGACGCGGGCGTCCTCCGAGCTGTGATGGTCGAAGGAGAGCGCCACCTCCGGGCGATAGGGCAGGTTCGTGGTCACGTCGTTCCCGGTGAGCTCGACCTTCCCGTCCTGCACATCCTTGGGGTGGACGAACAGGATGTCGTCGAGGATCCCGAGCTCCTTCATCAGGGCGGCGCATACGAGACCGTCGAAGTCGCTGCGCGTGACCAGGCGCGCGCTCGCGATCGGCAGTACTGCTGATTCGGTGGGCATGCGTCCAGCATCGGACGATCGCCCGGGTGACTTGACCGGCCCGGCAGCGAGATTGCGCGGCATCCAGTCTGTGGGCGATACTCGACCGCGATGTCGCGCGAGAACGTGGAACGCATCAAGGCGGGCTTCGACGCCCACAACCGTGGCGATCTCGACGCCCTGGTGCAGGTCTACGACCCGGAGGTTGTGTTCGAGACGCTCCTTCTCGGTACCCACCACGGCAACGAGGCCATCCGGGTGATCTACGAGGAGAACCAGAAGACCCTGTCCGGCTACGACGTGGTGCCGGTGGAGCTGATCGATATCGGGGACAAGGTGGTGGCGGTCGCTCAGGCGGTGGGGTCCGGTCCCGCCAGCGAGATCGCCGTGGACGAGCTGTTCGCCTTCGTGTTCACCTTCAGGGGTGAGCGGGTGGTGCGGGAGCAGGCGTTCCGCAACAAGGAGGAAGCCCTCGAAGCGGTCGGCCTGCCCCCGGACTAGCCGGTTCAGACGCTCAGGCTTGCCTGCGGGACCTCCTCGGGATCGATCGCCCCCAGGTTCTCGATCACCTTGAAGTGACCGTCTGTTGCCTGGGCGATGTACATGTTCATCCGAACGTGGTGCTGCCCGGGCACCATCTCGGCCGGACCTCCCGGGCCGTCCGCGATCTTCGCGTGGTCCAGGGCCCGGATCACCTCGTCCTGCTCCAGGGTGCCCGCCTCCTTCACGGCGGCCTCCCAGAGCTTCAGGCCCCGGTACATGCCTGAGCATGCGCTGCCCGCGGTGAACGCCGCACTGCCCGGATAGAGCTGGTCGTACCGACCGAGCAGCTCCTTGCTGAACGGCTCGCTCACCTCCTGGTAGTAGTCGAGGCAGCTCCACAGACCCTCCACCTGGGCCGCCGGCACCAGGTTCAGGAAGTTCTCGTCGAAGTACGTGCAGACGATCTGCCCGCCCCTCTCCGTGAACCCCGAGTTGTGCAGCTCCTCCAGGAACGGCGTGAGCCCGGGAGGAACGATCGTGTTGAACACCACGTCCGCGCCACTGGCGGTGATCTTCTCGACCGTCTCGCCGTAGTCCATGTGATCGAGGGGGAAGTACTCCTCACCGACGATCTCACCACCGTTCGCCGTCACCGCCTCTCGGACCCTCGCGTTCAGCGTGTGCGGCCAGATGTAGTCCGCTGACGGGAAGTAGAAGCTCTTCGCCCCCGTCCTCTTCATCAGCCAGGGAATGAAGGGGTCGATCTGCTGCGCCGGCACCGGGCCGGTACAGAAGATCAGGGGGTCGTGCTCCTGCCCCTCGTATTGCTCCGGGTAGATGTAGAGCTTCCGGCCCTTCTCCACCGCAGGGCCCTTGATGGCCTGGCGAGTGGAGCTGTAGATGCCGCCGAAGATCACATCGACCTCATCCTCCTGCACGAGCTTGGTGGCTCCGGTTTCCGCGGCGCTGTCCGTGGTCTCGCTGTCCTCGAGGTGCAGCTCCAACTGGCGGCCCAGCAGGCCGCCCTTCTCGTTGATGTCGTCGATGACCATCCGGGCCACGTTGGCGTTGGCGATGCCCATGAACGACAACGCACCCGTCTGGTCCGTGATCACGCCCACCTTGATCGAGTCCGCCATGGCCGCTTAGGCGTCGTACTGGCCGGCAAATCCCGCCGACTCCGGCTTGCCCTTGTGCCCGGCCTCCTGAAGGATCGGCGGCACCTCGGGGTCGGAGACGAAGTTCTGCCAACCCTCGGCATCCCAGTCGAACAGCACCCAGACGCGGTCGTCCTCTGTGGGATCCCGGAACACAGACGAGCCCTTGGAACCGTGCTGCTTCCGCTTCTCAGCGCCCTTGGTCGAAAAGATCTCCAGGAAGCGGTCGAAATCCTCGACCTTCGTGGTTGCCAGGATCATGCGAGTCCTCCTTGGTGTCCGGCACCGCGGGTCGGTGCCGATGGTGAGGCGACGGTACGCCCGAGGGGTCCCCGGCGAATCGGGCGAATGCCCTATCCGGCGCGAACGAGGTCCTGCTCGAAGGCCCAGACCGTGGCCGCAGCCCGGCTTCGGACACCGGCCTTCTGGTAGACGTGCTGCACGTGATGCCCGACGGTCTTGGGCGAGATGCCGAGATCGTCGGCGATCCTCTGGTTGGACTCGCCGCGCGCGAGCACGAGGAGCACCTCCAGCTCGCGTTCGGTGAGCCCGGCCGGCAGGACGCGAGGCCTGTGCGGCACGCGATGGCCGGCGGCCCCGAGGACCGCGTCCACGGCATCGGCGTCGAGCCGGCCCTCCTGGGCCTCGCGCATCAGCTCCGCCTCTGCCGCCGGCGCATCGAGCGCCGGCCGGTACGGCCGCTCCTCGCGCATGGCTCCGTAGCAATCGGCGGCGGCGAGGATGCGGGCTGCCTGGTCGAGCGCCGGCCCACCCGTGCCGCGGTGGTAGCCGGAGCCGTCGAGGCGCTCGTGGTGCGAGCCGGCCAGCCTCCCGACCGGGGTGAGCTCCGGGGACTGGGCGAAGGCCCGCTCGGTGTAATGGGGATGGAGCCGGACCCGCTCCCACTCCCCGAACCCGAGCGGGCCCGGCTTCTCCCAGATCGCGTTCGACACGCCCACGCGACCGAGGTCGTGCGCAAGCGCGGCGCGCCGCAGGAGCGTCACCGAAGCCGGGGGCAGGCCCATGCGCCACGCGGCGGCCTCGGCGTACTCGGCCACACCGGTCGAGTGCCCTCGGAGCCACGGAGACTTGAGGCCCGAGAGGGTGGCGATGGCCGTGAAGGCGGCATCGACCCGCTCGCCCGCGATCCAGACCTGCGGAAACGGCTCGACGTTGAGCGCTTCCTTCCACATCTGCTCCTCGTCCAGCTCGTCGAGGATGTCGGCGAGGTTGCGCACGGCCAGGTCGGCGAGCCGAGGCTCGTACGCGGCACCGGATCGACGCTCGACCACGGCACGTGCCTCGTCGGGGCCCGCGGCCGACATGAAGATGGAGATGTCCCTGGCCACGTGCAGGAGACGCATCGGCAACGGGATCGCGTCGCCGCGGACGTTCGGGTATCCACGTCCGTCCCAGCGCGCGAAGACGTACTCCAGGGCCGCCTCGATGCTCGCGCCGAGGCCGAGCCACCCCGCGAACCGCTGCGCCACCTCGCACATCATCGCGAACCCCTCCGCGGCCCTCGGGCCGGCGTTGGCGATCGCGTTCTCGACGAGCGCGGCGCGAACCTCCGGGGGGCGACCCGCCCCCACGTGCGCCCGGTAGAAGGCGAGCACCTCCTCCGGGCTGGTCGGGTCCACGAGGAAGAACGCGGCTCTGTGCGCGATGTCGTCACCGAACAGCTGGGCCGCCTCGTGCCCGTTCGAAGTGCATCCGGAGGCGTGAAGCAGCGCGACGTAGTAGGTGTCGTACAGCTCCTGTGCCGATGCCCCGGCCAGCTCGCCGAGACGGACCGCGAGCACGGCGGTGCGCAGCGCGTGTTCGAGCGGCTGCCCGGTGCCGAGATCGGTCGCGATCGAAAGCGCGCCAACCACCTCGGCGGCGCGGATCGGCCGCGCGTCCGAAGCTGCCAGAAGTCCCCCGCGATCCTCCGTAGCCACCGCGCGACCCTATACCCCGGTAGGGGACCATGCCACCACCACAACCAGGGAGAACGATGTGCAGATCACCAAGAACACCGTGGACACCGCCGCCGGGCCGAGCGACTGGTTCACCGGAGCCGTGTACATCGACGTCGTCGCCACGCCATCACCGCCATCCCGGCTGCAGGCCGCCAGCGTCCACTTCACTCCGGGCGCCCGCACCGCCTGGCACACCCACCCCCTGGGCCAGAACATCCACGTGACCGAGGGTCACGGGCTCTGCCAGCGCCGGGGAGGGCCGGTGGAGGTCATCCGAGCCGGAGACAGCGTGTTCTTCGAGCCCGGCGAGGACCACTGGCACGGTGCCGCGCCCAGCCGGTTCATGACACACCTCGCAATGCAGGAAGCCGACGACCAGGGCAGTCCCGTGACCTGGGGCGAGCACGTGACCGACGAGGAGTACGGCGCCGATTCATAAACATTTGTGTTTCGGAAACTCACGAAGAGGGTATTCCCCATGGCGTGAGGAGGTTGAGGGTCTCCGTTGCCGTGTTTGCCGGGTTGCTGGCACTCATGTCCGTGGGCGCCGACGCAGCCAGCGCCTTCACCGCCCGCGGCAGCGTCGAGCAGGTCTACGCCACCGGGCTCACCTCGGGCGCGCAGATGTCGCTGCTGAACGGCGCGGGCGCGACGATCGCCACGCGCAAGGCCAACTCGCTCGGCGGCCTTCTGTTCCGGAACGTGCCGCCGGGAAGCGGCTACCGCGTGCGCCCCTCGGCCGGAGGAACGGCCTCGGGACCGCTGACGGTGCTCTCCACCAAGCCGGCTCCGCCCAGCACCGCCGTCTACAACCAGGCGATCCCCTCGAGCGGGTACGGCTACCTCACCACCCGCGACGGCACAGAGCTCTCCATCTACGTGCATCCGCCACAGGACGTGACGAAGGTGCTGCCCGGAGTCGAGCTTCCGCAGCTTCCCTCCGGACCCACTCCGACCCTGATCGAGTACTCGGGCTACGGGTACGCGGACCCCGCCGGCCCGCAGAGCGGGATCTCCATCCTCGCCAACCTGATGGGGTTCACGGTGGTGGACGTGAACATGCGCGGCACCGGCTGCTCGGGCGGCGCGTTCGACTTCTTCGAGCCGCTGCAGGGCCTCGACGGCTACGACGTGATCGAGGCCGTCTCGCGGCAGCCCTGGGTGCTCCACAACAAGGTCGGGATGATGGGAATCTCCTACGGCGGGATCAGCCAGCTGTTCACCGCCCAGAACAATCCGCCGAGCCTGGCGGCGATCGCGCCGTTCTCGGTGATCGACAACACGCAGACGACTCTCTACCCGGGCGGCATCCTCAACACCGGGTTCGCGGTGGCCTGGGCCCAGGAGCGGATCCACGACGCGCAGGCGGCATCGGCCACCGGCGGCCAGCCCTGGGCCTACAAGCGGATCCAGGAGGGCGACGCGAAGTGCAAGGCCAACCAGGACCTCCACCCCGAGGCGGTGGACCTGATGGCCAAGATCCGCGCCAACGACCACTACGTGCCGTCCGTGGCCGACCCGCTATCACCGGTCACGTTCGTGAACAAGATCAAGGCGCCGGTGTTCATGGCCTGCCAGTGGACCGACGAGCAGACGGGCGGTCACTGCCCTGACCTGGCCGAGCACTTCAGCGGCACGTCCCACAAGTGGTTCACGTTCACGAACGGGACCCACGTGGACTCACTCGACCCCGCGACGTTCAACCGGTGGTACGACTTCCTGCAGCTCTACGTGGCGCGTGAGGCGCCGATCCTGAAGTCCGCGGTGATCCACGCCGCCGCGCCCGTGATCTACCAGGAGGCGATGGGCATCACGGGAGTGACGCTGCCGCCCGACCCGATCCAGCTGCAGCCCACCTACTCCACCGCGCTCGCCGCATTCGAGCAGCTGCCGTCGATCCGCGTGCTCTTCGACAGCGGCGCGGGCGGCGTCCAGCCCGGCCACCCGGTCCCCGGCTTCGAGCGCTCGTGGCCGAGCTTCCCGATCCCCGGAACCAGCGGCCGGTCGTGGTACCTCGGCCCGAACGGCGGGCTCACGGACGCAACCCCCGCGGCCACCGGCGCGGAGTCGTTCACCTGGAACGCGCACGCCCGGCCGCTCACCGACTTCACCGGCGACACCGCAGCCGGCTCCGGTGGCCTGTGGACGGCCACGCCTCCGTATCAGTGGACGCAGAACCCGGCGGGTAGCGCCGCCTCCTATCTCACCAGCCCACTCAGCGCCAACACCACTGTGATCGGCGCCGGCGCGGTGCACCTGTGGGTCCGCTCCTCCACCCCGAACGTGGACCTCCAGGCAACGATCAGCGAGGTCCGGCCCGACGGCAAGGAGACCTTCGTGCAGGGTGGCTGGCTGCGCGCCAACGAGCGCAAGCTCGACGCCGCCAAGAGCACGCCGCTCGAGCCCGTGCTGAGCCTCAGGCAGGCCGACGTCTCCCCCATGCCGGCGGGCCGCTACGCCGAGGTCACGATCCCGCTCTACTACCAGGGGCACGCCTACCGGGCCGGCTCGCGCATCCGGGTCACGATCGCTGCTCCGAACGGCGACCAGCCCATCTGGTCGTTCGGAGAGACCGATCCGGCGGGAACCGCCACCGTCTCGATCGCCCACTCCAAGCAGATGCCGTCCAGGCTCCTGCTGCCGGTGGTGCCGGGCGTGAGCGTCCCCACCGCCCTGCCGCCGTGCCCCGGTCTCAGGGGCGAGCCCTGCCGGACCTACCAGCCGTACGCGAACCGCGCGGCCAAGCCCTAGCGGCGCGACACTGCGGAGAGCGGGACGGTGGAGACCGAACCCCGCTTGAGCCAGAGGACCGTGGCGGTTCCGGCCTTGGCGTCGACCGCCTGAACCTTGCCGATCTCACCCGTGGCACGCTTGCGGACATGCCCGGGCGGGAGCGCGGTGACGGTCTTGCTTGCCATAACAACTTAATTCTAGTGGGGGAGTAGCGTTCAGCCATGCCCACTCCTTGGCCCCACTTGAACTACGGCTCGTGGAGCGCAACCTGCGACACGCTCCACGCCCACACGCAGTTGCTGGGAAAGCTCGCGGTGAAGCTGGCGCCGCCCGAGCCGCAGCTCCAGCACGCCGCCCTGCGCCTGAGCGCGCGCGGCTGGGAGACGGCTGCGCTCCCGGCGCCCGACGGCTCAGGCGCGATCGTCGCGGCGCTCGACCTGCGCACGCACGAGGCCGTGGTGGAGCACAGCGCCGGCCATGAGACCCGGATCGCGCTGACACCCAACCGCCCCGTGGCGGAGGTGACCCGCGAGGTGCTCGAGGCCGTGGAGCGCGCGGGCGGGCAGGTCGAGATCAACCCCACTCCCCAGGAGGTGTCGTGGACGGTCCCGCTCGACGCGGACTACGAGCATGCGACCTACGACTCGGAACAGGTGGCGACCTACTTCGAGGCCGCGTCCCTCGCCGCGCTCGTGCTCGCTGAGTTCCGCGCTCCGTTCCGGGGTCGCTCCACACCGGTCAATGCCTGGTGGGGGACCTTCGACCTCGCGGTCAGCCTCTTCTCGGGGCGCCCGGCGGATCCACCGTCAGACGATTTCATCATGCGCAACGGTGGCGATGCCCAGCAGGTCGAGATCGGCTGGTGGCCGGGTGACCCGAAACACGACGGGGCGGCGTTCTTCGCCTTCGCACATCCGGCGCCGGACGGCTTTGCGGACGCGGACCTCAGCCCGGCCCCGGGGCGTTGGGACGGCCAGCTCGGCGAGTACGTGCTCGAGTGGGACGAGATTCGCGACAGCTCCGATCCGCGTTCCCTCGCGTTGGAATTCGCCCGGTCGGCGTTCCGCCACGCGTGCGAGGTGTGCGAATGGGACCCCGCCCTGGCCGCCACCGCCGAGGGCGTTCCGCCTCCGATCAGGTGAGCGCGCAGAGGCTCAGAGGTCGACGATGACCTCGAACCCGCCGTAGACCATGCGCCCATAGTCGGTAATTTCGCCGGCCGGATCCATTAGGGCCTTCATGCGATCGTCGCTCATCACCTTGGAGTTCACCTCGTCCCGATGCTCACGGGACTCGTAGGTGATCCAGGCGAAGATCACCGTCTCGTCGTCCTGCTGCTTGACGCTGCGGGGAAACGAGGTCACCTCGCCCACCTTCACGTCGTCGGCGAGGCACTCCCTGTAATCGAGGGCCCCGTGCTCGATCCAGAGCCCGCCCGCCGTCGTCGCGATCTCGCGGTACCTGTCGAGGTTCGCCTTCGGCAGCGGCATGACGAATCCATCCACGTAACGGGCCATCTGCGCCTCCTTGGTAGCTAGCTAGCTCTCGGGGCGATACCGCAGGCCGTCGAGCGCGATTCTGAGAATACGCTCGGTCTGGCTCGGGTCGCCGGCCGGCATCTTGGCGATCCCGCCCACCATCTGGATGACCTCGGCGATCGTCACGTCCTTGCGTACGACGCCCGCCTGCTGGGCGCGCACGAGCAGCGGCTCGCCTGCCTCGAAGAGCTCGGAACGGCATGCCTTGAAGAGCGAGGCGTCCTGGTCGAGATAGTCGAGCAGCTCATGGGCGAGGGCGCGCTTGGTCGCGAGGTATCCGATGAAGCTCTCCAGCCACCCGTTGAGGGCCTCCCATGGGTCTGCACCGTCGAGCTCCGCGGCCGAGCGGCATACCTCTTCGACCTCGTTCAGGTAGAGGGCCTCAAGCAGCGCCTGCCGATTGGGGAAATGGCGGTAGAGGGTCCCGATCCCCACCCCGGCGCGCCGCGCGATCTCCTCGAGCGCCGTGGACTCCCCGCCCTCCGCGAACGCCTCGCGCGCAGCCGCGAGCACCTTGTCGTAGTTCCGACGGGCGTCCGCGCGCTTGGGGCGCGTGAGCAGTGGCTGTGCGGGTGTCTCAATCGTGCTCATATTTATCTTGACAACCGGAGGGACCCTCCGTATAGTTCCGGAGGTCGCCTCCGCTTGTTTCGGAGGTGGCCTCCAGTTTAGCTCGAAACAAGCGCCCCGACAAGAGACCCCCCATGAACTTCATTTCCAGCCTCACACCGGATCGCCGACGCTGGGCGTCCCTGTTCGTCGTATGCCTCGCACAGCTGATGATCGTCCTCGACGTCACGATCGTGAACGTCGCGCTCCCCTCGATCCAGCACGACCTCGGCTTCAGCCAGGCCGATCTGACCTGGGTCGTGAACGCGTTCCTTGTGACGTTCGGCAGCCTGCTGCTCCTGGCCGGCCGGCTGGGCGACCTGGCCGGGCGAAAGCGCGTGTTCCTCGGCGGCGTGGTCACCTTCACGGTCGCGTCCCTCCTGTGCGGCCTCGCCCCGACGGAGGGCGTGCTGATCGGAGCCCGGTTCCTCCAGGGCATCGGCGCGGCCGCACAGGCGTCGGTGATCCTCGCGATCATCATCACCGAGTTCCCGGAGGTCGGCGACCGAGCCCGCGCGATGGGCGCCTACGTCTTCGTATCGGTCGCCGGTGGCTCGCTCGGGCTCCTCGCCGGCGGAGTGCTCACCGAGGCACTGAGCTGGCACTGGGTCTTCTTCGTGAACATCCCGATCGGCCTGGCCACGTTCGCGCTCGGCCAGGCGCTGATCCGGTTCGACAGCGGGCTCGGCTTCGGACACGGCGTGGACTGGTTCGGCTCGCTGCTCGTCACCGCCTCGCTGATGAGCGGCATCTACGCGATCGTCCAGGTGCCCACGCACGGCTGGCTGTCCGCACCCGTCCTCGAGATCGGCGCGCTCAGCGTGCTGCTGATGGCGGCGTTCATCTCCGTCGAGGCGCGCATAAGCAACCCCATCATGCCGCTCCGCATCCTGCGCCTCCCCGGGCTCATCAACGCCAGCCTCGTCAGGGGCTTCCTCGTCACCGGCATGTACTCGACGTTCTTCCTCGGCACGCTCTACCTCGAGCAGGTGCGCCATTTCAGCCCCGTGGAGACCGGTGCCGCCTTTCTGCCCTGGACCCTCACCGTCGCGGTCCTCTCGCAGGGCATCACGGCTCGCCTGGTCAAGCGGTACGGGCCGCTTCCCGTGCTCACCTCCGGCATGGGGATCGCGATCGTCGGACTGCTCCTGTTCAGCAGCGTGGGGCCGGACACCGCGTTCTTCCCCACGATCTTCTTCGCCTCCTTCGCACTCGGGCTCGGAATCGGCAACGCGTTCATGCCACTGCTGACCATCGCCATGGCCGACGTTCCCGCCGCGGACGCCGGGCTCGGATCCGGCATCACCAACGTTTCCCAGCAGATCAGCGGCGCGCTCGGCCTTGCCGTGCTCAGCACGCTCGCCACGAACCACACGAAGGGGCTGGTGGCGGAGGGCCACGGAGTGACCAACTCCCTGATCGACGGCTATCAGCTCGCATTCCTGGCCGGGGCGGGGGCGATCGCGATCGGCATAGCCCTCGCGTTCGCGCTCCTGCGACCGCACACTCCGCAGCGGGTCCTCAACGCCGCCGAACGCGACACGGCGCCCGCGCCCGACACCCTCAACCTGGAGCGACAAGCAGCATGACCCCCTTGACCCGATCCCGCCTGCAGCGTCCAACCATCAGGCCCGCGGGCCGCCGCAACGCCCCCGACTACTCCGACGCGGTGGTCGCCTCCTACATCCACGAGATCTCCACGCGGAGGCGCCGTCCGCGCCGGGCATCCACGTCCCCTTGGCGCGCGACTAGCTAGCCCTCTCCACCTGCGCCAGTGCGCGCTTCAGTGCCGCCTCGCCGGCGCTCACGTCCTCGCGTGCCGCGTTGTACTCGACCCGGCTCCCGTCCTGGGCGCCGGCGGCGAGGCGACCGTAGGCCATATCGGTCCTTGCGAGCGCCGCGCGCACCGATTCGCTTGCGTCACGCACAGCCGGGCTCACGGCAGTTCCGCCCAGCGACCTCTGGGCGCGGCGGTAGTCCATCGCAAGCGAGCGGGCGACGTTCGCCTGGTCGCCCCGCTTCTTAGCCGTGCGTAGCCGGGGCGCGTCCCGCCTGCGGTCGGTGTTGAGCTGCGCCATCGCCCTGTCGAGCCTGGCCAGGTAGTGCGGGTCCGCACCGAGGGCGAACGCTCTTCCACGGATCAGCTTCAGCCCACCGGCGACACTCTCACATTTGGGGAGGAACGCGAGCGCGTCGCCGGCCGTGGACGCGCAGGCGACCGTGGCCACTCCCTCGGTGGTGGGCGCCACGTAGAGGGTCACGCGGCCGTTGAAGCCAGCGAGCCGCAGTCCCTCGTAGCGATAGGCGTCGAGGTTCCCCAGCTTCACGGCGTCGTTTCGCGCAGGGAGATGCCCGAGCCGGTCGACGAGCTCCGGCGATAGCAGCGCGGGACCGGTCGCGTCCGTTGTTCCGGCGGTCAGGCCCTCGCCCCCGGGGCGGCCGCGCTGGGACAAGGCAATCGGGTCCATGAGCTTCACGCCTGGGACGGCCGGTGGGTCCGGCGCCCGCCGCCAGGAGTCGGGGAAGCCCAGCCTCAGGGGACCGGCTGCCGCGACCCTGTCGGCCGCGGGGCTCGGCCGCTCGGAGCCGCCGGAGGAGTGGCCCACCACGAAGCCAAGCGCCACCACGGCCAACAGCACCGCAGCGACGGCTCCGATCCCCACCCGGCGGCCGGACGGGCGAGCCGCCTCCACCGCCTCCACGCGTGCTTCGCTCGGTTCGGCCGCCTGCACGGTTGCGGCCGCTGCGGTGAGCTGCGCGGGCTCTGGCCCCGGCGGGGTGGATGCCGGGCGCGCGCTCCGATCGAAGCGCTCGTTGGTCGCGTGCAGAAGCTCGCTCGCGGAGGCGTAACGCGCGGCCGGGTCCTTGGCCATCCCGGTGGCGATCACCTCGTCGAGTCCCCCGGGCAGCTCGGGGTGCTGCTCGGTGACCCTCGGCGGCAGGTCCGACACATGCGCGTAGAGGGTCGCCGCGTCGGAGCTCCTGGGATAGGGAACGTCCCCGGTGAAGCACTCGTACAGCACCGCTGTGAGCGCGTACACGTCGCTCCTCACCGTCGCCCGCTCGCCCTTGATCTGCTCGGGAGAGATGTAGTCGAAGGTTCCGACGAACTGCCCCGTCTTCGTCAGGCTCTCCTCCCCCGGGGCCTTGGTCAGTCCGAAGTCGGCCAGGAAGCCCTGGTCCCGATCGCCGACGAGGATGTTCTGCGGCTTGACGTCGCGATGAATCAGCCCGGCCTCGTGTGCGGTGTCGAGTGCTTCGGCGATCGGGCCGAGGATCCGCAGAGTGCGGCCCGGGTCCAGCTCGCGTGCGGCGATCAGGCTCTTGAGGTTCGGCCCGCGGATAAGCCGCATCGCGATGAAGAAGCCATGCTCGGTCTCCCCCGCCTCGTGCACAGTCACGATGTGCGCGTGGTCGATCCCAGCCTGAATCTGACCCTCGCGGCGGAAGCGCTCACGGAACAGCAGGTCCTCGCTGAGGTGGGGCGCAAGGATCTTGAGCGCGACCGTCCGGTTCAGCGACAGCTGCGTGGCCTCGTAGACCACTCCCATGCCGCCCTGCCCGAGTACGCGTTCGATCCGATAGCCCGCGAGGGTAGTTCCCTTCTCGAGCGCCATGCCCGCGCCGGGGCCTACCGGATCAGCCCTCGCCGCCGAACCCCCCGCCGCTCGGCGTGGGGGTTGGTGTCGGCGCCGGGGTTGGTGTCGGCGCCGGCTCCGCGGAAGACGCCGGGGCGGAGCTCGACCCCGATGAAGAGGCGGATCCTGTGGAGCTCTCCGAGGTGGGGGCCGTGGTGCGCTTCGGCGCGCTGCGCAGCGCCGGCACGCCGCCGACCGGCTCGAGCTCGGGCACGCCTGAGACGTGGACCCGTTTCGGCCCGCTCGGCTCCCCGTCCGTTCCAGCCGTGGCCTTCCCGATGGCGAACGCGGCGATGAAAGCAACCACCAGGGCGGCCAGCACGGCGATCAGATGCGTGCGGCTCAACGACAACTGCGCCGCCTGAAGCTGACCTTCTTCTTTCTGAGGGTGATGCAGCCCTGCTTGAGCTTGTAGCCGGGGCTCCGGTTGAGGATCTTGTAGCGACCGAAGTAGCCCACCGACCTGCGCGCGGTCACACTCACGGTGATCCGGCTGCCTGCCGCCAGCCGCTTGCGCCGGAGGTTGTCGAATCGCAGCCGGCGCGCGGTGCGTGCGCGCTTCCCGCAGCTTCGCCCGTGTGGCGTCCTGCAGCTGACCCGAACCCTGGCTCCGCGCGGGACCCCACTGACGATGAACCGGGTGACCCTGATGCCGTAGCCGGGGATGCCGTTGAAGCTCAGCTTGGGAGTCACGTCGTCATCGAGCTGGAGGATCTGCAGACAGCCCCGCCTGCGCCTGTCGGGCCGATACTCGTTGTTCTCCTTGGGGCAGCGGTCGTCGATGTCCGCGACGCCGTCGGCGTCGCGGTCGGGGCAGCCGCCGAGGCCGGAGGGCCCGCGGGCGTTCGCGCAGCGGTCGGCACTGTCGAACAGCCCGTCGCCGTCCGTGTCGGGGTCATAGCTCAGCCGGAGGGTGAAGCTCCCCTGCGAAGACGTGCCTCCCGGGTCGTTCGGGCTCTTCACCCCGCCGATCTGGATCTTGTAATGCCTGCCCGCAGCGAGCACCGGGAAGGACGGCTGCGGGGTCAGCGTCGCCGTGTTGAGCGGAGGCGCGGGACCGTTGCAGGGGGCGTTGTTCGAGTAGTTGTAGCTCGGGTATGCCAGCGGCGTGAACTCGTACAGGGCCACGACGGGCAGGAATCCTCCAACGGGGGTCACGACGATGTTGAACCTTCCGGTAATGGGAGGGTTGATCTCGTAGAACACGGACGACCCGAAGTTGGTGACCTGGCCGTTCGCACTTGGCGGTCTGCATTGGTTGTGCTCGAAGCCCTCATCGCTCGCGCCGATGTTGTTTGAGCTCACGACGTAGGACTTGGCCAGCGGCGTCCCCGGCTGGTTGAGCCGGCCCGCGATGCTGAAGTAGCTGTCGTTGGGGGGCGCGCCGAGAGCGCTCGCCGGCAGTGCCGCAAGCCCGCTCACGCCGACAGCCAGGTATCGGACGAGGGCGCGGGATGCCTTTGGGCAGCGGCGATGCAAGTCCACGTTGGGCGGGGGGACAGAAGCGACGTACGAATCGCGTCCCCGCCTCCAGTCGAAGTTGACCATGGACCGCGGCGAAACGCAAGAACCGCTTCCCCCTGGCGCTCGACCCACGCGCTGAAATAGGCTCGCCCACGCGTGCCGGCGCATTCAACACGAGCGAAGGTCCTCGCGGCAGCGGCCGCGGCGCTCGCCGTGGTGCTGCTCGTGCCGCTCGTCGCCTGGGCGGACTTCCCGTACCCGAAGCCGCCACCCGGCACCGACCCGAGCGCGTTCGCGCGCTACGCCTTCCTGCCGCAGAAGGACCCGCCGGAGGTCCCGAACGACTTCAACGACGACTGGAAGCTGAGCTCGGGCAAGACCGGCGAGGCCGCGATCGACTCGAGCCCGCAGGAGCTGTTCGGTGTGCGCGGCGCCAGCGTGGACAAGGCATGGCAGGTCACCACCGGCCGCCCCGACATCCGGATCTCGGTGCTCGACTCCGGGATCCGCTGGCAGGAGGCGCTGCCCGACCTGGTCAACAAGTTCTTCATCAACCGCGGCGAGCTGCCGAGGCCCCAGCACTCATGGAGCTACGACAAGAACCGCGATGGCGTCTTCAACGTGCAGGACTACGCGGGCGATACGCGGGTGGGCGACCGCAACGGGAACGGGCTGCTCGACCCTGAGGACCTGATCAAGGCCTTCTCCGACGGGCGCGACGACGACCACAACGGGTATGTGGACGACATCTCCGGCTGGGACTTCGCCGAGGACGACAACGATCCCGCCGACCTGGTGCGCTACGGCCACGGGACCGGCGAGTCCGAGGACTCGAGCGCCGAGGCCAACAACGGCACGGACGGCGTCGGAAGCTGCCCGAACTGCATGCTCATCGAGGAGCGTGTGGGCGACAGCTTCGTGGCAGACGTGAACCACTTCGCGCCCGCGGTCGGCTACGCCGTGGACAACGGCGCGTCGGTGGTGCAGGAGGCCCTCGGCACGGTGAACAACTCGAGCTTCGCGCGTGACGCCGTGCAGTACGCGTACCGGCACAACGTGGCCGTGATCGCCTCGGCGGCCGACGAGGAGGCGAAGCACCACAACTACCCGTCGAACTATCCCGACACCATCACCGTGAACTCGGTGACCAAGTTCGACTCGGGCGAATCCCCGCACTCCTACCTGTTCCTCAACGGGTGCACGAACTACGGCGGCCACATGGCGGTCGCGATCCCCTCCTCCTCATGCTCATCGGAGGCCACCGGCAAGGCGGCCGGGATGGCGGGGCTGCTCTACTCGGCCGCCCGCAACGCCGGGCGAACGCTCACCTCCAACGAGGTCCGCCAGCTGTTCACCATGAAGGCGGACGACATCGACTTCCTCACGGCGAAGCCGCCCGCGCCGGCCGCGAACTTCGCGACCAGCCAGTCGGTCGCGAGCAGGCGCTTCCCCTCGATCCCCGGCTACGACGAGTACTTCGGCTACGGCCGGGCCAACGCGGACCGCATGGTGCGCGCGGTGGCCAGCGGAAACATCCCTCCCGAGGCCGAGATCACCGACCCCGACTGGTACACCCTCGTCTCACCTGGCGACGGCAGGCTCGTGGTGCGGGGCCGGGTGGACGCCCGCCGGGCACGCTCCTACGGCTATGAGGTGTCCGTCGGGCGCGGGACGATCAAGGACCCGGGCGCGCCCGGCTTCGGGGCGCCCAACGAGTCACCGCTCGAGTCGGAGATGCATCCGCTGTGCTCGAGCTCAGGGCTCCACCATTCGCGCCGGGGGGTGCTCTGCTCGGTCTCGATCGCGCACCTGCGCGCGGCGCTCGGGAACCCGCCCACGAGCGGGCCGCTCGACATCCCGGCCGGCAACGGCGATCCGGACCGGTTCTCGTTCACGATCCGCGTCCGGGTGCGCGACGACCACGGTCGCACCGGCGAGGACCGCCGCAGCGCCTTCCTGCATCAGGACACCGACGCTCTGCCCGGCTTCCCGCGCCGCCTTCCCTCGGACGGCGAGACCTCGCCGCGGCTCGCGGACCTGAACGGCGACGGCGTGGACGATGTCCTGATCGGCACCAGCGACGGGATCGTGCACGCCTACCGGGGCGGTTCGGGCTTCGGCCGCTCGGAGCTGCCGGGCTGGCCGGTGCAGACCTCCCTGCTGCCTGGCCACCGCGACGCCCCGGCCTACCGCGCCGGCCTCCTGCGAGGGCGGCACGCCGCCCTGTCGCGCTCGGTGGCGGTGGGTGACGTGGACGGCGACGGGCGGCCCGAGGTCGTGGTCAGCGACGGCTCCGGCTACGTGTTCGCCTACGACCGCCACGGGCGGGTTCTGCGGGGGTTCCCGGTGCGCACGAACGCGAACTTCTCGGTGGGGGTCTCCAAGACCCCGGACAACCGCACGGACCGCGGCTTCCTAGCCGGCCCGACGCTGGCGAACCTGGACGGCAAGCCGGGCCTCGAGATCGTGGACGGCGCCACCGACCGGCACCTCTACGCGTGGACCCACTACGGCCGCCTCCTGAGCGGGTTCCCGGTGCAGCTCGTGGACCCGGCCAAGGTCCAGTCGATCGACCCGACCACGCACGCGGTCACCTTCAAGCCCGACGCCGCCCAGCTTCAGGGCACGAAGATCATCGACACGGCATCGATCGGGGACATCGACGGTGACGGGCGCGACGACATCGTGGTGGGCACCAACGAGGAGTACCGCGAGCCCATGAATGTGACCGGCGGGATCTTCAGCGCGCTCGGAAGCATCGCGGGCGCGTGCAACTCGCGGCTCTACGCCGTCCGCTCGACCGGCAATGCCGGCCCGGGTTCGCCCTTCCTGGCCGGTTTCCCGGCCAAGATCGGGCAGCTGGGCTGCGAGATCCTGCCCGTCGTGGGCGACGGGGTCGGGGGCCAGCCCGCGCTGGCCGATCTCGACGGGGACGGCAAGCCTGAGATCGGCGTCCTCGGAACGACCGGACCCGGATACCTCCTACGTGGCGACGGCTCCTCGTTCCTCGGGAACGGCGGCGACGGCAGGCCGCGGGTGCTCGACGCGAACCTCGGGGCGGGCTCCGACTCGCACGACACGCCGAGCATCCTGTCGCTCAGCGGCGGTGTCTTCGGGAGCCTGACCGGCGGGAAGCCGAACTTCATCGCGGCCGCGGGCGGGATCGGCCGGCAGCTGGACATCCAGCTGTCCGAGGACCAGATCCAGTCGGACGATCAGCTGTCCGCATTCGACACCTCCACCGGCCGCCAGCTACCCGCGTTCCCGAGGCGCGTGGCCGACCTGTCCTTCCTCAACGCGCCGGCTGTGGCCGACGTGGACGGGGACGGCAACCAGGAGGCGCTCCAGGGCACTGCGGTGTACGACCTTCATGCGATCTCGGCCACCGGCGCCGAGGCGCCGGGATTCCCGCGCCTGACCGGGGGCTGGATGGTCACGACGCCCGCCATCGGCGACGTGGACGGCGACGGGCGCCTCGAGATGGTGGCCATCACTCGCGAGGGCTACCTGTTCGCCTGGAACCTGGCCGCCCCGGCGTCCGCCGCGCGCGACTGGCCCGAGGTCGGGCACGACGCCCGCAATACGGCCAACCTGGGCACCGCGGCCGCCGGCCGCTAGCGCTTGGCTTCGGCCTTCACGAAGGTCAGCCTGGCCGCCGTCGACGACGCGGCCCCGGCAAACGGGTTTGGCGACCGTTGGGAGGCGCGGGTTGCGCGCCACGCCCTGGGCGCCGAGCGCACGGGCGTCACGCTCTTCCGGCTGCATCCCGGCAAGCGCAGCCCATTCACCCATCGCCACACCGGCGCGGAGGAGATCTACCTCGTCATCCGCGGTAGCGGGCGGGTCAAGCTCGACGACGAGCTGTTCGACGTCGGTCCGCTGGACTCCATCCGCGTGGCGCCCGCGACGGCGCGGGCGTTCGAGGCCGGCCGGGACGGACTGGCGTTTCTCGCCTTCGGGCCTCACCATCCCGGGGACGGCGAGCCGGTGGAGGACGCCTGGACCGATCAGTGAGTGCACACCAGAGGGGGAGCGAGGGAATGTCAACGATCCAGCAGGGCACAGCGACAGGCACCGAGGACGCTGCGGCCGTCGAGGAGTTGCACGCGATCGTCGGCCGCCAGCGCGCGGCCTTCGTGGCCGCGCCCTTCCCGTCGCTCGACGAGCGCCTCGCGCTGCTGGGAGCGCTCGCAGGAATGGTCATGGGCCATCGCAAGCAGATCGAGGAGGCGATGAGCGCCGACTTCGGCGTGCACCCGACGCTCGCCACCGATCTGATCGAAGTGTTGGGGGTGGCGGGCCGGGCCGGCTACGCCGCGGAGCAGCTTGAGCGATGGATGGCGCCGGAGCCCCGCTATTCGGATCCCGCGCTATACGGGACGGGTCGCGCCTTCGTGCAGCCTCAGGCGAAGGGCGTGGTGGGCAACATCAGTCCCTGGAACTTCCCCTTCGACCTCTCCGTGGGTCCACTGGTCGAGATGCTGGCCGCCGGCAACCGGGTGGTTCTGAAGCCCTCTGAGCACACACCGGCGTGCTCGGAGGTGTTGCGCGACATGGTCCGTGCCACGTTCGACCGCGACCGCGTGGACGTGGTGGTCGGCGGTCTGGAGCTGGCCAAGGCCTTCAGCCGCGTGCGCTGGGACCACCTGCTCTACACGGGCAGTCCGGAGATCGGGCGGGAGATCGCCCAGACCGCGGCCGAGCAGCTCGTGCCCGTGACGCTCGAGCTGGGGGGCAAGTGTCCAGCCATTCTCACCGACGACTCGATCGACGCCGAGTCGGTGAAGCAGGTGCTGGGCACGAAGGCGCTCAAGAACGGGCAGATGTGCATCTCGGTGGACTACTGCCTGGTGCCGCGTGAGCGAATGGAGGAGTTCGCCCGCCTGGCCTCCGAGCACGTGCGAGAGAACATGCCCGACTTCCACTCATCGGAAAGCAACACCGGCATCATCACGAACCGCCACCTCGCGCGTATCGAGAACCTGCTCGCGGACGCCAGGTCGCGCGGCTGCGACGTGCGACCGCTCGAGGAGGCCGGCGAGCGCGATTCCGGCACGCGGCAGCTGCCGATGTCGATCGTGCTCGATCCCCCGGATGATCTGGACCTCATGCGGGAGGAGATCTTCGGCCCGATCCTGCCCGTGAAGGCCTACGACGAGCTGGATGAAGCGATCGGGTACGTGAACGCGGGCGAGCGCCCACTCGCGCTCTACGTTTTCTCCAAGAACGCGGAGCTGGCCGACGAGGTCCTGCGCCGCACCACCTCAGGAGGAGCGTGCGTGAACGCAGCCGCCGTTCACGGTGCGCTTCCATCGCTCCCGTTCGGAGGCATCGGGCAGAGTGGCTCGGGTCGCCACCACGGCATCGAGGGCTTCCGCGAGTTCTCCAACCTGCGCGGGATCTTCGTTCGGGGCGAGGGCGACCTCATCGACGCGTTCGCGCCTCCATACGGCCCCACCGCGCAGGCCGTGGTGGGCGCCGCCTTCGAGCAGGCCGGCCAGTAGCCCGATCGCCGTTCTCCCGATCCGTCAGCGGCGACCGCCACCGAACAGGTTGAGCAGGATCAGGAAGACGTTGAAGATGTCGAGGAAGATGCTGGCCGCGATCGGGACGGCGGCGGCCTGGCCCGCTCGGCGCAGCCGGTTGAAGTCGAAGATCGTGAAACCGCCGAAGATGACGAGTCCCAGCACGCCGTAGATGACGTTGCCGTTTGGGATCGAGACGAAGATCGTGACGATCCCGAACGCGATCAGGGCCAGGAGCGCCCAGAAGAGCGTGCGTGCCCACGACGAGAGGTCTCTGCGCGTGGCGTAGCCGTAGGCGCCACAACCGGCGACGAAAGCGGCGGTGGCTCCGGCCGCCTGCCACAGAGCGGACGGGTTGGTCTCGGCGTAGTCGGCAAGGAGGGGGGCGACGGCCATCCCGAGCAGCAGGCCCAGCCCGAACAGGAGCGCGATCGCGAGTTGCTCGCGACCCCTGGAGGCGGCGATGTTGAGGCCAAAGATGCATGCGAAGGCGCCGATGAACAGCACCAGCCCGGCCCCTCCGCTCAGATCGCGGCCGAGGTACGCGCCGAGAGCCGCGAATCCGACCGTGACGGCGACGTACCCCATCACCTGGCCGAACAGCTCGCGAGCCTGGTCGCGAGCGATCGGCGTGCCGCCGAGAGTCGCGGCGTCCGGTGTGGGGTTGACGGTGCTCATGAGGTGTTCTCCTTCCGATAGTCGGAGGGCCGATGTCGCAGGATAATGTGGAGCTCGCCCGAACCGGCTACGCCGCACTCGGGATCGCCGATGGGGCCGACGATCACGGTGTGGAGCACGTAGATACGACGGCCAACTCGAGGGCGGCGGCGAGGTCCTCGGCGGTTGTGACGTCCACGGGCTTGATGGTGGCCACGTCGGGGAGCGGGCTGAAGCAGAGCACCTCCGGGGCGCGACCGCTCAATCGATCGCGCCCAGCGCGCGCTGCATGTCGCTCACCAAAGCCGGGTTTTGATAGTGCCCGGGTCCTCGAAGCGCGTCGAGAACCTGCCGCTGGCTCTGTGGGTCCTTGTCCTGGCTCATCTTGACCTTGCAGATGAAGCGCGTGATGGGGAGCCGGATCCCCACCGTCCCGCGAGCCAACCGCGCGCCGAACTCTTGGTCGAGCTGAACCGGTTCCTCGACGTGCCGTTCGAAGTGGTCTACCAGGCGCGTCAGAACCCGCAGGTTCTCCTCCGGGTCCAGGATCTCGGGCACGCCGTAGCAGTGCGCAACGCTGAAGTTCCACGTCGGAGCGGAGGTCGCCTCGGGCGTATACCAACTCGGGGAGATATAGCCGTGTGGGCCCGCGACGATCAACAGCACCTCGCTGGTGCCCAGGCTGTGAATCTCCTCGTCGGGCCGGCCGACGTGCGTCAGAACCGTGAGCTCGTCCCTGCTGTCGTCCAGGAGGACGGGGTAGTGGGAGGCCACGATGTCGCCCTGGTTCTGGCTGACGATCGTTCCCCAGGGGTTCTCCGCGATCAGCGTGCGCACCACGCGCTCATCCGTGACGGCATGTTTGGGGTTGTGGCGCACGCCCGCAGTATGCCCTCAGGTGGTCACAGGGTCCCGGCCAGGGCGACGGCGATCCACAGGAGCGCTCCCGCGCCGACGAGGCGACGGAACCAGTTGACCCCGGCCGCCGCCTCCCACACCGCCCACACGCCGAGGCCCGCGACGAACACGGCGCGGCCGAGCTCGTGGACGGTGCCATGTGTACCGGCGGCGAGCCCCCACCCCGCAAACGCCACGAGCAGCGGCGGGTTCGGGAACTGCACGACGGGAAAGCGGCGCGGCCAGCCCGCCTGGCCACGCCGCCAGAGCGCAGCGACGAACGACCTCAGCTCATTCCCCGGTAGCGCCACACGCACAGAGGGACAAATACCACGAGCAGCCCGATGATCCAGGCGGCCGCTCCGGGCAGGGAATCCGGCACGCCGCCGACGAGCGCGTAGCCGCGCGCGGTGTTCGCGGTGAGGGTGACCGGACTCACCTTGGCGATCGTCTGCAGCCAGTCCGGCATGCTCGCAACCGGCACGAACACCGAGCTAGCGAACACGAGCGGAAAGATCACGACGAAGCCCGCGGACTGCGCCGCCTCGGCGCCGCGCACCGTGAGCGCGACGAAGGCGAAGATCCAGCTGAGCGCCAGGCCGAATGCACTGACCACGGCGATACACGCAAGCGCGTCCAGCAGCCCGGCCTGAAAGCGGAAGCCGATCAGGTAACCCACCCCGATCATCAGCGCGATGATCAGGACGTTGCGCACCAGGTCGGCCACCGTGCGGCCGATCAGCACGGCCGAACGCGCCATCGGCATCGAGCGGAACCGGTCGATCACGCCACGCTCGAGGTCCTCGGAGAGCCCCACCGCGGTCTGCGTCGCGCGGAAGGCCACGGACTGGACGAAGATTCCCGGCAGCAGGAAGTCGATGTACTTCACGCCGCCCGGCAGCGCGCCCTCCACCGCCCCTCCGAACACGTACGAGAACAGCAGCACGAACATGATTGGCTGGACCGTGGAGAAGATCAGCAACTGCGGCTGACGCGTGAAGTGGCGCAGGTTGCGGCCGGTGACGACACCGGCATCGGTGAGCGCCGAGCGCAGCTCCGCCGGCGATGGGACATGGACGCGCGGAAGCCTCCGCACTCGACGGTCACGCTGCGGGCCGGGCGCGAGAGGTACCGCGGCGTGCGCCACTGCCCTGTCGCCGTCCTCGCTTGCCGGCGCGCCGGTGAGCTGAAGGAACACGTCGTCGAGGGTGGGGCCCCGCAGCGCAAGGCTGCTCACGGCGATACCGGCACTGCCGAGCGCCGCGGCGGCTTCCTCCACGAGGCCAAGGCCGTTTTGCGGAGCGGGCAGCGTCAGCCGGTCGGCGCGCTCATCCGCCTCCGGCTCGCCGTCACCCAGGTCGCGCATGACGCTCAGGGCCTCGCCGCGCGTGGCCGCGCTCGCGAGCTCCACCTCGAGGATCTGTCCCCCGATGCGCTCCTTCAGCTCGTTCCCGGTGCCCTCGGCGATCACCCGGCCGTGGTCGATCACCGCGATCCGATCCGCCAGCTCGTCCGCTTCCTCGAGGTACTGGGTGGTGAGCAGCAGCGTGGTTCCCTCGCGCACGAGCTCGCGCACGATCGTCCAGATCTGGTTTCGGCTACGCGGATCGAGGCCGGTGGTGGGCTCGTCGAGGAAGAGGATCCGCGGCTGCGTGAGGAGGCTCGATGCGAGATCGAGCCGACGGCGCATCCCGCCGGAGTAGGTGCGCGCGGGCCGGTCGGCGGCATCGATGAGATCGAATCGCCGCAGCAGCTCGTCCGCGCGCCGCCGCGCCTCGGCGCGTGGAAGGCCGAACAGGCGGCCGAACATCACCAGGTTCTCGCGGCCGGAGAGAATCTCGTCGACCGCCGCGAACTGCCCGGTCAGCCCGAGCAGCTCGCGCACGGCGGGAGCCTCGCTCCCCACGTCCCGGCCGAAGACCTCGGCGGATCCGGCATCCGGGGTCAGGAGCGTCGCCAGCACCCGCAGCAGGGTGGTCTTGCCCGCCCCGTTCGGCCCGAGCAGGCCGAAAACGGTGCCCTCGGGAACCACCAGGTCGACCCCTGCGAGCGCAACGGTCGAGCCGAAGGTCTTCGCCACTCCCTCTACCCGGACGGCAGGAGGGGCGAGGGTCGGCGCGGACATCCGGAGGCGACGATACCCGGGGAGGTCCGCTTCAGCCGCGGCCGCGATCCGCCGATGCTCAAAGAGTGGTTGGCAATCGCGGCGACTCCGCCGCGGCAACGAGGTCCCGCACGCTTGTCAGAGCGGCGACGGTCGTGCTGGTCGGGAACATCCTGTTCGTCGTCGCCTTCCAGCTGCTCCGTAGCGAGTCGTCCTACAACTCGACGTTCGGCCTGATCGCGAATCTCGCGATGCTGGTGCCGACGGTGGCGTGCTTCGCTCGCGCGGTCGTGGGCGGGCCGCGCCGGGCGGCGGCGGTCTGGCTCGGTGTTGCGATGCTGTCGCAAACGGCCGGCAACGTCATCTACTCGACCTGGACGCAGTTCCAGGCAGATCCGCCGGTCCCCTCCTCCTCGGACATCGCATACCTGGGGTTCTACGTATGCGTCGTGGCCGCGGTCGTCTGCCTGGTGCGCCGCGACCAGGGTGCCTTCCCGCGGGCGCTGTGGCTCGACGGGGCGCTTGGCGCCGGGGGCGCCGCGACCGCGCTGGCGGCGGTGTTGAGCCCCGTGCTGTCGAGCCCGAAGGGCGAACTCGACTCGGTGCTGGTGGGAGCGGCGTACACGAGCGCCGACCTCCTCCTGGTCGCGATGATCTGCGGCGTGCTCACCGCGCGCGGCACGCGCGGCGGGTCGATGTGGCTCCTGCTGGCCGGCGGCCTCGCCACGTTCTGCGCGGCAGACGTCGTGTACGCGCTTCGCGTCAGCGCCGGCAACTACGCCGTGGGCACCACGCTGGCCGTGCTGTGGATGATCGGAGTGACCTTCATCGCCCTCGCGATCTGGCGGCCGCAGCGGCCGGGCCACATCGTCCCCGGGCGCTCGAAGGCGATCCTGGCAATCCCGATGCTGGCGACGCTGACCGCGGTGGTCGTCCTCGTGGTCTCCTCGTTCAGTCAGCTGCCCGGCGCCGTCGTGGGGCTGGCAACGTTCACGCTTGTGCTGGCCGCGGCAAGGACCTTCGTGAGCTTCCGGCAGGTCCAGCATCTCTCCGACGCCCGGCGCCAGGCCGTGACCGACGATCTGACCGGCCTCGGGAACCGGCGTGCGCTGTTCGAGCACGGCAGGGAGCGTCTGCAGGCCGCGCGGACCGCCGACCGGCCCGCGCTGATCCTGATCGACCTCGACAACTTCAAGGAGATCAATGACACGCTCGGTCATGACGCCGGCGACAAGCTGCTCCGCGAGACCGCACGGAGGCTCGCCGTCCGCGTCAGGGACCCCGACCTCCTCGTCAGGCTGGGAGGCGACGAGTTCGCCCTCCTGATCATGCTCGCCCCCACCGACGACGGGCGGAGGCTCACCGAGCGCATCCTGGACCGGCTCGAGCAACCGTTCGCCATCGATGGCGCCCACGTGCGCGTCGATGCGAGTGCGGGTGTCGCGCAACCCGACCACTCGGGCCAGCGCATCGCCGACCTGTTGCGGCGAGCCGATGTCGCGATGTACGCGGCCAAGGACGCGCACTCCCGCGTCGAGATCTACCGCGCGGAGCTCGACGAGGCCAACCGCACGCGGCTCGAGACGATGCAGGACTTCGCCGCCGGCCTCATCGGCCACCAGTTCGTCCTGCATTACCAGCCGAAGATCGACGTCGAGACCGGCGCCACCTTCGGCGCGGAGGCGCTTGTGCGCTGGCAGCACCCCACCCGCGGGCTGCTCTACCCGGACGCGTTCCTGCCGTTCGTCGAGCAGAACGGGCAGATGGGCGCGGTTACCCAGTTCGTGCTGGAGACCGCGGTCGCGCAGCTCGCTCGATGGCGCGCGACCGGCCGTGACCTGAGCGTCGCCGTGAACCTCTCGGCCTCCGACCTGCTCGACGAGTCGCTCGCCGAGCGAATCGCCGGGCTGCTCTCCACGCATGCCCTGCCGGCCAGCGCGCTCGAGCTCGAGATCACCGAAAGCGTGATCATGATCGACCCGAAGCGCGCCCGGGAGGTCCTCGACGCGCTCCGCCGCCTCGGCCTGCGGATCGCGGTCGACGACTATGGGACCGGCTATTGCGCCCTCGCCTACCTCCGCGACCTGCCCGTCGACGAGCTAAAGATCGACCGTTCCTTCATAGCCCGCATCACCACGGACCCCCGCAGCGCCGCGATCGTGCGCTCGACCATCGAGCTCGCTCACGCCCTTGGCCTCAAGGTCGTGGCCGAGGGCGTGGAGGACCAGGCCGCGCTCGATGCCGTGACGGACTTCGGATGCGACTTCGCGCAGGGCTTCCACTTCAGCCGGCCACTGACGGCCAGCGCATTCGCCTGCTCGACCGGGGTCAGGGCGATGACCACGCTCGCTCGCGCCTAGGCTTCCACGCGTGCCCGAGGACACGAACGCCGATCTGGCCCGGCGCGGATTCGAGCTCTGGAACGAGCGACGCTTCGAGGAGGTGCTGGCCCTCTTCCACGAGGACGCGGTCTGGGACATGAGCGCGTTCGGCGTCCCGGACATGGCGGACTTCCAGGGCCATGACGGCCTGCGCAAGTTCTTCGCCGAATGGCTCCAGGCGTTCCCCGACTCGGCCATCGAGGCGGAGGACGTGGAGCAGCGCGGCGAGTGGACCATGTCGATCGTGCTCCAGGTCGTGAGCGGCGGGGCCAGCGGCACCCCCGTGCCCTTCCGCTACGCCGGGATCGGCCACTGGCGGGACGGCCGCCTGGACTTCGTGGAGAACCACTCCGACCTGAAGAGGGCCCGCTACGCCTTTAAGGACTACGCGGCAGGCTCCGACGGCCTCTAGCGCGCGATGCTGGGGGCCTTGTACGTCAGCTCTCCGCCGGCAGGGTTCGCGACCGTCGCTCCGTCGCCTGGACCCATGAAGATTGGGCGCGGGTTTTCGACCTCGTTCACCGCTCCGGCGACACTACATCCGGCGCGTGGGCTCCGCCAGTAGCGGTTGCGTCGGGTGACGGCTGGCCGTAGGCTCGCGCCAATGAAGCGTCTCGTGCCGGCCTGCCTCGTTGTCCTGGCTCTCTCCAGCTGCGCCGTCGGCGTGCGTCAGACCGCAACAGGCATCACGGGTGGTGGCGCGACGCTGAACGGGAAGGTGCTCTCGACCACCGGCGGCCCCGGCAGCTGGTACATCGAGTACGGCACGACGACGGCTCGCACCCAGAAGACTCCAACGCGGACGATCAACTTCGTCGCCAACGAATCGAAGCCGGTGTCCGAGCCCGTCGACGGGCTAACGGAGGGCACGGCGTATCACTTCGCCGTCTGTGCCGAGGACGGCGAGAACCCGGGCGAGCCGTTCTGCAGCCCCGACCAGGTCTTCACCACCCGGGCACCGGCCACGCTGGACTGCCAGCCCGGCACCCAGACCTTCCAGTCCGCCGGCGGCAGCGGCGATACCAAGAGCGTCACCTGCACCGCATCGGGCGACTCGCTCACCACCGGCACGGTGAGCATCTCCGGCGCGGGCGCTCCCAACTATTCAGCGTCGGACGATTGCGACGACATCACGCTCGCGCCCGCAGCCTCGTGCACGATGACGGTCACCTTCTCCGCCACCGACTTCAGCGTCCACCAGGCGGACCTCTCCGTCCCCCACGACGGTGCGAACGGGGAGACCCACGTACAGCTCATCGGGATCAACACCGGCAATCCCCCGAGCTAGAGCAGCCGGGCGGCGAGGGTAACAAGCACCATGTCTGAGGCGAGGATCGTTGAGGTCGTGAACGAGGCACTTGCCTCCGCCGGCATCGAGGACACCGTGGTTGCGGCGGGAGAGTTCAATCCCCGCGGCCATTCCGGCGCGGGATTCGCAGGTGGCCTTATCGGCGGCGACATCGGCGACGCGGTCGGCTCTCCGGTGGGCGGCGTTGCAGCGGCCGGCGGCTACGTGGCGGGCACACGGGCTCACGACGCCGCAGCCGGGCTGCCCGAGCGAATGGTCCTGGGCGTGTCGAAGACGACGATCTACGGATTCGCGGGCAACCGCGCCCACCCCAAGGCGCTCGCCTTCCGTGTTGCCCGCGACGGCCTCGAGGCGAAGGTCCACCAGCGCGTGAACGTGCGAGTGCTCGAGCTGATCGATGAGGGCGGGTCACGCATCGAGCTCGAGGGCATGCGCCTGCCCATCACACACTCGAAGGACGTGATCGAGGAGCTCACCCAGGGCCGGTGATGCGGGTGGGGTTGCTGGCTATCGCGGGGGATGCGACCCCGAACCTCGTGCAGGACACTTCCCTGGATGCGCTCGCCGGAGGTCGGGATCTCGATCGTCCCGTACGCCGACTCGCTTGACCTGAGTCGCGAGCTCGTGCGGGCGGCGGACGAGGGCGGACTCCCGTTCGTGGGCATCCAGGACCAGCGGCACTTCGTCGACACCTGCTCGCTGATCCCGACGCTGCTCGCCGAGACACGGCAAATCTCGTTCTTCACCGACGTGGCGAACCTGCCGCTGGGCCCGCCGGCGGTGAGGGCAAAGGCCGCGGCATCGCTCGACCTGCTGAGCGCAATCGTGTTCTGGCCCGTGGACCCCTCGCCGGGCCAGGTGGAGGCGCTGGCGGGCGAGGTCGCGCCACTGCTCCCCAACCAGATCCCCGACCGAGGAGAACCCCAATGACCGATGCCTTCGTACTCGGCGGCGTGCGCACGCCGGTCGGGCGCTACGCCGGCTCGCTGTCCCACATCCGGACCGACGATCTCCTGGGACAGGCGATGGTCTGGGCCTGCGAGCGCGTCGGGGTCGACCTCGACCGGATCGAGGACATCGCCGCGGGCTGCGTGAACCCGGCGCACGAGGGGATGGGCGACATCGCGCGCTGGGCGGCGCTGGCCGCGGGCTTTCCGGACTCGGTCCCGGCCGCGACGGTGAACCGCTTCTGCGCGTCGTCGTTGACCTGCACGATCCAACTCGCCCACGCGATTCGCGCAGGCGAGCTCGGCGTCGGCCTGGCCGCCGGAGTCGAGTCGATGTCACGGTCGGGCTGGGCGCTGATGAAGGGCGACGCCCCGTTCATGCCGCGCGGGCCCGTGTTCATGCTCGACACGATGTGGGCCGGCGCCGGCGGCCCGCCGAATCCGGCGCTGCTCGCGCGCGACGCCTACATCGAGATGATGCAGACGGCCCAGAACGTGGCCGACCGTTACGAGCTGACGCGCGAGGAGATCGACGCCTTTGCGCTGCGTTCCCACCAGCACGCGGCCGCCGCGCGCGATTCGGGGCGGCTCGCGCTCGAGATCCACCCCGTCGAGATCCCCGGCACCCGCAAGCAGCCCGCGGGCACGTTCGAGCACGACGAGAGCATCCGCGACGACACAACGGCGGAGAGGCTCGCGGCGCTGGCGCCACAGCCGAACACCACCCAGATGACGGCCGGCAACTCGTCGCCGCTGAACGACGGCGCGAGCGCGGTCGTGCTGGCGAGCGGCGAGGCGGCCGGCGAGCTCGGCGTCGAGCCGCTCGCCCGCGTGGTCGCGTCGGCCACCCACGCGCTCGATCCGAGGTTCATGGGGATCGCGCCGGCGTTCGCAATCCCGAGGGCCCTCCAGCGCGCCGGTCTGACACCAGAGGAGATCGACGTCTGGGAGGTCCACGAGGCGTACGCCTCGGTCGCGGTGGCGATCCTGAGCGAGCTCCGCAACCAGCTCGACGGGTTCGAGGTGCCCGACGAGCGCCTGAACCCGAACGGCGGCGCGGTGGCCATCGGCCACCCGTTCGGATCATCCGGCACCAGATATGTGCTCACGCTCGCGACCGAGCTGCGCGAACGCCAGGCGCGTTACGGCGTGCTCGGGGTGTGCGTCGGATCTGGGCAGGGCGTCGCTCTCGTGCTGGAGAACACCGCCGCCTGACCGCACTCAGAAGATCGCGGTGGGGTTGATCGGGGATCCCGTCCCGCCGACTATTCGCAGTGGAGCGGCGACGAACAGAAACTCCCATCGCCCGACGGCCTCGCAGTGCCGCGCAACGTCCTCGAACTGAAGGTAGTCGAGCAGGTGGACGCCCATGGCGTTGATGGCGAGGACGTGGATCGGAAACCCGACCCCCTCCGTGGTGCTGGGCGCGGTGTCGTTGTTGCCGTCCGACCCGAGCGCGGCCACACCCCGGTCCGCCAGGAACGAGGCCGTCGTGGGGTGAAGGCCCGCCTTCGCCTTGCCGGTGTCCCACGGCGCGAGCTCCGCCTGGCGCCGCGTGTGGCCCGTGCGGACGAGCAGGATGTCGCCCGGTTCCACCCTCACCCCCTCCTCGCGCTCCGCCGCTTCGAGGTCGTCCCGGAACACATGCTCGCCCGGCTCGATCCAGGGAACGCCGCGGACGCGTGGCACGTCGAGCAGAACGCCGCGGCCCACCAATCCGTCCTTGAGCACGTCGATGGCACCCGTCTGCGCACCGTCCGCGGTGACGGAGCTATCCGGCTTTCCGTCGAAGAACGAGCCGTCGTAGGCCACGTGGCAGAAGGCGTCGATGTGGCTGTGCCCGTCGTTGTGATAGTCGAGACCGACGTAGTCCTTGGCGAAGCGCACGGACCCCGATCCGATATCGACGTCGGTGAGCATCGTCATGTGGTGCTCGGCCGGCTGAGGCACATCGATGCCCGCCACGGTCCTCAGGGGTTGACTGAGCGTGATCGTGACACCGCTGCGAACCAGGCCGGCGGCGGCAGCGACGCGAGCCGGGGTGAGATTGTTAAGAGCGCCTCGCTCCCCGTCATCGTCCCAGCGACCCCAGTTCGACACCGCGTCGAAGAGATCGGAGAACTCCTGCGCGGTCATGTCCACGTCAGGCATCGGTGGTCGCCTAACTTCCAGCGAGGCTGGCGGTGTTGAGTCCGTAGCCGCCATCCACCCGGATCACGGCGCCGGTGATGTAGGCGGACGCCGGAGCCAGCAGGAACGCGATGGTGGCGGCCAGCTCAGCCGGTTCGCCCGGCCGGCCGAGGGGGAGCGCCTTGGTCATCGCGGTCCGGATGGCCTCGGGCAGTGCCAGCACCTTCGGGGTCGCGATCAGTCCCGGCATCACCACGTTGCAGCGGATGCCATGCCGCCCCCACTCGGCGGCGAGCGTCCGCGCCATTCCCACCAGTCCCGCTTTGGCGGCCGTGTAGGCGACCTGGCCGGGAAGGCCCGTTTCGGAGGAGGCCGAGGAGACGACCACCACGCGGCCGTCGCCCGACTCGCGCAGCGAGTCGAACAGGGCCCGCACGACGTTGAACTGGCCGGTCAGGTTCGTCTCGAGGTCCTTCTGCCACTCGTCCTCGGGAAAGCGCTCGGCGCGGTGGATCGTGTCCACCACGCCGGCGTTCGCCACGACCGCGTCGCAGCCGCCGAGCTGCCCGACCAGCTTGGCCACCCCGGCGTCCACCGCCGCCCGGTCGCGGACGTCGAAGTCCTCCACGTCGCAGCCCGCGACCGAGCATCCCACGCGCTCGAGCAGCTCGACCGTCGCTCGCCCGATACCACCGCGAGCGCCCGTGACGACCACCCGCCGGCCAGAGGGTGTCAGCGGCTCGCTAGCGTCGCTCGAGCCCATAGCGCTCCCAGTGGCGATCGGGAATGTCGGCGGGGTCCTTGTACCAGTACCAGGTGCAGGGATCGTGATCGAAGTCGCCCGGCGGCTTGCTCGGGTAGATCGGGTACCCGATCCACTGGATCGGGAGCATCTCGTTCATGAAGGTGCAGTGGGTGCAGTAGATCGGGAACCCCTTGCGGTTGTACGCCCAGTCGTGCTCCTCCTCCATCACCGCGTGGCCCTCCGGGCCCTCGTATCGCCCCATGCGCCAGAGCCGCTGCCCAGAGCCGCACGGGTTCATCCGGAAAGTCACCTTCTCGTCGTCCTCCTCCATCTCGAAGGCGCCGGGGTGCGGTCCGGTGCCGCTTGTCGAGTGGGCCCGCCACGTGGCGGCGAGCAGCTCCGCGATCTCCTTGCGGGGGCGCTCGTCGATCGCCTCGACGCTGCGCTTCCAGTAGCGCTCCATGGCCCAGCGCTGGGACTCGCCCACCGCGTCCTCGCCGCAATGCTCCTTGACCCAGCTCATCGAGGCGGCGATCCCGTCGACCATCATGTCGTGCAGGAAGCGCCACTCGTGTTTCATCGCCTCGCACAGGGCCTTGGCCTGCCCGAGGTCGCCCGCCTCGATCGCCTCGATCGCCCGGTCCATCGTCGGACGCGACATCTCTCTCAGCTCGTCGTCCGAAAACCAGCGCTCCGCCATCACATCTCCTCTCAGGTCGTGGTCGCGGAGACTGACACCTCCCGGGCCCGGTCTGCCCGCCCCAACGCGGTCACTCCGTGGTGAGCGGCAATCTCGCGCTTACGCGGGTCCCCGCCCCGGGCGGGCTGCGGACCTCGAACCGCCCGCCGAGCGCGTCGATCCGGTCGGCCAGCCCATACAGCCCGGTGCCGGCCGCGGCGTCCGCGCCACCGCGGCCGTCGTCGGCGATCTCGATCAGCAGCGCGCCCTGTTCGCGCTCGACACGGATCCGGATCGCGCTCGCGTCCGCGTACTTGCCGGCGTTCGTCAGCGACTCGCTGACGATGAAGTATGCGGCGAGCTCGATGTGCTCCGGCAAATCGCGAGCCTGGACGTCGATCGTCACCGGAGTGGCGCAACCGGCCGCGAGCCCCTCGATCGCGCCGGCGAGGCCGCGCTCCGAGAGCGCCACGGGATGCAACCCGCGCGCGAGGTCGCGAAGCTCGGAATGGGCCTCCCCCAGCTCGTCGCCTGCGAGGCGCAGGACGCCGGCGGCCTCGTGGTCGTCGCCGAGCTTGCGCTGGGCGACCTGGAGCAGGTTCCCGACGGCCAGGAGGTGCTGCTGCGCGCCGTCATGGAGATCGCGGCCGACGCGCCGGCGCCCCACATCGGCGGCCTCGATGACACGGGCGCGCGAGCGTCGCAGAGCGGCCGCCTGCTGACGACGCTCGAGCTCGGCCGCCGCCCGCGAGGCGAAGATGCGCATCGCAGCGACGTCATCCGGCCCTGCCCTCATCGGATGAGCGTCCATCACCGCCATGTGGCCGAGGTGGGTGGCATCGGCGGCGCGCAGGCAGACCGCCAGATAGCTCTCAAGCCCCATGTCGATCGCCGGCTGGGCCTCCGGGAAGCGCGTCGTAAGCTCGCTCGGGAACGCGACGACCGCATGCTCCACGACGAGCGCGCAGGGCTTGCCGCGCGTGTCGTACTCGAACGGCTCGTCCATCCAGCCGCCGTCGTACCAACCGCTGACCACCCGCACGTGCTCTCCGTTCGGGTCGGAGGCCTCCGCGACGAAGGCGAACCTCGCGTCGAACGCGAGCGCGACATTCCGGACGAGGCAGCGAAGGAACTCGTCCCCGACCACACCGGCGGTTCCTTCGGCAACGATGCGCAGCAGGTCCCTGCGGCGAAACTGCGTGCTGAGCTGGTCGATGTCGGCGTACGAAGGCATGAACCCAATGCCAGGGCCGATGCTAGCGAGGCCGAAGTAACAAGGCCCTTCAGCCGATTCGGATGAGCTTCTTGTTCACGAACTCGTCCGCGCCATAGGTACCCAGCTCGCGGCCGAAGCCGGATCGCTTCGTCCCGCCGAACGGGAGCTCTGCGGAGTCGGCGCCGACGACGTTCACGTAGACCATCCCGGCGTCGATCTGGTCCGCCACGCGCTCCGCCTGCTGAGAGTCCGTCGTCATGACGTACGAGCCCAGCCCGAACGGCGTGTCGTTGGCCAGCTTCACCGCGTCATCTTCGGACGAGACGCGATAAACCTGCGCGACGGGGCCGAAGAGCTCCTCGCGGTAGGCGTCGTTGTCGGGCTCGATGTCGGTCAGGACGGTGGGCTCGAAGAAGTTGCCGTCGCGCTTGCCGCCCACAGCGAGCTTCGCCCCCTGGTCCACGGCCCGCTTCACCTGGTCCTCGAGGCGATCGGCCGCGATCTTGGAGGAGAGCGGCCCGATCTCGGTCTCCGACGACGTCGGGTCACCCGGCTTCGTCGCGGTCATCGCGGCCGTGAACTTCTCGAGGAAGGGCTCGTACAGATCGCCGACCACGATGAAGCGCTTCGCCGCGTTGCACGACTGACCCGTGTTGTCGAGACGGGCGGCCACGGCGTCCTCGACGGTCTTGTCCAGATCGTCCGTGCCCAACAGGATGAAGGGATCGGATCCGCCCATCTCCAGCACGACCTTCTTGAGATTCCGCCCGGCGATCTCCGCGACAGCGGCGCCGGCGCGCTCGGAACCCGTGACGGAGACGCCGCGAATCCGGGGATCGGCGATCACCCACTCGATCTGCTCGTTCGTCGCGTAGACGTTCTCGTACGCGCCCTCCGGGAACCCGGCGTCGTCGTAGATCTTCTGGATGGCCGCGGCCGACTCGGGACACTGCGGGGCGTGCTTGAGCACGATCGTGTTCCCGATCACGAGGTTGGGTCCCGCGAAGCGCGCCACCTGGTAGTACGGGAAGTTCCACGGCATGATCCCGAGGAGCACGCCCTGGGAGCTCCGGCGCACCACCGCTGACCCCTCCCCGCCGGCCAACTTGATGGGCTCGTCGGCCATCAGGTCCTCGGCGTTGTCGGCATAGAAGCCGTAGATGTCCCCGCAGAAGTCGACCTCGCCGAGGGCCTGCTCGATCGGCTTGCCCATCTCTCGCACGATGATCTCCGCGAGCTCCTGGCGCCGCTCGAGATGCAGCTCGCCGACACGCCGGACAAGTGCCGCACGATCGGCCACGCTCGACGAGGCGGACCATGTCCGATGAGCATCGTCCGCGCGCCCTATCGCGGCACGCAGCTCATCGTCGGTGGTCGTCTCGTACTCCTTGACGGTCTCGCCCGTCGCCGGGTCGGTAACTGCGTACTCGCTCATTGAACTCCCTCGTGGCTTGGTACTGGTCCAGATTGTTACCGACGGTTGTTATCAGTCCACGCCTCGGCCAACCGGATGATCGTGGCGGCGGACGCCGCCATCTCCTGCAGCGAGGCCCATTCCCGCACCGAGTGGTACTCGTGGCCGCCGGTGAACAGGTTGGGCGTGGGTAGCCCCATGCTGCTCAGGAGCGAGCCGTCGGTGCCACCGCGGATCGGCACCTGGATGGGCTCGATGCCCTCTGCCCGCAGCGCGCGCTCGGCCATCTCCACAAGCTCGGGGAACTCGTCGATGAAGCGGCGCATGTTCGGGTACTGCGGCTCCACCGAAACCTCGAGCCGGGCACCGGGAGTCTCCTCGACCACCCGCTCGGCGGTGCGTCGCAGCAGCTCGACGTGACCCTCGAGCAGTTCGTCGTCGAAGTCGCGGGCGATGGCCTCGATCACGGCCCGTCCGGCCGAGCCCCGGAGGTCGTAGGGGTGGATGAACCCCTCGCGCCCCGAGGTCGTCTCCGGGCTGAGCCGGTCGTCGGGGAGCGCACTGAGGATCTTCCCGGCCACCCGCAGGGCGTTCACCAGCCTGCCCTTGGCCCAGCCCGTGTGGATGTCCACCCCGTGGACCGTCAGCGTCACCTTTACGCCGCTGAAGGTCTCGTCCTGGAGCTCGCCGAGGGCGGAGCCATCGATCGTGTACGCGCCGGCGGCGCCGAAGCGCTCGACGTCAAACCCGCTCGCACCCTCGCCGATCTCCTCGTCGGGGGTGAACGCGACCCGCAGCGGTGGACGCGGGAGGTCCGGGTGGGCCACGAGATGTGCGAGGGCGGTCATGATCTCCGCCACGCCGGCCTTGTCGTCCGCGCCCAGCAGGGTGTCGCCGCTCGAGCTCACCAGGTCGTGTCCCACCTTGTCCGCGAGATCCGTCATCACGGCCGGGTCGAGCACCGTGCCGGCGCGCGGCAGCTCGAGTGGCCCGCCGTCGTAGTCCCGGTGCACGATCGGGTCGACGCCCGAGGCCGGGGCGTCCGGGCTCGTGTCCATGTGCGCGATCAGCCCGATCGACGGAAGGTCGCCGTCGACGGTCGCGGGAAGCGCCGCCGTCACGTAGCCGTTCTCATCCAGGTCCACGCCCTCCAGGCCGAGCGCCTCGAGCTCGCGGACCAGCATGCGCGCGAGGTCGAGCTGGCCCGAGGTGCTGGGACTCCCGGTGCGATTGCGCGCGGATTGGGTGTCCACGCGCACGTACCGGAGGAAACGCTCGAGCAGCTCGGGAGCGAGCGCCTCCGCGAGAGGGGACGTGAACGGGGCCGTCATGCCCGCAAAAGCTACGGGACGTGCCGAGCCCGCCTCCTCGAGCCTGACCTCGGAGACGACGCCTGGTCCCGCAAGGCGACTCGCGACGTTGCCCGGGGTGAGAGGGTTGGCTGACTATTCGAGCGATGCGGCCCCATGGCCGCCGGAGGGGGACGTACGAATGCTTTCCAGACTGTTTCGCAAGGTCCGCCCGCGGTCTGTCTACGACGTCCTCGCCGTGGTCGCGTTCGTCATCGCGTCAGGGACCGGGAGTGCCTATGCGGCCAACACCGTGTTCAGCACCGACATCGTCGACGGCCAGGTGAACAGCGCGGACGTCAAGGACCAGTCACTCACCACCTTCGACGTGTCGACGCTCGTCGGGGCGGACATCGTGGACGGTTCGCTGACGGCCAAGGACGTCGGCGAAAACGAGTTCAACTTCTCGCTGAACGTTCCCGCGGTGGCCGCGCACGACTGCATCTACGTGCCGATCACCGGCATCGCGGCGCAGGGCGACCACGTGCTGCTGACGCCTGACTACGGCTACACGAGCACCTACCTCACCTACACCGTCGAGTTCCAGGAGGGTTCCCCCAACGCCTACCTGAAGGCGTGCAACGCGTCCAATAACAACGTCGAGGGCAGGCCCACGTATTTCAACGCGCTCGTGGTCCAGCACTAGACGGGCGATACTCGGCGGGCCATGTCGCAGGACAACCTCGGCCCGTGGCGCTGCCGGAGTAGAGCCGCGGGCACATCGTAGGATCCGGCGTCTGGCCCACCCGCCCCAGGAGGAGAACCACGTGAGATTGATCGGAGCCGGCTTGCCACGAACGGCGACCACCACCCAGCTGATCGCGCTCGAGATGCTGGGACTGCCCTGCTACCACATGCGCGACATGATGGGCGACGTGAGCAAGAGCGTCCCGCAGTGGCGCGCGGCCCTGGAGGGCAACGGTCCGTGGGAAGAGCTTTTCGAGGGCAAGGAGGCGGTCGTCGACTGGCCCGGCTCGTACCACTGGCGTGAGCTGATGGACGTCTACCCCGACGCCAAGGTGCTGCTCAGCGTGCGCTCGGCCGAGAGCTGGGTCGAGAGCATGCACAACACGATCGCGGCCATCTGGTTCGGCGAGAACCTCATGCACCACCTTGTGATGGCGCAGTACCAGATCGACCCGCTCTACGCCTCCTGGCTCGATGTCATGCACGACATGTGGACCAAGGCGGACATCATGGTCCCGAGCAACGGCGACCGCGACGAAATGGCCGCCGGCTTCGAGCGCTGGAACAACGAGGTCATCGACACCGTGCCCCCCGAGCGCCTGCTGGTGTGGCACCCCAAGGACGGCTGGGAGCCGCTCTGCGAGTTCCTCGACCTCGACGTTCCGGACACGCCGGTCCCGAACGTCAACGACACCGAGAACTTCCAGAAGAACCTGATGATGGCCCCGGCCATCGCGGCGATCAACGCGTGGTGGGACGAGAACGGGGCGCTGGACGACGATGCCACCAAGCAACGCCAAGACGCGGGGCGGACTGAGGCCTCGGCCTAGCTCGCCGGTCGCTCGACGTCGCCCGCAGAACCTGCACAGCAGCGGGCCGGCCAATCCCTTCCATTTGACGCGCCCGAGGGCTACGGTTGGTCCGTGGGTGGACGTGGGCTTGGTGCCCTCCTTCTTGTCCTGGTCGCGGTCTCGTCGGGCTGCGCAGCAGGCGTCACCGGCAGCCCGTTGAACGTCTCGATGGATGGCGCCACGGTGGGGGGCAGGGTCGTAAGCACCACCGGCGGCGCTGGCGAGTACTGGGTGCAGTACGGCAGGACCCAGGCATATGGCTACGAAACCCCCCGCCAGTCGATCAGCCTGGTCGTGAACCGGGCCGCGACGGTGTTCGTTCGATCGCCGGGCTCGAGCGCGGCACCGTCTACCACTACCGCCTGTGTGCGAAGGACTCGGACGGCGGCTCGTGCGGGAAGGACGCGAAGCTGACCACCCAGAGCGTGGCCTGCGGGGAGCCGGTTGCCCAAAGCGTGAGGCTCACCGGGACGCTCGACTGCGCCGGTCAAGGAGGGGGTCTCGTGGTCGGTGCCGACGGCATCGACATCAACCTCGCGGGCTTTGGCATCGAGGGCGCGGGGCTCGTGAACCCGGGCTTTGACGACGTAACGGTCCGCAACGGCTCGGTGGGAGGCGCGTTCAGCAGCGGGATCACGCTGACGGATGCCTCACGCAACCGAATCGTCCGAGTGACGGTGAGCTTGGGATCGGCCGCGTACGCGGTATCGGTCGAGGGCGGGAAGGACAATGCCTTCCGGAGCGGGTTCGCAGGGGCGCGCGGATCCGGCGTGGCGATCAGGAACAGCCCCGGCACGGTTATTGCCGCCTCGGACCTCGAGGGACAGACCCAGGCGGCAGCCGTGGTGTCGGGTGGCGGAGTGACCATCACTAGCAGCAAGCTGCTCGCGTTCTCGAGCGGTGGGGAGGCGGTGACGCTCACCGGCTCGGGGAACCGCCTCATTGACAGCATCGTCGCCCCGGGGACCCCGTTCGGACCGTTCACCGGCGTCACGGTCTCGACCGGTACCGGCAACCGCGTAGCCGGCAACGACGTGAGCGGGTTCGACGCGCTCACCACCGGCCCGGCGAACGGCGACGGGATCTTCGTCGCAGCCAACGCGGGCGGGACGGTTGTCACGGGCAACCGGGCACTCGACAATGGTGGCGACGGCCTCGACATTCGTGACACCACCGCCCGCGTCGGGAACAACATCGCGAACGACAACGGCCAGCTCGGAATCGCAGCGGCAGCCGGTGTCACCGACTTGGGTGGCAACCGGGCCAGCGGGAACGGAAACCCGCTCCAGTGCACGACCGTGTTCTGCCTGTAGCCGGCCTGGTCCGCGAGATGCAGCCCATCAGGGCACGCCCGACCCGGCACTTCCCAGACCGCGCGACGGGTCGACGTACATGCCAGGACAGCCGTGATCGATGGCCTCTGGGCGCAGCTCGTAGTGCCAGGGCTCGTTGCCGTAGATCTGGCACAGCCCGTACTCCGCGCCGTGCTCGGACAGCCAGGCCGCGGCCCCGGGCGGCCCAACGTCCACGGCGTCCCCCGACACGTGAGCAGACCGGTTGGGGGTGAGCACCCAACGGGCAGCCTCCTTTTCTGAGCCGTACTTCAGGACCGCCTCATGGAGGAGTTGCTCCTGATACGCCGGGGAGCGCCACCCGCTCTCTACGACGAATTCGACCCCGTCGTGCGCGGCGTCCGTCGCGGCCCGACGCAGGGCACCGAGGAGGGCTGGGTCAAGGTTGGCCACACCCGGAACCTCGTCGTCGAAGAACGTCGTGCCGCCGGGGACGGCACCGTCAGCCTCGCCAAGCGGACGACGGGGCTCGCTCCGAGGTGCATCGATGCGTGGTGCCCCGGGCGAGGATGCGGATCCCGCGGACTCGTGGGCGAGGGCAACGGCGATCACCGCGAGAATGACGAGCAGGCCGGCGAGGCGGATGGAGATCACGCCGCGATTGAAGGCGGCGCCCTGTTGCGGGCACGTATGCGGTTTTCCATATGCCGGCGATATGCGCCGGCCCTAGCATCGGAGCATGCGCGTGCTGCTCGTAGAGGACGAGCCCTACATGGCGGAAGCGATTCGCGATGGCCTCCGCCTGGCGGCCATCGCAGCGGACATCGCAGGTGACGGCCACACCGCTCTGGGGCTGCTGAGCGTCAACGCCTATGACATCGCCGTCCTCGACCGCGACATTCCCGGGCCCTCCGGTGACGAGATCGCAAAGCGAATCGTCGCCGCCGGCAGCGGCATGGCGATCCTCATGCTCACCGCTGCCGACCGTCTCGACGACAAGACCACCGGGTTCGAAATCGGGGCCGACGACTACCTCACGAAGCCGTTCGAGCTCCAGGAACTCGTGCTCCGTCTCAGAGCTCTCGACCGCCGGCGGGCGCACAGCAGGCCGCCCGTGCAAGAGATCGCGGGCCTCCGGCTTGATTCATTCCGCCGCGAGGTCCACCGCGACGGCCGCTACGTCGCGCTGACCCGCAAGCAGTTCGCCGTGCTCGAAGTGCTCGTTGCGGCCGACGGCGGGGTCGTCAGCGCCGAAGAGCTGCTGGAACGGGCGTGGGACGAGAACGCGGACCCGTTCACCAACGCCGTGCGCATCACGGTCTCGGGACTGCGCAAACGGCTCGGCGAGCCCTGGCTCGTAGCCACCGTCGCCGGTGTCGGGTACCGCATCGACGCTCAGCCAGACGCCGGGCGCGAGGGAGAAGTTCGTGGATAGAGCACCCGGCCCCAGCGTCCGCCTCAAGCTCACCCTCAGCTACGCCGGCTTCCTCATGCTCGCCGGTGCCGTGCTGCTCGCCGCCGGGTACTTCTCCCTTTCGCGTGGTGTGCACCCCGGTGTGATCTTCGTAGTCCGCAGCCACGCCGACCTCCTGCGCAATTTCGCTCCGATCGCGGCCATCGTGATGGCGTTCCTGCTGGTGTTCGGCCTGCTGGGAGGGTGGCTCCTCGCCGGGCGGATGCTCGCCCCGCTGGACCGCATCACGGACGCCACACGCATCGCTGCCAACGGATCGTTGTCCCACCGAATCCGCCTACCGGGCCGCAGAGACGAGTTCCGCGAGCTCTCCGACGCCTTCGACACCATGCTCGCTCGCCTCGAAGCACAGGTCGCCGAACAGCAGAGATTCGCAGCCAACGCCTCCCATGAGCTGCGCACCCCGCTGGCGATCACGCAAACGCTGCTCGACGTCGCCCGGAACGATCCGAAACGCGGCCACGACGAGCTCGTCGACCGCCTCCACGCCGTCAACACACGGGCGATCGGCCTCACCGAAGCGCTGCTCCTGCTCAGCCGCGCCGACCGGCGGTCCTTCGCCTCAGAGCAGGTGGACCTGTCCCTCATCGCGGAAGAGGCGACGGAGACGCTTCTCCCACTCGCAGAGAAACGTGGCCTCACCATCGCGACGTCCGGCGCCGTGACCCGCACGATCGGCTCACATCCGCTCCTCCTGCAGTTGAGCACGAATCTCGTGCACAACGCGATCGTCCACAACACGCCTGAGCAGGGCACAGTGTGGGTCACGACGAGCGCTCACAACGGGAGCGTGGTGCTGACCGTCGAGAACACCGGCGAGAAGCTCGCGCCACAGTTGGCTGCCACGTTCGCCGAGCCGTTTCTCCGCGGCACCGAGCGCGTACGCGCCGACCACGCGGGAGCCGGGCTCGGGCTGGCGATCGTCAAGAGCATCACACTGGCCCACGACGGGACCCTCACCCTCACCCCCCGCGCCGCCGGCGGGCTCTTGGCCACGGTGCAGCTACCCGCCGCCCACCCCACATTTGCGTGGGGTGCGGATAACCGCACCGGTTGACGCCGGCAGGCCGTATATCCGGGCCGTGGGACGACTCGGCATCCTTGTGCGCATGACTCACCGTGAGCTCCGCGACTCCTTGTCCGGCGACCTGCTGACAGAGTCCGACCGCGAGTACGAGCGAGCGCGCCTCTGCTTCAACCTCCTGATCGACCGGCGGCCGGCGGCGATCGCTCGCTGCGTGGACGCCGAGGATGTGGCTGTGGCGCTGGCCTTCGGTCAAGCGCATGGTCTTGAGATCGCGGTGCGCGGTGGAGGCCACAATCCTGCCGGGCACTGCGCGGTCGACGACGGGCTGGTGATCGACCTCTCGCGGATGCGAGGCGTAGCGGTCGATCCCGACGCGCGCCTCGCGACCTCCGAGGGCGGGGCGACCTGGTCCGACTTCGACGCCGCGACCCAGGCGCACGGCCTGGTCACGCCTGGCGGCGTGGTCGGCTCGACCGGGGTCGCGGGCCTCACGTTCGGCGGAGGGATCGGGCACCTGACCGCACAGCACGGCTTCACGTGCGACAACCTCGTCGCCGCGGAGCTCGTCACTCCAGGTGGGGACGTGGTGAGCACGAGCGCCGACGAGAACCCAGAGCTTCTCTGGGCGCTTCGCGGCGGAGGCGGCAATTTCGGCGTTGCGACGCGGCTGAGGTTTCGCCTGCACCCGCTCGAGCGGGTGATCGGCGGCATCCTCGAATACGGGGGCGACGGGGTCCGAGATGCCCTCCGTACGTTCCGCGACGTCGATGCGCGTGCCGGGAGCGACCTGAGCTGCCAGGCGCAGATCACGCTGGACGAGTCCCTGACGCCGGAGCTCGTGGTTGCCCCGTGCTACACGGGCCCCGACGCGAACCCCGAGGAGCTGAGCGCGCTGCGCTCGGCGCCCGGGCTCGTCAACGACCGAGTGCGCTCCCAATCCTTCCTTGACCAGCAGCGCGTATTCGACCCTGGCTACGGCGTGGACCGCAACTACTGGAAGAGCCACTTCGTCCGCGAGCTGCCAGACGGGTTGATCGACGAGCTCCTCGTCCGCATGGCGGCGCTCGGCCGCCCGCCAGGCGCGCTCCTGATCGAGTCCCTGCGCGGCGCGCCGAAGGACGTGGATCCGGCCACGGCGGCGCTTGGCTACCGAGATGCGGCCTTCAACGTCAGCGTGATGGCGAGTTGGTTCGACCCGACCCTGGACGAGCAGCACATCGCTTGGGCTCGCGAGACTGCGGCTGCGATTGAGCCATGGTCGGTCAGTGGCGGTTACGCCAACTACATGCAGGCGGACGAGCCGATGGAGCGGGTGCGGGCCTCGTTCGGCGCGGAGGCATTCGACCGCCTCCGGGCGCTGAAGAGTCGCTACGACCCGGACAACGCGCTGCGACGGAATCCGAATATCCCGCCGCTCTAGGCTGCCTAGCGCCCCCAGCCGCCGTGGCGGCTCACCCTGATCGGCGTGCTCCTCGGCGGCACTCCCATCGGCCGGCCGCCGTAGATCACCTTGCCGTGGGCGTCCTGGTAGGTCTGCCAAGCGATCGTCGGCTGCTGGTCGACGCCGCGCTTTGAGAAGTCGCACACGCCCGCCGGGAAGGTCTGGCGGAGTGCGGACCACTGTGCGTCGGTGAAGCTCGCGCCGCCGTAGTCATTGCGGTCGAGCGGCTTGAGCCTGCACTTGTTCGCGTCTGTCGTGATCGAGTCGCCGGCCACCATTCGGGGCGTCCCGTAGACGTGGACCACCGAGGGGCAGAGGGCATCCGAGACCTTCACGCCGTTGCCGTCGTAGCAGCGGTCGGTGAGGTCCGCGGGCTTGTCGCGCGCGATCTTCCGCTCGAGCGGCTTCCTCGAGTGGTCGTTCTCGACGGCCGTGAGCCAGCGATCCATCGCCACGAAGCTGTTCACCTCGCACTGCGGATCCGCGAGGATGGTCGTGGGCCCCTCCCAGATCAGCTGGTTGGCGTGGCCGCCGTGCGCGCGGTCGAGCCGTGCCCGCAGCGCGAACGCGCGGTAAGCGTCGTGGAAGAGGCCTTCGTCGGGTCCACGGCAGTCGATGATCGCGGTGCGGTCGAGGTTGTTGGTCTCGTTGATCATCCCGCTGCGGTACGCGTTGGCCAGCGCGGGCCTGTCCGCGATCATGCGGTTGGGGACGGGCGAGGCGTCCGCGTCGAGCCCGCCGATCTTCACGTTGAGGTCCACGAACTGGGCGGCGCTGATCTTGCCGCTGCGCAGCGCGCCCAGGCCGTACTGCACTCCGACGTTGTCGGTGGGCACGCCGGCGAACCCGTGGCCGACCTGCTTCTCCTGCGGGCCCCAGAAGGCGGGCAGGCGCGGGCCGAACACGTTGATCGCCGCGTCCTGGATCGTGCAGCGCACCCCGCCCGGGTTGGTGGTCGGGTTGTAGCGGTCCTGAGCCGTGGTACCCGCACACGGGTCGGTCGGGATCACGACGTGGAACTGCGCGGCGTCGCTGACCCTCGAATTCGTGATCGCACGGTGGCCCTGGACGTCGGCCATCTGCTCGTTGGTCCACGTCACCCCCTGGCCCCAGCTCGACGGGGTGTCGAGATAGTGGAGCGTCAGGTGGTAGTCGAGGAACTGCGTCGCGGTGCTCCACGCGTCCGGGAACGAGCACGTGGGCAGGATCCCCTGGTAGATGCCGGGGTAGGCGTTCGAGATCCACTGCTGGGCCAGGGATCCTCCCGAGCAGCCGGTCCCGATCGTGTAGCGAAGCGTCCCGTAGCGCTCGATCAGATACTCCTTCGTCATCAAGAGCGACTCGGCCTCGGTTGTGAGGTTGCAGTTGTGGCCGGCGTGGTCGAGCACGTTGGCCATGGTCGCGAAGCCGCGTGCGAGCGCGGCCTCGTGGAGGACCGACGGCACCGTGCCGGTCTGATGGTCCGCGCCGCACCCGAAGCCGTGCGTGATGAGCAGCTTGTGGTTGAACTGGCGCTGGGGCGCGACCGGCGTCCAGGCCTTGGCGGGCTGGAAGAGCGTGGCGATCTGGTACTGGTCGCGATCGATGTAGCCGGTCTCGAGCCGCACGATGAACGGGACGGTCACTCCCTCATCGGTCGTCGTCGGCGCGACGTCCGCGGGCGGGTTGGCCGGGTCATAGGCCAGGAAGCCCGGCTTCGCCGGGTTCGACGACCTGTAGAGGTACTGGAACGCAGCCGGCTGGTTGCACTGCGCGTCCACCGCCGTCGGCTGACACTTCCACGGCTGGAGCTGCGGCCCCGAGAAAACGGGACCCCCGATCGGATGGTTGGTCACGCGCAGCTTCGCGCCGCGGCGCCCGGTACTCACGATCACCGAGCTCTGGCCGAGCGGAAGCCCCCGGATCAGGCCGACGGCCGTCCCGTCGCGGCCGCGCTGAAATGCGGACGTCTGGTACCTGCCTCCAGCTTGGACACTGAACCCCCGGGCAGACCGCAGGCCGCGAATCGAGATGAGCGCGTCGCCTCCGCTGACGAGGTCGGCACGCCCGGATAGGACGCTGATCGCCGGATGGCCACCGCGCTCGAATCCGTGGGCGGAAGCCACACCGCCACCCACAGGGAGCACAACGCTCACGACGGCCGTGATCAGGCCGAGCGCAGCCCGGAAAGAACGCTCACCCGCAACACGCACCATCGAAGCCCCTCCTCCTAGCAAGAACGCCTGCCTGCGCGCGCAACCCTATTACGACCGGGAGCGACCGCGAGTCACACGTACCTGATTTGCGACGTTCGCGCCGATCAGCTGATCTCCCGACCGCGCCTGCTCGGGGTCAACCGCCGGGGTTACGGGCGAGTGGACGGCGCCACGATCACGGACGGCTCCCTGACTTCCTCCGATGATCCTCCCCTCCGGCGGCGAGGTGGGTCTGTGGTGCGAAGCCACCGGGTTCAACAGCGTGGGCGCTCAGGTCATGATCACCCGCGTCGACGCGTTCTTCTAGGCCGACACATCCGGCACGGCGCGGAATACGCCACGACGACCCCCTGAGCGGGGCCGTGATGTGGCCACGAGCAGATGTCACCGGTCCGACACCGTCATTGACGACCCCTCGGATCAGCACCCTCGTCGAGGTTCCATCGGTCGGCGTCGAGTCGCGGGCTGTTCAGCCGCCGGCCAGGCCAGCCGCTCCGCGCCCCCACGAGGACGATGAGGGAAGGAACCAACAGGGCCCTTACGAGAAACGCGTCGATCAGCAAGCCGGCCGACATGGTGAAGGCAAGCTCCCGAAAGGGCCTGAGCGGCACGAGGGCAAGCAGCGCGAAGGAGGTCGCCAGGACGAGACCGGCAATCGTGATCGGGGTCGTGGCGCGCGCGCTCGCCACCGATACCGCGCTCCTCAGCGGCCGGCGGCGGGCCTCGGCCCAGATGCGGCCCGCGAGAAAGACGTTGTAGTCGGAGCCAAGCGATACCAGTAACACAGCGGCGGCGAAGGGCACGAAGTAGGCCAGCTCGCCGTACCCGAGCAAATCCTGGAACAGGTAGGTGGCCAGGCCCAGCGCCGCGAGAAGAGCCAGGACACTTGCCGCCAGCAGGTAGAGCGGGGCAACGAGCGCCCCGAGGAAGATGACCAGGATGACCAGCACGATCGCCAGCGAAGTCGGTGCGACGCGTTTCAGATCCTCCCGCGTTCCATCCACGGTCTCGGCGACCAAAGCGGTGTCGCCGGCGGTCGAGGCATTCGCATCGGGCAGTCCGGAGGACGCCAGAAGGGTCGGCAGACGTCGCTCGATGCGCTGGAGTCGGGCGATTGCCCGCGCGCCCAGGGGATCCCCCCGGAGCACCACGAAAAAGCGCGCCGCGTCCCCGGTCTTCGAGTAGACCGCTCCGAACTCCCGCTCCGCCGGCTGTTCGGCGGGTCCCACGACCTGCGCCACGCCCCGCTGACGCTCGAGAAGACGCTGGAAGGCGACCAAACGCCGGCGGTCCGCGACCAGGCCCGTCCGCTCCAGGATCAGCACCGTAGGCGAGAGAATGCCCGGCGTGAATCCCCGGCCCGCCTGCTCGTACGCACGGCGCACCTCCGAATCGCGTGGTAGCCCGCGAATTAGCGGATTGCCCAGCTCCATCTCGAGAATTCCGGTGGCCGCGCCGAGCAGGAGCACCACCACCACCGTTGCCGTCCATCCGGGATGCGCGCCGGTGGCCCGGGCCCGAATCGAAGGCCGCGCCTGGTCGCCGCCGCCCGCCCCTCCTGTTCCCACCTCGGCCTCCCCCGGCTCGGCGTCAGGCCTTCGAGGCCAGAACAGCCGCGGGCCCGAAACCGCGAGGAGTGCGGGAATGAACGTGATGGACACAGCCAGCCCCACCAGGACGGCCATTGCCGTGCCGGGGCCGAAGGCCTTGTAGAAGCCCAGCTTCGCCACGACCAGAGCCGCGCTCGCGGCCACGACCGTGATCCCGGCGGTGACGATTATCGGCAGCAGCTCGGCGGTCCCCAGGACCGCGGCGGTACGGGCGTCCTCGCCGTCGGCGATCCGTCTTCGAATCCGCGACAGAAAGAAGATCGAGTAATCGGTGACCACACCGAAGAGCAGCACGACCATCACCGGCTCCACTTCGCTGGGAACGGACACGCCGATCCGCTCGCCGATCCCGGCGATCAGGCGGTTGGCGACCAGGTAGGAGATGCCCACGGCGAGCAGCGTTGCCAGCGGCGCCCCCACGGCCCGAAAGTGCAGTCCGACCACCAGGAGGACGAGCAGGACGGTGCCCAGCTCCACGAGGGGGAGTGCGTGCTCGATCTCGTCCGCCTGCGCCGTGCGTGCCGCCACCGCTCCCGTCACACCCACGAAGCCCCCGTATCCGGGCGAGATGCGGCGATCCATGAACTCCTTCGCGAGCGCCTCGCGCTCCGTGGGACTCACGTCGGTCCGAAAGAACAGAGACGTGATCGCGGTGGTGGAACGCTCGCGCGAGAACGGCGGCTTGCCCAGCAGGTTCGTGACCACCAGGGCGCCGCCGATCTGCCTGAGTCCGGGATATGCGTGCCGGTTGAGCTCGATCGCGCGCCGGGCCGCGACTGCCTGCTCCGCGGCCGAAAGCCCCTGTGGGCTTCGCTGGACCACAAGCGTGCGGCTGAGGAGAGGGAAGCGGAACAGCTCGTGGGAGCGCAGCTCGGCCTGCAGCGCGGCCGCGTGGGTGGGCACCAGATCGCCGAGTCCGCCGACCTGGGCCTCGCGGATCGTCGGCAGGAACAGGGTCACGGCCGTCGCCGCCGCGACCCAAACCACGATCACCCCCCAGCGGAGCTTCACGACCACCCAGGCCGCCGTGCCCCAGACGCCAGGGGGGCGGGGAATCCGGGGGCTCCGGCCGCCGGGCTTGGCCCGCCCATGCCGGGAACCCAACCCCGTGGCAAGAAGGTTGCTCACCACGGCCCCTTCTTCCCCGCTTTGAACGTTCTAAGAGTCCGCAGTCATGAGCGCTACCTTCATGCCAACCGAACGACGGCGAGCGCAGAGGCTGGAGGTTGCTGATGGAGCGTCAGGCGAATCGTGCAGCGAGCTCTCCCTTCCGGGGTCGTCCCCCGCTCCGACCGATCGCCCTGCTCCGGATCTGCTTCGGTCTGCTCCTCCTGCTGGCGCCCCGCTCGGTGCTGGGGATCGGCAGGGCGTCTCACGTGAATCGCTGGTTGCTCGGCTACTGCCGCATCCTGGGAGCGAGGCACCTCATCGAGGCGCTCTGGCTCGTGCGGCACCCCTGGTGGACACGAGCCGGGGCGACCGTCGACGGCCTCCATGCCGCCAGTGCGGTGGCGATCGCGCTCGCTCGTCCCGAGCGGCGGCGGATCGCCTGCCTGAACGCCCTCACTGCCGGTGCGTTCGCGATCGAGGGCGCGCGCGAGGCGCCGCGAGCTGGAACGCCGTATGAAGGCCGGCGCCCATGAAGAATCAGAGCGAGTCGAATGCTGACCTGAGCTCCTCGATCCTCCGCCTGTCGGGACCGTTCTTTGCCTGGTCCGCGCCCTGCTTCGCGATCGTATCGGCGATGCCCTGGATCGTTCGCACCCGTTCCGTGGCGCCGCAATCGACCGCGGCCTGGGCACAGGCCTCGAGTGCCTGAAGCATCTCGCCGATCACCCATGCGTCGCCGTCGACGTACCTGTTGAGCTGAAGCATTGATTCGAAGTACTCGTCGAAACGGCGCTGCCGAAGGACCATCTTCAGGTTCCGTTCCGGGAGCTGGCGCATGCTGGGGAGTGGAGCCCGCTGTGTGAGGCGAACGAGGACGGACCGCAGATAGCCGATGCACGTGACCGCGGTCGCGGGATCGTTGATGCTGGACGACATCGCCCTCATCGCCGTGTCCGCGAGCTGCCGGACGCCAAAGTCCACGTCCTGTCTGAGATCGCGCTCGCGTGCGATGGACACCGCGTCGAGCAGGTCCCGCCCGCACGGCTCAGCCGCATCCGCGGGCCAGATCTCGGCGATCGGCGTCTCGATGCTGACGAAATCGCCAGGACAGAGAAGGATCGCCACCCGCTCGGCCCGCTTGTCGAGAGTCTCGAAAAGCTCGTCGATCCCCACCTGCTGCACGTAGCCGGGACGACCTGCGAACACCCGACCGGGCGCCTCTGCGCGCCATGAGTCGAGGCGCTTCTCCGCCAGACCCTCGCCCGCCGCCTGGTCATAGTCGTCGGCGAACAACACCTCCGTCCGCGCCAGAGTGTCTCGAGCGATCCCGGCAGTCACATGCGACACCTGGACCATCAGCGAGACGTGATTGAGGAACACGACGAGCAGTGCCACGGCCGCGATCCCCAGGAGGGACGCGACCGTCACGCTCAGCCGGGGGACGAAGTCTGCATCCCCATGCGCGCCCACCGCACGCAGGACGAGGATCGCGTAGACGAACGTGCCCACGAAGGCACCGATCGTGACCTGCGTGACGCGATCACCGAAGAAGGTGCGGAGCACGCGGGGACTGAACTGAGTCGACGCGAGCTGCAACACCACCATCGTGATCGAGAAGGTGAGCCCGGCGACGGTGATCAGTGACCCTGCGATCACCGACAACACGGTTCGCGCCGCAGCTCCATCGCCCTCAAAGACCGCCCGGGATCCCGCGAGGTCGAGATGACGGTCCAGCTCGACCAGCCCTATCCCGAGAGCTCCGAAGAAGAGGACGATGACCCCGGGAATGAATCCGAGGCTGTGCGAGAGGTTGGGCCAAAGACCCTTGGCCCGGTTGAGCATCGCGGAGATCATGGCACCGCCGGGCCCGCCTGCCCAGCAATGTCGGGCGGCGAACAGGAGCTGTTGCAACCGGGCCGGAGAGGGCAATCGGTGGGTGTGGCCGGAAGCGGGGATCCACCGCCCGATGACCGCGACCGCGGCTCTGCGGTCGCTGCTGTCGGGGTGGCGGTGGCCGCGCCGTACGGGTACACGATCACCGTCTGGGGAGCGGGTGCACTGCTGGTGCACTTCCGCGGAACCCCGGATGTCGCGGATGTCTTCCTCTTCGCCGGCGGGGGCCTCGCGGGCTTCAGCGTCTTCGGTGCCGCGGCGGGCTTCCTGCTGGCCCGGCGCGGGACGCTCGAGAACGCGCATGCCCGCCTCGGGGCGGGCATCTTCGCCTGGCTCGCCGGCGGGGGCGCGCTGGGGGCCGCGGCGCTGCTGGCGCAGCTGCGGAGCCGTTTCGCCTGGACCGCCGTGGCGTTTACCGGCACGGTGGTGTACCTCGTACTGGTGAGCCTTCAGCTCGGGCTCGCGGACCGGGCCCTAGGAATCGGCCAACAGCACGGCGGCATTGATCAGTGAGAGCCGTTTCGGTCTTCCATGCGGTCCGAACTTCGCCACCGAGCGGTCCACGCCGCTGTCGCGGCCGCCACAGGGCCGCGTCGTGCCCCCGCTCTCTCTGTTACCTGACGTGACCCTCGCACGGCCTTGGGCTCTGCGTCCCCCCCACATCGTGCCGGCCTGAGCAGAGCGAGCGCCGCGATGACGGATGGCCAGCACTCTCACCACCAATGAGACAGCCGACTCTCCGCCAGCCGGATGAGGCCGTTCATGAGCGGATCACCGTGGGGCGGACGTCGGCCGAAGTACGGCGCGACGAGCAGGTTCATGCGGCCGAGGTGATCGGTGCCCTCTGCCTCGCGAGCGACCTCGGGATGGGAGTTCCGTTCGAGCACGGCCTGCGGAGACACAAGGAACCGCCAGATTGGCCCGACCGTCATCCGTTCGCGGTCCATGTAAACCACGGCCCCGAGTCGAGGACGCCCGTCCGGCAGATTCGAGGCTGGCGGGCGTTGCGAACCGAGCAGTGACCGCGGGATCGAAACGAGGTCCGGTCAGAACCTCATTTCGAACTGGCCGATGTTTTCCTCGTCGCCTGCGAAGCCCTGACGCGCTCGCGGGTGGGGCGTGCATCGGCCCGGGGCCGAGCAATCTCCCGGTAGCGCTCGCCGACACCGGCCAGGATCTCGCGCACACGATCGAGGCGCCGGCGGCGGTCCAAATCGCCTTGCGGCATGCCCATCGCGCCGAAAGCTAGTGGCGCCCGCCGGCCGCCCCGGGCCGGGTGTCAGCCGGCTGACCGACGATGGTCCAACCCGCACCCCCAACGGGGCGGCGCGTGTTGAGGATCCATGTCGCGCTTTCCGTGGCGGCGGCTTCGAGACCCGGGGCTCGGGCGAAGCAGTCGCAGATTGGCTGCTGCCCTCCTCGCCACCCTGCTCGCAGCCTGCTCGACTCAGATGGCGGCCGCGGCCGGGGCTGGCAACATCGTCTTCGCGGGTGAGCGGCTCGGGAAGCCGGTGATTTACGTTCGCGGCCCCGGCTCGTCCCGGCCGCGAGTCCTGCCGACCAGCGGCTGGGCATATGGACCGGCGGTATCGCCCGGTGGGAGGCGGGTCGCCTTCAGGAGGAATGGCACCAGGGGAGCTCAGATCTGGACCGTGTACGAGGACGGCACGGCGCCGATCCAGCTGACGGCCGGTCCACACGACCGCGAACCGCGCTGGTCGCCGGCGGGCGACGCCGTCGTATTTGCCCGTGGCCGCACCGGAAGGCGCGACATCTACATCGTCCGCGCCGACGGAACCAGCCCCCGGCGGCTCAGCTTCAGCCGCAGTGACGACCACTCGCCCACCTGGTCGACGCGCGGCCGTATCGCCTTCGTGCGCGGGCCCCGCGGTCATCGCGGCGGCGGCGGCGACATCTACGTCATCCGCGCCTCGGGCGGTAGAGGGCGTCCGCTCACTCGCGGGCACATTGACGATCGCTCACCTGCCTGGGGCCCGGACGGACGAAGGCTCGCCTTCGCGCGCGGACGACCCGGACAGCATGACCTCTACCTGCTCGAGCCGGGTGATTCGCACGCCCGCCGGCTGACGGCGCTCCCGGGCGACGAGTCAGAACCCGCCTGGTCGCCCGACGGAACCGCCGTGGCGTTCATTCACCGCCGGGCCGGCCGGCGGCGGCTGCTTGTGCTGGGCATCCGTCGACAGCCTGTGCGGCGACTTCGCTCGCGGGCGCTCGAGGTGATCAGCTCCTCGCGGGCGGAGCCTCGCTCGCCCCACTGGCAGAAGGCCCCCGGCGATCCGGTCGTGGCGGCCGTGGGCGACATAGCCTGCGACCCGGAGGACCGCCACTTCCAGTCCGGGCTGGGCGAAGGGTCCTTCTGCCGCCAGGTTCAAACCTCCGGCCTGGCTCTCCGGATGGACCTATCAGCCATCCTGGCGCTGGGCGACCTCCAGTACGAGGACGCCAAGCTGTGGAAGTTCCAGCGCTCCTTCGACCCCAGCTGGGGGCGGCTGAGGCCGCTCATCCGGCCCGTGCCGGGGAACCATGAGTACCGCGATCCCGGCGCCGCCGGGTATTTCGACTACTTCGACGGGACCGGCCAGAAGACGGGCCCGGCAGGCGAGCGCGGTCGCGGCTATTACAGCTTCGACATCGCAGGGTGGCACCTGATCGCACTCAACTCGGAGTGCTCTCATGTGGGCGGCTGCTCCGCCGGAAGCCCGCAGGAGAGGTGGCTGAGAGACGACCTGGCCCGCCATCCCGCCGCCTGCACGCTCGCGTTCTGGCACCAGCCCCGATTCACATCCGGGCAGCACCCTGCCGAGAGCGACGTCCGTCCTCTGTGGGAGGCGCTCTACAACGCCCACGCCGAGCTGATCCTGAACGGGCACGAGCACTTCTACGAGCGCTTCGCCCCGCAGACCCCGCAGGGCAGCCCGGACCCGGGCGGCATCAGAGAGTTCATCGTCGGCACCGGCGGCAAGAGCCGGTTCGGGCATCTCGGCGCCGCCCCCAACAGCGAGGTGCGGGACAACCGCAGGCCCGGGGTTCTCAAGTTGACACTGCGGGACGGCGGCTACGCCTGGCAGTTCGTCACGGCACCGGAGGGACGGGTGGCCGACTCGGGGAAAGCCGGATGTCGGTGATGCACCAGCTCGCTGTTAGGAGCCGGGCGGTCGAGGAACCCTGGGCCTCCGGCCGCCATGCCCGTCCCTCGTGGTCGGCGAACGCCACCTGGTACACGATCACCGTCTGGGGAGCAGGTGCACTGCTGGTCACTTCCACGAGCCTTCAGCTCGGGCTCGCGGACCGGGCCCTAGGAATCGGCCAACAGCACGGCGGCATTGATCAGTGAGAGGTGGGACAGCGCCTGGGGGAAGTTCCCGAGCAGGTCTCCGCTCCGCGGATCCATCTGCTCGGAGAGGAGTCCCACGTCATTGGCCAATGGGAGAAGCTCCTCCATCGCCCGGTGCGCGTCCTCCAGCCGGCCGTCCCGTGCCAGCGCCTCCACGAGCCAGAACGAGCAGGCGAGGAATGCCCCCTCCATCTTCTCTGCGCCGGTGAAGCGATAGAGCAGCGGCCCATCGCCGAGCTCACTCCTGATCGCGTCGATCGTTCCGGTCAGCCGGGGATCGCCGGAACCGAGATAGCCGACGCGAGCCGCCAGGAGCATCGAAGCGTCGAGCTCCGAGCTTCCGGCGGAGCGGACGAAGCTTCCCCGCTCTTCCGACCAGCAGCGGTCGTCGAGAAAGGCGGCCGCCTCCGCCCCCGCGCGGCGCCAGCGAGCGGCATGCCGGCCGGGGAGCTCGCCGGCGTCCGCCAGCCGAGCGGCGCGATCGAGCGCGAGCCAGGCCGAGAGCTTGCCCTGTGCGTACTGGCGACTCTCGGTTAGCTCCCAGATGCTCGCGTCGGGACGCTGCCACAGCTCCACCACGAGGTCGGCCACCTCGGCGAGCTGGCGTCCACTCACGCGGTCGAGCGCATTCCCTCCCTGCACGTACAGCCAGGCGGTCTGGAGCAGGTCCCCGTAGTTGCCGAGCTGAAGCTGCGTGGCGGCCCGATTGCCGCACTTGACCGGCGCCGAGCAGCGATAGCCCTCAAGATCGAGCTCCACCACGTGATCGCGGATGTCACCATGAAGGTCGTAGAACACCTCGAGCCACGGGTGGGTGCGACGTGTGGTGGCGAGCATCCAGGCCAGCGACGCGTGAACCTGGTCCTCGTAGCCGAGCCGGAGCATCGCCTCAAGGGTGAACGCGCAGTCGCGCAGCCAGCAGAAGCGGTAGTCCCAGTTGCGGCTTCCGCCCAGGGCCTCGGGCAGCGACGAGGTGGCAGCCGCAGCGATGGCTCCCGTCGGCCGGTAGACGAGGCTCTGCAGGGCGAGCGCGCTCCGGACGACCGCATCGCGGTACGGGCCCGCGTAGTTGCACACCGCGGCCCGCGCCCGCCACCACTCGATCGTCTCGCCGAGCCGCGACTCGAAGGCCGCCCGCTCCGGGAACATCAGGGGCTCATCGTGGGACGTGGTGATCGCGACGAGCGCCCGCCCGCCCTCCGGCCAGCTCGAAGCTGCTCTCGAACCCGCCATCGCCCGGGACGGGATCGCCGGCGTCCCACGCGTGCACCGCCACGGAGTCGGACCCGCAGGAGACCACGGGCACGTTTCTCCGCAGCCCAGGTTCCCCGCTCATGCGGGCCCAATCGAAGCGAGGGTCGACTCGCCAGCACATCGGCACCGATCCGGACCGTCCCTCCACGCTGCGGACGAGCTCCGACCACGGCAGCGGACCCGATGTCTGGACGGTCATCGCATCGGTCACGGTCACCGTGCCCGACGCGGTCGAGAAGGTCGTCTCCAGGACGTTGGTATCCGGCACGTAGCGCCGTTCGGCGTCAAACGGAACGCCGGGCGCGAGGAGGAATGCCCCACCCGAGCGAGCGTCCAGCAGCCGGGCGAAGAGACTGGGAGAGTCGAAGCGGGGAAGACACAGCCAGTCGATCGAGCCGTCGAGCGCCACAAGCGCGGCGCTGCGCTCGTCGCCGATCACCGCGTAGTCGCCGATCGGCGCGTAGCCGTCGATTCTCCGGGGCCGGCGCGGCATCAGGCCGCTCTTGCCCTGAGTTCCGCCCTCCCAACAGAAGTGTCGCCCAGCGGACACGCGCACACCCGCCCCGTTCGCCCCGAGCGCCAGCGGGTAAGCGCCCTGCGATGGGCAACGCAAAGGTCGTGGTGGTCACAGGCGCCGGAAAGGGTGTCGGGCGGGCGGTGGCGAGAAGATTTGCTCGCGAGGGAGTGAGCATCGCCCTGCTCGGACGGGGTCGTGAGGCGCTCGAGGGCGCGCTGCGCGAGGTGGAGGACGCGGGCGGAAGGGGTCTCATCCTGCCCACCGATGTGGCTGATCCCGCTTCGGTCGAAGGGGCGGCGGCCGCTGCTGAGGAGGCACTCGGCGAGATCGACGTATGGGTGAACAACGCGATGACCACCGTCTTCGCCTTCTTCAAGGACATCTCCGCGAGCGAGTTCAGGCGTGCCACCGAGGTCACCTACCTCGGCACGGTCTGGGGCACGCAGTCCGCGCTCGCGCGCATGCTGCCCCGGGATCGTGGCACGATCGTGCAGGTGGGCTCGGCGATGGCCTACCGCGGGATCCCCCTGCAGGCTCCGTACTGCGGGGCCAAGCACGCGATCAAGGGATTCGTCGAGTCGCTGCGCACGGAGCTGCGCCACAACGGATCGCGCGTCCATGTGACGATGGTGCAGCTGCCGGGCCTGAACACACCCCAGTTCGGCCATTGCCGCTCGAAGATGCCGAAGCACCCGATGCCCGTACCCCCCGTCTACCAGCCGGAGGTCGCGGCCGACGCCGTGCACTGGGCGGCCAACCACAGGCGGCGGGAGGTCTACGTCGGCGCCCCAGCGGTGTACACCATCCTCGGCAACAAGATCGCGCCCTGGCTCGCCGAGCGCTACCTCGCCCGCACGGCGGTGGACGGGCAGCAGGCCAGCCTTCCGAGGACAAGCGAGAACGGTCCCGGCAACCTGTTCGAGCCGGACGACGGCGATCCGGGCGCTCACGGGATCTTCGACGATATGGCTCACGCCCACAGCCCGCAGTGGTGGGCCACCCGGCATCGCCGGGCGCTCGGAGGGGCCGCGGCGGCCGCGGCGGCCGCGCTGGCCGGCCTCGCGGTGTCTCGGCGCTAGCCGGCCGGGATGGATCGCGTCCCCCGCCTGAGGGCGCTCCTCGGCCGCGCGCTCGGGGAGTTCTTCGATGATCGCTGTCCGCAGATGGCGGCCGCGATTGCCTACTACGGGCTGTTCTCCCTCTTCCCGCTGGCCATCCTCGCGGTGGGGGCATTCGGAATAGTCATCGGTGAGGAGCAGGCTCGGCGCGACGTGATCGATTTCGTGCTCGACCACATCCCGCTCCAGCCCGGACAGGGCAGAAGCGATCTGCGCGAGCTGCTGGAAGGGGTCACGTCGGGCACGGCGGCCTTCGGAGCAATCGGGGTCGCGGGGCTCATATTCGCCGCGAGTGGCCTCATGGGCGCCATCCGCAGTGGTGTCAATACAGCCTTCGACACGGAGCTCCGGCGCCCCGCTCTCCTCGGCAAGCTGGTCGATGTGCTGCTCGTCACCGGCGTCGGCGTGGTGGTCGCGCTCTCGCTGGCATTGAGCCTGCTCGCCGACCTGATCGGCACGCCAGGCAATTGGCCGCTCCCGTTCCTTGTGGCCGTGTCGCTGTCGTTCGCCGTCTCCGCCTTCCTGTACCGGGTCCTGCCGGTGACCGACCTACGGATGCGCGATGTCTGGCCCGGCGCCCTGCTCGCGGCCGTCGGTTACGAGGCGGCGAAGGAGGGCTTCGCGCTCTACCTCAGCGGCTTCGGCCACTACGGAGCCGTGTACGGCTCGATCGGCACGGTGATCGCCTTCATGGTGTTCGCGTTCGTGGCCGCCAACGTGTTCTTGCTGGGGGCCCAGGCCGCATCCGAGTGGCCCGGAGTCCGCGATGCCGACATCGCCGATCTCAAGGCCGGGGTCCCGGCCTCGGAACGGGCACGGCAAGTTCTGCGCGGGCTGGTCAGCCGTCCGGAGCGCTGAACCCCGTCAGGAACCTGTCAGGCGGCTGACTTGGCCCCGCAGCGGACGCGTACCTCGGGTAGAGAGGGAGCCAACGTGACGAGCAACCTGGATGAACTTCACCCGGCCGGGCGTACGGAGGCGATCCATCGACGCCCTGGCAGGCGGCCTCCTTCTCGATCCGGCCGGCGCCCTGAGGTCGTCCGCTCGGGGGCGGTCACCGTTGCCGTGGGCCTCTGGCTGGCCATCTCACCGTGGGTGCTGAATTATGGCGCCGACGATGCGACCGTGCTGGCAGTGGTGCTCGGCGTGGTGGCGGCTCTCCTCGCGATCATCCGAATCGCCGAGGGCCCGGGTGCGGACTGGCTCGCCTGGGTCAGCGCCGCGGTCGGCCTATCACTACTCCCGCTCGCCTTCCTGGCACCGGACACCCGGCGGGGACTCTGGAGCTTCCTCGTCGCCGGGGTCCTGGTGTTCGTGACCTCCCTCTGGAGCGCCTCGCCCCGCTCCGCCGGCCGCGAGCAGCGACGCCCGCTCTGAAGCACCGGATCGGCCGCGATGCCCTACATCCGCTCCTTGATACCTCGCCGGATCAACCAGACGTTTACCGGGTATGCGGTGATGAAGCCCAACGCCATTCCGATCTGCATCAGGAACCAGTAGGACGCATGGTCCGGGTGCAGATGCGGATCGGTGAAAAGCACGAGCTGCATCACCGCCATCCATCCGAATAACCCGACCTCGAACGCGCTGAGGGAGAGCGCATCGGCCTTGACGGCCGCCCGCAGCCCGTCGCGGACTCCCAGATCGCGCATCGGCGCGATCGAGAAATACTGAAAAGCGATCCCGAGCCCGAAGGCGAGCGTGTAGTCGAAGAGGTACTCGACCGGGAGCGCCAGGCCCAGCAGCGTCAGCCCCGCCGCGAAGACGATCCAGGTGGCCGCGATGTCGCCCAATGTGCAGCCCGCCCCACAGTGGCTGACGCCCACCGTCACGGACGCGAGCTCCGAGGGCTCGGATGGATCCCCGTGCCGCTGGCGCCAGCGCCGGCTCTTCGGCCTGCCCCAACGAAGATATGCCCAAAGGCCGAGCGGTCCGAGATAGAGCGCGGTAACCGGCCAGACGATCTCCATGATCCCCATCGGCTGACGGTATCCGCCGATCAGCACGTCGCCCGCAATCACGAGCGCAATCAAGATGGACAGGCCGACCGACACCATGGAGACGACCTCGAGCCACTCAGGGGGCATGTCCGGCTGCCCTCGCCTCGTCGGGGGTCAGGAGGGGGTCGTCGTCACAATCGCGCGACCGCGACTCATCTGCTCGCGCTTCGCTCGTTGAGCTTGCGCCAGATCCGCAACGGCAGCATGCCGATCAACGGAGCGCGGCGGCCGAGGTCGGAGCGATCCTCACGATTGAAGGCCCTGACGTAGCGCGAAGCGTCGGCGGCGGTCGGATAGCTCTTGCAGCCGGACTCTCCGCACCCCCGCTCGCAGCTCCAGTGCATCACGGCGCCGTGGGCCGAGAACCGCATCCGGTGGCCGGTGAGCGTGCAGAGAAGCATTCTCTTCCCGCTACCCCGGAGGAAGGCCTCGAAGCGGACCCTGCGCGGCGAGAGCAAAGGTTGTTCCGCCGCTGACAGGCCCGCTTGATGCCCCCGACGGCGGGTATCGACAACTGCGTGAGCGACGCCGTCAAGACCGGAACGATCGAGACGAACATACCCGCGCGGCTCGACCGGCTGCCGTGGACTCGCTTCCACTGGCTTGTGGTAATCGGCCTGGGGACCGTCTGGGTACTTGACGGCCTCGAGGTGACGCTGGTGGGCAGCGTGGCCAGCAGGCTCACCGAGGATGGCAGCGGGATCGACATCGGCGTGGGGCAGATCGGCACCGCGGCGGCTTTCTACGTGGCCGGAGCCTGCCTCGGAGCGCTCTTCTTCGGCCAGCTCACCGATCGCTTCGGCCGCAAGCGTCTGTTCATGGTCAGCCTCGGCATCTACCTGGTTGCCACCACCGCCACCGCGTTCTCGTTCGCTCCCTGGTACTTCTTTGCCGCCCGCTTCTTGACCGGCGCGGGCATCGGTGGCGAGTACGCCGCGATCAACTCCGCGATCGACGAGCTGATCCCGGCACGGGTACGCGGCCGGGTGGACCTGATCATCAATGGGACCTATTGGGTCGGCGCCGCCGGTGGCTCCCTGCTCGCGGTCCTCTTCCTGGACACCGACATCTTCCCCAAGAACGTCGGATGGCGGCTCGCGTTCGGCATCGGGCTGGTCCTCGGGCTGCTGATCCTGCTGGTCCGCCGTAACGTGCCCGAGAGTCCGCGCTGGCTCTTCATCCACGGACGCGAGGAGGAGGCTGAGCGGATCGTCGACGGCATCGAGGATGACGTGGCCGAGGAGTCCGGCGAGGATCTCGAGGAGCCCGACGACACCATCGAGGTCCGGCAGCGCGAGCGGATCCCGTTTCGCACCATCGCCCGCACGGCCTTCAAGACCTATCCGAAGCGCAGTGTCCTCGGTCTCTCGCTGTTTCTCGGCCAGGCGTTCATCTACAACGCGGTGACCTTCGACCTCGGCACGCTGATCAGCAAGTACTTCGACATCAGCTCCGGGAGGGTGCCCTTCTTCTTCGCGATCTTCGCCGTCGGCAACTTCCTCGGGCCGCTGACGCTGGGGAGGCTGTTCGACACGGTGGGCCGGAAACCCATGATCGCGACCGCCTATCTGGGCTCAGCCGCGGTGTTCGCGCTCACCGGAGTTCTCTTCTCCGGTGGCTCGCTGACCATCTGGCCGTTCATGGCGCTCCTGGGCGTGACCTTCTTCCTGGCCTCCTCCGGGGCGAGCGCGGCCTACCTGACCGTGAGCGAGATCTTCCCGATGGAGACGAGGGCGCTGGCCATCGCCTTTTTCTACGCGATCGGCACAGCCGCCGGAGGGATCACAGGACCGCTGCTGTTCGGACATCTGATCGACTCCGGCAGCACCTCGACGGTTGCCATCGGCTTCTACCTCGGCAGTGCGGCGATGGTGATCGGCGGCCTGACCGAGCTGGTCTTCGGGATCGATGCGGAGCAGCAGGACCTCGAGTCGGTGGCCAAGCCGCTGTCGGCAGAGGAGGCAGAGGGGGACGAGAACGGCTCCGGCGAGGCAACGGAGGACACGCACTCGGATCAGGACGATGACCTGCAGGCTGCACGGCGCGAGCGCGACCGGATGCGCCGGCACCGCGATTACGAACGGGCTGGTTGGCGACGCTATCGCCCAGGCCCGGGACGGATCTCGTCATCGCCGGGGATGGCCACCTCGATCCCACTCCCCGCGCAGGGTCTGCACGACGAGATCACCAAGATACAGCGCGTCCTCGCCGCCAACGGGGTGACCGACCGCTCCGAGCTGGCCCGGCGGGTCGGGGCCAGGTTCTGGGGTCCGGGAGTCTTCACGCGGGCGCTGCGTGAAGCGGTACGAGAGGGGAACGTGGAACGCCGGTCGCGACGAACCTTCGCCCCGGCCAAGCCGCGACCCTGAGCAATCTCGGCCGCATGTCACGCCGCCTCATCGACCTCTCCTTCCTGATCTGGACCATCGTCTGGGTGGCGTTGGCGATTCAGGTCGCGATTGATGTGCGCGGTCTCCGCGACCTCAGCACCACGGTGCAGCGCACGGGAGAGGCGGTCCAGGAATCGGGGCAGGCGTTGGAGCAACTCAACGGGTTGCCGCTCGTGGGCGCCGAGCTCGGCGGGCCGGCCAAACGGATTCAGCGGGCGGGCGAGAGCGCCGTGCAGAGCGGCAAGTCGAGCCGCGACAGCATCCGCGACCTCAGCGTGCTGCTCGCTCTGGCCATCGGGGTGATCCCGCCGGTGGCCCTGCTCGGGGTCTTCCTCAGCCTGAGGCGACGGCAGCCCGGCCCCAGGCGTACCGAGCGGGCCGTGCGCGAGGTCCTATAGCGGTCCGGGATGATCCGGGAGATGCTCGCGGTGGCCTCGCCCGGCTGGACGCTGGACCCGTTCCAGCTCGCGTCCCCTCTGCTCGCCGCCCTCGGCTTCGCGTTCCGGGCACACCACCTCGCGACCCGGGGCCGCCCGGTCCCGGCGTGGCGTCAGGCGTCGTTCTACCTCGGCATCGCGATCCTGGTTCTGGCGGTCGCGTCCCCCATCGACACGATCGGCGAAGAGCGCCTCTTCTGGGTGCACATGACCCAGCACCTGATGCTCGGCGACCTCGCGCCGCTCGCGATCGTGATCGGACTCAGCGGGCCAATGCTCCGGCCCGTCTTGGCGCAGCCGCCGGTCCAAAGGCTGCGAGTCCTCGCCCATCCGCTTGTCGCTCTCCCGCTCTGGGCGCTGAACCTGTACCTCTGGCATCTTCCCGCGCTCTACGAGGGAGCGCTCGCTCATGACGCTCTGCACGCGCTCGAGCACCTGCTCTTCTTCACCACCGGCGCCCTGATGTGGGCGGCGGTGATCGAGCCGCTGCCCGGGCCCGTCTGGTTCGGCAACGGCTGGAAGGCCGTGTACGTGCTGGTCGTCCGGACGCTGCAGGCTGGGCTCGCCAACGCGTTTCTCTGGTCCGGCCAGATCTTCTATCCACGCTACGCCGCGGGCGAGCGGCTCGCCGGCACGTCGCCCTCCGCCGACCAGGCGATCGGCGGAGGCATCATGCTCCTCGAGGGGGCGATCGTCACCCTGGCCGTGTTCGCGTGGCTCTTCTTGAAATGGACGCAGGAGAGCGAGCTGCGCCAGCGGCTCGTGGACAGCGGCCACGCGCCTGCGGATGCGGCGCGCACGGCGCGTTACGGGCGCTCGGCGCTCGCACGGTCGGTCGGAACGCGGCGGCCGTCGTAGCCGCGCCTACCCCAGCTTGACCGGCTGCGTCCTTGCGGCCGCCTCGGCCTCCGCCTCGGCGCTCGCCCGCTCCCGCTCGACACGGTCGCTTGCCTGGAGCTGTCGACAGGCCCCGCGCGCAACGAAGAAGACCACCACGGGGGCGACCCAGACGAGCACGCGATAGATCCAAATCTGCGTCACGTAGCTCCAGTCGAAGAAGAGATAGAGGCGATCGGCCGCGCCCGCGAAGAAGACGAGGAAGATCCAGGTGAGGAACGCGGCACCGAAGGCGGTGCGACCCGGGGCGTCCCGCGGCCGGTCAAGGACGTTGTGGTGGCCGTGATCCCCGGTGGCCCGGCGCTCGACCCAGGGATACACGAGAAGGACGAGGAGGACGACCGTCGGGAACAGCACCCCGCCCCAGAACGGGTTCGGCACAAGCGTGTGGTCACCGACGGTCACGTCGAACCCCGGCATCAGACGCAGTGCTCCGATCAGCCAGCCGAGGTACCAGTCCGGCTGTGCGCCGTTGGTCCCCTGGGCGAGGTCGTAGGGCCCCCAGAGCCAGATCGGGTTGATCTGGATCAGGCCGCCGAGCAGGAAGAGCACGCCGGCTACCGCGGCGAGGAGGCCGAGCGACCGCGGGGCCTGGGCCGGGAAGGTGGGCAGGCCGAGCAGCTTCCGGTTCGTCTGCCGGCCGGGCACACGCCTGAACTGTGTGTGATGGCGCGAGGCCACGAGCACCAGATGGAGGGCAATCAACACGCCGATCAGTGCCGGGAAGATGAGCACGTGCGCGATGTAGAGGCGCGACTCGAAGGCCTGGTCTCCGGGAAACGGCGCGCCCCAGAGGCCGAGCGCGAGATTCCCACCGAGGAGAGGGACCGACGTGGCCACGCCGTAGGCGATGGCCAGGCCCATCCCGGACAGCAGATCGTCGACGATCGAGTAGCCGAGGAAGCCCTCGAGCAGCGACGCGAACAGCATCGTGACCCCGATCACCCAGGTCAGGTCGCGCGGCTTGCGGAACGCTCCGGTGAAGAAGATGCGCAGCAGGTGGAGCACCATCGCCACGACGAACACATCAGCGGCCCAGTGATGGACCTGACGGATGAGCAGCCCGGCCTTCACCTGAAACGAGATGTCCACCACCGACCGGTAGGCGTTGCTCATCTCGAGCCCGCGCAGCGGAGCGTAGGGCCCGTGGTAGTGGGTGGTCGCGAGGTTGGGCTCGAAGTAGAACGTGAGGAACACCCCGGTCCCGACGAGCACGATGAAGCAGTAGAGCGCCACCTCGCCGAGCAGGAACGACCAGTGGTCGGGGAACGCGTAGCGCAGCGTCTTCTTCAGGAACGGCGCCGCGCCGCTGCGCTCGTCGACGAAGCGGATCGCGCCCCGGACCATCATCGGATCGGCTTGGACCCTCCCGCCCGCACTCCCCACCAGGAGGGTCCCGGCGGTCCCGAGAGGTTCCCCCCGGCACGCAGGTGGCCGTGCGCGTCCACGTAGAGCGGAAGCTGGGGCAGCGGCCGCCCGGCCGGCCCGAAGATCACCTTCGCGGCCTCGGCGGGGTCGAAGCTGGAGTAGTGGCAGGGGCATACGAGCGCCGGTCGCGGCTCGACCGCCGGGAACAGCGGCTTCCGGTACAGCGCCACCGCGCAGGCGGCGTGCGTGCAGATCTTCGAGTACGCCACGATCCCTCCGGGGGCCCAGCCGCTGCGCTCGGGCGGGAGCTTGAGGTCTGCCGGATCGAGCCGCACTATCACCACGGGGCCGCCGATGAGCGACCTCCTGCGCGCTCCCTCGGGATAGGCGGTGTAGAACGCCTCCGTGCTGATGTCCGAGGCGCGGTAGGCCCTGCCGTGGTCGTCCACTAGCCGCCGGCCGCGGCGCCAGGGCGCCCGCTGCAGCTCACGTGTCTTCAGCCATGGGCCGAATGAGAGCAACGGCGTTACGAGTGCCGCGCCGAGTGTGACCATCGCCGCCCCGGCGGTCGTCCTGATCAGGCCCCTGCGGGTGATCCGGTCGCCGCTTTCGGCGACGATCTGGGCCACCTCGGCCTGCTCCTCCGGGTGCGCGGCCTCCGGGTAGGCCTCCTCGAGCTCCTCGGACACGATCAGCCGCTTGCTCGCGAGGATCAGGGCCGCCGCGAGGAATATGAAGGCCGCGCCGAGGGCGGCTCCCATGAGCTGGGTCTGCCCCTCGAGGCTGTCGGCGGCGAAGAAGACGACGAACGCCGCCGAGCAGACCGCCGTGAGCACGAGCAGCACGGCCACCGCGATCTCGGCGCCCGGGTTCCCGGGCGCCTCCGGCACGATCCGCCGGCGCCGTTCCTCCCGTCGTCGCCTTCGCCGGGCCGCGCCGAGCAGGAACAGCGCCGCGAGCGCTCGCCAGACCCGGCTCATTGCCTCAGGCTCCTTCCGATGAGCGTGCAGCTCGCGACGAGCGCGAATCCGGCGATGAACCAGGCCACGAGGCCCTCTGGCACCGGCCCGATGTGCCCGATCCCCCAACCGCCCCGATCCTCGGGCTGCTTCGACGCCTGCACGTAAGCGTTGATCGAGTCGAGCTGCCTGTCACTGATGTCCTTCTCCGAGAACTTCGGCATGTAGTAGGGACCAATCCGCACGGCCTCGTGCACCTGGGCCGGGGTGGCGTCCTTCAGTGGCGGCACGCGCTTGTCGGTGACGTATCCGCCCTCGCCCACGACCTGATGGCAGCCGGCACAGTGCTCGGTGAAGAGATGCAACCCCTCCGAAAGGCTCCCTCGCTCCGGGTGAGGCTGCGGTATCGGCGGTCCCGGGGCGAGCGAGGCGATGTAGGCGGTCATCGCGCGTATCTGCTGTGCGCTGAACAGAACCCGCGTCCGGTAGGGCTGCTGCGTCGGCTTGGACAGCGGCATGTAGCCGGTCCGCAGGTAGAAGTCGGCCGCCTGCGCCCCCACTCCCCGCAGCGAGGGACCCCGCCCCTTCGTGTTGCCCGCACCACGCTGTGGCGGCGTGCTCACCCCGTCCCCGGCGATGCCGTGGCAGGACGCGCAATTGGCGGCATAGAGCTGCGAACCCTGTTCCACGAGAGGCTTCTGCCCCTGTCCCCTGGGACGCACCACTCCGGAGGACGGCTGGCCCAGCGCAACGGCCGCACTCCCGAAGGCGATCAGCAGCAGGATGCCGGCCGGCACAACCCGGCTCATGACTGCTGGCATGCCGTCAAGCTCAGGACTCCGGAACCACTCATCAGGATGATGCAGAGAAACAGCGGGCTCACCGTCATCCCCACGATTCCCAGGAAGTGCATCCGGCCCCCCGGTGGGGGGTCGTCCTTCTCGTGCGCTCGGACCGAGCGGAAGGTGAGTACCGCCGAGGCGCCGGCGAGGACTGCGATCACGGCCGCCGTCGCGGAGATCGCGATGGTGAGGCCGTTGACGGCGACGTCCCACCGGCTGCCCGCGCGATCGCAGGCCGCCAGGGTCACGGCGATGCCCGCCACGTGCTGCATGGCCCAGGCGAGCCCGGCACCGAAGACACCGAACCACTGGAGAGCCTCGGCCCTGAGTTGTCGCACGTTCACAGCGATGGCGAGACCTGGGTGAGGACGACGAGAATCGCGGCGGCGCTCACGAAGTACCAGTAGAGGGCGATGGCATGCACGGCCGTGAGCCGGTAGGCGGTGAGGCCACCCAGGAGCCGGAACACGATCCAGAGCCCGAGCAGGATGCCCACCAGCACATGCGCGTGGTGCGCGAACAGCAGGGTGAAGTAGATGGATCCGTAGGCGGTGTCCTGGGGGCTGAAGCTGCTCAGGTCATGGAGGTAGAGGACGACCTGGGCGGCGAGGTAGCCGGACTGAGCAACCGCCGCGAGCGCAAACCAGCCGGCGGCGAGGTGCGCGCGCCCCGCGCGCGCCGCCTTCACGGCCAGGAATACCGGCACGCTCGTGGCCACCAGCGCACCGGTCAGCGCCAGCGGGAGCACCGGATCGGGCGGCTTGATGGCGCTTGGCGGCCAGTCCAGCGCCTGGAAGCGGAGGTAGAAGTAGGCGGCGATCATCGTGCCGAAGATCGTCGCCTCGGCCGCTATGAACAGCGCCATGCCCCACCATCCGTTGGGAGCGGCCCTTCGCCGGCGGGCCACCGCTCGCACCGTCACGCTGTTCCGCGCGTCCGCGCTGCGCGTCACGTCGCCTCCGCCGGTCACGTCGCTCATGCCGGCTGCGGCTCCTTCAGATGCCAGGCGGCGAGCGCGGCGGCGGCGAGCGCGCCGAACACCGCCGTGGCGAACAGGTGCCCGGTCAACAGCATCATGAAGATCCCGAAGACAGCCACCGCCAGAGCGACCGGCCATGGTGAGTCGGACGGCATGTCCATTATCTCGTCCCATTCCGCGTCCACGACGGTCGTGGCCGGGGTCTCGTGCCCTTGCTCGAGCGTCATCTCTCCGCGCGCGAGCCTGCCGGCGTCCTGTTCGCGATCGCCCCTGTCCCACATTGCGTAGGGCGAGCTCACCTTCGGGATCACCGCGTAGTTGTAGGGCGGTGGGGGTGAGCTCGTGGACCACTCGAGCGTGTCGCCTCCGAACGGGTCGCTGCCGGCCTCGGCGCCCTTGAAGAGGCTCACGAGCAGATTGCCGGCAACCATGAGCAGACCCACCGCCAGCACGTAGCCGCCGATGGTCTCGAGCAGGTTGTAGCCCGCCCAGCCCATCCCCGGCGGATAGGTGTAGTCCCGTCGCGGCATGCCCACCAGACCGACGATGTGCATCGGGAAGAAGAGCGTGAGGGTGCCCACGAACGAGACCCAGAAGCTCGCCTGCCCAAGCCTTTCGTAGTACATCCTGCCCGTGACCTTCGGGAACCAGTAGAACATCCCGCCGAGGATCGGGAACACGGCTGCGCCGAAGATCACGAAGTGGAAGTGAGCGACGACGAAGTATGTGTCGGTGAGCTGCTGATCGAACGGGATGGCCGCGAACATGACGCCGGTGAGCCCGCCGATCAGGAAGAAGAGGATGAAGCCGACTATCCAGAGGAGCGGCGTCTTCCAGCGCGGGCTGCCCGTGACGATCGTGGTGATCCACGCAAAGAGCTGGATCCCGCTGGGGATGACGATGATCAGGCTCGCGGCGGCGAAGTAGACGGTCGTGGCCGTGGACAGCCCGACGGCGAACATGTGGTGGGCCCAGACGCCGAACCCGATGAAGGCCACGAGAATCTCGGCGAGCGCGACGAGCGGATAGGCCACCATCCTGCGGCGCACGAACGTCGGGATGATCGAGGTCGCGATACCGAACGCGGGCAGGATGATGATGTAGACCTCGGGGTGCCCGAAGATCCAGAACAGGTGCTGCCACAGGAGTGGCGACCCTCCGTGGGCCGCGTCGAAGAAGTGGAAGCCCAGCTGTCGGTCCAGTTCCAGGAAGACCAGATCGGTGGTGAGCGCGGGCAGCGCGAAAACCAGCGCAAAGGACACCGCGAGGAACGCGAAGCAGAACAGCGGCATCCGGTTGAGCGACATCCCCGGCGCCCGTCCCTTGAAGATGGTGACGATGAAGTTCGCCGCCGCCGCGGTGCTCGAAATGCCGTTGAAGATCAGGCCCAGCGCGTAGAAGTCGATCCCGAGGCCGGGGCTGTAGGCACGGGATGCGAGCGGGACGTAGTTGAACCATCCCGCGTCGGGTCCCTGGCCGGTGAAGAACCCGGCGTAGATGAAGATCCCCGACCCCAGGAAGAGCCAGAACGAGAGCGCGTTCAGGCGGGGGAAGGCCATGTCCCGGGCACCGATCATCAGCGGCACCAGGTAGTTCCCGAACGCCCCCGTCGTCATCGGGATCACGAACAGGAAGATCATCGTGATCCCGTGCATGGTCATCACCTGGTTGTAGGCACCGGGCGACAGCAGCGTGTTGTCCGGCCGGATCAGCTGCGTGCGGATCAGGAGCGCCTCCACACCGCCGGCCAGGAAGAACGCGATGGTCGCGAAGAAGTAGAGGATCCCGATCCGCTTGTGGTTGGTGGTGGTGAGCCATCCGAGCACGCCCGGACGCTCGGCCCAGATGCGGTCCAGCCGCTCCACGCGTGGCCGCGCCGCCGGCGGGAGGGCGATCGCCACCCTTACCTCAGGCTCTCCAGGTAGGCCGTGAGAGCGGAGACGTCGGACGGGCCGATGTTCAGGTCCGGCATCCTGTTGCCCGGCTTCAGGTGCTGCGGATCCCGGATCCACTCCGCCAGGTTCCGGGGGTTGTTCACCAGCGTATTGGCGGCGATCGAGGTGCGACCCCCGAAGTGGGTCAGATCGGGGCCCACCGCTCCCCGCGCGGGGGTGCCGCGAAGCGTGTGGCAGCTGGCGCACTGATCCGCCATGAACGTGTTCCTGCCCGCTCGCTCGGCGGCGGTCGCCGGGGCCCGGGCCGGGCGGGCTTCATTGGCGAGCCACCCACGGAACCGGCTCGGCGGATCGGCGAACACCGAGAACGCCATGTGAGCGTGCTGAAGCCCGCAGAGCTCGGCGCACTGGCCGCGGTACGTGCCGACCCTCTTCGCGTACAGCAGCACTCGATTCGAACGTCCCGGAATCATGTCGATCTTGCGGTTCAGCTCGGGCACCCAGAAGCTGTGGATCACGTCGTCCGTGCTGGCCACCACGTTCACTCGCGTGCCCGTCGGGATGTGGATCTCGTTGGCCGTGTACGCGGTGGTTCCGGGGTACCGCACCTCCCAGAACCACTGGTGGCCGATCACGTGAACGGTGAGCGAGGTGGAGCCCCGCTTCGGGGCCGAGGTGGTCTTCGCCACACCGATGTTCGCGACGATGAACAGTGCGATGAGCACCACCACGGGAAGGATGAAGCCGAACCCCACCACGAGCCCGACGGATACCCCCTCCCGCTCGCCGACGAAGGGCAGGCCGGGGCGGTGCCGGAGCCGGGCGAGCACGAGCATCGCCACGGCGCCGATGAAGACGATCGACGCCACCGCGAGCATCCACCACCAGAGCGTGGTGATCTGGCGTGACTGCTCGCTCTGTGGATTGAGAGTCGACTGCTTGCCGCCGCAGCCGGCGACCATCGCCGCGGCGCCGGTCACACAGCACGCCCAGGCCCGGACGCGCCCGCCGCCACCTGTCTCGGTCATGCGGCGGTGAGCGCGGCCGCCGAGCTGAGCCGCTTGGAGTCGAGTCGCTCCGCCAGCCGAGAGGCCAGCGCCATGATCGTGAGCGCCGGGTTGGCGCTCCCCTGCGTGGGCATCACGCTGCCATCGGCGATGAAGAGGTTCGGGATGCCCCAAACTCGGTGATCCGAGTCGCACACGCTGTCCTCCGGCGAGGAACCCATGCGGCAACCGCCCACCAGGTGCGCGTGACGGTCGATCACCAGCACGTCCTGCGCGCCGGCATGCTCCCAGATGTCGCGCAGGGTCTGCTTCGCGAAGGCGATGTTCCGCTCGTCGTTGTCGGTGTGTGAATAGTCGAAGCGGGCGACCGGCATCCCGTTCGCGTCCTTGTGCTCTTGCGCGAGCGTGACGCGGTTCTCGGGGTGGGGAAGCAGTTCGCACAGCACGCCCAGCGTGCTCCAGTGCACGTAGTCGCGCATGTACTCGCGCAGGGCGTGACCCCAATGTCCCTCGGCGTGCACGTGCTCGGACCAGTCGATCGGCAGCGGCCCCACGGTCTGGATCGAGAACCCGCGGGCAAAGCCTCTCGACTCGTCGGTCTCGTAGAACTGCTCCGACGACACCTCCGGGGGTGGCGCCTTGTAGGCCCGCATCGTCTCGGGGAAGCGCGCGCCGGCCTGCGTGGCTCCCTGGACCATGGCGTAGCGCCCCACCAGGTCGTTGCCGTTGCCCAGCCCGTGCGGGAAGCGCGCGTTGGCGGAGTTGAGCAGAAGGCGCGGTGTCTCGATCGAGTAGCCGGCCACCGCCACCGCGGCGGCGCGCTGGAATCTCTCCCGCCCCTCGCGCACGTAGCGCGCGCCGGTGGCGCGGCCGGCGTCATCGAGCTCTATGCCGGTGACCATGCAACCCGCGCGGATCTCGGCTCCGTGCTCGATCGCATCCGGCACGTGGGTGACGAGAGGCGACGCCTTGGCATTCACCTTGCACGCCTGGAGGCAGAAGCCTCGGTATATGCAGTGAGGCCGGTTGCCGAAGGTTCCGTTCACGATCCCCACCGGTCCGACCCGCATCTCGATGCCGCAATCGTGGGCACCCCGCCACGCCCGCTCGGCGCCACCGGACAACGGGTGCGGGGAATGTGGGTAGGCATGCGGGTGGCCCCACGGCCAATCCTGGCCCGCAACGGGCAGCTCCAGCTCCACGCGCTCGTAGTGGCGGAGCAGGTCCCAGTACGTGATCGGCCAGTCCTTCCCGACTCCGTCCAGCGTCTCGGTCTCGAAGTCGCTCGGATGGAACCTCGGGGTGTAGCCGGCGTAGTGGACCATCGAGCCGCCGACGCCCTGGCCGGAGTTGTTCTTCCCCATCTGCACGGGGTTCTCGCCGCCGATGATGCGCTTGTCCGTCCAGTACAGCCGGTGCGCGCCGGCCTCGTCGCTCACCCAGTCGCGGTCGGGGTCCCAGAATGGCCCGCGCTCGAGCACCGCGACCCGCCAGCCTCTGCGCGCCAATCGCTGCGCGAGCGTACCGCCGCCGGCGCCGCAGCCCACGATCAAGAGATCCACCTCGTCGTGGTCGCCGTAGCGACGCATCCGGCTCACGTTCGGTACCGCGCGCCGGTGCACATCGAGGATGAAGGCCGAGTCGTTCTCCGGGGGGCGCAGCGCCCCCTTGGGCCACCTGGGCCTCATGTCAGCCCCCGCTGCCTCGTGTCCGGCACCGGGTCCACCTCGAACTCCTCCTGGCCCTCCCACTCCTCACGCATCCCGACACCCAGGCGCGAGTATCCACGCGGGTAGGCCGGGCCTCCGAAGCCGATCTCGTTCCACGACCAGGGGTGTGAGTAGAAGGCCTGCAGCGCGTAGCGCATCACGACACTCCATGCCTCGCCGACGGGCATCTCCTCCCACACTCCGCCGTGCAGGTCCCCGCGGGAGAAGCTGTCGCAGATCGAGTGCTGAACGCCGGGCGGCGCGGCGGCGAACGACGCAGCGCCGTGCTCGTGGCGAGCCACATCGTCGAGCCCCCTGGCCACCATCCGCCAGACCACGCCGTCATCGGGCATGTCGGCGTGCTGAAAGCCGTCGCGCTCACCTCGGTGCAGCTTCGAGTCCACCATTGCCAGAACGGGTATCCGAGGCTCGGCGTCCTGCGCCAGCACGCAGTCGCAGAACGCCCCCACGGCGGCGGCCTCCACATCGTCGAAGAAGCAGATCGGCGGCAGCTCGCGCACGCGCGCCAGCACCACCTCACGGGTCGCGTCGTCCCAATGCGCGGCGTTCTCCAGAACGTCGTAGTCGGGGAAGCGACCGTGCATCTGCGGAGTGGTCCCGCGGCGCTGGCGCGGCAGGCCGTTCGGGTCCGCGGGCACGCCACCCTCGCGCAGGTTGGGGAGGTGGCCCGCCTGCCGAAAATCACTCATCTCTCTCTCTGCAGCAGCGGCGCCAGCATGCCCATTCCCCCGACGAGCACAAGCGATCCGGGGGCCAGCAGCGGCGGTCCCATCACCAGGTTGTAGAAGCCGGCCTGACGGCCGAGCCCGTCGGGCTTGCGCAGCACGCCGCGCAGGTGGAGGCCCGCCCCAACGAGACCACAGGCGGCGAACAGGCCACCGGTCACCGGCAGCGCCGTGCGCGCGACCCGCTCCGAGTACACGCCGCCGAGGCCCGCCGCCACCAGCGGCGGGGTGAGGGCCACCGGCACCCACTCCCACTTGTCGCCGAACGACCCCCTGTAATGCTCGAGGTAGACCTCGAACGCGAGCGGAAGGGCACTCGCCGCGGTGAGCGCCGACAGGCTCCTCTGCACCCGTCCACGACGAAGGTTCCTGAGCACCCGTTCCGCGCGCCGGCTCATACGGCATACCTCTGCGCCTCGAAGCGCTTCAGCTCGACTCCGAGCCCGGGCCGGAGGGGGTCCGGCCGCAGCTCCCCGTCCTCGGGTAGCGGGACGCCCTCGAACAGCAGCCCCTCGATGCGGGCGTGGTCGTGGAAGTACTCGAGATGCACGGCGCACTCGCAGCCGCACAGCGCGTGGGCGTGGAGGGTGGGGGCGCAGTGCCCCGACAGCGGCATTGCCCGCGAGCGGCAGACGGCGTCCACGCGCAACAGGCCGGTCACGCCGCCACAGCGCGTCATGTCGGCCTGCTGCACGTCCACCACATCGATCATGGCGTTGAAGTAGGGCAGCGCGAAGCCGTATTCGCCCGCCGCCACCGTCACGCCGGCGGGCGCGCGGTCGCGCACCAGCCGCAGCCCGTCGAGGTCCTCCGAGCTCACCGGCTCCTCGAGCCACGACACCCCCGCATCCTCGCGGAACACGTGCGCCAGCTCGAGAGCCTGCTTGCGCGAGTACGCACCGTTGGCGTCCACGAACAGCGCGGCCTCCGGTCCGATCGCCTCGCGGGCCACGCGGACGCGGTGCGGGTCGCGCCCGGGGTCCCGCCCCACCTTCATCTTCACGCGTGGGATTCCCTCCTCGACCCAGCCCCCGAGTTGCTCGCGCAGCTGGTCATCCGAATAGGACGTGAACCCGCCGCTGCCGTAGATCGGGGTGTGTTCGAGATAGCGCCCGATGAGCCTCGACAGCGACACTCCGAGCAGGCGGGCCTTCAGGTCCCACAGCGCCACGTCCACCGCGGAGATCGCCATGTAGGCGATCCCCGTCTCGCCGTCGTTGCGGATCTCTCGCGTCATCGCCGCGAAGGCGGCCTGCGGGTCCATCGCGTCGAGGCCCCCAACCACGCCCGCGAGCTTCGACTCGATCAGCGTGCCCACCGCCGTGGATCCGTAGCTCCAGCCGAGGCCGGTCTCCTCACCGCCGTGAGCCTCCACCAACACCAGCGTCGTTGAGCTCCAGTCGAGCGTCCCATCGGACTCCGGCGAATCGGTGGGGACGGTGTAGGCGGATACCTCGAGGCGCCGGACGGTCACATCGCTGCCCACCGTGGCCATTCCCATCAGCGGGTCACGAACTCGTGCACCTTGCCCTTGATCGCTTGCTTCACGATCCGGGGGGTCGCGGGATCGCCGCCGCGAATGGCCTTCGCCAGCCCCACGGCTTGGTCGAAGCGAATGTGCGGCGGAAGCGGCGGCACCTCGGGGTCGGTGATCGCCTCGATCACGACGGGGCCTCCGTGGGCGAAGGCCTCGTCCCAGGCGTCCGCCACCTGATCCGGCGCGTCGATGCGGATGCCCTTGATGCCCAGCAGCTCCGCGTAGCGGGCATACGGAAAGTCGGGCAGCTCTTGCGAGACCTCGAGACGGGGATCGCCGGACATCACGCGCTGCTCCCAGGTCACCTGGTTGAGGTCGTCGTTGTGCAGCACCAGGACTACGGTCTGCCGGTTGGCCCACCGATCGCTGTAGCGGGCGAGGTCAATCAGCGCGTTCACGCCGATCATCTGCATGGCGCCATCGCCGAGGCAGGCGATCACGGGTCGATCGGGAAACGCGAACTTCGCCCCCAGCGCGTACGGCACCGCGGGGCCCATCGTGGCCAGGGTGCCGGAGAGCGCCGCCTTCATGCCACTGCGGAGCTTCAGGTGCCGGGCCCACCAGTTCGTTGCGGAGCCGGAATCGGCGGTGAGGATGGCGCCGTCGGGCAGCCGCTCCGACAGCTCGTGGAACAGCAGCTGCGGATTGAGCGGATCGGCGCTGTCGTGGGCGCGCTTGTCGAGAATCGTCCACCAGCGCTCCACCTCGGCCTCGATCGACTCCCGCCACGAGCGATTCTCCTTGCGCTGAAGCAGAGGCAGAAGCGCGCGAAGGGTCTCGCCCGCATCCCCGACCAGGTTCACCTCCATCGGATAGCGGATCCCGATCATCCGCCCGTCGATGTCGATCTGAACACCTCGCGCCTTCCCTTCCTCCGGCAGCCACTCCGAATACGGGAAGCTGGAGCCGACCATCAGGAGGGTGTCGCAGCTCTCGATCATCTCGTTCGTCGGCTTCGTGCCGAGCAGGCCGATCGATCCGGTCACGAAGGGGAGGTCGTCTGGCACCACCGCACGGCCGTTGAGCGCCTTCGCGATTCCGGCACCGAGCACATCGGCCACCTCCAGCACCTCGGCCGTGGCGTCCCTCGCACCCTGTCCGATCAGCATCGCCACCTTCGAGCCGGCATTGAGCGTCTCGGCAGCCCGGCGGAGGTCCGCACCGCGGGGTAGCACACGCGGCTCGCTGTAGCTGGTCGAGGTGAACATCGCGCCGTGCTCTCGCTCCGGCTCCTCCCACGCCGCCTCCTGGATGTCGTTCGGCACGATCACGCAGGTGACGGTGCGCTCCGCCTTGGCGATCCGGATGGCACGGTCGATCAACTGCCGCGCCTGCTGTGGGGTCATGCACACCTGGACGAACTCGTGAGCCACGTCCTTGAACAGCGCCGTGAGGTCCACCTCCTGCTGGAAGTGACCGCCCAGCGACATGCGCTTCTGCTGACCCACGATGGCCACCACCGGCTGATGGTCGAGCTTCGCGTCGTAGAGCCCGTTCAGGAGGTGGATGGCACCTGGACCGGACGTGGCCATGCACACCCCGACGTCGCCCGAGACCTTCGCGTAAGCCGTGGCCGCGAACGCGGCTATCTCCTCGTGACGGCATTGAATGAACTCGAGATCGTGCTCGTGCTCATGCCACGCCCCCATCAGCCCGTTGATGCCGTCGCCCGGGTAGCCGAAGACCTGCTTCACGCCCCATTCGCGGAGGCGGGAGAGCATGTAGGACGCGACGGTCTGGGACATCGGTGCTCCTCTTGATCGGGTCAGTCACCTGCTTGGCGAATGTGCTGGACCTTGCCTGTGGTTGCCCCGCCGTCAATGCCGGAAACACGCTGCCCTTCTCGACGTCGGCTGGCTGACAGACCCCGTCGACGTTCCGCGTTCACAGCCAGCGGTCAGATTCCTGACAGCTCCGGGGGGCTTCGAAATCAGTACGGCCAGACTTGCGCCAGGGAAGTCGCTTCAGGGGCCAACCCGTGGGGCGGCGACCTGGTGCAGGCCCCCACGGGACGCCCACCGGTCAGAGCCCTGGCTGCCAGACGGACCGCGAGCATCTTCAACCCACGAGGAGGTTCGTTTCGATGTCGGTCACCCTCAAGGCGCGCCCGGACGGCGCCGGACCCGCCCCCCCGGCTCGGAGGCCCAACGTGCCGGACGCATTCGTCGAACGCCGGCTTCTTGCGCGCTACCACAGCACCGGCGATCTTCGAGCGCGCGACGAACTGGTGAATCGGCTCATGCCACTTGTCCGGCACCTAGCTCTTCGCTACTCGCATCGGAACGAGCCCGTCGAGGACCTCGTCCAGGTCGCGAGTCTCGGGCTGCTGAAGGCGATCGACCGCTTCGAGCCCGGCCGTGGAGTAAAGCTCACCAGCTTTGCCGTCCCGACGATCCTGGGAGAGCTGAAGCGCCACTTTCGCGACACGGGATGGGCGGTACACGTGCCGCGTGACCTCAAGGAGCTCGTGCTGAAGGTGACCACTGCGACGGAGAGCCTCTCCGCCGAGCTGGGGCGCTCGCCGACCGTGGGAGAGATCGCGGCCGAGGTGGGCTGCAGCCCCGAGCGGGTTCTCGAGGCCGCGGAGGCGACGACCGCGTACCGGGCCGCGTCCCTCGACGCGACCGGCTCGGACCCCGGAGGGCCGCCGGTGCCGCTCGTGGAGCTGATCGGCGCAACGGACGACGGTTACGAGCTGTCCGCCACCCGTCAGGCCATCGCCGAAGCGTGGAGCGGCCTTACGGCACTCGAGCGGGAGATGATCGGGCTGCGTTTCGGCGAAGGCCTCACGCAGCGTGAGATCGGCGAGCGCGTCGGGCTCTCTCAGATGCAGGTCTCGCGTCTCCTGCGCCGAGCACTCGCGCTCATGACGGCGGGGACGTGTGCTGCGTGAACGGGACGAACGGCGCTCGGGGACCGGGTTTGCACGGACTGACCGGCGGGTACCCGCTGCTCGGGGCGATGCAGCGCCAAGGACGATCCGGGAGATTGCTCGAGCTGGATCCCGGCTTGGCCGATGGACTCGAGGAGCAGGCGCTGCTCGAAGCTCGGCGCGAGCTCGTCGTGCAGGTCATCGACGTCAACCGGGGCGCCTGGCCCCGGCCGGAGATGTCGCAAGGGACGGAGGGTGTGCTCGGCTTCCTCGTGGTGGACGGACTGCTGCTCCGCGAGGTGATACTGGCAGGACGGGTCTGCGCCGAGCTGCTTGGCCCAGGTGAGGTGATCCACCCATGGCCCCAGTCCGGGGTCGCGGCGTCACTCGCACCCGAGATCGAGTGGAGCGCGCTCACCCCGTCCACGCTGGTGCTCCTCGATCGTCGTCTGGCAGCGGCGACCGCTCCGTGGCCTCAGATCACCGCCGTCCTTGTGGCGCGGGCCGTTGCGCGGGCCCAGGGACTGGCGTCGATGCTGGCCATAACCGGCATCCGAGGGCTCGAGGTCCGGGTGCTCGTGCTGCTCTGGCATCTGGCCGACACGTTCGGCCGGGTCGGCCGGGACGGCGTGATCCTGCCAATCCCGCTGACTCACCAGCTGATAGGGCGCCTCGCCGGGGCCACCCGGCCCTCCGTCTCCACCGCCCTGAAGGCGCTCGAGACCGGCGGTGCCATCACCAAACGACTGGGCGGCGGCTTCGTGCTGCACGGCGAGCCACCGGACGCACGTTCGCTCGGAGCCCACAGGGCGGCCGGCGTCCACGTCGGGCTCTGACGATCCCCGACGGCGGCTACCAGACCCCGTTCTTGCCCTTGGTCAGGGTGCAGCCCCCGGGCGAGCCCTGGCTCTTGACCTTGCAGGTGCGCTGGCGGGTGCCGTCGGCGTAGCGGGTGATGGTGAAGCTCGTCCCGGAGCCGGAGGTGGCCTTGAGCGTGAAGCCGCCGAGGGGCTTGCCCGGGCTCGCGCTCACTCCGCTCTTGGCGATGCTCGGCTCGATTTCACGCAACCGCTTCAGATTGCACGCCTGGGGCTCTGTGAAGGAACCACCCTGGTCGATCCCACAGATCCGCATGGTCGTCAGAAGGGTCTTGGCCTGGACCTGGGCGTCGGCATCGTTGGCCTTTGCGCTCTGGCCAAGCAGGTTCGGGAGGGCGATCGCCGCGAGAACGCCGAGGATCAGGATCACCACCATCAGCTCGACCAGGGTCATGCCGTCGTGGAGCGACAGTCTTGTGAGCATTGGCTGGTCTTCCGCCAGATCCCGCGGAATCCTGCGCAATGGGGCCGTTTCCCCCACCCAGATGCACTGCGCACCCCATATCCGGGCAGCGCCGGCCCGGGGATGATTGGCGTGGATGTTCCAGAGCACCCTCACCCCCGTCCTCCACCCAACCCGTCGCGAGCCAGACATGGCCCGCGCGCCCACCCCGTCGAGCACCCTCGTGCTGCGCGAGGACCCGGGCCTCGGGGAGCAACTCAACCCGGAGAGCGCCGCCCTCGCCCTGCCCAGCAGCGTGGCGGCCGTGCTCGAATTGCCTGCCGGGGGCTGGGCGCCTCCCGAGCCCAGCCGCCCGGCGGGCTGGCTTGGCCTGCTGGTCCTCGACGGGTTGATCGCGCGCCGCGTGGTTGTACGCGGGCGGACATGGACCGAGCTCCTCGGGCAGGGCGATCTGCTCCGGCCCTGGCAGCGCGAACGGGAGCTCAGCGCGTCATATCCACCGACGATCGAGTTCGAGGTGCTCTCCCCCGCCAGGCTGGCTCTTCTGAACAGGCGCTTCCTGCTCCGGATGGCCCCCTGGCCGGAGGTGACCGCCGCGGCAGCCGCCCGTCTCGTCGATCGCGCGCAGTCGCTCGCGTACACGCTGGCCACCTGCGGGCGCGTGGGCGTGGCCGAGCGCGTGCTCCTGACCCTCCACCATCTGGCCGACCGCTGGGGCCGGGTGACATCTGAGGGGACGGTGGTCGATCTCCCCGGAGTGACTCACGAGGTACTCGCGAGTCAGGTCGGAGCAGCCCGGCCCTCGGTCAGCAGCGCGGTGACGGAGCTGCGGCTGAGCGGGGCGATCGAGCGGCTGCCGTCCGGCGCATGGCTCCTCTACCCGGACAAGGGCCGGGGGAGCGTGGACAAGGCGGCCTGAATCGCGCCTAGGGCTCGATCAGCCCGCGGCGAATGGCATAGCGAGTCAGCTCCACCCGGTCGCGCATGCCGAGCTTCCCCAGCACGTTGGCCCGGTGGCGCTCCACGGTCTTCTCGCTGATCACCAGCTCGTCGGCAATAGCCCGGCTCGTGTATCCCTCCGCGATCAGCTTCACCACCTCGACCTCGCGTGGTGAGAGCACGTCGTCGAACCCCCGCCCCTCCCCTCCGCGCTCGATGTAGTCGCGCACAAGGGCCCGGATGGCGGCTGGATAGATCACCGGCTCGCCGCGGACGGCGGCCCGGCAGGCCTCGACCAAGTCGGTATCGGCGGATGACTTCAGCACGTACCCTGATGCACCCGCCCGCAGAGCCTCGAAGAAAAAGAACTCGTTGTCGTGCATGGACAGCATCAGGCACCGAGTCGCAGGGTTCGCGCGGCTGATTTCCTGGGCCGCCTGGATCCCCGTCTTCCGCGGCATGGTCACGTCGAGCAACGCCACGTGGGGCCGCCAGCGCATGACCGCCGCCACGGCCTCCACGCCGTCGCCCGCCTCGCCGACGACCGTGAGGTCCGGTTCCGCATCGAGCACCAGCCTCAGGCCTCGACGCACCACGGCGTGGTCGTCGGCGAGCACCACACGGATTGTCACGGGGGTGCTCACGTGTGGGCGATGGGAAGCTCGAGCCGGACCCGGGTGCCGCCGGCCTCCCCGGGATCCACGCTGAGGCGCCCCTTCACGAGCAGCGTTCGCTCGCGCATGCCCTGGATGCCCGCACCGGGGCGGGCGTCCCCCACGCCGATCCCGTCGTCGACGACCGTGAGCACGAGTAGCCGTCCCACCACGTCGAGGTCCACCGTGGCCGTCTTGGCAGCCGCGTGGGTCAGCGTGTTGGTCAGCGCCTGTTGGGCGATCCGGTACACCACCAGCTCCTGCTCGGCGTCGAGGTGAGGCAGCTCGGGAGCCAGGCGGCACTCCACGCCGATCCCCCCCTGCTCGGAGACCCGCGCACAGAGCGAGCCGAGGGCCGCCCGCAAACCAAGATCCTCGAGCGGCTCGGGACGCAGGCGGTGGGCGATGGCCCGCACATCGGAAAGTGACTCACGTGCGCTGGCGGTGACTTCCTCGATGTCGGCCGCAAAGCCATCCGGCGAGCTGCGTCGCAGGCGGTCGAGGTGCAGCAGGACGGCGGTCAGCGTCTGCCCCACCTCGTCATGCAGTTCGCGGGCCACGCGCAGGCGTTCGCTCTCCTGTGCCCGCAGAGAGCGCCTCACGCTCAGGCGCCGCTCCTCCTCCAGGCGGTTGAGCATGCGGTTGAAGGCCGCGGTGAGTCCGAGCACGTCGCTCTCCGAGCGGCCGAGCGACGCTCGCATTCCGGGCTCCAGTGGCCCGGCGTCGGCCATCGTCCGGGCGAGTCGGTCGAGGGGGGCGAGGGCTCGGCGGAGGAGCGCGTAGTTGATCAGCAGCACGGCACCGAGGCCGGCCGCCAGCACCGCCACGGCCAGCGGCGATGTCGGTGACGGGATCCGAGCGGGCGAGAGGGCAATGATCAGCACCGCCACCGTGACGACGGCGGCGTTGGCCAGGAAGACCCGGGTCACGAGACTCCTCCCGCCGGCCCGTGTCAGCAGGCGCTCGGCCGCCGAGCCGTTCACGGGGGAGGCCGTGGGGCGATGCGTGAGTGCCTCACGGGGTGCGGACATGGGACGCCGCGGAGCGTAACGGGACGCCGGCGGCCGCCATCCGATGCCTCCGGTGAGGACCTGACAGGATCGCGCCGGTGACCGTCCGGCGCAGTCTCGTCCTCGCACTGGCGGGGGTCGTGCTGCTCATAGCCGGGATCGCGGCTTCCTACGTGAAGTACCAGCTGGCGGAACCCGAGCCCTTCGGCCGTCGCGCCGTGGCCGCCCTGCGCACCGATGAGGTTCGAAGGGCGATCGCCGAGCAGGTGGCGGTGCAGATGGTCGAGCGCGGCTCGCCCAACCTCGTGGCCTCGCGGCCACTGGTGCTCACCGGGGTCGAGGCGGTGCTGGAGACCGAGCAGTTCGCGCGTGTCGTGCGCCGAGCCGCGGCGGCTGCCCTCAGGGTGCTCCTCCACGGCGACCGGAACGTGGTGGTGGAGCTGGAGGAGGCACGCCGGCTGCTGGTGCCCGCCGTCCGGAGCGTGTCGCCGCAAACAGCGGATCAGATTCCGGCCGACCTGAAACCCCGCATAGCCGAGTTGCGCTCGAGCGATCTCGCCACCACTGCGGTCCGCTGGGCCGACGGTGCCCGAGCGGCGGCGCTGCCTCTCGTCATGGCCGGTCTCGTCGCCATGCTCCTCGCTGTCGCGCTCTCGCCCGACCGGCGCCGGACGCTGGTGGCCACGGGTCTGATGCTCGCCGCCGGCGCGGCCGTCGCGCTCGGTGCGCTCACCGCGCTCCGCGCGCAGACGATCTCTCACGCCAACGGGGTGGGAACGCTCTCCACGGCCGAAGCGCGCACGGCCGCAGGGGCGGTATGGGACGCCATGGCAGGTGGGCTCGAGACATGGCTCACGCTGCTGGGCGGCGCGGGCATCGCTGTAAGCCTGGGCGGCCTCCTGGCGGAAGCCCGCGTGGACCGCCGGGCCGCGCTGCGGAGAGGCGCCGACCTGCTCGCGGGCGGGAACCTGTCGCGGCCGCTCCGGCTGGCGCGCGGTCTGGCGCTGGCCGGTCTCGGAGCGCTCGTGCTCCTCAGGGCGCAGCCGTTGTTCGCGGTGGTCGTCGGCCTGACCGGCGGGTTGCTGCTCGTGCTGGGATTGGCCGAAGCCCTGGCCCTGGCCCCGCCGTCGTCCCGTCCAGGCCCCCGACGCCGGAGGTCGGTACGCCCCGCCCTTGTGCTCGGCGGACTCGTCTTCGTTCTTGCCGCCGGTGGCGCCGCACTCGCGCTCACCACCCTCCGTGGCGCCCCAAGCCCGCCCGCGGAGAACGAGATCTCCAAGTGCAACGGAGTCGCGGCTCTGTGCGATCGGCGCCTCGACGAGGTGGCGCTGGCCGGGACCCACAACTCGATGTCGGCTGCGGATCGTCCCGGCTGGTACTTCGCCAACCAGGTGCATCCGATCCCACGACAGCTGAAGGACGGCATCCGTCTGCTCATGATCGACGCCCACTACGGAGTCGTCGATGCTCAGGGACGGGTGCGCACCGACCTGGCAGCCGAGGGGAGCAACCGCAACCGCGCGGCGGCTGAGCTCGGGCCCGAGGGGGTGCGGGTGGCGGAGCGCCTCGCGGGACGGCTCGGCCTCGTTCCGCGCTCGGGTGAGCGCCGGCTCTTCCTCTGCCACACGCTCTGCGAGCTGGGAGCGGAACGCCTCGGTGCGACCCTCAACGAGGTGCGTTCGTTCCTCGAGCAGAACCCGGCAGAGGTCCTGGTGATCCTGATCGAGTCCAGCGTGGACCCCGCGGAGATAGAGGGCGCGATGGGGGACGCCGACCTCGAGCCCTACCTGGCCACCCTGCCCGAGCGAGGCCCGCTTCCCACCCTCCGCGAGATGATCGCCTCCGGCCGGCGCCTCGTGGTTCTGGACGAGGACGACGGAGGAAGCACCAGCTGGTACCGCCCCGAGTTCCTCTATCTCCAGGACACGCGGATCGACTCGCTGCTCGGTTCTCGCACCGCCTGCGAGCCCAACCGCGGCACCCCCGACAGCCCCCTGCTCCTGATGAACCACTGGATCGACCGGTTCCCCCCGCCACCGGTTCAGGATCGCGCGGTCGGAACGGCGCAGGTGATGCTCCGCCGTGCGCGGGAATGCGCGCGCACGCTCGGGCGCCCCCCGAATCTGATCGCGGTGGATTTCTACGAGCGCAGCGACGTCGTCGCGGTCACACGCCGTCTGAACCGGGGTGACCTCGGCCGGCTCGGACGCGGGCCCAGCGTTCCAAACATTGGTGCGGCAGTGTCAGGTCCCTGACGACCGCCGACATGGCGGTGCCGGAACGGACCATCATGGTGCCCATGATCCGCGTTCTCGTCGTCGACGACCATCCCGCCATGCGGACCGGGCTGAAGAGCCTTCTCACCCGCGAGCCCGGCATCGTCGTCTGCGGGGTTGCTTCGAGCACACGCGAAGCCCTCGACTCCCTGACCACCGCGCCGGACGTGATCCTCCTGGACTACCACCTCACCGAAGAGGATGGCCTCACGCTCTGCCTCCGGCTCAAGGACCGCGGCGAGAGCCCGCGGGTGCTCGTGTACTCGGCGCACTCCCACGAAGGGCTCGCCCTGCCGGCCCGCCTCGCGGGTGCCGACGGCGTCCTCGACAAGGGCGCGCCTGCCGAGGACCTGCTCCGGGCGATACGGGGAGTCAACCGAGGCGACGCCGTGTTTCCCCGACCCGTTCCCGAGATGCTGAGGATCGGTCAGCAGCGTCTTCAGAGCGACGACCTGCCCCTGCTCGGCATGCTCGCGGGCGGCGCGTCGCGCGCCGAGGCCTCCCGGGTGATGCGAATGACCGTCGCCGAGGTCGGCATGAGAGTGGCCCGCATGGTCGATCTGCTGAAGCCCCATGTCGGGTAGCGCCGCTTTCGCGGTCGGCTCGGGGGGGTGGATCCTCGTCGGCATCGTGGGGGCTGTCGTGCTCGCGACCGCGATCGGGCTCTTCGGCGGGGGGAGCGAGGTCGGCGAGCATCCCCGCGGCCCGGAGCGAGGCGACACGGTCGGCAGCGGCCAGGGGTCGGTCGAGGACGACTTCCCCAGCACCCGCGGCACCCGCTAGCTCAGAAGCCCGCCGGGTGCCGCTTCACGTACCCGCGTCCCGAGCGTCGCTCAGCCGTCCAGCGCGAGCCGGTGCGGCGCCTGGCGCTGGTGTCGAAGCGGAGCCCCGCCACCACCATGTAGGCGTGGCCCCCGTTGGCGTAGGTGGTGATCCATCGACCGCGACCGCGACGGCCGAAAGCCATCAACCCGGTGGAGGCCAGGGGACGCCGCAGAAGCTTCGCCCCGTGAAGCGCGTAGCTGACGGAGCCAGAGCAGTCGTAGCCGTGGTCCTTCCAGTGCCCGTGCCCGCCTCCGTAGCGATAGGGCTTCGCCGCGATCCTGTTGGCGGCTCTGATCACCGCCGCGACCTTCGCCGGCGCCGACCGGGGCGCGAGTGCTCGCCCGGCCGGGGTCAGGATCGCCCTGGCGCCTCCCGGCGGGGGGGTGGCGAGCGCCCCTCCGGACCCTCCCGCGGAGGCCGCGCTCGGCGGCATCGCCGCGAGCGCGGCCCCGATGGACGCGGCGAGCAGCGCCAGGCTTCCCGGCGCGCGCGTATGAAGGTGATCCGATGGCATGCGAACGGCAAACCCCTCTCCTGTCGTGCCTGCGGGGTTAGCTGGCGGGCTCGCGCCAAGAGAGCGGCGCTACCCACGCCGGCGCCACTCTCGGTGACGCCCCGGTGGGATTCGCCCCGGACGCCGGGACCAGGCCCGGTGTCGGTGGTTCCCCCGCTCCCGGCCGCGGACGGCCGGAATTCGGCTGGATTAATTCGTCCCCAAACTCGTCTTCCCACCATTCGATGCGGCGTCGACCCGGGCGGTGCGAATGATGTCGGCGCGCTGACAATCGCTCGCCAACGGCCGTCGGCGGCGGCCGATCATGTGGCCGATGTCCAAAACGACGAGGAGCGGTTGCGATGACCCTGGAGGAACGCTTGGTCGAGGCGGAGCGCGAGGGCTGGACGGCGTTGTGCACGGCTGACGGGGCCGCCTATTACCGCGAGCACCTCACAGACGACGCCCTGATGGCCTTCTCGTTCGGCGTGCTGACGCGCGATCAGGCGATCGACGGAATCGAATCCGCGCCACCGTGGTCGAGCTTCGAGATGGATGACCCGCGCGTGCTCGCCCTCTCGGAGGACATCGGTGTCGTGGTCTACAAGGTGGCGGCCCGGCGGGCCGGACAGAAGCCGTACTCGGCTGTCATCGGCAGCACCTTCGTCCGCCGCGGCGGACAGTGGAAGCTCGCCTTCCACCAGCAAACCCCGATCTAGGTGCACTGTCCGGGGGCTTACAGGCTTCCGATCGTCCGCACCTGCGCTCGCTAGTCCCTTGGGCAACGGCCGGCGCAGTGGACCGGCCCTGGAAGAGGAGTGCAGATGAAGAAGATGATCGCCCTAGCGATCGCGGCCACCGCGGTGCTGGCCCTGAGCGGAGTGGCGCTCGCGGCCAACGTCTACACCGTCGGCGGCAAGGCCGGCCCGAACGGCAAGGGGAGCCCCAAGAAGCCGAAGGGCAAGAAGCTGCGCTTCGAGCTCGGGGTGAACGACTCGAACCCGGCAATCCGGGGGACCCCGATCAAGACCTTCGCCATCGGTGCCGAGGGCCTCGTGACGTATCCGGAGGCCTTTCCCTCGTGCAGCTTCTCTCAGGCAAACAGGGCGAAGATCTCGAGGAAGTGCCGTCGCGCGAAGGTGGGCAGTGGCCTGGTTCAGAACCTGGTCGGGCCTGCGAGCAATCGTTCGATCAAGCTCTTCTGCAATCTCCGCCTGGGGCTGTACAACATCCGCGGCGCGGGTCACAACGGAGGCCTGGCCATCCGCCTCGACGGTGATCCGCCGTCCCCCGTCTCCGAGGGGTCACGAAAGATCGGCTGCCCAACGCCCATCCACCTGGCGATCAGGAGCCACTACAAGAAGGTCCACATAGCGCACGTCGTCTCAGACGAGCTTCGCTTCACCGTCCCGCCGGACCTGCTCCATCCCTCCGGGCTCGACAACACGGTGAGGAAGGTGGTATCGAAGATCACCAAGTCGGGACGCAAGAAGATCCACGGGAAGCGGCGCAAGATCCGCTTCTACTCGTCGGTCGGCTGCAGGGGGCACAAGCGCACGATCCGCGCAACGTTCACCGCCGAGGATGGCGCCCGGGGCCACGACACCAGGCAGGTGAAGTGCTGAGGGCCTGGAGGCCCGCCATCCCCCACGACGCAGCCCTGTCCGGTTCCTGACAGCGCGAGCAGCCATGGCGTTCGAGCCGTGTTCATCCCAGCACGAGCTCGGCCGCCATGGTCGCGCCGGGCTCCGAACCAGACATGGAGGTAAGTAGATGAAGCGCCTATCGCGACGACTGTCACCTGCGTTGGTCCTTTCCACAGTTGCCGTCTTCATGGCCGCCGGTGGCACCGCCTACGCCCTCTCGATCACGGGAGCCGATGTCGTGAACGGCTCCCTGACGGGAAGTGACATACGCAACCGCTCGCTGACACAGAGCGACCTCCACGGGCGATCGCTGAAGGGCACCCTGATGCAGAAGGACTCGGTCGGCAACAACGCGGTCAAGGAGGAGGTGCTCGACGCGTCGAAGCTGGGCAAGGTGCCCAGCGCTGAATCGGCCGATTCCGTAGGGGGCGTGACCGTACGGAGGTTCGCGGGCTTCGATCTGGACCTGGGCGCCTCGAAGGGCCTGGGCACGATCGGGCCGTTCTCACTGATCGCCCGCTGTCGCGTCGACGGCGCGAATCACGTGGCCGAGATCTTGATCCAGACCAACCAGAACGGATCAGCGGTTGACGGCGCCGAGCCCGATGCCGCGTTCAACATCGGCGAGACCGCCACCCTGGTCCGGGCCGAGGACGCCGCCGGCACTCCCGCGTTCGCTCAGGGCGGGCCCGGCGGTGCCATCAGTCCGGACGGCACGGAGATATTGGGTCAAGAGCTGTATGCCGGCACGAGCGTGCTCGGCCACGCCGGCAAGTGCCGCTTCGGCGGGCTCGTGACAGTGGGGTGACGAGAGCCCGTCGGCGCGCGCCGGTGCCTTCCCTCGGGCCGTGTCCCCCGCGACCCGAGGGGCCCGGCCGCCCACCAGGACTCAGTCGTGCCCGGGACTCCGTCGAAAGATGGACACGATGCGCCCTGGAGACTGAGACGCGCTCTGGACTCGGCGATAGCGGGCGCACTCGGCGTGGAGGACCGCCCCTTCCTCTCGAGCGACGTCGTCGTCGACGATCACCCAGGTGCGGCAGACCGGGCACCGGCCAAGACGGCCCTTCGTCAGCCTCATGCCGTAGCGCCGTGACATTGTCTCCCCAAACCGCGTCCCGGCGTTTGGCTGCCCACCGGCCGGCCGCCCTGTCAGGGTCCTGACAAGCACGGACACGGTCTGACGCCGGCGCGGCCACCGGCCACCCGGTCAACCGCGGGGAAGGCTGAAGCGCACGCACGTCCCGACGGGCGCCTCGGCAAACCAGATCCGGCCGCCATGGGCCTCGACGATGGCCCGACAGATGGTCAGTCCCAGACCGGTGCCGTCACCGAGGTGCCCTGGTCCGCTGGAGCCGCGATAGAACGCGTCGAAGGCCAGCGCCCGATCGTCCTGGGCGAGGCCCTCTCCGGTGTCCGCGACCTCGACCTCCACCGAGCGTCCGTTTGCCTCCGCCACCACGGTGACGCTTCCGTCGGCAGGCGTGTGCCGAATGGCGTTCTGAATCAGGTTGAACAGGACGCGCTGGACGCGCTCGGGGTTGGCCCGAGCGGTGGCCAGGTCGCCGGCCACCGTGGCCACGACGCGTACACGCTTGGCGTCCGCGTGGGGCTGCATCGCCTCGACGGTCTCGCTGACGAGCTCGTGGAGGCGTACCTGCTCCATCGACCAGTCGATGTCTCCGGCCTCGATCCGGGAAAGCTCGAAGAGGTCGTCGATCAGCGCCGAAAGCGAGCGGATGTGCACCGACATCTGCTCGAGGTAGCCGCGCCGGGTGGCGGGGTCCACGACCTCGTCGGTGATGGCGTCGGATATGAGACGCAGCGAAGTGAGGGGCGTCCTGAGGTCGTGCGAGACGGCGGCCACAAGCTTACGTCGCGCCTGGTCGGTGGCCTCGCGCTCGGACTCGGTCTCCGAGAGCCGGGCCGCCATCGCGGTGGCCGCCGCCGCCAGCTCGGCCAGCTCGTCCTGGGCGCCGGTGTGCAGGTCGATGTCCCGGCGGCCCTTCCCCACGGCCCGCAGGCCGTCGCGAACGGTGCGGACGTCGTGGAGCACGCCCCGCGAGAGCGCCCAAACGGAGTAGGCGCTCAGGGCGCCGCCGAACAGCAACACCACCGCGATCACCAGCGCGTCGTGTGTCGAGATGAACATCAGCAGCACGATCGCCCCGATCCCGAGCAGGCTCAGCCCCGCGCTCACCATCACCCCTGCCGCAAGCTGCCCCGAGAGCGAGACGGCGCGGTGGCGCCGGCGCATCAGGACCTGCACGGCCACGAGCACTGAGCTGCCCCAGGCGACGAGGTAGAGGGCTGTGGCCACACCGTCGCTTGGGGCATACGCGAGGCCCATCACGAATCCGCCACCGAGCGCCCCGGCCAGCAGGCCGAGCACCGCGCCGCGGCCGGTCATGGTTCGAAGCGGTAGCCGACGCCCCACACGGTCTGCAGCCAGCGCGGACGCGAGGGATCCAGCTCGACCTTTGCCCGCAGCCGGCGCATGTGCACCGTCACAGTCGAGGTGTCCGAGTAGAAGTTGTACTGCCAGACCGCGTCCATCAGCTGGTCTCGCGAAAAGACCTGCCCTGGATGGCGCGCGAGATAGGCGAGCAGGTCGAACTCTCGCACGGTGAGCTGCGCCGCCTCCCCACGGACGGTCACCCGGCGCCCCCGCGGGTCCACCGTCAGCCCGTCGAACGCGAGCGGCTTCTCCAGCTCGGGCGGGCCGTCCACCCGGCGCAGCACGGCGTCGACGCGCGCCACCAGCTCGGCGGGCGAGAAGGGCTTGACCACGTAGTCGTCGGCCCCCAGGCGCAGTCCAACAATGCGGTCCGAGTGCTCTCCCTTGGCTGTGAGCAGGATCACCGACATCCGGGGACCCTCCCCGAAATTGCGCAGGCGCTTCATCACCTCGAGACCATCCATACCCGGCAGCATCAGATCGAGCACCACCAGGTCCGGGCGGTGCTCGATGGCGCTCCTCAGCGCTCCGGGCCCGTCGCACGCCGTGCGCGCGGCGTAGCCCGCGCGGCCGAGATAGCGCGACACGATCTCGGCGATCGTGGGCTCGTCGTCAACCACCAGGATGGAGCCGCGGCTGTCCATCCGGGCGATTCTCTCAGTGTCTCGCCCGCTCGGGGGCGGGCGTAATGGTCTCGTCACCCGAGCGCCTGAGGCTCCGGAGCCGCAGCATCAGGATCAGCGCCGAGCCAACGAACAGGACGGCGGTGGCCGCGAGCCAGCGGCCGAGGTAGGGATCGACGCTCAGCCCGCTGGCGTGCAGATACGTCCGCGGCGCCTTCCGGCCGACCACCGGCCACCAGACCAGCAGCAGCAGTCCCGAGAGCAGCGCGGGGGCGCGCAGGTGGTTGAGGGCCGCGACCCGTAGGCGGGTGCGCCGCGACGCCGGCGCGATCACCGCGCCGGCCCCGCGCCCGGCGAGCGTGTATGCGGGCAGCAGCACGAGGTCGTGGAGGAGTACGGCGGCGAGCAGCCAGACGACCACCCGCCGTGGGTCGGACACCAGTCCGAGGATCCGGCTGAGGGCGTAGAAGGCCACCGCCAGGCTGGCGGCGAAGGCCGCGAGGTGGGCCGGGGAAGCGCCGTAGAGCCGGCGGAAGCCACTCATGTGAAAGTGAGCTCTGCCACCCACTTGGTGCAGTGCACGCCTGGCAGCGCGGGAACCATGATCCGGGCGGGGTAGCCGTGGTCGGGCGAGAGATCGACGTCATTGACCCGCAGGGCGAGCATCGCCTGCTCGTGTCTCGCCTGCCCGCGGTTGAGCGTGACCCGGCTGAGCCGCCCGTGCTCCTGGAGTGAGCGCACCTCCAGGGTCTCGGGATCATCGACCCCGGCCATGCGCGCGAGCTCCCGGAGGCGCACGCCGCTCCAGTGCTGGGTGGTGCTCCAGCCCTCGACGCAGGCCACCGGCAGGGTGGCCCTCACCTGAGGCAGGGCGAGCAACTCGTCGCGGCTGAGCTCCGTCCGGCGTTCGTCCCCGGCGTTCAGCCCGAGACGCCACGCGGGACCGGTCCGCTCGCGCGGAATGCCCACGGCGGCGAAGGTCTTGTTCACGGGGAAGTCGTTCGGCCCGGAGCCGCGCCGCCCGCGGGGCGCGAGCAGCGCAAGACCATTGAAGGGCCCGCCCACGACCTGGCCCGCGGTCATCACGCCGAGGCTGACCGACGCGGCGCCCACACCCCCGACGAGCGCCCGCCGGGTGAGCGTCGGCGGGGCCGGGGCGTGGGGAGCACTCGTGAGCTCACCGGGCAGGACGGGCTCGGCCACCGTGTGCGCCAGGTCCTCCCGCAGCGGTCGCAGGACACCCTGGTTGCGAAAGGCCCGGAGCATGACCGGGACCTTCAGGGCCACGTGGAAGCTCAGGGCGGCCACGAACAGCATGGCCCCGTAGTAATGAGCGGGAACGAAGGGAAACCCGAACGGGTACCAGAGCTGAATGTTGATCACGCCTGTGGCGATCGTGAACAGGCCTCCGCCCACGAGCAGCACGAGGCTGAGCCGCTCGAGCGCGTGGGCCGGCGACCGCGCCGGAGGGTTCTCGAACAGCTTCGGGATCACGGTCCACAGCTTGGCCAGCAGGATCGGGATGGCCGCCACCCCGCACACCACGTGGAGACCCTGCGTGGCCGCGTAGAGCCAGGCGGGGTTCGTGGGCCAGTCGAGCCCGAAGAGGTCGAACCCGTTGCCCGGCCCGGGCCCGTTGAAGATCGCGTTGGTGCCCAGTCGAGGCTGGTAGGCGAGATGGGAGGCCAACCCGGTAAGGGCGCACACAGCCAGCAGCGGCAGCAGCGCCGAGCTGAGCAGCGATGCGAGCCAGGGCCCGCGCAGCGGGCTGCGCCAGAAGCCCTCGGAGAACGGGCCCACCGGAGGCAGACGGGGAGAGCCGGGCACGCCGAGCAGGATGTCGGGCCTCGCCGCCGGCGCAAGCCGCTGGCGCCCGGCGTAAGGGTGCCGTAAGGACGCTCAGCCTCGGTAGGGCGGCGGGTCGAGAAGCTGCAGGGTGCCGTCTTTGCGACTGGCAACGAAGACCCGGCCGCTGCGCGGGTCGACGGCGACGGAGTTGGGCTGGCGCACCGTGGGAAATGTCCGCAGCACACGCCGGTCCGTGACCTCGGCCACCCGATTGGACCGGGTGAGCGTGACCCAGAAGCGGCGCCTGCGCGGGTCGTAGGCAATCCCGTATGGCGCGCCCGCGAGGTGGGTGCGCCGGTGAACACGCAACGGGCCCGTCCGCACCTCGATCAGCCCATCCCCGCGCGTGTCGACGACGAAAAACCGCTGATCACGGGCCGCGATGTGGGTGGGGCCGATCCCCACCGGGATCGTCCCCAGCGACCGCAGCGTGCGGGCGTCGTAGAGCTCGACCGCGCGCCGGCGGACACCGACCACCGCCACGAGGTCCCCCGCGGCTGTGACCGCCAGGCCCCCCGGACCGACGGGGGCGCCGAGCACGCGGACCTGGCGCCCGTGCTCCACCACGGAGACCGAAGCGCCTCGCTCGTTGCCCACGAACACCCGTCCCCGGGCCGCCACGGCATCGTGCGGATTGCGCCCGACCGGCGTGGCGCGGACCCCGCCGCCAGGAAGGTCGACCTCGAGCAGCTCGTCGGCCTTCTCCGCGGGCACGAGCACCGGCCCTCCGGGCGCCGCCAGGCTCAGGTGACGTGGCGCTCCGGCCAGCACCACCCGACTCAGGGTGCGTCCGCTGCGCCCGTTCACCAGCGCCAGCCGGTCCGGATCGGTCAACCCGACCGCGAGCAGCCCCGTCCTTCGGTCAAAGGCGAGGCCCTCGGGCTTGTGCCCCACGCCCACGACCCGCCCCGCGGGCGCGGCGACGAGTGGGGGCGAGCGGGCGGGCTCGGCCGCGGGCGTGAGCCCCGAGCCCGAACCGCCGCAGCCCGCGAGCACCACGAGAGCGATGACAGCCCGCGCTGCCGGCGGTCGGCGCCGGTCGGCTTTCGGCTTCCTTACGTCGCGGCTCCAGCCCTTCCCCGACCGCCGCTCGGAAACTACGGTCGCCGCCCGATGCAACGCCAGCAAGCCCCGGCGCGCGCCTACGCCGACCTTGGACACGACGCCGTGCGTGCCCGCTTCGAGGAGCGCTTCATCGCGCGACTGGTACCGAGCCTGCTGGAGCTCTCCGGAGGCGGCGCGCTGCTGGACCTCGGCTGTGCCGACGGTCTCGGCGCCCGGGTCGCAGGGCCCGGCCTCACCCGGTATCTCGGTCTTGACCTCACCCCCTCGTGCGGTCCCCATCCCAGCGTGGTGCATGACCTGCGCGACGGCCTCGGTCCGGTGGGCACTCGACCTTTCGATGTGTATCTGGGGACGTTCGGGGTGGCTTCCCATCTGGCGCCGCAAGAGCTTCGCCGGCTCGTCGACGAGGTGGCGACTCATGCTCGACCCGGTTCGGTCGTCGCGCTCGAGGCGCTCGGCCTCAACTCGCTCGAATGGCCTCGCATCTGGTCTCAGCCCGTCGGCGAGCGGCGCATCCTTCCCTACCGCCTGGGCGGGGACGTGATGGTTCATCCGTGGGCCCCCGCCGAGCTGTTCGCCCTCTTCGAGGCGGCCGGGATCGCGCCGCTGGTCGCGTTGGACCGCACGCTTCAGGCGGGGCCCAAGGCGGGCGAGGGCCGCTACTGGCCGGGACTTCCGCCCGCGCGCCCCGCCCTCAACGCGCTTCTGCGCGATCGCATCGCCGGGCCGGGGCTGGCGACGGTGCTCCCCCCACTGCCGGCAGGCGGGCAGGCGCTCGTCCACCAGGCGCTCGCAAGCCGCCGGCGTGATCTGCTGTTCCGATCCGATCTCGCCGGACCCGCCCTGGCGGAGGCGATCTGGGCGCTCGAGCCGGTCAGCGGCGGAGGCTACGGACACTTTCTTCTCGTGGTCGGGCAGGTGGTCTAGCGAGGCGGCGAAGCGCGAGGGCGAAGCGGGTCCGAGGCCATGTCGCCGCCACCGCGCGCGCATCCTCGATCGTGTCCACATCGCGGAGCTCCGGCAGGCGAGCGACGCCAAGATTCAGCTCGGCGAGCCGGCGCAGCTGGACGGTCAACGTGGTCGGGCTGGACATGGGCACGCCGGCGAAGACGGCCGGGTCCGGGTCTCGCAGCCCGATGGCCCAGTAGCCACCGTCGGGAGCCGGGCCGATCACCGCCTCCGGGCCCGGCCGATCAAGGAGCGCCGCGGAGCGAGCGAGGAGCTCGGGGTCGAGCTGCGGGGTGTCCATGCCCACCACAAGCGCCGGACCGCCCGCGGCGACGAGCGCATGGCCGAGGCGCTCGCCAAGATCCCCCTCACACTGAGCCAGCGTCTCGAACCGCCCGGGAAGCGGGCGGTGCAGCTGACCGTCCAGCGCCAGGAGGCGACGACGGGCGGGCGTCGCGGCCACGGCGGCCAGTGTGTCCTCGAGTGCCGCGGAGGCGAGCTCCGCCGCCTGGTTGGGAGTGCAGGGCGGGCACAGGCGCGTCTTTGAACGGCCCGCCACGGGTGCCTTGGCCATCACAACCAGCGCCACTTCACTCATCGCAGGGCAGCCGCCATATCCCGCGCCGCGCGCGCACTGCCGCGCAGTGAGCCGCTCACCTTGGAGCGACCTCCGACCCGGACCCGGTAGCTCACCTCCACCTCAGAGATTCGCCAGCCCGCGTCAACGGCCCGGAGAGCCATCTCGAGCGGCCAGCCGAACCGGCGGTCGCGCAGGCCGAGGTCCGTGAGCTCCGCGCGGCGGGCGGCCCGCATGGGTCCGATGTCGCTCAGACACAACCCGCTGCGGCGACGCAGCTCGAGCGCGAGAACGCGGTTGGCCAACCGGGCGTGTGCGGGCCACGCGCCATGCTCGGCCCGACGCGCGCCCATCACCAGCTCCCGGGAGCCGGACACCACCGGGTCGGCCACCCGCGGAAGCTCGCACGGGTCCAGCGAGCCGTCGCAGTCCATGAAGCAGACGACGTCGCTTCTGGCCGCGGTCAGACCTGCAAAGCAGGCGGCGCCGAAGCCGCGCAGGGGCTCGCGAACCACGCGCGCGCCGAGGGCGGCGGCCAGCTCGGGACTTCCGTCGGAGGAGCCGTTGTCCACCACGAGCGCCGTGAATCCGGGCGGCATCCGCCCCAGCACCCAGGGGAGCGCCGCGGCCTCGTCGAGCACCGGCAGGATCACGTCGATCACGACTGCCGACCGTACGCCCGTCTTCTTACGGAATCGAAACGCCCGCGCAAAACGCTGCCGTCTGGCCCCTGTCGCGCTTACGGTCCGGCGGATGGAGGCCCTGACCATGGCCCGGCGCGGATTGCGCGCCGAGCTCGGCGTTCCGCTGGCCGGGTTCGCGCTGGGCGCGGGCACGATCGCCTACGGCTTCGCCGCCAGGGCGCAGGGCAACACGCTGGGGGCCTCGCTCGCACCCTTTCTCTGGGATTGGCGCCCGGTCGTCCGGCCCTCGGCCATCCCCGCGGTGGTGGTGCTCGCCAGCGGCGCGACGCTCGCGCCGCGGTTGGCCCGCGCCTCGTTCGGCCCCGCTGCGTTCGCTGCCCAGGCACTCATCCTGGGCCTGGCGCTCAGGGTCGCGCTGGGCGCCGCTCGAGGCGGGCTCGACGGGCTGTGGGCGGTGTTCCAGCTGGGCAACCACGAGGCGGCGAGCGAGTACCTGCCTGCCCTTCCCGCCTTCGACTTCGGTACCCGTACGTTCCTTGACAGCTTCGCCGAGGTCGGCACCTCGCTCCCGGTGCATGCCATCGGCCACCCGCCGGGTCTTCTTCTGGCCATGCACTGGCTGGGAGTGGACGGCCCGCGCGGGCTGGCCGCGCTGACCATCGGAATCGGCGCGCTCGCCGTGCCCCTCACCTATCTGCTCGCGAGATCGTTGCTCGACGAGACTCGCGCCCGCACGGCGACCCTCCTCTATGTCTTCGCGCCCTCTGCGCTCCTCTACGGCGCAACGTCGGCCGACGCCCTCTACGCGACCGTGGCCGTGGCCGCCGCCATCCCGCTGGCGCTGGCCACACGCTCGCGGCATGCCCCCCGCGGCGCTCTTCCCGCGGGCGCGGTGGCGCTCGCAGTAGCGGCCTTCTTCTCCTACGCGACCCTCGCGCTAGGCGCGTGGTCGACTCTTCTTGCCGCCCGCACCGCCGGCCTGGCCCGCGCGGTTGCGCTCGCCATGGCGTGCGGGGTCGCGCTCGTCGCCTTCTATGGGCTGCTGTACCTGGTCAGCGGCTACGACCCTCTGGGCGTGCTGCATGCCACCGAAACGGTCTACCGCGAGGGAATCGCCGGGGACCGCCCCTACGCCTTCTGGGTCTTCGGCTCCCCGGTGGCCTTCCTCGGAGCCGTCGGGCTGCCGATCGCCTGGTTCGCGCTGCGGTCGGCTGGCGCCGGGCAGGCACACGCCCAGAGCCTCCTCGCCGTCCTTGTCGTCGCGGCGATCCTCGGGTTCACCAAGGCCGAGACCGAGCGCATTTACCAGTTCCTGGTGCCGCTGGCCTGTATCGCCGCGGCGTTCACGCTGCCCCGCCCCCGCCTCCAGCCCGTGCTCCTGTTGCTCGCGGCCCAGGCGCTCGCCGTCGAGCTTCTGATGTACACCGTCTGGTGAACCGCGTTCTCGTCACCGGCGGGGCCGGTTTCATCGGGAGCCATCTGGTCGATGCCCTGCTCGCCCGCGGGGAGTCGGTGCGCGTGCTCGACAACCTCGATCCGCTCGCTCATGAGGGCGGCGTTCCAGTTCACCTCAGCCCCGACGCAGAGCTCCTGGTCGGCGACCTCCGCGATGCGGACGCCCTCGAGCGCGCGCTCGAGGGCGTGGACCGGGTATTCCACCTCGGCGGCGTGGTGGGCAACGGCGAGTCGATGATCAACGTGCGCCGAGCCGTGGACGCCAACTGCGGCGGGACCGCGCAGCTGTTGGAGGCCGTGGTCGCACGCCGGGACCGGGTCAGGCGGATCGTGGCCGCCTCGTCGATGGTGGTCTACGGCGAGGGGTCCTATCGGTGTGCGCTCCACGGGAGGCGCGCCCCGTCGCTGCGCCCGCGGGAACAGCTGTCCCGGCGCGAGTGGGAGCCACGCTGCGAGCGTTGCTCACGTCCACTCGTCCCGGTGGCCACCGAGGAGGACACACCGCTTCGACCCACCAGCGTGTACGGGATAACCAAGCGCGACCAGGAGGAGCTCGTGCTCGTGCTCGGGCGGGCATACGGCGTGGAGGCGGTCGCACTGCGCTACCTGAACGTGTACGGACCCCGTCAAGCGCTCGGTAACCCGTACACAGGGGTGGCGGCCATCTTCGCCGCTCGGGTGCTCAACGGGAGGGCTCCGGTGGTATTCGAGGACGGTCGCCAGATCCGCGACCTCATCCACGTCGCCGACGTGGTGGACGGCACGCTTGCGGCCATGGACGCGCCGCGAGCCCCCGGGCATGCGATCAACATCGCGACCGGTCGGCGGATCACGGTGGTCGAGATAGCCCGGCGGCTCGCAGCCGCGCTGGGCTCGAGCATCGAGCCCCTACTGCCGGGCGAGTCCAGGGCGGGTGACATCCGCCACTGTTTTGCCGACACTCGCCGCGCGCAGGCCCTGCTCGGTTTCAAGGCACAACGCACACTCGAGGAGGGTCTCCCTGAGCTCGCCGGCTGGGTCGCCGGCCAGAGCCCCATCGAGCGGGGCGACGAGGCCCTGGACGAGCTGCGTCGCCGCGGGCTCGTCAGCTAGGCGTCGCTGAGCATGACCGGCTGCGCGATCCTCCGTTCCGGAGGCGAGGTAAGTCTGTGGTGCGAGGCCGCAGGATTCGATACCGCCAGGCCGCCCCACGACCTGGGTCGCGCTACCGCGATCAGAGACGGCACGCGCCACTCCGGGCGCATCGGGGCGGCGGGCCCCTCGGCCGGCGACGTCAGCGCTTGGCCGTCCAGTGCTCGACGCCGCTGTCGCAGGCGGTCCAGAGCACGCTCGGTGCGTGGTACAGGACTCCCTGGAAGCGCAGCGTGCCCATCGCCTTTCTCTTGCTGACGAACTTGCCGGCGATCCTGATCTTGTTCACGTAGTTCCCCTGGGGCGTGTGCTGGGGAAGGTTGAGCTTGTAGGAGAACTTGCCCTTTTTGCTCACTTTCAAGGCCTTGGGGACCTGGCTGAATATCTGTTCCCCGCCCTGCTTGCACCTGACCGGAATCGCGGTGTAAGTGAAGCCCTTCCCGAATGGCTTGGGGTTAGCCGCGTGCACCACCTGGACGGGCTTGCCGCGCTTGAACTTCACCTTGAAGTCCACGCTGCCCCCGCCCTTCACCTTGCCCTTGAACGGAGCGGGGCCGGCCGTGGCAACACCGGCGAACGCCAGCATCAGCAGCCCGGCTGACAGCAGCACGAAACGTCGCATTGATTCTCCTCTCGGCGGCCGGCGGCCGGCCGCGCTTTCCGTCCACGAGTCCACGTCCAACGTAAGCCCGGCCGTGACACGGGTCAACAGGGAATCCGCGCCGGTTGTCCGGGAACTGACAGTGCCGGATCTGCCTCCGCGTAACCGCAAAACCCGTGTTAGCGTGAACCCAAGGCCAGGTCAGGGGGTGAAGGAATCACGCATCAGCGCCGCCGCGCTGGTCGTTCTCCGGCTCATGAGATCTCGCAGAAGCATCAGGCTCGCGCTGGGCTGTCTGGCGGCAGTGGTCGCGCTCGCCCCGGCCCAGGCGGGGGCCGCGGTCTTCTCCAACCCGAGCGGGGGCACGGTGGTTGCGACGCCGGTCCCCGCGGCGCAGCAGCCGAGCTGGTTCAGCGGCGCGGACGCATACTGGTTCCCCGTCTCGTACGGCGAGTCCGAGGCCTGCATGTACGACGGCTTCCGCTTCGTCACCACGACGGCCGAGGGCCGGCTCGGGGACGGGTCCGGCGGATTCTCGCTGATCTACCCGGAGGACTTCGGCGGCGCACCGCAGCTCGCCACCGACCCGGTAATCAACGCGTACTTCCCGGTGAGGAGGGGCGACGAGCCCTCGATCCAGCGAGCGATACGGGTACAAGCCACCTGCGGGCTCGACCCGCCGCTCGGCACGCCCTTCCAGCACATCCAGCTCTTCTTCTTCACGGTGACGTTCGGCGAGACCCCAACTGGCGGCGGTCCCACGGGACCGGCCCCGGGCGGCGGCACGACCCCCACCCCGGGCGGCGGCCAGAAGGGTGGCGGCGGGCAGCCCAAGCCGAAGAAGCGGGGCATCCTGAGCGACAAGTCGAAGAAAACGCTCGCGCAGGCCGCGCAGCGGCTGTTGGGGTACGCGAACAACGCCGAGGCGGTCGCGAACGCCTGTGTCCTGGGCGGCATCAAGAAGGCCGCCCTCAAGGCATCGCTCAAGGCCGTGGCGAGGGACCTCGCCGTCAGCCAGCTTCCGATCGTCTCGAAAATCCCGACCGACCCGTGCTCGATGGCGCTCGGCGCCTTCACGGGCATCCTGCGGCTCGAGGCGCTCGGCTTCGTGAAGCTTGCGCAGGACCCGCCGCGCAAGCGCTACCGCACCCGTGTCAAGGCAAACGTGCGCGTCCCGATCGCCGTGCGCCCGACCCGCCGGGCGAGCAGACCCCTGGCCGCGTCGCTCGGCAAGGCGATCGCCCAGAGCGCCCGGGCCCGCGCGTACCTCGCGGCGCTGCTCGTTGCGAACGAGCGGATGCAGGGCGCCCAGAAGGCCCACGACGCCCGCTGGACGAAGATCCACCGGAAGAGCGCGATCAGGTTTGCCCGCGCGGCGGCCACCGCCACGGCTGCGCTGCAGAAGCTGGGGGCGAAGCTCGCCTCCCAGCTCGGTGCCGCCGGCTACCGCGGCACGCTCACCGCGCAAAAGCGGGACAGCGCGGCCGGCCGCGGGCTGTCGAAGCGCCAGGACGCGCTTCTGCGCGTGCTCGGCGTGAGCGCCCGTGACAGGCGCGCCGTGCGTAAGGGCGTCAAGTCCGCCGTCCCGGGCGCGACGAGCATCCCGGACGCCATGCGCGAGACGGCCGCGTCGCTGTCCGGCATGGCCGAGACGCTGCGCGCGCTCCACTGAGGCCAGCGCGCTTGCGCCTCAATCCGCCACGCGCCCGCGAACGGATCCTCAGCGAGATCCATCCGGAAGACACGCCCAGCCACCTCCAGTCAGAGTCAGAACTAGGCCACTTGCAGGGCCTTCGGGACGGTGAGCGACCGGTCCCTCACCCTTGGGGACGCAGGGAGTGACGCCTGCGCCAGCAGGGAAGCGACCGAGGACCCCGGAGTGCGAAGGTTTGCAGCCGGGAGGGTGAGCGACGGGACTCGAACTCGCGACCGCCTGGACCACAACACCGTGCCGCATTCCGGTGGGTTGCCAGTCAGTCGGGGGATGCGCTTCGGAGCGGGATTATCACCGTGTTGTCACCGACGCGGCCACAACCATAGGTCGGCGTGGGATTCTCAAAGCTGCGCGACTGGGCCTCTGGGTCGGGCGACGGGTCACCGCGACCCCCAGTCAGGCGAGAAGTCCGTGGGCAGGAGATCGAGATCGAGAAGTTCCGTGGCAGCTGGCGTCCCAAGCCGGGAAGGGCGACGACGGTTCGCCTTGCTGCGGCCGATCAGCTCGCGGCGCGGATCGCGCGCTCCGCGCTTCGCACGACGGCATCGTGCAAGGGCTGCGACAACGAGAGTGCGCGGCGGCGGCGGAAACACGTCGCCGTCGGTTGCGACCTTGAGCTCGGCCAGATCCATCTTCCGAGCCGGGACGCCAGTAACGCCCGTTTTTGGGAGTTCCGTCCCCTATGTGGACGTTTCGTGCAGGCGGTTGTCGGCTGGCGCCTGCCAAGATGCGCGGCATGTCAACCGCCGTCACCGCTCGCCTCCTAAATCCCGCTGCGGACACCTTCGAGGAGTACGACGAGCTGACACGCCGCCTCTTCCGCGCCACCGTCGAATGGTTCGAAGCGAAGGGCAAGACCGCAGTCACTGCCGAGGTGCACACCGACGTCTGGTACTCGGACTTCGTCTCGTTTCTCGACGCCGAGGGAGCGTTCGCGACCCTGCTCACCCCCGAGCGCGACGCGTCGGGCGATCCGGCCAAGCGCTGGGACACGTACAGGAATGCCAAGTTCAACGAAATTCTCGGCTTCTACGGTCTCCCGTACTGGTACGCGTGGCAGGTCACAATCCTGGGTCTCGGGCCGATCTGGCAGTCGGACAACGACACGGCTCGGAAGCGCGCCGCTGACCTGCTCGACGAAGGCGCGGTCTTCGCCTTTGGCCTCTCCGAGCGCGAGCACGGGGCCGACATCTATTCGACCGACATGATTCTCACTCCGGACGGCGACGGCCTACGCGCAAACGGCGGCAAGTACTACATCGGCAACGGCAACGTGGCCGGCATGGTTGCGGTCTTCGGCCGTCGCGCCGACGTCAACGGCAAGAACGGCTACGTATTCTTCGCCGCTGACTCTGCGCACCCCGCCTACAAGCTCCGCAAGAACGTTGTCCACGGCCAGCTCTACGTGAGCTCCTTCGACCTCGTGGACTATCCCGTCAAGCCGGAGGACATCCTCCACACCGGCGTCGAAGCCTTTGAGGCCGCGCTCAACACCATCAACGTCGGCAAGTTCAACCTCGGCTTCTGCTCGATTGGCATGGCCGAGCACTGCTTCCACGAAACCATCAACCAGGCCGAGAACCGCATCCTCTTCGGCAAGCGCGTTACCGAGTTCGGCCAGGTGAGGCGCATCCTCTCCGAGGCGTACGTGCGCATCCTCGCCGCCAAGCTCTACGGGGCCCGCGCGGTCGACTACGTCCGCTCGGCCACCCGCGAGGACCGCCGCTACCTGCTCTTCACTCCAATCAACAAGATGCAGGTGACCACGGAGGGCGAGCGAATCGTGCGCCTTCTCGCCGAGGTCATCTCGGCCAAGGGCTTCGAGCGCGACTCCTACTTCGAGAGCGCCAAGAACATCATCGACGGCCTCCCAAAGCTGGAGGGAACCGTCCACGTGAACCGCGCGCTCACCCTCAAGTTCCTCCCGGCCTTCCTCTTCGGCGAAGCGCAGCTCGAGACGCCTCCGCAGCGCCGCGACGATCTCGACGACGCCTTCCTCTTCGACCAGGGACCCACCCGGGGCTTAAGCCAAATCACCTTCCCTGACTGGCGCCCCGCCTACGAGTGGGGTTCTACACACCCGAACGTCGCACTCTTCCGCGAGCAGGCCGACGCGCTCGCCCGCCTCGTTACCGAGGCGCCGCTCACCCCCGACCAGATGCAGCACGACCTCGACTTCCAGCAGACGCTCGCCCAGCTCTTCACCCTCGTCCCCTACGGCCAGCTCATCCTCGAGCAGGCGCAGCTGGACGACACTCCCGCCGACATCGTCGATGCCGTCTTCGAGACGCTCGCCCGAGATTTCAGCGCCGGTGCAATCGAGCTGCACGGCAAGACCTCATCTACTCCCGAGCAGCAGGCCTGGGCGCTCGACTCGGTCCGCAAGCCGGTGATTGACGAGGAGCGCGGTGACCGCATCTACTCGGAGGTTCGCGCGCTCGCTGACACCTACGAGATGCCCGCCTGACGCCCCGGATGGGAAAGCTCACCTCGTGAGGGTGCGCGACCTCGGTCGCTCACCCTTAGATGCGAGAACCGAGCATGGCGGGGGAAGCAGGGAGCGACGCCTGCTCCGCAGGCGAGCGACCGATGACCCCGCCAGACGACGGTTCGCAGCCCGAAGGGCCTGCCCTCCCGCGCGAAAACCGAGCAATCCGGGGGACGCAGGGAGCGACGCCTGCGCCAGCAGGCAAGCGAGCGAGGACCCGGAGTGCGAAGGTTTGCAGCCGGGAGGGTGAGCGACGGGACTCGAACCCGCGACCGCCTGGACCACAACCAGGAGCTCTACCGACTGAGCTACGCCCACCACGCTGAGGCGATCGGGCTTCGATCGCCGCTCCGAATCTAGCACCGGACCCGCCGCGGATATCATCGGCCGGGCCTTCGGAGAGGACCCTGTGATGAGTGACCGTAAGCCCGTGATCATGGCGGTGGACGACGATCCCGCCGCGCTTGCCATCGTGGAGGAGCACCTGCGGCGCCGTTACTCCACGGACTACGAGATCGTCTGCGACGGCTCCTGTGCCAAGGCGCTCGAGATCCTGCGCGGACTGCGCGAGGACAACGTGCTGGTGGCCCTCGTGCTCGCCGACCTGTGGACGTCGGGCCTCACCGGCGTCCAGCTGCTGTGTCGCGCGCGGGACATCCACCCGCACGCCGCCCGGGCGCTGCTGATCGACTGGGGGGCCTGGGGTCACCGGCCCACCTCGGACGCGATCGTGGGCGCGATGGGCCGGGGAGAGATCGACTACTACATCCCCAAGCCGTGGCGGATGCCCGACGAGCACTTCCACAAGGTGGTCACGGAGTTCCTGCACGAGTGGTCCCGGGCACGCTCCACGCTGCCCCGCGAGATCGCCGTGGTGGGCGATCCAGGGCAGACCCGGGTGCACGAGCTCCGAAGCGTGCTGGCGCGCAACGGCATGCCGCACGAGTTCCACCCCACAGAGTCGAGGCGGGGCGGGGAGCTTCTGGAGGGAGCGGACCGCGGCGGCGAGCGCGCGCCCGTCGTGATCTTCATGGAGGGCCGCTCGCTGGTGGACCCCACCAACTCCGAGCTGGCGGCGGCCTACGGCGTGAACACCGAGCTCGCGGACCCGGACCGGGTGTTCGACGTGATCGTGGTGGGCGCCGGCCCGGGCGGCCTCGCGGCGTCGGTGTACGCCTCTTCGGAGGGCCTCGAGGTGCTCACCATCGAGCGGGAGTCGATCGGCGGCCAGGCGGGAGCGAGCTCACTGATCCGCAACTACCTGGGCTTCGCGCGCGGCGTGAGCGGCGCGGAGCTGGCCCAGCGCGCCTACCAGCAGGCGTGGGTGTTCGGGTCCCGCTTCCTGCTGATGTCGGAGGTCACGGAGCTCCGCACCGAGGGGGACCGGCACGTCCTGGTCACCTCGAGCGGCGTGGAGGCGACTGCCCGGACGGTGGTCCTCGCCACGGGTGCCGCGTACCGCCGGATCGGGATTCCCGCTCTCGAAGACCTCGTTGGCTCGGGGGTTTACTACGGGGCCTCGGGACCGGAGGCGGCTGCGGCCACCGGGAAGCAGGTCTTCGTTCTCGGTGGCGGCAACTCCGCCGGCCAGGCGGCGATGCACCTCTCCCGCTTCGCGGACAGGGTGAGCCTGCTGGTGCGCGCCGAGTCGCTCGCGGCGAGCATGTCCCAGTACCTGCGCGATCAGCTCGACGCGTGCGAGAACGTGGACCTGCGCTTCGGCACCGAGGTGATCGACGGCTGCGGCGACCCGCGCCTCGAGACGCTCACGCTGCGCAACCGGCGCACGGGCGAGACGGAGACGGTGCCCGCCGCCGCCCTGTTCGTGCTGATCGGCGCGCGCCCGAACAGCGGCTGGCTCCCCGACACGGTCGCGCGCGACGACTACGGGTTCGTGCCCACGGACGCCGACATCCTCCCCGAGCACGGCTGGCCGCTCGAGCGGTCGCCACGCATGTACGAGACCACGCTGCCCGGCGTGTTCGCGGTGGGCGACCTGAACCAGGCCTCGGTGCTGCGTGTGGCGGCCGCGGTCGGTGACGGCTCGGTGGTGATCAAGCAGGTGCACGACGCCCTGGCCGCCGAGGACGTGGCCGCCGGCTCCTCCGCGGGTTAGGGTGGGCCGATGGCCGCGGTCCTGTACTACGCCATCCCCGTCTTCGTCCTGCTGCTGGTGGCCGAGGCGATTTCGTTCCGGCACGCTCGGCTCGAGTCCGAGGACCTGATCGGCTACGAGGCGAAGGACACGCGCACGAGCCTGCTGCTGGGCGCCGGAAACGTGGTGATCAACGTGGCCTGGAAGCTCGTGGTGCTGGCCATCTTCGCCGTGGTGTACGAGCTCAGCCCGCTGCGCCTGGACCCGGGCGACTGGTGGGTCTGGGTGCTGCTCTTCTTCGCCGACGACTTCTCCTATTACTGGTTCCACCGCATCAGCCACGAGAGCCGGTTCTTCTGGGCCAGCCACTCGGTCCACCACTCGAGCACCCACTACAACCTCTCCACCGCGCTCCGCCAGACCTGGGTGCCGATGACCTACTTCCCGTTCTGGATCTGGCTACCGCTGGTGGGCTTCGAGCCCTGGATGGTGTTCCTGGCCCAGGCCTGGTCGCTGATCTACCAGTTCTGGATCCACACCGAGCGCGTGCGCAGGCTGCCGCGCTTCTTCGAGCTGTTTCTGAACACGCCCTCTCATCACCGGGTCCATCACGGGTCGAACCAGGTGTATCTCGACCGCAACTACGGCGGGATCCTGATCATCTGGGACCGGCTGTTCGGCACCTACATCCCCGAGGGCGAGCGCGTTCGCTACGGCCTGACGAAGAACATCAACACGTTCAATCCCGTGCGCGCCGCGTTCCACGAGTACATCGCGATGTGGCACGACATCCGGCGGGCGCCGCGATTCCGTGACCGGCTGGGCGTGCTCTACCACGGACCCGGATGGGCCCCGCCGGGCGTGGAGAGCGAGGGCAGCCGGGGGTAGTTCCCAGCGCTGCCTGAACCGGCGCCTGGCGGGGACCGCCCCTCCTACGATGGCTCCGCCGATGCGCCTGCTCTCCGCCACCGCCCTGCTGACCGCCGCCGTCGCGGCCGGCGGCGCGTCCGCCGCCTCCGCGGCGCATTTGACCTACGTGGACTGCTCGCGCTCCGGACCCGGCACGGGCAGCTTCTCCCGCCCCCTCAACTCGCTCGCGCGTGCGAGTGCCGTGCCGCTGCGGCCCGGCTCGCGGCTGCTGCTACGCCGTGGATCGCGCTGCGCGGGGACGCTGGCTCCCGCCGGCTCCGGAGGGTCCGCCCGGCCGGCCGTGATCGGCGCGTACGGCCGGGGCGCCCGCCCCCATCTCTCCGCGACGGGCGAGGACGCGGTTCTCCTAAAGGACACGAGCCACGTGGTGCTTCGCGCTCTCGACGTGAGCAACCGCGGCAACTCCGAGGCGCGGCGCCGCGGCGTGCACGTAGTGGCCACAGCCGGCGTGATGCGCGACGTGACGGTGCGCGGGATGCGGATCCACGACGTTCGGGGCGACCTGTCAAAGGACGCGGGCGGGAGCGGCGGCATCCAGGTGGACGTGCTCGGGCCCGCGCCCACCCACTTCGACGACCTGCTGATCGAGCGAAACGTGATCCAGGACGTGAGCCGCAGCGGGATCTTCATCGTTGGCACCGCCGACCCCGGCGCCCGGCCACGGGCGGGCGCGCCCTGGCCCGCGGCATCCACCCGCGTGCGCGTGCGCGGAAACCGGCTGCGCCGCCTCGGCGGTGACGGAATCGTGCCCCTGGGCACCGTCGGAGCCGTGGTGGAGCGCAACGTGGTGAGCCGGGGCAACCTCCGCGGCCGCGGGCTCGGGGACCCGGCGGGAATGGTTTGCAACGCCGGCATCTGGACCTTCCACGCGAACGGCACGGTGATCCAGCACAACGAGGTGTTCGGCATGCGCTTCAACGGCTGCGACGGCACCGGATTCGACGTGGACTATGACCAGGACGGCACGGTCATCCAGTTCAACTACAGCCACGACAACGAGGGCGGCTTCGTGTTGCTCTGCACCGACGCCGACCCGCGTACCGCCGACGTGCGCTTCAACCTCTCCGTGGACGACCGGTTCGTGGCCAATCAGTCGCCCTGCTCGCTTCGCGCGGGCGCCACCTATTCCGGGCTGCGCTTCTACAACAACACCGTGGCCGGCGCCGGCCTCTCCTGGGGGATCCTCGGCGGCCCGTCCACCGCGCTGCTGGACCGAAACGGCCTGGAGATGGACAACAACCTGTTCCTCGCCCGGCCGGCCCAGACTGCCGCCCTGGCGTGTGCGGTTCGCTGCACCGCCAACCTCTGGTCGGGACTCCCGCCCGCGGGGTCGAGCGCCCTGGCCACCGATCCCCTTCTGCGCGATCCGGCGCGGCGCGGCCGCGGCCGGATCCGCGTGGGTCTCGGCTTCCGCCCCCGCCCCGGCTCGCCCGCGGCCCGCTCGGGAGTCGAGGTGGCGGGCTCGCCGCGCGTGGACTACTTCGGCGCGCCGCTCACCACCCCCCCGCCGCGCGGCTTCGCCCGGCCGTAACGGGTCCGAAGATCGCGCCTAGCCACGGATTGGGCGCCAACTTGGGTCCGGATCGTGAGGTTCCGGTGCCCGAAGGTATGCGTTATCTCCACGGCCGGTAACGGCCCACCCTGCGGGGGAACAATCCGTGGGCGGGCAACCAAGGGGAGGCATCGAACCGATGCTTGTTGACGACAGGATCAGTGACAGGACGCGCCTTCAGTGCGCGAGCTGCGGGGCTCACGCCCTTGTGAAACCAGAGGACTACGCCGAGCTCAGGGCGCACACCGGCGACTGGATGCGCTGCGAGGTCTGCGGCGTGCACGGGCGCTTCGAGCCCACGCGCCCGGCGGCGCTCGCTCCCCGGCCCCTCGCCCTCCGGCGTTAGCGCTTCGAGTGGTTGTGACCCTCGTGACACCTCAGACGAACGCCCCCTCAGCGGATTCCTCCGGCCCTCTCGACCAGAAGCCGATGCCAATGCTCACCGAGCGCGGACCGGGGCCCGCGCGCGTGTTCGGCTTCAACCTCCACGCCGGACCACTTGCGGCGACCGAGGCCCGGCACGCCCTGATGGCGGCCGAGAACAGCATCGGCCCCGAGGAAGAGCAGCCGATGCTGCTCCTCCTCACCGAGCTCGTGACCAACGCGATCCGACACGGTGGCGCGGACGAGCGCCCGAACGGCCTGGCCGTGAAGGTCGTGGAGTGCGAGCACGGCGTGGGAGCGGCCGTGACCAACCCAGGCGAGGGCTTTGCCTGGAAGGGCCGCGAGTCCGACGACCCGCTCGAGCCGGGTGGCTACGGGCTGGTGCTGGTGGACACGATGTCGAGCCGCTGGGGAATCCAGCGCCTCGCCGGCAGCACCACGGTCTGGTTCGAGCTGGACCGCGCGACCGCCTAGCGGCCGCGGCTCCCGCTCAGCCGGTGGTGACGGGCGTGACCGGCACGGTCTGGTCGGCCACCGCCTCGACCTCCTCGACCTCACCGGGCTCACCCTCCTCGCGGGCGCACACCACCCGGAAAGAGCCCGTGCCGAGGTCCGGATTGGTCCGGATCGGCAGGCCGCGGATCGAGTCCCAGCCGAGGCGGTCCGCCTCGAACGGGTTCATCTCGATGGCCACCGCCGGCCACTCGCACTCTGAGTTGTGCTGGTCGATCGCCTTGGAGATCGCTTCGAGGTTCTTGACCTCGGCGCTCGTCATCGAGCGGTGGGAGCCGCAAACACCTTCGTGTAGTGCTCCACGGTGTGCGCGAGTCCTTCGCGCAGCGATACCTCAGGCTCCCATCCGAGCAGTTCCCTCGCTCGGGTTATGTCCGGCTGGCGCACCTGGGGGTCGTCCACCGGAAGCGGCTCGAACACGATCTCCGTCCGCGCCTCGGTGAGCTCCACCACGAGCTCCGCCATCTCCAGCAGGGTCATCTCGTTCGGGTTGCCGATGTTCACCGGATCGTGCACATCGGACTCGTTCAGGGCCACAAGGCCCCGGATCAGGTCCTGGACGTAGCAGAAGCTCCGCGTCTGGGACCCGTCTCCGAACACCGTTACCGGTTCCCCCCTGAGCGCCTGGCTCAGGAACGTGGGAACGGCACGGCCGTCGTTCGGGCGCATGCGCGGCCCGTAGGTGTTGAAGATCCGGGCGATGCAGGTATCCACGCCCTGCTGGCGCATGTACGCCATGGTCAGGGCCTCGGCGTAGCGCTTGGCCTCGTCGTACACGCCGCGCGGGCCGATCGGGTTCACGTTGCCCCAGTAGCTCTCGGGCTGCGGATGCACCAGCGGATCGCCGTAGACCTCGCTGGTGGATGAGATCAGGAAGCGGGCACGGTGCTTCTTGGCCAGGCCGAGGGCGTTGTGGGTGCCGTATGCGCCGACCTTCAGGGTGTGCAGGGGCAGGCGCGCGTAGTCGATGGGCGACGCCGGCGAGGCCATGTGGTAGACGAAGTCCACCGACTCGTCGATCTCGAAATGGTCCGTGATGTCGAACATCTCGAACCGGAACGAGTCCTCGCGGATGTGCTTGATGTTGTTGAGGGAACCCGTCTCGAGGTTGTCCACGCAGATGACGCGGTGGCCCCGCTCGAGCAGGTAATCGCAGATGTGGGAGCCGAGGAAGCCGGCTCCGCCGGTGACGAGTGAGGTGGGCATCGCGCTCCAGAGTAACGTCGGTCGGCCGATGCCGCACCATTAGCGCCGCAAATGCGCGGCCTTGCGGCAGAAGACAGCTAGGCCTCGACCTCGAGGTGGCGGACCGGCGCTCCGAAGCGGGTCCGGGCCTCGTCGACCAGGCCCTCCTCGGCGGCCCGTCGGATGGCGTCCCGACCCGGCCGCGTCCCGGCCCACGGCCTGCATCAGCGCCTCGCCGGAGACCGGCTCTGCCACCACCACGAGGATCTTCCGGGCAGTCATGTGTCCTCCTTTACCCGCATGGGGCGCCCTCACGCAGCGACGACGGCCCCCGAGCGGGCGCTCTCCATCGCCGCCTCGATCACCTCGAGCGTGGCCACCGCCTCCGTTGCGGTGACGGGCGGCCGCGCGCCGGTGCGCAGGGCCTCCACCAGCTCGCGGTAGAAGCGCGGGTAGTCGCCGGGCTCGGTGGGCACCGGGTGCGCGTCCCCGTCCACGCCGAGGACCCCCCAGCGCTCAGGGGGCTCGGTGCCCCAGCCCTCGCCGCCGGGCACGCCGCCGGCGCGCAGGGCGTCCTCCTGGGGGTCGAGCCCCCATTTCACGTATGCCGCGGACCCGCCCAGCACCCGCATCCGCGGACCCACGATCGCCGCGCTGTGGCTCATCCAGAGATGGGAGCGCGCCCCGCAGTGGTGGGTCAGGGCCACGAAGTCGTCGTCATCCGCCTCCGCGCCCCGCCTTCGCCGGTCGAGCTCCGCGTACACCGACCGCACCGGCCCGAACGCCGTGAGGGCCTGGTCGATCAGATGCGAGCCGAGGTCGTAGAGCACACCGCCGGCCTCCTCCGGTCCCCCGCGCTCCCGCCATGCGCCCTCTCGGAGCTGCGGGCGCCAGCGCTCGAAGCGGGATTCGAAGCGATGGACGGCACCCAGGGCGTTCTCGTCCAGCAGCCGCCGAAGGGTGAGGAAGTCGCCGTCGTAGCGGCGGTTCTGGAACACCGCAAGCGTCCGGCCCACCTCCCCGGCCATGCGGCCGAGAGCCAGGCCGTCCTCCGCCCGGGGGGCCAGCGGCTTGTCCACCACCACATGGAGCCCGGCCTCCAGCGCGGCCCGCGCCAGAGGGACATGCGCCCGGTTGGGCGCCGCCACCACCGCCAGGTCGTGCTCCTCGGGCGTGCTCCAGAGCGCGTCCGCGGCGTCCACCACCGAGATCCCGGGGTAGCGCTCGCGTGCCCGGGCCGCCCGCTCGCCATCGCCCTGTGACCACCGTGGCCAGCGTGAGCCCCGGCTCGGCAGCGATGAGCGGGGCGTGGAAGAACTCCCCGGCCACCCCGTAGCCGATCAGCGCCGTGCGAAATGAGGTCACGGCGCCGATCGGCTACATGGGGTCAGACGCGCCCAGCGGCCTGTCGCTGCCGGCGAGCGAGCGAATCGATGATCACGGCGATCAGAAGCACCGCTCCCGTGACCATGAACTTCCACGAGGACTCGAGGGCAAGCAGGTCCATGCCGTTCGAGATCGACTGGATCACGAGACCACCGAGCAGAGCGCTCCACACGGTTCCCCGCCCACCGAAGAGGCTGGTGCCGGCGATCACCGGCCCGGCGATCGCGAGCAGCAGGAGGTCTCCCGAGCCGGAGGACTGGTTCACGGCCAGGAGCCGCGACGCCAGCATGATTCCTCCCACCGCCGCCATCGTCGAGGAGAGGATGAAGACCACGATGCGAACCCGATCCACACGGATGCCGGCCCGGCGGGCCGCCTCGGCGTTGCCGCCCACCGCGTAGATGTGGCGCCCGAAGCGGGTGCGGGTGGTTACGAATTGGAACAGCAGCAGGAAACCGAACAGGATCAACAGCGCCAGCGGCACACCGCGGTCCGCGTTCAGCACCGCCACCGTGGCGATCGCCGCCACGCTCACAAGACCGATCCGGATGACCACCGAGCTCAACGGCGCAGCCGGCAGATCCGCCCGCAGCCGGCGCTGGCGTCCCCACAGCGACATGGCCGCGTAAGCGGCGATGCCCACGATCGCCAGTGTCCAGCCGAAGGCGTCGCTGTAGAAGGTCCCCGTGAGGCCGACGATCTTGCTGTCGGTGATGTTCACGGTGCCGGTGTCGCCCAGCACCTTGAGCTGGGCCCCCTGGTAGGCCAAGAGCCCGGCCAATGTGACCACGAACGATGGGACCCCGAATTTCGTGAAGATCGTCCCGTGGAAGAGCCCGATCGCCGCGCCGAGCAGGATGGCCGCGATGATGGCCGTGTAGGGCGACCAGCCGTGCTTGACGCTCAGCACCGCCATCGCCGCCGCGCAGAGTCCGCTGACGGCGCCCACGGACAGGTCGATCTCGCCCAGCAGCAGCACGAGCACCACACCGATCGAGATCAGCGCCACCCCCGTCAGCTGCAACATGAGGTTCGTCAGGTTGGTGGCGGTGAGGAAGCGGTCCTCCTGGACCTGGAACACCGCCCAGATCACGGCCAGGACCAGCACCACGCGCAGCTCGCCCAGGTCGCCCGCGATGAAGCGCCGCAGGATGTCCCCGCGCCGGCCCTTCTCCTCCACGTCGCCTGTGGGGGGTGCCGTCTCAGTAGCTCCGGTGGTGCTCATTGTCCTCCTCCTGCGCTGCCGTTCCCGGTCGCGCCGGTGATGGCGCCCACCACGTCCTCGCGTGACACCTCGCCGATGGGGTAGTTGCCCGCGCCCCTGCCGAGGCGCAGCACGAAGATGCGGTCGGCCACCTCGAACACGTCCGCCAGGTTGTGACTGATCATCACCACGCCGTGGCCCTGCTCACGGAGTCGCTTGACGAGCGCCAGGACCTGAGCGGTCTGGCGCACCCCGAGCGCCGCGGTGGGCTCGTCGAGCATCACCACCTTGGGGTCTCCCAGAAGCGAGCGGGCGATGGCCACCTGCTGGCGCTGGCCGCCGGACATGGTGCCCACCTCGGCGCGCATGTCGGTGATGGTCACGGCCAGGCTGTCGAGCAGCTCGTGTGACTGCTGCTCCATCGATGTCTGGTCGATCTGTCGGGTGAAGCCCGCGAAGCCATGCGACCGCTCCTCCTGGCCCAGAAACAGGTTCTCCACCACGTCGAGGTTGTCGCAGAGCGCGAGGTCCTGGTAGACGGTGGCGATCCCGAGCGTCACCGCGTCGGTGGGCTTGGAGATGCTCACCGGCCGGCCCTCGAACAGAATCTCCCCGGAGTCGATCTGGTGAATGCCGGCGATGGCCTTGACCAGCGTGGACTTGCCCGCGCCGTTGTCACCCACCAGGGCAAGCACCTCGCCGGAGTTCACCTCGAAGTCCACGTCCTCCAGCGCCTGCACCGCTCCGAAGCTCTTGCTCACCCCCTTGAGGGCAAGAACGGGGGTTTGCGTGTTCATTCGGTCATGTCCTTTCCGTTGCCCGGGCGGGCGGCGGGGGCCCCGGCCGGGGCCCCCGCCTCCGCTACGGCTCAGGAGATACCCGCCTCCTTGCAGTACTTCGCGTAGGCGCCGGTGCAGATGTCGGACGGCTTCCAGTAGCCGTCCTTGATCACCGTGTCCTTCACGTTGTCCTTCTTCACCGCGACCACCGGGATGATCACCGAGGGGACCTTCTTGTTGCCATTATCCGTCTGGTCGTTGATCAGCCCGGCCGGAGCGTCCTCACCGCGCAGCAGCGCGACGGCGAGCTTCACCGCGGCCTCCGATTCGGGCCTGACCGGCTTGTAGATGTCCACGTACTGCTCGCCCGACAGGACGCGCTGAATACCGGACGTCTCGGCGTCCTGGCCGGTGGTCGGACGCGTCGAGGGGTCGATGCCGTTGCCCTTCATGGCGGCGATGGCACCGCCGGCAGTGCCGTCGTTCGCGGCGTAGACGCCCTGGAAGCCGCCCTTTCCGAGCGCTGTGATGGCCTGCTCCATCTCCTGCTGGGCCTTGTCGGGACTCCAGTCAGGCGTGTCGTACTCCTTGGCGACCTTCACGCCGCTCTTGTCGATCACGCTGTGGGCGCCCTGCTTGAACAGCTTCGCGTTGTTGTCGGTCGGGGCTCCGTTGATCATCACGATGCTGCCCTTGTTCTTGAGCGCGTCGACGAGGCTCTGGCCCTGCAGCTGCCCGACCTTCACGCTGTCGAACGAGATGTAGTAGGCGAGATCCGCGTCGTTCACGAGGCGGTCGTAGCTGATCACCGGCACGTTCTGCTGGTTGGCCTTGGTCACGATCGCGGCGGCCGACGCGGCGTCCACCGGGTCGAGCACCATGACCTTCGCGCCCTTGGTCAGGGCCGCCTCGGCCTGCTGCTGCTGCTTCGCCGCGTCCTGATCGGCGTTGCTGTAGATCAGCTCGCAGTCCGGACATTCGGCCTTGAGGTTCTTCTCGAAGAGCGGCCGGTCCTGCGACTCGTACCGAGCGGTCTTCGACTCGGGAAGGAGCAGAGCGATGGCGCCGCTCTTTCCTCCGCCGCCGCTGCTACTGCTGCTGCTGTCGTTGTTGTCGTCGCTACCGCAGGCTGCCAGAGCCACGGCAAAGATCAGGGTCGCGAGAACGGCAAGCGCTCTCGTCGTATGCCTCCTGCTCATTTGTGTGCACCCTCCTCGGGGGGTTTTGTTGGATGGGAATACGGGGGTACCCGCTCCGTCTTCACTGCGCCGGACTCCTCTCGAGGCCCGGGACCGCCAGGCTTGCCTCCCGCAGGACGAGAGCCACCGCACCCAGCAGCTCGGCACGTTCGCCGAGCTCGCCGTTCACGATCTCCACGTCCTCCGCCGCGCTCGGTATGGCACGCAGCCGAACCGAGTCGCGGAGCGGCTCGAGGATCACTTCGCCGGCCATGCCGACGCTGCCTCCCACCACGATCCGCTCGGGGTTCACCAGATTGCAGAGGTTCGCCACGGCCACGCCCACACGGCGGCCGGCGTCCTCGAGGACGCGCCGGCAGCCGGGATCTCCGTCGCGGGCGCGCGTGATCACATCCTCAATTTCGATGTCCTCACCGAGGCTGCGCGACAGCGGCTCGAGGATCGCGGGGGCACCCGCGTAGGTCTCCAAGCAGCCGCGGTTTCCGCACCGGCAGATCTGCCCGGTCTCGTCCACGGTCATGTGGCCGATCTCGCCGGCGGTGCCGCCCGCGCCGCCCCACAGGCGGGAGTCCATGATGATCCCGGCGCCCACTCCGGTGGACAGCTTCAGATAGGTCATGTTGGAGCAGCCGCGCCCGGCACCCCAGACGTGCTCGGCGAGCGCTCCCAGGTTCGCGTCATTGGACACCCGCACGGGCAGGCCGAGCCGGGCCTCCATGTCCTTGGCCGCGCTGATCCCGGCCCAGCCGGGAAGAATCGCCGAGGACCCCACCGCTCCGCTGGTGTGCACCGGCCCGGGGAGACCCATGCCCACGCCCACGATGCGAGAGCGATCCGCTCCTCCCTCGTCCAGTACCCGGTCGAGCAGCGCGGCCGCGGCCTCCATCGCGCCGTTCGCTTCGCTGAGCTCCTCCAGCTCGCGGCGCTCCTCGGCGAGCACGTTGTGGGCGAGGTCGGCCACGGCCACGGCCAGGTGCCGCTTCCCCAGGTCGATGCCCACCGCGAGCCCGGCCGTGGGGTCGAGCGAGATCAGGTTGGGCGGGCGGCCGCCGCTCCGCGCGGGTGTATCGCCATTGGCCTCGCGCGCCACCACCAGCCCCTCGTCCTGGAGCTCGGCCACGATGTTCGACACGGTCGAGCGAGACAGTCCGGTGCGGCGGGCGATCCCGGCCCGGCTCGACACTCCGGCGGCGCTCATGGCTCTCACCACGCGGGCCCGGTTGGACCTGCGCAGGGAGCCCAGCGAACCGCTCCTCTCCTCCACGGCCGCGATTCTCTACGGGCGCTCGCAGGTTTGTCAAGACCCTGTCGAAACTTTTGCCGTTAAGTGCTGTGGTTTGTCCATTCGTGAACTAATCCCGGACGCCGGAGGCCGCGGCACGCCCCTGTTCGGGGAACCCTAACCGGTTCCGAGCCCGGGGGCGCGCTAGGTTGGTCGCCGTGTCGGAGGCCCCCCAGACCGCTTTCGTGACCGGTGGATCCGGCTTCATCGGGGGCCATCTCGTCCGCCGCCTCGTGGCCGACGGCCACCGCGTGCGCGCGCTGGCCCGGTCCGAGGGCTCCGCCCGCGCGGTGGCCGACCTCGGCGCCGAGCCGGTGCGAGGGGACCTGGACGACGTGGCGGCGATGACACTGGGCGCGGAGGGCGCCTCCGTGGCCTTCCATCTCGCGGCACACCTCGGTGCGTGGGGCGAGCCGGAGGACTTCGAGCGCGGCAACGTGACCGGCACCAAGAACGCGCTCGCCGCGGCCGAGCGGGCCGGCGTCGCGCGCTTCGTGCACGTCGGGACGGAGGCCGCGCTGATGGCGGGCGATCCGCTGGTGAACGTGGACGAGACGGCGCCGCTGCGGCCCGACTCGAAGGCGCTCTACTCAGCCACCAAGGCTCGCGCCGAAGCGGCCGTGCTGGCCGCCAACCGGGAGGGGTTCGCCACGATGTCCGTGCGCCCGCGGTTCGTGTGGGGGGCCGGTGACACCACGCTGCTCCCCAACATCGCGGCCATGGTGGAGGCCGGAAGGTTCGCCTGGATCGGGGGCGGGCGCCACCTCACGGCGATCACGCACGTGGACAACGTGGTGGAGGGGCTCATCCGGGCCGCCGAGCGCGGACGCGGCGGCGAGGCCTACTTCGTGACCGACGGCGACCCGGTGGTGTTTCGTGACTTCCTGTCCGAGCTGATGCGGACGCAGGGCCTCGAGCCGCCGGAGCGCTCACTGCCCGTCTGGGTGGCGGCACCGGCGGCCGCTGTGGCCGAGACGGCGTGGCGTGTCCTGCCGCTGAAGGGAGAGCCTCCGGTCACGCGCTTCCAGGTCTGGGTCTCCGCCCAGGAATGCACCATCGACATCTCGAAGGCCCGCCGCGAGCTGGGCTACGAGCCTCCGGTCTCGCGGGCGCAGGGGCTCCACGAGATGCGCGCCACCGCCTAGCTGCCCGGCTCCAGCACCCGCTCCATCGCCCTTCGGCCGTGCTGCACGGCCCGCGGGTCGGACCGCAGCTGAAGGCCCTGGTTCACGCCCATCGCGATCGAGTTCAGCTCGAAGGCCACCTGCCGCGGATCGGTGCCGGCGGGCAGCGCGCCGTTCGCCACGGCGGCCTTCGCCTCGCCGGCCAGCACCCGCAGCCAGAGCGTGAGGGTGCTGTTCACGGCGTCGCGCACCGGCCCTGGCCGGCCGTCGAACTCGGCGGCGGCGGCGGTGATGAAGCACCCGCCGGGAAACACGCCTCCGCTCAGGTGCGCGAGCCAGGCATCGCAGATCGCCATGAGGCGCTCGAGCCCAGGCTCGAGCTCGGCCACCGGCTCCCACACCTCGCGCCGGAAGATCGCGTTGCCCGCCTCGATGGCGGCGAGCTGCAGGGCCTCCTTGCTGCCGAAGGGGCCGATCACCCCCGCCTTGCTCATGTCGAGGTCGGCGGCAAGGGTCCCGATCGTCAGGGCCTCGAGGCCCTCACGAGAGGCCCGCTGCACCGCCTCGCGCACGATGGATTCCCGGGTCTCGGCGGCGGCGGCGTTGGAGTGACGGGGGCTCATGGGCGGGCAGTTTAGCGAACGACCGTCTGTTAGCGAACGATCGTTTGCTATAACAGCGTCATGAGCGAAACGAATGGAATGAAGGTACGGCGGCTCGGCTGCGCCGGTCTAGAGGTTGAGGCCGAGGGCGCGACGCTGGTGGTGGACCTGCTGGAGGACGCGGGCTCGATGGCCGCGTTCGTGGGCGAGCCGCACACAACCCTCCCCTCGCCACGCGGCACCGGAGCGGTGGCCGCGCTGGTGACCCACCTGCACTCCGATCACGCCGACCCACCCGCCATCGCGAGGGCCATCGCTCCGGGTGCGCCCGTGCTGCGCCCGGCGCGCGCCACGGGGAGCGGCCTGGAGACCGCGGGCGTGCAGGTCGCGGAGACCCAGCTAGAGGAGCTCGGGCTGGCCACGCGAGAGATGGCCCCGTGGGAGACGGAGGAGATCGGGCCGTTCACCATCACCGCGGTGCCCGCCGTGGACGGGTTCGGCGATCCGCAGGTGTCCTGGGTGATCGCGGCCGCCGGCGGGCGGATCCTCCACGCGGGCGACACGCTCTTCCACGGCTCGTGGTGGCTTATCGCGGGCCGGCAGGGACCGATCGACGTGGCCTTCCTGCCGGTGAACGGGCCCGTGGCGGACCTGCCTCACCGCCAGCCGGCGAGCCCGTTGCCGGTGGCCATGGATCCGCGCCAGGCCGCCACCGCCGCGCGCCTCCTCGGCGCCCGGGCGGCGGTGCCGATCCACTACGACACCTTCCACTCCCCGCCCGCCTACTCCCAGGTACACAAGCCCGCGGCGGCGTTCGCCCGCGCCGGGCGCGACGCCGGCATCCCGGTCACGGTCCTCGCCGAGGGCGAGGAGATCGCGGTCGGCGAAGAGGTCGCGGTGGCCGGGTGAGCGAACGCTCGCGCCGGATCGCCGGCCTCACCAACCGGTCCGCGAGGCGCCGCCGCACCGCCGTGCTCTGGTCGCGGCTCCACTCTCGTGTGTACCGCGCCACCGGAGGACGTCTGATGCGCGGGTGGTTCGGCGCGCCGGTGATCGTCCTGGAGACCGTGGGCAGGCGCAGCGGCCTCATGCGCGCCGTGCCCGTGATCGGCCTGAGAGACGGCCCGGACCTGGTGGTGCTGGCCGCAGCCGCCGGAAGCGACCGCACGCCCGCCTGGTGGCTGAACCTGAGGGCCGCCGGGGAGGCCACGGCAGTGGTGGGCGGCCGGAGGCACCGAGTGACCCCACGCGTGACGGCCGGATCGGAGCGCGCCACCCTCTGGGCGCGGTACCTGGCGCTCTACCCGGCCGCACGCCACTACCCGGACTTCACGAACCGCGAGCTTCCGCTCGTGGCGCTCGAGCGCGCAGGCGGCGAGGCCCGGGGCTAGCGGGCGCCGGGGGGCGCTCCAGATGGAAGCGCCACGTTCTCACGACCTCGTGGCCCGGCGTCCGGCCGCCGAAGACGAAGCCGTTCTTCACGAGCACGCGCGGGGACGCGCCGGGCTCGGCCAGCGTGTGGGCGAGGATCCGATGCACCTCGGGCGCGTCGAAGGCCTCGCGCACGAGCTCCGTCACGGCGGCCGTGGCCAGCCCCCGGCCCTCGAAGCTCGGGGCGATCGCGTACCCGAGCTCGACCACGCCTTCGCGCGGCGGCCCCTTGAAGCCGCCGAACCCCACCAGGGTTGGCGGCTCGTCGAGCAGGAACATGCGCGTGCCCCACTGCGCGCTGCCGGGATCTGCAGCCAGGCCGTCGCGGGCGCGCACGAGCGCACCCGGGAACACGTCCCATCCGTCGGCCACCTCGCACCCGAGCGCGCTCCCGAGCGCCTGCCGGTCGCCGATGGCCGCGTCAAGCAGCGCCACGTCGGGCGTCACCAGGCGCACCGATGCCGTCCTAGCCGGCACCGCCGCCGCGCTCGAAGATGGCGAGCGCGTCCTCCGCCTTCCAGCGCCACTCGAAACGCCGGATCAGGCCGTCCCGCACGGTCCACACGGCGGCAATCGCACGCCCGCCCACCTCCACTCCGCTCGCGGTGCCGCCGGTGCGAAGCGACGAACGTACGAACACCAGCTCGCCGCGTTCGCGCAGCTCCTCGATCTCCGCCGTGGCCGCAGGCCCGAGGCCCTGTTCGGCCTCAGTCACCGTGAGGCCTCGGGACCCTGCCGGTCAGCGTGGCCAGGCCCCTGAACAAGAAGAGGACATTCGCCCAGATGCACAGCGCGAGCGCGATCACCGGAGGCAGGCACACGGCCACGAGGACCCAGATCGGAGCGGACCAATCACCGGCATCGGCGAGCCGGCCCAGAGAGATCGCGGCCACAACCAGTGCGGTGGCCATCAGAAGGACCAATCCCGTCGCCAGTGGGGTGGGAAGGAGCAGGTAGAGCGGCCGGAAGAAGCGACGCCGCGCCTGCTTGAGGTCATTCATGTGGGGAGCCGGCCGTCCCCGAGATATGAGCGCGCTCATCGCGTGGAACTGCCAGCGCGCGGGGTCGCCGGGCGGCACGGGACTGGACTGGATGGCGGCGCACTCCGGGCGGGTCAGCTCCTTTCTCATCATCAGATAGCCGTCGAGGGACAACGAGAATGCCTCGATGTCGCTGAACAGATCGAGGTCCGTCCGGACCTGCGAAAGCGCCTCCTGGACCTCGGGATCGACTCCGAAGCTTGCGCTCCCGAGCGGATCGGTGCGTTCTTCCGCGGCCTCCTCCAACCCGCCGCCCGGCAGGACAAGCCTGCCGGACAGGCCCTTTCGAAGATGGAGGAGCACGACCTCATCCGCCTTGCCACGGGCTCGCACGAGCTGCGCATCCCGGATCCGGTCACCCTCGATGCTCAGCGTTCGGCCCAGGACCCTCCAGATCCGGGGGGACGCCTTCGGCGCATCGGACAGCTGATGGGAGGCATCGCTCGCGATCACGAAGTTGCAGCCGTTGTCGAAGAGCCCCTGAACGCCCTGGTTGTCGTGCACCCCGCCGTCCACGAGCTGGACGCGAATTCCTTCGTAGACCTTGGTTATCGCCACAGGCTGGAACAGTCCCGGAACGCACGCCGATGCCGCAACGGCCAGCGCGAGTGGGAAGTCCCGACGGTTCTCCGGAACCGCGTGGTCCGAATAGGCAGGATCGAAATAGCCCTGTTCGAGGCGCATGTTCTTGTCCACGTCGTCGATCACGTCCCTCAGCGCCGGGTCCACGGGAAGGGACTCGCCCATGCGCACCGCCTCGAATCGCCAGTTACGACCCGTGTTGAGGGTGGTCGCGTTGAGAAGCAGAATCGGGACCTTGTTTCGGCGGCTCCCGTTGTGCTCGTCCGGCCTGAAGTCCTCCTGGGCCCCCCGGGGATGGATGAGCAGCTCGCGCATCTCGATCTGTCGCTCGAGGGCTCCGAGCATGCCTCCCTTCCGAGGCCGCTCCTCGCCCCACGCGGGCTTGTAGAGGTGGCGGTCGTACAGGTCGCCGATCCGGTGGCTGCGGGAGTAACCGGGCAGGACCATCATCAGGTTCTTGATCAGGTTTCTAAAGATGCGGCCGCGGATGTTCTGGCGCACGGCATCCCCCAGAAGCCGCTCGACCTCCACGACCACGCGGCAATAGTCCTGGTCCGTGATCTCGGCGTCGGGTTTCTCTTCCAGCAGACGCTTGAGGCGGATGTAGTACGCCGCCCCGACGATCGATCCACCGGAAACGGTGGACAGGACCTCAACCCGGCGAAGCGAACCGGTCTCCGCCAGCCGAGCGAGCACTCCCACATGGAAAAAGGCGGCCCGAAAGCCTCCACCCGAGAGGGCGAGGCCGACCTTGGGGGTGGATGCCGCTACGGCCATCCCGCGCCGGGCACGGTGACGTCCACGGTCAGCACCTGGCCCGTCCGGGGCTCGTCGAGCATGTTGGCCGGGCCGCGCCACTCGGCCGCCGCGATGAACAGCGTGCGGCCGTCAGCGCCGCCGAGCATGCAGGCGAAGCAGCCGCGGTCCACCTCCACGGTCTGAAGCACCTCGCCCCCCTCGCGGACCCGGACGCAGCGCCTGTTCGGCACGTCGGCGTACCAGACGGCGCCCTCGGCATCGATGCAGATCCCGTCGGGCACGCCGCCGCCGAGCTCTGCCCAGACGCGCTGGTTCGACAGTCCACCGTCGGCGCCGATGTCAAAGGCCGTGAGCCGCCCGCCGTACGACTCGGCCACGATGAGGGTCGAGTTGTCGGGGGTCACCGCCATGCCGTTGGGGAACTTCACCCCGCCCCCAACCCGCCGGGCCGAGCCGTCCGGCGTGACCAGGGCCACGAGGCCCGGTGCGGGCGCGCCGCCGCCCATCAGGTCGAAGCCGGGCCCGTTCACGTACGCGTTGCCCCGGCCGTCCACCACGATCTCGTTCCAGGCGAACTCGGAGAGGCCGGTGAGGTCGGCATGTGTCACCAGTGAGCCATCGGGCTCGCGCCGTAGGAGCAGGCGCTCGGGCCCCGAGACGATCAGCAGACGATTATCGGGCAGCCAGTCGATGGAGAAGGGGAGCGTCGTGGAGACCTGGGCCACCACCTCGCTCTCGCTCCCGGGGTCCACGGCCAGGACCTCCTGCGCGCCCCAGTTGGCGAGCCAGAGGCGACCCTCGTGCCAGCGCGGCGACTCGCCGATCGTGAGGCCGGTCATGAGGACGCGAGTGCCGGGCATCGGCGGGGATTCTGAAGCAGCTGTCACATCCGTTCATCGCCGTTCGTCATATGGGTGACGGACAACACGCCCATGAAGGGAGATCGATGAGTAAAGGACAGAAGATTGCGGTAGCCGGGGCGACCGGAAGGGTCGGGCGCCATGTGGTTGACGTGCTCGAGGAACAGGGGCACGACGTGGTGCCGATGTCCCGCTCCAATGGCGTGGACGTGATGACGGGCGAACGACTCGCGGACGCCCTCGCGGGCGTGGACGTGATCGTCGACGCTGCCAGCTGGCCCTCGCCCGACCAGAAGGAGGCCACGGAGTTCTTCACCGCCGCGGCCACGAACCTCCAGGAGGCCGGACACGCGGCCGGCGTCCGGCAGATCGTGGTGGTGTCCATCATCGGCACGGACAGGTTCACCGCCGGCTACGGCGCGGCGAAGATCGCCCACGAGCGGGCCATGCTTGCCGGGCCGGTGCCGGCGCGGATCCTGCGGGCGGCACAGTTCCACGAGTTCGTGGAACAGATGATGCAGTGGGGCCGCCAGGGCGACGTGAGCTACGTGCAGAACATGCGCACGCAGCTCGTGGCCGCCAGGACGGTGGCCGAGGCGCTCGCGGACTTGGCCACCGGTCCCGAGCCGGCGTCCTCCGCCGAGCCCATCCCGGAGATCGCCGGTCCGCGGGAGGAGAGCCTGCTGGAGACGGCCAGGCTGGTGGCCGCCCGGCGTGGTGATCCCGCGCGGGTACAGGAGATGAGCAACCCGGACGACCCGGACGGCGAGCTGTACCTGGACGGGTCGCTGCTGCCCGGCCCGGACGCCACTCTGGCCGGCCCGACGTTCGAGGAGTGGCTCGATTCCTCCTCGGTCACGGCCGGGCAGGCGGCGGGCTCCAGCCGCGGCTGAGGAGCATCCGGCGGCGCGGCCATCGCGGCACGCGCTGGTCGCGCCGCCCCTCCTCACGCGTAGAGTCGGCGCGTGGCCGAAGCACTCGTAACCCAGTCGATCGACCTCGCGAGCGGCGATCTTCGCCTCCTCCAGCCCGAGGACGCCGCCGACATTCCCGACGACGGCCCGGTGGCCTGGGCGCCGATCGCTCCGTACTGGTCGGTGCTCTGGCGCAGCGGGGTGGCACTCGCGCGCGAGCTCGACGGCCAGAAGCTCAGCGGGCGGCGCGTGGTGGAGCTCGGCTGTGGGCTCGGCGTGCCGAGCATCGCCGCCGCCCGGGCGGGCGCGAGCGTGCTGGCCACGGACGAATGCCCCGAGGCGCTCACCCTCCTGGAGCGCAACGCGGAGGCCAACGACGTGCGCCTGACCACCGCCAGGGTCGAGTGGGCGAAGCCCGGCGAGCTGATCAGCCAGGCGCCGTTCGACCTCGTTCTCGCCGCGGACCTCCTCTACAAGCCCACGAGCGTGGACCTTCTCATGTCACTCCTGCCCCGCCTCGCTCCGGAGGCCTGGGTGGCGGAGCCCGGCCGGCCCGCGGGAACCGCCTTCATGGAGCGGGCGAGCCGCCGCTGGCCGGTCGAGACGAAGCTCGATGACGTGGTCCGCGTTCATCGGGTGCAGCTCGGATGACATCTGTGACGCTGTAGGCAGTGAGCCCGCTCGACGTCGAAATCGTTCCCCCGTCGGAGAGCGACCTCCCCGACGAGTTTCAGACGGCCACCCTCCGCAAGCGCACGCTTCAGGCGCTCGTCGCCCTCGGGGCGCTGGGGGCGGTCGTCCTGCTCACGCCCGGGCTTGGAGAGGTGAGAGCTCGCCTGGCCGACGCGGATCCCGCGTGGCTCGCGCTCGCGACGCTGCTGGAGGGCCTCTCCATGGCCTCCTACGTGCTGATGTTCGGGCCGATCTTCTGCACCGGACTCAGCTGGCGCAGGGGCTGGCAGATCGCCGGCTCACAGCTGGCCGCGGGCTCGCTCGTCCCGGCCAGCGGCGCCGCCGGACTGGCCCTCGGGGCCTGGGTGCTCCACCGCGGGGGCATGAGCGGGGACCGGATCGCGCGGCGCTCGGTGGCCTTCTTCCTGATCAAGAGCTCGGTGAACTTCGTGGCCGTGGCCGTGATCGGAACGGCGATGGCGCTGGGGGTCGGGCCGGACCAGTCGCTGTGGCTCACCGCGGTCCCGGCGGCCGCGTCCATGATGGCGCTCGTCGGCGTGGTCGCGGTGGGCCGGCTCGGCCCCGGCGGCGACGCGCCCCCCGGAGGTTCGCGCCTGCAGCGCGGGGTGATCGGCGCTCGGCGGGCGATCACCACCGGAAGCTCCGAGGCGGTGAAGATCCTGCGCTCCGGCAACGCCCGCGTGCTGGTGGGATCGCTGGGCTACTGGGCCTTCGACAACGCCGTGCTCTGGGCGACCTTCCACGCCTTCGGGCTGTCACCGCCGATCACCGTGATCCTGATGGGCTACCTGATCGGCCAGCTCGGCGGCCTGCTCCCGATCCCGGGAGGGATCGGCGGCATCGACGGCGGGCTGATCGGCACGCTCATCGTGTACGGAGCGCCGGCGGCGGGCACCGCCGCCGCCGTGCTCGCCTACCGCGTGATCCTCTTCTGGCTGCCACTGATCGTGGGCGGCATCGCCTTCTTCCAGCTGCGCCGCGACCTGCCCACCGGCAACGAGCTGGCCGCCTGCGAGACGGCCATCGCCGCGCAGTCTCCCTGACGAGCCGCGCTCAGACGCGGGCGGCCGCGCCGAGGATCGCCTCCGCCTCCTCGTGCCTCCGAGCGGCGAGCCGCCCCACCGCGCGTGGGCGCCTAGCGCTGCGGGTTGAAAACCGGAGCGAGCGTCTCGCCGGCCAGGGCCACCGCGTCCAGATCGTGCACGTCGGGCATGGAGAAGGTCAGGCCCTCGATGCCCACCTCGCGGAAGGCGTGCGCGCGCTCCAGGATCTGCTCCGGCGTGCCGGACGTGGTGGCCGCGATCCGGGCCTCGGGGAAGCCCAGGGCACGCATGGCGTCGAGCTTGCTCTTGGCGCCATCCTCGGTCTCGGCGATCACGATCGTGGCCATCGATGTCTTGGTGATCTCGGCCGGGTCGCGGCCGACCGTCTCGCAGTGGCCGTGCAGCACACCGAGCAGGTGCTGGGCGCGCTCGGGGTCTCCGAACAGGTTGCAGCCGTCGGCGTACTGGGCCACCATCCGCAGCGTCTTGCGCTCACCGCTGCCCCCGATGAGGATCGGGATGTCGCCGCGGAGGGGCTTGGGGTTGTTGTAGGCACCGGTGACCGAGTGGTGCTTCCCCGCCACCGTGGCCTGCTCCTGGGTGAACATGGCGCGGGCGATCTGCAGGTGGTCCTCGAGCCGCTCGAAGCGCTCCTTCAACGGCGGGAACGCGTAGCCGTAGGCGTCGTGCTCCGCCTCGAACCAACCGGCGCCGATGCCGTGGAACGCGCGGCCGCCGGAGATGATGTCGAGCCCCGTGGTGATCTTGGCGTGCTGCGCCGGATTGCGGTATCCCACGCCGCCCACGAGCAGGCCGAGCGCGATCGTCTTCGTGCGCGCGGCGATCCCGGCGAGGATCGTGTTGCCCTCGAACATCAGGTTCTGCGGCGGGCCGACGGGTGGGATTTGGTGGTAGTGGTCCATCACCGACACCGAGGTGAAGCCCGCGCGCTCGGCCGTCGTGGCGATGTCCACGAGCCTCTCGAAGAGAGCCTCGGGCCCGACTCCGGGGTAGTTGAAGTTCGGCAGGTGGAGGTCCAGCTGAATCGGGGCTCGCATCAACGGGACGTTAGCCGGGGACCGTGCTCGGCCGATCGACGCGGACGACCGAGACCCTTGAGACACTCGCCACAAAGCCGCATCCCGCGGCCGGCAGAGGAGGACGTCATGCGTCGCAACAACCACTGGCTCGCCCCGCTTACCGGGGTGGCCTTCATCGTCGTCGGAATCCTGGGGTTCGTGATAGGAGGCGAGCCGAAGAGCGCCGACCACCCGGCCAGGGAGGTCGTGGCCTTCTATGTGGACAACAAGGACTCCGTGCAGATCGGGGCCGGCCTGGGCGTTCTGGCGGGCGTGCTCCTCATCTTCTTCGGTGCCAACCTGACCAGGACGCTGCGCGCGGCATCCCCGGACCAGGACCTGCTGCCGCTCGTGTCCTTCATAGGCTTCGTCGTGGTGGCCGTGGGCTTCGCCATCGACGGGACCATCCTGATCGCGATGACCGAGGCGGCGGACGACATTCCCGCATCGTCGATGCAGGCCCTGCAGGCCCTGTGGGACAACGACTTCCTGCCTCTCGTCCTGGGCGTGGAGTGCTTCCTCTGGGCCACCGGCCTGTCCGTTCTCCGGTATGGCGCCCTGCCCAAGTGGCTGGGCTGGGTGATGATCGTGCTCGCGATCGCCGGCCTGACGCCGATCGGCTTCGTTGCGGCCATCGGTTCCGCGGTGCTCGTGCTCGTGCTGAGCATCATGCTCTCGCTGAGGGCGCGTTCCGCGGCTCCGGCTGCCTAGGAGCTCTCCTGAAGACATAGGACGCGCGTCGCGCGTTTGCTACCGTTAACCCAGTGGTTAACGATCCGTTCAAGGCGCTGTCTCACCCGATTCGCCGCGGCATCGTCGAGCGCCTCGCCGCAGGTCCGGCGACGGTCGGCGACGCCACCGGCGGCTTCGGCGTGTCGAAGCCCGCGATCTCCAAGCACCTGAAGGTCCTGGAGGAGACCGGCGTGGTCACGCGGGTGGTCGAGGGCCGGACCCACCGTCTCTCGCTCGAGCCGGACGTGCTCAGCGAGGCCGCCGACTGGATGGATCAGCAACGCGCCCTCTGGGGGCGCCTGTTCGACGTCGTCGACGAGTACCTGAAGGAGGAAGCGTCCCAATGAACACCCCACCGATCGTGTCGCCACAGGAATGGGAGGCCGCGCGCGAGGAGATGCTGGTCAAGGAGAAGGAGCTGACCCGCGCCCGCGATGCGCTGGCCGCGAAGCGCCGGCGGATGCCGACGATGGCCGTGGAGAAGGAGTACGCGTTCGAGGGTCCCGGCGGCCCGGTGACCCTGACCGACCTGTTCGACGGCCGGCGGCAGCTGATCGTGTATCGCTTCTTCTTCGAGCCCGGCGTGTCCGGCTGGCCCGAGGGCGGGTGCCCCGGCTGCTCGTTCGGCGCCGACCAGGTGGCCCACCTCTCCCATCTGAACGCCCGCGACACCACGCTCGCGTACGTCTCGCGCGCCCCGCAGCCCGAAATCGAGCGGCTGAAGGCGCGGATGGGCTGGGACGTGCCCTGGTACACGATCACCAGCGATTTCGACGTCGACTTCGGTGTGGACGAGTGGCACGGCACCAACGCATTCCTCCGCGACGGCGACGGCCGGATCCTCCGCACCTACTTCATCAACAACCGCGGCGACGAGGCGATGGGAAGCACCTGGAGCTACCTCGACCTCAGCGCACTCGGGCGCCAGGAGGAGTGGGAGGACTCGCCGGAGGGCTACCCCCAGACCCCGCCGTACCAGTGGTGGCACCGGCACGACGAGTACGGGGACGCCGCATGATCGCTCACGTCGGGGGCGTGCCGGTGGAGGAGATGCTGCCCTCGGCGGCGGGCTCGGGCGCCGTGCTGCTCATGGCGCGCGCCTGGGTCATGCTGCGCCTGCGGCCGCGGCGGAAGGGCGGTACGTGAGCGCCAACACGACACTGCGAATGGAGCGCACATTCCGGGCGCCGGCCCAGGCGGTGTTCGACGCCTGGACGAGCGAGGAGGTGATGAGGCGGTGGTGGCATGCCGAGCACGACTGGGAGACCACCGTCGCGGAGGTGGACCTGCGCGTGGGCGGCGCCGTGAGGGTGGTGATGCGCAACCCGCACGAGGATGTCGAGTACGGCGGTGGCGGCCGCTACACGGAGATCGAGCCCCCGACTCGCCTGGCCTTCACATGGCTCTGGGACGACAACCCCACGCGACAGCTGATCGAGATCGAGTTCGAGGAGGCCGACGGCGTGACCACGGTGCGCTTCACCCACAGCGACCTGTGGGACGAGGAGGCCGTGCGCTCGCACGAGGGCGGGTGGGGCAAGGCCTTCGACAACCTCGGGCGCGTCTTGGAGGACACTTACCGGTGACCAAGACCAGAGGAGGACGCACGATGGCGATCGCTATGCGAACTACCGACTTCCCCGAGGCCGTCGGGACGGACATGTACGACGGAGTGAACGCCGCGATGGACGTGGCGAACAACCCGCCCGCCGGGATGATCTTCCACTGGGCAGGCGAGGTTGATGGCAAGTGGACCGTCACCGATCTCTGGGAGAGCCGTGAAGCGTATGACCGCTTCCGAGAGGAGCGGCTCTTCCCGGCGATTCAACAGGTCTCCGGCATGGATCCGGCATCCGGGCCCCAGCCCACCGTGACCGAGTTCGCGGTGCACAACTACGTGAAGCCCTGACGGCTCAGCGGCGGCGGCGCGCGCGGGCGCACGCGGGGCCCTTGAACTGCGACAGCCTGAAAGCGTTCGCCACCGCCCTGTAGCCCCGGGAGTTCGGGTGCTGGCCGTCGCCGCTGTCGTAGAGCGGATTCAGGAAGTCGGGCCGGGCCGGATCGCGTTAGGAAGGCTCGTGCCCGCGACCGCCCGCGGCGGTTCGGGCGGACGATGAGGCGCAGCGTCTGGTTCTCGAACACCCGCTGCTAGGGCGAGCCCGTCCACGCGAAGGTGTGGCAACCCCGAACGCCGCGGAACGTGACGGCTCCGGACACCTCCTGCGCGTGCATTCCGCCCAGCGCACGGCGGCCGTTCCACACGATTCGGCCGTCCATGGCAATGGTCCGCCGCCGGCCCAGCAGCGGGACCTCGACGCGGCCCGAGGTGCGGCGAGGGCCGGCCACGGTGAGCTTGAACGAGGTTGCGTCGCGCTTCCAGCGGGAGACGAGCGCACCATGGGCCGTGGGAGCCTGGCCCTGGGCGAAGCGCAGGTCACCGGGCTGCGGGGCCACGACCCACCTCCGGTAGCCCGGCGCCGTGGGGCGGATCCCGAGCACATACCCGGACAGCGCGGGCACGGGTCCGCCGCCCCAGCCGTGGGCCAGCGACACCCAGCCCGCGCCGAGATTGCCGCCGCTGAAGAAGTTCACCGGCTTCTGGAGCGGCATGTAGTTGGCCGGCAGACCGTCGAAGCCGACCTTCTCCCAGAACGTCCCCGGACCCGCCGTGATCATGTGACCCCAGGTGCGGCGGATGAGCCTGAGCGCCCCCCTCGTGTCGCGGTGCTCGAGACGGGCCAGCAGCTCGGTCGAGGAGATGAAGGGGGAGATGTAGTTGCTCATGTAGAGGTCGTCGCCGTACTGGCCGTTCGCGACGCCCAGACGCCGGAGGAGATGGGTGTTGATGAATCGCAGCGCACGGCGAGACTGCGACCGGCTGGTCACGCCGGCGTAGACGGCCTCGACCTGCGCGTCCTGGGTGTGGTTGCGCCGCGGATCGGCCCTGTTCACCACGAACGCGCCCGCCTTCGAGTCCCACAGCCGGGCCACCATGCCCCGGCGCAGGGACGCCGCTCGCCGGTCATAGCCGCGGGCAGGAGCCGGTCCGCGGCCCACCCAGCGCTCCAGGTCGGCCGCGCCGCGCAGCGCCCGGAAGAGCGTCGCGTTCGTGTGGGCGTCCTCACCCGCGGCCGTGTCCGCCGGATGCCAGTTGCTCCCCCCCGCCGGCGTCACGTAGACGCCGTGGCGTACGTGGGCCGCGAAGTACGAAAGCGCCCGGCGCACCACCGGCATCATCCGCCGCGCGAAGCCGCGATCCCCGGTGTAGAGGTAGTAGTCGTGCAGGGCCACGACCCACCAGGCCGTGTACTCGGGGAACCCGCTGGCTCCGGTTCCGGGAGTCGGCGGCGCATCCTGCGGACAGCGGGTCGCGATGCCGTTCAGCGCCGGTAGCTCGCCGTCCGCGTCCTGCAGGCAGCTTGCCGCCGCCAGGGAGTTCCTGATGATGTCCGGCGCCGCGCGCAGCGAATACGCGGCCAGCTGGTTCTCGATGGCCAGATCGCCGAGCCAGATCAGACGGTCGCGCTTGGCGCCGTCGGTCACCACCGTGCGGCTGGTCTTTCGGTACTCCGGCCGCAGGTCGCGGAAGGCGTCCATGGCGAACGTGTACGCACTGGCGTACCAGGCGCGGTTGAGCGACGGGTCGCTGGATACGAAGTGCCCGGCGTAGGCCGACACGGGCGCGCGCAGATGCGTGACGCGCACGCGCACGTAGTCGATCGAAACGCTCCCGGCGCCCTCGAGCTGCAGGGCCACATACCGCTCCGCGCCACGGATGCCGGGGGAGCGCCACAACCCCGCGGCTCCCGTATCGATCACGTCCGAGCGCCCATCCGGGGCGTCATCCCCGCTGAGCGAGAACCGCAACGGGCCACAGCCGCAGTTGTCGCCCTCGGGCGTCAGGAACCGCCGCAGCTCCGAGTAGCCGAGCCGCACCGCGGTCCCGTCGGTGCGGGTGACGCCCACCTCCACGTGCCCACCGGTGTTGGCACCGAGGTCGAGGACCAGGCGAGGCGCCCCCCTTCCCGTCGATCGGATGGTGGTGACCGCGCCGCCGGCCGCCCTGAGTCCGGAGGAGTCGCCGACGGCGCTCGCTGTGCCCACCACCTCCACCCGCTTCGGGTAGACGAGCCCGCCCGGATCGATCACCTGGCGCTTCCATGCGGAGCTCGCCGGTACGGGCGAACCCGACAGCGCGCTCGCCGAACCGGCCGCATGCGCCATTCCGGGAGCCGCGCCGAGCCAGACGGTGAACGCCGCGATGAAGATGGCCGATCTCATTCTTTCCAGGCCCGGTCTTCAGGTTTGAGCCCGGCGGCACGCAGCCCCTGGTCCCAGGAGTAGAAGAAACGGTCGCGGACCACCGTCCCCTTCTCGAGCGTCACCAGCTGAGAGAACTCCTGCTCCCACTCCACGCCGCTAGCGCGGGCCGTGCCGCGAAAGCTGCCGAGGGCCAGCACACGATCGCCGAAGTCCAGCGCGCGCACTGGGCGGATCTCCCAGGATTCGAACACGTCCGCGAACTGCTCGAGGCCGCGGACCAATCCCTCGTGGCCGCGATAGCTCTCGGCGAATCCGAGCGTCTGGAACTCCTCGGGGATCTCCCAGAGCACCTCGGGCGAGTAGCGGGCGCACATCAGCTCCCAGTCCTTCCGCGGCGCGGCCGCCCAGCCGGAGCGCAGCACGCGCCGAAGCCCGTCCCGCCGCACGCGCGAGCCTGGACCCCACAGGCGGATCCCGATCGCCAGGAGCCCCCGCGCCGCCCTCGGAAAGCGGACAGCCAACCGGTCGTTGAAGGTACGCCCCGGCGCCGGCCCGTCGAAGACGACTGGCGTGACCACCGGGGTCTCGATCACCTTGGATCGCGCCTGCGCCGGCGCTCCTTGACCTGTGTGCGCAGCGTGTCCCACCGCGATCGCGCCTGGGCGGTCACCTCGTCCCATTGGCGGCGCACCTCGTCGTCGGCCGGCCTCTCGCCGCGGCGGATGCGGTCAAGCTCGTCATGCACCTCGCGGCCCGCGGCCGCCGAGGTCACGATGATGACCATGATGCAGAAGAGCACCGAGATCATGGCGAAGACCGCGCCGATCACGCCGTAGCGGGTGGCGTAGGTGTTGAAGAGGTGGGGGACGTACACCGCCGCGCCGACCGAATACAGCGCGAGGGCAACCGCTCCGACGATGGCGAACGGGGTGAGCTCGCGCCGGGCGATCCGCTTGGCGCTGAGTGCCCAGCCGCTCCAGGCCAAGAAGACCGCCGACAGCGGCATGACGAGCAGCGTCGCCGTGAGCTCGAGCCGGCCGCGCCCAAGCACACCATGGAGGACGCCGCTCAGGGTGAGATAGAGCGAGAGCGCGGCGATCCAGAGCAGCCCGTTGAACGTGTTGCGGACGCTCAGCGGCTCGAGCTCCCAGGTCTGCTCGAACAGCCGTTGCACGCCGCGGGAGTAGCTCAGGACCGCGACCATGAGGAAGAGGACGCCGACGATGCCGATGCTCGTGGTCGTGCCCGAGGGGGGCGAGAAGATGTCCCTCACCGCCTCGGCGCCGCCTCCGGCCAGGTCGTAGCGCTCGATGATGCGGTCGGCCGTGCCCTTGCCCCCGAGTTGCGACGACACGGCACTGCTGACGATGGCCAGCGGGATCGTGGCCGTGAGCGCCCCGGAGGCCAGCGCGATCGACCGGTCGAAGCCGGCCACCTTCTGAAACCGGTTCACCACGCGGAGGAGGAACTGCGGCCGAAGCCAGAAGGTGAGCGTCCGCAGGAGGCGCTCGCGGTCCACGCGCTTCTGTCCGCCGCCCTGCGACTCGTCGCTCGCCATGGCGACAGCATCGCCGTCACACCGGCGGCGTGCATCGGCGGCCGAATAGGATCGCCGCAATGATCCCTCGCCGTGCCGAGGAGTGGCTGGCCGCCGGAAGCTTCTTCGAGTGGGCGCCGCCTGAGCCCATGCGCGACACGCGCCGGCTGAGGATCTTCCATGCCGAGTTCGGCGATCCGGAGGCGCCCGCGCTGTTGCTCGTGCATGGCTTTCCCACGAGCAGCATCGACTGGTACGACGTCGTCCCCCTGCTCAGTCGCGAGTACCGCGTCTGCGTTCTCGATTTTCCGGGATTTGGGTTCTCCGACAAGCCGGCGGGCGAGAGCTACACCATCGATCGGGACTGCGATCTGGTGAATCACTACCTCTCCGAGGTGCTGGATGTGCGATCGGGGTCGGTCGTCGCCCATGACCGCGGCGACAGCGTCGCCCTGACGTTCGCGGCACGGTGCAGCTCTGGAGCGACGCCGTTCGAGCTCAGCCACCTCGTGCTCAGCAACGGGAACATGTTCCTCCCGCTGTCGAACCTCACGATCTTCCAGCGGCTTACGCTCGATCCGGCCACCGCGTCCCAGGTCCTGGCCGCCGCGACACCGGAGGTCCTCGCGACGGGACTGGGTGAGAACACCTTCACCCCGACGCGCGGCCTGGAGGACCCGGCCATCGCCGCCCTGGCCCACACCTTCGCGGTCAACGACGGCATCGCGGTGCTCCACGACACGATCCAGTACCTGGTCGAGCGGTCCGAGCACGAGCAGGAGTGGCTCGAGGCACTGGGAGAATCGCAGGTGCCGACGACGCTCGTGTGGGGTCTCTACGACGTCGTCTCGCCGCTCCGGGTGCCGGCGCATGTCTGGAGCACGTACCTGGCCACGAAGCCGGGCGTCAACGAGTTCTGGCTTCTTCCACTCGCGAACCACTACCTGCAACACGACCAGCCGCAGGAGTTCGCCGAGGTCGTGACGGCCGTCCTGTCGAAGGGTTCTCCGGAAGCCCCCGGGCCGCTCTCCGCGGCGCCCGGAGCGCCGATCCTGGTCGATCGTTCGCGGTCGACGATGCCCTCCGCCAAAGAGGTGCTGGCGGGCTCCTGACCAACCTGCAGTGCACCGGAGTCGACGAAGGCTGAACTCTCGGACGGAAGCGCCAACGGGTACTGCAGGAATGGCGCGCCGGCGCAGACCGATTTCACCGAGGACCGCAAGAAGATCACGGTGCCGGTCCTGGTGATGCATGGCGACGACCAGATCGTTCCGTACGCCGGACCGAGGGGTCCGATTGTCCGCGGGATGACCTCGCCGGTGTCAGCGTCCCCGAGACCGGGAAGCGAAGGATTGAGCGTTCTCCAACTTGATGGAGGCAAACGGGGCGCCCCAGTCGGAGGTGGGCGAGAGCACAGGAGGTGACCTAACGATGGCCGAAATGTCGGCCGCCCACTACAGGGCGCCAAGCTGGTTTGACCGGAAGCTGTTCAATCCTGTGGTGGAGGTGTTGTCGGGACTGGGGCTGAGCTTCGCCGGCTCGCGCGTCCTCGAGGTGACTGGCCGCAAGAGCAGGCAGCCGCGACGCAACCCAGTCAATCCGCTGTCGTTCGACGGCCACCGCTATCTGGTCGCTCCTCGCGGCCAAACTCAGTGGGTACGCAACCTCCGGGTCGCCGGCGAGGGCGATCTCTTGCGCGGGCGTCGACGAGAGCGTTTCCACGCCAGCGAGCTGGACGACGGCGAGAAGGAGGACGTTCTGCGCGCCTACCTGCGGAGGTGGGGGTGGGAGGTGGGCCAGTTCTTCGACGGCGTCGGCCCGGATGCACCGCCATCAGAGCTTGCGCGCATCGCACCGTCGCATCCCGTGTTTCGCATCGACTCGGAGCGCCGGGGCGGTGCAGCCCGCTAGCGCCTTCAATCTCGCGCTGCGAGTGACGATGGAGAGCGGAATCGTCGGCGGGCTGGCCTACTGGGGGATCCACGCGGGCGACAGCACCGTCGGCAAGGCGTCGCTCGGCGTCGCTGCGCCGCTGGTCGGTTTCGGGATCTGGGGCGCGTACGACTTCCGCGGCGCCCGCCGATTCGCAGAGCCGCTGCGGCTGGGTCAGGAGTTGGTGATCTCCGGCGTGGCTGCCGCGGCGTTGTATGCGGCCGGTGAGCCGACCCTGGGCCTCGGCCTGGCCGGCGTCTCGCTCGCTCATCACTTCCTCGTCTATGCCCTTGGCGAGCGGCTCCTCAGGCCCACGACGTAGCGACCTGTACGAGTGCGGGCACCCAAGGTCAAGCGGCCCCTCTAGATCGCAGAGTGCGAGTATCCGCGCACGGCAACCGATAGGAGGTATGGCCTGATGGCTGATCCCAAGAGCGTCGTCGAACGGCATGTCGAGACGTTCAACGCACGGGACGTGGACGCCAGTCCGTGGAGCAACGATGCCGACTTCGTCTCACCGAACGGGGCGATGCACGGCCGCGAGGAGGTCATGGGCTTCTTCGGTGTGTTCTGGGCCGCGTTTCCGGACGGGCGGCTTGAGCTGTCGAACCTTCTCGCCGAAGGATCCGTCGTCGCCGCCGAGGGCCGGTTCATCGGCACCCACACTGGTGTCCTGGGCACGCCGGCGGGGGACGTCGCGGCCACGGGAAGGCCCGTGGACCTCCGCTGGATGTCGAGTTACCAGGTGCGCGGCGACGAGCTGACCTCGGAACATCTGTACTTCGATCAGGCCGAGCTGCTCGGCCAGCTCGGCCTGATGCCGGCGACCTGAGCGCGCTCCTGCCTTGTGCGAAGCGCATAGGGCGACGCCGCAGGGGTCTCGGTAGGAAATGCCCCCGGGTGGACGAAGACTGAACCCTCAAGCCAGGCTAGAGACTACTGTGCGGTTTCTACTTGACCCCCTCAAGCGCGAACTGCGTCGAAGAGCGCTCAAGTCCGCCGCTTAGCTTCTCGGCCGCCGGCGAACCAACGCCACTCCGACTCGCGGGTCGAGTTGACGCGCCTCGCCGTCGAGCAGCAGTTGCCCGTTGAATTTCTTTGCATTGTCTTGACCGGCCGGCCCGTAGCTTCGGCGACCCATGACTACGAAGCAACTCCGTCAGCAGGGCATCACGCGGCACGCTGAACGTCTTGGCGGAGCCACCGGCAACGAGGTGTTGACGAGCGCGGCCGCGGTCGTGCTCACGTTGCTGCTGGTCGCCGAGGGGGTGACCATCCTGAATCTCGACTGGTTGCGCGGGCCGCACATGTTCATAGGGCTGGTGCTGATCCCTCCGGTGCTCGTCAAGCTCAGCAGCACGGGATACCGGTTCGCTCGCTATTACACGAGAGCTCCGGCCTACCGCGCGAAAGGGCCTCCGCTTCTCCCGCTGCGTCTAGTCGCACCCATCCTGGTCGGGGCCACCCTTGTGGTCTTTGCATCCGGTGTCGCGCTCCTGATCCTCGGTCACCGCTCAGGGCTCCTCCTCCAAGTCCACAAGGTCGGCTTCATCGTCTGGGGCGCCACGTTCGCGGTGCATTTCGTGGCACACCTGCCGCGGGTCAGGCGCTCCTTGACATCAGACTGGACATCGGCGGGGCGCCGTGAGATCCCGGGCGCCCGGCTGCGCCTGGTGCTGCTGCTCGGATCGATCGCCGGGGGGTTCGCCTTGGCACTGGCAGTGCTGTCGTCGATTACGGGTTGGCATGGCGGCCACTCGTTCTGAGCGGATCCTTTGCCGAGCCTTGACCAACCTTCATCGACCATACGGCGCTGATGCCGGCCACGCCCCCGTTAGATCCGGCCGCGCGCGATCGCTCGGTCAGAACCGTCCAGCTCGTTACCTGGGTGACGGTTCTGGGGGCAGCCGTCGTGACTGCGGGACTCTCTGTCGTAGCGGCGCATGCGTTCAAAGGTCATGACGGCGAGGCGAAGGCGGCGAGCCCGGTCCGTGGCGCCGGGCCGGTCACTCGCCTGAAAGTCCCTCCACCCCAGGACGTCCCGGAGATCTCGGGAGCGCCCGCCCCGCTCCAACCGCCGGCGCAGCCACCCGCTGCGCCACCCACCGAACAGGTGCCGCAACAGACTTCCGGCGGCTCGTGACCGGGCTCCCAACGTCGCGGTGGACCGCACTCGGCACCACCGCAAGCGTGGCGGTCTGCGAGGCGCACGCACTTGGGCCCGCACGCGTCGAAGTCGAGCTTGAGCTCGCCCACATCGACCTCTCGTGCAGCCGATTCCGCGAGGACTCGGATCTTTCGCACCTCAACGCGATGGCGGGTCGGCCCACGTCGGTAGGCCCCCTGCTGTTCGAGGCCATCCTCGCCGCGCTGCGAGCCGCCGAGTTGACCGACGGCGCGGTGGATCCGACGATCGGCGAGGCGCTGTTCCTGCTCGGCTATGACCGGGACTTCTCGCTGGGGCTGCAGGAGCCCGCCCGCCCCTTATCGGCCAGGCGCGTGCTCGGCTGGCGCAGCATCTCGGTCGATCGCGCACGACGGCGCGTGACGATCCCCCGGGGCGTACGACTTGATCTCGGCGCCACGGCGAAGGCCCTGGCAGCGGACCGGGCGGCGACGGCCGCCGCCGAGGCGGCGGGCGGCAGCGGCGTCCTGGTCAACCTCGGTGGCGACATCGCCGTGGCCGGCTCGCCGCCACCGGGGGGCTGGCCGGTGCGTGTCACCGACGACCACCGGGCACTGCCCAACGCCCCCGGCCAATCGCTGACGATCGACTCGGGCGGCCTGGCCACATCGAGCACCACGGTTCGCCGCTGGGGCCTGGCGAGCCACCACATCATCGACCCGCAGACCGGCCGGCCCGCAGAGTCGCGCTGGCGGACGGTCAGCGTCGCCGCCGGCAGCTCCGTGGACGCCAACACCGCCAGCACGGCGGCGATCGTGCGCGGAGACGACGCCCCGAGGTGGCTCGAAGAGCGTGGCATGCCGGCGCGCCTCGTCGATCGTGAAGGCGAGGTGCTCACCGTGGCGAGCTGGCCCGAAGAGCTCGTGGCGGCATGATCGCCACGGGAACCCATGGCCCCTCGGCGCTCTGGTACGCCACGCGCGGCGCCGGAGCGATGACGCTCGTCCTCCTGACCGCCAGCGTGGTCCTCGGGATCGGAGAGGTCCGGCGCTGGCAGCCGGTGGGCGCCCCGCGCTTTGCGATCGCCGCTCTACACCGGACGATCTCACTGCTCGCTCTCGTGATGCTGACGGTCCACATCGCCACGACCCTGCTTGACCCCTTCCCGAGGATCGGCGTTCTGAACGCAGGCGTCCCGTTCGTGACCGATTACCGGCCGCTGTGGATAGGGCTTGGGACGCTCAGCTCAGACATCCTCGTGGCGTTGGCGTTGACCAGCGTCATGCGCCGACAACTCGGCTATCGCGTCTGGCGGGGACTGCACTGGGCGGCCTACTCGTGCTGGCCGATCGCCGTGCTGCACGGGCTGGGCAGCGGATCGGACACCAAGACTGGGTGGATGCTGGCACTCACGCTGGCGTGCGTCGGCGCCGTCGTGGTTGCGGTCGGAAGCCGGCTGGCGGCAGCGGGGACGCGTCCTACTATGCGGGCTGGCATGGTGGCCATCACGGTGCTCTCCAGCATCGGGCTCGCTTTCTGGCTGGCCCAGGGCCCATTGGCCGGAGATTGGGCACGCCGGGCCGGAACACCCGCCGCCGTCCTCGCGGCCTTCTCTCCGAAATCGGCGGTCACCCAGATCCGGCCCGCGGCGGTCGATGCGCTGGCCAAGCCGTTCACCGCCACCCTCGCCGGGACGATCCACAATGGCGTGAGCGAGGGCGGCGTGGCCGTGGTCGACCTACCGATGCGGCTACACGGCGGGGCGGCCGGCATGCTGCGCATCCGGCTCGGAGGACAGGCTCTTCCCGACGGCGGGCTGCGCATGGATCGCAGTGCCGTGACCCTTGGCCCTCTAGCTGATCCCACGCGCTACCAAGGGCGCATCGAGTTCCTGCAGAACTCGCAGGTGCGTGCCCTGGTGGGGTCGCCCGACGGCCGTGCTGTGCGGCTGACGATCGAATTGTCCCTGGGCCAAAGCACCGTTGGTGGGCAGGTCCATGCCACGCCGGTTCAGAGAGCCGGAGCATGAGGCTCCCGCGGTTGCTCGCCGGCCTGGAAACGGGTGCCACGGTCGCACTGGCCGAGCATGAGGCGACCCATGGGCCCGCGCCGAACCGCGGCGCCGACCTCGTCGAGGACGCCGCCCTAGCGGGGCTGCGGGGCCGCGGCGGCGCGTCCTTCCCGACCGCGGTCAAGCTGCGCAGCGTCGCGCGGCAGCGCGGCCCCCGCACGGTGCTCGTCAACGCTGCCGAGGGAGAGCCTATGAGCCTCAAGGACCGCGTTCTACTGGAGTGCGCTCCCCACCTGGTACTCGACGGCGCGCTGGCCGCTGCTGCTGCCGTCGATGCCAACAACGTGGTGGTGGCAGTACGGAACGACGCCTCGGCCGCCTGGGACGCCATGAGCCGCTCAGTGAGCGATCGAGGTCTGGGCCGGCGGGTCACGGTGACGGGCGTGGCAGTCGCCTACCTGGCCGGCCAGGAGAGCGCGCTCATCCGCCACCTCGAGGGCGGCCCCCTCAAGCCCAGGTCGGCACCACCGCTTCCGTTCGAACGTGGCCTGCGGCGTCGTCCCACCCTTGTGCTGAACCCCGAGACACTGGCCCATCTGGCGCTGATCGATCGTTACGGGGCCGCCTGGTTTCGTCAGCTCGGTACCGATGATCACCCCGGTTCGGCGCTGGTCACCGTCTGCGGGGCGGTCGCGATCCCAGGCGTACAGGAGATCGCCTGCGGCGCCGCGCTGGAGGAGACCTTGGACGCGGCCGGTGCGCTCACCGAACCGCTGCGAGCGGTGCTCGTCGGCGGCTTCCACGGCACCTGGCTCTCGGGTGACCGGATCGCTGAGGTGAGACTGGACGACCAGAGCCTCGCCGGCCATGGTGGCAGCCTCGCGGCCGGGGTCATCGTCGCTGTGGGCGAGTCGGCGTGTCCTGCCCAGGAACTCGCCCGGACGATGTCCTGGCTTGCCGAGGAAAGCGCGCACCAGTGCGGGCCCTGCAGCAACGGCCTGCCGGCGCTCGCCCGCCTGGTGTCCGCGATGGCCGCCGGCCAGGCACCGCCAGACTGCCATCGGCGGCTCGAGCGCTGGTGCAGGGACGTGAGAGGGAGGGGTGCGTGCCACCTTCCCGACGGCGCGGTCCGCTTCCTGTCCAACGGTCTTCGTGTGTTCGCCGACGAGGTCTCCGACCACGTCGCGCACGGCCCATGCGAGGCGTGCAGTCGGCCCACCACGCTTGCGGTGGCACCGGCCGCACGAAGGGCTGCGGCATGAGCGCGCACCTCCGTGTGGACCCGATCGCCTGCACCGGCCACGGGATCTGCGCCGAGCTGTTCCCGGAGTGGATCGAACTCGACGACTGGGGATACCCGATCATCAATCGCGGGCCAATCCCGTATGAGCTTCTCGTCCACGCCCGCCGGGCCGCTGAGGCATGCCCGAAGCTCGCGCTCGTCGTGGCCGCTGAGCGCACCCAGAGCTGACCCGCAGATGTTCATGCGTCGAGCAGTGGCAGGCGAAGCTCGAAACGCGTCGGGGCTCCCGCGGCGACCCTGAGGCTGCCACGGTCCGCCTGGGCGAGCGCACGGGCGAGATGTAGCCCGATACCGGTCCCGCCGGTGCGTGAAGCGCCGCGCTCAAAGATGTGGTCGTGGTCGGACTTCTGGATGCCAGGACCGGCGTCCACTACCGCGATGCACGCGGCGCGGCCCTCGGCGCTCACCTCAATTCGCGCATCCCCAGCGCCATGGCGAAGCGCGTTGTCGAGCAGGACGTCGAGCACCTGACCGACCATTCCGCGTGAGGCGCGGGCGAGCACGTTCTTGGCGGCGGCGACCTGGATCGCACGCCCAGAGCGAGCGAACACACGCCTCCAGGTCTCCGCGTGTTCGTAGGCGACGCTTCCCAGGTTGATGTCAATCGCTCTGCCTGCACTCGCTTGACGTGCATGGACGAGCAGGTCGCCAATCGTCGCTTCGAGCCGGTCGGCTTCCGCCAGGGCGGCGCCGAGCTCGCGCCGACGCCCCTTGGGATCGGATTCCTCTCCCGCCTCCTCGATCCGCAGCCGCAGCGCCGTCAGAGGAGTTCTGAGCTGGTGGGACACGTTCGCCGAAAACTCGCGCTCGCGCGCAACGAGCTGTGCGATGCGCGCGGCGCTCATGTCGAGTCCCTGAGCAATCGCGTCGATCTCGGGCACTCCGAAGTGCCCCATCCGCACCGAGAAGTCGCCGTCACCCAGTCGAGCCGAGCGACGAGCGATCGCCTCGAGAGGCCGGGCGAGCCGGCGGGCCTGCACGGCGGACAGTGCGACCGCGGTTAGCACGCCGCCGAGACTCAGCGCCACGATCAGCAGCCACGCATGGTGGACGCGGGCGTCGAGCTCAGCCTTCGGTTCCTCGGCGATGACCGACCCGCCAGAAGCCGACCCCGCCCGTGCGACCAGGACCCGGCCATCCAGGGGGAGGCCCGTCGAGATGTTCTGGCCGCTACCTGTGGTGACCGTGATGCGATGTGACGCCCGCACGAAGCGACGCAGCAGATCCGGGGTGATCCTCTCCCGGCGCTCAAGGCGATCATCGACGGCACCCGCAGCGGCATCTGCCTCGCGCTCGAGCCGCCCGGTGGAGTCCTGCCTGAGGCGCGCTGCCTCGACCGCCCCGAGGGGGACCCCCAACACGATGACCGAAGCCAGCGCAATCAGAGCCGTCGAAAGGATCAGTCGGCGGCGCACGACGAGGCCTCAGGGCTCAAAGCGCATGCCTACGCCACGCACCGTCACGAGCCGGCGCGGAGCATCGGCGTCCTCACCGAGCTTCCGCCGCAGCCAGGAAACATGCATGTCGAGCGTCTTGGTCGACCCGAACCAGTTCTCGTCCCATACCTCGGCCATGATCCGCTCGCGCGTCACGACACGGCCCGCCTCGCGAACCAGCAGGGCAAGCAGATCGAACTCCTTCGGCGAGAGCTCGAGCTCCTCTTCGCCGCGCCACGCCTTACGAGCCGCGAGATCGACGCTCACGTCGGCGGCTTGGAACCGCGCCGCCGTGGTGCTCCGCAGCTGCGCGCGCACGCGGGCCAGCAACTCGGCAAGGCGAAACGGCTTGGTGATGTAGTCGTCGGCGCCCGCATCGAGGCCGCTCACGGCGTCCGTCTCGCCGCTCTGCGCGGTGAGGAAGACGATCGGCACCGCCGGGCGCCACTCCCGGACGCGTTGGCAGACTTCGAGGCCGTCCATCCCCGGAAGCCCGATGTCGAGCACCAGGAGGTCATGTGCGCGATCGACCGCTGCGGAGATGGCGTCGCTGCCGGTGGCCACGGCCTCGACCTCGTGGCCTTCGCGCTCCAGCGCCCGGACGAGCGGCACTCGAATGCCCTCGTCGTCTTCCGCAAGAAGGATCAAGGCCACGGTCTGATGGTACGAAGAGCTCATTACCGTGATCGCGGTGGCTGAACTGCGGGCTGGGTGCACTCGCGCTCGCGGCAGCTTGTCAGGGTGCTTGTCTGAGGTGTTCCAGCACGTCGTGGTTCAGCACGTTGGCCGGCCTTCCCGCGGCGGACGAGTTGATCTGGTCGAAGGCTCGGAGAAATGCCTGGGCGGGATCAGGGAGATCGACGCAATGCCCCCGGGTGGACTCGAACCACCGGCCCGCTGCTTAGAAGGCAGCCGCTCTATCCAGCTGAGCTACGGGGGCGCAGTCCTCGAAGGGTAAACCGGAGTCCGGTGCTCGCCCGGCCAGCGCCCGGGCTGTGCTCCTCCTAGGAGAGCGCCCGCCACGGGCCACGACTCGGCGGCCTCCTCGCCCACCGGCACACGGTCCTCGCGCACGGCCAGGGCCACGATCAGCAGGGGCGCGAACCAGCCGACGTAGACCCAGGTCCAGTACTGGAGCACGAGCTGAAGCCCGAGGAGCACGGCCGCGGACAGCGCGGCAACCTGGGGGAGGTCACGGCGGCGCGGCACGAACGCCAGCCCGAGCGCCAGGCAGATGACCCCGGCTTTGAGAGCGGTCTGCAGCGGCACGAGGCCGGGGTGCTGGCCCCAGACGCTGTGGAGCGAGCGCCGCTCGAGCTGGAACCCCACGGTGGCATCCCACAGCTCACGGACGCCGCCGTCGGGCACGAAGGCCAGGAATGCCACGGCCACCACAGCCGTGAAGGCACCCGCGACGCGGACCGCCCGGCGCCCGTTCCAGGCGCCGCCGGCGGCCACCAGCGGCAGCAGAGCAACGGGCGAGAGCTTGACCGCGGCGCCGAGGCCGAGCAGCGCTCCGCTCCGGGCCGGTGAGCGCAGTGTCACGAGCGTGCACACCAGCAGGAGGGCGATCAGGCCGTCGTTGGTACCGAGCGCCAGGCCCAGGAACGTCCACGGGCAGGCGGCGTACAGGAAGGCGAGGGCCACCCCCAGGTGCGTGCCGGCGTCGCCCCCGCGCAGGCGCCGGCCGAGCACCACGAGCATGCCCAGGGTGAGCATGTCCACGGCGATCGACGTTGCATGGGCCGCGGCCAGGCCGTCGCGCGCCCAGCCCTGCGCCATGGGAAACACGATCGAGGCGGGCACGTAGGCGAGGTAGTTCACCGGCCCGTAGGTGTCGAGGTGGTTGTCGTCCCCGGTGTAGAGCGGCCAGCCGTGCAGGATGCTGTCGGCGCCCACCACGCCCGCGAAGCCCACGTCGTTCACCGGGCCCTCGATCAGGTTGTAGCCCACGCGCACGGCCACGAGCAGGCCGAGTCCGGCCAGGAGCAGCGGCATCGGCGGCGGGGTCCAGCGCTCCTCGCCCCGGGCACCCCGCAGGCCCACCGCGAGCATTCGCGCAAACAGGTAGATGAGCACCGGCATGGCCAGCGGGATGGCCACCAGCGGCTGCGCCCGGTCGAAGAAGGCAAACGCCGCGCCGAACCCCGCCGTGAGCGCCAGCGCGTCGAGCGTCCGGAGCGAGAGAGGGCGCCGCCAGTCCACCATGCCGGCCACGAAGAGAACGCCCAGCAGGAGGAGGAACCCCTCCATCCCGCGCTTGAAGGAGTCCATCGGCGAGCCCGTCTGCGGCCAGGACCAGGCGCCGCCCCGGAGCGTGTTGCCGGTGCGGTCCTCGATCTCCACGGCGCCGCGAGTCTTCGCGCCGCTCAGGAAGGCCACCGACCAGAGACCGAGGTCGGGCGCCCGGGCCACGGCCCGGAGACCGGGCTGGGCGCGGAGCAATGCCCGGCCGGCGTCGCTTGCGCGCGCGCGAGAGATCGCCTCGGCGGCCGTCAGGTGAAAGTGAGCCGGCCTATCGGTGCCCGCCAGCGGGGTCAGGTTGCCGGAGCCGGGGGTGCCCGGCGCCCCCCGGGCGGGTGCGGCCACCGCCGCGGAGGGCGCGACAAGGCAGGCCAGGGCCATGACGCAGGCCAGCGCGCGAAGGGTGCGGCGTACCGAGAGAGCCACGCCTGTTTCATCGGCCGGGGCCGTGGCGGGCCTGAATGGCCGGGAGGCGGCGGCCAGGCCAGGCGGCAGTAAGTCATGTACCCCAGGCGGGCGTCGATAGGAGAAATGAGGTCACATGCTTTCTCCGCCCCGATCACCGGCCCTCTGGGCCCGCACGCCCCGTCCCGCCGCCGCGCTGCGCTTGCTCGTGGCTCTGGCCGCGATCGGCATGGCGGCATTCGCCCCCACGGCGAGCGCCCAGCAGCCCGCCAACCCCTACGGCGCGCATTCGATGGTCTACGCCTACTCGATGCCCCTCGCACAGAAGGAGCAGGCCTTCGCGCAGGCCAAGGCCATGGGCGCAAGCCAGATCCGGCTGGATCTGGAGATGCCCTACATCTTCACGCGCTGGCACGGGAACGTCCGCCGCGAATGGTCCGGCGTGGACCAGGTCAGGACCCTCTCCCGCCGCTACGACCTTCCGGTGCTCGCGGTCCTCACCGGAGTGCCCACATACCTCTCGGCCTGCAGCGACCGCGAGGCCACCAGGTGCGCCGCGGCCGACCCGGCGGCCTACGGAGAGCTCGCCGGAGTGGTGGCGCGCCACCTCCAGGGTGCGATCAGCCTCTTCGAGATCCTCAACGAGCCCGACACGAGCCTGATGTTCCGGGGCAGCCCCGAGGACTACGCCCGCATGCTGGCCTCTGCTCACGACGAGATCCGGAGCCAGGCCCCCGACGCCCAGGTGGTGCTCGGCGGCGTGTCGGAGATCGGGGCCAGGACCTGGCTCTCCCGGGTCTTCGCCACGCCGGGTGTGGCCGCGTCGACGAAATTCGAGATCGCCGGAGTTCACATCCGCGGCGGAGTCGGCTCGCTGGCCGGCACGATGAAGCTGTGGCGGGCGTACTTCAACGCCGCCGGACGTGCGGATGCCCCGCTGTGGGTGACCGAGCACGGCTACCCCGCGGACACCGCCGACCAGTACGACGGCAGCTACCGCGGCGGTGAGGCCGCGCAGGCGGCGTTCCTCCGGGACTCGCTTCCCACGCTGCTCAGGGCGGGGGCGCAGAAGGTCTTCGTGCCCACCCGCGACAACTGGCCGGGCGAGTTCGGGGAGCAGAGCCCCTTCCACAGCGAGGGCGTGGCCACCCTCTCGCGCGACGCGCCGTACTCGGTCCGGCAAAAGCCCGCCGAGGCCGTGGTCCGCACGCTCGCGGCCGAGTGGCCCAAGGTGCCTCACACGGTCGGGGAGCTTGCTCGCCTGACCGCCGCGCGCAACGCGAACGCCGCGCAGGGCGCGGGCCTCACCACAAAGCGCGACGCTCTGGACAAGCGTGCACGAGACCTCAGGCGCGCGATCACCCGGCTGCGCCACCGCCTCCGCCATTACGAGGGGACGCACCACCCGCGCCAGGTGAGATCGCTCCGGCGGAAGCTCAGGGGCTCGCTGCAAAAGCTGGCAACGGTCAAGGTCCGGCGATCGTCCGCCGACCGGGACGCGGCCGCGCGCTTCCTCCAGGTCAGGGCCTACCAGGCCCTGCTCAGCGCCGGCTAGGTGCTAGGCCGCGCCGAGCTCCATCAGCCTCCGCTCGATCAGGCGCCGCTCGGCGTCGTCGTGGACGAGAGCCAGCGCCCTGCGGTAGGCCTCGCGGGCCTCCTCGGGACGACCGAGACGTCGCAGCAACTCGCCGCGCGTGGAGTGCAGGTAGCGGTAGTCCTCGAGCGCGAGGCCATCGGCGATCTCGAGTCCCGCCTCCGGGCCCTCGGCCTCGGCCACCGCCACCGCCCGGCTCAACTCCACCACGGGCGAACCGGTGAGGCGAGCGAGCTCGCCGTAGAGGGCGGCGATCTGCGGCCAGTCGCGCGGCTCGTCGGCATGCAGTGACGCGATGGCGGCCTGCACCACGTAAGGACCGCGGCCGCGAAGGGCAAGGGCGCGATCGAGTGCCGCCCGGCCCGCGGCGATTCTCGCCGTGTCCCACAGCGACCGGTCCTGATCGGCCAGCAGCACCAGGTCGCCATCACGGAAGCGCGCGTCGCGACGCGCCTCGAGCAGCAGCATCATCGCCATCAGGCCGTGCACCTCGGGCTCGTCCGGCATCAGCTCCACCAGCGCGCGCCCGAGCCGCAGCGCCTCACCGGCCAACGCGCCACGCCCTCCGTAGCCCTCGTTGAAGATCAGGTAGACCACGGCAAGGACCGCGGCGAGGCGATCGGGCAGGAGGTGATCGGGAGGCACCCGGAACGGGATCCCGGCGGCCCTGATCTTGTGCTTGGCCCGCACCAGCCGACGCGCCATGGTGGCCTCGGGCACGAGAAAGGCGCGGGCGATCTCGCGGGTGCTCAGGCCGCCGAGCGTGCGCAGCGTGAGGGCCACCTGGGCATCCGCGGCGAGCGCGGGATGACAGCAGGTGAACACCAGCTCGAGCCGGTCGTCCGGGAATGTGCTCGCCTCCATGCCGTCCTCCGCCGCCTCGGGTACCTCGAGCAGCCGGGTCTTCGCCGCCAGCGTGCGATCGCGGCGGATGCGGTCGATGGCCCGGTTGCGCCCCGTGGCGATCAGCCACGCGCCCGGGTTGTCGGGCGTGCCGTCGCGCGGCCAGCGCTCCGCCGCGATCGCAAAGGCCTCCTGCGCGGCCTCCTCGGCGAGCTGGAAGTCGCCGAGGAAGCCGATCAGGGCGGCGAGGACGTATCCCCACCGGTCGCGGAAGGCCTGTTCGAGGGTGGTCACCACTCGACGATCGGACGCACCTCGATGGCGCCGCCCATGCTGGCCGCCGGGATTCGCGAGGCCAGCTCGATGGCGGCGTCGAGGTCGTCGGCCTCGAACAGCAGGTAGCCACCGATGGCCTCCTTGATCTCCACGAACGGGCCGTCCGTGGTGAGGGTCGTGCCGTCCTTCACCCGCACGGTGGTGGCCGTCTCGGGCTCGGCGAGCTGGAGGCCCGGGCTGACGCCGGGGGTCTCGTTCAGCTGCTTGTAGGCGGCGAAGACCGCGCCCTTCTCCTCCTCGGAGAGGGTCTCCCACTCCTCGGTCCGCGGCGTCGGGGTGTCGCCCTGGTGAATCAGCAGCATGTACTTCATTCGCTTCCTCCTTCGTGGGGATGGTCGCCTGTGAGACGAACGGGAAACCGAGAAATGAACAGCCCCGGGAAAGAGGCGATACAGCGATCTGGTATCAGATGGGGGATGACCGAAGGCTCGGAATATGTAGAGAAGCGCTGGACGGCACTGATCCTGCTCTGCGTTGCGCAGTTCATCGTGGTTCTCGATGCGTCGATCGTCAACGTCGCCCTGCCGAGCATCGGCAAGGCCCTCGACTTCTCGGAGGCCAACCTCCCGTGGGTCGTGAACGCCTACGTGATCGCCTTCGGCGGGTTCCTGCTGCTCGGCGGACGGGCCGCCGACCTTCTCGGCAGACGGCGACTCTTCATGGCCGGCCTGATCGTGGTGGGCGTCGCTTCGCTCGCCGCGGGCTTCGCGGCCACCCAGGGACAGCTGATCGCGGCCCGCGCCGCCCAGGGCCTGGGCGCGGCGATCGTCTCTCCCGCGGCCCTGTCCATCGTCACCTCGATCTTCAAGGACGGCGCCGAGCGCAACAAGGCCCTCGGGGCCTGGGGCGCCGTGGCGGGCTCGGCCGGGGCGGCGGGAGTGCTGCTCGGCGGCATCCTCACCGAGTGGCTGGGATGGGAGTGGGTGCTCTGGGTGAACGTTCCGGTGGCGGCGATCGCCCTGGCGTTCACCCCCGGACTGATCCCGGAGAGCCGCTCGGAGTCGGCCGCACGTAACTTCGACGCGGCCGGAGCGGTGAGCATCACAGCAGGCCTCTCCCTGCTCGCGTACACGCTGCTGGATGCGAGCAACTCAGGCTGGGGCTCCACGAAGATCATCAGCCTGCTGGTCGCGTCGGTGGCCCTGATCGGGATCTTCGTCGCAATCGAGCTCCGCTCGAAGGCGCCGCTGGTTCCCTTCAGCATCTTCCGCCGGAGGACGCTGACCGGGGCAAACGTCTCAGGCCTGCTGCTTGGCGCCTCGCTGTTCTCGATGTTCTATTTCATCTCCCTCTACATGCAGCAGGTGCTCGGCTACAGCGCGATTCACGCCGGCCTGTCGTACCTGCCGCTGGCGCTGACGATCATCGTCGCGGCGGGCCTCGGTGGCCAGCTGGTCACCCGGTTCGGCTTCAAGCCGATCCTGGCGACAGGCCTGGCCTTCGTCTCCCTCGGGCTGCTTTGGTTCAGCCAGGTGTCCCTCGGGGGCGGATTCCTCACCGACATCCTCGGGCCGTCGCTCCTCGCGGCGATCGGGCTCGGATTCGGGTTCGTGACCTCGACGATCGCGGCGGTCTCCGGGGTGGAGGATCGCGAGCAGGGCCTGGCGAGCGGCCTGATCAACACCTCGAACCAGATCGGCGGGGCGCTCGGGCTGGCGGTGCTGTCCACGATCGCGACCACGCGCACGGACAACGTGCTGGCGGCCGGGCACTCGACGGTCCCCAACGCGCTCACGGAGGGGTTCCAGAGCGCCTTTCTGGGCGGGGCGGTGATCGCGGCCATCGGCGTGGTCGCCACCCTGGTCCTGATCCGGACCCGGGACAGCAGGGCGCACGTCGAGATGGCGAACGCCGAGGCAAGTCAGGCCGAGGCAGCTCCGGCGGAGGCCTAGCGCAAGCGCGCCGCACTTCTTGCGATCGGGGCGACTGGATTTGAACCAGCGGCTTCTCGCCCCCAAAGCGAGTGCTCTACCAGGCTGAGCTACGCCCCGCGTGGCGCAGTGTAAACCTCCGTCGCTAGGGTGCTCCGGCGATGGCCGACGTCCAGCCCCTTCACACCCTCCGCTACGAATCCGCCGCCGCGGGACCGCTCGAGGACGTGATCGCGCCGCCCTACGACGTGATCGATGACGAGTTGCGGGCCCAGCTCGTCGGCCGCAGCAAGCACAACGTCGTGGAGATCGACCTCCCGCGAGCCAACGGCGGCGATCCCTACGAGCACGCGGCGGACACCATGTCCTCCTGGCGTTCTGCCGGGGTGCTCGTCCGCGAGGACGAGCCGGCGATCTGGGTGCTCCGCCAGGAGTACACGGGGCCCGACGGGCGCGACCTGGTGCGCACCGGCTTCCTCGCGCGCGTGCGCGTGGAGGATTACGGCGCCGGTCGCATCCGGCCCCACGAGCGAACGCACCCGGGACCGAAGGAGGACCGCCTGCGGCTCACGCGCGCCACGCGCACGAACCTCTCCCCCATCTTCAGCCTCTTCCCCGACCCCGACGCCGAGGCGAGCCGCACGCTCGAGGCGGGCATGCGCGGCGAGCCCTTCGCCACGGCCACCGATCACGAGGGCACGCGGAACACGCTCTGGCGGCTCGGCGAGCCGGACTGGGTGGCCACCCTCCAGGGAGCCGTGGCCGACGCCGAGCTGCTGATCGCCGACGGCCACCACCGCTACGAGACCGCGCGGGTGTACGCGGACGAGATCGGCGGCGAGGGCGAGCACCGCTACGTGCTCATGCTGCTCTGCTCGCTCTCGGATCCAGGACTCACGGTGTTCCCCACCCACCGCCTGCTCACGGGCCTGAAGAACGACCCGGACAAGCAGCAGGCCATCCGCGAGGTGCTCACGCGCGACTTCGACGTCGAGGAGCTCGGCTCGCCCGAGGAGCTCGAGGCGCCGGCCGGCGACCGGGTGGCCTTCGGCTACATGGACAGCTTCCACAGGAAGCCTTACCGCGTGACGCTGAAGGATCAGGCGATCGCCGACCGCGCGCTCGAGGGCATGCCGGCCCCCTACCGCCGGCTCGACACCGCTGTGCTCGAGGCGCTGGTGCTCAAGGGGGCGCTCGGAATGTCCGAGGACGACATCTCCCACCTCCGCGGGCTCAACTACTCGAAGAGCCTGGAGGACGCGATCGACGCCGTGCAGTCCGGCCGCGCCGACGCCGGGTTCTTCATGCGCGCGACCCCCGTTGCGCAGGTCCGGGAGGTGGCCGAGGCGGGCGAGTCCATGCCCCCCAAGTCCACGTATTTCTTCCCCAAGGTGCCCACCGGCTTGGTCTTCAGCCCACTGGAGTAGGGCAATTGGGGGATGGGCGGGGTCCTCCCGGATGGGGAGCCGACGAGCCTGTGCCTACTTGCTCGCGCAACAGCTTTTCCCTGGATTTGCGCATGTTCGGTCAGAGGAATTTGCGCGGATGCTCCCGGTGGGTTAGAACACAAGTGCATGGCTCGGACCCTTCCGAAGCCGGACGCGATTCCGCGCCCGGCCCATTTGGTGGCGCGCGAAGGTGGTCTCTCCCTCGTGGCCGATGCGCTCGAGGACGCCCGGACGCACGGCTCGATGCTGCTCTTCGACGGGGCGGCGGGCATCGGGAAGTCGCGACTGCTGGCCGAGGTCGGGCGGGTGGCGCAGGGGCTCGGGGCGTGCACCCTGCGGGGCCGGGGGGGCGAGCTGGAGGTGGGCTTCCCGTTCGGCGTGGCTCGCCAGCTCTTCGAGCCTCGTCTGGCCGAGCCGGACGCCCTGCGCCGGGCTGAGCTGCTGGCCGCGGCGGGCGCTGCCGCGCCGCTTCTGACGGGTGCCCAGGCGGGCGATCCCGGGGCCGCGGGAGACGCCGTGCTCCATGGGCTGACCCGGCTCGTGCGCAGGCTGTCCGAGGATCAGGTGGTGCTGCTGGCCGTGGACGACCTCCAGTGGGTGGACCGCCAGTCGTTGGAGCTGCTCGTGTACCTCTCCCAGCGCCTCGAGGATCTCCGGCTGGTCATCATGTGCACGCGCACCAGCGGGGAGTCTGGACCCAACGCGGACCTGGCCGACCGCATCGAGTCCGGCCCGCTCGCCCGCGTCGAGGTGCTCGCCCCCCTGGACGAGGACGGCGTGGAGGAGATGGCCACGGTCGAGGGGTTCGCGGACGCGACGCCGGAGTTCGTGGAGGCGGTGACCGCCGCGTCGGGCGGCGTGCCCTTCCTGGTGAAGGCACTGCTGGCCAGCGCCCGTGCCGCGGGCCTCGGCGGGGACGACGCCGCGCGTGTGGGCGGTCTGCCCTCTGAGCCGGTGTGGCGAGCCATCACCCTGCGACTCGAGCGGCTGCCCGAGGGCGCGCGGGCCATGGCCCATGCTTCCGCCGTGCTAGGCCGCGACGCCACCGCCGCTCGCGCCGCGGAGGTGGCAGGCCTCGACCACTTCACGGGCCTGGAGGCGGCCGACAGGCTCAGGCGCGCCGAGATCCTGGGCTCCTCTCACTCGACGCTCCGCTTCCGGCACGCGATCGTGAAGGAGTCGATCTACTCCGGCCTGGCGCCGCGGGACCGGGCTCACGCCCATGTGCGCTGCGCCAAGGTCCTGAACGACGAGTCGGGCAGCGGCGAGGCAGCCGCCGAGCACCTCCTCCAGACCCAGCGGGTTGGCGAGCCCTGGGCAATCGGCGTTCTCCGCGAAGCGGGGCGCGCAGCACTGAGTGCCGGTCGCAGCGAGCGCGGCATCGCCTACCTGCGCCGGGCCCTTGCCGAGGAGCCCGCCGGCCAGGAGCGCGCTGCTCTCCTGGCCGAGCTGGGCGAGGCCGAGGCCGCGGCGGGCGATCCGGCCGGAGCGGCCCGCCTGGCGCTCGCTGCCGAGGGCTCCCAGTCCGACAGCGCCCGGGCGCAGACACTCGAGCGCCTGGGCGGGGCGCTCTGGCTGCTCGGGCAGGAGAGCGCGGCCACGGAGGCCTTCGAGCGCGGACTCGTCCAGGACGACGAGGAGGACGAGCCGCGGGCGGCCCGCATGCAGGCGGGGCTGCTCATGGCGAGCCGCTTCCGGCCGGAGCTGCGCGACCGGGCGATGGAACGACTCGGCCCCGTGCTGCGCGAGCCCGGCTTCAGCCGCCCGCGCGAGCCCGGCGTGCTGGCCTGCATCGCGTTCGAGCGGGCCCTCGCGGGTCGCCGGAGCGCGCGCGTGTCGGAGCTGGCGGAACGCGCGCTCGAGGGCGGAGCCCTGGCCGATGCCGGCGCCCTGCCCGGCCCCGAGTGCTTCGCGGCCTGCTGCGCGCTCGTGTGGGCGGACTCCCTCTCCACCGCCGAGATCGCCCTGACGATGGCACTCGAGTCCGCTCGGGCCCGCGGCCACGCCGGTGCCGCGGCGGCGGCATCCCGCTTCCGCGCCTGGACCGTTCTCCAGCGCGGACGCCTCTCCCACGCGGCGGCGGACGCCCTCGACTCCACCAGTGCCGGGGGTGGCGAGCCCACCGCCGCGGTGCCTTCGGCGGTGACGATCCTGGCCGAGATCGACATGGAGCAGGGCCGGCTCGAGGAGGCCGCCCTGCTCCTCGAGGACCCCGCCCACCGCACCTCCTGGGAGGACGGCCCCCGGCATGCCTTCCACCTTGCCGCCCGCGGCCGGCTCCACTTCCTGCGCGGTGAACACGACATCGCCCTCGAGGACCTGCTCGATTGCGGGCGCAGGCTCGAATCGCTCGGTATTCACAACCCCAGCGTGCTGCCCTGGCGCTCCCGCGCGGCAATCGCCGCCGCGGCGACTCGTGACAGCGCCCGTGCCATCAGCCTGGCCGCCGAGGAGGTGTCGCTGGCCCGGACGTTCGGGGCGCCTCGGCCGCTGGGGATCGCGCTCCGTGCTGCGGCGCTCGTGGGTCCCGCGGACGACCGTCTGGCTGGCCTCCGTGAGGCGGCCGACTCTCTGGAGCGCTCACCAGGGGCGCTCGACCGGGCCCGGGTGCTGATCGACCTGGGCGGAGAGCTGCGCCGCGTCGGACAGCGCCGGGAGGCGCGCGAGCGGCTGAGGGTCGGGCTCGACCTGGCGCACCGCTGCGAGGCCTCGGTGCTCTCCACCCGCGCCCACGAGGAACTGGTTGCGGCGGGCGCCCGGCCACGGCGGGAGCGCCTGAGCGGCTCCGAGGCGCTCACCCCGCGTGAGCGCCAGGTGGCCGAACTCGCCGCCCGCGGTGTGCGCAACCGCGAGATCGCACAGCGACTCTTCATCACGCAGAAGACGGTGGAATGGCACCTCGGCAACGCGTTCCGCAAGCTGGAGCTCCACTCGCGCGACTCGCTGATCGGCGCCCTCGGGGAGGCGGCGGAGACGGCTCAGCCGGCCACCGACGCCGGGCCCGCCACCACGCTCCGCTCGTAGAGCCGCCCGATCTCGGCATCCCCGAGCCCGAGCACCTCGGCCAGAACCTGGTGGGTGTGCTCACCGAGCATCGGCGCCGCCCTGGGCGCGAGTCGCTCCGCCCCGGAGAAGTCGAGCGGCGAGCCGGGCATCAGGTAGGAGCCGATCCCCGGCTGCTCCACCTCCTCCCACATCGGGTTGGCGGGCGAGCAGCGTGGATCCTCCTCAACGAGCTGGGTGAAGGTCTGGTACGGCGCCCATGAGACGCCGTGGCGATCGAAGAGCTCGCGAAGCTCGGGGACCGTCCGCTGGAGTACCCACGGCTTGAGCGTGGCCCCGATCACCTCGCGCGCGGCGAAGCGGCCCCCCTCCTCCGCGAGGTCGACGTCCATGAGCTTCCCGATCGTCTCGAAGGCCTCGCCGAGGCCCGTGGCCTCCACCAGCCCCTTCCACTGGCGCGCCGTGAGCGCCACGATCATCACGCGGCGGCCGTCCCGAGTCATGAAGTCCCGCCCGAAGGCCCCGTAGAGGTAGTTGCCGTCCTTCGGGCGCTCGTGGTGGTTGATCTGAACCTCGGCGATCTTTCCGAGGTTGGCCACCATCCAGAAGGCCACATCCGAGAGGGCGAGCTGCACGCACTGGCCCTCCCCGGACCTCGTGCGGCGGCGCTCGGCCGCGAGCAGGCTGGCCGTGGCCATCATGCCGGTGATGGCGTCCCAGGCCGGGAGCAGGTGGTTGAAGGGCACGCTCAGGTTGCGCGGACCGGTGGCCCAGGGGAACCCGGTGGCCGGGTTCACCGTGTAGTCGACCGCGGACGAGCCGTCGTGGTTGCCCACGATGTTCACCATCACGAGATCCTTCCGGCGCGCGGCGAGCGCCTCGTACTCGAGAAAGCCACGGGCCGGGAAGTTGGTCAGGAACAGGCCGGCATCGGGCCCGGGCGCGGTGATCAGCGCCATCACGAGCTCCTTGCCCTCCTCCGAGCCCAGATCGACCTGTATCGATCGCTTCCCCTTGTTGAGTCCGGCCCAGAAGAGGCTCCGGCCCTCCGCGGTCACGGGCCAGCGGCCACGGTCCAGGCCCCCGCCGATCGGGTCGAAGCGGATCACGTCCGCCCCCAGCTGCGCCATAGTCATGCCCCCGAGGGGAGCCGCCACAAACGCGGATCCCTCGATGATGCGCATCCCGTCGAGAATGCCCGCCACGCACGTCCCCTTTCGCTAGGCCAGCAGGGCCAGGAAGCTCCAGTCGAGTACCGGCTCGGGGTCTCCCTCGCCACCGCGCTCGGCGGCCACGAGCGCCCTAAGGGACGCCAGCCCGCCACCGCCCGGGCACGGGTCCACCCCCTCCACCTCCAGCCGTGTGCGGAGCACGTCCCCCTCGAACACCGGTGCCAGGTGGTCACACCCCTGCCACGCCACGATCGTCGCGATGGCCGGGATCGCTCGCGTGGCGTGCGCCGCGGCCACGCCGATCGTGTGCCCTCCGTACACGAGCCGACGCCCATGGGAGGTGCCGGTCGCGTCGGTGTGCGCGGTGGCCAGGTTGAGCGTGAGCCGAGCCAGCTCGGGCGCGGCGGTCACCGTCTCGCCCGACTCCACGGTGAAGCCCGCACCGCGCTCGAGGTCCTCGTGGTAGGGACCGGGCGCCCCTTCACGCAGGGCGCGCATGTTCCACTCGCTCGGGAGCGCGCGCTCCACGCGCACGGGGTCCACGGCGGCAGGGATGTGGCCGAAGTCGTCGGAATGACCGGTGTCCGCGGCGGGGTCTCGCATCGGGATCATCGGGCAGCGCCAGAAGTCGAGCACCGGCTCTCCCCGCCCGTCGGTGGTCCTGATGCGGAGCACGACCAGTCCGGCCGCCGAACCGTCCTCGCGCCGCCGGTTCTGCTTCAGCGCCACCACCTCGGTGCGGGTGTGGAGCGTCTCGCCCAGGAACACCGGCCGCTCGAGCACGAGGCCGCGATAGAAGAGGTTGCCGAGCACGCGCTGGGTGGGGCCGGTGGACTGCCCGATGGCCACGTCGCACACCAGATTGGGATGGGCGAGCAACCGCTCGTCCCCCGTCACCGCGCGGCAGAGGTCGGAGTCGAGGGCGAGCCGCAGGCGATCGCCGGCCACGGCCTGGTGCACCGCAGCGTGGCCGGGCGTCAGGGTCACCCCCGGGGCGTCGCTGAAGACTGCACCGCGCTCGAAGTCCTCGAACCAGGGTCCGGCGACGGAGACGGCCCCGCTCACGCCAGCCCCGCCGCCCGCCCGCGGGCCACGATCTGGAGCGCGAGCTTGCGGCTCGCCTCGTCCACCATCGCGCCGTCCAGCTCCACGGCCCCTCGCGCCTCGCCCTCCGCCGCGCGCTCGAGCGCGTCCACCACGGCGCTCGCGCGCTCGAACTCGTCCAAAGTCGGGGTGAAGGCCTCGTTGATCGCCTCGATCTGGGCGGGGTGCACCGCCCACTTGCCGTCGAAGCCGAGCGCGCGCACCCGGTCGGCACGGACCCGCAGGCCCTCGTCATCCCGGATGCCCAGGTAGGGCCCGTCGATCGCCTGGAGCCCGTACGCGCGGGCGGCCACGAGCAGGGTCTCCTGTGCGTGGAGCCAGCGGTCGGGCGAATCGGGGCCCGGAAGCCGCCCGAGCGACGCCGCGAGGTCGGCGTAGCCCAGGATCAGGGCCTCGAGGCGCGGCGAGGAGGCCGCGATCTCACCCGCTCGCAGCAGCCCCCCGGCAGTCTCGACCAGCGCCTGAAGATGGACCCCGGTGGCGGGCTCCCCGAGCGAGTCCAGCAGCTCCGTGACCCGGGCGAGGTCTCCGGCGCTCTCCACCTTGGGCACCACCAGCGAAGCGATCCGCGTGCCCACCCGGCCCGCGAGCTCAGACACGTCCTCTTCGAACCACGGGCTGTCGATCGCGTTTACGCGAACGGCCACGGCCGGGGCGGGCATCGCGTCACGGGCGAGCAGGCCTGTCACGAGGTCCCGCGCCTCGCCCTTGGCGGCCGGGGCGACGGAGTCCTCGAGATCGATCACCACCTCGTCGACCGGAAGGAGGGCGGCCTTCGCAAGCATCGCCTCCGAGGAACCGGGGACCGACAGGCAGGATCTCCGGGCTCTCATTCCGGAACCCTAACCGCGCGAGGGCCACCCGGTGAGAGCCCGAAAGCACCGAGGCCCCCGGCGCAACGGGATGTCCGTGCGACGGGGGCCTCAGCCGTCCGGGACCAAATGCCGCGGGGGCCCGCCGAAGCGGGCCCCCTTGGCGCTTGGCTCAGCTCTTCCGGTTTACCGGACGAGCGACACCCGAGCCTGGGCCGCCTTGGCGGAGACCCGGATGGTGATCTTGCGGTTGGTGTGGATCCGCTTGGTCCACGTGCCGAGCCTGCGCCCGTGCTTGGCGATGGCCTTGACACGCAACTTCGCGTACTTGTTGCCATTGCCCTTGACCTTCACCACGAGGTACACCTTCCCGTGGCGCTTCACAAGCCGCGCCGCGAGAATCCGGGACTTCCCGGGCCTCTTGACGGTCTTGGTCTTGGTCTTGGACACGGTCCCGACCTTGGCGGCGACTTCCGCGTTCGACGGGACGGACACGGGACCCGTGGCCGGCTTGCCGGGCACGAACGGTCCCGGGAGCGGCGGCAGCGGCACATTCGGACCGAAATTGATGTCCGCGTCACGGAACAGACCCTCGGGGTCGAAGTCCGCGATCACATTCACCACTTCCGGATGGCTGTTAAGCACCTCCACGGCCGCGTTGCCGTTCTGATCGGTGTACTGGCACACGTCCGCCGTGCCCTTTGGCGGGGCGTCGGTGCCGCCGATGAACAGCGTCGGCGTCAGCTGGCCGGAGTACCCGAAGGCACCGTCGGCCTCGTGCGAGATGTTGAAGCAGATCCGCTCGTGAACGAACGGTGTTCCATCCACGTCCTGAGCGTGAGCGACGAGAATCCGTGCGTTCGAGTTCGCGTCACCGGGGCCCTTCGTGAAGATGCCCAGGTACTTGGTGAACAGCGAATCCACTTCCTTGCCCAGCGGCGGCGACACGTGGGCCGGATCGTCAACCGACTGGTACGGGTACCTCGCCGTGGCGGTGATGCTCGACGTACCGAGGACCTTGATGCCCTCGAGGTCGCATCCGCCGTTGGCGTTCCGGATGCCGAGCGAGTTGTAATACGCGCCCGTGCCGGGGTTGTACTGAACCTGCGCCTCGCCGTGCTCGTCCGTGTAGACGGCCACGTTCTGCGGGCCGGCCGGGGTCTGGCGGTTCACCGGCTGCTCATCCTTACGACGGAGGCAGGTGGTGTTCACCGGCACGGCCGTGCGCAGGGTGTCCGCGAACGACCAGTAGTGGTACAGCCCGTCGACCAGGAACCCACGGAAGTTGTTCCCCTGGGCCGGGCCGTCGATGCCCGAGGAACGCGGGCCGCGCGACGTTGACGGGATGTACGTGTCGTAGAACGGCGCATAGAAATTGTGCGCCGAGGCGGTACCGGCCGAGTTGCGGCTGTAGACCACCGACTTGTTGGCCGGCTCCAGCGAGCCCACGCCACCGAGGTCCGACCCGCCCTTGTTCGCCGCGATCGCCACGTCAACCCGAGCTGCGGGCATCGGAGCGTCGTCGGCGTTCAGCCGGCCGTCACTGAGGAGCGTGTTGAGCCACAGCGGATCGAACGGGCCATCCACGGGCGCCGCGGCGAAGTCGCCGAAGACGCGCGAGAAGGGACCGCGGTCGGTGCTGGGGGTGTTGCAGTTGTCCACCGCGTCCTGAGACGTCGGAACGACACCCGTGGTGCAGTAACCGCCCACGTGTGGCTCGTACTTCGTCAGGTCGTCATGGATGTCCCAGCGCGCCGCGTTGTTGTCCGGATTGGAATCCGAATCGTCGGCGAGCGCGGTGGCCAGCTGCGGCCATGCGTCCGGAAGCGTGTACGTCGTGCCTCCGGGCCCGGGGAACGTGCCCGAGACCTTCACCTGGATGCGGCCGTTGTGGGCGCCGGCGTTAAAGACGCCATTGCCTGACGGGTCCCCGAGCGTGGAGTCACCCGTGGGATCGGTCTTCGCCACCTCATGGATGGACGGATCCTTCAGGGTCATCCAGATCGAGAGGAACTCGTGCTTGAGGATCGGATTGCTGTCGGGATCCGAAACCACGAGCTTGATCCGGGCCAGGCCCGCGTCCAGGGTCACGACGTCGGCCGCGACACAGTCGGGGCCGATGCCCTTGACGGTCGAGGTCTCGATCTGAGGCTGGATGCTGCCGGGTGCGCCGGTCCAGGATTCGACGATCCAGTCGACCTTCTTGGCGCCTTCGATGGCGAGAGACGGATCGCACTTCACGAGCCGTACCTGCTCTCCACGCCAGGCGAGGTAGGGGATGTTCGTTGTCTGTGGATCTTGAGGCGCGGCCGCAGCGGCAGGTCCTGCCGCCAATGCCGAGCCCAGGACACACGCAAGGAACGCGAGACTCAGTTTGAGCCTCCCGATCTGACGCATGGGCCAACCTCCTGAATTCTTGAATCGCGCCCACCCCGCTGGCGGGACCGCTCAGTAAGACGAACGTATGCCTGCGCAGGGCAAATCGCGCCGGGGCGGGGTACCGGTCTTCGCGCCCCGGGTCCCTGGGTCAGTGTCACCTGATCCCCGGGTATTTGAGGGAGCCACCCCGGGTTTTTCGCGCCCAGGCCGCAGCGACGCGTACCATCCCTCAGCCGTGGTCAAGATCTACACGCGCAAGGGCGATGACGGCACCACCGGCCTCTGGTACGGCGGCCGCGTGCCGAAGCACGACGGCCGGCCCGAGGCCTACGGCTCGATCGACGAGGCCGCCTCCGCGCTCGGCGTCTGCCGGGCGGTGGCCAAGCGGGACGGCGAGCTCTACACCGACATCCTCCGCATGCAGAGCGAGCTTTTCGTGGCCGGCGCCGAGCTGGCCACGGCGCCGGAGGCCGCCGGGCGCCTGGAGGACGGCGTCTCGCGGGTCACGGCCGAGATGGTGGAGCGCCTCGAGGGCGACATCGACCGCTACATGGACCGCGTGAACCTGCCGCCCAAGTTCGTGATCCCGGGCGGCACCGAGCTGTCGGCCCGCCTGGACGTGGCCCGCACCGCGGTGCGGCGGGCCGAACGCCGCGTCAGCGCACTCCACTCCGCGGGCGAATTGGCCGATGACATCGTCGTGAGGTACCTGAACCGGCTCTCCGACGCGGTGTACGCCATGGCGCGCTTCGCCGACGAGCCCGAGCCGGAGCTCTTCGAGGGGAGAGGATGAAGGCCACCGCTTCCCGCCGTGTCGGAAGCCTCAAGCACGACCTGAAGGTGAGGGCTCACAGGCTGCTGGCCGACGAGCCGCGTGAGAACGGCGGCGACGACAGCGCCCCGAGCCCCCAGGAGCTGCTGGCCGCGAGTCTGGCCTCCTGTACCGCGATCACGATCGAGATGTACGCGCGGCGGAAGGGCTGGGACGTGGGCGAGGTCGAGGTGGACGTGGACTACGAGCCCGCGCAGCGTGGATCGCCCACCCGCTTCACCATGGAGGTCCGGCTGCCGAAGGAACTGCCCGAGGACCAGCAGCAGCGACTGCTGCAGATAGCGGCGAAGTGTCCGGTGCACCGGACACTCGAGGGCGAGGTCATGTTCGAGGAGCGCGTAAAGCCAATTTGAGAGCGTGGTCCGGTGCTCACCCCGATCACCGCTCGGCGCTCCGCTCCTCCCTCGGCCTAGGTCTTCCGCCGCTCCCACATCTGGATGGTTCCGAAGGGCCGGTAGCCAAGGTGCTCGTACAGCGGCCGCCCCAGCTTCGTGGCCTGGAGGGTGCTCACCTCCGAGCCCCGCTCACGGCCATCCGCCAGGGCGCGGCGCATCAGGCCTGAGACGATGCCCCGGCCGCGGGCCGCCGGGGTCGCCGCGACCCACCACATGCTGGTGTCGCCCTCGTGGTCCTGGCTCACCACGCTGGCCACCGCTCGCCCTTCGTCCATCCCGATGTAGTTGAAGCGGGGATCCGCGGCACCCTCACCGAGAATGCGCTGGAAGGAGTCGCCCGTGCCGTACGCGAGATCGTTGATCACGCCCAGGTCCCGCAGCGACGGCGCCGGGTCGGGAACCACGTCGCCCGGTCGCGGAGCCTCGACCTCGTCGAGCCGGGCGATCATGGCCGTGGGCGTGGCGTCGAGCGCGTGCCCAGCCGCGGCAAGGGCCCGGCGCGCCCGGTCGTGGTGCTCCGGCACCCACACCGTCCAGGCCATGATGCCGGCGGACTCGTAGGCCTCTTCGAGTAGCGGCAGCGCGGCGACGAGGTCGTCCTCGTTCCGATAGAGCACCGAGTTCGGGAGGGAGCGCTCGGGCACCGCCGGCGTGATGCCGGCCAGCACGCCGTCGAGCTCGAGGCAGCGCCCCGCGGAGGCCGAGGGCACCGCGCGGAAGGCCATCCACATGCTCTCGTACATGCGATCCCACGACGCCTGATCGCCCATTGCGGGCTGATAATAGGCCGGTGGTTACCGCGGACTCGCTCCGGGAGCGTTTGATCACCGCGGAGGAGGCGGCGGAGATGGACGCGCCCGGGAGCAAGGACGCGGCCGTGCTGGTGCCGCTGCTCGCGGACGCCCCCACTCTGTCCGCCGTCTTCACCGAGCGCCGCGCCGACCTCAGGCGCCACGGAGGCGAGATCTCCTTCCCGGGCGGGCGGCAGGACCATCCCGGCGAGGACCTGCGCGAAACCGCCCTCAGGGAGGCGGAGGAGGAGATCGGCCTCACCCGCGACCGGGTGGAGCTGGTGGGCGCGCTGCCCCCCGTCGGCACCTTCGTCACCGGCTACCGCGTGTTCCCCTTCGTGGGACTCGTGTCCCCGGGCGCCGCCTGGGCCCCTCAGGAGACCGAGGTGGCGCTGGTGCTGGAGCTCAGCCTCGCCGACCTGGTCCGGGGGCACGAGATGAAGCGCCTCGTGCGCCGGGGAGTGCCCTTCCGAACCCCCACCTACACGGTGGACGGCCACATGGTGTGGGGAGCGACCGCACGCATGGTGCAGTCGCTCCTGGAACGTCTAGAGCCGCTCCTCCGTTAGTGAGGGCTCAGACGTCCTTTTCGATGGGGACGGCCACCATGTTGCCCCATTCGGTCCAGGACCCGTCGTAGTTCTTCACGTCCTGCTCGCCGAGCAGCTCGTGCAGAACGAACCAGGTGTGGGCCGAGCGCTCGCCGATGCGGCAGTAGGCGATGACCGGGCCGCCGTTGATCACGCCCTTCGAGGTGTAGAGCTCACGGAGATCGTCGGCCGACTTGAAGGTGCCGTCCTCCTGCACCGCCTGGGCCCACGGGACCGATGCCGCGCCGGGAATGTGGCCGGCTCGCTGGGCGCCCTCCTGCTCGTAGCCCGCCATGGCGATCAGCTCGCCGGAGAACTCCTGCGGGGAGCGGACGTCCACCAGTGCCGTGCCCGATCCGAGTGCGTCAAGGACCTCGTCGCGCTTTGCGCGGATGGCGGCGTCGCCCTCCCTGGCGGTGAACTGCTGCGCCTCGTAGGAGGGAACCTCGGAGGTGGTGGGGCGACCCTCGGCGATCCACTTCTCACGCGGGCCGTTCACCAGCTTCACGTTGTTGTGGCCGTAGTACCTGAGGTACCAGAAGGTGTAGGCGGCGAACCAGTTGTTGCGGTCGCCGTAGAGCACCACGGTGTGGTCGTTCGAGACCCCAGCGTCGCCGAAGAGCTTGCCGAAGTCCTCCGGACCGAGGAAGTCGCGCTTGACCTGGTCCTGAAGATCCTTCTTCCAGTCGAAGCCGATCGCACCGGGAATGTGCGCCTCGGCGTAGAGCGCCGGGTTCTCGTCCACCTCCACGATGCGGATCGAGTCGTCGCTGAGATGGTCCTCGACCCACTGGGTGTCGACCAGGACGTCGTTGGCGTAGTCGGCCACGTCTCCTCCATTTCCTTCTTAGTCGGGCGCCTTTTAGGTATTTGACTTTCAGACTACTAGGCGGCGTATGCTGCGCGCCGTGGAGCACTCTCCGCTTCGCCCGGCGCCCCTCGCACCGGCAGGTCCGGTTGAACCAGCCGACGCCCAGGCCCGGGTCACGGCCCTCCTCCCCCGCCTGGACGAGGCACAGGCACGCGCCCTCGCCCTGATCCTCCTCGCCGGGCGCTCGCGCGCTGAGGCCGCCGCGGCCATGGGCGTCTCAGCCGAAGAACTGGCCGAGTCGCTGGCCGTCGCGCGCAACCGCCTGCGGCGCTCGGTCCGCGGACTCGAGGGCAGCGGCTGGTGCCTGCGCGCGGAGCGTCATCTCTCGGATCGTCTCGATGGGGCGCTGACCGGTGAGGGTGCCGCGGTGCTCGACGCACACCTGGCCAACTGCCCCCGCTGCGCGGAGCACGAGCGCCGGCTGGTGCAGGCCCAGAACGCGCTGGTGGCCGGGCTCGGGCGCCAGCCGTCCGAGGACATCCCGCGGGCCACCCTGAGCGTGGTGGAGGAGGCATTGCCGCAGGCCGAGGACGAGAGCCTGCCGGCGATCGTGACCGCCACCGTGGCGGTGCTCCTGGCCATGGCGGCGGCGCTGGTGCTGGCGGCCATGGCGATGGCCATCGCAGCGGCGCTCTAGAGCAAACTCGCCACGGCCGCACGAGTGGCCGCGAGCCACGCCGAGTGATCGCCGGGCGGCTCCGCCACCACGGCCGCCGGCAGGCGCCAGCGCTCCTGCGCCTCGTTCACGAGACGCTCCCCGTTCGCGAGCGGGCCCTCCCCCATCGTCCCCACGGCCTCGTAGACGAAGCCGCGCACGGGCGTGTCCACGAGGCGCTCGAGGAAGGTCTCGAGTCGCGGCCCATGAAGATCCTCGGCCGTCGGGCCCGCGGCGCTGCCCAGCAGCCACGCGACCAGTGTCACGCCGTGGAGCTGGGTCATCACCGTGCCCAGGCGATCGGGGTCGGCCACCACCGCCTCGGCACCCGCCGCCTCGATGCCGGCGACCCGGGCCGGATCGCGGGTGGTCCCGCGCACGGCGAGCCCGTCGGCGGCCAGCGACTCCGCGAGCGCGCGCCCGCGACAGCCGCAACCCACGATCAGGACCCGAGCCACGCTGAGCGGCGCCGGGTCAGGGGCCGGACGGCCGGCGGCGCAGGTCGTCGCGCCAGCGCTCGTCCTCGGCCACCCGGGCGTGCATGTCCTCCTCGGTGAGCTCCGGCCGGCCCGACGCCCGGCGGCGCACGTTCTGGGCCTCGAGCATCTGGTCCACGTCGTCCAGCTCGAGCTCGGCCTCCAGCTCGGGCGAGCGCGTGGGCTTCCAGTCCACCTGCTCCGCCCCCGAGCCCGGGTACCAGCGGCCGAGGGCGAACAGGATCCCGCCGCCCACCAGGAAGGCGAAGAAGATGAATACTCCGAACTCGTCCACCGGACGAGTCTACGCCCGCCGGCGCGCGGTCCGGAACGGACCGATGATCTCGAAGATCGCCCCGGCGCCCCTGTAGCGCTGCGACGACACGTACAGGCGCCGTCCGCTGGGACTGAACGTGACCCCGGTGAGCTCCGATCCCTTGTGGTCCGGCCCCGTGGCGGTGAGGAAGCGGGCGACCCGGCGGCGCGGGGTGATCAGGCCGAGGTCGAGATCGTCCTGGCCGTTGTCCTCGCACACGTAGAGGTCTCCAGCGCGGGAGACGGTGATGTTGTCCACGCCGGTGAGCGGGGGGTTCGCGCGGGCGGAGCCGTCGTAGATCACCTCGACGCGACGGCGGCGGGTGTCGTAGGCATGGACCTTGTTGTCGGCCGTGGTGGCCACGTAGACCGTGCCGCTGTCGAACCAGATTCCCTCGCCCCGCAGGAACCGCGTGGCGCCGGGCACCTGCTCGCGCGTGGGAGTGGTCCGGGCCGCGGGGTCCGGCACCTCGCGCCAGCGCACCGAGCCGCTCGCCCGCACCACGGCCACCTCGAGCTTCCCGTGAGCCAGACTCGGCCAGCGGCGGGGGGTGAAGCGGTAGAGGCAGCCGTCCACCAGGTCCTCGGTCAGGTACACCCGCTTCCCGCGCCGGTCCACGGCCGCGGCCTCGTGCTTGAAGATCCCCATCGCCGGACGGGCCACGGCCTTGCGCCGGCCCCTGGGATCGCACTCCCACACGCGCCCGGTCTCGATCTCCTCGCAGGAGAGCCACGTGCCCCACGGCGTGGCGCCGCCCGAGCAGTTGATGTTCGTGTCGCCGAGGATCCGATAGGCGTCGCGGATGCGCCCGCGCCGGTCGAAGCGGATCGCGCCGGCGCCGCCGCCGACCGAGGCGGGCGCCTCGCTGTTCGAGACCAGGATCCATCCGCGGTCCGCCGTCGGGTAGGTGGCCTGGCCGTCGGGGAACAGGTGCCACTCGTATCCCGTGCCATGCACCTCCTCGCGCGCCCGGGCCACAACGCGGGAGCGGAAGCCGTCCGGCAGCCGGAGCCCGCGGGCGTCGGGGTCCCTCAACGGCCCGTATGGACCGGGCCCGGGCCGCGCCCCCTCGGCCAGCGCCTCGCGCCAGAATGCCGCGCCGAATGCGACGCCGCCCGCCACCGCGGCGCCCGCCTGAAGGAACTCCCGCCTACGCTGCACGAGCCCTTTCTACCTGAACGGCGAGAATGCGTCCGCCGTCACCGGGAAGGGCCGTCCGCAACAATTGCGCGAGATGTAGCGGTACAGACACCAGAGGAGACACTTGATCGACTTCGAGCTCACCGACGAGCAGCGCCTGATCCGAGAGACGGCGCGCGACTTCAGCGACAACGAGATCGCCCCGCGCGCGCGGGACAACGACCGCAACGAGCACTTCGACACCGAGCTGGTCCAGAAGATCGCCGACATCGGGTTCCTCGGCGCGATCGTGCCCGAGGAGTACGGCGGCCGCGGGGTGGACTACCGGACCTACGGCCTGATCGTGGAGCAGGTGGGCCGAGGCTGCTCGGCCATGCGGACCGTGGTGTCCGTGGTCACGTCGCTCGTGTGCTCCTCGATCGTGCGCTGGGGCACCGAGGAGCAGAAGAAGGAGTGGCTCCCGCAGCTCTGCTCGGGCGAGGCGCTCGGGTGCTTCGGGCTCACCGAGCCCGACACCGGCAGCGACGCCTCGAACCTGAAGACGCGGGCGCAGAAGATCGACGGCGGATGGCGCATCACCGGCGGCAAGATGTGGATCTCGCTGGGTAACTACGCCAAGCTCGCGCTGATCTTCGCCCAGACCGATCCCGAGAAGAAGCACCGCGGCCTGGCCTGCTTCCTGGTGCCCACCGACTCCGAGGGCTTCGGCAGCCAGGAGATCCACGGGAAGCTCGGCCTCAAGGGCTCGGACACCGCGGAGCTCTCCCTGGACGGAGTTGAGGTGCCCGACAAGGCGCTCATGGGTGAGGTAGGCGACGGCTTCAAGATCGCGATGTCGGCGCTCGACTCAGGCCGCTACAGCGTGGCCGCCGGATGCGTCGGGATCTGCCAGGGAAGCCTTGACGCCTCGGTGGCCTACGCCAAGGAACGGAAGCAGTTCGACCGGCCGATCGCCTCCTTCCAGCTCGTTCAGGAGATGATCGCCGACATGGTGGTGCAGACCGACGCCGCCCGCGGCCTGGTGTGGCGAGCCGGTTGGCTGAAGGACACGGGACAGCCGAACACCACCGAGACCTCGATCGCGAAGCTCTACGCGACGGAGGCCGCGGTGAAGTGCGCCAACGACGCGATCCAGGTGCACGGCGGCTCGGGCTACGTGGACGACTACCCGGTGGAGCGCTACCTCCGCGACGCCCGGGTCACCACCCTCTACGAGGGCACGTCGCAGATCCAGAAGCTGATCATCGCCCGGTCGGTCACGGGCATCAACGCGATGGTCTGATGGCCACCGTACTCAGCGAAATCCACGGCGCCGTGGGCGTTGCCACCCTCAACCGCCCGGAGGCCCGCAACGCCCTCTCGCCCGAGCTGATGGACGATCTGGGCACGCTTCTCGAGGGCTGGGACGCCGACCCCGAGGTGCACTGCATCGTGATCGCGGGGAACGACGAGTGGTTCGCGGCCGGCGCGGACATCGGGACGATGGCCGGCCGCAGCTTCCAGGAGGCGCTCGTGGCCCCCTCCTCCGGCTTCTGGCCGCGCCTCGCCGCGATCCGCACGCCGCTGATCGCGGCGGTCTCCGGCTACGCGCTCGGCGGCGGCTGCGAGCTGGCGCTCGCCTGCGACTTGATCGTCGCGTCCGAGCGGGCCGAGCTGGGGCAGCCCGAGATCCTTCTCGGGATCATCCCCGGGGGAGGCGGTACCCAGCGGCTGGCGCGGGTGCTGGGCAAGCAGCGGACCATGGAGCTGGTGCTCACCGGCCGGCGCATCTCGGCGATGGAGGCCCACGAGATGGGCCTGGTGAACAAGATCTCGAAGTCGAAGGAATGGCTCACGGACGCCATCGAGCTGGGGCAGGTCGTGGGGCGTCGACCGGTGATCGCCGCGCGCCTGGCCAAGCAGGCCGTGCTCGCCGCCGACGAGACCACGCTCAGCGGCGGACTCGACCACGAGCGGCGGCTGTTCGAGCTCGCCATGGCCACCGAGGATCGCGTGGAGGGCATGCAGGCCTTCCTCGAGAAGCGCAAGCCCGAGTTCCGCGGCCGGTGAGCGCGGCGCCGCCCTCCACACTCGGCGTCGTGGGCGCCGGGACCATGGGGGCCGGCATCTGCCAGCTCGGGTGCGCGGCCGGCATGAGTGTGCTGTTGCACGACCCCGTACCTGGCGCACTCAAGAAGGGGGCCGGAACGGTGCGCCACGGCCTCGACCGCTGGGTGGCGAAGGGCCGGGTGCGGCGGGAGAGGCTTGGCCCACTCGAGACCGTGGACGAGCTGGCCGGACTCGCCCCCTGCGAGCTGGTGATCGAAGCTGCGCCCGAGCGCCCCGCCCTGAAGCGCGAGCTGTTCGCCGCGCTGTCCGAGGTGTGCGCCGACGACGCCGTGCTGGCCACCAACACCTCCTCCATCCCAGTCACCTCCCTGGCCGGAGCCGCGGCCAGGCCGGAGAACGTGGTGGGCATGCACTTCTTCAATCCGCCTCCCCTGATGGAGCTGCTCGAGGTGATCCGCGCCGACCAGACGGGTGACCGCGCGGTACAGCTTGCCCGCGCCGCGGGGGAGGCCATGGGCAAGACCGTGATCCTGGCCGCCGACGGTCCCGGCTTCCTGGTGAACCGCTGCGGGCGGCCCTTCGGCGCCGAGGCCCTGCGCCTGCTCCAGGAACGCGTGGCCAGCCACGAGGAGATCGACCGCATCGTCCGTCTCGGCGGCGGCTTCCGCATGGGGCCGTTCGAGCTCATGGACCTGGTGGGCGTGGACGTGGGGTACGAGGTGGCGAAGTCCTTCACCGAGCTGTCGTTCGGCGAGCCGCGCTGGAAGCCGAGTCCGATACAGGCGCGAATGGTGGCCGCGGGCCGCCTGGGGCGGAAGTCCGGCCGCGGGTACTACGCGTACGCCGAGGGCGCCAAGCACCGGCCGGAGGACCCGGAGCCACTGGAGCCCGGCGGGGGTGGCGGCCGCCCCCTGAAGATCGTGGGGGACGGAGCGCTGGCCCTGGGGCTGCGCGACCGCGCCCGGGCCGCGAAGTTCGATCTCTCCGTGGGCGGTATCCCCTATGCCGTGGTGGATGCGCGGGTGCCGGCGGGCGAGCCGCTCGACGCCGGCGGCGCCCCGCTGATCCTGCTGTGCGCCGACCGCTCGCTGGCCGGCCATCGCCAGGACGGCGCGGTGGGCTTCCACCTCCTGCCCCCCGTTGAGGACACGCGCCTCGTCGAGCTCACCCGGTCCCCCTCCACCTCCGACGCGGACGCCCACGCCGCCGAGGGGCTCTTCACCTGGCTCGGGCTCCACACCGAGTGGGTGGCCGACGCCCCCGGTCTCGTGCTCGGGCGGATCGTGTGCCAGCTGGTGAACGAGGCGGCCTTCGCCATAGGCGAGGGCGTGGGCTCGGCCGAGGACGTGGACGCCGGCCTCACCCTCGGCCTGAACCACCCGCGCGGCGCGGTGGCATGGGGCGAGGCCATCGGCCTGGGTCACGTGCTGGCGGTGATCGACGGCCTCTGGTCCGAGCGCCGCGAGGAGCGCTACCGGGCGGCCCCGCTCCTGCGCGCGGGCGCGGGGTTGCGCGGCTAGGCGCGGAAGTCGAGCGCCTGCTCCGGGGGTGGAAAGCCCTCCGCCAGGTCCATGCCGTGCACGTCCTTTATGTGGTCGCGGAACCACTTGTCGAACGGCTCGTCCGAGGTCGCCAGGCCGCCCATCGCCGCCTGAATGTCGGGCGCCTCGATCACGACCACGGCCACGTCGCCGCCTGGGGTGCTCTGGATCCACACCGACTCGCGGGTGATGCCGGCGCGCCGGCGCGAGGCCTCGTATTCCGCCTTGCGTTCGCCCTGGGAGAAGGAGAGCAGCGCTTCACGATCCGCCTCCGTCTTGCCGGGGAGCAGGGGGGCGGCGAATGCGACTGCCTGAGACATGCGAGACCTCCAGGTTGGGTCGGGATCGGCGGGCAGTCTAGCCCGGCGGCTAGGGTGCCCGGGGATCATCCGCCGTGGCCACCGCCGACCTCACCGTTCTCGCCCTCGGCCGCCCCGAGGTGAGCGCAAGCGCGTACATCGCGGAGATCCAGCGCCGGCTTGCGAAGCAGAACCGGGTCGGGTACCGGATGCACGCGATGGGCACCTCGCTCGAGGGCAGCACCGCGGACATCCTCGCCGTCGTGGCCGAGCTGCACGAGGTGCCCTTCGAGCAGGGAATCCCGCGCGTGTACACCGTGCTGAAGCTCGACGAGCGCCGGGACCGGCCCGATCAGACCCTGGAGGACAAGGTGGCCTCGGTGGAGCGGCTGCTGTGAGCGGCGGGGTTTGGAGATCTACGCCGGTTATGACCGCATAACTCGACAAACCCCTCGGGCTAGGGCGTCGCCAGCGCCCGCCGCAGCGCCGCCGCCTGCTGCGAGGGCACCAGGAAGCCGTCGCACCCGCCGCGGGTCAGCAGGTTCACCGCTGTGATGGCATCGCCCAGCAGGGGGGCCACGTCATCGTCGCCGAACTGGGCCCGGCCCTCATCCACGCGCTTCTGTGCCGCGTTGCGGATCTTGGTGAAGGTGTCCTGATCCGCCTGTGAGAAGCGGCCCCTGTCGGAGAAGGCGCGGTTCACCACACGCGAGAACACCACCGCGTCGTCGAACGTGACCGTGGGCACGTCCGCTGCGAACGTGGGCGGGTTCGAGGTGTCGGCCAGCTCGCGGGTGACCGAGAGGGCCGTGGCCGTCTGCTGCTCCAGCTTGTAGAAGTCCACCACCGTGGGGTTGTCCTGAGCCGAGTGGTAGCAGGGACCCGTGGAATCGGTGAAGAAGACGCTGGGCACGCCCGCGTTGATCAGGTTCGCGTAGTCGCTCCGGAACTGGCCAAAGATCGAGCTGAACAGCGAGGTGTCGAGCGACCGCTCGCCGGCGGCCGCGCGCACGATGTCCTGGAAGCGCGTCCCGCCCGTCTCCGAGGCCACCGCGAACGTGGTGTTGCGGAGGCTGGGCAGCAGGTTCGACCCCTGGATGTCGAAGTTCACGTAGCTCGTGGTCTTCGCCAGGGGCACCACCGGGTGCTGGACGTAGTACTGAGATCCGAGCAGCCCGTCCTCCTCGCGGTCCCACACGGCGAGGATGATCGAGCGCCGCGGCGGGGTGGGCTGCGCCTTGATGGCGCGAGCGACGCCGAGCAGCGCAGCCACGCCGGCCGCGTTGTCGGTGGCGCCGTTGCAGATCGTGTCCGCGGGGTCGCTGGTACGGCAGTTGCGGCCGAGGTGGTCGTAGTGCGCGCCCACCATCACGTACTGGTCCGCCAGGTCCGTGCCGGGAATGACGGCGAGCAGGTTGGTGCCGGCGGTGAAGGTCTGGATGTAGGCGTCGTCGCCCGTCTTGCTCGTGTCGAGCCCGTTCCCGAGCCCCTTCAGCTCGCCCAGGAGGTAGGAGCGCGCAAGGGCGGAGCCGGGCGTGTCGTTGTTGCGGCCCTCCGTGGCGTCACCCGCGATGCGGGCGATGTCGTATTGGGCACAGCCGGTCAGGACCGCGATGGCCACCAGTCCGGCACACAGCAACAGACGCGTTCTCATTCCCCACCTCTCACTCGGATCGGCCGACCCTAACCGAACGCGGCCACCCCGGGCGACACATCAGGCCAGGCCCGAGAGCGCCTCCAGCAGCCGGTCCACCTCGTTCTCGGTGGTGTAGTGGAGGAACCCGGCCCGGACCGCGCCGCGCTCGGACAGTCCCAGAGCCTCCATCGGCGCCAGCGCGTAGTAGTTGCCGTCCCAGACGTAGAGCCCCATCTCGCCCAGCCGCTCCGCGACCTCACGAGGCGGGCGATCGCCCAGGTTGAAGCAAAAGGTGGGCGTGCGCTCGGGCACGCGACCGGGATCGGCGATCCCGTAAAGGTCGAGCCCGCGGATGTCCGCCGCGCCCTCGAGGAAGCGCCGGGACAGTGCGTCCTCGTGGCGCCCGATGGCCTCGAAGGCCTGGTTCAGGTCACCGTCGCCGAGCGAGCGCAGGTAGCCGATCGCCGCGGTGGTGCCCGCGATCGCCTCGTGGGACTGCGTGCCGGTCTCGAACCGGTGCCCGGGCGGCCGCTCCGACGCCGGGCGCACGCGGTCCGCGGGCAGCGACTCGGCCAGCCCGCGCTCGATCGCCGCCACCCCGAGGTGCGGCCCGAAGAACTTGTACGGGGAGCAGAGCAGCACGTCGATCCCGATCTCCGCCCGGCGCAGGCGGCCGTGGGGCGCCAGGTGCACGGCGTCGGCCCACGCCAGCGCACCGGCCCGATGCGCGGCCGAGGTGATCCGCTCCACGTCGGTGACCGATCCGAGCGCGTTCGACGCCAGGGTGAACGCCACCACGCGCGTGCGCTCGCCGAGCAGGGCCTCCAGACCGGCCACGTCGAGGGTGCCGTCCGTCGGCCGGATCGGGGCCCGGCGTACCACCAGTCCGTGGTCGCGCGCCACCAGCAGCCAGGGCGACACATTGGCGTCGTGGTCGAGGTCGGTGACCACGATCTCGTCGCCCGCGTCGAGCGTGCGCGCGACCGCGTGCGCGAGCAGGAAGTTCAGCGTGGTCATGTTCGCCCCGAAGGCGATCTCCTCGGGTGCGCTCCCGGTGAGGTCCGCCGCGGCCTTGCGCGCCTCCACCATCACCGTGTCCGACTCCTCCGAGGTGCGGAACGCGCCGCCGAGGTTGGCGTTCGAGCGGCGCAGGTAATCCGCCATGGCCTCGATCACCTCCACCGGCACCTGGGACCCTCCCGGCCCGTCGAAGTAGGCCGCGTCGCCCGCCAGGGCGGGAAATCTCGAACGGACCTGGGCCAGGTCCACTACGCGCGGGCCAGCAGCCCGCGCAGCACGTAGTGGAGGATTCCCCCGCCGCGGAAGTAGAGCCACTCGGTGGGGGTGTCGATGCGCACCCGGGCCTCGAACTCCACCGGGTCGGCGTCGTCGGGGGTGGCCGTGACCTTCAGCGTGCGCGCACCGTCCCCCAGCTTCTCGAGGTCGAAGCGCTCGAAGCCGGTGAGGCCAAGCGACTCCACCGACTCCCCGTCCGGGAACTGGAGCGGGAGGACCCCCATGCCCACGAGGTTCGAGCGGTGAATGCGCTCGTAGGACTCGGCGAGCACGAACCGCACGCCCAGAAGCCTCGGGCCCTTGGCCGCCCAGTCGCGCGAGGAGCCGGACCCGTACTCCTTGCCCGCCAGCACGAGCGTGGGCACGTCCTCCGCCGCGTAGGCCATCGCGGCGTCGTAGATGGAGGTCTCCTCGCCGTCCTTGATGGTCACGCCGCCCTCGGTGCCCGGAGCGAGCTGGTTGCGCAGGCGCACGTTGGCGAAGGTGCCGCGCATCATCACCTCGTGGTTCCCGCGGCGGGACCCGTAGGAGTTGAAGTCCCTGTGCTCCACCCCGTTCTCCAGCAGGTAGCGCCCGGCGGGCGAGTCCTTCTTGATCGCGCCGGCCGGTGAGATGTGGTCGGTGGTGACGCTGTCCCCCAGCAGCGCCAGCGCCCGCGCGCCCTGGATCTGCTCGGGCTCGGAGGGCTCCTCGGCGCTCATCCCCTCGAAGTAGGGCGGCAGCTTCACGTAGGTGGAGTCGTCGTCCCACGCGTAGCGCTCGCCCTCGGGGATGGGCAGGCCGTTCCAGGCCTCGTCGCCCTCGAAAACCTCGCCGTAGCTGCGCCGGAACATGTCCGACTCGATGGCCTGCTCGATGGCATCGGCCACCTCGCGCTGGGAGGGCCAGATGTCCGCCAGGTGGACGTCGCCCTGGAGCGGGTCGTTAACCAGATCCGTGTCCATCCGGCCGGCCAGCGCGTAGGCCACGCACAGCGGCGGCGAGGCGAGGTAGTTCATCTTCACCTCGGGGTGGATCCGGCCCTCGAAGTTGCGGTTGCCGGACAGCACCGAGCAGACGGCGAGGTCCTGGTCCACCACGGCCTTGGACACCTCCTCCGGGAGCGGTCCGGAGTTCCCGATGCAGGTGGTGCACCCATAGCCCACGAGGCTGAAGCCGAGCTGCTCCAGCGGCTCGATCAGGCCGGCGCGCTCCAGGTAGTCGGTGACCACCTTGGAGCCGGGCGCGAGGCTGGTCTTCACCCACGGTCGCCGCGTCAGGCCGCGTTCCACGGCCTTCTTCGCCAGCAGCCCGGCGCCGAGCATCACCGACGGGTTCGAGGTGTTGGTGCAGCTCGTGATCGCGGCTATCACCACGGCCCCGTGATCGATCTCGAACTCGGTGCCGTCGGCCATCGTCACCGGCGTGGGCGCCCAGGGCGGATCCGCCGCGGCCGAGTGGTGGCGGTGTGCCGCCTTGCCGGGGCGGCTGCCCGACTCGAACGCGGCGACCGAATCACTGGCTGGGAACGACTCGGCCACGCTCTCGTCGAGCGAGCCGTTCTCGGGCTCGTGCTCCACCGCCTCGCCCATCAGCTCGCCCAGCTCGGACCGGAAATCCGACGCCGCGTTGGTGAGCGCAACGCGATCCTGGGGGCGGCGCGGGCCGGCCAGGGAGGGCACGACCGTCGACAGGTCGAGCTCGAGGGTGTCGCTGTACACGGCCTCCTCGGCATCCGGCTCGTGGAAGAGCCCCTGCTCCCGGCAGTAGGCCTCGACCAGCTCCACGCGCTCACGCGGGCGGCCCGAGAACTCGAGGTAGCGGAGCGTCTCGGCGTCCACCGGGAAGATCGCGCAGGTCGCGCCCATCTCGGGGGACATGTTGCCGATCGTGGCCCTGTCCGCCAGCGGCAGGTTGGGCAGCCCGGGCCCGTAGAACTCCACGAACTTGCCCACCACCCCGCGCTCGCGGAGCATCTGAGTCACCGTGAGCACGAGGTCCGTGGCCGTGGCGCCCTCCGGGAGCCCGTTCACGAGCCGGAAGCCCACGACCTGCGGAATCAGCATGGACACGGGCTGGCCGAGCATGGCCGCCTCCGCCTCGATCCCGCCGACGCCCCAGCCGAGCACGCCCAGGCCGTTGACCATCGTGGTGTGGGAGTCGGTGCCCACGAGGGTGTCCGGGAAGGCCTGCCCGTCGCGGGTCTCCACCACGCGCGCGAGGTACTCCAGGTTCACCTGGTGGCAGATGCCGGTGTTCGGGGGCACCACGGCGAAGTCCTCGAAGGCGGTCTGGCCCCAGCGCAGGAACGCGTATCGCTCGTGGTTGCGCTCGAACTCCAGCTCGGCGTTGCGCTGGAAGGCCAGGTGCTCCGCGAACACGTCCACCTGGATCGAGTGGTCGATCACGAGCTCCACGGGAACGAGCGGGTTGATCCGGCTCGGGTCGCCCCCGAGGTCGGCCATTGCGTCGCGCATGGCGGCCAGGTCCACGATCGCCGGGACGCCCGTGAAGTCCTGCATGAGCACCCGCGCGGGTGTGTAGGCCACCTGGCTCGAGGGCTCGTCATCCGCCACCCACCGGGCGAGGTTCTCGATGTCCCCGGCGGTGACGGCGTGGCCGTCCTCGTTGCGGAGCAGGTTCTCAAGGAGGACCTTCAGCGAGTACGGCAGCCGCGCCACGTCGTACTTCGACTGGAGCGCGTCGAGCCGGAAGATCTCGTGTGTGGCGTCCCCCACGCGGAGGTCGGCCCGGGCTCCGTAGCTGTCCGGATGGCTCACGCTTCAAAACCCTATCGACGGCCCCCTCCCCGGATAACACCGGCCAGGGCGGGCGCGCCGCGAACTAAGGATCAGGGCCCGGCGGTCGATAGGTCTTAAATGAGGTCCAGGGCATCGGCGCTCCGGGAGCGCCTCGTCCCAAGGGCGAGTGACGCGTCGAACATCTCCTCGCTCGACGATCCACGGGCTGCCGCCCGCTTTCTGGGCCTCGCCTACGCGGCGGGGGCCACCCTGGCCATCGCGTCCATGGCCTTTCCGCAGCCCCCGGGCACCGATGTCATGGGCCTGTTCGGCATCTACGCGGTGGCCCTGGCGGTTGGCGGCTATCTCCTTCTCCGCGGCTCCCGGGTCACCGCGAAGGAGACCTCCGGGGCACTTCTGATCGGAACCGTGCTGGTGTCGCTGGCTATCCACTTCACCGACGAGCGGACCGGCGTGTACTCCCTCTTCTACGTCTGGATCGCGATCGAGTCGGTGTACTTCCTGTCGCGCGGTGCGGCCCTCTCCCAGGTCGTGGTCGTGGCCGTGGCGTTCGGCCTCGTGTTGATGAGTGAGCGCCCCCCCGGCGCCGAGGAGCAGTGGGTGATCACGGTGGGCACCGTGGCCCTGGCCGGAATTCTCGTAGGCGCCCTGAAGGCGAACGTCGAGCGTTTGATCGGCCGGCTCGCGGCCGCGGCGCATACCGATCCGCTCACCGGCCTCAGCAACCGGCGCGCCTTCCAGGACGCGGTGGAGGTGGAGCTGGAGCGGGCACGGCGCGGGCAGCGGCCGGTGAGCCTGCTCGTGGCCGACCTGGACCACTTCAAGCGCGTGAACGACCTGCTTGGGCATCCGAGCGGGGACCAGGTCCTGAAGCAGTTCGCCGCCCAGATGACCCGGCTGACCCGCGCCATCGACATCCCGGCGCGCCTGGGCGGCGAGGAGTTCGCGATCGTCCTGCCCGAGGCGGCCAGGCACGACGCGCTTCTGGTGGCCGAGCGGCTCCGGCGCGCGGTGAAGGCGGAGTTCGTGGACACGGCCGCACCACTCACGGTGAGCATCGGCGTCACGTGCTTCCCGGACGACGGCGCGAGCGCGGACGACCTGCTCCGCGCGGGCGATCAGGCTCTCTACGCGGCGAAGAAGCTCGGACGCGATCGCACGGTGCTCTACAACGCCGAGGTGATCGCCGACGTGGTTCCCGGGGAGGCGGCCACAGACGCCCAGACTCCCGGCCAGCTGTCCGTGGTCCTGGTGCTTGCCGAGACCATCGATGCCCGTGACTCGGGCACGGCCCAGCACTCCCAGGCGGTGAGCCGCCACGCCCGCACCGCCGCGGTGGGTCTCGGCCTGCCCCAGACCTCAATCGAGCGCGTGGCGCTCGCCGGCGTGCTTCACGACGTGGGCAAGATCGGCGTCGCCGACGCGATTCTCCAAAAACAGGAGCCGCTCGACGACGATGATTGGGCTCACATTCGCAGGCACCCCGAGCTCGGTGCGCGCATCCTCGCGGGCGCCGACCTGCCCGACATCGCGGAGTGGGTGTTCGCCCATCACGAGAGGGTGGACGGGAGCGGCTACCCGCTCGGCCTCCGGGGCGAGCAGATCCCGCTGGGCGCCCGCATCCTCGCCGTGGCCGACGCCTACGACGCGATGACGAGCGACCGGCCCCACCGCGCCGCCATGTCTCACGAGGACGCGGCCGCGGAGTTGCGCCGTGCCGCGGGCACCCAGTTCGACGCTCGTGTGGTCGAGGCGCTTCTGGCCGGGCCTCCCCAGACCGAGTGGCAGCCGGCCGGCGTGAGCGACGAGCTCTCGCCTACGGGCTAGACCGCCGGGCGCCCGGTGTCGGCGACCGGCGCCTGATCGCCGCCCGATGCGGCGGCCAGCAGGAGTGCGTTCACGCCGAAGAAGAGAAGGTCGATCCCGACGATCAGGCCGATCGCCCAGTCCGCCGAGCTCGGGAGCTTCTCGGCGATGAGGATGCCGAGGACGATGGAGAGAAGCCCGCTGAAGGCGGTGGTGCCCGCCCCGGGCAGGCCGAGGTGCGCGAGACCTCCGGCCAGCCGCACGAAGCCGATCGCCACGAACCAGATGACGAGCATCACGGTGAGCGTGTAGGCCCCCTCGAGCGGGGCCACGAGCAGGTACAGACCGGCGATTGCGGTGAGCGCCGCCACCAGAAGGCGGAGCAGCCTGCCGCCGAGGTCGCGGCTCGCGAAGACTCCCATCGCCAGTGGCACGCTGGCCAGCAGCAGCACGATGCCGATGAAGATGGAGGTGCCGACGGAGGCCACCGCCGGGACCAGGATCGACCCGAGGCCGGCGAGCACGGCGAGCACTCCGGCCACGCGCAGGAGGGTGCGGGACTGCCGCTGGTCGTCCGTCACGTGGACGCCGGGGCCGGAGGGGTGGGCGGCGTGGGCGGTTCCGGGGCGGCCTGCGGAGTGGTGGACGCCTGGGCGATCGCCTCGTCCACAGCACGCACCACGGCGTCGGGCCGGTTCACCCATTCGAACTTGAACTCGGAGTCATCGGTGCCCGCCGTGTCGAAGTCCACCGTGCCCACCCTGAACAGCCGATCGATCACACCCTGTTCGTAGTTCACGTTCTGCACTCGATCGAGGCGGGTCTCCTGGACATTGCGCCGGACGATCCCGCGTGTGATTCGCAGCCGCCGGGTGGTGATCAGGTACTTCGTGAACAGTCGGCGCACGTATCCGATCACGAGCGTGATGGCGAACACGACGACCACGACGCCCACACCGACGCCCGCCGAGGTGGTCAGCCAAAGGATCGCGCCGAGCACAACGGCGGCGATCAGGCCGGTCACGTAGAACGACATCAGCGCTCGCCAGGAGGGGCGGCCCTCGTACAGCTCGTGCTCGTCGGCGCGCAGTTCCACTCTCTTGCGGGATGTTCTCACGCCTGGAGCGGCAGTGACTCTCCAGGCGCCAGCACCCGCACCTCCACGCCGGGGGCCAGCTCCGCCGAGTGAGCCGCGAAGTGGCGCGCAGGCTCGGTGAACCAATCGCCGAGGCGGCGCCCGCGGGGATAGAACGTGCCCCAGTGGATGGGCACCGCCACGCGAGGGCGGATGAGCGCGGCGGCGCGCGCGGCCGACTCCGGATCCAGGTGCCCCCCGCTCCCGAGCTCGGGCCCCCATCCGGCCACGGGCAGCAGGGCGAGGTCCACCGGCCCGATCTCGCTCATGCCCTCGAACAGGTCGGTGTCCCCGGCGAAGTACACGCGCGCGCCCGCCTCCATGACGAAGCCGACCGGCTCGGCACGTGGGCCGAGCGGCCGCCGCCGCGGGTCGTGCGCCGCCGGAACCGCGGTGACGGTGACACCCGCCACCTCGGCCGACTCGCCGGGGCGCAACTCGCTCACGGCGGCGAACCCGGCGCGCCGGAGCAACGCTCCCGCCCCCTGCGGCGCGAAGGCCGCGACCTCCCCCGGTATCCCTCGCAGGGACGGGAGGTCCAGGTGGTCGTAATGCATGTGCGACACCAGGACGGCGTCGAGCCGCTCGGCCAGGTCCAGTGACGGCTGCTCGCCGTGGCGGCGCAGGTGGGCCACGCGTGAGCGCAGCACCGGGTCGGTCAGGAGCCGCGCCCCGGCCAGCTCGACGAGGACCGTGGAGTGACCGCCCCAGGTGACGCGGTCGGCGCTCACCCGACGGTCGGCGCCGCGGTACGAACCGCGCTCAGCCTCGCCCGACGGTGATGGTGCCGGACTGGACCTTGCCGTGGATGGTGCAGTAGTACGTGATCTTTCCCCGCGCGGTGGGCTTCAGCGCGTACACGCCGCCCGGATTGAGCGTCCCGGAATCGAACTTCACCGTGCTGTTGGAGTCCGAGGTGACCGTGTGCGCCACCGCTCCCTGGTTGCGCCAGCTGATCGACTGGCCGCGTTGGATCGTGAGATCCTTGGGCTTGTAGAAGTTGTCGCCGATCGACACCTTGACCACGGCCGGAACCGCCTCCTGCTGGGTCTGGGTCTTCGGCGGCGGAGCGGCGGCCTCCGTGGTGTCGCCGTTGTCGTCGCCGCCGCAGCCGGTGAGCAGCGCGGCAGCCAGCGCCAGAGCGGATGGGACCGTGGCCAGTCGCCTCACGAGCATCATGGTCTCGCCCGTTCGTCAGGACGACATCACCCTGACCGGGTGAGATCCGGAGGTTTGGGCGGACCGGCGCCGAATCCCGCACCTATGGAGTCCGAGCGCAGCGTCCAGTTTGCAGCTCCAACGTGGCTCAGGGACCTCGGCTTCTCGTCGTGGCTGCTGGTCGGGTTCGTGCTGATCATCGTCGGCCTCATCTGGCTGCTCGCTGAGACGTCGACCATCGTCATGCCGGTCATCCTCGCCACCGTGCTCGGCGCGGTCGCCGGACCGGCGGTTACCTGGCTGGAGGGCCACAGAGTTCCGCGTATCGTCGGCGCGATACTGGTCCTGCTCGGACTGGTCGCCGTCGGCGTACTCATCTTCTGCCTCGTCTTCGGCGGCATATCCGCCAACTCGGGCGACATCTCCACAAAGATGAATCAGTCGCTGAACAAGATCCAGGGCTGGCTGAGCGATCTCGGCATCGACAATCCGCAGAGCGCCAAGCAGGACGTGCAGAAGTCTGCGCCCGAGATCCGCACGACGCTGCTGAGCGGGATCGCCTCGGGCCTCGAGGGACTCAAGTCGCTGGTGTTCTTCCTTGCCTTCGCGGCACTGAGCACGCTTTTCGTGCTCAAAGATGGGCCGGTCATGCACCGCTTCGTGAACCGCCACCTCGGCGTGCCTGAACCCACCGCCAATGTGGTGACCACCAACATCGGCAGGTCGCTGCGCAGCTACTTCCTGGCGGTGACGATCATCGCCGCGTTCAACGCCGTCCTGATCGGCGGCGCGGCGCTGATCCTCGGTGTACCGCTGGCAGGGACGATCGCGGTCGTCACGTTCGTGGGGGCCTACGTGCCCTTCGTCGGCGCATGGGTCGCCGGCGGCTTCGCCGTGCTGATAGCGCTCAGCACCGGAAGCAGCTCGGACGCGCTGATCATGGCAGTCGTCGCGCTGCTCGCGAACGGCGCGCTCCAGCAGATGATCCAGCCCTTCGTGATGGGCGCGACGCTGGGGATCCACCCGCTCGTGGTACTCATCGTGACCATCGGCGCCGGCGCCCTGTTCGGGATGGTGGGACTGACGCTGGCGGCGCCGCTGACCTCCGCCGCGGTACACATCAGCAACGACCTACGGGCCCGCGGCCGCGATTCGCCCGGGGCCGAACCCGCGCCGGCGCCGGCCGGCTGACAGCTAGATCCGGCGCCGTCTCCGGCCGGGCGTGACGGCCGCCCCCACGACCGCGGCCTTGGCGACCGGCGCGCGCCCGGGCGTCACGGCTCTGGCCACAACCGCTGTCTTGGCCACCGGATGGCCGATGACTCCGACTCTTCCCACACGTGCTCGTCTGAGGGGCATGCTCAGTCTCCTCCGGTCGCGACTGCTTCGTCCGCCTCGATCGAGGCGATGATTGCCTGAATGGGGATGCGCCCGTTGGCGATGAGCTGGCCGCCCGAACGGCGCGCCGCGGACGCGAACCCCGCGGCCCACAGGTTCTCCCAGATGAGCACTCCGGCTGTGCTTCCCGGCTCCATCGCGGCGGCGAGGTGCTCCACGTCGTCCGCCGCCAGCAGCTCGGCGAGCTGGGCCTCCACCGCCTGCAGCGGTCCGAGCTCCTCGATGTCGGAAAGCTCCATGGCCTCGATCGCGCCGTCCTCGTCCTTGGTGAGGATGATGATGTCGATCACACGGATGGTTCCGGAGTCCACCAGCGCGAGCAGCTCCGAAGCCATCTCGCCGGTGAAGTTGCTGGCGCCCGCCGGGAACTCGACGACCAGATAGTCGACGGGACCAAGCTCGTCCAGAGGTGTGTCTGTCATGTGCCAGTCGCCTCCGCGGCCTCGAGTGCCTCGTCGGAGAGGTCGAAATGCTCGGGTGTGCCGCCGAGCTGGGCCAGGCGATTGGAGACCGCGGGCGCGGTGTCCACCGGGGCCATCACACCGACCGCCGCCTTGCCGGCGTTCAGCTCCGCGGTGAGGCGCGCCTTATCGGCATCGCTCAACCCCAGGTTCTTGTGGTGGAGCGCGCCCACCACCATGCCGCCCAGGACCGCCGGGCCCAGGAAGGCCGCGGTGACGACGCCGATCACGCCGCCGATCGCGGCGCCCTTGCCGGTGCTGTGGGCGCCCACCTTGTCCTGCTTGAGCTTGCCGTCGGAATCGAGGGCCAGGATGCCGATGGCGTCCCCGTCGGCGATGCCGGAGCTCTTCAGCGACCCTGCGGCGGCGTCGGCGGCGGGCTCATCGGGAAACAGAGCGAGTATGAGTTGCCGGTCTGCCATTGGGTCCGTCCCTTCCGTTGGGGGTGCGGGCGCATGAGGCGCCGAAACCGCACGATGCCAGCCAGGAACGCGAGTTTCTTCACCCGGATGTGATGAGTCCTCCTCTCCGGGCGGCTGTGATGATCGCGTAGCGCGTGGCGAACGCCGCTTCCACCAATGACCTGCTCACGGGGCTCGGCCTGGTGGTCGTCCTGGCGGTTGGCTCGCAACTGGTGGCGGGCCGGTTGCGGCTGCCCGCGATCGTGCTGCTCCTACCCGCCGGCTTCGTGGCCGGGATCGCCACGACGGATGTCCACCCGGACGTGCTGCTCGGCGCGCTCTACCAGCCGTTCGTGTCGGTGGCCGTGGGCGTGATCCTCTTCGAAGCCGGGCTTCGGCTTTCGTTCGGTGACCTACATGCCTCGCTTCGCGGAGTGGTGGTGCGCCTGGTGGTCATCGGGGTCCTGGTCACCTGGGCGGGCGTGGCCGCGGCGAGTGCCTTGTTGTTCGACGGACTCGGCAGCGGCGTGCCTCTGATGTTGGGTGCCATCCTGGTCGTGTCCGGGCCGACGGTCGTGCTTCCCCTCCTGGCGTTCGTACGTCCCACCCGGATGGTGCGCTCGACCTTGGCCTGGGAGGGAACATTGGTCGATCCGATCGGGGCGCTCCTGGGGGTCCTCGTGTTCCACGGGGTGCAGGCCGGCTCGCCGGGCGTTCACGGAAACCTGCTGCTGAGCCTTGGGGTGGGCGCACTGGTGGGCGGCGCGGGCGCCCTGCTGCTGCACCTGCTCCTCCCGGCCGTGCAACGCGGTGCACCGCGTCAGGCCGCTCCGGCCACGCTGATGGTCGTGATCGCGGGGCTCGTGTGCGCGGACCTCCTGCGTGAGGATGCCGGGTTCCTCGCCACCACTCTTATGGGGATGTCGCTGGCCAACCAGCGCCGGATCGACGTCAAGGGGACGCTCCAGTTCCAGGGAACGCTGGTCCAGTTGCTGATCGGCGCGCTGTTCATCCTCATCGCCGCTTCGGTGAGCCCGTCGGAGGTCAGCGGAGTCCTGGCACCGGCTCTGGGTGTGGTCGCCGTGATGGTTCTGATTCTCCGGCCGCTCGCGGTGGCGCTTGCGACCGCAGGGTCCTCACTGTCGCTGCGTGAGCGCGGATTCGTCGCCTGGATGGCGCCGCGCGGCATCGTGGCCGGCGCCACGGCGTCGGCCTTCGGGCTCGAGCTCGCACAGGCGGGTGTCCGGGGAGCCGACAAGATCCTGCCGATCACCTTCCTCGTCATCTTCGCGACCGTGTGCCTCTACGGCCTCAGCGCCCAGCCGGTTGCCCGTGCGCTTGGGGTCGCCGGTGCGCAGGGCACCACGGTGCTGGTGATCGGAGGTCACGCGCTCGCGCGCGAGGTCGGCGAAGCGCTGTCCCGCGCCGGGCTCCGGGTGAGGCTATGGACGGGCCGGCCGGACGAACAGCAGGCCGCGCGGGCGACGGGCCTCGACGCTGACCACGGCCGTCTGATCGTGGATGCGGTGAACCGTGAGGCCGAGCTCGAGGAGGTCACACACGCCCTGGTGCTGACCGGGAGCGATGATTTCAACGCCCTGGCCGCCGCCGATTTGCGCGACGAGTTGGGTCATGACAGCGTTCATCGCCTCGCGCCCACCCCCGGGCGCACCGATCTGCTGCCACCGGTCAACGAGGCTCCGCTCTTCGGGAGCGAGGCCCTGACACTCGACGCATTCAGCCAGCGGCTCACCGCGGGAGAACGTTTGGTCCAGGAGGCTCACTCCGGCGGTATGGCGCACAGTCCGCTGTTCTCCGTGACGAAGGGCGGAGCGCTCCGGGTGGCCACGCCGGGCCGTCCGCTGGAGCCGCGCGATGGCGACACCGTGATCTGGCTGACGAACGCGCCGGACGCGTGAGCTAGATCTGCGCGCCGACGAGCACGACGGTGAACGCCACGAGCAGCACCCCGCCGATCGTGAAGGCAGCCACCAGCCGGAACGCCAGCGGCGAGTGCACGCCGTCGAGGATCGCGCGTTCAAGCTCGCGTTGGCGGTAGGCGCCGAACACCAGCAGGGCGACGGCCAGCGCCGCGTACCCGCACCCCAGCGCCACGTACGGCCAGGGCGCCACGTCGAGCAGCTCCGGGGCGAAGCGCCCGACGGCAAGCGCGCCGGCGGTCGCGGCCAGTGCGGTCCGCCACCACGCCAACCAGGTGCGCTCGGCCGCCATGGAGGTCCGCTGCCACACGTCGACCTGCGCGGCCGTCGGCGGGGGCGAATCCGGCTGGATTACCGGATCAGGCTGGCCCATGCGCGGAGTCTATGGGCGCCCACTCGGATGCCTACACCTCCGCCTCGAGCTCGTCCTCGGCGAGAAACACCAGCGTCGCCTTCACCCGCTTGCTCACGTCCTCCGCATCGGACAGGTTCAGCTTCAGGAAGATCGAGTTGATGTGCTTCTCCACCGCGCGCTTGGTGAGCACCAGCGACTCGGCGATGGAGGTGTTGCTCTTGCCCGCGGCAATCTCGGCGAGCACCTCGCGCTCGCGGGGAGTGAGGTCTGTGAGCGGCGACCGCTCCGTCCGCGCCTTGGCGGCCACGAGCCCCTCCACGATCTTGGGGTCGATCACCGAACCTCCGGACGCCACGGACCTGATGGCCCACACGAGCTCGGCCCGGTCGTGCACGCGTTGCTTGAGCAGGTAGGCACGGCCGTCGGAGCCCGAGTCCAGCAGGGCCAGGGCGTAGCTCGGCTGCGCGTACTGGCTGAGGACTAGAACGCCGGTATCGGGGTAGGTGTCCCTCAATATGGCCGCGAGCCGAATGCCCTCATCGGTACCTGTCGGCGGCATGCGTATGTCCGTGACCACCACGTCGGGCCGCGTGGCCTCCACAGCCTCGAGCAGCGAATCGAGGTCCTCGCACGCCGCCACGACCTCGATGTCGGGCTCGCTGGCCAGCAGCTGCTGAATGCCCTCCCTGACGATGAGACTGTCCTCGGCGAGGGCCACCTTGATGCTCACGGCTAGAACATATCCGTGCGGCGCCCCGGATTCCCAGCGCGGGGTGAAGGCTCTCACCCGCGTATCAGGAGGTGCCCACACCCGGTCCCACACCGGTTGGCCCCATTGTGACCGGCGAGCCCGGCTGGGAACCTGGTCAGAAGCCCGATCTGACGGGTCTCGATTTGCCGTTTGGAGGCATCAGTGGTCGGCGTCCTGATAGTCGACGACAGCGAGCTTTTCCGCCGTACCGCGCGGGACGTGATAGCAGCCACGCCGGGATTCGTCACGGTGGGAGAGGCGTCCTCGGGCGAGGAAGCGCTCGAGACGCTGAGGGGTCTCGACCCCGGCCTGGTGCTGCTCGACGTGACCATGGGCGGCATCGACGGAATCGAGACCGCCCGCCGCATCACCTCCGTATACCCGCGCCCCACGGTGATCCTGATCTCCGTAAAGGAGCCGGCCCAGCTGCCGTCGACGGTCGCCGACTGCGGCGCCGTGGCGCTCCTGGACAAGCGCGACCTGAGTCCGGCCCTGCTGTCGGACCTTTGGGCCAAGTACGGCGACGGCGAGACGCCAAGCCGGGCCACCCGCCTCACCGCGTCGTCTCGCGACTGACCTCCTGAGGGTCGGCGCGGCACCTCGATGCCCGCCACAGGGATGATCATCATGCGGCGGCAACCCACCGAGGAGGAAAACTGATGCCCGGCGACTCCGAGCAGACATACGGCCAATCCACGGCCTGGCAACCCGAGCGTCCCCGTTTCCGGGCGCTCCCGCTCGCCGTCTCCTGGCTCGCCACGGGCATCGCGGTGATGGTGGCGGCCGGGATCCTGCCCGGTGTCAGCATCGAGAACTTCTGGGGTGCGCTGCTCGTCGCGGCGATCGTCGCGGCGCTGAACGCGATCGTCCCCCCCGTCCTTGCCGCGCTACGCCTGCCCCTCACGCTTCTGACCGGCTTCCTCCTGGTGCTGCTCGCCGACGCCGCCATTCTCGTCTGGGCTGACGACCTGACCAACGGAATACTCACCGTGGACAGCTTCGGCTGGGCGTTCCTCGCCGCGCTCGTGGTTGCCGCCGTGAGCGTCGTGCTCGCGGTCCTCGCCGGCTCGGACGACACCTACTCGGTTCACCTTGCGAAACGGATCGCGCGCCGGCAGGGGATCATTGCCGACACCGACGTCCCCGGGATCCTCTTCCTCGAGATCGATGGGCTCGCGGGGCCCGTGCTGCGCCGGGCCATGCGTGACGGGAACGCTCCCACCATGGCCCGCTGGATGGCGGACGGCACGCATCGGCTGACCGAGTGGGAGACCGACCTCTCCTCACAGACGGGTGCAAGTCAGGCGGGAATCCTGCTGGGATCGAACGACGACATCTCGGCCTTCCGCTGGGTGGAGAAGGAGACCGCGACGCTGATGACGTGCTCGGCGCCACCGGACTGCGCCGAGATCGAGCGGCGCCTCGCCACGGGCGTCGGCCTTCTCGTCGATGGCGGCGCGAGCCGCGGAAACCTTCTCTCCGGCGAGGCGGAGGACGTGATCCTCACCGTCAGCCGGATGGAGGCGGAGAAGAGGTCCAACCCGGGCTACCGGGCCTTCCTGGCCAACGGCGACAACGTGACGCGCACCCTCGTGCTGTTCCTGTGGGAGATCGTGCTCGAGTGGAACGCGGCCCTTTCCGCCATCCGCCATGACGTGCGACCGCGCGGCCACCGGGGCGGCATCTACCCCCTGATGAGGGCGGCGCTGTGCGTATTCGTGCGCGATCTGATCGTGTCCGGCGTGCTCACCGACATGATGCGCGGGCGACCCGCTCTTTACGCGACGTTCTCGGGCTACGACGAGGTGGCGCACCACTCGGGCCTCGAGCGGGCCGACACGCTCGAGGCCCTGCGCAAGCTGGACCACCAGTTCGCGCAGATCGAGCGTGCGCGCCGCTACGCCCCGCGGCCGTACGAGATCGTGGTCCTCTCCGACCACGGGCAGACGCAGGGCGCAACCTTCAAGCAGCGCAACGGATACGGCCTCGACGAGCTCGTCGAGCGCTCCCTCACACGAGGCAGCGTGTCCGGAATCGCCGACGGGGACGAGCAGAGTTCGATGGTCGGCCATGCGGTCAGCGAGGCGACGGGAACGAAGGCAAAGCGGCCCAAGAACGATGTCTCCGACCGCGACGTGGTGGTGCTCGGCTCGGGCAACCTCGGGCTCGTGTACCTGATGGAGGAGCGCCGCCGGCTGACCCTCGAGGAGATCGAGTCGCGGCACCCGAAGCTCGTGCCCGCTCTCCGCGAGCACCCCCACATCGGCTGGCTGCTCGTCCGCTCGTCAGAGCATGGGCCGGTTGCGCTCGGGGCCCGCGGCGCGCACTACCTCGCGGATGGCCGCGTCGAGGGGGAGGACCCGCTGGCGCCGTTCTCGCCCACCGCTCCGCAGCATCTGCTGCGCACCGACGGCTTCGAGCACGTCGCCGACATCATGGTGGGAAGCTTCTACGACCCCGAGCTCGAAGAGGGCTGCGCCTTCGAGGAGCTGATCTGCTTCCACGGCGGGCTCGGCGGCGTCCAGACGCGCCCGTTCATCCTCTACCCGTCGCACCTCGAGGCCCCGACGGGGCCCATCCTCGGCGCCGCGAGCGTCCACGGCATCCTGGCGGGCTGGCGGCAGAGGCTCCAGGGGGACCCGGCTGCCGGGGGGGCCGAGGCGCTCAGCGCCTCATAGGAGATTTCGCAGCAGGTCCGGCGGAAGCTCGGACAGCGCCCCCGCCTCCACGAACTCGCTCGTCAGCGGCCTGCCGCCGACCCGCGAAACGGCATCATCCAGCGTTCGCGCCCAGAGGTGCTCCACGAGCACTGCCGCCAGCGCGGTACCGGGCTCCAGGGCCGTGCCGAGGTCGCGCAGCACCTCGGCCTCGTCCCCTCCGAGAGCCCGGTCCGCCGCCCTGCTTCGCGCGGCCGGGTCCAGCCGGAAATCGAGCAGCTTCCCGGTGAGGCCGGTGCCGCCCTGCAGGTTGATCGCCACCGGATCTCCCGTGGCCTCGCCGGCCGCGACAAACAACACCTCAAGGACCCGCAGGGCGCCGCCGCTCTCCAGCCGCTCGAGCGCCCCGACCAGCTGACCCTCGAACGTGGCATCCGCACCGAAACGAAATACGAGCAGTTGCCTCGAGGGGAGCGTCACCTGAGGGTCGATCAGGGCGGAAACTCGTCCGCCGTCTGTCGGCGCAGCACCTCGATGCCCACCACGGCGAGCGCCGCGAGCAGCAGGAGCACGATGATTTGGCCGAGGTTGTTGATGCCGGGCATGATGGTCAGCCAGAGCAGGAAGAGCACGGCGACGACGGTGTAGACGGCGGCGGGGTGGTCGCGGAGGTAGGGAGCAAGCGCGCGGCGTACGGCGATCTCGCGGGGACCGGGTCCTGCCAGCAGGCCGGCGGCGATGAAGGCGACTCCGATCACGAGGGCGAACAGCGCCCGTTCGCGCAGCGTTCCGGACACGATGTCGTAGACCGATTGGATGGCGGGCTTGACCGTGTCGGAGCCCGACACCGAGTCCACGATCGCGCTGCCCATCAGGCGCCTGACGATCAGCACGAGCAGCGTGGCGGTGAGAATTCCGCCTCCGGCCGCGATCAGCGCCTCACGTCGCCACCCCTGGGCCAGGTAGATCGCGCCGAGGTACAGGAAGAGCACCAGCAGCGGCAGCACGAACCCCAGATTGCGCAGGGCCCGCACAATGGTCTGGATCCCGTCGAGCTGATCGGACTTCAGCACCACCAGCTGCCCGGGGTTCTGGATCGCCTGGCGGGCCAGCACGTCGGTGACGCGCGCCTGGGTCACGGCCAGCGCGGAGTCGAGGCGTTCGACGTTCGCCGACGCCGGATCCTTCAGCACCGCGGACGTCCGGTCCGACATACGGGTCAACCGGCCGTCGAGAGCCTCGAGCCGCCCCTCGAGCTTGGTCAGGCGGTCCTGCAACGGGGCCGGGGCCTTGCCCGCGGCGGCCTTGACCGTCTTCTCCAGACCCGTGACCTTGCCCTGCAGCTCGACGGTGTTCGACTGCAGCGTCTCGAGATCCTGTCGCTGCTCAGAGCTCAGGCTGCCCGCCTCGACCTGGGCCAGGTCCGCGCGCGCCGTCTTGATCCGGCCCTGGATCGCGGTCAGGCGCTGCTTGAGGTCCGTCGAGGTCTCCCGGACCACGCCCTGGATGTTGGAGATCGTGGCCGGGTCCACCCCCAGCCGCGTGGCCAGGTCGGCAATCACCTTCCCGTACTCGAGCGCCACCACCCCGCCGTGCTTCGAGACGTAGGTCCCCTTGTCCTCGATCAACCCGACGAACTGGCGGTGCGACGCCCGGATCGACTGCGACACCAGCGCCTGGACGCGAGGTGAGGCCAGCGCCCGCTGGGAAACGTTCAGAGCGAGCTGCCTGGTCGCCGCCGACACCGGAAGCGCGAGCGCCTGCAGGTTGTTCGGCAGCTTCTCCTCGATCGCGCCCCGAACATCCACGTTGGCGTACAGCTGATCGACCAGGTAGAAGCTGAGCTCCTCCTGGACGTCCTTGTCCTTGAGAATCTCGTCGCTTGTGTTCACCACCTCGTCGGTGTCCAGCACCGCACGCTGAACCCAGTTCGCCGTGATCGAGACCACCAGCAGCACCGACGCGACCACGATCAGCGACCACACGAGCCCGCGGTGACGCCGCTTGCCCCCCGGACCTCCCTCGCCTGGCGGTGCGCTCATTGCACGGGAGAGTCCCAACCCCGCCTGGCCGAAGCAATGGGGCACCCCGGTGTGGTGGAGGGGAGGCGAGCATCCTGGTGACGCGCTGTGGTGCCCGCCTTGCCTCACAGTGGTGCCTCCCACCTTGAGCGGGCCCCAGGGCCGCGATTACGGTCGGGCGGTGGGCCAGCGCGTGAGCGAGCCGTTCCCCGACCGCATCACCTGGCTCGGCCATTCCACTGTGCTCCTCGAGCTTTCCGGCATGCGACTGCTCACGGACCCGGTGCTGCGGAGCCGGATCGGGCACCTGGTGCGAGTGGCCGGGGCTGTCGATCAGGCCTCGCTCAGCCCGCTCGACGCGGTGTTGATCTCCCATTTCCACAGGGACCACTTCGACCTCCCCTCGCTCCGCCGCCTTCCGCGCGATGCACATCTCGTCGTGCCGGCCGGTGCGGGGACGCTGGCGGCCGAGCAGGACTTCCGCGTCGTGACGGAGCTCGCCCCCGGGGAGGAGGTCCATCTGGGATCGGTCACGGTCGAGGCCGTGCCTGCCGAGCACGACGGCCGGCGGGAGCCGCTCGGGCCTTCCCTCGGGGCCGTGGGCTACGTGGTGTCCGGGCGTTCCAGCGTGTATTTCGCGGGCGACACCGACCTCTTCAATCGCATGAGCGAGATCGGGTCCCGCCTCGACGTCGCACTTCTCCCCGTGTGGGGCTGGGGACCCACGATGGGGCCGGGGCACCTCGATCCCGAGGGCGCTGCCCGGGCCCTCGCCCTCCTGCAACCTCGGATAGCCATACCGATCCACTGGGGCACGCTCTTCCCGGTCGGACTCTCCCGGCTGCGGCCGAAGCCGCTGAGGGAGCCGCCGCGCCTGTTCGCCGACCACGCGGCCCGGCTCGCCCCGGATGTGGACGTGCGCGTCCTCGCCCCGGGTGAGTCCACGATGATCAGTCGACCGGCGCCACTGTCTTCGGCTCGGAGCGCCTGAGCCGGGCCAGGTGGAACCTCACGGCCTCGGCCGCCTTCCGCGCGGTCATCTCCTGCTGGAGGGAGACCCAGACGGTGCCGTGATCGGGATGATCCAGGGACACGATGTGCGCCTCGCACCAGATCGGCGTGCCGTCCTTCCGCCGGTTGCACACCTCGAAGTTCCCGGCTCCGTTGGCGGTGAGCTCCGCCGCGATCTCCCGCGCCCGGCGGTCCGCCTCGCCCGGCTCGCCGTCCCAGTTGATCTCTGCCACAGGCCGGCCCGCCAGCTCATCGGGGGCATACCCCATGATCTCGCTGAATCGCCTGTTCGCGTAGACGATCATGGAATCCGAGGCCCGCACGAGGCACACACCCTCCGCCGCGCGGTCGAGCACGAACCCCTGCAGGCGCAGCCGCTCCTCCAACCGGGTGTGGTCGGTCACGTCGTGCCAGGTCAGCACGAGCCGGCCCCCGCCCAGGGGCGCGGCGCTGACCTCCACGGCCCATCTGAGCTGGCGGCGGCCGTCCGATCGGTCCTGGCGCACCAGCTCCACACTGGAATCGGCATTCCCGCTCTCGAGGACACCTCGCTGCCACCGGAAGGCGGCCGAGTCAAGGTAGGCGGGGAAGACCTGTCCAAGCGTTTGGCCCACGAGCTCCTCGCGGGGACGGCCGAAGTCCACCCGCGCGGCCTCGTTGATGTGCTCGATCAGGAAGTCGACGACGGCGCCGCGATCGTCGCGCACGGCTCGGTAGATGCCGAAGCTCTGCTCGAGCGCCTCCGTGGCGCGCTGCAGCAGTGTCTCCACCTGGGGCGGAAGCGCGACGGGGCCGACCGGCACGTGCCCGGCCACGCAGGTGCCCTGGCCGGGGACGGACCCGATGGCCAGCCGGCCCCCCACGGCGCCGATCCGGTCGCGCATGTTGGTGAGCCCGGCGCCGCTCTCCGTCGATCCCTCCGGCAGGCCCGCTCCGTCGTCCCGCACCTCGAAGCGCAGCTCCTCGTCCTCCCAGAGGCTCACCGACACCGAGCCGGCGCCCTCCGCGTGCTTGGCCGCGTTCTGGAGTGCCTCGAGGCAGGCGAAGTACACGGCGCTCTCGATCTCGGGCGCATAGCGTCCGAGCCCCGCTCCGTGCACCGTCACCCGCAGTGGACCTCCCTGCGCCGCGTCGCGCAGGGCCTCCCCGATGCCACGCTCCACCAGCACCGGGGGCACCAGGCCGCGCGCGAGCGAGCGCACCTCGTCCACCGCGTCGTCCACGTCGCTGCTCAGCTCCCGCAGGCGCTTGGCGACCCTCTCGGGATGCGCCTGTGCGAGGTCGCCCGCCAGCTCCAACTGGATCGCCAGCGACACCAGGCGCTGCTGCGCGCCGTCGTGGAGGTCGCGCTCGATGCGGCGGCGCTCGAGGTCCGCCGCCGACATGATCCGGCCGCGCGACTCACGCAGCTCACGGAGGGAAGAGCGAAGCTGCGTCTCGAGCCGCTGGTTCTCGAGAGCCATGAGGGCGAAGCCGGCGGCCACGTCGGAGATCACGGGCGCGTCCACGAGCGCCGGGTCATGCACGAGAAGGGCGACTCTCCCCCGGCTCCCCCTGACCTCGGTTACCGCGCGATCAGGTCCGAACGAAGGGAGGCTCACCGGGTCCCCCGCGGTGTTGGTCCAGCCGCCCGGATCCTCTGTGTTCCAGTACACCACCTCGAGCGACGGGTCGCCCACCGCGTTGGCAATGGCATCGCGCACCTCCGCTCCCTCCGGCCGGCGCTTGTACTGCGCACCCAGCCGGAAGAGCGCGCGCCCCGCGGCCAGCCGCGCGCGGAAGAGCCCGACGACGGAGGCCACCGCGAAGGCCGGCATGCAGAGCAGCGCGATCACGCCGAGGACCTCGGTGAGGTCGGAGTCCGGCGAGCGGCGCCTGGCCACGACGAAGGCCGCCGCCGCCGCCATTCGCACGATGGCCACCGTCACCACCGGCAGCAGGCCCACGCGGGTCAGCCGGGTGCCCCGCACGAGGCGGAGCACCAGTGCCAGCGCCACGGCCGCGAACACCAGCGCGGTCGTGGTCTGCTGGAGCGGGGTGACGAACCGGTCGATGAAGCCCGGCTCCGAACCGATGTTCAAGGCGTTGGGCGGACAGTCGGTGCCGCAGCTGCTCCACGGGTTCGGGACCGGGAACTGATCCACGAACAAGACCGTCGGCAGGAACAGGACGGCGACGGTGAGAGCCGCCACGCGGACCAGAAGCTTGTCCACGCGGGCCACCAATCGGCCTGACGGATAGGCGAGAACGACGTAGACCAGGAGGACCTCCGCCAGCCAGGCCGAGATCCGGCCCACGCTGTAGAGCAGGCTGTCGCCGGACTCGGTGAACATGGTCGGGGCCCAGAGAAAGCCGCTCAGCACCAGCAGCCGGCCGAAGCGGCCTCCCGACGCAGGTTGGGCGTAGAGCGCGTAGAGGCCCGCGGCGATCGGCACGGCGATGATCAGCGCGTGGGCGAGCGCGCTGGGGAGCCGCGGCTCGGGGCCGGCCCCGGTGAGCCCAACGGCGACGGCGGCGATCGACAATGCCAGACCAGCCGCGGCCAGCCGAGCCATGGCCGCGACCGGCGGGGGTGATTGCCGGGCAGTGCGCCCGATGCTGGTTGGCCGCTCCATCGGGGGTGCACCACGACCGGACCGAGCGTCGGGCCCAATCGTTCCTGTGCGTATTCAGCATGCTACCTGCGTGCTCGGGGTTCTGTGACCGAATGGGTCGCCCCCCGTTCGGTGGTGGTGCTCACCTACCGTAAGACGGAGGCTCGCGCCCTTGCCGGGCGCCGAGCGCGACGGGGATGCTCCGCATAGTGGAATCCGCGGTTGCCCTGAACTCGCTGCCACGGACCGGCGCAACCGGTCCCGCCGTGTCGGTGGTGGTCGGGGGCGCCCATCGCCTGGACCCACGCCTGTCTCCCCCGCATCGGGCGGCGGGGCTGGTGTCCCGGCCCGGGCCGGTGCGCCGGCTCCTCGAGGCCGGCGAGGTTCCGCTGGCCTTGCTGGTTGCGCCCGCCGGCTATGGGAAGACGACCGTGCTCTCGGAATGGGCGGAGCGAGACCCGCGTCCGTTCGCGTGGGTGCGTCTGGACGCGGACGATGATCACCCCGCGCGGCTGATCGCCTCGATTGCGGCCGTCCTGGAGGCGAGCGAGCCCGTCGGGAAGGGGGTGTTTACCGCGCTGTCCTCGAGACGGCCGGAGGCTGCGCGCAGGGCGCTCCCCCGGCTCCTGAGATATCTCAACTACCGCGAGCAGCCGGTGGTGCTCGTGCTTGACGACGTCCATGCGCTCCGCGCACCCGAGTCGTTCCGTGTCGTGCAGGCAATCGCCGAGGCCATGCCCTCCGGATCGCAGCTCGCCCTGGCGTCGCGACGCGAGCCCGGAATCGCCGTGGGCAGCCTCCGGGCGCACCGGATGGTCGTGGAGCTTCGCGCCGGTGATCTGGCAATGCGACCACCGGAGGCCTCGGCACTGCTCGTCGCGGCCGGCCTGCGCCTCGGCCCCGACGACGTCGAGACGCTGGTGCGCCGCACCGAGGGCTGGGCCGTGGGTCTGTACCTCGCCGCGCTCTCGTTGCGGGACCAGCGCGACGCCGGTGCGGCGGTATCCCGGTTCGGGGGGGCGGATCGCCTGGTCGCCGAGTACCTGCGGGACGAGTTCCTGGCGCCGCTGGGACCTGAGGGCGCCGCTTTTCTCATGCGGACGTCCGTCCTCGACAGTCTGTCGGGGCCGCTCTGCGATGCCGTGCTCGAAAGCTCGGGATCGGGACGCGCGCTCGCCGACCTTGCGCGTTCCAATGCGTTGCTGGTCAGCCTGGACAGTGAGGGCGAGTCCTACCGGCACCACATCCTGCTCGCCGAGATGCTGCGCGCCGAGCTTCGCCGCCTCGAGCCGCGACGGGAGTCGCACGTTCACCGGCTGGCGAGCGCTTGGTACGCCTCCCACGGAGAGGAGCACCTGGCGATCCGTCATGCGATCGCGGCGGGCGACGTGCGGATGGCGGGCGACCGCCTGTGGGCCGGGGCCACCGGGCACATCGCCAACGGACGCAACGAGACGATCGCGCGCTGGCTGAGCGAGTTCACGCCCGAGCAGATTGCCGGCTGCGCGCCGCTGGCCGCCGTGGCCGCCGACAGCCGGCTTGCCGCCGGGGCGGGCGCTGACGCGGAGCACTGGGCCGCGGCCGCGGCCCGAGGCGCCACGGAGTACCCGCCGCCTGTGCGCAGCGCACTGCGCGCGACCGCGCTCCTCCCGATCGCGATGTCAGCCCGGAGCGGGCTCGCCGGAATGGAGCGAGATGCCGCCCGTGCCCGCGAGCTCCAGCCGGACGACGGAACGCTGGTCGCGACGTGTGACCTCCTCGAGGGAGTCTCGCGCCACCTGACAGGGGACCTCGAGGGCGCGCGTGGCCCGCTCGAGGAGGGCGGGCGAGGCGGCTCGGCGGCCGCGCCGCACGTGCAGACCCTGTGCCTTGCCCAGCTGGCGCTGCTGATGATCGAGGACGAGGACTGGGAGGGTGCCGCGACGGTCATGGCTCGCGCGCGGTCACAGCTGGAGGCGGCCGGCCTCGAGAGCTACGCGACCCTTGCGCTGGTGTTCGCCGTGTCGGGTCTGGTGCGGGCGCACCGCGGCATGAGCGAGGAGGCCCGGCGGGACACTCGCCAGTCCGTCCGGCTCCTGGCGCGGCTCAACGACTTCGCTCCCTGGTACGAGGCCGAGGCTCGCCTGACGCTTGCGCGAGCCGCGCTCCGCCTCGGCCAGGTCACCGAGGCCCGGGCGCGGCTGGCCGATGCGGAGGGCCACGTGCGGGATACGCCGGACTCGCCGGTGCTGCGCGCGTGGCTCGATGAGTCAAACGCCCAGCTGGGTGCGGCCACCCGCTGGGCGGAGGAGGCCTGGACCCTCACGACGGCGGAGCTGCGTGTGCTGCGCCTCCTCCCCACCCATCTGTCGTTCCCGGCGATAGCCAAGAGCCTCTACGTCTCGCCGAACACAGTGAAGACCCACGTGAGGGCCGTGTACCGAAAGCTCGATGCGTGCTCGCGGGCGGAAGCGGTGGCGCTGGCGCTGGACGCCGGTCTTCTCGACGCGCAGCGGGCCGCATGAGCGCAACAGACCTGACAGGACCACCGGAGACCGCCCATTTGAGTGGCGGCCGCCCAGAGAGAGGAGACTCAATATGAGAGGTGTAGGACGAGCGGTGTTCGCCGCCATCTTGCTGCTGATTGCGGGGACGCTCAACATCATCTACGGCATCGCTGCGATCAGCGATGCGCATTTCTTCACCGACAGCGGCAATCATTACGTGTTCTCGAGCCTGCACACGTGGGGCTGGATCACTCTGATCCTTGGCATCATCGAGCTCACCGCCGGCTTCTCGCTCATGGGTGGCGGGGCCTACGGACGCGTGATCGGAATCGCCGCCGCAACCCTGGGCGCCATCGGCGCGCTGCTCGCGGTCGGCGGGTCCTACCCGTTCTGGTCGCTGGGCATCTTCGCCCTCTGCGTGATCGTGATCCACGGTCTCGTGGTGTACGGCGAGCCCGAGCCGGGACAGCCCGCCCCGAGGGCCTAACCGCAGTCGCGGGCCCGGCCGCCGCCGGCCGGGCCCGCGATGCTGGCACCAGGTAGGGTCGCAAGCGGTGATCTGCCGGGCGGTGCACTCTCGGGACGCCTCGAGGCCCGTCCGATCGGCGTGAGGTGACCTTCGAGGTCATCGTCTTGGCGCTCGGGAGCGCTCCGCGCCCGGCTGGCATGGCGGCGCTGTACGCGCTGCTCAGCGCTCCCCACCCGCGCCGCGTCCTCGTGGCCTACGTGGTGGCCGGCTTCCTCTTCAGCGTGGCGTTCGGCGTCGCCGTCGTGGCGTTCCTCCATGGCGCGGGCCTCCGCCACGAGAACGGCACGTTCAATTCCGCGGTCCAGCTGCTGGCGGGTGTCGCGGCGCTGGGATACGCGGCTGGGGTGGGAACGGGGCGAGCGCAGCCTCCGTCGCGCGACCAGTCGGCCGGGGAGTCGCGAGTCACGAGAACCCTCCGGCAGCCATCCATGGGCACCGCGGCGGTGGCCGGCGTGGCCACCCACCTCCCGGGGCTGTTCTACCTGGTGGCACTGAACGCGATCGTCACCCACAGCGAGACGTTCGCGATCGGTGTGGCTGAGGTGCTGCTCTTCAACGCCATCTGGTTCAGCGCGGCGATCGCGTCGGTCCTGGTCTTCCTGGTGCGTCCCGGCGGGGCCCGCCGGGCGCTGGGCAGGATGAGCGCCTGGGCGCAGCGCAACGCACGCGCCACCACCGTGGCGGTGTTCGTGGTGGTGGGGTCCTACCTCACGCTCGACGGCCTTATCGGCCTGTTCAACTGAGGCGGGAGAGCCGGCACGCGGAGAGAATGCCTGTCCGCACCATTTCCCCGGCCGCCCGGTTGGGAGGATGATTTCCTCGAGTGCATATCTCCTATCGCCACATCGCCCTCGGCGCCGGCGTGGTCACCGCGCGCGCCGCGGGGGCCACCCTGTCGGTGCCGGCCCGTGTGATCGGGCCCGCCCTGGGCTCGCCGCTCCTGTCCCCGGTGCGCCACACCGCCGAGCGCTGGCTCGAGGGGCTCGCGGCGCTCGGTGCCCGCGAGGAGGACAGGGCGAGGCTCCTGCTCGAGGACATGGGTCGCGAGCTCCTCAGGGGCCCGCTGATCGACCGGCTCGTGGCCGCGCTCGTGGAGGCCGGGGTGATCGAGCGCGTCGTGGGGCAGCTCCTCGACGAGGAGGTGGCCGATCGGATTATCGCCCAGGTGCTCGCGAGCGACGACGCGGAGCGTCTGCTCGCGACAAGCCTTGAGGGGCCGGAGCTGGAGCGATTGGTCGTGATGGCGCTGGACAGTCCCGCCACCGACCGCATCGTCCAGCGGGTTCTTGAAAGCCCGGGCGTGGAGCGCGCCGTCCAGCGCGTGCTTGACAGCGATCTCGTGTACGTGACCACGGAGCGCGTGCTGGAGAGCTCTGAGCTGCAGCGGGTCGTGGAGCACATCGCCACCAGCCCGGAGGTGCGGAACGCGATCGCTCAGCAGTCGCTGGGACTCGCGGACGTCGTGGCCGAGGAGGTTCGGACACGCAGTGTGAGCGCCGACGACACCGCGGAGCGGCTGGCGCGCTCGATCCTTCGCCGCCGGTCGCGTGCCGACCGCGACGGGGCCAAGTGACCGGCGGGCTCCCCCCCGTCCCCTACGCGGGCGCGGTCACCCGCTCGCTGGCCTTCGGGCTCGACCTGCTGATCATCAACGCGGCGTTGGCGGTAACGGGCGCGGTGCTGGGAGCGCTGCTGTCGGCGGTGGGCGTGAACGACCTGGACGTGGGCGCGGCAGGCGTTGTGGCCGCGCTGATCGGCGCCTGGTGGCTGATCCTCGGGATCTACCTCGTGGCCTTCTGGACGCTGGTGGGCCAAACCCCGGGAATGCGGGTCATGCACCTCCGGGTCACGCACGGCGGCCGGCGTCCACGGCTGCCCCGCTCCCTGGTGCGCGCGGTGGGGATGGTGCTGGCCGCGATACCGCTGATGGCAGGGTACGCGCCCATCCTCTTCAACGAACGGCGCCAGGGCTTCCACGACAAGCTGGCCCGCACGACCGTGATCTACGTCCCCGAGGACGTCGAGGTCGACCTCGACGCCACCGCCGTCGAGGTGCTGGCACCGACCCGGGCCATCGGCCCCGGCGTTGGGGGACTCAACCAGACGAGCGCCGGGCAAGCCCGCCCACGAGCACCCCGATGACAGTGACCAGGTAGAGCTGGCCGACCAGCATCTCCACCACCGCGAGCGTCTGCCCCGCGGGCGTGGCGGCCGTGTAGTCCCCGAACCCCGTGGTGGTCAGGACGGTGAAGCTGTAATAGACGATCGAGCCGCCCGCGGCGTTGTGGCCGTTCGCGAAGAACTGGTCGCTGTCGAGGGTGGCCACGAAGCCCACGGCCCACGCGAACAGGAGGCCCACCAGAAGGTAGATCGCCAGCGCGCCCGCCACCGACTGGAGCGTCATTCCATGCTCGCGGACGAGACGCCAGAGCCCACGGACCAGGGCGATGGGAATGATGGCCGCGAGGAACCCGCTGATCACGAAAACGGCTCCGTTGGAAAGTACCCCGACCCAAATGGCCACGATGACGGCCACCGCCGTGGCTCCCGACACCGCGACCCGCATTCGGCGAACGTCAAGGCGCGCGCGCGAGGTGGCCACCACCGCGATCAGGGCGCCGAACTCCAGGCCGACCGCCACCGCTCGAGCCCAATCGGCGGCGGGCGCCGCCACGGCGAACACCAGCAGGGCGAAGCTCAGCAGGAAGACGGCCCCGTACCGGTACCCGGCCGTCCCGGGGTCGCGAGGTCCGGTCACGACGGCGCCGCGGGGGCGGCTGTGGGGGCGACCGCCGGGGTGAGCCTGGCGCTGACCACGTAGGCCACCACCACGGCCACGATCACGAGCGGCATCACGTCAAGGCCGTCCGTGCCGAGGAGCAGCGTGGCCAGGAGCGTCGAGGTGAGCGGGAGGCTCAGCATCACCGTGCACATGGCGCCGATGCCCATCGCCACTCCCGGGACGAGCGAGAGCCCGGGGAGATGGGAAGCGGCTATGCCGGCCGCCGCGCCGATGAACATGGCCGGGAACACGGGCCCTCCGCGGAAGCTGCTCAGCGCCAGCGAGTAGGCGAGGCTCTTGCAGAGCACGAGCAGGAGGAGGGCGCCGACCGTCCAGTCGGCCGCATTGCCGACCAGCGGGCCGAGTCCCGATTGGCCCGAGAAGAGGACCGGGGAGAAGCCCTTGTCGGTGGCCTCGGCAAACCCGAAGGCCAACCCTCCGATGGCGAGTCCCAGAACGGGCATCAGGAGGAGCCTGCGCGGATCCACATGCGGCCGGATTCGCAGCGCGAGCAACTGGATGCCGCGCCCGAGGAACGGCGCCACGAGGCCGAACGCGATGGACCATCCGAACATCGCGCCCGTGGGGCTGCCGAACTTGGGAAGGCCGGGGATGGCGAGCGAAAGGGTGCCGAAGCCGGTGAGGGAATCCAGGCCGATGAAGACGAGCGTGCCGATGCCGGCGGACAGCAGCCCCGGTATCAGCACCACGCCGAGCATGGGGCCGCCGAGGCCGGAGGCCTCGAGCAGCAGGAACGCTCCCAGGAGCGGCGAGCCCAGCAGCGAGCTGATGGCGGCGAAGCTGCCCGCGCCCGCGATCACCGCCCTCGCGGTGTCCGGCGCGTCCCGCGCCGCCAGGCGCACGGCCAGTGCCCCGAGCCCGCTTCCCAGCAGGATCAACGGAGCCTCGGGCCCCAGCACCACGCCGAGGCTCAATCCCGCGATCGCGGCGAACAACATGCCGGGAAGCTCGCGCGGCGCGAACACGCCACCGGCATGGAACCCGTCGGCGGGAGAGTGCCCCCCGATGCCCGGTAGGTAGGTGATCGACAGGGCCACCAGGAGGCCGGCCAGAGCGAGCAACGGCACGGGCCACCACGTCGGCGTGCTGTTGAAGCCAAGGTCGTGCGGAATGTCCTTGAAGAAGGCTGTCTGGAGTGCGTCCACCACCTCGAGGAACCCGTACGACGCGACCGACACCGGGACGCCGATGATCGCGGCCAGCAGGAGGAGCCGTAGGTACTCCGGGCTTCTGAGCAGCGCCTGCGGGTCGGGGGCCGCGGGAGGGGCCGCCATATACGCCTAGCTGCAGTCGATCGGCGCCAGCGCGCTCTTGTACGCGGCCGCCAGGTCATCCACCGCCGACTGGAGCTGTGCCTTGGCGTTGCCCGAGCCGAGTCCGCCGATCACGTCCTGCGCAGTCTTCTGGACCTGTGACGTGAACGTCTTGTTGGCGTTCTCCACCTGAGTCTTCCGATCCGGGGCCAGGTCCCCCTGGGCGTCCGTGATCTTCTTCAGGTTGTCGCGGATGGCCTTGAGGCTGTCCTGAATCTGACTGATGCTGGCGGTCGTGATCGTGAGCCCGTTCAGGTCGTCCACCTGCGTCTTGATGTCGGCCCGCGCGTCACAGACCTGGCTCTTGGCCTTGTCCTCATCGGACTCCCCGCAGCCCACGAGCAGAAGCCCGGTACACGCCACGACGATCAGCGCCAGTCGTCTCATAGCCGCCTCGGTCCTAGGCCAGCGCCTTGGCCTTGATGGCGTCGAACTCGGCCTGGGTGATGGCTCCCCGCTCGAGGAGGCCGTGGGCCTTGTCGATCTCCCCGGCCGCGCCGCCGGACTCCGCCGAGACCGAGCGCACGTAGTCCGCCATCTGGGCCTGGGCGGCCTGGGCCTGCTCGGCGTCCCGCTCCGCCATGTCCCGGCTGTGCGAGATCAGGTAGATGAACACACCGAGGAACGGGAGGAGGATCAACCCGATGATCCAGAAGGTCTTCCCCCACCCCGAGAGGTCATGCCGCCGGAAGAGGTCCGCGAAGACCTTGATGAGAAGCCAGAACCAGATCACCCATCCGAAGAAGACGAGCATCGTCCAGAGGACATCCAGAAACGGATAGTCCGCAGCGATCACCATGTGTCAGCGCTTCCCTTCACTCGGTTGCCAGTCCTGCCGGCAGACCGCCGACGTTCAGCGGCCTGATCGTCGCCGCCCGGCGCGCGGCTCACAAGGTAGCGCCCACGAGGTTCGTCGGGGGTGTCCGCCTCCTGGCCAAGCAATCACCTCGATCGGGTGATGCCGCGCGGCGGTCAGCCGTTCAGGATTCGCACGCCGGCCCCCATCGGAACGAAAGGCACCTATGAGCACCGCGGTAAGACCTCGAGCGCGTACCGCCGCGGACGGCGATCAGACGCCGGCCGATGTGCTCGTCGTGTTCGGCATCAGCGGCGACCTGGCCAAGGTGATGACCTTCCACTCGCTGTACCGCCTCGAGCGGCGCGGCCTGCTCAACTGCCCGATCGTCGGCGTGGCGGGCGACGACTGGACCGTCGACGATCTTCGCGATCGCGCCCGCAAGTCGATAGAGGACTGCGGCGAGTCCCTGGACGACGAGGTGTTCGATCGCTTCGCCGCGCGGTTGTCCTACCTAAGCGGCGACTTTGGCGATCCGGCGACCTTCGAGCGGGTCGCGAAGGAGATCGACGGGGCGCGAAGCCCGGTCTTCTACCTCGAGATCCCACCGTCGCTCTTCGGCATGGTTATCAAGGGCTTGGCGGACGCGGGCCTCACCAAGCACGCGCGCGTGGTGGTCGAGAAGCCCTTCGGCCACGACCTCGCGTCCGCCCGCGCGCTCGCCGAGGAGGTGCACGAGTACATCGACGAGTCCCAGCTCTACCGGATCGACCACTTCCTGGGGAAGATGGGTCTCGCCGAGATCCTCTACCTGCGCTTCGCGAACACGGTCTTCGAGCCCCTGTGGAACCGCCACTACCTGTCGTCGGTGCAGATCACGATGGCGGAGGACTTCGGCGTGGAGGACCGGGGCCATTTCTACGACCCCGTGGGAGCCGTGCGCGACGTGATGGTGAACCACCTGATGCAGGTGGTGGGAGCGGCGGCCATGGAGCCCCTGTCCTCGGGGGACGCGGCGGTCCTTAAGGACGCGCTGGTGGCCGTCTACCGGGCGATGCCGGAGGCCGACCCGAAGCATTACGTGCGCGGCCAGTACGAGGGCTACCGGACGATCGAGGGTGTGGCCGGCGACTCGACGACCGAGACCTACGCGGCTGTACGCCTCGAGATCGACAACTGGCGCTGGTCGGGAGTCCCGATCTTCATCCGCACGGGCAAGCACCTGCCCGTACTTCAGACCGAGCTGCGGCTCGTGTTCAAGGAGCCGCCGCGCCTGGGCTTCCGGCTCGAGGAGTCCGACCGCCCGGACTCGGACCAGCTCGTGATCAAGCTCGACCCCAGCACCGGCATCAGGCTGCTCGTGGACGCCCAGCGCGGCGACGCCCGGCCGCCGGAGCAGATCACGTTGGACATGGAGTTCGCGGACGAGGGCGGCGAGGGGCCCACCCCCTACGAGGTGCTGCTGCACGCCGCGATGATGGGCGACAGCAAGCGCTTCACCCGGCAGGACGGAGTCGAGGAAGCGTGGCGGGTCTTCCAGCCGCTGATCGACTCGCCACCGCCGGTGCACCCGTACGCGAAGGGGTCGTGGGGGCCCGCCGCGGCGGACCAGCTCGTCGCGGCGTACGGTGGCTGGCGCGGCCCGTGGGTGGCGTCATGAGCGACAAGCCCGGCGCCGAGACCGCGCCGCCGAGCGCCGCCGCGCCCTCTCCGTACCCCCCGATTGCGGACTACGCGTTCCTCTCGAACTGCCACACGGGCGCCCTGGTGGCGCCCGACGGGGCGATCGATTGGCTCTGCGTGCCGCGGTTCGACTCGCCGAGCATCTTCGGCACGCTGCTCGACCGAGAGGCCGGCGTGTTCCGGCTCGGGCCGTTCGGGCTAAACGTGCCCACGGCCCGGTTCTACGAGCCCGGAACGAACACCGTGTCCACCACGTGGAACACGCCCACGGGCTGGATCCTGGTCCGCGACGCGCTGACAATGGGCCCGAGCCGCGGCGAGGATGAGATCACGCCACATACGAGGCCCCCGGCCGACGACGACGCCGACCACCTGCTGGTGCGCACCGTCCTCTGCATCGAGGGCAATGTGGAGATCGAGTTGATCTGCGAGCCGGCATTCGACTATGGGCGCGCGCCCGCCGAGTGGACGATGGAAGAGGGCGACCGCCATACGGCCGACGCGACCGGCGCGGGCCAGACGGTCCGGCTGCGAACCGACATGTCGATCGGAATCGAGGGCGACCGGGTGCGAGCTCGGCACGTGGTGAAGCAGGGGGACCAGGTCTACTGCTCCCTCTCCTGGTCGGAGGAGCTGGACTCGCCGCAGGACATCGACGAGGCCAACGCACGGATGGCGGCCACGCAGCGCTTTTGGCGAGGGTGGCTCGGGCGGGCTCGCAACATCGACCACCGCTGGCGCCAGCCCATCCAGCGCTCGGCGCTGGCGATCAAGGGCCTCACCTACATGCCGACCGGCGCCACCGTGGCCGCCCTCACCACCTCGCTGCCCGAGACGCCCGGAGGTGAGCGCAACTGGGACTACCGGTTCACGTGGATGCGCGACTCGACGTTCACCCTCCAGGCGCTCCACTGGCTCCAGCTGGACTGGGAGGCCGACGAGTTCATGCAGTTCGTGGCCGATCTCGAGGCGAACGAGGACGGCGCGCTTCAGATCATGTACGGCATCGACGGGCGGCGCGACCTCACCGAGTCCACGCGCGACGAGCTGTTCGGGTACATGGGAGCGAGCCCGGTGCGAATCGGCAACGGCGCCTTCGACCAGCGCCAGAACGACGTGTTCGGTGCCGTGCTCGACTCGATCCTGCTGCACACCCGGCGCAGCCAGCGACTGCCCCGTCGCCTGTGGCCGATCGTGCAGTCCCAGGCGGAGTGCGCCACCGCCGTATGGCGCAATCCGGACCAGGGGATCTGGGAGGCCCGGGGGGCGCCCCAGCACTACGTGTCGTCCAAGCTCATGTGCTGGGTGGCTCTCGACCGCGCCGCGAAGCTGGCGGAGATCCGAGGCGGCCCGGAGCTCGGCGCCGAGTGGGCCGCCACCGCCGAGGAGATAAAGGCGGACATCCTGGAGCACGGCGTGAAGGACGGAGTGCTCCGCCAGCACTACGACACCGAGGCCCTGGACGCGTCCACGCTGCTGGCCGCGATCTTCGGCTTCCTGCCGGGGGACGACGAGCGCCTGCGCAAGTCGGTCGACGCCATCGCCGACGACCTGACCGAGGACGGCTTCGTGCTGCGCTACCGCACCGGGGAGACCGACGACGGCCTCTCCGGCAAGGAGGGCAGCTTCCTGATCTGCTCGTTCTGGCTCGTGTCCGCACTGGCCATCGTGGGCGAGGACCAGCGCGCCCGCGACCTGATGGAGAAGCTGCTGAGCGTGGCCTCGCCGCTCGGCCTGTACGCCGAGGAGTTCGACACCAGCACCGGGCGGCACCTGGGGAACTTCCCTCAGGCGTTCTCGCACCTGGCCCTGATCGAGGCCGCGGCACGGATCATCCTCGCCGAGCGCCTGAAGGAGTTGACGGAGTGAGTTCCTACGACGTGATCGTGATCGGCAGTGGCGCCGGCGGTGGCACCCTCGTGCACCGCCTCGCCGCCTCGGGCAAGCAGATACTTCTGCTCGAACGAGGTGACTGGCTGCCGCGTGAGCCGCAGAACTGGAGCGCGGCGGACGTGTTCGTGGACAACAAATACGTCTCGCCGGATACCTGGTACGACGCGGAGACGGCCAAGGCCTTCCAGCCCCAGATCCACTACTTCGTCGGCGGGGCCACGAAGCTCTACGGCGCGGCCCTGTACCGGCTGCGCGCCGAGGACTTCGGCGAGCTGCGTCACCACGACGGCGTCTCCCCGGCCTGGCCGATCGGCTACGACGAGATGGAGCCGTATTACACGCAGGCCGAGCAGCTTTACCAGGTGCACGGAGCACGTGGCGAGGATCCGACCGAGCCGCACTCGAGCGCCCCGTACCCCTTCCCGGCCGTCTCCCACGAGCCCCGGATCCAGCAGCTGTCCGACGATCTCGAGGCCGAGGGGCTGCATCCCTTCCACGCCCCGTGCGGGGTGACCCTGAACGAGAAGGACATGCCGCACAGCAACTGCGTCCGCTGCCCCACCTGCGACGGCTTCCCGTGCCTCGTGCACGCCAAGTCCGACGCCGAGGTGCTGGCCGTGCGCCCGGCGCTCGAGCACCCGAATGTCACCCTGATGACGAACGCGCGGGCGGTGTCGCTCGGCACCAACCCGGCGGGCACGACGGTCACGGAGGTGGTGGTCGAGCGCGACGGCGCCCAGGAGACCCACTCCGCAGACATCGTCGTGGTGTCCTGCGGAGCGGCGAACTCGGCCAAGCTGCTGCTCGCCTCGGGCAGCGACAAGCATCCCAACGGCCTGGCCAACGGGTCCGACCAGGTGGGCCGCAACTACACGTTCCACAACAGCCAGGCCGTGCTCGCCCTGTCGAAGGAAGAGAACCCGACGGTCTTCCAGAAGACGCTCGGGGTCAACGACTTCTACTTCGGCAGCGACGACTTCGAGTTCCCGATGGGCAACATCCAGATGGTCGGCAAGTCCTCCGCGCCCATGTACCGAGGGGAGAAGCCACTCGAAACCAAGCTCGCGCCCACCCGGACGCTGGACCGCATGGCCCGCCACGCCGTGGACTTCTGGCTCTCCACCGAGGACCTGCCGCGCTCCGACAACCGGGTGACGCTCGACCGGGACGGCAACATCAGGATCAGCTACACGCCGTCCAACGACGAGCCCAAGGAGCGCCTCTACCACCAGCTCAAGTCGATGCTGGGGAACCTGGGGATGCACCACGACCACCTCGTCCCGCGGCACGCGTACCTGAAGAACGAGATCCCGGTGGCGGGAGTGGCCCACCAGGCGGGTACCTGCCGGTTCGGCAACGATCCCGAGACATCGGTGCTGAACTCGGACTGCAGGGCCCACGAGCTCGACAACCTCTACGTCGTGGACACGAGCTTCTTCCCCAGCATCGGGGCGGTGAACCCGGCACTGACGGCGATGGCCAACGGGTTGCGGGTCGGGGACCACCTGCTCGAGCGGCTGGGTGCCGGCAAGGCCCCGCAAGAGCCCGCCCGTGCCGGATAGCGGAACAGGCAGCCGGCGCAGGGTCGTGATCGTCGGCGGGGGGTTCGGCGGGCTGGCCGCCGCGCGCCGTCTCCGCCGTGCCGACGTGGACGTGACGGTCATCGACCGCATGAACCACCACCTCTTCCAGCCGCTGCTCTACCAGGTGGCGGTGGGCGCCGTGTCGACGGGCGAGTGCGCCGCGCCGATCAGGGTGGCGCTCCGCCACGGCCGCCACACGAACGTGTTGATGGACGAGGTGGTGGACGTGGACGTGGAGGGGCGGGAGGTGGTGCTCGACCGCGGTGAGCGGATCGGGTACGACAGCCTCATCGTGGCGTGCGGCGCGGAGACGTCCTACTTCGGCAAGGACGAATGGGCGGAGGTGACGTGCGGGTTGAAGACGCTGGCCGACGCCGTGGACCTCCGGAACCGCATCTTCGGGGCGTTCGAGCAGGCCGAGCGGGCCACGGATACGGACGCCCGAAGGGAATGGCTGACCTTCGCGGTCATCGGCGGCGGCCCGACCGGCGTGGAGATCGCCGGCGCGCTGGCGGTCGCGGCCAAGGACTCGCGCAAGGGCGACTACGCGCGGATCGAACCGGAGGATTCGCAGGTGATCCTGCTCGATGCCGGCGATCGTGTGCTCTCTCCGTTCAGCGAGTCGCTGTCGGCCAAGGCCGCCAAGGGGCTGGCCGAGCTCGGCGTGACCGTGCGCGAGGGCGTGCGGGCCACGGCGATCGACTCGCGCGGAGTGACGATCGACGTTGGCGGCTCGAGCGAGCGGATCGACAGCCGGACGGTCATCTGGGCGGCTGGCGTGCGCACCGTCGGCCTGACCGGGGTGCTCGCCAAGGCCACCGGCGCGGAGACCGACCGCGGCGGGCGCATCAAGGTGCAGCCGGACCTCACCGTGCCCGGCCACCCGGAGATCTCGGTGATCGGGGACATCGCCAACCTCGAGGGTCCGGGCGAGCGGCCGCTTCCGGGCCTGGCGACCGTCGCCATCCAGCAGGCGGCCCACGTGGCCAAGGGGATCAGGCACGGACAGCCGGGTGCCACCAAGCCCTTCAAGTATCTCGACAAGGGCGCCCTGGCGGTCATCGGCAGAGGCCGGGCGATCTGCGAGATCAGGGGACTGAAGTACTCCGGCCGCATGGCGCTGGCCACCTACCTCGGAGTGCACCTCTTCTACCTCGGTGGCGAGGGCAAGCGCCTCAAGCTCCTCATCGACTGGATCACCACGCGGATCGGCGACCGTGGGAACCAGGTGATCCAGGGTGACCTGTCGAGCGTTGAGCGAGCGCCTCCCACGGAGACGGTCCCACGCTGAGCAACGTCCTACCCATCGCCTCGGAGCTCGAGGCGGCGCGGAGCCAGATGGCGTTCACGCTGGGGTTCCACATCGTCCTCGCCTCCCTTGGCGTGGCCTTCCCGGCGATGATGCTGATCGCGAACTACATCGGGCTGCGCCGGGACGACGAGGCGGCGCTGCTGCTCGCCCGGCGCTGGTCCAAGGTGGCGGCCGTGACCTTCGCGGTCGGCGCGGTGACCGGCACGGTGCTGTCGTTCGAGTTCGGTCTCCTGTGGCCGGCCTTCACCGGGAAGTTCGGTGAGGTCTTCGGGATCCTGTTCGGCATCGAGGGCATCTTCTTCTTCCTCGAGGCGATCTTCATCGCCATCTACATCTTCGGCTGGAAGCGCCTGTCGGGATGGGCGCATTTCTGGACCGGTGTGCCGATCGCGATCACGGGAATCGGAGGCGCGTTCTCGGTGGTCGCGGTGAACTCCTGGATGAACCAGCCGCAGGGCTACACGCTCTCGGGAGGCGACGTCACGGACGTGGACCCCCTCAAGGTGATCTTCAACCCGGCGGTGCCCTACGAGGTGCCGCACATGCTCCTCGCCGCCTACATGGTCACCGGCTTCCTGGTCGCGTCCGTGTACGCCGTGGGAATGCTCCGCGGGCGACGCGACCGCCACCACCGGCTGGGTCTGCTGATCCCGCTCACCGTCGCCTGCATCGCCACCCCGATCCAACTCGGCGTGGGCGATACGGCCGCTCGCTCGATCGCAAAGGACCAGCCGATCAAGTTCGCGGGAATGGAGTGCGTGCAGCAGACCCACACCCACGTCACGGAGTACATCTTCGGTCGCTGCACCTCCGACGGCGTGAAGGGCGGGATCGGGATTCCGGGTCTCGACTCGTGGCTCGTGGGCTTCAGCACCGACACGCAGGTCACGGGCCTGGACACCGTGCCGCCCGACGATCGCCCGCCCGCGAACACGATGCTCCACTGGGCCTTCGACATCATGGTCGGGGTCGGCACCGCCCTCATGGGGCTCGCCCTGTGGCTCGCGTTCTCCTGGTTTCGCAGGCGCGACATACCTCGAACGCACTGGTTCCTGCGTGCCGTGGCCGTGTCCGGCATCGGGGCGATCGTGGCAATGGAGAGCGGCTGGATCGTGACCGAGGTCGGGCGCCAGCCGTGGATCGTCTACAACGTGATGCGGACCAAGGACGCGAGCACCGGGGCCAGCGGGGTCTGGGTGACCTTCTCGATCGCGCTCGTGCTCTACACGGTGCTGGGAATCGCGACGGTGGTGACGCTGCGGGCGATGGCGCGGCGATGGCGCGAGGAGGACGACGGGGACGACGTGCCCTACGCGCCGCCTCCGAGCGTTCCGCCGCCGGCGCTCTCCGGAGGAGACCCGCGTTGAGCAGCGCCGACGCCGTGGCCGTGGTGCTCTGGGTCGGGGTGACCTTCTACGCGGTCTTCGGCGGCGCCGACTTCGGCGCGGGCTTCTGGGCGCTGGTGGCCGGTGACGGCGAGCGCGGCGGCCGGGCTCGCGAGCTGATCGACTGGGCGATCGGACCGGTCTGGGAGGCGAATCACGTTTGGCTCATCTTCGCCCTGGTGGTGCTCTGGACGGCGTTCTCGGACGCGTTCGCCTCGATCTTCTCGACGCTGTTCATCCCGCTCAGCCTTGCCGCACTCGGCATCGTCCTGAGAGGCTCGGGATTCGCGTTTCAGCACACCGCGGGCAGGCTGAGGGGACGACGGATGGCCACTCGGCTGTTCGGTCTCTCGTCGCTCCTCACGCCGTTCTTCATGGGGACCGTGGTGGGTGCCGTGGCGTCGGGAAGGGTGCCCGTCGGAAACGCCGCCGGGGATCCCGTGAGCAGCTGGCTGAACCCCGTGTCCGTGATGGTGGGCGTGCTGTTCGTGGCCACCTGCGCCTACCTCTCCGCGGTGTTCCTCGTGAGCGACGCCCGCCGTGCCGGGAGCGAAGACCTCGAGAGCTACTTCACGACGCGCGCGCTCGCTGCCGGACTCGCGACGGGAGCGCTGGCCGTGGCCGGCATCGTCGTTCTCAACTCCGACGCGGAGTATCTCTACCACGGCCTGACGCACGAGGGCCTGCCGCTCGTGATCCTGTCCGCCCTATGCGGGCTCGGGGTTGTGGTGCTCCTCCGCCGCGGCGCTCCCCGCGGCTCCCGTCCACTGGCCGTGGGTGCCGTGGTGGCCGTGGTCTGGGGCTGGGGCGTGGCGCAGTACCCGTACCTGCTTCCGCAGAAGCTCACGATCGCCGACGGGGCCGCGACCAGCGCGACGCTCACGATGATCCTGATCGTCTTCGGCGTCGCGGTCGTGCTCGTGCTGCCGTCGATCGGACTCCTCTACACGCTGACTCAGCGAGGTCTCATTGAGGAGACCGAGGCCCCGCGAGGGGAGGCGGTGCCGCCGCCGGGGGCAGCTCCATAGATGTCCGGAGGTCCGTGAGCGGCGTCGCGGGAACGCGGATGAAGCCGCGTGTGGGCCGGTCGAGGTCGAACGTGACCAGGAGCAGCAGAGCCACCAGACCCGCGGCGAGCAGGACCGCGGCCGTGGCTCGCCCGCCGAGGACAGCGAGGTAGGCGGCGAGTAGCCCCAGGGCCAGGGCCGCCCCGGCGACCTCCAGGATCAGCACGGCTGTGGGTACGCGGTTGTCCAAGGCGGACACCCGGGCGGAGTCCGCGTCGATCATGTCGTTGAGCGTCTCGACGTAGAGCCGTGGAGCGCTCGCGGTGGGCGCCGCGCTCATCTCGTGCGCGGCGAGTCTCCAGAGCGTGCGCTCGATGCGCTGGCCGTTGGCGTCCGCCGCCCGCGCCTGGGCGCTGCTCGGCACCGACCTGGACAGACGGATGGCGGTTCCGGTATAGCGGGGCAGCAGGCTGAGCGATCGGCTCCGGCTCGGCTCCGGGAGGGTCTGGGCCCGCAGGTATGTCGTCCCGACGGCGTTGGCCTCGGTGACGATCGCCGCGCGGCGGGACTCATAGCGGTCCACGGCCAGCGCGAGCCCGAAGGCCAGGATCAGTCCGACCACGCCGAGCAGCGACGCCTGGAGTACGGCGAACGGCTCGGTGAGGCTGTCGGACAGATGGCGGAGGTTGCGACCGAGCACGAGTCCGAGCACGGTCGTTCCGAGCACGATCGCAAAGAGGATCAACGCGAGGACAAGGCTGCTTCGCTCAAATAAGAACGTGCTGTCCTCCTCGCCGGGTCCCGGCGGCACGGCTCACCCGCATGGGGTGATGCGTCGCAGACCCCCGCGTGATGGACTCGGCGACCGCACCTCCGGAGTCATGACTTCCTACTCGACCACCGAATCCGAAGTCGAGGGTCTTGAGACCATCGAGCTCAGCGCCCCGGGACCGGACGGCCTGACCGCGGCGTTCGCGCCCAGCGCGAACCTGGTCCTCCACTCGCTCACCCAGGGCGGCCGGGAGTTGCTTGCCACCAACGACGGCCTGCGCGCGTACCGGGAGCGCGGAGCCACGATGGGCATTCCCCTGCTTCATCCCTGGGCCAACCGTCTCAGCGGTTCCGACTACGCCGTCGCGGGGACTCACGTGGCCCTGCCGCGCCACACCCCGCTGACCGATCGCGATCACAACGGACTGCCGATCCATGGGGCGCTGCCCGCACTCCTCCAATGGGACGTGCTGGCGGCGACCGCCGACGAAGACAGGGCCTTCCTGCGGGCAGAGCTTTCTTGGGAGCCGGCGCACAGGGCGTTCCCGATCTTCCCGTTTCCGCACCGGCTCGAGTACGAGGCGGTGCTCACCGGACGCGCGATCGAGATCACGATCACGCTGGCGCCGACCGGAGAGGCCGCGGTCCCGGTCTCGTTCGGGTTCCATCCCTACCTTCGGATCCCGGGAGGCTCGCGCGCGGACGCGCGGGTGACCCTGCCGGTCCGGCAGAGTCTGCTTCACGACCTTTCGATGATTCCGACCGGCGAGAGTGCGCCCTTCGAGCCGGGCACTCGACCGCTCGAGGACACCGAATGGGACGACGGCTTCGCCGGTCTCGTCCCGCCCGGGCGTTTCCTGCTCGGCGACCGGGAAGGGGAGTTGTCTCTCACCTTTGTGCGTGGCTATCCCTTCGCGCAGGTCTATGCCCCCCCGGGGAGTGATTTCGTGTGTTTCGAGCCGATGACCGCGCCTGCGAACGCGCTGGTCCGGGGTGGTCCTGACCTGATCGTCGTGGCCCCGGGAGAGAGCTACCGGGCGGCGTTCGAGGTCAGCATCACTCCGGTCAGTACCCCGTCGCGGTCTTGACCTGCCGGCGCTCGGATTCGTGGGCCCCGCCCTTCTCGTGCAGCGTCTGACAGGCCAGCGCGATGTCGTCGGCGAGGGTGTCCACCATCTCGCGACTCAGCGTCTCCTTCACCAGGGCGCGCATCACCTTCACGTGCTGGGCATTGGGCGGGAGGGTGTAGGCGGGAACCATCCAGCCGCGCTCGGCGGATAGCTGCCAGGCGATGTCGAACTCGTCGTAGCTCATGGGCTCCCCGAGCTTGAACGCGAGCAGCGGCAACCGCTCCTCGTCCTGCCCGATCAGCTCGAAGGGACCGCACGCCTGGACCGCCTCGGCGAGGGCGGCAGCGTTCTTCTGCATGCCCTCCATGATGTACGTGTAGCCCTCGCGGCCGTACCGGATGAGGTTGTAGTACTGGGCCAGCACCATCGCTGAACCGGTGGAGAAGTTGAGCGTGAAGGTCGCGTCTGTCTTCCCGAGGTAGTTCTCGTAGAAAACGAGGTCCTCGTTCAGGTCGCTCTTCTCGCGGAAGATCAGCCAGCCGATGCCGGGGTAGACCAGGCCATACTTGTGCCCGGACACGTTGATGGAGCGAACGTGGCTGAGCCGGAAGTCCCACTTGGAGTCGGGGTAGAGAAACGGCCAGACGAAGCCGCCGCTGGCCGCGTCCACGTGCAGGGGCACATACAGCCCCGTGTCGTTCTCTATGTCGGCGAGGAGCTTGTTGATGCCGACGATGTCGTCCTTGTGCCCGGTGAAGGTGGTGCCGAGCACGGCGGCCACGCCGATCGTGTTCTCGTCCACATGGGGCTCCACGTCCTCGGGCCCGATCGTGTACTTGTGCTCCGCGAGCGGAACGATTCGCGGCTCCACGTCGAAGTAGCGGCAGAACTTCTCCCACACGACGTGCACATCGCCGCCGAACACCAGGTTCGGCCGGTCCACGGGCCGGCCCGCCGCCTCACGGCGCTTGCGCCAGTTCCACTTCAGTGACAGGGCGCCGAGCATGATCGCCTCGGAGGAGCCCTGGGTGCGCGCCCCGGTGGTCTCCCCCGGCGCATGGAACAGACCGGCCAGCATCCGAATGCAGCGCTGCTCGATCTCGGCGGTCCGGGGGTACTCCGCGTGATCGATGAAGTTGCGATGGAGGTTCTCGGCGATGATCCGCTGGGCCTCGGGCTCCATCCAGGTGGTCACGAACGTCGCGAGGTTGTGTTGCGGATCGCCGTCCAGGAACAACTCCTCCCCGATCAGCCGCATGGCGTCCAGACCGGTCATGCCGCGTTCAGGAAGCTGTTGCTTGGGCACCTCCTCGGTCAGGAAGCGGTTGCCGTAACGGCCGGCCAGTTCGTCTGCGCTCGGGTGGGCCATGGTCCGATCAAAGCCGGTTGCGCCCGGCTACGCATCACTCGAACCGGGTGAGATCGCGGGACCGGCTCAGAGACCCGCACCCGGCTGCCGGCTGCGCGGCCGCTCGGCCGCGGCGGCCTTGGCCCGCTGGATGTCCTTCTCGGTGGGCTTGCGCAGGGTCCAGTAGACGATGCTCCCGACCACGGGGAGGAAGATCACCGCCAGCAACCATCCGACGGTGGTCCAGCCCGACCGGTGACTGCGAACGATGTCCCAAACCCCAGCCGCCCAGACGATTGCGAGCGGCACGAGGATGAAGATCCACACTGCGGTGGATGCTGCGATGACGACCATCCACATCTCCTTTTCGTAGGGCGGCTAGTGTCAGGTCGATGCCAAGCGACGACGGACTCGAACAGCTCTCGTCCAAGGAGCTCCACGACCTTGCGGTGAGCCGTGCGCGCCACCACCTGGACGTCGGATTCTTCTGGCAGCTGATTCAGGTGCTCCCGGTGGCCGAGGCCCAGGCCGGCGACATCGTCGAAGCGACGGCCGATGCGGGCACGATGAGGGCCCACCTCGACGACGTGACGGACTCGGGCAAGGGCGAGGTCGCCGAGATGCTGCGGCCGTTCTACCTTGACTACCTGCGGCGCCACAACGTCACGGCGCCCTAGGCGCATCCTCAACTCGCGAGGATGCGCGCCTTCTCGGCCGCGAACTCCTCCTCGGTCAGCACCCCCTGGTCCTTGAGGTCGGCCAGATCCTTGAGCTGCTGCACGCGGTCCTCGGCGGGCGCGGCGGCAACGGGTGCCGGCGCCTGTTGCGGCGGAGCCTCCTGATAGTCCTGTTCCGCCCAGCGGTTTGCCTGGCGGCGGCTCACGCGGTTTGACACGGAGGTGGCGGTACCGGCGATGACGGCCGTGCGGGCCACGCCTCGAAGAAGTCCGGGCATTCGAGTCGTCCTTTCGGTTAGGACGCTGCTTCGGCAGCGTCGAGGGCATCCATCACTTCCGCCGCGGGAATTCGCTGGTTGGCCACCAGCACCCCGCCGTTGCGGCGAACGGCGGCTGCGAACGGGCCCGCCCAGCGGTTCTCGTAGACGATCACCGCCGCTGCGCTGCCCGGCTCGATCGCCTCTGCGGCCGTCGCCGCGTCGTCGTCTCCGAGCAGTCCGGAGGAGGCGCCCTCGAAGACGGTGAAGTCCCCGACGCCCTGCGCATCGAGGTCCTTCGCCTCAAAGCCGGCGAACGAGCCGTCCTCCTCCTTCTTCACGAGCATCGCGTCGAGCACGCGGACGATGCCGCGGTCCACCAGATCCAGGAGCAGTGGAAAGGCCTCCCCAGTCATCGGGGCGCCGGCCGGCCAGGCGATCACCACGATGTCGATCGGGCCCAGTTCCTCGTCGTGACCTTCCATCCATCCTCCGTTCGTTGGCGGTCGCAGGCGATTCTGCCATGCGGCGTGGGGCGTGCATCATCCGTTCCGGGTGATTTGGCTCACGCAGCGGAATCCCGTGTTCCCCGTCGTCGAGTCGGGCGTCAGGGAGTTTCGCGCCGACACGCGGTAGCGCCGGCAGTACGAGTGGTGGCAGAGGTAGGACCCCCCGCGCGTCGACCGGTTCGTCCCGCGGGGCGGACCCTCCGGGTTCGTGCGCCTGTCGCGCGTGTGGAAATCGGGGTGGTACCAGTCCTGGCACCACTCCCAGACGTTTCCGGTCATGTTGTGGAGCCCGTAGCCGTTCGCCGGGAACTCGGCCACGGCGCAGGTTCCGTAGAAGCCGTCGGCAAGGCTGTTCTCCTGAGGGAAGGTCCCCTGCCAGACATTCATGCGGTGCTCGCCGCCCGGCTCCAGCTCGTCGCCCCAGGGGAACGGTTGCCCCTCGAGGCCCCCGCGTGCCGCGTACTCCCATTCGGCCTCGGTGGGCAGTCGCGTCCCCGACCACGCGCAGTAGGCCTGTGCGTCGTTCCAGCTCACGTGAACCACGGGGTGGTTCGCACGGTCCTCGAGATCGGATCCCTCCCCCTCCGGCCTGCGCCAGTCCGCGCCCTCCACCTGCCGCCACCACGGCGCGTGGACGGCGGCACGCGTGGGCGGGAAGTCGTCCGGCAGGAGCCCGGCGAACACGAACGACCAGCCGAAGCGCTCGGCCTCGGTCACGTGGCCGGTGGCCTCGACGAAGCCGGTGAAGTCCACGTTCGAGACGGCGTACGCGTCCATACGGAACGGGTCGAGCCGAATCCGGCGGACGGGGCCCTCCCCGTCGCCCGGGTATGCGAGGGGCCCCACCTCACCCATGAGGAACTCGCCCCCGGGAATCTCCACCGCATTGGAATGCACCGCTACACGGAGAGGCTAACCGGGAACGTCGTGATCCAGATCACCGTGCCGAGGAACAGGACATAGCCGAGCCCGAGAACGACGACCCGTGGCATGCGCGAGTGCAACCGTGTGCTGATGCCCGCGAAGAAGAGCGATACGGCGAACAGCACGCCGGCCAACGAGTAGTTGTCGGCCCGCTGGATGAGGTTCCCCACCCGCTCGGAGAACGCGGCGGCCTGCACCTCCAGGCGGTTCGCCTTCGCGGTCGCGGCAAGCCTGTACTGAGGCATGGCGAAAGGCGAGAGCGGCGCATTGCGATTCTTCCGTGGCCGGGTCGCGACCCATGCGCCGAACGCCGGCCGGAACTCGACACGAAACCGCCTGCGATAGAAGGCGGCGAGCTCGGTCTCGTCGCGCGCGTAGGCGTCCACCCACTGCGTGAACAGCGAAACGTCGATCTGCTGCTGCTGATTTGCCACGCTCGCCGCGCGTGTGGACTCGACGCGGGCAGCGATCGATGCGCTCTGGGCCTTCGCCTGCTCGCCGTGCCAACTCGCCGATTGGTAGGCCGCCCAGGCGGTGGCCACCGCCGCGATCGCGAGCAGCAGGGTGGCCGCCAGCTCGAAGCGGCGGTCGAAACGGTCCTCGCCGGCGTTCTCCATCAGGAGGAGACCGGAGAACCGCGGGAATCGCACGGAAGCGGAGCCCGCTCATTCACGACCGTGCGCGCGCTGTTCAGGATCCGCAGCGACCGTTCCATCGCGACCGGTTTGATCTGCCCCAGGCCGTCGCGATACGGGTTGTCGAGCGCGTTGATCGCCAGCAGCGTGATCACGATCACCGTGGTTGCCGACCCCATCAGCATCGCCTGAGAGCCCCGGCCCTCCCCGCTGTCGGCGAAGAACAGCATGAAGGCGAACACAACGCCCGCGATCAGGAGGAGGGCGAGCCAGATCGTGCCCGGGATGATCCCCTCCGCTCCGTGGAGGCGGTCGCTCCGGCCCTGCTCCCGGTCCGAGGTCTGGTCGAGCCACTTCGAGTACGCGTTCTGCTCGCCCGGCGTCTTGGGGTTCGAGACCCTGAGGCTCCTGAAGAGCGCGACCGACCAGGGGTTGATCGTGTCGCCACCCTTTCCGTCCGCCATCTGCGGCCATTCGCGTTGCACCACCGAGCGGGCGTAGCAGACGAGCTCTCCGGTCATGCGGTCGTGCACCGCCGGCGGCAGGAGCTCAGCGGTCTCGAACTGCTGGTTGACCGTGAGCGCCTCGGTCTCCCCACCACTGCGTGACTGGTCGTACGTGGTGAAGGCGAGGAAGATGATGAAGCCGGCGAAGATCGCGAAGCCGCCCGCGAGCACGCCGAACACCCCCGACGCGCGATCTCCGTCGGTGAAGTAGCTGCCCTCCGGCGCGGTGCGCCGGACCCAGAGCATCGTTCCGACCGTCGCGGCGTTGGCGACCACCAGGATGACGATGCCCCACAGAAAACTCATCGGCTGAAGCGAGTGCAGGGTAGCCCGGCGACGGCTCGATCTGCGGGCCTGAGCGCGATTTCATCTCTTCCGGGTGAGGCGGCGAGGATGCCGACGTGGTTTCGTCGTCTCCCCAAGCTGCGAGGAGAATGGTTTGAGCACCAAGCGGGACGTACTGCCGATCCCGGACAGTGCGTATACGGGTCTGGTGACCTACGACGCGAAGGATCCGGACACGGCATTCCCGCCGATCGAGCCGCTGCGCCCGCCGTCGGGTGCGCCAAACGTGCTGGTGGTGCTGCTCGACGACGCGGGCTTCGGCTCGTCCAGCGCGTTCGGAGGACCCTGCTCGACGCCCGTGGCGGAGCGGCTGGCCGCGAACGGCCTGAAGTACAACCGCTTCCACACCACCGCGCTCTGCTCGCCGACGCGCCAGGCGCTGCTGACGGGGCGCAACCACCACTCCGTCGGCATGGGCGGCATCACCGAGATCGCCACGTCGGCGCCGGGCTACAACTCGGTTCGGCCGAACACGGCGGCCCCTCTGGCGGAGACGCTCAAGCTCAACGGCTACTCCACCGCACAGTTCGGCAAGTGCCACGAGGTGCCGGTCTGGGAGACGAGCCCCATGGGCCCGTTCGACGCCTGGCCCTCCGGCGGTGGTGGCTTCGAGCACTTCTACGGATTCATCGGCGGGGAGACCAACCAGTACGCGCCCGCGCTCTACGAAGGCACGACTCCCATCGAGCCGGACCGGACGCCGGAGGAGGGCTACCACCTCACCGAGGACATGACCGACCGCGCCATCGACTGGGTCCGCCAGCAGAAGGCGCTGATGCCCGACAAGCCCTTCTTCGCCTACTTCGCCCCGGGCGCCACGCACGCCCCGCACCACGTGCCGCTCGAGTGGTCGGACAAGTACAAGGGCCGCTTCGAGGCGGGCTGGGACGCGCTGCGCGAGGAGACATTCGCAAGGCAGCAGGAGCTCGGCGTGATCCCACCCGAGGCGGAGCTCACCGACAGGCCGGAGGAGATCCCCGCCTGGGACGACATGCCCGATGACCTCAAGCCGGTGCTCTCGCGCCAGATGGAGGTCTATGCCGGGTTCATGGAGCACACCGACCATCACGTCGGCCGCCTCATCGACGCGCTCGAGGACCTCGAGGTGCTCGACGACACGCTGGTCTATTACATCGTCGGCGACAACGGGGCCTCGGCCGAGGGAACCCCACAGGGCACGTTCAACGAAATGATCACCCTCAACGGCGCGGCAGGGATCGAGACGACCGAGTTCATGGCCGAGCGGATCGGCCAGTTCGGCACGATCGCCGCGAACAATCACTACGCGGTCGGCTGGGCGCACGCGATGGACACGCCCTACCAGTGGACCAAGCAGGTGGCCTCGCACTGGGGCGGCACCCGCAACGGCACCGTCGTGCACTGGCCCAACGGCTTCAAGGCCCGCGGCGAGGTGCGTGCGCAGTTCAGCCACGTGATCGACGTGGCCGCGACGGTGCTCGATGTGGCCGGAGTGCCGGCCCCGACCTTCGTCCACGGTGTTCAGCAGATGCCCCTGCACGGCCGGAGCATGGCGCCCAGCTTCGACGACACCGCAGCGCCAGAGCACCGCGGGACGCAGTATTTCGAGATGTTCGTCAACCGCGGCATCTACCACCAGGGCTGGACGGCGGTCACCCGGCACAGCATCCCGTGGAAGCCGGCCGAGATGCCGGCGTTCGATGACGACGTCTGGGAGCTGTATGCCCCCGACGACTGGACGCAGGCCCACGACCTGTCCGCCGAGCAGCCGGAGAGGCTCCATGAGCTCCAACGGCTGTTCCTGATCGAGGCCGCTCGATACCAGGTGCTCCCCCTGGACGACCGTCGCTTTGAGCGCTTCAACGCCGACCTCGCGGGCCGGCCGCAGCTCGTCCGGGGGAGCAAGCAGCTGCTGTATGAGGGCATGGGACGCCTGTCCGAGAACTCGGTGCTCAACATCAAGAACAGGTCGCACGCCATTACCGCGCAGGTCGACGTGCCCGACGGCGGCGCCGAAGGGGTGCTCGTGGCCCAAGGCGGCGCGTACGCCGGCTGGAGCGTCTACGTCCACGAAGGCCGGCCGGCCTACTGCTACAACCTCTTCGGCCTCCAGCGCTTCAAGATCTACGCAGAGCAGCCCGTCCCCGCGGGCGAGCATCAGGTTCGCATGGAGTTCGCCTACGACGGCGGGGGCCTGGCCAAGGGCGGTGACGTGACGCTCTACCTCGACGGCAACAAGATCGGAGAGGGGCGCGTCGAGCACACTGTGCCGATGGCCTTCTCGGGCGATGAGACGCTGGACCTGGGCCGCGACAGCGGCACGCCCGTCAGCGACGACCACGGGGCCGACAACGGCTTCACGGGTCGCGTGCGCTGGGTCCAGATCGACATCGACGACGCCGCCGAGGACGTCGACCACCTGATCACCCCCGAGGAGCGCCTGCGCGTGGCGATGGCCAGGCAATAAAGGATGTCGAGCATGAGCCCAAAGACGAAGAGACTCACCGAGCTGCCCGACGAGGAGCTGCAGGAGCTCCTCAGCCTCCTCGGCGGCGCCGACAGCGCCGAGCTGAAGCTCACGGTCCCCGAGGAGCACCACCGGTCGACAGTCGCCGCCCTCGGGATGGATCCACTCGAGGCGCAGATCCGCCAGGTCTTCTTCTTCGACACCCCCGACCTGACGCTGAACGAGCGGGGCGTGGTCGTCCGGGCCCGCCGGGTGCAGGGCCGTGCCAACGACTCGGTGGTGAAGCTCCGTCCGGTCGTCCCCGGCGAACTTCCCCCGGACGTGCGCGAGTCGAAGACCATGGTGGTGGAGGTGGACGCCATGCCCGGGGGCTATGTGTGCTCGGCGTCGATGAAGGGCTCCGGCTCCGCCGAGGTGCGAGACGTGGTGGCCGGCGACCAGCCGATCCGCAAGCTGTTCTCCAAGGCGCAGCGCCGCTTCTACGAGGCGCACGCGCCGGAGGGACTCGGACTCGACGACCTCCAGATCCTCGGGCCGATCTTCGTCCTCAAGCTCAACATGAAGCGCAAGGAGTTCCCCGGAGGGAAGCTCGTGGCCGAGCTGTGGCTGTATCCGGACGGCGCCCGCATCCTCGAACTGTCCGGCAAGTGCCCGCCGTCGAAAATGTTCCAGGTGGCGATCGAGTCCCGCGCCTACCTCGCGAGCCAGGGCGTGGACCTGTCCGGCGAGCAGCAGACGAAGACCAAGACCGCGCTCGAGTTCTTCTCCGCCGCCGCCACGGACGAGTGAGCGCTCAGGCGTCCCGAAGCGCCACCTGCGACCCCAGCGCCGCGCCCGCGCTGGCCGCCGCCACCAGCGCGATGGCCACCAGCTCTCGCGCGCCCAGCGCCTCGCCGAGCACCACGTAGCCCGCCAGCGCGGCCACCGCGGGCTCCAGGCTCATCAGCACCCCGAACACGCCGGCCGGCAGGCGCCGCAGCGCCTCCAGCTCCAGCGTGTAGGGGATCACCGAGGACAGCAGCGCCACCGCTGCGCCCACGGCCAGCACGGCCGGCTCGAGCAGGTCGGCCCCGGCGTCCGCCACCCCCACCGGGATCAGCAGCACGGCGGCGACCGCCATCGCGATGGCCAGCCCATCGTTGCCGGGAATGCTCTGCCCGACCCGGGCCGCCACCAGGATGTACGCGGCCCAGAACGCGCCCGCGAGCAGCGCCAGTGCCACCCCGACACCGTCGAGGTCGCCGGAGCCGAAGTCCGAGAGCAGCAGGATTCCGCAGGCGGCCAAACCGACCCACACCAGGTCGAGCGGCCGCCGGGAGCCGAACACCGCGACCCCCAGCGGCCCCACGAACTCGAACGTCACCGCCACGCCGAGCGGGATGCGGTCGATGGAGGCGTAGAAGGAGAGGTTCATCCCCGCGAGGGTCACCCCGTAGAGCGCGGCGAGCGCAAGCTGCCGGCGGTCCCGCCCGGCGACGCTCGGCCGCCACCACAGGCCCATCACGAGCGCGGCCAGCCCCACCCTCAGAAAAGCCGAGCCGCCGAAGCCCGCGTCGTCGAAGAGAGTCTTCGCCAGCGCGCCCCCGAGCTGCACGGAGGCCACGGCGAGGAGGACGAGGACGGGAGCGGGCACCGCCCGGCACCGTACCCTCGGCCATAATCGGCGGAGTGGCGGTGACCGCTCCCCACGCTCCGGCCCCGGGCCGGGCTCTCACCTTCGAGGAGCTCGAGGACGTTTTCCGCGACGTGCAGGCTCCCTTCGCGCTCGTGGACCTGGATGCGCTCTGGGCCAACGCCCGCGAGATGCTCGCCCGCGCCGGCGGCACCCCGATCCGGGTGGCGAGCAAGTCGGTTCGCTGCCGCGAGATCCTCCACGACGTGCTCCGCAGCGAGCCCGGCTTCCGCGGGCTCATGACGTTCACGCTCGGCGAGAGCCTGTGGCTGTTCGAGCACGGCTTCCGGGACATCCTGCTGGCCTATCCCACCGCGCATCGCGAGGGGCTGGCCCGCCTGGCCCGGATCGAGGAGGAGGGGCGGCCGGTGGTGATGGTGGACTCGCCCGCCCACCTCGACCTGATCGAGGCCGCGGCCGGCACGGACCGGGCGGCCCCGGTCCGGGTCTGCATCGAGCTGGACCTGAGCTGGTGGCCCGCGGGCGGGCGGATCAAGGTCGGGGCCAAGCGCTCGCCCGTGCGCACGCCGGGAGCGGCGCGGGCGCTGGCGGCGGAGATCGTTGGGCGCCCCGGCTTCGAGCTGGCCGGAATCATGGGCTACGAGGCTCACATCGCCGGGCTGGGCGATCGCCCGCTGGGCGCGGCCTGGCAGGAGCGCGGAATTCGCTGGATGAAGCAGCGGTCGGTGGCCGAGATCGCCGAGCGCCGGGCAGCGGTGGTGGCCGCGGTGCGCGAGGTGGCCCCGCTCGACTTCGTGAACGGGGGCGGCACGGGCAGCCTCCACACCACCGCGCGCGAGCCCGTGGTGACCGAGGTCACGGCCGGCTCCGGCCTGTACGCCCCCACCCTCTTCGACCGCTACGCCGACTTCACGCTCACCCCCGCCGCGATGTTCGCGCTGCCGGTGGTGCGGCGTCCGAGCGGCGGGGTGGCCACGCTGCTCGGCGGGGGCTACCACGCGTCCGGGCCTGCGGGCCGCGACCGCCTGCCCTCACCGCACCGTCCCGAGGGTCTTCGCCTCGACGCGCGTGAGGGCGCCGGCGAGGTGCAGACGCCGGTGATCGGCGCGGCCGCGGCATCGCTGCGACTCGGCGACCGTGTGTACCTGCGTCACGCCAAGGCGGGCGAGCTGTGCGAGCGCTTCGACCGGCTGTACCTGGTGAGCCGCGGGCGGATCGTGGGCGAGGAGCCCACGTACCGCGGCGAGGGACGCTGCGAGCTCTAGGGCGAGACCGGCCCGAGCACGCGGTTCGTGTAGTCGTTGGCGAAGCGCCCCTCGGGGTCGAACCGCCGGCGCACGGCCTGGAAGCGGTCCCAGCCCATGTAGCGCGGGGCCAGGGTGTGGGAGGACTGGTAGTGACGCTTGCCCCAGTGAGGCCGGCCGCCGTACTCGTCCATGATCGCCTCCACCGCCCGGAAGTAGGTCTCGAACTCCATTCCCCGGTACTGATGGACCGCGATGTAGGCGGTCGCCCGCCCCTGGGCGGTGGACAGAAGGGCGTCGTCCGGGGCCGTCACCCGTAGCTCGATCGGGAACCCGATCGGAAGCCGGCGCCGCTCGATCATCGCGAGCACCCGCTCCAAGGCTTCGGCCGCCCGCTCGCGGGCGATGGCGTACTCCATCTCCGTGAAGCGCACGCGGCGCGCGTTGGCGTACACCCGGTGGCTGGCATCCAGGTACTCGGTGCGGGTGAGCCCCTTCGTGAGCAGGCGATTGAGGCGCGGGATCGCTCGCGGAGCGGCCCGGCCGGCGCGCACGGCGGCCCCGAGCACCGCGTTCTCCAGGATCAGCTCCTGGGCCGTCGCGGCCAGCCGGGAGCGCGGCCTGGGCTCGCGATCGGTGCGCTCCGACGTGAGGGTCAGGGCGGTGCGCGTGTAGGGAAAGACGAAGGCCTCGAAGTGGTCGGCGCCGTCCACCAAGGCGTCGAGGCGCGGGAGCACGTCGTCGAGCGAGCGCGGCTCGTCCACGCGGTGGATGGTGAAGGCGGGCACGCAGCGAACGGTGACCCGCGAGATCACCCCGAGCGCCCCGAGCCCGACCCGGGCGGCCAGGAGCTCGTCACCGCCGCGAACGTCCACCGGCTCACCCGAGCCGGTCACGATCCGCATTCCCACCACCCGCGACGAGAGGTTCCCGAAGCGCGCGCCGGTGCCATGGGTGCCGGTGGACAGCGCCCCGGCCAGCGTCTGGGCGTCGATGTCGCCCTGGTTCTCGAGGGCCAGGCCGCGGGCGGCCAGCTCCTCGCCGAGGGCGTGGAGCGTCACGCCCGCCTCCACCGTCACGTCCTCGCCCTCGACGTTCAGCACATTCGTCATTCGCGAGAGGTCGACGAGCAGCCCGTCGGTGCAGGCGATGTCGGTGAACGAGTGGCCGGAGCCCACGGCCCGGACGGCCCGCGCGCCCGTCACCAGCTCCGAGAGCTCCTCCTCGCTACCCGGGCGTGCGATCCGCTCGGGTGCGCAGTGCTGCTGCCGCGCCCAATTGGTCCAGGTCTCGGGCACGCGGGCGGCGGGTGCGGCTAGGAGACCGCGCGCTCCGCGGCCGCCTCCACCTTGTCCGGGTCCGGAGTCCAGTTGGCCTCGGGATCGATCGGATGGTCGCGCAGGTAGGCCTCGGCGTCGAGTGCCGACATGCATCCCGTGCCCGCGGCGGTCACGGCCTGGCGGTACGTGTGGTCGGTGAGGTCGCCCGCGGCGAACACTCCCGGCCGGGCGGTGCGCGTGGAGCGGCCCTCCACCAGGACGTAGCCCTGGTCGTCCGTGTCCAGCTGATCCGCCACGAGGTGCGAGTTCGGCCGGTGGCCCACCGCGATGAAGGCACCGGTGACCGGCACCTCCCGCTCGGAGCCGTCCTCGGTGTTGAGCAGCACCGCACGGCCCAGCGACCCGTTCTCGCCGGGCTCGAAGCGTTCGACGGTGTAGGGGGTGACCAGCTCGATGTTCTCCTTCTGGCGGGCGCGGTCGAGCATGATCGCCGACGCGCGGAAGTCGTTGCGGCGATGCACGATGCTGACCTTGCCGGCGAACTTGGCCAGGAAGGTCGCGTCCTCCATGGCCGTGTCCCCGCCGCCGACCACGATCGTCTCCTTGTCGCGGAAGAAGGCCGCGTCGCACGTGGCGCAGTAGGAGACGCCGCGCGCCGAAAGCTCCTCCTCGCCGGGCACACCCAGCTTCTTGGGCTCGGCGCCCATGGCGAGAATCACCGAGCGCGCACGGATCTCCCGGCCGCCCACGGTCACGCGATGGATGTCCCCGCGCTCCTTCCCGAGCACGATCTCGGTCGCGTCGTCGGTGATGAAGCGCGTGCCGAAGCGAGCGGCCTGGTCACGGAAGTGCTGCATCATCTCCGGCCCAAGAACGCCTTCCGTGTACCCCGGGTAGTTCTCCACGTCGGTGGTCTGCTGGAGCAGCCCGCCCCACGCGAAGCCCTCGATCACGAGCGGCTCGAGGTCCGCACGCGCGGTGTACAGCGCGGCCGTGTAGCCCGCCGGACCGCTGCCCACGATCACGACATTCTCGATGTCCTTGACCTCAACGCTCATTCGCTCACCCTCGCCCCCGCGATTCTCGCGGGCTCAAACCGTCACTTTACTTTCTGAAGTATAGCCGCCCGACGGCCTTCCCAGGGTCCGCTCCTCCTCCCAGCGGGCCGCCGTGGCCCGCAGTTGGAAGTAGGCCACCACACCCGGGGGGATGGGCAGCCAGAAGGCGATCACCCGGTACACGAGCACCGCGGGGAACACCACGGAGCTCGATACGCCGAACAACACGAACGCCCCGATCATGCCCGCGTCCACCGATCCGACACCCCCGGCGGGCGATGGGATCAGGTTGGCGGCCATGCCCACGAAGAAGCCCTGCACCAGCACGGCCAGTGGCACGCTGCCGCCGAAGGCCTTGAACGCGGCCCACAGGATTCCGATGTTGGCCGCCCAGAACCCCACCGCACCGAGCACGGCCACCGCCCCGCGCCGCGGGTGCCTTATGTAGGCGATCGCGGTGCGCACGCCCGTGGCCAGCGTGGCCGGGCCGGTGGCGAGGCGCGTGAGGAAGCGCTTCCGCCGGTACCCGCCCGCGTAGGAGGCGATGCGTCGCTCCACATCCTGCGGGATCAGCGCCACCATGCTGAAGACGAGCATCAGGCCCCCCGCCACCCCTGCCGGCACGATCGTGCCACCGACGGGAGCGTCGCCCGGGAGCACACCGGTCCGCAGCAACACCCCGAACGTCACCAGCGCCGCCAGGTACACCGCGTACATCAGGGTCAGGAACGCGACCATCCTGCAGGCGGAGCGCCGCCGCGACATCCCCGCCTTGCGAAGCGCCCAGTAGGTGAGCACGATGCCGCCCGCGCCCGCGGCCGAGAAGATGCGCGTGGCGGCCAGCCCGGCCATGGTGATCTGGTACGAGGCGCGCCAGTCGAGGCGCCGGCGCAGGCTCTCGTCGTTCACGCCCCCCAGCACTCCCCGGAAGAGCGCCACGTAGGCCACGAACGCCACCCCGTTGAAGCCCACGGCGACGACGATCCAGTACCAGGTGGCGTCGTCGAAGCGGGCCATCGCGTCATCCAGGCCCACCAGCTTCGGGAACACCAGGTAGATGGCCGCGATGATGAGCACGAGCACGAGCAGCCCGCTCGCCAGGCTGCGCCGGTCCTGCAGCAGCGCGTGGAGTGCGCCACCGTCGTCGTCGTCGGCGCCGTCCTCCTCGGCGTCGGGCAGGTCGAGGTCCGGCTCCTCCTGCGGGCGAGGGGCGGCCTTCTCGGCGCTCATCGCCCGGCCTGCGGCTCCAGGCGCTGGATCACTCCGCCCAGGGCCCGCGCGGCCGGGCCGAGCCGGGGGGCCAGGTGCCACAGCGTTTCGGACAGCGCCAGGCCGGCCAGCAGGTCCACCACGTAGTGCTCACCGAGGTAGACGAGCCCGAACCCGAGCGTCAGCGCGTATGTCCAGCCCGCCGCGCCGTGCCTCGGTCCGACTTGGGAGAGCAGGCGCGCTGCCATCGCGGAGGTACCGAAGTGGAGTGAGGGCATCGCGGCAAACGGATTTCCTTGAAGAGAACTGTAGAGCGGGTCCCAGAAGCGTCCCCAGAACTGCTCCCCCGCCTCGGCCATGATCCGGCGCACCGGCGGGAGCTCCCCCTCCTGGCCCGCGAACCACGGCGGGGCGGTGGGCAGAAGCCAATAGACGACGCATCCGGCGTCGAAGCACACGGCCATCAGCACGGTGGAACGCTCGAAGTGCTTGCGGTGGCGCAGGAGGATGTAGGCACAGGTCCCGTGGGGGAACAGGAACCAGCTCCAGTGCACGGCCGAGAGTCCGAGCTCGAGCGGACCCACGTCACCCCTGCGCCCGAGTGTGCGCTGAAGCCTGACCGTGGGCGCCTCCCCGAGCCCGATTATCCGGTCGAGCACCGCTGGGTAGCGCACCTTCACCCGCGCGCGGAAGGCCTCGGGGTCGTCGTCGGCCATGTCGAAATGACAGAAGTAGGCCCACATCTGGAGCCCATAGATGCCTGCGTCCCGCAGGGGGGTGCGTGGGGCGGCGAGGGCAAGCGCGGCGGGGGCCGGCCACGTGAGCGCCGAAACCGTGAGCGGACGCAGCCGGAGGCGGTGCCGCAACAGCGGAGTGGCGACGCCGACCGCCACCGCGCCCCACGCAGCCATCCGTAGGGCGCGAGTACTACGCAAAACGAATCGCAGCATAGCCCCGTGCATGGATAGGAACCCGGCCCGGCACGGCGAAGCACGGCGGAATGAACACCTTGCGCCTGGCCCTGACCGCATCCGTCGTACTCGCCACCATGGGAGCCGTGGCCGTCGCCTGGGCCTCCCCAGGCAGCGACTCCGGCTCCGGCGGCGCCGCGGCGAACGGCGTTGTGCCCAGCAGCGGCGGCGGAAGCGCGCCCGCGCGGAACCCGCAGCAGTCGGGCGGCATGCCCGGCGCCGAGGCGGTGCCGAACCCGGCCACCGTCCCGCAGGCGGCCCCCCCGGTCACGACCCCCGTGACCCCGGTGGATCCAACCCAGTCCACCGAGACCGAATCCAACGAGGAGCTGATCGTTCCCCTCGAGGACGAGGACACGAACACCGCCCCGTCGAGCGGCGGGATCCCCGCCGGGCAGACCAGCTCCGGGGGCGGCGGCTTCGGCTTCCTCGCCTCCACGGGCTTCGAGCTCGCGTCCATCGTGACGGTGGGCGCCGGCATGGTGGTCGCCGGGCTCGCGGTGCGCAAGCACCGCAAAGTGAGAGCGTAGTCCGGTGCTCGCCCCGATCACCGATCGGGGCTCCGCTCCTCAAACTCGGAGTCCGGTGCTCGCCCCGATCACCGATCGGGGCTCCGCTCCTCAAACTCGGAGTCCGGTGCTCGCCCCGATCACCGATCGGGGCTCCGCTCCTCCTTAGGCCGCGGGTGCTCGGGTCAGTATCCGGACCTCCACGGGCGCTTTCTTCGCGAACGCGCGGGCGTCGGCCAGGGTGCCGATGTTCTCGCCCCAGTGCATGGGAACGGCCACACGGGGCTGGATCCGCCGTGCCGCCTCGGCCGCCTCGTCCGGGGTCATCACGTACACCCCGCTCACCGGCAGGAGCGCCAGGTCCACTCCGGTGACGCTGTCCATCTCGGGGATCACATCCGTGTCGCCCGAGTGGTAGATCCGCTCGCCGCGAATGTTCAGGTCGTAGCCGACCCATCCCGCCTCGCGAGGATGGAAGACGCGCCCCTCGGCGTCGCGCTTGGACGTGTTGTAGGCAGCCACCGCGGCCACGTCCACCCCGCGCACCAGCTCGTCCGGCAGGCGCTCGCCGGGCACGATCGAGTGCACCCGGCCGCTCACCCTCTCTGCCACGGCAGGCGGCCCCACGAGCCAGGTGCGGTCGCCCGAGAGGCGCTCCACGTCCTGGGGGGAGAAGTGGTCGTAGTGCCCGTGGGTCACCAGGATGAGATCGGCCTCGGGGGAGCCGGCGGGCACCCGGTAGGGGTCGATGTAGATCACCGATCTCCCCACCGTGATCCGGAAGCCGGAGTGGCCAAGCCACTCCACGGCGTCTATGACCATGCGGAGCAGAGTATTGGGAGTCCGGTGCTCGCCGCGATCACCGATCGCGGCTCCGCTCCTCCTATGGAGGGCCTCAGGGTCGGGACGTGGCGCAGTAGGCTCGCGGCCATGAGCTACGAGCACCTCATCTGGGAGCAGGATGGCGGCGCCGGCCGCCTCACCCTCAACCGGCCCAATTCGCTGAACGCATGGACCGCGGCCTTCGGGGCCGAGCTGAAGAGCGTGATCGAGGGCGAGGCGGCGGACCCATCCGTGCGTGCGCTGCTGATAACCGGTGCCGGCCGCGGGTTCTCCTCGGGAGCCGACCTCAAGGAGGGATTCGACCCCGCCGAGGACGGCATGCCCGACGTGCGGAAGGAGCTCCTCCACATCTACCACCCGATCATCGCCGGGGTCCGGCGGCTCGAGAAGCCGGTGGTGGCCGCGGTGAACGGTCCGGCGGTGGGCATCGGCGCGTCGCTGGCCTTCGCCTGCGACCTGGTGCTGGCGGCCGAATCCGCCTACTTCGGGCTCGCCTTCGTGAACATCGGGCTGATGCCGGACGGTGGGTCGACCCTCTTCGTGCCGGCGGCGGTGGGCAAGGCCCGCGCGCTCCAGATGGCGCTGCTGGGCGAGCGCGTGGACTCCGCCCGGGCGCTCGAGTGGGGGCTCGTGAACTACGTCTACCCGGACGACACGCTGCTCGACGAGGCCGGCGCGCTCCTCAACCGGCTCGCCGGAGGGCCCACTCGCTCGTATGCATCGTCCAAGCAGGCGCTGAACCGCATGCTCTACCCGGATCTCGACGGCCAGCTGGATCTGGAGGCCGAGCTCCAGCATGCCCTCGCGCGCACGCGGGACTTCCAGGAGGGGGTCACGGCCTTCGTCGAGAAGCGCGACCCGCAGTTCCAGGGCGCGTGAGCCTGTCCCGGCGCACACCGTTCCGCGCGGCGGCTGACTTTGCCGCCACCGCGACAGGCGCCCGTGCCATCGGGGCCATGTCCACTGGCGCCGCGGCCGTGGGAGCCCTGGCCATAGCCCGGCTGGCCGTGAAGCGAATGGTGATCGGGCACCTCAAGATCGAGGAGCTCGAGGTGGGCCGCCTGAAGGTCCGCGAGCTCGAGGTGGAGGGCGCCGCCCGCCCCAGCGCCTCCGGCGAGACCCTCGGTCCCCCGGATTGAGTAGTCCGTCACGAAGTAGAGCGCTTGTCCGGGCCAGGGATATGATGCGCCGCGCCTTGCCCCGGCGCCGTACACGTCTCGTGCTGCTGGCCGCTCTTGCGGCGGTCGCCATCGCACTCCTTGTGGCCGCGCCCGGCGCGTTCGCGGACGTCCTGACGCCCGAATCGGGCGGCTCGCCGAACGCGGACGACATCGACACGCTCTACAAGATCACGCTCTACGTGGCGATCGTGATCTTCCTGATCGTCGAGGGCACGCTGATCTGGTCGCTGGTCCGCCACCGCGCCCGCCGTGGCGGCCCCGAGGCCGCTCAGATCCGGGGCAACACGCCGCTGGAGCTCGGCTGGACCATCGGTGCGGCCCTGATCCTGGTGGTCCTGACCGTGATCACCTTCGTGTACCTGGACGACATCAAGAACCCGCCGGCCTCCGATCCGGACGGCCTTGCCTCCCAGGCGGAGTTCGCCTCTGTGGACCAGCCCGCGCCCCCGGCCGGCGGCGGGCCCTACCTCCACATCCAGATAACCGGGCGCCAGTACCTCTGGCGCTACGACTACCCGGGCGACCAGCAGCTCTTCAGCTTCTACGAGATGGTGGTGCCCACCGGGACCACGGTGACCCTCGACGTGCGGGCCTCCGACGTGATCCACTCCTGGTGGATCCCCAAGCTCGGCGGGAAGGTGGACGCGGTTCCGGGCCATGTGAACAAGACCTGGTTCAAGATCCCCCGCGGCAAGGAGGGCACGTACATCGGACAGTGTGCCGAGCTGTGCGGCATCAATCACGCCGACATGCGCGCGAGGGTGCGTGCGGTGACTCCCGAGCAGTTCACGAGTTGGGCCATGAAGACGCGTGAGGACATCAGGAGGGCGGGCGTGGCGCTCATCGTCCAGCGCAAGGACCGTGCGAAGAGGGGTGAGCTCGAGTAGTGGAAGCGCGGAGCGTGACCGGAAGGGAACTGGGCGGCAGCCCCGAGATCGTGCTCCACGGCCGGCGCGAGCGCCAGAGCGGGTGGCTCGAATGGCTGACCACCACCGATCACAAGAAGATCGGGATCATGTACCTGTTCGCCACCTTCGTCTTCTTCATCATCGGTGGCGTGGAGGCCCTCGTGATGCGCCTCCAGCTGGCGCAGCCGAACGGCACCGTGGTCACGCCCGAGACATACAACGGGCTGGTCACGATGCACGGGACCACGATGGTCTTCCTGTTCGTGGTGCCGGTTCTGGCCGGGTTCGGCAACTACATGGTCCCGCTGATGATCGGGGCACGGGACATGGCCTTCCCGCGCCTGAACGCGCTCTCCTTCTGGCTCCTGATCTTCGGGGGGATGGCCTTCTACACCAGCATCTTCTTCGACCCGCCCCGCGCGGGCTGGACCATGTACACGCCCCTGTCCGACGACGTCTACTCGCCCAGCGGCGGGGTGGACGCCTGGATCTTCCTGATCCACTTGACCGGCATCTCCTCGCTCCTCGGCGCGATCAACTTCGTGGCGACGATCCACAACATGCGCGCCAAGGGCATGAGCTGGGGCCGGATGCCGCTCTTCATCTGGACGATCCTCGTCTACAGCTACCTGCTGATCCTCGCCCTGCCGTCAGTGGCCACGGCGGTGACGATGCTGCTCACCGACCGCCACTTCGGCACCGCCTTCTTCGACCCCACCGGCGGAGGCGACCCGATGCTCTGGCAACACCTGTTCTGGTTCTTCGGGCACCCCGAGGTCTACATCATGGTCCTGCCCGCGTTCGGGATGATCTCGGAGATCTTTCCAGTGTTCGCGCGCAAGCCGATCTTCGGCTACAAGGCGATCGCGGCCTCCACGGTGGCCATCGCCTTCCTGTCCCTGTTGGTATGGGCGCACCACATGTTCGCCACCCCCACCTCCACCGTGGTGCTGGCCTTCTTCATGCTCAGCTCGTTCACGATCGCGGTGCCCACCGGCATCAAGATCTTCAACTGGATCGCCACGCTCTGGCGCGGGCAGATCGTGTTCAAGACGCCGCTCATGTTCGCCGCCGGTTTCCTCGCGGTGTTTCCGATCGGGGGGATCACCGGCGTGATGCTCGCCATCTTCCCGGTCGACTGGCAGCTCACGGACACCTACTTCGTGGTGGCCCACCTCCACTACGTGCTCTTCGGCGGCTCGGTGTTCGGGATCTTCGCCGGCCTCTACTACTGGTTCCCCAAGATGACGGGGCGGCTGATGTCCGAGACCCTCGGGAGGGCGTCCTTCTGGACCATGTTCGTGGGCTTCAACCTCACCTTCCTGATTCAGCACTCCATGGGACTGTCGGGCATGCCACGCCGCGTCTACGACTACAGCAACGACCTGCACGTGGGCACGTTCAACCTGATCTCCACGATCGGGTCGTTCATTCTCGGTGTGGGCGTGCTGCTCACCGTGATCAACGTCCTGCACAGCATCAAGCACGGCAAGCGGGCCGGGAACGACCCATGGAAGGGGAACACGCTGGAGTGGTTCACGCAGTCGCCACCGCCCGTCAACAACTTCGACGTGATCCCCCGGATCCGCAGCCTGGAGCCCATGAAGGACATCCGCCGCGAGGTGTCCGCCGGGGTCCGGGCGGCCGAGACCGTGTCGCAGCCTGCTGCGGCACGCAGTCTGTAGCCTCAAACGCCTCGTGACGAGCGCCCCCTCGACCGGCTACCGCCGCCTCGCCCTGGCGACCGCGATCGCAACCTTCGCCCTCATCATCGTCGGCGGAATCGTGCGCGTCTCGGACTCCGGCCTGGGCTGTGGCCCGGGCGGATCGGGCTTCCACGGCTGGCCGTTCTGCAACGGCGACGTGGTGCCCGGCCTGGACCTGAACCACATCATCGAGTACACCCACCGGGCCCTGGCCGGTGTGGTGGGAATCCTCATCGTGACCCTCGCGGTGCAGGCGTGGCGCCACCACCGCGCCAACCGCCCGCTGGTGTTCGTCACCGCGGCGCTGGTGCTGCTCGTGGTGGCCCAGGCTGGGCTCGGGGGAGCCACCGTGGAGGAGAACCTGACGGAGGCCCTGGTGGCCGCCCACCTCGGCCTGGCGATGCTCCTGCTCGGCGGCCTGATCTGGGTCTGGCGGGCCAGCCGGCCGGACGTTATCGGCGCCGATCCGCCCCAGGGCGGTCGCGGCTTCCGGCCCCTGGCCGTGGCCACCTCTGTGCTCGTCCTGTGCACGATCGTGGCCGGCGGGTACATGGCGGGCACGCAGAAGTACGGACGCCCCGACTACCAGCTGGGCGACGGCGCCCACCACGCCTGCGGCAAGGAGTTCCCCTCCTGCAACGGCGACTTCATGCCCTTCGGCCAGTCGCGGCTCGTGGACATCCACCTGACCCACCGGGCCTTCATGTACCTCACCACCCTGTTCGCCCTGACGCTCGTGGCCATGGCGCTCAGGCGCCGTCCGAGCCCCGGCGTGGTGCGTGCCGCGCTCACCGTCGGCGCGCTGCTCGTGCTCCAGGTGCTCGTGGGGGCGCTGAACGTGTGGCTCGACGAGTACGAGACCCTGATCGTGGTGCACCTCGCCCTGGGCACGCTCCTGTGGGCGGGCACGCTCGAACTCACGCTCCAGCTCTTCCGCGTGCCGGCACCGGCGCCCGAGCGGGCGCGGCGGACCAGCGAGGCGGTGGCCGCGTAGTGGAAGCCGGAACCCAGGTCCGTCGCCCGTCCGGCATCGCGCGCGTCCGCGCGGTCGTGGGCGACTACCTGGAGATGACGAAGCCGAAGGTGCAGTCGCTGCTGCTCTTCACCACCGTCACCACGATGTACGTGGCGGGCGACCCATCGATCGGGCTCGTGCTCCTCACATGCCTGGGCGGCGCGCTCTCCGCCGGTGGGGCGGGCGCGATCAACCACGCGCTCGACCGCGACATCGACCAGTTGATGACGCGGACCGCCGACCGGCCGGTGGCGAGCGGCCGCGTGAGCCCGCGCGCGGCGATCGTGTTCGGGGTGCTGCTCGGCTGCGCGTCGTTCGCGCTGCTGGCCCTGACGGTGAACGAGGTGGCCGCCGTGCTGGCCATGTCGGGGCTGCTCGGGTACGTGCTCGTCTACACGCTCTGGCTCAAGCGCACGACGCCTCAGAACATCGTGATCGGCGGAGCCGCGGGAGCGGTGCCCCCGCTCGTGGCCTGGGCGGCCGTGACCGGCGGGCTCGAGGGCTCGGCGCTTTACCTGTTCGCGATCGTCTTCTACTGGACCCCGCCCCACTTCTGGGCGCTGTCCCTGCTGATGAAGGACGAGTACGCGAAGGCCGGTGTGCCGATGCTCCCGGTGGTGCGCGGCGAGGACGAGACGCGCCGTCAGATCCTGCTCTACACCGTGCTGCTGGTGGCGGTCACGCTGCTGCCCTTCGCGGGACAGCTGTTCGACGGCCTGTACCTGGTGGCCGCGCTGGGCCTGGGCGGAGCCTTCCTCACGTTCGCCACGATCCTGTACCGGCGGGCAGACCGCCGCTGGGCGCTTCGCACCTATCTCTTCTCGCTGGCCTACCTCGCGCTGCTCTTCGGCGCGATGGTGGCCGACGCCCGGCTCTAGGCACGCGCAAGCGCGCCCAACGACGGTTGGGACTTGGCAAGGGCCCCCTCTGGCGCATAGGGTGCTCGCTGCCGCCCGCATGATTCGCCCCGCCCGCCCAGCAGCAGTCCTCGCCGCCCTCTGCGCATGCCTCGTCGGCGCGCCGGCCGCAGGCGCCCATGACGGCCACGGCCACGGCCACGATGACGGCCACGGCCACGGCCACGGCGGTCATGTCCAGCGCCCCGACTTCGCCTACAACATCCTGCCCCCCGGGCAGTACGGCGGGGCGGGCCTGACGAAGAACAGCACCGACCAGCTGCCGCTGTACGACAGCCTGACCCCGCTCCGCGGCAACGTGACCGAGGACGACATCAAGAGCCACTTCAAGCGCGAGGACTTCGCGCCCAACGGGGCGACCACCGTCGTCCCCACCCCCGGTCATCCCGACCTGAACATCGTGCGCGACTCCTTCGGCGTACCGCACATCTACGCCAAGACACGCGCCGATCTCATGTACGGCACCGGCCTCGTGACCGGTCAGGACCGCTGGCTGCTCCTGCTGCTGGGCCGGGACCGGCCCGCGCGGCCGTGGCCGAGGTGCCCGGAGTGGACGCCTTCTCGCTCGTCACCAGCGGCCGCACCTTCGTGCCCAGCGCCCAGTCGGAGGCGCTCGTGACCTCCGAGCAGCAGAAGCTCGTGGACACCTACGGGAACAAGGGCCGCCAGATCCTCACCGACCTCAAGGACTACGCCGCGGGCGTGACCGACGGGGTCCCGGCGTCGATGCGTCCCTGGACCGTGAACGACGCCATCGCCGTCACCGCCTTCATCGGGTCGATCTTCGGAAACGGGGGCGGCGGCGAGGTTCGCAACGCCGACTTCCTCGCGAAGCTGCGCACCCAACTCGGCGTCAGGCGCGGATCGGACGCGTTCGTGGACCTCATGGAGGCCGACGACGACGACGCCCCCACCACCACGAACCGCCGCTTCAACTACGGAACGTCGGGCGGATCCCCCACCGACGGCTCGCCGCTCGTGGACCCGGGCTCCTCGCAGGCGCTGAGCGCCGCGCCCAACCGGCTCGCCTCGAACTTCCTGATCGTGAACCCGTTCCGCTCAGCCACGCGCGAGAGCCTCGCCGTGATGGGCCCGCAGCTCGGCTACTACTACCCTGAGATCGTGCTCGAGGCCGACCTTCACGGCCCCGGGATCCAGGCTCAGGGCGCACTCGTGCCCGGTGGCAGCCCCTACGTGCTGATCGGCCGCACCAAGGACTACGCGTGGAGCCTCACCACCGCGAGCAACGACAATCGCGACCAGTTCCTCGAGAAGCTGTGCGAGCCCGACGGATCGGCGCCCACGCGCGACTCGCGCCACTACGTCTACAGGGGCCAGTGCCGGGCGATGACCACCTTCGACGCGGGCACCCTCGACGGCGTGCCGCAGGTCTACCCGATCACGGTTCACGGTCCCGTGTTCGGCACGGTGACCGTGGGCGGCAAGCCCTACGCCATCGCCCGCCAGCGCTCCACCTACGGCGAGGACGGGAACTCGCTGGCCGCGCTGCACGACATGACCACCGGACGCGGCCGCACGGTCAACGGCTTCTTCGACTCGGCCAACGAGTTCGGCTTCACCTTCAACTGGGGCTACGCAAGCCGCGACACCACCGCCTACTTCTCGTCAGGCAAGCTCCCGCGGCGCGCGCCGCACACGAACAAGCTCCTGCCGACGCTGGGCACCGGCAACTACGACTGGCGCGGCTACATCTCGCGCGACGAGCACCCGCACGACGTCGGCGGCCCCGGCGGCATCTTCCTGAACTGGAACAACAAGCCGGCGCCCGGCTGGCAGACCGGTGACGACGGCCACACCTACGGCTCCGTCCACCGTGTCCAGATGTTCGACCGCTTCCCCAACCGTCCGCGCATCGCGGACGTGGCGAGCATCATGAACCGCGCCGCCACCGAGGATCTGCGCGCCACCAGGCTCTGGCCCGTCATCCGTCGCGTGCTCGGCCACTCGGCTCCCCCGGACGCGCTCACGGGCCAGGCTGCGGACATCCTCACCAAGTGGTCGAACGCGGGCGGGAGCAAGCTCGACGGCGACCTCGACGGCAACATCGACGATCCCGGCGCGGCCATCATCGGCCCGGCCTGGACCAACGTGGCCAACGCCGTGCTCAGCCCCCAGCTAGGAACGCTCACCTCTGACCTGTCGGGGCTCCAGGGCATCAACAGCGGCATGTTCGGCGGCGGCTGGTACGGCTACGTCGACAAGGACCTCCGGACGCTGCTCGGGCAGCGGATGCGCGATCCCTACCACCTGCGCTACTGCGGGAACGGCTCGTTCACCGCGTGCCGCGCCTCCCTGTGGGCGGCACTCAAGGCCGCTGCCGACAGCGTGGCCGCCACCCAGGGCCCGGATCCCACCAAGTGGCGCGCCGACGCCACCGCGGAGCGGCTGAAGTTCGCGCCCGGACTGCTCTCGCAGACCATGCGCTTCACCAACCGCTCGACGTTCCAGCAGATCATCCGCTTCGGGAACTAAGTGGTCCGGTGCTCGCCCGGCCAACGCCCGGGCTGCGCTCCTCCCTTGGGCCCCGGTTCTTCTTAGGAGTCGAGCTGTGACGCCGCGGCGGCGTCGCAGACCAGCGTGACCGCGCCCTCCACGAGTGATGCCGGGGCCCGCGGGTCCGGCGGACCTCCGAAGCTGCGCGCCACGGCCTCCGCCTTGTCCTCGCCGGTCACGAGGAACACCGCGCGCTTGGCGCCGTTCACCACCGGCAGCGTGAGCGTGATGCGGGGAATGAGAGGGGCCATTCCGGGCATGTCCACGCCGACCACCCGGCGCTCGCGCTCGGACAGGGCTTCGTCGCCCGGGAAGAGCGAGCAGGTGTGCGCGTCGGGGCCGAGGCCGAGCAGCATGAAGTCGAAGGCCGGGAGCTCCGGGCCGAAGACCTCCTCGAGCCGGCGCTCGTAGTCGTCGGCGCCCTCGTGCGGGCCCAGCTCGCCGCGCATCCGGTTCACGCGCACGCCGGACACGCGACTGAGCAGCGCCGCGTCCACCATCCGGTAGTTCGAATGCTCGTGCTCCGGGGGCACGCAGCGCTCGTCGGTGAGCCAGATGTCCACCTTCGACCAGTCGTCGCGCATCTCTGCCAGGCGCTCGAAGGCCACCCGCGGGGTGGAGCCTCCGGTGAGCACCATGTGGCCGGTCACCGTCCTCAGCATCTCGGCCACGACTCCGGCCGGATCGTCGCTGACCTGAACCTCGGGGCGCACGGACCCGATCCTACGTGCCTTAGCGCCGCCGCGATGCCAGGACGGTGAAGCGCGCCGTGACGGCCCGGGAGCGGTTGCCGGCGGCGTCGCGGGCGGTGAGGACGGCCCGGTAGCTCCCCGGGGGCAGCGCGTGGCCGGCCAGGCGGCCGCTGAAGCGTACCCAGGCCCGGCCGGCGAGCTGGCCTGAGCGGGCGAGGCGCCCGGACCCCGCCCAGCGTGTGCAGCGCGGGTGCCTGCGGAGCGCATGCGTGGGCCGGCGGCAGCGCCCCTTCGCCCTGCGGCCCGAGAGCGCCCGCGACAGCACGATGCTCACGTCGGCCCGCTCCGAGAGACGGAAGCGGAAGCGGGTGCCCACCGCCACGCGACGTGCCGCGGACCGCGGGGTACTTCTCGACCCCACACGGAATCGCCGGCTCGTGACCCCGAACCGGGACACCCGCGGCGCGGCGATGTCGCGCGCCGGGGCCACCTGCCCGTCACCGGGCGGCGGCTTGGCCTTGACCACGGGAGAGGTGACGGCGGGAGCGGCGAAGCTCTCGCGCGGCGCCGTGTCGCCGCCGCCGGCGCTGGTGGCGCTCACGCCCATCCCGCGCGCCGCGAACACCGACCAGATCAGGTCGCGGTCCCCGTATCCGCGCGCGTCGTTGGCCTTCAGGATCGCGTCGCGACCCTGCAGGAAGCTCGGCTCGTCGGGTGCGAGACGCATGCCGTCGGTGATCAGCGCGCGGGCGCGGGTGACCCCGTCGGACGGGTGCTTCGCCACCAGCGCGCGGCGCAGGTCCCAGAGCGTCTCCACCCAGATCTCACCGTCGGCGTGCACCTCCGGTCCGTCGATGATGTGCCCGAAGTCTCCGTAGGTGTACCCGCCCGTCCCCGCGCCGAGCGTCCCCGGACAGGACGTGGTGTTCACGCCCACCGGACAGTCGAAGGGCTGGGTGCGGAGGTCCGCGTTCCCGAGGTATGGACCGGCGCGGACCTGACCCGGCGTGGCGGTGTCCACCTGGAGCCCGGCCGCCACCAGGTAGTCCTCGGCGTACCAGTCGCTCCAGGCCTCCCCCATCGCCCCCGGCTGCGGATCGTTCAGGGCGCCGACACCGCGATCATCGGTGATCAGCCGCAGCGACAGCCCGTGCGTGTACTCGTGGAAGACCACGTAGGGATCGTCGGCCCCGTTCACCTCGTAGATCCCGGCCGATCCCGGGCAGTCCGGGGTCCAGAGGTAGGTCTCGAGCTTCGCGGCGATGCCGTCGGGGTTCACGGTCATGCCCGCGTTGTTCACGTGCGAGCAATTCGGGAAGGAGCCGTTTGTCATCGATCCGTCGTCCACCTGGCCGATCACCGGGTCCACGCCCTCGAACGCGCCCGAGGCCGAGTCGAAGTCGATCCCCGGCGTGTCGCGAAGATGGTCGTGGAAGAGGTTCACGTACCAGAACAGCTGGGTGGCGGCCTGGTTCAGATTCGTGCTCCAGCTGAAGCTGGGGTTGCCCTGGTCCCAGGTGCAGCCGCCGGGCGGGCAGAGCTGGCCGGCGCCGGTGGCGCGCACCGCGGGATAGCTCCAGTTGCCCGATCCCGTGGGCGGGATCTCGTCGGCGGTGGGGGGCGACAGCGTGTAGAGGGTGTCCCCGGGGTCCGCGTATACGTGGGCATTGGGACCCGAGAGCCTGTCCGCCGCGCCCAGCCACGGGTCCAGGGACACGGTCTGGTCGGTGCCTCCCAGCGCCGCGCCGGGGTAGTTGCGGTGGACGATGCCCGTGGCCTCGCGCGTGAGGCTGTGGCTGCGCAGCACCGCTCCCGTGCCGGCGTCGAGCACCACGTCCCAACCCTCGCCGGGGAAGAGGACCCGCCACGTGAGCCTGGCCGCCCCGGGGGCGCCGAAGATGGCGAGCTCCGCGCTGGTGCCGTCCTGGAAGCCGGCACGCCGCTCCGGGCCCGACGGACCGCTCGTGACCTGCCCGGGCGCCGGCGCGCCCACCGACCGTGCGGCCAGCGCCGCCGCCTCGGCCGCGCCGAGCCGGGGCTCGGTGGATGCGGGGGCCTGGTCGGGCACCGGCACCCGCGGCAGGGCCAGGAGGCGGCCGTCGCTGGTCACGGCCGCCCTGAGGCCGCCGTCCACGGAGGGAATGCCCCGGTAGCTCTGGGTCCAGCTCAGGTAGGTGATGCCCCCGGCCCTGTACCGGTCGTGCAGCTCCAGGCCGTGGAGATCCGATGCGTGCAGGCCCAGGGCCGCGGAGTGGCGTTGCACGAAGCGCAGGGCCACGCGCGCCGGGGCGGCCGCGCTCGGACCGGTCAGGAAGCCCTCCCGGCGCGTCCGAGAGCGGACGGCGCCGGAGGCCGGCTCCCGGCTGCTCACCCCGTGTGTGCTCGCCTGCGCCGTTCGTGTGGCGGCCGCGGGCGCCGCGGAGGACCCGCCGAGCTCAGCGGCCCCAGCCGCGGTGACGCCTGCCGCCACCGAGGCCGCGATCGCGGCCCGTACGAGATTCCGGCGCCTCATCCCGCGTCCAGTGCTCCCGCGAACGCCTCGAGCGCCGCACGCGAGTCCGCCGACGCGGCGTGCGCGTCACGGCCCGCGGTCTGTCTCACGAGTCCCGTGAGCACCCGTCCGGGCCCGAGCTCGAGGAAGCTGGTGCAGCCGGCGTCCACCAGCGAGTGAACGCAGTCGGTGAAGCGCACGGGGCTGGCGATCTGACCGAGCAGGGCCTCGCGCACGCCCGCGGCATCGTCCACCGGCCGCCCGGAGTGGTTGGCCACGAGGGGCACGGCCGGATCCGCGATCTCGATCTCCTCCAGCTCGGCCGCCAGCGCGTCTCTGACCGGCCGCATGTACTCGCTGTGGAACGCGGCGCCCACCGGCAGCCGCATCGCCCTTCCGCCGGGCTCGGCGTTCACGAGCTCCACCAGCCGGTCCACGGCCGCGGTCTCGCCCGACACCACGATCTGCTTGGGCGAGTTGATGTTCGCCAGCCCGAGCACGGCCCCCTCGGCGGCGCCCCCGATCAGCTCCTCGAGGCGCGGCTCGGGAACGCCTCCCGTGGCCGCCATGGCGCCCGGGCTGCGCTCCTGCACCTCCGCCATCAGGCGGCCGCGGGTGCTCACCAGCCTCATCCCGTCCTCGGGGTCCAGGGCGCCGGCCGCCGCCGCCGCGGTGTACTCACCCAGGCTGTGGCCCACCACGCAGCCGGGGGTGAGCCCCACATCCCGGGCCACCTGGGCGAGGGTCAGCGAGACCGCGTACAGGGCGGGCTGCGCGACCTCGGTGCGGGTGAGGTCCTCCATCGGTCCTTCTGCGGTGATTCTGCTCACGTTCAGTCCTGACAGGGCATCGGCCGCGCGCAGGCTCTCCTCCAGCAGTCGCGCGTCCCCCTGGCCGAGGTCTCCCCCCATCCCCACTCGCTGGGACCCCTGGCCGGGAAAGAGGAAGGCGAGCTTCGCCACGCCCGCTAGCGGTCGGCGCGCATGCGGGCCAGGTCGGCGCCGAAGTCGAAGGGCCCGCCCTCGAGGCCGTGCTCGGCCCGGATCACGTGCATCACCGCGTTGATCAGCGCCAGGTGGGTGAAGGCCTGGGGGAAGTTCCCGAAGTGCCGCCCGGAGCGCGGATCTATCTCCTCCGCGTAGAGCCCGAGCGGGCTGGCGTAGGAGAGGAGCTTCTCGCACAGCGCCCGGCCCGCCTCGAGGTCGCCGATCTCCACCAGCGCCGAGACCAGCCAGAACGAGCAGATCGTGAACGTCCCCTCCTCGCCCTCCAGGCCGTCGTCGGTGTCGTCCACGCGGTACCGGAGCACCAGGCCGTCCTCGGTGAGCTCGTCCGCGATGGTGCGGACCGTGGCCCGCACGCGCTCGTCCTCGGGCGGGAGGAACCGCACGAGCGGCATCAGCAGCACCGAGGCGTCCAGGGCGTCGGTCTCGTAGTGCTGGCAGAACACGCCGCGGTCGTCCACCGCATTGGCGCAGATGTCCTCCTTGATCTCGTCGGCCGCGGACTGCCAGCGCGCCGCCTTCTCGAGGTCCTCACGCAGCTCAGCCAGGCGCGCCCCGCGATCGGCGGCCACCCAGCACATGAGCTTGGAGGACGTGAAGTGCTTGGGGTCCCCCCGCACCTCCCAGATGCCGCGGTCGGGCTCGCTCCAGTTGGCCAGGGCCATCTCCACCTGCTTGGACAGGATCGGCCAGATCCGCTCGGGGAGGGCGTCTCGCGTCTTCGCATGGAGGTAGATCGAATCGAGATAGGCCCCCCACACGTCGTGTTGGTCCTGGTCGTAGGCGGCGTTGCCGATCCGCACCGGGCGGGCGCCCTCGTAGCCGCTCAGCCGCTCGAGGGTGCTCTCGTCGAGCCGCGACTCGCCCCCGATGCCGTACATGATCTGGAGCTGCCCCTCCTCGGCCTCGGCCACATCGGCGATGAAGTAGAAGAAGTCGTTCGCCTCCCAGTCGAAGCCGAGCGTGTAGAGGCCCCAGAGCATGAAGGTGGCGTCCCGGATCCACGTGTAGCGGTAGTCCCAGTTGCGCTCGCCCCCGGGCGTCTCGGGCAGCGAGGTGGTGGCCGCCGCCACCATCGCGCCGGTGGGGGCGTAGGAGAGCCCCTTCAGGGTGAGCGCACTGCGCTGGAGATAGGTGCGCCACGGGTGGTCGGGAAACTCGCCGTGGTCCAGCCAGTGCTGCCAATGGTGGGCCGTCCACACGAGCTTGTCGTAGGCGTCCTTGGAGTTCTCCGGCGCCGGGTGATCGGACCAGGAGAGGGCGGCGAACAGCGTCTGCCCCTCCTTCATCAGCGTCCGGGCGGTGGCCCGCGGCCCCTCGAACCCCATCCGCATGTCCGTCGTCAGCTTCAGACGCACGTCGCTGCCGTCGGCGCCGACCACGGCCTCGTTGTACCCCGGCCCGGCATACTCCCAGGTCGGCGCCTGGCGGCCGTAGTCGAACACCGGCTCGCAGTCCAGGCGCACCTGCACCTCGCCGTTCACGCAGCGCACCAGCCGCAGGAGGACGTGGGCCGCGTCGTAGTCCGTGGGCGAGCGGCGGTGGGTGCCGGAGCGCTCCGCGTCGTGGTGCCAGGGGCCCATCAGCAGCACATCGCGCACGATGATCCAGCCGCCACGGGTGCCCCAGCTCGTCTCGAGCACCATCGTGCCCGGGAGGTAGCGGCGGTCGGCGGGCACGGCCACGTCGGTGGGCCCGAGGCGAAAGCCACCGGCGTCCCGGTCCAGCAGAGCGCCGAACACCGAGGGCGAGTCGAAGCGGGGCAGGCAGAGCCATTCCACGTTCCCGCTCGGGGCCACCAGGGCGCAGGTCTCGCAGTCGGACAGGAAGGCGTACTGGGCGATGGGCGGGAACGCGCTGCCGGGGGTGGACCCGTCGGCGAGGAACTCGCTCACGGAAACATGGCCCGGGCCGCCTTGAGCGCCGGCGCGTAGGTCGGATCGCGCAGCAGGGCCTGGCGGATGCCCTCGCCGAGGATCCCGCCCTCGCCACGCGAGGCTCCCAGCACCGTCCACGTGGTCTCGTTGCCCTTTCGGTTTCGCCGGCGCGCGGTGAGGCCACCGGGGCCGCGATTGAGGGAGATCTCCGTGCCCGATGCGGTCTCGATGGTGATCCCCGCCAGCCCGGGCGCATTCATCGTCGGATCGGGCTCGAGCCGCAGCTTCACGTCCTGCCGGCGACCGTGAGCGTGACCGACGAGGGCGTCGTGCTGGCTCATGATGTGGCCCGGCTCCCAACCGAGGCGCGATGCGAGCCATCCGAAGAAGAGGACCCCGGTGATCACGGAGTCAGGGCGGTGCCGAGCGGTCACCGAGCTGATCTTCCCCAGCTCCGGCCGCAGCGGGCCGGGGTCGAACGTGGCGGCCACCCGCTCGCGCCAGGGAGTGGACCGCAGCCAGGCCAGGTCCACGATGTAGGCGCGCTCCTCGAGCTCCCGGGCCCGGGCCGCGGCCGCGGCGGGATCCGGCTCCATCAACGAGTCGATCAGCACCACCTGAGCCAGCCGCAGCAGCGAGTCCACCGCCTCGGGGTGCCCGTGAGGTGACCACACCACGGTGGCCAGGTCGCTGACGACCAGCGGGTCCACGATCGTGTCCATCATCCCGAGGTGCTGCTCGCCGATGTCCACCACCAGCTCCTCGTGGTAAAGAGCGAGCTCGCCCGGGCTGGGGTCCCCCTCCACCCGGAGCGTGGCCCAGGCGTCGAGCTGCGTCCGGCCGGGCTCCACGGCGCAGAGGATGAGCCGCGAGGGGTGGTAGCGCCCCACCCGCTCGAGCCGGTTGATGATCTCGCCGCGCCATTCCCGGTCCACGATCACCACGAGGTTCAGCACCCGGGCCGGGGCGCATGCCTCCCCCTCGGCCTGCCGCGCCTTCAGCAGCTCGGCGAGCGCCTCCGCGATCTTGGCGGGCGTTGTGTCCTGCTCGGCCCAGACACCGCCGAGCCAGGTGGGATCGGTGTCTAGATCGTGCGCCAATGGTGCCCCGGCCGGAGGATCGCGTTGGCCTCGTCGGGGCCACTCGATCCGGCCGGATACTTGGGCAGCGGCCCGGGGTCCTCACCCCAGGCCTGGAGAACCGGGTCGATGATCCGCCACTGAGCGATCACCTCGTCGGCGCGGGTGAAGAGCGTGGCGTCGCCGCGCATGGCGTCGGTGATCAGCCTCTCGTAGGCCTCTGGCGACTGGGACAGGAACGCCGTTCCGTACAGGAACTCCATGTTCACCGGCCGGATGCGCATCCTGCTCCCGGGGATCTTCGCCCCCAGAGAGATGGACACCCCTTCGTTCGGCTGCATGGTCATGATCAGCTGGTTGGGCTGGACGCCCACCGAGCCCTGGTGGTCGAAGGCCAGGTGAGGAACGGGCTTCAGCGTCACCGCGATCTCGGTGATCTTGCGGGCCAGGCGCTTGCCGGTCCGCAGGTAGATCGGCACTCCGGCCCAGCGCCAGTTGTCCACCTCGAGGCGCAGGGCGCCGAAGGTCTCGGTCGTGGAGTCCGGGGGCACGCCGGGCTCGTCCAGGTAGCCGGGCACGTCCTTGCCCTCGGCCATGCCCTGCGCGTACTGGGCGCGCATCGCCATCTCGGGCACCTCGTCGACGACCGGAGGGTGGATCGCGTGGAGCACCTTCACCTTCTCATCGCGCACGTCGTCGGCGGAGAAGGTCACCGGCGGCTCCATGCAGAGGAGCGCCAGCAGCTGCATCATGTGGTTCTGGACCAGGTCGCGGACGGCGCCCGACTTGTCGTAGTACTCGGCCCGGGTGCCCACGCCCAGGTCCTCCGCCGCGGTGATCTGCACGTAGTCGATGAAGTTGCGGTTCCAGATCGGCTCGAACAGCCCGTTGGCGAACCGCAGGGCCATCAGGTTCTGGACCGTCTCCTTGCCCAGATAGTGGTCGATGCGGAAGACCTGCTCCTCGCGCAGCACGCTCAGGAACTCCTCGTTCAGGTCGATCGCCTCGGCCAGGTTGGTGCCGATCGGCTTCTCGATCACCACCCGCACCTCGGAGTCGTCCTGGTCGTTCAGCCCGTGCTCGCCAAGCTTGTTCACGATCACGGGGAAGAACGTCGGCGCCGTGGAGAGGTAGAAGACGCGGTTGAAGACGCTCTCCGCCGTCTTGTCGAACTCCTCCGCCGTCTCCTTCACCTTCTCGTATGCCGAGTCCTCGTCGAAGGTGCCCGGCACATAGCGCACGTTCTCGAGGAGCCGGTCCAGCACCTGCTCATCCGGCTTCCGGCGGGAGAACTGCATGATCGACTCCTTGGCGATCCCCCGGTACTCGTCATGCGGCATGTCGCTGCGGGACACCCCGATCAGGTTGAAGCGCTCCGGAAGCGCGCCCTCGTGAGCGAGGTTGTAGAGCGCCGGCAGGAGCTTGCGCTTGGCCAGGTCGCCCGTGCCGCCGAAGATCACGAGCGTGGTGGGATGAATCGGCAGCCGCTCGAGGCCCTCCACGAGCGGGTTCTCCTGTTCCCTCTGCGCGGTCTCGCTCACGACACCTTCTCGACGGCGTGTCCGCCGAACTGGTTGCGCAGGGCGGCGAGCACCTTGGCGGTGTACTCGCCTCCCCCGCGACTTGTGAAGCGCGCGAACAGGGCCGCGGTGATCACCGGCACGGGCACGTCATGGTCGATCGCGTCCTCGATCGTCCAGCGGCCCTCACCGGAGTCGTTCACGTACCCACGCAGCGAGGCGAGCTCGTTGCCGTCCTGCTCGAACGCCCGGGCGGCCAGCTCGCACAGCCATGAGCGCACCACCGATCCCTGCATCCAGAGCTTGGCGATCTTCTCGTTGTCGAGCTCGAAGTCCGACTGCGTGAACAGCTCGAAGCCCTCGGCGTAAGCCTGCATCAGGCCGTACTCCACGCCGTTGTGGACCATCTTCACGTAGTGCCCGGAGCCCGACTCGCCCATCCGGTTCCAGCCCGGGCCCCACTGCTCGTCGTGCGGTGGCGCCAGCACATCGAGGATGGGCGCGATCCGCTCCACCGCCTCCTCGGGCCCGCCGACCATCATGCAGTAGCCCACCTGCAGGCCCCAGACGCCGCCGCTCGTGCCCACGTCCACGTAGTTGATGCCGCGCTTCTGGAGCTCGGCGGCCCGGCGCACGTCGTCGGTCCACTTGGTGTTGCCGCCGTCGATGATCGTGTCGCCCTTCTCCAGCAGGCCCGCGAGCTTCGACACCGTCTCCTCGGTCGGGTCGCCGGCCGGGACCATCACCCACACCGAGCGCGGGGCGTCCAGTCCCTTCACCACGTCCTCGAGCGAGGAGACCCCGGCGGCGCCGTGGCTCTCGGCCTCCTTCACCGCGTCCTCGCTGAAGTCGAAGGCCACCACCTGGTGGTCCGAGTCGCGGTGGATGCGATGGACCATGTTCCCGCCCATCTTTCCGAGGCCGACGAAGCCAAGCTGCATCAGAGCATCTCCTTCACTCGCTGGGTCAGGTCACGGATCCCCTGCGCGGCGTCCCCCTCCAGCCGGATCTGCACGGCCGGCCGGCCGTGGTCCCTGAGGGTGAGCAGGTCGCCGATCGCCTGGGCGTGCTTCAAGTGGCGGAAACCGTACCCAGCGCCGGGAATCTCCACGTCCTCGTCGCCGTCGTGCAGGAGCTGGATGAACAGGCCGGTGGGCGGCCCGCCCTTGTGCAGCTGGCCGGTGGAGTGGAGGTAGCGGGGCCCGTACCCGAACGTGGTGGTGGCATGGCTCGCGTCCCGGATCGCCGCGCGCAGCTCTGTCACGGCGGCGTCGACCTCCTCGGACGGCGCCAGGAAGCCCAGCACGGCCACGTAGTGCGGCGGCTCCGCCTGCCCGAGCAGCTCGGCCAGGTCGCCCGGATCCACGTCCGGCAGGTCGCCCGCCGCGAGCAGCTTGGCCGTGTTGTCCTTGGCCTCCTGCACGTTCGGCTGGTCGAACGGGTTGATGCCGAGCGCCCAGCCGGCCACCGCCGTGGCGAACTCGGCGAAGAAGAAGATCCGGCCCAGGTCGGCCGCCCCCTCCACCGACATCGTGACCGTGGGATGACCGGCGTCGGCCAGCGCCCTCACCTTCGCGTCCAGCTCCTCGTCCGGGTTCTCCGAGTCGCGCAGGTAGGCGAACAGCCGGTCGTTGCCGTAGCTCTCCGGCGCGCCCAGGGGCTCGTCGGCCACGGGCAGGATGCCCTTTCCGTGCTTGCCGGTGGACTCGGCGATCAGCTGCTCGGCCCAGAGGCCGAAGGACTCGATCGGAGGCGACACGATGAACGTCACCTTGTCCCGGCCCCGCAGCGCCAGCTCGCCCATCACCAGGCCGAGCCAGAGGCCGGAGTTCGAGCTGGTGTCGTCGAAGCTGGTGGTGCTCGCCTCGGCCACCTGGGCGCGGCTGAGCAGTGCCTCGAGATTCACCCCCGCCAGCGCGGCGGGCACCAGCCCGAAGTAGGAGAGCACGGAGTAGCGCCCGCCGATGTTCGGATCGTTCTCGAACACCTTGCGGAATCCCAGCTCCCGGGCGGTGTCCACCAGCGGGCTGCCCGGGTCGGTGACCACGGCGAAGCGGCTGCCGTCCCCGCCGCTGCGCTCGAGGAAATGGCGCATGTGGGAGAGCGTCTCGATCGTGCCGCCGGACTTCGAGGAGACCACGAACAGGGTGTGCTCCAGCTCCACCGAGCGTTCCAGGTCGAGCACGGCGCCCGGGTCGGTGGAGTCGAGCACGTGCAGCCGGAGGCCGTCGGGAATCTGGCCGAACGATCGCCGGATCACCTCGGGGCCGAGGCTCGACCCGCCCATGCCCAGCAGCGCAACGTCGGTGAACCCGTCGGCCTTCACCGACTCCACGAACTCGTGGAGCACCTCGACGTGCTCGAGCATCTTGTCGACGATCGTGAGCCAGCCCAGGCGGTTGCCGATCTCCGGCACCCCGGGTCCGCCCCAGAGCGACTCGTCGAGGGCCCACACGCGCTTGGCCACGTGCTCTTCCCGGGCCAGCGTGACCCGCTCGACGATCGCCGGCTCGAGCTCGTCCGGGATCGAGGCTTCGATGGTCGGCGGGCGCCCGGTGACGGCGGCCTCACGGGCCGTCTCCACGCCGGCCACCAGCTTGTCGAAGGGCTCGAGGAACTTGTCGATCCCGTCGATCAGGAGCTTCTTCGTCACGTCGGCCATGTCGATCCCGGCCTCCGCGAGGGCCTCGAGGTCGGCGGTCGGGTCCTGGTCGGCGGTGGCGCCCGCGACCTCGAGCTTCTCGGCGCACGCCAGGAGCGTGGGCATGGGCATGGTGTTCACGGTGTGCGGAGCCGACCAGGGTCTCCACGTACTTGGTGTCGGGGTAGCGCGGATCCTTCACCCCGGTGGAGGCCCAGAGGGGGCGCTGGACCGGAGCCCCGGCGTCCCGGACGCGCGCGAAGCGCTCGCCGAGGAAGAGCTCCTTGAACTTCATGTAGGCGGCACGGGCGTTGGCCACGGCGGCCAGGCCGCGCAGGTCCTCCCGGCCGAGCGCCTCCAGTCGCTTGTCCACCTCGGAGTCCACGCGGGACACGAAGAAGCTGGCCACCGAGTGCACGTCCATCGACCCGCCCGCGTCCAGCCGCCGCTCCATGCCGCGGATGTAGGCCTCGGCGATGGCGGTGTACGACTCCACCGAGAAGAGCAGGGTCACGTTCACGTTGATGCCGGCGGCGATCGACTCCTCTATCGCCGCCACGCCCTCCTCGGTGCCCGGGATCTTCACCATCAGGTTGGGGCGGTCCACCCGGCCCCAGAAGTCCCGCGCCTGCTCGACGGTGGCGTCGGTGTCGTGGGCCACCGAGGGCTCCACCTCCAGGGACACGAAGCCGTCCGCGCCCCCGGCGTCGTCCCACACGGGACGCAGCACGTCGCAGCCCTTCTGGACATCGAGGATCGCGATCTCCTCGGCGATCAGGTGCGCGTCCTGGCCCTTCGCGGCCAGCTCCTTGATCTGCTCGTCGTAGTCGTTCGAGCCGAGGATCGCCTTCTCGAAGATCGCCGGATTCGACGTGACCCCGCGCAGCGAGTCCTCGCGGATCAGCCGCTCCAGCTCGCCGCCGGTGATCAGGCTGCGGCGGATCTGGTCGAGCCAGACGCTCGTGCCCGCGGCGGTGAGGGCCGCAAGCCGCTCGTTGACCTGTGCTTCGACGCTCATCGCTCTCTCCTCATGATCCGCAAAGTCATGGTCCGGTGCTGCGCGAATGACATGGCTCCGGGGCTCGCCCGATCACCGATCGGACTCCGCTCCTCGCCACCGATCACGCTCCGCTCCTCCCTGGCGTTCGGTCGGCGACCGCCTTGCCCCGCTCCGCCACGTGCTCGGGCGTGAATCCGAAGTGCTCGTACAGGGCGGGCTGCGGCCCGGACGCGCCGAAGCCCGTCATGCCGATCGACTCGCCGTCGGGGCCCACCCAGCGCTCCCAGCCGAAGGTTGCGGCCGCCTCCACCGACACGCGCGCCCGAACCGAGGGCGGCAGCACGGAGTCGCGGTAGGCGTCGTTCTGCTCGCTGAAGCGGTCGAAGCAGGGCATGCTCACCACCCGGGTGGGCACGCCGCGCTCCTCGAGCAGGTCGGCGGCGTCGAGGCAGATGGACACCTCGGAGCCGGTGCCGATCAGGATCAGCGCGGGATCGCCGTCCGCGGGGTCGCGCAGCACGTAGGCCCCGCGCGAGATCGCGTCGTCGGGCACCACGTCCGGATCGAGGATGGGCAGGTTCTGACGGCTCAGAACGAGCGCGCACGGCCCGTCCTCCTGCTCCAGGGCGAACACCCAGGCCAGCGCGGTCTCGTTCGCGTCCGCAGGGCGAACGGCGTTGATGTTCGGCGTGGCCCGCAGGTGCGCGAGCTGCTCCACCGGCTGGTGCGTGGGACCGTCCTCGCCGAGCCCGATCGAGTCGTGGGTGAACACATGGATCACCGGCAGGTGCATGAGCGCGGACAGCCGCACCGCGCCCTTCATGTAGTCGAGGAAGTTGAAGAACGTGGAGCCGAAGGCGCGCACCCCGTGCAGGTTGAGCCCGTTCACCACCGCGCCCATCCCGTGCTCGCGGACGCCGTAGTGCACGTTGCGCCCGGAGTAGTCGCCCCGCTCCACCGATCCGCCGCCCTCGATGAACGTGAGGGTGGAGGGCTCGAGGTCGGCCGAGCCGCTCACCAGGGTGGGCAGCTGAGCGGCGGCCCACTGGATCACGTCGCTCGACGCCTTGCGCGTGGCCACGGGCTTGTCGTCCGGGCTGAAGCGCGGGCGGTCCGCGGCCCATCCCCCGGGCCGGCGCCCCTCCATGAACAGCGAGAGCTCCTCGGCGAGATCGGGGTTCTTCGCGCGGTACGCGCCGAGGCGGGCCGTCCACTCCTCCTCGGCCACGCGGCCGCGTTCGGCCGCGACGCGGAAGTGCTCGCGCACCTCGTCGGGCACGAGGAAGTGGGCGTCGGGGTCCCACCCGTACACCTCCTTGGTCAGCCGGACCTCGTCCTCGCCCAGCGCCGAGCCGTGGGCTTTCTGGCTGTCCTGCTTGTTGGGCGACCCGAAGCCGATGTGGGTGCGGAGAATGATCAGCGAGGGGCGCTCGGTCTCGGCCTTGGCCGCCTCCACCGCGGCCTCCACGCGCTCGAGGCCGATGTCCTCGCCCAGGTTCTGGACGTGCCAGCCGTAGGCCTCGTAGCGGGCGCCCACATCCTCGCTGAAGGCCATCTTCGTCTCGCCCGCCAGCTGGATCTTGTTGTCGTCGTAGAAGGCAATGAGCCGGCCGAGGCCGAGGTGGCCGGCCAGGGAGCTGGCCTCCGAGGCCACCCCCTCCTGCATGTCCCCGTCGCTCGCGATCGAGTAGGTGTAGTGATCGATGATCTCGTCGCCGCCGCGGTTGAAGCGGGCGGCGAGCATGCGCTCGGCCAGCGCGAACCCCACGGCGTTCGAGATCCCCTGGCCCAGCGGGCCGGTGGTGACCTCGACCCCGGGCGCGCCGTCGGCCTCGTGCTCGGGGTGGCCGGGCGTGGGGCTGCCGAGCTGGCGGAAGTTCTCCAGGTCCTCGAGCGAGATGCCGTAACCGCTCAGGTGAAGCGTCGAGTAGAGGAGCATCGACGCATGCCCGGCGGAGAGCACGAAGCGGTCGCGGTCGAACCAGCCCGGGTCGGCCGGGTTGTGCTTCATGACCCGGCTGTAGAGGAGGTAGGAGATCGGCGCGAGGGCCATGGGGGCGCCGGGATGGCCGGAGTTGGCCTTCTGGACCGCATCCATCGAGAGCGTCCGGATGGTGTTGATGCTGAGCTCGTCGATGTCCGTCGCGGTGGTGCTGGTGGTCATTCGGCTCCCTGGATCGTTGTGGTGCCCTGCGCGGCAGTATCGCGCGCCCACTCGTGAGCTGCGAGCACCCCCGCGCCGACCACTCCGGCGTCGGCTCCGCCGCGAGCCAGAGAGACCGTGCACCGCTGCCACAGCGCGGGGAGGGCCCGCGATCCGGCCTCGTCCACGGCGCGCGCGAGGTACAGGTCCGACGCGTTCGAGAGGCCGCCCCCGATCACGATGTACACCGGCTCGAACACGTTCACGTAGCCGGCGATGGCCACGCCGAGCATGCGCGCGAAGCGCTCGAAGACGCGGAGAGCGTCGGCATCGCCCTGCTGGGCCGCCGCCACGAGCGCGTGCCCGCTCACCCGGCCCCTTTCGTCCAGGGCCGCCGACAGCCCGCTGCCCGGCATGTCACGGGCGAACTCGGTGGCATCGCGCTCAAGCGCCTGGCCGCTGCAGTACGCCTCGAGACAGCCGCGCCCCGGGCAGTTGCCCGGGCACGGCGGGCCGTCGGGGTCCACCGTGAAGTGGCCGAGCTCGGCCCCCATCCCGTGGGCGCCACGGAATATCTGGCCGTCGATCACCACTCCGCCGCCCACGCCGGTGCCGAGGGTGAGCATCAGGAGCACGGACACCGGGGCTTCGTCCACGAGCTGGGCCTCGGCCAGCGCCGCGCAGTTGGCGTCGTTGTCCACGTACACAGGCACCCCGAAGCGCCGGGACAGCTGCTCCCGGAGCGGCACCCCGGTGAGCGGGACGTTCACGCTCGACTCCACCCTGCCGCTGGCGTACTCGATCTGGGAGGGCACCCCCACCCCCACCGCCACGGGCGGCCCGGTGGCGTCGATGACCCGCCGAGCGGTGGCCTCGAGCCCATCGAGCAGAGCCTCCGTGCTGTCCAGGACCGTGGGCGCCTGTTCCAGGTGCTCGGCCCTCCCTCCGACGATCGCCGCGACGGCGATCTTGGTGCCGCCGACGTCCACTCCGAGTACCAGGGGCTCGCTGTTCACCGGGGGATTGTGTTCTGCTGGACGCGCGATAAGCAAGCGCGAACGGAAAATCGCGGGCAGGTAGCGCGTTCCGGGCCCGGCGCGATAGGGTCGCGCCGCGGTTTGCGGGCGGCCGGAGGGGCCCCCAGGGACAGGAGCGGAGCGTGTTCAACTCGATACTCGTGGGCACCGACGGATCACCCCGTGCGGAGCGGGCGGTGGAGGCCGCCGTGGCGCTGGCCAAGAGCCAGGGCTCCCAGATCCTCCTCGTGGCCGCCTACCAGGAGACGCAGCCTTTTCGCGCGCCGCTTCACAGCACCGCGAAGGTGAGCGAGGGGCACCTGCGCGACGCCGCCGAGCAGGTGCTGAGCCGGGCGTCCCGCAGGTGTGAGGAGGCTGGGGTGCCGGTGGAGTTCGAGGCCCGGGTGGGCGACCCGGCGGACGTGCTGCTCGACGTGGCCGCCGAACGTGACGTGGATCTGATCGTGATCGGCAACAAGGGCATGACCGGTGCCCGCCGCTACTGGCTGGGCAACGTGCCGAACAAGATCTCCCATCACGCGGAGGCCAGCGTGATGATCGTGCGCACCGACTAGGAGGTCACCCCTGGCTTCCGCTCGCAGCTTCGCATCGCTCGACTCCGCGCTGACGGGGGACGTGCTCGTCCCCGGCGACGAGGGCTGGGACGCCGCTCGCCTGGCCTGGAACCTCCTGGCCGATCAGCGCCCCGAGGCGGTGGTGCTCGCGGAGAGCGCCGACGACGTGGCGGCCACGGTGCGCTTCGCCCGCGAGAACGGGCTGCGGGTGGCCCCCCAGGCCACGGGTCACTCGGCGCTCGGCATCGAGTCGCTGGAGGACACGATCCTCCTGAAGACCAGCCGCATGACCGGCGTGGAGGTGGATCCGGCCGCCCGCCGCGCGCGCGTCCAGGCGGGCGCGATCTGGGGAGACGTGGGGCTGGCGGCGGCCGAGCACGGCCTGGCCGGCCTCGGAGGGTCGGCCCACGACGTGGGCGTGGTCGGCTACACCCTCGGCGGCGGGCACGGCTGGCTGGCGCGCAAGTACGGCCTGGCCTCCAACAGCGTGGTCTCGGTGGACGTGGTCACCGCCGACGGCGAGCAAGTGCATGCGGATCCCGGCGAGAACGCCGACCTCTTCTGGGCGCTGCGCGGAGGCGGCGGCAGCTTTGGGGTGGTCACGGCGCTCGAGTTCGAGCTCCATCCGCTGCCGGAGGCCTACGGCGGGATGGTGGCCTGGCCGGCCGAGCGCATCCACGAGGTGGTGCACGCCTACCGCGAGTGGGCCGCCGGCATGCCCGACGAGATGACCGCCTGGCTGCGCTTCCTCCACCTCCCCCCGCTGCCCGACGTGCCCGAGCCGCTGCGGGACCGCCCGATCGTGGACGTGACCTCGGTGTTCGCCGGGCCGGCGGCCGAGGCCGAGGAGCTGATGCGCCCGCTGATGGAGCTTGGCGACCCGATCCTCGACGGCCGTGCGCCGATCGGCGTGCCCGCCCTGAGCCGGCTGAACGGCGACCCGCCCCAGCCCGTGCCCGGCGCCGGTGCGGGCGCCGTGCTCGACGAGTTCCCCGCCGATGCGGCGGACGCGCTGATCGAGGTCGCCGGGCCCGGGTCGGAGAGCCCGCTGCTGATGATCCAGCTCAGGCCGCTCGGCGGAGCCCTCACGGAGCCGCCCGAGAACGCCGGCGCCACCGGGGCGGTGACCGGCGAGTACATGTACTACGCCGTGGGCATGCCGATCCCGCAGCTGGGCGTGGGCCCCGTGATCGCCCACCTTCAGAAGGTGCGGGACGCGCTGCGTCCGTGGCTCAGCGACAGGAGCTTCCTGAACTTCGTGGACGTACCCGCCTCCGCAGCCCCGTCGTTCGACGGCGAGACGTTCTCCCGCCTCCTGCAGGTCAAGGCGGAGCGCGACCCGGACGGGGTCTTCCGGGCCAATCACGAGATGGCGGCCGGGGTCTAACGCCCGGTGCCGCAAGCGGGTACCGTCACCCCCATGAAGGGTGGGATCGATCTCGGAGGCACCAAGATCATGGCCGTGGTGCTGGGTCCCCGGGGCAAGGTGCTCGGGGAGGCCAAGAACCCCACACCGCGCGAGGGCGGGCCGCCCGGCGTGGCGGCGGAGATCGCGAACACGCTGCGTGACGCGTGCGGCCAGGCGGGCGTCGAGTCCTCCGATCTGCAGGGTGTGGGCATCGGCTCTCCCGGGGCGGTGGACGCCGAGACCGGCAGCGTGTCCGGCGCCGGCAACCTGCCCGACTGGGAGGAGTCCTACCCCCTCGCTTCGACGCTCTCGGACGAGCTGGGGTGCGCGGTGGCGCTCGGCAACGACGTGCAGGTGGCCGTGGACGGCGAGTACGCGCTGGGCGCCGGGCGCAAGGTCAAGTCGCTGCTCGGCGTGTGGTGGGGCACCGGCGTGGGCGGCGGGATCATCCTCGGCGGCAAGCCCTGGGTCGGCCGCGGTGCCGCCGGAGAGATCGGCCACGTGGTCGTGAAGATCGACGGCGCGCCGTGCACGTGCGGGCGGCGCGGCTGCATGGAGGCCTACGCGGGCCGGGGCTCGATGGAGATCGAGGCGCGCCGCCTGGTGGACAAGGGACGGGAGACGGAGCTGTTCGAGATCATGGAGAAGCGGGGCCGCACCCGCCTTCAGAGCGGGGTCTGGGCGCGGGCGCTCGAACGGAAGGACCCCATGGCCGAGAAGCTCATCGACCGCGCGGTGGAGGCCCTGGGCGCCGGGGTGGCCTCGGTCGTGAACGTGCTCGACGTGGAGATGGTGGTGATCGGCGGCGGCCTCGGGTCGCGGCTCGGCGAGCCCTACGTGGAGCGCATCCGCGAGGCGATGATGCCGCACCTGTTCGTGGACGAGCGCCCGCCCGAGGTCGTGCCCGCCGGGCTGGGCGACCTCGGCGGAGCCATCGGCGCCACCCTGCTGATCAAGACCCGCGCGCGCCGCCGCCGCGCCACCCCGGCCGGGACATGAGCGACTACGACGTGATCCTCATCGGCGGCGGCTCCCCCGGGGAGCACTGCGCCGGCCGCCTTGCCGACGGCGGCGCGAAGGTGGCGATCGTCGAAAGGGAGCTGCTGGGAGGCGAGTGCTCCTACTGGGCGTGCATACCGTCGAAGACGCTCCTGCGGCCAGGCGAGGCGCTCCAGGCCGCCCGCGAGGCGCCCGGCGCAGCCGAGGCTGTGACAGGAGAGCTCGACGTGGCAGCGGCGCTCGCGTGGCGCGACTTCCAGGTGTCGGACCACGACGACTCCGGCCAGGCGGCGTGGGCCGAGAGCCAGGGCATCGACCTGGTGCGCGGTGAGGGCCGGCTTGCCGGACCCGGCCGCGTCGCCGTGGGAGACCGCGAGCTGAGCGCCGACCACGTGATCCTCGCCAACGGGGCCGATCCCTTCATCCCGCCCGTTCCCGGCCTGCGGGAGCTCGAAGGCATTTGGACCAATCGGGAGGTCACCGCCATGACGGAGGTGCCGGAGCGGCTTCTGATCTTGGGGGGTGGCCCCGTGGGCGTGGAAATGGCCCAGGCGGTCCGCCGGTTCGGCGCGTCGGTGGCATTGGTGGAGGGCGCAGACCGCGTGCTGGCGAACGAGCCCGCCCAACTGGGCGAGACCGTGGGCGAGGTGCTCCGGTCAGAGGGGATCGAGCTGCACACCGGCGTCCACGCGTCCGCGGCTCGGCGCGACGGAGCGCACTACGTGCTCGAACTCGACGACGGGAGCGAGTTGCGTGGGGATCGCCTCCTGGTGGCCACCGGCCGCCGCCCCCGGGTCGAGGGCATCGGGCTGGAGGACGTCGGAATCACGCCGGACCCGAAGGGCGTCAGCGTCGACTTCCACATGTCCGCGGGCGAGGGCCTATGGGCGATCGGCGATGTGACGGGCATCTGGCCGCTCACCCACGTGGGCAAGTACCAGGGCCGGATCGCTGCCGCCAACATCCTGGGCACGCCCCGGGAGGCGGACTACACCGCGGTGCCACGCGTGGTGTTCACCGACCCCGAGGCGGCCTCGGTGGGAGAGGCCGACGGAGCCGTGACCACCACCCTCGCGCTCGCGGAGGTACCGCGCACCTCCACGTACACCCGCGCCTACGACACGCGGCCCGGATACCTCACGCTCGTGTCCGACGGCGAGCGCCTCACGGGGGCGCATGCCGTGGGACCCGAGGCGGGCGAATGGCTGCAGCCCGCCACGGTGGCGATCCGGGGGAAGCTTCCGCTGTCCCTCGTGGAGGACGTGATCCAGCCGTTCCCCACGTTTTCCGAGGCGTTCCTCTACGCGATGCTCCAGCTGAGGAAGGCCTAGCCGCCCGCCGGCAGCTCCACCGCCGGGAGCCCGTCGAGGCTCTCCGCGTTGTTCTCGCGCTGGTAGTCCCGGAAGCTATCCGGACCCTTGGTCCGGAGGCGCTTGGAAGCAGAGGCCTCCTGGTGGGGGCGCTCACCCTCATAGGCCATGAGCGGAACGCCGTACCCGCACGAGTCGGCCACCCGGGCCACGTTCACGAGCACCACGGCGCGCCGCGACTCGGACACCGCGGGCTCGTCGAAGCCGCAGCGCGCGAGCAGGTCCTCGAAGCCCGGGTCGCCGGCCAGAACGTGCTCGCCGCGCCCATGGAGGCGCAGGATCCGCGGGGGGCCCTGGAAGGCGCAGAGCATCACCACGATCCGCCCGTTCTCGCGCAGGTGCGCGATCGTCTCCGCGCCGCTGCCCAGCAGGTCGAGGTACGCCACGGTGTGGTCGTCGAGGACCCGCAGAGAGCCGATCGGGCCCTTGGGGGAGACGTTCACGTGTCCCTCGGCGTCCAGCGGCGCCGTGGCGACGAAGAAAAGCGGCTGTTTCGCGATCCACTCGCGCTGGTGTGCGTCGATGCCGTCGTAGATCCGGCCCACGTATCCAGGGTACCCGCCATCCTCCTGGGATCCTCAACCGCATCCTCCCCCTCGTCGCGCTGGTGGCCGTGGGCACCGCGGTAGGCCACCGCCGCGCTCGCCGACCCGGCGCCGGAGCCCGGCGAGACGGCGCCCGCCGCCACCACGCCGGTCCCGTCCCTCCTACGCGACCCCGCGCCCGCGCCCACCCCGACCGGGGTCCGCTGGCGGCGTTCCCGCTCGCTCGGCACCTGGGCCGGCGGGCGCCTGGTCCGGGGCGTGCGGCTGCCGGCGGAGTCGAAGGACTTCTTCACATGGGACCCGGTGCTGAGCCGCCGCCCCGACCGCCAGTGGCGCCGATTCGGCACCGACCGCCTGGTCCGGCTCCTGCTTCGCGTGACCCGCGAGGACCACCTCGCGCATCCGGACGCTCCCCGGATCGCAATCGGCGACCTGAGCCGCCCGCACGGTGGCGACTTCGGGCCCCGGTTCGGCGGGATTGGGCACGCGAGCCACCAGAACGGGCTGGACGCCGACGTGTACTACCCGCGGGCCGACGGCCGCGAGCGCGTCCCGCGCTACGCGAGCCAGATCGACCGCCGCCGGTCACAGGAGCTGGTCCGGCGCTTCGTGGCCCACGGGGCGTTGATGATCTTCGTGGGCCCGAACACCGGGCTCACCGGGCCGCGCGGCCTGGTCCAGGTGCTCGCGAACCACGACAACCACCTCCACGTGCGGCTCCCCCGAGCGCCGAGCTGGATCCACGTCAACTGATAGAAATCGCCCCATGGACCGCAGACTGGCTTTGAAGAACATCCGCACCGGGCTGCTCGCGGGCGCCGTCTCGCTGGTGGTGTTCGCCCTGGCCTGGGTCGTCGGACTCGTCTACTGATGGCCGACGAGGTCCACCACCACAACGGCGGCGAGACCCCGCCCGCGGGTGAGGCGGTGCACCTGCCCGGGCCGTCCTACCTCCCGGTGCTCACCGCGCTGGGGCTCACGCTGGCGCTCACCGGCATCGTCATCTGGTGGCCGGTCGTGGTGATCGGCGCCGTGATCACGATCGTGGTGGTCTGGCGCTGGATCGGCGAGACGCGCGAAGACATCTCCGAGCTTCCGCTCGAGCACTAGATGCCCGGCCCGGCGCGCCCGGATCCGGAGACCCAGGACCTGCGTGCGAAGCAGGCGAAACGGGAGGCCGAGGAACTGCGCCAGGCCGCCGACGCGGACACCGGTGAGGAGGCGGAGGAGCACGCCCGGCGCGCGGACAAGGCCGGCTACCTGAAGGAGAAGCTGGCGGAGCGCGCGGACGCCGAACGGGAGTCCGGCGAGGACTAGCGAGCCGGCTGGAGGTCGTTCGGCAGCTCGCTGGTGGCGTAGGAGCCCACCCAGCACCGGACGATGTCCCGCATCGACAGCACGCCCGTGAGCTCGCCCCCGTCCACCACCACCAGGTGGCGGAAGCCGCCGCGCACCATCGCCTCGGCCGCGCGCTCGAGCGACCATTCGGGCGAGGCGCAGATCAGCTCCGACGACAGGTGGGAGCCCACCTCCTCGGTGTCGGGGTCCTGCCCGGACGCGATCGCCTCGAGCACGTCGCGCTCCGTGAGGATCCCGGGGCCCGGCTGCTCCGGGTCGATCACCACGGCGGCGCCCACGCTGCGCTCGGCCATCAGGCAGGCCGCCGCTCGCAGTGTATGACCGGGGTTGATCGTGAGCACGACCCTGGTCATTCCGTCCCGCACCTGCATTTTCGGACCCCCTCACTTCTCGTGACGATCGGCTCAAGCTACCGCACCCTGCATCCAATCGCGCCGTTCCTGCGTAATCAAGGTGTAGTGAGAGAATCCACCGTGTCCAGGCGCCGCGAGCTCTTCGAAGAGGCCGTGGAGGTGATCGAGCGCGAATTCGCCGCCGAGGACCTTTCCCTGGCCAGGGTCGCGAGCACCATCGCCACGTCCCCACGCCAGTTGCAGCGCGCTTTTGCGGAGAGCGGAGGCACCTCGTTCCGGCGTGAGCTCCAGCGCGTCCGCATGGAGCGGGCGGCCACACTGCTCCGGTTCGGCTCCATGCCGGTGGCCCGGGTCGCGGGCGCGGTGGGGTACCGCCAGCCCGCGCAGTTCGCCAAGGCTTTCCGCCGCCATCACGGCAGGCCGCCCTCGGCCTTCCGCAATGGCGCGCAGCGACTCGCCGCGTAGCCGCCCGTCGTAATAGACTCGGCCCCCGGTGAGCGAGCGGGAGCGCGACAGCGGAAACGAGCCTGTGGCGCCCGCAGAGGATCCTCAGGCCGACCCGAGGATCCAGGGCGAGCGTCATCCTCTGGGGAAGATGATCCTCATCGGGGTCGTGGCCTCGGTGATCGGGGTCATCGCCGTGCTCCAGATCGACTGGTTCCCGGTGGCGGCCAGCAGCGGGGCACACGAGATCGACACGCTCTACGACGTGCTGCTGATCGCGTCGGTCCCGATCTTCGTGCTGGTCATGTCGGTGGTCATCTACTCCGTCGTGAAGTTCCGCGCCCGGCCGGGCGACATGCGCGATGGCGCTCCGATCCACGGCAACACCCGGCTCGAGGTCATCTGGGTGACCATCCCGTTCCTGATGGTCAGCGCCCTCGCCATCTACGGCTGGGTGGTGCTCGACGACCTCGAGGCGAAGCAGCCGAACGAGATGGTGGTGAAGGTCACGGGGCGGCAGTTCAGCTGGTCCTTCGCCTACCCCGGCGAGAGGGTCAACTCCACGGTCCTGGTGCTGCCCAAGGACCGCCCCGTCGAGTTCCGGATCAACACCAAGGACGTGCTCCACGACTTCTGGGTCCCCGAGTTCCGGCTCAAGTCGGACGCGGTTCCGGGCCTGACCACCAAGATCCGGCTGACCCCCAACCGTCTCGGCAGGTACGAGGTGGTGTGCGCCGAGCTGTGCGGACTCGGCCATTCCACGATGCGCCAGGACGTGCGTGTGGTGCAGCCGGCCGCCTTCGACCTATGGGTACGGCACCAGAGGGCCGCAGCCCAGGAATCGGCCGGATGATCGAACCTGGAGTCAACGGGGTGCGCGTCGGGTACCTTGCCCGGGCCATCGGATCCCAGACCGCATGACCCTGACGAAGAAGCTCACAGCACCCGGCTGGTACCGCGCCGCCCTCGGCGCGGCCCTCATGTTCTGCCTGGGCATGGGCATCGTGGTGGCCGTCCGCGCCGCCTACGGCTGGGATCCGCTCTTCAACTGGAACGCGATCATCACCGTGGGCGCGCTCGTGGGCGCCCCGTTCGGCTACCTGATCGGGATCGGCTGCTTCGACTACTGGTTCTACTGGGCCGCGGGCAACCCGACCCGCCCGGAGGACCACTCGGGCCACGGGGCCTCGTCCTGGAAGGACTACTTCCGCGTGAACACCGATCACAAGGTGATCGGCATCCAATACATCGTCACCACGTTCTTCTTCTTCGTGGCCGGCGGGCTCATGGCCATGGTGATGCGAGCCGAGCTGGCGCAGCCGGGCACCCAGTTCGTGGACCCGAACACCTTCAACGGGCTGTTCTCGGTGCACGCCTCGCTGATGATCTTCCTGTTCATCATCCCGGTCTTCGCCGGGATCGCGAACTACGTGATCCCACTGATGATCGGAGCGCCGGACATGGCGTTCCCGCGCCTCAACGCGCTCTCGTTCTGGATGCTGCCGGTCGCCGGCGTGATGATGATCACCAGCTTCTTCGCCGAGGGCGGCGCGTTCGCCACCGGCTGGACGGCCTACGCCCCGCTCTCCACCGACACGCCGATGGGCCAGCAGTTCTTCACGCTGGGCGTACAGTTCGCGGGCGCCTCATCGATCGCCACGGCCCTGAACTTCCTGGTCACGATCATCACCATGCGCGCGCCGGGCATGACCTTCTGGCGCATGCCGCTGCTGGTGTGGGCGAACTTCACCACCTCGCTGCTCGTGGTGATCGCCACACCGTTCATCGCCGGCTCCCAGTTCTTCGTCCTGATGGACCGCTCGCTGGGCATGCACCTCTTCGACCCATCGGCGGGCGGCGACGTGCTCATGTACCAGCACGTCTTCTGGTTCTACTCCCACCCGGCGGTCTACATCATGATGCTGCCGGGCTTCGGGATCATCAGCGAGGTCATCTCCACCAACGCCCGTAAACCCGTGTTCGGGTACCGGATGATGGCCTTCTCGCTGGTGGCGATCGTGATCCTCGGCTTCACCGTGTGGGCCCACCACATGTTCGTCTCGGGCATGTTCCCGTGGCTGCGCGTGCCGATGATGATCACCACGATGCTGATCGCGGTGCCCACCGGCATCAAGATCTTCTCGTGGCTCGCCACGCTGTGGCGAGGGGTGATCCATCTCCGAACGCCCATGCTCTTCGCGCTCGGGTTCCTCACGATGTTCACCCTGGGCGGGATCAGCGGCATCATGCTCGCGGTCGTGCCCTTCGACATCCACGTGTCGGACACGTACTTCATCGTGGCTCACATCCACTACGTGCTGTTCGGCGGGTCGGTGTTCACGATCTTTGCCGGGATCTACCACTGGTTCCCGAAGATGACCGGCCGGATGTACGACGAGACCCTGGGCAAGCTGCACTTCTGGCTGTCGTTCGTCTTCTTCAACGCGACCTTCGGGCCCATGCACCTGGTGGGCATCGACGGCATGCCGCGGCGCGTGGCCGACTACGCCGACCAGTACGCCACCTGGAACGCGATCATCTCGATCTCGGCGTTCCTGTTCGGCGCGTCGTTCCTGGTGTTCGTCTACAACATGGTCGCCTCCTGGCGCCATGGGCCGAAGGCCGCGGGCAACCCGTGGCGCGCCCACTCGATCGAGTGGCAGGTGTCCTCCCCGCCGCCGATCTTCAACTTCGACGAGATCCCGACGGTCGTCGGCGGCCCGTACGAGTACGGCACGCCCGGCGCGGTCCACGCGGTGTTCAAGGAAAAGGCGCCCGCGGCCGTGGCCGCTCCCGCCGGCGGAGGCGGGGCGCCGCCCCCGGCTGAATGAAGCGGATCCTCGTAGTGGCCAACGAGACGGTGGCCGGCCGGCCGCTGATCGACGCCGTGAAGCGCCATGCCTCGCACGGTGAGGTCGAGGTCCACGTGATCTGCCCCCAGAACCAGCCCAAGCACGGCTACGTGATCTATGAGTCCCAGGTGCGAGAGGCCACCGAGAACCGGCTCAAGATGACGCTGGCGATGCTCCGCGAGGCCGGCATCGAGGCCACCGGCGAGGTGATGGATCCCGATCCCTACGCCGCCGTGATGGACGCCCTGGGCGAGCAGGACTACGACGAGATCATCGTCTCCACCCACCCCGAGACGCGCTCGGGCTGGCTGCGCGAGGGCCTGGTGGACCGCATCAAGCGGGCCTCCCGGCGTCCTGTGGAGCACGTGGTGGTGGACCTCGACGCCGAGCGGGACGAGATGAAGCGCACTCTCGTGGTGGCCAACCAGACAATGACCGGCCACGCCCTGCTCGACCTGCTCCGCAAGAAGGCGGAGGAGGAGCCGCGCCGGTTCATCGTCGTCTGCCCCGACACCTCGGCCAACGGAGACGGCGAGGGCGCGGACGACCCGGCGCCGGAGCGCCTGGCGCACATGCTGAAGGAGCTGAACGACTCCGGGCTGGACGCCATCGGGCAGGTCGTGCACCCGGATCCCTACACGGCGATTCAGAACGCGCTCCAGTTCTACGCACCGGACGACATCGTGATCTCCACCTTCCCGGAGACGCGTTCGGGCTGGTTGCGCGGTGACCTGATCGAGCGAGTGCGCGCTAGCACAGGCAAGCCGGTGGAGCACGTAGTGAGCGAGGAGCGGAGGCCGACCACCGGAGCAGGCAGTCCCAGCGAGGAGGTGAGCGCCTGATGGAGTCCGCTTCGGTGGCCGCCGGCCACGACGCCCACGACCATCACGGCCCCCCGGCGGCCAACAACTCCTCTCGCGTCGACGCTCAGACGCTGGGGATGCTGCTCTTCATCGTCTCGGAGATCATGCTCTTCGGGGCGTTCTTCACGGCCTACTTCTTCATCCGGGTGGTGAACGACCCCGGCGGGTGGTTCCCGCTGGACGGCAAGGACCTCCCGGTGGCCGTCGCAGGGGTCAACACCTCGATCCTGCTCTCCTCCAGCTTCACGATGCACTGGGCGCTCGAGGGCGCTCGCAACGAGAACCGCCGCGCTCTCCTGGTGGGACTGGTCACCACGGCGCTGCTGGGCCTCACGTTCCTCAGCATCCAGATCAACGAGTACGTGCACCTCGGCTTCGCCCCGCACGACAACGCCCAGGGCTCGATCTTCTACGGCCTCACCGGCCTGCACGGAGCGCACGTGTTCGTGGGCCTCACGCTCCTCACGATGGCCACGGTCAGAGCCTTCAGGGGGCATTTCTCCGCGAAGGAACACCGCGGCGTGGAGGTGCCGGGCATCTACTGGCACTTCGTCGACGTGATGTGGGTCTTCGTGTTCACCACGCTGTACGTGCTCTGATGGTTTCCCTCCGCGCGTGCTGAATCCGCTGCGCAGCGAGCAGGAGGCGTTCCGCTTCCTGGTCTACGTGGTGGTGGGAGCGGCCGTGGTGATCGCGCTCGTGCTGCTGCTGCGCGCGCTTTGAGCACCGACCTCGAGCTGGCGGAGCGCGCCGCCCGGACGGCCGGGGAGATGCTGCTCACCTACTTCGGGCGGCCCGCGGAGGGCCTCGAGCGCAAGTCCAGCCGCAACGATCCCGTGTCCGACGCCGACCGCGAGGCCGAGCGGGTGATCGTGGAGCTGCTGGAGGCGGAGCGTCCCGACGACGGCCTCCTGGCCGAGGAGGGCTCGAGCCGCGAGGGGTCGAACGGCCGGCGCTGGATCGTGGACCCGCTCGACGGCACCGTGAACTTCCTCTACGGGCTTCCCTGCTGGGGCGTGAGCATCGCCCTCGAAGACGCGGAGGGAATGGCGGTGGGCGTTGTTCACGATCCCACCCGCGACGAGACGTTCCGCGCCGCCCGCGGCGGAGGCGCCGACGTGAACGGCTCCCCGCTCGGTGTCCGCACGCCGCGCAACCTCGACCGCGCGTTGGTGGGCACCGGCTTCGGCTACGACCGCGAGCGCCGCGCCGCCCAGGGCGCCCTGATGGCGCGCCTCCTGCCGCTGGTCCGGGACATCCGCCGCACCGGCGCCGCGGCACTCGACCTCTCCTGGCTGGCCGCGGGACGCCTCGACGGGTACTTCGAGCACGGTCTCAATCCCTGGGACTGGGCCGCCGGACGCCTGATCGCCGAGGAGGCGGGCGCAACCGTGATGGAGCTGCCCGGGGACCCAGCGGGCCTGGCCGTGGCATCCACGGCGGAACTGGCCTCGGCGCTGGCCGAAATCGCCGGCACGCTCTAGGGAAACCTGCTCCGGTGCTCCGGCCGACACGTGATCGGCCGGCCGCTCCTCGCTTGCCCCGCTACTTCGAGAGGAGGTAGTCCGTGAGGGCCTTCAGCTGCTTATCGGTCAGCTTGCCCTTGAAGCTCGGCATCACGCCCTTGCCGAAGCCGCTCACCGTGTAGGCCTCGGGGTTGGTGATCGACTCGAGCACGTACTGCTGGGCGCTCTTGCCCGGCTCGCGCTTGCCCGCGGCGGCCGCGAGGTCGTTCAGGCTCGGCCCGATGTTGCCGGTCGCGCCGGCCTTCGAGAGCTGGTGACAGCCAGCGCATCCGGCGGCCGTGAATATCTGGTCCCCGGTGGCGGCCCCGGCCAGGCCGGCCTGGGCCAGCGCACCCTGGTCCTCACCCGTCTTGCCGGTGGCGAACGCCACGTAGGCGGCCACGTCCCTGGCGTCCGCACCCGTCACGAGGTTCTTGGGCATCACGCTGCCGCGGCGGACGTTCTTGATCTGATCCCGGACCACGCCCTTGACGGTGTCCCGGTTGAACCCCACCTGCAGGGCGCCGCGGAAGGCGACATCGAGGGAGGGGCCCACCTGGCCCTGGGTGCCGGCCCGCGCCAGCTGGTGGCAGGAGCCGCATTTCTGCACGAACTGGGCCTTCCCGTTCGACAGGTCCGGCTCGTCGCGGGCACCGCATGCGACGAGGGGCAGCACGGCACACGCAACCCCGAGGGCGGCGAGCTTGGCCTTGTTCCGGACGAGGCTCACGGGTCGGGAACACTACCCGCTGAGGGCGCTGGAGAGGGGAGCTGTTCGAGCCGGCCCTGCGCCGCCGCGATCACCCCCTCGCCCACGCTCTCCCAGCTGTAGCGCGCGGCCGCGGCGTCGGCCAGGGCCGCGCGCGCCCGGCCTCGTTCGCCCGCGTCCATCGTGAGCCAATCCACCAGCTTGGCGGCGATGTCGTCCACCGAGTTCGGCCCCACCTCGAAGGACAGGAGGGAGCGCAGATGCTCGGGCAGCGCCGGGGCCAGCGTGGCCGTGACCTCCGCCATGCCGGAATGGCCGGCGGACAGCGGAAGAGCCCCGCAGGCGGCCGCCTCCGCGGCCACCATGCCGAATGCCTCGGGGAACGTGCTGGGCATGACCTGCGCCTCACAGGCGGGCAGGAGGTCGGGGAGATCGTCGTGCTCGAGCCGCCCGGTGAAGTGGATCCGCTCGGCCGCGGCGGGGGCGGCCGAGCGCCATTCGTCGCCCACGCGTCCGAGGAATGCCTGGAGGTGGCGCAGCGGTCCCGGGGGCCCGCCCTCCAGCTCCCGCCCGCGCGCGGCCAGCTCCCCGAGCGCCTCCACGTCCGCGCCTGCGAGCGCGCCCACGAAGTCATCGCGCAGCGCGTCCCGGTAGGTGCCAAAGCCCACGACCACGAGCCGCGCGTCCGGAACCCTCGCCACCACCAGCGGCCACGCCGCGAACAGCAGGTCCACGCCCTTGGACACGATCAGCTTGCCCACGTAGCTCACGATCCGGTCCCGGCCGGGGTCGAGGCCGGCCAGGGCGTCCGCCGCCCCCTCCTCGCCGCCCCACGCCGCCGTCTCGCCGCCTCGGAGGCGGTCGGCCAGGCCGCGGAGCCCCGCGGCTGCCTCCTCTGGCTCCCGCGGGCGAAAGGTGTGCACGTCCACCCCGGGCGGGCCCAGCCGCGTCCGCTCCGGCAGGCCCTCCTCGTCCATCACCTCCCACAGGCTCTCGGCCGTGTGCCGCGAGCCCACGAGCACGGCGCTCGCGCCGCGGAGGCCCTCGAGCGCGTAGGGGAGGAAGCGCTCGCGGTGGGGGCGCACCGTGTACTCGAGCGCGCTGCCGTGGACCTTCACCGCGTAGGGCACGCGGCCCTCCAGGGCCCGGGCCAGGATCACCGGGCCCATGACGAGATGGTTGGCGAGCGCGAGGTCCGGGCCGGTCTCCTCGACCACCTTTCGCACCGCGCTCACGTTGGCCGCGATATAGCGCTCCACGGCCTCGTCGTCCAGCTCCGGGTAGGGCACGGCCCGGTAGCCCTCGTAGCGATCCGCCACGTAGACGGGGAGAAGGCCGCCGATGTCCGGGACTGTCACCCGTACGGCCTCGGGTAGGCCCAGCGGCCCGGGGTCGCGCTCCTGGCACACGAGCTCCACCTGGTGCCCAAGGCGAGCCAGCGCCCGCACGAGGCTGGCGTTGTAGATGTTGCTGCCGGTGCCGCGCAGCAGGTAGCCGTGAAAGATCAGAATTCGCATAATGGGTGGCTGGGGGTGGCTGCGGTGCTCGCTATTGTTCCGCGCCGATGCCAGGAGGCCAGAAGTACAGACTGCGCGCGCGTTCCGACCGTGAGGTGGTTCGCGAGATCGAGCCCGGGGTCCGCTATCTCGACGGGGATTCCGGCGAGGAGCTTAAGGTCGTGGCGGCCGTTCTGCCGCTCGCCCCCTCGCCGAGCGACCTGCCCTACGCCGTGGAGAACCTCCGCCTGTGCGGATGTTCCCTGGAGCAGCTGGCCCAGAAGGACCTGAACGACTGCCCTCACTGCGGCCGCCGGCTCCCCGCCTTCGAAGGCTGACCTCGCCGGCGTGTCGCGCCGGGTGCCGACAGGGAGTGCCGGGAGGAGCGGGGCCCGATCGGTGATTACCTGGCTGCGGTGCTCGCTTGATCGCCGATCAAGCTGCGCTCCTCGCCGCGGGCGAGGAGCGCACCATGTACTCCTCTTGCTCGTGCTGCTCGCCCTCGCCGCGGGGTGCGGCGGGGACGATGAGGCGGACAATCCGCCCCCGCTTCCGGACCTGACGGTTCCGCGGGAGACGGCCCCTCCCCCGGTCACGGAGACCTTGCCGCAGACGGAGACCTCCCCGGCGCAGACCACGCCGCCCGCCGCCATCCCCGAGACCCAGACCACGCCGGACAGCCCGGAGAACGACACGCCTCCGCCCACCGGCACGCCCGCGCAGCGATTCGAGCAGTTCTGCAACGAAAACCCAGGCGCCTGCGGCTGAGCCGAGAGCAGCCTAGGGAGGAGCGGAGCCCGATCGGCGGCGAGGAGCGCAGCCTGATCGGTGATCAGGCGAGCACCGCAGCCCCGTCATCGGGCGAGCACCGCACCATGCCTACCCGGCGGGCACGCCGCCCAGCGCCTCGGCGCGGGTGGCGAAGATGCTGAGCCGGCTCGTGAGTCCGGTGATCTCGAACGGGCGCAGGATGCGCCGGGTGGGACAGACCAGCAGCAGGCTGCCGTGGCGCGTGCCGAGATGCCTCACGGCGTTCAGGATCACGCTGATGCCGGTGGAGTCCATGAAGGTGACCTCGGAGAGGTCCACCACCATCACCCGCTTGCCCTCTTCCACGAGGTCGAGCATCCGCCGGCCCAGGCGGGGCGCCGTGAGCGCGTCGATCTCGCCGTAGGGAGCCACGACGTGCGTGAGCTCGTCCACGGGCTCGTCAACCAACCCGAAGTCGATTGCACCCCCCATCGGGGGAACCTATCACCCTCTGTGGCGCGCCGGGACGGGTGGGTCGGGGCGCCTGACCCGCGATGGAAGCGGCGTGGGCACGACGGGCTCGCTGCCCCTGCGGCGACCCGGCGTCCCCGGACGGGAATGGTCGCGATCGCGGCCACGGCCGATAGGCCAGCGCCCCAGCGGGAAGCTGATGCCGTCGCCGCCGGGCCCGTCCCGCCGCGGGCGCGGACCCGGGCCCTCGCCTCCGCCCCCGTCGTCTCCCGGCGGCTCGTCGCCGTCATCACGCAACCGGAAGAACCAAATGAGCCAGGCGACCAGCAGGCCGACGTCGAATACGCGGAAGCCGACCATGAAGATCCACCCCTCGGTGGTCATCGCTCGATGCTAACGCCTGAGCCGGGTCGCGGAAAGACCCTGGCGCACTCGCACGTCGTTACTTCTTGGGCTTTTTGACGGTCGGACGGGGATCCGGCACATACGTGGCCGTGTAGAGCAGCCGGGCACGCTTGTAGGTGCACCCGTAGCGGATGACCTCGCGCAGCTCCTCCTGCTGCGAGGGCGGCGAGAGCTCGCTGTCGCTGCCGCACTTGCCCTTCAGCCGCGAGGAGCGCCACCAGTTGCCCCTGCTCAGGTCCGCCGCCAGGGCGGGCAGCCACGTGGGCACCGTGAGCGCCACGATGTTCCCCTTCTTGACCCGTAGGGGCTGCTTCAGCACGAACGTCGGGCTCGAGCCGAGGTAGTCCTGCACCGCGAACACGTCCGACTGCCGAAGCAGGCGGTGATTGAGGCGAGTCTTGCGCTTGTCCCCACGCCGCAGCGTGGCGAGCCGGACCTCGGGCGCGCCGCCGAAGCGGGCGTTGAAGGAGTCGATCTGGTTGTCGGCCAGCTTCGGGAGCGCGACCGTGAAGGCCACGAGATACCCATCGCGCCCGACGATGAACGGGTCCTTCAGGTTGCCGGAATGGCCCTGGTAGCCGGTGACCTGGTAGATCGCGCGGCACGGGTCGCCCGGGCAGGTGGACACCGCCGGGGGTGTGGCTCCGGCGCCGAGCTCGATCACTCGAGCGGAGGCCGCGGCGGGCAGCGCAAGCAGCGCCGCAACAATCAGGACTGGAGTTAGACAGCGTTTCATGACCGGATCTCGAACACCCGGCTAGGGCCCGAGTTGCGCACCCGCTACTTGTACCTGTACGTGATCCGGCCGCGATCGAGGTCATACGGCGACAGCTCGATCTTCACCCGATCTCCGGGCAGGATGCGGATGTAGTGCCGCCGCATCTTGCCTGATATATGGCCCAGGACATCGTGGCCGTTGTCCAGCTGGACCTTGAACATGGTGTTGGGGAGGGCCTCAACTATCTCGCCCTCCATCTCGATCTTCTCTTCTTTGGACAATTGCTCCGTTGTCTCAGATGAGACGGACGTTCACCGCCTTTGGCCCCTTGTCGCCACTCTCTTCCTCGTACTCGACCTTCGAATTCTCGGCCAGCGACTTGAAGCCGCCGCCGTCGATGCCGGAGTAATGAACGAACAGGTCACGGTCACCCTCATCGGGAGTGATGAATCCGTACCCCTTCTCGTCGTTGAACCACTTGACGGTTCCGGTAGGCACCCTGTACTGCCCCTTCCTGCGTGTGCCGCTCGGCCTGCACTGCTTGCGAATCCGAACCTCGGCACCTTGCACGTGATCTATGCCGGCATGGACCGGCCCAACGGCGGGAACGCTACCAAGCCCACACCCCGGATCCTCCCGATCCGCCCTCTGGAAGGCATGGTCCGGTGCTCGCCCTGGCGAGGAGCGCAGCTTGATCGGTGATCAAGCGAGCACCGCAGCAGGCATTCACCGATCGGGCTGCGCTCCTCCCTGGCGATCGGTGATCAAGCGAGCACCGCAGCAGGCATTCACCGATCGGGCTGCGCTCCTCCCTGGCGATCAGCCGCGCAGCTGGGCGGCCACGCGGCCGAGTTCCTCCGCGGACGCCTCGCGCGGGCGCACCGGCAGCTGCAGCGGATCGTCGTCGTAGCGCGGGATGACGTGAATGTGGAAGTGGAACACGGTCTGCCACGCCGCGGGCTCGCAGCAGTTGAGCAGGTTCACGCCGTCGCATTTCAGCCGGTCGCGCATCGTGCGCGCCAGGCGCGCGGCGGCCGCCCCCGCGTGGCGCAGATCCTCGTCCGGCACCTCGTAGAGGTTCCTGGAGTGGTGGCGCGGGATCACCAGGGCGTGGCCGCGAGTCCACGGGTTCAGGTCCATGAACGCAACCGTGTGCTCGTCCTCCTGGACGCGCTCTGCGGGCAGCTCACCCGCCACGATCTTGCAGAAGATGCAGTCCTCCGGCACCGCCGCAGCCTAGCGAGGAGCGCAGCCCGAGCGTTGGTCGGGCGAGCCCCGCAGCCCTGGCTTCTACAGCCAGCCGACGCGGCGGAAGAAGACGTACAGCCCCGTGCAGATCATCGCCATGAGGGCCAGCGCCCCCGGGTAGCCGTACTGCCACCCGAGCTCCGGCATGTGCTGGAAGTTCATACCGTAGATGCCGGCGATCAGGGTGGGCACGGCCACGATCGCCACCCCGGCGGAGATCTTGCGCACGTCCTCGTTCTGGCGCACGGTGATCTGAGTGAGGTTGGCACCGAGCACGCTGGTGAGCAGGTCACGGAAGCTCTCGAGCTGCTCGTGGACGCGAAGCAGGTGGTCGTTCACGTCCCGGAAGTAGGTGCGAACCTCGGGCGGGATGATGTCGTAGTGGCCGCGGGCCAGACGGTCCACCGGCTCGCCGAGAGGAGCAGCGGCGCGATAGAACTGGAGCACCTCGCGCTTCAGCCGGTAGATCCGCTCGGTGCGGTCCGGCCGGGCGGGGGAGAAGACCTCGGTCTCCAGCTCCTCGATGTCCTCGCCCAGGCCGTCGAGCGCCGGCTGGTAGTCGTCCACCACCCTGTCCACGATTGCGTGGACCACCCCACCGGGGCCCATCTTCAGCATGGCCGGGTTCGCCTCCAGCCGCTCGCGGACCCCGTGCAGGTCGCTGGCCAGGCCGTGGCGCACCGTGATCACGAAGTCCTCCCCCAGGAACACCAGGATCTCGCCGAGCTCGATGATCTCGGTGGGGTCCACGTAGCGCGCGGTCTTGAGGACCAGGAGCACCACGTCGTCGAAGACCTCGATCTTGGGCCGCTGGTGGGCATTGATCGCGTCCTCCACCGCCAGCGGATGGAGGTTGAACTCGCGCGCAAGCGAGTCGAACTCCTCATGGGAGGGCTCCACCAGCCCGATCCAGGCGAAGCCCTCCTTGGCGTGGCAGGCCCGGTAGGCGTGCTCGAGATCCACCTGGCCGTCGCGGCGCTTTCCGTCCTCGTAAACAGCGCAGTCGACGATCACTTCTCGGGATTCTGCCTCAAGGACCGGGCGAGCTGGACCGCCTCGGCGCGATCGCGTGCCTCGCCGGTGAACGCGGCCTCCTCCAGGCGCCGGAGCAGCTGCCCGAGCTCCGGGCCGGGCGTCATGCCGAGCTCGCGGGCGAGATCGTCGCCACGGACCGGCGGCGAGGGCGGCCCCGCCTCCCTCCAGTCGAGCGCCGCCACCATCAGCTCGGCGGCCAGATCCAGGTGGGCGGCGATCGCGGCATCGGCGTTTCGACCTCGGGTGGCCAGACGGTCGGCGCAGGAGAGCAGCGTCACCTCCACCTCCACCGGGGTCGTGCGTGTCAGGTAGCGGTACACCGCCTGCCGCGAGAGCGGCCGGTCGTGCACGAGGAAGCCAAGGGCGAGGTGGGTGCGCGTCACGCCCTGGAGGAAGCGGCTCAGCCGCTCGCTGGTGCGCAGCCGACGGCAGAGGTCCAAAACCATCGTCTCGCCCACCGCGTCGTGGCCGATGAACGTGACGCGCCCGTTCGCGAGGACGCCGCGCGTGGCGGGCTTGCCCACGTCGTGCAGAAGGGCGCCGAAGCGCAGCGCCTGACCGCGCGTCAGGTCGTCCGCCAGCGGCTCGGCCAGCACGGCCTCGAGTCGGGGAGCCGACTCTCCGAAGAGCTCGTCCAGCCGCCCCTCCAGCTCGATCTGTCGGGCGAGCACCTCGAGCGTGTGGCCGTACACGTCCAGGTGGTGGTACCGGCTCTGCTCCACGCCGTGGAGGTCGGAAACCTCGGGCAGCACCGCGCGCAGAAGCCCCAGCCGGTCGGACAGCTCAAGCCCCGGCAGCGCCCCGGGCGCCACTATCAGCCGGCGCAGCTCGGCGAACACCCGCTCCGGCGACGCGCTGGACACGCCCGGCGCCGCGGCCCGCGTCATGCGCTCCGTCTCCGCATCGGCCGTGAATCCCAGCTCGGCCGCGAAGCGGGCCAGCCGCAGCGGCCTCAGCGGATCGGCCTCGTACGCCTCGGGCGAAACGAGCCGCAGGGTCTGGGCCTCGAGGTCCCGGCGGCCGCCGTGGGGATCGATCACCTCGCCGCCCTCCAGCGGCTTGGCCATGGCGTTCACGGTGAAGTCGCGGCGCGAGAGGTCCTCCTCGATCGTCGCGCCCTGAAGCTCCGACACGTCGTAGGTGCGGCCCGACTCGCGGTCGATCGCGCGCCACGCGCCGAAGCGCTCGGACAGCGGGAACACGGGCCCGCCCACTGCACGGGCCAGCGTGCGGGCGGCCGCCTCGGCCTCCCCCGCCACCGCCACGTCCACGTCCACGTCCGGGCGGCCGAGCAACTCGTCGCGCACGGTGCCACCCACGATCCACGCGGATCGCCCGCCGAGCGCCTGGGTCAGGGGGTCGCTCACGTGACCGGCTGCCGCCGCACCCGCCGCGAGAGGCCGCAGGTGATCTCGTAGTTGATGGTGCCGAGCCGTACCGCCACCTCCTCGGCCAGTATCCGCTCGTCCCCCTGGCGCCCGATGAGCGTCACGGTGTCGCCCACCTCAACGTCGCTCCCGCGGCCCACCTCGACGGTCACGTTGTCCATGCTCACGGTGCCCACCACGGGGTGCCGGCGTCCCCGGATCAGCACGTCGCAGTCGTTCGAGAGCCCCCGCCGCCAGCCGTCCCCGTACCCGATCGGCACCGTGGCCACCGCGGTCGGGCCCTCCGCGCGCCAGGTGCGCCCGTAGCCCGCCCCGTCGCCGGGCTCGAAGTCCCGTACCGCCGCCACCCAGGACTCGAGCGCGAGCGCCGGCTCGAGACCGCGCTCGGCCGGGTCGCCCTGGAAGGGATCGAGGCCGTAGATCGATACGCCGCAGCGCACCATGTCGAAGTGCGCCGCCGGCTCGCGCAGGGTGGCCGCGCTGTTTGCCGCGTGGACCAGCAGGTCCGGGCGCTGCGCGCGGGCCTCCTCCGCGAACTCGGTGAAGCACCGCAACTGCTCCGGGAACAGCTTGTCGCCAGGCTCGTCCGCGGTGGCGAAGTGGGTCATGAGGCCCACGGCGCCATCGCTCAAGAGTGACCTCGCCAGGTCCACGTCCTTGGTCCCCAATCTTCCCATGCCGGTGTCGAGCTTCACGTGGATGCGTGCCCCTTCGAGCGCCCGTGCCGCCGACGCCAGCTCCGGGGTCCAGGCCACCACGTCGGCTTCCGAGGCCACCGCGGCGCGCAGCTCAGCCGGGGTGAGGGCTCCCATGACGAGCACGGGAGCGGCCACGCCCCGGTCCCGCAGCTCGACGGCCTCTGCCGCCGTGGCCACCGCCAGCCAGGTGGCGCCGCCCCGGAGGGCGGCCTCGGCCGCCGGCACGGACCCGTGCCCGTAGCCGTCCGCCTTGACCACCGCGCACAGCGACGTTCCAGCTCCCAGCTCAGAACGCAGCCGGCGGCAATTGCGCTCCACTGCGCCGGCGTTGATGCGAGCTACGGCGCGCTCGAGACCGGCCACGGCGAGCGACCCTATCGGAGCGTCAGGCCCTGGGGCAGCGAGTCGATCACGTCGCCCGCCATCACGTGATCGGCCCCCAGGCGGCCGGCGGCCGCCCGGCCGGCGAGGCCGTGGGCAAGCGCACCGAGACACGCGGCCTCGAAGGGATCGAGGCGCTTGGCCAGCAGGGCGCCGATGAGCCCGGACAGCACGTCGCCCGTGCCCGCGGTGGCCAGCGCCGGACTGGCGCCGGGACTGATCGCCACCCGGCCCCCTGGCTCGGCCACGATGGTGTCGTCCCCCTTGAGGAGCACCACGGCGCCGCTCTCCTCCGCGGCCCGCCGGGCGCTGTCCAGCCGCCGCCGGTCCACCTCCTCGGGGCTGGTGCCGATCAGGCGCCCCATCTCCGCCGAGTGCGGCGTGAGCACCGTCGGCGCATCGCGTCCCGCGATGCCGGCCAGCGCGCCGGCGTGCGCGTTCAGCCCGTCGGCGTCCACGAGCAGCGGGGCGGGCACCTCTGCCGCGGCCCGGCGGGCAAAGGCCACGGCGCCCCCAGACCGGCCCAGACCGGGGCCCAGGACCACCGCGCCGGCGCGTTCGGCCAGCTCCGCGAGGTCGTCGGCGCCGGCGGCCGTGTGCCCACCGTCCGCGTCGGGCAGGGCGTGTGTCATCTGCTCAAGCAGGCGAAGCTCCACGACCTGCCGGACCGAGGCGGGCACCGCCACCTGCACGTAGCCGGCGCCCGCGCGCTGCGCCGACCGCGCGGCCATGGTGGGTGCGCCGGTGAGCCCAGCCGACCCGCCCGCGACCACCACCACGCCGGAGTCGAACTTCGAGCCGTTGCGCAAGCGGTGGGGGTAGAGCGAGAGCACGCGCTCGGATATGAGCCCTGCCCGCTCCGGAGCCGGCGCGCCCCTCGGCACCCCGATCTCCACGACCTCCACCAGGCCGGCGTGCCGCCTGCCCGGCTCCACCCAGAGCCCCACCTTCGGCCCGTGGAAGGTCGCGGTCACGGCGGCGCGCACGGCGCCGGCCTCGACCTCGCCCGTGGTGGCGTTCACGCCCGATGGCACGTCGCACGCCACCACCGGCGCGGGCTGGGCGTTGATCGCGGCGATCGCGCTCGCCACCGGCTCGCGCGGCTCGCCCTCGAATCCGGTGCCCAGGAGCGCGTCCACCACCACGCCGGCCCCCTTCAGGGCGGCCGGATCCCAGGCCTCCGGCGGAGCACCCGGCAGGCGCTCGAGGTTCGTGGCCGCGTCGCCACGCAGCTCGTCGGTCGGGGCGATGGCGAGCACGCGGACCGTATGGCCGTCCTCGCGCAGCAACCGGGCGGCCACCAGCCCGTCGCCGCCGTTGTTGCCCTTGCCCACCACCACGCAGACCGGCCCGTGGCCCGCGGCGTCCGCCGTGATCCGGGCAAGGCCCGCTCCGGCTCGCTCCATCAGGTCCAGTGACGGCACTCCGGCCCGCTCGATTGCCCACTCGTCCACGGCGCGCATCTCGCTCGCCTCGAACAGCGGGTCCAGCCAGTCGGGAAGCGAGCTCACCGCAGGAGCGCCACCGCGCCCGCCAGCGCGTGCGTGTGGGTCAGGGAGACCGACGCCTCCACCCCCAGCTCCTCCGCGCGCGCCGCCGCCCGGCCGCTCAGCCGGACGCTCGGCGGGCCATCGCCGGACACCACCTCCACCTCGCGAAAGCTCCACGCCGTCAGGCCCAGGGCCTTGGCCACCGCCTCCTTCGCGCAGAAGCGCGCGGCCAGGTGCATCGCCGGGCGGCTCTTGGCACCCGCGTACGAGAGCTCCTCCTCGGAGAAGAGACGACCTGCCAGGCGCGGGCGGCGCTCGAGTGCCCGCTCCAGGCGCTCGACCTCGAGGAGGTCGAGACCGACTCCCGTCACTCGACGGTGACGGTCTTTGCGAGGTTGCGCGGCTGGTCCACGTTGAGACCGCGCGCCACTGCGATGTGGTACGCCAGCAGCTGAAGCGGGATCACGGCGAGGATCGGCTGGAGGAACCAGTCGGTGGCCGGAATCTCCACGACCTCCTCCACCAGGCCCTTGATGCGCTCGTTGCCCGCCGTGGCCACCGCCACCACGTGCGCGCCGCGCGCCCGGACCTCGGCGATGTTCGACATCACCTTGTCCAGCACGGGCGAGTCCGTGGCCACGCACACCACCGGAGTGGCCTCATCGAGCAGGGCGATCGGGCCGTGCTTCATCTCGCCCGCCGCGTAGGCGTCGGTCGGGATGTAGGAGATCTCCTTGAGCTTCAGCGCACCCTCGAGGCACACGGGCAGGCCGATGTGCCGTCCGAGATAGAGGAAGAAGCCGGCGTCCTTCCAGTGATTCGCGATCCGGCGGACGGGCTCGTCCACCTGCTCGAGGAGCTCGGTGATGCGGTGCGGAAGCTCGCGCAGCTCGTGGCAGAGGTGGGTGCGCACCTCGGGCTCGAGCGTTCCGCGCACCTGCGCGAGCTTGAGCGCCAGCAGGTACATCACCGCCACCTGCGAGACGAAGGTCTTGGTGGCCGCCACGCCGATCTCGAGGCCGGCGCGGGTGAAGATCACGCCGTCGGCGTCACGGGTGGCCTGGCTGCCCATCACGTTGGTCACGGCGAGCACCTTCGAGCCGCGCTCGCGCGCCAGGCGCATCGCGGCCAGCGTGTCGGCGGTCTCGCCGGACTGGGAGATGCCCACCACCAGGTCGTGCTCGTCGAGCACGGGGTTGCGGTAACGGAATTCGGAGGCGATGTCGATCTCCACGTGGAGCCGGCCCCAGGCCTCGATGGCGTAGCGGCCGATCAGGCCCGCGTGGTACGAGGTGCCGCAGGCCACCACGATCACGCGGCGGATGTCCTTCAGCTCGTCGTCCGAGATCCCGATGTCGCCGAGGTCCACGTGATCGCCGGTGACGCGGTCGGCCACCGTCTCGGCCACGGCGTCGGGCTGCTCGTGGATCTCCTTGAGCATGAACGTGTCATACCCGTTCTTCTCAGCCTCTTCCTCGTCCCAGTCGACCTCGTCGATGGAACGCTCCACGGTCGCGCCGCCGGCGTTGATGAAGGTGGTGCCCTCGGGGGTCACGCTCACGATCTCGCCGTTCTCGACCATCATCACCCGGCGGGTCTGGGCCAGGAAGGCGGGAATGGCGGAGGCGATGAAGCCCTCGCCCTCGCCGACGCCGACCACGAGCGGGCATTCCTTGCGGGCTCCGACCAGCACGCCCGGCTCGTCGGCGGACATCGCCACGAACGCGTAGTGGCCGCTGAGGTCGTTGTAGGCGCGGCGAACGGCGTCCGTGAGGTCGCCGTCGAAGTGATGCGCCACCAGGTGGGCCACCACCTCGGCGTCGGTCTCGGAGGTGAAGGTGGCGCCGTCGTGGCCGAGCTGCTCGCGGAGATCGGTCCAGTTCTCCACGATCCCGTTGAGCACGATGTGCACGCGCTCGGAGTTGTCCGAGTGCGGGTGGGCGTTGGCCTTGGTCACACGGCCGTGAGTGGCCCAGCGCGTGTGGCCGATGCCGGTGGACCCGCGCAGGTGGCCGTTCCGGGCCACAACCTCGTCGCGAAGGTGCTGAAGGTTGCCCACGGCATGCACCGAGCCGATCGACCCGTTGGTGACCAGGGAAAGTCCTGCTGAGTCGTAACCGCGGTACTCGAGACGCTGCAGTCCTTCAAGAAGCAGGTCGCGGCACTCGCGCGGTCCGACGTAACCGATGATGCCGCACACGAGACTTCGAGACTAATGCACGTCTGCTGACCCGGCCACTCTCGAAAGAATGCCTGCGCCGATGGTCTAGGAGCCCAGCCGACCTTCGACCAGTGAGACCAGGCGGTCGCATATCTCCTGGCACTCCGCCTCGTCGGGCGCCTCCACCATCACGCGCACCAGCGGCTCAGTGCCCGAGGGCCGGATCAGCACCCGCCCGCGGCCCTCGAGAGCCTCCTGCTCCCGCCTCACCGCCTCCCAGATCTCATCCGCCCCCTCCAGCGCCCCCCGGTCGCGCACGCGGACGTTCACCAGCCGCTGCGGAAGCTTCTCCATCGCGTGGCGGTCGGCAAGGTCGGAGCCGTCCAGCGCCTCGAGCGTGAGCAGGGCGGCGGCGGTGCCGTCCCCGGCGGGCACGAACCCGGTGTCGATGATGTGCCCGGACTGCTCGCCGCCGAAGGACCATCCCCGGCGAAGCAGCTCCTCCAGCACGTTGCGGTCGCCCACCTGGGTGGTGGCCACCTCGATGCCGGCCGCGGACATTGCCCGGTGGAAGCCGTAGTTGGTCATCACCGTCACGGCCACGCCGTCGCCGGGCAGCCGGTCCTGCGCACGCAGGTGGAGGGCCACCAGCGCCATGATCTCGTCGCCGTCCACCACGTCGCCGTTGCGGTCCACGGCCAGGACGCGGTCCCCGTCGCCATCGAACGCGAAGCCCACCTCGTGTCCCCCGGCCCTGACCCGCTCGGCCAGGTGACTCACGTACGTGGAGCCGCATTCGTGATTGATGTTGCGGCCGTCCGGATCCACTGCGGTGAGCTCGATCTCGGCGCCGAGCCGGCGGAAGATCTCGGGGGCCACGCGGTGCGTGGCGCCGTTCGCGCAATCCAGCAGGATGCGCCGGCCCGCGAGGTCAAGGTGCCCGAAGCGGGACTCGAGCTCGCGCACGTAGTCCCCCGCGGCGCCGTGGAGGTCGCGGACCCGGCCGATCTCGGCCGGCGGCCGCTCCCCGCCGTTCACCAGCGCCTCAACCCGCTGCTCGCTCTCGTCCGCGAGCTTCGTGCCCTCGGGGCCGAAGAACTTGATTCCGTTGTCGGCGTACGGGTTGTGGGATGCCGACACCACGGCGGCGAGGTCCAGCCCGTAGCGGCGTACGAGCAGGGCAGCGCCGGGGGTCGGCAGCACTCCGCCGAGAAGCGCGTGGCCCCCCGCGGCGGCCACGCCGGCGGCCAGGGCGGCCTCCAGCATCTCGCCGGACTCGCGCGTGTCGCGGACGATCAGGACCTGCGGCGCCTCCGAGGGGGAGATCGACGTGGCCGCCGCGCCCAGCGCGGTGGCCAGTTCGGCCGTCAGAAACTCGCCGGCGACCCCGCGGACGCCATCCGTGCCGAACAGCGCCACGAGCGCGCTAGCGCTTGGAGAACTGCGGCCGCTTGCGGGCCTTCTTGAGCCCGGCCTTCTTGCGCTCCTTCACGCGCGGATCGCGCGTGAGGTACCCGCGGCGCTTGAGCTCGCCGCGCAGCGCGGGATCGGCCTCCACCAGCGCACGGGCGATCCCGTGGCGCAGCGCGGTGGCCTGGGCGGCGGTGCCGCCGCCGTGGATGCGGGCCACCACGTCCATGCGGCCCTCGTAGCCGGCGGCATCGAGCGGCTGGCGCGCCATCCGCTGGAGGCGCACGCGCGGGAAGTACTCGTCGAGGTCGCGCTTGTTGACCTTGTAGTCGCCGTCGCCCGGACGCAGGATCACGCGGGCCACGGCACGCTTGCGCTTGCCGGTGGCCGAATAGCGGGCGTCCGCGGCCAGGTCGAGCGGCGTGTGCGCCACGGGCGCGGCCTCGGCGTCGCCAGCGGGCTCGCCCTCGCCCTCCTCGCCGCCATCCTCGGTCTCGCCGTACTCGCCGAACTCGCTCTGCGGCCGCTGCTGCTCCTCGAGCACGAGGTCGGGCTCGAGGTGGGCGCCCGGAATGACCTCCTCCTTGGCACCACCCTCCTCAGCCGCGCCGGCACGCTGGGGGCGCTCGCGGGCTGCGGGCTCCTCGGCCTCAGCGGCGGGCTCCTCGGCCTCGGCGGCAGGCTCCTCCTCAGCCGCGGGCTCCTCGGCCTCGGCCACGGGCTCCTCGGCCGGCGTGTCCTCGTCCTGCGAAGTCTCCTCGTCCGGAGCGGCGCCCTCGCCCTCCTCGGCGGGCGCCTCGGGCTCCGGGGCGTCCGCGCCGGCCTCCGGGGTCTCGTTCTCCTCGGGCTCGTTGGCCGCGTCGTCGCGTTCCTCGGGGGTCACGCGTTCACCTCCATCTGATCCGGCGTCTGGGCCGCGTGAGGATGGTCGGGCCCCGCGTAGACCTTGAGCTTGCGCAGCTGGGCACGGCCGAGGCGGTTGCGGGGAAGCATCCCCTTGACCGCGTGGCGGATTACCTCCTCGGGCCTGCGCTCGAGCATCTCCGCGAGCGTGCGGCTGCGAAGCCCGCCCGGGTAGCCGGAATGCCGGTAGTAGCGCTTCTGCTCGCGCTTGCGACCGGTCACCGAGATGCGCTCGGCGTTCACCACGATCACGAAGTCGCCCGTGTCGCAGTGCGGGGTGTACTCGGGCTTGCGCTTGCCCCGCAGGGTGTCCGCGATCTGCGTGGCCAACCGCCCGAGCGTCTGCCCGGTGGCATCGACCACGAGCCAGTTTCGCTCGCGGGAAGCAGGTGTCGCGACGTACGTCTTCATTGAAGCGGAGGTGTCCGCGCACGCAGAAGCGGCGCCGACCGGGCCGAAGTGTGGCACACGCCAGGTGCCTGCGACAGGCCGGGGCCGCGGATATACTGCCGCGCCGATTCAGAGCCTGCCGAATCCCGGGGCGAAACTCAGACCGTCAGCGGGAGCGGGGGAACCATTCGGACCGCCTTGAAACAGGTGTCCGAAGGGGCGAATCGGCCGGATTGCCCCGGCCGTAGCGGCCAGTGTCGCGAGCCCGTCAGCTAACCCCGTAGGCCAACCGAGAGAGGCCGACGAGTTGTCCGATAGCCGCATTCTTGCGGGACGCGCAGCAGCAGCCGCGGGAACCTGCGCGCTCGCGCTGGCTCCGGTGGCGGCGGCCCAGAGCGGCGGGGGCACGGGCGGCGCTGTGTTCGTGGCCAAGCCGGGGATCACGAAGGTGGCTTGTGTACGAGTCTGCGCCTCGCGGCATCGCGCCCAGGGCGGCAGCACGATCCGGATCAGCGGCCACGACCTCGGCGGCGTGGTGAAGGTGGTGTTCCGCGGCAGCTACGGGCGCGGCGACGACACCTCGACGCAGGTGCGCCCCAGCGGATCGACGCGCATCAGCGCCAAGGTCCCGATCGGCGCCGTGACCGGGCCGATCACCGTGTCCACCGGCACCGTGCGCTCGCCCGACACGCGTCCGATCGCGATCCTCCCCGCCCCGCCTCCAGAGCCGAGCACGAAGCTCACCCCCGTGCCCATGCCGCTTGCGCTCGGCGCCACCGGCACGCCCTCGGTCGAAACCGGCACGAGCCGCACCAAGGCATACGTCGGGGCCAAGCGGGCCGTGACGTTCTCGTTCCGGGTCTCGGGCGCGGTTCCCGCCGCGGTGGCGGTGGAGCTGATGCGCGCGAGCGACGGCGCGGCGGTCAGGACCTGGCACCCCGCCGCAATGCCGGGACACGTGGAGCGCGTTTCCTGGGACGGGCGAATCGGCAGTGCGGGCGCCAAGCCCGGGCGGTACTCCTTCCGGCTCACCACGGAGGAAGCCGACGGCACCGAGGTCCGGAGCGCGAAGGCGGGCAGCTACGAGCGCGACGCGTTCGACCTCTACGACAACATGTTCCCCGTCCGTGGACGCCACAACTTCGGCGGCTCGAACGCGGACTTCGGGAGCGGCCGCTCCGGGCACTCCCATCAGGGCCAGGACGTGTTCGCCCGCTGCGGCACCCCGCTCGTGGCCGCGAGGGGCGGGAGGATCAAGTTCAAGCAGTACCACGCCGCCGCCGGCAACTACATCGTGATCGACGGCGCGGGAACGAGCCGGGACTACGTCTACATGCACCTGGCCGAGCCCTCGCCGTTCGCGGAGGGCGACCGCGTGTACACCGGGCAGCGAGTGGGCTCGGTGGGCCAGACGGGCAACGCCACGGCCTGCCACCTCCACTTCGAGATGTGGGGCGGCCCGGGCTGGTACGACGGCGGCAGGCCCTTCGACCCGCTGCCCTCACTGAAGTCCTGGGACGCCTGGTCCTAGCGCTCGAGCTGACCTGACTGACCGGGGTGATCCTTCTCGCCGCCGGGCAGCACGCGGTCCACCCGCTCATACAGGGCCAGAAGGCCCACCGAAGCCAGCACGGCGATCAGGAAGCTCCCGAAGTCGAAGTCGCCCACGTCGGCGATGTCGAGCCACTGAGTCGCGACGAAGCCGCCGATCAGCGAGCCGGCGATGCCGAGGACCACGGTGAGCCCCAGCCCGATGCGCTTGCGGCCGGGCTTCAGCACGCGCGCGATGACGCCCACGAACAGCCCCCACACAATCCACGTGACGATGCCCATGCGGCGAGGCTAGCGCGCGCTTGTCCCCTGGACGCCGGCCGTGGAGAATGCGCCGCCAGCGAGCAAAAGGAGACACGGTGGCGGGCTTTTCGATCACGGCGCTGGAGGACGTCCCGGACGTGATGGGCGATTACCCGGGCGAGATGCGGATGTGCGCGCACCACATCGGTGCGGAGCAGGTGGCCTTCACCTGGCGCAGGATGCCGGCCCAGACCGGCGGCAAGGGAAGCTACGGCCACCGCCACATGACCCAGGAGGAGATCTACTTCGTGGTGTCGGGCGAGCTCGAGTTCAAGCTCGAGGACGAGGTGATCCCGGTCGGCGCCGGAACCGTGGTGCGAATCTCCCCCGAGGTGGTGCGCTCGGTGTGGAACGAGGGCCCCGAGGACGCCGTGCTGATCATGGTCTCCCACCGCCTGGAGAGCACGGAGGGCGAGACGGAGCTGGTCCAGGCCTTCTGGCCCGCCTAGATGTCATCCGGGGGCTCACGCCCCCGGTCCCCCGCCGGTCATCCGCGGCTAGGCATGGTGGGCGTCCCTCCGGAGGCCCCGCCCGGCCGAGACTCAGGGCGCCGAGGGCCGAGTGATGGAAGGACGCAGGGAGCGACGCGTGCTCCGCACGCGAGCGACCGAGGACGCCCCAGCGCGAAGGCGATCGGTGTTCTGAGGCCGGACGGTTATTCCCACTCGATGGTGCCCGGGGGCTTCGACGTGATGTCCAAGGTCACCCGGTTCACCTGGGCGATCTCGTTGATCATCCGCGAGGCCACCCGCTCCAGCAGGTCGTAGGGGAGGCGGGCCCAGTCGGCGGTCATTGCGTCGTCGCTGGTCACGGCCCGGATCACGACCACGTACCCGTAGGTGCGCTCGTCGCCCTGGACGCCGACGCTGCGAAGGTCGCCGGGCAGCACGCAGAAGGACTGCCAGAGCTCGCGGTAGAGCCCGGCGCTGCGGATCTCGTCCTGGAGGATCGCGTCGGCGTCGCGGAGGATCTCCAGGCGTTCCTTGGTGACCTCGCCGCCCACCACGCGAATGGCCAGGCCGGGGCCGGGGAACGGCTGGCGCCACACCAGGCGGTCCGCCATCCCGAGCTCCGCGCCCACCTGACGGACCTCGTCCTTGAAGAGTGTGCGGAGCGGCTCGACCAGCTCGAACTCGAGGTCGTCGGGCAGCCCGCCGACGTTGTGGTGCGACTTGATCGTGGCGGCGCCGTGCCCGCCGCCGGACTCGATCACGTCCGAGTAGAGGGTGCCCTGGACGAGGAACTGGGGGTTGTCGAGGCGCACGGCCTGCTCCTCGAAGACGCGGATGAACTCCTCGCCGATGATCTTGCGCTTCGTCTCGGGGTCGGTGACCCCGGCCAGCCGTCTGAGGAAGCGCTCCTCCGCGTCCACCGCGATGAGGGGTACCTGGAACTGGTCGCGGAAGGCCGCCACCACCTGGTTGCCCTCGTTCTTGCGCATCAGGCCGTGGTCGACGAAGACGCAGGTGAGCTGGTCCCCGATGGCGCGATAGGTGAGCAGCGCGGCCACCGAGGAGTCCACCCCGCCCGACAGGCCGCAGATCACGTGGCCGTCCCCCACCTGCTCGCGGATGCGGGCGATCTGCTCCTCAACCACGGAGGCGGCGCTCCACGACATGTCGCACCCGGCGATGTCGCGGAGGAAGGTCTCGAGGATCTGGGTGCCGTACGGGGTGTGCGCCACCTCGGGATGGAACTGGATCCCGTAGAGCCCGCGGCCGGGATCCTCCATGGCCGCCACCGGGGACTCCGTGGAGGACGCCAGCCCGGCGAAGCCGGGCGGGGCCTTGAAGACGGTGTCGCGGTGGCTCATCCAGCAGCTCTGCTCGTCCGGCACGCCCGCGAGCAGCCGGCCGTGGTCATGGACCGTGAGGGTGGAGCGCCCGAACTCGCCCACCTCGGCGCCCTCGACGCTGCCGCCGAGGCCGAGGACCATCGCCTGCATCCCGTAACAGATGCCGAGCACGGGAATTCCGAGCTCGAGAAGCTCCGGGCGCAGGGCGGGGGCCCCGTCGGCGTACACCGACGCGGGCCCGCCGGAGAGGATCAGCCCCTTCGGCGCGCGGCGCGTGACCTCCTCGAGCGGGACGTGGTGCGGCAGCAGCTCGGCGAACACGCCGCACTCGCGCACGCGCCGCGCGATCAGCTGCGAGTACTGCCCTCCGAAGTCGAGGACCAGCACCTCGTCGGTGGCCGGGCGCGATCCCGCAATTTGCGCACCTTCCCGGCTCGCCCCCGTGCCGATCACGCGCACCTCCCCCCGGGGAGGGCCGCCGACCGGGGGCTCGTGCTCACTCCCCGACGAGTGCCGGGTCGCCGACCGGACCGGAGCCGTTGGTGTCCGGGTGGGGCACCGCAGCTGAGGCTGCGCCCATGCCCACCGACTGCTCGCGCTGCAGCTGCTTGCCCTCGCTCTGAAGCGCCGGGGCCACCATCACCTCGGCCTTGTGGAACGCGGGAATGTCCTCGTAGCCACAGGTGGCCATCGAGGTGCGCAGGCTGCCGATCAGGTTGAACGTGCCGTCGTTCTCGTGGGCCGGCCCCATCAGGATCTGCTCGAGCGTGCCGTTCTGCGTGGTCTTCACGCGGGCGCCGCGCGGCAGCGTGGGATGGAACGTGGCCATGCCCCAGTGGTAGCCACGGCCGGGCGCCTCGTAGGCGCGAGCCAGCGGCGAGCCCACCATCACGGCGTCCGCTCCGCAGGCGATCGCCTTTGACAGGTCCCCGCCGTTGCGCATCCCACCGTCGGCGATGACCTTCACGTACTCGCCGGTCTCCAGCATGTGCTGGGAGCGTGCCGCGGCCACGTCCGCGATCGCGGTGGCCTGGGGAACGCCGATGCCGAGCACCCCGCGCGTGGTGCACGCGGCGCCGGGGCCAACGCCCACGAGCACGCCCACCGCGCCCGTGCGCATGAGGTGCAGGCCGGTGGCGTAGGAGGCGCAGCCGCCCACGATCACGGGGATCGGGACCTCGCGGATGAACTCCTTCAGGTTGAGTGCGCCCTCGCTCCGCGTGGACACGTGCTCGGCGGAGATGACCGTGCCCTGGATCACCAGCACGTCGAGGCCGGCGTCGATGGCGGTCTCGTAGTGCTCGCGCACGCGCTGGGGGGTGAGCGAGGCGCAGGCCACAACGCCCTGGTCCTTGATCTCGCGGATTCGCTGGGCCACGAGCTCGCCCTTGACGGGCTCCGCGTAGATGCGCTGCATCTCCGTGGTGGCCACGTCCTTGGGGAGGTGGCTGATGCGCTCGAGCTCGGCGTCCGGATCCTCGTACCGGGTCCAGATGCCCTCGAGATTCAGGACGGCGAGGCCTCCAAGCTTCCCGATCGCGCCCGCCGTGGCCGGGGAGACGACCCCGTCCATGGCCGAGGCCAGCAGCGGCAGCTCGAAACGGTAGGGCCCGAGGGTCCAGGTGATGTCGATGTCGTCCGGGTCGCGCGTACGCCTGGATGGGACGATCGCGATGTCATCGAAGCCGTACGCACGACGGCCCTTCTTACCCCGGCCGATCTCTACTTCCATTGGGCCATCCTAGGTTCGACGACGGACGAACGCTTGACGTTAGCACCGGCGCCCGAACGTCAACCCACGCGAGCCGAGCCGCCTCCCAGACCGCCTCCCGAACCGTGCGCGGAGGGCTCCATCGCCTCGACCCGGACCTCGGGCAGAAGGCGGTCCACCTCGCGCTGATCGAGCACGCCGGCGCCGAAGTGCTGGGTGGACTCGGCGCCGCAGGCCACGGCGAAGCGCAGGCAGTCCTCGTTCTTCTGACCCGAGTAGCGGGCGGCCACGAAACCGGCCAGGAAGGCGTCCCCGGACCCCACCGCGGACACGGCCTCGAGCGGCTCGAGCGTGGCCCGGTACACCCGCTTCTCGGGCCCGTCGGCCAGCAGTGCCAGGCACCCGTCGGGCCGCGTCATGATCGACTCCCGCGCGCCCAGTTCCACCATCTCGGCGATCCCGGCGCGGCGATCCTCCTCGTCGGCGAACTCCCGTCCCACGAGGCCCTCGGCCTCCAGCTCGTTGGGGCTCACCAGATCGGGGCCGCGGCGCGTGGCCATGATCAGCGGCTCGCCCTCGGCGTCCAGCACGGTGGAGACCCCGAGCCGCTTCAGCTCATCGATCAGGCGCCCGTAGAGATCGGCGTCCACGCCGCGAGGGTGGCTGCCGGCGAACACGCAGACCGCCGCCCCGCGGGCCAGATAGAGCAGCTTCTCGACGAACTGGTCCAGCTCGCCCTCTGTGACCATCGGCCCGTACTCGTTGATCTCCGTCTGCTCTCCGGAGGTGGGGTCGATCACCGCCGTGGAGGTGCGCGACTCGTCGCGGATGCGCACGAAGTCGTTGAGGATGCCCTCGTCGCTGAGGGCCTGGGTGATCAGGGTGCCGGTGGGACCGCCGGCCACGCCGGTGGCGATCACCGGCTGGCCCAGCGACTTGAGCGCACGCGCCACGTTCACGCCCTTTCCGCCGGCCATCGCGGTCTGCTCGACGGACCGGTGGCGGCGGCCGAGCCGGAAGTTCGGCACCGCGAGGGTCTTGTCGATGGCGGCGTTGAGGGTGACGGTGATGATCATCGGACGAGACGCAGCCTCACCCGGACCCGCAGGAGAGCGAGCACGGCGACGAGGAGGGTCAACAGCAGGATAAGCATGGTGAGGGGTAGGCCGATTGCGGACACAATCACCCGGAGCACTCCGGCCCCCGGCACCTCCCCGGCGGTGACCAGGGGCACGCGGCCAACCCGCCGGCCGTCCACCAGCACAGTCACCGTTCCCACCCGCGACCCGGCGTCCAACGGCCCGTGAAGGCTGCTCGGCGCATCCACGACGCGGCGCACGCGCTCGCCCTTCCTGAGGGTCACCCTGAGCGGGCGAGCGGGCACGAGCTCGGCGTCCTCGTCGCGGTGGTCCACGCCGACGCTTGCCACCGGCCGCCGGCGGTCGAGCACCCGCACGCGGGAGAAGCGGCCCAGGCCGTACCGCAGCAGCGAGAGCGTGTCCACGTCGCGCGCGGCCTCGCTCGGCTCGCCCAGCACGACGCTGACCACCCGCCCGGTGCGCGCGGTGCCTGCCGCGCCCACCAGCACGTAGCCCGCTCGCGTCGTGTGGCCGGTCTTGACTCCGGTGACGAAGGGGTAGGTGCCGATGAGCAGATTGCGGTTCTCCACCACCCGCGGCCGGTTTCCCGACTCGAGGCGCGCCTGCGGGGTGTCCACCATGCGCGCGAACCGGTGGTTGCGCATCAGCCGGGCGGCCAGCGCCGAGAGATCGCGCGCGGTCGAGTAGCCGCCGGGAGCGTCGAGCCCGACGGGGTTCGCGTACGAGGTCTCGTCCAGGCCGAGGTCGTGCGCGCGGTCGTTCATCGCCTTCACGAACGCGCGCTCGCTCCCGGACACGCCCTTGGCCAGGGTCACGGCCGCGTCGTTTGCGCTCTCGAGCAACAGCGCCTCGAGCAGGTCGCCCACCGTCATCCGCTCGCCCCGGGCCAGGTCGATGCGCGACTCGGCGGGACCGGGGTGGTACGCCGGAGCGGTGTAGACGGCGCCGAGCCGCGCCCGTTCCAGGGTGAGCAGCGCCGTCATCAGCTTCGTGGTGCTGGCGATCGCACGCGGCTGGTCCGGGCTGCGGGACCAGAGCACGTGACCATCCCGGGCATCGATCACGATCGCGGCGGCCGCCTGGACCCGTGGCGGCGCCGAGGGCGCCGCCGTCGCGGGTGCCGCGAAGGCGGCGAGCAGAACGGTCAGGGCCGCGAGCGTGCCGGCGCCGCGCCTCACTCGCGCAGCTTGATCTTCTGCCCTGAGAGCAGCGCCTGCGGGTCCAGCTCGGGGTTGAGCGTCTGAAGCCGCTCGACGGAGACGCCCGTCTTCTCGGAGATCGAGCCGAGGGTGTCCCCGGTCTTGATGGTGTAGGTCGCGCGGATGGGCCGGGGAGTGGTCTGGGTCGAGGAGGTGCCGGTCCCGGTGCGGGATCCGCCGCTCTGGGCGGAGTCCCCGCCACCACCGCCACCCCCGCCTCCGGATGACGCGAGGACCACCAGCACAACGGCCAGCGCGAACGCCACCAGCGCGAGCGGAGCGAGAAGGCGGGCGGGGCTACTTCGGCCGTGATCGTGCATCTTGCTCCTGGACAGGCGACTCGGAGCATAGGGCCGAGTGGCGCCGGAGCAAGCGGGTCAGGCCTTCCAAGCGGCCACCCGGAGCTCCTCGGCGGCCTCCGCCGCGGCCCGCGCCGGATCCCCGCCGCGCACGAGGTGTGCGCCCACGATCGCGCGCGATGCCGTGACCAGCCCCGCCGCAGGATGAGGCGCGAAGGCCGCGCCGAGGTCCTCGACCCGCCCGCCCTGTGCCCCCACCCCGGGCAGCAGGAACACGGCCGCCGGCATCAGCTCGCGCAGCCGCCCGAGCAGCGCCGGCTCGGTGGCGCCCGTGACCGCGCCCACGAAGGAGAGCCCGGATTCGCCCGTGTGCGAGCGGCCCAGGTCGTGGACCATCGCGGCGAGACGCTCGTGCAACGGAGGGTCGCCCGCGTCCTGAAGCTCGGCCGCCCCCGGGTTCGACGTGCGGACCAGGACAAAGATCCCCGCGCCCGCGTCGCGCGCCGCGCCGATCAGCGGCTCCAGGGCGTCGCGCCCGAGAAGCGGGTTGGCGGTGAAGGCATCGGCGCCCAGTCCCGGCACGGGCCCAAACGGCCCGGGGGTCTCCCCCACCAGCGCCTGGGCGTACGCGGCCGCGGTGACCGGAACATCCCCGCGCTTGCCGTCGGCGATCACGAGCAGGCCGTGGTCGCGGGCGATCGCCACAGTGCGCTCGAGGGCCTCCCAGCCGGGGGCGCCGAGCCGCTCGAAGCAGGCCATCTGCAGCTTCACGGCAACGCAGGCGGGGCCGGCCGCGACGATCGCCGCCCGGCAATGCTCCGCCACGGCGTCCGCCGTGCGGACCCGCGAGAGTGTCCCGCCGGCCGCCTCGGGCATGGAGGCCGGGGGCCAGAGCGCCGCCGGATCGGGGTCCAGCCCGAGCACGACGCGGCTGCGACGCTCTTCCACGAGCGCCGCTAACCGATCACCGAAGTGCCGCCCCCCGTTCAACTGAGGGTCAGCCCTCGGTCGAGGTAGGGGAGGCGGAACCGGGCCCGCGTCCCGCGCGGGACCTTGCCGAGGCCCTCCTTGGCCCGGCTCCGCCCGTACGGCCCGATCCCCGGCTCCTGCGCCGGGAATCGCGTGCGGGCGACGGTTCGCGACCGCCTAGGACCCCTTGACCGCACCCTTCAGCGCCGATCCGGCGCTGAAGCGCGGGACCCTGCTGGCGGCGATCTGAATCCGCTCGCCCGTCTGCGGGTTCACACCCTGGCGCGCGCCGCGATCGGCGACGGCGAACTTCCCGAAGCCGGTGAAGTTGATCTCCCCACCGCGCGACAGGACCTCCTTGATTGTGTCCAGAACGGCATCGACTGCCTTGCCGGCCTCTCCCTTACCCAATTCTGAGCGGTCAGCGACCTGGTCCACGAACTCGGCCTTAGTCACGTTTCCTCCTTAACGGGGGCATTGAATCGCGGCGGAACGTAACAACGTCTGCGGACGACTGTTGCCCCGGATGCCGCTCAGGAACCGGAAACGGACATCTCGGCCACCAGCAGAGGGGGTGCCTTGACGCTTCCCGCCACGGGCATCCAGCGTGCCTCCGAGCCCACCCGGCTGATTCCGCGGAGCATCGAGACCAGGTCGCTGGCGATGGTTATCTCCCGCACCGGAGCCCCCAGCTGGCCGTTCTCGATGAGCCTTCCCGAAGCCCCGACGGAGAAGGTGCCCGACACCGGATTGACCCCGGAGTGGAGCCCGGCCACGTCGGTGACGAGCAGCCCATCGCCCGCCCGCCGAAGGAGCCCGTCCAGGTCGTCCTCGCCCGGGCTGACGATCAGGTTCGATGCGCCAACCGACGGCGGCGAGCGGTACGAGGCGCGCGATGCGTTCGCGGTGGTGGAGCGGCCGCCGCGGCGGCCGCTGCGGGCGTCGAACAGGAAGGTCAGTAGACGGCCGCCCTCGATCAGCGGCGTCCGCCGGGTGGGCGACCCCTCGCCGTCGAAGGGAGCGCTGCCGGGACCCTCCGGGTCCGTGGCGTCGTCGGCCAGCTCGAGCTTCGGGTCGGCCACCTCATCGCCCTCCCGGCCCTCGAACAGGGAGCGTCCGCGCTGGACCGACTCCGCCGAGAGCATCCCGCCGAGGATGGCCACGAACGAGGCGGCCACGAGCGCGTCCAGCACCACCGGGCAGCGCCGGCTCTCGGGCTGGCGGGCTCCCACGAGGGCGAGTGCGCGGTCGGCCGCCTCGCCGCCCACCGCCTCGGGATCGATCTGGCTCGGGTCCCGGCCCAGCGCCACGCCGAGGCCCGTCATGAGGTCGGCACCCTCCCCGGCGAAGGCGGACACGTAGCTCCACGCCTGGGTGGCCGAGTAGCTGCCCGAGAATCCGCGCGAGTTGGCGAGCGCCACCGAGCCCTCCACATCCGAGTACACCGCCTGCTCCACCTGGGTCACGCCCTCGCGAGCCCGCGCGGCGTGCTCGGCGGCCAGCGCCAGGTCCACCTTCTGCTCGGTCGTCCAGCGAGCGAGCTCCGGCGACGCCAGCCCCTCCACCGGCGTGGCCCCGAACTCGCCCGGAAGGCCGGCGTACTCGTCGGGATCGGCCACCGACGCGGCCTCCCGCGCCGACCTGCCCACCCCGGCCAGGCCCTCGTCCGAGAGGTCCGTCGTATAGGCGTAGCCGGCGCGCTCGCCCGCGAAGGCGCGCACCCCCACGCCGCGGCCGCCGGCGTCGCTCAGGCTCTCGACCTTGCCGTCGTAGACCCGCACCTCCCGGCTCTGGTCCTCGCCGGCGTAGGCCTCCGCATCCGTGGCGCCGGCGTCAATCGCGGCCTGCACGGCCCGTCCCGCGAGGCCCTCCAGATCCACCGTCACGCCGTGCCGCCGACCGTGAGCTCGCGAATCCGAACGTGGGGCTGGCCCACCCCTGCGGGCACCGACTGGCCGGCCTTGCCGCAGTAGCCCGTGGCGATGGCGAGGTCCCCCGCCACCCCGTCGATCGCGGCCAGCGCCTGAAGCCCGTTGCCGATCAGCGTGGCGCCGCGAACCGGAGCGGTCACGCGGCCGTTCTCGATCAGGTAGCCCTCGGACACGCCGAACACGAAGTCACCGGTGGCCGGCTCCACCTGCCCGCCGCCGAACGAGACGGCGTACAGGCCGCGGTCGATGCTCGAGATCAGATCCTCGGGCGTGGCGTCGCCCGGGGCGAAGAAGGTGTTCGTCATCCGCGGGATCGGCAGGTGGCGGAAGGACGAGCGCCGTCCGTTGCCGGTGGACTCCACGCCGTCGTTGCGGGCGCGGATGAGGTCGTAGAGGTAGGAGGTCAGGCGCCCGTCCTCGATCACGGTGGTGCGCCTGGTCGGCGTGCCCTCGTCGTCGATGCCGTCGCTTCCCCACTCGTTCGTCCGGGCACCGTCGTCGTACGCGGTGACGAAGGGCTCGGCCACCTGCTCCCCGAGCTTCCCCGCATAGACGCTCGCGCTCTTCTGGATCGCGTCGGCCTCCAGCCCGTGGCCAACGGCCTCGTGGAGCAGCACCCCTCCGAAGCCGTTCCCCACCACCACGGGCAGGCGGCCGGTGGGTGCGTCCACCGCGTCTAGGAGCGCCAGGGCCCTGCGGGCGGCGCGCTCGGCCACCTGCTCCGGATCGACCTCGATCAGCTCGTAGCCGGCGTGCCCGCCGCGGGTGTCGCTGCCCGTCTCGACCCGGCCCTCGCGCCGGCCCACCGCCTGCACGCTCAGTCGCACGCGGGTGCGGTCGTCGGCGGCCGCCAATCCATCCGAGTTGAAGACCTCCACCCTCCGGCCGGATTCGCCGTAGCCCACGCGCACCTGGGTGATCTCGCCGCCCTCCGAGCGCGCCCGCTCGTCGCACGCGCGCAACAGCGCCGCCTTGCGCTCTCCCGCCACGGACTCGGGCGGCACCGCGACCGGATGGCCCTTGGCTCTCCGGAGCGCGGTCAGCGCCGCGGGCACCTTCACGCGGCCGCGAACCGCCTGGGCCACTGACTCGGCCACCCGCTGAAGGTCGGGCTCGGCCAGACCGTCCACGTAGCCGTAATAGCTCGACTCGCCGTCCACCACCCGCAGGCACGCGCCCAGCTCGCGCCCGCTCTGCGGCGACTCCACGCGGCGGTCGTCCAGCGAGAGCGAGAAGCCGTGCCGGTCCTCCGCGTACAGCTCGGCCATGTCGCCGCCGCGCGCGAGCGCCCGCTGGAGCACGCGTCCGGCCAGCTCGGGGGCCACGAGCGTCATGACTCGGCGTCCTCAACCAGCCGCACCATTCGCTCGGACACCGCGATCACGCTCTCGTAGCCCCGGGCGTTCGGCTGGAGCAGGCGCGCGTATCCGGTGGAGTCGTAGAGCAGCACCCGCGGCTCGCGGTCGCGCTGCATCCGGCGCATGGTGTTGGCCATGCCCTCCGCGAGGCCCGCGGCGCGGCCGATCGGGCCCTTTCGCTTCTCCTTCACGTGGCCTCGGCGTCCTCCGGATCGAGGTTGGGCATCGGCGAGATCGGAAGCGAGTCGCCATTCGCCACCGCACTGGTGGAGATGTGGATGGGCACTCCGGTCTCCAGCTCGGCCAGAACCGCGCGCAGGTCCATGAGCATCAGCGACGACAGGGCCGTGCGCCGTGCCACCACGGCGAGGATCCACCGCGGCGTGCGGGACGCATACACGGCGCCGCCCTCCACCTGGGCCTCCATCTGCTCCGGCGGGTCCACGCCCTCGGGGCGCGAGGCCCGGTCCACGGCCGCGAACAGCTCCCGAGCAAGCTCCGCGAGGCCGCCCGCACGCTCCGGCTCCAGCTCGCTGGAACCGGCCAATGACCCGCCTGCGTCGAGGAGAATCGCGGCCCGGGCATCACCCGAGAGCTCGCACAAACGGGCGGCGGTCCGCTCGGGCGTGAGCGTCCCGGGCATCTACGGTCAGAATAGCGGCGTGCCCCTGTCCAGAATCTCCTGGCTCGTGACCGTCGGCATCTGCCTGGTCGCGGCCCTCCTGCTCCTCCTCGACGGCTACTACGGCTACACCGGGATCCTGCTCGCCGTGGGTGCCGCAGCCGCGCTCAACCTGACCTGACCCGGTCCTCCGGGCGCACCGCGTCGGAGGGCTCGAGGTGGATGAGCACGTCGGCGCCGCGCAGCCTCGCCCGGATCGCCTGCTGCAGCTCGTGGCTGATCTCGTGGGCCCGCGAGAGGGTGGTCCCGTCCCGGAACTGGACGTGCAGGTCCACATAGCGGCGGCTCCCTGCCCGCCGCGCGCGAAGCTTGTGGAAGCCCGCCACCTCTGCCGCGCCGTGTTCCTCGATCGCCTCGCGCACCGCGTCGAGCTCCGCCTGGGGGAGCGCCTCGTCCACCAGCACGCGCGACGAGCGGTTCACGAGCCGCAGCCCGGAGTACACGATCGCGCCGGCCACCACCAGCGCCGTGGCCGGGTCGAGGAACTGCTCGCCGGTGACCTCCACCGCCACCAGGCCGGCGAGCACGCCGACCGAGGTGAACGCGTCCGCCCGCAGGTGGGCCGCGTCGCCCTCGAGGGCGGGCGACTCGGTGGCGCGGGCACGCCGGTAGAGGAAGGTGGACACGACCAGGTTGGCCACGGCGGAGAAGGCGATCACCGCGATGCCCACCCCGATGTGGTCCACCTCGCTCCCCTGGGAGATGCGCCGGACCGACTCGAAGATGATCACCCCCGCGCCCAGGAGGATCAGCACGCCCTCGATGGCGGCGGAGAGGTTCTCCACCTTCTCGTGCCCGTAGGGATGGTCGGCGTCCGCAGGCTGGTCCGCCTTTCGCACCGAGTAGAAGGCGATCACCGAGGCCATCAGGTCGATGCTCGAGTGGGCCGCCTCGGTGATGATCGCGATCGATCCCGTGATGGCGGCAGCGGCGAGCTTGAGGGTGATCAGCAGGGCGTTCGAGAGGATCGAGACTGCCGCCGCCTTGTCCTTGCGCGGCACCCCGCCCTGCGCCTCGGAACCCACCGCGCGCCAGGGCGCAAGCGTCCTGGGGGACCTCCGCGGGCCGCCGCTCACTGCCGCCTGCGGAGGAATGAGGCGAGCAGACCGGGGTCGCGCTCGCTCTCGCGTAGCCGCTGCGCCAGCGCGCGCGCCGCACGCCCGCGGTGGCTGATGGCGTCCTTCTCCTTTTGCGACAGCTCGGACATGGTCCTGTCGTCGGAGTAGAGGTCGGGCACGAACGCGGGGTCGTATCCAAAGCCCCCCTCGCCGCGGGGCTCCTCGATCAGTACGCCCTCGCAGCGTCCGACCACGACCTCCTCGCGCCCGCCCGGCTCGACGTAGGCGAGCGCGCACACGTAGGCCACCCTGCGGTCGCCGGCCGGGACCTCGCGCAGCAGCTTCGCGAGGTTCTCCTCGTCCGTGGCGTTCTCCCCCGCGTAGCGCGCGGAGTAGATGCCGGGTGCGCCCCCGAGAGCCTCGGCCGCGATGCCCGAGTCGTCCGCCACCGCGGGCAGGCCGGTGGCCGTGGCCGCGGCGCGAGCCTTGACGAGCGCATTGGCTTCGAAGGTGGTGCCGGTCTCCGGCGGCAGCTGGACATCCTCGGGCAGCGGCTCCAGGTCCACGCCGCCCAGCAGGCCGCTCAGCTCGCGCAGCTTGTGCTCGTTACGGGTCGCGAGCACCACGCGCAAGGCCCGGCTCCCGCGCCTATTGGGCCGCTGCGACGGCCGCCGCCTGGGCCTCGCGCAGCCGCTCGATGCCCAGTCCGGCGAGCGCCAGCAGGTCGTCGAGCGAGGTCCGGGACAGCGGCGTGCGCTCGGCCGTGGCCTGCACCTCCACCAGCCCGCCCTCTCCGGTCATGACCACGTTGGCGTCCACCTCCGCGCGCGAGTCCTCCGAGTAGTCGAGGTCGAGGAGGGCCCGGCCGTCGACCATTCCGCAGGACACGGCGGCCACGGAGGTGACGAGCGGCACCGTCTCGAGCTTCTCCTCGGCCACCAGCCGGCGCAGGGCCAGCTCCAGGGCCACGAAGCCGCCGGTGATGGCCGCGCAGCGGGTGCCACCGTCCGCCTCGAGCACGTCGCAGTCGATCCACACCGTGCGCTCGCCCAGCGCCTCGAAGTCGATCACGCCCCGAAGGGAGCGGCCGATCAGGCGCTGGATCTCCACGGTGCGGCCGTCCGGGCGCCCCTTGGAGACGTCGCGGCGCTTCCGCTCGCCCGTCGAGGCGGGGAGCATCCCGTACTCCGCGGTGGTCCATCCTCGGCCGCGACCGGCCATCCAGCGCGGCACGGACTCCTCGACACTGGCCGTGCAGATCACGCGCGTGCCCCCCGCGGAGATCAGCGCGGATCCCGTGGCTGTGCTCACGAATCCCGGCTCGATGCGGATCTCGCGCAGGTCGGCGGGCTGCCTGCCGTCCGCCCGGGCGCCCGCGCTCGCCTCTACGGCGTTCATGCGGCGGCCCTCGAGACCGGCACGACATCGAGATGAGCGACCTCGTCGAGCGGAAGCTGAAGGAATCTGGTGCCGAGGCGGCGGAAGTCCTCCACGTCGCCCGTGGCGAGGAAGCGGTAGCGCCCTCTCCGGCGCTCGTCGTTGGCGAGGCCGAGGTCCCGGAGGCGCTCGCCCACGTCCTCGGCGATGGCCTCGCCGGAGCTCACGATGGTCACGCCGCGCCCTAGCTCCCGCTGGAGCACGGGACGCACGAGCGGGTAGTGGGTGCACCCGAGGATCACCGTGTCCACATTCGCTTCGCGAAGCGGCCGGCATGCCCCCTCCACGCACTCGACCACACGGTTGTCCACCTCGCCCCCCTCCTGGATCAGGGGAGCGAGCTCGGCCGAGGCGACCGCGTGAAGCTCCGCCCGCGGGGCCACCGCGGCCAGGGCTCGCTCGTACGCGCCGCTGGCCACCGTGGCCGGCGTGGCCAGCAGGCCGACGCGCCCGGTGCGCGTGGCGCGAGCGGCGAGACGGGCCTCGGGCGTGACCACCGCCACGACCGGGACCCTCCCCCGCAGCTCGTCGCGGAGCGCGGGCATCGCCGCCGAGGTGGCCGAGTTGCAGGCCACCACGAGCAGCTTGGCGCCGCGGTGAATCAGGGCGGCCGCCAGCTCGCGCGAGAAGTCGACCAGCTGCTCCGGGGAGCGATCGCCGTAGGGGAAGCGAGCCGTGTCCCCGAGGTACAGGTAGTCCTCGTGCGGGAGGGTGACGAGGCACTCGTGGAGCACCGTGAGACCGCCGACGCCGGAGTCGAAGAAGGCCACGGGCAGCTCTCGGGGGTCGCGCGTCACGGGCGGGAATGGTCGCACGACGGGCGGCAGGCGCGCGGGCGCCTTCGCCCGCGGCCCCACACTCGTCACGCTCATGACGGCCGGGAGTCAGAACTGAACCCTCCGGACCGCCTGCTTCATCCGGTTCAGGATCACGTCCCCGAGCTGCTGGCCCTCGTCGGTCTTGAAGCCCTTCATCGCCGCCACCACGCCGGCCATGATCAGCGCCACGAGCAGGATCAGGGCCACGTACTCCACCGTGCCCTGACCGAGCGTGCCGGGTTTGGCGCGGGCGCGGTGGGCGAGACGGATACGACGGACGGCGCGAGCCAGCGTGGCGTGCGCGAGTCCCTGAAGCCGGTACATGGAGCCTCCTCGTGTGGGCGGAATGCGAGGAGCCCGATGCTGCGTGGTCGCGGCGCACGGTCCAAGACCGGCGTGTGACAAGGGCGCGACGGCTTCGTAACAGGTGGGCGCCCGCGGGGGAACGCCCGGACGTCGAAACGGCAGCGGGGTGAGTCGGTGTGTTCCGTCGCCGTCCCGTCACCTTCGGCGCACTGGGGTAACCCGGCAGAGAGTGTGGGCCGACTTATGCACGCTATGCATGACTAACTCGGCCCACACTCCGGAGAGGCCCTAGCTGGATGTAACGGCTGACCACCAATGTGACGGCGGCGTAACGGGACAGGCGCGGAGGACGCCCGGGACGAGCCCGACCCCGCCCCGCCGCCTATCGTTCCCAAGCGCCGTGGGCACCGAGGCCCCCACACCGCAGGGCTTCCACCGACTCGACCTCGGGCGGGTCAATGCCTTCGTGCTCGACCGCCCGGGCGGGCGCGTGCTCGTGGACACCGGATTTCCTCACACGGTGGACCTCCTCCGCCGGAAGATCGACGAGATCGGCGGCCCCGCGCCCGACCTGATCTCCGTGACCCACTCCCACCCCGACCACGCCGGCGGGGTGGCCGAGATGGCCGCCGTGACCGGCGCCCCCGTCGTCATGCATGCCCACACCGCGGAGCTCGTGGCCGCGGGTGACGGCGGCGCCCTGCTGAAGCCCGGGCCCTTCATGGACCCCGACACGCTCGCGGAGATGAACGGCCGTCTGTCCGTGCCGCCGTACGAGGGCGCCACCGTGATCCAAGCCGGGGAGGCCGTGCCCGGCTTCCCGGAGGTGCGAGCGGTCGACGCGCCCGGCCACGCCCAGGGACAACTCGTTTTCCTGGCGACCATGGAGGACGACACGAACGTGCTCATAGCGGCCGATGCCGCCTCCAACCGCGAGAGCTTGACGCTCGCCCGCGTGGCCGAGGACTACGACCTGGCGCTCGTCACCGCCCGGAACCTGGCCGCGCTCGAGTTCGACGTGGCCGCCTTCGGCCACGGTGCTGAGCTCGGCCCGGACGCCGCCCGTCACTTCCGCAACATCTGGCCACCGCCGGCCGGATAGCGGCTCCCACCCGGAGGGCGCCAGACCCCCTGCGATCATCCAGCCGCATGTGCGGGATCGGCGCCATCCTCGATCCGGCCGGAAGCACGGGGGAGCGCGCCGCGGCCGGCATGGTCGAGGCCCTCCGCCATCGCGGGCCGGACGGCCAGGCCGTGCGCCGCCTCGGGGCGGCGACGCTGGCCCACACCCGCCTCGCCATCATCGACGTGGCCGGCGGAGACCAGCCGCTGGCCTCCGAGGACGGTGCCGTCACCGCGGTGGTGAACGGCGAGATCTACAACCACGCCGCCCTGCGCGCCGATCTCGAGCAGCGCGGCCACCGCTTCGCCACCGGGTCCGACAGCGAGGTGGTGGTCCACGGCTACGAGGAGCACGGTCCCGACTTCGTGAGTGAGCTCAACGGCATCTTCGCCTTCGCGCTCTGGGACTCCCGCGAGCGTCGCCTGGTGGCCGCGCGCGACCAGTTCGGCGTGAAGCCCCTCTACTGGTGGAGCGACGGCCGGCGGGTTGCGGTGGCCTCCGAGGTGGGCGCCCTGATCGCCGCCGGACTGGTCCGCCCGGAGGTCGACCGCGTGGCCCTCGACCACTACCTGGCCTGCCGCTTCGTTCCCGCCCCGCGCACCCTGTTCGCGGGTGTGAGCAAGCTCCCGCCCGCCTCCGTGCTCACGGCCCCGCAGGACGGGCAGCCACGGGTCACGAGCTTCCGCGAGGCACCGGGAGCTCCGCTCGCGGGCCGGGACGACGACTCCCTGGCCGACGAGCTGGCCGAGCGCTTCACGGGCGCCGTGGAGCGCCAGATGATGTCCGACGTTCCCTACGGGGCGTTCCTCTCGGCCGGCGTGGACTCGGCCGCCGTGGTGTCCGCCATGGCCCGCTCCGCCCCCGACCCCCCGACCACGTTCACGATCGGGTTCCCGGGCCACGGCGACCTGCTCGACGAGCGCCGTCTCGCCGCGGAGAGCGCCCGCGTGATCGGCACGGACCACCACGACACGGCGATGGAGGAGGACGACTTCCTGGCCGAGCTCGCGCGCTGCGTGCCGCGCCTGGAGGAGCCGTGCGGCATCCCCTCCGCCCCCGCCCTGCTCCAGCTCTCGCGCTTCGCCGCGGGCGACGTGAAGGTGGTGCTCGCCGGCCAGGGGGCCGACGAGCCCCACGGGGGCTACGGCCGCCACCGGGCCGCCGCCGTGCTGGGCGGGCTGCGCCACCTACCACCCGCGCTCGCCGCCCCCGCCGCCGCCCTGGCCCGGGCGGTGCCGCGCGCGGCCGACGCACGCCGGGTGGCCCACCTTCTCGGCGGGCGCGGGGACGTGGAGCGGCTGCTGCGGCTGGTGGAGGTGAGCGACCGCGAGGTGCGCACGGCCCTCGCCCCGGGAAGCGGCGCCGAGGCGGAGGCCGAGCGCGCGGCGCGCGCGTCCGAGGTGCTGGCCGACGTACCCGGACGCGGGCTGCTCGAGCAGGCGCTCTACCTCGACGCGCGGATGTTCCTCCCCGACGGGATCCTGATCTGCAACGACAAGATGTCGATGGCCAGCGGGCTCGAGCTGCGCGTGCCGTTCCTCGACCGCGAGCTGATGCGCTTCGTGGACCGCATCCCGGCACGCCGTCGCGTCAGCGCGCGCGCGGGCAAGCGCCTCCACCGCCGGGCGATGTCGCGGCTGCTCCCCCCCGAGATCGTGGCCCGCCCCAAGCACGGCTTCTCCACCCCATACGACGACTGGCTGCGGGCCTCGCTCGGCGAGGAGGTGCGCCGCCGCTACTCGCCCGGGTCCGAGCTGGGCGGCCTCGCCACTCCGGCGGCGGTGGAGCGCCTGGTGGACGAGCACCGGCGCGGGCGCGCCGACCACAAGGCCATCCTCTACTGCCTGCTCGAGCTGTCCGAGTGGCACCGGGCATTCGTCGAGGCCCGCGATCCCGTGGCCGCATGACGCGGCCTCACCGCAGGCGCATCCTCTACGTGCACAGCCGGAAGGCGAGCTTCGTGGCCATCGACCGGGAGATCCTGGCCGAGGGCCACGAGATCGAGGACCTGTACCAGCCCGGGCGCCTGCCCCACCTGTACCGGGTGGTGCGCGGCGTGATGCGGGCGGACCTCGTCTTCGGGTGGTTCGCCTCGTGGCACACCTTCCTGCCCGTGACGCTCGCCTGGCTGCTGCGCAAGCCCTCGGTGATGATCGTGGGCGGCTTCGACACGGCCAACATGCCCGAGATCGGCTACGGCTACCAGCAGGGCGGGTTCAGGCGCTGGGCCAGCCGGTGGATCATGAGGCGGGCCACGGCGCTCATCACCAACTCCGAGTACAGCCACTCGGAGATCGCGCGCAACACCCCGATCCCACCCGAGCGCGTGACCGTGGTCCATCACGGGGTGCCGGACCCGTTCGGCGAGCTCCCTCCGGGCCCGAAGGAGCCGCTCGCCCTCACCGTGGGACACCTCGTCCGCTCCACGCTCGAGCAGAAGGGACACCGGCCGTTCGTGGCCGCCTCGTCGCGCCTGCCCGACGTGCGGTTCGTGTTCGTGGGCCGCTGGCACGACGACGCCATCGACGAGCTCCGCGCGCTTGCGGGCAAGAACGTCGAGTTCACGGGCTGGGTCTCGGACGAGGATCTCCAGGACCTGTACCGCAGGGCCTCCGTCTACGTCCAGGCCTCCCAGCACGAGGGCTTCGGCCTGGCTGTGGCCGAGGCGATGCTGGCCGGCTGCGTGCCCGTGGTGATGAACGTGACCGCGATGCCCGAGGTGGTGGGCGACGCCGGCGTGCTGATCGAGTCTCAGGACGCCGACTCGGTGGCGGCGGGCATCCGCCGTGCTCTGGACCTCGGGCCCGGCGCCGGCTCGCGCGCGCGTGAGCGGATTCTCACGGAGTTTCCGATGTCCGGGCGCCGCGACGGGCTGCTCGCGGTAATCGGTCGGACGCTGAACGTATAGTCGCCGACGCGGTGCGCCGCCCGCATCGCAGCCGATGGCCAACCCTCAGCCGACCACACCCAGCGCCGCCCCGGCGCCCGGGGCCCCGGAGTCCATGCTGCTGGACCTGGGAGCGCTCGTCTACGAGCTGCATCGCCGCGGCCGGCGGGCCCCCGAGCTCCTGCAGGGCAAGGCCGCCGCGATCGACGGAGTCCAGGACGAGCTGCCCGACACCGGGGGTCCTGCCCGCGCCTGCCCCGAGTGCCAGGCCGGGGCCGCGTCCGACCAGCTGATCTGCCTCGACTGCGGCCACCGGCTCACGCTGCGGGAGCCGCCGCCTCGCCTGCCGCGCCTCTCGTTGATCGCGCTCGCCGTGCTGGTGGCGCTGGCGGGCGCCGTCGCGTTCGGCTTCGCGCTGTCCGAGCTCACCAGCGACGACGGGTCGGGCACCGCCACGGCATCCCAGAGCACGGCCGCCGTGGCCAAGCACGCGGCATCGCCCGCGCCCACGGGCGGCGTGGCCGGCAACGTCGAGTCCAGCGACGGGCCCGTGGCTCTGGCCGCCTGGCCCGCCACCGCGTCGGGCTACACCGTGGTGCTCGTGACCTCGAGCGACGAGGACGGAGCACGCCGGGTGGCGTGGGACGCCGCCCGCTCGGGGCTCGAGGCCGGCCTGTTGAGATCCGACGACTACCGCGACCTCGGCCAGGGCCTATGGCTCGTGGTGGCCGGGCGCTATCCGCAGTCGGGCGCCGCCGAGCGCGAGGCGGCTCGCCTGGGTGGGCGCTACAAGGGCGCCTACGTGCAGCAGGTCACCCCCGCGCACTGAGCTAGAGCGGCCACCAGCGGCCGAGAACCGCGGCCGCCCGTGTGGCGATCTCGTCCCGCGGATGCTCTCCCGGCTCGCCGCCCTCGGCCAGAGCCTCCATGGTGGCGACGGTGGACCCGGCGAGGGCGTCGAGGTCATACCCGCCCTCCAGCACCGCACCGACCGGCACGCCGAGGCTCAGCACCTGGCGGGTCAGCTCGGAATAGGAGGAGGTCTCGAGGCGGCAGCCGCCCACCGGGTCGTCGCGGTGCGCGTCGAACCCGGCGGAGATGAGCACGAGGTCGGGCGCGAACTCACGCGCCGCCGGCAGCACCACGTGCTCCACCAGCGAGAAGAACACGTCCTCGCCCGTCCCCGCGGGAACGGGCAGGTTCAGCGAGTAGCCCTCACCCTCGCCCGAGCCCACGTCGTCCAGCGGCCCGGTGCCGGGATAGAACGGGTACTGGTGGATGCTCGCGAAGAGGACGTCGCGGGACTGGTGGAACACGGCGTTCGTCCCATTGCCGTGGTGCACGTCCCAGTCCAGGATCAGCACCCGCTCGGCCCCCAGTGCGGCAATCGCGTGGCGGGCGGCCACGGCCACGTTCGAGAACAGGCAGAAGCCCATCGCCCGGCGGGGCTCCGCGTGATGGCCGGGCGGGCGCAGGGCGGCGAAGCCCACCCGCTCGCCGCCGGTCAGCAGCGACTCCGCGAGTGCGCAGGCGCCGCCGGCGGCGTGCAGCGCGGCGTCCCAGGAACCGAGGCTCAGCGGAGTGTCGAGGTCGAACGCGCCGCCGCGGGCGCTCAGCTCGCGGACGGCCTCAACGTGCTCCAGCGGATGTACCCGGAGCAGCTGCTTCACCTCCGCGGCGGGCGCCTCCCGCGGCTCGAAGCCGACCCAGTCCCGCTCCTCGAGGGCCAGCTCCACGGCCTCGATGCGCTCGGGGCGCTCGGGATGGCCGAACCCGGTGTCGTGCTCGAGCGAGGAGGGATGGCGAAAGAGGACCGGCACGCGCGCCGGTACCGTACCGACGCCCAGTGAGTGCCCCCTCCGAAACGCCCCTGCGGGCCGACGTCGCCGTGGTGGGCGCCGGCGCCGCAGGCCTCTTCACGGCCCTCGTGGCCGCCGACCAGGGCGCCCAGGTGGCCCTCGTGAGCCGTTCTCCGCTGGCCCAGACGGCGAGCTTCTGGGCGCAGGGCGGGATCGCCGCCGCTCTGGCCGACGACGACTCCCCCGAGCTGCACCTGGCCGACACCATGGCGGCCGGCCGCGACGCGGCGAGGGAGAGCGCCGCGCGGGTGCTCTGCATGGAGTCGCCCGCGCGAGTGCGAGAGCTGGAGGCGCTCGGGGTCACCTTCGACGCGGACCGCCACGGCAACCTTGCGCTCGGGCTCGAGGGCGGCCACTCCGTGCGCCGGATCGTGCACGCCGGAGGCTCGGCCACCGGACGGCGCATCACACGCGAGCTCTCGGCCAAGGCGGCCACCGACGACCGCATTCACGTGCTCGAGCCTGCGGCCGCGGTTGCGCTGTGGAGGCACGAGGGCCGCTGCATCGGGCTGCTGGCCCGGCGGCGCGATGGCGCGGCGCTTCCCGTGCTCACCCGGACCACGGTCCTGGCCACCGGAGGGATGGCCGCCCTCTGGGAGCGGACCACGAACCCCCCGGGCGCCGTGGGTGCCGGCCTCGGCCTGGCCGAGGCGGCCGGCGCCCGCCTCGCGGACCTGGAGTTCATGCAGTTCCACCCCACCGCCCTGCGGACGGGTGGAGTCCGCGACGGGTTCCTCATCACCGAGGCGGTGCGCGGCGAGGGCGCCACCCTGCTCGGCGCCGGCGGCGAGCGGTTCGTGGACGAGCTGGCGCCGCGCGACGAGGTGGCGCTGGCCATCGAGATGGAACTGGCCCGCAGCGGGGAGCGTGCCGTGAGCCTCGACCTGCGCGCCGTGGACCTCGGGCGGTTCCCGAACATCGCCGCCACGCTCGCCGAGATCGGGATCGACCCTTCCCGTGAGCTGGTGCCGGTCGCGCCGGCCGCCCACTACACGATGGGCGGCGTGGCCACCGACCAGGACGGTGGCTCCACGCTGCCGGGACTCCACGCCGTGGGCGAGAGCGCCTGCAACGGCCTCCACGGTGCCAACCGGCTGGCCTCGAACTCGCTGGCCGAGTGCTTCGTCTTCGGCCGGCGCGCCGCCCTCGCGGCCTGCGCCGGCCCGCCGGCCCCGGCGGACCCGGGCCCGCCGCCGGAGTACGGCCCGCCCCCCCTGCCGCCGGACGCGACCCGCGTGGCGCTCTGGCGATACGCCGGCCTGCGACGCGACGCCGCGGGCCTGGCCGAGCTGGCCACCGACCCGTTCCCCCTCGCCCGGCTGATCGCGGCCTGCTGCCTCGCCCGCGAGGAGAGTCGCGGCGCCCACCAGCGCACCGACCACCCCTCGACCGACCCGGCGCTCGACCTGATGCATACCCTCGTGGGAGGCGGCGCGGAACCGAGCGCCGAGCGCTGGGAATGACGACCGAGACCGAACTGAACGAGCTCTTCGTCGGGGCCATGTCCTCGCTGGCCTCGGGCGTCGCCGTGATCACGACGCGCCGGGTGGACGGGGAGCCGTGCGGGCTGGCCGCCACATCGGTGGCCTCCTACAGCGTCCATCCGCCCTCGGTCATGGCATCGATCGCGCACTCGTCGCGCTGCCACGCCGCCCTCTCGACCTGCGAGCGCTTCGGCGTCCACATCCTGCGGGCGGACGAGGCCGCGGTGGCCCGCGCGTTCGCGAGCAAGGGCGACGACAAGTTCGCCCAGCTCGGCTGGCGCTGGGACGAGGGGGTGCCCGAGCTGTCGGGGGCGCTCGCGTACCTGCGATGCCGGCGGGCCGAGACGTTCGGGCACTACGACCACTCCATTCTCATCGGCGACATCGAGCACGTCCGGTTGGAGGAGGGCGAGCCCCTCCTGTACGCCAACCGGAGGATGGACTGGCTGCTGCGGCTCGAGACCGAGTAGGCGCCGGGCCGCTCCCAAGGCCAATCCAGCCGGATTTTGACCCCATAGTGGTGATGACCTACCCCCGGATGGGGGACTGGCCAAAGTTCCGACCACTTCGCATCGTTTCGTGCTTGCGAACCCGTTAATTGCGGCTTAATCTGGGGTTCGGCCGGGCATTAACCGCAACGGTTTCAATCCTTAGAAGTTGCGGAGGGAAATGGATTCCCAGGCGCGGTCGCTATCAGGGGTAAGGGAGGGCCCATGTATCAGTTCAGTCGCTCGATCTATCGGGAGCTGGCCTCATCCGTAGTCCCGTGCAAGGGCGAGGATCTGGCCGTGACCCGTCACCGCTTCCTTCGCTCCTGTGAGACGTCCATGGAGAGGCTGGCGCTCGACCGCCATTACTTCGCCCGTCCCGTCCACACGCTCTTCGCGGACGTGCGCCACTTCTTCCCGATCGCGGAGCAGATGCGGGTGTACCGGCTCGTTGAGAAGCACGTGAGCCTGGCCACCGAGTACGTGGACAGCCAGCTCCGCACCGGAGTGACCTTCGATGGCAGCCCGGCGTGCTGCCACGCAAGCACGCGTCGCGGCACACCCTGTCAGCGGGTGCCGCTCCCGGGCAGCAAGTACTGCCCGTCCCACAAGCATCTCGACGAAGACCTCGAGATCGCCGAGATCGCCGCGGCCTAACGCGGACAGCCGCCGCCGGGCCGGCCCCCCACGGCGCCCCGGCGGCGCTTCCGCGTAGCGTGCCGCCCGTGATCCTCGGGGTGGACGTGGGCGGCACCTTCACCGACGCGGCGCTCCTGGCCGGTGACCGGCTGGTGATCGCCAAGGCGCCCACCACCCCGGCGGACCAGTCGGAGGGCGTGATGAATGCGGTGGGCGAGGCGCTGGACCGCGCCGGCGCCCGAGCGGGCGACGTGGAGCGCCTCGTCCACGGCATGACCGTGGCCACCAACGCGCTGCTCGAGGGCCGCGTGGCGCCCACCGCCCTGTTGGCGACTGAGGGCTTCACCGACATCGAGGAGCTGGGCCGCCAGGCACGGGCGGAGCTCTACCGGCTGTGCGCGTCGCGCCCGCCACCACTCGTGCCCGTGGATCTGCGGGTCCCGGTGCCCGAGCGCACGGGCCCCGGCGGGGTGCTCCGCGAGCTGGACGAGGCGGAGCTGCGCCGCCGCCTCGAGGGCCTGGAGTTCGAGGCCGCGGCGGTGTGCCTGCTCTGGGGCTTTCGCCATCCCGGCCACGAGCGGCGGACCGCGGAGCTGGTGGAGGAGCTCCGGCCCGGGACTCACGTCTCCACCTCGCACGAGACCGCCGGCGTGTTCCGCGAGTACGAGCGCTGCGCCACCACGGTGGTGGATGCCGCGCTGTCCCCGCTGATGAAGGGATATCTGGAGCGCCTGACCGGCCGTTGCCGGGACGAGGGCCTGCCCGCCCCCGAGGTCATGCTCTCGAGTGGCGGCGCGGCCGACGCCGCCACGGCGGGACGCCACGCGGCCTGGACCGTGCTCTCGGGCCCGGCGGGCGGCGCCGTGGGCGCGGCCCGCGTGGGCGCCCGGGTGGGCGCGGGCGACGCCGTGGGCCTCGACATGGGCGGCACGTCCTGCGACGTGTCGGTGGCCATCGGCGGCGGAGCCGCGGTGGGCACCGGGCGTGAGGTGGGCGGCCGTGCGCTGGCGCTTCCGATGGTGGACGTGCACACCGTGGGCGCGGGCGGGGGGTCCATCGCCTGGCGCGACGCGGGGGGCGTGCTTCGGGTCGGTCCCAGATCGGCGGCCGCCGACCCCGGTCCCGCGTGCTACGGCCGCGGGGGCGAGTCCCCCACGGTCACCGACGCCAACCTGATGCTGGGCCGGCTCGCCGCGGAGTCGCCGCTCGCCGGAGGAGTGCGCCTGGACCGCGCTGCGGCGGAGCGGGCGCTGTCCTCCCTGGGCGCGGAGCTCGGCCTCTCCGCCACGGAGACGGCCGAGGGCGTGGTGCGGGTGGCCGCCGCGGAGATGGCGGCGGCCGTGCGCGTCGTGACCGTGGAGCGCGGGATCGATCCTCGCAACCTCGTGCTGGTGGCCTTCGGCGGAGCGGGTCCGCTGCATGCGGCGGAGATCGCCGAGGAGCTGGAGATGCGCCGGGTGGTGGTGCCGAGCGCGGGCGGCGTGCTGTCGGCGCTCGGGCTCGTGCTGTCCGAGCCGCGCCGCGACGTGGTGGAGAGCGTGCTGCTCACCGGCCCGGAGCTCACGGACGAAAGCGTGAGGGCGGCGGTGCAGCGCCTGGGCGCCGAGGCCGCTGGGCGGCTCGGGGACAATGCGGCGGAGCTGCGGGTGACCCACGACCTCCGCTACGCCGGCCAGGCCTTCGAGCTCCCGGTGGAGGCGCAGCCCGGCGCCGGCGTGGATCACCTTCGCAGGGAGTTCGAGCGCGCCCACGAGAGCCGGTACGGACATACGGCGGCCGATGCCGAGCTCGAGCTGGTCACGATCCGGGTCACCGCCGCGGTGCCGGGGGCGGACGTCCCTCGGGCGGAGGGGGCACCGGCGGAGGACCGCGGGACCCGCCCGGTCGTGTTCCGCGGGCGGGAGATGGAGGCGCGGGTGCTCGGGCCGGGCACCGCGGAGCTGGACGGGCCTGCCGTGATCGAGCTGGAGGGCGCGACGCTGGTGGTGCCCCCCGGCTGGCATGCCGCCGCGGAACCCGAGGCGGTGCTGCTGGAGGCCCGCGGATGACCCTCGGCCCAGTCACGCTCCAGGTGATGCTCGGCGCGCTGCGTGCGACCTGCGAGGAGATGGGCGCCGTGCTGGTGCGCTCGGCGCACTCGGCCAACATCAAGGAGCGCCGCGACGCCTCCACAGCCCTGTTCGACGAGCAGGGCGAGATGGTCATGCAGGCCGAGCACATCCCCGTGCACCTGGGGGCCATGCCCTCGGCCGTGGCCGCGATCCTCGGTGAGAGCCACGAGCCCGGGCTGGCTTGGGTCCTCAACGACCCCTACCGCGGCGGCACCCACCTTCCCGACATCACCGTGATCCTTCCGCTCTTCCACGGCGCCGAGCTGATCGCCTTCGCGGCCAGCCGAGCACACCACGCCGACGTGGGGGCGCCGGAGCCGGGCAGCATGCCCGCGGACTCGCGCACGCTCGAGGACGAGGGGGTCGTGATCCCACCCACCCCGCTCACGGACGACGTGCTGCACGACCTCGCCGGGCGCATGCGCAACCCGCGCCAGCGCGAGGCCGACCTCCGTGCGCAGATCGCCGCCGGGCGCGCGGGCGGCGAGCGCGTAGCCGCGATGGTGGAGCGATACGGGCTCGACACCCTGCGTGCCGGCATCGCGGAGACGCAGGACTACGCCGAGCGGCGCACCCGGGCCCGGATCGCGGAGCTCGATGATGGGCCCCGCGAGGCCCGGGACGTGCTCGAGGCCGCCGACGGCGATCTGGAGCTGCGGCTACGCGCCACGGTCGAGGGCGACGAGATGACACTGGACTTCGAGGGCACGGCCGCCCAGCACGACGGCAACCTCAACTGCCCGCTCGCCGTGACGCTCTCCGCCGGCTACTTCGCCCTGCGGGTCCTGACCGACCCCGACGTGCCTCCCTGCTCGGGGGCGTACCGCCCGCTCACCGTCCGCGCTCCCGAGGGCTCGCTGCTGAACGCGCGCCCCCCGGCCGCGGTGGCCGCGGGCAACGTGGAGACCTCGTCGCGGGTCGCCGACCTCGTGCTGGCGGCGTTCGGGCGCGCGCTCGGCCAGGGAACGATGAACAACCTCACCCTGGGCAACCGGGACTTCACCTACTACGAGACGCTCGGCGGAGGACAGGGCGCGTGCCCGGACGCCGACGGGCCGAGCGCCGTGCACGTGGCCATGTCCAACACGCTGAACACTCCGGTGGAGGCGCTGGAGCTGGAGTTCCCGCTGCGGGCCGTGGAGTACTCCCTGCGCCGGGACTCCGGCGGCGCAGGGGCACATCGCGGCGGGGACGGCGTGAACCGAGAGCTGGAGGCGCTCGCTCCCATGCGTTACTCGCTGATCACCGAGCGGCGTCGTCATGCTCCCCCCGGCGCCGACGGCGGGGAACCGGGCGCGCCGGGTAGGAACCTCCTCAACGGCGAGGAGCTGCCGTCGAAGTGCTCGGGCGAGCTGCGTCCGGGTGACCGCTTGCGAATCGAGACCCCCGGAGGTGGAGGACATGGAGAAAGAGGCGCCTGAGTGGAAGGAGGCCGGTGGCGGGCGGGTGGCCTTCCTCGGCCTCGGGATCATGGGCGAGCCCATGGCCGCCAACCTCGCCCGAGCCGGATTCGACCTGGCGGTGTGGACCCGGACCGGTGAGAAGGCGGAGCGCTTCGCGGCCGAATACGGCGCCCGCGCCGCGGCGACCCCAGCGGAGGCCGCCGAGGGCGCCACCGCGGCGGTGACGATGGTCGTGGACGCGCCCGAGGTCGAGCAGGTGCTGCTGGGCGACCATGGCGCCGCTCCGTCGCTGGCGGACGGCGGGCTGTGCGTGGACATGTCCAGCATCGCCCCCACTGCCGCGCTGCGGATCGGCTCGCGGCTCGCCGAGCACGGCCGGGCCTTCGTGGACGCGCCGGTCACCGGGTCGCGGCCACGCGCGGAGGACGGCAGCCTCACGATCATGGTGGGGGCCGAGGATGAGGCCTTCGCCCGGGCGCGACCGCTGTTGGGGGCCATGGGCGGGCTCGTGGTGCACGTCGGACCCCCGGGTCACGGCGCGATGACCAAGGTGATCGCCAACACCGTGACCGCGATCAACGCCGCGGCGCTGGCCGAGGCGCTCCACATGGTGGGTGCCGCAAGCCTGGACGCCGGGCGCTTCCTGGAGGTGGCCGGCGCGGGCTCCAGCGCCTCCACCATGCTCGACCTCAAGGCGCGGCCGATGCTCGAACAGGACTTCGATCCGCTCTTCAAACTCGACCACATGCTCAAGGACGTGCGCAATTGCCTGGCCGAGGCACGTGCTCTCGGGGTTGAGTTGAGGCTGGCCGAGGTGGCCGAGCGAATGTACGAGGAGGCCGCCCAGAATGGCCTTGGAGAGCGGGATTTCGCGGCCGTCGCCACGGTCGCCAGGTAGTTCGCTCAAGGAACTCCGAACGCGCGGATCTTGAAACCGAGGACGCATTTCGCAACAATCCCGATCCGCGCTTCCCGCTCCCTCGGGCGGGCCGACGTTCACGGGCGCGGCTTCGAGAACACCTCCCCTCTTATGCCAGTTGCAATCAAGGAATGGGCAGTAACCGTGCGCGCTCTCGCCGAGGGCGAGCAGCTGCTCACCCTGCGCAAGGGCGGCATCAGGGAGGAGAACAAGCACTTCGAGATCGAGCACGACCGGTTCTTCCTCTACCCGACCTTCGATCACCAGAGGAACGACCTCGTCCGCCAGTCGCACGTCCCCGAGCTCGACCGCGCCCTCGAGGAGGGTGTGTGGCCTGAGCGCGAGCCCCCGGCGGAGGCGCTGGTGCAGGACGGCGGCATCGCGCAGCCCGATCGCGTTCGCATCCGGGCCTGGGCCGAGGTGTCGGCCAGCTACCTGATCACCGACCCGCGGGCCATCGACGCGCTCTCGCCCTATTACATCTGGACGCCCGACTATGCGGAGAAGCGGCTGGCATGGAAGCGCCGCCACCCGCTCCACGTGATCGTCCTGCGCACCTATCGCATTCCACGGCCGGTCACGGTCAAGGTGCGGCCCGAGTACCACGGCTGCCGCTCCTGGATCGACCTCTACCGCGAGCTTCCCTTCGAGGGCACGCCCGTTCTCTCCGACGACGAGTTCGAGCGCGCCGCCGGGGAGATCGAGGCGATCGCCTCGGACGCCGTTCCGGTTCTCGCTTAAACCCGGAGCACGCCGAGGGAGGAGCGCAGCCCGATCGGCGATCGGGCGGCACCGGACCATGTCAAAGTCCAGGCGTGGCCTGGGTGGAGAGTCATTCCCTGTCGTTCTCCGCCCGGCACGAGTCGGAGGACGCGAACTCCGCGGCGGCGACCCTGGACGACCTGGAGCGGTTCCGCGAGAGCGTCGGCGAGCTCTTCGAGACCACCCCCTACGAGATCGCGGTGGTGATCCACGCGCGTCCGCTGGCGCTGGCCATGGCCCACCCGTGGCTGCCGCTCGCCCGCCTGGTGGCCGCGCCCGCGAGCCGGCGCTACTTCGCCGGCTGGTTCACCGAGCACGAGATCCACGTGCTCGCCCCGGCCGCGCTCGAGCGCCGGGCGTCGGCGGTGCCCGGCTCGCGCGAGGCGCTCCTGCTCACCCCACGCCACGAGTACTCCCACCTGGTTCTGGCGGCCAACAACCCCGACCTCCCACCGCCCTTCTCTGTCTCGCACTTCCGCCGCTACGTGCGCTGGGCCTGGCTCGCCGAGGGCGCGGCCGCGTGGCTCGCCGGGCAGACGCCCCTGATGCGGGCGGCCATCGTGCGCCGCATGCGCGAGGGCGGCCGCCCGGAGTTCCCTCCCGCGCCCCGCGACGCCCTCCTGCTGGGCGGCACGATCTTCTCGATGCTGGAGCACGAGCGCGGCGTGCACGTGGCCGCCGCGCTGGCCACCAGCCCGCTCGAGCGCGGAGCCCGCGGCCTGATCGCGGAGGCCTTCGACCGCCCGCTGGCGTCGGTCGAGCGCGACTGGCGCGACGACCTCGACTCGTTAGCCGCGGCCTAAGGGAGGAGCGCAGCCCGGGCGCCGGCCGGGCGAGCACCGGACCATGCCTTCCTAGAGCCCCAGCGTCTTCGCGATGATGTTCTTCTGGATCTCGGAGGTGCCGCCGTAGATGGTGGTCACGACCGCGGTGCGCAGGTGGCGCTCCATCGGGTACTCCGTGGCGTACCCGTACCCGCCCATGATCTGGACGCCCTCCAGGGCGCAGCGCTTGGCCAGCTCGGTGGCGGCCAGCTTGGCCATCGAGGCCTCTTGGGGCAGCATCCGCCCCGGGTCCTCATCCGTCAGGCGCGCCACCCAGCGCACCAGCAGCCGCACCTGGGCCAGGTCGGTGGCCAGGTCCGCGAACTTGTGCGAGATGGCCTGGAAGCTGCCCACCGAGCGTCCGAACTGCTTGCGCTCGCGGGCATAGGCGAGGGCATCGTCAAAGGTCCGCTGGGCCAGGCCCAGCGCGGTGGCGGCCAGGATCACCCGCTCGTAGTTGAGGCCGGCCATGAGCTGGATCCAGCCGCTGCCCTCGGTGCCGAGCAGGGCCTCCTCGGGCACGCGCACGCCGTCCAGGTGAAGCTCGTTGGTCTCCTCGCCGCCCATCGTCTTGATCGGCGTGATCGTGAGGCCCTCGGCGGCGCGCGGCACGAGGATCATCGAGAGGTCCTCGTGGCGCTCCCCCTCTCCGGTGCGGCACACGATCAGGATCTCGCTCGCCTTGTGGGCGTAGGAGCACCACATCTTCGTGCCGTCCAGCACCCACTCGCCGTCCTCGAGGCGGGCACGTGTCTTCAGGTTGGCGACGTCCGAGCCCGCCTCGGGCTCGGACATCGCGATGGCGAGCGTCCCGCCCTTCACCACGCGGTCGAACAGGCGCCGCTTCTGCTCCTCGCTGCCGAAGCGCCCGAGCGCGCCGACCACGATCAGCGTGACGCCGTAGGCGGCCACCGGTATCTGGCCGCGCGCCGTCTCCTCGAGGAACAGCGTGGCGTCGAAGAAGCTGCCGCCCGAGCCGCCGTACTCGTCGGGGATCTGAAGCCCGTACCAGCCGAGCTCTCCCATCCGGGCCGCCACCTCGTCGGAGTGCGCGTCCTCGCCCTCCACAGTCCACTTCTCGCGGGTCGCGAAGTCGCGGATCGCCTCGACGAAATTGCGCTGCTCGTCCGTCAGGCCGTGGTCGGCCGTGGGCGCGCCGGCGAGAGTGCTCACGCGGAACCGACCGCTGCGCGGCCGGCCGAGCCGTCCGCCTGCGCAGGGCCCGGCTCGCGCGGCTTGAACCGGTTGAGCTCGCGGAGCGCGATCACCATCTTGTGCACCTCGTCGGGCCCATCGGCGATCCGCAGCCAGCGGCCCTGGCGCCACATGGCGGCCAGCGGCGTGTCGTCGGACATGCCGAGCGCACCGTGCACCTGCATGGCCCGGTCCACCACTCGCTGGTGCATCTGCGCGGCGATCACCTTGATCATCGAGATGTCCTGGCGCGCGGCGCGCTTGCCCTCGGTGTCCATCTTCCAGGCGGCGTGCAGCACCATCAGCCTGGCGGAGTCGATGTCCATGCGCGACTTGGCTATGAAGTCCTGGACGAACTGCTTCTCGGCCAGCGGGCCGCCGAACGCCGTGCGGTCGTGCGCGCGCCGGCACATGAGCTCGAACGCGCGCTCGGCCGAGCCGATGGCCCGCATGCAGTGGTGGATGCGTCCCGGGCCGAGGCGGTCCTGCGCGATGGCGAATCCGCCGCCGCGCTCCCCGAGCACGCTGTCGGCGGGCACGCGCACGTCCTCGTAGCGCACCTCCCAGTGACCGGGACCCTCGTCGTGCCCCATCACCGGCACGGGCCGGATGCCGCGGAAGCCGGGCGTGTCGATGGGCACGACGATCATGCTCGCCCGCTTGTGAGGAGGCGCGTCGGGGTCGGTGACCACCATGACGATCGCCACCGAGGCTCCGTTGTAGCCCGACGTGAACCACTTGTGGCCGTTGATCACCCACTCGTCGCCCTCCAGCTCCGCACGGGCGGCCAGCTGGGTGGGGTCGGAGCCGGCGGTCTCGGGCTCGGTCATCGAGAAGCAGCTGCGGATCTCCCCGTCGAGAAGCGGCTGCAGCCACCGCTCCTTCTGCGCCTCGGTGCCGTGCTCGGCCAGGATCTCCATGTTCCCGGTGTCGGGCGCGGAGCAGTTGAACACCATGGGCGCGACGCCACTGCGGCCCATGAGCTCGCAGAGCATTCCGTACTCCCAGTTGGTGAGCCCGGGGCCGTACTGATCGTCGGGCAGGAAGAGATTCCAGATCCCCTCGGCGCGCGCACGCTCGCGCAACTCGATGAGGATCCGCGGATAGGCCACCCCGGGACCGACCTCCGCGTCCAGCGCGGCCATGGCCTCGGCCTCGACCGGGTCCACGTGCTCCTCCATGAAGGCCCGGACCCGTTCGAGAAGTTCGGCTACGCGGTCAGAGGGAGCGAAGTCCACGGCCGCGCATCATAAACCGGATGGCATGGTCCCCGGGCCGCGCCACTTCAGAGGCTGAGGTAGGCCACCAGCGCGGCCACTGCGCCCGTGCCCAGCACCGCGGCCACCAGCACCAGCGGGTTGGGTCCGCGCGACGCGCCGGGGTCGGGCTCGGCGATTCCCATCCGCAGGTCCCGGAGCAGTGCGATCGCCGTCTCGGCCCCGGCCTCCGGCACCATCACGTCCCGCGGCCCGGCGGCCAGGAAGTCCGGCACGTCGAAGCCCGCGGTCCGCCGAAGGACGCTGGGCACGCCCTCCTCGAGCAGAAGGCCCTGGATGAACTCTGCCTCGGGCTGGTTGCGCCCGCCCGCCACGCGCACCAGGCGCCCCTCCGTGTAGGAAGGGTCGATCTTGCGGGCGCGCCCGTGGGCCTCGCTCAACGGGGCGTCGATCGGCTCGCTCCCCTCGACCACGAGCGGGGTTCCGCAGCTCGCGCAGAATGGACCGCCGCCCGGCTCCGTGGTCTCGCACGACGGGCAGCCGAGCGGGGGCTCACCCTTCGACGACGACATCCTCTTCCTCCACCCTGCCGGCGGCGATCCGCCAGGCGCGGACCGACGGCTCGTCGTCCGCCAGCGAAACGATCACGTACGTCCAGTCGGGGTAGTGGGCCAGGTTGATGTCGGTCTGCGAGGGCTCAGCGGGACTGCGCGGATGAGAGTGGTAGATGCCGACCTCGAAGCCCTCGTCGTCCAGCGCGTTGGCCGCGAACAGGCTCTGATGGTCGAGCTCGTAGCCGTAGGGCGACTTGCGCGGATTGTCCGCTCGGAAGACCTCCTCCACCACGCCGTCCTTCGCCCGCATGTAGCCACAGCATTCGTTGGGCGCGTCGTCGCGCGCGTGGGCCACCAACTCGTCCCAGAGGGGGCGGGCAATCCGCATGCAGCGGAGGCTATTAGGTAGTCCGGTGCTCGCCCGGCCAACGCCCGGGCTCCGCTCCTCCTAGGCGGGGAACATCGCGCGCGAGCGGAAGAGCCAGCGCAGATCTCCGCGCGGGCGCAGGCGCCCGCGCGCGACCAGGCGCAACGGGTCCTCGCGGCCGGCGGCGATGTCCACGAAGTCCTCGAAGCGGGCGCGGAAGCGCACGGTGGGCTGCGGGGCGGCGCCGCGCTCGGCGCGCGTGTCGCCATTCGCCACCACCACGTGCCAGGGCTCCGCGTCGCTGAAGTCCCACTGGATGGTGCCGGGGCGCTGCGCGCGGCCGGCGTCGAGGCCGGCGGCCACCGCGTCCAGCAGGAGGCGCACGTCCGCGGGGTCCTTGGACGGAGGCCCGGTCTTCTCGCCCAGGTACCCGGCCTTGACCATCTGCTTGCCGGTCCTCGCTCGCTCACGGGGCGTGCCCGGAATGGGGAAGACCGGCGGTCCGGGCAGCTCGTCGATGGGCATGCCCGCCATGCGCATCTTGGTCTCGAGCGAGGTGGCGCCCGCCTCCCCCAGGTCCTCGAGCGAGGCGCCGAAGCACTCCACGTAGCGCTCGTCCCAGTTCGGCGGCACCAGCACGGAGGCCGTCCACGGGATCACCTCGCGGAGGAGGTCGGCCACCGCGGCGGGCACCTGGTCGGGGTCCATCGCCCTCAGGTCATTCAGCATCTTCACGCCGAAGCCGATGTGGCGCTGCTCATCCTGCGACACGTGCTCCATGCCCTCCCGGAAGCCGGGGAGCCGCCCGCTGTCTTCCAGATAGCTGGCGATGAAGTGCTGGCCGGGCTGGGCCATCGTGGCCTCGATGATCACGTGGTAGAGCGTGATCGCCTGCGCGAGCTTGGGAATCGAGCGGTCTTGCCGGAGCTCGTCCGACATGCGCTCGAGACGGTCGAAGACCTGCACGAAGCCCCAGGTGAGCTGGGGGCGGATCGCCGCCAGCGCCTCGCCGGTGGTGCCGCCAATGCCCGCGACCTCGGACATGAAGCGCTTGAAGAACACGGCATGCCGGGCCTCGTCCACCTGCTGGGTGGTGAGGAAGTACTTCTGCTCCTCGAGCGGGGCGGCGTCCACGTACGGAGAGAGCCCGTCGGCCACCGCGTCCTCGCCCCAGAAGAAGAGCGAGTAGTTCCAGAGCGCGGCCTTGCGCTCGAACTCCGAGAAGTCGTTGTCCCACTGAGCCCTGTCGTGCGTGAAGTCCAGCTCGGTGGCGCGCCAGTTGCCGCGTTCCCATCGCGCGTACAGGTCGTCGTAGCTGATGTTGTCGAGCGGGGAAGCGGTGGCCAGGATCATCTCGTCCTCCAAAGCGCCATGGTACGTTTGTACCTAGAAGTGGCACAAATGTACCAAGATGCTCCGAGGGGCGAGGCCCGGCGCGACGCGATTCTCCGCGCGACGCTCGAGGTCATCGCCGCGCATGGCACGGACGGCGTGACCCACCGGGCGGTGGCCGCGCTCGCCGGCCTGCCGCTCTCGGCCACCACGTACTGGTTCTCCTCGCGCGACGAGCTGCTCGAGGAGACGCTGCGCTACGCCGCCCGGGCGGAGGTCGAGCGCTTCGAGCGCCTCGTGGTGGACCTCGCCACGCGCGAGCTCACGGTGAGCGAATGGGCGCAGGCCATGGCCGCCGCCCTGGCCGGGGAGCTCGACGCCCACCGCACCCGCCACCTCGCGCTCTACGAGCTGGGGCTCGAGGCCGCCCGGCGCCCGGCGCTGCGACCCGAGGCCGCGCAGGTGCGAGCCACACACCTTCGCCTCGCCGAGATGGGAGCCCGCGCGGTCGGCTCCGACGATCCCTCGGCCGACGCGCCGATCATCGTGGCCGCGGTCTCCGGGCTGATGTTCGAGGAGCTTGCCGCACCGCGGCCGGGCTTCGAGCGCGACCGCCTGCGCCCCGCCCTGGAGCGCCTGTTCGAGCGCCTGGTGGCCGGCGTGCCTCAGACCGCCTAGGCCGGACGAGTACCGGAGCATCAGCGAGGAGCGGAGCCCGGGCGTTGGCCGGGCGAGTACCGGAGCATCAGCGAGGAGCGGAGCCCGGGCGTTGGCCGGGCGAGTACCGGAGCATCAGCGAGCACCGGAGCACTTACTACTGTCCCGGCCGTGGCCGGGACAGTTACCAGGCGTGGTGCGCTCGCCGCGGCGGCGCTCGGCATCACCGCCTGCGGCGGGGGCAACGCGCCGGCCCCACGCGGCCCACGACCCGGCTCAGGCGCCGGGCTCCTCAACTCGGTGCTGGCGCTCGAGCACGCGGGGATCGCGGCCTACGCCGCCGCGGCCCGGGTTTCCGGGCCGGACACACGCGCGCACCTGCGAGAGATCGCCGCGCAGGAGGCCGATCACGTTGCCCGCCTGTCCGAGTTGGTCGAGGGCCTCGGGGGCCACCCGGTGCAGGGCCGGCCCGCGGCGGAGTACGCACGCACCTTCCCCCGCCTCAGAGACGAGCGCGACGCCCTGCTGCTGGCTCGCGACCTCGAGGAGCGCCTCGTCCGGGCGCACCTCGACGCGCTCGCCAAGCTGCCGGCCGGCGACCTGCGCCGCGCCGCCGCCGCGATGGCCGCGGGCGAGGCGGAGCACCTCGCCTGGGTGCGGGACCTGGCCGGGGCACCCCCAACGCCAGACGCATTCGTGACGGGAACCTCATGAGCCTGGACCGCCGCGCCGCCCTGGCCGCCACGGCCACCGCCGCCGGCGCGCTCGTGCTGGCCGCCCCGGCCCCCGCCCGGTCGAGCGCCGACAAGCAGGTGCTCGAGCGGCTGCTGGCGCTCGAGATCCGGCTGCGCTCCGCCTACGAGACAGCCGCGCGCAGGCGCGTGGTGGACGTGGCGCTCGCGAACCTGCTCGCCGGCCACGAGGGCGAACACGCCGACGGCCTAGGGCGAGTCGTGAAGAGACGCCCCGGGGGCGGTGCGGTGGCCACCGTGCCCGAGCCGGAGCTGACCCGGGCGCTGGCCGCAGGCCGAAGGGCCTTCCTGCGCTTCGCCCTGACGAGTGAGTCCGACGCGGTGGCGGCCTACGCGGACGCGGTCACCAACCTCGGCGACCCAACGCTGCTCCAACCGCTCGGGAGCGTCATGGCGAGCCACGCCCAACACCTCGTGCTCCTCCGTAAGTCACTCGGCGAGACGAACCTGACGCGCGCCTTCGAGCCCGGCGACCGGCGCTCCGGCAGCACCCAATCCGGCTAGTTACGCCCCTCACGGTGATCCGGATCGGCCGAACGGCCGAAGGGATCACCGACATGGCGAGCCACACCGCAACGGGCGCTTCGCTGCTCGCCGTGCTCGCCGCGGGCGTGCTCGCGGGATGCGGACCGGAGGACGCCGCCCAGGGCGCGCCCGGGCCGCCGTCGGTGCCCCTGGGCCGTGAACCCGCCATGCCGGTGACCGTGAACGTGCCCATGAAGAGCTTCGGGTACCGGCCGCGACGGGTTCGGATCCGTGCCGGCCAGGCCGTGAGATGGACCGACATGGACCGCGCCCCGCACACCGCCACGGCCGAGGAAGGCACGGGCGGGAGCTTCGAAACGGGGCGCGTCAGGAGCGGCCGAAGCGCCACCGTCGTCTTCACGAAGCCGGGCCGGTATCCGTACTACTGCCGGTTCCATCCGTTCATGGTTGGGACGGTCGAGGTCGTGCACTAGCCTGCGTCGCATGATCTCCGCTCCCGGCCCGCTCGAGCTCATCGTGATCCTCGTGGTCGCGCTCATCTTCCTCGGACCCAAGCGCCTCCCCGACGCCGCGCGCTCGCTCGGCACCGGGGTTCGGGAGTTCCGGGACTCGCTCTCAGGCGACCACGACGACCACGGCTACGACGAGGAGCCGGACGAGGACGACGACGAGCCGGACGAGGTGGAGGCGGCCGACCCCGAGGAGCTGAAGGAAGCGGCCGCCGAGGCCGTGAAGACCGCCTCGGAGCACGAGTCAGCCGATCCGGAGCCGGCTGAAAAACAGAGCTAGCGTCCTAGCGAGGAGCGCAGCCCGAGCGTTGGTCGGGCGAGCACCGGAGCATGCCGTCCTAGCGAGGAGCGCAGCCCGAGCGTTGGTCGGGCGAGCACCGGAGCATGCCGTCCTAGCGAGGAGCGCAGCCCGAGCGTTGGTCGGGCGAGCACCGGAGCATGCCGTCCTACCAGAAGGACGCCGTGTCGAGGGCCTCGTCGAGCTCCTCGATCGGCTTGGTGTAGACGCCCGAGCTGAGGTACTTCCAGCCGTCGTCCGGTGCGACGAAGACCACGTTGCCCTCGTCGAGCTCATTGGCCACGCGCACGGCGATGGCCGCAACGGCGCCGCTCGAGACGCCAACGAACAGGCCCTCCTCGTGGAGCAGCCGCTTGGTCCAGACCACGCTGTCGTGGTTGGACACGAAGATCTTCCGGTCGAGTAGCGAGAGGTCGATGATCGGCGGGATGTAGCCGTCCTCCAATGACCTGAGGCCCTGCACCAGCTCGCCCTGCAGCGGCTCCGCGGCCACGATCAGGGTCTCGGGGTTCTCCTCCTTGAGCCGGCGCGCGTTGCCCATGAGGGTGCCGCCCGTGCCGAGCCCGCCCACGAACGCGGCCACGTCATCGAGCTCCTCGAGGATCTCGACGGCCGTGCCGTGGTAGTGGGCGTCCGGATTGGCCGGGTTCCCGTACTGGTAGGGCATGTAGTAGGAGGCGTCGGCCGCGGCCATCTCGAGCGCCATGTTCACCGCGCCGTTGGACCCCTGGGCCCCGGGCGAGTACACGATCTCCGCGCCGTACATGTGGAGGAGCTGGGTGCGCTCCTGGGTCACGTTGTCGGGCATCACGACCTTCAGCGGATAGCCCTTGCGGCTGCAGATCATGGCGAGCGAGATGCCGGTGTTGCCCGAGGTGGGCTCGAGGATGGTCTGGCCGGGCGAGATCTGGCCCTCCTCCTCGGCCCGCTCCATCATCGCGCGCGCGACGCGGTCCTTCACCGAGCCGGTGGGATTGTGGCCCTCCAGCTTCGCGTAGATGCGGACGCCGGGCTTGGGGCTCAGGCGCTTCAGCTCAACCAGCGGCGTATGGCCGATGGCCGCGACGATGTCGCCGTACTTGCCTCCGCAGGGGCGGTTGTCGAGGCGGGGCTCGAACACGCTTCAGAAAGTGTAGTGCGTCCGGAAAGGCCGCAGGGGTCCGAGATGACCGACGTGGCTTGACTGCACCTTTGTCCTGTGCGCAGACTGGGTAAAGAGTCAACTGGAGGCCTGAATGCTGCTCGTGATGTGGCTGGCCGGCTGTTCGCTGGTCGCAGTGACGTCCGCCGCCCTCGCGAGGGCCGACGGTCCGTGGCTGCTCGGCTTCGCTGCGATCATGGCCGCCCAGGTCGTGGTGCTGACCGGCCGTGCCGTGAGGCTGCCCCCGCGGGTCACCTGGCCGCTCGCGATCGCATGTCTGGGGGCGTGCGCGCTGGCGTATGACGCCGCCGACGTCGTGATTCTCGTCGGCCTCGGGTTGGTGCTCATGCTGGTGGTGGACCGGTTCGCCGCCCTCTCGCTCGGACTGTCGACGTTCGCTCCCCCGGACGCTGTCGCGCGCGAGTTCGCCCGCGCGCGGCGTCACGAGTCCCGCCTCACCGTCGCGAGCATCTCGCCGGCGGCGACCCGGGGATCCTCGCGCCGGCTCTCCCGGACGGCGCGCGAGCTCGTGCCCTGCCTGCGCCTGACTGACGCGGTGGTGAGCGTGGCCAATGGCCGTCTCGTGGTGGTGCTCCCGGGAGCCGACCACCGAGTGGCCATGACCGTCCTGGGGCGCGTGCCGGCCGCGGCGCGCGGAAACCTGCTCCTCGGAACCGCCACCTTCCCGAACGACGGACAGACCTTCGGCCTGCTCAAGGAGCTCGCCCGGTCCCGGGAGGCGCCGTGGCCCCCTGGAGACGACACGGGCCCGAGCCCAGGCCGCCGCGAACGACGTGGTCCGGAGCCCACCGGACAGCCGGCGACCGGGGCCGACCGCCGCGCGGTGCTCTTCGAGGCCCGGCCGCCCCGCGTCCGGCTGCGCCGGGTCGCCGACCTTCTGGTGCTCGCGCTCACGGCCCCGATCGTGGTTCCCGTGGTCTCGCTGCTCGCGATCGCCGTCAAGCTCGACTCACCCGGTCCGGCATTCGTGCGCATCAAGCGCCTGGGGCGGGACGGACGGCCATTCGAGTTGTTCAAGCTGCGCAGCATGACGCGGGACGCCGAGCGCTTGAAGGAGACGCTCAAGCACATGAACACCATGGCCTGGCCGGATTTCAAGATCGCCGAAGATCCGCGCGTGACCAGGGTCGGGCGCCTCCTCCGCAAGTACTCCCTCGACGAGCTTCCCCAGCTCCATAACATCCTGCGCGGGGAGATGACGTTCGTCGGGCCCCGGCCATGCTCGGTGAAGATCGCGGACTATGACCTCTGGCAGAGCGAGCGCCTCGACGCGACACCAGGCCTGGTGGGCCGCTGGCAGGCCGAGGGACGGGGGCGCGTGGACTTCGCCGAGCGCTGCCGGCTCGACATCCGCCAGACCCGGTCACGCTCCATACGGGTGAACCTGCAACTCGTACTCGCCACCATACGCTCCGTGTTCGAATCCAGAGGGGCCTACTGAGCATGGACCTTGCGGCTCTAGGCTCGCGCGTCGCGCGGCGATGGTGGGTCGTCGCGATGCTGGCCGCCCTCACCGTCGCCGGGGCCACGGTGGCGACCGGCGACTCCGGTGAGCACCAGACCACGGTCAAGTTCGTGATGCGCCCGGACGCGTCGGTGTCGACTCACGACCAGCCCGCCGCCCTCGATGCGCTCAAGTCGGACAGCCCCCTGGTCCAGACCGTCATCGGCGTCCTGGGCAGCCGGTCCATGCTCAGGCAGGGCGCGACCGAGGCCGGCCTGACGGTCACACCCGCCTACTCGGTCGATGCGGTCGCGGAGCCGGGCAGCACGCTGATCGACTCGACCGTGACCGGGCCCAACAGGGATGTGGTGAACCGGCTGGCCGCCGGTTATGGGCGCGCGGCTACCAGCTATGTCTCCGCGAGCTACTCGGCGTATGTGCTCGAGCGCCTGAGCACCGGCCCCGGCGGCGACGGCACCGGGCCGAGCAATGTGCAGGTGGTGATCCTTGCCCTGCTGGTGGGTTCGGCGCTGGGAGTGGCGCTGGTGGCGGGCGAGCTCCTGGTGGAACCTCGCCTGCGGCGGTTCTTCGCGCGTTCCCCGGCAGCAGAGAGCGGCGGGACCACGGAGACCGAGCCGGCGGAGAACGGAGGACAATCGCGGCCTGACCCGGAGGTGCGCTTCGGGCTCGCGCCGAAGTCGATACCGAGGTCGGTGCCGGCCGTGCGGCCGGCGGCTCAGGTCCCGCGCGGCCTCACCACCCCGACCAAGCCCACCCCTCCCCGGAGTCCGGCCGCTCCCCCCGCACCGGCGCCTGCCGCTCCGGAGGAGCCCCGCCACGCCGCGCCGCGCCGCGTGGCGCGGCCGCCCAGCGCCCGGCAGGAGACCAACGGCAATCCGGAGCCCGACGCCCCGCCCGAGAAGCCCGCCGCTCCGTCAGAGAGCTCCGCCGGAGCAAAGGCCGTGAAGGCACGTCAGAAGCCGGTGCCTCCCGAGGACGACGGCTGACGTGCAGGAGGCGGGCCTCCAGCACGCTTCGCCGCGCGTGCCCGGGGCCGGGATGGCGCTATGGGCGGGCCGGGTCGCGGTGGCGGCTGCGGCGTTCGCGGTGGGCACGGCCCTGGGTCACGCGACAGATCCGCTGCGCCTCGTCCTTCTCGCGGGCCTGGGCGGACTCGCCGTCACGGCGACCCTCGTCCAGCTCCGGTGGTGTCTGGTGGCCGTGCTCTTCCTCCTGGTCGCCTACATCCCGGACGTGCTCGCCACGCGGAGCTCCGCCCATGCCCTGATCGCCATCATCCTGGCCGGCACCCTGGCGCGCTGGGCAGCGGGCCGTGAGCGCCTCACGCTCCCCCCCGAGCTGATCGCCTTTGGCGCGCTCGCGCTCGCGTACATCTGCGCCTCGGTCTTCGCCAGCGATCGCGGTGCCGCCGCGGCGGAGACATTGGACCTGCTCAGCTACGGCGCCGTCGTGGCGATGCTGTTGCTTCTCCTCGACACGACGGTTTGGCTGCGGCGCGCCGTGTGGGCGGTGGTGGCGGGCATCGGCCTGCTGGCGCTGGTGGCCATCGTCCAGCAGGTCACGAAGACCTACGGGTCGTCGTACGGGGGCTTCGCGAGCATCCTCCCCGCGGGCGACGCGATGCGCAGCGCCGGGCCGCTGAACCCGAACCCGTTCGGCCAGATCCTCGCCACCTCGGCCGTGCTCGCCTTCTACCTCGCCCGGACCGAGTCGCGTCTGCCCGCACGCGCTCTCGCGGCGGCCATCTCGGTCGCCTGCGTCCTGGGCGTGACCTACACCGAATCGCGGGCGGCGCTCATCGCGCTGCTGATCGTGGCCGTGGGGATCGGCGCGCTTCACGGCGTGCGACTGCGAGTCCTCGCCATCGCGCTGTGCGGCGTGATCGCGCTCGGGTCGCTCGTGCTGTCGCACAGCCTTCAACAGCGGGTCACCTCCCTCTCCGAGGCCGCGACCTCGGGCGGGAACACGCTGGACGACGGCTCGCTGCGCGGTCGCAAGAGCGAGAACCTCGCCGGCCTCGAGATGTGGGCGGATCACCCGCTTCTCGGCGTGGGACCCGACAACTTCGAGGGCCATTACCTGAAGTACTCCGCAAAGATCGGGATCGATCCCCGGCCCGAGCGGCGGGGGGCCCACAACCTCTACCTCGAGTCCCTGGCCGAGACCGGACTGCTCGGGACGATCGCGTTCCTCGGGGTGCTCTGGCTGGCCCTGAGCGGTGCATGGCGGGCGCGGTCCCGCCTGACCGGCGCCGACGCCCTCCTCGGCGAGGGGCTGTTCGTGGCGCTCGGCGCCTTCCTCATCTGCGCGGTGACCCTGCACAGCGCCTACGCGCGCTACGAGTGGATCTTCGTGGGCCTGGCCCTGGCGGCCGGCTCGCTGGCGCGGAAGCCCGCGCAATGACGGCGCTCGTGGTGGTGCTCGTCTTTTCGAGCGCCGTGGTGGCGTGGGTCTACGCCGGCTACCCGCTCGCCCTGGCGCTCCTCGGGCGGCTGCGTCCCCGCCCGCGGCACAGAGCTCCGCTCGAGCTGTCCTTGTCGGTCCTCGTCGCGGCGCACGACGAGGTCGAGGTGATCGCGGACAAGGTGGCCAACGTCCTGGCCTCCGACTACCCGGCGCATCTCCTGGAGCTGATCGTGGCATCCGACGGATCCGGCGACGGGACCGTGGAGGCCGCGCGCGAGGCGGGCGCCACGGTGGTGCTCGACCTGCCGCGCACCGGCAAGCTCTCCGCGCTCAACCGGGCGGAGCAGGTGTCATCGGGCGAGATCCTCGTCTTCACCGACGCCGACTCGCTGTTCGAGCCCGGAACGCTGCGGCGGCTCGTGTCCAACTTCGCCGACGAGAAAGTGGGCGGCGTCGCGGCCAACGTCGTCCGCTTCGTGGAGGAGGACGGCAGGCCCGTGGCACGCGGCGAGGGCCTGTACTGGCGCTACGAGCGGCTCCTCAAGCGGCTCGAGGACCGAATCGGGAGCGTCGTCTCGGCCAGCGGGCACCTGTACGCGGTCCGCCGGAGGTTGTTCACCCCGTCCACCCAGACCGCCGGCACCGACGACTTCCTGATCTCCAGCCAGGTGGTGATGGCGGGCGGGCGACTCGCCTTCGACGAGGGCGCGCTCGTGCTCGTGGCCACGCCCGAGGAGGGCGGCACCGAACTCCGTCGGAAGGTCCGGGTGATGAATCGCGGGCTGCGATCGGCGCTGGCCCTCGGCAACGGGCTGCTGCCGACGCGGACCGGGCTATACGCGCTCGAGGTCATCTTCCACAAGATCCTCAGGCGCTTTGTCGGGTTCTTCCTTCTCACGATCCTGGCCAGCAGCATCGCGCTGGCGCTGGCCGACCCGCTCTGGTGGATGGTGCTCGCACCTCAGCTGGCCTTCTACGCGCTCGCCTCGGCCGGCGGCCTGCTGGCGCACACGCGCTGGGGCCGCCTCAAGCCGCTCTGGATTCCCTATTTCTTCTGCCTGGCGAATGGCGCGGCGGGCCTGGCCGTGCTCTCCCTGCTGGCCGGCGTGCGCTTCGAGCGATGGGAGCCCGTGGGCATGCGGGGCGCGTCCAGCGGCGCGGCGAGGAGCTGACGCCGGTGGCACGCCGGCCGATGGCCCTGCCGACGAGCACCCGCAGGCGCCTCACCCGCGTCGCCGAATCCGGAGCCCGGCGCGTGCTCCCGCGGCCCGACCCGGCCGGGCGCCGGGTGGTGCTCTGCTACCACTCGGTGAACCCTTCGCCGGGGTACCTGTCGCTCAGCCCGGATCTCTTCGACGAGCACCTCGCCTGGCTTGGAGATCACTGCCAGGTGGTGACCCTGGAGGAGCTCGTGGCCGGGCCCGGCCTCACCGGCGGCCCGTATGTGGCCATCACCTTCGACGACGGCTACGCCGACAACCACACGCACGCCCTGCCGCTCCTGGCGGCGAGGGGCATGACCGCGAGCTTCTTCGTGGCGGTGGGCTTCCTCGAGCACGACGACGAGGTGATGGCGCACCTCTCCGAGGTCTGGGAGACCGAGGGCGAGCAGCTGCGCCCGCTCTCGTGGCCCGAGGTGGGAGAGCTGCGCGCCGGGGGGATGTCGGTGGGCTCGCACACCTGGAGCCATCGCAACCTCGCGCGCCTCTCCATCGCCGAGGCCGAACGCGATCTCAGACGCTCGAGGGAGGTGCTCGAGGAGCGTCTGGGCGAACCCGTCCGGACCATCGCCTACCCCTGGGGGAAGCTCGGCCGCCACGTGACCGCCGAGACTTTCACCGCCGCGAGCCGTGCGGGTTACAAGCTGGGCCTGATCTCGCTCCCGCGCGCCGTCCGGGACTCCGACGGAGCACTGCGGGTCGCGCGCCTGGGGGTGGGGAACGAGTCCGTGGAACGACTGTCCGAAAAGGTCACCGGCGCCATCGACTGGCACGCCTACGTACACGAGCACATCCCCGCTCCCGTGGCCCGCCGGCTCTTCGCCGAGGATGCAAGCGCTTAGCCCCCAGCCGCCGAGCGCCGGCGCCCAGACCCCGCCGCCGGTCGACGCGATCATCACCTGCCACAACTACGGCCGCTTCCTGGGCGAGGCGATCGAGAGCGTGCTCGCCCAGGACTACCCCAACGTGGCGGTGGTGGTGGTGGACGACGGGTCGACCGACGACACGGCCCAGGTGGCCGCCCGGTACGCCGGGCGCGGGGTCCGCTACCTCTACGCGCCCGATGGCGGCGCCGGTCAGGCGCGCAACGCCGGGCTACGGGCCACCTCGGCCCCACTGGTGGCCTTCCTGGACGCCGACGACGCCTGGCTCCCACACAGGGTGGCCGCCGGCGTCGCGCACCTCGAGCGCCACCCCGACGCCGCTCTCGTGGCCGCCCACGCATTCGCGTGCGACGAGGCGATGAAGCCGTCCAGCGTGGTGCACGCGCTGAGAGGCCCGGCATGCGGCAGGGTGTTCGAAGAGCTCCTCGTTCACAACGTCGTGCTCAACCCCAGCTCGGTGCTCCTCCGCCGGCCGGCTCTCGAGGCGGCGGGCGGGTTCAGCGAGTTGCCCATCGGGCAGGACTGGGATACCTGGCTCGAGATCGCCAAGCGCTTCCCGATCGGGTTCATGGACGAGGTCGTGGCGCTCGTCAGGCGCCACACCAGCGGCATCACGCTGAGGAAGGGGCGAGCCCGGATCGACCTCCAGCTCGCGATCATCGACCCCCATCTGCGCGACGTCCACCCTGCGTGGAAGCGGCCGCTGCTGCGGCGCAGCGCCGCCTCGGCCGCCTTCCTGCACGCCGGGCTGGGCAGCGCGATCCAGGGTCACAGGCGCGTCGCCCGGCGTTACGCGATCGAGGCGCTCGCGCTCGACCCCTTCACCCTTGCCCGGCGGAAGCTCGCACTTCTGGCCAGGGTGTTCGTCTCGGAGTCGCTCGTGGCTCGCCTGAGCCGCGCGTTCAGGGACGACGCCGAGCTGGCCCGGGAGCTCACCGGCCACGAGGTGGTGAAGCCGGTTGCGTGACCTCAGCCGGAGGGCCTTCAGCGGCTTCATCTGGGCGGGCGCCGCCGACGCCGCCGGCAAGGCGCTGGTGTTCGTCGCCACGATCGTGCTCGCGCGCCTGCTGGTGCCGAGCGAGTTCGGCCTGGTGGCCTTCGCCCTCTCGGTCATCTACTTCATGGAGTACGCCGGTGACCTCGGGCTCGGCGCGGCGCTGGTCTACCGCTCCGATGCCGACGACCCGCGCATCTCCTCCACCGCGTTCTGGATCGGGATCGTCGGCTCCTCGGTCCTGTTCGTGGCCGCGTGGTTCGTCGCCCCGCTGCTGGCGCGGGTCGGCCCGGGCGACGAGGTGGTGCCGCTGTTCCGGGTGCTGGCGCTGCAGTTCCCGTTCGGCGCGATCGGCAAGGCGCACGAGTACCGCCTGCGCCGCACGCTGCAGTTCCGCACGCTGTTCGGCCCCACCCTCGCCGGGGGCCTGACCAAGGGCGGGGTGAGCATCGCGCTCGCTCTGGCCGGCGCCGGTGCGTGGAGCCTCGTGATCGGTCAGGTGGCCGGGACGCTGGCGCAGTCGGTGGGGATGTGGCTCGTTCACCCGTTCCGCCCGCAACCGGTGATCTCCCGCGAGCACCTGCCTTCGATGATGCGCTTCGGCCTGGGCATCGTGGCGGTCGGCCTGCTCGGCCAGGGGGCGAAGAACTTCGACTACCTGGTGGTGGGAGGGAAGCTCGGGGCCGCGGCGCTGGGCGTCTACTACCTGGCCTTCCGCCTTCCCGAGCTGGTGATCCTCACAGGCTTCAGGGTGGCCAACGAGGTGCTGTTCCCGTTCTACGCCCGCCTGCGCGGCGACGGGCCGGCGGGTATCGACGACGAGCTGCGCCGCGGGTATCTCCAGACGATCCGGCTGGGCGCGATGGTGGCCTGGCCCGCCGCCTTCGGCATTGCGGCGCTCGCGCTGCCGCTGGTGCTCACGCTGTTCGGGGAGAGGTGGCGTGCGGCCGCCGCGCCGATGGCGTTCGTGGCCATCTGGGCGGGCCTGGCATCGCTGGCGAGCATGCCCGGGGCGGTGTTCAAGGCCCTCGGTCGCTCGTGGCTGCTCACGTGGACGGGGGTCATGCAGATCGCGATTCTCTTCCCGGCGATCTGGCTCGCCGCGCCCCACGGCATCACGGCCGTCGCCGCCTCCCAGGTGGCCGAGAAGACCGTGTCGCTCGCCCTGCTCGGCGTGATCATCGGCCGGGTGCTGGGAATCCGCTGGTACGCGACCTTCCTCGCCGCCGCTCCGGCACTCGCCCTGTCCGCGGTCACGGGGGGTGTGCTGTACGGGGTGGCCGCGGTGCTGCCGCCCGCCGCCGCGCTCGCCGTCGGCATCCCGCTCGGTGTCGTGCTCTACCTCTCGCTGCTCCGGTGGCTGGCGCCCGACGGGTTCGAGCTGCTCGTTCGCCCCGTGCTGGACCTCCGTCACCGCATGGCGGCCACCGCGGGACTGGCGCTGCTGGTGGCGGCGCTGCTCCTGGTGGGGTGCGGCGGAAGCGGGGACAGCCGCGAGCGCGTGGCGAGCACGCCGCACCCCGCGGCGGGCATACGCCACACCTTCTACGTGGCCCCAAACGGCTCCAACGCCGGGCCGGGCAGCCGCCGGCATCCGTTCAGGACCATCGCCCGTGCGCTCAGGCGCCTGCGGTACGGCCAGCGCCTGTACGTGCGCGGTGGGACCTACCGGGAGCGCGTGAAGGTCAACGTCAAGCCGGGCAGGAGGCATGCGCGGGTGCGCGTGAGGAACTTCCCTGGCGAGCGGCCGGTTCTGAGCGGCCAGCTCTGGATCGGCAACCCCAGCTACTGGACCATCCACGGCCTCAACGTCGAGTGGGCCGCGGGCAACCCCAACGAGCCACTGGTGCGCATCTTCGGCGGCACGGGCTGGAGGCTCACAGGGTCGGAGATCTCGGGGGCGCATTCCACCTCGGGCCTGCAGATCGACGACGGTCCGCGCAACAACCTGGGTCGGTGGTTGGTCAACCGCAACTGCATCCACGACACCTTCGCCACCAACGGACCGAACCAGGACCACAACGTCTACGTGGCGGACATGAGCGCGAGCCCGAGGCCGCACGGAGTGATCGCGCACAACATCCTCTTCAACGCCGAGAACGGCCGCGGCATCAAGCTCGGACCGGGCGACGACACCGGGGGCGCGAAGAACGTCGAGGTCCGCTTCAACACGATCTACAACAGCTCCCAGAACGTGAGCCTCTCGCGCGATACCTCCGGGGTGCGGATCGAGCGCAACATCCTGGCGAAGGCCCGCGAGTCGAACATCACCGGATTCAAACTGCGCGGCGCCGACAACGTCGCGTTGAAGAACATCGGTGACGGAGCCCCGGCCTTCATCGACCGTACCGGCTCCTCCGGGAGCCTCGTGGACGGCGGCGGGAACCTCCGGCCGGCGCATCTGCGTTTCGATTCGATCGGGTGCTCGGGCTTCCACCCCTCGAGGTTCAGAACCTACGGGGCGCACGGGTGATTAGAGGTATGTTTGGACCCGCTCGCGGAGAAAGGAATATCTGACATGGGCAGCCTGCTTGACATCGACGGCTCGGCGTTCAACCAAGCGTTCGCCCGGCGCTCCATCTCGGTCCGCCACGCGCTTTCGGATCACCCGCTCTTCACGCTCGACGCGATGGCGGAGCTCGCGGACCGGCTGCCACCCGACTCGGTGAGGCGGGAGAGCGGCGCCCTGCCGCTGGTCAACCGCAACGGCTACGTCGACGTGGGCGAGGGGCCGCCCTCGGCGACGATTCGGGACGTTGAGAGCAACGGCTTCCGGATCTCCCTGCGCGACGTCCAGCAGGACCCCCAGTACGCCGAGCTCATCAACCAGTGCCTCGACGAGGTGGACGCGATCCTGCCGCGTCGCGAGGGGGGAATGCGGCGTCGGACCGGCTACCTCTTCATCTCGGCGCCCGCGGCCACCACCCCGATGCACTTCGACCCCGAGCACAGCTTCCTCCTGCAGGTGAGGGGGGTGAAGCACGTGAGCGTCGCCGCCTTCGAGGACGACTCTGTGCGCCAGCACGAGCTCGATCTCTACTACGACGCCGAGGAGTGCGACTTCGCCGCGATGGAGGAGGTGGCTGAGCACTTCCGCATCGATTCCGGCGTGGGGGTCTACCTCCCGTCCTTCGTACCGCACTGGGTGACCACCGAGGCCGGCATCTCCGTGTCGTTCTCCATCCCCTTCTACACCGCGTTCAGCGAGCGGGCGGAGTCCGTCAACCGGATCAACCGCCGGCTGCGCAAGCTCAACCTCTCGCCCCGCGGGCCGGGCAGGTCCGAGCCCGTCGACCGCGTTAAGGCCGCGAGCTTCGACCTGTGGGGCAAGCTGAGCGAGGCGCGGCGCAAGCTGCCCGCATAGAGCGCGAGGGGCTCGCGAGCCTCGGGCCCCTCCATGACGAGTGGCTCGACCTGGCGGCGCGACACGAGGGCAGCTCGTACTTCCAGACACCCGACTGGGTCGTGGCTTGGTGGGACACGATCGCCGCACGGCCCCCCACGCGGTTGGCGGCGTGGCGAGCGCCGTCCGGCAGCCTGGACGCGATCGTCGTGCTGAGCCGCGACCGCGAACAGCTGCACCGACGCCTCCCGCTCCAGGTGCCCGTGTACGCGAACGCCGGCAGCGGGACCGGCGCCGCGGACCACTGCGCCTGGCTCGTGTCCCCCGAGCGCGGCGACGCCGTGGCCGCGTGGCTCTCCGAGGCCACCGCGGGCTCCGCGCTGCTCGTGCGCGGCGCCGCGCCGGAGTGGCCGGAGGAGATCCTGCCGGCGGGCGCCAGGGTCGTCGATGCCACCGCCTGCCCTCGCGTGGCGCTTCCGGCGGAGGGGGAAGCCGGCGGCCCCTCGAGTGAGTTCGCCCGCCAGCTTCGTCGCTTCACCAGGCGGTTGGCAAGAGAGGGGGTGAGCTTCGAGTGGGTGCCGCCGCCCGAGGTGGACGAGCGGGTCCTCGTTGCTCTCTTCGAGCTGCATGCCCAGGGCCGGCCGGACGGCGGCTCGTTCGGCATGGAGCAGCTCGACTTCCATAGGCGGCTGGGGCGCAGCGCCGCGCCGGGTCGCGGGCCTGCCGCCGTGGTCGCGCGCCGCGGAGAGGAGATCGCCGGCGTTCTCTACGGGTTCCTTTGGCGCGACACGTTCGCCGCCTACCAGTCGGGTTGGGATCGCCGATACGCCCGCCACGGCCTCGGCAACCTGCTCGTCCTGCACGCGCTGGAGCTCGCCGCGGCCCAGGGCGCGAGGACCTTCGACTTCCTGCGCGGGACGGAGCCGTACAAGTACCGCTTCGGCGCGCACGACGAATGGGACCGGACGTGGCTCGTGCCCGGCGGTGCCGCGGGGGCACTGCTCGTGGCCCGCCACCGGCTCCGCGCGCGCCGGCACCGGGGCTCCGCGGCTAGGCCCGTCCCTCGCTGATCGATTCGGCGAAGAGGTCGCCCAGCCGCGTGGCCTCGCGCGTCAGGCCGAACGACTCGACCACGAGCTCGCGCGCCCGGAGGGCCAGCCCGGCGGCCAGCGCGTCATCGTCGAGGACGCGCTCGATGGCCACCGCCAGGCCCTCCGGGTCCGCCGGCTCCACCAGCAGCCCGGTCACGCCGTCCTTCACCAGCTCCGGTATGCCCGAGAGCCGCGAGGCCACGACCGGCACGCCGCTGGCCATCGCCTCCATCAGCGCAACCGGGATCCCCTCCATCCTGCCGCTGGGCAGCCGCACCGACGGGAGCACGAAGGCCCCCGCGCCGGCGAGCGTGGCCCGCACGTCGTCGGACGATCGCGCGCCGAGCAGGGACACGCGCCCGGCCACGCCGCGCTCCCGGGCACGTTGCAGGATCCGCTCGCGCTCTGGCCCGTCGCCCACGAGCTCGAGCACGGTGGCGGGCCGGCGCTCGGCCAGCAGGGCGAGTGCGTCTATGAGATGAGCGTGGCCCTTCTTGGGGAAGAGGCTCGCCACGCACACGATCCGGTTGGAGTCTCGGCCATGAAGGTCACGCCAGGCGTAGCGCTCGGTGTCCACCCCGCAGTGCACGACCTCGAGGCGGTGAGCGGAGGGCTGGCCTTCGAGCAGCACCCGGCGGTTGTACTCGGAGATCGCGATCACGAAGCGCGCGTCGGCGACCTTGCGATCGAGCAGCACCGGGGCCACGAACAGGTCGTTGGCGTGGGCCGTGAAGCTGAAGGGGATGCCGGTGAGCCGGTGCACGATCCACGCCGCTGTGGCCGCGTGGCTGGCGAAGTGCGCGTGCACGTGGTCCACCCGGTCGTCCACCGCGCTGCGAGCCAGCGTCCCGGCCTTCAGGAACACCACGGTCTCCTTCGCCGCCTCGAGAGGAGAGAAGCGGAGCCCGCCTCGCACCACCGCGGCCAGAACGGAGAGGTATGTGCGCGGGCGGCGCACAAGCCAGCCGAGGTGGGCCGCCACGGTGGCCGGACGCAGCAGCCGGGCGAAGCGCACGCTCGGCATCACTCTCTCGGTCTCGGGGTGAACGGTGCCCTCGTGCGAGCGACGCAGGGCCGCCAGCTGCATCCGGAAGCGGTCCGAGAGGGCCAGCCATTCGTTCACCACGAAGGTCTCGGTCACCGCGGGGAAGCGCGAGACGACGTACATCACGACCGGACCGGAACCGGTCATGCGGTCGGCGCGGGTGCCGAGCGGCCGGCGACGATCGCGTAGGCCCGCGCGAGCCGGTCGGCCGCCGCGGCTAGCGACAGCTCCGCGGCGACGAACGTGGCGGCGGCCGCCCCGGTCTGCCGTCCTGCGCCGGGCTTGTCGACGAGGCCCTGGATGGCGGCGGCCCAGGCCGCCACGTCCCCGTCCGCCAGCAGCCCGCCGCGCCCCTCGCCCAGCAGCTCCGCGGCGCCGCCGACCGAGCGGCTGGCCAGGCAGGGCAGGCCGCACGCCATCGCCTCGAGCAGCGCGTTGGACATGCCCTCGCCGTGCGAGGAGAGCAGGAAGGCGTCCGAGGCGCGCAGCAGCTCGGCCACATCCCGCGACTCGCCGCGGAAGCTCACCCTGTTCGCGATCCCGAGTCGCGCGGCCTCCGCCTCGAGCCGGCCCCGCTCCGGGCCGTCGCCCACCACCACCAGAGTCAGCTCGGGGACGCGGGCAGCCGCCGCGAGCAGCGTGTCCACGTCCTTGACCGGATGGAGGCGCCCGACGAAGGTCCCGACGACGCGGTCTCCCTCGAGCCCGAGGCGCTCCCGAAGCCGCCCCCGCTCCTCGGCCGTGGCGGGCCGGTAAACGTCCAGATCGACGCCGTTGGGGAGCGAGAGGATGCGGCCGGGGGGCACGCCGCGGGCCAGCAGCTCCGCTCGGGCCTCCTCGCTCAGCGCCGCGAACCACGCCGACCGGAACAGCAGCCGGGCTCTGATCCGGCCCAGCGGCTTGCGCGTCAGGCGGGCCAGGTCGCCATGCTCCCCCGTGCCCAGGACCGTGACCAGGCAGGGCAGGCCGAGGAGGCGCCCGCCCAGAGCGATCGTGCCCGGGGACAGTGCGCCGTGCGCGTGCACGAGGTTGATCCGGAGCCGTCGCCGCAGGATCTGCCCGAGCGCGACCGCTACGTAGGCGATCGAGGCCACCGGGGACTCGCCGGCGACCGGGGTACGGTGAACCACCGAACCCGGGATCGACTCGTTTCGCGGCCATCCCCGAACGGCCCGCGTGAAGATCTCCGTGCGGATGCCGCGGGCCTCGAGCTGTGGGGCGAGCCGCTCGAGCTGCAACTCGGCACCGCCCACATGAGGCCGAAAGGACTGGATGGCGAGCGCCGCGCCAAGGCCTCCCGGAGCCCTGCCGCCCGTTCGGTCGCTCAGATGGCCTCTGCCCATATGGGCTCAGGCTCGGGCTCCGGCACCGCGGCGCTCTCGGCCTGGGCGCGGAGGCCATCCTCCAGCGACGTGGCGGGCGTCCACCCCAGATCTGCCGAGGCCAGGCTGATATCGGCGATCGTGCGGCGCGCGTCACCCGCAACAGGCGGGCCGCGGTGCAGGTCGAGCGGCTGGCCGACGATCCGCTCGCAGAGCCCGAGCGCGTCCAGCAAAGAGACCTCGGAGCCGCCGCCGATGTTGTACGCAAGCCCGCTCGTCCCGTGTTCCATGGCCCGCAGCGTAGCCTCGACGATGTCGCCGACGTAGGTGAAATCGCGAGTCTGGCCCCCGTCGCCGAGCAGGTGGTACGGGCACTGTTGAGCCATCGAGTCGAACGCCTTGGCGAACGCCATGTCGGGCCGTTGCCTCGGCCCGTACACCGAGAAGTACCTCAGCCCTACCGCGTCCAGGCCGGCTGACTGCCCATACGCGCTCGCCAGGGACTCGCAGGCCAGCTTCGACACGCCATAGGGGGACACCGGCGTGAGCCTGCCGTCCTCGAGAAGGGGGTAGGACTCGGCGGTGCCGTAGACGGAGGACGAGGAGGCGAAGACGACCCTCACTCCCCTATTTACCGCCGCCTCGAATATCCGCTGGGTGACCCAGAGGTTGTCCCGGAGGTAGGTGGCGAAGCTCGACCCCCAGCTCGTGCGCACGCCCGGCCGGGCGGCCAGGTGGAAGACACCGTCCACGCCATCGAACAGCGGCTCCAGCGCTCCCGTCGCCAGATCCAGCTCGGTGAAGCGGACATCCCCGCCCCTGCGGCACCGTTCGAGGTTGCGCTCCTTCGTCGAGCGCGGATAGTTGTCGGTGAAGGTGTCCACGCCGACCACCGAATCTCCGCGGGCGGTGAGCGCCTGGGTCAGATGCGAGCCGATGAACCCGGCGCAGCCCGTGACGAGGTAGCGAGCGCCGGGCGCCGCGTCGCGGCCCGCGTCTTCGGCGCACACCCGCACGCCGCTCACTGCGGTCCCTGCGCCGGCGGAGCGCCATCCTGCTTCGTCGCCTGCTGAGGAACATCAACCAACAGGCTCCGCGAGGGCCGCGCCGGCCCTCTGTAAGTCCAACAACCTTCCGGGTTCGGCGGCGGCCTCATCCCTGGGCTCCCGTGTCTACGTTTTTATAAACGTGGGCTTTTACTACCCGAAACGGCCTCTGTTAGCAACCTTCGCATCGCGATGACTCGCAAATTTGTGAGAAAGCTGGCGCTCAGGCGTTCAGGCCGAGGCATGGTCCTGGATCAGCGAGCGCCGGTAGCGAACCTGAGGAATGTCGCCCCACGCCTCCTGGGTTCGCCGTGCGCCGTCGCGCTCGAGCCCGTGTCTTTCGTAGAAGGCGTTGGCCCGGCCGTTGGCGTCGAACGACCAGAGCGTGACCGCGCGATATCCCCGCTCGGCGAGCGCCTCCAGGGTCTCGCCCATCAGCCGCGGTGCGGCACCCCCACCCCATGCGCCGGGATCGGCGAAGAACATGCGGATCTCGGCCACGTCGGAGGCGGCGTCCTCGTCGCGGTTCACGCCGAACATGGTGAAGGCGAGCAGGCGATTGCCCTCCTCGGCCAGGAGCACGCTCACGTCGGTGCCGGCGATGAGCTCACGAGTCCGGTCGTGGTCGTTCATCGACGGCAGGGGCTGACCGGCCGGGAGCAGCGCGGTGAAGCCTGCCCGGCACGCACGGTCGAATACCGCCCCCATGCGGGGGGCGTCGTCGCCCGTGGCGAACCTGGTTCTCAGCGCCCGCCGGCCATGGCCGGCAGGATCACGATCGTGTCCGAGGAGCCGACCGCGGTGTCCAGGCCTTCGAGCACGCGCACGTCCTCGTCGTTCAGGTACACGTTCACGTAGCGGTTCAGCTCGCCCTCCTCGGAGAAGAGCTGGCTCTCGGTCGCGGGGTGCTCGCCCGCGAGCGCGCGCAGAACCTCGCCGACGTTCGCGCCGGCGGCCTCGACCTCCTTGGCGCCGCCCACCGAGGCGCGGAGTACGGGGGGAATCTTGACGTTGCTCACAGCGCGGAGAGACTACTGCAGGCTCCGGTGCTCGCCCGACCGACGCTCGGGCTGCGCTCCTCGCTCAGCCGCGGTGCTCGGCGACCAACGCTCGGGCGCCCGCAACGATGTGCCCACCCCCCGACCGCCATCCTTGCTACAACGCACGGATGGCCAGGCCCACGGAGGGGCGGCCGCAGATCCGAAGATTCGCCGCCGCCCTCACCCTGTCGTGTGCAGTTCTCGCCGCCGCCGCCGGTGCCGCCTCGGCGACCCCGCTCACCGTGCGCGTGGTGAATGCGCGCGGCGTCGAGCAGGCGTCGCTGGTGAGCATCAGCGCCTCCTCGTGCGGCGGCTCGTGCGGGACGCTGGCCACCGACGGCCGTGGCGTGCTGACCTTCGAGGCGCAGCCCGGGGATCAGCTGACGGTGGGTCGCGGCCCGGCCGCGCCGGAGGGCGCCGGCGTGCCCTACGTGGTGCCCGCCACCATCCCCGCCGGCCCCGTGACGGTGACCCTTCCGGCGCTGCCCGGCGTCCGCGAGCCCGCGGTGGACGCGGCCGAGCGCTGGATGTTCGACCGCGTGAACGAGGAGCGGGCGAGCCGCGGACTGACCGCATTCCGGCTCTCCAGCACGCTCACGCGCGCGGCGGACGCCTACGCGCACTACCTCGAGGACACGGGCCAGTTCAGCCACACGGCGCTGGCCGACCCGGGCGTGCGGGCGGTGGACCAGGGCTGGCCCTCACCGGGCGGGAACGCCGTCGGCGAGACGCTGGCCCTCGCGCCCACCAAGGAGAGCGCGCTCGACGGTTGGAAGAACAGCGCGCCCCACTGGACCCTTCTGATGAATGGCAGCCTCGACTCGGTGGGTGTGGCCCGGGCCGGCGACCGCTGGATCATGATGCCCGCGCTCTGCGCCGGATTGACCGCCCCCGAGCGATGCGGGCTGGACGTGGACCCGGGCGTCGTGCCGGCGGGTGCCGGCGGGAAGGGCTCGCTACAGGGCGGCAGCGGTGGTGGCGGCGGCGGCAAGACCCCGGCCACTCCTAGCGCGGGCGAGCACGCGCGCGGGGAGAAGGGCCGCCGGCCCGGGCTGCGGGTGAGGCTCCACCGGCACGGGCGCAGGCTGGTGGTGGCCGTCCGGCTGGCGAAGGGCCGCGGCCGCGTACACGTGAGCGTGCACCGAGGACGCCAGCATGCGCATCTTCGCCACGGGCGCCACGGCCGGCTTCACCGCTTCGCGACCCATCTTCCGAGTGGCGGGCGCTGGACGATCCACGTGCGGCTGGACGGCACCGCCGGGTGGCGCGACCGGGCACTGCCGAAGCGCTCCGTCCGCGTACCCTGAGCTGCCGAGGGAGGAGCGCAGCCCGAGGACCACGCTTATCCCGCTGCGGAGCAGAATGCTTCGTAGTCCGGGAAGAGCCCCATCTCCTCGTCGGAGATCTCCTCGGGCGAGCGCGAGCAGATCGGGCAGTCCGGGTCGCGCCGGACCTTGAGCTCGGTGAACGTGGTACCCAGGGCGTCGTAGAGCAGCAGGCGTCCGGCGAGCGTGTCGCCCGCACCGGTGATGAGCTTGATGACCTCCACCGACTGGAGCAGCCCCATCACGCCAGGCAGCACGCCGAGCACGCCCGCGGCGCCGCAGCTCGGGGCCAGCTCGGCGGGGGGAGGCGTCGGGTACAGGCAGCGGTAGCACGGCCCCTCGTAGGGGTGGAAGACGGAAAGCTGGCCCTCGAAGCCCAGGATCGAAGCGGACACCACCGGGATCTGGAGCCTCACCGACGCGTCGTTCAGGAGGTAGCGGGTGGGGAAGTTGTCGAGGCCGTCGACGATCACGTCGTAGCCCTCGATGATCTCCATGATGTTCGAGGCGTCGATGCGGACCGGGTACTTCTCGACCGTCACCTCGGGGTTGATCTCGTGGATCGAGATCTCGGCCGAGTCGACCTTGGGGACGCCCACGCGATCGTTCGAGTGGGCCACCTGCCGCTGAAGGTTCGACAGGTCCACCACGTCGTTGTCCACGATGCCCAGCGTGCCGACACCGGCGGCGGCCAGGTAGAGCGCGGAGGGGGAACCGAGGCCGCCGGCACCAAGAAGCAGGACCTTCGCGTCGAGCAGCTTGAGCTGGCCCTCCAGGCCGATCTCCGGGATCAGCAGGTGGCGCGAGTAGCGCTCGCGCTGCTCGGGGCTGAGTGAGCGCGGCACCTCCACGTCGTAGCCGCGGTCCTTCCACAGCGTGATGCCGCCGCGCATCGACTCGACGTTCTCGTAGCCCAGCAGCTCGTGCATGGTGTGCGCGGCCAGAGCGGAGCGGATGCCCGACGCGCAGTAGAGGATCACGCGAGAGGAGCGGTCGGGGGCGGCGCCCTCGATGCGCTGCTCGAGATGCCCTCGCGGCACGTGAACGGCGCCCGGGAGGTGGGCCTCCTCGAACTCGTGCTGCTCACGCACGTCGACGATCACGGTTGCCGTTGCCGTTGCCGTTCCCGTTCGAGGTGACGTCGTGGACGTCGCGGGGATCAACCTCGCTGATCTGGTCCTTGATCTTGCGGATCAGCTCTGCGCCGCTGGCCATCTGCTCCAAAAACCCCTTAAGTCGGTCGGAATCCCAATACTTCAGAAAGTGTAGCGCCCCCGTGAACGTGCTGCAGGGACGAAACGCGCCCACAAAAACTACCGGGGCGCCCTAAGGCGCCCCGGTGGAAGACCCAGACCTATTTCGTTGCGGAAGCCACGGAGGTGGTTCTAAACCACCGAAGCTCCTACATGGATTCTCGTCGCAGCGCCGCGATGCCGATATGGGGTCAGGACCCCATCTTGTGCCTCATGGGCAGCTTCCGATCCATATCCATACCCAGGATGACCCGCCGCGACGATTCGCTCATCGGCCAGATCGTGGCCGCCAACGTGCTGCTGGTCGCCCTGACGCTCCTCGCCGCAAGCCTGGTGGCGGGGCTCGATCTGAACGTCGACCACCAGCGCTGGCAGTTCCTGGTGCTCGCGCTCGCGATCCTGCTCACCCTCTGCGTGAACATGTGGATGCTCCAGCGGCGCTTCCGGCCGCTCGAGCGCCTCATCGACCGCATAGAGCAGGCGGATCCGTCTGACCCGGTCTCGCTGGAGCTGCCCACCGGGCGGCCCGCGGAGGAGATCGGGCGCCTCGCCGAGTCCTTCCGGCGCCTGCTCGACCGCGTGGAGCTGGAGCGGCGCCGTTCCGGGCAGCTCGTGATGCGGGCCCAGGAGGAGGAGCGCCGGCGGCTCGCGCGTGACCTCCACGACGAGGTGAACCAGGCCCTCACGGCGATCCTGCTCCGCCTCGAGGCCCTGGCCCAGGACGCTCCCCCCCAGCACGCTCAGGAGGTGGGCGAGCTGAAGCGCCTGGTGAACCAGGCGATGGACGAGCTTCTGAACCTCGCGCGCCAGCTGCGCCCCACCGCCCTCGACGACCACGGCCTCGTGCCCGCCATCGACGCCCAGCTGAAGCGCTTCGCCGCTCGCACCGGGGTGGAGGTGCACCTCGACGCGCAGGGCGACCCCGAGTCGCTCGGGGAGGACGTTCAGACCGCCGTCTACAGGGTGGCCCAGGAGGCGCTGACGAACGCCGAGCGCCATGCCGGCGCGACCGCGGTCGAGGTCGAGCTGGAGGTGGCGACCGACATGACCGAGCTGCGCGTGCGCGACGACGGGCACGGATTCGATCCGGGCCGGGCCGGCCACGCCGACCCCGACGGGCCGCCCGCGGGCCTCGGCCTGCGCGGCATGGCCGAGCGAGCCCGTCTGGTGGGCGGGGAGCTCGACGTGCGCTCCGCGCCGGGCGGCGGCACCTCCGTGACCCTGAGGATCCGATGATCCGGGTCCTGATCGCCGACGACCACGGGATCGTGCGGTCGGGACTGAGGATGCTGATCGACCGCCAGGCCGACATGGAGGTCGTGGCGGAGGCGACGGACGGCGTCGGCGCCCTGGAATCGGCCCAGGCCGAGCGTCCGGACGTGGCCGTCCTCGACGTGTCGATGCCCCGCATGACCGGGCTGCAGGCCGCCCGCGAGATCCGCGCCCACGCGCCGGGTACGCGCGTGCTGCTGCTCTCGATGCACGACGACGATCACTACTTCCTCCAGGGCCTGGAGGCCGGCGCCTCCGGGTACGTCCTGAAGCGCGCGGCCGACACCGATCTGATCGAAGCGCTCCGAGCCGTGGCCGCGGGCCGCACATTCCTCTCCACGGACGCGCAGCGGTCCCTGCGCAGCGAATGGCTCGACGGCACCCGCGAGGGGCCTCAGGATCCCCTGACCCCGCGCGAGCGCGAGGTCGTGAAGCTGATCGCCGAGGCGTTCACCAACCGGCAGATAGCCGAGACGCTCCGGGTCTCGGAGAAGACCGTGGAGTCCCACAGGGCGAACGTGCTGGCCAAGCTCGGCATGCGCGACCGGGTGGAGCTGGCCCGCTACGCCATCCGCAGCGGCCTCGTAGAGCCCTAACCCGGCCCGTGCGTATCCTACCTCGCAGGTAGGTATTCGATGATGTTCTCCACCAAAGCCGAGTACGGCGTGCGCGTCATGGTCCACCTCGCACGCGAGGCGGGCCCCGACGCCGTGCCGATCTCGCTGGGCTCGATCGCGGACGCGGAGGGGCTGCCCCTGGCCTACCTCGAGCATCTCGTCCGGCGCCTGCGCAACGCGGACCTCGTGGAGTCCCGGCGCGGAGCGCACGGGGGCTACTCCCTGGCCCGTCCTCCCGAGAAGATCAGCATGGCCGAGGTGGTGGAGGCGCTCGAAGGCGAGATCGCCCCGATCGAATGCATCACCGCCGACTCAGACGGCGCGCTCGTGTGCGCCCGAGAGGGCGAGGTGCCCTGTCCCACGAAGTTGCTCTGGACCCGGGTCCAGGGCTCGATCGTGCGCACGCTGAGCGAGATGACGCTCGCCGACCTGGTCCTCCCCCTGCCCCGGCGCGTCGCCCCCGCCCCCCTTCCGCACCCCAAGGAGACACTGACCGCATGAAGCTGGAGATCCAGAACCTGCACGTCCGGATCGAGGAACGAGAGATCCTCCACGGCGTGAACCTGACCGTGGGCCAGGGCGAGACCCACGCCCTGATGGGCCCGAACGGATCGGGCAAGTCCACGCTCGCGAACACCCTCATGGGCAACCCCAACTACGAGGTGACCGAGGGCAAGATCCTTCTGAACGGCGAGGACCTGACCGAGGCCGAGCCCGACGAGCGTGCCCGTGCCGGCCTGTTCATGGCCTTCCAGTACCCGGCCACGATCCCCGGTGTCTCGGTGGCCAACTTCCTCCGCATGGCGGTGAACGCGCGACGCGAGGAGCCGATCAAGGTCAAGGAGTTCGGCCAGGTGCTCGGGAAGAACATGGAGCTCCTGAAGATCGACCGCGCCTTCACCAGCCGCTATCTGAACGAGGGCTTCTCGGGCGGCGAGAAGAAGCGCGCGGAGATCCTCCAGCTCGCGATGCTCGCTCCCGACTTCGCGGTGCTCGACGAGACCGACTCGGGCCTGGACATCGACGCCCTGCGGATCGTCTCCGACGGCGTGAACGCGCTGCGCAACGACGAGCGCGGGTTCCTGATCATCACGCACTACACCCGGATCCTGGGTTACGTCCGCCCCGAGTTCGTGCACATCATGCTCGATGGCCAGGTGGTGCGCGAGGGCGGCCCCGAGCTGGCCGACGAGCTCGAGGACAAGGGCTACGAGTGGGTCCGCGAAGAGGTGGCCGCCAGTGCCTCCTAGCTTCGTAGACGAACGCCGCCGCGCCGCCCTGCAGGTCTACGAGTCGGAGCCGGTGCCCACCTGGCGCCGCTCCGGGTTCTGGACCACGACCCTGCGCAACCTGGACCTCGACGCGCTTGAGCCGCGGCGCTACGAGGACATGGACTCGAAGATCGTGCGAGAGCACCTCGGTGACGAGGAGCACGCGGCCCTGATCGTCCAGCGCGGCGCGAGCGTCGTTCACACCGACGTGAGCGACGACCGGATCACGGTGATGCCGCTCGAACGGGCCGCCGAGGAGCACCCCGAGCTGGTGGAGCGCTACTTCGGCAAGCGACTCCCCCACGACGAGGGCAAGTTCCAGGCCGGCACAGCCGCGCTCTGGACGGGCGGCGTGTTCGTGCACGTGCCCGACGGCGTGGTGATCGACAAGCCGATCCAGGCGGTGTGGCTCATCGACGAGCCCGGCACGGTGCAGTGGGCCCACACCCTCGTGGTGGTGGGCGCTAACGCCGAATGCAAGATCCGCGAGTACTTCCTCGCGCCCGACTTCGAGGGCCAGGCGCTGCATTCGGGCGCCTTCGAGCTCTACGCGGGCCCGGGCGCGCAGGTGAACCTGGCCCACTACCAGGACTGGGGAACCGGCGACGTGCACGACCTGTCCACCCGCCGGGTGGAGATCGGCCGCGACGCCCGTGTGAAGTGGGTGCCCATTCACCTCGGCGGGCGGCTTACCAAGCAGACGCTGGACATCATCACCGCGGAGCAGGGCTCCGACATGCGCCACACGGGGCTGTACTTCACCGAGCGTGACGAGCACCTCGACCTGTTCACCTCGGACAGGCACGAGGCCGGCCACACCACCGGCGACACGGTGTGGAAGGGCGCCCTGACCGGCGACTCGAGGGCCTCCTACGAGGGCCTGATCCACATCGTGCCGGGAGCGGCGGAGACGGACACCTATCTCCAGACCCACCAGATCCTGCTCTCGCCCAAGGCGAAGGGCGATGCGATCCCGTCGCTGATCGTGGAGACCGACAACGTGAAGGCCTCGCACGGCGGCACCGTCGGCGAGCTCGACCAGGATCAGATCTTCTACATGATGACCCGAGGCGTGCCTCGCTCCGAGGCGGTCCGCGTCCTGGTCGAGGGGTACTTCGAGGAGGTCGTGCAGCGTCTGGACGACCCCGGTCTCGAGGAGCTGGTGAGGCGCCGCATCGCCGAGAAGCTGAAGGGCGCTGAGGAGCAGGTCCGCGAGTTCATCGGAGAGCGGGCGGAGGCGGCCTGATGGGCGTGCTGGCCCACCGTTCGCTGGTGGAGGCCCGCGCGGACTTCCCCGTTCTCGACCGCGAGATCAACGGCCACTCGCTGGTGTACCTCGACTCCGCGGCCACCTCGCAGAAGCCGCGCCAGGTGATCGAGGCGATGGAGGCCTTCTACTCGACCTCCTACGGGACCGTGCACCGCGGGGTGTACGAGCTGGGTCGCGAGGCCACGGAGGCGTTCGAGGGCGCGCGCGAGCGCATCGCCTCGTTCGTGAACTGGGACACCGACGGCTCGATCTTCGTCCGCAACGCCACCGAGGCCATAAACCTGGTGGCCTACGCCTGGGGCCGTGAGCACGTCTCGGCCGGCGACGAGGTGCTCATCACTGAGATGGAGCACCACTCCAACATCGTCCCCTGGCAGCTTCTGTGCGAGGAGACGGGTGCGCGGCTGCGCTACCTGGCCGTTTCCGACGAGGGGAAGCTCTCGCTGGACGAGCTGGACTCGGTGCTCGCGGAGGGCCGGGTCAAGCTCGTGGCAGTCACCCACGTGTCGAACGTTCTCGGCACGGTGAACCCGGTGGAGGAGATCGTCCGCCGCGCCCGCGCGGTCGGTGCGGTGACCGTCGTGGACGGCGCCCAGGCGGTGCCCCAGATGCCGGTGGACCTGCGGGCCATCGACGCCGACTTCTACGCGTGGACCGGTCACAAGGCGCTCGGTCCCACGGCGGGCATGCTCCATGGGCGCCGCGAGCTCCTGAAGCAGATGCGCCCCTTCCTCGGCGGCGGCCACATGATCTCCCGCGTGGAGCGCGATCATTCGACCTGGAACGAGCTGCCCTGGAAGTTCGAGGCCGGCACGTCGGCGGTGGCCGAGGCGGTGGGTCTCGGGGCGGCCGTGGACTACCTGAGCGCGATCGGCATGGAGCAGGTGCGCGCCCACGAGCGCGACCTCACGACGTATGCGCTGGAACGCCTTCCCGAGCTGGACGGCCTCACCCTCTACGGGCCACGGGACGTGGACGCGCGCGGCGGTGTGGTGGCGTTCGCCATCGAGGGGATCCATCCTCACGACATCGCCGAGCTCTGCGACCGCGAGGCCGTGTGCGTCCGCGCGGGCCACCATTGCGCGCAGCCGCTCATGCGACTGCTCGGTGTCGGGGCCACGGCCCGGGCGTCATTCCACGTCTACAACAGGCGCGAGGACGTTGACCGCCTCGTGCACGCCCTGGGCGGCGCGCGCGAGGTCTTCGGCCTCTAGGAGCCTTCGAGATGGACGCCCTCTACCGCGACTACATCCTCGACCACTACAAGAACCCGCGGAACTTCGGGACCCTGGATCCGCACGACCTCGAGTGGCACGACCACAACCCGCTCTGCGGGGACGAGCTCGGGGTGCATCTGGTGGTGGAGGACGGCAAGGTCGTGGACCTGCGCTTCCACGGCCAGGGATGCGCCATCTCCCAGGCCGCGGCATCGATCGCGTCCGAGGAGCTGGTGGGGATGGACGTGGAGGAGGTCGGGCGCCTCGGCGCGGACTGGGTGATCGAGCTTCTGGGAATCGAGATCTCCCCCACGCGGCGCAAGTGCGCCCTGCTGTCCCTGAAGGTCATGCGCGGCGCCACGACGGGCGACGCCTCGTGGCCCGAATAAAGCCATGGTCCGGTGCTCGGCCCGATCACCGATCGGGCCTGCGCTCCTCCCTCTGGGTCGCCGAGGGCGCTACGTGGCGGGAGACACGGCGCTTGTCGCGCCGGCGGGGTGCGCCTTGGCCCACTTCACGATGTTCGCCGAGTCCTGCACCACCTCGCCGTCGTCGGTGACCAGCACGGGCACCATGTTCTGGCCGGTGAGCTCCCGGATCTTCGCCCGAGTGGGGTTCAGCGTGTTCCCCAGCAGGCCCCACCCATAGGTCTTCGTCACCTGGGGATCGTGGCCCGCCTCGCGAAGAGCGTCATAGGCGTTCTTGCACGGATGCCCACCCGGTCGAGGGGAGCCGAACGTGCCCCAGCAGACGTAGAGCTTCATGGGGGCAACCTACCGGACGCCCGGTGCCCGACCGATCGCCCGCGCCACTCGCAGGAAGCCGTCGTAGCTCGCCGCCGGAGCGGGCGAGTCCCAAGTCTTCTGGGCCAGCATCCGCAGGCGCGGAGCGATGCCGCGCGCGGTGGCCTCCACGCTCTCCCAGTCGGGATAGTCGTTCCACACGTGCATCTCGGAGCCCAGCAGCCGCCTCGAGCGCGCGGGCACCGTGAGGGGCCGGGTGGTGGGCACCGGGGTGTTCACGATGAAGCCGCTGAAGTGGTTGACCCGCCATGACTCGTAGGCCTCCCGCACCGACGGCCGGATTCGCGCGATGGGTCCCAGCACGTAGTAGGTGGGGTACCAGCCGGCGTTGAGGATCCGGTGACCCGAGGCCAAGAGCCGCCGCGGGGTGGGTCCGGCGTGATCGGTCCACCACTCCACCACCACGTCCCGTTTCACATGCACGACGCGGCCGCCGGAGAGCCCGTCGTGCCATACCCGCAGCGTCCGCCCGCGCGCACGTACGAGGCGATCGATCCAATTGATGAATCCCAGGTAGGCGTCGGCGCCCGTGGCGCGGGGGCCGTACCGCGAGCGGGCGTAGCGCTGGAGCTGCGGGTACCCCGCATAGTCGGCGGGCGCGAGGTACTCGTCGGCCCCCGCGTGCCAGTACCGGCCCCGGAAGAGCGGGAGGTACTCGAGGATGAGATCGCGGGCGAAGCGGCGGGCCGCGGGGAGGGTGAAGTCGAGCCGGTCGGGCCGGCGATCACCCGCCGCGTCGGCCAGCTGGAGCTCCGGGTGCTTGGCCAGCGCCGCCGTGAGATGGCCGGGCATGTCGATCTCGGGGATCACCCGGATGTGCAGGCGGCGAGCCAGTCGCACGATGCCTCGCACCTGCGCCTTCGTGAGATGCCGCGCCGACACGATCTCGGGGTGCGAGGAGCTCTCGATCCGGAAGCCCTGGTTGTCGGAGAAGTGCAGGTGGAGCTGGTTCAGCTTGAGGTAGGCCATCTCGCGGATCTCCCGCCGGATCCAGGCCGGGCTGTAGTAGCGCCTGCCGTTGTCGATCATCAGGCCGCGTTCCGGGTAGCGCGGCACGTCGCGGGCGTGGCCCGCGGGAATGCGGCGGTGGCGGCGGAGCAGCTGAAGCACCGTTCGGGTTCCGTAGAAGGCACCCGCCGTGCCGCGGGCCTCGATCCGCAGGTCCGGCCCCACCGCCAGCCGGTAGCCCTCCCGGCCCAACCCTCGGTCCCGGGCCCCGAGCGTCATCACCAGGTCTCCGGGCCGCGGCGCCGCGCCCGTCAGCACCGGGGGACGCCGCCCGGTGGCCGCCTCCAGGTCCCGCGCGAACGTCCGGGCCTCGGCCTCCGGCCCGCCCTGGAGGGGCAGCACGATCCGGCTGGACGAGCGCAGCACGAACGAACCGGGCGCACCGTGCCATTCGCGCAGCGCGGGGATGGTGAGCGGCCGGGCCGCCGCGGCGGGAGAGGCAATGGCGGCCGCGGAGGCGATCCCGGCCACCAGCACGACGGCGATCCTCCGGGCTCGCATCGCGGCGAGCCTAGTCCACGAGCGCGGTGACCGTGTCCGGCGCGGGATGCACGAACACCCGGCTCCCCACCTCGTGCAGCTGAAGCGAGGGGAGCTGCACGAGCACCGTGCGCCCGCCCTCGTGCCGGAGGCGGTAGAGCACGTCGTGGCCGCGAAACTCGCGGGCCACCACCTCGGCGTTGCCGCTGGCGTCCGATCGCACCAGAAGCTGCTCCGGGCGCACGGCAACGTGCACCTCGCCGCTGGCCGGACCCCCGACGTCGAACACGCCCAGCTCGGTCTCCACGCCGGATTCGCGCGCCACGCCCGAGAGCACGTTGACCTCGCCCACGAACCCGGCGGCCCAGCGGCTGGCCGGGCGCCCGTACACCTCCTGCGGCGCCCCGACCTGCACGATCCGCCCGTCGCGCATCACGGCCAGGCGGTCGGCCAGCGAGAGCGCCTCCTCCTGGTCGTGGGTCACGAGCAGCGCGGTGGCGCCCGCGTCGCGGAGAATCAGCTCGACCTCGCGGCGCAGCCCGGCGCGAAGGGTGGCGTCAAGGCTGGAGAAGGGCTCGTCCAGCAGGATCAGCTCCGGGCCCGGGGCGAGGGCGCGGGCCAGGGCCACGCGCTGGCGCTCGCCGCCCGAGAGCTCGTGGGGGTGGCTGGCCGCCTTGTGCTGAAGCCCGACCAGCTCGAGCGTGCGCTGGGTCAGGCCCCCACGCTCCTCGCGGTCGCGCCGCGAGAGCCCGAACCCCACGTTCGCCTCCACGCTGAGGTGCGGGAACAGCGCGTAGTCCTGGAAGACGATGCCCACCCGGCGATGCTCGGGCGTGACAAAGCAGGACGGGCCGGCCAGCTCCCGGCCGGCCACGGTGATGCGCCCGCCGTCCGGACGCTCGAACCCGGCGATGAGCCGCAGCAGGGTGGTCTTCCCGCACCCCGAGGGGCCGAGCACCGCCATCAGCTCACCGGCGGCGATCTCGAGCGTGACCTCCTCCACCGCGCGCACCGCGCCGAAGGCCTTCGACACCGATTCGAGCACCACGTTGCTCACGCGGTCACGGCCTCCCGCTCGGACTCGGTCCAGCTCCCGGCCACCTCGATATCGCCGCCACGGCGCCCGGAGAGCCGGATCATCAGGGCCACCGGCACGAGGCCCACCAGCACGATCAAAAGAGCCGGCAGCGCGGCCGTCTGGAACAGCGACTCGGTGGTGGCCTGCCACACCCCCACCGCCAGCGTGTCCCCGTCGAGCGGCCGCAGCAGAAGCGTGGCGGGCAGCTCCTTCATCACCTCGGTGAACACCAGCAGCGTGGCGGTGATCAGCCCGGTGCGCATGAGCGGCACGTGCACGCGCGCGATCACGTCGATGCGGTCCGCGCCGAGTCCCCGCGCGGCCTCGTCCAGCTGGGTGGGGATGCGAGCCAGGCTGGACTCCACCGCACCCCACGCGAGCGCGAGGAAGCGGACGAGGTAGGCGCAGAACAATCCGATCACGGTTCCGGTGAAGATCAGTCCCAGGTCCACTCCGAACAGGGCCCCGGCGGCATCGCCGAGGCGGTGGTCCAGCCATGCGAGCGGCACGATCACCGCCACCGCGACCACCGATCCCGGCAGTCCGTACCCGATCGTAGCCACGCGGGCCGCCCCGCCCGCCGTACGGGAGCGGCTCGATCGAACGCCGTACGCCAGCGCCAGCGCCACGAGCGGCACCAGCACCGCGCTCATGGCCGACAGCAGCAGGCTGTTGCGCGCCTCGGTGGCGAACTCCGGCCCCAGCAGGTGGTTCTGAACCGACTGCACGGCCCACACCGAGAGCTGGGCGACCGGTGCGCCCAGCACAACGCCCACCAGCAGCAGCGGGAGCACCACGGCCGCGACGGCCGCCGGCCCGCGCAGGCGAATCGGAGGGATCACGTCGCCGCGGGAGGCGTTGTAGTGGTACCGGGCGCGGCCCCGCGCCAGCCTCTCCAAGAGGAGAAGGAGGAGGGTTATCGACATCAGGATCGTGGCGAACTGCATGGCCGCCTCGCGGTCGAAGGCGTTGAACCAGACGCGATAGATGGCGTCGGTGAACGTGCGCACGCCCAGCAGGTTCACGGTCCCGAAGTCGGCCAGCGTCTCCATCAGCGCCAGCGCCACGCCGCCCAGGATGGCCGGGCGCGCGAGCGGCAGGCCCACGCGCACGATCGCGGCTCCGCGGGAGAGCCCCAATCCGCGGGCGGCCTCCATCAGGGTGCGCGACTGGGACAGGAAGGCGGACCGGGACAGCAGGTAGACGTAGGGGTAGAGCACCAGCGTGAAGATCACCACGGCGCCGCCGGCAGAGCGGATGTTCGGAACGTCGAGCCCCAGGGCGAAGAGGGTGAACACGTACCCCGGCATCGCGAGCGGGAGCACGAGCACCCACTCGATCCAGGAGCGCCCGGGAAAGTCGCAGAAGGACACGAGCGCGGCCAGCGAGGTGCCGAGCAGCAGCGTGCCCGTGCCCACCCCCACGATCAGGATCCCGGTGGCCGCGAATGCTTCAGGCAGGAAGTTCGAGAACTTCCCGAAGTCCCCCGGGGCGACGATGTAGCTGATCGGGAGGCCGATGAGAGGCCCGGCGATCAGAACTGCGAGGGAAACCGTCAGGACGGTCGACCCGGCTGGCCGCAGCCGACCGCGCCCTTGCGCTCTCAGTCCCAACCCACCTTCTGCATCAACTGGAGCGCATCGTCGAGGTGCTCGCCGGCGCCCTTCACGTCGATCGGATCGCGCTTGAACGAGCCGAACTGAGCGATCTCCTTCGCGGCGGGCACGCCGGCGTCCGCCGCGAACTCGAAGTTGTTTCGCGCGAACAACCGCTGCTGGGCCGGCTCCGTGAGGTAGCGGATCAGCCTGATCGCCTTCGCCCGCTGCCCGGTGCCCTTCACCACTCCCAGCCCGGACAGGTTCACGTGCGTCCCCCGGCCCTTCTGGTCCGCCCACACCGGAGCCACCGGAAAGCTGGGATCGGCGTGGAGCTCGCGCCCGAGGTAGTAGGAGTTCGTGAGGCCCACGTCGCAGTCGCCGTCCTTGATCGCGTCGAGCACGTCGGTGTCCGAGCCGAAGATCTTGGGGTCGTTGGCCATCCAGCCGCGGAGCATGGCCTCTGTGGCCGCCTCGCCGTCCTTTGCGATCCGGTCCGCCACGAACGAGACGTTGTAGTCGCTGGTGCCGGAGCGGAGACAGAGCTTGTCCCGCCAGCGCGGGTCGCCCAGACCCGCGTACGTGGTCACGGCCGTGGGGCTCACCCGCTTGGTGGAGCGCATGATCGTGCGAGCCCTCGTGGTCAGGCCGAACCAGCGATCGGCCGGGTCGCGGACGTCCGCGGGCACGTTCTTCAGGATCTCCGGGTCCTTCACCGGCTCGAGCAGCCCGGCCTTGCTCGCGCGCCAGAGGTTGGCTGCATCCACGGTGATCAGCAGATCCGCCCGCGTCTTGTCGCCCTCGCTGCGAATCCGCTCGTAGAGCTCGGACGCCTCACCGCCGAAGAGCGTCAGCTTCGTGTCAGTCTGCTTGGCGAAGTCCTTGAAGGGCTGCTCCTCGCCGTAATGCGAGCGCGCCGTGTACACCACCAGCCGGCCGGCGGACGACCCCGAGGTGGCCACCACCACACCGACGAAAGCGACCACGAGCAGAGCCGTACCCGCGGCCACGAGGGTGATGAGCCGTCTGCGCGACATGCGGCGTTAGGGTACCCTAATCCGCCTCCCTGCGCGGATGAAATACCTGGACCCACGCCCCGCGCGCCGGCATGCCCTGACGGCCTCCGTGATCGGTAGAATCATCATTTCCGACCTCGGAAATTGGATTTGGAGCGAATGGCCAGTACCGACAAGACGCGAGTGGCACGACCCAGCGCGATCAAGGAGAACGAGCAGGGGCAGCTCGTGGCCCGCACGGGGATCTCCCGCGAGGTCATCGAGGAGCTTTCGCACATCAAGGGCGAGCCCCAGTGGATGCGCGAGAAGCGGGTCAAGTCGTACGAGATCTTCGAGCGCAAGCCCATCCCCACGTGGGGCGTGGACCTCTCGGACCTCGACCTCTCGACGCTCGTCCTCTACTCACCCCCCGAGGCCGGCCGCTTCGACAGCTGGGACGACGTGCCGAAGGAGATGAAGGACACCTACGAGAAGCTCGGCATCCCCCAGGCCGAGAGAGAGCATCTCGCGGGCGTGGTCGGCGTCTGGCGCCAGGAGCCCTTCTATGAGGGGCTCAAGCAGGAGTACGCCGACATGGGAATCCTCTTCTGCGCCATGGACACTGCGGTGACCGAGCACGAGGACATCGTGCGCGAGCACTTCATGAACAAGTGCGTGCCGCCCCAGGACAACAAGTTCTCGGCGCTGCACGGCGCGGTGTGGTCCGGCGGCTCATTCCTCTACGTGCCCAAGGACGTGAAGGTCGACCTTCCGCTCCAGGCGTACTTCCGCATGGAGGGCTCGGGCGAGGGCACCTTCGAGCACACCATGATCATCGCCGACGAGGGCTCCGAGGTGAACTACATCGAGGGCTGCACCGCCCAGACCTACTCGGTCAACTCGATGCACTCCGCCGTCGTCGAGATCTTCGTGAAGGAGGGCGCCAAGGCCCGCTACACGACGGTCCAGAACTGGTCCAAGGACGTGTTCAACCTGAACACCAAGCGGGCCATCGTGGACGCTCACGGCACCGTCGAGTGGGTCGGCGGCTCCATGGGCGCCAAGAAGGTCATGCTCTACCCCGGTTCCTTCCTCATGGGTGAGGGCGCCCGGGCCGACCACCTCAACGTCGGCGTGGCCTCCGGGAACGTCTGGAAGGACACCGGTGCCAAGGTGCTCCACCTGGCCCCCAACACCACCTCCAACATCCTCGCCAAGTCGATCTCCAAGGACGGCGGGATCATGGGCTACCGCGGGCTGGTCCGGATGGGCCACAACTCGCAGGGCTCCAAGTCGCACGTCCAGTGCGACGGCCTGATGATGGACGACCGCTCGCGGTCGGACACCTGGCCCGACATCCAGATCCAGAACCCCCACGTCACCGTCGCGCACGAGGCCGTGGTGGGCAAGATCTCGGACGAGCAGCTGTTCTACCTCCGCTCCCGTGGGCTCACGGAGGAGGAGGCGGCGGCGATGATCGTGAACGGCTTCATCGAGCCGGTCACGAAGGAGCTGCCGATGGAGTACGCCATCGAGCTGAATCGCCTCATTCAGCTCGAGATGACCGACAGCATCGGCTAGGGGCTGCAAACCGTCGCTGGGCGGCGTCCTCGGTCGCTCGCGTGCGGAGCACGCGTCGCTTCCTGCGTCCTTGCCCAACCCGGTTTTCGCAACCCAGCCGCCGCCGTCGGCCGCCGGTAATCCGCCGCTCTTATCGCCTGAAGGGGCGCTTGGGCTGCTTGACCGCGCCGCCGCTTGGCCTGTCGTGCACGGGGAGGCGGAACTTCAGGTCGGAGACCTTGATCGACCACTCGAAGTTGGAGGGGCGGCCGTAGGGCGCGTCCTTGCCGACGAGCTCCAGCTTGGGCACGTGGCCGGCGGCGAAGTGCCAGCCGTTCGGGTGGAGCTGGAAGACCTGATGCCTGCCGGGACGCGGCCGGTAGAGCGCGCGGCCCACGAGCGTCTGCGTGGCGCCGCCGGGAGCCACGTCCCATAGCCGGGCAGCCAGCGCCGGGTCGCGCCCGCTGACCTTGAAGCGGGCGCTGATCACGGGAGAGCCGAGCAGGGTGTAGCCGGCGCCCGTGGCCGCGGGCAGGCGGTAGGTGGCGGTGCCGGCCTCGTCGGCGGCCGCGGTGGCGGCGCAGGCGCCCTGGCCGGTGATCGGGTCGATGGCCCGCGAGACCACCGGGTTGCCTGAGCTCGAGAGCACGGTGTGGGCGCCGGCGGAGCCGTAGCGCACCTCGCCGGGGCTGAGCGCGTCCCAGGTCTTCGCCCGGTAGGGGCCGCCGGAGGGCGCCGTGCTCGGGCAGGTCTGGGTCAGTGCCTCCACGCCGTTCAGCACCCGAACCGGCTTGCCCTTCACGTAGTGGTCGAACCACTGGTGGGTGCGCAGGTCGAGCCGTGCAGCGTCCGCGGCCTTGCCCTGGCCGCGCGGATGGCCGAAGTCGAAGTGGAACTGGGAGATGCGCGCGTGCGGGTACTTCGCGAGGACCTTGTTCGCGTAGCGCACCGCCTCGTCGGCGGGGAACAGGTCGTCGGTGAAGCCGTTCGAGATGAGGGTCGGGGCCGGGCGGACGCTCATCTTGAGGTAGTACGCGGAGTGGTTGTGGGCGATCTCGCGCGAGAGCGCTCTCACCGCCGGATTGGAGTCGTACGGCTCGCCGGCCGACTCGATCTCGAACCAGCTCGTCAGATCGGCCGTGGGGTCGACGCCCTTCGGCGCGTAGAAGCCGGTGGCCATGCCCGAGCCGTAGAGGATGTTCTGGTAGCTGAGCTTCATGATCCCCACCGGAGCGAGGTCGTCGGTGGGGCTGGTGAGCTGGGTGTCGAGCGTTCCGCCGTTCGGCGTGAGCGAGTGCACGAGGTCCGACCACGGGATGACCGGCACGGCCGCGGCGATCTCCATCCGCTTGCCCTTGGGGCTGCGCCAGGGCACGTAGCGGCCGTTGCGCAGGCGGACGCGGTCCTTCAGGGTCGCGAGGGTGAGCGACTGGCCGCCGCCGTACGAGCCTCCCGTGACCCCGATCTTGCGTGGGGCCACGATGCCCTGGTCGGCCAGCAGCCCGGCGAGGTACTGCGTGTCGTGAGCCTCGTAGCGCGAGTCGCCCAGGTGAACCCAGCCGCGGGCGCAGCCGGACGGATCCGCCGTGCGCGATGCCACCGACCCGCAGGAGTTGCCGAATCCGCGCGCCGTGTAGTTGAGCACCGCGTAGCCGTCCTCGGCCCATGCCTTGGAGGAAGCGAGGCCGCTCTTGGTTCCGGCCCATCCGTGGAGCTGGACGACCAGGGGAAGGTTCTTCGACGCCGTGGCCGGCAGTGTCACGTTCACGTCGAGCGGCACGCCGTCGAAGGTCGGCACGCGGGTGGCCACCGTGCCCTCACAGAACCGCACGCCCTCGGTGGGCACGCAGTCGAGCTTGTCGAACGGCCGCACCGTCTGGGCCCCGGCGGGAGTGACCGCCAGGACGGACAGCACGCAGCCCAGCACGCCTGCGCGAATCAGTCCTCTCCTCACTCGGGCGAGCATAACCCACCCCGCCGAGGCGATGCGCACCCTCGGCGGCTCGCTCAAAGAAAGGCCGGCCCCTGCCGATGGTTGGCGGGATGAGCGTCAACGACCTCGTGCTCGTGCAGGGCATGGCCGACACGAAGCTCGCCCTGTCCCGCTGGAACGAGCGCCCGTGGACGGTCCTGCGCCCCTGGCTGCGACTCAGCTTCTGCATCGCCGTGCTGCTGCTCGTGGCGGTCTACGTGATCGCGAAGCTCACCACGCCGGACAGCTCGCGCTACATCCTGCCCGGAGTGAACTCGGAGGCCGGGCTCGACGACTACCTGGCGGTGCTCTTCCGCAACTCGCTCGTGCTGGCGCTGCACGCCCTGGCGTGCGTTGCGGGCTTCATCGCCGGCAGCGCGATGCCTCTGTCCGCGGCCCAGCGCAGCGGACTCTCGCGCTTGGTGCACGAGAAGGCGGGCACGTTTGCCATCGCCTTCGTGATCTGCGCCACCACCTTCTCGCTGGCCACGCAGGCCTACGTGATCGGATCGCAGGCCTCCACCATCGCCGCCCAGCTGGGAATCACCCCCGGCGAGCTCATGCTCACCCTGGTCCCCCACGCCATCCCCGAGCTGGTGGCACTCTTCCTGCCGCTGGCGGCCTGGATCATCGCGAGCCGCCGCGACGACTGGCAGGACCTGCTGGCGGCCACCGCGGTGACGGTGGCGATCGCCGTGCCCACGCTTCTGATGGCGGCGGCGATCGAGGTCTGGGTCTCGCCGCGCATCATGGAGGCGATCGCGACGCACCAGCCCCCGCTCCACGGCTGACCCTGAACGCAAACGGGGCGGCCCGAAGGCCGCCCCGTGAGCGAGCGTCGTCAGGCAGAAGGACCTAGCACTTCTTCTGCTTCGTGGCCTTCTTCACGTCGTTCTTCTCGTCGGTGAACGTCGCCTGGATGGTGCGCTTGCCACCCTTGCATCCGATCGAGCTGTAGAAGCCAACCTTCCTCTTCTTGCCCTTGATCTTCGTCTTCGCCGTCTTCTTGGCGATCTTCGACACCACGTTGCGCACGGAGTTGTCGAGACCCGACGGGTGCAGCAGGTCCGGCGGAACCGTGAACCGGAGATCATCGGCCGGGAGCCCACCGATCTTGGTGAGCACGAACTTGGCCTTGATCGCGAGATGGATCGGCGTGGGACAACCGATCGCCTTCGAGTTCACGTCGGTCGGCGAGGGCGGATCGCCATCGAGACGAATCGCCATGCCGCCGTTCTTGCCTGCGCCGCTGATGTTGTACAGAGCCAGCTTCAGGTTGCAGAACAGCTTGACCGTGATCGACGACGCCGGTCCCACGACGTTCTGCACGAGACCCGCTCCGACCTTGGCCTTCTTGCACTTCCCGGAAACCTTGGCCGAGTTGGCCTGGGAGAACGTGCAACTCGGGAACGCGTCCGGGTAGGTCAGCAGACCCTCGGATGCGATCGCGTAGATCTTGATCGGCGTGCCACGGTTGGCCGGGTTCTCATCGGCCACCGTGTAGCTGAAATTAAGCCCGACCGGGACCGGCTTCTTAGCCGTGCCCTTGGCCTTCGACGGCTTGGTAGAGCCGTTGACGCCGTACACATTGGCGCCGAGCGCCACTCCTGCGAGCGAGAGCGCTGCAACGGCAGCGATCGCAAATACGAGAATCTTTCGCATTCTCCTCCTCCATGGAACAGACGGGTGCAGCTACGGACGCCCGTCCGATTCGGCATGCGAGCCGGCGCGGGACGGGCGCAGCCTATAACACACCCGCTACCCCTTGGATGCGGTGTTCACTCGCGCTCCGCGTAGGTCATCCTTCCACCCGTGCGACCGCCCGCCGACGCGAACATCTTCGCCCCCGAGTTCCCACCCCGGATGCAGTGGGTGGGAGCTCCGTTCATGCGCATGGACCGCCTGATGGGGAGCCACGCGGTGCTGATCGAGTTCTGGGACTTCGCCCGGGTGCACTCGCTGCGGACCATGCCCTACCTCCGCGAATGGCAGCAACGCTACGGGGAAATCGGGCTGACCGTGATCGGCGTTCACTCGCCCGGGTACTCGTTCGGGCGCGATCCCGAGACGGTGGAGCGGGCGATCGAGCGGCTCGACGTGCCCTACCCCGTGCTGCTCGACCCAGACCTCGAGGTCTGGCGCCTGTACGGAAACCGCGGCTGGCCGGGGCGCTACCTCTTCGACAGGCGCAGCCTGCTGCGGCACCTCCACTACGGCGAGGGCGAGTACGCGGAGACCGAGCTGGCCGTCCAGGAGTGCCTGCGAGAGCTGGACGCGGATCTGGAGATGCCCGCGGTGATGGAGCCGCTGCGCCCGGAGGACGCCCCCGGCGTGCTGCTGACCCCGCAGACCGCGGACATCGCGCTGCCGGGCGACCGTGACCGGCTGGAGCTCGTGCGCGACTGGGCCGACGGGCCGGACTGGATCGAGGCGGCCGACGCGGGCGGAGCTGCGACCTTCACGTTCAGCGCTGGCGAGGCCCATGCGGTGATGTCGGGCGGAGGGCTGGAGCCCGGGATCTACGAGACCGACGGGACCGTGACCGCCGAGGAACCGGGCCTCCGGCTCCACGGCGTGCAGTTCACGCCCGAGCCGCCTGCTCCCGCCTGATCTCGCGCGGAAGCATGAAGCGCACGTCCTCCTGGACCACCTCGAACTCCGAGATGTCGGTGGTGCCGCGCTCGCGGAAGAAGCCCACCAGCCTCTGAACGAGCTCCTCGGGGGCGCTGGCCCCGGAGCTGACCCCCACGACCCGCTTGCCCACCAGCCATTCCTCGCGCACCTGCAGCTCGTTGTCCACGAGGTGGGACTCGGCCCCGTGGTCGCGCGCCACCTCGACCAGGCGGTTCGAGTTCGAGGAGTTGCTGGAGCCGATCACCAGTACGAGGTCGCACTCGTTCGCCATCTGACGCACTGCGAGCTGGCGGTTGGTGGTGGCGTAACAGATGTCGTCGGTCTTCGGGCCGGTGATGAGCGGGAAGCGCTCGCGCAGCCGGCGGATGATCCGGTCGGTCTCGTCCACCGACAGGGTGGTCTGGGTGAGATACGCCATGCGCTCGGGATCCTCGACCTCGAGCGCGTCCACGTCCTCCTCGGTCTCGACGAGCACGAAGTGGTCGGGTGCCTCGCCCATCGTGCCCTCCACCTCCTCGTGCCCCTCGTGGCCGACGAGCACGATCGTGTACCCCTCGGCCGCGAACTTCTTGGCCTCGACGTGCACCTTGGTGACCAGCGGGCAGGTGGCGTCCACCGAGCGCAGGTTCCGGGCCTCGGCGTTGGCGTGCACACTGGGCGCCACTCCGTGCGCCGAGAACACCACGGTCTCGCCTTCGGGAACGTCGGTCTCCTCCTCCACGAACACCGCACCGCGGGCGCGAAGCTGCTCCACGACGTGCTTGTTGTGGACGATCTCCTTGCGCACGTACACCGGCGGCCCGTAGAGCTCCAGAGCCCGCTCGACCGTCTGGACCGCCCTGTCGACGCCCGCGCAATACCCGCGCGGAGCGGCCAGCAGGACCTTCTCGGGAGTGGCTCCGGTCACGCTTCAGAGGCTAGCGAGGAACCCCAGCATGGTCTCCCCCGTGCGGTCAAGGCTGAGCTCCGAGATGGCCGAAAGGTCGTCGCAGCGGCGGTGGAAGCAGGGGAAGTCGAAGTCGATCAGGTCGACGGACGGCACCCCCTGGCGCAGGAACGGCAGGTGGTCGTCGAGAAGGCTGGGCCCGTTGGCACGCGGGAACGCGTCCGCGGCGCCGGCGGTCCTCGCCGCGGACCTGAGCTTGCGCCAGAGCGCCGCGGTCGAGAATCCCTCGCGCGGAATGCGCAGCCGCCGGTTCCCCACGTAGTCGAGCAGCACCATCGCCCGGGCGTCCCGGAAACGCCTGGCGGCCACCTTGCTCCCGCGCAGGCCGTCCTTCTCGAACCGCGAGTCGGGACTTCCGCGTGGGGACTCCTCACCGTCGAAGAAGACGAACACGAGCGTCCGCGCGAGGGTGCGCGGCCTGATCGTGCGGGCGAGCTGCAGCGCGACGGCCGTGCCCGAGGCGCCGTCCACCGCGCCAACGAACCCGGGAACGTCCTTGGTGTCGTAATGGGCGCCCACCACCACGAAGCCGCGGCCGCGGCCGGGGATCCGCCCCACCACGTTGCGCAGGCCGCCCGGCACCGCCTGGTAACGGCCCCCGGGCACGAGCCCGCGAATGCGGCGTGCCAGCCGGCGGGACTTCGCGGAGCCCGCGGGGCGCGGGCCCAGCCTGACCTGCTCCCGCACCAGCCGCAGCGCGGAGGCCGAGTCGAAGTCGTCGGCCGCCTGCTGCTCCCGTGGCGCGGCGGCGCTCGAGCCCCCGTCCCCGAACGGGGCGGTGCCCGTTGCGCTCAGCAGGAGCAGCGCCGCTCCGGCCACGAGCGCCACTCCGATTGCGGGAACGATCGGCCTCATGCCGCAATTGTGGCGAGCCGGTCGGCTCCCGGGTAGGCTCCGGCACGTGGAAGAACAGGCTCATCAGGCGCGGCTGACCGCGGTCGACGCATCCTTCCTGCACCAGGAGAAGCAGTCGTCGCACATGCATGTGGGCGCGCTCGTGATCTTCGAGGGCCCGCCCCCGGCGCGCATCGACTTCGTGGACCAGCTCCAGACGCGGCTGAAGCTCATCCCGCGCTATCGCCAGCGGCTCGCCTTCCCGCCCTTCCAGATGGGCCGCCCCTTCTGGGTCGACGACCCGAGCTTCAACATCGACTACCACGTGCGGCACACGGCGCTGCCGAGCCCGGGAAGCGACGACCAGCTCCGCCAGCTCACCGGGCGGATCTTCTCCCAGCGCCTCGACCGCTCGAAGCCGCTCTGGGAGCTGTGGATCGTTCAGGGCCTGGAGCGCAACCGCTTTGCCCTGATCTCCAAGACCCACCACGCGATGGTGGACGGCGTGGCGGGTGTGGACATCGCCACCGTGCTCTTCGACACCACGCCGGTTCCGCCGGAGATCGAGGCAGAGGACGCCTGGCGGCCCGAGCACGTGCCCTCCGACGCCGAGCTCGTGGCCGAGGGGGTCAAGGGGCTGGTGCGCACGCCGGTGGACGTGGCGGGCCGGGCCCTGGGCGCGCTGGGGAGGCCTGGCCGCTCGCTGGGCCAGCTGCGCGAGGCCGCCGAGGGCGTGGGCGAGATCGTGTGGGCCGGCCTGAACCCGGCTCCCGACGTGCCGCTGAACGTGCCCATCGGCCCGCACCGCCGCGTCTGGTGGGTCGAGAGCCGGCTGTCCGACTTCAAGACGATCAAGGACGCCCTCGGGGGCACCGTGAACGACGTGGTGCTCACCGTGGTCTCGGGCGCGCTCGGACGGTGGCTGCGCGGCCGCGGCGTTCGCACCGAGGGGCTCGAGCTGCGCGCGCTGGTGCCGGTGTCCATCCGCGCCGCGGACGAGCATGGCTCACTGGGGAACCGCATTGCCGCGATGCGCGCTCCGCTTCCCGTGTACGCCGGCGATCCGATCGAGCGCCTTCAGATCGTGCGCGAGGCGATGGGCCACCTGAAGGAGTCGAAGCAGGCACTCGGCGCGGAGGTGATCGCCGGGCTTCAGGGCTTCGCGCCCCCCACGCTCCTGGCGCAGGCGTCGCGGCTGAACTTCTCCACCCGCCTGTTCAACCTGATCGTGACCAACGTGCCCGGCCCGCAGTTCCCGCTCTACCTGCTCGGGCGTGAGATGGAGTCGATCGTCCCGATCGCCTTCCTTCCCGAGAACCACGCCATGGCCGTGGCGATCATGAGCTACAACGGCAACGTGCACTTCGGGCTGCTCGGCGACTACGAGGCGATGGGCGACCTCGAGCGCTTCGGCCAGCACCTGGACGAGGCCCTCGCCGAGCTGCTGGCGGTGGCGCGGCGAAAGACGGAAAAGGCCGCACAGGCGAACGGCGGCAACGGCTCGTCCAAGGGCAAGGCGGCTCCCCGCACGGCCAAGTCCGCGCGCTCGCGAACCAAGACCTAGACGCTCGCGCGGTGCTCGTCCGCGAGCCGCCGCGCCAGGTCGAGCGTGTCCTCGTCAAGGGGGGCCTCCACGATCTCGCGCCCATGGGCGTACTCGGCGAGCAGCGCGCCCCTCACTTCCTCCCAGGTCGTGCCCGGTGCCTCCCCGGCCACGTCGCCCGTGGTGGCGGGGGACCATTCCAGGCCGAGTGCCTCGTACACCGGCTCGAGCGCGGCGCGCACCCGCCCGGCGCCACCCACCACGAGCACGGCGCCCACATGGGCGCCGCCGGCCACCAGGCGCTGGCCGGTGCCGGCCAGCTTCAGCTCCCCGCGGGCGCTCACGCTGTAGCTGCCCGGGCAGTACTCGCCCGGGACCTCGCCCACACGCGCGTCCACACCCAGGCCCTCGAGGACGCGAACGATCAGCCCGGCCACGTGCTCGAAGCGCGCGCGGATGCCGAGCCGGGGAGCATCTTCGGGCACGGCGTGGGCGAGCGAGACGGTGTCCTCGTGGAACACCGCGGCCCGGCCGCCCGCGAGCCGCAGCACCGACTCGAACCCGGCTCCCGCGGCGGCGCTCACCGCCGCGTCGAAGCCCGGGGCCACCGCGTCCTGCTTGCCGAAGGCGACCATCGGCTCCGGGCGCGTCAGGCGAAGCGTCTCGGGCAGCTCTCCGGCCGCCACCCGCAGCAGCAGCGCCCGCGACACGGCAATGTCCAGCGCCGGATCCCCGGGGACGGTCTGCTCGGTGAGGTGTAAGGGCATGCTCCGGGTGCTGCCCGCTCCTCGCTTAGAGGGAGCTCAGTAGCCGAGCGCGAACTTCGCGTCTTCGCTCATGAGCTCAGGCGTCCAGGGCGGAGTGAAGACCATCTTCGGGTGGACGCGGTCCACGCCGTCCAGCTCGCTCACGAACTCCTCGATCTGCTCCGAGACCTGCGGCCCGATCGGGCATCCGGGGGAGGTGAGGGTGAACGTCACGAACACCTCGCCGCTGTCCACCTCGACCTCATAGATGAGTCCCAGCTCCACGAAGTCGAGCCCCAGTTCGGGGTCGATCACGTTGGTGAGGGCGTCTTGAACTTCGTCCACGGAGGGCATGGCACAAGGGTAAGGCATGCTCGGTGCTTGCTCCTCGCTAGTAGGGTCCGGGAAGGTGCCGATTCTCGGGCTATTCCTGCTCTTTCTGGTGCTCCCGGTCGCGGAGCTCTACGTGATCCTGAAGGTCGGCGAGTCCATCGGCGTCTGGTTGACGCTGCTCCTCCTGGCGGCGGACTCGCTCATCGGGTGGTTGCTGCTTCGCAGCCAGGGAAGAACGGCCTGGAGGAGCTTCAACGCGGCGCTGGCCGAGGGCCGCCTGCCCCACCGCGAGGTGATGGACGGCGTGCTCGTGATCTTCGGCGGGGCGTTCCTCGTCACCCCCGGGTTCATCACGGACATAATCGGCGTGCTGTTGCTGCTCCCACCCTCCCGCGCCGTGATCAGGGGGATCGTGGCGCGCAGGCTCCTCCGGCGGGCTACCGGGGGCGTGGCCGGCCGGCGATCGCCGCGCCGGGGCCCCCCGACCTATGACGTGGACGGCTCCGCCACCGAGTACGACTCCGCTCCGGGGCGGCTGGACCGGTGAGCGCGCCCGCGCTCGCCGTCGCCTTCTACGACCACGCCCGCGAGCTATACGGGACAGCGCGGTCGGGGGCGACCGTGCTGTTCGAGGGACGCAGGCCCGCGGCGTTGCCCGAGGGGCCCCTCGTCGCACCCGTGCCGGGCGGGTGGCGGGCCGAGCTGCCGGGACACCTCGCGCTCGAGTTCGAGCCAGTCGCGCCGGAGGCCGACCTGGGGATGCTGTCGGCGAGGGTCTGCGTGGTGAGAGGCGAGGCCGAGGGCAGGCGCGTGGAGGGACTGGGAACGGTGGCCGAGACGCACCGGGCCCCCGCCTGGGAGGAGCTCGACGCGATCCGGAGCCTGTCGGCGCTGGCCGACGAGGGCCATGCCGCGCTCGCGGTGGCGAGACGCGCGCGGGGCGCGGCCGGCCACGGCGAGGAGGAAGTGCACGCGCAGCTGATCGAGGACGGCAACCTGCTGCCGCTCGAGAACGCCCGCATATCCACCGTCTACGACGGCGGTGGCCGTCAGCGCAGCGCCGGCCTCGAGCTGTGGGTGGCCGGGGAGGAGTTCCCCCGTCGCGGCTCCGGGGTGGTGCTGGCCGGCACCTCGCTGGACCTGGAGGGGGTTGGAGTCCACGTCGCGATCTTCCGCTGGCGCCTGGACGGCCGCGAGGCCACAGGCGCGTACGAGCTGACGATGCGGATTGATCCTCCCGCGGCCGCGTGAGAAGCACCTTCATCTCCGATTTCGGGGGCGTGCTCACCGTGCCCCTCTCCCGCGGGTTCCTGGCGTACCAGGAGGACTCCGGCGTGTCGACGGAGGAGCTCGGGCACGCAATGGCGCGGGCTTCCGTGGCCCATGGCGACCATCCTCTCTTCGCACTCGAGCGCGGCGAGATCACCGAGGGGGAGTTCGGCGGAATGCTGGCCCGGGAGCTCCCGGACGGGTTCGATCTGGCGCGCATGCGCGAGCTGCTCTTCGAGCACCTCGAGCCGAACGAGCCGATGATCGCGTTCGCACGGGAGATCCGGGACCGGGGCAAGCGCACCGCTCTGCTCACCAACAACGTGCGCGAGTGGGAGCCGCTCTGGCGATCCAAGCTCCCCGAGCTCGACGAGATATTCGAGGTGGTGGTGGACTCGGCGTTCGTCGGCATGCGTAAGCCCGACCCCGCGATCTACGAGCTCACCCTCGCCCGGCTCGGCGTGTCCGCCACCGACTGCGTGTTCCTCGACGACCTCGACGTGAACTGCGAGGCGGCGCGAGAGCTGGGCATGCTGGCCGTGCGCTTCGAGGAGAACGCCCAGGCGCTGGCCGAGCTCGAAGCGGCGTTCGCGGAGGCCTAGCCGCCGATCAGGGCGGCCAGCGCAGTCCGCATGGCGGCGCAGGCCTCCTCTGGCGCCAGCGCCTGCTGGATCCGGAGGTTCTCGAACGAGGTCCAGGCCGCGGCGGCCACCATCGCCGCGAGCGCCGTTTTCCGCTTGGCGCGGGGTATCGCCGCGATCTCCCCGGCGAACACGCGCTCGACCTCAATCGCCTTCGCCCTCCGGGCCGCGGTGAGCCACGCCGCGATGGACTCTGACTCGTGCTCCTTGAGAAGGGCGGCCCGCCGGACTCCCTTGACCTGTTCGAACAGCCCGCACCGCTGCTCCACGAAGGCGTCGAGGCGCTCGTCCAGGGGCAGCGCGGGATCCACCGGCCGCAGTGTCGGAACCACGCGGTCGTACTGACGCCGGCCCGCTGCTTCGAAGAGAGCCTCCCGGTCCCCGAAGTGCTGGAAGATCGAGCGCTCGGATACTCCTGCGCGCTGGGCCACCCGCTCGGCCGTCGGGCTCAGCTCCCCCTCGTCGAGCAGGGCGAGCAGCGCCTCCACCACGGCGTCGCGCGTGCGCTCCGCGCGAACCGTGCGCCCGTCCCTGGTGCCCGCTGCGGTGACCTCCATTTAAGGAGGATAGGTTCTCCAAGGGGGCCGGAACGTAAAAAGAGACGCGGACCCTGCGCGTGAGGAGCGCGCCCTCGCCTGCCGAAGCGGGCGGGTCGCGCGGCGGGCCTCACACCTCTCGGCCTCGCTCTTTGCGCTGGTCCACGTCTCAGGAGCCAGTAGAACATCCGTCCGTCACGGGGTCAAGGGGGAACCGGAGCAGGTCCCCGCACCTTGCGAAAAATGCGTGGTCCGGTGCTCGCCCGATCACCGATCGGGCTCCGCTCCGGAATCCATGGTCCGGTGCTCGCCCGATCACCGATCGGGCTCCGCTCCTCCCTAGCCCGGGCGGTTCTTCATCTCCCGGCGGGCGATCTTCCGGAATTTGAGGACCTTCTTCCCGTTCGCCCGGTAGCGGTCCAGGTTCGATCCGGGGGGCAGCTCGAAGCCCCCCACCATCCGGTGCGGGATCAGCGTCCAGGATCCGCCGTCTTCCACCAGATCGCCCCGGACCTGGAAGTTCCGCTGCCAGGTGAAGTCGGGCGCGTGGTCGTGCGCTGTCACGCACGCGAGGCCGGGCTGCCAGGGAACCCCCAGAGGGGCGCCTCCGATGCGGAGCCGGCGAGTCGTCCGGTCCACCTCGATGGGCAGTCGCATCGAGAACGGAAACCCATCCGGTGCCACGAGGGTCACCACGGCCTCGGGATAACGCTCGCCCAGCTCGTCCATGCGCTGATCCCAAACCGGCTCGCCCCCCTGGGTGTCCGCCAGCGGCGCCGGGGGCTCCTCGCCGTGGCCGGAGCGCACCTCCTCCATACGCGTGTCGAACAGCTCGGGCGGAGCGGACAGCTCTCCCGATCGCCACACGTAGATGCGCTCGGGGCGAACGTGCACGTAGATGCGCGCGAAGTACCAGTTGAACATCCGCCGCAGGGGCTTGGGCGGCAGCATGCCCGCGGCGGCCGGCAGCTTCTCGACCGACTCGGCCACGTACCGCTCGCGGTTGGCGTCGAGGTCACGATCGTCAACGTCGGCCGTGCCCTGCACGAGCACCTGTAGTGCCTCGTCGATGCCGCTCCCGGTGGGGTCCGAGAAGAGCAGGGCGACCTTCGGGTTGCGGCGGGCGTCGTGCGCCTTCTTCGGGTACCCGAGCCCCGTGGTCAGGTCTATGCACGGCTCCCCCGGGCGGTAGTACGGGGTTATCGGCCAGGTGATCGGCTGGCCGGCGCGATCTAGCGCGGTGTACTCGGCCGTGACGAAGCGGTCGAATACCTGCTGGATCTCGCTGGGAAGCGTCGCGGTCACAACTGCCGTAGTCAACCACCGCCCGGGGCCCACCCGCAAGAGGCGTTGCGCGGTCCCGGAAGGCGGCGAAGGGCGTCCAAGGAGGGCAGTCACGCGTTAAGTAGGCCGCCCCAACCGCCGATACCGGTTCTGAAGTCGCAACCGCAGCAGGAAGACTCGCTTGTACGACCTCGGAACACTCCTCGACGTGCTCGACGGCGCTCCCGCGTGGGCGCCCACGATCCTGCTCGCGCTCGCGGCGCTCATATTCCGGCCCAAGCCCCCGGAGCGCATCCCGCGCCCGGCGCGGCCCCGGCCCCGGCTCTCCTCCGAGTCCGGCTCGATTCTCGTCGAGGTCCTGGTGGGTGCGGTCCTGCTCGCCATGGCCACCACCGCGTTGCTGAACGGCATCGACGGCGCGCAGAAGACCGGAGGTCGCAACAAGGCCCGCACGGTCGCGGCAACGCTGGCCGAGCAGGACCAGGAGCGGATGCGCGGGCTGGCCCCCGAGACCCTTGTGGGCCTGATCGGCACACCGACCACGCGCACCGTGAAGGTGCGCGACGTGAACTACACGGTGGTGTCCAGCTCCAGCTGGGCGGTGGACGCGAGCAGCAACGGGATCAGCTGCTCGAGCGCCTCGAAGACCGCGGCCAACCTTCGGATCGTCTCCACGGTGAGCTCGGCGCTCACCCGCGGAAACGTGGTCGAGTCGAGCCTCGTGTCACCGGGACCCGGCACCTTCGCCGACGGCGAGGGCACCGTGGGCGTGCAGATCCTCGACCGCGATGGCCAGCCGGTCACGGGCGTCAGCGTCAGCCTCACGGGCACGAACTCCTACCTGGCGACCAGCAACGACCTCGGATGCGCCGTGTTCCCGTTCATCGACGTCGGCGACTACGACATCTCGGCCACCCATTCGAGCGACGTTGGCTGGCAGGGCGAGTCACCGGTCACCGGCAGCATCAGCTCGATTCAGGGCCAGACCACCACCGCCGGCCTCGTGATGGATAGCCCAGCCGGGATCAACGCCTCCTTCCAGACGGTGGTGAACGGCACCACCGTGTCCAACCAGAAGACGCGCTGGATCACGGTGGGGAACGCCAAGCTCGATCCGCCGTACATAAAGCAGAAGACGTTGACGAGCGCGGCGCCGGGTGACGCGACCTTGGTGGGCATCAGCGGGCTGTTCCCCTTCGCCGACGGCTACGGCGTCTATGCCGGGGCCTGCGATGCCAACGACCCCACCAACTACGGCGCAAGCCCGAGCGCCGTGCCGGTCACGCCTGGCGTCACGAGCACCGTGCTCACGGTCCGCGTTCCGTCGATCAACCTCGTGGTCTACAAGGTCAACGGCACCACGGTCCAGAGCGGCGCCACGGTCATCATGAAGACGGCCGACTCCGGCTGCACGAACACCTTCCCCACCCAGAGCACAAGCTCCACCGGCGTTCTGCCGCTCCCCGGCTACCCCTACGGCAAGTACACGGTCTGCGCCTATTCCGGAACGAGCTACGGGCGCGCCGATGTGCGCACGAGCAGCGGCTGGGACAGCAAGCAGACCACGACCGTGGCCACGGAGACCAGCTCGAACAAGATCGACGACACGATCAACAACACCTCCGCCGGCGGGACCACCACGAGCCAGACCACCAGCGGCGCGATCAAGATCCAGCTCAACCGCAAGGCCAGCGGCGGGGCGGTGTGCCCGTGATCGGCCGCCGGCTCTCCAGCGAACGCGGAATGACCCTCATCGAGGTGCTGGTGGCCATGACCATCGGCCTGGTGGTGCTCATGGCCGCCTTCATGCTGCTGGACCGGACCTTCGTGGCCTCGGGCCAGGTGGCAGACCGCACGGAGGCGCTCCAGCGCGGGCGCCAGGCCATGTCGCTCATCACCCGCCAGCTGCGCTCCGGGGTCTGCATCGGCACCTCCAATCCCCCACTCGTGCCCGGCAGCAACGCATCGACCGCGAGCTTTTACGCGGACCTCAGCGACGGCAGCGTGAACGCGAAGAAGCGCACGCTCACCTTCGATTCCACCGCGAGCACCATCACCGAGTCCGTGACCGATGGGGTGGGCACCTACCCCGATCTGACCTTCACGGGCACCCCGGTGACCACGACGCTGCTGACGAAGGTGGACCGGATTCCGGACACCAGCGGTCCGCGCGACATGTTCCGCTACTTCCAGTATCAGAACGGCACCACCGACGGCACGCTGCAGCAGATGGCGGTGCCCCTCACCTCAACGACCGTCTCCCGCGTCGCGGTCATCAAGGTCGGGTTCCGCGTATACGCCGACCGCCCACTGACCGAGGACCGAAATTCCGCCGTGCTCGAGGACGACGTGGTCTCGAGAGTGTCGGACCCGACGAAGCCGGAGGCGGGAGCACGATGCGTCTGATCCATCGCTGTCAGAAGGGGTTCACCAGCGTCACCCTGATGGGCGTGCTGCTCGTCGGCGGCCTGCTGGTGGCCGCGAGCTTCACCGTCGTGAACCCTGACATCGGGTTCTCGAAGAAGGACGAGGACTACAAGCAGGCCAACGGGGCGGCGGAGGCCGGCATCTCCTACTACCTGACGCGCCTGGCCCAGGACACGAGCTACTACGTGCACTGCACGAACGTGACCCCACCGGACGGGCCCGGCACCAGCCCGGTGAACCAGCAGTGGAACGGGACCACCCCGGCCGTCGATCCGCGCGTGTCCAGGGCAATTCCCGGCAGCACCGCCCGGTATAGGATCGAGCTGCTCCCCGCGACCGGCTTCTCAACCTGCATCGAGAACAACCAGGCGTCGATGATCGATCCCTCGACCGGCGCCTTCCGGATCCGGTCCACCGGCACGATGGGCTCGCGCAAACGCAGCATCATCGCCACCCTGCGCCGCAAGGGCTTCATCGACTTCCTCTACTTCACCAACCGGGAGACCTCCGACCCGTCGGCCTACAGCTCGAGCAGCGATCAGGCGAAGGCCAGCAACGAGTGCGACGCGCCGCGCCAGTCGCGCACCAGCTTCTGCGACACGATCAGCTTCATCAACGCGGACGCGATCCGCGGCCCCTTCCACTCGAACGACAGCATCCTGGTGTGCGGCTCGCCGGACTTCGGAGTGGACGCCAACGACATCGTCGAGCTGAACCAGAACACGCCGGGCTACTTCGCCACCAACGGCTGCAGCGCGGCTCCCAACTTCAACGGCACCCTCTCCTATCCCGCCGGCGTGCTGCCCATGCCGACCTCGAACGCCGAGCTCAAGAACATCGCCACCAGCACGTACCAGTTCAACGGCCAGACGAGGATCGTGCTCAAGGGCGACACCATGGACGTGACCTACCCCGGAGGCTCGAGGACGGGCCTGGCCCTGCCCCCCAACGGCGTGATCTACGTGAACAACGTGTCCTGCACACAGGGGTACCAGCGTCAGAACAACTTCCGCACAACTGATGCGCTCCAGTCCACCTGCGGGGACGTCCAGGTCTCGGGGACCTACAACAAGGACATCACGATCGGCGCCGACAACGACATCATCGTCACGGACGACCTGAAGCGGGGAAGCTCGGCGCAGGGCGTGCTGGCAGGGCTGATTGCGAACAACTTCGTGCGCGTCTACCACCCCGTCAACTACTCCTTCGGTAGCTGCAACGGCAACGCCACCGGCGGTCCCGGAAGCATCACGATCGATGCCGCGATCCTGGCCCTGAACCACTCATTCATCGTGGACAACTGGTACTGCGGCAACCCTCTGGGGACGCTCACGGTCTACGGCGCCATCGCGCAGTACTACCGCGGCGCGGTGGGCACCTTCTCAGGCGGAAGCGTGGCCTCGGGCTACGTCAAGTCCTACGACTACAACTACCGCCTGAAGAACCGCGAACCTCCGTTCTTCATCACCCCCACCGACTCGCCCTGGCAGATCGTGCGCCAGAACGAGCAGGTACCGCCCCGCTAACGCTGCTGGCGGGCGGCACAGCCGGGGCGACCCCAGAGCCCGCGCCTGCGCTCACGCGCACGGCGCGCGGCGGCCACGAAGCGGTCCGCGAACTCCACATTGGGTGGGATCGTCAGCGGCTGCGCGTAGCCGCCCGACACGAGAAGCCCGTTGAGGAAGCGGCCGTCCGGGAGCCAGACGTAGGCCAGCAGTCGCCCGTAGCGGTCGCGCTCCTCGCGACCCGGCCGGTAGCGCACCCGCGCACCGGGAGCAAGCAGCCCCTTGACGAAGTTGGACGCCTCGCGCCCGAAGCACTCCACCCGCCCGTAGACCTCCGGGGTGTCGATTCCGATCAGGCGCACCCGCCCGATGCCGGCCAGCCGAATGGTGTCGCCGTCGCTGACCGCCTCGAGCGTGCCAGGGCGGGCGCTCGCCCCCGGGCCGGGGAACGAGGAGGAAGGAGGTCCGTCGCTCGAACTGCCGCAGCCGGCGAGGAGGACGAGGGCGACCGCGAGGAGCGGCCGGCCTAGTTGTCGGAGCCCAGCCTGTCCCAGCAGTACAGCTCGACGGCCTCGGCGGCGAGCTCCACCAGCCGCTCGTGCGAAAGCCAGGGAAGCACCGTGTCCAGCGCCTGCTCCTCGCTGACGCCGGCCTCGAAGGCGTCGTCGCCCTTGAATCCGGCGGCGATCTTCAGCGCCTCGCGGCGGTGCGCGCCGAGGTGGCGGAAGGCCCGGAGGAGGAAATCCTTGTTGGCGATCGGGTGCCCGACCTCCAGAGAGGCATGCCAGGCGGCGAGCATCGACAGGTCGTCGTCGTCGAGCTCGTCGACGGCCTTCGCGTAGTGCACGGCGAGCTCGTCGTCGGGGATCTCGTCGACCCACGCGCGGACCACCTCCCCTAGGAGCTGCCTACGCGCTTCGCGGCCGATGCTCTCGGCTACGACTCTGATCGCTTCCTGCGGCTCGATGAAGCAGAGGGGCATCTGCCTGGACTCCCCTTCGGTTCGCATGCTGGACGAGTCGGAAGATAGGCCCCGCCCCTGACGGAAAGCCGCTTTTCAGCCGGCGAGGGCGGGCTCGGCCAGGGTTTGCTCTGGTCCCCAGCTGCAGAGCGAGGCCCGTCCGGGGCAGTCGCCGCAGAGCTCGCGGTGCGGCGAGGCGGTGGGCTCGAAGCGAGCCTCCACCACTCCGCGGGCCACCTCGAGCAGCTGTGCCTCGAGCCCGGAGGCCTCGTCCGCGCCGTACGAGACCACGGCCAGGTCGTCCGGGCGCTCGAGGAAGCAGTGCACCACCTCGACCCGTGAGGCACCGGACCGCAGGGCGGCCAGGGCGTACACGAGCCGCTGGGTGGCGTACGACCGGGCGCAGAGCTCCTCGGGATCGCGGCCGTCGAGGGCGTCGCTCTTGTAGTCCACCACCAGCGCTCCGTCTGCCTCGGTGGCGTAGACGTCCACCACTCCGTTCACCACGAGCCTTCGCCCGCCGGCCCCCGGGGGCTCCAGGGTGAAGGCGAACGGCAGCTCGCTGCGGACCCGGCGCGCGGCGGCCACCCGGGCGAACAGCTCGGAGCCGGTGAAGGCGGCCACCATGGCCCGCAGGTCCTCCACGTCCTCGGTGCGGACCGGAGCGTGCGGGGTCACGAGCGCCTCCACCTCGGCCGCGTCGGGCACCCGCGGGTGCTGGAAGTCGAGCTCCTCGAGCAGCTGGTGCACGAGCGAGCCGCGGACCAGGGCGCCGAGGCCCGGCGCGGCCCGCTGCTCCGGAGACACGGGCGACTCCACCGGCCGCAGCCGCAGGGCGCGCTCGAGGTAGAAGCGGTAGGAGCAGCGCCGGTAGGCCTCGAGCCCGGAGTAGCTGATGCGGCTGACGGGCAGGGCCCGCGGCGCGGGCACCGCGGCCAGCGCGAGCTCAGGCTGCTGATGGTCCGGGGGCTCGGCCGGCGCGGCCACGCCCGGCGAGAGGTCGGCTGCCGGGAGCAGCCCGGGGGCGGTGGCCGGGGTGAGCAGCTGCCAGGCCACCCGCACCTCACGCCCGTCGTAGCGGTCGAGGTGGATCCCAAACGCCGCGTCGTCCGGCACACCGGGACAGAACCCCCGCCAGATCCAGCGCATCGGCTCCTGCATCTCGTCCGGCTGCGGACGTGTCTCGAGATTCGTGGCGCCGCTGAGGATCAGGTGGCGCTGCGCCCGCGTGGCGGCCACGTAGAAGATCCGCCGCTCCTCCGCCTCGCCCGCCGTCTTCTGCTCCTTCTTGATGCGGTCCAGCTGGGGCGAGTTCACCACCCCGCCGCCGATGGAGGCCAGGCGCAGGCCGGCGTCCCCGTCCGCCGAGATCCGCAGCCGGCCGTCGTCCTCCCGGGCCAGCTTGCCCAGATCGGCAACGGCCACCACCGGGAACTCGAGGCCCTTGGCGCGGTGGATGGTCATCAGCCGCACCGCGTTCAGCGCCTCCCCCTCGAGCGGAGCCTCCCCCTCGCGGGTCTGGATCGCGTCGCGCTCGGTGACGGCGTCGATGAAGCCGCGCAGGTCACGGCCCTCGTCCGCCTCGAACTCGCGGGCCATCCGCATCAGCTTGCGCACGTTCGCCATCCGGCGCTCGCCCTGGTGGAGGGAGAGCAGGTGGCGGTCATACCCCGTGCTGGTCACCGCCCGGTCGATCAGCGTCTCGAGGGCCACGCGCGTGGCCGCCCGGCGCTCGGCGTCGAAGCGGGTGAGGAACGTCCCCAGCCGCCTCCAGTCGTCCGGCGGGAGCACCTGTGCGAGCCAGTGCCCCTGGCCCTGCTCCAGGGCTTCCCGGATGGCCCAGAGCGGATCCTTGCGCTCGCGGCGTGCACAGCGGGCCACGAGCGCCACCGAGTCGAGCCCGAGCCCCACGAGCGGCGATCCGAGCACCGAATACAGCGACAGCTCGTCCAGCGGGTTGGCCAGGGCGGCCAGCCAGTGGCGCAGGTCCAGCACCTGCTGCTGGCTCCAGTAGCCGCGTCCGCCGACCACGTGGGTGGGCACACCCCGCTCCTCCAGCGCGCGCTCGTACACGGACATGCTGGTGGTGGCGCGCAGCAGCACCACCACGTCTCCCCAGTCGGCCTCGTCCGTGCGGGTCAGCTCGTCGATGCGCTTGGCCAGAAGCCGGGCCTCGAGCGCGCGCCAGGCGGGCACGCCCTCCATGGCGGACCCGAGCGCCCCTTCGGCCAGCACCTCCTCCCAGGCCTGCGGGTCCCGGTGCACCGCGAGCACCTCCACGGACGGGGCTCCGGTGCCGTCCCCGCGCGCGCCGGGAGCCTCGCGGAGCGGCTCGAAGTCCTCCCCGAAGGTGCGCTCGAAGGCGAGGTCGATGGCGTCCAGCACCTCGCCGCGCGTCCTGAAGTTCACGGTGATGCTGGCCGCGCGACCCTCGGCCACGGCCCGCTCGCGATGGTTGCGGAACACCGACACGTCGGCGTGGCGGAACCCGTAGATCGACTGGTTCTCGTCGCCCACGCGGAAGAGGTTCTTCCCGGCGATCAGCTCGATCAGCTCGCTCTGAAGCGGGTTCACGTCCTGGTACTCGTCCACGAACACGTGCTCGTACCGGGTGGAGTAGTGCTCGCGCAGCCCGGCGTCGGCCACCAGCAGGTCGCGCACGAGCAGCTGGAGGTCCTCGAAGTCCAGCGCCGAGCGCTCGCGTTTGGCCTCCTCGTAGCGCTCGGTGTAGAAGTCGAGCAGCCGGCGAAGCAGCTCGCGGTCGAGGTGCTCGCGCCGGGCCACGCACAGCTCGGTGAAGGCCAAAAGCGCCTCCCCGTACTCCTCGCACACGGGGGTGCAGAGCGCCTTGGCACTGCCCGTGAGGCGCAGCTTGCCCAGCGCGCCGGGCTCGGCCAGCGCGTCTGGCGCCAGGCCCTCGAGTACGTCCAGGCACTGTTGGAGCCGCTCGATCCCCCGCGCCACCTGAACGCCCGACGGCCCCGCCGAGAGCTCGGCGAGCGCCGTGCGCGCCGCCGGCTCCAGCCGCTCGCGCTCCCCCGCCGGCTCGGGGAGCCCCGAAGCCTCGAGGGCGGGGCGCCGCTCGCCCCGGCTTCGCAGCTTCGCGTGAGCCGCACGCACCATGTCGCGCAGCGAGTCCGGGGTGTACGAGGCCACCATCTCCAGACGGTCCGGATCGTGCTCGGGCTGGTCGGCGTCCGCCGTGACGCCGAGGAAGTCCTCCAGCGCGCGGTCGAAGGCGTCCACCGCGAGGCGCTCGGACTCCAGCTCCTCGAGCAGCCGGAAGTCCGGGTCGATGCCCGCCCTCAGCGCGTGGGCGCGAAGGAGGCGGCTGCAGAACCCGTGGATGGTCGAGATGGAGGCGCTCTCGGCGGCCCGTGCCTCCTCGCGCCGCCCCAGCTCCAGAAGGCGCCGGCGCACCCGGGTCCGCATCTCGGCCGCGGCCTTGTCCGTGAAGGTGATGGCGAGCATGGACTCCACCGGCACGGCGTCGTCCACCACGGCCCGCACGAAGCGCTCCACCAGCACCGTCGTCTTGCCGGTGCCCGCCCCGGCGCGGACCATCAGGGAGCCGTCGCGGCGCTCGACCGCCTCAAGCTGCTCCTCGGTGAGCTTCACGTGGCGCTCCTGCAGATGGACGGGTAGGCGCAGCCGCCGTTCCACGCACAGGTCTCGGGCGTGCAGCGCAGCTCGCCCCGGCGCATCGCTCCGGCCGTCTCGCGGATCCGCTCGCGGGCCCACTCCAGCTTCTCCGCGAACTCGGCGTCGGGAAGGATGTCGTGACCCACGAACCCGGTGCCGAGCTGCTCCACGCCCTCCGCGAGCAGGCCCCGCGGGCGCCGATCCTCTCCTCCCAGGGCCACGTAGACCCCGCCCACGGCGCGCTTGCCCGTGAGCTCCTCCACGGCCAGCATGTAAAGCGCGGCCTGGAAGCGGTTCTCCTTCTCCCAGGCGCCCACCCGGTAGCTGTCCACCTTCTTGCCCGTCTTGTAGTCCACCACCAGGGCGAGCCCGTCGGAGGTGTCCACGCGGTCGATGATGCCGGTGACCCGCACGCCCTCCGCGATCTCCACCGGGTCCGGCCCGCCCGCCTGGCCGAAGCGCAGCTCGAAGAACTCGGGCTCGAGCTCACCGTCGGCGTCGGCCTCGGCGGCCAGGTGGCGCAGGAGGTCGAACTCGAGGCGGCGCAGCGCGGCCCGCACCCGTGTCTGGCGCGGGGAGATGGGGAAGCGCTCACGCTGCGAGCGCAGTTCCTCGAGCAGGATCCGCTCGGCGTCGGTGAGGTTCGCCCGCCGCACGCGGCGCGCGCCGGTCTCGTCGCGGAGCCGAACGTAGGTGCGCTCGAGCACGGCGTGCGCGAACGCGCCGCGTACCAGCGGCTCGGCGTCCGGCTCGAGCGCCTCCGGCCGCAGCACGTCCTCCACGAGCCACTTCACCGGGCAGTCCGCGTAGCGCTCGAGCGCGCCCGCCGACACCGGCCCGCGCTCGGCAAGCTCGGCCAGCAGCGCCTCCGATGTGACGGGCCCGGGGTGCCGCTCCTCCCGCCGCGGGCCGCGTGCGGCCAGCGCCCGGTCCCACTCCGCGGCCGTGGGCGCGTCCTCCGGGGACCAGGTCACGTCGGCCAGCGACCGGGTGACGGTGGGCACATCCGAGAGCAGGAAGCGCACGTCGTCGAGGAAGAACGAGGGCACGGCCAGCCCGCCCTCCTCGTCGCTCGTGCGTGAGCTCAGCACCAGCACCCGCTCGGCCCGCGAGGCGCAGACGTAGAAGAGGTAGCGCTCGCGGTCGAGCCGGTCCTCGCGCATCGGGAGCACCAGGCCGCTGGCCTTCGCGATCTCCCGGCGCATTTCGTCGGGGAGGAACGGCTCGGGGGGCGAGCCGCCGGGGAACTCGCCCTCCTGGAGGCCGAGCACCAGCACGGCCTCGAAGCGGCGGGCGCGGATGGCCTCGGGCCGCGCCACCTGCACGCGGTCGGGCTGCGGGTTCTCCCCCACGTGCACGTGCAGCGCCCGCAGCACATGGGCCACGCGCCGGCGGTCGAGCCCGGGGCGCTCGTCGTGCTCCACCAGGGCGCCGAGCTCGGCCAGCGCGGTGCGTGCTGACGCGAATGCCCGGGCCTCGTCGAGCTCCGGGCCGGCCAGCACGGCGGCGCGCCGGTTGTAGGGCGCGGTGAAGAGCCGCTCCAGCATCCGCTCCAGCTCGTGGACGTAGAGCGCCGTGGTGGAGGCTCCGGCCAGCCGGTCCAGCTCCTCGAGGGACCAGTGCTCCCGCTCCCACAGGGCGCGCGCCTCGTCCGAGGAGTGCGCCCCGGCCTTGCGCAGGGCGGCCTCCAGCCGGTCGGCCAGGGCGGGCTGGGTGAGGAGCCCGGGGGTGCGCAGGTAGGCGAGGAGGTCGTCCGCGGTCCCGTCCCCGGCGGCACAGCGGATCAGCGCGAGCAGCCCGCGCCCCACCCCCGTGTGGGCCAGCGGGAGCGAGCGGTCGATCGAGTAGGGCACCCCGTAGGCGCCGAAGACCTGCTCCACAAGCGTGGAATAGCGGCCCGGCTCGCGGAAGACCACGGCCACGTCCCCGGGGGAGGTGCCCTCGCGCAGGAGGTCGAGCACCCGGGCGCCCGCCAACTCCACCTCGGCGCGCGCTCCGGCGGCCTCGTGGAAGGCCACGGCCAGCCCGGCGTCCACCGGCTCTGGCGGGTCCAGCTCGAACAGGCCGCGCTCGATCTGGTGAAGCGCGGGACGCGACGACGCGGCGTAGTGGTCGTCGAGCGGCGGGAGCTCGTGGCGCTCCGAGGCCAGCTCGGACAGGCGCGCGTGGACCGCGGCCACGGCCTTGAATGCCAGCCGACCGGCCTCGTAGGGGAGCGACACCGTCACATCGGCCCCGCACCGCGCCGAGAGCACCTCGAGCGCGTCCAGCTCGAGGGCGGTGAAGTCGTCGAAGCCGTATACGAAGACGGGGGTGGTGCCCCAGGCCGCGGGATCCAGGCGGAGCGCGTCGAGGGCGCGCCAGGCGAACAGCTCGGCGTCCACCAGCCGGGCCCGCTCGAGCCCGGCCCGGTAGCCGCGGTAGATGGCCGCGACCTCGTCCGCGTAGGTCCGGCGCGGCCCCTCGCCCGCCCAGTCCCGCAACGCCTTCGTGAAGCGGGCCGGGTCCACGCGCGCCCGGCCCAGCTCGGCCGCGAGCCTCGTGGCGGCCCGCGCGAAGCCCGGCTGCCGCGCCGACTCGGCCAGCACCTCGAGATGGGTGCCCTCGAGGGCGGCCTCCACGATCAGCTCGCGCTGGACCTCCGAGGCGATCGGCTCCCGGTATCCCACGCGCGTGGCCAGCTCGCCGAAGAGCCGCTCGAAGCGGAGCACCCGCGCACCGAAGACGGCGCCGCGGTCCGCCAGCTCGCGCTGGGCATGCTCCACGTCGGCGAACGCCGGGACCACGAGCACGGGCTCGGTGTCCAGGCGGGACCGGAGCCCGCCCATGACCTCGCCCGCCTTCGCGGCGTTGGCGGGTCCCGTGACCAGCGTGAGAGGCATGCTCTAGGACTAGCGCGTGCCCACGACGGCACGCCCGCGCACGGTCAGGCGGGAGCGCCGGCGCGCAGGCTGAAGTGCACGCCGGTCATCCGCTCCGACTCCTGCCACAGGCGCCGGGCCACGTCCTCGTCTCGGGCGGCGCTGCTGGGCGTGACGGGATGCGGGTAGCCGCGCTGCTCCATGAAGCCGTCCGGACCCACGAAGGTGCCGCCCTCCACTCCCGGCGCCGTGGCCGCGTACAGACTCGGCAGCGCGCCCATCTCCTCGCTCTGGGCCAGCAGGGGGTTGGTGACCTTCATCACCAGCGTGTCCACAAGCGGTGGTCCGGCCTGCTGGAGGTTGGTGGCGGCGTAGCCCGGGTGGGCGGCCATGCTCTTCACGGACGAGCCCGCCGCCTTCAGCCGGCGGTCCAGCTCAAGCGCGAACAGCAGGTTCGCGAGCTTCGACTGGCCGTAGGCGCGCCAGCGGAAGTAGCGGTGGTCGCCGCCGAGGTTGTCAAAGGCGATGCGCCCGATCCGGTGCGCACCGCTCGAGAGCGTCACGACACGCGCGGCGCCGCGGCCCTCCATCCCCTCGATCAGCAGCCCGGTGAGGGCGAAGTGGCCCAGGTGGTTGGTGCCGAACTGGAGCTCGAAGCCGTCCGCCGTCCTGCGACGCGGCGTGGCCATCACGCCCGCGTTGTTGATCAGGACGTCGGGACCGCCCTGCGACGCCCGGAAGCGCTCCACGAACGAGCGAACCGAGTCGAGGCTCGCGAGGTCGAGCTCCTCGAGCTGGGTGCGGGCGCCGGGCACGGCCGCCGCGATCGCGGCCTTCGCCTGCTCGCCCTTCACGGTGTTGCGGCAGGCCATGACCACGTGGGCCCCGGCGCGAGCGAGCTCACGCGCGGTGACCATGCCGAGGCCGCTGTTGGCGCCGGTGACGATGGCCACGCGACCTGTCTGGTCGGGGATCTGGTCAGCAGTCCATTGGGTGCTCATGAAACCTCTGGGCCGGGAGCCCGTCACGCTACTACTGCGCGACTCCGTGGTCCGGTGCTCGCCCGGCCGGCGCCCGGGCTGCGCTCCTCCCTGGGCCCGGGCGGGCTACGCCACGCCGGCGTCGCCGCGCACCGGCACCCCGCGCGCGGCCGCGGACGCCATGGCCTGCGCGAAGCGCTCGGGGGGCAGCAGCACCGGCGCCTCCTGGAGCTGCCAGCCCGCGTTCGGGCGCATGATCCAGCGGGCGATTCGCACGCGATCGCCCTCCACCCGCTCGACCCGAAGCTCGTCCTGGAAGTCGCCCGTGCGGCCCGGGCTGTTCCCGTAGGGCCGCTCGGGCCCGGGCGGACGGCCGTCGTCGGGCTCCGGCAGCGTGAGCAGATCCCTCTCCTCCGCGTCGGCCAGCAGCCGGGGCAGATGGTCCGCGTCGACCACGGGCGCCTTGCGCGAGATCTGGCCGGCGTGCCACTCGGCCAGCCGCAGTCCTCCGGGCACCCGCTCCAAGCGGACCTCCGCGCCCCCCTTGTAGGGCCCGGCCGACGCGTAGGGACCGCGGGCCGCGGTGGTGGTGGTCTGCACGCGCCGGGAGGTGGAGCCATCCGCTCCGCCGGTGTTCCGCGCGCGTGGCCGGCGCTCGGCCCGGAGGGCGGGATCCAGCACCGTGCCCTTGGAACAGATCGGGCAATCCACGAGCAGACGGTTGTGGCGGCAGAAACGCGACACGCCTACGCCAGGGTAGTGGGGCGCCGGCCGGGCGAGCACCGGACCACCAGGGAGGAGCGCAGCCCGATCGGTGATCGGGCGAGCACCGGACCACCAGGGAGGAGCGCAGCCCGATCGGTGATCGGGCGAGCACCGGACCACGACATCCCTGCCACCATCACGGCCGTGAACTGCGCGCTCGTCTCCGATCTTCACCTGGGAATCCTCAGCGGGATCGACGTGACCCGCGACGCGTCCGCCCGTGCGCGGCTGGTGGAGGCGGTGTCGGACGCGGACCACGTGGTGCTGCTGGGGGACGTGCTGGAGATGCGCGAACGCCGCGTCTCGGATCTCCTCGAGATCGCCCGCCCGCTGTTCGAGGCGCTGGGCGAGGTCACCGCCGGGGGCCGGCTCACGGTGGTGCCGGGCAACCACGATCACGGGCTCGCGGCCCCGTGGCTCGGCCGCATGCGCCTCGACGGCGAGGAGCTCGGCGCCGAGGGCGTGTGGGAGGTGCAGCCGGGTGACGGCCCGCTCGGCCGGCTGGCCGCGCACATGCCCGACACGCACTTCACCGTCGCCTACCCCGGCCTACGGCTGCGGCCCGACGTGTACGTGACGCACGGCCACTATCTCGACATTCCTCTCACCGTGCCGCGGATCGAGTCTGTGGCCGCCTCGATCATGGCCAGGCTCGGCGGCCGTGGCCGCCACCCGACCGGCGCGGCGGACTACGAGGCCGCTCTCGCCCCGCTCTACGGGCTGCTCGGGGGCTTCGCCGAGACGGCCGCCGACGCCACCCTGCGCCGGGGCGGGCACCTCTCCCGGAACGTCTGGCGACATGCCAGCGGGCGCCGCCGGCTTGGAGGCCTCGCCGTCGGGCGGGTGGCCATCCCCGGAGCCGTGTTCCTCCTCAACCGGCTCGGAGCCGGCCCGCTGGAGGCCACGATCAGCGGCGAGCACCTGCGACGCGGCGGTCTCGACGCCATGCGCCGGGTGGCCGGCGTGCTGGCCCCCGACGCCGAGCACGTGATCTTCGGCCACACCCATCGAGCCGGCCCGCTGCCAGGCGACGACCTCTCCGAATGGCGCGCACCGGGAGGGCCGAGCCTGTGGAACAGCGGCTGCTGGTGCCACGAGCCGGTGTTCCTCGGGCCCCCGGGCGACCCGGGACCCTACTGGCCCGGCACCGTCATCCGGCTCGACGACATCGGGCCTCCGCGCGTGGAGAACGCCCTTCGCGGGGCCACGCTCCCTGCGGTGGCCGCCTGATGCCATAGCTGCGGTGCTCGCCCGATCGAAGATCGGGCTGCGCTCCTCGTGATGACATAGCTGCGGTGCTCGCCCGATCGAAGATCGGGCTGCGCTCCTCGCTCAGCCGGTGCGGGCGGGGCGGCTGGGGTTGCCGTTGGCGGCAGGTGCGACGGCATCGCCGTCCTCCTCCGCCGGGGGTTTCGCAACAGCGTCGATCGGCGTGGGTTCCGCGACCTCGGCCTCGGCGCGCTCCTCCTCGGCCTCGCCCTTGGGCGGCTCCTTGGCCCACTCCTCGTCGAACTCCACCCGCCACTTTCCGGCCTCGGGAGACTCCAGCCTGAGCTTGGCGCGGAAGCTGCGCCCCGAGCGGCCGCGGAATCCGGGCACCGCCTTCTCGGTCCGCCCGACGCCCGGGTCCTCCCCGGCCTCGCGGGACTGCCGCAGGCTCTCGATCAGCTCCTTGGCCACCGATACCGGAAGGTTCTTGCTCGCCTTCTTCTTCCAGATCACGAAGCCGCAGCCCGGGTCCTCCCGCGACCAGCAGGAGTAGCCCTTGCGGTTCTCCGAGATCTCGCGGCCGCAGATCGGGCAGGGGCCGAGCTTGGCCCGCTCGATCTTCACGCCCTTCAGCTTGTCCAGCTCCTTCACCGTGTCCTCGGTGAAGACCTTGATGTCCCGCATGAAGGCGGGCCGGGTGTCCTCGCCGCGCTCGATCAGACCCAGTCGGCGCTCCCAGTCCCCCGTGAGCTCCGGCGAGGTGAGCCTGTGGTCGCCCAGCAGGCGCACCACCTGGATCGCCTTCTCCGTGGCCACCAGCGCGCGTCCCTCGCGCTCGAGATAGCCCACCGACACCAGGCGCTCGATGATGGCCGCGCGCGTGGCCGGCGTGCCGATCCCCGAGTCCTTCATGGCCTCGCGCAGCTCGGCGTCGTCCACCTCCTTGCCCGCGGTCTCCATGGCTCCGAGCAGCGACGCGTCGGTGAAGCGCCGCGGGGGCTGAGTCTCCTTGCGCATCGACTCGACCGAGCGGGTCTCCACGTCCTCGCCCTGCTCGAGCCTCGGCAGGAGCTGGTCCCCGCCCGAGTCCTCCTCGCCCTCCTCGGGCTCGGCCTCGCTGCCGTAGACGGCCTTCCAGCCGGCCTCTACGAGGCGGCGGCCGGAGGTCCTGAAAATGAATCCGGCGCCCCCGGCAGAGCCGGGTGCTTGGCCAACTCCGTGCTCCTCCACCGTGGTCTCCACCCGCGTGCGCTCGAACTTCGCCTCGGGATGGAAGATCGCGAGGAAGCGCTTGGCCACCAGGTCGTAGATCTTGAGCTCGTCCGCCCCCATCTTGCCCAGGTCGTGCTCTGAGCGGGTGGGGATGATCGCGTGGTGGTCCTGGACCTTCTTGTCGTCCACCACGCGCTGGAGCGGGAGCTGCTCGAGGCCGAGCACGTACTCGGCGCCCTGCTTGTACTGGGGGTTGTGGCCCACCAACTCGGCCGTGGGCTTGATCTCGGCCACCATGTCGCCCGTCAGGTAGCGGGAGCTCGTACGCGGGTAGGTGAGCGCCTTGTGCTCCTCGTAGAGCCGCTGCGCCGCCGAGAGCGTGCGCCGCGCCGAGAAGCCGTACATGTTGTTCGCGTGCCGCTGCAGGCTGGTGAGGTCGTAGAGGAGCTGTGGCTTCTCCGTCTCCTCCTTCTTCTCGAGCTTGGTGATGAGGCCGGGCTTGCCCTCCACGGCGGTAACCACCGCGGTGGCCTCGCTCTCGTTGGGAAGCCGCCGGCCGCCCAGGTAGCGCCCGACGTAGCGGCGGTCGCCCGACGCCGCGAACTTCGCCTCCACGAGCCAGTAGGGCTCGGGCTTGAAGGCGCGGATCTCCTCCTCGCGGCGAGCCACGAGGGTGAGCGTCGGGGTCTGCACCCGGCCCAGGGAGACGGCGCCGTCGAACGCGGCCCGCAACCGGATCGAGGCGGCGCGGGTGGCGTTCATCCCCACCACCCAGTCGGCCTCGGAGCGCGAGCGCGCGGCATCCTCGAGCGGCTTCATCTCCTCGCCTGGCCGGAGGCTCTCGAAGGCCTCGGTGATGGCCCGCTTCGTCATGGAGGAGAGCCAGAGCCGGTCGACGGGCTTGTCCACGTCGGCGGTCTCGAACACGTAGGCGAAGATCAGCTCGCCCTCGCGCCCGGCATCGCAGGCGTTCACGATCCGCTCGATCTCGGGGTCCCTCATCAGGCGGTGGATCGCCTTCAGCTGCTTCTCGGCCCGGTCGTCGTTGGGCACGAGCTTGAAATGCTCCGGCACGATCGGCAGATCCGCGTAGCGCCACTTCTTCAGCTTCGGGTCGTAGGCGTCCGGCTCCGCCAGGCCCACGAGATGCCCGACGGCCCATGTGATCACGAACTCCTCGCCCACCAGATGGGTCTTGTCCTTGGCCTGCACATACTGGCCGGGAAGCGCACCGGCGATGTCGCGGGCCACGGAGGGCTTCTCAGCGATGATGAGTGTCTTGGCCATGGGAGTCCGTCCTCAAGATAGACACTGAATATGCGGATCGAGAGTCACACCGCCGGCGGGTGGTGGCTGGAGGAGGCCGGGGAACCCGACCCCCAACCCGCTCTGGAAGGCCGTTTGGAGGCCGATGTGGTGGTGGTCGGCGGGGGCTTCACGGGCATGTGGGCGGCGTGGCACCTGATGGACCTCGGCGCCACGGTGGCGGTTCTGGAGGGTGAGATGTGCGGCCACGGCCCGAGCGGGCGGAACGGAGGTTTCTGCGAGTCGCTGTGGATGAGCGCCGAGCCTCTGCGCGCACGCTTCGGGGACGGCCCGGCGCGCGCCCTGCTGGACGCCTCGAGTCGTGCCGTCGGCGACATCGGGGCCTGGTGCCGAGACCAGGACGTGGACGCCTGGTTCGACCAGTCCGGCTACATGTGCGTGTCCACGGCCCCCGGGTTCGACTCGGTGGGCAAGAGCGCCGTGGCCGCCGCCGCCGCGCTCGGGGTGCCCGACCGGGTGGTGGAACTGGATCGTGACGCGGTCCGGGTCCGCTGCGACTCCCCTCGCTTCAGGCGCGGCGTGCTGATTCCCGACTTCGCCACCGTCCACCCCGCGCGCCTCGCGCTCGGCCTGCGCAGGCGGCTGATCGAGCGGGGCGCCCAGGTGCGAGAGCGCTCACACGTCCATTCGCTGAGGGTGGACGCCGGCGGGGTCACTGCCGAGGCCGGCTCCGGCGCCGTTCACGCGGGAGCGGCGGTGCTCGCGCTGGGCCCCCGGACCAGGGGCGTGGCCCCGCTCCGCTCCCGGCTGTCGGTCACCTCCTCGCACATCGTGCTCACCGAGCCGGTGGCCGACGTGCTGGAGGAGATCGGCTGGACCGGGGGCGAGTGCATCACCGACGGGCGCACGCTCGTGCACTACTTCCGCACCACGCGCGACGGGCGCATCGTGTTCGGCTGGGGCGGCGGGCGCCCGGCCTTCGGGGCCCGCGTGAACGGCCACTCGGAGGTGGACCCGGACGCCGCGGAAGAGGCCCACCGCGCCCTGCTGCGCATCTTCCCCTCGCTCGAGGGCCGCCGGATCACCCACGCCTGGGGCGGTCCGGTGGACGTCTCCCCCAGCCACATCCCACAGATCGGCACCCTCCCGGGCGCTCCCGTTCACTACGCCTTCGGCTACACCGGGAACGGCGTCGGGCCGTCGAACCTGGCCGGGCGCACCCTCGCCGCGCTGGCCACCGGCTCGGGCGACGAGGTGACCCGGCTGCCGATCGTGGACTCCGGCGCCGGGGCCTACGTGCCCGGAGAGCCGCTCGCCTGGCTGGGCGGGCAGCTGGTGCGCTCCGCGCTCGTCCGGCGCGAGCGGATCGAGGAGCAGGGCGGGCGCCCTGATCCGCTCACTCGGGCGGTGTGCGCCGCCCCAAGGGCGCTCGGGATCCACCTCGCGAGGTAGCCACCGAGCGCCCGGGCCAGACCCGAGCGCTCGGCGATGTGGCTACCTGGCCTGACCCGACACCGTGGCGGTGCCGAGCACGAGGCCCTCGGTGAACGCGGTGACGCCGAAGGCGCCGTTGAGAGCACCGGCGGCCGCCGCCGTGAGGCTGGCCTTGACCCGGCCGAGAGTGACCCGGCGGCCCTTGACCGACGAGGTCAGCCCCGACAGGTCGAGCGACAGGATCGAAACCCTCTCACCGCCCACCAGTGCGGTGAGGTCGGGCGCAGCGTCCACGTTGATCGTGAACCTGGTGAGCTCCACCCGTGTGCCGCCGGCGGTCAGGGCGATGCCGCCGCTGTGGGTCACGCTGCCGGCGAACGTCTCGGCGTTCAGCCTGCCCCCGGCGATCGGGAACGACAGGCCGGGTCCCGAGGCCTTGGCCGGGCTGATGGGCGCCACCGTGACGCCCAGGCTCCCCAGGGCCGACGCGGCCCCCGGATCCAAGACAAGGGTGGTGTCCCCGCCCCTCAGCGCGACCCGCGCCGGGCTTGCGTTCACCGTGACCGTCCCGATCACGAGCCCGCGGGAGAACAGCGACACGCCGAACGCCTTGTTCAGCGCGCCTGCGGCGGTTCCGGTCAGAGCCGCGCGCACGCCGGTCACCCTCAGCCCGAGGCCCGAACGCCGAATCTTGGCGTCGCTGAGACCGAGCGTCAGCGCCTGGATGCGGGCACTCCCCGCCCTCGCGCTCAGCGATGCGCCCCGCTTCCCGACTCTCACTGTGAACGAGGTGAGCTTCACCTTCGTGCCACCGGCGCTCAGCGCCAGCCCGCCCGAGTGGTGAATCTGCCCGCGAGCGGTGGCGGAATTCACGGTACCGCCCGTTATCGGAAAAGCCAGCCCGCCGCCGTTCGCCGCGGCCGGCCTCACGGGCCTGACCTTCACGCCCGCGTCGCCCAGGGCGGACGCGATCGCCGGCTTCAGCTTGAGCGTCGTGGATCCGCCGCCGAGCTTCATCTTCGCCGCACCCGCGGTGGGTGTGGCCACGAGACCCAGCGCCGTCAGCGACACGGCGAGGATCAGGAAACGTCTGGACACGATCTGCCTCCAGGGTTGGATATCCATTTCCCTGGTTCCGTGTGGCTTGCCGTCGGCGGTTGTCAACCGATCCGGGGTTCCCGTCCGTACCTTCGTGGATGCTGAGGATTCGAAAGTCGGCGCTGGGGCGGCGCCGGCTGGCGGAGGCACTCCGCCGGCGCGACCCGCGGGCCCTGGACGAGCTCTACCGCGAGCATGCCGGCACCGTGCTGGGTTACCTGCGTGCGACACTGCGGGACCGCGGCATGGCCGAGGACGTGCACCAGCAGGTGTTCCTCGAGGTGTGGCAGCGCGCGCCCGACTACGACCCCGAGCGCGGCGGCCTGGTCACCTGGATCCTCACCATCGCCCGCAGCCGCGCTATCGACGAGCTGCGGAGGCGAGTGCCCGAGCCGCGAGACCCCTCCGAGAGCCTGGAGGTGGCCAACGCACCCGCCGGCGAGGAGTTCGCGGACCGCCTGGTGGAGGAGTGGCAGGTGGCCCACCTCCTGGGCCGACTCCGACGGGAGGAGTCGATTCTCCTCCGGCTGCGCTTCCACTACGGGCTCAGTCAGAGCGAGATCGCCGAGCGCATGGGGCTGCCGCTCGGAACCGTGAAGATGCGGATGGTCCAGGCGCTTCAGCGCCTGCGGGATCTGATCGAGGCCGAGGAGCCGGCCAAGAGGGCGCACACCGGCCACGATCCCGCCCCGCTGGCAGCCGCCGAGAGGGCCCGGGCATGAGACGCCGCGCGAGCACGACACGACTGGAGCTAGCCGAAGCCCTTGAGGACGGCCGGCTCACGGGCGCGAACCTCGAAGGTGAGGCCGGCCGGCTCGCATCGCTGGCCAGCCGGCTCGAGGCCCTGCCGGCCGAGGCCTGGGACCAACCGTCCGCGCCCCCGGCTCCCCCCCACCTCGTCGCGGCGCCGCGGGCGCGCCGGGGGCTCGTGCTCCGCCCCGTCGCGGCCGTGGCCTGCGCGCTCGTCCTCATCGCCGCGGGCCTGGCCGGGGGCCGAGCGCTCGACGGCGGGGGCGCCCCGCCCCCGGGGTCGCGGGTGGCGCTCGCGCCGGTGGCGGGAGCGAGCGAGGCCGCCGGGCGAGTGAGCTTCGACAACCGCTCGGGCGGTCGCATCCAGGTCGCGGTGGATGGCCTGCGGCCCAGCACGAACCACAGCTATTACGAGCTATGGCTGATGGACGGCGACGGGCGCCTCGTGTCCGTCGGCACGTTCCGGGTGCCCGCCGGGGGGCATGCCGAGATGGGGGCACGACTGCCGGTGGCTCCGCGCTCCTACCAGTTCCTCGACATCTCCCGCGAGCCCGACGACGGGAATCCGGCGCACTCGAGCGCCTCGGTCCTGCGCGGCCCCACGGGCCGGTCCTAGTAGTAGGGAGACGGGGGAAGCGGCCGGCCCCGGTCGGGCCCGCGGCAGCCCTTCCTGCGGTTGTACGGGTCGAAGGGAAGGCGCACGATGACCTGGGCCTCGTTGTTGTCCTCGTTCGACTCGTAGATGCCGTTCTTCGGATCGGCGATCTGCCCGTAGGCAAAGCAGCCCCGCAGCCCGGTCACGTCGATCCATTGGTCCGGGTACGTGGGCGGGTAGATGTCCGACCATCCCGGCGAGGTGCCGAGCGTCACCCGCTTCCGGGTGGGGCTCGTGTTGCAGGCCGGGTACACCGGCAGCCGCGGCGAGTGCCGGGTGAGGGGGCGGGTGTGAGCCAGGTCCCGGAGGCAGTAGTCCACCTTCGGTCCCACGCGCACCCGCTTCGTGCGCTTGCCCCTGCCGTCCACCCGCCACAGCTCGAAGGCGGCGGCGTTGTGGAACTTCCACCAGTGCAGGCCGAGATGGGCGAGCTTGTAGTGGAGGCGCGCGCCGGTGCGGATCCCGATCTTCTTCTTCGGCTGGTTGCGCAGGTAGATCCGCTGGCGGCCGCGCATGAACGTCGGCCCGATGCGCGTGCCGTGGATCTCGGCCGGCCCCCGGCCGATGTTGTCGATCGAGTTCCCCGCCCGCAGCAGGGTGTGCCCCCCGCGGTACTCGACGTACATCTCGTGCGGGCGCCGCATTACCAGGTCGGGGCAGCGAAGCACCTTGGCGAACGAGGTGACGCACGGGTTCTGACCCACCGCCGCACGCGGCGCCGGGGTTCCCCGCGGCGGCTCCTGAGCCGCGGCGCCGGGAAGCCCGGCGAAGGCCGCGCCGCCCCCGACCGCCGCAGCAGCGGCGAGTACTGCTGCACCGGTCCTGAGCACCGGGACAGTTGTAGCGATCATCGGGGCCGGACGCCGAGGTGGGCTAGGGTCCGCGCGGGGAAGGAGAGCGTGCGGCGCATCAGCGGAAACCTGGCCGGATTCGTGGCAGCGTGCCTCGCGCTGGGTGTCGTCCCGGCGTCGGCGGACCCCGGCTCCCTGCCGCGCGGCCACGGCCAGCGCCCCGGGCCGGACATCCTCTATGCCCCGGCGGTCAGGGCGCCGCAGCTCACGAACGCCCGACCCTGGCGCGCCCGCCCGATCCTCATCTCCGGCGCCAGCGCCTACCGCCGGGGGGAGTTCATCTACCAGGACTTCCTCTACGACGACACGGGCGCTCGGGGCACCCGCGACCCGGGCGAGAAGCGCATCTCCGCCAGCCTCTTCTCCCCTCCCAACGGGACCTACACCTACCCCACTGGGCCAGGCTACGCGGGCAACGCGGCCGACCTGGTGGAGCTGCGGGTGAAGCCGCTGAAGAGATCCACGGCCTTCCGGCTCACCCTCAACACGCTCGTGGACCCGGAGCTCACCGCGGCCACTATCGCCATCGGCAACCCGCCCACGCCGCGGGCCTGGCCCGCCGGTGCGGGGGTGCGCTCGCTCGCCGGCCTGTTCGTCACCTGGCACGGCACCACCGCCGAGATCACCGACGCCGCCAACGGCCTCCACGTGGCCGACGCCGCGGTGAAGGTCGACCGCCGGCGCCGGCAGGTCGAGCTGAGGGTGCCGCATTCGGCCTGGAACCCCCACCGGGACAGGGTCCGGATCGCCGCCGGGGTGGGGCTGTGGGACAGGGCGGCCGGGCGCTATCTCACGCCCGGAGCCGAGGCCACCGCCACCACGCCGGGAGGCGCGGGCGGCCTGGCCTCCCCGCCGGCCCTGTTCAACATGGCCTTCCGCCATCGTGAGCCCTTCCAGGCGCTCGGCGTCAGCGCGCTCACCGATCCGGCCTGGTGGCGCGACCGCCTCCAGGCCCACGCGCTCGCGAAGGGCGACGTATCCCCGTTCTCCGCCCAGGTGGACTTCGGGCGGCTCCTCTCGAGGCGGAACACCGAGCTCACCGGCCGCCTCGAGGGCGTCCCCCGCAGCGGGCGGATGAACCGCATCCTGGCCAGCCGCTTCGAGACCAGGCAGGGGGCGGACTACTCGGTGACGTGCGGGATCGCCTCACCCACGGGCTGCACGGGCCAGCTGCTCGGCCGCCTCCAGCCCTATGCCCTGTACGTGCCTCCGCGCCGCCCCCGCGGAGGGCGCTACCAGCTCACGCTGCTCCTCCACTCCCTCACCGCGAACTACAACCAGTTCAGCGACTCCCGCAACCAGGTGCAGTTCGGGAAGCGCCGGCAGCCCTCGCTCGTGATCACCCCGGAGGGCCGCGGGCAGGACGGCTTCTACAACTCCACCTCCAGCGCTGACACCTTCGAGGTGTGGGCCGACGTGGCCCGCCGCTACCGCCTCGACCCGTCGCGCACGACGATCGCCGGATACTCGATGGGCGGCTTCGGCACGTACAAGCTGGCGGCGCAGTTCCCCGATCTCTTCGCCCGTGCGCAGCCAACGGTCGGCGCCGCGGTTCCGGCGGGAATGCTCGCCTCCGTGCGCTGGGTGCCATTCCTGATGTGGAACGCCGAGAAGGACGAGCTGGTCCCCCCCTCGCTCTTCAGCGGCGCCTCGAACGCGCTGAAGGACCTCGGCTATCGCTACGAGCTGCACGTGCACGCGCCGGCCAAGCTGCCGGTCGCCGCGCCCACCCCGCAGCACCTCGCGCTCGCGCTGAACGACCAGTTCGCGCCCGCCGCCAGGTTCCTCGGCACGGCCCGCGTGGTCCGCAACCCGCCGCGCGTCACCTTCGTCCGGAACACCGGCATCGACTTCCCGAAGCTCGGCACCACGGCCGACCACGCGTACTGGGTCTCCCGGATCCGGGCCCGCGACACCGCGAAGCGGGGCCTGATCGACGTGACCTCCGATGCCTTCGGCCTGGGGCAGCCGGCCACCAGGCACCGCACCGGACGGGGCACCCTCAGGGGAGGCGCCCTGGGCCCGCGTCCCTACTCGTTCGAGCGCACCACCTGGGGCCGGGCACCCAGACGCCCCAGTCGCGACCGGCTACGCATCTCGGCTACGAACATCGCCTCCATCCGGATCGACCCGCGCCGCGCGCGCGTCACGTGCGGCGTGAAGCTCGCGGTGAAGTCGGACGGGCCGCTGAAGGTCCACCTGGCCGGCTGCCCGGGCCGCGACTGAGCGCCGCTTTAGCGCGCGCAGGGGCCCGTGCCCACAGGAGGTCCGGCGCGGTCGAGCGCCTCCCGCACCAGCGAGTCCGGGACCCCGAACCCGGAGTGCCCGCCGTCGGAGACGCTGGCGGCGAAGATCGTGGCCACCGTGCGGCCGGCCGAGTCCACCACCGGCCCGCCCGAGTTGCCGGAGCGCACCAGGCCTCGCAGCGAGGTGATCTGGCGGCGCACCGGGCCGCGGCCGTAGGCGTCCTCGGTGAGCACCTCGGAGGTGAGCCCGAGGCGCGCGGGGCGCACGTCGAAGGGACCGTTCTCGGGAAAGCCGAGGACGGCAGCGGGCAGACCGCGGGGGGCGTCCTGGCGCATGGACAGGAAGGGCTGCCCGGCCAGCGCGGGCACACGGAGCAGCGCCAGGTCGTTGCGGGGGTCGAACCAGATCGGCTGCGCGTCGTCCCGCGATCCCTCGCCCTGAAGCTGCACCGTGGTGTCGTCCTGGCCCGCCACAACGTGGGCGTTTGTGACCACCACGCCGTTCGCCGCCAGCCAGCCGCTGCCCTCGACCCCGAGCCCGCATGCGGTGCCCAGCACCTTCACCACGCTCCGCCCGGCCTGACGCACCTGTGGGTCGCGCGCGATCGCGGCATTCGGCGGGCCCACGCCCGGGTCGGGACCCTCGATCTGCGGGAACGGGTCGAAGCGTGCGAGCGCGCGGATGATCCCGCCCGACGGGGGCAGGTGCGTGTTGAGCTCGGACAGGATCTCCGAGCGCTGGATCGGCTCGCGCAGCTCGCGGGCTCCGGGGGTCTGAAGGGCCACGGCTCCGCCGATCCAGGCCAGGCCCAGGCCCAGCGCGGCCACGAGGGCGGCGCCGCCGAGCCCGTCCAGCACCCCGAGGCGCTCCCCGAGCCGGTGGCGCAGCCTGAAGCCGAGCACCTCGAGCACCGACGCCAGGATCCCGCCCACCAGCAGCGAGCCCAGCAGGGCGAACATCGGGGCGTAGGGCGAGTGCGACCCCTCCTCCAGCAGCTGAGGCCCCAGGCGCGATCCCACCACCGCGCCGGCGGCGAAACCCGCGAGGGACAGTGCCCCCACGATCAGGCCCTGTGCGTAACCCCAAGCGGCCATCAGGGCTACGAAGGCGACGATGATCCAATCGATACCGGTCACGCGCCGACCTGAGCGTAGCGTCGTACAGCCGGTCACCGCTGGGACTAGGATCGGGGGCGCTCAGCCGTGAAAGAGCTCACGCCCGAGCGCCGCAGGCGCCTCCTCTTCCGCGCATTGCCCGCCGTGGCGGTGCTCGTCCTTCTGGCCTTTGTCGCCGGAGTGATGATCGGCGCCGGGACGCCGTCGTCCGCCGAGCGAACGGCGCGGGACTTCATGCTCGCCTGGCAGCGCGGTGACAGCAACGCCATGTACGGGATGCTCGACTCGCGCTCTCGGGCCCGCTGGTCCCCGGACGCCTTTCGCCGCGCCTACCGGCGCACGGGGGACACGGCCACGCTCGCGGAGGTCCGCCCGGCGGAGCCGGACGGGGAACGCGACGGCGGAGTGGTGGTCCCGGTCGTGGTCCGCACGCGGGTGTTCGGGCGGATCCGCGGCCGGATCGTGGTGCCGGTCGCGGACAAGCGCGTGGCCTGGAGCCCCAGCATGACCTTCCCCGGACTCGGCAAGGGAGAGGCGCTCGAGCGGAGCAGCCTGCCCCCGAGGCGGGCAGCGCTCCTGGCGTTCGACGGGGAGGTGCTCGCCCAGGGCGCGGCCGACAGCCGCAGCTCACCCCTCGGCGAGCTGGCCACCTCCATCGCGGGCCACCTGGAGCCGGAGACCGAGGCGACCGACCGGAGAGCTCTCTACCGCCGCGGCTTTCCGCGCGACTGGCCCGTGGGGGCGAACGGCCTGGAGCGCGCCTTCGAGCTGCAGCTCGAGGGCCGCCCCGGGGGAGAGCTCGTGGCCGGCGGGCGCGTGCTCGCGCGGGCCGTGCCCAGGCGGGCGCGTCCCGTCCGCACCACGATCGACACGGGCCTGCAGGAGACCGCGGTGGCGGCGCTGGCCGGCCGCCTCGGAGGGATCGCGGCCATCGACCCGCGGACCGGCGAGATCCGCGCGCTCGCGGGGATCGCCTTCTCCGCCCCCCAGCCCCCGGGCTCCACCTTCAAGATCGTTACCGCCACCGCCGCGCTCGAGGCCGGCGCGGTGAAGCTGTCCACGCCCTTCCCGGTCGAGACCGGCGCCGTGATCGACGGCGTGACGCTGGAGAACTCCAACGGCGAGTACTGCGGCGGCACCTTCCGGAGCAGCTTCGCCCACTCCTGCAACTCGGTGTTCGCGCCGCTCGGGGTGAAGCTCGGGTCGTCGCGGATCGTGAACGCCGCCCTGCGCTATGGCTGGAACGCCGCCCCGACCGTGCCGGGCGAGGCCCCAAGCACGCTGCCCACGGCGAAGGAGATCACCACACCGCTGGAGGTGGGCTCCACCGCGATCGGGCAGGGAAGGGTGCTGGCCACACCGCTGAGGATGGCCTCGGTGGCGCAGGTGGTGGCCTCGGGCGGGGTGCGCCTGGAGCCGAGCCTGGAGGCCGGGCGTCCTCCCGAGACCCTGCGCGTCACGTCGCGCAGGGTGGCCCGCACGCTGGGCCGCCTGATGCGCGACGTCGTGGTGTACGGCACCGGCACGGCCGCGGGGGTGCCGGGGGTCAAGGTGGCGGGCAAGACGGGCACCGCGGAGCTCGAGGACACACGCGGGCCGGACGCGCCCGACGTGCCGGTGCCCGACGGGTCGAACACCGATGCCTGGTTCGCGGCCTACGCGCCGGTCAGGCGACCGCGCATCGCCCTGGCCGTGCTGCTCGTGCGTGCGGGTGCAGGCGCGGACACGGCGGCGCCGGCGGCGCGGCTGGTGCTTGAAAAAGCCCTTTCAAAGGAGGGCTAGCTCCGGGAGGAGCGGAGCCCGATCGGTGATCGGGCGAGCACCGGACCACTCAGATATCGAGGTCGTACGTGAGCTTCTCGTTCGGGCGCACGCCCTCGATCTCGAGCTCGAGCGGCCGGTTCTCGGTGTTGGCCACCGGAAGCTTGAACACCAGCAGGGAGGCCGCCGCGGGACCGAGCTGCGCCACGCTGCCCGCCTCGGGGATGCACTCGTCCGGCTTGAGGGTCACAGGCCGGTAGGCGAAGGGGTTGTCGCGGGGCAGGGTCTCCGGCTTGAACTCGTTGTGCTGGTTGTCCGTGACCTTGAAGAAGGCGGCCGTGTCCTGGAGCTCGTCCGTGCGGTTGCAGGCCGAGAGGAACACTCCGTAGAGCGTCTCGCCCCTTCTGGGCTCAGGCCCGGACCAGTAGGCCCCGTCCGGAGGCACCTCGGGGTTCAGCTGGCGGGTGATGTAGACGTTGTAGTCCACGCCCGCCATGTTCAGCGACAGGCCCTCGCGCGCGGGCTCGTCCACGCCCTGCTTCTTGTCGTTGCCACAGCCGGAGAGCAGGCCCCCGCACGCGAGAGCGAGCACGCAGGCGGCGGCGATCAGTACTCGGCGCAGGACCATCCGGGCGGGCAGTCTATTAGGACCCCTGGCGGGGGGCGTGCGCCGGGTCCATCCCGGTGTGGACGCCGAACCGCGCCGCCTTGGCAGCCTCGTATCCAGCGATGGTCGCCCGCTTGAGCGGCTCGCCGGGCGGCTCCTCGAAGATCATCCGCAGGCGATCGAGGGCCGTCTTGGTGCGGCGCCGGATCCACCACGCCGCCCCGATCTCCTTGAGACGGTCGACCGGCGTGGCCGGCTCGCTGTAGGTGGTGAACTCCACCCTGGTGAGGCCGGGAGCCTCGCGCGAGAACTCGTACACGGCCACCGAGCGGTTGCGCCCGCGCCGGCCATACCTGATCTCCTCGACGATCCGCCGCGGCCGGTCCGATTCCTTGATCTGCAGCTCTGCGAACTCGCTGGCCATCGGCGCCTTCAACCGGAAGCGCGCGGCCGCCCCCACGCCCACCGTGTTCACACGCGCAAGCCGGAAGTCGCCGAGGTAGTGATCCGTGTAGGCCGGGCGGCCCGCGAGATCCGCGACGAAGTCGAAGATGTCCTCGCGGGGGGCGGAGATGTAGGTGTCGACGGTGACCTGGCGCACGGCGTGCGCATTCTATGGAGCGCGGGCGGTGCGGCCGCGCCGGGTCACGGCCGCGGGGCCTAGGCGGCGGAGCGCACGACCGCCAGCGAACGCTCGCCGGCGCGCACACGGTCGGTCGATACGGCCACGCGCTCGGCCTCCGGCAGCGCACCGAAGCACAGTGTGCAGAGCACGTGGCCGGAGTCCAGGTGATGTAGGCGCTCGCCCGCGACGGGAGTCCGCCGGCACTGGGCGCACGAATGGCCCGACGGTCCGGTGGCCTCGATGCAGCGGCGGATGAGCAGCGGTGAGATATCGGGCATGACCGCCCTTTCCACGCCCTCACGGCCTTTCCTTCGGACGCACGTCCTCCCCCGCCGCAACCCGCTCAGGGTTGCGATGACGTGTGCCGATCAAGACCTCGCGATGCTTACGAATCGGCCAATCGGACTAGGTCCGGTTTGCCTCGACGGCGAATAGTGCGCAAAGAGCGCAAATCGTTTCCGCGGCCCCCAGGGACTCGTTACCATCGGCACTAACCCTGGCCAAGGAGACTTGATGACGGACGCTTTCAGCTCAGGGACGCTCGCGGGCGCCGGCTCGTTCCGCTGCGAGTCCTGCGGCTTTGCTCTCGCTCTACACGGGATCGACGAGCTGCCCGCCTGCCCCGAGTGCGGCGGTGACCGGTTCAGAAGGGCGCAGCTCCTCCACCCACCCCAGCCTGTGGAGCACCACGAGGCGCTCGGCACTCCGGAGTGGGTTCAGGACGCCCGGGGCGAGATCGCGGATCACGGCGAGTACCTCGCCTTCGCGGACGGTGATGCCACCCAGGTCGTTCCGCTCGAGGAGGGCTGGACGCGAATCGGCCGCAGCCTGTCCGCGGACATCCGATTCGACGATCCCACCGTGTCCCGGCGCCACGCGCTCGTGTACTGCGAGCCGAACGGCGGCACGCGGATCCTCGACGACCGCAGCCTGAACGGGGTCTTCCGCAACGGCGAGCGCGTGGACCTCTCGGAGCTCGAGGACGGCGACCGGATCGCCGTCGGACGCTTCACCCTCTTCTTCCTGCACGAGGCCGGCGGCGATCCCGACCGCACCCCTGAGCACAACTCGGTCGTAGCCGGATAAGCATGGTCCGGTGCTCGCCCGGCCGGCGCCCGGGCTGCGCTCCTCCCTAGACGCCACTCGTCCCTCAAAACCCGGACATTGGTCGTATGGCGAGAACGGGGGACCTGACGTACTGTGGATTTTGCAGCGGCGGGGCCCAGTGCCTCGCCGCTCACCACTTCAGCCGCCATGATCAGCATGCCGCCACCACGACACCGCCTGCGCGCGGAGGGTCGCTTCGTTCGCGAGCGCGACGCCGCCATCGCGTCGCTGCTCGACGAGCGCCCGATGTCGGGCGAGACGCTCGAGGTCGAGGTCCGCGAGGGCGTTGGACTCGGACGGAGCGGGCGTCCGGACATCACCATCCTCTGGGAGAACGAGCGGCCGCTGGCCGCGCGCCTGGGAGCCAGCGTGCTCGTCCAGGCCAGCGTCGATCCCAGATCCCGCACGGCGATCTCCGAAGCCGCCCGGGCCAAGGGACTCTCATTGGAGACCATGGGCGAAACCCGCCTGTGGAAGCTCCTGGGCGTCCCCAGCTAGCCCGCTAGCTCGCTTCTCTCACCCGCGCCCCGCTGCGAACTACAGCTGGGTAGGAAGCTGGGTCGTAGAAACGCCTGGGGAGGGCCGGCGGTCGCGCCCCGGGCGGACCGTGTCAGAGCGAGCCGCCCCGCGGCGAGCGAACGAGCGGCGAAGCCGCGAGAGGTCAGCACGGGGCGTGAACGCCGGACCCAACAACAACGCGAGCAAGACCGCGGTGGGGGCGGATTCAACCCCACCGCGGCCTGCTGCTCTGACCATTTCCAGACCGCCCCCGCCCAGAGGGCGCGACTGGTTTACGTACCCCTTGGACCCCCGACGAAAGCGGGGGGTGTGCCGTCCGTCTTCATGAGGCTGTGGTGATGCGTGGCAGCGCGGGAGACGGAACCCGTCGCCGGCGGCTGCCCCGGCGTGCTCAGAACGAGCGTCACCGCGAGCACGAACGTGAATGCGGCGCGGCGGGGCATGTCTCGACCGTACGATCGATCCGGCCGGTCGGCACGCCCTCGTGAGCACCGAAGAGGTTTGGCCCCCGAACCTGCAGGAACAGCGACGGGGATGCACTGCTAACGCCCCCAAAAGAGCGACAGGGGAGATCACCACCAAGACGCCCGGGAAGGGCCGGCGGTCGCGCCCCGGGCGGACCGTGTCAGAGCGAGCCGCTCGCGGCGAGCGAACGAGCGGCGAAGCCGCGAGAGGTCCGAACGGGGCGTGAACGCCGGACCGAAACGAAAAACGTCAGCGCTTGTCGTGCGGGCCCGACCAGAACGCGTCCCCCACCGTCACCGTGCGGGCGATCTCCGCCTGATGACGCAGCGAGTTGGGGTCGCCGTCCTCGTAGGCGAACATGCCCTGCGCCGGTATGCGGCGGCCCTCGCCGGTGCCCCCGAGGAACTGGTCCACGACGCGGGCGCAGCGGCGGCCCTCGGCGATGGCGGTGACCACCAGCGACTGCCCCACCCGGGCGTCGCCGCAGGCGAACACGCCGGGCACCTTCGTCCCGTAGACCGGGGCCTTCAGGTTGCCGCGGGCATCGAGGTCGAGGGCGAGCTCGGTCACGGCGCCCTCGTGCTGGGGGTGGCTGAAGCCGATCGCGATCAAGACGAGCTCGGCGGACTCCTCGAAGTCGCTGCCGGGGATCGGCTTCAGGTCACGTGACGAGGTGCCCTCCACCTCCCAGCCGCGAACCGCGGCCACACGGCCGTCCTGTCCCACCAGCTCGGTGACCTCTGTTCCGAAGCGGCGCTTGCCGCCCTCGTCCAGCGCGTAGGTCGTGGTCGTGCGCTTGGGCGGCAGTGGCCACGGCGTGGTGGGCGGCCGCCCGCCCGGCGGGAGCTGCGGGTAGACGTCGAGGATGATCACGGACTCCGCGCCCTCGCGCAGGGCGTTGGAGATGCAGTCCATTCCGGTGTCGCCTCCGCCCACCACCACCACGCGCTTGCCCGCCGCGGTGATCGTGCTCTCGGGCGGAGTGGGCCGCGAGACCCTGCCCTGCGACTCCGCCACCCAGCGGTTGCGCTGGTACAGGTAGTCCATCGCGTAATGCACGCCGTCGAGGCCGCGGCCCGGCACGTCGAGGTCGCGGTGCAGGCGGGAGCCGATGGCCATCACCAGCGCGTCGTGCCGGGAGCGGATCTCCGCGGCCTCCACTTCGCCGCCCACGTCGGTGTTGCAGGCGAACTCCACGCCCTCCGCCTCGAGCAGCGCCACCCGGCGGTCGATGATCCACTTCTCGAGCTTGGCGTCCGGCACGCCGAAGCGCAGGAGCCCGCCGGGTGCCTCGTCGCGCTCGTACACGGTCACCTTGTGGCCGAGCTTGTTCAGCTCGGCTGCCACGGCCAGCCCCGCCGGGCCCGAGCCCACGACGCCGACGGTGGTGCCCGTGCGCGACTCGGGCGGGTCGGCGTCGATCCATCCCTCCTCGAACCCGCGCGTGACGATGGCCAGCTCGATCTGCTCGATCGTGACCGGGTCGCTGTTGATGTCGAGCACGCAGGCGGACTCGCAGGGCGCGGGGCAGATGAGGCCGGTGAACTCGGGGAAGTTGTTGGTGGCGTGGAGCTGCACCAGGGCGTCCTGCCAGTGGTCCCGGTACACGAGGTCGTTCCAGTCCGGGATCTTGTTCCCGAGCGGGCAGCCCTCGTGGCAGAAGGGCACGCCGCAGTCCATGCATCGCCCGCCCTGCTCGCGCAGCGTCTCGTCGTCCGGGAGCGAGAAGTACTGCTTGTAGTCGTGCACCCGCTCCTTCGGCTCGCGCTTCTCGAAGCCGACGCGCTCGATGCGCATGAACCCACCCGTCTCGCCCATGGCTAGGCCCTCCCGGCCACGGCCGGCGCCGCGGGCTCGGCGTGCTTGCCGTCCTCGAGCTCCGCCAGGGCCCGCTTGTAGTCGTGAGGCATGACCTTCACGAAGCGGTCGAGCGACTGCTCCCAGCGCTCCAGGAGACCGGAGGCCACCGGGGACCCGGTGCGCTCGGCGTGCTCGGCCACGAGCCCGCGGAGCTCCTCCGCGTCGTCGGGCGAGATGTCGTCGAAACCCACCAGCTCGGTGTTGCAGCGGTCGCGGAAGCCGCCGTCCACGTCGAGCACGTAGGCGATGCCGCCGCTCATGCCGGCGGCGAAGTTGAGCCCGGTGGGCCCCAGGATCACCACGCGGCCGCCGGTCATGTACTCGCAGCCGTGGTCGCCCACGCCCTCCACCACGGTGGTCACGCCGGAGTTGCGAACGCCGAAGCGCTCTCCAGCGAGCCCGCGGAAGAACGCGCGGCCGGCGGTGGCTCCGTAGAGCACGACGTTGCCCACGATCACGTTGTCCTCCGCGGCGAACGTGGCCGCCCTCGGCGGGCGCACCACGATCGTTCCTCCGGAGAGCCCCTTGCCCACGTAGTCGTTGGCGTCACCCTCGAGCGCCAGCTCCACCCCGTTCGCGAGCCAGGCCCCGAAGCTCTGTCCGGCCGAGCCCTTGAGAGAGACCTTCACCACGCCGTCGGCCAGGCCGCCGGCGCCGTGACGGCGCGCGATCTCACCGGAGAGAAGCCCGCCCACCGCTCGGTTCTTGTTCTCGATCGGCCGCTCGGCACGCACCTGCGTCCCGTCCTCGAGGGCGGTCCGGCAGAGCTGGAGCAGGTCCACGTCGATCGAGTCCCAGAGCACGGGCTCGGGGGCGCGGATCCGCGAGCGGGGAGCCTTGTCGGGAACCTCCGGGGGAACGTGCAGCAGCGGCCGAAGGTCGATGCCCCGGGCCTTCCAGTGGTCCACCGCCTCGTCGGCGGCGAGCAGGTGGGTCTGGCCGATCAGCTCCTCCACGCTGCGCACGCCCAGCGAGGCCATCAGGGTCCGCGCCTCCTCGGCCACCATGAAGAGGTAGTTGATGACGTGCTCCGGCTTGCCGTCGAAGCGCTTGCGCAGCTCGGGGTCCTGGCTGGCCACGCCCACCGGGCACGTGTTCAGGTGGCAGACGCGCATCATCACGCAGCCCAGGGCGATCAGAGGGGCGGTGGAGAAGCCGAACTCGTCCGCGCCCAGGATCGCCCCGATCACCACGTCGCGGCCCGTGCGCATCTGCCCGTCCACCTCCACGAGGAGGCGCGAGCGTAGGTCGTTGCGGAGAAGTGTCTGCTGCGTCTCGGCCAGGCCGATCTCCCAGGGGATGCCCGCGTGCTGGATCGAAGCCTGTGGTGAGGCGCCGGTGCCGCCGTCGTGGCCCGCGATCACCACGTGGTCGGCGTTGGCCTTGGCCACGCCGGCCGCGATCGTGCCCACCCCCACCTCCGAGACGAGCTTCACCGACACCCGCGCGCGCGGGTTGGCGGCGCGCAGGTCGTAGATCAGCTGCTTCAGGTCCTCAATCGAGTAGATGTCGTGGTGCGGCGGCGGCGAGATCAGCGCCACGCCCGGCGTGGAGTGGCGCAGCCGCCCGATGTAGCGGTCCACCTTGTGCCCCGGGAGCTGGCCGCCCTCCCCGGGCTTGGCCCCCTGTGCGACCTTGATCTGAAGCTCGTCGGCGTTGGCCAGGTAATGAACGGTCACGCCGAAGCGCCCGGAGGCCACCTGCTTGATCGACGAGCGCCGCTCGTCCTCGAAGCGGGCCGGATCCTCGCCCCCCTCGCCGGTGTTCGACTTCCCGCCGAGGCGGTTCATGCCCACGGCCAGCGTCTCGTGCGCCTCGGGCGAGAGGGCGCCAAGGCTCATGCCGCCGGATTTGAAGCGGCGCACCACGTCGATGGCGGGCTCCACCTCGTCGAGCGGGACGGGGTCGAGGTCGTCGCGGAACCGCAGCAGGCCGCGCAGCGTGGCGCGCGGCGCCGCCACGTGGTTCACGTAGCGCGCGAAGCGCTCATAGGCCTCGGCTCCGTCGTCGCCGCTGCGCGCCGCCTGCTGGAGCGTGGCGATCGTCTCCGGGTTCCAGCCGTGGAACACCCCTCCCCGCCGCCACTGATAGATGCCGGCCGAGGGCAGCAGCTCGGAGGTGGCGCCGGGGTAGGCGCGCGCGTGGCGGTCGAGCGCCTCGCGGGCGAGCACCTCGAGCCCCACGCCGCCGATCCGCGACGACGTGCCGGTGAAGTGCCGGTCCACGAGGTCCTTGTGGAGCCCCACCGCCTCGAAGATCTGCGCGCCCGTGTAGGAGCGGATCGTGGAGATCCCCATCTTCGAGAGGATCTTGAGGAGGCCCTTGCCGATGGCCTTCACCACCCGCTCCTCGGCCTCGCCGGGGGTCATGCCCTCGGGAAGGTTCCCGGCCCGGTGGAGCGAGTAGAGGGACTCGAAGAGGATGTACGGGTTCACCGCGGAGGCGCCGAACCCGATCAGGCAGGCCAGGTGGTGGATCTCGCGGGCCTCCCCGGTCTCGGCCACCAGGCCGATCCGCAGCCGCGTGCCCTCGCGAACGAGGTGATGGTGCACCGCTGCCGTGACGAGCAGCGAGGGCATCGGCGCGCGGTCGGGGCCGATGTTGCGGTCGGACAGGATGATGATGTTCACGCCGCGGGCCACGAGCTCGGACGCCTCCTGGCAGATGGCGTCCAGGCGCCGCTCCAGGCCGTCGGGCCCCTGGCCCGAGGGCCAGGTGGCATCGATCGAGCGGGCCTCGAACACGTCGTGGTCCACCTGGCGCAGCTTCTCCGTCTCCGCGTTGCGGAGGATCGGCTGTGGCATGACCAGCTGGTGGCAGTGGTCCGGGGTCTCGCCCAGCAGGTTGATCTCCGGGCCGATGCAGGCCTCGAGGCTCATCACAACCGACTCGCGGATCGGGTCGATGGCGGGGTTCGTGACCTGGGCGAAGAGCTGCTTGAAGTAGTGGAAGAGCGGCGGCGACGCGTCCGACATGGCCGCGGGGGCCAGGTCGTTGCCCATCGATCCCGTGGGCTCCGCCGCGTCGCGGGCCATCGGGGCCAGGATCACCCGCAGGTCCTCCTCGGACCAGCCGAAGGCGAGCTGGCGGGCCCGCAGCGGCTCCACGCGCGGGACGCGCGGACTGCGATCCGGCAGGTCCTCGATACGCACCACGCGCTCGCGCAGCCACTCCCCGTAGGGACGGCGCCGCGCGAGATCGAGCTTGATCTCCTCGTCGGGCACGATCCGGTCGGCCTCGAGGTCCACCAGGAAGAGCTTGCCCGGCCGCAGGCGCCCCTTGGCGGCGACGTTCTCGTCCGAGGTGCGGAAGACGCCCGACTCCGAGGCCAGCACCACCCATCCGTCGCGGGTCACGAGCCAGCGGCCCGGCCTCAGGCCGTTGCGGTCGAGGGTGGCGCCCACCACGCGGCCGTCGCTGAAGGCCACCGCGGCGGGGCCGTCCCAGGGCTCCACGAGGGCCGAGTGATAGGCGAAGAAGTCACGCACCTCCTGGGGCTGCTCGGGCCGCCCGTGGGCCTCCGGCATCAGCATCGAGATGGCGTGCGCGGGCGAGCGCCCGCTCAGCACGAGCAGCTCGAAGAGGCTGTCGAGCGAGGCGGAGTCGGAGATGTCGTCCCGGAGGAGCGGCCGGATCTTGTCCACGTCGTCCCCGAAGAGCTGCGAGGACAGGCCCTGCTCGCGGGCCCTCATCCAGTTGCGGTTTCCGCGCAGGGTGTTGATCTCGCCGTTGTGCGCGAGCATGCGGTACGGGTGCGCCAGCTCCCAGCTCGGGAAGGTGTTGGTGGAGAAGCGCGAGTGCACCACGGCCAGGCGGCTCTCGTAGAGCGGGTCGCGCAGGTCGGGGAAGTAGAGCGAGAGCTGCGGAGCGGTGAGCATCCCCTTGTAGACGATGGTTCGGGAGGAGAAGCTCGCGATCGAGAGGCTGTCGACGTCCGCGTGCTCGATCACCCGGCGGATCACGTAGAGCCTGCGCTCGAGGTCGTCGCGGTCGGCCACGCCCTCGCCCGCGCCCACGAAGAGCTGCATAACGTGGGGCGATGAGGCGCGCGCGGCCGTGCCGCACGCGGACTCGTTCACGGGCACGTCGCGCCAGCCGAGCACGCGCTGGCCCTCGCCCTCCACGGCCGATTCGATGACGGCCACGGCGCGCTCGCGGAGGCCGGCCTCCCGCGGGAGGAAGCACATCGCCACCCCGTAGCCGCCCGAAGCGGGCAGCTCGACGCCCGCCTCGTTGCGCAGGAAGGCGTCGGGAATCTGGGTCAGGATGCCCGATCCGTCCCCGGTATCGGGGTCCGCGCCCTCCGCTCCCCGGTGCTCCAACTGCTCGAGCGCGTAGAGGGCCCGCGAGATCACCTCGTGAGAGCCGGGAGCACCCATGCGAGCGACAAACGCGACGCCGCAGGCGTCGTGCTCGTAGCTCGGGTCGTACAGGCCAGAAGCTGGTGCCTGCAGGGCGACTGCCTCCTCGTTTCCGCGGCTTCTCGGAGCGGCCGCACGACAGGTTGGGGGAAACGCGAAATTATAGAGCCGAAGCGGTCCCGGCCGGGCGCGTGGCCACCCGGCACGAGAGGCGAGTATCTTCGCCTCGATGGGCACCACCATCACGATCCTGTCCCAGAAGGGCGGCACGGGCAAGACCACGACCGTCCGCACGCTCGCGGACGTGTACCGCCGTGCCGGGCTGGACGTGCTCTGCGTGGACCTCGACCCGCAGGGGAACCTCTCCGACTACTTCGACGTTCCCGCGGACGCCTCGCCCACCGTTGCCGACGTGCTGGCCGGCCAGGCCAAGGCGGCCGACGCGGTGCACGACGACATCCTGCCGGCCAACCTCGGACTGGCGGAGGCCGAGCTGATCCTGGGCGGCAAGATGGGCCGCGAGCTGACCCTGAGGCGGGCGCTGCGCGACCTGAAGCGCCGCTACGACCTGATCCTGGTGGACTGCCCGCCCTCGCTCGGGCTGCTCACGGTGAACGCCCTGGTCGCCGCCGACGACGCCCTGATCTCGAGTGAGGCCGAGTACTTCTCGCTCCAGGGCGTGGAGCAGGCTCTGGAGGTGGTGGAGCTGGCGAAGGAGTCGCTCCACCCGGATCTGGGCTGGCTGGGCGTGGTCCTCAACATCGTGGATCTCCGCCTCGTGCACTCGCGCGAGGCCCTCAAGCAGCTCAAGGAGCGCTTCGGCGACAAGGTGTTCGACACCATCATCCGGCGCTCTGTCCGCTACGCCGAGTCCTCCGAGCGAGGCGTGTCGATCGTGGACTACGCCCCGGACCTCGGGGCGGACTACGCGGCGCTGGCGGACGAGGTGCTCGCCCGCCTGGGCGGGTTCCAGGAGGCCCGCGAGCGCCTTGGCGCCTTGCGGGCCGAGCTCGTCCCCGCATAGGGTTCCCCCCGTGTCCGAGCTGATGTTCACGCCGGTGGCCGAGCTGGCGCGCATGGTCCGCGACGGCGAGACCAGCTCGCGCGACCTGGTGGAGGCCTCGCTCGAGCGCATCGAGGCACTCCAGCCCGAGCTGAACGCGTTCGTCCACGTGGACGCGGAGGGCGCCCTCGCGACCGCCGATGCCATCGTGCCGGGCGACCCGCGGCCCTTTGCCGGGGTGCCGATCGCCATCAAGGACACCGCCCCGGTGGCCGGGCTGCCTTACACGATGGGCTCCGACCTGTTCGGGGACTTCGTTCCCGGTCACGACGCCTTCGTGGTCCGCCGCCTGCGGGAGGCCGGCTTCGTGATCGTGGGCAAGACCAACATGCCCGAGTTCGGGATCGTGCCCGTCACCGAGTCGCGCCGCTTCGGCCCGGCCCGCAACCCCTGGGACACCACGCGCACCCCCGGTGGATCCTCAGGCGGAGCCGCCGCGGCCGTGGCCTCCGGCATGGTCCCGATCGCGCACGGCAGCGACGGCGGCGGCTCGATCCGCATTCCCGCCGCCTGCTGCGGCCTGGTGGGGCTGAAGCCCAGCCGCGGAAGGGTCTCCCGCGGGCCGGACCAGGGAGAGGACCTGCTGGTCCAGGACGGGGTGCTCTCGCGCACCGTGGCCGAGACGGCCGCCCTGCTGGACGTGATCGCGGGCTACGAGTCCGGTGACGCCGCGTGGGCACCGCCCCCGGCCGAGCCCTTTGCGGCCAGCGCCGAGCGCGACCCCGGGCGGCTGCGAGTCGCGGTGACCACTGGCATGCCGATCGAGGCCGAGCTCGACCCCGAGGCGGCCGCCGCGGTGGATCAGACGGCCGAGCTGCTGGCCTCGCTCGGCCACGAGGTGGAGCAGGTGGAGGCCCCGTGGGCCGGGGGCGACCTGCTCCCGGTGTTCACCGCGGTTTTCGGCACTCACATCTGCGCGGCGATGTTCTTCGGCGGCATGGTCACCGGACGCGAGCCCAGCGAGGAGCTGGTTGAGCCGCTCTCCTGGGCCATCTGGCAGCTGATCCAGGAGCGCCGCTCGCTCGACTACCTGCTGGCCCGGATCCAGCTCCAGGCGGTGTCGCGCCAGTACATCGGGCTGTGGGAGACCCATGACGTGGTGCTCACCCCCGCGCTGGCCGAGCGTCCGGTGCGCATCGGAGACATCGACGCCTCCAGCCAGACGCCGCTCGCCGACTTCGCTCGCTCCGGAGCGTTCACGCCGTACACCGCCAACTTCAACGTGAGCGGTCAGCCGGCGATCTCACTGCCGCTGTTCGAGTACGCGGACGGCCTCCCGCTGGCCATTCAGCTGGCCGGGCGGCCTGCCGACGAGGCCACGCTGCTCTCGCTGGGCGCGCAGCTCGAGGCGGCGAAGCCCTGGGTCGAGCGCCGCCCGTCCCTAGCTGCCGCCTAGGGAGGAGCGCAGCCCGGGCGTTGGCCGGGCGAGCACCGGACCACTTATTCGAGCGCCGCGGCGAGCACGGGCCGGTCGCGGTCGTAGCTGAGCAGCTCCTCGGCCTCGGCCGGAGTGACCCAGCGCACCTCGTCCACCTCGTCGTTGGGCTCGAAGCCGAGATCCTCGACCGGCTCCATCACCCAGTAGCGCACGCGCTTCGGCCGCCCCTTGGCCCGGTACTCCGACGACGGCAGCTCGCGTCCGAGCCGGCAGCGCATGCACGCCTCCTCCTCCACCTCGCGCAGAGCGGCCTCCTCCCAGGTCTCGCCCGGGTCGAGCTTGCCCTTGGGCAGGGTCCAGTCCTCGTAACGGGGCCGGTGAACCACGAGGACTCGCCCGTCCCGGATCACCACGCCGCCGGCGGCGTGGATCTCGCCGCTCACAGGTCGTGCACGTCCGCGCCGCCGGGGGCGAACGCCACCCGCCCCACGTGCCAGTCGGGCACCTCGGCCTTCAGACGCTCCACCAGCGCCCCCGTGGCCTGCCAGTCGCACCAGAAGAGCACGGTCGGCCCCGCGCCCGAGATCGTGGCTCCCACCGCGCCGAGCTCCGTGGCCCGCTCCAAGAGGTCCATCGACGCAGGGTAGAGCGGGCGGCGGCGCGGCTGGTGGATGCGGTCGGCCAGGCCCCGGGCCACGAGCGACATGTCGTCGCGAGCCAGGCCCAGCACGAGCAGCGCCGCGTGGGCCACGTTGTGCACCGCGTCGGCCAGCGGCACGTCGTCCGGGAGCGCAGCACGCGCCTCGGCCGTGCGGAGCTCGCCGGCCGGGCGGGCGATCACGCCCTCGAGGCCGGCCGGAGGGTCGAAGCGCACGGGCTCGCCGTCGCCACAGATCACGAACCCCCCGTAGAGCGCGGCGGCCACGTTGTCGGGATGACCCTCAATGTCCACGGCGTGCTTGAAGAGGGGCGCGTCCAGCTCGAACATGTGGTCTGCGGCCACCAGGCCGGCCACGATCGCCGCGGCGCTGGACCCGAGCCCGGCCGCGGTCGGGATCTCGGACCGGATGCGAAACGTGAGCCCGTCCGCAGGATGGAGCGCCTCGAATGCCCGCACCACCAGGTTCGAGCGGTCGGCGGCCACCCCGGGCACCTCGCAGTGCACGGCGAACTCGCCCGTCTCCTCCACCTCCAGCTCGAGCCCCGGGGAGAGGGCCGCGGCCAGCACGTCGTACCCGGGGCCGAGGTTGGCCGACGACGCCGGCACCCGGACCTGCCGGTGGCGCCTCACGCGAGCACGGCCCGCTCGACGCTCTCGATGTCGGGCTCGCAGGGCACCACGGACGCGGCTTGGTTCATGGCCGTCTGCGGATCCTTGAGCCCGTGCCCCGTGAGCACGCACACCACCGTGCCCTCGGCCCCGTACTTGAGCAGGCCGGCCACCGATGCGGCCGAGGCCGGCTCGCAGAACACCCCCTCGCGCGCGCCGAGCAGCGAGTACGCCGCGAGGATCTCGTCGTCGGACACGGCGCGCACCTGTCCGCGCGACGAGGTGAAGGCGTCCATGGCGTTCTCCCAGCGCGCCGGGTTGCCGATGCGGATGGCGCTGGCCACGGTCTCGGGACGCTCCACGGGCGCGCCGTGCACCAGCGGCGCCGCCCCCTCGGCCTGGTAGCCGTGCATGGCGGGCGCGGCCTGGTACTCGCGGAAGCCCTTCCACCACGCGGTGACGTTGCCGGCGTTGCCGACCGGGATGCACACCACGTCCGGGGCCTCGCCCAGCTCGTCGCAGACCTCGAAGGCGCCGGTCTTCTGGCCCTCGATGCGGTACTCGTTCACCGAGTTCACCAGCGCGATCGGGTGCCGCCCGGCCAGCTCGCGCACCAGCGCCAGCGCCTCGTCGAAGTTGCCCCGCAAAGCGATCACCCGCGCCCCATGCATCAGCGCCTGCGCCAGCTTGCCGGTGGCGATCTTCCCCTCGGGCACGATCACCGCCCCGCGCAGGCCGGCGCGGGCCGCGTAGGCGGCGGCGCTGGCCGCCGTGTTGCCGGTGGACGCGCACACCACGGCCTCCGCCCCCTCGCGGACCGCCGCGGACACGGCCACGGTCATTCCCCGGTCCTTGAACGAACCGGTCGGGTTGGAGCCCTCGAGCTTCAGCCACACCTCGCAGCCCGTGAGCTCCGAGAGGTGGCCGGCGCGCACGAGCGGCGTGTCCCCCTCCCCCAACGTCACGAGCGGCTCCACCGGCAGCCGGTCGCGGTAGCGCCACAGGCCGCGCGTCACCGCTACTCGAACACCTCCTCGATCACGCGGATCACACGCGGGGTGGAGCGCACGAAGTCGAGCCGCGAGATCAGGTCCACGGCCGCCCGGAAGCGCGACTCCAGCACCGGGTGCATGACCATCACGAGCCGGGCGTCCTGGCCGAGGCCCCTCTGCACCACCGAGCGCACCGACACGCCCTGGAGGCCGAGGATCTCGGCCACCTGGGCCAGCACCCCGGGATGGTCCGCCACCTCGAGGTGGAGGTAGAACGAGGACACCACGTCGGTCACGATCGGCTGGTCCACGGCCGGCGGCGGCAGCGACGGCGGCGGGATCATGGCCGAGATCACGTCTCCCAGCACCGCCGAGGCGGTCTGAGTGCCGCCCGCCCCGGGGCCGGAAAGGGTGATCTCGGTGATCGCGGGGGACTCGATCGTCACGGCGTTGAACGCGCCGCCCACCGAGGCCAGCGGGTGACCCGCGTAGAGGAACACGGGATGCACGTGCACGGCGATCCCGCCCTCGAGCCGCTCGGCCGAGCCCACGAGCTTGAGCGAGAGCCCCAGGTCCCGCGCGTAGGCGATGTCCTCGGGCGTGATCTTCTCGATGCCCTCGTAGCTCACCTGGTCGAGCCGGACCACGGCGTTGAAGGCGAGCCGGGCGAGGATCGCCATCTTGGCCGCCGCGTCCTTGCCGCTCACGTCCTCGGTGGGGTCGGCCTCGGCGTAGCCCAGCTCCTGGGCCTCCGCCAGCGCCTCCTCGTAGGTCGCGCCGGTGCGCGCCATCTCGCTGAGGATGTAGTTGGTGGTGCCGTTCACGATGCCGTGCACCCGTTCGATGTGGGCGGCCGCGAGCGTCTCCGACATCACCCGGATCGCGGGCACCACCCCGGCCACCGCACCCTCGAAGCGGAGCTGCACGCCGGCGGCCCGGGCGGCGTCGAAGAGCTCCTCGCCGAACTGGGACAGCACCTGCTTGTTGGCGGTCACCACGTGGCGCCCGGCGGCCATCGCGGCGAGCAGGTACTCGCGCGCCGGGTCGGTGCCGCCCATCAGCTCGACCACCAGGTCGCTGCGCTCCAGCAGGTCCGCGAAGTCGCCGCGGCTGCGGGTGAGCACGCCCACGATCTCGGGCCGCCGGCCGGCCTCGGACGCGATCGCGCCCGCGCGCGACTCGAGCAGCTCCTCGAAGGCCGCGCCCACCGTGCCGTGACCAAGCAGCGCGACCCGGAACGGGCCCTCAGACGTCACGTAGCGTCAGATCTTCGAAGGTCTCACGGCGGACCACGAGCCGGGCGTCGCCGTCGCGGCAGAACACGATCGGCGGGCGCCGGAGCGCGTTGTAGTTGTTGGCCATGGCGTGCCCGTAGGCGCCGGTGGCGGGCATCACGAGCAGATCCCCCGGGCGCGGAGCGGCCAGCGGCACGTCGCGCGCGAGCACGTCCCCCGACTCGCAGTGCATGCCCGCCACCGTGCACACCTCGTCACCACCGAAGCGGTCTGCGATCTCGGCCTCGTAGCGGGCGCCGTAGAGCATCGGGCGCAGGTTGTCGGACATGCCGCCGTTCACGGCCACCCAGGTGCGCACGTCGGGGATGCGCTTGACGGTGCCCACCTCGTACAGGGTGACGCCTGCGTTGCCCACGAGCGAGCGGCCCGGCTCGCAGAGCACCCGCACCCCCTCGGGAGCGTGCCGGAGAAGCGCGTCCACATAGTCCTCGATCGGCGGCGGGTGGTCATCCTTGGTGTAGGCGATGCCGAGGCCGCCCCCGAGGTTCAGGAGCGGCCAATCGCCCAGCTCACCCAGCACCTCGGCCACCGACTCGAACGGCTCCAGGTCGAGGATCTGCGAGCCCACGTGCGCGTGGACGCCGCGGACCTCGAGGCCCGCGGCACGGGCGCGCTCGATCGCCTCCGGCACGTCCGCGATCGGGAAGCCGAACTTCGAGTCGGCCTGGCCGGTCTGGATGAAGGCGTGGGTGCTGGCGTTGATGCCGGGAGTGACCCGGATAAGGACCCGCTGGGAGCTCCCCGCGAGGCGGTCGATCTCGTCGAACGAGTCGAGCACGATGTGACCGACGCCGCGATCGATGGCGTAGTCCAGCTCCTCACGGGTCTTGTTGTTGCCGTGCATGTAGATCCGCTCGGGGTCATACCCGGCGGCCAGGGCGAGGTGCAGCTCTCCGGCGGAGGCCACGTCGCACGAGAGGCCCTCCTCGTTCATCACGCGGAAGGCCGCGGTGCAGGGGAGCGCCTTTCCGGCGTAGATCACCTCGAAGCTGTCTCGCCGCGCGGCCATCGCCTGGGTGTACGCCCGGGCCCGACAGCGGATGTCGTCCTCGGCGTAGACGTACGCGGGCGTGCCGAACTCGCGCGCGACGTCGAAGACGTCGCACCCACCAACCTCGAGCCGTCCCCGCTCGTTCAGGCGTGACCCGAGCGGATAGACATGTGACACACCCACGGCTGCCATGATCGGCGGCGATTATGAAGCACGCCCCGCCTGCCCCGCCCGAGCTGGGCATGAGCAACGGCCTTTCGCACGCCCTTTTCCTCCCCGAGGGGGAGCCCGAGGTGGGTGTGGTGGTGCTCCACGGGGCGGGCTCGGCGAAGGAGAGCCACTTCGACTTCGCGCGTGGCTGCCGCGACGAGGGCATGGCCGCACTTGCCTTCGACTCACGCGGGCACGGACGCTCGGAGGGCCGCTTCGGCCCCGGCGCCGTGGACGACGTCCTGGCCATGGCCGCCGTTCTCCGGACACATGTCGCGCGGGTGGCCCTGCGGGGATCCAGCATGGGAGGGTTCCTCGCACTGCACGCCGCCGCGCGCGATCCCTCGATCTGCGCCGTGGTGGCCATCTGCCCGGCGCCGGAGTACCTCCTGAGACGGGCGCTCCGGCGCGACGCGCCCGAGCGCTTTGCCTGTGACGTGGAGGCCACGGACGCCTGGCTGCAGACGCTGGACCTCCACGCCGCGGCGGCAGGGCTCGGCCCCGACACGGCGCTTCTCCTCCTCCACGCGCGGGGCGACGAACAGGTGCCGCCCGCCGTGAGCGAGGAGCTGTTCGCGGCGGCTCACGAGCCGAAGCGGCTGCTCGTTCTGCCCGGCGGGCACCATCGCTCGCTCCAGCACGACATGGAGCTGCAGGCCCTCTCACGGAAGTTCGTGCGCGAGGCGGCCCGCGCAGCACCCGCCTAAACTGAGAATCATTCTCGTTTAGGCTTCGCCGGATGCCCGCGCCAAGCGATCTCTGGGAGCTCCCGTTCCTGCGCGACGCCCTCTTAGAGGTGGTGCTTCTGGCCGTCGCCGGCGGCATGGTGGGCGCCTGGGTGGTGCTCCGGCGGCTCGCCTTCTTCTCCCACGCGGTGGGGTCGGCGACCTTCCCCGGCCTGGTCACGGCCGACGCCACCGGGATCAGCCCGACGCTCCTGGCCCTCGCGGTGGCGCTCGGGTACTCCGGAGGCGTGAGCCGCACCGCGCGCGGCGGCCGCGATGCCGCCGAGGGCACCGCCCTGCTGCTGGTGGCCGCGCTCGGCACAGGCGTGATCCTGGCCAGCGACGTGTTCGAGTCCGGGGCCGGCGTGGACCGCCTGCTGTTCGGCACGCTTCTCGGCCTGAACTCCTCCGACCTCTGGCTCTCGGGCGTGTGCGCCGCGGTGGCCGCCGCGGCCACGCTCGCGCTTGGGCGGGCGTGGAGCGCCATGGGGTTCGATCCCGACTGGGCCCCCGCCCTCGGCCTGCCAGTGGCCGCCCTCGACATGGCGCTGCTCGCCCTGGTGGCCCTCACCGCGGTGGCCGCGCTCCCCGCCGTGGGGGCGCTGCTCGTGGGCGCGGTGTTCGTGCTCCCCGCGGCGGCGGCGCGCGTCGTGGCCCGGAGCATCCCCGGCCTGGTGGGGTGGGCGCTCGCGATCGGGCTCGCCGAGGCGGTGGCCGGGCTCTATCTCGCCTACTGGCTCGACGCGCCCCCCGGCCCGCCGATCGCGGTGCTCGGAGCCGGCACCTACGGCGTCCTGGCGATCGCGGCGGCGCTCAGCCGGCGTGGGCCGGTGGCGGCATGAGCGGCGAGCCGCGCGTCATGGCCCGCGACCTCTCCGCCGGCTACGGCGGGCCGCCCGCGCTCAGCGGCGTGACCTTCGCCGCCGAGGCGGGCCGCTCGGTGTGCGTGCTGGGGCCGAACGGCGGCGGCAAGACCACGCTCTTCCGCGTGCTGCTCGGCGAGATCGAACCGGATGGAGGAGAGCTCTGGGTGGAGGGCCGGCCGGCCTACCTGGCGCAATCCGAGCGCACGCGCCTCGACTTCCCCGTGAACGCCGCCGACGTGGCGCTGATGGGCACCCTGGCCGCCGGGCGCTGGTGGCGCCCGCCCGGCCGCGAGGGCAGGGACGCGGCCCACGCGGCGCTCGCCCGGGTGGGACTCGACGGCCGCGAGCACGTGCCGTTCGGCGAGCTCTCCGGAGGCGAGCGGCGGAGGGCGCTCCTGGCCCGGACCCTGGTCCAGGACGCGGCCGTGCTGCTTCTCGACGAGCCGCTCGCAGGCGTGGATCCCGCCAGCGCGGCGCTGATCTCGCGGGTGTTCGGAGAGCTGTGCGCCGAGGGCCGCACCCTGCTCGTGTCCACCCACGACGTGGCCGCCGCCCACGAGTTCGACCTCGTCCTCTGCCTGAACCGGAGCCAGGTGGCCTTCGGGCCGCCCGACGGCGTGCTGAGCCGCGAGACGCTGGAGCAGACCTATGGGCACGAGCTGATCGTGCTCGGCCCCGGGCGCACCGACGCGGCGGTGGTGCTCCAGCACGGGCCGGACTGCGAGCACGGCTGATGCACCTGCTCGATCCGCTTCTCGACCCGCTGCGGTCCGGCATCGACCGGCGCGCCATGCTCGAGGTGGTGCTGCTGGGGGCGTCGTGCGGCGCGCTCGGATTCTGGGTGGTGAGCGAGCGCCTGAGCTATGCGGCCGAGTCGCTGGCACACGGGATGCTCCCGGGCCTCGTGCTGGCCGCGCTGGCGGGACTGCCACTGCTGCTCGGGGCCCTGGGCGGGGTGCTCGCCGCCTCCCTGCTGATCACGGCGGCCGCGCGCGATCCGCGAATCGGGGCGGACACGGCCACGGGGGTGGTGGTCACAGGGCTGCTGGGACTGGGCGCGCTGCTGGCGCTCACGCCCGACGCGCCACAGCGCCTTCAGGAGCTGCTCTTCGGAGATCCACTCGGCGTCTCGGACTCGGACCTGGTGGCGGCCGGGGCGTTTGCGGTGGCCGGCACCGCGGCGCTGGCGGCGCTCCACCGGCCGCTCTGCGCCCTGGCCTTCGACAACGCGGGCGCCGCCGCCCTCGGCGTGCCCACCGGCCGCCTGCGCCTACTGCTGATGGGCCTCCTGGCCGTGGCCGTGGCGGTGGCCGTGCAGGGGCTCGGCACGCTCCTGGCCCTGGCCGTGCTGGTGGCACCCCCGGTGGCCGTGCGCCGATGGTCGCACTCGCCGGGCCGGGCACTCGTGCTCGCCGCGGCGGCCGGCGCGGCCGCGGGCGTGGCCGGGATCTACGTGAGCTACCTGGCGGGCACCGCGGCGGGCGCGTCCGTGGCCCTGACGCTGTGCCTCGCGGCTCTGGCGGGCTCGGTCCTGCCGCGCCGGCTCAGGCCGGCGCCGGCCGCAGCGCATTCCGGCGCGTGAGGATCAACGCGGCGCCCAGGGCGATCGCCCCCAGGCTCACGAGCTGGGGCAGGGTGAGCCCCGCCACCACCGAGTCGTTGCGCCGTATGAGCTCGATCAGGAAGCGCTCCACCCCCACGATCACGAGGTAGATCCCGATGAGAACGCCGGGCGCGAAGCGGTCGCGGAGGTGCCAAAGCACCACCGCGGCGATGCCCATCACGAAGGTCTCGTACACCGGCGTGGGATGCACCTCGTTCGTGGTGGGCACGGTGCCGTCCGGGTAGGACATGGCCCAGGGAAGGTTCGACGAGATCCCGTAGTCGCCGTCGCCGGAGAGCTGGCAGCCCACCCGGCCGATGGCGTATCCCACGGCCACGGGCACGGCCGCGGCGTCGGCCAGCTGCCAGGTGAGCACCCCGCGCCGGAGCGCCCAGATGATCACCCCGATCGCACCGCCGGCGAGGCCGCCGAAGAACACCAGGCCCGACCCCGAGAAGATGTTCCCGAGCAGGTCGTTCGAGACCTTGTCCCAGTTCTGGATCAGGTAGTCGAGCCTCGAGCCCACCAGGCCTCCCACCAGCGCGGCGAACAGCATCTCGTAGGCCCAGTCCACGGGCTTGCCGAGCTCCTTCAAGCGGCGCGCCATGGTGGCCCCGGAGGCCAGGAAGGCGGCCGCGAAGCAGAGCCCGAAGGTCTGGAGGGTGAGCGGTCCCAGATGAATCTCGGGCAGCACTGGATCGGACCCTAGCGTCCTGGCCCTACCATCACGCGGATGGGCAAAGCCGCCTTCGCGACCGTGCTGTGCCTCCTCCTCGCGGTTCCCGCGACGGCCGGCGCGGCGGTGGATGTGGTGGACCTCGCGGCCCTGCGCGACGCCGGCCGGCTCACCGCCCGCGTGGCCACGGACGGCGTCGTCCCGCTCCCCCTGCCCGGAGATTCGAAGGCCCGTGCGTCCACCGCCTCGCCGGGTGAGCTCACGGCCATCGCCCGGAGTCCGGGCCCCGTGCGCGTCCTGGTGGGCGCCTCGACGCATGCGGCCGTACCCGGCATCGCCGCCGCGCTCCGGCGGCTGGGCGGCCGGCCGGAGGTCTTCGCCGACACCGGCGTGGTGGCCGCCGCCGTGCCCTCCGGCGCCGCGCTCGCCCGCCTTCTGGGCGCAGATCCGCGGGTCGCGTACATCGAGCGTGACCGTGCGCTGCGGGTGTCCACCGACCCGTACGACACCGTCGACGCGACCCCCGGAGGGTCGGGCATCAAGTTCACGTGGGGCTACGACGAGGTGAGGGCCGCGGGCGCCATCCTTGCCGCCGGCGGGGGATCGAGGCACCGGATCGCCGTGGTGGACACCGGCGCGGACGTGAACAACCCGGAGCTCGCCGGGCGCATCGCGGGCCGCTACGACATCCGCAGCAAGCGCGCCACGGTGGCCGACCGGGTGGGCCACGGGACGTTCGTGTCCGGGCTGATCTCCGCCGTGGACGGCAACGGCATCGGCGGAAAGGGCGCCGCGGGGAACACCAAGCTGTTGGAGATCCGGGCCTCGCTCGACGGCAGCTTCACGGTGAGCGATCTCGTGGCCGGCATCGAGGCCTCCGTGCGTCGGCACGTGGCCGTGATCAACCTCAGCCTGGCCGGACAGGGCTTCTCGATCAGCCAGCTGCGGGCGCTGCGGCTGGCGTTCTACAACGACGTGCTCCCCGTGGCCGCCTCGGGCAACAACGGCGACACCGGCAACCCCCTCGAGTTCCCAGCGGCGGCCCTCGGCGGCCCCCGCGGCCAGCGCGGGATCGGCCTGTCGGTCAGCGCCACGCGCCCCGGCGGCGCCTCGGCCTCGTTCTCAACGCACAACGACTACGTGAGCCTCGCCGCTCCGGGCGCGGGCGCCACCGGATGCGAGCTGGGCGTGTTCTCGATCCTGCCCGCGTCCACCGGCACCGAGTGGGACGACCCGCTGTCCTGCTCGCTCCTCTTCACCGGGGCCGGCGGACGCTACGCCTACGGCGAGGGCACGAGCTTCGCCGCACCGTTCGCCTCCGCGATGGCCGCGCTCGCCTGGCAGGTGCAGCCGCGCCTGGCCTCCGAGCAGGTGGCCGACGTGCTGATCCGCTCCGCCCGCCAGACCGTCGGCCGGGGCTGGAACCAGCTCACGGGCGCGGGCGTGGTGGACGGCACGGCCGCCGCCGCTCTGGCCAAGGTCTACGACGTGAGCCCGCCGCCCCGGCGCGGGACCGCCCGGCGCCGCGGCGGGTCAAGCGTGGGCGTGCACATCGGAAGGACGCACGACCGGACCCTCAGGGGCCACGAGCTCGCCGGCCACCTGCGTTACGGGCTGCTGGTGTCCCGCGACGGCGGCCAGACCTTCAAGTCACTGATCCGCCGGCGGCAGCCGCTCAACCGGGTGGTGCAGTTGAAGGGGTCGGGCGTGAACGTGCTGGTGGCATCGGTGTGCGACGCCAACGGCAACTGCGGCCTCAAGCGCCTGGGGCGCTACCGGCGCTACTAGCACTGGCCATTCCTGGCTGCAGCAGCGGGGTCAGTGTGGGGGCGGATCGGGCGTTTCCGAGACGGGGGAGGCCGAGGATGTCCTCGATCGTTGCCAGCGTCGAGTAGTGGTCGACGGCGCGGGACGAGGTGGCCCCGGGGCGGGCGCCGGCGCCCGCGAGCAGGATGGCCACGCGGCCCCCGCGGGCTCCGTCGCAGCACGATTCGTTCGTCGTGCCCTCGTCGAAGGTGAGGACCAGGACTCCCCTGGGCCCGAGCGCGCGGAGCAGCGGGGGAACCGCGCCACGCAACCAGGAGTCGCCCGCGGCAAGTCCGCAGTCGTGCATGTCATGGCACAGGTTCGGCGTGATCCACGTGAAGCGGGCCAGGCCCCGCCGCTCGTCCGCTTGGAGCCGGTTCAGGGGAACGACCTTCCGGCAGCGCTCCGGCCGCGACCACACCCGGGTCAGGTACGCGAACGGATTGTGTCGCTGGGCATAGAGGCCCGCCTCGTCGGCGTCATAGTGAAAGCACGGCCGCGGCATCGCCTCCATGTAGGCGCGCCACGACACGCCGGCGGCCTCGAGCTGATCGACCACGCTCGGGCCGCTCACCGAGCACTGGGAGGGGATGCAGTCGCTCGTGATTCCCGCCGTTGTCCCGGCGACCAGGCCGATGTAGTTCGGCAGCGACGGGTGCTCGAGGCCGTGCCCGCCCGTCAGGACGGCGTATCGCCTCGCCAGGGAGGTCAGGTAGGGCGCCTGCGGGCTGCCTACGACGTCGTCCACCTCGTGGTTCTCGAGCACCATCACCGCGACCCGAGTGGGCGCCCTCTCGGTCCCCGCGGACGGTGACGGGCTCCCCGTCGAGCGTGCCTCATTGGTGACCGCACCCCCGGAGGACCCTCCCCCGCCACCGCACCCCATGAGGCAGACGACGGCAAGAAGCGCGGTGCTCCACCTCATCCCTCGACCGTAGCTACCGCCGGGCGGGCTGGGCGGCTAGAGGTAACCCATCGGGTCCACCGGCGACCCGTTGATGCGGGTCTCGAAGTGCAGGTGGGGTCCGAAGCAGTGACCGGTGCAGCCCGTGGCACCGATCACCTGGCCCTGCGTCACCGATGCGCCGTTTGAGGTGTGGAAGGCCGACTGGTGGCCGTAACACGTCGAGAGGCTCGCGGTGTGCTGGATGCAGGTGTAGTTGCCGTAGCCGTCCACCCAGCCCATGAGCACCACCCGGCCGGAGTCGGCGGCGCGGATCGGGGTGCCCGACGGCACCGCTATGTCCACGCCCGCGTGCAGGCGGCCCCAGCGCATTCCGAACCCGGACACGATCGGGCCGTTAACCGGCCAGATGAGCTGTCCGCTGCCCTGCTTCACCGGTCCGGCGAAGGCCCTTCCCCCGGCGCCCTGGAGCGCGGAGGCAACCCGGGCCTGGGCCGCCTCGAGCGAGGCGAGATCGCCCTCGAGCGAGTGCTTGTCCGTGCGAACCTGAGCAAGCGCGCCGCGGCGGTCGCTCCGAGCCGAGGCGAGCTGGTCACGCGACGCGAGGAGCTCGTCCTGGGCGGAGGCGATGTGGTCGCGCTCGCGCAGGATCGACTCGGCCGCAAGCTGCTCGCGGTGCTCGAGTCCGGCGAGCTGGGTGGCCTGGTGCTGCGCGCTGTCGCGCAGCCCCCGCACGCGATCGGTGATCTCGCGGTCCTGGTCCGAGATGCGGTCCAGGAACTCCGCCCGCTCCAGGAGGTCGCCGAAGCCGTCGGCCTCCAGGATCACGGTGACCGCGTCCGGGGAGTCGGCCTTGTAGATCTCCACGAGCCGCGCGGCCAGGACCCTGCGCGCGGTGGCCAGGTCGCTGCGGAGGCGCTCGAGACGGTCGCGCGCCGCCTCGAGGCGGTCGCGCACCTGCAGCAGCTCAGCCTTCTGGCGGTCGAGGCTCGTCTGCACCCGGCCGAGCCGGCTGCGGGTCGCGTTGATCTCGCCCTTGAGCCCCTCGATACGGTTCGAGTAGCCCTGGATCGTGGTGGTGAGCACGCCCTCCTGGCGGCGCTTCTGCTCCACCTGGGTGCGCTTCTTCTCGATCTTCTGGGACAGGGGTGCGGACTGCCCCGGCAGAGGGAGCACCAGATACGCCGCGAGGGCGAGGGTGATGGGAGCCCAGAAGCTCTTTCTCATGTCACTCGGTCCTGATGCGCTTACGGAGTTAGCTGACGGGCTCGCGGCGGGTGCCGCTACGCCGTACCCGAGACGGCGATTCGCCCCCGGCCATGCGGGCCACGGTTCCCCCGTTTCCCCTGTAGTGCAGGGAAATTCAGCGCTGGGGACGGCGCGACTGTATCAAAGGCCGTCGAGCCCGCACCCCGGTTTCCCCCCTCTGCAACCCGCCGTGCAGAAGCTCCCGCCCGGCCGCCGGATCCGGGTCACTACAGTTGCCTCCAATGGCCAATCAGCGCGCTGTGTTCCCCCGTGATTGGGGTCTTCAGGTCCGGATGCTCCTCACGCTGTTCCTGCTGGGCGTCCTGTACGTGGTGTTCATCGGCGTGCTCGCCGCGGCGGGCGCCGGAGCGGTGCTCACGATCGTCTTCGTCGGCGGCCTGCTGGTGGCCCAGTTCTTCTTCTCGGACAAGCTGGGGCTTGCCGCGATGGGGGCCAAGGAGGTCACTCCCGAACAGGCCCCCGGGCTCCACGCGATGATCGAGCGGCTCTGCATCCAGGCGGACCTGCCGAAGCCCAAGATCTGCGTGGCCGACACCGAGGTTCCGAACGCGTTCGCGATGGGCCGCTCCCAGAAGAGCGCCACCGTGTGCGCCACCACCGGCATCATGAAGGTGCTCTCGCCCTCGGAGCTCGAGGGCGTGATGGCCCACGAGCTCACGCACGTGAAGAACCGCGACGTGCTGATAATGACCGTGGCCAGCTTCTTCGCGTCGCTGGCCTCGATGATCCTTCAGTTCTCGTTCTTCTTCGGCGGTGGAATCGGAGGCGACGACGATGACGGCGCCCCGGCCGCGCTGGTCATCTTCCTCGTGTCGCTGGCCGTCTACGTCATCTCCTTCTTCCTGATTCTCGCCCTCTCGCGCTACCGCGAGTTCTCCGCCGATCGCGGCGCCGCGATCATCACCGGGCGCCCGAGCGCACTCTCGGCCGCGCTGGTGCGGATCTCGGACCAGATGAAGCAGGTGCCCACCCAGGACCTTCGCCAGGCCGAGAACCTGAATGCCTTCTTCATCGTGCCGGCCAGCGTCAAGGGCAGTCTCAAGACCCTCTTCGCCACGCACCCGCCGCTCGAGAAGCGCATCGCGCGCCTCCAGCAGCTCGAGTCCACGCTGCAGGGCACCGCCGCTTAGGGGATGGGCTTCCTCGACGCCCTCCTGGGCGGCAGGGGGAACAAGCTGAAGGGTCCGGCGCCGGACCGTCTGTTCGCGATGACCACGGCGCAGGTCACGCTCGAGACCTCGCTGAACCTGAAGCACCGCGGGGTCGCCGGCATCGTGTTCCAGCCCATCGGCACGGCCGACTTCCAGGGCATCGTCAAGGACACCGAGGAGCTGCTCCGGAGCAGCGCCGAGGACACGGGCAGCAAGCTCGAGTCCTCCGACGACGAGTTCGGCTACCGCTGGCTGATCCTGAGGGACCAGGACTTCGAGGACCTGGTGGTGTCGCTGAACACGGTGTCCACCGAGCTCCAGGGCGGTGGCTACGGAGACCGCCTGCTGTGTGCCGTCTTCTCCTTCGAGGAGGACGGCCGGCCGCTCTACTTCATCTACAACTTCAAGCGCGGCAAGTACTACCCGTTCGTGCCCAAGGGCAAGGGAGCCCAGGACCGCGACTCGGAGCGGGAGCTGCGCCTCAAGGCCCAGGTGGGCGCGGAGCTCCCCTTCGAGGAGGACATGGCCCGCTGGTTCCCGCTGTGGGAGATCCCGCTCTAGGCCGGCGTGCCCTGCGGTCCCGCGCGCTGAGGTAGCTGGCGCCACTCCACGAACTTCCCGCCGCGCGCCCGGAAGCGGACGCGGACGATGCTGTCGCAGGAGGTGCGCGGGGCGCCGGGCCGAGGCAGGAGCGTGAAGGTGGCCACCGCCGTGGCCACTCCCTCGTCGTGAACCCTCGTCACCAGTCCGCGGCAGGGCAGCGAGCGGTTGAAGTCGAGCGCGGCGCGGCGCGAGGTGAGCCGGAAGCGCTCCGTCTGCTGGATCAGCGCGCCGCGCGCGAAGTACTGCGCCGCGCGTTCGAAGTCGTCCCGGTTCAGCGCCGCTGACCAGCCGCGCACCACGTTCTCTGCCGCCGAGGGCGAAGGCCTGGGCGTGGGGGCTTCGCGCCGGTCATCGTCCGAGCCCGCGCACCCGGCTCCGGCGAGCAGGGCGGCGCCCGCCGCGATGCCGGCGACCCGCTGGAACAGCGATCTCCTTGCGATCACTCGACGATTATCTTGCCCTTCATCTGAGTCGGGTGCACCGTGCAGATGTAGCGGTAGGTGCCCCGCTTGCGCAGCTTCTTCGAGTAGGTGCCCGACGCCTGCGTCTTGGAGTGGAACTTGGCGGGCCCGCTCTTGACCTTCACGTTGTGAGGTGCCACGCCCACCCAGTGCCACCTGACTGTGTCACCGCTCTTGATCGTGATCGTCTTCTTCTTGAAGAAGAGGTCACCGACCGTGACCCGTTTCGTCCTGGCGGCCTCGGCGTGCGGCTCGGCGGCCATCGCGGGCAGCGCCACGGCGGCTATCAGGGCGAGGACGAGGGGGAGGCACTTGCGCATGGACGAGGGTCTCCTGGTCGAGGGGCTCGTTCATGCATTACGGCGGCCGGCCGCGAACGGTTCGGCGCGTTGAGGGACTAGTGGTGCAGGGAGGGCGCCGGAAGCTCGGCCTCGAGCGCATCCAGCACGATCGGGTCGAACTGGCGCTCGCGGCCCTCGTCCAGCTCTCGCGCCACACCGTCGGCGGGAAGCGCCTCGCGGTAGGGCCGGTCCTCGTTCATGGCCACGTAGGCGTCGGCCACGGCCAGGATGCGGCTCTCGAACGGGCTCTGCGGACCCTCGAGACCGTCGGGGTAGCCCCGCCCGTCGAAGCGCTCGTGATGATGGCGCACGATGTCCGAGACCCGCTCGAGTCCGGGGATTCGTCCCACCAGGTCCGCGCCCCAGCTCGAGTGCTCGCGCAACAGCTCGGCCTCGAGCGCGTCCAGCGGGCCGGGCTTGAACAGCACCGCGTCGGGCACGCCGACCTTGCCGATGTCGTGCACCCGGGCCGCATAGCTCAGGTCGCGCAGCGAGTCGTCCGGCAGGCCCAGGCGCCAGCCGAGGCGGCGGGCCAGGTCCACGACCCGGCCGCAGTGCTCACGGGTCTCCCCGTCGCGGAGCCCCAGCGTCTCGGCAAGGGCATCCACGGTGGCGTTGAGTAGATCGTCGGACGGGGGGTCGCCAGCGGAATTCGGCATCGTGCCTCGGTTCGCCGTGGGCGGGCGCTTCCCTTTTCCGTGAGCCCCTGCCGCAGGGGGGCGATCGGGCTCCGCGGTGCTAGTCGGGGATCAGGCCGTCGCCCGAGAACTCGCCCTTCGCCTCGGCGAAGGTCACGTCCCGCGGGGGCATGATCACGTCGGACTCCACCAGCTCGTCGGCGTCGATCGCCTCGCCATCGGTGCGCACCAGCTCAAGCATCTGGCTCCAAAGCTCGCGGAAGCCGGTCTCGTCGCCCTCGCCGACGGCGGACACCGCGCGGTTGTCAAGCTCGTTCAGGCGCTCGGAGTCGCTGTCGGGCAGGCGGAACTGCCCCTCTCCCGAGATGCGGACGATCATCAGGCGGGCTCTCCCTTCTCGCCCTGCTCGAGGGCGGGTGCCGCCTCGCCGCCGCCGGAGCCGAGCTCCGCCTTCATCTTGGCCAGCTCGTCGTCCACCTGCGCGCCTGCGCCCAGCGAGGCCAGCTCGCGGTCGATGTCGTCCTGGCCCCCACCGAGCTGCGACAGGTCCTCGAAGGTCCCGGCCGCCTCCAGCTCCTCGACCGCGGACGCGCGGGCGCGCATCTGCTCGGTCTTGTCCTCGGCGCGCTGGATCGCCAGCCCCAGGTCGGCCATCTCCTCGCCCACCCCGTTCGCGGCCTCGGAGATCTTCACCTGTGCCTCGGCCGCGGAGTACTGCGCCTTGATGACCTCCTTCTTGGTGCGGAAGGACTCGATCTTGGCGCGCAGCTTCTTCTCGTTCTCTGTGAGGGCCTCCTGCTGGCTCTGGAGCTCCTGCACCTGCTGGTCCAGCGACTGGAGCTCGGTCTGGGTGACCGTCTTGCGCTCCAGCGCGGCGCGGGCGAGGTCGTCCCGGCCCTGGGCCAGCGCCTGGCGGGCCTGGGTGTCGAGCTTCACCACCTGCTGCTCGAGCTTTCCGGACTGCATCTGAAGGCGCTTCTTCGACGTGGTCACGTCGGCGATGCCCTTCTTCACGTTCTGAAGGAGCTCGACCTGCTTCTGGTAGCCGTAGTCGAGCGTCTCTGACGGGTCCTCGGCACGGTCGAGAGCCTTCGAGATCTTCGCTTTGATGACGGTGGACATGCGACCGGCCAACCCTGGCATGCCGCCTCCTTCAGGCTCGAGGTTCGGTACGGGCGCCGTACACTAGCGCCGCGTGGACCCCCGTCCCCCGTCAGCCTCGCGCTCGGTCCTGACCCGCTGGATGGGCATCGCCGACTCGAATACGGCGGGCGACGTTCACGGCGGGGTGATCATGCATATGTGCGACGAGGCGGCCGGGATCGCGGCGGTGCGGCACTCGGGCCTGAGGGTGGTCACGGCGGCGATGGACCGCATGACCTTCCTGCACGCGATCCACACCGGCCAGCTCGTGACGCTCGTGGCCAGCGTCAACGCCGCCTGGCGGACCTCCATGGAGGTGGGCGTGCGGGTGGTGTCCGAGAACGTGCGCACGAGTGAGACCGAGCACACCTCCACGGCCTACCTCACGATGGTGGCCCTGGACGAGAACGGCCGGCCCGCACCGGTGCCGCCGCTGGCGCCGGAGCACCCGGACGAGGTGCGGCGGGCACGCGAGGCACAGCTTCGCCGCGACAACCGGCTCGCCGAGCGCGCCCGCATCGAGGCCGAGCGGGCCCACTCGTAACTCTCCCGTCACCCACCCCCCGGGCGAGCCGGCCCAGGCGTTCGCACCAGCCGCCGTTTCAGGACGCCGCGGCTGCGATCCGCTCGGCCTCATCGTGCTCCTGGGCCGAGCGGTAGAAGAAGAAGGCCACCGCGAACAGCATCACCATCAGGTCGAGGGCCATCATCATGCCCCCGGCCACCTGCTGGTCGGTGATGGGCGAGAAGCCGTGGTCGCGAGGGCGGTCTCCGTAGTAGGCGCCGTAGGCGGGCGAGCGCAGCAGGATCAGGGACATTCCGAGCAGCATCCCCGGCAGCCGCGCGCCCAGCAGGTACGGGACCTTCCAGAGCTCGCCCGGCAGCCGGCGCCGCTTGGGCTCGATCACCGACCACCACACCAGCATCGCGCCGAACAGGAAGGACAGGTGCTGGGCCACGTGTATGAGCGGGTGCTGGAGCGCGCCCACGAAGGCGAAGGAGAAGTGCCACCCGTAGAGCAGCACCACCCACACGGGCACCGCCACCATCGGCTTGCGGAGCGTCCGGAGCACCTGCCGCAGGCGCTTGCGGCGCGCAAGGCTCACGAGCAGCGGCCGCGGTAGGTAGAAGGCGTACACCGGCGTGCGCAGCCCGATGAGCAAGAACGGGGCGGCCAGGTCCGCCAGCAGCAGGTGCTGGCCCATGTGAGCGAGCACCAGGTCCTCCGAGAGGGCGTCCACGGGGCCGATGAGGCCGGCGGCCACGAGGAAGAGCCCGAGCCACCAGGCCGCCTGCTGGCCCGTGGGCACGTCGTACCCGCGGCGGCGCAGGGTGACCACGGCGCGGGCGTACAGGGTGGCCATCAGCGCCAGCAGCGCCACGGCCCCGGGATCGAACTCGAAGGGCACCGGTTCCTATTGTGGCGAGGAGACTCGCCGGCGGTGCTTGAAGGGCTCTAGTCGTGCGTGACCGCGAGGTGCGCGTAGCGCGGGTCGGCGCCGCCCACCTCGCGCGCGTTCAGCCAGGCGCGGCCCGGCGGCCGGCCCGCCCGCCGGCCGCCGTGCCTCGTGGCCCTGCCGACCTGCCCGCGCCTGGAGGCAACGCGCGGCAGGTCGGTGACATTGCCCTTCATGACTCCATGCTGGCGCCGCGCTCGCGCGCGGGCCATGGACGGCGGTCCAAAGATCCCCGCGAGCGCACCGACCGGATGTCGAGGCGCGGGGGACCCGGCCTAAGCCGGGACGGGGTCGCCGGGCGGCGTGCCCGGAGCCTGCTCGAGCACCGCGGTGGCCTCCTCGAGCCTGCGCGCGTACTCGGCCCGCTGCATCCGGGAGATCACCATCCGCTGCACCTGGGCCGTGCCCTCGAACAGCTGGTAGATCTTGGCGTCGCGGAAGAACTTCTCCAGCGGGCAGTCCTTGGTCTGGGCATACGGCCCGACCAGGTCCATCAGCGTCGTGGTGGCCCACATCGCCGTGTCGCCGGCCTTCAGCTTCGACATCGAGCCCTGGCCCCCGGTCATCGGCATACCGTTGCGGCCCATCCAGGCGGCGCGCCATACGAGCAGGCGGGCCCCCTCGATCTCGGTGGCCACGTCGGCCAGCACCTGCTGGATGCGCTGCTGCTCGAGCAGCGGGGTGTCGTCCTCGGAGCGGCCCTCCAGGTACTCCAGGGTCCACTCGTAGGCGGCCTGGGCGATGCCGAGGGCCGACGCGCCCACCAGCGGGCGTGTGAGCTCAAAGGTGGCGAGGGCGCCCGAGGAGCGGCCGGTGGACTGGCCCGAGCGGGCGCGCTCCAGCTTCTTCTGAAGCTTCTCGTAGCCCCCCAGCAGGTTGTCCATCGGGATCCGGCAGTCGTCCAGCACGACCTCGGCCGTCTGCGACGCGCGGATGCCGAGCTTCGTCTCCTTCTTGCCCATCGACAGGCCCGGGGTGTCCTTGGGCACGACGAAGGACGCCTGTCCGCGGTGACCCAGCTCGGGATCCACGGTGGCCACAACCACGGTCACGTCGGCGATGCCGCCGTTCGTGATGAAGACCTTGGTCCCGTTCAGGATCCACTCGTCGCCGTCGAGCTTGGCCGTGGTGCGCAGCGAGCGCACGTCGGAGCCGGCGCCCGCCTCGGTGACGGCGTACGCGCCCAGCTTGATCTCGTCGCCGAGGCCGAAGCACTCGGGGACCCAGCGCCCGATCTGCTCGGGGGTGCCCGAGCTCGCGATGCCGGCGGCGGCGAGGGAGCTGCCCGAGATGGCGAGCGCGATGCCGGCGCAGCCCCAGTGGAGCTCCTCGGCGTAGATGCAGCTCATGATCCCGTCGGTGTCGGTGCCCATGCGCTGAAGGTGATCGAGGCCCTGGAGGCCCCATTCACGCGCGGCCTTGATGGCATCCCAGGGCACGCTCTCGTCGCGGTCGTGCTCGGCCGCCATCGGCCGCATGACCTCGCGGGCGAACCTGCGACACGTCTCCTGGAACTCGAGCTGCTCCTCGTTGAGCCTGAAATCCATCGTGGGGGCGCCTCCGGCACTGGTTGACTGACCAGTCAATCGTACGCCACACGGCGGCCCTTCGCACGGGAAATAGGCGATCCATTCGGGGCGCCGACCCCCCAGCTATCGTCCTCTGCCACTTGCGCCGGCCGCTTGCCACACTCGCCGCCGCCCTCGTCACGGCCCTCTCAGTCGCCGGTTGCAGCCTCGGCAACGACGACTCGCGCCCCGGTCAGGTGGGCGCCAAGGGCAGCGACGACCAGGCGGCCCAGAAGCTCGGCTTCCCCTTCACGGCCACCCGCAACACCCTGCGCATCGGTGGCGGCGACGCGACCACGGACGCCGCGGGCGTGGCGAACGCGCTCTTCCCCGCCACCAACGAGTCCGACCGCCCGACCGCGGTGGTGCTCGTCGACAAGAACGACTGGCAGTCCGCGGTGGCCGCCGCGGTGCTGTCAGGCCCGCCGATCGGCGCACCCATCCTCCTGTCCGACGGCAGCTCCGTGCCCGGCGCCACGGCGGACACGCTCGACCGGCTGAAGCCGCGCGGCTCGGACCTGTCGAAGGACGCCCAGGTGATCCGCGTGGGGGATGACGTGGCCCGCCCGAGCGGCTACAAGACCGCCGTGGTCGAGGGGAACGACGCCTTCGAGCGGTCCGCGGCCGTGGACCGCTTCTTCTCCGCCGCCCGCGGCCGCCCCTCGAACAACGTGGTGCTCTACTCGAGCGACGACGCGGCGTTCGCGATGCCCGCCGCCGCCTGGGCCGCCCGCTCCGGGGACGCCGCCCTGCCCGTGAAGCGGGACTCGGTGCCCGCCCCCATCCTGCGTGCCCTGCGCGAGCACGGAAAGCCCACCGTCTACGTCCTCGGCCCGGAGCGCGTCATCTCCAACAAGGTCCTGGCCCAGGTGCGCGGGGTGGCCAACTCGGTGAAGCGCATCTCGGGGCCGACTCCCGTGGAGTCCGCGGTCGCGTTCGCCCGCTACCGCCAGGGGAACTTCGGCTGGGGGGTCGACGTGCCCGGGTACAACTTCACGGTGGCCAACACCTCACGGCCCATGGACGCCGCCGCCGCGGCCCCGCTGGCCAGCCGGGGCGTGTTCGCCCCGCTGCTCCTCACCGATCAGGACGCCGACCTGCCGAAGCCGCTGGAGAGCTACCTGCTCAGCGTGCAGCCCGGCTATGAGGTGGACCCGGGCCAGGCGGTGTACAACCGCGTGTGGATCCTGGGCGACGAGGATGCGCTCTCACTGAACGCGCAGGCGCGCCTCGACCGGGTGACCGAGCTGATCCCGGTGCAGGCCACCGCTCCCTAGCGCCCGCCGGATAACCTGCCACGGGTGAGCGAGTACGAGCGTCCCGATCGCGCCCAGCGCGAGCCGACCCTGGAGGACGTGCGCGAGCTGATGGGGGCCTCCACCCCGCACTTCTCCCTTCAGATCAGCGCCCGAATCAGGAATCTCGTGGGCGGGCTGCCGCCGGACCACCCGGCCCGCATTGAGGGAGAGCGCGAGATCAGGCGGCTGGAGGCGCTCGCGGACGGCTCGGAGAACCGCGGGCCGATTCAGCCCCACGAGGAAGCGCGGGCGCTGCCGAGCTACCGGGGCGAGCGCCCCACTCCGGCAGCCGAATCTGGCTAGACCGACGCCGGCTCGGCGGCCAGGCCGCTGAGCTCGGCCACGCGCTCGCGATGCTCGCTCGCCGAGCCGTAGAGCAGCCCGTCGGCCTTCGCCCGCTTGAGGAAGAAGTGCAGGTCGTGCTCCCAGGTGAAGCCGATGCCGCCGTGCACCTGTAGCGACGACGCGCTGACCCGCCAGGCCGCGTCCGACGCATAGGCCTTGGCCATCGACGCCGCCACCGGGAAGGTCTCGGGCTCGGCGTCGGAGGTCCATGCCGCGTAGTAGGAGGCCGAGCGTGCGCCCTCCGTCTCCAGGAGCATCTGCGCGCAGCGATGAGCCACGGCCTGGTAGGCGCCGATGGGACGGCCGAACTGCTTGCGGTCCCGGGCGTAGGCCACGGCCATCTCCATGGCGCGCTGGCTCACACCCGTGAGCTCGGCGGCCAGGGCGGTCACGATCCGGTCGAGCACCGCCGAGGTGTCTCCGGGCAGGGCGTCCCCGCCCTCGGCACGTACCCGAGCGAAGCGGCGCGTGGCATCGATGGTGTGGAGCGGCTCGATCTCGGCGTCCGAGGCCTCCACCACACGCCCGCCGTCGCGGTCGAGGAGCACGATCACATCCGCGCCCTCCGCGTCCGGCACCAGCCGCGCCTCCCCGTTGGAGGCCACGCCGACGGTGGCGCGCACCTCGCCGCTCGCGATGCCCGAAAGCCAGCGCTCCTGCTGCTCGTCGGAGCCCGCGGTCTGCAGGGCCAGGCCCGCTGCGGCCGTGGACAGGAAGGGCACGGGCGCGAGCGCGTAGCCCAGCTCCTCCATGAGGATCACGAGCTCCACCACGCCGAGGCCCTGCCCGCCGCGCTCCTCGGACACGAAGATCCCGGGCCAGCCCAGCTCGCAGAGCTCCTTCCACACGGAGTCGTCGTACGTGCCGCCCTCGGCGAGCTCGCGGAGGCGGTCGTTGGTGAAGCGCGCGGCCAGGAAGTCCTTGGCCGTGCGCTTGATGGCGTGCTGGTCGTCGGTGAAGTCGAAGTTCACGGTGGCCTCCGCTATCGCAGCTTCGGAAGGCCGAGCACCCGCTCGGCCACGATGTTCTTGAGGATCTCGGTGGTCCCGCCCTCGATGGAGTTCGCGCGGGCGCGCAGGAAGCGGTAGGTCCAGGGTGAGTCCCAGAGCGCGCCGTCCTCACCGAGGATGTCCACGGCCAGCTCGGTGAGCGACTGGTTCAGCTCGCCCCACTGCCACTTCACCACCGAGCCCTCGGGGCCCGGGATCCCGGTCTTCATGATCGCCGTGAGCCCGCGCCAGGCGTTCAGGCGCAGCAGCTCCACCTCGATCGTGAGCTGGGCGATCTTCTGGCGGATCACCGGGTCGGCGGTCACGCCGCGCTCGCGGGCCAGGTCGGTGAGCTCGCCGAGCGCCACCCGCATGCCCGCCGCCGCCGACGCGCCCAGCCCGGCGCGCTCGTGCATGAGCGTCGTGATGGCCACTCCCCAGCCGTTGCCCACCCCGCCGACGACGTTCTCGTCGGGGATCCGCGCCTCCTCGATGAAGAGCTCGTTGAACTCCGCCTCACCGGTGATCTGGCGCAGCGGGCGCACCTGCACCGCGTCCTGCTCCATGTCCATGATGAAGTAGGTGAGGCCCTGGTGCTTGGGCGCGTCCTGGTCGGTCCGGGCCACGAGCATGCACCACTTGGCCTTGTGCGCGTAGGTGGTCCACACCTTCTGGCCCGTCACCACCCACTCGCCGTTGGACTTCACGGCGCGGGTCTTCAGCGACGCGAGGTCCGAGCCGGAGTCGGGCTCCGAGAAGCCCTGGCACCAGATCTCCTCGCCCGAGAGGATGGGGCGGAGGAAGCGCTCCTTCTGGGTCTCGTCGCCGTGGGCGATCACCACAGGTCCGCCCATCACCATGCCGAGCACGTTGGCCGGCTGAGGCGCCCTGGCGTGCGCCATCTCCTCGCCGAACAGCGCCTGCTCCACGAGCGTGGCCCCGCGGCCTCCGAACTCCTTCGGCCACGAGAAGCCCGCGTAGCCGGCCTCGTGAAGCTTCTTCTGCCAGGCTCGGCGGTGCTCGAAAGCCTCGTCGTCCCCGGGTGGATCCTCACCCGGGTGGTTGTCCGCGAGCCAGGAGCGGAGCTCGTCGCGGAAGGTCTCTTCCGATGGCGACAGGGTCAGGTCCATGGCGCCGTAATCTAGTCGGCGGGAATGGACGAGGGGCCGAGGCCTCGAAGCAGGCGCGCGGCCACCCCCTGCTGGGTCTGCTCGGCGTAGGCGTGGCTGGGGTTGGACGTGGTCATGATCGCCACCGAGATCCGGCGCCCGCCGCGCTGCAGAATGGCCACCTGGTGGTCCGCCGCACCGCTGCCCGACCCCCAGCCGCTCTTGAAGTAGAGCGCCCATCCGGGTGGGCGCACGCGGGCGATCCCCCAGCGCTGCGAGTGCACGATCGACCCGAGCAACCGGAGCGCGGCCCGCCGGTGCCGCGACGGCAGCAGCCGCTCTATGTGCAGAAGGAAGCGGCTCTGGTCGGAGGCGTTCACGATCGAGTTGCCCCAGATCGGGGCCGCCTGGAAGTGACACATCCCCGCGCGGCGGGCGAGGCGCGCGAGGCCGTCGTTGCCCACGATGTCGCGCACGCGCGAGGCGGCCACGCTGTCGGACCAACGGATCATGGGCGCCAACAGGGCACGGTCGGCCGGGCGCAGCGCCCGCCCGCGCACGTCGTCCCCGCGCAGGTAGGCCACGAGCAGCATCACCTTGAGCACGCTCACGGCGGGCACCGCCCGCGTGGCGTCCCGTGCCCAGACCCGCCGCTCGGTGCGAACGGCGAACGAGACCGTGCCCTGGCGCTGATCCGCCCACCGGTTCGCGGGAGCCACGTGAGGCCGCCACGGCGGGGCGCCCGCCGCCGGTGCGGCGGCACCGAGGCTCAGCGCCAGGACCGCACCCGCGAGGAGCCGCGAGGGGCGGGTTCTCAGTAGCTCTTCGGCAGGCCGAGGCTGTGCTCGGCCACGTAGTTGAGGATCATCTCGCGGGAGACCGGCGCGGTGCGCGTCAGCCGAACGCCCCACCACATGTCCGTGAGCTCGTACTCGAGCGCGAAGCCGTTGCCGCCGTGGGCCTGGATCGTCCGGTCCACGCACTTGATGGCGGCCTCCGCGGCGGAGAACTTGGCCATGTTGCTGGCCTCGCCCGCCCCCGGGGCGCGCGCGTCGCACAGCGCGGCCGCCTTCTGGGTCATCAGCCGCGCCAGCTCGAGCTCGATCTTGGCCTCGGCCAGCGGGTGGGACACGCCCTGGTGCGTGCCGATCGGGGCACCCCAGACCTCGCGCTCGTTGGCATATGCGGACGCCTTGGCCAGGGCCCTGCGGCCGGCCCCGCACGCGATCGTCGCCCCCATGATCCGCTCCGGGTTCAGGCCGTCGAACACCGGTCCGAGCCCGCCGCCCTCGCCGCCCACCAGGCGGTCCTCGTCGAGCTCCACGTCGTCGAAGAACAGCGTCCACTGCTGATCCGGCCCAACGTACGGCATCGGGATCGGCTCGCGCGTGAATCCGGGGGCGTCCACGTCCACCAGGCAGAGCGACGGCAGGCCGAGCTTGCCGTCGGGCAGGCGGCTGCGGGCCACGACCAGCACCGCGTCGGCGTGCTCGACGCCCGAGATGTAGGTCTTCTGGCCGCGGAGGACGAAGCGGTCCCCGCGGCGCTCGAGCGATGTGGACAGGTTGTGCGAGTTCGTCCCGGCATCGGGCTCGGTGATGGCGAACGCCACCTTCGTCGTGCCCGCGGCGATGCCCCGGAGCCAGCGGTCGTTCTGGTCCGGCGTGCCGTGGCGCGCGAGGATGCTGCCCACGATCGCCGGCGACACCACGATCAGCAGCAGCGAGCTGCCCGCGGCCGAGATCTCCTCGCCCACCGCGGCGAGACCGGCCATGCCGAGGCCGCCACCGCCCCACTCCTCGGGGATGTTCACCCCCAGGTAGCCCTTGCCCGCGAGGTCGTCCCAGAGCTCGGTGGGCGGCAGTCCCTCGGCGTGCTTGCGACGCGAGTACGCGGGCCCGTACCCGGAGCAGATGGAGGCCACGGTCTCGCGCGTCAGGCGCTCCTCGTCGCTGCGCACGAGCGGCAGGGTCACGGCGGTGGTCGTGTCAGGCGCTGACAGGGTGTGCCTCCCCAGCGTAGGCGCCGCGGTGGCGCGCGTACATGTCGTAGATCCATTGCCCGCCCGGCCGGGCGGTCAGCTCGTCGCTCAGCTCCTGCACCGCCGGCATCGCCTCGCCCTTCGGCAGGAAGGGCCGCTCGGGCGGCGTGACGACGGGCGTGAAGAGAGACGCGGCGGCGAGGTCGGCCACCGAGAAGCGGTCACCCACGAGATATCCCGACGGGCCCAGCTCGGCCTCGAGACGGTCCATCGCCGCCACCACCTCGGCGCGCGCCTCCAGCGAGCTTTTCTCGGTCACCCGATAGTCGCGGCGGACGAAGAAGTTCGCGACCGGATAGGTCCTTCGAAGCATCCGCTCGCGGGTGGCGTCCCCGCCTGCGAACAGCGTGCGCGCCACCACGTCCGGGTCCTGGAGCGTGTGGTGCCACGCGAAGCGGCGCAGCTGCGGGCCGAGGTGCTCGTCGAAGAAGTCCTCGAGCTCGAGGGCGCGAGCGCGCTCGCCGGCGTCGGCCGGGTACAGCGGCGGCTCGGGGGTGTGCTCCTCCAGCGCGGCGATGATCGCGGTGGAGTCCCCGACGCGGCGGCCGTCGAGCTCCACCACGGGAAGCCGCCTCTGCGCGCCCCGCGTCTCCACCAGGGCGCGAACGCCATGCAGCCCCGGCATGGGCACCCTGCGCTCGTAGCGGATCCCCTTGTAGTCGAGCGCCCAGCGCGCCTTCTCGTTGAAGTGTGAGACCTCGATGTGCCAGAGGATCACGGCCACGTAGGGCGAGCCTATCTGGAGAACATCGCTCCGGTCCGGGCCAGCCCGGCCCCTCGCGCACAACGCGCCATAGGATGGGCCGGTGCGCGTTGGATTGTTCGTTGCCTACTGGCCCTGGTTCTCAGCAGAGGAGCAGGTCGAGCTGGCCCGGCTGGCCGACGAGGGCGGACTCGACAGCGTGTGGGTGGCCGAGGCGTGGGGCCAGGACGCGGTGTCGGTGCTCGGGCACCTGACGGCCATGACCGAGCGGGTCGGCCTGGGCTCGGCCCTGATGCAGATCCCCGCGCGCACGCCGGCGGCCACGGCGATGGCGGCCGTGACTCTGGACGTGCTCTCCGAAGGTCGCTTCCGCCTGGGCCTCGGCGTGTCCGGCCCGCAGGTGTCCGAGGGCTGGCACGGCGTTCCGTTCCGGCGTCCCATGGCCCGGACGCGCGAGTACGTGGAGATCGTGCGTCTCGCGCTCGCCCGCGAGGGCCCGCTCGAGTACGAGGGGGCGGAGTTCCGGCTGCCGCTCGAGGGCAGCGAGCTGGGAAAGCCGCTGAAGCTGCTGGCCAAGCCGGTGCAGGAGCGGATCCCGATCTACCTCGGCGCCATCGGGCCGAAGTCGGTGGAGCAGACGGCGAGGATCGCCGACGGCTGGATCCCCTTCATGTTCAGCCCGGCAAGGGCGCCCGAGCTGCTCGCTCCCTTCGAGGGCACCGGCGTGGACGTGGCTCCCGCCGTGCTCGTGTGCCTCGACGACGACGCCGAGCGCGCGCTCGACCTGGCCCGGCCGTGGCTCGCCCTCTACCTCGGCGGCATGGGGGCGAAGGACAAGAACTTCTACGTTGAGACGGCCGAGCGCTTCGGCCATGGCGAGGCCGCGCACGAGGTGCAGCGCCTGTTCGCGGCCGGCGACCGCATGGGCGCGGCGAAGGCGCTCACCCCGGAGCTGATCAAGGGGTCGGCGATCTGCTGCTCCTACGCGGAGCTCGACGAGCACCTCGCCGAGTACGAGCGGGCGGGCGCGAACACACTGCTTGCCGTGCCCTTCGGGGACCGCCCGCGGATCGTGAAGGCGCTCTCCGCAGCGGCGGTCACGGCCTAGCAGCTGCACCACGCCGGACGGGATTGTTCCCGCCCGGCGTGAGCAAATTCCTTACAGGCGCTGGATAAGCGTGCCCGTGCCGAGCCCGCCGCCGCAACACATCGTCACGAGGCCGATCTCCTTGTCGGAGCGCTCGAGCTCGTGCAGCAGCGTGGTGATCAGCCGGGCGCCGGTGGAACCGAGCGGGTGGCCGAGGGCGATCGCGCCGCCGTTCACGTTCACGCGGTCCATGTCCGGGCTGTGCTCGCGACGCCACGCGGCTAGCACCGAGGCGAAGGCCTCGTTGACCTCGAACAGGTCGATGTCGCCGATCTTCATCCCGTTGCGCTCCAGGAGCTTCGCGGTCGCGGGGATGGGGCCCGTGAGCATGATCACCGGGTCCACGCCGACCGTGGTCTGATCCACGATCCGTGCACGCGCCTTGAGCCCGAGGGCGTCGGCCTTCTCGCGCGCCATCAGCAGCACGGAGGCTGCGCCGTCCGAGATCTGCGAGGCGTTGCCGGCGGTGACCTTCCCGTCCTCCTTGAAGGCCGGCTTCAGCTGCGACAGCGTCTCGAGGTCGGTGGTGGGACGGATGCCCTGGTCGGTGACGTAGGTGTCGCCGTTCACCTGGAAGGGCACGATCTCGCGCTCGAAACGACCCTCCTCGGTGGCCTGGTGGGCCAGCTGGTGTGAGCGCACGCCGATCTCGTCGAGCTCCGAGCGGGGGATCTCCCACTTGTCGGCGATCATCTCGGCGGAGATGCCCTGGGGCACGAGGTTGTACCGCGCCATGAGCTCCTCCGGCCAGGGCGAGCCCACCTCGTCGACCCACTTGAAGCCCACGCCCATCGGCACGTGGCCCATGTGCTCCACGCCGGAGCCGATGGCCGTGTCATGCACGCCCGCGGCGATCAGCGCCGCGGCAAAGTTCACCGCCTGCTGGGCCGAGCCGCACTGGCGATCGACCGTGGTGGCGGGGGTCTCCTGGGGAAGACCGGCCTGCAGCCAGGCGTTGCGGCCGACGTTGAACATCTGCTCGCCGTACTGCTGGACGCAGCCGCTGATCACGTCCTCGACCTCGGATGCATCGATGCCCGCGCGCTCGATGACCTCGGTGTAGGTCTTGCCGAGCAGCTCGTTCGGATGCGTGTCCTTGTAGTAGCCCTTTTCGGGGTGACCTCGCCCGATCGGGGTGCGAACCGCCTCGACGATGACGACCTCACGGCCGTGCCCATTGTTCATGCGAGCCTCTTCCTCCGCAGTCGAATTGTGGTAAGCGTACTCGATTGACTGTCCAGTCAACCAGACGTCCCGAGCCCGCCTCCTCAAGCCGTTTCACGCAGTTCTGTGAGCCGATCGAGACCCCCACGCCCATGACCGTTTCACGCCGCCCGCGCGCGAGCGGCGTAGGTTCCTAGCAATGGCGGAGCAACTCGGGATCATCGGAAGCGGCGCCATCGCGCGTGGGCTCGCCAAGGTGGCGGCGGACCATCACGAGGTGGTGGTCTGGGCGCGAAGCGAGCGCTCCGCGGAGGCCGCGCACGCCGAGGTGGGCGAGGAAGCGCGGGTGGTCACCAACCTGGGCGAGCTCGGCGAGTGCAGTTTCGCCATCGAGGCGGTCACAGAGGACCTGGCCATCAAGAGCGAGGTGCTGTCCGGCCTCGACGCGGTGCTCCCCGAGGCAGCGCTCGTGGCCAGCACCACGTCGTCGCTCTCGGTGGCGGCTCTGGCCGCAGCCAGCGGGCGCCCGGACCGCTTCGCCGCCCTCCACGTTTTCAACCCGGTGGAGAAGATGCCACTGGTGGAGCTGTGCTTCCCGCCCGAGGCCACCACCGCCACGCGCGAGCTCTTCCGGGACCTGTGCGAGCGGCTCGAGAAGACCGTGGTCGAGGTACCCGACTCGGCCGGCTTCGTGGTGAACCGCCTGCTCTTCCCCTACCTCTTCGACGCCGTCCGGCTGATCGAGGCGGGTGGCCTCGACGCGAAGTCCGTGGACACGTGCATGAAGCTCGGGGCCGGGCATCCCATGGGGCCGCTGCGGCTACTCGACTTCGTGGGGCTCGACGTGTCGGCGGCGATCGGCGAGCAGATCGGCGCCGAGGTGCCGGCGCGCATGCGTGAGCTGATCGCGGAGGGAAAGCTCGGCCGCAAGAGCGGCGAGGGCTTCTACCTCTACGACTAAGCCTTCGGCCCGGTGCCCGCGGGGCGCTCCCGCGGGGACACCATTCCCGAGGCCAGGTCCCACACGACGTCGGCCTCGCCGATTCCCTGCCGGCCGGCGAGGTCGGACACGCGGTCCCAGGGGAGCGTGGCCTCCGGCAGATCGTCCCAGCGGGCGAGCTCGAGCGAGTCGAGCGCTCCCTCCAGATCAGGGGGCAGCTCTTCGCGGCTCCCCGTGACCGACTGTGACCTGACGAGCGCACGCAACGCGTCACGCTCCGTATCGCTCAGCTTGACGCACCACATGCCGGCCGAAGTTAGGCCCAGGTGCGGACGGATACCCGCCCGCGCGACTCAGTCGGAGGCGTCCGGCTCCCCGGGCTCCTGCTCGAAGCCACGCGGCGTGGCCGCGGCCTCCTCCACCGGCCGGGGATGGCTGTCGTCCCGCTCGCGGTCCTGGTGGTCGCGGATCCTCACCGCCTCGATGCGGTTCTGGCGCACCGACTCCACGCGCACGGAGTAGCCGTTGGCGTTGACCATGTCGCCGCGTTTGGGCAGCCGCCCGAGCTCGCCGAACACGTACCCGCCGACGGAGTTGTAGGCCTCGGAGTCCACGGGCAGGTCGAGCCCGTAGTCCTGGAGATCGGTGATGGGCACGTGGCCGCGGACCCACCAGTCCCCGTTGGCCAGGCGGCGGATGCCCGCGACCGCCGGATCCGTCTCGTCGGCAATCTCCCCCACCACCTCCTCGATGATGTCCTCGATCGTGACGATGCCGGCCGTCCGGCCGTATTCGTCCACCACCACCGCCATCGAGGCTCGCTCCCGCTGAAGGTCGGCCAGGAGGTCGTCGAGCGGCTTGGTCTCGGGCACGATCAGTGCGTCCTTCACCGCCGGCGTGATCGAGGCCTCTGGTCCCTCCGACATCAGCAGCCTCACCAGTGAGTTGCCGTGGACGATGCCGCGGATGCGGTCGGTGTTGCCCTCCTCCGTCGCCACCAGGCGGGTGTGCCCGGAGTCCACCATGCGCCGGAGCCCGGTCTCCACGTCCTCGGCTATGTCGACGGTGACCACCGCGGGGATTGGGGTCATCACCTGGCGCGCCTGCTGCTCGTGGAGATGGAAGACGCCTGACAGCATCCCGGCCTCCCCGGGGTCGATCTTCCCGCCGTGCGCGCTCTGGGCGATCAGCAGCTTCAGGTCCTCGGAGCTGCTGGCCTCGTCGAACTCGGCGCGCGGGTCCACGCCCACGATGCGAAGGATGGCGTTGGAGGTCACGTTCAGCGCCCAGATGAACGCGCCCAGCGCCCGCTTGAACAGCTCGAGTGGCCGGGCGGTGCGTCGCACCGTGCTCTCGGCGTGAACGATCGAGTAGATCTTCGGCACCTGCTCGCCCAGGGTGATGTGGAGCGAGGTGGTGAGGAAGTAGGCGATGGAGACCGAGATGATCACGGCCACGCCATGGCCCACCGCGTCGCCGAGCACGGGCTCGAGCTGTTTCGCGATCGCGGGCTCGCCCAGGAAGCCGATGCCCAGCGAGGCCATGGTGATGCCCAGCTGGCAGGCCGACAGGTACTGATCGATCTCGTCGACCTGCTTGAGCGCCAGCGCGGCGCCGCGCACCCCCTCGTCCCTCATTTGCTCGAGCCGTGGCTGGCGGGCGCGCACCAGGCCGAACTCGGCGGCCACGAAGAAGCCGTTGGCAGCCACCAGCACAACCACTCCCACCAGGAGCAAAAGCTCTGTCATTGGGAAGCGCCTGGGCCCGGGACCGGGGCCCTGCGCCGGCTACTTCGAGGAAGCTCGTCGTCGCTCATCGGCGAAGAGGGCGAGGGTAGCAGGGGGCTACGCCACCCCATCGATCTTGCCGGCCAACACGAAGTCGTTCTCCGTCAGCCCGCCCTCGGAGTGGGTGCTGATCGTGACCGTCACCTTGTTCCACGAGATCTCGAGGTCCGGGTGATGGTTCATCTCCTCCGCCACCGGCGCCAGGCGGTTCACCAGCCCGACGGACGACATGAAGTCGTCTCCCTCGTAGGTCTTCGTGATCGCGTCGCCGCTTCGCGACCACCCGTCCAGGCCCGCCAGCCGCTGGTCTATTTCCTCGTCGTTCAGACGTGCCATCCTCGTCTCCGTGCTCGTCGCCTCACTCGTCCCCTCGGCCACCGAGATGCTCTTCGCCCTCGGGCTCGGCGACTCAGTGGCCGGGGTGACCCACGAATGTGATTATCCGCCGGGCGCGGAGCGACTGCCCCATCTCACCCGCAGCGTGATCGGCGAGGGCCTCTCCGCCCGCGAGATCGACGACGCGGTGCGCGAGCGCACCGGCCGGGGCGAGGCGCTCTACGAGCTCGACGAGGAGACGCTCGCCGGGCTCGGCGTGGACCTGATCGTGACCCAGGCGGTGTGCGCGGTGTGCGCCGTGTCGTTCGAGGACGTGAAGGCCGTGGCCGAGCGCCTTCCCACGCGCCCGGAGGTGATCTCGCTCGACCCCTCCACTCTCGGCGAGGTCCTGGCCGATCTTCCGCGACTGGCCGAGGCCGCGGGCGATCCCGACGCCGGCGAGCGCCTGGTGGCGGACGTCGCCGCGCGCGTGGAGGCCGTGGAGGAGGCGGTGCGAGACGCCCCGCGCCCGCGCGTGGCCGCGCTCGAGTGGCTCGACCCGGTGTACGCCGGCGGGCACTGGGTGCCGCAGATGGTGCAGCTTGCCGGAGGCGAGGACGTGCTCGGCCTGCCGGGCGAGCGGTCCCGCACCGTGGAGTGGGAGGAGGTGGCCGCCGTGTCGCCCGAGGTGGTGGTGTCGATGCCCTGCGGGCTGTACGCGGAGGAGGCGGCGGCCGAGACCGTCAGGCACCGCGACCAGCTGGTCGCGCTCGGCGCCCGGGTGGTTGCGGTGGACGCCGCGGCCTACTACTCCCGGCCCGGCCCGCGCCTGGTGGACGGTGTGGAGCTGATGGCGCACCTGCTGCACCCCGATCTCGTGCCGGCGCCGGACTCGCGGCGCTCGATCGAGATCGACCTCGCGCGCGTGCGGGCCTAGGCCCCCGAGGACACCATGATCGACCCGACGACCGCGAGCGCGGCGACCAGCCCGCAGAACACCGCCGGAAGCGCGTCGGGCACACGCAGGCGCTGACGCAGGTCGAACAGCACGTACGCCGACACCGCGCCGCCGATCAGGCCGCCGATGTGGCCGCCGACCGAGATGCCGGGCACGGCGAAGGTGATCAGGAGGTTCAGCGCGATCCAGATGCCCAGGCCGCTCTCCATGATCCCGATCCCGCGACTGCGCAGGACCAGGGCCCCGGCCGCCATCAGGCCGAAGATGGCTCCCGAGGCGCCCACGGTGGGCCCCGCGGTGACCACGAGCGCGCCGAACGACCCGGTGAGCAGGGAGACGAAGTAGATGGCGGCGAAGCGCACGTGCCCCGCCGCCGGCTCGAGGAGCTGCCCGAGGATGTAGAGCGAGAACATGTTGGTGGCCAGGTGAAAGAAGCCGACGTGCAGGAAGCCGGAGGTGAGGAGCCGCCAGTACTCGCCGTCCGCGATTGCCGCGCGGTACACGGAGCCGTCGATGAGCAGGCGGCTCGATCCGATCCCACCGGAGGCGGCATTGGACCCTCCAAGAAACGCGCCGAGCGCCACCACGACGTTCACGGCGATCAGCACGTAGGTGACCACCGGATCCCCGCCCACGCCCGGCATTCCGCGCACCTTCGTGCGCTGGCGCGCGCACTCCGGGCAGCGCATGCCCACCGAGGTGGTGGTCATGCAGTCCGGGCAGATCGGCCGGTCGCAGTTCGAGCAGCGGACGCCCGTCTCTCGTCCGGGGTGGCGATAACAGACGTCCATCTACGGCGGCTCACACTAGCTGGCGACCCGACGGTTCCTGCGCCGGGGAGGCGCTAGAGGGGGACGCTCAGGATGGGGTTCTCTGTGGGCTGCTGGGCCCCGCCGCGACGCTCGCGCGTGACCAGCACGGCGCTCGCCTTGCTGAGGTCGTCCGGCAGGGCCACGGTGCCCTGCCCGTCGCTGCCCACCATGAAGGTGGGCTGGGGCACGTAGCGGCCGTCGCGCTGGACCCAGGCCTGGTAGACGCGGTCCCGGCCCAGCGCCGGTAGGCCCTGGGTGCGCAGCACGCCGCCGCGCGCGCCGCTGTCCTCGTAACGCAGGCTCGCGCGGGCCAGGGGAGCCCGCTGCTTGTCCACCTTCGCGGCCACGGTGCGCTCCACGCGGGAGCTGTCGGACAGCTCGGAAACCTCGAACCCGACAGCCAACCCGATCGCCAGCAGGCTCACGGCCATCACCACGCGCAGGCCGCTGGTCCGCGGAAGCAGGCCACGGAGCCGTGCGCCCCAGGACCCACCCGCCCGTGCCGGCTCGCGCTCCCGCGCCTCGGCCTCCACCACGTCCATCAGCGAGCGCTTGAGCGAGGGAGGCGGCGCCATCTGCTCCACCGAGCGGGGCAGCGCATCCGCGGCCGGGCGCAGGTGCTCCAGCTCACGGCGGCAGTCGGGGCAGCTCTCCATGTGCGCCTCGAAGTCCCGCACCTCGCCCTCGTCCAGGGCGCCGAGGAGATAGGCGGCCACGTCGTCCTTGAAGCGGGGATGGTCCGGACCGGTCACGCCAGCTCCCCCGGGGCGAACCCCTCCGTCAGTTGCTTGCGCATCTTCTCCAGGCCGAGGCGCATGCGCCCCTTGACCGTGCCGATCGGCATGCCGAGCATCTCGGCGATCTGGCTGTGGCTGAAGCCGCCGAAGTAAGCGAGCTCGACCGTGCGGCGCTGCTCTGCGGGGAGCGTCTCGAGCGCGCTGTGCACGCTGCGGGCCTCCTCGCGGCGGGCAGCCTCCACGTCGGTGCGCTCCGGGGCCTCGAGGCGCTCCGCCACACCCTCCATCGACTCTCGCCGCCGGTCGTGCACCGTGTGCCTGCGGAGCGCATCGATGCCGCGGTTGTGCACGATCCCGAGCACCCAGGTGCGCACGCTTCCGCGCGCCTGGTCGTAGCGCGTGCGACTGCGCCAAATCGACAGAAACGCCTCCTGCGTTATGTCCTCAGCCATCACCCTGTTCCCCACCATCCGGTATGCAAGGGAGAAGGCGGCCCCACCGTGGCGCTCGTACATGAGCTCGAACGCACGTGGGCTCCCTCCTTGGACCAGCTGCATGACCTCTTCGTCCGCGAGGTTTCGGATGTCTGAAGTCACGGCGTGGAGTTCCTACGCGGCAAAGGGGTGCACGGATCAGTGGCGAAGGATGACCCTCGATGGAGACACGCTCACCGGCTCAGGTCTACGCCCTGGTGGTGGGAGCCACGCTGGTGGTTGCCGGCATCCTCGGCTTCTTCTACAACGCGAGCTTCGGCAGCGGCGAGAACCTCGCCCACGACGCCGTCCTGGGAATCCTGGACGTGAACGGCTGGCACAACCTGCTGCACATCGGCACCGGCGTGATCGGTCTCGCGCTGGTGGGCTCCTACCCCGCCTCCCGCGGGTACGCCTTCGCGATGGGGGCGATCTACCTCGTGATCACCCTGTTCGGCTTCGCCGCGGGCAACGGAGAGGAGATCCTCAACCTGATCCCCGTGAACACCGGCGACAACCTGCTGCACCTGCTGGTCGGCTTCGGCGGCGTGGCCGCCGGCTTCGCCACACCGGCCAGCCAGGCGCCGAGCACCGCCCCCGCCTGAGCGCGGGCTAGCCGCGCAGGCGGCGATCGATGTCGCCGGCCGCGTCGCGCACCGCGCGCTCGAGCGACTTGAGGCTGCTCGTCTCCCGCTTGCGCTGGCGCTGGCGGGCACGCACCACCACGAGCGCGCCGCCCGCGAGCGTGCCCACCACGGCCGCGGCCGCCGGCCGCGCCCAGTTGCGCGGGTCGCGCATGGCCGCGGGATCCAGGTCGGTGAGCTCCACCGCGGCGGCCTCGGTGAGCTCGGAGAGCGTGCGCTCCACGCGGTCGGTCAGGCGCTCGGGCGGATCGAGCGGCACCAGGGCCGAGCGAAGCAGGTGCTCCAGGCGCTCTCCGTCAGTCATCGTCGTCCTCTCCGAGCCTCTGCTCCAGCTGCTTGATGGCTCGGTGGATCAACACCTTGGTGGCCCCCTCGGAGCGGTCCAGCGCGGTGGCGATCTCGCGGTTGTCCATGCCCAGGGCGAATCTCATGATCAGCGCCTCGCGCCGGTCGTCTGGAAGCTTCGACACGCCCTCGAGCACCTCCTTGACCTGCTCGCGCCCCTCCACCACCGTCTCGGTGTCGTGCGGTGCCGTGAGCACGGCGGCGTCCTCGAGCTGAGTCAGCGGCCGCCGCGCGCGGTCGCGGTAGTAGTTCGCCGCGAGGTTGTGCGCGATCCGGATCAGCCACGGCCGCAACGGCCTGCCGTTCGACTCGCGCTGCGCGCGCGCGAAGTGACGGTACGCCTGAAGGAAGGTCTGCTCCGTCAGGTCCTCGGCGTCGTGGTGGTTGCCGATCCGGTAGTAGGCGTAGCTGTACACGTCGCGCAGGTGTGCGCGATAGAGATCGGTGAAATCCCGGTCCAGGCGCTGCTTGTCCGCAACCTCTTCCAACCATGCGCAGCCTACTCGGGCGAGCGTGGCCGATCAGGCGGCCCGCCTGTCCCTTCCGCCCGGCGTCGACCTCATGGTGTCGAGCCACTGCTCGGGCGAGGCCTCGCCCTCCAGCACCCGGCCGAGGCCGGTGGTCACGGGCGCCTCGATCCCCTCACGCTCGAACGCGAGGCCCAGCAGCGGCACCGTGGCCAGGGACTCGGCGGTCCGCTCGAGCATCTGCTCCACGGCGCGTGGAGCCATGCTCGCCCCCACCATCTCGCCCGGGTCGCGGCTCTCGGGGGCGATGGCGCTGGCAAACAGATCCCCGGCTCCGGCGAGCCCGGCGAAGGTCTCGCTCCGGCCGCCGCTGGCCACGGCCAGCGCGTGGACCTCGGAGAAGATGCGTCCCGCGGCGTCACCGGCCAGGATCTCCCCCCGCGCCGCGGCCGCCGCGGACCCGAGGGCGGCGGCGTTCCTGGCGCACGCGGCCAGCTCGGCGCCGGTCACGTCGTCCGTCGTGTCCACTGTTAGCCCGCCGGCCTGGAGCACCTCGCCCAGCTGGCGCCGGAGCTCCGTGTCGCCGGTGGCCAGGACGACCGAGGCACCCGGCTCGACCGCCTCGCGAGCGTGAGCGGGACCGGCCAGAGAGGCCACCGCCCGCGCGCGCACCCGCTCGGCCACGAAGGCCGACGGCGTGGTGCCGAGCGGCGGCACCAGGCCCTTGGACACCACGAGCACCGCGCTGCGCTCTCCCATGTGAGCGCCGATGTCCCCCACCGCGGCGGGCAGGGCACGGCAGGGCACGGCCAGCACCACCAGGTCCACCCCGGCCAGCTCCACGTCGCGCAGTGCGCTCACCTCGATGCGGCGGTCCAGCTCGACGCCGGGCAGGTGGTCGGAGTTCTCGCGCCCGGCGGAGATGCGCGCCGCCTGGTCGCGCGTGCGACACGTGAGGTTCACCTCGAGCCCCGCCCGGGCGAGCACCGTGGCGGCCGCGGTGCCCATCGATCCCGCGCCCACCACCACGGCGGTGCGCAGCGGCGGAAGGCCGCCGAGCCACTCCCACTGGAGCGACACGCAGGGCCAGATGCGCTCGGTCACCTCGCCGGCCAGGAAGGGCGAGGGCTGGTCCACGCGCGGGAAGGTGAGCGGGGCGCCGAAGCGGAGGTGCACCTTGACCGGGCGGATCCGCCAGCCGCGACGTGCGCGCTCGCTGCCGCTGACCGCCACCGGCACCACCGGCGCGCCGCTCTCCAGGGCCAGGCGGCCCACGCCCCGGCGCGGGGGCTTGAGCGATCCGCGCGTGACCCGGGTCCCTTCCGGGAAGATCACCACGACCCGGCCCCGCTCCAAGAGCATCAGCGAGGTCTTCACCGACTCCTCGTCCGAGGCGCCGCGCCTGAGCGGGAAGGCGCCGAGGCAGTTGAGGATCCACCCGGCCAGGGGGTTCTTGAACAGCTCCTGCTTGGCCACGAAGTAGATCGGCCGGGGAACACAGCATCCGAGCACGAAGGGGTCGAGGAAGCTGCGGTGGTTGGAGGCGAGGATCACTCCGCCGGAGGGCACGTGGCGGTGCCCGTTTCGCGCAAGCCGGAAATAGATCATCATCGCCGGCTGGGCGAAGGCGCGAATGAACCAGTACAAGGGTGAGTTCACTCCCCGCGTGCGAGTGCGCGCGTGGTAGAGCTCCAGCGGGCGCGGAGCCCACAATTTGCGCACGAGCGCCATCGCTTGAGCTACCCGCCGCCCCCTCTGCCGTTACGCTGCCGGTGTGATCGAGTTCAGGCGGACTTTGAACGGAGCAGCCGCGGGAGCGGCCGCTGCCGCCATCTGGGCCGCCCAGCAGCCGCTGGACAAGAGGGTCTTCGGCTCGAACTACGACGACGTGGAGCTGCTCGGGAAGCTCGCCACGCGTGGGCCGGCGTGGCCGGCCGCGGGCACCGCGATCCACGTGGCCAACGGGGCCGTGTTCGGCGCCCTGTACTCACTCGTGCGCCCATTCGCACCGGGCCCACCGACGGGCGTGGGCGTCCTGGCCGGGCTCTCGGAGCACGTCGCGTTCTGGCCGCTGGCAACGCTGGTTGACCGCTATCACCCCGCCCGAGGCGAGCTGGAGCCGCTGTGGCGCAACCGGCGCGCCTTCGCTCAGGCCACCTGGCGCCATCTCCTGTTCGGTGTGGTGCTCGGGGAGCTCGAGCGGCGCCTCAACGCCCAGGGCGAGTTCGAGCCCCTCGAGGACGTGCCGGTGGCCTCGAACGGCCACGGCAACATCGAGCACGCCGCCGCCGGCGCAGCCAGCGCCGAAGCTCGCTGAGCGTTCGAAGGCCGGCCGGGCTACGCTCGGCCCGAGCGCCGGAGTAGCTCAGGGGTAGAGCACCGGTTTTGTAAACCGGGTGGCGCGGGTTCGAATCCCGCCTCCGGCTTGTGCGCTCGGGGATACTCGGCGATCGCTGCCGGGCCGAGGCCCTCGCAGCGGTGGGGGCTGTCTGAGCCAGGCGCGCCGCCGCTCAGGGCCGGCCCCGGATCCACCGGGGCCGGCCGGAGCCTGGGGTCAGACGGCGCCGCGACCGCCGAAGCGGCTCCCGAAGCCGAATCCGCCCGAGGGGATTCCGGCGAGCAGCACGAGGATGGCGGCCACGATGGCCACGATGGTCGAACCGGTGAGGGCGACCAGGATGATGTACGCCAGGGCCGCAACCAGCACGGCTATTAGAACTCCGATCATTTCTTTCTCCTCCCGTAGGGGTCGCCCCCCTGTACCCCCGTTGAACCGGGCGGGAAACCGCCAGACCGATCTAAGGCGACGGACGGCTCAGGAGCTGACGAACACAGGGGTGCCGAGCGGCACCGCGCTCATCAGAGCCTGCAGATCGGCGTCCGCGGCCCGCAGGCAGCCGGCCGAGGCGGGCGTGCCGATGGTCGCCGGGTTGTCCGTGCCGTGGATGGCCAGGCGGTTGCCGCCGGTCCATCCGGGCGGCGGGTTCACCTGGTGGCCGCTGAGGGCGAGGATGCAGCAGCCGTAGTAGGCGCCGTACCGGTTGCCCGGCATCTTGTCCGTGACCGCGTAGCGGCCCGGAGGTGTGGGTGAGCTCGAGTTGCCCACGGCGACCTTCACGCGCCTGAGGGTCTTGCCACCGCGCTGAAGCACCAGCGTGCGCTCGGAGAGATCGGCGTGAAGGGAGACCGTGGTGCGGCTGGTGTGAAGGCCGGCGCTCTTGCGGTCCACCCAGGCCAGCTTGCCGTTCGGCTGCTCGTCGGTGACCACGCCGAGCCAGCGACCGCGGCTGGCGGCCACGCTGAGCACGCGGGGGGATCCAAACTCGGTGGTGGGGCCGACCACGGCCACCGCGTCGCCGCCGGGCCGCTGGCGGAGCGCCACCTGAGCGCTCACCTTCAGCAGCTCGTGTCCCGCGGGGCGCGCGGGCTTCGGCGCGGGGGCGGGAGCGGGATTGACCGGCTCCTGGGCCGCCACCGGGGATGGGCTCGGCACGCTGGCGGACGCCTCGGCAAGCTGCGCCTGGGCACGGTAGCCGCAGATCGCGAAAAGCGCTGCGAGGCAAAGGACGAGAGGGGGGCGGATACGCATACAGCGTCCATCGACGCCCTATCGCGACCCGTCTGAGCCCGGCGCGGGGGAGTCGAACATCCGTCCAGATGCGACCCTCCTCCCCGCGCGGGGAGGCTTCGGCGAAGCCCTAGTTCAGCACCTCGCGGGTGGCCAGATGCGCGCCCACCTTGCGCTTGACGCGCTGGAGCGCGTTGTCCACGGTCTTCGTGTCGCAGGCCAGCCGCTCGGCGATCGTCTCATAGCTGTAGCCGTCGAGATACAGCGACAGGACGGAGCTCTCGAGCTCTGAGAGCACGCTCGAAAGGCAGTTCACGAGGCTGTGCAGCTCCTCGCTGGAGATCACCTGGTTGGCCGGATCGTGTGCCGTCGGCCCGGGAAGCAGCTCGTCGAGCGTCGGATCGCCGTCACCGCCGCCGGCCGCGGGGGTCTGCGAGAAGGACACGTACTCGTTCAGCGGCGTGTGCTTGTTGCGCGTGGAGGTCTTCACCGCGGTGATGATCTGACGCGTTATGCAGAGCTCGGCGAAGTTGCGGAAGCTCGACTCGCGGTCGGTTCGGTAGTCGCGAACCGCTTTGTAGAGCCCAACGAGCCCTTCCTGGATCAGATCGTCGGAGTCCCCGCCGATCAGGAAATACGAGGACGCCTTGAGGCGCACGAAGCCGTGATAGCGCTTCACGATGCGGTCGTAGGCGTCCTTCTTTCCCTGCTTGGCGAGTGCGATCAGGTAGTGATCATCAAGCTCACCTTCAGGGTTAGATCTGGTCCCGGCTGGACGCCGGGTTGCGACAGTGGTAGCCGATGCGGAAGTGGCCATCCATGCTCCTCTCGGGCAAAAAGCCCTTGAAAGCTCGGTGGCGCGCTACCTCCCCTGGCGCCAGGTTGTTCTGAGAGCCTCGCCCTAAAGCTCGACTTCAGCCTGATCCGCGGGGAAGATATGGAAGTTATGGAGCCCTGTCAAGGGGACGACGCAGGTGCAAGATGCCGTACACCAGCGCCGCTGCCGCTGTGGCCACGTTGAGCGACCCGACCCGCCCCCGCACCGGCAGTGAGACCACCTGGTCGCAGGCGGCGGCCACCCGCGTGCGCAGGCCGCTCCCCTCGGAGCCCAGCACCAGCACCACGCGCCCCGTGTAGTCGGGCTCGTCGTAGGGCACCTCACCGGCCGCGTCGGCCCCGTAGACCCAGGCGCCCGCCTGCTTTGCCGTGGCGAGCCAGTCCGCCAGATTGCGCACCCGCGCGATGGGCAGGTGCTCCACCGCCCCCGCCGAGGCCTTGGCCGCCGCCGGGGTCACGGACGCCGCGCGCCGCTCCGGCACCACGAGCCCCGACGCGCCCGCGGCCTCGGCCACTCGGGCCACGGCGCCGAGGTTGTGCGTGTCCTGGACCTGGTCCAGGCAGATCACGAGCGCGTCCTCCGCGTCGAGGAGGGAGCCGGCGTCGGCGTAGGGGTAGTCGCCGGCATCGGCGCAGATGCCCTGGTGCTCGGGAGAGCCGCACAGCCGCTCGATCTCCCCGGCGGAGGCCAGGACCGGCTCCGCGTCCCGCAGCCAGGGCTCCCCGGCCGCACTTTCAGTGGCCCAGACCCGGCTCACCGAGCGCCGTCCCCTGAGTGCCTCGCGCACGGGATTGCGGCCGTACACGATCATCGGGTCGTGGACCCGCTCAGCCGGCCCGCACGAGACGGGCGCCGTCGGGGGTGTCCCTGATCTCCCAGCCACGCTCCGCCAGCTCGTCCCGGAGCCGGTCTGCGGCGGCGAAGTCGCGGTCTCCGCGGGCCTGCTCGCGTCGCGCGGCCAGCTCGCGGATCTCCTCGGGCGCCTCGTCCTCCGCCTCCAGGAGGCGCTCGAGCCCGAAGGCCTCCAGCATCTCCCCGAGGCGGCCGGGGCCCAGGCGCTCACCGGCATCCAGGCGGCGGTTGGCCTCGCCCATCCACTCGTAGAGCGCCGCCCGGGCCTCCGGCGTGTTGAAGTCGTCCGCGAGCGCGTCGAAGAAGCGCTCCACGACCGGATCGAGGTCATCGGGCGGCGCAGCATCCGCATCCAGCCGCCGGGCCAGCTCCCGCACGCTGCGGACCCCCGCGCCGGCCTGGCGCAGTGCGTCCTCCGAGAAGGCGATCGGCTTCCGGTAGTGCGCGCCCACCAGCCACATCAGAAGCGCCTCCGGCCCGAATTCGTCGAGCGCCGAGTGCAGCAGGAAGATGTTCCCGACCGACTTGGCCATCTTCTCGGTGCCCGTCTCGACCATGCCGTTGTGCATCCAGACCCTGGCCAGGGGCAGCCCGCGCGCCGCCTCTGTCTGGGCGATCTCGTTCTCGTGATGGGGGAACACCAGGTCAGAGCCACCGCCGTGCACCTCGAAGTCCGCGCCGAGGAGGTCCTCGGCCATGGCGGAGCACTCGATGTGCCAGCCCGGGCGCCCGCGGCCCCAGGGCGACTCCCAGCTCGTGTCCTCGCCCTCCTTGGTGGCCTTCCACAGAGCGAAGTCCTGCGGCGCCCGCTTCAGGCGCCCGAGGTCGTCTCCCTCCCCCTGCTTCATCTCGTCGAGCGGACGGTTGGAGAGCTTTCCGTAGCCGTCGAAGCTCCCGACGCTGAAGTACACGTCGCCGCCCGCCTCGTAGGCGTGCCCGGAGGCCACCAGGTCCTCGATGAGCGACACGATCGCCGCGATCTTCTCGCTGGCCCGGGGCTCGTGGTCGGGCCGCCCGAGACCGAGCCGGTCGGTGTCCTCCACGTAGGAGTCGGTCATGGCCCGGGCCAGCTCCTCGCTGGACACTCCCTGGGCGCGAGCCGCGTCGTAGATCCTGTCGTTCACGTCCGTGACGTTCTCGACCAGGGTCACGTCGTAGCCCTCGTGGCGCAGGAACCGGCTGAGCAGGCCGAAGACGACGAACGGCCGCGCGTTCCCCACGTGGACGCGCGCGTAGACCGTCGGCCCGCAGGCGTAGATCCCCACGCGCGGCGGGTCGCGCGGCTCGAGCTCCCGGACCTCCCCGGTGAGCGTGTCCTGTAGGCGTATCCGGCGCATGCCGCGGGGAAGGCTACGCGGGCGGCGCGACGAGGTCCGCCCGTGGCAGGATGCGGGCGTGGCGGAATCGGGGTCCGGGACGGACGCTTCCTGCTGGCCGGTGGCCGCGCGGCGCTCGGTGTGCTCGACGCCGGGCACGCCCCGCTGCTCTCCCTCTGGATGAACGATCCGGAGGTTCGCCGCGGGCTGGCTTTCCGCGGCCTGGTGGACCCGCCGGCGGAGGAGCGCTGGGTCCAGCAGATGAGCGAGGCGGGTGCCGAGCGACTCCCCGAGGCGGTCGGCTTTGCCGTGCACGACACCGAGGACGGCGAGCCGGTGGGGGTGTGCTCGCTCGAGGCGATCGACCACGCCTTCGGTCGATGCGAGTTCGGGATCTTCCTCGGCCGCCGCCGCGGGTCGGGGATCGGCACCGACGCCACGCGGCTGGCCCTGGACTGGGCGTTCCACATGCTGAACCTCCGCAACGTGCTGCTCGAGACCTACGACTTCAACGCTGGGGCCCGCCGGGCCTCGAGCGCGCCGGCTTCCGGGAGATCGGCCGCCGCCGGGACGCGGTGAGCGCCCTCGGGCGTCGCTGGGACGCGATCCTCATGGACGCGGTGCCCTCGGAGTTCGAGGGCTCCATCCTGACGCGACTCCTCCCGGAAGGCTGAGTGCGGCTAGGACACCAGCGGGCGGCGGGCGGGCCAGCCCACCTCGGCCTCGAGCTGCGCGGCGAGCGAGAGCAGCGTCTCCTCGCCTGACGGCGGGCTGATGAGCTGCACGCCCATCGGCAGCCCGGTGTCGCTCATCCCCGGCGAGGGCACCGACATCGCCGGCTGGCCGGTGTGGTTCCAGATCGGGGTGAACGGATAGGTGTCCGCCATGCCGAGCAGCGTGCGGACCGCGCCCAGCCCCTCCCACTCGGCGGCGCCGACAGCCGGCTTCCCGGTGGTGGGCGTGACGAGCACGTCGAAGTCGTCGAAGATGCGGTTGATGCGCCGAGCGTGGGCGTCCGCGTCGCTCTGGGCCCGCTCGACCTGGGACCGCGGGATCAGGCCCCCGAGCCGGCCGAAGCCGCGCGTACGCCGCTGAAGGCGGTCGGGACGGGGCACGCGACCCACGTCCTCCGCCGTGCCTCCGAGGTACCGTGCAATGGCGCCGTTGGGCCCGGCCACGCCGTAGTCGGGGTCGCGCGTCTCCACGTGATGCCCGAGCGAGCGAAGCACCTCGCCCGTCTCCTCGAGCGCGCGTCGCAGCTGCGAGCTCACCCGGGCCAGGCCCGGGGGTTTGGCCGAGAGGGCCACTCGGAGGCGCTCCGGCGGGCGGGCGGCGGCGGCCTGGTAGCGACCGTCCTCCGTGCCCGCGCCCACGTCGAGCAGCAGGGCGGAGTCCGCCACGGTGCGGGCCTCGAACCCGAGCGCGCTCATGCCGTACCAGTGCTCGGTCAGCGGCGAGAGCGGAATCCTGTCGCGCTGCGGCTTGAGCCCCACCAGCCCGCAGTTGGCCGCCGGTATGCGGATCGAGCCGGCCCCGTCCGAGGCGGTGGCGGCGGGCACCAGCCCGGCGGCAACCGCGGCCGCGCTCCCGCCGCTCGAGCCGCCCGGGGTGGCGTCCAGGTCCCACGGGTTTCGAGTGATGCCGAACGCCGGGCCCTCGGTGGAGCCGATGATGGCCAGTTCGGGGAGGTTGGTCTTGCCGATGAACACCGCTCCGGCCGCCCGGAGACGGGACACGAACTCGCCGTCGCGCGTGGCGGGCTCGCTGAAGGCGGCGGTTCCCCATCGCGTGACCTCCCCGGCCAGGTCCTCGGTGTCCTTCACGGCCAGCGGCACCCCGAGCAGGGGCCGGGGGTCGCCCGCCCGGCGGCGGGCGTCGGCCTGGCCGGCGTCGGCCAGGGCCCGCTCCGCCATCACGATGCGGAACGCGTTGAGCGCCGGGTCCAGCCGCCCGATGCGGTCGAGGAACAGCTCCACCAGCTCTCGCGAGGAGACCTGCCCCTCGCGAACCTGGCCGGCCAGGCCCACCACCCCGGCAAATGCGAGGTCGTCGCGGTCCATCGCGGCGAGACTCTAGCCCGATCGGACGGCGGGCGTGAGCGCCGCCGTGGCCAGCGCGGCGATCCCCTCGCCACGCCCCACGAAGCCCATGCCCTCGCCTGTGGTGAACTTCACGTTCACGTCCGCCTCGGGCACCCCGAGCGCCTCCGCCAGCCGCTCGCGCATCGACGCCCGATGTGCGCCCAGCCTCGGCGCCTCGCACACCACCACCGCGTCCACGTTCCCCGGCACCAGGCCGCGCTCGTCCAGCAGGACGCGCACATGGCGCAGTAGGTCGAGGCTGTCCGCATCGCGCCAACGCTCGTCCGTATCCGGGAAATGAGCACCGATGTCGTCGAGCCCGGCCGCCCCGAGCAGCGCATCGATCACCGCGTGGGTGAGAACGTCGGCGTCGGAGTGCCCCGCCAGGCCGCGGTCGAAGGGGATCTCCACGCCCCCCAGGACGAGGCGCCGGCCCTCCTCCAGCCGGTGGGAGTCGAATCCCATGCCCGTACGCACCGTCATCCGATCGCCCCCATCCGCCGCTCGCGCTGCTCGAACACCGCCAGCTCGGTCACGCCGGCATCCGCCAGCCACTCCACCGCGCGCTCGTACTCGTAGCCGAGGTGATCGGGCACGTGGGCGTCGCTCGACAGCGCCACCGGCCGCCCCGCGTCCAGGCACATCTCCAGGAACGCCCGGTCGGGGTAGATCTCGCCGACCGGCTTGCGCCACCCCGCCGTGGACACCTCGATGGCCACGTCCGATTCGGCGATCCCGTCCATGGCGAGCTCGTAGAAGCGCCGCGGATCGCCCTCCGGCCGCGGCACCTGGCGGCCCCAGACCTTCACCAGGTCGGGGTGGGCGATGATGTCGAAGAGCCCGCAACGGGCCAGCTCCCCGAGCGTCTCGAAGTAAGAGCGCCAGACCCGCTCGGGGTCGCGTGAGCGCCAGATGTCCCAGGCCTCCCAGCCCTCGGCTCCGTGGACGTCCACGGCCTCGTCGCGCAGGAAGTGCAGCGAGCCCACCACGTAGTCCCACGGGCGTCCGTCCAGGAGGTTGGCCAGCCGGTCCTCACGACCGGGAAGGAAATCGGCCTCGATGCCCAGCCGCAGGTCGGTGTCCTCGCGAACGAACCGCACGTATTCGTCGAGGTCGTCCACGGCCCAGTGCCGGTACCAGGGGTGCTCCCAGACGTCCAGCGCCTGTGAGAAGCGATGAACGTGCTCGGCCACGCCCAGCTCCTCGATCCCGCGCTCGGCGGCCGTCTCGCGGTAGCGCTCCGCGTTGGCGGCCGTGAAGTAGCGCGCGGCGGTGGTGTCCTCCTCGTCGGGACGAAGGTGGACGTGGTAGTCGGTCAGCACCGTGAGCGGAGGATCGCCTCGGCCATGCGCAGGTCGAGATCGGTGGTGACCTTGAGGTTGTCCGGGGGCGACTCCACGACCCGCACGGTACCCCCGGCGCGCTCCACGAGCGAGGCGTCGTCCGTGGCGGTGGCCAGCACCTCGGTGCTCGTGTCGAGGGAGCGTCGCAGCACGTCGGCCCGGAACACCTGCGGAGTCTGCACCGCCCACAGCCGGTCGCGCTCGAGCGTGCGCTCCACGAGCCCCGACGAATCCGCCTCCTTCACGGTGTCGGTCACGCGCGCGGCGGCGATCGCCGCGTCGCAGCCCTCCAGGGCGTCGATGCAGCGAGCCACCAGCTCGGGGGTCACGAGCGGTCGCGCGGCATCGTGCACCACCACGACCGTGGCCTCGGGCGCCGCGGCCAGGGCGTTTCGGACCGACTCCGAGCGCCAGTCGCCTCCGCGCACGCGGTCGGGCGGCCGCTCGTGACCCGCCGGAACCGCCACCACCACCCGCGCGCAGGCGTCGGCGAGGGCGGCGAGGCTCCAGTCGACCATCGGCCTTCCGGCACAGACGACGAACGCCTTGGGCCCGGAGGCGCCAAGGCGTTCGCCGCTGCCGCCGGCGGGAACGATCCCGACGACGGACAAGGAGTGCTCAGAGCGCGGCCACTAGGCCGTGGCCGGCTCGCCGTTCCTGCTCGTGTGAGCGTCCGTGATGAGGGACTCGAGGTGGCTCTCCGCCTCGTCCTCCTCCATCACCAGGGCGTACATGAGCTCGGAGGCGAGGATCTTCTTCGCCCGCGTGTACATCTGCTTCTCCCCGGTGGAGAGGCCCTTCTCGGTCTCGCGGATGGCGAGGTTGCGCACCACCTCGGCGAGCTCGAACACGTCACCGGTCTTGATCTTCTCGCGGTTGTGCTTGAAGCGCCGGTTCCAGTTCTTCGGCATCTGGCTCACGTCATCGCGAAGGACCGCAAGCACCTTCTTGACGTCATCCTCACCGATCACGCGCCGTAGACCTGCTCGGTCGGCGTTCTCGCACGGCACCATCACCGTCATGTTGTTGTGAAGGATCTGGATGGTCAGGTACTGGCGCTTCTCGCCCAGCACTTCCTTCAGCTCCTTCTTGAGGACCTTTCCTGCGCCATGGTGCGGGTACACCACCTGATCGCCGATCTCGTAGATCGCCGGCGGGCGCTCGATCTCAAGGTCCTCGATGATTTCGTCTTCGATGACTGCGTCGCTAATGATGCCCTCCTACGTATTGCGGCGTGATCGCCGCTTTCCCATCACGTTTGTAGATACCGGTCCACGAGGTTGATCTCCTGCAGGCGGCGCAGGCCCTCGCGGATGTCCTTCGCACGCAGGTCCCCGACGCCCTCAACTGACTCCAGCTCGGGGTCGGATGCGGCGAGGATCTCGTCGAGCCCGGTGAACTCGCTCACGATGCTGTGCACCACCATTCTCGGCAGGCGCGGGATGCGCCCGAGGATCCGGTGGCCGCGAGGCGAGGCCGGGTGATCGAGAGTGTTGAGCTTGCGGTCGTAGCCGAGCAGCTCGGACAGGCGACCGAAGTCGAGAAGGTCCTGGTGCGGCAGCCGCGCGAGCGAGTCGAGCACGGAGGCGTGCCCCTCGTCGGTGGGCGAGACGATGTAGTCGCGGACGAGCGCCGACTTGTCGGCGGCCACGCCCACCATCGTCTCCTCGAGCTGCATCTCGATGAGGCGGCCCTCGGCGCCGAGCTCCACGATGTAGCGCTCTATCTCGACCGCCATGCGCGTGACCAGCTCGGCGCGCTGGAGCACCGTGAGCACGTCGTGCAGGGTGACGCCGCCCTCGAACTCGAGCGCGGTCAGGCGGGTGGAGACCTGGTCCAGCCGGCTGCGGTACTTGTCGAGGGTGGCAAGGGCCTGGTTGGCCTTGGCCAGCACCACGGGAATGTCCTCGAGGATGTACTTCGCGCCGTCGAGGTACAGCGACACCACGCCCCGGCCCGCGGAGATGGCGATCACGAGGGCGTCGGTCTGCTTCGAGACCCGCTCGGCGGTGCGGTGCCTGGTGCCCGTCTCTAGCGACAGGATCGTGGGGTCCGGCATGAGCTGGACGTTGGCCCACAAAATCTTGGTGCTGTTGGCCGCCAACATGATCGCCCCATCCATCTTGGCCAGCTGGTAGAGCAGGGCGGGCGTGTAGTCCACGTCCAGGCGCACCCCGCCGGAGAGGAGGAAGCCGAGCTCCTCGGACTCCCCGATACAGATCAGGGCGCCCGTGCGAGCGGGAACGATGTTGTCCAGGCCCTCCCTTACCGCGGTGCCCGGCGCCACCATCTCGAGTGCCCGAACCAGCCTTGGCTCTTGCCGGGCTTCGAACTCTGCGACTTCATCCCCGGCAAACGGCATGACCCCTAATTCTACGCGATACGCCGTTTTCGTGCGGCGTTTTGGGCTCTGCACCGCCTTTTTCAATGCCTGACACGTTTTGCGGCGGCTGGATGCTGCAGAGGGGTGGCTAGGCTGCCCGCGCCGCCCGCCCGCCGCGAAGCGCGTGGGCGAGGGTGCCGAGCGCCGGGCCGGGATGCAGCACGTGGGTGAGCCCGAACTTGCGCGCCTCGGCCAGGCGGCGATCTGCGTGAGCCACCTGGCGCAGCTCGCCCGTGAGCCCGAGCTCGCCGAACGCCGCCGTGGGCTGCTCGCCGTCCGCGGCCACCCCTCGGGAGGCGGAGGCCAGGGCCAGCGCGATCGCGAGGTCCGCGCCCGGCTCGTCCACGCGCACGCCGCCCGCGATCGAGACGAACACGTCGCTGCCCCCGAGGCGAACGTTTCCGTGCCGGGCCAGCACGGCCAGGATCAGCGCGAGCCGGTTGCGGTCCACGCCGTTGGCCACGCGCCGCGGCTGGGCCAGCTCGCTCGGCGCCACCAGCGCCTGGACCTCAACCAGCAGCGGGCGTGATCCCTCCATCGCACACAGCACGGTCGAGCCGGGCGCACGGGTGGCCTCCGCCATGAAGCGCGCCGACGCGTCCTCGACCTCCACCAGGCCGCTGTCGCGCATCTCGAACACGCCCACCTCGCTCGTGGAACCGAACCGGTTCTTGAGCGCCCGCACCGTCCGGTAGGAACGTTCGCGCTCGCCCTCGAAGCTGAGCACGCAGTCCACCAGGTGCTCCAGCACGCGTGGACCGGCGATGGCGCCCTCCTTGGTCACGTGGCCCACCAGGATCACCGCGATCCCGCGCTCCTTGGCAACTCGCATCAGCCTGCCGGCCACCTCCCGGACCTGGCCGACGGAGCCCGCCGCTCCGCTCAGCCCCGGGTCGTTCAGTACCTGCACCGAATCGATCACGCACACGTCCGGCCGCTCGGCCTCGATCGTGGCCACCACCGTGTCCAGGTCGGTCTCCGCCACGATCGGGACGCCCAGCGCCCTCGGGCCGAGGCGCTCGGCCCGGAGCTTCACCTGCGCCGCCGACTCCTCGCCCGACACGTACAGCGTGGCCCGGCCGGCCGCGGCGACGTTCCCCAGCGCCGCGCAGGTGAGCGTGGACTTGCCGATCCCGGGTGAGCCCCCCAGCAGCACCATCGACCCGGGCACGATCCCACCGCCCAGCACCCGGTCGAGCTCGCCGATACCGGTGGTGATGCGGTCCACCGCGCTGGCCTCGACCTCGGCCAGCCTCACCGGACGCAGGGCACGGCTCGAGCGCCCGCCCGCGCCGGCGGACGCGGCGGCCCGGTGCTCCTCCACGAAGGTGTTCCACTCGCCGCAGCCGGGACAGCGGCCGTGCCACTTGGGGCTCTCGTGGCCGCACGCCGAGCAGGCGAACAGGGTGCTGGAACGGGCCATACAGCGAGGCTAGGCGCGAGGGTGGACGGCTTCACCCCCAAATGATGGTGCGGTCCGGTGCTCGGCCCGATCATCGATCGGGCCTCCGCTCCTCCCTTGCAAGGACACTTTCCATCCGTCCGCCGGCGTAGATTGCATCGGCTCGGTGGAGCTGCTCGAGCAACCTGTCGCCGGCGCCGAGTTCGTGGCGCTCGACACCGAGACCAACGGGCTCGGCGGCGATCTCTGCGAGCTCACCGAGGTGGGCGCCGTGCTCGTCGGCGGCGGCGAGCTGCACGAGACGTTCGACTCCCTCGTGCGCCCCGAGCGCCCGCTGTCCAGGGGCATCCAGCGCTTCACCGGGATCACGCAGGGGATGGTGGACGGCGCCCCCGCGGTGGAAGAGGTGCTGCCGGAGATCGCGGGCCTGCTCGAGGGGCGGGTGCTGGTGGCGCACAGCGCGCGCTTCGACACACGCGTCCTGCGCCAGGCGTTCGAGCGCGCCGGCCTTGACTGGCCCCGGCCCCCCGCGCTCTGCACGGTCGCCCTCGCTCGCCGCTTCGCCCCCCTGGCCCGCAAGCGCGGGCTGGCGACCCTGGCCGACTCGCTCGGCATCGAGGTGCACGAGGTGCACCGAGCGCTGCCGGATGCCCTCACCTGCGCGCGCGTGTTCTGTGCCCTCTTCCCGCGCCTGTGCGCGAACGCGATGACCGTCGGCGACGCCCTGGACCTGCTGCGCTCGCGGCGCCGAGCGCGCAAGACCGAGCCCGGGGAGGCCATCCCCCGGTCGGAGCGGCCCGACCTCTCGACCCTGCCCGACGACCCGGGCGTGTACGTGTTCCGCGACGACCGCGGCCGCCCGCTGTATGTGGGCAAGTCGGTGTCGCTGCGCTCCCGCGCGCGTGCTCACTTCTGCGCCCCCGCGGGCTGGACCGAGCGGGCCGAGGTGGTGGACTACCGGCCCACCAACTCCGAGCTCGGCGCGCTCGTGCTGGAGAACAGGCTGATCAAGAAATGGCAGCCGGCGGGGAACCGCAAGCTCAAGCGCACCGACCGCCACGTGTTCCTGCGCTGCCGCCTGGACATCCCCTACCCGGTGCTGGAGGTGGCCGCGGAGCCCGCCGTGGGGAACGCCGTGAACGTCGGACCTCTCGGGAGCCGGGCGTTGGCCACGGAGCTGGCCGACCAGCTCACCTCGCTCTACCGGCTGCGCCACTGCGGTCGCTCCCTGAAGCTGCGCGAGCATCCCTCGGCCTACGGGCAGATGGGTCGCTGCGTCTCCCCCTGCCTGGGCGACCTGGACCCGAACGCCTACCGCCGCCAGCTCGACATGGCGCTGGCCCACTTCGAGGGTGCGGAGCCGGGCCAGGAGCTGCTGAGCGAGATCGACCGCCGGATCGAGGAGGCGTCGGCCGGCCGCCGCTACGAGCGGGCCGCCGCCCTGCTCCGCCGGCGCGGTCGCCTGGCCTGGGTTCTGGAGCGGCTCGAGGGGATCCTGCGAGCCACGCATTCGGCGCCGCGGCTGATGCTGGTGAGACATCCCGTGAAGCCCCGCTTCGACGCCTTCTGGATCGTGCGCGGACGGCTCGCCGACTGGGGCCCGCTGCCCGGTCACTCCGAGCTCGTGGACCGCACCGAGGGCGCCGTGGCGCGGACCCGCGGAACGCGCGGACCGGTGCCGGCGGACGAGGTGGACGAGCTGCGGATCGTCTGGGGCTGGCTGGCGGAGCACGGACCGGCCGAGCTGCCGCTCGATCCCGCGCCCGCTCCGGAGGTGCTCCAGAGCTTCGTGGCCGGCGCTGCGGTGTAGCCGGGCGCCCAGGGGGGAGAATCATGAGCGTCTCCGCGGTCCATGACAACAACCGCCGCCTGCTGCGCGCCCGTGACGCGATGGACCGCAGCTACGCCGACGCCCTCGACATCGAGGCCCTCGCGGCCTCGGTGCACCTCTCGCGAGCGCACTTCATCCGCAGCTTCCGCGTGACCTTCGGCGAGACGCCGCACCGCTACCTCCAGCGCAGGCGACTCGAGCGGGCCATGACCCTGTTGCGGGAGACCGACCGGCCGGTGACGGAGATCTGCATGGACGTGGGCTTCTCGAGCCTCGGCACCTTCAGCCGCACCTTCAACGAGATCGTGGGCATCTCGCCTCGCGCCTACCGGGAGCGAGAGCAGGCCGCGCCCCGAGCGGCGATCCGTGCCGGCGTACCCGGGTGCATGGCGGCGATCTGGGATCGCCCATCGAGCACTTTCGGAGAAGACTTGCCGCGCCGGCGGGGCTAGCTTCAGTCCCATGTTCAACGCACTCACACATTCACATCTGTACGTACTCGACCAGGACGAGGCACTGGACTTCTACGTCGGGAAGCTCGGCCTCGAGGTGAAGGCCGACGTGGACCTCGAGTTCATGCGCTGGCTCACCGTGAACGTACCCGGCGACCCGAAGCGGGAGATCCTGCTGGAGGTTCCGGGACCCCCGGCGATGGACGAGGACACGGCCGCCCAGCTCCGCGAGCTGCTCGGCAAGGGCGCGGTGGGCATGGCGATCTTCACCACCGAGGACTGCCAGGCCACCTACGAGGACCTGCGCGACAAGGGCGTGGAGATCACCCAGGAGCCCGTCGAGCGCTTCTACGGCATCGACTGCGCGATACGCGATCCGTGGGGCAACCACATCCGCATCACCGAGCCCGCCGAGGTGCCGGCCGAGCCGCCCTCGGCCACCACCAACGCCTAGCCGGCCGCGGCTTGCTAGTCGTCGTTCGAGGCGGCCACCGCACGCTCGGCCGCCTCGAACCCGATCCTGGAGTGGGTCTTGTCGCAGAACGGCTTGGTGGTCGAGCCTCCGCACCGGCACAACACGATCGGCTCGCCGTCCTGACCGAGGTCGTACTCGTTACCGTCGGCGTCGATCAAGCGGATCGGGCCGGTGACCTTGTAGGGCCCGTTGTCGCGGACCTTGATCTCAACCGGTTCCATCGGACAGAGCCTAGGCTCCGGGGCCCATGCAGCGCATCGCCCGCATCGAGCACGGAGAGGTCCGGGAGATCGTGCCCTCCCACCACTGCGTCGTGCGGTTCCGCCAGCGGAAGCCGTTCCGCCACGCCGGAGTGGAGGCCGTGGCCGACGCCCTGATCATGGCGCTGGAGGACTCCCACGTGACGAACTGGCCGCCCCCCTGGGGCCTGGCCGACCGCCCCACGGACCTCTGGGCCCTGAACGGCGACCTGGCCTTCCCCCTCGAGCGCACGCCGATGCACGGCCGCTACGTGGCCACGACCTGCCTCACCAAGCCGCGGACCCGTTAGGCGGAGCGCCGGCCCGCGGCCGCGGCCAGTCCAGCGCGCAGCGACTCGGCCAGCACCACGATCAGGTCCTCTGAGCTCACACCCGGGCGCTCCACCCAGTCCAGCGTGGCCGCCTCCACCGCGCCGATCCACGCCCGCGCGGTGGTCTCCACCAGCGGTAGGGCGGCTTCCTCCGAAGGCAGCGCGGCCACCACCCGGTCGGCGAAGGCCCGCCGCCGCTCGTCGAAGATCTCGGCCAGCTCGGGATCCCCCGCGGCAGCGCCCAGGAGGGTCACGTAGGCCGCGGAGTTCGCCCCCACCGCATCGAAGTACGCGCGCAGGCCGCTCCGGAGCTGCTCGGGACGGTCGAGGGCCGGGTCCGGCTCGGCGTCTCGCAGGCGGTCGGAGGCGCGTCGCACGGTGGCCACATAGAAGTCGCGCTTGCCGTCGAAGTAGTGGTACAGGAGCCCGCGCGAGACGCCGCAGAACGCCGCGATCTCGTCGAGGGAAACGTCGTCGTAGGCCCGCTCGGCGAACAGCTCGGCGCCGGAGTCGAGCAGCTGCTCGCGCCGCGCGTCCAGCGTCATGCGGGAGCGGGTGGTGGCCACGGGGGCAGTCTAGGACCCCCCCCCGCACCGACGCCGAGTGTGAGCGCCGTCACACATTGGCCCTTCCCTTCCCGTTGTACTTGGAGTTCAATAGGGAGAGCGCGCAAGGCGCGCAGCCTGATCGGTGATCAGGCGAGCACAGGAGCGATGTCATCTGATGAGCGCGACCGCAGAAGCTCTGGCCGAGCAACAGGCCGCAGCACCATCCCCGGCCGGGCCGCTGGCCGACGGCGAGGCGCTGCCCCCGCTTCCGCCGCGCGTGGAGATGCCGAAGGCCCTCCAGACCCTTCGGCTCGGCATCCGCCAGATCGAGTTCATGTCGCGCGCGCACCGCGAGCTCGGCGACGTCTTCCGGATAGACACGATGGTGGGCCGCCGCGACGTGGCGGCGGTCACGTCGCATCCCGACCACGTGAAGTCGCTCTTCACGGCCAGGCCCGAGCAGGCTCCGTCGATCACCGGGGAATCCCCTCTGCGCCCGATCGTGGGCCCGAACTCCGTGCTCACCGCCATCGGCCCCCGCCACATGCGCCAGCGCAAGCTGCTGCTCCCGCCATTCCACGGCGAGGCGGTGGAGCGCTACACGCGGATGATCGCCGAGGCCGCCGACCGCGAGATCGACCGATGGCCGCTCGGCAAGCCGTTCGCGATGGCGCCCCGCATGCAGGCCATCACCCTCGACGTGATCATGGCCGGCATCTTCGGCATCGAGGGCAGGCCGGCACCGGGCACGCCCGAGCACGCCTTCCGTCGCGCGATACGCGTGCTCGTGAACCTCTCCACCCGGCCCGAGGCCCAGCTGTTCGAGCTCCTGAACACGGGCAAGGACGAGCCCGTGGGCGTGACCAAGGCGGCGCTCGCGTACCTCGACCGCCACGTGTACGCGGTGATCGCGGCCCGGCGCCGGGCCGAGCGCGGCACCGACATCCTCTCCCTGCTGCTCGACGCGGAGACCGAGGACGGCGAGCGCCTGACCGACGGCGAGCTCCGGGACGAGCTGCTCACGCTTGTGCTCGCCGGCCACGAGACCACGGCCAACTCCCTGGCCTGGGCCTTCGAGCGCCTGGTGCGCCACCCTCAGGCCTACGACCGGCTGCGCGACGTCACGCGTTCCGGCGAGGATCCCGACGGCTACGTGGAGGCCACGATCCACGAGACGATGCGCTCCCGCCCGGTGATCCCGATCATCGGCCGCATCGTGACCGTGCCCTGGCGGCTGGGCGAGTACGGCGTGCCCGGGGACAGCTCGGTGCTGATCAGCATCCTGCTCGTGCACCACCGCGAGGACGTGTACCCCGAGCCCTACGCGTTCCGCCCGGAGCGGTTCGTCGGGCGCAAGCCCGGCACCTACTCCTGGATCCCCTTCGGCGGCGGCATCCGCCGCTGCCTGGGCGCCGCGCTGGCCATGGCCGAGCAGCGCGTGGTGCTCGACACGATCTCCAGGCGAACCGACCTCGTGGCGGCCGACCCACGGCCCGAGCGGGCGCGGCACCGCAACGTGACGATGATCCCCGCCGAGGGCGCTCGGGTCGTGGTCACCAGCCGCAGCGTCTAGAGCGCTGCGCCGGAGTTCGGCCGGCTAGCTCTCGTCCGTGTCGGGCGCCGGCGGGGCGTCCGGTACGTCCGGCAGCACGTCGGGATCGTCGGGCAGGTTGCCGGCCGCGGGGGTCTCCCCGCCGGGCTGGTCGCCGCCGCCCTCCTCCAACTCGCCCTGGGCACCAACGCCCACGGGCTCGCGCACGCCCTTGCGGATCTCGATCGTGACCTCGCGGTCGTCGCCCTCGGGCGCACGGTCGACCTCGACCGTGGAGCCCGGCGGCATCGACTGCGACAGCACCTCGTCGGCAAGCGGATCCTCGATGTAGCGCTGGATCGCCCGGCGGAGCGGACGGGCGCCCATCGCGGGGTCCCATCCCTTCTCGACCAGGAGCTCGGCCGCGCTGTCCGAGAGGTTGAGCGACAGCTCCCGCTCCGCGAGCGACTCGCGGATGCGCTTGAGGAGCAGGTCGACGATCACCGAGATCTCGTCCTTCGTGAGCTTGTGGAAGACGATGACCTCGTCGATGCGGTTGATGAACTCGGGACGGAAGACCTTCTTCAGCTCTCCCATGATCCGGTTCTTCATGTCGTCGTAGGTGAGGCCCGTCTCGTCACCGATCGTGAAGCCGATGCCGGTGTTCTTCGCGATCTCCGACGCCCCGATGTTGGAGGTCATGATCACGATGGAGTTCCGGAAGTCGACGGTGCGGCCCTGCGCGTCCGTGAGGCGTCCGTCCTCCAGGATCTGGAGGAGGATGTTGAACACGTCCGGGTGCGCCTTCTCGATCTCGTCGAGCAGAAGCACGCTGTAGGGCTTGCGCCGCACGGCCTCGGTGAGCTGACCGCCCTCGTCGTACCCGATGTAGCCGGGGGGCGAGCCGACGAGCCGCGACACGGAGTGCTTCTCCATGTACTCCGACATGTCGATCCGCACCATGGCCTCCTCGTCACCGAAGAGGAACTCGGCCAGCGTCCGCGCCAGCTCCGTCTTCCCGACGCCCGAGGGGCCGAGGAAGATGAACGAGCCGGTGGGGCGCTTCGGATCCTTGAGGCCGGCGCGCGAGCGGCGGATGGCCTTCGACACGGCCTCGATGGCCGCGTTCTGGCCGACCACGCGCTTGTGCAGCTCGTCCTCCATGCGCATCAGCTTCTGGGTCTCGGCCTCGGTGAGCTTGAACACCGGGATGCCGGTCCACATCGAGACGATGTCGGCGATCTCCTCCTCGCCGATCTCCGGCCGCTCGCCGGACTCGCCCGAGCGCCACTGCTCCTCGAGCTCACGCTTCTTGTTCGTGAGCTGGCGCTCCTTGTCGCGCAGGTTCGCGGCCTTCTCGAACTCCTGCGCCTCGATGGCGGCCTCCTTGTCGCGGCGGGTGCTCTCGATGTCCTCCTCGAGATCCCGGTACACGGGGGGAGCCGTCATCGACTTGATGCGCGCGCGGGAGGCGGCCTCGTCGATGAGGTCAATGGCCTTGTCGGGCAGGAAGCGGTCCGAGATGTAGCGGTCGGACAGCTCGGCGGCCGCGGCGAGCGCCTCGTCGGTGATGCCGACGCGGTGGTGCTGCTCGTAGCGGTCGCGCAGGCCCTTCAGGATCTGGACGGTCTCGTCCTTGGAGGGCTGCTCGACGCGGATCTGCTGAAAGCGGCGCTCGAGGGCCGAGTCCCGCTCGAGGTACTTGCGGTACTCGTCGAGCGTGGTGGCGCCGATGGTCTGGAGCTCGCCGCGGGCCAGGGCCGGCTTCAGGATGGAGGCCGCGTCGATCGCGCCCTCGGCCGCGCCGGCACCCACGAGGTTGTGGAGCTCGTCGATGAAAAGGATGATGTCCCCGCGCTGGGTGATCTCCTTCATCACCTTCTTCAGGCGCTCCTCGAACTCGCCGCGGTACTTCGAGCCGGCCACCAGGGCGGCCAGGTCGAGGGTGTAGATCTGCTTGTTCTTGAGCGTCTCGGGAACCTCGCCCGCGTTGATGCGCTGGGCCAGGCCCTCCACCACGGCGGTCTTGCCCACGCCGGGCTCCCCGATCAGGACGGGGTTGTTCTTCTGGCGGCGGGAGAGGATCTGCATGATCCGCTCCACCTCGGTCTCGCGGCCGACGACCGGATCGAGCTTGCCCTCGGCGGCCAGCTTGGTGAGGTTGCGGCCGAACTGGTCGAGCAGCTTCGAGGACTTCTTGCCCTCGCCCTGCGCACCCGCCTGGGCGCCACGGCCCTGACGGCCGCCCGGGCCGGAGAGCATGCGGATGACCTCGTTGCGGATCTTCTCGGAGTCGGCGTCGAAGTCGAGGAGGATGCGCGCGGCAACGCCCTCGTTCTCGCGCACGAGCCCGAGCAGGATGTGCTCTGTGCCGATGTAGTTGTGACCGAGCGAGAGCGCCTCGCGGAGAGCCAGCTCGAGCACCTTCTTCGCGCGTGGCGTGAAGGGGATCTGTCCCGACGTGACCTCTTCGCCCGAGCCGACGATGCGGACCACCTGAGCGCGGACGCGCTCGACGGTGATGTCGAGGGACTCGAGGACACGGGCCGCCAGGCCCTCCTCCTCACGGAGCAGGCCAAGCAGGATGTGCTCGGTGCCGATGTAGTTGTGCTTGAGGATGCGGGCTTCCTCTTGGGCAAGTACCACGACCTGCCGGGCCCGTTCGGTGAAGCGCTCAAACACGGCTTGCTCTCTTCTTGTCGGGTGCTACGAGGCCGGACGCTGCCCCGTCCACTTTCCCCCTACATCGGCATCTACGCCAGGTGTATGAGAAGGGCGAGTCAACGATCCTGCCTGAAAGGCGAGTCTACCAACGCCCCTCGGCTGTCCTTTCGGTGTTACCGCACCCTTAATCCCGCTCTCAACGAGGAGTTTCGGCGGGACTGAGGCTGCGTCAGTCCCGCATGGCGGGGAACAGCAGGACCTCGCGCACCGACGTGCTGCCGGTGAGGATCATGACCAGGCGGTCGATGCCCACGCCGATTCCCCCGGTGGGGGGCATGCCGTGCTCCAGCGCCCGCACGTAGTCCTCGTCGTAGGGCTGGGTCTCCTCGTCGCCGGCGGCGTGGTCACGCTGCTGCTGCTCGAAGCGCGCGCGCTGCTCGTCGGGGTCGTTCAACTCGGTGAAGGCGTTGGAGAACTCCATGCCGGCGGCGAAGCACTCGAACCGCTCCACCAGCCCCGGCTCCGAGCGATGGTCCTTGGCGAAGGGCGACAGTTCCTTCGGGTAGTCGAGCACGAACGTGGGCTGCTCGAGCCCGGGTTCCACGTGCTTGGACAGGAGGTCGTCCACGAGCTTGCCCCAGGTGGCGGTGGGATCGAGCTTGATGTCGCGCTCGGCGGCGGCCGCCACGAGCTCGTCGCGGTCACGGTGGGCGAGTACGTCCAGGCCGGTCTTCTCCTGGATGGCCTCACGCAGGGTGACCCGGCGCCACGGGGTGGAGAAGTCCACGGGACCGTCGTAGCCGACCTCCTCCGCGACGTACGAGATGAGCTCCTCCAGCCGTGCCGCGATGTCGGTGTAGTCCGCGTACGCCTCGTACCACTCGAGCATCGTGAACTCGGGGTTGTGCTTGTGGGACACGCCCTCGTTGCGGAAGTCCTTGCCGATCTCGTACACGCGCTCGAGGCCGCCGACGATCAGGCGCTTCAGATACAGCTCGTCGGCGATGCGCAGGAAGAGGTCGCGGTCGAGCGCGTTGTGGTGGGTGGTGAACGGGGCGGCGAGCGCGCCGCCGTAGAGGGGCTGCAGCACCGGGGTCTCGACCTCGAGGAAGCCGCGGTCGTCGAGCCAGCGGCGGATCGCGCGCACCACCTTCGTGCGCAGGATGAAGAGCTCCCGCACCTCCTCGTTGGCGATCAGGTCGATCTCGCGGTGGCGGTAGCGGGTCTCCACGTCCTCGAGACCGTGGAACTTCTCCGGCGGGGCGCGCAGTGACTTCGCGAGCAGCGTCCAGCCGGTGGCCCGCAGGCTGAGCTCGCCGCGGCGCGAGCGGAAGGCGGTGCCGTCCACCCCGATCAGGTCGCCGAGGTCGAGCGAGACGAGAGTGTCGAAGGACTCCTCGCCGAGCACGTCGCGGCGGGCATGGACCTGGATGCGGCCGGAGCGGTCCACCAGGTCCAGGAACGCGGCGCCGCCATGGCCTCGCCGGGCCGCCAGGCGGCCGGCCACGCGATAGGCGCTGTCCGTTTCCTCGCCTTCCTCGAGCCCGGAGTGGTCCTGGTGCACGCCCGCGATCGGGACGACATCGGGGAAGGCGTGCGGGAAGGGCTCTATCCCCTCGGCCCGGAGGCGCTCCAGCTTCGCGCGGCGGTCATCCACGCGCGAGACTCTATGCGCGAGTGCGCCGGCGCCGGCTTCGCCGAAGCACGCGGCTTGGCCGCGTGCGCCCGGACGCCGTCCCTAGGCGCGTTCGATCTTGGTGATCTTGAGCTTGCGGGCGGGGCCGCGGGGCACCGCCACGGTGATCGTCTCGCCGCGGCGATGGCCGATCAGCGCCTTTCCGACAGGCGACTCGTTCGAGAGCCTGCTGTCGGCCGGCGAGGCCTCCGCCGATCCCACGATCTGGTACTTCGAGGACTTCTCCGTCTTCTGGTCCTTCACGTGGACGGTCACGCCCACTCCCACGACGTCCGTGTCCACCTGCTTCTCGTCGATCACGCGGGCGCCGCGCAGCTTCTCCTCGAGATCGTTGATCTGCTTCTCGAGCATGGCCTGCTCGTTCTTGGCGTCGTCGTACTCGGAGTTCTCCGAGATGTCGCCGAACTCGCGGGCTTCCTTGATGCGCTCAGCCACCTCGCGCCGGCGGTCGGTCCGCAGGTGCTCGATCTTGACCTTGAGTTCCTCGAGGCCCTTGGGTGTCATGACTGTTTCGCGAGCGGCTGCCATATAAAAACCCTCCTGTCGGACCGGAGGGGACGCAGCAGTGTAGCAACCGTTTTGGGCTTCTCCGGCCGGTTCTGTAACCGATCAGGAAACCGTGATCGGTGTGTCGAGCGCCTCCAGCACGGCCCGCGCGTGGGCCGTCGTGGGAGCGGTGACGAGCGGCTCGCGCCGGCGGCGCGTCAATCCCAGCGTGTCCGCGTACCAGGGGTAGAACTTCCGCAAATAGCGGCCTGCGCGCTCGGCGCCCAGGTGCTCCTCCGCGCGGTCGATCACCCAGCCGAGCTCCTCGATCACCTCGCGGTGGGAGGGATCGCCGTGGTACTCGCCCAGCAGGCGGGAGAAGCGCCATGGGTTGCCGAGCGACCCGCGGGCCAGCATCACGGCGTCGGCGCCGCTCTCCTCGAAGGCGGCCACCGCCCTCTCGTCCGAGGAGAGGCCGCCGGACACGATCAGCGGAACCGGGAGCGACTCGGCCAGCTCGCGGGCGAGGGCGTAGTCGGGACCACCCGAGTGCCCTTGGGAGGCGTGCCGCGGGTGGAAGGCGATGCCGGCGACGCCCGCCTCGTCCACCAGGCGCCGCGCCAAGGTGACGCCCGCGCGGTCGCCCCGGTCGCGGCCGGGACGGAGCTTCACCGTGACCGGGAGGCCCGAGCCCTCGCCCGCCGCCCGGGCCACGGCCACGGCGCGGTCCGGGTCGTCGAGCATGGCCACGCCGGCGCCCGTCCGGCAGACCTTCTTCACCGGGCAGCCCATGTTGAGGTCGATGAGGTCCGCCCCAGCCTCGGCCGCCATGGCGGCCGCCCGCTTCATGATCTCGGCGTCCTGGCCGAAGAGCTGGATCGACACCGGGTGCTCGTCCGGGTGGATGCGCAGGAACTGGTCCACCGTGCGAGCGTTGCCGTAGGCGAGGCCGAAGCTCGAGACCATCTCCGATGTCACGAGCCCGGCGCCGAAGCGCTTGGCCTGGAGGCGGACGAACCAGTTGCCGATGCCCGCCAGCGGAGCCAGCACCAGCCGGTTCGGCAGGCGGTGGCCGCCGAGCGTCCAGGGGTCGGTGAGAGCGGGCATCACGTGGTGGACGGTAGCGCCGGGGGCACGAGCAGGGCCCGTGTTTGGCCCGCGACTTCGCCCGGATGTTCGGCCAACTGCCGCTGGGTGAAGCGCGCGACGCGCCAGCCCGCGAGCATCAGAAGCCGGTCTCGTTCGCGGTCTCTCTCGAAAGCACGGGCTGTGTCGTGCGCACCGCGGCCGTCCAGCTCGACGATGAGGCGCTGGTGCGGCCACGCGCAATCGACCTCCAAGGTTCTCGTGTGGCTCACTGCGATCAGCGCGTTTGTGCGCGGTGGGTCGATGTGGTGCTGGGTCAGCAGGTGGAGGTAACGGCGCTCCAGCTCGGTTCGGGTCATCCGTGCTGGGGTGGCTAGGGCGCGCCTGAGGTTCGCGGTCCCCTGGCGACGGGGGTGCCGGGCCATCAGGGCAGGGAGCGAGAGCCGGTCGGTGAGCCGCAGCACCTCCACCTCGTGGACGGCGTGCTGGAGCCGTTGGTGGGTGAGCACGGACGCGAGGTCGAGGAGCGTGCGGGGGACCGTGGTGACGGGGATGCCGTTCGTGGTGGTGATCTCGTCGGGCGGGAGTGCGGAGCGGTGGAAGCGGAGGCCGGGGCGCGGGCGGCGCTGGCTCGTCACCGTCACATCGATCCACGACGGTCCGGATGCCCGGATGCGCCACAGCCATCCCGCCGCCTGATGGCTGAGAACCGCGCCGGGCCCACCGGCGAGGACCGCGGCCATCCAGCGTCCCTGAAGCGACAGGCTCGGATGGCCTACGCAGTACACACCGCGATGGAGCAGGTGAAGTGTGCCTCGCTCCACCCGGCCGTCGATCTCCTTCGCCGTCAGCCCGAGCCGCCGAAGTTGCTCGCGGGAAACGACTCCGTGCTGGCGGGCAGCTAGGCCCGCCAACCGATCGGTCGTTACGTTGACCACCTATACGGGGGTGAACGTCACTCGCGTCGGCCATGCGGGCCACCATGGCGCGCGCGGTGTGACCTGTGGGTTACGAGGGTTACGAGCCGCTGCCGGCCTGGTTGCGCTCCCAGACCAGCTTCAGGCCGGTCAGCGTCAGCAGGTCGTCGACCTCGTCGACCTCCTCGCAGTGGGGCACGATCGCCTTGGCGAATCCGCCGGTGGCAATCGCCGTGGCCTCCTCGCCCAGCTCCTCGCGGAGGCGGCCCAGGATCGCGTCCACCTGGCCGGCGTAGCCGTAGACCACGCCTGACTGGATCGCCTCCTGGGTGCCCTTGCCGATGGCGTGGCGGGGGGCCTCTATGTCCACGCGAGGCAGCCGCGCCGCCCGCGAGGCCAGGGCCTCCAGCGAGATCTCGATGCCCGGGGAGATCACGCCGCCCAGGTACTCGCCCTCGCTCGACACCACGTCGTAGTTGATGGCCGTGCCGAAGTCCACGGCGATGCACGCGCCGCCCACCCGGTCGAAGGCGGCCACGGCGTTCACCAGGCGGTCGGCGCCCAGCTCCTGCGGGCGATCGATGCGGATCGGCATCCCCGTCTTCAGCGAGGGCCCGACGAGCGCTCCCTGCCCATCGAGGTAGCGCTCGATCAGCTGCTCGTACTCCTGGGCGAGCGAGGGCACCACGGACGAGACGATCGCCTGGTCCACCTCGTTCAGCCCCGACCCGCTCAGGCGGAGCATGCCGTCCACCACGGTGGCCAGCTCGTCGGCCGTGGCGAAGCGGACCGTGGCGAAGCGCCAGTGGCGCACCAGCTCCTCCTCGCGGTAGAGCCCGAGGTGGGTCTGGGTGTTGCCTACGTCGACGGCGAGCAGCACGCGGCGATTCTCACAGGTTGAGCGGGGCGCCCATCGCGTGGAACCCGCCGTCCACGTGGAGCACCTCTCCGCTCACCCCGCGCGAGAGGTCGGAGAGGAGGAAGCACACCGCGTCGGCCACAGGCGAGGCGTCGCCCGTGTCCCATCCCAGCGGCGCCTGGGCGCTCCAGCTCGAGGCCAGCCGGTCGAAGCCCGGGATCCCCCCGGCCGCGGGGGTGGACACCGGGCCGGCGGCCACCAGGTTCACGCGCACCCCGCGCGGGCCGAGGTCGCGGGCGAGGTAGCGCGACACGCCCTCGAGGGCCGCCTTGGCCACGCCCATCCAGTCGTACACGGGCCAGGCCTGCGAGCCGTCGAAGGTCAGGCCCACCAGGCTGCTGCCGGACGGCATCAACGGGGCGAGCTCCGCACCCAGCCCCTTGAAGGAGAACGCGCTCACTCGGAAGGCCTCGGCGGCCGACTCCGCGGGCGTGTCGAGGAAGGCGCCGCCCAGCGCGTCGCCCGGGGCGAAGGCCACCGCGTGGAGGACGCCGTCCACCTGTCCCCAGCGCGACTCCAGCTCGGACCGCAGGGCGGCGAGGTCCGCCCGGGAGGTCACGTCGAGCTCCAGCACGTCGGGCGGATCCGGCAGCTTCGCGGCCGCGCGCTCGGTGAGGCGGCGCGCCCGGCCGAAGCTCGTGAGCACCACCGTGGCCCCGAGCTCCTGGGCGCGGGTGGCCGCCGCGAAGGCGATGCTCCCCCGGGTCAGGACCCCGGTGATCACGAGCCGCTTGCCCTCGAGCAGGGCGCCGCTCACGGGGCCTCGATGCAGAGCACGGCGTTGTGCCCGCCGAAGCCAAAGGCGTTCGAGATCCCCACCACCGGGCCGTCGCCGTTCGCGAGCGGGCGCGCCTCGCGCGGCACGTAGTCCAGGTCGAGCCCCTCGTCGGGCTCCTCGTAGTTGAGCGTCGGCGGGGCCACCCGGTCGCGCAGCGCCAGCAGGGTGGCCACGGCCTCCACGGCGCCCGCCGCGCCGAGCAGATGCCCGATCGCGGACTTCAGCGAGCTCACGGGGGTGGACCGAGCGCTGTCCCCGAGCGCAGTCTTCAGCGCCTCGGTCTCCGCGCGGTCGTTCAGCGCGGTGGAGGTGCCGTGGGCGTTCACGTAGGCCACCTCCGCAGGAGTCACGCCCGCGTCCTCCAGCGCCAGTCGCACGGCCCGGGCCGCGCCGCCGCCTCCGGGCTCCGGTGCGGTGAGGTGGAAGGCGTCGGAGGTCGAGGCGTAGCCCGCCAGCCGGCCGAGCACCCGCGCGCCGCGCTCGCGCGCCGCCGAGGCCTCCTCCAGCACGAGCACCCCCGCGCCCTCGCCGAGAATGAAGCCGTCACGGCGCCGGTCGAACGGTCGTGAGATGCCGACCTTGGACAGCGCCTCCATCTTCCGAAAGCCGGCCAGGGTCAGCGGGGTGAGCGTGGACTCGGTGCCGCCCGCCACCGCCTGGTCGGCGTCCCCGTAGGCGATCAGCCGCGCGGCGATCCCGATCGCGTGCGCCCCGGCCGCGCAGGCGGACACGGTGCCGAAAGACTGCCCGCGCAGGCCGTACTTCATCGCCGTCACACCGCTGGCCGCGTTCGCCATCAGGATCGGTATCCCGAGCGGCGAGACCTTGTCGGCACCGCGCTCCTCCATGATCGTGTGCTGCTCCTCGATCGTGGTGATGCCGCCGATCCCGGTGCCGATGATGCACGCGCAACGGTCCGGGTCCCCGGGCGGCTCCTCGTCCCAGCCGGCGTCGGCCAGCGCCTCGCCCGCGGCCGTGAGCGCGAGCTGGGTGAAGCGGTCCGAGCGCCGGACCTCCTTCACCGACAGGTGCTCGCGAGGGTCGAACTCGTCGCAGCGGCCGAGGCCGTCCTCGATCCCGGATCGGCCCGCGGTCCAGCGCTCGTGCAGGGTGCGCGCTCCGACACCGAGCGGCGTGACCGCCCCGACGCCGGTGATCACCACGTCACGCTTCACGAGAGCTTCTGCATCACCAGGTCCACCGCCTGCCGGACGGTCTTGATCTTCTCCAGGTCCTCGGCGCCGAGCTTGACCCCGTACTCGTCCTCCACGATCTGGGCCAGCTCCACCAGGTCGAGCGAATCAACGTCCAGGGACTCGAAGTCGGCGTCGGGCCCGATCTGGTCGGGCTCGGCCCCGAACTCCTCGAGCGCGGCGAACACCCGCTGCTCGAGCACTTCCCTCGTCACTGTGGTCGACACTGCGTCCTCCTTTGGTTCAGGCGGTCAGGCCGCCGTCCACGGTCAGCACGGCCCCGGTCACATAGCTCGCGTCGTCTGACGCCAGGAAGCGCACACACGCGGCCACCTCCTCCGGGGTACCCAGTCGGCGGGCCGGCACCAACTCAAGCAGGCGCGGATCCACGCCGGTGGTCATGTCCGTCTCCACAAAGCCGGGAGCCACCGCGTTGACGGTAACGCCGCGCCTGGCCACCTCGGCGGCCACGGTCTTGGTGAAGGCCACCAGGCCCGCCTTCGCAGCCGCATAGTTGGCCTGCCCCGGGCTGGCCCGCTGGCCCACCACCGAGGCCACGTTGACCACCCGTCCGTAGCGCGCCTTCATCATGGCCCGCAGCGCCCTCCGGGTGGTGCGGAAGGCGGCGGAGAGGTTCGTGTCCAGCACGCGCTGCCACTCCTCGTCCTCCATCGCGGGCGAGAGGTTGTCGGCGCGCACGCCGGCGTTGTTCACCAGCACGAGCACGGGCGCCCCGAGCTCCTCCTCGGCCCGCTCGAGCAGCGGGTCCGCGGCCGAGGGATCGGACACGTCGGCCTGAAGCGCCACCGCCCGTCCGCCGGCGGCCACGATCTCGTCCACCACCGCGTCCGCCGCGTCACCGCGCTCCACGTAGTTCACGCCCACGGGTCGGCCGTCGGCGGCCAGCGTGCGGGCGATCGCCGCACCGATTCCCCGCGACGCCCCGGTCACGAGCGCGGCGCCTCGCGGCGCCGCCGGCTGTTCCTCTGTTGCCATCGGTTGGATCGGCCTCCCAGCCGGCCAGTATCACGAATCGTCCTGGCCTCCGGCGGCCGTGACTGGAAAAGTGCGACCGCCCTGGTCCGCCTGTTCCGCGCCCCCTGGTCCACCAACGCCGAGCGCTGGCGCTCGCCCTCGCGTACAGGGGGTGGAGGTGCAGGCCGAGCCGGCCGGCACCTCGCCAGACCGTGCTGCGATCGCCGCCGATCAGACGGTGAGGCCTAGCCGCTCGGCCCGCTGAACCGCCTCGGCGCGATTGCGAACGTGGAGCTTTCGGTACACCGCGCTCGTGTGCTCCTTCACCGTGTGCGGAGAGAGGAACAGCCTGTCGGCGATCTCGCGGTTTGTGCTGCCCGACGCCATCAGCGCCAGCACCTCCCGCTCGCGCTCCGAAAGCGCCACCGAGGGCTGCTCGGGGCGGGGCGCGAACACGGTGAGCCCGCGGCCCACGTCCCGCACCGCCGCGGCCACGTCCTGGGCCGAGCGGTCCTTCGACACGAAGCCCGACGCGCCCGCCGCGCGCGCCGCCTGGGGCGAGATCCAGCCCGCGCCGGAGATGAGCAGCACGCGCGTGCCGGGCGACTCGCGGCGGATCGCTTCACACACCTCCGCCCCGGACTCCTCGCCCAGGAACAGGTCCACAAGCGCCACGTGCGGCTCGTAGCGGCGCGCCAGGGCCAGGGCCTCCTCCACCCCGGTGGCCGCCAGGCAGCGCTCCACCCAGGACTGCTCGGCCAGGAGCAGCCTGAATCCCCAGTGCACCACGTCGTGGTCGTCCACCACCAGCACACGCAGGTTGCGCTCGGGACTCACTCGGGCTCGTCCCCGTCCTCGCCCTCGCGCAGGGGCATCACGAGGCGGACGCGCCAGTCGTCGCCGTCGGGCCCGAACTCCACGAACCCGCCGCGCTGGAGCGCCTCCACCGCCGCCAGCCGCAGCCCCATCCCCGTGCCGCGGGTGCTTCGCACCGCACCGTCGTTGCGGACCTCGAGCGCGAACGTGTCCGCGCTGATCTTCACGTCCACGTGCACCCACGTCGGCCGCGCGTGCTTGCGAGCGTTGCGCAGCGCCTCGGCGAGCACGGACTGCGCGATCGGGTCGAGCTCGGGCGGCAACTCCATGTCCTCGGGCCAGCGCACCTCCAGCGGCAGGTCCTCCTGGTGGGCGGACAGCCGTTCCAGCTCGGCCCGCAGGGTGGCGCCGGTATCGATCACCGCCGGAGCGAGCGGCCGCGACAGCGCGTCGCGCAGGTCCCCAAGCGCGGCCTGCATCTCGTCCGCGCAGCGGCGGCGGGCCTCGTCACTGAGGCCCTGCTCGGACCCGAGCGCCAGCGAGATGCCGAAGAGCCGCTGCACCACGCGCTCGTGGATCTCGCGCGCGAGATCGATGCGGGCCTGGAGCAGCCGTGCCTGCCCCTGCGTGTTTGTGGCGATGCGGACGCTGGCCGCCAGCGCGGCGGTCTTGCCCAGCGTCCACATGGCGTGGCGCTCCTCGGCGGTGAGCTCGAACTGCTCGCCCCCGCGGTCGGCGAAGATCACCCCGAGCGCGCGACCGCCGGCGGCCACGGGCGTGCAGGTGAGCGTGGTGAGCTCGGCGAAGTCCGCGTACCGCGGCGGCACCCACTCCTCCAGGCGATCGGATACCTGGACCACGCGGTCCTCGGCGAGCGCCACCTGCGCGATCGGCGTCTCCTCGAGGCTCCCGTAGACGCCGGCCAGGAGCTCGGCGTCGAGTCCGTGACTACCCACCGGCACGACGAGCCGCCGGCGCTCGTCGTAGAGCATGAGCCCGGCACGCCGCATCGACGCCTGCCGGCAGAGCGCCACGCAGAGCCGGTCGTAGAAGCCCTGCCCGTCCGGCCTCGGGCGCTCGTCCATGCCCGAGATGAGCTCGACGATCACGTCAAGGGCATCGGTGCGCTGCGCGGAGGCGGCTTCGGCCATACCCCCTTTGTACCGGGCGGGGGGACTCAGGCGGGCTGGAGCGAGAGCCGCAGCGTCTGCTCGGAGGTGAGGGAGACGATGCGGGCATAGCCGCAGTCGCGGCAGCGGCACTCCACCTCGCCCTCGAACTCATCCACCATGAGAGACCACTCCACGTCGCCCGACAGGCAGGCGCGGCAGGCCAGCGCGGCTTCCACGAGGCAGGCCTCGTCGTTGCCGCGGAAGGTGGCGAGCTCGAGCGTGTTCTCCATGCCCCGCAGGTTGGCTCAGCGGGCAGCGTGATGGAACGGGCGCGGAGCCCAAACCCCCCGCATGGGGGGTGTTTTTAAGCCGCGGGTAAAGGGGTCAGAGGGGCTCGCGGCGCACGACGCGCTGGTCCGCCACATCGGCGAGCCGGGGAGCGAGGCGCGTGCCATCGGGCAGCTCGAGCGCGGGGTCGATCTCCAGCAGCGGCTCGAGCACGAAGCGACGCGCGGCGAGGTCGCGGTGCGGAAGCGTCAGCCGCTCGGACCGGTGCTCGAGCGGCCCCAGCAGCAGCACGTCCACGTCCACCGGGCGGGGGCCGTGGCGCGGCCCCCCCGGGACGCGTCCCAGCTCGAGCTCGATCTCCTTGCACGCGCTCAGCAGCTCCTCCGGTCCGAGCTCGGTGTCGATCCGCAGCACCGCGTTCAGGAAGTCCGGCTGGTCGAGCACCTCGCCCTGGGGGGCGGTCTCGTAGACCGAGGAGGAGGCCGTGACCTCGATGCCGTGGGCGCTGAGCGCCGCGCGCGCATCGCGCAGCCGCGCGATGCGGTCGCCCTCGTTGGAGCCGAGGCCGAGGTACCCCGTCAAGCCTGCTTCCAGACCTCCACCGACACCTCGTCCACGGGCAGCGGGATCGGCGGCTCGGGCTTCGCCGCCTTGACCCGCACGGACTCGGCTCCGAAGCGATCGATCAGGCGGTCGGCCACCGCGGTGCAGAGGCGCTCCAGCGTGCGGTACGAGCGCTCCTGCGCGGCCAGCGCCACCTGCTCGCAGACCTCGGCGTAGTTGATCGTGTCCTCCACCCGGTCCGTGACGGTGGCGTCGCACTCGTCGAGCTCGAACACCACGTCGAACACCAGCCGCTGCCCGAGCTCGCGCTCCTCCGCGCTCACACCGTGCCGGGTGTAGAGCGAGAGGCCGTTCACCTCGATTGTCACCGCGGGGGCGGTATGTGCCGACTCGTCGTCGAGGTCGTCGTCGTCCAGCTCCTCGAAGTCGTCTTCCGGGTCGTTCGGGTTGGACTCAGAGGTCATGGGCCGACCGTAGCAGCGGCCACCCTCAGGGCATCGGCCACGGCGCGTACGTCGTGGACCCGGAAGACCGACGCCCCCCGCTCGAGCGCCATCACGTTGGTGGCGATGGTCCCGGGAAGCCGGTCGTCCGCGTCCCGTCCCCCGGCGAGCTTGCCCAGGAAGCTCTTGCGCGAGGTGCCCACCACCACCGGCCGGCCGATGGCCACGATCTCGCCGAGGCGGCGCAGCAGCTCCAGGTTGTGGTCCACGTTCTTGCCGAAGCCGATGCCCGGATCGAGCCAGACGCGATCCTCGGCAATTCCCTCGCCCACGGCGAACGCGAGACGCTCCTCCAGGAACGCCTTCACCTCCGAGACCACGTCCCCGTAGCTCGGGTCGTGGTGCATCGTGCGCGGCTCGCCCCGCATGTGCACCAGGCAGCAGCCGGCGCCGGACTCGGCCACCAGCGCGGCCATTCCGGGATCGGCGCGGAAGGCCGACACGTCGTTCACGATCGTGGCCCCGGCCGCCAGGGCGGCGCGGGCCACGGCAAGCTTGGTGGTGTCCACGGAAACGCGCTCACCGGCCGCCGCGAGCTGCTCCACCACGGGCAGGACGCGGTCCAGCTCCTCCGCCTCCCCCACCGGCTCCGCGCCGGGCCGCGAGGACTCCCCGCCCACGTCGAGCACCGCCGCGCCGTCGCGCCCGAGCCCGAGCCCGTGCTCCACCGCGGCGTCGCGATCGAGGTAGCGGCCGCCGTCGGAGAAGGAGTCGGGAGTGGCGTTCACGATTCCCATGACGGTCGGGGTTTCCATCTGCCGCAGTATCACGGCGTGCGCGTACAGTCGTCCGCCATGAGCGGTCCGGGCGTCAAGGCGTGCCTGAACGGTGGGCGTGGGCGCGACGAGCACCCGGCCGTGCCGATCACGCCGGATGAGCTGGCGGCCGAGGCCGCCGAGGCCGTGGCCGCCGGCGCGTTCGCGCTGCACCTGCACCCGCGCGACGGCGAGGGCCGGGAGACGCTGGATGGCGCTCACGTGGAGGCCGCGCTCGCCGCGGTCCGGACCGCCTGCCCGGGGGTGCCGGTGGGAGTGGGCACGGGACTGTGGATCGCGGGTGGGAACCCAAGGAGGCGCGAGGATCTGGTGGCCGGTTGGGGGGCGCTGCGAGAGCGGCCCGACTACGCCTCGGTGAACCTCTCCGAGAAGGGGGCGAGACGCCTGGCCGCCGCCCTGCGCCGCGCCGGGATCGGCGTGGAGGCCGGCGTGTGGACCGAGGACGACGTGGCCACCCTCCTCCGAGGCACCCTCGGCTCGCCGCTGGTGAGGGTGCTGGTGGAGCCCCAGGATTCCGACCCGCTGGAGGCCCAGCGCACGGCGGCGGCCATCGACAGGGCGCTGGACGCCGGGGAGGTGGAGGACGAGCGCTTCCATCACGGCTACGGCCCCGCCACCTGGGATGTGATCCGCGTGGCCGCGGCGCGCGGGCGCAGCGTGCGGGCGGGCCTCGAGGACGCCACCACGCTTCCGGACGGCGCGCGCGCCCGCGGGAACGCGGATCTTGTGGCCGCGGCCGTGGAGATGTTGGGCGCATGAACGCGGTGGTGCGACCGGCCACCCCCACGGACGTGGACGCGGTGCTCGACCTCTGGGGAGTGGCCCGGACCGCGGCGGCGGTGACCGAGGACACCCCGAAGGCCGTGAACGGCCTGATCGAGCACGACCCCGGCGCGCTGCTCGTGGCCGAGGTGGATGGGCTGGTGGTGGGCGCCCTGGTGGCGGCGTGGGACGGCTGGCGGGGCAACGTCTACCGCCTTGCGGTGCTCCCCGGGCACCGCCGGCGAGGGATCGGGCGCGCCCTGGCCGATGAGGGGCATCGCCGGCTGCGCGAGCGCGGCGCCCGGCGCGTGACCGCCCTCCTTGGCGCCGACGACGACCTGGCCCGCGCCTTCTGGCGGTCCGCCGGCTATGAGGACGACGTGAAGGTGCGGCGCTACGTCCGTAACCTCCCCCCGGCCTGATGGCCGTGTCCGACGCACCGGGGGAAGTCCACGAGTCCGCGGCCCTTGCCGCGGAGCACGCCGAGCGGTCGGAGCGCGAGCGGCGGCTCGCCCCGGAGGTGGTGGACGCGATGCGCCGCGCGGACCTGTTCCGCCTCTGCGTGCCGCGCGAGATCGGCGGCGCCGAGGCCACGCCACGCACGCTCGTGGAGAACGTGGAGGCACTGGCCCGCGCCGACGCCAGCGCCGGCTGGTGCCTGGCCGTGACGGCCACGAGCGGCGTGCTGGGCGGCTACCTGGACGAGGACGCGGCGCGGGAGATCTACGGCAAGGCGGGCACGGCCGTGGGCGGGGTGTTCGCCCCGCGCGGCCGGGCGGTGGCCGAGGGGGGCGTGCTGGACGTGACCGGCCGCTGGCCGTTCGCCAGCGGCAGCCCGTTCTGCGACTGGCTGATGGGCGGCTGCATCACCGAGATCGGCGCGGGCCAGCCGGAGCTCCGGCTGGTGATCTTCCCCCGCGACGACGTGGAGATCCACGACACCTGGACCGTGGCCGGCCTCTGCGGCACCGGAAGCCACGACATCTCCGTGACCGGCGGCCGCGCGCCGGCGTCGCGGTCGGCCGCGGTGATCGGAGCCACGCCGCGCCACGAGGGCGCGCTATACGCCTTCCCTCTCTTCGGGCTGCTGGCTGTGGGCATCGCCGGGGTGGCGCTGGGCATCGCCCGGGGGGCGATGGACGACCTGCTCGAGCTGGCCGGGGCCAAGACCCCCGAGGGAAGCCGGCGCAAGCTGGCCGAGCGGCAGGCGGTGCAGGCCGACACGGCCAGGGCCGAGGCGTCGCTGCGCTCCGCCCGGGCGCTGATGATGGAGGAGCTGGACCGCGGCTACGCGGTGGCCGAGGCGAGCGGTGAGACGGACACGGATGTGCGCGCCTCGCTGCGCCTTGCCGCAACGCACGCCGTGCGCACGTCCGCCGGCGTGGTGGACACGTGCTACGAGCTGGGCGGTGGATCCTCGATCTACGCCCGCAGTCCGCTGCAGCGCCGCTTCCGCGACATGCACACGGCCACCCAGCACATGCTGATCTCACCGTCGACGTGGGAGCTCACCGGGCGGCTCCTGCTCGGCCTCCCGACGGACACCGCGCAGCTCTGACGACATGGCTGCGGTGCTCGCCTGATCACCGATCAGGCTGCGCTCCTGACATGGCTGCGGTGCTCGCCTGATCACCGATCAGGCTGCGCTCCTCGCCAGGCCGTGTCCAGGCCCGCGGCCGCCAGCGCCTCGGCCCGGTCCGCGTAGCCCTCCATCCTGAGCGCCCCGCCGTCGCGCACCGTCCAGACGTAGGCCCAGGTGCGCTCCACGCCCACCCCACTCGCCCTGCCGCGCCCGACCAGGCCCGCGAGCACCACCACGCGGTGGCCGGCGTCGAGGTACTCCTGGGGCTCGAAGCGGATGTCCTCGCGGTGCCGCGTGGCCGTGAACCGGATGGAGATGCGCCTGATCGACTGATCAGCGGGGGGCGCCGGTGGGGCGCTCCAGCCAGAAGGGCCACTCCTCGAACTCGACGCACACGCCGGTGCCGTCGAAGCGCACGATCCATAGGTCGAGGTACTCGGGCACGTCGCCCACCTCGTAGTTCACCTTCACTCGGGCCACCCCGGTGTCGCCCTCCACGGCGATCACCTCGGAGCTCATGCGGAAGCCCTCGCCGGGTCCGTCGCGCTCCCTCTCCCAGAGCGCCGCGATCGCGTCGAGGCCGATGACGGGCTCCTCGTAGGGAGACATCCGGTACGTGGCCCGGGGCGCGAACAGCGCCGCGAGCGAGGTGGTGCCCGCGGTGCGCCAGGCCCGCTCGTAGCCCTTCAGCCACTGCACGAAGCGGGGGCGCGTCATGACCACGCGCGCACTCTCGCAGAGCGGGGCCATGGCGGTCCCGGCGGGTCCCTTCGTCATCATCGCCCGCCGTGGGCGGCCCGTTCGAAGCGGTGGTGTTCGACAACGACGGCCTGCTCCTCGACACCGAGGAGGCCTGGACGCGCGCCGAGACGACCCTGTTCGAGCGCCATGGACGCACCTTCACGGACGAGCACAAGCGCTCCCTGATCGGATCCGCGCGCGGTCCGGCCGCGGCGAAGCTGGAGGACATGCTCGCGCGGCCGGGGCACGGCGAGGCATTGTTGGACGAGCTGCACGACCTCGTGATGGAGGAGGCGCTGCTCGGGGTGTCCCCGCGCCCGGGGGCGCTCGAGCTCCTGGAGGAGCTGGCCGGGGCCGGGGTGCCCATGGCCGTGGCCTCGAACTCCACGCGCTCCTTCGTGGAGCGGGTGCTGGGCGGGGCTGGCCTCCTCGACGGGCGCTTCCGCACGGTGGTGACCGCCGACGACGTGGCCACGCCCAAGCCGGCGCCGGACCTCTACCTGGCGGCCTGTGCGGCCCTGGATGCGGCGCCCGAGCGCTCGGCGGCGCTGGAGGACTCGCCGCCGGGAGTGGCCTCCGCCGCCGCCGCGGGCATGTTCGTGATCGCCGTGCCGTACTTCCCCGGCACGGAGATCCCCGGAGCCACCCTCACCGCGGGCTCGCTGGCCGATGCCGAGGTCCACGCCGCCCTGGGCCTCACCGGCGGCTGACAGGGGAACCGCCGCACCGGCGACCCGTCGCTGAGACGATTCGGAAGATGTCCGAGCGCCGCCGTCTCGCTCACGGAGCCGCACTTCGCTGGCTGCGCTGGGCACCGCTGATCGCGGGCCTCATGGCCTTCGACCGGCTGGACGGCGTTTCGGCCGTGCCCGGTGGCACCGCGGCGGCGCTGGCCACCGCCCTCCCCTGCCTATGGGTCCAGCGCAGGCTGACCACCGGGCCCGCCGCGGCGGCTCCGCCCGCCGGATGGCTGGAGATGACGCTGGTCTGGTCGACGATCACGACGCTGATCGTGGCCGAGGCCGCCGCCGGCAACCCCGCCGGCCTGGGCGGGCGGATCGTGACCGTGGCCATCGGGCTGGGAATTGCCGCCACGGCCGCGGAGAGCATCGAGTCCCGCCGCACAGAGCCCGCACGGGCCTGACGTCCCCGGCTTCGCGGCATACTCGGCCGCGATGTCGCAAGAGCACATGGACCTGGTCCGCCGCGGATTCGACGCGTTCAACGACCGCGACCTCGAGGCCCTGCTGGCGAGCTACACCGAGGATGTCGAGTGGCGGATGGTCGGCGGCCTGGCCGACCTGATGGGCGGAGAGGTCCGAGGCCGCGAGGCGCTGGGAGGCTTCCTGAGCGACTGGCTGGAGAACCTCGGAGGGCGAGCCGAGACCGAGTCCCTGCTCGAAGCCGGTGACCGGATCCTGGCCGTAATCCACCTGACGAGCGCGGGCGGAACGAGCGGCGCCCCCACGACCCAGCAGATAGGCCAGGTCTACAGCTTCCGAGACGGCCAGATATGCGCCATCGACAACTATTGGAACGCGGACGAAGCGCTCAAAGCAGCAGGGCTAATGGATAACGAGAGGACACGGCCCGAACCCTGAGCAGAAAGCCAGGGACTGTGGGCCCGGCTCCGTGGCACCCGCGAAGCGGACCGTGTCAGAGCGAGCCGCTTGCGGCGAGCGAACGAGCGAGGAACGAGCGAGAGGTCCGCGTCGCGGGGGACGCGGAGCCGGACAGCAGCTACTCGGCCGTGCCGCCAGCAAGCCCAGGCCGCGGCAACGGCGCCGGTCCGCGCTCGGGCTTCCGCTCCGGCACCTCAGGCGCCGCGGGCGGCGGCACCGGCACCGGCACGTCCTCGCGTCCGAAGACCTCTTCCTCGGTCTTGCCGCCCAGCAGGTCCACGAACTGCTCGCGCTCGATCGTCTCCCTGCGCAGGAGGACCTCCGAGGTGGTGTCCAGGTGCTCGCGGTGTGCCTCCAGGATCCGCCGGGCGGACTGGTGGGCCTCCTCCACGATGCGCCGGATCTCGTCGTCGATCTCGCGTGCGATCTCGTCCGAGTAGTCGGGCTCGGAGGAGAACTCGCGACCGAGGAAGGGCTGACCGTGGTCGTGGCCGAAGACCCGCGGGCCGAGCTTCTCCGACATGCCGAATCGCATGACCATCTGCTTGGCCGTGGCTGTGACCTTCTCCAGGTCGTTGGAGGCGCCGGTGGTGACCTCGCTGAACACGATCTCCTCGGCCGCCCGGCCGCCGAGCGTCATGGCCATCGTGTCCGACAGCTCCGCGCGCGTGGTGAGGAACTTGTCCTCGGTGGGCAGCGAGATCGTGTAGCCGAGCGCCTGGCCGCGTGAGATCACGGAGATCTTGTGGACCGGGTCGGTGTTCTCGAGGAAGTGTGCCACGAGGGCGTGCCCCATCTCGTGGTACGCCGTGATGCGGCGCTCCTTCTCGGACATCACGCGGGTCTTCTTCTCCGGGCCCGCGATCACGCGCATGATCCCCTCCTCCAGCTGGAGGTGGTCGATCTCGCGCTTGCCCTGGCGGGCGGCCAGGAGAGCGGCCTCGTTCACCAGGTTCTGGAGGTCGGCGCCCGTGAATCCGGGGGTCTGGCCGGCAAGCGTGTCCAGCTCGATCGCCTTGGCCAGGGGCTTGCCGCGGGTGTGGACCTCGAGGATCCTGGTCCGGCCCTTGCGGTCGGGACGGTCCACCACGATCTGGCGGTCGAACCGGCCGGGGCGCAGCAGGGCCGGGTCGAGGATGTCCGGCCGGTTGGTGGCCGCGATGAGGATGATGTTGTCCTTCATCTCGAAGCCGTCCATCTCCACGAGGAGCTGGTTCAGCGTCTGCTCGCGCTCGTCGTGGCCGCCTCCGAGCCCGGCGCCGCGGTGCCGGCCCACGGCGTCGATCTCGTCCATGAAGATGATGCAGGGGCTGTTCTGCTTGGCCTGCTCGAACAGGTCACGCACGCGCGAGGCGCCCACGCCCACGAACATCTCGACGAAGTCGGAGCCGGAGATCGAGAAGAACGGCACGCCCGCCTCGCCCGCGACCGCACGCGCGAGGAGCGTCTTGCCCGTACCCGGCGGCCCGTAGAGCAGCACTCCCTTGGGGATGCGCGCGCCGAGCGCCTGGAACTTCTTCGGGTTCTCGAGGAACTCCTTGATCTCCTGGAGCTCCTCCACCGCCTCGTCCACCCCCGCCACGTCACGGAAGGTGATCTTCGGCGCGTCCACCGACATTCGCTTCGCGCGCGACTTCCCGAAGGACATGACCTTCGAGCCGCCGCCCTGCATCTGGTTGATGATGAACAACCAGAACAAGAGGAAGATCACAAAGGGCAGGATGTACGTCAGGGCCGTGAGCCAGCCGGAACCTCCCTTCGCCTTCACGTCGATGGGGATGTTCTCGGTCCGGAGCTGGTTGACCAGGTTCTGCTCGGTGTTGTCCGGGTAGGCGGTCTGGTACTTCTTGCCGCCCTTCAGCTCCACGTCGATCCGGTTGTTCTTCGTGTTGAGCGTGACCGACTTCACGCGGTTCGTGTCGACCTGCGTGAGGAACTCCGAATAGTTCGGGTCGGGAGTGCGGTCTCCCGGGCTGATCAGCTTCTGGGCGAAGAACGCCAGCACCACCACAATCAGGATGGGAAAAGCGGCGCTCTTAAAGAATTTGCTCACGGCGAGCCTCTGGTCTCCTCATCACAGCACCCGGGCCGGGGTCTTCTCAGGCGAGGAGATCGACGCCCTGGGTGAAACGCAAGCCTAGCAAGGGTGTATCAACCCCTTACGCCGTTTTCGGCAGCTCTCGCGGACTACTTCAGTCGTCCAACACCGCGACGAACGGGAGGTTGCGAAAGCGCTCGGCGTGGTCGAGGCCGTAACCGATCACGAAGCGGTTCGGAATCTCGAAGCCGACGTAGCGGATCGGGAGGTTCACCTTCCGCCGTTCCGGCTTCGTCAGAAGGGCGCACACCTCGAGCGTCGCCGGGTCCCGCGCGCGCAGCGTGCGCATCAGATAGGAGAGCGTGAGACCCGAGTCCACGATGTCCTCGACGATCAGCACGTTGCGGCCCTCGATCGACGCGTCGAGGTCCTTGAGGATGCGCACGACCCCCGAGGAATCGGTGGACGAGCCGTAGGAGGACACCGCCATGAAGTCCACCTCGCACTCGCGGTCGAGGTGGCGCATCAGGTCGGAGAGGAAGAAGACGGCGCCCTTGAGGACCCCCACGAGCAGCAGATCCTGCCCCTGGTAGTCGCGCGAGATCTCCGCGGCGAGCTCCACCACGCGCTCGGCCAGCGCCTCGCGCTCGACCAGGACCTCCCCTACGCCGGCGTCGTGCATCCGCCGCGAGTGTAGGCCGCCGCCCGGTGGCCGCGACGGCTCACCGCACCGGGCGTGCGCTGAGGCCCACCGTGGCCGGGTCTCCGTCGCCGGCCGCGAAGCGTTCGTCGAGCGCCACGCCGGCCACCCACACGATCTCCCCGTCCACCTCGACCACGGGCAGCGTGGTGCGAAGCGAGCGCGGGATCTTCCCGTCCGTGAACAGGTCCTGGAGGGTCTTCGTGCCCCCGAGGCCGACGGGGCGCATGCGGTCCCCGTCTCGCCACGTGCGCACGAGCGCGCGCCCGCCCAGCGCCCCGGGGGCCACGTTCACCTCACCGGGCCCGACCCTCGCCTCCACCTCCCACCTTCCGAAGCGCACGCGCCCGGGCACCGACAGGTCCACGGGCTCGGGCGGCGCGGCGTCCCGGGTTATGGTCAGGCGAAGCACCCCGTACTCGGCCACCGCCCGCAGGCCACTCCCGAGGTCGAGGGCCTTGGTGCCATGGCTTCCCAGGCCCACGATCTCGTCGGCCTCGCGACGGGAGAGCGGGCGCGGCTTGCCGAGCAGCGACTCCGCGAGGCGGCGCAGCACCAGTCGCCGCAGCGCGGCGGGCAGCTCGGCCAGGTCGGTGAGCGGGATCGCGGGGCCGCCGCCGAGCGCCTGGAGGGCGTCGTCGGCCGCGATGTCGAGCACCTCGCCCTCGTCGCGAAGCTGCCGGGCCGTCTCGGCGATCGTGCGCTCGGCCGCCGGGCTCAGCTCCTTGAGCACCCCCAGCACCTCGTGACGCACGCGCGAGCGCGCGAAGCGCGGGTCGTCGTTCGACGGATCCTCGCGCCAGTCCTGTCCCCGCGCGCGTAGGTAGTCGCGCACCTCGTCCCGGGTCACGTCGAGGAGCGGGCGCACCAGGCGGCCGCGGCGGGGGCGCATCCCCCAGAGCGCGCGCGTGCCGGGGGACACGGCCAGACGGTAGAGCACCGTCTCGGCCTGGTCGGAGGCTGTGTGCGCGGACGCGTAGTCCCCGGTGGCCACCTGCTCGGCCAGGGCATAGCGAATGTCCCGGGCGGCGGCGTGGAGGTTGCCCTCGCCGGGGAGCTCGACCCGCTCCACCCGGAGCGGCACGTCCAGCCGCTCGCACAGCCGGCGGCAGAGGTCCTCGTCGGCGTCGGCACTCGGACGCAGCCCGTAGTTCACGTGGAGGGCGGACACCTGGGCGCCGAGGCGCACGGCCACGTCGAGGAGGCATACGGAGTCGCCCCCGCCGGAGACCAGCACCAGCAGCGGCTGGAGCGGGCCGATCAGGCCGCTGTCCCGGGCCGTGTCGAGCGGCCGGTCGCTCATTGCTCGCGCGGGGTGGCCCGGCACAGCTGCCGGGGCTCGTCGAAGCCCTTGAGCTTCACCTGCCCGATCGGCTCGAACCTGAGATGGCTCGCGCTACCCACGGCCTCGATCGCCGAGTCCGTGACAAGCACCTCCCCGCCCCGGGCCCGGGCCACCACGCGCGAGGCCAGGTTCACCTCGCGGCCGAAGTAGTCCCCGTCGCGGTAGAGGGTGCTGCCGTAGTGCACGCCGATGCGCGGCTCGGGACGCTCGTCGAACATGCCGGTGAAGCCCACGGCCCAGTCCACCAGTGCGGACACGTCCTGGCCCACGACCATCACGCCGTCGCCGATCGTCTTCACCACGCGCGCGTCGTCCGGCAGGGTGTTGGTCACCCCCTCCACGAAGCGCTCGACCGATGACAGCGCCTCCTCCTCCCCCTCCTCCTCGGTGAAGCGGGTGTAGCCGGCGAGGTCCGCGAAGGCGATCGCCACCCGGACGCGGCCGAGATCCACCTCCGAGTCCTCGAGCTCGCCCTCCATGTGCCCCACCACGTCCTGCTCCACGAAGTGCTGGAGGAAGCGGCGGTGCACGTAGTCCATGAGCGGCGAGGAGATCGGGAGCAGGTCCCGGGCCAGCTCCTCCATCTCCTCGGCCATCTCGAGACCGGGCACGCCCTCCCGCATCAGAGGTTCGTGCACGTAGAGGTGGAAGAGCCGCACCTCCGCGTCGGCGATCTGGGCCAGGGCCTGCCCGTACACCCGGCAGAGCTGGAGGAAGGCGACGAGCGGAAAGCCCGCCGCGAGCACCGAGGCCACGTACTGGATCGCCCGCGCGTCGTCGTCGCTCATGTGGTCGATGCCGGCCGGGGGCAGGCCGATGCCGGCCCAGAAGCGCTCGACGAGGGCGGGCTCCAGCTCGGTCTCCTTCGCCACCTGCTTCAGGGTCTTCCGGTTCTCGCCGTCGGGGAAGAGGTCCTCGATGTAGCCGTAGGCCAGCCTCCCCTGCTGGCTCGCCTCCCGGATCTGCTCCAGGGGGTGCCCGCGCTCGCGCATCCGGGCCACGAGCCGGGCGTGGCTCACCGCCACGGCCGTCCATTCGCCCCGGGCGTGCTTCACGTGCGGGATCACCCCGCTCTCCGCCCAGCGCCGGAGGGTGCCCGTGGACACTCCCACGCGCTCCGCGGCCTGTTTGAGGGTGAGGTTGTCTCGATCCACGCGCAATTTCGAGTCTTACAAGGACGAATACATGGTGCGGTGCTCGCCCGATCGACGATCGGGCTCCGCTCCTCCCTGGGGTGGCGGCAACCCGGCTCGCCCCGCGGGATAGACTCGCCGCGCACCACAACCTGGGGAGCGAGTGGAGGTAACTTGAACTACTTCGTAACCGGAGCGACCGGCTTCGTGGGCAGGCACCTCGTGGCCGAGCTCCTGAAGCGGGAGGGCACGATCTACGTGCTCGTCCGCGAGGGCTCCCGCGGGAAGCTCGACGCGCTCATCCAGCGGCTCGGCGCCCCCGAGGGCCGGATCGTCGCGGTGCCCGGGGACCTGGCGAAGCCCGGTCTGGGCGTCGAGGGCTTCGACGAGCCGATCGACCACCTCTTCCATCTCGCCGCCGTGTACGACGTGGAGGCCGACGAGGAGTCCGCGCAGCGGGCCAACGTGGACGGCACCCGTCACGTGATCGAGTTCGCCAACGAGCACAAGGTGGGCCGCTTCCACCACACGAGCTCGATCGCGGTTGCCGGCGAGTACCGCGGCATCTTCCAGGAGGACATGTTCGATGAGGGGCAGCGCCTGCCCCACCACTACCACCGGACGAAGTACGAGTCGGAGCAGCTCGTCCGCGAGCTGGTGAAGTCGAACAAGATCATCTTCAGGCCCGCGATCGTGCTCGGTCACTCCGAGACCGGCGAGATGGACAAGGTCGACGGTCCCTACTACCTGTTCAAGCTGCTCCAGCGGCTGCGCGCGGCGCTGCCCGAGTGGTTCCCGCTGGCCGGGCCCCAGGGCGGCCAGACCAACATGGTGCCGGTGGACTTCGTGGCCCGGGCCATGGACCACATCGCCCACATGCCGGACGAGGATTTGCCCGGCGACACGTTCCACCTGGTGAACCCGCAGCCGATGACGGTGGGTGAGACGCTGAACGAGTTCGCGAAGGCGGCGCACGCGCCTCAGCTCGCCATGCGCATCGACTCGAACATGACGAACGCGATCCCGAAGCCGGTGCGTGCCGGGATCATGGCCCTGCCCACCGTCAAGAAGATCCGCAATCAGGTCTACCACGACCTGGGGATCCCCCCGGCGGCGATGGAGAACCGGGACTTCAACTGCAAGTTCGACGCCCGGGACGCCCAGCGCGCCCTCTCCGGCACCGGCATCGCGGTGCCCCCGCTCTCCACCTACGCCCCCGTCCTCTGGGACTACTGGGAGCGCAACCTCGACCCGGACCTGTTCCGGGACCGGAGCCTGGCGGGCGCGATCAAGGGCAAGCGGATCCTGATCACCGGCGCCTCGAGCGGGATCGGTGCCGAGACCGCCGTGAAGATCGGCGAGGCCGGCGGCGAGGTGATCCTCGTCTCGCGCACGCGCGAGAAGCTCGAGGAGGTGGCGAAGCTGGTGGAGGAGGCGGGCGGAACCGCCCACGTCCATCCCGCCGACCTGTCCGATCTCGCCGAGGTGGACCGCGTGGCCGCCGAGGTGCTGGAGGCGCACGGCGGTGTGGACGTGCTGATCAACAACGCCGGGCGCTCGATCCGGCGCTCCGTGAAGGCGTCCTATGACCGCTTCCACGACTACGAGCGCACGATGCAGCTGAACTACTTCGGCGCGCTCAAGCTGATCCTGGCCTTCATGCCGGGGATGCGCGAGCGGCGCTCGGGGCACATCGTGAACGTGTCGTCGATCGGCGTGCAGACGAACACGCCGCGCTTCTCGGCCTACGTGGCCTCGAAGTCCGCGCTCGACGCGTTCTCGCGCTGCGCGGCACCCGAGGTGATCGGAGACGGCGTGAAGTTCACCACCGTCTACATGCCACTGGTGCGCACGCCGATGATCGCGCCGACCGACATCTACAAGGCCTTCCCGACGCTCACTCCGGAGGAGGCCGGGAAGATGCTCCTCGACGCGCTGATCGACAAGCCCAAGCGGATGGCGTCCCGGCTGGGGACCTTCGGCGAGGTGCTCTACTCGGTGTCGCCGAAGACCATGGACATCGTTCTCAACACCGCCTACAACCTCTTCCCCGACTCACACGCCGCGAAGGGCAAGAAGAAGAAGGAGCTCGCGGAGGGTGAGAAGGCGCCTAACGAGGAGATGTCCTCCGAGGCGGTGGCCATGGCCTACCTCCTCCGCGGCGTCCACTTCTAGACGAAGGCCGAACCTCGTCGGACGAGGTTCGCGTACACGGTCTGCTGGATCGTCTCGCGCACGCGCTCCGAGAGCTCGAAGACCAGCGCGCGGTCGTCGGCCCCCCGCGGCCCGTGGCCCGCGGTCTCGATCGGCGCGCAGAACTCGATCCGCCACTTGGACGGCAGCGGCACCAGCCCGAGCGGGCCGAGCCAGGGGAAGGTCGGCGTCACGGGGAAGAAGGGCGCGCCCGCGATCCGGGCGAGCGCCGGCAGCTCACCCAGCTTGGGGTAGATCTCCTCGCTGCCCACCACGGCCACCGGCACGATCGGCGCGCCCGTGCGCAGGGCCAGCTCCACGAAGCCGCCGCGCCCGAAGCGCTGCAGCCGGTAGCGGTCGGAGAATGGCTTGCCCGTGCCCTTCGCCCCCTCGGGGAACACGGCCACGAGCCGGTCCTGGCCGAGCAGGCGCAGGGCGTTGTAGGGGGAGGCGGCCACGCCGCCGAGCCGGCGGATGGCGGTGGACACCCAGGGCAGCTCGAAGGCCCAGTCGAGCACGAGGAAGCGCGGATGGCGCGGCAGCGGGTGCTCGCGCATCAGCGCGGTGCCCATCATCGTGGCGTCCCAGGGAAGGAAGCCGGCGTGGTTGGCCACCAGCAGGGCCCGGCCATGGGCGGGAACGTTGCGCACGCCCTCCGCCTCCACGCGCCACCAGCGGTCGTAGAGGAAGCCGAGCAGCGGCTCGACGATCTCCGTGAACTCCTCGTCGAAGCCCCACTCGTCCTCGCGGTAGCTCCCCTCGAGCCGGTGCATGGCGAGCTGGAGGGTGTGCCTCGCGTCCCGCGGGAGTGCCGAGGCGCCGCGGGCCAGCGCCTCCGGAAGGTCGAGGCCCGCGTCGAGGCCGCCGCGCAGGAGCCGCATGAACGAGAGCGCGGCGCCGAGCGGGGGCGTGCCGCCGCGGGGGCGACGCGGGTCGTGCGCCTGGCGCGGTGGCACCTCGCGTGTGCGCTGCGAGCTCACGCCGCCGCCCGCACCGGGGGTGTGAGGCGAAGACCCGACCGGGTTCTCGCCCACTCCTGAACGGCGTCCACGGTGGTGTGCCGCGGGCGGAAGCCCACCTCCTCCACGAGCCGGGTGATGTCCACCCCGCGGCCGTAGCGGAGCAGGCGACGGAAGTCCTCGGAAAGGCGGCTCATCCCCGCGCGCCGCGCGAGCGAGGTGACCGGTCCGAACAGGGGCCCGGCCACGGGAAGCGGTGCCCGGCCCGCGGTGCGCACCATCCGGGCCAGGCCGATGGTGCCCGCGCCGGCCACGTTCACGGCGCCGCGCACCGGGTTGGCCACCGCGGCCACGAGCGCGTTCAGGCCGTCCTCCTCGTGGATCAGCTGGATGCGCGGATCGAAGCCGAGGTAGGTGGGGCAGGCGGGCAGCGAGAGGTAGCGGGTTACCTGGGTGTCCAGCGAGGGCCCGATCGCCGGCTGGTAGCGCAGCATCGTGCAGGACACGTCCGGGTGCCGGCGCGAGTAGGTCTCGAAGTAGTTCTCGATCTCGGCCACGTCCCGCTGGAAGCGCGACCGCAGGGGGAACAGCCGAGTCATGTGCTCGTCGAAGAACTGCGGCGCGCCAGGCTCGGAGCCGTATATGCCGGCGGACCCGCGGACCACGATGGTCCGCACGCTGGGTGCCTTCTCCAGGGCGGCCAGGAGTTGCAGCGAGCCGATCACGTTCACCTCGTGCATGGCCCGCGCGGACATGCCCGGTCCCGGCTGCCTCACGATCTGGTTGTGCACGACGGTGTCCACCTCGAGCGGCGCGATCAGCTTGGCGATCACCGGATTGCGGATGTCGGCCTCGATCAGCTCCGTGCGCCCGAGGCCCGCAGCGGGGGGAGGAGCGGAGCCCGATCGGTGATCGGGCGAGCGCCGCAACCACTCAATCCGGGTGTCGAGCCCGGCCACGTGCTCGAAGCGGGGGTCGCGCTCGAGCCGGGCCGCGAGGCCGGCCCCCACGTGGCTGCCCACGCCGGTGATCAGCACCCGGCGACCGGACATCAGCCGGAGCGCTTGACGGGCGGCTTGCGCCTGGGCGCGGGCTTCCGCTTGGCGGCGGGCTTCTTCCTCGCCGCCGGAAGGCGCTCCTCGATCGCGTCCAGCCTCCGCCCGATGGCTCGCAGCTCCTTCTGCAAGTCCCTGACGTCCTCATAGGTCGCGGGCCGGCGGGTGTCGATCACCTCGGCCACCGCCTTGCGGCTGCGGACGAGGCGATCCTCAGCTCCGCGCCTCAGGTCGTCCACGGTCCCGGCCAGGTCGTCGAGCGCGCCCTGGGCAGCCTCCCGGCTGCGCCCGGCCGAGCCGAGCGTGGACTCCACGGTACGCTCCACCGCCTCGCGGAGGGCATCGGGCAGCTCCCTGGGGTCGGTGCGTCGCCGGGCCACTGGCCGCTGAGTCTTCCACAGGCGCCCCTCTATCGTGCCCCGGCGTGACGCTCGAGCACCACGCCGGTCCCGTCCATCTGCGCCCCGCCACCGAGCTGGCCGAGCGGGTTCTCCTCCCCGGAGATCCGCACCGGGCGCTGATGGTGGCCCAGGATCTCCTGGAGGGGCCGCTGATGTTCAACCACGCGCGCGGGCTCTGGGGCTACACCGGCACCGCCGCCGACGGCGACCCGCTCACGGTCCAGTCCACCGGGATGGGCGGGCCGAGCGCGGCGATCGTGTGCGAGGAGCTGATCGCGCTCGGCGCCCGGCGCCTGGTCCGGATCGGGACCTGCGGTGCCCTGAACGGCTCTCTCGGGCTGGGCGAGGTCGTGGCCGTCGCCGAGGCGCTGCCGGCCGACGGCGCCAGCGTGGCGCTGGGCGCGGAGCGCCCCCTGGCGGCGGAGCCCGGCCTCGTGTCCCTGCTCGTGGCGGCCGGCGCCCGCGCCGTGACCGTGGTGAGCACCGACCTCTTCTACGACGACCGCTCCACCGAGATGGAGGCCTGGGTCGCGCGAGGGGCGGCGGCGGTGGAGATGGAGGCGGCCACCCTCTTCCGGCTCGCGGAGCTCCGGGGCGTTGAGGCCGCCTGCGTGCTCGGCGTCAGCGACGTGCCGGGAGCCGGCGGCTCCGTCCGGGCGACGGTGGAGCAGATGGACGAGATCGGGCTGGCCGTGGGCCGCGCGGGGTACGAGGCGCTCAGGTCTCGGTGACGGTCAGGCGCTCCTGCGCCCGCGGCACCGGCACTTCGCTCTCGCCAACCGCGGCCCTCAGGGCCGCGAGGTCCCGCGCCATCTCGTCCAGCCGCACCTCTATGGCCGCAAGGCGCGGGTCACCGGCGTCGCCGGCCCGCTCCTCGATGCGATCCATGGCGTCCTCGATGGCCTCGAGCCGCTGGGAGATCGACCTCAGCCGGCGGGTCACGCGCTCGATGTCCGAGGCCGAGGGCAGGTTGAAGGCCCCCATCGCCGCCGCCTGGGCCTGAATGGCCTTCTCGCGCGCATCGAACGCGCGCCCGACGGCGGCATTCACCACCGGGTTGCCGATCAGCTCCTCGGCGATCTTGCCGAGAGCCTCCTCACCCTGTCGGGAGAGGCGGTCGACGAGGCCCTCGTGGTGGTCCGGATCGGTCATCGCGGGCAGGGTACTCGATGGAGGGAGGAGCGCAGCCCGATCGGTGATCGGGCGAGCACCGGACCATGGGTCCCGAGGCGGACCAGGCAGGGACGCCAGGAAACAGCAAACTAACCCTCGACTTGAGGCTTAGGTCGTGCGATTCGGTCTGCGTGCGGGCTCGGGGGCCTTCCCGAATTGAAGTTCTGCTCACGTGCGGTCGATAGGACAACGTGATCCGTGTGCCTCCGCAGCGGCAGCGGCATGCGGTCTCACCACCAACGGCAGCCCCAGATTCAGCCTTGCAGAGCCTAATCGCACTTCTTCTCCGACGGCCCGCGACCAGCGGCGCCCAACTGCTGCCGGGCGGACGCGGCGTTCGCCGCTGGACCGCGGTGCTCGCGATGGGCACGCTGGTGGCCGCCACGTGCACCGCGCTGACCATGCCGGCGTCGGCCCAGACCCAGACCGTTCAGGTGCAACTCGCGTCGGGCCAGATCGTGAGCGTGGAGGTGCCGCCGGGGCAGACGATCGAGGAGATGAACATTCAGGGCAGGGTGGTGGCCCAGGCCGCCGCTCCAGCCGTGCCGCCGGCCGCGGCCGCGCCACAGCCCGCCCCCGCGGCGGCGCCCGCGCCCCCGGCAGCCAACCTGACCGCCACCGCGCCGCCCGCCCAGGCCCAGGCGCCTACACCGGCACCCGCCCCCGCGCAGCCCCAGGCGCCCGCGCCCGCGCAGGAGCAGGAGACCACCCCCACCGAGACCACGCCGGCCGAGAAGCCCGAGCAGGCGCCCGTGGCCACCGGCGGCGCTCCGCAGGAGCGCACCGGCAGCGGCCAGCGCGTGCGCCGCCATGCCGAGAAGGCCAAGCCGCTCGGAGGCCACGAGAAGAAGCGAGGCGGACGCCGCGAGCACGCCAAGAAGACGAAGCTGCGCAACGCGGACGGATCCCCCACTCGCGTGAACCCCGGCTTCGTGGATGCCCTGCCCGGCCCGTCGTCGGCCACCGGCGTCCCCAACTTCATCATCCGGAAGTTCCGGGTGCCGCCCTTCCTCCTGCCGATCTACCAGGCGGCGGGCATCCAGTACGGCGTGCGCTGGGAGGTCCTGGCCGCGATCAACGAGATCGAGACCGACTACGGGCGCAACCTCAACGTCTCGAGCGCGGGCGCCGTGGGATGGATGCAGTTCATGCCCTCCACCTGGCGGATGTACGGGGTGGATGCCAACCGCGACGGGCGCAAGGACCCCTACAACCCCGTGGACGCGATCTTCGCCTCCGCGCGCTACCTGGCCGCCGCCGGGTACGAGAAGGATGTCCGCCGGGCGGTGTTCTCCTACAACCACGCCGACTGGTACGTGGACTCCGTTCTGTTGCGCGCTCGGCTGATCGCCGGCGTGCCCGCCGACCTCGTGGGCTCGCTCACCGGCCTGACCGAGGGACGCTTCCCCGTCTACGCCCGCGCCCGCTACGCCGACGACCTGCGCGAGCAGCAGCTGCTGAAGAAGGTGGGCAAGGGCCAGAACGCCGCCCACCTGATCGAGGGCAGCGACAAGCGCCACAGCATCGGCATCTACACGCGCCTGGGCGCCCCCGTGGTCGCCGTCAACGACGGCGTGATCAAGGAGACCGGCGAGACCAAGGAGCTCGGGCGCTACGTCCGCCTCCAGGACGTCTACGGCAACCGCTTCACCTACGCGCACCTCGGATCGGTGGCGAGCTTCTACCCCGTTCCGAAGAGCGACCCGGACTCCCGGGACGCCCACGCCACCCCGGCCCACGGCAAGGTCGCCGATCCCAAGCCCACTGCGCCGGCCTCGGCCGGCAGCCAGCCCGAGGACAATCGCCCAGCGGCCGAGGACCCGCTGGGCGAGCTCGGGCCCACCGCCTCCCTGCCCGTGAAGGAGCGCCTGTTCGCGCACCCCGAGCACCCGGGAGCGCGCGAGTCCGGCGGCCTCGAGCAGATGATGGACTCGAAGCTGCACAAGAAGGACGGGTTCGAGACCTTCGACGCCTACTTCTCGCGGCCCTTCGGCCTCGACCCCTCGAAGGTGCGCCTGAAGCGCCTGCGCAAGGGCGCGCACGTGATCGGCGGCACGGTGCTCGGCCGGGTCGGGCGCCCCGACTCCGGCGGCGCCGCTCGTCTCGACTTCTCGATCCGGCCCGCGGGCCAGGGCGCGCCCACGATCGACCCCAAGCCCATCCTCGACGGGTGGAAGCTGCTCGAGGCCACGGCCATCTACCGGGCCTCCGGGCGCAACGTGCTCTACGGCAAGGGCGACGGCGTCTCGATTGGCCAGATCCTGCTGATGTCGAAGCCGCTGCTGGAGCGCCGCGTGCTCTCCGACGAGCGCATCGAGGTGTACCCCGGCGGCCGTGAGGACATCCGCTCCGGGCAGATCGACCGCCGCGTGCTGGCCACGCTCGAGTACCTCGCCGAGTCCGGCCTCAAGCCCACCGTCACCTCGCTCAAGAGCGGCCACGGCTACCTCACGGCATCCGGCAACGTGTCCGAGCACTCCTCCGGGAGCGCCGTGGACATCGCCGCCGTGAACGGGATCCCCATCCTCGGTCACCAGGAGCCCGGCGGCATCGCCGAGACCACGGTGCGACGGCTGATGCGACTCCAGGGCACGATGCAGCCGCATCAGATCATCAGCCTGCTCGAGCTCGGCGGGCCCACGATGGCCATGGCCGACCACAACGACCACATCCACGTCGGGTTCAGGCCTCTCTTCGGCGCGAACCGCAAGCTGGGCCGCCAGGCGCTGGCCGTCCTGAAGCCCGGGCAGTGGTCCGACCTGATCTCCCGCCTCGGCGAGATAGATAATCCGGTGGTGCCCACCAAGCCCTCCAAGTACGCACTCCCGGCGCACGAGCACCGCCGGGCGAGCGACGCCCACTCGGGCGAGTAGCGCCACGGCGCAGAGCTCCGCCTCCCCATTCGGGTTCGTCCAGCTCGAGTTCGGCTTCCGGCTCGGACCTCCGGACGGCCGCTACCTGGTGCGCGACTCCGGCGAGGAACCGCCCACGGCCGTGCTCGTGATGGGCACCCTGGGCGCGCCCGAGCGGAGGCTGTGGCGAGGCCGGCGCGGCCGCGATCTCGAGTTCGCCGATCCCGAGCCCGTGCCCACCACGCGGGTGACGGTGGTGCGTCCCGAGGCCTTTCCCTCCCGTGCCGAGGCCGGCGAATGGCTGTCCGAGATGCGCTCCTCGGGTGGCGACGAGGAGCTCGACCGGGCCGTGGCGGTGCTCAACGGCGCGCTGCGCGCCTGGCGCTCGGCCGCGGCCGACCCGTACAGCGGGGACGTGACCACCGAGCGCGCGCTGGTGGCGCGCATCGGCTTCGGGGATGGCGAGTCGGTGGCGAGCGGGCGCTACGCCGAGGCGTGGGAGCTGCCGGCCTTCGGCGCCCGCCGGGTGCGGCGCTCGATGGAGTCGCCGGAGGAGCGCTACGCCGCCATCCTCGGCGGCCGCGACCGGGGCCTGGTCGGGGAGGAGCTGGTGCTGCGCGCGCGCATGGACCTCGATGCCGGCCGCGTGCGCGAGGCGGCGCTACAGGCCCGGGTGGCGCTGGAGGCGCTGATCGTGGAGCTGCCGTCGGGCGGCGGCGAGCAGAACCTCGCGGGCGACCGCGGCGTGATCGGCGACGCGGCCAACCAGGCGCTGACCGGAGATGTGCGGCCGGAGGTGGCCGCCGGGCTGGCCGAGGCCATCGCCCGGATGGAATTGGCGCTGAAGCGCCTACGCATGGGCCATTGAAGGCATGGTCGGCGCTCGCCCGATGACAGGGCTGCGGTGCTCGCCTGATCACCGATCAGGCTGCGCTCCTCGCCGCCGATCGGGCTGCGCTCCTCCCCGCTTAGCGGGATCTTCACCGCAGGTTCAGGTTCGCGCGGTCAACTACATGACGTGTCCGCCCTCTCTCGACTCCGCCGCCGCCCACGCCCACAGCTCCGCGTGGCCGGCGTGGCGAGGGGCGAGCTCCGGCTGATCACCGAGCCCCGCGTCCGCGGGCGTGCGTGGATCAACGGCCGCGAGGTCGCGGGACCGGACCCGCTGGTGGCTCACCTGAGCCACGCCTACGACTGAGCCCTGGCCAGGCTTTCCCTGCGGGATACTGAGCGGGCGATGCCGGAGGAGAACGTGGAGCTGGTACGGCGGGCACTCACGGCGCTCGATGGCCGCGATGTCGAGGCGTACCTGGAACAGGTCTCGCCGCAGATCGAACTCATTTCCTTTGCCTCGGCACTTCAAGGGCAGGGGCCGATCACCGGGCACGAGGGCATACGCGACTACTTTCACGAGCTGTGGAGCTACTCGGAGGCGAGCCAACTCCAGGTCGAGGAGATAAGAGCCGTCGAGGAGCGCGTTCTGGCCCTGTTCGTCATCACAGCCACTCTCCAACAGGGCATCACGACCTCCGTCCGGGGCGCCGGTGTCTACGACTTCGAACACGGGAAGATCCGCCGCGCCCATGTCTTCGCCGACCGCGCCGAAGCCCTCGAAGCCGTGGGGCTGACCGAGTAGGCCCGGGTGGTTTCGCTAGGCGATTAGCGGGACGCTTCGACGGCCTCCTCCCAGGCGAGGAAAGTGCGCACGGACGTGACCTTGCCATTGCGTAGCACGGCGTGGATGGCGAACTCCTGGTCCAGCTCGACGTGGCTGGCGCCGCCCTTCATCTTCACGCGACCCAGCCAGAGCACCGAGTCGCCGAGGTCGCGGACCTCGGACTCCTGGCAGCGAAACTCCTCCCAGGTGTCCCAGATCGCGGCAAACCCGGTCGCCACCTCCTCGTAGCCTCGATAGACGGTGCGGTCCACCGTCGCGGGACCAGCCGGCATCCACTCGATCTCGGGCGTGGCATAGCTGAGCCAGAGGTCGACGTCGTGCTGATTCCACGCCTCGACCCCTCGGCGTACCACCTCCACGTTCTCCTTCGACATCGCCCGCCCCCGGTCAGTGTCGGGTTGACCAGCTGCAGTCCATCCGCTTCACCCCGCGGATGAACGAGCCGGCCAGCGGATCGGGCTCCCCGACCTCGATGTCGGGGATCTGGCGCATCATCTCCCCGAAGATCGACCGGAGCTGAGTCCGGGCGAGTGACGCGCCCAGGCAGTAGTGGGGTCCGCCCCCGCCGAAGCCCAGGTGGTAGTTCGGGTCGCGGGTCACGTCGAAGCGCTTGGGGTCGTCGATCGCCGTCTCGTCGCGATTCCCTGAGAGGTAGAAGAGCACCACCTTCTCCCCCTCGTCCAGTTGCTCTCCGTACAGCTCCACGGGCCTCGTGGTCGTCCGCCGGAAGTGGAGCACCGGAGTGGCCCAGCGCACGAACTCCTCCACCGCCGCCGGCAGGCGAGCGTCCAGGTCCTCGGTGAGCAGCGCACGCTGGTCCGGGTGGAGCGTGAGCGCCCGCATGGCGTGCGACGTGGTGTGGCGCGTCGTGTCGTTGCCGGCCACCGAGAGCAGGACGAACCACGCCGAGATCTCCGCGTGCGTGAGCTTGTCGCCGTCGATCTCGGCCTGCACCAGCGCGGTCATCAGGTCGTCGCCGGGGTTCTTCTCGCGGTGCTCCGCCATCTCCGTGGCGAACTGCGAGAGCGTCCAGATCGCCTCGCCCAGCACCTGCATCGGCTCCCGGCCGGCGGTGAAGGACTCGTCGCCCACGGACACGATCGCGTCGGCCGCGTTCACGATCCTCTCGCGGTCGGCCTCCGGCACCCCGATCATGTCCGAGATCGTCTGGAGCGGCAGCCGCTTGGCGATCAGCTTCACGAAGTCGCCGCCGCCCGTGGGCGCCGCCTCGGCCACGATCGTCTTCGCGTGGCTGCGGATGCCCTCCTCGATGCGCGCGATTTGCCGCGGGGTGAAGGCCGAGGACACCAGGCCGCGCAGCTTCGTGTGCCGGGGCGCGTCCATGCTGATGAACGACAGGGTGGCCTCACGGAGCTCGAGCGGGGCGTCGTCGGCCAGAACCCCGGCCGCCGAGGAGTAGGTCTTGGCGTCGCGCGAGATCGCCTTGATGTCCGCATGGCGGACGATCGCCCGGTAGCCCGTGGGGTTCTCCTGCTCGATCACCGCCAGCTCGGGCTCGAGCGGGGGCATGGCCATCGCCGGCGCGTCGCGACGGAGCACGGCGAAGGCCTCGTCACGCTCCTCCTCGGAGCGCTCCCAGAACTCGAGACTGCTGGTGTTGATGCTTGCGGGATCCGACCGGTCGAGGGCCACGGCCGGAAACCTAATCACTCGGCAGTCGCCCGCGGAACCCCCAAAGGGTCTTCTTCTCCCGCGGGGTGAGCGGCCGCCACTCGCCGGCCGCCTCGGCCCACCTGTAGATGCTCACGTCCACCACGCTGCGAAGGCCCTCGAGCACGGCGATCGTCTCCCGCGTGGAGGCATCGTCCGACAGGACGCGGCGGCTCAGGACCTCCACCACACGGAACCTCGGAGGCGGGACGGGCTCCTGCTCCGGCTCGGGCCGTGGCCCGGGTTCCGGCGGCGGCGGGCGCAGTGGCTTCGGCTCCGGCTCGCGCAGCACCTTCTCGAGCGGCACCATCTGCGCGCCCGTGCCCTTCGTCTCCGTGTCGAGAACCCACACCCTGGCCATCGTCTCCCTATGACGATAGGCCGTCCGCCCTCCAGCAGAGCACCCTTTCGGGAGTGAGCCGCAGCAGCGGCCCGGCCGGGGGGTGCTCCCGGTACTGCGGGTAGCGGGCGGCGAGCGCGGAGGCGATCGTGGGATGCCCCGCCACGCCCAGCACCTCGGTGTGGCCCACGAGCTGGACCCAGGCGAGGCGGCTCCAGTCGTCGTCGTAGCGATCCACGGTGAGGCTCGACGCTGGGCGCTTGGCGAGCCACCGCAGACGGGCCAGGCGCTCGCCGGGCACGCTCTTCGGCTTGTGGTCCACCGCCGTCCAGGCGGCGCCCTCGGCCACGACGAAGGTCACGGGCAGGACCCTCGGGCGGCCCTCGTCGTCCACGAGCCCCAGGTGCCCCACCCTCACCTCGTCCAGCAGTTTCCGGGCCCAGCCGGGAAGGTTCTCGAGAGTCGCTCCGGCCTCCATCTTCGGATCCATAGCCGATTAGGGTGGTCACGTGAGGAAACCTGCGGTAGCGGCGCTCGTCGCGGGCGCGCACGTGCCGCGGATCGAGACCCACCGCCGGTTCCCGATGCGACGCTGGGTGAAGCTGACGATCAGGATCGACTTCGATCCGGCCCATGGCTTCATCTCGGTGCACCAGAACGACCACCTGGTTGCCCAGGCCGCCGTCCGAGGCGGGCATGGCCGCCTGGAGCAGACCCACTTCGGGATGTATGCGATCGCCTCGCTGACCAGGGGCAGGGTGTGCAACGACGACCTGAAGATCGTCGGGGCGGGTAAATCACGGCTTACATCTGGTAAGTCCTTACACGTCATCGGATTCGACGTGGAATGGAGATCTTGTGGACGTGGGCATCGGACTTCCCAACGCGGTGCGCGGAGTCGACCGGCGGGGCATAGTCGACTGGGCGAAGCGGGCGGAGGACGCCGGCTTCTCGTCGCTCGGGACGATCGACCGGATCGCCTTCCCGAACTACGAGTCCCTGATCGCCCTGGCCGCCGCGGCGGGCGCGACCGAGCGGATCCGCCTGACCACCGACGTGCTGCTCGCGCCGCTGCGCTCGAACACCGCGCTGCTGGCCAAGCAGGCGGCCACGCTCGACAGCCTCTCCGAGGGCCGGCTGGTGCTGGGGCTCGGGGTCGGCGGGCGGAAGGACGACTACGCGGCCTCGGATGTGGACTTCTCCACGCGCGGAAAGGCCTACGAGCAGCAGCTCGCGGACCTCAACAGGTTCTGGTCCGGAGATGAGGTGGGCCCGCCCACGGCGAGCGGTGGGCGGCCGGAGCTGCTGATCGGCGGCGGCGTGGACGCGGTGTTCCGCAGAGCGGCCAGGTACGCCGACGGCTGGACCATGGGCGGCGGCACGCCAGACGTGTTCGCCGGGGCGGTGGCCAAGCTGGACGCAGCGTGGGAGAAGGAAGGGCGCGAGGGCGAGCCGCGCAAGGTGGCCCTCTTCTACTACGCGCTCGGGTCCGACCCTGAGGGCCAGGCCAAGCGCGCGCTGGGCGACTACTACGGCTTCCTAAGGGAGTACGCCGACCAGATCGTGGCCGGCGCGGCCAAGGACGCGGGCACGATCAAGGCGTACCTGGGCGCCTTCGAGCAGGCGGGCGCCGACGAGGTCATCTGCTTCCCGACCTCGACCGATCCCGAGCAGGTCGAGCTCCTGGCGAGCGCCGTCGGGCTCTAACCGTTACCGTCGGGCGATGCCGAGCGACGAGTCCTGGTCCCGCCTGTCGAGGTCGATGCCACCGGGCGTGCTGCGCGCCGTGGGGAAGCTGAACGTCCCGGTGTACCGGCTCAGCCGGGGGCGGATCGGCGGCAAGCTGGACAAGGCGCCGGTCATGCTCCTCGAGACCACCGGGCGCAGGTCCGGGAAGACCCGTGTGGCCCCGGTGGTCTACATCGAGGACGGCGGCGGCTACGTGGTGATCGGGTCGAACGCCGGTAATGAAGGCGCGCCCGCCTGGGCCCTCAACCTGGTGGCCAACCCCGATGCCGCGGTGGAGATTCGCGGTGTGCGCCGCCCCGTGAGGGCCCGTGTGGCCCAGGGCGCCGAGCGCGAGGACCTGTGGGGCAAGATGAACGCCCAGTACGCCGGGTTCGATCACTACAGGGAGCGCACGGACCGCGACATCAAGGTGTTCGTGCTCGAATCGCCCGGGTAATCTCGGGGTATGTGTCGCAACATCCGCACCCTCTACAACTTCGAGCCCCCGGCGACCGAGGAAGAGGTCAGCTCGGCGGCTCTCCAATACGTCCGCAAGATCAGCGGCTTCACCAAGCCTTCCCAGGCCAATGAAGAGGCCTTCAACCGGGCGGTGGAGGCGGTGGCCGTGGTCTCCTCGGAGCTCTTGGGCGAGCTGGTGACCAACGCTCCGCCGAAGGACCGCGAGGTCGAGGCGGAGAAGCGCCGCGCCCGAGCGGCCGAGCGCTACGCCGCCTAAGCGGCGCAGTCCACGCGCCGGCACATCGACCCGGGCCCCTTGGTCGCCGAGGCCCTGGAGCGCTTCGGGCTGGTGATGTAATCCCTTGGGATGTCCTTCGAAGGTCCCGCCGAGGGCTACGACAGCTTCATGGGGCGCTATTCGCGCCACCTCGCACCCCTGTTCGCGGAGCACGCGGGCATCGAGCCCGGGATGCGCGTGGTGGACGTGGGCAGTGGCCCGGGCGCTCTGACGGAGGTCCTGGCCGGGCTTGTGGGCGCCGACCACGTGGCCGCGGCGGAGCCGTCGCCGAGCTTCGCGGCCGCGTGCGCCGCCCGTGTGCCCGAAGCCGACGTCCGCCACGCACCAGCCGAGGATCTTCCATGGGAGGACGCCGTGTTCGACGCCGCCGTGGCCCAGCTGGTCCTCCACTTCATGAAGGACCCGCCGGCCGGCCTTCGCGAGATGCAGCGGGTGGTGAAGCCCGGGTCGGTGGTGGCGGGCTGCACCTGGGACACCGCCGGCCGGATGACCATGCTGGGCACCTTCTGGGAGGCCGCGCTGGCGCTGGACCCGTCGGCCCCGGCCGAGCGCGGCCGGTCGCGTCTCGGCCGGCCGGAGGAGCTCCGCGAGCTGGGGCTCTCCGCCGGTCTCGACGACGTGTCCGTGGAGCCGCTGGACGTGAGCGTCACCTACCGGGACTTCGACGACTTCTGGGAGCCCTTCACCGCGGGTGTCGGACCCACCGGGGCCTACTGCGTGTCGCTGGATCCCGCCGCGCAGAGCGCCCTGAGAGAGGAATGCCGGCAGAGGCTGGGCAGTCCGGAGTCCGCGTTCGAGCTGCCCGGAAGGTCATGGGCCCTGCGCGGCCGTGCGCCCGGATGACATGGTCCGGTGCTCGCCCGATCACCGATCGGGCTGCGCTCCTCCCCCAGGCCGCTAGGCGGCCAGAGCGGCCAGCACCGCCTCGTCGTGCGTCTTGGGCGAGACCTTGGGGAAGACGCGCTCCACGGTGCCGTCCTCGCCGATGATGAACGTGGCCCGCAGGGCGCCCCAGTACTTCTTGCCGTACATCGACTTCTCAGCCCACACCCCGTAGGCCTCGGACACCGCGTGGTCCTCGTCGGCCAGGAGGGTGAAGTCGAGCGACTGCTTGTCGTGGAACTTCTTGACCCGAGCCTCGGGGTCGGGCGAGATGCCGATCACGCGCACGCCGGCGGCCTCGTAGTCCGCGCGGTGGTCGCGGATCCCGCAGGCCTGGTTGGTGCACCCGGGTGTGCCCGCCTTGGGGTAGAAGTAGAGCACCACGCGGGTGCCGCGCAGGTCCGACATCGACACCGGCGAGCCGTCCTGGTCGGGCAGCGTGAAGTCGGGTGCCGGATCGCCCTCGGCGATCACCGGAGCGCCTCCATCACGGCCTCGAGCTCCTCCACCACGTCGCCGTCCAGCTTCACCACGGCGTCGCCGTCGTAGGGAGTTGGACCGGCGGTCACCAGCGCCACCTGCCCGCCGGCTCGCAGCGTGACCCCCGGGAGCGCCGCCACCGGGTAGACCTCGAGCGAGGAGCCGATGCAGACCAGGAGGTCCGCCTCCGAGCAGAGCGTCTGGGCCTCCAGCAGGGCGGCCTCGGGCAGCATCTCACCGAAGAGCACCACGTCGGGCTTCAGCGGCGAGATGCAGGCCGGGCACTCCGGTGCCTCGGAGGCGTCCCCGAGCAGCTCCACCACCCGCTCCAGCGTCTGCCTGCCGCCGCACTCGAGGCACACGCTCCACTCGATCGAGCCGTGCACTTCGATCAGGCGCCGCGTACCCGCCGCGCGGTGCAGGCGGTCGATGTTCTGGGTGATCACCCCGCGCACGTGCCCGAGGCGCTCGAGCTCCGCCACCGCCGCGTGGGCGGGATTCGGCTGCTTGTCCACGAGCGACGCGAAGCGCTGCCCGTAGAACTGCCAGAAACGGTCCGGATCGCGCCGCCACGCGTCGATGTGCGCGACCTCCATCGGGTTTACGTTCTCCCACAGCCCGGTGCCGGGCGTGCGGAAGTCCGGGATCCCCGAGGGCACGGAGATCCCGGCACCTGTGAGCACCACGGCGCGCTCGCTGTCCGCCAGGAGCGCGGCGAGCTGCGCCGCGCCCGTGGCCGTGCCTACCTGCCCTGGAACTTCGGCCTCCTCTTCCCGAGGAAGGCGGAGATGCCCTCCTTCGCGTCCTCGGAGCCGAAGGCCCGCCCGAAGGCCGCGCCCTCGGCCGCGAGGCCCTCGTCCAGGTTCGGGGCGTGGGACACCTTCTTGATCTCCCCGGCCGCGACCGGCGCCTGTCCGGAGAGCTTGGTGGCCCAGGCCAGGGCGCTGTCGAACAGCTCCTGATCGGGCACCACCTGGTTCACGAGGCCCACCCGGTGCGCCTCGTAGGCGTCGATCGGATCGCCCACCAGGTTCATCTCCAGGGCCTTCGACTCGCCCACCAGGCGCGGGAGGCGCTGGGTGCCGCCGAAGCCCGGGATGATCCCGAGGTTGATCTCCGGCTGGCCGAAGGTGGCCGACTCCGCCGCGATCCGGAAGTCGCACGCCATGGCCAGCTCGCACCCGCCGCCGAACGCGATCGAGTTCACGGCCGCGATCGTGATCGTGGAGGACTGCTCCATGCCCCGCATGAAGCGGTGTGCCGACTCCACGAGGTCGGCGCCCTCAGCATCGGGAGACATCTTGGTGAACTCCTTGATGTCGGCTCCCGCGCAGAAGGTGAAGATGTTCGAGGAGGCGAACACCAGCGCCCGCAGCTTCCCGTCCACCTCCTCCCAGAGCGAGATCAGGTCCTTCACGGCCGCGGGCGAGAGCGGGTTGGCCGGTGGCCGGTTCAGCCACGCGATCCCGATGTCGCCTCGCGTCTCCAGCAGCACGGTGTCGCGCTGGTCGCCCGGATCGGGCTGCGGGTACGGGAAGAAGCCCTGTCCCGCCTTCTTGCCCAGCCGGCCCTGGCCCACCAGGCGGCGCAGGATCACGGGCGGCTCGAAGTTGTCCCCCCACTCGGCCTGAGCCCGCTCCAGCGCGGCCAGCATCTCGTCCAGACCCGCCTCGTCGGCGCGCGAGAAGGGTCCGGGGAGGATCCCGGCGCCCATCATCATCCCCAGCTCGATGTCCTTCGCCGAGGCCACGCCCTCCTCGAGCACGAGACAGGACTCAACCAGGGTCTTCAGTCCCATCCGCTCGACGAGGGTGCCCGTCACGTCCGTATCAGCCGTTGTGCTCATAGAAACCCTTTCCGGTCTTCTGCCCGAGGTTCCCGGCGGCCACAAGCTCCTTCATCTTCGGTGAGACGTAGAAGCGGTCGCCGTAGGACTCCTCCAGGTGCTCGGCCACGTGGAGCACCGTGTCCAGGCCCAGCAGGTCCGTGAGGAAATAGGGGCCCATCGGGGTGGTGCCGGACTCCTTGATGACCCGGTCCACCTCCTCGATGTCGAGGTTCCCCTCGTCGGTGGCCTTCCATACCTCGGACGCTGCCGAGTTCAGGATCCGGTTCACCACGAAGCCCGGCACCTCGCCGCAGCGGACCGCGGTCTTGCGGATCGCCTGGACGAAGTTGGCGGCGGTGGTGAGGGTCTCCTCGGAGGTCTCCTCGCCCTCGATCACCTCGATCAGGCGCATGATCGACGCCGGGTAGAAGAAGTGGAACCCGCAGACCTTGTCCGGCCTGGTGGTGGCCTCGGCCATCTCCGTGATGGAGAGCGCCGAGGTGTTGGACGCAAGGATCGCGTGGCCCGGCGTGAGCGCGTCCAGCTCGGCGAACACCGACTGCTTGATGTCCATCCGCTCAGGCACGGCCTCGATCACGAAGTCCACGTCGCCGAAGCCCGCGTACTCGGTGGTCCCGTGGATCCTGCCGAGAACCTCCTCGAGCTGCTGGTCGGCGGCCCCCTGGGTGATCTTCTCCTTGGCCACGAGGCCTCCGAGCTGACCCTGGGTGACCTGCCTGGCCTTCTCGAGGCCGTGGTCCACGAACTCCTGCTTGACGTCCTTCAGGACCACCGGAACGCCGGCGCTCGAGATGACCTGGGCGATTTCCCCACCCATGGTTCCCGCGCCCACGACGGCGGCTTTGAATACGAACACGAATACCTCCTGGAAGTACGGACGCCGCTCTTGGCGGCGGCCAGCCAGGCTACCGGAGCCCGGCTTCCTCCTCCGCCTCCAGCGCGAACCGGTGGAGGGTGCGGCGCAGGGCGTCGCGCAGCGCACGACGTATGAAGATCCAGTCGGCCACCCCCCGAAGGGGCCCGCCCTGGGCCAGCTCGTAGTCCAGCTGCAGCTGCACGAGCGAGCCTCCGTCCGGCCCGGGAACGGCGGCGAAGGTCTGCGTACCCGTGAGCGCGTCCTCGAAGATCTGCGTCGACAGGCTGGTGCCGTCCCGCTCGGTCACCGTCTCGGTGACCCGGCCGCGCCCCCCGGGGGTGGACTCCCAGATCGCCCTGGCGCCGGGCTCGGGCCAGTCGCGGTCCACCGACGCGGCGTGCCCGAAGCCCTCCACGAACGCCGGCCAGCGAGCGGGATCCGCCCACATGGCAAGCGCTTCACCCGGCTCGAGCAGCACCGCCCGGCGGGCCTCCGCCGTCCTCAACTCCCGTACACCTCGCGCACGATCTCGTCGATGCTGGAGCGCACGGAGTCGAGGAAGGGACGCACCTCCTCCACCAGCCGGTCGTACTCCTCCCGACCGTCGCCGGTGAGCGAGTAGTAGCGGCGCGTGCGCCGCTCCGGGTGCTCCCAGCTGCCCTCGATCAGGCCCCGGCGCTCGAGGCCCCGGAGCAGCGGGTACATCGTGTTGGGGTTCACCGAGAGCACCCCGGCGGTCATGCCCGCGATCCGCTCCATGAGCTGGTTGCCGTAGCTCGGCTCCTGCGCGATCAGGTGCAGGACGAGCAGCGGTAGCACGTCGCGGCGCCTGAGCTCTCCCGTGATCGGGTCCTGCTGCTGGCGCCCGCGCGGGGCGGGAGCGGTGTCGAGGCCACCGGCGTGGGCCACGGCATCGCGCACCGCATCGCGGCTGCGCTCACGCGGCGACTTGCTCACACGCTCATCCTGACAGCAGGAGGTCATGGTCCGGTGCTCGCCCGATCACCGATCGGGCTCCGCTCCTCCCTGGCGCATTCAGACGTTTGTGCGGAAGAGCAGGTGCGGCAGCCCGGCGTGGTCGATCAGGTGGTCCGGGCGCAGGCCGGTGCGCTCCGTGACCCGCCGTGAGGCGCGGTTCTCGGTCCATACGACGCTCACCACCTGGTGGATCTCGGGCCGGCGGCGCGCCGCCTCGAGCGCGGCGTCGGCTGTCTCCGCCGCGTATCCATTGCCCCAGTCGTCCGCGGCCACCGCGTACTCACCTCGCAGGCTTGGCGTGTCGATCGCGTGTTCGCTCATGAAACGACGAGCGCCCGGCTCACCGCAAGGCGGGCCGGGCGCGGTCTTAAGAAACGGAAGGGCTACGCCGTGGCTGCGGCGGGCTCCTCCACGCGGCGGGGCATGAGCACCTCGCGGGCGATCACGAGCCGCTGGATCTGCGACGTGCCCTCGTAGAGCTGCATGATCTTGGCGTCGCGCATGAGCTTCTCCACCGGGTACTCCTTGATGAAGCCGTACCCGCCGAACACCTGCACGGCGTCCACGGTCACCTCCATCGCGGAGTCCGCGGAGAACCGCTTGGCGTGCGAGCTGGCGAGCGTGTTGCGCTCACCGGCGTCGAGCAGCGAAGCGGACTTCCAGGTCAGCAGCCGGCCGGCCTCCACCTTGGTGGCCATGTCGGCGATCATGAACTGGATCGCCTGGTGCATCGCGATCGGCACGCCGAACTGCACGCGCTCCTTGGAGTAGTCGCGGGCGAACTCGAACGCCGCCTGTGCGATGCCGACGCCCATCGCCGCCACGCCGGGGCGCGTGCGGTCGAGGGTCATCATCGCCAGCTTGAATCCCTTGTTCTCCTCACCGAGGAGGTTGCGGGCGGGGATGACCGTGTCGTTGAACGAGATCATCGCCGTGTCGGAGGCACGCTGTCCGAGCTTGTCCTCCTTCTTGTCCACGGTCACGCCGCCGGCGTCGCGCGGGACGACGAAGGCGGAGATGCCGCGGTGGCCGGCGTCCTTGTCGGTCTTGGCGTAGACCGTGTACCAGTCGGCGTGGGAGCCGTTGGTGATGAAGCACTTGGTGCCGTTGATGACGTACTCGTCACCCTTCTTCACGGCGGTGGTGCGCATGCCGGAGACGTCCGATCCGGCGTCCGGCTCGGTCAGGCAGAAGGACGCGAGCTTGGGCTCCTCGGCGAGCATCCCGAGGAACTCCTTCTTCGTCTCCTCGGAGCCGCCGAGCGCCACGGGGGCGCTGGCCAGGCCGTTGCACATGATCGAGGTGCCGATGCCGGAGCAGCCCCAGGCGATCTCCTCCTCGATCAGGCACCCGGACAGGTAGTCCAGGCCCGGACCGCCGTAGGCCTCGTCGATGTGCGAGTTCATCAATCCGACCTCCCAGGCCTTCTTGATGACCTCGTGCGGGAAGGTGCTGTCCTTGTCGCATTCCCATGCGATCGGACGAATCTCCTTCTCGGCGAAATCGTGCGCGAGCTCGCGAATGTCCTTCTGCTCGTCGGTGAGGGTGAAGTCGACCACGTTTCAAAGCTCCTTGATGGGGGCCGCGCCGTGCTTCTGCTGGGCGCAGGTCCTCCCGATTGATTGGTCAGTCAATGCCTCTTAGGGAAGGGTACCCGACCTCTCAGCCGATAACCAGCCGAGCCGCCACGTAGGCGCCGACGGCAAATACGACGAGCGTGAAGAATACGAGCCCGATCTGGTCCGGGTAGAGCACCGGACGGCCAGGGGCCATGGTCCGGCGCTGCAGGCGCCGCAGGCGGCGCATGCCCAACATGGGGGAAACTGTACGACGTGGATTTCGGGACGGTGATGATCGTCGTGGCCGTGGTGGCGGCGGTCGTGGCGGCCGCTTCCTACTGGGGCAGCGGCCGGGTCTACAGCGGGCTCGGGAGGTCGGGGGCAATGACCCTTGACGACGCGCCGCGGCCCGAGCCCGGCGACAGCGCCCCCACCGGCCCGGTGGCCCGCGAGGAGATCCGCCAGATGCTGGAGGCCAAGTCGGCCCGGCGCGAGGCGCGAGGTGAGGTGGCCCTCGACGTGGACGCCGAGATGGAGGCCCTGATGCGCACCCCGCCCGCCGACGACGCCCTCCGCGAGGAGGTCCGCCAGCTCGTGGTGGCGCGCAACGAGCGACGCGCGCGGCAGGGGGAGGAGCCACTGGACGTGGAGGCGGAGGTGGATCGCCAGCTTCGCGATCTCGGGGCGTGACTCGCCGTTTCGTGAGGTATAGGGTTGCTCGCGGATGGCCGACGACCAGCGATTTCAGCTCGACGACCTGCTCATTCGCCCCGGCTGCTACCTGAACCCGCAGACCGAGGTGATGGTGGTGGTGGACGACTCGCCGTCCATCGACGGCGAGATCTTCAACATGGAGGACTTCGAGGGCGCCGACTGGGTCCTGATCGCCGACGAGGTGCCGGTGGACGAGGCCAGGCGCGACGAGCTGCTGGAGACCTTCCAGGCGCAGTACACGGCCGACGGGCGCGAGATCACCGCGGCCCAGGTCGAGGGCGTCGACGAGCCTGAGCTCGACGACGACGTTCCGCCCGAGGAGTAGGCCCGCGTAGGGCATGGTCCGGTGCTCGCCCGATCACCGATCGGGCTGCGCTCCTCCCGTAGGCTTCGCGCCGCGTGCGACCGGTTCACTACCTCGGCGTCTTCATCCCGGCGGCGGTCGGGCTCGACGTGGCGGACGCGTCGCCGCTCCTGGTGTTCTCCGCCGCCGCGCTGGGCGTGATCCCCTGCGCCGCGGTGATGGGCGAGGCCACCGAGGCGATCGCGGCCCGGACGGGCCCGGGCATCGGCGGCCTCCTCAATGTGACGTTCGGCAACGCCCCGGAGCTGATCATCGCCTTCTTCGCCCTGAACAAGGGCCTCCAGGAGGTCGTGAAGGCGTCGATCGTGGGCTCGGTGATCGGGAACATCCTGCTCGTCCTGGGAGCCGCCATGCTCGTGGGCGGCCTGCCGCGTGAGAAGCAGACCTTCAGCCAGACGGCGGCCAACGCCCAGGCCGCGATGCTCATGCTCGCCACCGCCGCGCTGACCCTGCCGGCGCTGTTCCAGCTGATCCACGGCGGCGGGCTGCCCTCCGTCGGGGACACGCGCACGGACTTCGGATCCGACCTGGAGACCATCTCCTTCGGGGTCGCCCTGATCCTGCTGGCCACCTACGCGGCCGGGCTGGTGTTCTCATTGCGCACGCACCGCTCCGTCTTCAACCCCTACAGCGATGGCGGAGAGGAGGAGCACCACTGGCCGGTCCGGCGGGCGGTGGCCATCCTCGCCGCCTCGGCCGTGCTCGTGGGCGTGATGAGCGAGATCCTCGTGGGCTCGATCGAGGAGGCCTCCCACCAGATCGGGCTGTCCCAGTTCTTCGTGGGTGTGTTCGTGGTGGCGATCGTGGGCAACGCCGCCGAGCACTGGGTGGCCGTGCTCGTGGCCTCGAAGGACAAGATGGACCTGGCCGTGAACATCGCCATCGGCTCGAGCGCCCAGGTGGCGCTGTTCGTGGCGCCAGTGCTGGTGCTGCTGTCCTTCGTGGTCGGCCCCGCGCCGATGGCGCTCGTGTTCAACGGCTACGAGATCGGCGGTCTCATATTCGCGGTGCTGATCGCGACGCTCGTGACCGCCGAGGGCGAGTCCAACTGGTTCGAGGGCGTTCAGCTCCTGGCGCTGTACGCCGTGCTGGGACTCGTCTTCTACTTCGCCTGACGCGACAGGGCGAGCATCGCCCGGCGGGTGGCGCGAGCCAGCCGGACCACCAGCGGTATGTCCACATTGGCCAGCCGGTCGCAGGCCAGGTGGTAACAGGCGTCTCGCGGCCGGCCTCCCGGCCCGCTCTCCGAGGCGCCGGTGAACACGCCCCCCACCGGGATCCCCGCCCGGGCGAAGGGCAGGTGGTCGGACGCGCCGGCGCTGTGCTGAGTCGGCTTCACCAGCGAGTTCAGCAACGATTCGATCCGTTGGGCCCGCGGCTGCTTCCTCTGTCCCGAGTCCCTCGCCGCGTACACCGCGCGGACCGCGTTCGGCGAGCCCACCATGTCGAGGTTCACGTACGCGCGGATGCGCTCCCGCTCCGAGTGGGTGAGCGCCGCCACGTAGCGGCGCGACCCGTAGAGACCGAGCTCCTCGGCGCCCCAGAAGACCAGCCGGATCGGCATGCCCGGCGCGCTCCGGCCGGTGGATTCGGCCAGCGCGAGCAGGGCGGCCACGCCGCTGCCGTTGTCATTGATCCCGGGCCCAGCCGGCACCGAGTCGAGGTGGCCCCCGGCCATCACCACGCCGCTCCCGCCGCCACGACTCTCCGCCACCACGCTGGTGCCCACGCGGCGGGCGGTGGTGGCCTCCACGTCCATCGAGGCCCGGCCCCCGGGCCGCAGCCCGCGGGCGGCGGCGCGGCCGAGGACCATCACGGGGATCCGCACGCTCGGGGTGACGAGGGTGGCCGTGGAGACCTCCCGCCCACGGGCGGGATCCACGATCAGGAGCCCGGCCGCCCCGGCACGCTCGGCGTTCCTGGCCTTGGTGCGGAACAGGCACCCGCCCGGGCTCACCAGCACCACCGCGCCGGGCCGGATCATGGCCACCTCCGCCGGGGTGCACCCCTCGCCCGCGGTGGTGAGCGGCCCGTCCGCTTGCCCGGAGCCGGAGTAGAGGGCGGTGCGAAAGTCGCGGCCGCGGCGCAGGGCCCCGCCCGGGGCCAGGACCAGCGAGGAGCCGCGCTCGCGGAATCCGGGGTAGTGGAAGCGCTCGACGGCCACGTGCCAGCCCGCGGCGCGCAGCCGGCCGGCCACGTAGCGCGCGGAATCGGCGTAGCCGCGGGTCCCGGCGGCGCGGTTCCCCCCGGCGCGGTCGGCGATGCGCTGGAGCGCGCTCAGGTGCGAGCGCACGAGCGCGGCGTCGAGGCGCAGCGGATGGTCCCGGTGCGCGGCGGGGGCGTCTCCCCCGCCGCCGAGCTCGCAGCCCGCGAGCGCCAGGGCGCAGAGCAGGGCGGCGAGCGCGGGCCTCACCGGGCCTACGATGGCATGCGGCTCCTAGCGCGCGCCGAAGCCGGAGGCGTGCTTCTGCAGCTCGTGCTGCGAGATCACGCGGTCCACGAGCCCGTAGCTCACCGCCTCATCGGCGCTGAAGAAGCGGTCGCGCTCCATGTCGTCGTGGATCCGCTCGAGCTCCTGGTTGGTGTGCTGCGCGTAGATCTGCTCCGTGCGCGCCCGCAGGTCGAGCACCTCACGGGCGTGGATCTCGATGTCCGTGGACTGGCCCTGGAAGCCCGACGAGGGCTGATGGATGAGCACGCGGGCGTTCGGGAGCACCATGCGCTTGCCCTCGGCGCCGCCGGTGAGGATCAGCGATCCCGCCGACATGGCCATGCCGTAACAGATGGTCTGCACGTCGGGATGGACGTACTGGATCGTGTCGTAGATGGCCAGGCCCGCGTGCAGCGAGCCGCCCGGGGAGTTCACGTACACGGAGATGTCCTTGTCCGGATCCTCGGAGGCGAGATGGAGCATCTGGGCCACCACCAGGTTCGCGAGGTCGTCGTCGATGGGCTGCCCGATGAACACGATGCGGTCGTTCAGGAGCCGGGAGAAGATGTCGAAGGAGCGCTCGCCCCTCGACGTCTGCTCCAGCACCATCGGAACCAGTGAGCTGTTGACGCGGACGCCATGGTGCGGTGCTCGCCCGCTCACCGATCGGGCTCCGCTCCTACCAACGTTCATGACCTCGGTTCTCCTGTTCGCTAAGCTGCAACCTTTGGGTTGCTAGAGAATAGCAACCAATCAGTTGCACATACGGAGGGGTCATGGAACCGGTGGTGGAACGCGAGCTCGTGCTCCCGGCGAGCCCGGAAGAGGTCTGGGAGTCGCTGACGGAGCCCGGGTGGCTCGGTGAGGACGCCTCGATCGACCTTCGCCCCGCGGGCGAGGTGCGCGCCGGCGAGCGCACCGGCTTCGTGGAGTGGGCCGACCCACCAAGCGGGCTGGCCTTCTGGTGGAGCGAGGGCGAGGAGGAGGCCACACGCGTGCAGCTGACCCTGGACGAGGTGGCCGAGGGCACCCGCCTGACCGTGGTTGAGTCAAGGCCGCTCGCGGTGCTGGACGCCGTGGGCGTGGACATCGGCCTCGACCTGGGCGCGTCCGGCCCCCCAACCCCGGAGCTGAGAGCCGAGGCTGCGGTGCTCGCCCGACCAACGCTCGGGCTGCGCTCCTCACTGGCGCGCTGATGGCCACCGTCGACCGGGCCGACGCGGTGTTCGGCGCGCTGGCCGACGCCAACCGCCGGCACCTCCTGGCCCTGCTCAGCGAGCGGGGCGAGGCCAGCGCCACCGAGCTCGCGCGGGCGCTCCCGGTGACCCGGCAGGGGGTGCAGAAGCACCTCGGGCTGCTGGCCGACGCCGGCCTGGTGGACACCCGGCGGGCGGGACGCGAGGTGCTCTATCGCCCCACCCCCGCCCCGATGTCAGACGCCGTGGCCTGGATGGCAGAGGTGGGCGGGCAGTGGGACGAGCGCCTCGGCGCCCTCGAGCGCCGGGTGGCGCGGCGGGGCTCGTCCTCCCAGGAGCGCTAGCTGCCGACCTTCGCCTTCTCGGAGCGCGACTCCGCCCCGTCCCTCATCCCCTCGATGCGCTCCTCGCGCTTGCGATCCGAGTCGGGGTCGCGGGAGTCGGCGCGGATGGAGAGCCAGATACCGATGGCGAAGGCGAATGCGATCAGGGCCAGGCTGGGGAGCGGGCCGATCTTGACCACATCCTCGATCAGCAGCTTCACCCCCACCAGGCCGAGGATCACGGCGATCGTCTCGTCCAGGTAGCGGAAACGGGCGATCAGGCTCTCCACCAGCACGAAGAGGGCGCGCAGGCCGAGCAGGGCGAACGCATTGCCCATGAAGATCAGCTCCGGGTCCTGGGTGATGGCGAAGGCCGCGGGGATCGAGTCGATGGCGAACGCCACGTCGGCGAACACCACCGCCACCAGGGCCAGGAACAGCGGGGTGACGAAGCGCCGCCCGTCCTCCTTGACGAACCAGTGGCCGCCCCGAAACTCGTCGGTGACCGGGTAGAAGCGGCGCACCAGGCGCACCATCAGGTTCCTGTCCGGATCCACGTTGTCCTCGACCCCGCGGAAGATCCGGAAGGCGAGCACCAGCAGCGTGGCGCCCAGGATGTAGACCACGAAGTGGAACTCCTCGATCAGCGTGGTGCCGGCCACGATGAACACGGCGCGCAGGGCCAGCGCGGCCACGATGCCCCAGAACAGGAGCCGGGGGCGCCGTGGGTAGGGCACGCCGAAGTACGAGAAGAGCAGCAGGAAGACGAACAGGTTGTCGAGCGAGAGCGAGCGCTCGATGAAGTACACGGTGGTGTAGACCACCGCCTCGTCGCTCCCCTGGAACAGCCACACCGGAATGGCGGCCGCCAGGCTGAGCACCAGCCAGAACACCGACCACCGGATCGCCTCGCGGAAGTTCGGCTCCCGTCCGCGCGCGAAGAAGTGCAGGTCGAGCCAGAGGAAGAACAGCAGCGCCGCGACGACCGCGAGCCAGGGAACGAATTCGGACGCCGCCATCAGCCTGACCTTAGAGTGAAGGAATGCTCGGTCACGTGGCTCTCGGAACCTGGAGCGGCGGGCGCTTCCTGCGCTTCGGCGAGGCCATCGAGGAGCCCCGCCTCGAGGCGCTGCTGCGCCCGGGGGGCGGAATCAGCACACTGCTCACGGCGGACGCATACGGCGCGGGAGAGGCCGACCTCGTGCTCGGACGGGCGCTGGCGGGCGTTCCAAGGGACGAGTTCACGCTGGTGGGTGCGATAGGGCACGACTTCTACGAGGGTGAGCGAGACGGCCCCCGCGGGTACCCCCGCTTCACCGATCCGCGGCTGCGCGGACCCGGCGAGTACGGGGCGTACGTGCGCACGGCGGTGGAGCGCAGCCTGGAGCGCTGCGGTGTCGAGACGTTCGACCTGCTGCTGCTTCACAACCCCGATCGCCGCGGCTTCGAGTCGCCGGAGGTCTGGGACGCGATGCGCTCCGTGCGCGACGCCGGGCTGACGCGAGCGCTGGGCCTGGCCCCCGGCCCGGCGAACGGCTTCACGCTCGACGCGATCGGCTGCTTCGAGCGCTACGGCCACCTGATCGACTGGGCCATGCTGATCCTCAATCCGTTCGAGCCCTGGCCGGGAGAGCTGGTGCTCGACACCGCGGCGCGCCACGGCGTGAGCGTCATCACCCGCGTGGTGGACTACGGCGGGCTCTTCCACGACGACGTGCTCCCGGGCCACCAGCTGGCTCCGGGCGATCACCGCGGCTTCCGCCCCGATGGGTGGGTGGAGGCCGGGCGCGAGCGGCTCGACCGCATCCGCCCGATCGCTGACCGTCACGGGCTCACGATGCTCCAGCTGGCCTGCGCCTGGAACCTGGCCCACCCCGCTGTCGAGGTGGTGGCGCCCACGCTCATCCAGGAGCCCGGGCCGGACGCGAAGCCGATTGAGCTGAAGCGCGAAGAGCTGGCCGCCGTGCCCCGGGAGAGCCCGCTCTCCGCCGATGAGGTGGCCGCCATCCGCGAGGTGGGCGACAACACCGGATCGATGCTCCTCAAGGGAGCGACCCCCGATCACGAGGGTGAGGAGCGACCGGACCGCTGGGAGGTGGGGCCGGAGCACGCCGAGGTGGCCCGCCGCTTCGGGATCGATCCCGAGCGCGACCTGCGCAAGACCCCGGCCTAGTTCAGGAGCCGCGCGCAGCGCTGGAGGGCGTCCGTGTCCTCCGGTGCCGCCTTGTCGAGACAGTCCGCGTACTGCTTGAAGTCCTCGGCGGTGGGCGCTCCGCCCGACGGCGGGGTGCTCGTGCCCGGACCGTTGGGATTCACGGGGCTGACCGTGGACCCGGAGCCCGAGCCCGAGCCCGAGGTGCCCGTGGCCCCGCTGAGGAGGCCCGTGCCACCGAGCGAGGTGGTGAGCCGCGACATCGGCCGGGCCTTCGCCGGAGCCTCGATCTGCTGGTCGCCGTTCACGTCGGAGAACTCCACGGTGAACGAGAGCGATCCGCCCTCGATGCCGCCGAGGGACTTGCGGGCGTCCTCCGGGACCTGGAACTCCACCCGGCCCGATATGCGCCGGATGGTGTTGTCCTTCTTGCCCACGTACACGTCGAAGTGCGGGTCCTTCACCACGGAGGCGATCTGCTTGATGTCCTTCTCGCTCAGCTTGCCCGGGGGCTTGCTGCCGGTGGCGCCGTCGATGGCCGCGCTCGAGCGCTGGACGAACGCGTTGATGTTCCTCATCACGCGAGTCACGTCGAGCGTCCCCGACACGTGGGTGGTCTCCACTCCGCCCACGGTCTCGTCGCCCTTCTCCGTGGCCTCGGCCAGCCAGCTCCGTGGGTTCAGACCGAGCGAGCGCAGGGAGCCCCCGTGCTTGCCGCTCGCCGCGTTGATCTTCCGGTTGGCCTCGCGGACCTGGGAGGCGGGCTGCTCGTAGTACACGTCCTCGAACTTCACGAAGGCCCGGTCGCCGGTGGAGAGGAAGCCGCTCTCGATGGTCTGCCCACCGGTGTTCCCGATCTTCAGGGTGAGGTCTGCCGACGGGAGCTTGCCCTTGTTCGTGCGGAAGGGCCCGCTGGCCTGGATGCGCACCGGCTCGTCCAGGGATCCGCTCCCCTTCAGCTGCAGGGTTGCGTCCACCTTCAGGTTCGCGCTGTGGATGTCCGAGCGGAACGCCTTGTCCAGCAGGTTTTCGACGTCGGCGCTGTTGCCCGAATTCCCGCAGGAGACCAGGGCCAGCGCCGCGAAGAGCGCAATCAGGACGCGGAGGCGCACGCGGCGCAGGGTACTAGGCCCTACCGCAACTCCCCGCCGGTGCCGACGTTGGAGAAAGGATGCGGATTACACATCGCCTGATCGTGATCGCGACGGTGCTCCTGGCGCTCGCGGGAGCGGCCTCCGCCCACGCCGCGACCGTGATCGAGGTGAACGGACACCACGCCGTGAGGCGGTTCGACCCCATGGTCCCGCCGCCGTCGGCCACCGACCTGCCGCCTCCGTCGCCCCGGTACGCCCTCCGCACGCCGAGGGCGAGCGCGGCCGCGACGAGCCGGCCGCGGGCGCGCGCGAGCACGGCGTCCGGCCGGAGGGCGGTGACGCGTGTCCTCAAGCGGGCGCTGCGCGCGAAGAAGATCAAGCGCGCGGACTACCGGCGCTGGACCAGGCAATGGGCCCAGGCCCGGCGCACGCTCCGGCGGCTGCGCGGCGCGCGCAGGGCTCAGCTCTACTACGTGTACGTCTCGGTTGAGAGCCTCGCGCTCCGCCGGCGGCTGATCCCCTCGCGCATGCCGGCGGCCTTCCTCCAGGTGGCGCGCAACCGGCAGTACTGGCCCAAGCTCCCGTTCCCGGCGAGCGAGGACCGCGTGACCTTCCGCGGAAGCCAGATCGTGTTCGAGTACTTCCCCGGGCGCGGGCTCCAGATCCACCCGCTGTCCTCGTTCAAGAAGGCGAACCTGATCCACGGCGCGTGCGTGCGCAAGGAGCCGGGATGCGACCGCGAGGCGCTGGCCCAGCTGCTCGACGAGATGGACCGGCTGGCGGTGCGACGCGGCCGTGGCTTCGTGGCCTGGGAGTACCTCTTCGACTTCGGCGGCGGGTCGCCGCCGTGGATGAGCGGGATGGCTCAGGCCACCGCCGTCCAGGCGCTCGCCCGGGCGTCGCAGCTGCTCGACCGGCCCGGCTACCTGACCTGGGCGCGGCGCGGGCTGGGCGCCTTCCAGACCGCTCCGCCGACTGGAGTGCGCACCACCGGGCCCGAGGGTGGGGTGGCCTATCTCCAGTACTCGTTCGCCCCGCGGCTGTTCATCTTCAACGCCTTCCTGCAGTCGCTGATCGGCCTCTACGACTACTCGGTGATCAGCGGGGACACGCGCGCCCGCACGCTCTACGACCGGGCGGAGCCCGAGGCGGAGCGGCAGGTGCCGCTCAGCGACGTGGGCGACTGGTCGCTCTACAACTACCGCGGCCACGAGTCGAACGCCGACTACCACGAGCTGCTGCGCGAGTTCCTCCAGAGCATGTGCACCCGGCGGCTGGGCGAGGTCTTCTGCACCTACGCCAAGCGCTACCGCGGCTACCAGGTGGACCCGCCGGTGCTGAAGCTGCGCGTGCCGGACCTGACCACGAAGGGCGACCTGACGCCGATCCGCTTCAACGTGTCGAAGCTCTCCGCGGTGGAGGTCACGATCACGAAGAACGGCAAGGTGGCGCTGGACAGCATCAGAACCTTCCGGCGCGGGGGCGGATCGGTGTACTGGCGCCCCCGCTCGCGCGGCCTCTACACGGTGAAGGTGGCGGCGAAGGAGCTGCGCACCGGGCGCGGCCTCAAGGACCGGGGCAGCGCCAAGCTCGAGGTCGAGCCCGACCCCGACGCGTAGGATGAGCGGCGCCCATGGCGCCTCGAATCATTCTCTACACAGGGAAGGGCGGCGTCGGGAAGACGAGCGTGGCCGCGGCCACGGCTCTGCGGTGCGCCTCCGAGGGACTGCGCACCGTCGTGCTCTCAACCGACCCGGCGCACAGCCTGTCCGACTCCTTCGAGACCCCGCTCGGGGCCGAGCCCACCCCCCTGGCCGAGAACCTCTTCGGGCACGAGGTTCAGGCCCAGGAGGAGATGGAGCGCCACTGGGACGGCGTGCAGGCCTGGCTCGGTGACCTGCTGGCCAAGCGCGGCGTGGACCGCATCTCGGCGGAGGAGCTCACGGTGCCCCCAGGCATGGACGAGCTCTTCTCGCTGCTGTGGATCAAGCGCCACCACGAGGAGGGCCGCTTCGACTGCGTGGTGGTGGACTGCGCGCCCACCGGCGAGACGCTTCGCCTCCTCTCGTTTCCCGACGTGGTGACCTGGTGGCTCGAGAAGGTGCTGCCCTCGCAGCGACGGCTCGCCCCCTTCGCCAAGACGCTGTTCGACATGCCGATGCCGGGCGATGCCGTGTTCGAGGACGTGGAGCGCCTGGCTCGCAACCTCGTGGCGATGAACGAGATCCTCCGGGACCGCGCGCACACCTCGATCCGGCTGGTGATGAGCCCTGAGCGGATGGTGGTGAAGGAGGCCATGCGCACGTTCACCTACCTGAACCTCTACGGCTACCTGACCGACGCCGTGGTGGTGAACCGCGTGCTCCCCGAGCGCGCGGCCGAGGGCTACTTCGAGGCCTGGCGCGCGACCCAGCAGGAGCATCTCGACCTGGTGCGCTCGGCGTTCGCGCCGCTCCCGATCCTGGAGGCGCCGTTCTTCGACCGCGAGGTGGTGGGCACCGAGATGCTCGACCGCCTGGCCGGCGCGGTCTTCGAGCGGCACGCCCCGGCCGAGGTGCTCCACACGGAGCTCGGCCAGGAGCTGGCCACGGAGAACGGCAGCGCCACGCTGAGCGTGCCCCTGCCTCTGGCCGAGCGCGGTGAGATCAACCTCAAGAAGATCGGACTCGAGGTGATCGTGCGGGTGGGTACCCAGAAGCGGACCATCCTGCTCCCGGCCGCCCTGGCCGCCTACGCCACCAGCGGCGCGCGGTTCGAGGACGGCGCGCTGCGCATCTCCTTCGAGAAGACGGAGGAAGCCCATGTGCCCGGCTGACCCGAACGACATCCCGCGGGTGGACGCACCGCCGCCGCCCCCTCCCTACGACGCGGGGCCCGAGCCCGACCCCGGCGCGCCGCCACCGCCGCGCGGGCGGCCGATCGATCCGGCCTCGCTGTTCGTGCTCCTCGACGGACTGCGACGCGCGGCGCCGCGCGAGCTCGAGCAGCAGGTGACGAACCTGGTCCGGGAGTTCCTGCTCACCCTGCGCTCGCTGATCGACTGGTACCTCGAGCGGCTCGACCACCCGGAGCAGGAGCCCCGGGTCGAGGACATCCCGATCGACTAGGACCGGTCCGGCGGCGAGGAGCGCAGCCCGATCGGTGATCGGGCGAGCACCGCAGCTTCCGTCTAGCCGCCGCCGGAGGTCTTGAAGCGCGGCAGACGCTTGCCGCCGGCGTCCTTCTTGACGTAACCCCAGAGCCGCTTCACCACGTCGGGATGGCGCGCGGCCACGTTGCGGTGCTCACCGGGGTCCCTCTTGCGGTCGTAGAGCTGCTTGCGGTGGCCCTGGTTGTCGGAGATCAGCAGCCAGCGGCCATCGCTGGCGCTGACGTGGTCGTTGTAACAGGCGGTGCGGTAGGTGCGCTTCGGCGGCCGCTTGCCGTCGAGCAGCACGGAGAGGTCGTTCCCGTTCATCGAGTCCGGGCGGTCGTAGCCGAGCGCGCCGAGGATGGTGGGCCCCACGTCGTGGGTCGAGGCGAAGTAGGTGGAGGCGCGGCCCTTCGCCTTGCCCCGGGGGTGACGAATCGCGAGGGGCACGTGGCAGAGGGCCTGGTGCATCTCCTTGTAGCGCTTGCCCACCCAGCCGTACTCGCCCAGCAGGACGCCGTGGTCGGAGATGGCCACCACGAGCGTGTTGTCGTCCATGCCGAGCTGGGTGAGCTTGGCCAGCAGGCGCCCGAGCCCACGGTCCACCAGAGTCACCTCGGCGGCGTACAGGTGGGACATGCGGCGAACCAGCGCCTTCGAGAGGTCCAGGTCCGCCGGGCGCCCGGCCGGCGTCGGGAAGGGCTGGATCGGCTCCACTCCCGGGGTGGTGGGCGTGTCGTAGATGTCGATCAGCGACCTTGGGGCGTCCCACGGCTCGTGGGCGTCGAAGGAGTCCACCACCAGGGCGAAGGGCTGGCGCGTGCGCGCCCACTGGAGCCAGTCGGTGCCGCGGTCGAACACGCGCGAGGCCAGGAACTCCTCCTCCGGCCGGTTGCGCGGGTTGGAGCGCAGGTACTCCACCATCCTCGGCTCGGCACGGGTGCCCCGGATCGACGGCGGGAGGTACTTGTAGACCTCCTCCTTCGACACGTCGTGGGTGCCCTTCCGGGCCTCGGGCACCTGGCCGTAGATCAGCTCCGGCCGGTCGAAGCGCGCGCGCATCTTGTCGTGCGCGAAGGAGACGATGTGCGGGTTGTCGGTCACGTAACCGGTGGTCCAGCCGTGCTCCTGGAGGTACTCGGGCCACATCCGGTGGTGGTAGCCCACGGGCTCCCAGCCGGGCTGGGCGGTGAGCCCCTTGAAGGGGCGCCAGCCGCGGAACGGATAGACCCGGTGGCCCTCCATGATCGAGCGTCGCGCCGGGATGGTGGGCATCCCCTCCGGGTAGGCGCGGGTGAAGCGCAGGCCGTCGCGCACCAGGCTGTCCCAGGCCGCGGTGTGGGCGCGCCCGCCGTAGATGTGGTCGGTGCGCAGGCTGTCCATGATCACCAGCACCACGTTCATCGGGTTGGCCGGCGGCTTGCCCCGCTTGGTCACCGGCTTGGGCTGACCGGCCGACTTGGCCGTCTCGTCGCAGCCGAGGAACGTGAGTCCCGCGGCGCTTGCCCCGCCAACCTTGATCAGGTCACGGCGTGTGAGGTCCCATTCCATCCGCGGCCGGACCCTAGCGAGCCAAACGGAGCTTTCTGTGAAGGACTAGCGGCCGCGAGAGATGTCGATGCTGCGCACGGCGTGCTCGTCGGGGAGCTTTTCGAGGATCTCGCGGGTCACGGCGTGCACGTCGCGCTCGTCGTGGCCGAAGTCGTCGAGGAACGCCTTCAGCGCGGTGTACGTGATCTTCAGCTGGGCGGGGGTCAGCTCCAGCCGGTAGGCGATCTCGTCGGGACCGATCAGGTGCAACTCTTCGTCGGACATCGCGGCAGAAACCCTATTCGACCGGCGGTAGGCTTCGGAGCGTGGCCAAGACGTGGATTCTCACCGGCTCGCTCGACAACTTCCGGGCCACCCGCGAACACGGCTTCTCGGTAATCGGAGCCAAGGAGGGCCGCCGCGGGATGGCGGAGCAGATCGCGCCCGGAGACCGGATCGTCTTCTACGTGACGGGCGTGCAGGCCTTCGGCGGGATCGTGGAGGTCACGGGCGAGATGTACGAGGACCGCACGAAGATCTGGCCCGGCAAGCCGGGGAAGGCCGACGCCTATCCGTGGCGGTTCGAAACGCGGCCGGAGGCCGTGCTCGATGAGAGCGAGTTCGTGCCGGCCGAGGAGCTGGCCGGGGAGCTCGAGCACGCGAAGAAGTGGCCCGCCGAACACTGGCGGCTGGCGTTCCAGGGCCAGCTTCGAACGGTGTCGGACGCCGACGCCGAGCTGCTCGGGCGCCGCATCGCGGGCGCCCGCGCCGCGGCGTGACCCGCGCCCCGGCCCCGCCGCGGCGCTGATGGCGCACACCCGCCACTACACCCTGGACGAGGCGGCCGCGCTGCTGCCCCAGGTGGAGGAGCTGATCGGCAGGCTGCGCGCCGCCCGGGCGCAGCTCACGGACGAGGAGGCGCGCGAAGCCCTCTCCTCCGCGGCACCCATGAACGGCGGCGGCGAGCCCGGGCGCTCTGTGTCCCGGGGCTTCCTCGCCCTTCGGGACACCCTGATCGAGCTGCGCGCGCTGGAGGTCGTGCTGCGCGACTTGGAGAAGGGGCTCGTGGACTTCCCCTCGCTGCGCGACGGCAGGGAGGTCTACCTCTGCTGGCAGGAGGGCGAGGAAGAGATCGGCTTCTGGCACGAGCCGGATGACGGGTTCTCGGGCAGGCGGCCGCTCGACGATGGCTAGCCGGTCCACAAACGGCTTCTTCCAGGAGCTGAGTGAGCTCTTCAGGGCGCTGAACCTGGAACAGCGCGTGGCCGCCGTGGCGGCCGTGCTCCTCGTGGTGAGCACCTTCGGGCCCTTCTCCTTCGTGGAGGCCGCGGAGATCCTCACCGGACTCGGGGTGCTGGCGCTGCTGCGGGCGCGGGCGCAGGGCCGTGCGTTCCACCTGCCGTTCGGCGACGGCACGGCCATCGCGGCCGCCGGGGTGTGGGCCGCGCTGCTGATCATCGCCCGGCTCTTCGACCGGCCGCTCGGGCAGAACCTGCTGGCCCTCGCCTGCGCGGCGATCCTGGTCGCCGCCGGCGTCCGCGAGCGCGCGAAGCGCCCGGCAGACGACCTGGCGCGCGAGCCGGTGGGCCGCGACGAGCCGCGACCGCGCGGGGAGCGCGAGCCCCGGACCCGCCGTCTCGCCCGGCGGGCGCCGGCGGCGCCGGCAAGGGCGAAGCCGGCCGAGACCCTGTCCGTGCCGGAGTACATCCCCCCCGGACGCACGCCGCCCGAGGAGGAGCCCCCACCGCCCGAGCCCGACGAGGCTCCCACGGTGGTCGACGAGGGGGAGCAGCTGACGCTGGCCGACGAGGAGAATCCGCCCCCGCCGGACCGCTGAACCCCTTCATACTTGGCCTCGCTATGTCGCAGGAGGGCGTGGAGCTTCTGAAACAGTCCTTCGACGCGCTCGAACGTGGCGACATGGCCTGGTTCGAGGGCAGGACCGAGCCCGACGTCGTGATCGTCCAGCCTCCCGAGGTTCCCGACTCCAAGACGTACGAGGGGCCCACAGCCGTCGCCGACGCCCTGGCCGACTGGCCCACGCAGTGGGAGGACTTCCGCATGGACCTGCTCGAGATCATCGACGTCGGCGACGACGTGTACGTGACCGCCACGCGCCACCGCGGCCGAGGGCGGGAGAGCGGGATCGAGATGGACTTCCAGGTCTTCTACGTGAGCCGCGCCCCGAACGGGAAGCTGGCGCGGATGGAGATGTACTTCAGCCGCGAGCAGGCCCTCGCTTCCGCCGACGCGGACCTCTAGGCCGGCGGGATGGCCTGGCGGAAGCGGAAGCGGAAGTCGGGGTCGTAGGTGCGCTTGATCTCCCGCAGCCGGGCCAGGTTCGATCCGTAGTAGGCGCGCCGCCAGCCGTGCAGGTCCGGGTCGATGTAGTTCTGGTAGGCCTGCCCCGACGCGTACGGCCGCAGTGCCTTCCACACCCCCTCGATCCACGTGCGGCTGGGACCGCCCGCGCCCGCGCCGAAGTAGGCCACGTACTGGAGCGAGAAGAGCATGTCGCGGTGGACGAACGCCGTGTCATCCGGCGCGGGCCGGTTGTACGCGCCGCCGTAGGCGTCCAGCAGCAGCGCGCCCGAGCCGAGTGAGGGCGTGCGCTGGCGCCGCTCGATCCAGTCGATCATCACTCGGCGGCCCCGAGCCGGGACCGGCTTCCGGAAGTAGTCGGACTTGGCCAGGAAGCGGTCGCGCGCCAGCGTGCCGCCCGCCCGGGTGCCGCGGGTGTGGCAGGCCCGGTAGCCCTCCCCGAGGCAGCCGGCCCAGCGCAGGGCGAGGTCGAACATCGAGGCCGTTCCCGTGGACACGCTCGCGCCGTCGATCCGGGCGAGCGGCCGGATCAGGCGGCGCAGCGAGGCCTCCGAGCCGAAGTGCTGCCCGAGCGCCGTGACCCGCGGCGCTCCGGATCCGCCGGTGGTGCCGAGGCTGAGGATCGCCGTGAGCGCGGGCGGGGCATGGGGCGCGAAGGCCTGCCAGGCCGCAAGCGCCTCGGACGCCTGGCTCCAGGGCCAGCTCACGAAGAACCACGACGCCGACCGGGCCCGGTGCGTCTGGAGCTCCAGGGAGGTGACGATGCCGAAGTTCCCACCGCCTCCTCCACGGCATGCCCAGAGCAGATCGCTGCCGGCGCCCGCCCTTCGCGCCCTTCCGTCGGCGGTGACCACGGTGGCCGCGCGCAGGTTGTCGGTCGTGAGACCGAAACGCCGGCCCGACAGGCCGTGGCCGCCGCCCAGGGCCAGGCCGCCCAGTCCCACCGATGGGCACGACCCGCCGGGGACGAGCAGCCCGCGCCGCCCGAGCGCCGAGTAGAGGTCGATCAGCTGCGTGCCCGGCCCGACGTTGGCGCGACCTCCCGACTCCCTCACCCCGCGGAGGCGCGAGAGGTCCACCACCACCCCGGCCGAGGTGGTGGAGTAGCCGGCGTAGCTGTGCCCGCCGGAGCGGGGCACGATCCGGATGCCGAAGCGGTCGGCCCACCGCACCACCGCCTGGACGTCGCGCGTGTCCACCGGCTGCACCACGGCCCGCGGCCGCGCCGTGTCGTAGCGAACGTTGTAGACGAGCCGCGCGCCGCCGTACCCGGGCGTCCCCGGCAGCAGGACCGGGCCGCGCACCGCCGCCCTCAGGGCCCGCACCGCGCGACGGGGAATCGGCGGCCCGGCCGCGGCGAGCGCCGCCGCCTCGGGCACGGCGAGGGCGAGGGCACCCGCGCCCGCGCGAAGGAACAGCTCGCGGCGGTCGAGGCTCACGCCGGCGCGGGCTCTCTCCGGGGGATGGCCCCCTTCTGCGAATCGCGGCCCCAGTCACACGGTGAGCTGCGCGCACCCTCCTCGGGCACGCCCACGAGCTGGCCCCCCGGGCAGGTCTCGGCCTCGACCCTGCGCCGCGGGTTCTGGATCCCGGCCAGCCCGAGCAGCCCCGCCAGCCCCACCAGCACGGTGGCGATCCCCACCCCGAGGTGGAACGCCTCCACCGAGGCCTCCTCCGCGGCCGCCTCAACCCGCGGGCGCACCGAGGCCGGCACCACGCCCACCGGCACCGGGCGCGAGCGGCTGGCGTTTCGCGTCCTTCACCGCCTGCGACAGCTCCGGACGGTTCGCGAGCTCGCCCAGCTTGCTCTCCAGCGACGCCCCGTAGCTGGCGGCCACCACCGCGCCCACCCCGGCGATGGCCACCAGGCCCGCCACCCGGGCGATCGCGTTGTTCACACCGGAGGCCACCCCCGCGTTCTGCTCGTCGGCGTCCGCCAGCACCGTGGCTGTGAGCGGAGCCACCGTCATCGAGAGTCCGACTGCGAACACGAGCAGGGCGGGCAGCAGGTCGGTGAGGTAGTCCACGTCCGCGTCCACGCGCAGGAACAGGGCCAGGCCCGCCGCGGTGATCAGCGGCCCAACGCCCATGAAGAAGCGGGGCCCGTGCCGGTCGGCCATGGCGCCGAAGCGGGCCGAGAACGAGAACATCACCAGCGTCACCGGGAGGCTGGAGGTGCCGGCCTCGAGCGCGCTGTATCCGGCGACCTGCTGCAGGAACAGCACGAGCAGGAAGAACAGGACGCTGAGCCCGCCGTACATGGCAAAGGTCTCGAAGTTGCCGATCGCGAAGTTCCGCCGCTTGAACAGCCCGAGTGGAAGCATCGGACCCGGTGTGTGCGACTCCCAGTAGAGGAAGCCGGCAAAGAGGGCGAAGCCGCCCACCATCGACCCGGACACCAGCGGGCTCTCGAACCCGTGGAGTGGCTGCTCGATCAGGCCGAAGGTGATCCCGGCCAGGCCGAATGCGCACAGCACGGCTCCCACCACGTCCACCCTGGCGTTCGGGTCGGGCTCCCCTGCCGGAACCACGCGCAGGATCAGGACGAGCGTGACGAGCACGAGCGGGACGTTGATGGCGAAGATCCAGCGCCAGGATGCGCTGTCCACCAGCTGGCCGCCGATGAGCGGACCGAGCACGCTGCCAATCCCTGCCCACGCCGTCCAGGCACCCACGGCCTTGCCTCGCTCGTCCGGTGGGAAGGTGCGCACTATCACGGCCAGCGCAGCCGGCGTGAGCAGTGCGCCGGCCACGCCCTGGAGGGCGCGGGCGGCCACCAGCACCTCGATCGTCGGCGCCAGGGCGCACAGCATCGAGGTCACTCCGAACGCGCTGATGCCGAACGCGAACACCCGCCGCTCGCCGAAGATGTCCCCGAGCGAGCCGCCGATCAGCAGCAGCGAGCCCAGCGTGAGCAGGTAGGCGTTGGAGGTCCACTGCTGGCCGGCCAGGCCTCCTCCGAGGTCCTTCTCGATGGCCGGCAGGGCCACGTTCACCACCGTGGAGTCCACGGTGACCACGGCGGTCCCGAGGATCGCCGCCACGAGTACGAGACGCTTGCGTGCCTCGGTCATGGCCCGAGGCTAACTCCTGTTCAGGAGGTGGGCGAGCCGCCGTTTACCGCGGAGGCCTCGCGGGGCGCGGGGCCGATGTACCTCGCGCTCGGCCGTATCAGGCGTCCCTCCCGCTTCTGCTCCATGACGTGCGCCGACCACCCTGCCACGCGTGCGGACGCGAACAGCGGGGTGAACAGCTCGGGGGGCACCTGCGCGTAGTCGAGCACCACCGCGGACCAGAACTCCACGTTCGTGGCCAGCACCCGGTCCGGCTTCCGCGCCTGGAGCTCGGCCAGAGCGGCCTTCTCCAGCTTCTCCGCCGCCTCGAGCCGCGGGGCGCCGATCTCCCGCGCCGTCCGGCGCAGCACGCGGGCGCGCGGATCCTCGGCTCGGTAGACGCGGTGGCCGAACCCCATCAGGCGGTCGCCCCGGTCCAGCAGGTCCTTCACGTACTGCTCGGCGTCACCCGCCTCCTCCACTCCGTCGAGCATGGCCAGCACCCGCGAGGGTGCGCCGCCGTGGAGAGGGCCGGACAGAGCGCCCACCGCGCCCGACAGGGCGGCGGCCACGTCCGCGCCGGTGGAGGCGATCACGCGGGCGGTGAAGGTCGATGCGTTCATGCCGTGCTCGGCGGCGGAGATCCAGTAGGCGTCGATCGCCTTCACGTGATCCGGGTTGGCCTCGCCGCGCCAGCGGATGAGGAAGCGCTCGGGGATGGACCTGGCCTGGTCCACGATCCTCTGCGGTACCGGTGGCTGGCCGATGCCGCGCGCTGACTGGGCCACGAAAGACAGGGCCATCACCGAAACACGAGCGAGGTCGTCACGCGCGGTCTCGTCGTCGATGTCGATCAGCGCCTCGAGGCCCCACTCCGGCCCGAGCATCGCGAGCGCGGCCTGGAGATCCACGCGCGGGTCGCCCGTGCGCACGGCCAGCGGATGCGGCTCGGCCGGCGGCAGGCCGGGGTGGTAGGTGCCGTCCACGAGCAGGCCCCACACCTGCTCGAAGGGCACGTGCCCCACGAGCTCCTCGATGTCCACTCCCCGGTACCGGAGCGCACCGCCCTCCTTGTCGGGTTCCGCGATGGTCGTGTCAAAGGCAATGACGCCTTCGAGACCCTTCGGGACCTCGATCAAATCGGACACTGCGCCTCCTTTCGGCCGGTGTTCAGGGCGACGGCGGAGGATACTTGGCCCGTGATCACAGCCCGGCTCGCGACTGATGAGGACACAGAGCTCGTGGCCCGGCTCCTCTCGGAGTTCCGCGACCACAATGGCCGCGACTGGCCTGATGACGCGAGCTTTCTCGAAAGCGTCCGCCGCCTCATGGGCGACCCCGGCACCGAGTTCCTCCTGGCCGGCGAGCCCGCGGACGGGGTGTGTCAGCTCCGATACCGGTTCGGGGTCTGGTACGCCACGGAGGACTGCCTGATCGAGGACGTGTTCGTGCGGGAACGCTCGCGTGGGGGCGGCCTCGGCCGCGCACTGGTGGCCGGGGCCCTCGAGCGGGCGCGGGCACGGGGCTGCCGCCGGGTGGAGCTGGATACGAACGAGGCGAACGCCGCGGCGCTCACCCTCTACCGGTCGCTCGGGTTCGACGCCGGCCCCGAGGGAGACCGCCAGCTCTTCCTGCGCCACCGCTTCTAGCGAGGCCGGCAGCGCAGGCCCCCGTTAGGTAGGTCACGCTCCGTCACACGCCCCGAGAGTGCTTGGGCGCCCATGCACCCATGAGATGCAAAAGGCGCCACGCACCCAGGCCCCACCCGGCCGCCGTTCGCCGAGGGTGCACCGCGTCGGGCGGTTTCCCGGTCGTCCCGCGCGGGTAGCGGCGGCAGGTGGCGGCGCTGACGTTCGACGACGGTCCCGACGCCCGCTGGACGCCGCGGGTGCTCGACGCGTTGGCCGAGGCCGGAGCGGTGGCCACCTTCTTTGTGATGGCCGGCCGCGCGACGCGGCATCCCGGCCTGGTGGAGCGCGCCCGGGCCGAGGGCCACGCGGTGGAGTTCCACTGCCTCCGCCACCAGCGCCACACGGAGATCTCCCGCGAGTCCGCCGAGCACGACACGGACGCCGGACTCTCGGCACTCCGCGAGCTCGGAGTGGAGGCGCGGCGCTGGCGGCCCCCGTGGGGGGCCCTGGCCCCATGGACCGGAGAGCTGGCGCGCTCGCGCTCCCTCGAGCTCACGGGCTGGACACTCGATACCGAGGACTGGGCCGGGCATTCCTCGCCGCGAATGCTGGAGGCGATCAGGCCGGGCCTCGAGCATGACCCGGTGGTGCTGATGCACGACGGCATCGGCCCCGGCGCCACCCGCGACGGCTGCGCCGAGACCGCGGACCTGGTGGCGCCCCTGGTGCGCGAGCTCCGCTCCGCGGGACACGACCCCGCGCCCCTGGGCGACCGATGCGTGCCGGTGCCATGGCCACGTTGACCCCCTGGGAGCACAACTCGACCGGCGCGGAGGAAGCGCTCGCCGCCGTGGCCGCGTTCGCCGCGGAGCTGGACGCCAACCCCCGGTTCCCCACGGACGCCTTTGAAGCCCTGCGCGACGCCGGGCTCACCGCACTGAACGTGCCCGGCCCCGATGGCACGCGGACCATCTCCCACGCCGACGAGTGGGGGGCCGTGCGCGCGGTGGCCCGCGCCGATGGCTCGGTGGGCCGCATCTTCGACGGTCACCTGAACGCGGTGGAGCGCCTGGGCCTGGGCGCGCCCGACCCGCTGCGCGGTCGCGAGCTGGCGGCGGTGGCCGCGGGCGAGCTTCTGCTCGGCCTCTGGGGTGCCGACCCGGCGCCGGGCGAGGGACCGCCCGCGCGGCTGGTCTCGCGGGGCCCCACGGGCGCGGTGGTGTCCGGAGTGAAGACCTTCTGCTCGGGAGCCGGGGGCGTGCAGCGTGCGCTCGTGCTTGTTCGCGGTAAGGCGGCGGGCCCGCCGCTGCTGGCCTACGTGGACCTCTCGCGCGGGGTGGAGATCGACCGCGACTGGTACCGCGCCGCCGGGATGAGGGCGTCCGAGAGCCACCGCGTTGTGTTCGACGGCGCGCGCGTGCTCGCCGTGCTCGGCGGACCGGGCGAGCTGTCGCGGGAGCCGTGGTTCGGCCGCGACGCCATCCGCACCGCCGCCAGCTGGGCCGGGGTGGCCGACTCCGCCGCGGACTCGGCGCTGTCGCTGCTGTCCCAGCGCGAGAACCGCACCCCGCTCGAGTCACTGGCCGCCGGCCGGATCGCCGGGGCGCAGGCCACGATCGACGCGCTGCTCGAGCGCGCGGCCCGGCGGGCGGAGGACGCTCCCGGGGAGTCTCAGCTCGAGGAGTCGGTGCTCCTGCGCGCGCAGATCTCGGACGCCTCCGGGCGACTGCTCGACGAGGCCACCCGGGCCTGCGGGTCGCGTCCGCTCGTCACGGCGTCGGCGCTCGACCGGGCCCGCCGGGACCTCGGCGTGTTCCTGCTCCAGCATCGCCTCGACCCGCTGCTCGCCCGGGTGGGCGGCCGGCTGCTCGATGAACGCGGCTGAGCCCGGCGCCGCCGGCCGGCTCGACGGCTCCTACTTCGACGCCCTCTATGCGCGCGAGCACGACCCCTGGGCCTTCGAGTCGAGCCCCTACGAGCGGGCGAAGTACGAGCACACGCTGAGGGCGTTGGGTGAGGGGCGCCGCTTCGGCAGGGCGCTCGAGGCGGGATGCTCGATCGGCGTGCTCACGGAGCTGCTCGCCGGCCGCTGCGACGAGCTCATGGCCGTGGACGTGTCGCCGCTGGCCGTGGGCCGGGCACGGGATCGCCTGGCCCACCTCCCGCACGTGCACGTGGAGACACGGGCCCTCCCCGAGGAGCTGCCCTCCGGCCCCTTCGACCTGATCCTCTGCTCCGAGGTCCTCTACTACTGGGACGCCGGCCTGCTGGAGGCGGCGGCACCTCGCCTGGCCGGCCAGCTCGCTCCCGGCGGGAGCCTGCTGGCCGTGCACTGGCGGCCACCCACGCGGGACTACCCGCTTCTGGGAGACGAGGTGCACGAGCTGCTCGAGCGCCGCCTCGGTCACCTGGAGCACGCCGTGTCCCACACGGAGGACCGGTACCGGCTCGACCGCTGGGACCGGCCCGCTTGAGCCGCGTCGGCCTGCTGGTGGCCGGCGGTGGGCCCGCCGGCCATTCGGCCGCGCGCGGTTACCGCGAGGCCGGCGGCGAGGGTGAGGTGGTGCTCGTGGGAGCCGAGCCCCATCGCCCCTACCGGCGGCCGCCGCTCACCAAGGAGTACCTGCGTGGCGAGGCGGGCCCCGAGGCGCTGCCGCTGGAGGACGAGGACTGGTACGCAGGACAGGGCGTGACGCTGCGGCTCGGCGAGCGGGTCACGGGCCTCGACCCCGAGGCGGGCACGGCGACCACGGAGAGCGGGCCGGAGATCGCGTTCGAGCGCTGCGTGCTGGCCACCGGGGCCAGGCCCGCCGGCCCGGGCGGCGTTCGGGTGATGAGGACCCGCGAGCACTCCGACGCCCTGCGGGCCGCGGGGAACACCGTGGCCGTGGTGGGCTCGGGCTTCATCGGCTGCGAGGCCGCGGCCTCTCTGGCGCTCACGGGCCGCGAGGTGACGCTCGTGAGCGACGAGCCCATGCCCCAATCGCGCCGGCTCGGCGGCGAGGTGGGGGTTCGCATCGCCGCCTGGCTCGAGGACACCGGCGTGCGACTGCGGATGGCGAGCCCCATGGAGAGCCTGGACCTGTCCGGCGTCACCCTTGAGGGAGGCGAGCGAATTGCCGCCGACACGGTGGTGTCAGCACTCGGCATCGAGCCCGCGGTGGAGCCGGCGGAGGCCGCCGGGCTGGAGCTCGACGAGGGAAGGATCGCCTGCGACGAGGCGGGGCGCACGAGCGCGCCCGGGGTCTTCGCCGCCGGCGACGTCGCTCGGCTGCACCACCCCCTCGCGGACCGGCGGCTGTCGGTGGAGCACTGGGGCGACGCGCTCGCCCAGGGCGGCGTGGCCGGCCGCGCCGCGGCCGGGGACGAGCAGGTCGCGTGGACCGAGGTCCCGGGCTTCTGGTCCACGATCGGCCGGCAGACGCTGAAGCAGGCGGCCTGGGGGGACGGCCACGACACGGTCCGCCTCGAGGAGCACGGCGACGCATGGACCGCGTGGCTCCTGCGCGACGGCCGCTGCGTGGGCGTGCTGACCCACCAGCGCGACGAGGACTACGAGCGGGGCCGGGGCCTGGTGGCCGACGGGGCGCGGCTGTGACCCGCCTCCCCTCGCCCGACCCCGGCCTGCTCGCCTGCGTGGTGGTGCCCGCCCACAACGAGGAGGCGCTCGTGGCCCGCTGCCTCGAGGCGCTGGCCGCGCAGTCCGCGGACCCCCTGCCTCTACGAGGTGCTGCTCGTGCTCGACCGCTGCACCGACGCCACCTGCCGCGCGCGCCCGGCAGGTGGCGGACCGCCGGCCCCTGCTGCGCCTGCACCTCCTCGACGGTACGGGCCGCGGGGTGGGTCACGCCCGGCGCCTCGGCATGGAGGCGGCCTGCGAGCGCCTGCGGGCGGTGGGACGGCCGCTCGGCCTCGTGGCCTCCACCGACGCCGACTCGGTGACCGACCCCGACTGGATCTCGGCCCAGCTCGGCCTGGCGGCTCGTGGCGCTAGCGCCATCGGCGGCCGGATCGACATCCTCTACGAGGACGCCGCGGCACTGCCCGCCACCGCGCTGGCCGCTCGCGCGGAGTCGGTGCGCCGCCGGCTGGAGCGCGTGCGGGAGCACGAGCCGCTCGGCGCGGACCACGGCCACTTCAGCGGGGCGTCGATGGCGTTGACCGTGGAGGCATACCGGCGGGTGGGCGGCCTCGAGCCGCGGCGGGCCCTGGAGGACGAGGGCCTGGAGCAGGCACTGGAGCGCCACGGCGTGGCGATCGTGCGCAGCGACGCGGTGCGCGTGCGCACCTCGGGACGCACGGCCGGCCGGGCGCCGCGGGGCCTCGCGTACGACCTGGCCACAACTACCCTCGCCCCATGACGATCCTCGACGACGACGTAAAGCGCTACCTGGAGGGAATCCGCCCGCGGCGCTCCGAGGTGCTGGCCGAGATGGAGGCCGTGGCCGAGCGCGACAGCGTGCCGATCGTGGCCTGGGAGGCGGGCCGCCTGCTGGCCACCCTGGCCCGAGCGCTCGATCCCCGGGTGCTGGAGGTGGGCACCGCCATCGGCTACTCCACGCTCCATATCGCGGAGCAGCTTCGCGAGGGACGCGTCGTGACCCTGGAACGCGATCCCGAGCGCGCCGCGCAGGCGCGCGGCTTCCTGGAGCGCGGCGGTGTGGCCGGCCGCGTGGAGATCGTGGAGGGAGATGCCCTCGAGACGATTCCCGCGCTCGAGGGCCCGTTCGACCTCCTCTTCGTGGACGCCTCGAAGGGCGAGTACGCGCGCTACATCGAGCTGGCCGAGCCGAAGCTCTCGGATGGCGCACTGCTGGTGATCGACAACCTGCTGATGTCCGGCGAGGTGGCCGCTCCGGAGGGCGCCGAGACTCGCTGGGACCCCGCCTCGCTCGCCTCCGCCCGGGCCCTCAACCTCGAGCTCACCACCGGTTCCAAGTGGTTCGGGAGCGTGCTGCCGGTCGGTGACGGAGTGGGGCTGGCCACCCGCGCCTGATCCCGCGTTGGGCGGAAGCACCCGGCGTGGCCGGGTGCGCACCGACGGATCTCAGTGAGTGATGTTCAGGAAGATCGGGATGAAGACGGTGGACAGGAAGATCATCGCTATCCCCAGGGCCACGATCGCCCGCGAGCTGATCAGGTGGCCGAACGCCCCCACCACGAAGCCCCCTATCGCCAGTAGGAGGAAGATCGTGGGCGAGACCCGGAACGCGCCTCGTTGATCGGGTCCGCGGCCGGGGTCGAGAAAGTCCGCCATGACCAGGAGAAGTGCGGCCAAGTGAGCGAAAGTATCCTTCTCGGCGGATGAGCGACGAGCTCCAGACGATCGAGGAGGTTCGCGACGGCCTTGCCGGCGCCGGATATCTCGCCGACGAGCGCACCGCGCTGGTGGCCTTTCTCGCCGGACAGCTGGGCAAGCCCGTTCTGGTGGAGGGTCCGGCCGGGGTGGGAAAGACCGAGCTGGCCAAGGCGCTCTCCCGGGCCACCGGCCGTTCGCTGATCAGGCTCCAGTGCTACGAGGGGCTCGACGAGTCCAAGGCCCTGTACGAGTGGAACTACCGCAAGCAGCTCCTCCGGATCCAGACCGAGGCGGCCGACACCGGCTGGCAGGAGGTGAAGGACGACATCTTCGGCGAGGAGTTCCTGCTCGCCCGCCCGCTGCTGAACGCGATCTCCGCGGACGAGCCGGTGGTGCTCCTGATCGACGAGATCGACAAGACCGACCAGGAGTTCGAGGCCATGCTGCTCGAGGTCCTGTCCGACTTCCAGATCTCGATCCCCGAGCTGGGAGTGGTCGAGGCGCGCACGCATCCGCTGGTGCTGCTCACCTCCAACAACTCGCGTGAGCTCACCGAGGCGCTGAAGCGCCGCTGCCTCTACCTCTGGCTGGACTACCCGGACGTGGAGCGCGAGCTGGAGATCGTGCGGCTGCACGCTCCTGAGCTGGACGAGCACGTGGCCCGCAAGCTGGTGGAGATCATCCACATGGTCCGCTCGCTGGACCTGAAGAAGCCGCCGTCGATCGCCGAGTCGATCGACTGGGCCCGCGCGCTGCTGCTGCTGGGCGCGGAGGACGTGGACCAGTCCGTGCTCGAGCGGACGATGTCGATCATCGTGAAGCACCGGACCGACCTCGACCTGGTGGCCGAGCGCGTGGGCGTGAAGCTGGGCGATGGAATCCTCGGAACCCGCCGGCAGGCCGGGTAGCCCGAACCTCTACGGAGGGATGCCTGGGAGGCCGGGGCCTCCGGGCATGGCCGCGCGCCTGCTCGAGCTCGCGGACGAGATGCGCCAGGAGGGCGTGGCCGTGGGCACCTCGGAGCTCCTCGATGCGTTCCAGGCGCTCGAGACGGTGAGCTGGACCTCACAGCAGGACTTCCACGAGACGCTGGCCGCCACCCTGGCCAAGTCCCAGGAGGACCGCCACGTGCTCGACGTGCTCTTCGAGCGCTTCTTCTTCCGCGCCGTGGAGCGGGAGGCGGTGGAGCGGGGACTCACCGAGGAGCGCTTCACCGGCGGCGAGGGCCTCGACCTCGAGAGCCTGCGCGACCGCATCCGCGACGCCATCCGCGCGGGGGCCGATGGCGAGATGCGCGACCTCGCCCGGCTGGCGATCGTGGCCTTCGGCCGCCAGGGCGAGGGCTCCGGCGTGATCGGCGTGGACGTGCAGCGCATCAGGCGGAGCCTCGGCCTCCGGGGCGAGCGCCAGAACCCCGCCGGCGCCGAGCTGCCGGACCCGGACTCGGTGCCTCGGGACAACCTCCAGAAGTTCGAGCAGCACGTGCGCCGCGAGCTCGAGCGGCTGCTGATCGAGCGGACCCGTGCGCTGCCGCCGGCACGCCCGCTGCGCGAGCTCGACCGCACGCTCCCCTCGAACCCGACCCAGGACCTGAGCCAGGTCCACCGCGTGGTGGCCCAGCTCAAGCGGCGCCTGGCCACCCAGGGGCGCGAGCACCGCGGGCGCCGGCGCAGCTGGCAGGTGGACGTGCGGCGCACCATGCGGGCCTCGCTGCAGACCGGCGGCGTGCCGCTGGATCTCCGCTATCGCCCGCGGCGGCCGCGGCGGCCCGAGCTCTACGTGCTCTGCGACGTCTCCACCAGCGTCACCAGCGCCAGCGTCTTCTTCCTGTCCGTGCTCCATGCGCTGCACGACCAGTTCCGGAAGCTGCGCTCGTTCGTGTTCGTGGAGCGGATCTCCGAGGTCACGGACGTTTTCGAGGCCGAGCGCTCGTTCGCCGCCGTGTCGCGGAAGATCTCCACCGACGCGGGCGTGGCCGACGTGTCGGGCTACACCGACTACGGCCGGGTGTGGCTCGAGTTCCTCGACCGCGTGGCCGACGACCTGGACCCCCGCTCCACCGTGATCGTGCTGGGCGACGCCCGCACCAATGGCCGCGAGCCCCACGCCGCGGCGTTCAGCAAGGTGGCCGACGCGGCGGGCCGGATGCTCTGGATCAACCCCGAGCCGCGCCTCTACTGGAACTACGGGGATTCGGTGATGTCCGTGTACGAGCCGTTCTGCGAGGGCGTGTTCGAGTGCTGGACCACGAAGCAGCTCGAGATCTTCGTGAACGCCCTGGCCGACCCGCGCCCCGGCGCCTGAGGCGGGCGGCCTCTAAACTGACGCTGCACACCAGGGGGGCTCGCGGACAGGCGGGCTGAGATAGCGCCCTCGCGCTGACCCTTCGAACCTGTGGGGTAATGCCCGCGGAGGGAGCTATGCAGGTCGAGGCCGAGGCTCCGGTGACGGAGCCTCGATCATTGAAGGGAATTGGGATCTCGCTGAGCGGCGTCACGCGCCGCTTCGGCAGGCGCCCGCTCGTGACCGCCCTCGAGGGCCTGGACCTGAGCATCCGTCCCGGCGAGGTGGTGGCCGTGGTCGGGCCCTCGGGCTGCGGAAAGTCCACCCTGCTCGAGATCGTGGCCGGGTTGCAGGAGCCGGACGATGGCGCGGTGGAGATCCAGGGCGCCGAGCCGGGCGCTCCCCGCCGCGACGCCTCCGCGTACATGCCGCAGCGGGACCTGCTCCTCCCCTGGCGCGACGCGCTTGGGAACGCCGCCCTGGCGCTGGAATGCCAGGGCCTGTCGAAGGCGGAGGCGCGCCGGCGCGCCGAGCCGCTCTTCGCGCGCTTCGGCCTGAACGAGTTCGAGCAGTCGCGGCCGGCCACGCTCTCCGGCGGCATGCGCCAGCGCGTGGCCTTCTTACGCACGCTGCTGGCCGGGCGTCCCGCCCTCCTGCTGGATGAGCCCTTCGGAGCGCTCGACTCGATCACCCGCTCGGCCATGCAGGAATGGCTGGCGGACGCGCTGACCGCCGAACCGCGCACCGTCCTGCTGGTGACGCACGACGTGGAGGAGGCGATCCTCCTGGCCGACCGGGTGGCGGTGCTCTCAGCCCGGCCCGGACGGGTGGTGGCCGAGCTGGAGGTGCGGCTCCCGCGTCCCCGCCGCCGCCGCGAGCTGCTGGGCGACCCGGAGTTCGCGCGGCTGGCCGGGCGGGCGCTCGACGCGCTGGCGGAGGGCGCGGCGTGAGGGGCACCAGGATCCTGCTCGCCGGCCTGCTGCTCGCGGCGTTCGTGGCCCTCTGGCAGGGCGTGGCCTCGCTCCACGGTGTGGACGACCTCACGCTGGCCTCTCCGTCGGAGACGCTCACGGCGATGCGCGACGACTGGTCGCTGCTGATGGACAACGCCCGCGTGACGCTTATCGAGGTGCTGCTTGGCCTGGCCATCGCGGTGGTGGCGGGCGTGACCCTTGCCGTGGTCATGCACCTCTACCGCCCGCTCCGGGACGCCGCCTACCCCCTGCTCGTTGCCTCCCAGGCCATCCCGATCGTGGTGCTGGCCCCGATCCTCGTGCTCGCCTTCGACTACGGCATGGGGCCGAAGCTCGCCATTGTCGCGCTGATCTGCTTCTTCCCCATCACGGTGAACGTGCTCGACGGCCTGCGCGCCACCCCGGTCGAGCTTCTGAAGCTCATGCGGAGCCTTGGCGCCTCCCGGCTGCAGACGCTGCGCAAGGTCGAGCTGCCCGCTTCCCTACCCTCCTTCTTCACCGGGCTCCGCGTGGCCGCCACGGTGTCCGTGATCGGAGCGGTGTTCGGCGAGTGGGCCGGAGCCGACGAGGGACTCGGGCGGCTGGTGTTGCTCGGCAACAACCAACTCCAGACACCGCGGGTTTACGCAGGCGTGGTGCTGCTGACCCTGATGGCGGTGGCACTCTTCGCCCTGGCGACGCTCGCTGAGCGGCTCGCCTGTCCATGGAGCAGAGAGGAATCCCACACGTGAGATTGCGTCCCGTCGTCCTAACCCTCCTCGCCCTGGCCGCGCTTGCCGCGGCCGGCTGCGGGGAGAAGAAGGACAGTCTCGGCCCCGAGGGGTCGAAGCGGATCGAGCTGATGCTCGACTACTTCCCGAACGCCGATCACTCCCCCATCTACGCCGCCCAGGCGGCCGGGCACTTCTCCCAGGCCGGGATCAGCGTGGACATCCGCCAGCCCACGGACCCCTCGGCGCCGCTGAAGCAGCTGGCCGCGGGCCGCGTGGACCTGGCCATCTCATACGAGCCCGAGGTGCTGCGGGCCCGCGACCAGGGCCTGAGCGTGGTGGCGGTCGGGGCGCTCGTCCAGCGGCCGCTGACCTCCATCATCTCCCTGCCCAAGGCGGGGATCCGGCGAGTGAAGGACCTCTCAGGCAAGACCGTGGGCACGGCCGGAATCGACTACCAGTCGGCCTACCTCCAAACGATCCTGTTCGACCACGGCGTGACCCCCTCCAAGGTGAAGGAGCGCAACGTGGGCTTCGGCTTCGTACCCGCCCTGCTCACCGGACGGGTGGATGCCACGCTCGGCGCCTTCTGGAACTACGAGGGAGTGGACCTGAAGCGGCGCGGGCGCAAGCCGCGGATCATCCCCGTGGACCGGGCCGGCGTCCCCACCTACGACGAGCTGGTGCTCGTGGCCAACGAGGACGCGCTCGACCGCGACGGCGGCACGATACGGGCGTTCATCGGCGCGCTCTCGCGCGGGGTGCGCGACCTGAAGGCCGATCCGAACCGCGCGATCGACGGCCTGCTGAAGGCGAATAAGGATCTCGATCCCGGACTCCAGCGCGCGTCGCTGAAGGCCACCCTGCCGCTGTTCTCACCGCCGAAGGGCAAGCCCTACGGCTACCAGGACCCCGCCGAGTGGAACCGGTTCGCCGACTGGATGACCGAGAACAAGCTGCTCAAGAACACGCCGGACGCGCGCAACGCTTACACGAACTCGTTGCTGCCGGGGGCCGGGCTTTAGCCCAGCCAGGCGGCTAGCGCTCTTCGAGGTCCAGCGAGACCGAGTTGATGCAGTAGCGCTGGCCCGTGGGCCCCGGGCCGTCCGGGAAGACGTGGCCCAGATGGCTGCCGCAGCGCGCGCATGTGACCTCGGTGCGGACCATGCCGAGGCTCCGGTCCTCGTGGAGCTCCACGGCATCGGCCACCGCCGGCTCGGTGAAGCTCGGCCAGCCGGTGCCGGAGTCGAACTTGGTGTCCGAGCTGAAGAGCTCGTTCCCGCAGGCGCCGCAGCGGTAGATCCCGTCCGCCTTGGAGTGCGTGTACGCCCCGGTGAAGGGTGGCTCGGTGCCCTTCTCACGCAGCACCTGGAACTGCTCGGGCGTCAGCTCCTCACGCCACTCCGCGTCTGTCTTTTCGACTTTCTCGGTCACGCCCGAGATCCTAGAGGCCCGCGACCATGGCCGTGCGGGCTCTGTCGGGTCCTTGCACCACGGTGCCCAGATTCCCCGAGCACTCAAGTTAGTTACCCGGAAGACCGATCAGGTGGTTGTGCAACGCCCATTGCGTTGCCCGCGCCCGGGTGGCGAAGAGACGACGGCAGGCGCAGGGCGCCGGCAGCAGCCAAAGAACGTCGAGCACTCGCGATGACCTCGCGGGTAGAGGGCAGCGACCTGTTCGCGGGCTCGGGGGAAGCCGCGGAGTTCATCGACACGCTGCTCGAGTCCTCCACCGAGCACTCGTTCATCGCCACCGACGCGGCGGGCGGGATCCTGCTCTGGAATGAGGGCGCCCGGCGGCTGTACGGCCATGAGCCCGCCGAGATCGTCGGACAGTCCTGGACGACGCTGCACACCGAGGCCGACGTGCTGCTGGGCCTGCCCGGCGCGATGGCCGGCGAGGCGACGCGGGACGGCAAGTGGGAGGGCACGGTGCAACGCGTCCGCAGGGACGGCACGGAGTTCACCGCACGCGTGGTCGTCACACCGCGCCGAGGCTCGGGGGGCAAGCCCGGCGGGTTCCTGCTCATCTCAACCGATATCACCGAGCAGGTGCGGATAGGCCGGGAGCTCGACAACGCGCGGAGATACGCGCAATCGCTGCTGGAGTCCGCTCCCGACGCGATGGTGATCGTGGACAGCGAGGGGCAGATCAAGCTCACCAACGCCGAGACGGAGAAGCTCTTCGGGTATTCGCGGGACCAGCTCATCGGGCAGTCGGTGGATCTCCTGATCCCCGCCCGGTTCCGGGAGCGCCATCCCGGCCACCGTAACGGCTTCTTCGCAACGCCGCGAACGCGACGGATGGGGGCCGGGCTCGACCTCTGGGCCCGCCGCGGGGATGGCGTCGAGTTCCCGGTCGAGGTGAGCCTCAGCCCACTCGAGACCGAGCAGGGTCTGCTCGCCACCGCAGCCATCCGCGACGTGACCGAGCGGATGCGGGTGGAGCATGAGCTCCGTGATGCGAACAGCCAGCTCGAGGGCGCGAACCGTTCCAAGGATCGCTTCCTGGCCAGCATGAGCCACGAGCTGCGCACGCCCCTCAACGCGATTCTGGGCTTCACCGGAACGCTGCTCATGGGGCTTCCGGGACCGCTCAACTCCGACCAGGAGAAGCAGCTGCGCACGGTGCAGTCCAGCGGAAGGCACCTTCTGTCCCTGATCAACGACCTGCTTGACCTGGCCAGGATCGAGGCCGGCAAGCTCGAGCTCAACATCGAGGAGGTCGAGTGCCGTGATCTGCTCGAGGAGGTGGTCGTCGGGCTGCGGCCGCTCGCCGACGACAAGGCCATCGGCCTCGAGGTCACGAACGGAGCCGAGGGCGTTCACGTCCACAGCGACCGGCGCTCCCTAAGCCAGATCCTGATCAACCTGACGAACAACGCGATCAAGTTCACCGACGAGGGCGGCGTCCGGCTCGCCCTCACCAGGGAGGACGACGACGGGACCCCCATTGTCCGGTTCAGCGTGATCGATACCGGCAAGGGGATCCAGGACCAGGACCAGCAGCAGCTGTTCGCGGCGTTCGAGCAGATCGGCGGTCCGTCCGGCCGCCCGTACGAAGGCACCGGTCTCGGCCTTTACATCTGCCAGACCCTCGCCGCGCAGCTCGGCGCCTCGATCGACTTCGAGAGCGAATACGGCGAGGGGAGCACGTTCACGCTCGAGGTGCCCGTGCCATGACCCCTGCGCGAATCCTCGTGGTTGAGGACAACGAGGAGAACATCGAGTTGATCGATTACCTGCTTCGGGCGTACGGGTACTCCGCCCTGCTCGCGAGAGACGGCCGCGAGGGAATCAGGATCGCCCTGGAGCAGAGTCCGGACCTGATCCTTCTCGACCTCCGGATGCCCGGGATCGACGGCTACGAGGTGGCAGCCAAACTCAAGGGCGAGCCCTCCCTCGCGCGGACGCCGATCGTGGCCGTCACGGCATCCGCGATGGTCGGAGATCGCGAGCGGATCGCCGCGGCGGGATTCGACGGCTATATCCAGAAGCCGATCGAGCCCGAGACCTTCATCGGCAAGATCGAGCAGTTCATCCCCTCCGAGCTCATCAGCGAGCACCGACCGGTCGGCACAGCATGACCTCGGTCCTCGTCTTGGACGACCGGGACACGGACCGCGAGCTGCTGTCGACGGTCCTGGGATACGCCGGCTACACCGTGCTGGAGGCGTCCAGCGGTGAGGAGGGCCTCGAGGTCGCCCTGGCGAACCGTCCGGACCTCGTGATCGCCGACATCCTGATGCCGAACATGGACGGCTATGACTTCGTCCGGAGGCTGCGCGCCGATCCGCAGATCGGGAGTACGCGCGTGATGTTCTGCACCGCGACCTATGCGGTCGAGGAGGTTCGCCGGCTCGCCCACGCCTGTGGCGTCGAGGAGATCCTGGAAAAGCCGAGCGCACCCGAGGAGATCCTTCGCATGGTCGCCGCCGCGCTCGGCTCCACCCGGGAGCCCGGAATGGCGGCCGGCCCGGAGAACTTCCGGAGTGAGCACTTCAGGGTGCTGAGCAACAAGCTGATCGAGAAGGTACGGGATCTGGAGTCTGCGAGCCGCGAGCAGGAACGCCTCCACGAGGACCTTCGCGAGGCCCAGCGCGAGACCGCGGAGTCGCTCATGCTGCTGGAAACGCTTCAGTCGACGGCGCCTGTGGGGGTCGGATACGTGGACAAGGATCTCCGCATCCGCCGCATGAACGACACCCTGGCGACTGTCAGTGGTGTCCCGGCCAAAGAGCAGGTCGGCAAAACCGTGGAGGAGGTGGTGCCCGAGATCTGGCCTCAGATCGAGCCCATCTACCGCCGTGTGCTCGAGAAGGGCGAGGCGGTGGTGAACCAGGAGGTTCAGGGGGAGCTTCCCGGGGCGCCGGGGCAGACTCGATTGTGGCTCTCCAGCTACTACCCGGTACGGGTCAGCGACGAGGTGATCGGGGTAGGCCTGATCGTCGTCGACATCACCGAGCGCAAGCAGGAGGAGGATCTCCGGTCAGTCGTCATGGAGAACATGGCCGAGGGACTCCTGGTCATGGACGGCGAGGGCAAGGGGTCGTTGATGAATGCCGCGGCCACGGCGATGCTCGGGTGGAGTGCGGACGAGCTGCAGGGGCGGTCCGTGCACGACATCATCCATGCCCATCCCAGCGACGACTCGCCCTGCGCACGAGGGGAGTGCGCGCTGGCGAGGGCCCGGGGGGAGGGCCGGACCGTCCGGGTTGCGGAGGACGTCTTTACCCGGAGGGACGGCCAGGGGCTGCCCGTGGCCTACTCGGCCGCTCCGCTTCTGAGCGGCACGGCAGTCCGGGGCGCGGTGATCGTCTTTCGGGATACGACCGAGGAGCAGGCGGAACGCGCGCGCGTCCAGCGCGAGCTGGACGCGCTGACGTGGGTCGGCCGGACCAGGGATGCGCTTGAAGAGGGCCGAATGATGCTCTTCGCGCAGCCGATAATTCCACTCCAAGGCGCCGGGGACCCAAGCCAGGAGCTTCTCCTGCGGATGGTTGGGCGCGCGGGCGAGATCATCCCGCCCGGGCGGTTCCTGCCGGCCGCGGAGAAGTTCGGGCTCATCGGGGAAATCGACAGGTGGGTAGTCGCACAGGCGATTGGTCTCGCGTCAGGCGGACTTCACGTGCAGGCCAATCTCTCGGGGGAGTCGATCGGCAACACCGAGCTGCTGTCGCTCATCGAGCGCGAGCTGCACGAGACCGGCGCCGAGGCCTCCAACATCGTCTTCGAGATCACGGAGACCGCGCTGATGCTCGACATCGACGCGGGCGTGGCCTTCGCGAATGGCGTCGTGCGGCTGGGATGCGGACTCGCCCTGGACGACTTCGGAACGGGATTCGGCAGCTTCACCTATCTGAAGCGCCTACCGATCAGGTACCTGAAGATCGACATCGAGTTCGTGCGCAAGCTGGCCTCCAACCCGGAGAACCAGCACCTCGTCAAGGCGATCATCAATCTCGCTCAGGGCTTTGGGCAACAGACCATCGCCGAAGGCGTGGAGGACGAGGAGACGCTCGAGCTTCTACGGGAGTACGGGGTGGACTTCGCGCAGGGCTTCCACCTGGGTCGCCCTGCTCCGGTGAGCCCGTCGCCCCGGACAGCGAACGCCGTGATGACCACATGACTTCGATCCTGGTCGTGGACGACCGGCCGGTCGAACGCGATCTCCTCTCCACCGTCCTCGGCTACGCCGGGTACGAGGTGCGCGAGGCGGCGGACGGCGAGCTCGCCCTGGAAGCCTCCCGCAGCGCGCCGCCGGACCTGATCATCACGGACATCGTCATGCCGCGGATGGACGGATACACCTTCGTCCACAAGGTGCGGAGCGACCCCATGTTGGCGTCCATCCCGGTGATCTTCTGCACGGCCACGTACGGTCTCGACGAGGGTAGGCGCCTCGCCCAGGCCTGCGGCGTGTCTCACGTCCTGGCCAAGCCGTGCGAGCCGGAGGAGATCATGAGCGTGGTGGCTGCCGCCCTCGGCTCCACCCCCGGACGGGAGCCGCCCGTCGACACCCAGTTCCATCGCGAGCACCTGCTCGTCCTGAACAACAAGCTGGTGCAGAAGATCGAGGAGCTCGACAAGGCCCACGAGCACGTCGTCCTTGCCTCCCGCATCAAGTCGGAGTTCGTGGCCAACATGAGCCACGAGATCCGCACTCCCCTGAACGGCGTGATCGGCATGGCGGGGCTGCTCCTCGACACGGACCTCAGTGCCGAACAGCTCGAGTACGCGGACGGCATTCGCAAGTCGGGCGACGCGTTGCTCGAGGTTGCGGAACAGATTCTCGACTTCTCGAAGATCGAGGCGGGGAAGCTCGAGCTTGCGGAGACGCCGTTCGGGCTCCGTGACCTCGTGGAAGGTCTGGTCTCGATCTTCAGCGGCCAGGCCCACGCGAAGGGCGTTCGGGTGCGGGGCCACGTGGACACGGGGCTCCCGCAGACCGTTTACGGCGACGCCACCCGCGTGCGCCAGGTGCTCTCCCACCTGATGACCAACGCGGTGAAGTTCACGGACGAGGGCGAGGTGTCCCTGCTCGTCACCAGTGCAGGCGGACCGGGCCCCGCGCGAATTCGCTTCGAGGTGACAGATACGGGGATCGGCATCGGACCGTGGTTCCTGGGCGGCATCTTCGACTCGTTCTCCCAGGCCGACGGCTCGAGCACACGCCAGCACGGAGGCACCGGCATCGGGCTGGCCATCTCGAAGCAGCTAGTGGAGCTGCTCGGGGGTGCGATCGGCTTCGAGACGGCTCACGGGGAGGGAAGCACGTTCTGGGTGGTTCTCCCCCTGGACGAGCCGTAAATCAGGGGGCGTGCAGCGCGTACGTGCCCGCCAGCCCGGCGTGCTCGCCGTAGGGGGCGAAGAACTCGCGCACCTCCTCCACCGTGGCGCGGCGCCCCAGACGCGCCAAGCGCCCCACCAGCTTCACGTAGGCGAGGTCGCCGGCCGGGAGCTGGTCGTCGCGGCCCTGGCCCTCGAAGGCCAGCTTCTCCACCGTCCAGGCGCCGATGTTCGAGATCGTGAGCAGGCGCCGCCAGGCGGGCTCGTGCGTGGCCAGGTCCACACGCCCCGACGCGACCTCGCGCGCCGCCTTCAGCATGGCGATGGCCCGCTTGCCGGCCAGCCCGCAGGCCTCGAGCTCGGCCGGGGCGCGGCCGGCCAGCTGGGCGGCCGAGGGCGGCGCCACCAGCGTGCCGCAGGCGCTGCGACGGCCCCAGCGGCGGACAAGCCGCCGCTCGATGCTCGCCGCGCGGCCGGACTCGATCAGCTGCTCGCAGATCGCCCAGACCAGCGCCTCGAAGGGCTCGGGCCGGCGCCGCGGTCGCAGCCACGGCTTGCGCCTGATCACCGGGCCGATCAGCGGGTCGCGCACGAAGCGCCGGTGGAACTCCAGCAGCTCGTGGTCGGTGCCCAGGGCGAAGCGCATGCGCTCGATGGCCCCCTCGGCGCCCTCACCGGTGACGGCCTCGGCCCTGATCCGAACCGCGGTGCCCGCGGCCCAGGCCCGGATGGTCACCGGCTCTTCGCCCACGTGGACCAAGCGCACGAGGGCGCCGTCCCGGCGGCGCATCACACCGTCCCGGCCGGCATAGGGCATCCGGTATTGGCCGCGCGGCGTAACGTCGCGCTCGACGACGACCGCGCCGTCGCTCACCTGGGGCTACCGGTCCTTGAGGAGATGCACGTCCACGAGGAACGAGCGCGTGTGAGCCACGTCCACCTTCTTGGAGCGGCCGGCCGCGCCGCCCCTCACGCGCACCCTCGACCGCGGGCGCCTGAGCACCCTCACGAGCAGAAAAGTGGCCACTCCCAGGAGGAATCCGCCCGTGGCCGCGGCCACCGCGGCGGGCACGGAGACGACGGGGGAGCGCTCGATGGGCCTGGGCTCGTGGAGCACCGGCAGGGGACGGACGTCGGCCTCGTGCTCGGGGTCCGGAAGAGCGGCAAAGTCAGACACCCGGCGAGTGTAACCACGTATGCGGGCGTCAGAGCGCCCGCTCGTAGATCCGGTATCGCTTCACGATCTTTCCCCCCATTCCCTCCATGGCACGGTTCATCGGGGTGTTCGTCTCGAGGATCCACCCCATCTCCCCCCACTTGATGCGGGTTCGCTCGGAGGTGTGGAAGTGCTCCGCGTAGAGGGCCGCCGCCACGCCCGTGTGCTGGTACTCGCGCCTGACCCCGAGGAAGCCCACGCGGCACCCGTCGATGGTCCTCTTGCGCAGCAGGTACCGCAGCCAGCCGAGCGGCAGCAGGCGCCCGTTCATGCGCTTCAGGACCTGGTTCACGTCGGGGACCGTGATGGCCACCCCCACCGCGTCCCCGTTCTCGCGCTCGGCCACCATGAACCAGTCCGGGTCGAAGACCAGGTGCAGCTCCTGGGCGTAGGCGTCCAGGTCGGCCTTGGTGAAGGGGACGAAGCCCCAGTTGCGCGACCAGGCCTCGTTGTAGATGTCGCCGAAGGCGTCGAGGTCCTTGCGCAGGCTGCGCCGGCTCATCCGCCTCAGGCGGATCCCGTGCTCGGACTCGACCTTCTCCGCCAGCTCCCAGATCACGGGCAGCACGTTCTCCTTGCCCGAGATGTGGAGCTCCCACATGAACAGGTCCACCTCCTTCGCGAGCCCCTCCCCCTCCAGCAGCTCGGCGTAGTACGGCGGATGCCAGGGCTGGCGGACCATCGGGGGGCGCTCGAAGCCCTCCACGAGGATGCCGATCTCGTCGTTCTGGGTGAAGTCCATCGGGCCGACGATGCGGTCGCGCCCGTGCTCGCGCAGCCAGGCCTCGGCCGCCGCCACCAGCGCCCCCAGCACCTCGGGGTCGTTCTCAAGCTCGAGAAAGCCGAACATCCCCCAGCGGTTCTGCTGGTAGTCGTTGAACGCGCGATCCACCTGTGCGCTGATCCGTCCCACCACCCGGCCATCGCGCCGGGCGAGGAAGAGCTCGGCCTCCCCGTGCTTGAAGAACGCGTTGAAGCGCGGATTCAGGTGGAGCCTTCGCTCCAGCCGCAGGGGAGGGATCCACGGGGTTGCCCCGTTAGCATGCAGGCGGTAGGGAAGCCCGATGAATTCCCGCTTATCGGCGCGCGTGCGCACCGGGGCCACGTCCACCGACACGGCGCGGGACTGTACATGCCCACCGCAATCGATCTCTTCGAGAAGGCCCGCCGCCACGAGCGGCTGGACCAGCTGCGGGCGGCCCGCGACCATGACCTGCTGCCCTACTTCCGCGTGCTGGAGGGCCCGGCGGGCCCGGTGGTGGAGATGGAGGGGGCCGAGCGCATCATGCTCGGCTCCAACAACTACCTCGGGCTGACGGGCGACGAGCGCGTCAAGGCGGCCGCGCGGGACGCGCTCGAGCGCTTCGGCACCGGCCTCACCGGATCGCGCTTCCTCAACGGCACGCTCTCGCTCCACCTGCAGCTGGAGGCCGAGCTGGCCGAGTTCATGGGCACCGACGACGCGCTCGTGTTCACCGCCGGCTACCTGGCCAACACCGGCACCATCGGGACGCTCCTCTCGCCCTCGGACACCGTGATCTGCGACTCGGGCGACCATGCCTCGATCCTGGACGCCGTGTCCATGTCCAGGGCCCGCATCCGCCCCTTCCGCCATAACCGCCTGGACAAGCTCGAGAACATGCTCCAGCGCGCCGAGGGCGACGGCGGCGGCGTGCTCGTGGTGGTGGACGGGGTCTTCTCGATGGAGGGCGACCTGGCACCGCTGCCCGAGATCACGGCGCTCTGCCGCAAGCACGGCGCACGCCTGATGGTCGACGAGGCCCACGGCGTGGGCGTGCTCGGCGCCCGCGGCGCCGGCGCCTGCGAGCTCTTCGGGGTCGAGGACCAGGTGGACCTTCGGATGGGCACCTTCTCCAAGTCGCTGGCCTCCTGCGGCGGCTTCATCGCCGGCCCGGCCGAGGTGATCGACTTCCTGCGCGTCCAGTCGCGCGCGTTCATGTTCACCGCCTCGGCCGTGCCGGCAGCGATCGGCGCCGCCCTGGGGGCTCTCGCCGTGATCCGCTCGGGCGAGGGGCCCGAGCTGATGGCGAGGGTGCTGGACAACGCCCGCTACCTCCACGACGGCCTGGCCCGGCTCGGCTACGAGGTGAACGAGCCCACCCCGATGCCCGACGGCACGTCCGTGATCACCCCGATCGTGCCGGTCCTGGTGAAGGACGACTGGCGGGCAGTGATGCTCTGGCGCGCCCTCTACGACGCGGGCGTGTACGTGAACGTGGCCATCTACCCGGCCGTGCCGCGGGGAGGTGCGCTGCTGCGCACGAGCGTGATGGCCACCCACGAGCGCTCGCACCTCGACCAGGCGCTCGAGGTCTTCGAGCGGGTGCAGCACAACCTGCCCGAGCCTCCGGACACCGGAGCCCCCGAGACGGTCCCCGAGGCCGGGGCCGACGAGGCGCCCTAGGAGGTCTCGTCTCCTCCCGCCCGGGGGGAAGGACGGGTGCGGCCGCGCGGGGCGGCCTGGGCTACGGGAGGCGGCGCTGCTCGGCTCGACGTGCTCGGTCCGCCGTGTGACGGGACCTGCGGAAGCGGAGCCGCTGCGGACGGTCACCTGTGGCGCGCTCGAACGCGCGGATCTCCTCCGCCCGGCTCGCGGCCACGTGCCAGTTGAGAGTCGTGGTCATGCCCGTACCTCCCGCCGTGCAGCCGGGGCCAGGCGCGCGAGCCAGCCGTGCACGCCGCCGCCGCGCGGGCGCTCTCCGGCCATGTGCGCCTTCACCAGCTGCACCAGGTCGCGCGTGAGGTGGAACGGATCCGCCACCACGCGCCCGTCCATCCGGCCCACGGCCACCCGGAGCTCCCCGTCCACGAAGGCGAGAAGCATGTCGCCCTGCGGCTCCACGCCACCGTCGAGCTGCGCCAGATCGTGGACGGCCGGCAGGTCGCTGAGGTTCGAGTTCCTGATCGTGATTGCGTCGCCCTGCATCCCGTACCTCCTGGTCTCGTTTCTCGTAACCATCATTCCCACTTCGACGGTCAACTTATCACCAGCTATCCTATTTAGGAAGTTACGACCGCTGATACCCGTGATAAGTCGCACTTGGGCACTGATGGCCCCCATAAGCGCGGCTTCATCGCGAAATCCCGGGGTACGCTCCGGGGAGGGACGCAATGAGCGAATCGAGTGTTGAGAACAGGGCGCCGGAGGCGCTGGAGCTGGTTCAGAGCTTCGTGAACACGGTCGAGGTCTTCGAGGACCGGCGCGAGGAGGAGGAGCTGACCGATCCCGAGGCGCTCCGTGCGTGGCTGGCAGAGCGCGGCCTCATGGACCTCTCAGATCCCGTCTCCGACGCCGACCTCACGCGGGCGATCGATGTCCGCGAGGGCCTGCGCACCCTCCTGCTCGCCCACAACGGCGAGGAGGCCGACGCCGCCAAGGTCGCGCGGCTCGACCGCGCCGCCGGTCGCGCCGGCATGCACGCCTCATTCGCCTCCGGTGCTCCCGAGCTCGTGCCCGGACCCGCCGGCGTGGACGGCGCCATCGCGCGCCTGCTGGCCATCGTGGCCGCGTCCTCGGAGCAGGGCACCTGGGAGCGTCTGAAGGCCTGCCCGCGCGACTGCTGCCTCTGGGCCTTCTACGACAAGTCGAAGAACCACTCGAAGCGCTGGTGCAGCATGGAATCCTGCGGAAACGTCGAGAAGGCCCGCGCCTTCCGGCACCGGCAGCGCACGGCCAGCGCGTAGGTCTACTCGACGGTGTGAACTTTGAAGAGGTTTGTTCCGCCGGCGGTGCCGGCGGGCAGGCCGGCCGTGATGCCGATCATCTCGCCGGGGCTGGCCATGCCCGCGTGCACCGCGGCCCGGGCGCAGGCGTCGATCAGGCCGAGGGTCTCCATCGGCTCCTCATGGAGCACCGGGTACACGCCCCACAGGAGGCGGCAGCGCCGCACCACGTCGAGGCTCGGTGAGAGGGCCAGGACCGGCGCACGCGGCCGGTACGAGGAGATGAGGCGGGCGGTGGTGCCCGTGTTCGTCGGGGAGACGATGCACTTGAGCCCCAGCTGGTAGACGCCCCCCACGGCCCCGAAGGCGATCGCGTGGTACTGGTTGTTCGCCTGCGGGCCGCGCTCGGCCAGCCAGCGCCCGTAGGGCAGCTCTCGCTCGGTGGCCTCGGCGATGCTGGCCATCATCTCCACCGCGAGCACCGGGTGGCGCCCGACCGCGGTTTCCTGGGAGAGCATCACGGCGTCGGTGCCGTCGAAGATGGCGTTGGCCACGTCGGCCACCTCGGCCCGGGTGGGGCGGGTGGAGTGCACCATCGACTCCAGCATCTGGGTGGCGGTGATCGCGGGCTTGGCCCGCCGGCCGGCCTGGGCCAGCAGGCGCTTCTGCACCAGCGGCACCTCCTCGATCGGCAGCTCTATGCCGAGGTCGCCGCGGGCCACCATGATCCCGTCGGCCGCGTCCACGATCTCCTCCGAGTTGGCGGCCGCCTGCGGCTTCTCGATCTTGGCGATCAGCGGGGTGGTGGACCCGCGCGCCCGCAGGTGCTCGCGCACCGGCTCGAGGTCCTCGCGCCGGCGCACGAAGGAGAGAGCGAAGTAGTCCACCCCCATCTCGATCCCGGCGTCCACGAGGGCGATGTCCTCGTCGCTGACCGCCGGGAGGGACACGGTGACGTTGGGGAGGTTGAGGCCCTGGCGGGACGCAACGCTCCCCCCCACCTCCACGCTCGTGATCACGTCCGCGCCCGACACGGAGGACACGCGGAGGCGCACGGCGCCGTCCGAGAGGTAACACACGTCGCCCTCGTCCACGAGCTCGGAGAACCCCGCCCAGGCCACCGGCAGCCGGTCCGAGGTGCCGTTCACGTCCTCGGGGGTGAGCACCACCTGCGTGCCCCGGCCCAGCTCGGCCACGCCGCCGGCCACCGGGCCGATGCGGAGCTTGGGCCCGGGGATGTCCCCGAGGATGGCCACCTCGCGTTCGGCGCGCTCGGCCGCCACGCGGATCCGGGCCGCGGTCTCGGCGTGCTGGGCGGCGTCGCCGTGGGCGAAGTTGAGCCTGGCCATGTCCATTCCCGCCCTGATCATCTGCTCGAGCACGGGCTCCTCGCGGGAGGAGGGACCGATGGTCGCAACGATCTTGGTGAAGCGCATCCGCGAGCAATCTACTAGTGGTCCGGTGCTCGGCCGGCCACCGTCCGGCCTGCGCTCCTCCCTGTGCGCAAGGCGCGACCCGATCCCGAAAAACTCAAAAAACTTCCCGGAACAAAAAGCCCGCTCTTAGCGAGTGGGCGGCCAGGAAGCCGGTTGACGCCCGGACGGAGACCGAGTTTATTTGGCGCCGGCCTTGGCGGGCCGGGATGGGCGCAACGGGTGCGGCGCCGTCGTCGGGTTGAATCCCCGATCGAACGGCACGGGCCCCCTCCGTTGTGGATCCCCTCGCCAGATTCGAGGCCCCGGGGAACTGCTTTCGTTTTGAGAACGCACTTAGTGCGGGGAGGTCTGATGGGCAAGTCTGCCGTGCTCGACGCAGGTCAGGATCAGCATCTGAAAGCGCTCGAATACGCAAATCGGGTGCGCTTGGCACGCGCACAGATGAAGAGGCGGGTGGCCGCCGGGGAGCTGACGGCCGCCGACGTGGTGATGAACTGCCCATGGCAGGCTCACAGCATGTCGATCAGCGATCTGCTGATGAGCCAGAAGCGGTGGGGACGCACGCGCTGCCGGCGTCTGCTCACCTCGCTGGGGGTGCCCGAGAACAAGCAGGTCGGCACCCTCACCGACCGCCAGCGGATCGCGCTGGCGTCGGTGCTCACGGAGAAGAATGCACCTGCCGGGGACGACGACAGCCCCACCCCGGCGGAGATGGACACACGCGTACTGACGGCTGCCTGAACCGGGAGCGGGTGGCGGCGGCCGGGGCCCACCCCTGGCCGCCGTCCTTCCCGCCGCCGCCCTAGACGGGCCGGCGGCCGAGCTCTTCCAGGGACTCGTCCACGGTGAGGCCGGGTCCCTCCGTGGCCAGTTCCACGATGTGACCGTCCGGGTCGCGAACGTAGAGCGACTTGAAGTAGATGCGGTCCATCACCTCCGTGCAGGCGATGCCACGGCCACGGAGGTACTCCGCCCAGGCGCCCAGCTCCTCGTCGGTGCCCACCGACAGGGCGAAGTGGTGCGTCGACCCTCGTCCCACCGACCCCTCGTGAAGGTCCGGGTACTCGAGGCAGGTGACCATCGTGCCCGGGCGCCCCGCCTCGTCGCCGAAGAAGAGGTGCCGGGCACTGCTGTCGTCGGTGTTCACGGTCTGCTTCACCAGGCGCATGCCGAGCACGCCGCGGTAGAACTCCAGCGAGCGCTGCACGTCCGCGCAGATGAGCGTGATGTGGTGCAGCCCCCGGATGCGCAGGCGTGTTCCCTCCATCGGCGCGGGCACCTTAGCCGACGGGACCTGATCGCTCAGCGGAAGCCGAGCCCGCCCGAGCGCCGCCGGAACAGCTCGCGCATCGCGTAGAAGGTCCCGCCGAACACCACGACCCCGATCCCGAACAGGACGCCGAGCTTCACCGGCCCGAGGCCGAACGCCACCGCCGTGACGGTCACGAAGGTGACCACTCCGGCCAGCAGCGTGGAGTGCGACCGGTACCCGGCGATGTGCTCGCGCAGGGCCAGTTCGCCTCCGCCGAGCGAGGCGATCACCAGTCCGGCTCCGATCCGCTCGCCGCCGCCCCGTCCGCCGTTGACGAGCCCCCAGAGGATCAGCACGATCCCGATGAGCACGAGGAGCTCGCTCAGCGGGAAGTTCCCCCAGGGAGCCTCAGGGCGGTCGCTGGTGGACGTGCGCCGGGTGCGCGGCCGGCCATCGGCCGTGGGCGCCTCAGCTCGGCGCTGCCGGGCGGCGTCCCTCTCGGCGCGCGTGGTGTCCCCGCGCTTTCGGCTACGCCGTCCCATCGGATGTCAGCCGGCTAACGGGCAGCCCGAGGAGATGACCACGTGCCACCACCCGCGGAGCATTCCGATGATGCCCATGCGCGGCCGCACGTGCCAGTGCTTGCAGCCGGGCTCGCCGATGTCCTCGTTCGACACGCGCGTCCACCTGTGAGCCGCGGGGTCGAGGAGCATCTCCTCGATCAGCTGCCTGTTCCCCTCCTCCGCGTAGGTGCGGTCGGAGAGAGCGCGGCGGCCGTGCTGGACGCGCGCGGCCAGATCGTCGCGGAGCTCCTCGAGCTCAGCCAGCGACAGGAGCCGCGGCCCACCACGGCCGGGCACGTCCCACGCGAAGCCCTTGCGGGGCCAGGTGGAGCAGAAGAGCGAGGCCAGCTCGGTCTCGAGGTGGCTGACCTGGGCGAGCAGCGAACGGCGCGCTGCGCGCTCGTCCGGAAGCGTGCGCGGGACGAGCGGTGACCGGCCTCCCGGCGCAGCCGGCCAGCCGGCTGCTTGGGCTTGTGCTAGTGCTCTGGTGTCGACCAGCTCGGGCACGGACCTCCCCCCAGGTACGGGTCGGTCAACTGTACAGCAGGATCTCGGCCGCGATCCACAGGGCCTCCTCCACGCCGATGCGCGGGACGCCGCTCACCTGGAGCGCGCAGAGGAGCATCCGCTCGGCCTTCGGCGTCACGCCCGCGTCCGGCGAGACCTCCCCGAGCACGATGGCCACTGGCCGGCTCTCGTCGGCCATCACAATCTGGCGCGCCGACAGCGGCCGGTCGGCCCCCAGCCTCTCCCCCGGGCGCGAGAGGCGCAGGCCGGGATCGCCCTCCACCCGGTCCCGGTCGAGCGCGATAACGGGCACGCCGGTCTCGGCCACCGCGATGGTCAGGGCGTCGTCCAGCAGCCCCTCGCTGGGGAGCCCCCCGCGCTTCAGCCGGTCGAGGGCGATGCGCTCCACCGGCGTGCGGTCGGTGTCCGGGTCCACGCCGACCTGGCGGGCGAAGACCCGGTACGCCCAGGGCACCGCGTCCTGGCGCATGTGCACCACCTTGCCGCCGGTGTAGCGGTCGGCCAACGCGTTCAGGCGCCGGCGCACGTCCGGCGGCGACTTGCCCGGGCGGGCGTCCACCGGTGTCCACACGAGCCCGATGCCGGGCAGCTCCTCGGCCAGCTCCGGCTCCACCCACCCGTCGGAGAGCTGGAGGTCCATCAGCCCGACAGGCTCTTCGCCCGGCGCGCGATCTCGGCCTCGGTGATGTTGCCGATCGCCGTGCTCGACACGCGTCCCCCGGCCCGCGCGAAAACGGTGGTGGGGCAGCCGCCGACTCCGTAGATGTTGGCCACCGCCCCGTCCTTGTCCACGGCCACCGGCTGCGTCCAGCCGCGCCCCTGCACGATGCTGCGCAGGTCGTCGCGGCTCTTGTCGCGGCTGAAGAACACGGTGGCGAAGTTCACGCCGGGCAGCTTCCGCCGGACGCGCTCGGTGCGATCCACCTGGGGCAGGCAGTCGGCACCGCGATCGAAGATGAAGGTGAGCACGAGCGGGCGGCGCCACAGGTCGCAGAGGTTCACCACGCCGCTGCTGTGCACGTCGCAGGCCGGCGTGTTTCCCGCGCTGTCGTTGCAGTCCTTCCTGCGCTGGCAGACGTTGGCGTCGCCCTCCAGGTCCCCCAGCACGGACGGAGCGGCGAACGCCTTCATCCGGGTGCCCGGCTTCGGCCCGTCCAGCCCCTCGCCCTTGTTGGGCAGGGTGGTGGTGAACAGGATCACGCTGAGCAGCATGACGGCCACGATGCCCACGGCCCAGGCGTACTTGTTGCCCGCCCGGGGCATCTCGGGACGCTTCATCGGCTCGGGGTGGGTCCGGTCGCGCTCGGCCAGCCGGTCGCCGATCGACCGGGCATCCTCCTGGGATGAGGAGGGTCCGGTGCTCGCCCGATCACCGATCGGGCTCCGCTCCTCCCTGGGGGGGCCGAGGTCCTCGAAGCGGTCGTCGCTCACGGTGCGTCCGCCTGAGCGCCGCGCTGGGCGCGCAGCTGCCGGAGCCATGGCCGGGGGTCCAGGTCGCGGATGCTGAAGGGGCCGTGCTGCTCGGCCCAGATCAGGGCCGCGGGGAGCACGAGCATCACGCCGACGAGGGACACGGTGAGATCCACCACCGTGACGATGCCGAAGTCGCGAAGCATCCGGATGTCCGAGGCCGCCAGCGCGGCGAAGCCCGCGATGGCCGTGGCGCCGGAGGCCAGCACGGCGGCGCCGGTCGAGGCATAGGCCATCTCGATCGCCCGCGCGGGGCCCGCTCCGCCGTCGCGCTCCTGGCGGTAGCGCGACGAGAGCAGGACGCTGAACTCCGTGGAGATCGCGATCACGAGCGCCCCGAGCGTCACCGACATCGGGTTGAGGTCCACCTCGAGCGGCCCGGGCAGCAGCCCGAGGATGAAGAGGACGCCGCCGGACCATCCGGTGGCCAGCGCTATCGGGATCAGCGGTACAGCGGCTTCCCTCACGGAGCGCCGGACGGCCAGCAGCACAAGGAAGACTCCGGCCAGGGCGGCCAGCAGGGTGAGCGCCCGGCGCAGCGGCGAGGAGAGCGCGCCGTTGGCCTCGGCCACCAGCACCGGCAGGCCCACCACGGACGCCTGGACACCCGCCGGCGGGTCCAGGCGGCGCTTGATGTCGTCCACCACGTCCTTCTGGCGGTCGAGTGGCATCAGGCGGATCCCGAACGCCAGGTTCGCCGTCTTGCGATCGGGCGTGATCACGCCCTGGGAGAAGTACGGGGGAACCGTGTTGAGGAGCCTGCGCACCTGCTTCTGGCTCCCGGTGCCCGAGGCGAACAGGTCCGGCAGCGAGAGCGCGGGGCACAGCTCCGGCGCGCCATCGCCCTGGGAACAGCGGCGGCCCGGCCTGTACCCGCCGTCGCGCAGCACGGCGGCCTGGAAGCGGGTCATCCACCTCAGCACCTCGGGCCGGGTTATGTCGTCGGCCCGGACCGTCACATCGATCTCTCCCGACACGCCGGTGGCGTCCTGCAGCTGGTTCACGTCGCGCAGGGCCTGCAGGTTCTGAGGCACGAGCTGCGTGACGTCGGACACCACCTCGCTCTGAGTGTCGAGCGCCAGGCCCACCACCGCCACGGCGAGCGCCACGGCGAGCACGCGCCGAGGGCGCGAGAGGGAGAAGCCCAGGGCCCGCCAGGCCCGGTCGGCCATCCGCTCCCTGGCGGCCTCGAACCTCGGGTGCGCCGCGGCGCCCGCGATCCGGCGGCGCATCCCCGCGAACGGCATGCGGCGCGGTTCCACGCCCCGGGGAGCGAAGCGCACCAGGCACGCGAAGCCGGCAAACAGGGCGCAGGCCAGCGCAACGAAGATGCCGAGCACCAGCAGCAGTCCGAAACCACGGACCATCGGCACCGGGGAGAGCAGGAGCACGAGGAAGCCGACCGCCGTCGCGGCCCCCGCGGTCACGATCGTGGGGCCGCCGGCCGCGGCGGCGGCGGCCGCGTCCTCCACCAGGCTCTCGCGGTCGTAGTCGCCCCCGCGCCGCCGGGCCCGGCGCTCGTCGAAGCGGGCCTGGAACTGGATCGCGTAGTCCACCGCCAGGCCGATGAGAACCGGCAGCACGGCGATGGAGGCCATGGTGAGACTGCCGCCCGCGAGCGACAGGGCGCCGAAGGTCACCGCCGCCGCCACCAGAGCCAGGGCCAGGGGAAGCAGTCGCAGCCGGGTGCGGAACACAAGCGCGAGGGTGGCCGCCATGACCAGCAGCGCCGCGGCGAGCAGAACGAAGATCGCGCTCTGCACCGCATCAGAGAGCGCGCCCGCCACCACCGGCACACCGCTGACCACGTAGTGGGCGCCGTGGCGAGGCTCGAAGACGCGCGCCTTCGTGGCCTGCCGGATGAGGGCGATGGCGCGCGTGGTGTCGGCCTGGCTCAGCCCGGGCCGCATCCGCACCTGGATCAGAGCCGCGTTGGGGCTCGGGAACAGGTACCCCACCCTGGACTTGGGCACGCCGGGCTTGGTGTTGTCGAACACCACTGACGACACGAACCCCGTGTCGGCGAGGCTGGGAGGCCGGCTGATGCCGTAGCGCAGGGCCAGTCGGGCGGCGTCCACCTGGAACTGGGCGGCCACGGCCTCCCGCGCACCACGGGCCAGGCGCTCCTGCTCGGCCGGGGGGTCGCCGCGGGCGGCCGAGAGCTTTCGCGCCGCCCGGTCGGCACGCCGCGACCTGACCTCGAGCGAGCCGAGCTGCTTGGAGATCTGATCGCCGATGGTGCTCACGGCGGTGTTGATGAAGGTTCCCGGCCCGTACACGGCCTTCGCCGGCCGGAGCTTGGCCAGGTCCCCGCACACCGGCGGAAGGCCGCGCTCACGGTCCTTGCGGTTCTGGGCTATCGCCTTGTCGAGCTGCGCCTTGGGCACGTTGCCGGAGAGGCAGCCCTCCAGCCCGATCAGGCGCAGGAGGTCGTTGGTGAGAACGGTGTTGGTGAGCTTGCCCTTGACCAGCACCACCACGGCGTCGTCGCCGAAGTCCTGCTTGAAGCGCTCAGTGGCCCGGAACGTGTCCGACGATCCGCTCACCAGCGTGTCGGTCGCGGAGCTCGGCTCCAGGCGCAGGGCAAGAGCTCCGCCGCCGAGGGCGAGAGCCAGGGTCACCGCCAGCACGGGAAGCGGCCGGCGCGCGACGAGACGCACGATCCGGCCGAAGGCGTTGCCGCTCACGCAGTCAGAGCTTAGGGACGCCTACGGCAGCGGCTGCAGGTGCGGGTACACACCCGTGCCGCCGTTCGTGCGCGGGCCGAGCGGCGACTGGGCATCGCACGGAGGCGCCGCTCCCCTGTTCACCGTGCCGCCGAAGGTGTAGTAGTTCAGGAGGGAGATGACGTTGGCGGGGAGCTGCGGCGCGGGGGCCGGGGGGTTGGGCACCGGGTTCTGGGTGCAGAGGTAGGTGCCGAACACGTCGAGATGGTTCTCGGAGCCGAGCTTGGAGTAGCCGCCCGGCTCCCGATAGGGGTTCGAGCGGTTGGTGGAGATCCGGTTCGGATACGAGGCCATGATCTCCGGGTTCGTCGGGTTCTGCGTGCGCAGGTAGTGGATGCCGTTCTGGCTGGCCTGGGTCACGGCGGAGTCGTTGGCGAAGAAGGAGGCGATCTCCTTCTTGTAGAGGCCGAGGTAGTCCACGATCGGGGTGAACTGGCGCAGGAAGGTGGCGGTCCGGCCGAGCACCGGGCGGGTGTTGTTGAGGGCCTCGGACGCCGCGGGGAGCCCGGGCTTGGACACCTTCACGAGCGGAGCGAGGTTGTGGAACAGGCTCTTCAGGTCGGGCGAGAGGGCGTTCAGGTCCTGGAGGGTGGGCGAGAGCTCCCGGGCTGCTGGACGCAGCTGGGTGACCAGCGGGTTCGTGTCGTGCGCGAACTTCGTGAGTCGCGTGGTGGTCGTGCGGCTCTCGCGCAGGAACGTGGGCAGGACCCGGAAGGTGTCGGCCAGCTGTGTGTTCCGGCGGGCGGTGGTCCCCCAGACGGTGTTGGAGTTCCGGATCAGCGAGCGCAGCTGGCCCTGACGCTGGGACAGGGCGCCGAACACCACGCCGGTGTTGCGGATCAGCTTGCTCGTGGCCGTGCCCTGGACCCTCAGCACCTTCAGCACGTCGTCGGTGTTCTCGGCAAACGGCGTGAGGTTGCCCAGGGCGTCGTTGATCGCCTCGCCGTTACCCTGGGCCGCGCGGCCCTGCTGATCGAGCCAGACGGAGAAGCGCGCGCGGGTCTTGGGATCGAAGGTCCTCAGGATCTCGTCCAGCTGCACCGTGTCGGCCACCTGGCCCTCGGGGAGGTCTCCGCCATCCGGGATCGTGCCGGATGACTTGCTGCCCGGCGCGAGCTCCACGTAGGTCTCGCCGAGCAGGGTCTTCTGGCGCAGGATCGCCCGCGTGTCCTTGGCCAGCGGCGCGTAGCGGGCGTCGATCTCCAGCACCGTGTCCGTGAGGCCCGTCTGGTTGTCCGGCTGGACCCTGCGGACCTTGCCCACCTTCACGCCGGAGATGCGCACCTCGGCCTCCTGCGCGAGCTGGGTGGCCTCCGGGAACTGGGCGTTGATCCGGTAGCCCTGGGGCTGCAGCGGCACCGATCCGCCGAAGGACAGCCAGAGGAAGATCAGGATGCCGAAGCAGGACAGCGCGAACGCCACCATGGTGAGGATCCGGCCGACGCTGGGGGCTTGCTTGATCAACGGGTCATCCGGACGGTGGTGGCGCCAGGGGCGCGGTCGACAGCTTGAACGGGGTGTTGGGACAGAGCGTCACATCGTTCGGGAAGTTCGCGAGGCGGGTGAGCATCGCCAGCTGCGGGTTCGCCTGGACGAGGTTCGCGAGGGTGCTGAAGTTGTCGCAGGTGGCCAGCACCGTTCCCCGGAGCATCGGCCCGTGAGCGTCCTGGAGGCTGGTGAGGGTGGTGCCGGCGTGGGCGGCCCATCCGCTCCAGAAGAGATAGGACTGGTTGTCACCGGGCGGGTCGTAGGCCAGCGTGTTGAAGAAGGCGTTCAGCACCTTGAACGAGCGCGTGAGTCCCGGCGTGACCGGCGCGAGCTCCTTGGTGGCGGTACGGAGATCCCGGGCCGTCGGCTGGACGTCGCGGGCGAACGGACGGATCTGCTTCTGGATAATGGGCGTGGTGTCGCGCAGGAACGGGCGCTGGCGGCGCAGGGACGGGGCGAGCTCGCGGGCGAAGGGCCGGAGCCCCTCGAGCGTGGGACCCAGCTTCGCGGCCAGGGCGTTCACGTCCGTGAGCGTCGTGGCCGTCTGCGACAGCGCCGCGGGGAAGAGCGACACGGCCTCGCTCAGGTTGCCCTGCTGCGCCGCGAAGGCGGCGAAGTTCGCGTTTGAGGCGTCCACGAAGGCGGCAAGCTGCCTGTCCTTGCGGCCCAGCTCGGTGGAGAGCTCCTGGAAGTTGTGAATCACGCGGCGGATGTTCCTGCGCCTCTTAGACAGCCCCGCGGTGAACTTCTTTCCGAACCGGGAGGTGGGCTCGAAGCGCTTGAACGTCTCGCGCAGGTCCTGGGACGCGGTCTGCCCCGTGTCGGCCTTCTTCGTGTCCCGGAACGCGGTGCCCCCGGCGTTCAGGAGGATGCGCAGGTAGTCGCGAGTGTCGCCGTCCAGGGCGCTGAGGACCTCGTCCGGGTTCACGTCGGGCAGCGTGTTGGCCACCCGCACACGGCCGCCCTCCTTGATCTCGCCGGCCTTCCTCGTGCCGGGATCCAGGGCGAGGATCATGTCCTTCAGGCCGGTCTTCGGGCGCAGCAGAATCGTGGCGTCGTTGTAGATCGGCTTGTACTTGTTCTTGATCTGCATGTCCACGACGGCCTTGCCGTCCTCGAGCGTGACCGAACCCACCTCACCGACCTTCACACCGGCGATGTTCACCGTCTGGCCCTGGCCCGGCACCACGGCCTGGGCGGTCGGCAGCTCGGCCTTCACCGTGTAGAAGTCAGTGCCCACCACCGGCACCCACGCCGGCAGGTAGAAGCGCTGGTTGGACAGGATGTAGCCCGCTATCCCGATGGCGACGACGAACAGCACGATGATCGCCGCGAACACCCGCGCCTGCTTCTTTATCTGGCGCTTCACGGACCGGGTCCGATCTTGGCCGAGTTCAGGTTCGGAACCGGCTGGGTGGAGCACTTCACCTTGGGCTTGTAGGGCGCCTTGGCGCTGCGCGCCGGGCGCGTGCCCAGGGGCTGGGCGGTGAAGCTTCCGAAGCGTTGATTGTTGCCCGAGCCCACCGATCCCGGGAACGCGCCGCCGCCGGGCTGGAAGCGGGTGTACACGCCGTTGCCGGTGAAGTTCTGTCCGGCTCCCACGAGGCCGGCCAGCGACTGGAAGAACTCCTTGTAGTTCTGGATGCCCGTGGTGAGGTTGCCGTCGTCGATCGTCTGCTCGCCGGCCGGCAGCACGGTGCGGTACTGGCACTTGTCGAACTCGTCGAGCACCGGCAGGAGGTTCACCTGGCCGGCCACGATCTGGGCGAGGTCCGGCACGGTGGGCTTCAGGATCTTCGTAAGCCCCTGAAGCTCGCTCGGCTCCAGCAGTGCCCGGGCCTGGTGCACCCACGGGAACCCGGCCTCGATCGTGGCGGGCGTCTCCTCGACGCCGGGAATCATCTCCAGCGCCCATGCGCGCGTCGGCGGGAAGGCCGCGTTGAGGTTGTCCAGCGCCGGCTGCGCCGCCGCCAGCACCCGCGGCAGCTGACGGACCGTCTCGCTCAGGTTGCTCGACTGCGACGCGAGCGCGGCCATCGTGATGTTGAAGTTCGTGACCAGGTCCTTGAGCTGGCCCTCCCGGCTCGACAGGGCGCCGAACACCTTCGCCTGCCCGGCGATCAGCTTCGAGAGGTCGTGGGTCTCGGTGCCGAGCGTGGCCTGGTTCACGATCGACGTCTGGCGCAGCGAGTCGGACGCCGTGTCGAGCGACATGTTCAGCGCCTGGCCGCCGGTCTTGCCCTGCACCTCCGCCACCTGGTCGTCGTCCTCACCCGGCTTCGGCTGGCCGTTCAGCGCGTCGCCGTACCCCGCGAGCAGGTCCTCCAGATCCTTGCGCGCGTTCGTGTGGAGCACGCCCAGCACCTGGTCGAGCTGCACGGGCGCCGCCGTCTGCGACGCCGGGATGGTGTCGCCGTCCGAGATCGTGTCCGCGCTCGGAGACCCGGGCTTGATGTCCATGAAGAGGTTGCCCTCGAGGAAGATGCGCTCGCGCACCTTCACCTCGGCGTCCTTGTGGATCGGAAGGGCGTTGTCCTTCAGCTTCATCGTGACCTTCACGCCCTGTGAGTCGTCGCCCGCCGGCTCGACCTTCGAGACCTTGCCCACGTCGACGCCGGCGATCCGGACGGCCGTGCCCTTCTGAATCGGAGGCGCGTTCTCGAACACGGCCGACATCTGGAACGGCTTGGTGAACGGGATGTCCTTGGTGAAGCCCAGGTAAACGCCGATCACGATCAGCACGATCGCCACCACGCCGGCCTGGAGGGTGCTGAGCCGCCCGCGGGCCCTCATCGCGAGTCTCCCAGTCCGGACTTCTTGCTCGTCTTCAGTCCCTGGTTGCCCGGCTGGTTGCCGATGAGGGTCTTGCCCACCGTCTGGTTGTAGTGCTCGTTACCGGCCTCGCACTCCTTGGTCTGACCCGGGGAGGCGAAGTTCGGATAGGGATTGCTGTGGATGTGGTTGAGCTTGCCCGGGCCGTTCGACGGTGCGCTCGAGGGACCGATCTCGTTGTTGTTGGGCACGTACGGCTCGGTGCCCTGGATGGCCGTGGTCGGGATGATCGTGAAGCGCTGCCACGTGCCGTTGCTGTCGCCCTCGGAGAGAACGCTCGACGCGTTGCGGAAGAAGAGGGTCGCGTAGTTGCAGGTGGTCTGGACCGGCGTAAGGAACTTCAGGGTCGGGTTCAGCGAGGTGGACAGGATCGTGAGCTGGCTCACGCCCTGCTGCACCAGCGGGTCCGTGGAGAAGCTGGCCAGCGTGTCGAAGGTGTCGGCCAGCTCCTTGTTCACCGGAATCGTCTTGGGCAGGTTTTCCGTGCCGGCCTGGAAGGCGTTGGCCAGGATCGGCGCCGAGTGCGGAAGCGTGGCCACTCCCGGCTGCAGCTCGTGGAAGAAGGCGGCGTTGTTGCGGAGGAAGGGCCGCTGCTTCGGGAAGTCGCTGATGGCCACGTCCTCGGTGGGCGGCCCCTCGGAGATCGAGTCCTGGATGAACGGCCGGGCGACGCTCGCCAGGGCCGTGAAGGTCACGTCCAGGTTCACAAAGAGCGCCGCCTGCTCCTCTGCCACAGGGGCCACCTCGCCCGAGGTGGCGGCCAGCGCCTTGAAGAAGCGAGCGATTCGGGTCCGCGGGCTGGCGAGGTTCCTGGCCACCGGCTCGAGGTCGTCCAGGAGCGGGTGGAGACGGTCGATCGCCGTGTTCAGGTCCCGTCCACGACCGGCCAGACCGGTGCCGAAGCCGTCGAGCGAGTTCTGCGATCCGACGCGTGCCTTGTCGTCGAACATGTTGAAGAAGTCGTCGATCTCCACGACCTTGGGCCGGGCCTGGGTGATCGGGATGGTCGCGCCGGGCTTGAAGCCGGCCTTGCCCTCGCCGGGGTTGACCTCCAGGTACTTGAGGCCAAGCGAGGAGCGCGGGCGCACGAGCACGGTGGAGTCGGCCGGGAGGGGCTCGATCTCCTTGTCCAGCTTGAGCGTGATCTGGGCGTAGGTCGTGCCGTCCGGGCGCCGCTTGGGCTCGATCTTGGAGACCTGGCCGACGCGCGCGCCACCGATGCGCACGTCGAATCCCTTCACCAGCTGCGACGCGTTCGGCAGGTTGGCCTTCAGGTCGTACGTGGGCACGAACGGCAGTCCGGTGTTCGCGTTGTAGGACAGGAACACCGCCACGATCGTGACCAGCACGGTGACCGCTCCCACCAGCACGGGGCTGGCGGTGAGGGCGGCGCGCGAGCGGCGGGGGTTCATCCCTCGCCCCCGAGCAGGTAGTCCAGCACGGGCTCGCTGTCCTGGAGGGCCGAGGAGACTCCGCGGGACCGCTCGCGCAGCCGCTTGAGGCCCTCATCGCGCTGCTGCGCCTGCGCCTTGGTCTCCGGGGTGCCGATCAGCTTCTGGAGCAGGCTGCCCTGCGGCGCCACGGTGCCCCCGGTGGCCAGCTTCGAGGGAGCCTGGGCGCCCTTGGCCGCGCCCGGGGCGGAGGCCGAGGCGGACGCGGACGCGGACGACGCTTCCGCGGTCGGGTCGTACCAGAGCGCCCAGCAGTCGTCGCTGTTCGGCGGCGTGAGCGAGTAGTTGGAGCAGGAGCTGGACACCACCAGGCCGGCACGGAGGTAGTGGCCGACCGAGTCGAATCCGTTGGTGGACAGCGTGAGGTAGTAGAGGAAGTCGTTGATGCGCTGGATGCCGTCGGTCTGCTGGAGCGACGCCGTGAGCTTGTCCAGGTTCTTCACCGCCGGCCCGGCCTGCTTGCCGAGCGCCCCGAGCTGCTTGATCAGCGGACGAGACTTGATCAGGTCCGGGCGAGCGGTCTCGAGCGTGTCGCCGAGGCTCGGGAAGCTCTTGTTCCCCGCCTCGGAGACCGTGCCCAGTCCCTTGATCAGTGGGCCCATGCTCGGCGCCGCCCGCCCAAGGTCGGCCACCACCGGCTCGCCCTGCTTGGCCAGCGCGTCGAGGTCCACCATGAGCGGGCGCAGCTGGCGCAGGAAGCCCGGCAGGCGCTCGATGCCCCGCTGGATGTCGGTGGCCCGCTCGGCCGTCGCCTGGCCGGTGGCGGTGGCCTGAACGATGAAGTCGGACACGTGCCGGCGCTCGCGGGCGATCGGCCCCAGAGCCTTGTCGGAGTCCACGGCCAGCCGCTCGAGCGTCTTGTTCTGCTTGGACAGCACCAGCAGCAGGTCGTCGGTCGCCTTCAGCGCCGGGTTGGCCCGGTGGATCACCTCGTTCAGCTGATTGCCCCGGCCCGCGAGGCCGGTGCCGAACTCGTTCAGGAGGATGGTCAGCCGCTGCCGATAGGGAAGGCGCAGGATGTTGTTGAGAAGGTCGAGATCCACCGGCGAGCTGCTGTTCCCGACAGGCAGGTAGTGCTCGCCCTCGCCATCGCCGCTGGCGAGCGTGCGCAGCTTCGGGGCCGCCGTGGTGCCGGGCTTGCACTCCACGAACTTCTCGCCGATCAGCGACTGGGGCCGGATGATGCAGCCTGCGTCCGAGTGCCACGGAGTGAAGTCCTTGTTGTCGATGCGGAGGGTCACGGCCGCCTTCTTGCCCGGGGCGACCTCCAGGTCGTCGACCACGCCCACCGGGGCGCCTGCGATCTTCACGTCCTCGCCCTGCGTCAGAGAGGAGGCGTTGTCGAAGATCGCGCGTACGAAGTAGGCGTTGCCCCGGTCCTCCTCGCCCGTGGCGTCCACCACGCCGATCACGAGCCACGGCACGATGGCCACCGCCAGGGCTATCCAGATCAGCCGCCTCATGGGCCGGGCGGGGTCGAGGACGTGTTGCAGGAGTTGCCGGCCGGCGCCGGGTTCGAGCCGTCGGGGGCAGGCTGGACGATCCCGCCCGGGCAGCGCGTGAGGGTTCTATTGAAGCCCTGGAGCTTCTGAGACGGCTGGTTCGCGGTGAGGGTCCCGCCCGAGAAGGTGGTGGGCAGGAACATCGGCTGTACCCGCGCGTAGTGGCCGTTGGCGTCGTAGTTGGCCGCGAGCTGGCCGAAGTTCGAGAGCCAGGCGGCGAAGTCCGGCGTGTAGCCACGGGCGTACTCGAACACCGGCTGCGCACGGTTGAGCGTCTGGATCGTGCGCGGGAACACCGATCCGGTGAGGTCCGCCAGCTTCGGCTGCTTGGCGGTGAGGTCGATCAGGTCGTTGTTCGCACCCGGGGTGCTCGTGATCGTGTTCAGGTCCTGGATCGTGGGCCGGGCGTCGTGCACCAGCGGGCGCAGCTCGCGGAGGAAGGGTGCCAGCTGCTTGGTGTCGGGCTTCGACACCGCCACCAGCTTGTCCAGGTCGTCGAGGGTCGACCGCAGGTTCACGAAGGTGGTGTTCGCCTTCCGCAGCGTGTCCGGCAGGAGCGTGAGCGCCTGGTCGAGAGAGTTGTTCTCCTGAGCGATCGCCCCGAACGTGGTGTTCGTGTTGCTCACGAGGTTGGTCAGGTCGTCGCTGCGCTCGGCGAGCGCGCTCACCGTCGAGGAGGTGTCCCGCACGAATCGCGTGAGCACGTTCTGGTCCAGCGCCAGCTCGGCCGTCACGTCGCTCGTGGACACCAGGAAGGGCGAGAAGTACTTGGTGGCCTGGCGGGCCAGCTCACCCTTGCCGTCGTACTGGTCGGCCAGGCCGCGGATCACGTTCTGCAGGCCGCGGCGGGTGCGCGGGTTGAGCGTGTTGAAGAGCGTGTCGATGTCCACCGGAGCGGTGGTCTCGTCCGTCCCGATCTTCCCGCCGTCGTCGATCTTCTTCGCGTTGTTCGGCCCCGGCTGGAGCGACACGTAGCGGTTGGCGATCCCGGACAGCGACGTGGCGCGGATCGTGGCCTGCGTGCCCTCGTGCAGCGGCACGAAGTCGTCGTTCAACTTCAACGTGACCACGGCGTTCGCGTTGTTGTCGAGCGTGATGTCGGAGACGCTTCCGATCTTCGCCCCACCGACCTGCACGGGGTTGCCGGGCACAAGCTGGCCCGCGTTCTGGAAGACCGCCTCTACCTTGTAGCCGCCGCCCCCACCGAACATCGCGAACGCGAGCAGCGCAACGGCGGCCACGAGCGCCCCGAGAGCCACCACTCGGGCGAGCACCGACCCACGCTCACTTTGGAGCGCATCTCGAGTCCGTGCATCTCTCCCGGTCGATTCCAAGCGCAACCCAGCGACCTACGCCTTCCCCGGGGCCAGTATTTCACCGTGCCCGCGGCTGCGCGAAGGTCGCAAGAAGCTATTCCATGCCCAGCGGCCCCTGGGCCTCACCGGAGAGGAACTGCCGCACAAACTGGTTGTCCGAGTTGAACAGCTCGCTCGCCGGCCCCGACTCCACGATCCGGCCCTTCCAGAGGATCGCGATGTAGTCCGCGACGCGACGGGCGGACATGATGTCGTGGGTGATCACGCAGTAGGCCCCGCCGTTCTCGGCGTGGATCTCCTGGATCAGCTCGCACAGGAGCGCCGTACGGACGGGGTCGAGGCCGGAGTCGGGCTCGTCGAAGAGCACGATGTCCGGATCGAGCACCAGCGCCCGGGCAAATCCGGCCCGCTTGCGCATGCCGCCGGACAGCTCGTTGGGCATCTTGTCGCGCGCGCTCGTGAGACCAACCTCCGCGAGCCGCCGGTCCACGATCTCCTTGATCTCGGCGTCGCCCTTGTCGGTGTGCTGGCGGAGCGGGAAGGCCGTGTTGTCGAACACGTTCATCGAGCCGAAGAGCGCGCCGTCCTGGAAGAGGACGCCGAACTTCTTGCGCATCTCGAAAAGCTCCTCGTCGGCCAGGTTCGGCACCGACTCGCCGTGCACCAGAACGTCGCCCTCGTCCGGGTAGAGCAGCCCGACCATGTGCTTGATGCACACGGACTTGCCCGTGCCCGACGGGCCCAGGATCATCGAGATCTGGTCGTCCGGGAGGCCGAGGTTCAGGCCGTTGAGGATCGTGTTGCGTCCGAAGGACTTCTTCACGTCGATGAACTCGACCGCGTCCGCCTGGCCATGCTCGCGCGTGCGGCCGCTGTGCCACTGGTAGGGATCCTCGCCCTTCCGCGTCTGCTCGCGGATGTTGTCGGGCACGTCCTCGTCCGGCGAGTAGGCGCTCTGCGGACGCTCACGCGTCACGCGCGTGTCGGCTACCCGCGTCTCCTCCCACTCCCGTGGGTCGAGCGGCTCCCCCTCGCGGGTCTCTCCCTCATGCTCGCTCAAACCTCTCCCCTCGCCTTCCTCATCCTCATCCACCTATGGGCGCTCTCGGATTCGAGCCCCAGAAGATCTGTGTACCCACCATGCCCACGATGTGGACCAGCACGGTGTTCAGCACCATGGACTTCGCCGTGGCCGTGCCCACTCCCACCGGACCGCCCGACGCGTTATAGCCGTAGTAGCACCCCACGAGCACGATCAGCGTGGCCATGGCCATGCCCTTAATGAGGCTGTAAAAAAGGTCGGGTGGGTTCTGGAACATCCAGAAGATCAGGAAGAACCCTCCCGAGGACACCTCGCCGATCTGCTGCACCACAGCAAGGTAGCTTCCGAAGAAGCCCACCCCCACGCCCGCGATGTACATGAAGGGCAGCACCATCCAGGCGGCCAGAAGGCGGGTGGCGCAGAGGAAGACGATGGAGTTGATGCCCATCACCTCGAGCGCGTCGATCTCGTCCGAGATGCGCATGGCGCCGATCTCGGCCACCAGGCCGGTGCCCACCTTGGCCGACATCATGTAGCCGAAGGCGTAGGGCATGATCTCGCGCAGGTCGCACCACGCGGAGAACACGCCGGCGTAGGCCGGGGCGCCCACGGAGCGGTTGAAGTACGCGCCCTCGATGCCGCATTGGAGCCCGAGGATGAACGCGAGGCCCCAGATCACCATGGCCGAGCCGAGGATCAGGATCCCGGCCTGGCGCAGCGCCTCGCCGAAGAAGCGGAAGACCCGGCCGTTGAACACGTCGGCCACGACGGTTCCGCAGAAGCGCGCGATCTCCCCGAACGAGGAGATCCAGTCCTTCGGAACGGATAGCCAGGTGCGCCCCATCTACTTGATGATGGAGATTTCGGGGTGGGTGGCGAGGAGGGTTTGGGTGAAGACGTAGTTGAAGGCGAAGATGGCCAGGAAGGCGATCACCACCCCCTGGTTGACCGACCGGCCCACGCCCTCGGCGCCGCCGGAGGCGGTCATGCCCTTGTAACACGACACGATCGCGATGATCGCCCCGAACAACGTCGTCTTCACCACCGACCCCCACAGGTCGGTGGTCGACGCGTTCGACAACAACGTGGCGAAGAACGGGCCCAGAGGCGCATCGAACGTCAGCGTGGCCAGCACCCCGCCGAAGATCCCGAAGATCAGCGCATAGATGTTGAACAGCCCCGTCACCACCATCAACGCCAAAAACCTGGGGACCACCAGGTTCTTGATCGGATCCACCCCAAGGACCTGGAGCGCGTCGAGCTCCTCCCTGATCTTGCGGGCCCCCAGATCAGCCGTGATCGCCGTGCCCCCCACCCCGGCCAGGATGATGGCCGACGCGATCGGCGCGAACTCCCGGATCGACGCCAACACAAAGAACCCGCCCAAACGATCGATCGCCCCGAACAAAATCAAGAAATTCCCCGCCTGCAACCCCGGCGCCCCATACCCAAACGCGATCGTCGTGATCATCAACGGCAACCAACACAACCGCAACATGAACAAAAACTGCTGCACAAACTCCGTCCCATACGGAAACGGCGGCCGCACAGCCGACACCAACGTCTTCCCCGTCAACACCATCATGTCCCCCACCTGCTCCAACAGGGACTTCGTCGGGAGAAACACCCGATCAGCAGCGCTGCGGACCAATAACTCCTCCTTCGGGGAAGCGTCCCCTCAGAACGCCTGAAAGCCGAAGCCTATGGCATGCGTCCCCCGTGCGCCATAGACAAGCCCGCCAGGGCCAGGGCGCTTAACACTGCGTGAGCCGAGCGGCCCCGGGACGCCCGTTCGGGTGGTATGTTCGCCACTTCGTGAGGGTGAGGAGCACGCACCGGCGAGCGATCGCCGTGATGGCGGCGGTCGCGGTGGCGGGCTGCGGCAGCGGGGAGCGTCAGGACGAGAACGAGCCCGAGGGCAACTTCCAGGTCGAGGTGCCCGCTGCCACCTTCCCGGCGAAGCAGAAGCTCGGCCAGACCTCGGACCTCGCGATCACGGTCCGCAACACGGGCTCCGAGACGGTCCCGAACCTGGCCGTGACGGTGGACGGCTTCTCCTTCGAGAGCGCACAACAGGGCCTCGGCGACCCGAGCCGCCCGCGATTCGCGGTGAACGGGGTCCCCGTCCAGATCGCCGGCCTCCCCGAGGCTCGTGACTCCACCCCGCACGGCTGCGGCACCGTGTACGTCAACACCTACGCCTGCGGGCCGCTGAAGGCGGGCGACGAGCGCACTCTTCGCTGGACGGTGACAGCGATGCGGACGGGACCCTTCGAGATCAAGTACCGCGTGGCCGCCGGCCTGAACGGGAAGGCCAAGGCGGTGCTGGCCGGGGGCGACTCCGCTCCCGAGGGCACCCTCTCCGGCACCGTCTCGAGCAAGCCGGCGCACAGCGGGGTCGCGGCCGACGGTCACACGGTCGTCAACGAGCCTCGCTAGTGCGGGGCTCGTAGCCCGGGCACCGCTCCACCGGCAGCCGCGGGTACTTCGCGAAGCGCTCGTCGACCTTCGAGCGCTCGCACATCGAGAAGCGGCTCCCGCGCGTGTTGCCCACGATGCGCTGCCAGCGGCACTCGTCGCATAGGCCGGCCTTCATGAAAAGAAGCGTAGGCCGTGACCCGGGCCGGGGCGATAGGCGTACCGTGTCTGTGGTCCTGCCCCTCCTCGACACCCAGCCGCCGGTCTGATGCGCGCCCTGGTGACGGGCGCAACCGGATTCGTGGGCGGGCGACTCGCGAGGGTGCTCGACGAGCGCGGGCATGATGTGCGCGCGCTGGTGCGGGACCGCTCGCGTGCCTCGCATCTCGAGCACGCCGGCTTCGAGCTTCACGAGGGTGACGTGCTCGACGCCGCGAGCCTGCGCGGCGCCGGCGAGGGGGTGGACGTGGCCTACTTCCTCGTGCACTCGATGGGCCGCGGTGGCGACGGCGACTTCGCCGAGCGTGAGCGCTCCGCGGCCACGGCCTTCGCGCACATGGCGCGCGACGAGGGGATCGAGCGCGTGGTGTACCTGGGTGGGCTTGGAGACGCCCGCTCGGAGCACCTGCGAAGCCGGGCAGAGACCGCGAAGGTGCTCGCCCGCGAGGGGCCGCCGCTCACCTACTTCCGCGCCGCCATGGTGATCGGCGCGGAGAGCGAGTCCTACCGGATGCTCCGGTACCTGGTGCAGCGCCTGCCGGCGATGATCGCGCCGTCCTGGCTGCGCAACCGCACCCAGCCGATCGCCGAGGCGGACGTGCTCGAGTACCTGGCCCAGGCGGCGGAGCGGCCGGAGACGGCCGGCAGCGAGATTCAGATCGGCGGGCCCGACGTGGTGACCTACCAGGAGCTGCTGGAGGTGATGGCCGACGTGCTCGGCGTCCGCCGCCGGCCGATGGTGCCGGTCCCGCTGCTCACACCGCGCCTGTCCTCCCACTGGATCGGCCTCGTCACGCCCGTGGACGCCGGCGTGGCTCAGCCCCTTATCGAGGGCCTGGCCGGGGACACCGTGGTGGAGGACGCGGCGCCCGCGGCGCTCTTCGACCTGCGGCCGATGTCCATGGCCGAAGCCATGCGACGGGCCCGCGCCGAGGAGCTCGCCGCCGCCTGATGCCGACCTAGGCATCCTTTCCGCCCATGAAGGTCCGGGCCCACCCGGCGAGCATCCCGCTCGCCGAGGAGTTCACGATCGCGCGCGGCACGCGGAGCGCGGCGGAGGTCGTGCGCGTGGAGGTGGAGCACGACGGGGTGGTTGGGCGTGGCGAGGCCGCTCCCATCTACTACCGCGGCGAGACCGTGGAGTCGGCGCTGGCCTTCCTGGACGAGGAGGCGCAGGCGATCGAGACGCACGAGCCGTTCGCCCTGGAGGCCATCGGCGAGGCCGTCGGCCGCGACAATGAGGCCGCCGCCCGGGCCGCCGTCGACGGTGCCCTCCACGACTGGATCGGCCGCCGGCTGGGCGTGCCGGTGTGGCGGCTTCTCGGCCTGAGCCGCGAGGGCCCGCCCACGTCATACACGATCGGGATCGACACGGTGGAGGGAACTCGCGACCGGGCGCACAGGGCGCGTGGCTACTGCGCCCTGAAGGTGAAGGTGGGCGGCCCGGATGATCTGGAGCGGGTGGTGGCCATCCGCGAGGAGTCAGCGGCCCCGCTGCGGGTGGACGCCAACGAGGGCTGGACCCTCGAGCAGGCCCGCGAGCTGGTTCCGGCGCTCGTCGATCTCGGCGTGGAGCTGATCGAGCAGCCCTTCCCGGCGGAGGACCTCGACAGCTTCCGCGCCCTCCGCGAGACGAAGCCGCGACCGCCGATCGTGGTGGACGAGGGCTGCCACGACCTCCGCGACGTGGCCCGCGTGGCCGGCTATGCGGACGCGATCAACGTGAAGCTGGCCAAAGCCGGCGGCGTGCGGGAGGCGCTGCGCATGGTGCACGCGGCCCGTGCGCTCGGACTTTCCGTGATGATCGGATGCATGGTCGAGTCGCAGCTGGCCGTGGCTCCGGCCGCCCACATCTCCTCGCTCGCGGACTGGGTGGACCTCGACGGCCACCTTCTGCTCGCCGAGCAGCCCTTCGCCGGGCTCGAGCTCCACGACGGCCGCGTGCTGCCGTCGGAGGCTCCCGGGCTGGGACTTGAGCCCGCGTGAGCGCGAAGCTCGCCATCTTCGCCGAGGGCCTGTTCGAGAGCCACAGCGGCAAGACCGGCCATGGGGTCATCCGCTACGGAACGCGGGAGGTTGTGGCGGTGGTGGACTCGGCCCACGCCGGGCGCACCGCGGTGGAGGTCGAGCCCTTCTGCCTGAAGCCGGTGCCCATCGTCGCGAGCGTGCGCGAGGCGATCGAGCGCGGCGCCGACTCGCTCCTGATCGGCGTGGCCCCGACCGGGGGAAAGCTCGATCCCGCCTGGCGGCCGGCCCTGCTGGGGGCGCTCGAAGCCGGGCTCGACCTGGAGGCGGGCCTGCACACCGAGCTCGCGGCCGACCCCGAGCTGCGGGCCGCGGCCGAGCGGAGCGGATCGACTCTGCGCGACCTGCGCGCCGCGCCCGCCGACCTCACCGTGCCGCTGGGCCCGGCGAGCCGGGCGCCGGGAGTGCGGGTGGTGCACAGCGTCGGGTCGGACACCGTGATCGGCAAGAAGGTGGTGACCCTCGAGCTGGACCGCGCGGCCCGCGAGCGCGGGCTGCGGTCGGTGTACGTGCCCACCGGACAGACGGGCGTGGCCATCGCGGGCTGGGGTCTGGCCGTGGACCACGTGATCTCGGACTACGTGGCGGGCGCGGCCGAGCGCCTGGTGCACGAGGGCTCGGAGCACGGCGACCTCCTGTTTGTGGAGGGCCAGGGTGCGCTCTTCCACCCGGCCTACTCCGGGGTGACACTCGGGCTGCTGCACGGCTCGGCACCCGACCTGCTGGTGCTGGTGCACAAGGCGGGCGCCACCTCTTTGCGCAACTACCCCGGCCTGGCGCTGCTCGGGCTGCCCGACCTGGTGGGCGCCTACGAGGCGGTCACGGTCCCGGTGCGCCCGGCTAGGGTGGCCGCGATCGCGCTCAACACCAGCACGCTCGACGAGGACGCGGCCCGTGCGGCCATCGATGCGGCCGAGGCCGACACCGGCCTGGTGGCCGACGACGTGGTCCGCTTCGGGCCCGGGCGCGTGCTGGACGCGGTGCTGGCCGCCCTGCCGAGCACCTAATCCCCGCAAGGGAGGAGCGCAGCCCGGGCCGGCGAGGAGCGGAGCCCGATCGGTGATCGGGCGAGCACCGGAGCATGTCATCCGGGCGAGCACCGGACCCCTCCTTCTACATGATGTCGTGCCGAAGATCACGATCTTTGGACGCCGGGCCGATGCCATTCAGCCCGCTCCGAGCGAGAATTGGGGTATGCGATCGCCCGTTCCCCGCCGCTACGCGCTGGTGCCGATGAGCGGCATGGAGCCGTCGGTGAACGGCCCGGCCAAGGTGCGGCGCTACGCCCTGGCCCGGGTGGGTGTGACCCGGCGCTCGGCCCTGGGCGTGGATCGCCACGAGCGCCTGGAGCAGATCGCCGCCGCCGAGCGGCGGCGGATCGAGCGCCACCCCTAGCGCGGCAGCGACGGCTGGATGATCCGGTAGGCCTTGAGCCCGAGGCCAAGGCGCTCGCGGTCCTCGCTGGTGAGCGGGTCCAGGCCGGTGAGCTCCTTCACCCGCTCCAGGCGGTAGCCCACGGTGTGGCGGTGGGCGTGGATGGCCTGCGCCGTCGCGTTCATGTTGCAGTTGTTCTCGAGGTAGGCGTCCAGCGTTCCCAGCAGGTCGGTGGCGTACTGCTCGTCGTAGCGAACGAGCGCGGACACCGTGTCCTCGTAGAAGCTCCGCACCTCCTGGGGATGGCTCGCCATGACCCGGAACAGAAGGCGGTAGGTGCCGCCGCCGATCTCCGCCACGGGCGCGCCCCCGCCGGCGGCGGTTACGCCGAGAACCAGCTCCGCCTCCTCCAGCGCCCGGGTGATGTCGGCCGCCGACGAGTAGTGCGATGACATCCCGACGGTGGCGTGGCGGCCCACTCGCGTTGCCACGCGACGCGCCAACTCGGGATCCCCGGGCAGCAGCGCGTACACCTTGGCGTCCACAGGCTGCGCCAGCACGCCCGGCAACTCGGAGGCGAGCGCGGCCACAAGGCGCCCGGGACTGCGCCCGCCGGGATCGCCGCAGAGCGCGGTGAAGCCGCCGGTGAGGTTGCAGCCGAGGCGCGCGGCCCGGCGCTGCACGTCGGCCGGGTCCATGTCCGTGCGCGTCAGCGCCTCCTCGAGGAAGGATCCGCGCAGCGACTGCTCGGTTTCGTCCCGCGCCTCCACCACCGCCACCTCGGTGAGCGCGGCGATCGCGGCCATGTGCAGGTACTCCGGTGCCTCCGGGCAGCCGCGTCCAAGCATCAGCACGGCTCCGAGATCGCGTCCGCCGGAGGAGATCGGCACCTCGAGCTTGATCTCGGCCGGACGCTGCGGACGTCCGCCGGCCAGGCGCGCGCCCACGTAGCGCTCGAAGTCCTTCCACCCGTCCACCGGGGCTCCGAGCCGCGGCACGATCACCGCGACGGGAGCGCCGGCGTGGGACGAGGCGATCTCGGCCACACGCTCGAGTCCGTCGCCGGCCAGCACGGCGCCGACCATCGCGAGGTGGGCCGAGCGAGGAGTGGACTCCTCCTCGGACGCCGAGGACGCGTCGGCCGGTCGCAGATGACGCCCTGTGGGGCCGTCATGACGATTCATGGCTGGATCTCCCATGGGGCTCTCCGACGGCCGGCGACGGGCGCGCCACCCGGCGCGCCCGTCGCGTGCGCTTATCAGGCGCCGGCCGGGATCTCCTCGTTGTCGTGAGCCTGGAGGACGGCCTGCCCCTCCTCGCCCGTGCGGATGCGGATCGCGTCCTCAACCGGGAGGACGAAGATCTTGCCGTCCCCCACAGAGCCCGTCCGGGCGTGTCTCAGGATCGTCTCGGTGATGAGCCCGACGTCCTTTGTCTCCACCACGATCTCGACCTTGAGCTTGGGCCGGAGGTGGATCATGAGCTTGGAGCCCCTGTAGTGCTCCGTGATCCCCTTCTGTCGCCCAGAGCCCTTCACCTCCGAGATCGAGAGACTCGGGAAGCCGGCCTCGAGGAGATCCTCGCGGATCGCCTCGAAGGCCTCGTGCCGAATGTATGCCACGACCATCTTCATGCCGTCACCTCTCCTGTGCGAGCGTGGGCAGCGGTCGCCGGTGAGGGCGCCACCGTTCCGCCGAACATTGTTCCCATCTCAGATGGCGGAATGAACTGCTCCGGGTACCCGTACATGCCCGTCTCCGAGATGTCGAGCCCCGCGTCCTCCTCCTCATCGGTGACTCGCAGGCCAATCGTGTGCTTGATGGCGGCGAATATGAGATACGAGACCGTGAGCACGATCGCGAACACCACTCCCACTCCGAGGGCCTGCGCTCCCAGCTGGTGGAAGCTGCCCGAGTACCAGAGGCCCGGATCACCGACCGCGTTCAGCTCGGCCAGCCGCGGCGAGGTGAAGATGCCGCAGGCGAGCGTGCCCCAGATACCGGCCAGGCCGTGGGCCGACAGAGCTCCAATTGGATCATCGAGGTACTTCTCGATGGTGACCACTCCGTAGACCACGATCACTCCGGCGATCGCCCCGATGATCGGCGCGGCCCAGAACTCCACGTATCCGGACGGTGCCGTGATGGCCACCAGCGCGGCGATCGCTCCGTTTCCGGCCATTCCGACGTCGTAGGTCTTCGTTCGCCAGTACATCACCGACATCGCTGAGAGAACTCCGGCTGCCGCGGCGAGGTTGGTGACCAGCGCCACTTCAGCGAAACGGTTGCCCAACGCTCCGAGCGTGGATCCGGGGTTGAACCCGAACCAGCCCAGCCAGAGGATCATCACACCGAGGCCTACCAGCGGCATCGAGTGACCGGGAATGACTCGCGGCTTGCCGTCAGCCCCGTACTTGCCCCTGCGCGGCCCGAGCAGGAGCAGTGCGGCGAGACCGGCGGTCGCCCCGATCAGGTGCACCGCCGTGGAACCGGCGAAGTCCTGCATCCCCACGTTCGCCTGAAGCCAGCCGCCACCGAAGATCCAGTGCGACAGGATCGGGTAGATCAGCGCGGAGAAGATCACCGCGTAGATCACGTACGCGCTGAACTTGATTCGCTCGAGCGTGGTGCCCCAGACGATGGCCAGGGAGACCGCGCAGAACACGAACTGGAAGAACAAGAGCGCCGCTGGACTGATGCCGGCGACCCCGAGCAGCGGGATCTGGCTGGCCGCCTCGGATGGAGTCGAGCTCACATCGAGGAAGAAGCCGTGGGTACCCGCAATCGCGCCGGTGCCGCCGAAGGCGAATGCGAAACCGCAGGCCCAGTAGGCGATCGATGCGATCGAGTAGTTCACCAGGATCTTGGCGACCCCGAGGCCGGCGTTCTTCGCACGCGAGAACCCCACCTCCAGGAACAGGAACCCGGCCTGCATGAACATCACGAGAATGGCCGCAACGATCACCCAGACCGTGTTGAGGCTCGAGATCGTGTCGTCGAGCGTCGGGCCGTCTGCCGCCAATGCGGCGCTGGGCAGGACCAAGAGCGCTGCTAGCGCCGCGGGCCCCACCCTCAGCAGGAATCTCATCCGCGAGGTCCTCCTTGCGTGGTTAGGGAACATGACGGCGAGCCTAGGATCGGACGGGCCCGGGGTCTTTAGACGGGTGTCGAAAATAGACCCGGCGCGTTTCTCCCTTAAGTCGAACCCCGCCCGGCCACACGGGCCAATCAGGCTCTGTAGAGCCAGAAACCAAGGATCAACAGAGACGCCAGGCCCTCTCGCTTAAAGCAAGCAAGGTTGGGCCCGACCTCCACAAACACGGGCGTAGGTGCGGGGGGCGGTGACGGCGAGCCCTCCCACCGAGACCGTCAGTTCAGGTCGAGCGTGGGAGGGCTCGCCGGAACGCAAGCCCAACCGCCCGGAAACGTCAGGCGGGCGCCGACTCCGCGGCCGGCTGATCCACTTCCGCCTCCACAGTCCCGTCCCCATCCGGATCGTCGTCCGCCGGCACCGCGCCACCTCGCTCGGTCCCGGCAATCAACTCGTCCGGCCGCTTGTCCGCCGGTACGAACCCGGACTTCATCCCGAAGTACACGGCCTGCGGGTGGTGGGCGATGATGGCCACGGTGGACTGCTCCGGGGAGACGGCGAAGCCGTCTGAGAGCGTCATTCCGATCTCGTCGAGGCCCAGAAGACGCCACACCTTCTCGTGCTCGGACTGGTCCGGGCAGGCCGGATAGCCCCAGGAGTAGCGGCGGCCCTGGTCGGCGTCGATGTCCAGGTCGCTGCGCGCCTCGGCGTGAAGCCACTCGGCAAGGCCCTCCGCGGTCTGGACGCCGAGCCCGTGGGTGTAGAGCTGCTCGGCGAACTCGCCGTCGCGCTCGAGCTTCGCCATCAGCTCGGTCACCTCGTCGCCGACGGTCACGCCCTGGAGCGCCACCACGTCGCGCTCACCCGAGTCGATCGGACGGTAGAAGTCGGCCAGGCAGATGCGGTCGTGCTTGGGCTGGCGGGGGAAGCGAAGGCGCTCCAGCTCCCGCTCGGGATCCTTTGGATCGAAGACCACGAGCTCGTTGCCGTCGGCCGCCACCGGAAAGTACCCGAGCTTGGCCCGCGGGTGCAGGTAGTCCTGCTCGCGCCACATGCGTTCGAGGCGCGGCGCGAAGCCCTCCTCGCCGTCATGGCCCTCCACGAGCCGGCGCCAGTCCTCGCCCTTGCGGCCACGACCGCCCCAGTGGAGCTTGAACAGCACGTGCCGGTCGAGGTACGGGTACACGGCGGCCAGGTCGACCGGCACCTCGCGCGCGCCCCAGAAGGGGGGTTCGGGCACGGGCACGTCGGTGCGGACGGCGGAGCGCACGGAGTCGTCGTCCACGCTCGGAGAGTCGTCCACCACGATGGGCTTCTCACGCAGCGTGCGCGCCTCGTCCCGGAGCTTGGCCACCAGCGGGGCGCGCTTGTCGTCCTCCACGAGCGCGTCCATCGTGTCCAGTCCCTGGAAGGCGTCCTTGCAGTAGAAGACGCCCGGGCCGTACACCTCGTCGGACTCCTTGCCCTTGGGGTAGAGGATCCGGCGGCTGAAGTCGCGGTTGATGGCGGCGCCGCCCACGAGCACGGGGAACTCCAGCCCGCGCTGGTGCAGCTCCTGAACGCAGATCGGCATCTGCTTGGAGGTGGACACCAGCAGGGCGGAGAGGCCGATGGCGTCCGCGTCGTGCTCCACCGCGGCGCTGATGATCGTGTCCACGGGCACCTGCTTGCCCAGGTCGATCACGGTGTAGCCGTTGTTCGTGAGAATCGTGTTCACGAGCGACTTGCCGATGTCGTGCACGTCGCCGAACACGGTGGCTATCACCACCTTGCCCTTGGTGTGACCCTCGATCCGGTCGAGGTAGTTCTCGAGCTGCGCCACGGCGCGCTTCATCACCTCGGCCGACTGGAGCACGAACGGGAGGATCAGCTCGCCGGCGCCGAACTTGTCCCCCACCTCCTTCATGGCGGGGAGCAGCACCTGGTTGAGCGTCGGCACCGCGCCTATCTTCTCCACCGAGCGGTCGATCCAGTCCTCCACCCCGTCCTTCTTGCGGCGCAGGATGTGCCAGTGCAGAGCCTCCTCGGGCTCCATCTCCGCGGTGGGGTCGGCGGCCTGGTCCTCCTCCACCTCGCCCTGCTGCTCGAAGTGGCCGATGAAGCGCTCGAGCGCGTCCTCGCGGCGGTTGAACACGAGGTCGTCGGTGAGCTCGCGCTCCTCCTCCCCGATCTCGCTGTAGGGCGTGATGTGGTTCGGGTTGACCATCGCCAGGTCCAGCCCGGCCTCCACGCAGTGGTGGAGGAACACCGAGTTCAGCACCGCGCGGGGGCGCGGCGACACGCCGAAGCTCACGTTGGACACGCCCAGCGAGGTCTTCACGTGCGGCACCTCGGCCTTGAGCCGGCGGATGCCCTCGATCGTCTCCACGGCGCTCGGCTTCCACTCGTCGTCGCCCGTGGTGAGCGTGAAGGTGAGGAGGTCGAAGATCAGCAGCTCGGGGTCGAGCCCGTGATCGTCCACGGCGATGTCCCGGATCCGCTTGGCGATCTCCACCTTGCGGTCGGCCGTCTTGGCCATGCCGACCTCATCGATCGTCAGCGCGATCAGCGCCGCGCCGTGGGACTTGGCCAGCGGAATCACGCGATCCGCCTTGTCGCGGCCGGCCTCCAGGTTGATCGAGTTCACGATCGCCCGGCCGGGGATCTGCTCCAGCGCCGCCTCGATCACGTTGGGCTCGGTGGAGTCCACCTGGATCGGCGAGGGCTGGCTCAGCGACACGCGCTTCACCACCTGCCGCATCTGCTCGTCCTCGTCCTGGCGCTCGGTGAGGGCCACGCAGATGTCGAGCACGTGCGCGCCGCCGGTCACCTGGTCCTCCGCCACCTGCACGAGGCCGTCGTAGTCGTCGGCCAGGAGAAGCTCCTTGGCCTTACGCGAGCCCTGCGAGTTCACCCGCTCGCCCACGAGGCTGGGGCGCGGCTCCTGCACCAGCGACGTGGCGGTCATCATCGAGGAGAGGAACGGAGGCCCGGCCGCGGGACGGGGCGCCGCCGGCTTGCCGCCGACCCGGTCCACGATCGCCGCGATGTGCTCCGGCGTCGTGCCGCAACAGCCGCCGACCACGCTGATGCCGTAGCGCTCCACGAAGTCCTGGAGCGCGGCCGCCAGCGGCTCGGGCTTCTCCGGGAAGATCGTCTCGCCCTCCGGGCCCTGCAGGGGCAGGCCGGCGTTGGGGATGCAGTGCACTGGGAGGGGGCTGGCTTCGCCCAGGAAGCGGATCGCGTCGCGCATGTCCTCGGGCCCGGTCGAGCAGTTCAGGCCGATCGCGTCCACGTCGAGCGCGGTGAGGGTGGTGAGCACGGCGCCGATGTCGGTGCCCAGCAGCATCTTCCCGCCCTGCGGCAGCAGCGAGACTGAGCACTGGATCGGCACGCTGCGGCCGGTCTCCTTGAAGGCCTCGCGGGCGCCGAAGATCGCGGCCTTCACCTCGAGGATGTCCTGGGCCGTCTCGATGATGATCAGGTCCACGCCGCCCAGAAGCAGGCCACGCGCCTGCTCGGAGAACACGTCGCGCAGCTCCCGGAAGGTGATGCGCCCTAGCGTGGGGTCGTCGCTCGCGGGGAGGTGCCCGGTCGGGCCGATCGAGCCGGCCACGAAGCGCTCCTCGCCCGCGGCGGCGCGCGCGATCTCGGCGGCCTTCTGGTTGATCTCGAGCGTGTGCTGCTCGAGACCCCATTCCTCGAGCTTCAGGCGGCTGGCCTGGAAGGTGTCGGTCTCCAGCACCTCGGCGCCGGCGGCGATCATGGACTCGTGAACGCCCTGGATCACATCTGGGCGGTTGAGCACCAGCGCCTCGTGGCACTTGCCCGCCAGACCGCCGTAATCCTCGGCGGTGAGGTCGAACTGCTCGAGGGTGGCGCCCATCCCGCCGTCGAAGATGACCACGCGCTCGCGTGCTGCTCCTATGAAGTCGCGATCAGCCACTCGTCAATCCTACCGAAACCTTGACACAAGCGTGTGAAGGTTGTTGTGCTCCCTGTCCAGGGCAGTGGCCTTGCGCTCCGACATCGATCATCGTCCCGTCTCGCTTCGCTCCCGGTCCGATAATCGACATCGTCGCCGGCCCTGCCCCGCACCGTCTGTGGACTATTAGCTGGCGGGCGTAGCATCGGTTCTATGGACAAAGCGGAGGCTCGCCAGGAAGCAGAGCAGCTGAATCGGAAGGGCGAGGACCGTGATCGCTTTCACTGGTCCGTGCGGGAGTCTGGCTCGGGGGAGTGGGAGGTTGTTCGGTTTGAGGTGCCCGGGGGCGCTCGGCGCGAGTTCGGGACGGGTGAGGGGTCGCAGCCGAATCGGCCCGATCCCGGTGACCTCCCGCCGCCGGCGCACAATCCGTACTGGGGCGCCTGACCAAGCCCCTCGGGCCTTCCTACACTGCGGGCGTGCCGTCCGCCTTCGCCTGCCGGGGACTGGAGAAGCGCTACGGCGACAAGGTCGCTCTGGGCGGGGTGGACCTGCGCGTCGAGCCGGGCGAGCTGATCGGGCTCCTCGGGCCCAACGGCGCCGGCAAGTCGACCCTCACCAAGATCGCCTGCGGGCTCGTCCGGGCCGGGTCCGGTAGCGCCGAGGTCAACGGAGCGCCGGCCGGGTCCGCGGAGGCCCGGGCCACGATCGGCTATCTCGCCGAGCTGTTCCGCTTTCCCGATTGGCTGAGCGCTGACGAGCTGGTGGACCTGCACCAGCGTTTGGCCGGATCGGCCGGCGGGGCGGAGGAACGGAAGGAGCTGCTGAGCCTGGTCGGTCTCGAGGACGCGGCGGACGTTCGCGTGGGTGCGATGTCCAAGGGGATGCAGCAGCGTCTGGGCATCGCCCAGGCGCTGGTGGGATCACCCAGGTTGCTGCTGCTCGACGAGCCCACGAGCGCGCTGGATCCGATGGGGCGCCGGGTGGTACGCGACCTCCTCCGGGAGCTGCAGAGCCGCGGCGTGGGGGTGCTTCTGAACTCCCACCTGCTGAGCGAGGTGGAATTGGTGTGCGACCGGGTGGCCATCCTCAGCGCAGGGCTCGTGGTGGCCGAGGGCAAACCGAGCGACCTCACACGGCCGCGCGGCCTGGAGGTGGAGACGGCGACCGGCGTCGAGACCTACCCGGACGCCACCCGCGAGAAGGTGCCGGCGATCGTGGCCGGCCTGGTGGGCTCCGGAGCGTCGGTGTACGGCGTGCGCCTGCTGGAGTCGACGCTCGAGGACGCCTACCTCGAGGTGCTCGCGCCGCCCAAGGTGGAGGGGCCCCTGTGACCGGCACGATGATCATCGCCGGGTACACCCTGCGCGAGTGCGTCCGGCGGCGCGTGTTCGTGGTCGTGCTGGTGCTGTCGATCCTGTTCCTCGGCCTCTTCTGGCTGGGTACCTCCTCCGCGTTCGACGAGGCCCGCCTGCGCGTCGGCCAGGACGCCTTCGACGAGAAGGTGCTCGTGGGCTCGACCCTCCTCGGTCTCGCGATGTTCACCACGCTGTTCCTCGGCGCCGTGCTGGCCGCCTTCCTGACCCTCAACGGGGTGCGCGGCGATGCCGACCGCGGCCTGCTCCAGCCCCTGGTGGTACGTCCCGTGGGCCGGACGACGGTGCTGGCCGGGCGCTTCGTCGCCGCCGGCGTGGTGTGCGTGGCCTACGTGCTCGTCATGTACGGAGCCGCGGTCCTGATCACCGGGGCGACCGGGGACTGGTGGCCCGACGAGGCGCTCGCGCCTCCGCTCGGACTGGCGGCGGGTGTCCTGATCATCGCGGGCCTGTCCCTGCTCGGCTCGGTCTGGCTTTCGGCGACGGCGAACGGGATCGCGATCTTCATGCTCTTCGGTGCCGGCCTGGCCGCCGGCCTGCTGGGGCAGATCGGCGAGGCGCTGAACGCGGACACGCTGAAGACGGTGGCGGAGATCACGTCCTGGGCACTCCCCTTCGAGGCGCTGTACCAGGCCGGGCTCCACGCACTGACGAGCGAGACCAGCGGCATCACCGGTGTCGTGGTGCAGCTGGGCCCGTTCGGCCGAGCCGAGGAGGGCGGCGCCCTGCTCTGGCCGTGGGCCGCCGCGTACATCGCGGTGGTGGCCGCGCTGGCACGCCTCGGGTTCGCCCGCCGCGACCTCTAGGCGCCCAGGGCAGTGGCCTTGCGCTCCGACATCGATCATCGTCCCGTCTCGCTCCGCTCGCCGGTCCGATAATCGACATCGTCGCCGGCCCTGCCCCGCACGTTCTGTTGACGATTAGCGGCGGACGAACCGTCAGCTCCAAGCAAAGAAGCGCGGGCTGGACCCAAGCCCAGCACGTGCCGTGCGGGGGGCGGTGACGGCGAGCCCTCCCATCGAGACCGTCAGTTAGGTCGAGCGTGGGAGGGCTCGCCGGAACGCAAGCCCCACCGCCCAAAAACCTAGGCCTCTGCTTCAGCCGGATCCCTGCGCCTCGCCGCCCGCAACTCCACCGGGGCGGCGTGAAGGGCCCTCAGCCGGAGGTCCTTCCAGGTCATCCCCTCGCGCAGGAGCGCGGGCATGCCCATGGCAAGAGCGGTGGCGATCTCCACGGCCTGGAGGATCACTCCGTAGGCGAAGGCGTTGGTCTTGCTCACCCCGTAGGCGGACAACACCGCGACGCACGCGGCCTGGAACACGCCGAGGTTCGACGGCGTGGCCGGCAGCGCGGCCGTCACGTTCACCGCGAACAGGACCGCGGCCGCGGCACCGATGCCGGCGTGGCCGTCGAGGCCCAGGGCCACCAGCAGCACGTAGCAAGCGATCCACTGGATGGTCCAGGCGGTGAGCTGCATCACTGTGGCCCACGCCCCGAGCCTGGGGCGCCGGAACACCTGGAGGCCCAGGCGGACCTGGACCATGGCGGCGCGGGCGACCGCCGCGGCCTGCTGCACGCGCTGGAAGCGCGAGGGCTTGCCGCGCCTGAGGATCCAGGGCGCGGAGATCACGAGCAGAAGCAGCACTACCGGAGCGGCGGTGACGAACACGAGAGCGTCCTCGCCGCGGCTGAACACGCCGACGGTGGCGAACATCACCGATCCGAGCACGCAGAGCGCGAGGATGTTGAGAAGCGTCTGAGACACGAGCGTTCCCAGCACCACCGGGAAGCGGTCGCGCATGCGCCCGAGGCGCCGGGACATGATCAGAGCGCGAGAGGGCTCGCCGAGTCGTGCGGGCAGTGTGGCCGACATCAGCACGCCGATCATCGTGGCCCGCGCGGTATCGCGACGGTGCACGCGCAGGCCGGGCAATGCGGCGCGAAGGATCGCGTGCCACGCCTCGGCCCGGACCAGCATGGAGGCGCACATCAGGAAGAAGCCCACCAGCACCCACACCGGGGTGGCCGCCAGCAGCGCGCGCCCTATCGACTCGATGCCGAGGCGGTTCAGCGCCAGGGCGGTGAGGCCGACTCCGGCCACGGCGCCCGCGCCCACCGCCACGCGGCGGGCCGTGCGGGCCGCACGGCGCCGGCCCTGGGCGGGCTCGGTGCGCTCGAGAGACGGAAGCCGCTCCGGCGGGGTGCGCGGTCCCGGCTCGGTGGGGGTCAGCCCCATGCGCTGCGCCGTACGGGCCATACGACGCTCGGGCACGGGCAGCTCCACGGCGCGCTCGTAGACCTGCATGACCTCGGACGTGACCCGCGGCCAGGCGAAACGGGCGGCGCGCTCACGCGCGGCCTCACCCATGCGGGCCCGCAGCGCGGGATCAGCGGCCAGCGAACGCAGCGCCTCGCCCAGCTCCACTGCGTCCCCGCCGGGCACCAGGATCCCGTCACGGCCGTGACGGACCACGTCGCGGTAGCCCGCGATGTCCGACGCCACCACGGGCGTGCCCGAGGCGAAGGCCTCCGTGAGCACCATCCCGAAGCTCTCCCCGCCCAGCGACGGCGCGCAGAGCAGATCGGACGTGCCGAGCAGCCGCCACTTCTCCGCCTCGTCCACGGGACCGACCATGCGCACGCCCTCGGGGTCCAGCAGCAGCGGCTCGACCTCGATCGACGGCACGCCGGCGATGGTGAGGCGGGCACCCACGCCGGCGCCGCGCAGAGCCTCGAAGGCGCGCAGCAGGACCGGAAGGCCCTTCCGCGCATCGGCCCGGCCCACGAAAAGGATCTCCAGGTCGTCGCCCGCGGGACGCGGCTCGGGCCGGGCGGCGGAGAGGTCCACGCCGTTCGGGACGATCTCGTAGCGACCGCCGTAGAAGCGGCGTGCGGTCCAGGCCGCGGCCTCGGACACGGCGATCCGGCCGGAGAGCTTGGAGTAAAGACGGCGGGCGCCCACGAGGTTCGCGGTGATGCCGCCGACCACGCGGTTGGTGGAGTAGGTGTGGAAGGTGCCCACCGTCGGCACTCCGCTCGACTCGGTGGCGAACCAGCTCACGAACGGCGCATTCGGCTCGTGCACGTGGACCACGTCGTACCCGCCCGTGCGCAGCTCGTGACCGATCACCGACAGCGCGCCCATGGACACCGAGAGGTTGGACACGGCGCCGTTGATGGGCAGCCCGAACGTCCGGCCCAGCGAGATCGCGTAGTCCGGCAGGGGCCTGCTCTGCGGCGAGACGCCGCGGTGGGTTACACGAGCCAGGCGATCATCGGGGTCGTACGGAGTCAGCAGACGGACCTCGTGGCCCTTGCGGAGGAGCTCCTCTGCGAGCGCCTCCACATGCCGACCGACCCCGCCCGGGTACGTGTACGAATAGGGCGAGACCAACGCTACGCGCACCAGATCATGGTAGCGCCCGTCCTGGCGCCCAGCCGCTCGCGGCAGCCGTCCGCCAAACTGTGACCCGTGGCCGGTGAGCGCAACTTCGTGAAGTACACGTTCGTGAAGGTCGATCCCGCCTGGAGGCGCCGCACCGATTCCGAGCGCTCAGCGGACAAGCGGGAGTTCGCCGCCGCGTGCCGCGAGTTCGGCGACGAGCACTTCCTGCGCACGTACTCCCTGGTGGGCACGCGAGGGGACTGCGACCTGATGGTGAGGGCGATCGCGCCCCGCCTGGAGCCGATCCACGAGCTGCACGTGCTGCTGAACCAGAGCGGGCTGATGCGGTACGCCGAGGTGGCCCACTCCTACCTGGCCATGACCAAGGAGTCGCCCTACAGCGACGAGCCCGATCGCCCGCGAGAGCCTCGCCCGGGCGCCGATTCGAAGTACTTCATCGTGTACCCGATGTGGAAGAAGCGGGAGTGGTACGCCCTCCCGGAGGAGGAGCGTGCACGGATCATGCGCGACCACATCGCGGTGGCCCGGCGCTTCACCGGGATCGAGACCAACACGGCCTACTCATTCGGGCTCGACGACCAGGAGTTCGTTGTGGCCTTCGACGCTGACGAGCCGTCCGAGTTCCTCGACCTGGTGCAGGCGCTGCGCGCCACGGAGTCGAGCGCATACACCGAGTCGGAGACCCCGATCTTCACCTGCATCTCGGTCTCGCCGGAGCGCGCCCTCGACGCGCTGGACGGCCAGGCGCTCGGCGCCCTGGCCGGCGACTGAGGAATAACTGGCTGCGGTGCTCGCCTGATCACCGATCAGGCTCCGCTCCTCGCCACAGGCAGCGGTGCTCGCCTGATCACCGATCAGGCTCCGCTCCTCGCCACAGGCAGCGGGCTCAGCCCACGCGGGCGCGGGCGGCTTCCAGCAGCTCCTCGAAGCTCGCCAGCTTGATCCGCGGACGGCCATGCGGCTCGCCCGCGGAGCGCTCGGCGCGGTCGATCGCCTCCCAGCCCGCGTAGGCCACGTGGTCCGGGTTGCGGGCGGCGATCAGCTCCTCGAGCGAATCGCGTGACGGATCCGAGGGTTCCAGGAGGCGGCCCGCATCCAGGTCTTCCAGGATCAGGTTCACCGTCTCCTGGGCGTCGCGCTTGTTGGTGCCGATGATTCCGCTGGGCCCGCGCTTGATCCAGCCGGCCACGTACTCCCCGGGGAGGGGCGAATCGCCGTCCATCACCCGGCCGCCGTCGTTCGGGATCACACCGTCGCGCTCGTCGAAGGGCAGGTCGGCCAGCGGCACGCCGCGGTAGCCGATCGACCGGAACACGATCCCGCAGTCGAGGGTCTCGAACTCCCCGGTGGGGCGGGGGCGGACCGATCCGTCGCCGTCCTCGGCCAGCTCGTTCCTCTCGATCCGGATGCCCGTGACCTTGCCATCGCCCAGGATCTCCACCGGCGAGACCAGGAACTTCAGGACGATCCGGAGGCGCTTGCCCTCCGGCTCGCGGCCGGCGTAGCCGCTGAGGATCTCCACGTTCTTGCGCGCCGTGACGTGAGCGGCCTCGCTCTCGATGAAGGCCTGGCTCAGGGGGTCGAGCTGGGCGTCCCGCACGTCCACGTACACATCGGCGTCGGTCATCTCACCGAGCTCCAGCAGCTCCGGGTTTGTGAACGCCGCCTGCGCCGGACCGCGCCGCCCCAGCACCACGATCTCCCGGATTTCGCTACCGGCCAGCACGTCCAGGGAGTGATCGGCCACGTCCGTGGCCGCCAGCTCCTCGCGTGTCAGCGCGAGCATCCGGGCCACGTCGGCCGCCACGTTGCCGTTCCCGATCACCACCGCGCGCTCGCACGAGAGGTCGAACTCGAGGTCGCGGTAGTCCGGATGGCCGTTGTACCAGGCCACCAGCTCGGTGGCCGCCCAGCTGCCCGGCAGGTCCTCGCCGGGGATGCCGAGCCGCCGGTCAGTCTGCGCCCCCACGGCGTAGATCACAGCGTGGTAGCGGTCCTGTAGCTCCGAGCGGGTCAGGTCACGACCCACCTCGACGTTGCCGAAGAAGCGGAACTCGGGGTGCGCGGCGGTCTTCTCGTACACCCGGCTCACGGCCTTGATGTTGGGGTGGTCCGGCGCCACCCCGCCGCGCACGAGCCCCCACGGCGTCGGAAGCCGGTCGTACACGTCCACCTGCGTGACCAGATCGGGATGGGACTTGGCCTTCAGCAGGTGGCCCGCGGCGTAGAACCCGGACGGGCCGGAGCCCACGATGGCCACCCGAAGTGGATGCTCTGATGTGCCGATCCGTTCCATGAGTGCCCGCGCCGGTGGCCGGGCACGGCGGAGTCGGCCGGCCCGTCCCGCAGGAGCGGACCGCAGATTTTATCGGCGGGCCGGGGGGCCGCCGGGGAGATGGGTCAGCCGGCGCCGCGCGGGCTGCCCGCGCGACCGCGCGATGCCTCGGCGTCTGCCTCGGCCTTGCCGGAGCCCATGACCAGGTCCATCGGGGACACCGTCTCCACGGTCTTCACCGTGAGCTCGTCGTCCTCGGCCGGAGTGCTCGGCTCGTCGGGCTCGGCCTCGGCCACCGGCTCCTCGGCCCGCTCGGCGTCCGAGTCGCGCTCCTTGGCGCTCGCTGCCACGTCCTCGGCCAGCTCCGCAAGCGCCGGTGAGGACACGCGCGGGAGCGCACCATGCTCGTCGTCGCCGGCCTCCTCGGCCGGCTCCTCGGCTGCCACCGGCTCGCCCTCGTCCGCCGGGCCGCCCAGATCCCAGTCCGCGCCGAACGGCTCGGGCGAGTACCCGTGGTCCGCGTCGTCCGCGACCGCGGACGGGAAGGCCTCGGCCTCCTCGGCCTCGCTGATGATCTCGATGCGGGGGGACTCGTCCTCGGCCAGATCGGCGCCCAGGCCTTGCTCGGGCTCGACCTCGGCGTCGGCGTGGGGCTCGGGCTCGGCGTCGGGCTCCGGGTCGGAGGCGGCGAAGAAGCCGGCCTCCGCGAGGGCCACGGCGTCGAGAGCGTCCTGATCCTGGAGCTCCGGGTGATACTCGGGCTCGGGCTCGAACAGCTCGGCCTCGAGCGTGGGGGCCCTGTTCGGGCCGGAGGTCTGCGCCGGCGCTGCGGGCGCGGGCACGGCGGGGGCGGCGGCCATCGTGCTGACCTTCGAGGCGGCCTTGGGCTTTGCGGCTCCGGAGCCGTCCACCACAACGGTGCCGGCGGCCAGGTCGCCGAGGCGCTGGCGGCGGTCGCCCGTGACCATCATGGTCACGAGGCCGACCAGGTAGAAGCCGATGCCGTCGATGATGCGAAGAAGGGTGCGGGTCACGATCTCGCGCTCGGTGGCCTCTCCGCCGGTCTGGCGCTCGACACGAAGGCCGAGCAGCCGCTTGCCGACGGTCTGCCCGCCCTGCGACTCGGTGGCGTAGTAGTAGAAGAGCGCCCAGCCGAGGATCACCACGGCCAGAAGGCCGGTCAGGCTGCCACCGGCGGCGAGAACGATCACTCCCCCTCCGGCGGCCACGAGCGCCAGGTCCACCGCACCGGCGGCCGCACGGCGGTTGTCGAGACTCGGCCCTGAGGCCCCCTGGAGGTTCTTCGAGATCGCCTTCACAGGGACAACATCGGCATCGCGCGCGAGGGTATTTAGGCCTGATGGCGCTTCTTTGGACCACGGAGGCGTGCCGAGGGCCGAGTTTCGGGTCCCTGAGCGGTCCCGGGGCTAGGCCAGCGTGGTGTTGAGCACGCCCAGCCGGGGAGAGGAGATCTCGATCTCGTCGCCCGCCGCGAGCCACACCCGAGGATCCCGAAGTGCACCGACGCCCGCCGGCGTGCCCGTGGCCACCACGTCACCGGGCTCCAGCGTCATCAGCATCGACAGGTAGGCCACCAGAGCCGGCACCGAGTGCACCAGGTCCGCGGTGGTCCCCTCCTGCATGACCTCGCCGTTCAGGCGAAGGGTGAACTCGATCGCGTTGGCCGGGCCCGCCTCGTCCGCGGTGACGAGCGCCGGCCCGCAGGGTGCCGAGCCGTCGAAGGTTTTCCCCGGCATCCACTGGGGCGTCTTGAACTGGTAGTCGCGGGCCGAGAGATCGTTGAGGAGCATGTACCCGGCCACGTGGTCGAGGGCCCGCTCCTCGGCTATGTCCTTTCCGCCCGTGCCGATCACGAACGCCACCTCGGCCTCGTAGTCCACCCTGCTCCACGAGGGCAGCGGCACGGTGGCACCGGGCGCCGCCAGCGCGTTCGCGAACTTCGCGAAGAACGTGGGCATCTCCGGCGCCTGCGTGCCCTGCTCCTCCGCGTGCGCGTGGTAGTTCTGGCCGATGCAGATGATCTTCCCCGGGCGCGCGAGCGGCGGGAGCAGCCGCACCTCCTCGAGCGGAGTGCCCTCTCCCTCCCCGGCCTTGACCTGGTCGAGCAGGCCACCTCGGAGGATGGCATCGAGCGTGCGGTCGTCCGCGCGCAGGTGCGAGAAGGCCTCGCCCCAGACGTCGTGGACCCGCCCGTCGGCGAGAAGGCCCGCGCGCGGACCGGCACCCGCTTCGTAGCTCACGAGCCGCATCGGAGAAAGACCCTACCCCGCGGCTGCCGCGTACAGTCATCGAGATGGCGAAGGACCTACCCACCGGCCGGGTCCGGCGTGCCGCCAAGGTCGGCAGGCTGGCGGGAGGTCAGACGGCGCGGTCCTACGCCACGAAGGCCGCGAACCTGGGGCGCACGGAGGACGGTCGCCGCGAGGCCGCCGAGCGGCGCCAGATGGAGGCCGCGGACCAGATCTTCGAGGTGCTGGGCCAGATGAAGGGCGCGGCGATGAAGGTCGGGCAGGTGGCCTCCTTCATCGACACCGGCGCGTTTCCGCCCGAGTTCCAGGAGCACATCCAGGCCAAGCTGGCCGAGTTGCGCGACTCGGCCCCCCGCGTGCCCTTCGAGAAGATGCGTGCGGTGGTGGAGCGCGACCTCGACGGGCCACTGGACGAGTTCTTCGCCGAGTTCGACGACGAGGCCGTGGCCGCCGCATCGATCGGCCAGGTGTACCGCGCCCGGCTCCACGACGGCCGGCGCGTGGCGGTGAAGGTCCAATATCCGGGTGTGGCCCAGGCGGTCAGGGCCGACCTTCAGAACCTGGGCCTCATCATGCGGGTGGCCAAGCGCGTGGCCCCCGGCATGGACGTGAAGGCGATGACGAAGGAGATCAAGGAGCGCCTCACCGACGAGCTCGACTACGAGCACGAGGCCCAGAACCACCGCACCTTCGCCCGCACCTGGAGCGGGCATCCCTTCATCTACGTGCCCCCGGTGGTCACCCGCCTCTGCGCGGAGCACGTGCTGGTCACGGAGTGGGTGGACGGCGTGGGCTTCGAGGAGGTCATGGCGATGGGCCCCGACGTGCGGGACCGCTTCGGCGAGATCGTGTTCCGCTTCTTCTTCGGCTCGCTCTACCGCACCGGGCACTTCTCCGGGGACCCACACCCGGGCAACTACCGGCTGATGCCCGACGGCCGCGTGACGTTCCTCGACTTCGGCATGACCAAGCGTGTGGACCGCGCCCACATCGAGGCCGAGGTGGAGGCGCTGCGGCTCGGCATGGAGGGCGACGCCGCCGGGCTTCACGCTCAGCTCGCGTCGATGGGCTTCTTCGACGTGGAGGACGAGGCGCTCGAACCCGAGGCCGTGCTCGCCCACTTCCGCGACGTGACGAGCTGGTACGTGGAGGATCGCGAGGTCACCATCGACCGCTCGGTGGTGTCCCAGGTGCTGATCGACTTCGGCGATCCGCGCTCGCCCCACTGGGAGCTCATGAAGCGCGAGACCATGCCTCCCGGCGCCATGCTCGCGCGCCGGATGGAGGCGCTGACGCTCGGCGTGCTCGGCAAGCTCGGGGCCACCGCCAACTGGCACCGCATCGCCCGCGAATGGCTCTTCGGCGATCCGCCGTCCACGGAGCTGGGCGAGCAGGAGAACGGGTTCCACAACCGCCTGGCGGCCTGATGGCCCGTCCGAGCGCCGGCTCCCGGACCACGCCCGTCCCGGAGGAGGCCGAGGGGCTGCGCCACCTGAGTGCCGCCGACCCGCTGATGGCCGGGCTGATCGAGCGCTACGGGGACCCCGACGCGGTGCGCGCCCGCCGCGGGCGGCGACCGGGCGACGCGTACGGCGCGCTGGTCCGCTCCATCGTCGGGCAGCAGATCTCGACCAAGGCGGCGAAGGCGATCTTCGAGCGCCTGGTCACGCTGTTCGGCGGGCGCGCCCCCACCCCGAAGGAGCTGCTCGCCGCGGACCCCGAGGAGCTCCGCGGCGTGGGCCTGTCGCGCGCGAAGGTCACCTTCCTTCGCGACCTCGCCGAGCACGTGGAGGACGGGGAGCTGCGCCTGGACGAGCTGGCCGAGCTCCCCGACGACGAGGTGTCAGCTCAGCTGGGCGCGGTGAAGGGCCTCGGGCCCTGGACCGTGGACATGTTCTTGATCTTCCACCTCGGCCGACCGGACATCCTGCCGGTGGGGGACCTCGGAGTCAGGCGCGCGGCCCAGTTGCTGCACGGCTTGGAAGAGCTCCCCACGCCGGCCGAGCTCACGGCGCTGGCCGAGCCATGGCGGCCGTACCGCTCGCTGGCGAGCCTCTACCTCTGGCGCTCGCTGGACAACGCGCCTACATGACTGCCGGAAGCGCCTAGACGGCGGTGCCGCAGCTCGGTTCCTCGTCCGCCACGCGGAAGGAGGAGCCGCAGCCGCAGGATGCGACGACGTTGGGGTTCGAGACCTCGAACCCGGATCCCATGAAGGTCTCCGTGAAGTCGACGGTGGATCCGTCGACGTACTGAAGGCTGGCCGGATCGACGAGCACGGGGATGCCGCTGACATCGAAGATGTGATCGTCGTCGTGCTTCTCGTCCAGCGCGAGGGCGTACTGGAAGCCGGAACAGCCTCCGCCCCGCACGCCGACCCGGAGACCGACCGTGCCACTGGCGCTCTGACCGTTCATGAACTCGCGCACCTTCTCGGCGGCGATGTCGGTGAGCATGACCATTCTCTGATTGTATCGGTGATCCGCTCGGTAATCTCAAGGTCAGCGATGCCGACGACCAACGAGCTCAAGCAGCGCATCGAGGACGCGTTCCCCGGCGCGGAGGTCTCGGTGGAGGATCTCACCGGGGGCGGGGACCACTTCAGGGCCGAGGTGGTGTCCGAGCGCTTCGAGGGCATTCCCCGTATCCAGCAGCACAAGCTGATCTACGACGTGTTCGGCGCCGAGGTCGGAGGCCCCATCCACGCACTTTCGATCAAGACCTCGACCCCCGGAGGGTTGGAATGACAGGCGACGAGATTCGCGGATTCCTCGAGAATTCGATTGACGAGAACGAGGTGATGCTCTTCATGAAGGGCACGCCCAACCAGCCGGCGTGCGGCTTCTCCGCGCGCACGTCCGGCGTGCTCAACACGCTCGGCGTCAAGTACGCCGCGCTAGACATCCTCCCCGACCCGCGCATCCGCGAGGAGCTCTCCGCGCTGTCGGGCTGGCCGACGATTCCCCAGCTCTTCGTGAAGGGCGAGCTCGTCGGAGGGGCGGACATCGTGATGGAGATGTTCGAGTCCGGAGAGCTGGCGGACCTGCTGGGAGTCGAGGCTCCCGCGGATGCCGAGGTCGAGGAGCAGCCCGTGGGCCGGGCGCCCATCGGCATCGAGAACCGCCTGGACTGAGAACATGGTGCGGTGCTCCCCCGATCACCGATCGGGCTCCGCTCCTCCCTAACATGGTGCGGTGCTCCCCCGATCACCGATCGGGCTCCGCTCCTCGCCGCCCATCGGGCTCCGCTCCTCCCTAGGGGCGCCGCCGGCGTGCGGCGGCGTCCTTGCCGCGCTGCATGTATTCCCGTGCCTGGCGCTTGTAGCGCTCCTGCTGCTCCGGCGTCAGGCTCTGCCAGCGCTCCCAGGCCATCAACACCACCGGCCACATGCGGCGGGCTCCGTTCACGGTCCTCGAGACACGTCCCGGCGCGCCGCCCTTCATGCCGCCTTCTCCTTCTCGATGTAGTCGAGGAACTCGAGGATGCGGTGCGAGTCGTGGATGACCTCGCCGTCATGGACGAGCACCGGCACCCAGCGTTGCCCGGTCAGCTCCTCGACCTCGGGGCGGTCGCGCCTGCGCAGCTGCACCCGCACCTCGTCGAACTCGATGTCCATGGCGCGCAGCCTGCGCGCCACGCGCCCGCAGCGGCAGATGCGGTCGGTGGGCGCCTTGCAGCGGTAGAGGGTGGCCACGCCCTCAGGGTATCCGTCACCCGGGCCTAAGACCGGCGGCGCGCCGGACCAGGCCGACCGTCTCGCCGGCCACTCCCAGGGCCGCACCCGCCACCCGGTACTGAAGCTGCTGGGAACGACGGCTGCGGGCAATCCGGTCATGCTCGCGCTCCAAGTGCCAGGCCACCACGGCCTCGAGCGTCTCCTCGTGCGGGCGCGACCCCCATCCGAGCTCGCGGCGCGCCTTGGTGGCGCGATAGGTCCACCATTGGCTGGCCGCACGCACCTCCCCCTGGGCCAGGGTGCCGCCGCCGCCGAAGAAGAACGCCGCCGCCCGGGCGGGCAGCACCGCGAGCTTCACCGGCGGCTCGATGCCCGAGATCCGCCCTAGATCGGCGAACAGGCGGTCGAATGTGAAGTTGCGCCCGCCGAGGATGTAGCGCTGGCCCACAGCGCCGCGCTCGTCGGCCAGTATGTGCCCCCTCGCCACGTCACGGATGTCCACCACGTTCACGGCGCCGTCCGTGTAGATCGGGACACGGCCGAGCAGGAAGCTGCGGACCAGCCGGGTGGAGGTGACGTGGATGTCGCCCGCCCCGAAGGCGATCGTTGGGTTCACGCAGACCAGGGGCAGCCCGCGAGCCGCGAGCCGCATGGCCTCCACCTCTCCCTCGTGCACCGAGTTCACGTAGGGGATGCCGAGATGGCCGGCGGTGAAGAGCTGCGTCTCGTCCGCCGCGCCACCGGTGGGGGCGGGCCCGATGGCGGCGGCGCTGGAGGTGTGCACCACGCGCTCCACCTCCGCCCGCAGGCTCTCCTCGAGCACCAGCTTGGTGCCCACGACGTTCACCGCGAAGAGCCGCTCGGTGTCCCCCGGCCGAACGGACGTGACGCCCGCGCAGTGGAACACCCGGTCCACGCCCCGCATTGCGCGGCGCACCGACCTGCGGTCCCGCACCTCGAGCCGGACCCGGGCCGCGTCGAGGCCGTCGAGCGCGGTGTCCGTCGATCCCTCCTCCACCCCAAGCCGGACCTCGTCACCCCTCTCCATGGCCAGCCGAGCCACGTGCGAGCCGATGAAGCCGGTGGCCCCGGTGACGAGTGTGCGTGGGGCGCTCAGGTCACGGCCCGCTGGCGGTGATCGCCCTCGAAGCGGCGCTGGCAGTCGAGGCAGAGCACCGCCTCGGGCACCGCCCTCAGCCGCTCCGGCGCGATTGGGCGCCTGCAGACCCGGCACGTGCCGTAGGTGCCATCGGCGAGGGCACGCCGCGCCTCCCCTATCCGGGTCTCCTCCTCGTCGAGCATGATGTCGGTGGTCTCGTCGAGCTCCTCGTCGTGGAGCTCGCTCGCCGAGTCGGCGGGATGGTTGTCCACGTGGGCCACCTCGGAGTCCCGGCCACCCTCGGCGGACCGGTGCATGGCCTCGCGCGTGTGCCGGAGATCAGCGGCGCGCTCCTGGAGGAGCGCTTCTATCGCGGCGCGCCTATCGAGGTCATCCCTCACCTCGGGCGCGAGTCTAGACGGGATAGGGTGACCGCGCATGGCGCGACTCTCCGTGGTCACGGACAGCACCTCCTACCTCCCCGCCGAGGTCGTGGAGCGGCACGGCATACACGTGGTTCCCCTCTATGTGGTGTTCGGCGGAGACCGCACGGTGCCCGAAACGGACATCACCGACTACGACGCCTTCTTCGAGGAGCTGCGTGGCGCCAACAGCCTCCCCACCACCTCGCAGCCCTCGGTCGGGGACTTCACGACTGTGTACGAGCCGCTGCTCGCCGACGGCGGCGAGGTGGTGTCCGTGCACATCTCGGGAGGGCTCTCCGGCACACCGGAGTCCGCCCGCCGGGCGGTGGAGACCCTCACCCGCGAGGACCGCGGTGGCGAGCGGGTGCACGTGGTGGACTCCACCACCGCCGCGGGCGGCCTCGGACTGCTGGTGCTCTCAGCGGCGCACGCCGCGGCAGCCGGCTGGTCGGCGGCCGACACGACGGAGATGCTGGCCCGGGCGCGCAGGGAGCTCAAGCTCTGGTTCGCCATCGACACGCTGGAGTTCCTGCGGCGCGGTGGGCGCATCGGCGCCGCCAGCGCGTGGATCGGCTCCACGCTGAAGGTGAAGCCCATTCTCACCGTGGAGAACGAGATGACCCCGGTGGAGCGGGTGCGCACAAGCTCCCGGGCCTTCCAGCGGATGGTGGACTACGCCCGCCAGGCCCACGAGTCGGGCGCCGACTGCTGGTGCGCGCAGCACATCAACGACACTGAGACACACGCTCGCCTGCTGGCGGAGTGCCGTGAGGTGTTCGGCAGCGAGCCCACGGTCTCGAGCGAGATCGGGCCGGTGCTGGCCGTGCATACCGGCCCCGGGCTGCTCGGCACGGGCGGCCTTCCGCCCGAGTTCTTCCCGGGCCGCTAGCCCGCGGGCGCCGTCCGGGCGCCCCCCCAGAATCGCTCGCGTGCGCGATACCCCCGCGAGGCAGGTCGTACGGATCGTTTTGATCATCGTCGCGGTGGTGGTCTGCCTCTACCTGATCTATCAGGTGCGCAGGCCGCTCACGTGGATCGGGATCTCCGTGTTCTTGGCCCTGGCCCTGGCGGGACCGGTCAACCGGCTCTCCCTGCACATGCGCCGCGGGCTCGCCATCGCCGTCGTGTACGTCGGCCTGCTCGCTGTGCCGCTTGCCCTGATCGCGCTGATCGTGCCGCCCTTCATCACCGAGGGGAACAACTTCGCCAACAACCTTCCGAAGTACTCCCGCGACGTCACTCACTTCGTGCAGCGCAACGAGCGCCTGCGCAAGCTCAACAAGGACTACGACATCACGGCGAAGCTCCAGGACGAGGCCGACAAGCTCCCCTCGAAGGTCGGCGGCGCCGCCACCACGCTGCGCGACGTGGGCGTTGCCATCGTGAACTCTCTCTTCGCGCTGATCACGATCCTGGTTCTCACCGCCTTCATGCTCGGAAGCGGGCGCCAGTGGGTGGATGCCGCGCTGCGCCTTCGACCACCTGAGCAGAGGGACCGTCTCGCGCGCTCGGCTGACCGAATAGCCGGCGCCGTGGGCGGCTATGTGGCGGGGGCGCTGTTCATCGCTGTGATCGCCGGTGTGGCCACCTACATCATGCTCACGATCCTCGGCGTGCCCTTCGCGGCGCCGCTGGCCGTGATCGCGGGCCTGTTCTCGCTCATCCCGCTCGTGGGCGCCACCATCGCCGCCGTGCTGATCGGCCTGGTCACCGTCTTCGACAACTTCCCGACCGTCACCATCATCTGGGCGGTGTGGGCGATCGTCTACCAGCAGTTCGAGAACCATGTGATCCAGCCCCAGGTGCAGAAGCGCACCGTGAACGTGCATCCCTTCGTGACGATCGTGTCCGTGCTGCTCGGCAGCACGCTGCTTGGCATCCTGGGCGCGCTGCTGGCCATCCCGATAGCGGCGTCGATCCAGATCCTGATCCGGGAGTACTTCGACCCGCGCACCCTCTCGATCCGCAAGGAACCGCCGCCCGAGGATCCCTCGGCGCCCCCGCCTCCGGCGAACGACCCGGCCCCGGCGTAGCCCGTGTCAGCGACCGCGATCGTGCGCCGAGGTGGCCTCCTCGCGATCACCGCCGTGTCGCTGTACCTGCTCGCGCCCGGGCTGCTCGAGGTTTTCGGGGCCTGGGACCGTCTCGAGGACGTGAACCCGCTCTGGCTGCCCGTGATGCTCGGGCTCCAGCTGGGCAGCTACGCGTGCATGTGGGCGATCCAGCGGATTGCCCTGCGCACCCGGAGGTGGGGGCCCGTGATCACGTCCCAGCTGGCCTCGAATGCGTTCGGCCGCATCGTGCCCGGCGGAGTGGCCGCTTCGGGCGCGATGCAGTACGCGATGCTGGTGCGGGCCGGGGTGGACGCCGCGCGCGCCGCGTCCGGAATGACCGCCTCTTCGCTGCTGGTGTTCGGCACGCTCTGCGCACTGCCGGTACTGGCCGTGCCGGCGATCCTCGGGGGCGCTCCGGTGGACCCGGGACTGGAGACGGCGGCGGCGATCGGAGCGGTCGTCTTCGTCCTCCTGTTTGCCCTCGGTGCCGCGTGCCTGGCCTGGGACCGCCCTCTGGTCGTGCTCGGGCGAGCCGCGCAATGGGTGCGAAATCGCGTCCTTCGGCGCCGCCCGCCTCTGCGCAACCTTCCCCGCCGCCTGCTCCGCGAGCGCGACGTGGTGCAGGGGGTGCTGGGGCACACCTGGTGGCAGGCGCTGCTGTTCGCCTCCGGCCGCTGGGTGCTCGACTACCTCACGCTCCTGGCGGCGCTCGGCGCGGTGGGCGCGCACCCGCGTCCCTCGCTGGTGCTGCTCGCCTTCTTCGCCGCCCAGCTGCTCGGCACGCTGCCGCTGACGCCGGGCGGCCTCGGGTTCGTGGAGGCGGGGCTGACGGGAACGCTGGCGCTGGCCGGCGTGTCCGCGGGCAACGCGGTGGTGGCCACCCTGGCCTACCGGCTGGTGTCTTTCTGGCTCCCGATCCCGGCCGGCGCAATCGCAGCGGTGGTGCACCGCCGCCGGTACGGCAGCGACGACGTGGAGCCCGCCACTTAACGGCGCCGGCGGCGAGTGAAGACCGAGAGGGTGGCGGCGACGCCGCCACCGATCACGAAACCGGCCACCGCGGCGCTCACGAGCGCCGCCTGGCGGTTGCGGACCAGCTGTCCGCGCCAGTCCGTGATCTCGGTCATCTTCGAGCGGAGGTCATTGACCGAGAAGGCGAGCTCGCGGCGCGTCTCCTCGATCGACGCCTTGATCATCTCGGGGCTGCGTGACGCTGGCATCAGCGTGTGACCTCCTGACCTCGTTCGAGACTGTGCTCCACCTGATCCCGTTGGATCTTCTGAGCCTCGAGATCGCTGCGGATGAGCTTCGCCTCCTCGATGGCCAGGTCGGGAGTGAGGTGCGCGCCCTTCTTGAACAGCCGCGTGGCCAGGAAGCCCGCCAGCGCCGCGAATATGAAGAGCCCGATCGTGACCGTCAGGAAGCCCGGCCAGACGCTGTTCCAGTCGAACAGGTCCACCAGGAACCAGGCCAGGGTTTGGAAGAGCATCGTGATGCCGAATATCGCGAAGACCCCCGCGGCGGCGCCCACCACCGCCCCTCGCGTGAGCTTCGTGATCTTGCCGGTGATCTCGCTCTTGGCAAGCTCGATCTCCTCGCGCACGAGGAGCGACGCCTTCTCCGAGACCTCGTTGACAATCTCGCCGAGGCTCTTGTCGGCCGGCCCGCCGTTGCCCGGTGCGCTACTCACTGGTGATCCTCCTCAAGATCAGGGCGAGGGCGAGCCCGCCCGCGAAGGCCGCGCCCACGAAGGCCTCGGGCCGCTCGGCGAACGCGCCGCCCTCGGTGTCCACGCTCAGCGGGGACTCTGAGGGCGCTTCGTGTCCGGGATGCTCCCCCGTCGCACCCTGATTCGGGTCGGCGGCCATCAGTCGACGGGGGGGTCCTCCTTGAACACCCGTATCCAGATCGCCGCCGCCAGCCGGTTGGCCACGATGGTTGTGAGAGCGCCCACTCCGGCGAGCAGGCCGCTCCACAGGAGCCGCTTGGAAAGATCGTTTGACATCCGCCCGTAGCTAAGCAGAAGGGGCGGGCGGTTCTGCGGGCGCGTGCTCGAGACCCGCGCAGATCGCCTCTGTGACCAGCCCCTTGGCGCGCTCGAACTCCTCTTCCGTTGCCGGGAGGAGGCCGAAGATCCAGCCGGTGAGCAGCTGCTCGATGGCCCCGTAGAAGCACATGGCGGCGAAGTCCGCGGGGATCCCGCTCTTGAAGGACCCGTCCTCGCGGCCGGTCTCGAGGATGGCGGCGATGCGGTCGTAGGCCTCGCTGATCTTCCCCAGGTGGGCGGCGCCGAAGGAGTTGGCGGCCCGGGTGACCTCCACGATGATCACCTTCATCACGGCGGGGTTGTGGCTGTAGGAGTCGATGATGAAGCCGGCGATCGAGTACAGCTTCTCCCGCACCGGCAGGTCGCGGGCGTCGATCTCGGAGATCGCCTCCAGCATCACGTCCCAGCGCTCGAGGAAGAGCGTGTTGAGGATCTCCTCCTTCGAATCGAAGTAGTGGTACACGAGGCCGTAGGCCACGCCGGCCTCGTCGGCCACGTCCGAGACACGGCAATGGTGGAAGCCACGGGTGGCGAACACGTTCACGGCGGCGTCGAGGATCAGGCGCCGCTTGTCCACGGGAGCGACCCGCGCGGTGGCCATCAGGCCGTGACCTCGGCCGGCCACCGATACGCCGACGGCACGCGGTTGGCCAGGCTCGGCAGCTTCTCGCGGATCTCGTCCTGGCGCCGAAGGTCCAGGTCGGCCGCAGTGAAGCACTCCTCGTCGGGAGCGAGGGCGAGCACGTCCCCCCAGGGGTCCACGATCGTCGAGCCGCCGTAGCTCAGGTTGTCCGGCGGGTGGCGGCCGACCTGGTCCGCCGCGATCACGAACGCCTGGTTCTCGATGGCGCGGGCGCGGATCAGTATCTCCCAGTGCGCCTGGCCGGTGACCTTGGTGAAGGCGGCGGGAATCAGCAGCACACGCGCTCCCCGCACGGCGAGGATGCGGTACAGCTCGGGAAAGCGCAGGTCGTAACAGACGGTCATGCCCAACGGGACGCCGGACGCGGTCTCTGTGACCACCAGGTCGTGCCCGCCCTCCTGGGACTCGGACTCGCGGTAGACCTGGCCCCCGACCTCCACGTCGAACATGTGGATCTTGCGGTAGACCGCCTTCAGCTCGCCGTCCGGGCCCACGTGCACCGAGGTGTTCGAGAGCTTGTCCCGGTCCTCGCGGCGCTCCACGAACGAGCCGGCCACGAGGTCGATCCCAAGCGCGCGGGCGGTGTCGCGCGCCCAGCCGACGGTGGGGCCGTCGAGGGTCTCGGCGCCGGCCAGATATGCCTCGTGCGGGCCAAGGAGGTTGAACTTCTCCGGCAGCACCACGAGCTCGGCACCGTCGGCGGCCGCGTCGCGGACAAGGCGGTCCGCGGTCGCGAGGTTGCGATCCTTCTCGTCCGTCGAGTTGAGCTGAACGGCGGCGGCCCGCAAGCGTCCTCCCCAGGCGGTTGACTGACCAGTCAATCTGGAGTGTACTCCGAGCGTGCGACCCCTTCCCGTGCGCGGCCCGGAGGTACGCGGCCTCGGATTGAAGCTCCCTCCGGCGCGAATGCCGCTGCTCCGGGCCGGGCGCCCGCTGAAGCGCTGGCGCTACGTGGGGCTCTACCGCCCGGACCTGATGGCCTGCATCGGCGACGCGCGGGTGGCGGGGATCCCACAGCGCTGGTGGGCCGTGGCCCTGCCCGACGGGACGCTCCACGAGTGGACCGGCGCCGGGCGGGGCGGCGTGGACCTGGCGCCCGGACGGGCGCGGGTGGACACCGGGGAGGTGAGCGTCGACCTCGCGCTCGACGAGGGGCCGGGTGTGGAGGTGGCCTCGCCGAGCGGCCGCGCGTTCATCTGGACGAGCAAGCACGCGCCGGTGCGGGCGCGCGGCCACGTGCGCGTGGGCGCGCGCGAGTGGAGCGTGGACGGCGACGAGGCGTTCGTGGACGATTCGGCGGGCTACCACCCGCGCCACACGGTGTGGCGCTGGTCCGCGGGGATCGGCCGGGCCGTGTCCGGTGAGGCGGTGGCCTGGAACCTCGTCCACGGTGTGCACGACGCGGCGGAGGCGAGCGAGCGTACGGTGTGGGTGGACGGGCGCCCGAGCGAGGTCGGGCCGTCGGAGTTCGCGGAGGACCTGTCGCGCGTGGGCGGCCTGGCCTTCACGCCCTGGAGCACGCGGGAGGACCACACCCGGCGGCTGCTGTTCCGGAGTGACTATCTCCAGCCCTTCGGCTCCTTCTCCGGCGAGCTTCCCAATGGTCTCCGGCTTGCCTCGGGCCACGGGGTGATGGAGTGGCACGACGTCCACTGGTAGGCATGGTCCGGTGCTCGCCCGATCACCGATCGGGCTCCGCTCCTCCCTGGCATGGTCCGGTGCTCGCCCGATCACCGATCGGGCTCCGCTCCTCCCTGGCATGGTCCGGTGCTCGCCCGATCACCGATCGGGCTCCGCTCCTCCCTGGCATGGTCCGGTGGTCCTCCCTGGCGTTCCTTCGGTGCCGCCGGATATGTTCGGGCCATGAAAGTCCGCGCCGCCGTGTTGGAGGAGTTCGCCGAGCCACTGGTGGTGCAGGAGGTGGACCTCGATCCGCCGGGCGCCGGCGAGGTCTTGGTGCGGCTCGCCGCCTGCGGCGTCTGCCATACCGACATGTACACCGCGAGCGGCGCCGACCCGTCGGGCTATGCACCCACGGTGCTCGGGCACGAGGGCGCGGGCGTGGTGGAGGAGGTGGGCGAGGGCGTGACCGGTCTCGCGCCCGGAGACCACGTGGTGACGCTCTTCTCTCCCCAGTGCCGGGAGTGCGTGCACTGCCTGTCCGACCGCACCAACCTCTGCCTGGCGATCCGGACCGAGCAGAACGCGGGACATCTCCCCGACGGCACCACCCGCCTGCATCGCGGAGACGAGCGGGTCCGCCACTTCATGGGCACCAGCACGTTCGCCGAGGCCACGGTGATGCCGGAGATCGCGCTGGCCAAGGTGAACCCGGAGGCGCCCATGGACGTGATCTGCACGCTCGCATGCGGGGCCACGACAGGTGTGGGCGCCGCCCTCTACGTGGCCAAGGTGGTGCCGGGATCGACGGTCGCCGTGTTCGGCGCCGGGCTGGTCGGCCTGGGCGCCGTGGCAGGCGCGCGACTGGCCGGAGCCGAGCGCATCATCGCCATCGACCTGTCGGGAGAGCGGCTCGAGCACGCCAAGGAGCAGGGCGCGACGGAGACGATGCTCGGCGGGCCGGGCGTGGTGGACCGGATCGTGGAGTCCACGGGCGGCTTCGGGGCCGACTACACCTTCGAGGCAACCGGAAGCGTGGCCGTGATGCGCCAGGCCGTGGAGACCGCCCGGATGGGCTGGGGCCTCTGCACGGTGGCCGGGGTTGCCGGCCGCGGCGAGGTGCTGGAGGTGGTGCCGCGCTTCCTGATCACGGGCCGGCGGATCGCGGGGGCCTCGTTCGGGGGAGCGAAGGGAAGGGACCGCGTGCCGGAGCTGGTGGATCTCTACCTCGACGGCAAGCTCGATCTGGAATCCCTGGTGACGAACCGGATCTCGCTGGACGAGGTGAACGACGCCTTCGCGGCGATGGACCGCCACGAGGGGATCCGCACCGTCATCACGTACTAGCGTCGCCGCACAGTGGACCTGACACGCGAAGAGCCCCGTCCGATGGAGGCCGTGCTGGACGGCTACGTGTGGCTGCCCCGGATGATCGACAAGGGCCGCGCCAAGCTGGCTGGCACGCTCGGCGACGTGGTGCACCCCTGCCCGGTGGATCAGACATGCCTGGCGCGGCTCCGGGTGAGCCCCGAGGCGTTCCTCACGGTCCTCGCCGAGGCAGGGACCGACGCGGAGGTGCTCGCGGAGCTGCGCGCGCTCGGCATCCCTTCGGCCGGCGAGGCGCGCTTCGACCCCATCGCCGTGGAGGACGAGCTCCAGGAGGACGGCTACGGCGTGACCGCGCTGCGGGTGGGCGAGCTGCCCTTCAGCAACATCGCCCACGAGCTCGTGGGGGCCGATCACGGCGCGAGCGTCACGCTCGTGCTCGTGGACGCGCCCCCCGGCAGCGGGCCGCGGCTACACAGCCACCCCTACGAGGAGATCCTGATCGTCCAGGAGGGCGAGGCCACCTTCCGGCTGGGGCTTGCCGAGCGGATCGTGCGTGCCGGCGAGATCGTGATCCTCTCCCCCGGCAAGCCCCACGCGTTCACGAACACCGGGCCGGGGCGCCTGCGCCAGATCGACATTCACGTGAGCCCACGGTTCCACACCGACTGGCTCGAGTAGCCGGGGGTCAGGCCAGGCGCGAGAACACGTCGAGCCCGGCGACTCTCGACGCGAACGCCGAGGACCGCGCGTGGCTCCCGCTCCGGGCAGCGACCCGGAAGCGGACGGACACCGGAGCCGAGCGCTTGCCCGAGGAATCGGTGGCGCGCACGGTGAGCCGGTAGCTGCCCGGAGCTAACCCGCGCCTGCGGGCGTTGAACGAGAGGGTGTTCGCCCCGCTCTTGCCCCCCACCGTGATCGTCGTCCTCAGCTTGGCCCACCAGGAGGCACTGCCGCTCCTGTTCTGGCGCTTGCGCTCGAACGAGAGCCGGAGCTTCGCGGGCTCGGTCAGGCGCAGGCTGAGCCTCGTGCCCGTGAGCTTCAGCCTGCTGATGGCCGGTGCGCGGTTCACCGGAGGGGCCGGCGGCTTCGGCGGCAGCGGGTCGTGCGGGATCGGCCGGACCGGGGGCGTGGGCGGCTTCGGGGGGTTCGGCGGATCGGGCGGGTTCGGCGGATCCGGCGGGTCGGGGGGATCCGGCGGGAGCGGCGAGAGCGGAGGCAGGCTCGCGCAGTCGTCGGGCACGGCTCCCCCGGCGCGCAGCTTCACGAACTTGGCCACCGAAGGCACGCCCTTGTCGTTCAGCAGGAAGAGCATGTAGTAGCCGGGCGGCGCGGCATTGGCGTTGGGCGGCGCCGCCAGGTCCACGCAGTCGGTGCGCCGGGTCAGTGCCAGCGGGATCAGGCGCTGGTTCATGTCCACGGCATGCGTGACCGATCCGGGCGCCACGAGCACCGCCTTGCTCACGTCCGTGTCCCGGGTCTGAACGCCGAAGCCCGACCCCACCCTGATCTCCGCCGGCGCCGACGCGATGGTGGGCCGCGGGCCCTTGAAGAGGTAGGGCGGCTCGTAGATCTCGGCGGTGTCGCCGGCGCCGGCGCCGGTGCCCGTGACCCCGCCCGCGGCGTGCCATTCGTCACCGGCGGACATCACGCGGCCGTCGGGCAGGAGCAGGGCGGTGGAGTGGTAGGCGCGGTTCTCCGCCTGGGCCGGGCCGAGGCGCCAGGCACCGGTGAGCGGGTTCCACAGCTCCACCTGCTTCTGGTCCTCGTTGGCCGCGTGGAGCGGCGACCCGTAGGTGTTGTCGCGGCCCACGCCGCCGCCCACCTCGACCATCGAGCCGTCGGGCAGGAGCACCGTGTTCGCGTGCCCACGGCCGATGTTCATCGGGGGTGCGTACGTCCAGCCCGAGGACGGATTCGTCTCGTCAAACACCTCCGTGGTGTTGGAGGACGGAAGCATCTCGTCCACCGTGCTGCCGCCGAGCGCCATGATCTTCGTCGAGCCGCCGGTGCCGCCCGGGAGGGGCACCGCCGTGCCCCAGATGCGGCGCTGGTTCAGGTTCGGCGCCTTGTCCCACCCGAAGCTCGAGGCACCGGGCGGGTCCATGAACCAGCTCTGATGTGCCTGCGGCCCCACGATGAACGCACGGCCCGAGGGCATGGCGAACATGTGCGGGTAGTAGCCGCCGGTGGGCGGGAGCCCGACCACGGTGTCGCTCGTCTTGCCGATCAGGCTGATCGCGCCCACCCCGCCGGCGGTGGCCGGTGGGGTGAACATCTCCACGTCCTCGTCCATCACGTTGGTGCCGGTCTCGTCCAGCCCGCTCATGATCGGGATCCGGCCGTCGGCCATGCGGACACCCGACGGGTACCAGCGGCCGTGCGCCATCTCGGGCTGCTCGCGCCAGGTCTCGGTGAACGGATTGAAGGTGTAGACCTTGTTCAGGCCCTTCCAGCCCGTGGGCCCGCTCTCGAAGTCGAGGTTCCCGCCAAACACCAGGAGCTCGCCGTCGGCGGTGAAGGTGTGTCCCGCGCACCAGATGTTGGCCGGCTTCATCACGCCGTCCTTGGGGTCAAGCGCGAGCGGCGGGTCCTTGCGCGTGACCGTGCCCGTGGCCGGATCCCAGAGGTAGGCCTCGGCGGAGTTCTTCCACTCGGGCACCAGCGGATAGGAGAAGAACATGACCTTGCCGGTGGGCAGCAGGGCGGCATGGATCGCGACGATCGGGAGCGTCTTGGTGGCGCTGAAGTCCCAGCGTCCGATCTCGGCCGGCGTGCCCGCCTCGGCCGCCGCGACGGTGGCCGCCCTCTGCTCGCGGGCGACTCCCTTCGGGTCGGGCTTGGGTGGATGGAGGCGGAGCTCGCGCCTCATCTCGGCGTGTTCCTGGGCGTGCTCGGGGCCGAGCGTCGCCGTCTCGAAGGCGCGCAGCTCGCGCTCGCTCATCCCGGGCACGCCGGTCTGCCGGCTGTGGGCATGAGGCGCGACAGGTGCGGCGGCCTCCAGCGAACGGAGGCCCGGCCCGGCGGAGCCCGACCCTGCGGAGCTCGGACCCGACAGCACGAGTGCCGCGCCCAGGCCCGCGCCCAGGCACAGCATGGCCACGACGCCGGCAAGCGCCAGCCGGGATCGGAGAAGTGCTCTCTTCAGCTCGCCCATGTGTCACAGGTCCCCGCCAAGGCCGACCGAGTCCGGCACGTGAGAGGCCAAATCTCAAACTAGGACCGATCCCCCGATATCGCCACCCCGAGGCCCCCCGGGTGGGTAGGTCGGTCACCGGCGGGCTCCAGCGAGAAGAGTGGGCGCCGGCGCGCGGGTCGCGAGCACACGCTCGACCTGGTGCACGCTCATCCGGAGTTGCACCGCGGTGGCCGCAACCGCGTCGTAGTGCTCGAGACCCCGCTGGGCGTGGTCGTCATAGGCGCGCTCCACCGCCGGCACCTCCCTGGGCGGGCACCCGACGGCGCGCCGCCGCGCCGGGAACCGCCTCCGGGCGGCCAGGTTCGGGGAGGTGGCGGTTGCGGTGGCGGGCATCTCACCCTCCCGCGAACGTCGGATCGCGCCGGACCACCTCGGCGAGCTGAGACTGCTTTCGCTCGATGTCGACCAGCCTGGCCGAGAGCGCCGCCGCGTCGCCGCCCTCGAGGCGCAGGCGGTCCGCTGCTCGCGTGAGCTGCTTCAGCTCGGCGATGAGGCGGCGTATCTCGCTGCCACGGGGCCGGGAGCGCCGATACCGAGGCTGCCGTCGTTCCGTGGTCGTGGTCATGGCTAGGAGGACACCACCCGACCCTGTGAGCCGGCTGTGAGCGCGCTATGGATGCCGTAAGAGCCGGCTCAGGCGGTCCAACGCACCGGCACGCCGTGGTAGCCGGCGTGTCCGAGCACGCGCCGCTCTCCTCCCGGCCACAGCGTCACGCGCAGCTCGGCCTCCTCCCCGCCGGGCTCGAGCTCCAGGCGGGCGATGGGCGAGTCGTCCGTGGCCCGCGACCCCGCGTCCGCGATCGCCGCCGCGATCCGTTCACGCTCCGCCTCCTCCACGTACTGCATGACGATCGAGTGGAACACCACTCGGCACGCTCCGGGCGCCGCACCGGACAGCCGGCCCCGCAGCCACTCGACGGTGTCCGCCCGTTCCACCTCCGCGGGCACGTGGCGGGCCACGGCGATGGCGCCGTCCAGCAGCTCGAGGCGGTCCACCTGGTCGGCCCAGAGGTAGGAGCGAAGGGTGAGCACCCCGTCCTCGGTCGTCAGGTCCACCGGCCGGGGGTCGCACCCGTTGCGCCCCGCCACCTCCACCCGTTGGGACACGGGCGGGGAGCCCGAGATCAGGAAGTCCCTGAAGTCGACCGGGGAGCCGGGGTCGCCGAACTCCAGCGTGCCCGAGTGGTAGTGGAACGAGTCCCAGCGCAGGTTCAGTCCGGCGCTCGACCCCAGCTCGAGCAGGCGCAGCGGCAGCCCGGTCTCCGCCGCCAGCCAGAGGAACCCGCACGCGAGCGCGCGCGAGCGTCCCACCTCGTTGGTCTGCACGGGGCGCTCCACATGGCCGCGCACCTCCTCCATCCGGTCACCGAGCGTGTGGAGGAAGGCCGGCCACGCCCGCTCCGGGTCGCCGTGCCCGCCGCAGGACGGGTAGGCGGCGGCCAGGTCCGGCGCTCTCCCGGCCAGGGCCAGCCGGTGCATCGCGCCCATGAACCGCAGCTGGAGCATGGACTCGATCGGATCGTTCTCGTGTCCGGCGAGGGCCCGCGCCACCGGGCCGCCCGCGTCGGCGTCGTCTGCCGAGTGCCGCAGCAGGTCGCCGTAGAGGGGAGACCCGAGGCGGTCGCACCAGTCGGCCTGCCACCGCATCCGGGAGGAGGGGGAGCGGATATCTGTCACGTCAGCCGCGGGCGGCACGCTGGCTGCGCAGCTCGGCCACCAGCAGCTTCTGGTGCAGGGCGGCGATCAGGTCGCGCAGCGGCTCGGCCCCGGCCTCGATCAGCTCGGCCGCGCGGTCGGGCTCGAGCTCACCCGCGAGCCGGTCCATCAGCACCTGCACCTCCTCCTTCACCAGCTGTTCGAGCGCCCGCTTGTAGCGCAGGGTGTCGTAGACGGTGAAGCCGATCCGCTCGTCGTACCCGCCGGCCCGGAAGCGGCTGATGGCCTCCACGATCTCCACGTCGCGGCGGGCGTATCCGCGGCCGGTGGGCGTGAGCACCTCGAGCTCGCCCAGGCGGTCGAGCACCTCCTTGGGGATGTCGTAGCGCCGCCGCAGCTCGGCCCCCGACACGCGGCTCCCCTCCCGCTGGCGCGCCTTCTCGAGGATGCGGTCCTCCAGCTCCACGAGGGCCCCTGCCCGCTCGGGATCGTCCTCCAGCATCGAGCGGATCAGCTTCAGCGGCATGAAGCGCTCCTCCTGGAGCTGCTTGATCAGCCGGATGCGCTCCACGAACTCGGGCGGGTAGTACGCCATGTTGCGCGAGGTCTTGACCGGCTCCGGCAGCAGGCCCTCGCGCAGGTAGTGCTTGATCGTCCCGGCGCTGACCCCGCTCTGCTCGGCCAGCTGCTTCATCTTCAGGAGCCCGTTCTCGCTCACCCGAGGAAGCTCCCGCGGGCACCCTCCCCGGCGGGACCCGCCACCGCGCCGGACTCCCTCAGGGCCGCGACCTGCGCCTCGTCGTAGCCGAGCGCCTCGAGCACCTCGGACGTGTGCTCGCCCAGCGTCGGCCCGGGCCCCGCGGGGGCGCCGGGCGTACGGGACAGCTTCACCGGCACGCCCAGGAGCCGCACGCCCTCGGCGCCGGGCTGATCCAGCTCCACCACCATCCCCCGCGCGCGGACGAGCTCCGAGTCCAGCGCCTCGTCCAGGTCGAGCACGGGCTCGAGGCAGCAATCGTGATGGGAGGCGAACTCGCTCCACTCCTCACGCGTGCGCTCCATGAAGATCCGCTCCACCTCCGCGTGCGCGGGCGTGCCGGGAGCATCGAACTGATGCTGCACCAGATCCTCCCGCTCGACTCCGCGGCACCAGGCCTGCCAGAACTTGGGCTCCAGGGCACCCAGGGTGACCCAGCCGTCGCCGCAGGCGTAGGGCCGGTAACAGATCAGGCTGCCCGCAAGCTCGAGCGTTCCGCGCTTCGGCACCACGTCCTCAGCGAGGTAACGCGCGGCCACCAGGGCGAGCCATGACAGCGCGCCATCGAACATCGAGATGTCCACGAGCTGGCCCTCGCCGGAACGGTCCCGCTCGCGCAGCGCGGCCAGGATCCCGAACGCCGCGGTGAGCGCGCCGCCGCCCACGTCGGCGATCTGCCCCGCCGCCTGCACCGGCGGTCCGTCGGCATCGCCGGTCAGCCCGAGCAACCCGGCCAGACCGAGGTAGTTCATGTCGTGTCCGGAACGGGCGGTGTAGGGACCGTCCTGCCCGTACCCGGTGATGGCGCAGTACACGATCCGCGGGTTCTCCTCGCGGAGGCGCTCGTAGCCCACGCCCAGGCGATCCATCACGCCGGGGCGGAACGACTCCAGCACCACGTCGTACTCGCGCACCAGCCGCAGCAGCACCTCGCGCCCGGACTCCTCCTTGAGGTTCAGGCGGATCGATCGCTTGCCCCGGTTCAGGGCGAGGAAGAGCGCCGACTTCGCCGACTCCTCGGCCCCCTCGTAATGGGGCGTGGACCAGCGGATGTAGTCGCCCATGCCGGTGTCCTCCACCTTCAGCACCTCGGCGCCGAAGTCGGCCAGGAGGAGCGAGCAGAAGCCTCCGGGCAGAAGGCGCGACAGGTCGAGGACCCGCACGCCTTCCAGGGCGCCGGTCAAGCGGCCACCTCCCGAGCGGGCACGGCCAGCCGCTCGCGCGCCTCGGCCACGGTGGCCGGGCGCCGGCCGACGTCCTCCACGATCCGCCGGGCGCGGGCGATCAGGTCCCCGTTCGACCCCGCCATCTCGCCCCCGGGGAGGTAGAAGTTGTCCTCCAGCCCGACGCGCACGTTGCCGCCCAGCGCGGCCGAGGCGGCCACCAGCCGCCACTGGTCGCGGCTTATCCCGATCACGCCCCAGTTGTTCGGGCCGTCGGGGCCACCGGGCACCTGGTCGGCCATGAAGGCGAGGTTCCTGGGCGTGGGCCGTATGCCGCCGTTCACGCCCATCACGCACGACACCTGGAGCGGCTCGCTGAGCAGCCCCATGTCGATCAGGGGGTCGAGGTTGGCCACGTGGCCCGAGTCGAAGCACTCGTGCTCGGGCCGGATCCCGATCTCGTTCATGGCCTCGAGGAAGGCGATGATCGTGTCGAACGAGTTCTCGAACACGGCCTTGAAGACGAAGTCCTTGCGCGAGCGCGAGTACTTGGCGTAGTTCATCGAGCTCATGTTCAGCGCGGCCACGTCCGGGCGCAGCTCGCGCAGGTAGGCGATGCGCTTCTCGATCGGGATCCCGATCGCGCCCGTGGAGTAGTTGATGATCACGTCGTCCACCGCGGCGCGGATGGCCTCGGTGATCGCGCGGAAGTCCTCGATCTCGTACGACGGCACGCCGTCCGGGGTGCGGGCGTGGATGTGGATCATCGAGCAGCCCTCGTCCACCGCGCGCCGGGCCTCCTCCGCGTACTCATCCGGCGTGTAGGGAATGGCCGGGCACTGGTCCCGGTTGGCCACCGCGCCCGAGATCGAGCAGGTGATGATCGCGGGATCCTCGAAACGGCTCATACAGGCATCACTCCATGTTTCTTGTGGGGACGCAGCACCTGCTTGGTGGCCGCCATCTCCAGCGCTCTGATCACGGTGGGCCGCGTCTCGCGGGGGTCGATCACATCGTCGATGAGGGCATTGCCGGCGGCGATGTAGGGGTCGATCGTGGCCCGGATCCCCTCGATCATCTCGGCGCGGGCCGCGTCCGGGTCCTCGGCCGCCTCGATCTGCTTGCGGAAGATGATGTTCACCGCGCCCTCGGGGCCCATCACCGAGATCTCCGCGCTGGGCCAGGCCACGATCAGATCCGGCTCGTACGCCTTGCCGCACATCACGTAGTACCCGGCGCCGTAGGCCTTACGGACGATCACGGTGACCTTCGGCACCGTGGCCCGTGACACGGCGTAGAGCATCTTCGCGCCGTGGCGGATGATTCCGGCGCGCTCCACCTTCGTGCCCACCATGAAGCCGGGCACGTCCATGAGGAAGAGCAGCGGGATGCCGTAGGCGTCGCAGAGGTTGATGAAGCGGGCCGCCTTGTCCGCGGAGTCGTTCTCGAGGATGCCGCCCAGGTGGCGCGGCTGGTTGGCCACGATCCCCACCGGCCGGCCACCCATGCGGGCCAGGCAGGTGATGATCGTGCGCGCCCAGCGCGGCTTGAGGTCGAACCACTCGCCGTCGTCCACGATCCGGCAGATCACGTCATACATGTCGTAAGGGTGGCGCGGGGACTCGGGCAGGATGTCCAGCAGCCCCTCGTCACGGCGGTCGGGCGGATCGGAGGACTCGCGGATCGGCGGCGCCTCGTCGCAGCTCCGCGGCATGTAGGAGAGGTAGCTCCTGATGGCCTCGATGCAGTCCTCGTCGGAGTCCACCTCCAGGTCGCCCACGCCGGACACACGCGTGTGCACGCGCGAGCCGCCCAGCTCCTCCTGGGTCACGTCCTCTCCGGTCACGGCCTTGGTCAGGTGCGGTCCCGCGAGGGCCATCGAGCCGCGGCCCTTCACCATCGGAACGAAGTCCGCCAGGCCGGGGATGTACGCGGTCCCCGCGGCGCACGGCCCCATCAGCGCCGCCACCTGGGGCACGACGCCGCTCATCACCACCTCCTCGCGGAAGAGGTGCCCGGAGCCCGCGAACAGCGAGCCCGCCGCCTCCTGGATCCGCGCGCCGGCGGAGTCCAGCAGCCAGATCAGCGGCATGCGCTTCTGGAGCGCCATCTCGCGGAGCCGGGCCATCTTCAGCTCGCCCGTCATGCCCATCGAGCCGGCCATGACGGTGAAGTCGTAGGCGGCCACCGCCACCATGCGGCCGTCCACCTTGCCGTAGCCCGTGACCACCCCGTCGGCGGGCGCCTCCTTGCCGTCCATGGCCCGGGCGGAGAAGTGCGGCCGCGCGTGGATGCCGATCTCGCAGAACGTGCCCTCGTCGATCAGCAGCGCGAGCCGCTCGCGGGCGGTGAGCTTCTCCTGGGCGTGCTGGCGGGCGATCCGCTCCTCGCCACCGCCGAGGCGGGCGACCTCACGGCGAGCGTTCAGGTCCTCGACGAGCGTGCGGAGCGGCGGGCGCGCGACGAGGGTGTCGGCGGCTGCCCTCTGGGTGGTGGCCATTCGCCTCCGGTCGGAAGTGGGAAGTACTACTCCTTACTCTGACGATCCCGAACCAGGCGGTCAAGGAAGGGATCGAGCACGCGCATGGCGATCTCTGCCGCCGCGGCGTGCTCCACCGGGTCCTCGGGCGCCTCGAAGGCGGTGACCTCGAGACCCACGATCTCGGAGTCGTCGCTCACCGCCTCGGCCAGGTCGTAGAGCTTCTCGGGGTGGAGGCCGCCCGGCGCGGGGAACTGGGCCGGGAAGTGCTCGGGATCGATCACGTCGAGGTCCACGTGCACGTAGACCGGCGCGCCGTCGAGGGCGTTCTTCACCGCCACCAGGGTCTCCACCACGCTGGCTCCGACCACCGTCGCGGCGCCGGCGTCCAGCACCGGCCGCTCGCCGGAGTCGATGTCGCGCACGCCGGCGAGCACCACACGCGAGGACGGGATCGTGCCCCCGAGGCCGGCGTCCCACTCGCCGCAGGCCGCTGACAGGGACATGCCGCCCAGATATGCGCTCGAGGTGGTGGCCGGGGTGTTGTAGTCGGCATGCGCGTCCAGCCACAGCACACGCGCGTCGGGCCGATGCACGAGGGCGGCGGGCAGCGTGGTGGCGGCGATCGAGCACTCGCCGGCCAGGAGCACCGGCACCCTCCCGGCCTCCAGCGCGTCGTCCACCTGGCCGCCCGCCTCCAGGAGACACCCGCGCGAATCGCGCAGGTCGTCCTCGAAGCTGGCCGCGTACGCCTCCGAGGGACTGCCGATCTGCCGTGCCTCGGTGCCGAGCCGCCCGCCGATCAGGCGCGCCAGGGTCTCCACCCCGCGCCCGGCCAGGGGCGTGCGATCGGAGGTCCGGCAGCGGAGGGCCACCAGCGAGACCTCCATGGTCAGCGGCCGGTCCAGCTGGGATCGCGTTTCTCGAAGAACGCGCGCACCCCTTCCTGAATGTCCTCCGTGGTGAAGGCGATCGAAAGCTGCGCGCGCAGGTAGTCCAGCGCGTCCTCGAACGCCATGTCGAGCTGGCGGTACATGGCGTCCTTGCCCAACCTCATCATCACGGGCGACTTGGCGGCGAGCCGGACGGCCCAGTCGTCCACCGCCGCTTCGAAATCCTCGGCGGCCACGACCCGGTTCACGAGGCCGGCCTCGCGGGCCTCCTCCGCGCTCATCCGGTCGCCCAGCAGGAGCAGCTCGTTCGTCTTCTTGCGCGGCACGTTGCGGTAGATCAGCGCCATGATCATGAAGGGGAAGACGCCGACGTTGATCTCGGGCGTGCCGAACGTCGCGCTGTCCTTGGCCACGATCAGGTCGCAGGCCAGCGCGAGCCCGAGCGCGCCGGCCAGGACGTGGCCGTTCGCGGCACAGATCGTGGGCTTGCCCAGCTGCCCGATCAGCTTGAACAGGCGCGGGAAGCGCTCGGTGCCGAAGTGCTTGTGCACGAGCGGCACGTCCGCGGCGAACCCCTCGAGGTTCCCGCCGGCGCTGAAGACCTTCTCATGCGTGGAGGTGAGCACCACACAGCGGACGCGCTCGTCGTCGCGCGCCGACTCGAAGGCGTCCAGCAGGTCGCCCAGCAGCTCGTTGGAGAGCGCATTGCGTGACTCCGGCGAGTTCAGCGCGATCGTCGCCACGCCGTCGTCGCGCACGTCGTAGAGGAGCGTGGCGTAGGCCATTCCCGTCATTTCTACTACGCCGGGTCCGGCGGGCACCAGGCCGAACGCATGTCCACCCGGTCCTGGCGGAAGGGCACCCCCTCCGCCACGAGCAGGCTCCGCTGCCGGTCGCCCTTGGCCAGCGAGCCGTCCGCGCGCACCACCCGATGCCACGGCACGGTGTCGTCATGACAGGCGGAGAGCACCGCCCCGGCGAGGCGCGGGGAGCCCGGGGAGAGGTCGCCGTAGGTGGTGACGCAGCCCCGCGGGATCGATCGAACCCGGCGCAGGACCTCGCTGGCGCGCGGACCCTCGAGGTCGAGTCGGGCGCGCGCGGCGGTCAGAGCGCTCGTACGGCCTCGTCGATCGGCACGTCTCCCCCGAGCAGCGTGAAGGCCTTCCCCGCCGTGGAGGGCGTGTCGAGCACGGCCAGGATCGTGGCGGCCACGTCGTCGCGCGGAACCTGCGCGTAGCCCAGGTCCTGCCCGATCGTCACGCGCCCCGTGCCCTGGTCGTCGGTGAGACCGCCCGGCCGGATGATCGTGTACTCGAGGCCGCTGCTCTCGAGCGCCGAGTCGGCGGCGGCCTTCGCCTCCAGATAGGGCCCCATGTCTCCCGAGGCCCGCTCCGGGTGGTCCGCGCCGATGGAGCTGATCATCACGTAGCGCGGCACCGCCGCGGACCATGCCGCCTCGATCAGCTTCACGGCTCCGCCCAGGTCCATCGTCTGCTTGCGGGCCGCCCCGCTTCCCGGCCCCGCGCCGGCGGCGAACACCACGGCGTCGGCGCCTTCGAGCCAGGGCGACAGGTCGTCCTCGCTCTCGAGGTCGAACACCACCGGCCGCGCCCCCACCGCCTCCAGGTCGCCGGCGTGATCCGGGTTGCGGATCAGGCCGCGGGCCGTGTCCCCGCGCGCGGCGAGGAGCTTCTCGAGGCGCAGGGCGATCTGCCCGTGCCCGCCGGCGATCACCACGTCCACGGCAACACCTCCATCGTCAGAGACCGTACTGCTCGAGCAGCTTTAGCCACACCTCGCTGCGGGTGGGGAACGAGGGCACGGCGTGCGCCAGGCGCTCCAGCGGGACCTCGCCCACCACCGCGATGGTGGCGGCGTGCAGCCACTCCGCCACCTCCTGGCCGGTGAACGTGGCGCCCACCACCACGCCGTGCTCTTCGTCCACGATCAGGCGACAGGTCCCGGGCGTGCCGTCGCGGCCGTAGAAGCTCGCGCCCGGCGTGCTCTGGGTGGGCACCTCGAGCACGCGCACGGAGAACCCCGCGGCCTCGGCCGACTCCAGCGTGTGGCCCACGGCGGCCACCTGCGGATCGGTGAAGATGACGCGCGGGGAGAGCTTGCCGTCGGCCTCGGGGTGCACCTCGTCGTCGCCGCCCAGGATCACCCCGCAGGCCACCCGCGCCTGGTACTTGCCCATGTGCGTGAGCAGCACGCGGCCGTTCACGTCGCCGATCGCGTAGAGCCAGTCCTTCGCCCGCATCCGGTCGTCCACGTGGATCGGCCTGCCGGGCTCCAGCCCGATGGTCTCCAGCCCGAGGTCGTCGGTGTGCGGGGTGCGCCCGACGGCCACCAGAAGCCGGTCCGCGCGCACCGGCCCGCCGGTCTCGAGCTCCACCTCCACCTCTCCGCCACTCGCTCGGACGGCGGTGGCCTTGGCGCCCACCCGGACGTCCACACCGCGCTCGTGCAGCGACGTGCGCACCTGCTCGCCCGCGAACGGCTCCTCGTTCGAGATCAGCCGGTCAGCGGCCTCGATCAGCGTGACCTGCGAGCCGAGCGTGCTCCAGGACTGGGCCATCTCCACGCCCACCACCCCCCCGCCGAGCACGGCCAGCCGCGCCGGCACCTCCTTTGTGGTGGTGGCCTCGCGGTTGGTCCATGGCCGCGCCTCGCGCAGGCCGTCGATCGGCGGCACCGCCGCTCCGCTTCCCGCGGCCACCACCACCGCGGTGCGGGCCACGAGAACGTCGTCCCCCACGCGCAGCCGGCGCTCGCCCTCGAAGCGCGCCCGGCCGCGCACGAGGGTGATGTTGTGGGCGTCGAGCCAGGGCAGCATTCCCGAGTCGTCGAGGTCGTGGATGATCTCGTCGCGGCGTGCGAGCACGGCCGGCACGTCCAGACCGCGGGTCACCGCCTCGCTCACGCCCGGGATGCGCCGCACCTCGGCCAGAAGCTCACCGGGACGGAGCAGCGCCTTGGAGGGCATGCAGGCGTAGAAGCTGCACTCGCCTCCCACCAGCTCCTGCTCCACCAGGGCCACCTCGAGACCGGCGTCCCCGAGCCGTCCCGAGCACACCTCCCCGGCGGGCCCCGCACCCACCACGACCACGTCGAACTCTCGCTCCGCCACGGGCGATGACCCTAGTCAAGGGCTGGTGCGGAAAGTAGGAAGTGTCACTGTTTACTTTTGCGGAGGGCTGCGCTAGCTTGCGCACATGGCCACCGCAGACACCGTTGTGAAGCCCTCGCACGAGGCTCGCCGCAAGCACTTCATCTTCAACGACGACCACGACCAGCTGCGCGAATCGATCCGCGCGTTCGTGGCCAAGGAGCTCGCGCCGCACTCGGCCGAGTGGGAGGAGAAGACCTTCCCGGACTCCGTTTTCCGGCGCATGGGCGAGCTCGGCTTCCTGGGGCTCTCGTACCCGGAGGAGTACGGCGGCCAGGGCGGCGACTACTACTCGAACCTCGTGCTCGCGGAGGAGATGGCCGGAGCCAACTCCGGCGGCCTCTGCATGGGCGTGGCGGTGCACACCGACATGGCCACGCCGCCCGTGCACCTGTTCGGTACCGAGGAGCAGAAGCAGCGGTACCTGGTCCCGGCGATCAAGGGCGAGAAGATCTCGTGCCTCGGCATCACCGAGCCCGACGCCGGCTCTGACGTGGCCGGGATCAAGACCCGCGCGGTGAGGGACGGCGACGGCTGGGTGATCAACGGATCGAAGACCTACATCACCAACGGGCACCGGGCCGACTTCATCGTGCTCGTGACCAAGACCGACCCCGACGCGGGCTACGACGGCTTCTCGCTCTTCCTGGTGGACATGGACCTGCCGGGCGTCATCCGCGAGAAGAAGCTCGAGAAGCTCGGGATGCACGCCTCGGACACGGCGCTTCTGGCCTTCCAGGACGTGCGCGTGCCGGACGACGCGCTGCTGGGCCAGGAGGGCAAGGGCTTCTTTCACATCATGTGGGAGCTCCAGGGCGAGCGGCTGATCGGCGCGGCGGGCTGCGTGGCCGGGGCGCAGCGGTGCTTCGACCGCACCCTCGCGTTCGCCAACGACCGCACCGCCTTCGGGCGCCCGATCGGCAAGTTCCAGGCGATCCGCCACAAGTTCGCGGACATGGCCACCAAGATCGAGGCCGGGCGCCAGATGGTCTACACCACCGCCTGGCGCTTCCAGAACGGCGAGTACCCCGTGAGGGAGATCTCGATGGCCAAGCTCTACACGGCTCGCATGGCCTGCGAGGTCACCGACGAATGCCTCCAGATCCACGGCGGCGCGGGCTACATGAAGGAGTACGGGATCGAGCGGGCCTGGCGCGACATGCGCCTGAACCGCATCGGCGCGGGCACGGACGAGGTCATGCTCGACGTGATCGGCCGGAGCTACGGCCTTTAGAGGCCCTGCCGAGGAGCGCAGGCCCGATCGGTGATCGGGCCGAGCACCGCAGCATGTCTTCCACGCGGATCGAGATCGACCGCTCCACGCGCCTCGACCACGGCGCCGCGGGCGGTCACAACCGCTGGCATCCGGAGATCGCCCCTGTGGCCTCGGTCGATCCGGGCGAGGAGGTGGTGTTCGAGCTGCGCGACTCGCGCGACGGCACGCTCACGCGCGACTCGGTGCACGATGACCTCCTGGACCTCGACGCTCTGGCCCATCCGCTCACCGGCCCGCTGGAGGTGCGCGGGGCCGAGCCCGGCGACGTGCTCGAGGTGGACGTGCTCGGCTACGAGACGGACGACTTCGGCTGGACGGGCATCTGGCCGGGGTCGGGCTGGCTCGGCGATCTGTTCCCGCGGGCCTTCCTGGCCCGCTGGGAGCTCGACGGGAGCCACGCGCGCTCCGAGGACGTGCCCGGTGTGGCCGTTCCCGCAGGGGTCTTCGCAGGTGTGATCGGGGTGGGCATGTCGCGGGAGCTCTTCGCGCGCGCGCACGAGCGCGAGGCCGCGCTGGCGGCCACCGGAGCCGCCGTGGACATGCCGAGCGCCGAGGGCGCGGCGCCGCCCTCGGCGGCGGAGGGCCTGCGCACGTACCCGCCGCGTGAGAACGGCGGGAACATGGACGTGCGCGACCTGATGGCCGGGAGCCGCCTGCTCCTGCCGGTCCACTTGCCCGGGGCGATGCTGTCGATCGGGGACCTGCACTTCGCCCAGGGCGACGGCGAGGTGTGCCTGTCGGCGATCGAGACCGGTGGCTCGGCCACCGTCAGGGTGGGCGTGCGGCGGGACGGCTGGCAGCCGCGCTTCCCCGCCTGGGAGGCACCGCCGCGTCCGGGCCGGCGCTACTTCGCCACCACCGGCATCCCGCTGGCCGACGACGGCTCCAACGCGGACCTCGACCTGAACCTGGCCACCCGCCGGGCGCTGATCGAGATGCTCGAGTGGCTCGAGCAGGAGCACGGGATGGAGCGCGAGCCGGCCTACGTCCTGATGAGCGCCGCCGTGGAGCTGCGCGTGTCCGAGCTGGTCGACGCACCGAACGCGCTGGTGTCAGCGGCGATGCCGCTGGACGTGTTCGAGGTTTGATCCGGGTCCAGCGCACGGCGGCGGGGTGGGTGGCCGGTCGTCACGTGGCCGCGCGCCCCACACTAGGAACGTTGACTACCTATAGGGGAATAAATGTTCCTCGCGTCGCTCGACGCTCGTTACGTTGACCCCCCATACGGTGGTTTTCGTAAACGCGTGTCGAGCCCCGGCGCTAACGCTTGCGCACGGCGTGCTTCACGTACGGCTTGAGCTTCGGCTCGGCCTTCACCTGCGGCGCCGATGCGCTCTGGCCTGAGGTGAGGTTGCCCGCGGCCCTCAGGAGTCCCATGGTCGTGGCCTCGTCGAGGCCGGGGCCGAAGGGATGGGAGCAGACGTTGGCCGGCAGTCGCGACACCTTCGCGGCGCCCGACCTGCCCTTTCCGCCGTGTGCGATCGCGTCCTCGAAGGCCGCGAACGTCACCGAGTCGAGCGCTGTGCCGATGTGCCCGGTGGTCCGGCCCGGGCACACCTTCTGGATGAGGATGTTGGTGGCGCCCGCGAGCGCGGAGGTGGGGTGCTTGCCGCCCTGCGGCTGAACCGTCTCGTCCGTGAGCGAGCGAACGGTCGTGTAGGACACGTTCCCGGGGGTCTCGTCGGGATACGAGTTGAGCGCGTTGAGGAGCTTTGAGCCGCTCCGCTGCTGCCATCCCGCCGGGGTGCACGGATGGCTGGCAGAGCAGTCCTCCGCCGACCCGCGACCAACGATGGTCCCGTGCTGGGTGCCCGCTGCCGCGAGCACGTCCGACACCTTGCTCCGGAGATCGGGCCAGTAGGTGAGTGCCATCCGGGGGAGCAGGCCGCCCTGGCTTATCCCGAAGACCGCCACCTTGCGTCCGGCCAGAGCAGCCTCCCGGCGCAGTCCCCACACGAGGTACTGCACGGAGACCTGGATGTCCGCCGTGGTGGAGTTGGGGAAGTCGACGTAACACGCCGGGTGCCCGTACGTGTCGATCGCGTCCTTGCCGATGAGGTAGGCCTGCGCACCCGTGGCGCCGGTACCGGTCACGAGCATGATCGGGGTGCTCTTCGCGTGCTTCACCGGCCGCGGGCAGTGGAACGCTGCCGCCAGCTTGGCCCGCGGGACCCTGAGCTTCGGGCCGGTCGCCGGCTTCGCCGCCGCGGGGGAGGCGCACGCGAGCGCGAGCAGCGCCGCGCAGGCGATGGCCAGGCGGCCTCGGGAAAAGGGCATGGAGAGGAGGGGGCGGGCGCTCACGACCGGCAGCCTATCCGGCCGCCGGTCGCGAACGCGCGGCCCGTCCCGACTAGCTCAGTGGCAGCGAAGCCTCGATGCGCGAGAACGTGACCGCCCCGGCCGAGCGCTGCGCCGTGTAGAGCGTCGTGCCCGGGGTGATCTGCAGTCGGTAGCCCGCACCGGCCTTGGCCTCGGAGGCGATCGCCTCCAGCGGGCGGGACACGGTGTGCGGCAGGCCGTCGAGCGTCACCGGGATCGGGGTGGCCTGGTTCCCCACCACGCGGCCGGAGCCGTCCACGATCTGCGCGTACACGTGGGTCTGGCCGGGGGCGGCCGTGCCCTGGTAGCTCAGCTTCAGCGTGGGCTCGCCGATCACGTGCGCGGCCGAGGTGGTGGCCGGCAGCGCCACGTTCACGGCATTGGCGGCAACGGTGGCGGCGATCAGCGTGCCGGACGGGCTGCCGGGAACGATCGGCAGCGTCTTCTGGCCGGTCACGGCCGTGAGCGTTCCCTTGCGCGGGAGCGGGTAGTCCGCGGCGGAGCGCCACACGGCGTCGTCCGCCAGCCACTCGAAGCGCGGACCGGTCGGCACGGCGGTGTTCTTCTTCAGGTAGTGCCCGAACCAGTTGATCACCGCGCGCTCGATGTGCCCGGCCTCGCCGCTGCCGGTCAGGCAGGCGCCGTGACCCCCGCAGAACCACATCATCTTCGAGGGGATCCCGCGAGAGCGCAGCGAGGCGTAGTTGCTGATCGCCTCCTTGAGGGTGAAGAGGGTATCCGCCGTGCCCTCGGTGATCAGGGTGGGAATCCGGACCTTGGAGAGCAGCGTGTTCGGGCCGTGGGCGGCGAACCAGGCCTTGTCCTCGGGGGACATCTTGCCCGAGGCGATCCCGTTCACGCAGGTGTTGAACATGTGCGGGTCGAGACGCGAGAGCTGGATCCCGTCCTGGTTCAGGAGCCCGCCGGGAACCGAGGAGACGAGGCCGAGGCCGCAGAGCGCGCTGCCCCATCCGAACTTGAGCGAGTCGTCCTTGTCGAGGCTCGAGATCAGCGAGTTCCAGGAGATGTTCGGGGCGATCACGTCCACACGCGGGTCGCGGGCCGCCGTGATCCACTGGATGCCGCCGCCGTACGAGCCGCCGCTCATGCCGACGCGGGGGTCACCGGCCTTGTCGAGCTGGGTCTCGGGCTGCCCGGAGAGCCAGTCGATCAGCGCGGAGGCGTCGCGGGCCTCGTAGTCGGGCGAGTCGATCTCCACCGAGCCACCGGAGCTCCCGAATCCGCGCGGGTCCCAGGTGAGCACGTTGTAGCCCGCCTTGCGCAGCGGGCCGATGCCCACGTTGCCGAGCGCATCGATAGAGGAGGAGTTCTGATCGGTCTCTCCCGACTGGCCGAACCCGGGGCCGATCAGGATCGACGGGGCGCGGGCGCCCGCGGCGAGGCCGTCGGCCGGGAAGAAGTGCATGTTGATCGGGGTCTGGTCGAACGAGCGCACGGTGGCGTCACGCGCCTCCGCCGTTGGGACGGCCACCGCCGCGAGCGAGGCCACCACCGCGGCCATGAGCCCGGCAACCCGAGCGCGTGTGCGAGTGCGTTCCATCGATCAGTCTCCCCCGTTGCTGAACCGAGCCCTTCGACGTGTCGTACCCAGCGTCGACGGTTCGGAAACGTCGAAGTTTCCGAATAGTACGCTAACGTTTCTGAAAGTGCAATCCCGGATCACACCCCTTCCCGAGAGCATCGCCAGCCGGCTCCCCTCCGGCCGGCACTCCCTCACCCGCGAGCTCGTGCTGGCCTCCCAGCGCGGGCGCATCCTCGACGCCATGGCCCAGGCCGTGGCCGAGCACGGCTACGGCCCCACCACGGTGGCCCAGGTGGTGGCCCGGGCCGGCGTGTCGCGCAAGACCTTCTACGAGCACTTCACCGACAAGGAGGAGTGCTTCATCGCCCTCTACGACACCGGGATCGCCTACGTGCTCGGGCGCATCCTGGAGGCGCTCGAAGGTCACGACGATCCGCGCGAGCGCGTGGGCATCGGGCTTCGCGCCTTCCTCCAGGTGCTCTCCGAGGAGCCGGCCTTCTGCCGGGCGATGGTGGCCGAGGCACAGGCAGCCGGCGCGGTGGCCGTGGCGCGCCGCCGTGTGGTGCTGCGCATCTTCGCCGAGCGCTACCTCGAGCTGAATCGGCTGGCCCGCGATGCCGACCCGCGGGTGGCCGCGCTCTCGGAGGACGTGGCCCTGGGCCTCGTCGGAGCGATCCTCGAGCTCGTGGCGGTACGGGTGGAGGAGGGGCAGACCGACGCGCTGCCCGAGCTGGCCGATGAGCTCACCGCGTTCGTGACGCGTAACGCCGTCGCCCCCGCCTAGGGAGGAGCGCAGCCCGACCGGTGGTCGGGCGAGCACCGGACCACGCAGTATCGGTATGCGCAAGGATGGCGGCCGATGACGGACTTCGGCCCGACCATCCGTGATGCCTACGCCGCCGAGGGCCCGACGGTGGACCTGGGACGCGGGGTGCACGACGGCGAGGTGGCACCCGAGGCCGTGGTGCAGATCCCCCTGAAGATGATGAACCGCCACGGGCTGGTGGCCGGCGCCACGGGCACGGGCAAGACCGTCACGCTCCAGACGATCGCCGAGCAGCTCTCGACCGCCGGAGTGGCCGTGGTGGCCGCCGACGTGAAGGGCGACGTGTCCGGCCTGGGCGTGGCCGGCGCGGCCGGCGGTCCGGCGGAGAAGCGGATGACCGGCCTCGGTCTCCCCTTCGCGCCCACGGGCTTCCCGGTCGAGTACCTCTCGCTGGGCGGCATCGGGGCCGGCGTGCCGGTGCGCGCCACGGTTACGGACTTCGGCCCGCAGCTCTTGGCCAAGGTGCTCGAGGCGAACGAGACGCAGGAGCAGAGCCTGGCGCTGGTGTTCCACTACGCCGACCAGAAGGGCCTGCCGCTGCTGGACCTCTCCGACCTGCGGGCCCTGCTCACCTTCCTCGACTCCGACGACGGGAAGGACGAGCTGGAGGGAATCGGCGGCCTGGCGTCGTCCACGGTGGGCGTGCTCCTGCGCACATTGGTGGGTCTTGAGGACGGGGGCGGCACGGAGTTCTTCGGAGAGCCCCAGCTCGAGATCACGGACCTGTTGCGCGCGGCCTCCGACGGCCGCGGCGTGATCTCGGTGATCGAGCTGCCCGCCGTACAGGACAAGCCGAGGCTCTTCTCCACCGCGCTGATGTGGCTCCTGGCCGAGCTCTTCGAGCAGCTTCCCGAGGCCGGGGATCTCGAGAAGCCGAAGCTCGTGTTCTTCTTCGACGAGGCCCACCTGCTGTTCCAGGGCGCCACCAAGGCGTTCCTCGAGTCGGTGACCCAGACCGTGCGGCTGATCCGCTCGAAGGGCGTTGGCGTGTTCTTCGTGACCCAGGTGCCCGACGACGTGCCCGCGTCGGTGCTGGGCCAGCTCGGCAACCGGGTGCAGCATGCGCTCCGCGCCTTCACCCCTGACGACGCCAAGGCGCTGAAGGCGGCGGCGTCCACCTACCCGAAGTCCGAGTTCTACGACGTGGAGGAGCTGCTCACGTCGATGGGCATCGGCGAGGCCGCCGTGACCACGCTCTCCGACGAGGGCGTGCCCACGCCCGTCGTTCACACCAAGCTGCGCGCCCCGGCCTCGCGCCTGGGCCCCGCCGACGACGTGAAGGGCGCGGCCGAGGCCTCACCCCTGTTCGCGAAGTACGGCCAGCGGGTGGAGTCCGAGAGCGCGCGCGAGAAGCTCGCCGCCCGGATGGAGAAGTCCGCGCCCGAGGAGGCCGCACCGAAGGCCGAGAAGGCGCCCAAGGCACCGCGCGAGAAGGCTCCCTCCCCCGTCGAGGGCGGAACGGAGGCGCTGGGCAAGTTCCTGAAGTCGCGCCAGGGGAAGTCGCTCGAGCGCCAGGTGATGCGCGGAGTCTTCGGCATGCTGAAGAAGCGGATGTGACGCTCGCCGACAAGGGACTTCCCGCCGCCGCCCAGCGACGCCCGCTGCCTCCCTTCACCGAGGAGCACCAGGACCTGCGCGAGGCGATCAGCCGCTTCGTGGCCAAGGAGCTTCGCCCCCACGTGACCGAGTGGGAGGACGCGCAGTGGTTTCCCAACGAGGTGTTCACGCGCATGGCCGAGCTGGGCTACCTCGGGCTCAAGTACCCCGAGGAGTACGGCGGCCAGGGCGGCGACTACCTGCACGACGCTGTGCTCAGCGAGGAGCTCACCGGCGCGGGCTCCGGCGGCCTCTCGGCCGGGATCGGCGCGCACATCGGGATCGCCACCCCGCCGATCTGGAAGTTCGGCACCGAGGACCAGAAGCAGCGCTTCCTGGTGCCCGCGATCAAGGGTGAGCGCATTGCCGCGCTCGGCATCACCGAGCCGGGGGCGGGATCGGACGTGGCCGGCATCCGGACGTTCGCCAAGCGGGTGGACGGCGGCTACGTGGTGAACGGGTCCAAGACCTTCATCACGAACGGCGTGCGCGCGGACTTCGTGGTCACGGCGGTGAAGACGACCGAGGACGGTGGCCACCAGGGCCTGTCCTTCCTGGTGATCGAGAAGGGCATGGAGGGCTTCTCGGTGTCCAAGAAGCTCGAGAAGCTCGGCTGGCTGGCCTCCGACACCGCCGAGCTGGCCTTCGAGGACGTGTTCGTGCCCGACGAGAACCTGCTCGGCCAGGAGAACAAGGGCTTCTACCTGATCATGGCCAACTTCCAGTGGGAGCGGCTGCTGATGGCGCTCGGGGCGGTGGGGTCGATGAGGAAGATGCTCGACCGCAGCGTGGCCTACGCGAATGAGCGCGCCGCCTTCGGGCGGACGATCGGCAAGCACCAGGCGATCCGCCACAAGATCGCGGAGATGGCCGTGAAGGTGGAGGCCTCCCAGGACCTGACCTACCACGCGCTGCGACTGTTCGCCGACGGCCAGGACGCCATCCGCGAGGTCACCGAGGCCAAGCTTCTCACCCAGCGCGCCGCCTACGAGGTGGCCGACGACGCGCTCCAGATCCATGGCGGCGCCGGCTACATGAAGGAATACGAGATCGAGCGCGCCGTGCGCGATACCCGCCTGGGGCCTATCGGAGGCGGGACAGACGAGGTGATGAAGGAGATCCTGGGCAAGCAGCTGGGGCTCTGAAGACATGGTCCGGTGCTCGCCCGATCACCGATCGGGCTCCGCTCCTCCCTGAACGGCCGAGGGCGCCCCGAAGGACGCCCTCGCACCGACGGAACCCAAGGCCTTCCTTATCCGAGGAAGCCCGTTCCCTTCACGATCTTCAGGACCTGCTTCATCGAGCGGGCCTTGTCGAACGCGGTGGGGGCGAACGTCATCCCCGCGAGTGAGCGGAAGTGCGCGGCGTGGCGCGCCTCCACCGAGTGGATCGACAATGCGGCGGCCACCACGGCCTTCTGCGAGATGCGCGGGCCCTGGCCGGCGTACGCGGACACGCCCGTGTCCTCGAGGGCCACGGCGGTCGCGAGGAACGTCTTCTGGTCGCCGGTGGTGTTCTTGAAGTCGAACATCGGCTTCTTCACGGCCTTCTTGCCGAGCACCGACTTGAGGGTCTTCACGTGCACGAGCTCGTGGTCGCGCACGATCTTCGCCGAGGCGAGCACGTCTCCGGAGAGCGCGCCCTTCCTGACGGCCTCCACGTAGAAGGCCGACTCGAGGTACTCGAGCGTCAGCGCGTAGTTGAGGATGGCCACGTCCTGCTTCTTGGAGGGTCGGGCCTGGGCGAGGGCGGGCATGCCGGAGAGCAGCACGCCGCTGCCGATCAGGGCGCCGCCGCCGACGGCGGCCTTGCGGAAGAAGGCGCCGCGGGTGTCGCCGCCCACAGCCTCTTCGGTCTCGGCGAGGGCGCCGTCGGCGTCGAAGGCACTTACGTCGAGGGCTTCAACGGTGATGAGATCAGACATTTCTGCGAGCACTCCTGGTTCGTGAGCAGCGGGACCAGCCGTGTAGACCGATCCACTCGCTCCGCTTCTGCGGAGGCCGCAGGCCCGCGGATCAGGAGTGCCGCTGGGTTGGCGCGTTCGGTGGCACCGCCGAGGCCGACGCGAGGAACATTGATTCCCCTATAGGGAACAAAGGTTCCTCGGGTGGTCGGTTTCGAGGAACTCGCGGCGAGGCATCGATCGGACTCACCTCCTTCCTCGTGGTTCGGTGCTCCAGACCAGCCCCACCGGCGACGCGAGGAACATTGACCCCTGCATGGGTGGGCAAGGTTCCGACCGTCGCGTGGCCGGGATCGCGCCCCACGAGCAGCTGCGGCGCGGACGGGAGCCCCGCTTCGTCATGATCCCGCCGAATTCGAAGCGCGCGCCCGCCGGGGCGGGCGAAAGGAGAGACTGAATGGGAGTACTTGATGGAAAGGCGGCGATCGTCACGGGCTCGGCCCGGGGCATCGGCCGGGCCACGGCCGAGCTGCTCGCCGCGCAGGGCGCGCGGGTGCTGATCAACGATCTCGACGCGGATGTGGCCGAGCAGGCCTCCACGGAGATCGAGGGCGAGACCGCGGTCTTCGGTGGCGATCTCACGAAGCCGGGCGTGCCCGACGCGCTCATCCAGAAGGCCGCGGACGAGTTCGGCCAGATCGACATCATCGTCAACAACGCGGGCTACACCCGCGACGGCGTGGCCCACAAGATGACCGACGACCAGTTTCAGGCCATGCTCGACATCCACACGGTCGTGCCCTTCCGCGTCCTCCGCGCGGCGGCCCCGTACCTGCGCGACCCGGCCAAGAAGGAGAAGGAGGAGGGCCGCGAGGTCTTCCGCAAGATCGTGAACGTGAGCTCGATCTCGGGCACGATGGGCAACGCGGGCCAGGTGAACTACTCGGCCGGCAAGGCGGCGGTGGTGGGCATGACCAAGACGCTGGCCAAGGAGTGGGGCCAGTTCAAGATCAACGTGAACGCCGTGGCCTTCGGCTTCGTGGAGACGCGCCTGACCGCAGCCAAGGAGTCGGGGAACACGATGACCAAGGACGGCGAGGAGATCCAGCTCGGCATTCCCGAGCAGATGCGGGCGATGGCCGCGATGATCATCCCGCTCGGCCGTCCCGCGACCCCTGAGGAAGCCGCCGGCCCGGTGTTCTTCCTCTGCTCACCGTGGGCGGACTACGTGCACGGCCAGACGCTGAACGTGACCGGCGGTCAGTTCGGAGGGATGTTCACGTAGGCGAAAATGTCCACGTCGTGGCCGAGGATCGCCGTCCGGCCGTCGCGGCTGGCTCCGAGGCGCTCGGCCACGCGGCGGGAGCGGTGGTTGTCCGGTGCGATGAGGCTGATCACCCGGTCGGTGCCGAGCTCGGAGAAGGCCCAATCCACCGCGGCCCGGCCGGCCTCCGTCGCCAGGCCCTGGCCCCAGCGCGAGCGGGCCAGGGTCCAGCCGACCTCGAGGCCGGGCCAGCCCTCGGGGAAGTAGAGCCCGGCCCGGCCCACCAGCTCCCCTGTCGCTCGCTCCTCGAGCAGCCACTGCCCGTAGCCGCGGAGCTCCCAGTGCCCGACCAGATAGGCCAGCTCGCGCCAGGACTCCGCGCGGGACAGCGGCCGCTCCCGGCCGATCCAGCGCACCACCTCGAAGTCCGCGTGGATGCTCGTCCAGGCGTCGAGATCGTCGTCGCGCGGTCCTCTGAGAATCAGCCGCTCGGTGGTGATCTCCGGGATGCTCAGCCGTCGCTCCGGCGCTCTTCGGCGAGTGGCTTCCCCGAGTCGTCGGTGAGTCCGCGGGGCGGCCAGGCGCCGAACCAGTTGTCACGTGCGCCGTCGATCGTGAGCACCGCGCCCGACACGTAGTCGCCCGCCGGCGAAGCGAGGTAGGCCACCAGCCAGGCGAACTCCTCCTCGGTCCCGAGCCGCTGGAGAGGCACCGTGCCCGCCACCCCGTCCACCACCGGCTTCGGGTACTTGGTCATGAGCGTGTCGGTGGCGAAATGTCCCGCCGCGAGGGCGGTGAGCTTGATGCCGAAGCGGGCCCACTCGATCGAGAGGACGCGGGTGAGGTTCTCCACCGCCGCCCGCGCCGCGGAGGAGTGGGCCATCCCGGGCAGCCCGTGGTGCGGGGACAGCGTCACGTTCACGATCTTGCCCCCGCGCGGCTCCTCGCCGTCCCGGCCCATCATGGCCCGGGTGGCCACGGCATGGGTCATCAGCCAGGTGCCCTCCACGTTCAGGGTCATCACGGTCCGGAAGCCCTTGGGCGTGATGTCCTCGGCGGGCGTCAGGTATTGGCCGCCGGCGTTGTTCACGAGCAGGTCGACGCGACCGTGGCGCTCGAGCACCCCGTCCACGAAGCCGGACACCTGATCCTCCTCGCGGATGTCGCACACCCGGGCCTCCACGCGGCCTTCGTCCGCCCGGGTCACCGTTTCCTCGAGCGGCTCGAGCCTCCGGCCGCAGACCACGACCGTGGCTCCGCAGGCGGCCAGCTCAAGTGCCGAAGCTCGTCCCAGGCCGCTGCCGCCGCCGCTCACGATCGCCACCTGGCCGTCGAGCACCCCGGGGGCGAAGAGACGGGAGGGCATGGCGGCGCAGACTACCCGCGCGCCGGACCTCCCAACGGTGTCGCCATTCATGTCCGCGGCGAAAGGGACCGGCCTGTCCGACGGCGACCACACCTACTCCGTCCGGGCAATCAACGCGCTCGGCAACGCCGACCCGACTCCGGCCACCCGGTGGTGGACGGTGGACACCACAGCGCCCCAAACGTCCATCGACACCGGACCGTCGGCCCCCACCTCCGACAGCTCGGCCTCGTTCACCTTCTCCGCCGACGAGGCGGACTCCACGTTCGAGTGCCGCCTGGACGATGGCGCGTGGCTCGCCTGCACGGCCGCCGAGACCTACGACGAGCTCGCCGACGGCCCGCACACCCTCTCCATCCGCGCCACCGACCCGGCCGGCAACCTCGACGCCACTCCGGCCGAGCAATCATGGACGGTGGACACCACGCCGCCCGACACCACTCTCTCCGGCGGCCCGACGGGCACCACCCAGAGCACGTCCGCCGACTTCGGCCTGGGCGCCGACGAGGCGGGCGTCACCTTCGAGTGCCGGCTTGATTCGGATCCCTGGGCGCCATGCACCGACCCTGACGCTCTCACCGGCCTGGCCGACGGGGACCACACCCTCCATGCCCGGGCCACCGACTCGCGAGGCAATGTCGATTCCACGCCGGACAGCCGGTCCTGGACCGTGGACACCCTCGCGCCGGACGCTCCGGTGATCGAGCTCACGAGCGCGCCGGCGCCCCAGAGCAACAACCCGGATCCCGCCATCACCTTCACCGGCGAGCCCGGGGCCACGTTCGAATGCCGACTTGACGACGGTGCCTGGAGTGGCTGCGAGAGCCCCGATCAACTCACGGACCTGACCGACGGCCCGCACACGCTCGAGATCCGCCAGACCGACGAGGCCGGGCACACCTCGCCGACCGCAGAGCACTCTTGGAACGTGGACACCACGGCGCCCGCCGCGCCGGTCATCGTGACCGGCCCCCGGGCCACCACCACCGAAAGGACCGCGCGCTTCGCGCTGGCCGGCGAGCCGGACGCCACCATCGAGTGCCGAGTGGACGGCGGCCCGTGGCACGTGTGCCCGAACAGCTTCGACCTCGGTCTCGCGCTCGGGGACCACCTGCTTCAGGTGCGCCAGGCCGATGCCGCAGGGAATGTCAGCCCTGCGGCGGAGCACCGCTGGAAGATCGTGGTCCAGGCCGCGTCCACCGGTCCGCCCGCCGGTCCGCCGGCTCCCCCGCAGGGCCTGACCGGCTCCGTGGGAGGGGTATCCCGCGGAGGACGCCTGCCGAATGCGGTGTCGGAGGGTGGACTCATCCCCACCGGCTGCGCGCTGAGCGCCGGGATGATGACCCGCTGCGTCGTGGTGGTCCGCGTGGGCGGGCACATCGTCGGACGGGGCACCACCACATTCGGCTCCAACGGGGTCCCGAGCGGCCGCGTGCAGGTTCACCTCTACCCGGGCACGCGCGCCCGGCTGGCCCGCTCCCACCGGAAGGTCACGGCCACCTTCGTGTTCACGGCGGCCGCTCGCGGCCGCCGCGCACCGCTGATCGCGAGCCGGAGAGTCGTGCTCGCGGCCCGCAACCAGTGGATCCTGCCGAGCGACGGGCTCTTCGCGAGCCGGAGCGCCAAGCTCCTGCCGCGGGTTCACCGATACCTCCGGGCGATCGCACCCGCCCTGCGCTCGGCGAAGTCCATCCGCTGCGTCGGCCACACCGACTCGCTCGGAACGCGCGCCGACAACCGGCGCCTCGGATTGAGGCGCGCCCGCGCCGTATGCCGCGAGCTGCGGCGGCTCGGGGTGAAGGCACGGCTGGTGGCCGTCTCGAAGGGTGAGACCCGCCCACGCTCTTCGAACGCCACGTTCAAGGGACGGCGGAACAACCGCCGCGTCGAGCTCTACGTGCAGCGCTAGACGAGGCGGCGCGCGCCAGGCGCGCTCATCGCAGGTACTGACCGTGGAATCCGAACGGGATGTGGTGCGGGGCCTCCGCGCGGGCCAGCTCCCCGAACGACTGCGCGTCCAGCACGAGCAGGAACGACCGGCCCGCCCGGGTGTCGAGCACCACCGAGAGAATCACGCCCTCGTCCTCACCCTCGGTTCCGGGCTCACGCACGAAGATGGGCTCGCCGGGATAGCAGCCTTCCTCGGCCCAGGAGGCCACCTCGCCCTGACCGACGTCCACCTTGACCAGGCGGTCTAGCCAGTCACCGGCCATGCCGGTGAAGTAGGCGAAGCGGTAGTCCTGAGTGTTGCGGCGGCGGTAGTCGATCCGCGGCAGCTCAACGCTGCCCTCGGCCAGCGGTTCGGAGCGCACCGACCCGGACTCGAGGCCGATCGTGTACCGGCGCAGCTCGGAGGGCGGGATCGCGCCCACCGGGCCGTCCTGGTCGAGATAGAGCGAGTCGATGATCGTGTTGTCCCCGAAGGCGATCAGGTCGACCACCAGATCGCCCCCGCGCTCGAACGCGTTCACGTGGTGGAAGCTGAAGAACGCGTCCGTCTCGTAGGTGCCGCGATGGGCCCCGGTCTCACGGTCGAACACCTGGAAGCGCGTGCCCTTCTCGGGCTGCCAGCGGTAGTTCTTGATGAACGCGCGGCCCGAGAACGCGAGCTTCAGCGGGTTCACGCGGAGCGGGTACTCGGCCAGGATCAGGTAGCGCTCGCTCATCCCGAAGGCGTGCATGTACGCGGGGTCGGCCACGGGCATCCTGGCGATGAGGCGGCGCTCGTCCGACGCCGCCGGCAGCCCCCAGAGCCGGTACTCGCTCTTGCGGGCGAAATGGACCGAGTAGTTCACCATCTCGTCGCGGGCGAAATCGTGGTGCGGGTGCGCCGTGGTGGCGAGTCCGCCGTGCTTGTCCGAGAAGCGCAGCGGGCCGCGGGTGGCCAGCGTCTCGGGATCGAACTCGATCGGCAGCGGGGTCTCGGTCATGGCGATGTAGCGCTCGCCTATCCGGACCAGGTTCACGTTCGCGTTGTCCGTGGCCTCGGGCGAGAACACCGACTGAACGCGCTTGAAGATCGAGCGGCAGGGATCGGTGCCGAAGCCCATGCCGCCTGCCTCCCCGCGCTTGGCCGCGCGGTAAGCGTTGGTGTCGAGGAAGCGGCTGCGGTACGACACCCGGCCGTCGGCGAACCCGAAGCGGTTGAGGGCGGCGAGGCCGTCGAACCAGTGACCCAGGCGCCGGTCTCCCACCTCGAGCTTCGCCGGGGTCACGCGCACGAGCGCGCCCGTGAGCCACGGCGGCACCTGACCGCGCACCGGGAGGCGGTCCACCGCGGTCTCCTCCTCCTGGGTCTGGAACCCGAGCCGGGAATCTGTCGAGGGAAGCTGCGAGAGTGCGGTAGCCATGGTCGCGACTGTACCGTCTAGATTGGACTAATGCAAGAGCCGCGCCTCTCACCCATCTCCTTCATCGTGCTCGGGCTGCTCGAGTGGTTCGGCACCTCCACGCCCTACGAGCTGAAGGGGTTCGTGAAGGAGTCGATCGGCAACTTCTGGACGCTCCAGCACGCGCAGCTCTACAGCGAGCCCGAGCGGCTCGCGTCGCTGGGCTACGTGACCGAGGAGCGCGAGGAGGGCGGCCGGCGGCGGAAGAGCTACACGATCACCGGCGAGGGCCGGGCCGTGCTGCGCGGGTGGCGTGAGACCCCCACGGCCGTACTCTCCGAGCTCCGCGACCAGGGCCTCCTGAAGCTCTTCTTCGGAGCCGACCCCGCAGCCCTCGCCCCGGTGCAGCTGGAGGCCCATCGCCGCAAGCTCGCCGAGTATGAGGAGCTCCGGTCACGCGACACGGGCGACGATCCCCGCGGCCCCTGGCTGGCCCTGGAGGCCGGCGTCGGCGGGGAGAAGGGGTGGATCGCGTTCTGGGAGAAAATGTCGCGCGTAAGCGCCGGACCTACTACGGGCCGGTCCAGCCCGCGGCGTAGCACGGGCGGGCGCCGCAGACGTTGATCACCTGGCCGCCGAGCTTCAGGAACTCCGACTTCTGTATGCGGGCGTTGATGTCGCTGCGTGGTGCCGAGTGCGGGTCCTTGCCCTCACGCGGCGGGGTGTTCGTGGTCGGTGCGGGCGGTGTTCCGAGGAAGCCGCCGGCGCCGTCGGGCCGCAGCGGGCCGGTGTCCCAGACCACCATCGCCGACCCGTCGAAGGGGAAGTGGCGTATGGACGGGATGCCGAACTGCGGGATGCGGTCGAAGCTGCGGCCCACGTCCTGGGCCGGGCGGCGCAGATAGGCACCGAGCGTGCGCGCCTCCACCTCGGCCGTCACGTTGGCCACCTGGTGGTCGCCCAGGGCCACGTGCATCAGCACCTTGTGCGACGGCGTGTCGGGCAGCGGATCGTCGGTGATGTGGGCGGCGTAGCCGTCGGGATCGCTGCGGTCCCAGAGCATCTGCACCATCGAGAGCAGCAGCGGCCGCTCCTGCAGGTTCGGATACGCCGGCGCCAGGATGATCGCGTAGGTGTCGAAGTCCGTGCTCCGCGTCAGCAGCGTGGAGTAGTTCATCCCCGGCACGCCGAGCACGGCACGGGTGAAATCCGGGCTGAGCGCCGTGAGAGCGCCACCGAAGATCCCGCCCTGGCTGTTGCCGTCGTAGAACAGGCGGCGCGTGTCGATCACGCTGCGTCCCTCGTCCTGGAACGCGGGATTGGCGCTGAAGCCGTTCGGGTGGATCATCAGCCGGCCGAGGAACAGCTGCGCCACGAAGCCCTGCTGGAGCCGGTCGGTCAGGCTCGGGAAGAGTGCGAAGTTGCCCAGGATCGCGATCGCGTTCCCGATGTCCTCGTCCGACATGCCGCTCCAGCGGGTGGCGCAGAACACGAAGTCGTGCTCATTGGACATGTCCTGGACGTTGCCGGCGTTCACCTCGCCGGGATCGCCGAGCAGGCCGTGTCCGTAGAGCGAGGGCCGGCCGGGCTTCACGCCCGTTCCGTCCACCGCCACCCGCGGGATGTTGCAGATGAACGCGGTGGTCTGGGTGTTCCCGGGGATCTGCGTCGGCACCTTGTCCCACGGGTGCTCGAAGTGGAACTTGGCCCCGGGCGGGCAACCGGGCTTGTCGAGGTAGCAGGGCACCTCGAGCGTGCCCTCCACGCGCCGGGCGATCTCGTCGTCCTCGTCCGCCGCGCAGCCGTCGGTGCCGCAGGGCTTGAAGTTCGTGACGCTGGTGACGTTGTACTTCGGAGCGGTGCCCTGGACCTTCACGTCACGCAGGTTGCGGTCGCCGAGCTGGCCGAAGGCGTTGTTGCGGATGCCGAGCGCGCGCTGGGTGAGGTTCTTCTCCGAGGACACGGTGAAGTCCCAGGCGAGGTAGAGGTCGTGGCGATCGATGCCCGCACGGCGCAGCGACCAGAAGATCGATTCCATGTGCCAGCGCCGGCGCTCGATGATCGGGACGTCGGTCCAGCGGCGATCGCGGTAGAGCTGGAACGCCGGGCCGGCGGGGATGGTCTTGCCGGTCGCGTCCTTGAGGTTGCGGAGCGCCACGATGTAGCGGTGGCCCTCCTTGAAGTTCACGGCCGGATGGATGAGCAGCGAGACGTCCGCCGGCGTGGTGGCGTTCGAGTCGAGCTCGGTCCAGATCAGCTGGCGGTGCCCGGTCTTCGCGTCGATGACCACCACCGGCGCCCGGCGGTCGTAGGTGCGGCCTATGTCCGTGATCGGCACCGAGCCGGTGCGCTGAAAGGCCGCGGGCGTGTCCAGGCCCGGCACCTTGGCGATGATCAGCTGGCCCGGGCTGAAGCCGTCGGCGCGGTTGTACTCGGTCACGTCGAGCGGCAGGCCGTTCTTGTTACGCGGCGTGGACGCGGCGGAGAGGTTCACCCGGCGGCCGGTCTCGCTGTGCCGGTCCGGGACCGTGAAGTAGTCGTTCGGCCAGGGAAAGAGGCAGACCGCGGGATCGAGGAAGTCGCAGCGATCGGCGTTCGTCAGGTCCACTCCGGCCGGCGCGCCGCCGGAGGCCGAAGCGAGGCTGGGGAACGCGCCCAGGGCGGCGAGCACGACCACCACGACGAGCGAGCGCCGTAGGAGGCGCTCGATGGAGCCGGGCTTGGGGCGGTCCGACACGGCGGCACCTAACCTAAGTCATCCGGAGGACCGCTAGCAAGTGGGAACCGTCCCGCGGCTGGGCGGAAGCACCCGGAAGGGTGCGCACCGATGGATATCGTCCGGGAGATGGCCAACGCCGCCGAGCCCCGGCCCGCCGAGCTCCCGTTGCCCGGTGGCAGGAAGGGCGCCACGGTGCGCGTGCGCCCGCTGATGAGCGGCCGACTCTCGTCACCCCCGGCCGCCTTCCACCGTGAGGAGGGCCGACTCGGCGCCCTCCGGGCGCTCGGGCTGGGCGTGGCCCGCGACAGGTGGGTGCAGGCGCCGGTGATCTCGTTCCTCGTGGAGCATCCGGGCGCCGGCCGGGTGCTCGTGGACACCGGCTTTCACCCCTCCGTGGCCATGGCGCCGCACGAGGCGTTCGGGAGGCTCGCGGGCCTCGTGATCAAGGACGTGACCATGGAGCCGGGCGAGGCCGTATCGGCGCAGCTGCGCGCGATGGGGATCCAGCCGTCGCAGGTGAGCAACGTGGTGATGACCCACCTCCACTCGGACCACGCGAGCGGCATCTCCGACTTCCCCGACGCGAGGTTCGTGGTGTCCACCACCGAGTGGGCGGCGGCGGGGAACGGCGGACGCACCAAGGGCTACTGGGACAGGCAGTACGACCACGCCTTCGACTGGCGGACGGTGGACTTCGAGTCGCCCGAGGCGGACTCCTTCTCCACCTTCGGACGCTCGTTCGACCTCTTCGGCGACGGCAGCGTCCGGGTGGTGTCCACGCCCGGCCACACCGCGGGCCACATGTCGGTGATCCTCCGCCTGAGCGACCGCGAGGCGCTGCTCACGGGCGACGCGGCCTACACCGAGCGCACGATCGCCGAGACCGCTCTGCCCTACCGGATGGAGGACGAGCACCGCTTCCGGCGTTCGCTGCGAGAGATCCAGCTGTATTCCCGGCAGCATCCCGATGCTCTCGTGATCACCGGTCACGACATGCACCAGTGGCGGCGCCTGGCGCCATACTACGAGTGAGCCGGCCCTAGCCCCGGACGGGGCGGCGGCCCGCCGCCTGGGCGGCGCGGCGGGCGGCGCGGGCGGCCTTAACGACACGGCGACGGCCATCCTTCAGGAGGCGCGAGTGGAGCGCCCGCACGTCGGCGAAGACGATCTCGGCCGCGGCCTGCGACTGCTCCTTGGTCGGCTCCTCCACCTGCTCGAAGCGCATCGGCTCGCCGAACTGCACGGTGACCTTGGGGAACTGGAAGCGCTTCCAGTTGCGCACGCGCTCGGTGCCGGCGATGGCCGTGGGCACGATCGGGACGCCGTACTGGAGCGCCAGCCGCCCGATGCCCGGGCGCACCTGCCCGAGCTCGCCGCTGCGCGAGCGCCCACCCTCGGCGTACATCACGATCAGCCCACCGCGCTTGAGGATCGCGTCGGCCGTCTTGAAGGCCTCCTCGTCGCGCTGGCCGCGACGGACGGGGAACACGCCGCCATGGGTGTAGATGAACTGAATCGGCCCGTTGAAGAGCTGCGACTTGGCCATGAAGTGCACCTTGCGGCGCAGGTACACGGCCACGAAGAAGTGATCGAGGAAGGAGAAGTGATTCGGCGCGATGATGGCCGCGCCGTCCGCCGGGACCATGTCCGAGTCGATGCAGCGGGCGCGGTAGAAGAACAGCAGGTAGGGCGTGAGCACCAGGCGCACGAACTCGTACGCCCAGTCCGGCCGCCCCCGGCGCACCCGCTCGTGGAACCTCGTGAAGTGCTCCGCGGGCCGCGGGTCCTTGTACACCTGTTCCTTCACTGACCCGTCCCTACCCGCGTCCCGGGCGTTCGTTACGCATCGGCCGCCCAGCCCCGGGAGCGCTCCAGGGCGCGGCCCCATCCGTGCAGCAGCTCGACACGTTCGGACTCCCCCATCTCGGGCTCGTAGCGAGCCGCCTCGCGCCACATCCGCCGCACCTCGGCCTCCGTCCACACGCCGGTGGCCACGCCGGCCAGGTAACCCGCGCCCAGGGCCGTGGTCTCGGACACCTCCGGCACCACAACCGGCACCCCCAGCACGTCGGCCTGGAACTGCATCAGCCACGCGTTCTGCACCGCCCCGCCGTCGGCCTTCAGCTCCTCGAGGCGCACGCCGGCCGCTTCCTCCATCGCCCGCACGGCGTCCACCGTCTGATAGGCGATCGCCTCGAGCGAGGCGCGGGCGAGATGCGCCGTGCCCGTCCCCCTCGTCAGCCCCACGATCGTGCCGCGGGCGTAGGGGTCCCAGTGCGGCGAGCCCAGACCGGTGAATGCGGGCACGAGATACACGCCGTCGTTGCCGTCCAGCGAGCGTGCGAGGCCCTCGGTCTCGGCGGCGGTCTGGATCACGCCGAGTGCGTCGCGGAGCCACTGCACCGAGGCGCCGGTCACGAAGATCGCCGCCTCGAGCGCGTAGTCCACCCGGCCCTCCACCCCCCAGGCCACGGTGGTGAGGAGCCCGTCCGCCGGCGGGGGCGCCTCCGCGCCCGCGTTCTGGAGGAGGAAGCTTCCCGTGCCATAGGTGTTCTTGCCGAGACCGGCGGTGTGACAGGCCTGGCCGTAGAGCGCCGCCTGCTGGTCCCCGGCGATCCCGGCCACGGGGACCGACCCCCCCAGCTCGGCGGTGGTCCCGAGCACGGAGGCACTCGGCGCCGGCTCGGGCAGCGAGGCGGGATCCACTCCCAGGACGTCGCACAGCTCCGGGTCCCAGCTGAGCCTGCGGATGTCGAAGAGCAGCGTGCGCGACGCGTTCGAGTAGTCCGTCACGTGCCGGCCGGTGAGCTTGAAGACGATCCAGGAGTCGATGGTGCCGAAAACGGCGCCCGGCCCCACGCCGCCCTCGCGCAGCAGCCACTCGATCTTCGTCCCGGAGAAGTAGGGGTCTAGCACCAGCCCGGTGCGCTCACGGAACAGCGGCTCGCGACCGGCCTCGCGCAGCTCGTCGCAGCGCGCGGCGGTGCGGCGGTCCTGCCACACGATCGCCCGGTGCAGCGGCTCGCCGGTGCGCGGATCCCAGGCCACCACCGTCTCGCGCTGATTCGTGATGCCGATGGCCTTCAGCTCCGGGCCGCCCGCATCGTCGCGGGCCTCGCGCGCCACCGCACGGGTGACCTCCCAGATCTCGTTGGCGTCGTGCTCCACCCAGCCGGGGCGGGGGAAGTGCTGGCCGAACTCCCGGTACGCGCGGCCCGCGGGGCGCCCCTCCTCGTCGAAGACGATGCAGGTCGTGCCCGTCGTCCCCTGGTCGATGGCCAGGATCACGCCGAGGAGGATGTCATGGTCCGATGCTCGCCCGATGACAGGGCTGCGGTGCTCGCCCGATCACCGATCGGGCTCCGCTCCTCGCCACCGCTCGGGCTGCGCTCCTCCCTCGGCCGTGCCAGGCCGGATATCGTGCCCGGCTCGCGAAGCCCACCCCAGGAGGACAAGTCTTGCCCGACGTCGAGGCTCACATCACGGGAACGGTCTGGAAGATCGAGTGTCAGGTCGGCCAGAAGGTGACCGAGGGGGACACGATGGTGATCCTCGAGTCCATGAAGATGGAGATGCCCGTCGAGGCCGAGGATGATGGCGTGGTCAAGGAGGTCGTCTGCCAGGAGGGCCAGTCGGTGTCGGAGGGCGACACGCTCGTCGTTCTCGAGTGAAGGAGCTGGCCTCCGGAAGGCTGTTGCTGGACGAGCCGGGCGAGTCGATCGCGCGGCTGACCATCGCCAACCCCGAACGCCGCGGGGCGCTCGACCACGAGATCCTGGACGCGCTCGCCGAGGCGGCTCGCACGCTCGAGGCGCGTTGCCTGGTGATCCGCGGCAGCGGGGGCGTGTTCTCCGCCGGGTACGACATCGGCAACCTCGAGGAGGGCCGCTTCGAGGAGGCGGCCGAGCGCCTCGTGGCCCATCCCTTCCATGACGCGATCGAGGCCCTGGACGCCTACCCCTACCCCGTGGTGGCCCAGCTCGGCGGTCACGCGATCGGCGGCGGGCTCGAGCTCGCGCTGACCTGCGACCTCCGGATCGCGGCGGCGGGCATCAAGGTGTCGATGCCCCCGGCCAAGCTCGGACTGATCTATTCGCACACCGGGCTGGGGCGCTTCATCGAGGTCTGCGGCGTGGCGCGCACGGCCGAGCTGTTCTTCACCGGGCACGCGGTGGAGGCCGGGCGCGCGGAGAGCTGGGGTCTCGTGAACGAGGTGGTGGAGCCGGACCGCCTCGAGGAGCGGGTGCTCGAGATCGCGACGGAGATCGCCGGCAACGCACCCCTCTCGCTCGCCGGCAACAAGCGCGTGATGCGGGCGCTGCGCGACCCGCGGCTGCCCGAGGAGGTGGAGCGCGAGCTGATCGAGCTGCGGGAGTCGTGCTTCCGCTCCGAGGACTTCCGCGAGGGCGTGCGCGCTTTCGCCGAGAAGCGCAAGCCGGTCTGGCGACGGGAAGTAGCTGCGGTTGCGCTGAGGTAAGCGGTCGTTTACCATCGGTAATCGCTTGATTACCGCGCGGCCCGCTCCCACCCGAGACCGGATTCTCGATGCCGCGGTCGAGCTGTTCGGCCGCCAGGGCTACCACGGCACCTCAGTCGGCGAGATCGAGGAGGCGGCCGGGCTCACCCCCCGCTCCGGCGCCCTCTACAAGCACTTTCCGAGCAAGGCGGCCCTGCTCGAGGCCGCGATGGAGGGACGCAGCCGCGTGGTGGACGAGCTTGAGGCGCTGGTCACGGTCACGCCGCTGGCGGACCCGCGGGACGAGGTCGCCGCGATCATCCACATCGCCTTCAGGGAGATCGGCCGCGACCAGACGCTGTTCCGGATCGTGATGCGCGAGGGCGACAACTTCCCCGAGCTGCGCGACCGCTTCTACGACCGGATCGTGCGGCGCGGCCACGCCCAGGCGGCCGAGCGGCTGCGGCTGCTGGCCGAGGCCGCCGGCGTGACCGACGTGGACCTCGACGCCCTGGCCGCGGTGCTGCTCGCGCCGATCATCAGCTACCGGGCGCTCGAGACGATCTTCGGCCACCCGCCCGGCGAGGTGGGCCAGGCCCGGTACCTCGACACCTGGACGCGCTCGGCGTCGAGCCTGCTCGAAGCACACGGCCTCATTCCGGGGGCCACGAAACAGGAGGCAAGCGAATGAGTCACGGCGATCACATCACCCGCCACCGCGGGGCGATTCGGTTCCTGCTGCTGGCGCTCGGCGTGCCCCAGGCCCTGATCGGCGCCTGGGCGCTCTTCGCCCCGCACTCCTTCTACACGGGCTTCCCGGCGGGCACCGACGGTTGGGTCGATGTGCTCGGCCCCTTCGACGAGCATCTCGTGACCGACGTGGGCGCGCTCTTCATCGCGCTCGGGGTCGCGCTGGGGGTGGCGGCCTTCAGCCTGCGCCGCAGCGCCGTGCTGGCGGCCACGTCCGCATGGCTGGTGTTCTCGGTGCCCCACTTCCTCTGGCACGTGTTCAACCTCGGTCCGTACAAGACGGCGGATGCGGTGGCCAACACCGTGTCGCTCGCCTGGACCGTGATCGGCGGCGTGCTGATCCTGGTGCTGATGAGGGCTCCGCGCGCGAAGGCGTTTCCCGCTCACGAGCAGGGGCCGCGGATCGAGGGCGTTCCCGATACCCGCGCCGGGCTCCTGGCGCGTGGCGCCTACCGCTACTCGAGGCGCGAGCTCGGCACGGTGCCCGATCCCCTGCGCGTGTACGCCCATCACCCCACCGTGCTGTCCGGCTACGCCGCCCTGGAGTACGCGACGGCGAGGGCGGACCGCCTGCCCGAAGGGCTGAAGCTGCTGGCCGCCACCAAGGCAGCCGCGCTCTCGGGCTGCGAGTACTGCACGGACATCGGCTCGATGCTCTCCGGCAAGGCCGGGATCACGGAGGAGCAGCTGCGCGCGCTTCCCGAGTACGCGGACAGCGCGCTGTTCTCGGAGGACGAGAAGCTGGTGCTGGACCTGGCGGCGGGGATGACCGCGACGCCGGTGGACGTGCCGGACGAGCTGTTCGCCCGGCTGCGCGAGCGCTTCGACGACGCCCAGCTCGTGGAGCTGGCCTCGGAGATCGCGGTGGAGAACTACCGCGGGCGCTTCAACCACGCGTTCGGCCTCGGCTCGCAGGGGTTCAGCGCTGGCGGGTTCTGCGCGCTGCCGGAGCCCGCCGCCGCGGGCCGCCCCGCCCCGGTGGGCTGAGCCGCGCGGGCGGGCGCGGCCACTCGCTCTCGTCCGTCCGCAGCCCCGCATACCTTGCGTGGTGTCCCCGAACCCGTGGGACCACCAGCTTGCCGCCGCTGATCACCAGAGAAGAAGCGCTACGTCTCGGCGAGATCGAGGACCGTGCCGAGATCGATGCGCTCGTTGACCGCTCTTGGCGCGTCCGCCAGGAGCGCTTCGGCGACTCCACGGACATGTGCTCCCTGGTGAACGCCAAATCGGGCGGCTGCGCCGAGGACTGCGGCTTCTGCGCGCAGTCGCGCTTCGCGGAGGCGGACACGCCGATGCACGCGATGATGAGCCCCGACCAGATCCTGGAGCACGCCCGCGCCGCCGAGGCGGCCGGCGCCCACCGCTTCTGCATGGTCACCCAGGGACAGGGGCTCTCGAAGAAGGACTTCCAGAACGTGCTCGAGGGCGCTCGGCTGGTGGCCGAGCACACCAACCTCAAGCGCTGCGCCTCCATCGGCCACATGTCCACGGACCGGGCCAAGGCGCTGAAGGAGGCGGGCATCCAGCGGGTGCACCACAACGTGGAGACCGCGGAGAGCCATTACCCGGAGGTGTCCACCACGGTCCGCTACGAGGGCCGCATACGCACGATCGACGCGGTGCGCGAGGCCGGTCTCGAGACCTGCGTCGGCGGCATCCTCAACCTGGGCGAGACGCGCGAGCAGCGCGTGGAGATGGCCTTCGAGCTCGCCGCGCTCGAGCCCACCAGCGTGCCGATCAACCTGCTGAACCCGCGCCCGGGCACCAAGTTCGGGGACCGCGAGATGATGGACCCGCTCGAGGTCGTGAAGTGGGTGGCGATCTTCCGCCTCGTGATCCCGGACGCGCTCTTCCGTCTCTGCGGCGGGCGCAACGAGAACCTCGAGACCGAGGAGCTCCAGCAGCTCGCGGTGCGCGCGGGCCTGAACGGCGTGATGATGGGGAACTTCCTCACCACGCTCGGCTCCGAGCCCGAGTGGGACCGGGCGATGTTCGAGGGCCTGGGGCTCAACGTGGCCCGCCAGCCCGACAACGGCGCGAACCCGCGGCCCGACAACCGCTCCGGCTGGCTCGAGGGCGAGAGCCCGCAGACGCCCATCGACGAGCTGGTGGACAGCCAGGCCGAGGCAAACTTCTGGGATCCCGCCACCCAGCTCCGCCACCGCCCGAAGCGCTCGGTCCCTCCCCGCCCCGACGGCGCGGCCAACCGCGGCGGCCGGGATCCGGGCGAGCAGCCCACCGAGGAGCTCCCCGCTCTGGTCCAGGTGGACCCGAGGGCGGCGTGAGCGACATCGAGGCCCAGCTCGACGACATCCGCGACAGCGGCCTGTACCGGCGCATGCGCGTGGTCTCCGGCCCCCAGGGCCCGAGCGTGCTCGTGGACGGGCGGCCGGTGCTCCTCCTCTGCTCCAACAACTACCTCGGCCTGGCCGATCACCCGAGCGTGCGTGAGGCCGCGGCGGAGGCGGCCATGCGTTACGGCGCCGGGGCGGGCGCTTCGCGCCTCGTGTCCGGGAACATGACGATCCACCGGCGGCTCGAGGAGCAGCTCGCCGAGTTCAAGCGGGCCGAGGCCTGCCTGCTGTTCGGCTCCGGCTACCTGGCCAACGCCGGCGTGGTGTCCGCCCTCGCCCGCGAGGGCGACGTGGTGTTCTCCGATGAGCTGAACCACGCCAGCATCGTGGACGGCTGCCGCCTCGCCCGGGCGGAGACCTTCGTGTACGACCACGCCGACCCCGACCACCTCGAGTGGGGCCTGCGGCAGGCCGAGGGACGCGGATCGCTGATCGTCACCGACGGCGTGTTCTCGATGGACGGGGACATCGCGCCGCTGGAGGAGATCGTGGAGCTCGGCCTCCGCTTCGACGCCCGCGTGATGGTGGACGAGGCCCACGGCACGGGCACGCTTGGGCCGGAGGGGCGCGGCGCGGTGGCCGACGCCGGCCTCGAGAACGAGGTGGACGTGATCGTGGGCACGCTGGGCAAGGCGCTCGGCTCCTACGGCGCCTTCGTCTGCTGCGAGCGGACCATGGCCAAGTACCTGGTGAACACGGCCAGGACGCTGATCTTCTCCACCGCCCTGCCCCCGCCCGCGGTGGCCGCGGCGATGGCGGCCCTTCGCCTCCTGCGCGAGCAGCCCCGGCGGGTGGACAAGCTCCGCCGCAACGCGGACGTGCTGCGCGACGCCCTCGCCGAGCACGGACTTCCCTTCGGGGACTCGGAGACCCAGATCGTGCCGCTCGTGATCGGCGACGCCGAGGAGACGGTCCGGGCGAGCGAGCGCGCGCTCGCGATGGGCGTGTTCGCGCAGGCCATCCGGCCGCCGACCGTGCCCGCCGAGACCTCGCGCCTGCGGCTTGCCGTCATGGCCTCGCACACCAAGACGGAGTTGCGCGAGGCCGCGGCCACCCTGGCGGCGGCGGTCCCCGCCTCCGTGCGTCACCGCCGCCCGGCCGAGGCCGCTCACGCCTCGGCTCGCCCGGCCGTGTTCGACGGCCTGCTCGACGTCGCCTGATCCGCGCTTGCGCGGGCTCTTCGTCACCGGAACGGACACCGGGGTGGGCAAGTCGGTGGTGAGCGCGGCCGTGTGCGCCGCGCTGGTGGAGGGCGGCGAGCCGGTGGCGGCGTTCAAGCCCGTGGTCACGGGACTCGACGATCCGCCGGGCGACTGGCCGCCGGACCACGAGCTGCTGGCGGAGGCCGCCGGCGGCGCGCGCACGCCCGAGGAGGTGGCCCCCTACCGGTTCGGGCCCGCGGTGTCCCCGCACTACGCCGCCGAGATGGCGGGCGTGACGATCGAGCCGGCGCAGCTGGTGTCGGCCGCGCGGGCGGCGGCCGCGGGCCGGGTGCTGGTGGCCGAGGGCGTGGGCGGGCTCCTGGTGCCGCTCACCACCGGATACCTGGTGCGCGATCTCGCGGTGGACCTCGGCCTGCCGGTGGTGGTGGCCGCGCGCACCGGTCTCGGCACCATCAGCCACACGCTGCTCACGGTGGAGGCCGCGCGGGCCGCCGGCCTTCGGGTGTGCGGCATCGTGATGACTCCGTGGCCCGCCACCCCGGAGCCGATCGAGCTCTCGAACGTGGAGACGGTGTCGCGTCTCTCGGGGGTGCAGGTCACCGGCCTGCCGCGGACCACGCCGGAGCGGCTGGCCGAGGCCGGCTCGGCGCTGCCGCTGGCCGACTGGCTCTCGTAGCCGGGCCGCTCATCGCTGCGTGAGCGACAGCACGTTGCCGTCGGGATCCTTGAACCAGGCCACACGTGCGCCAGAGGGCGACCGCCATGCGCCCGGCTCGTCCTGATCGAGGCCGGGATAGCGCTCGAAGGCCACGCCGCGAGCCGCCAGACCGGCGATGGTCGCGTGAATGTCCTCCACCGTCCAGCCGAGCACCGTGTGGGGCGCCGGACCGACCACCTCCACGAATGTCACCCGCAGTGTCGTGCCGGCCGAGTCGAACACGAGCGCGAATGGAGTCTCCTCCACCAACCGAAGGGCGAGCACCTCCTCGTAGAACCGGCGCGCCCGGGCGCCGTCGGCGGTCGCCACGAAGGCCACGAGTTCGGCGGAGTCGAGCACGGCGGGAACCTAGCGCTCCCTAAGCTCGGTCGATGGCCGCCGAGGAAGAAGGAGCGGAGCCCGAGCGCCGGCCGGAGATCCTGCGGAAGCTCGAGGAGCGCAAGGTCCGGCACAAGCAGCGCCACCCGGTGCACCGGGCCGGCGTGGTGGTGCTCGGAGCCGTGCTCGTGCTCCTCGGCATCGTCATGTCGGGCCCCGGCGTGCCCGGTCCCGGCATCGCGGTGATCATCGTGGGACTCACCTTCCTGGCGCTCGAGTTCGACCGCGCGGAGCGGCTGCTCGAGCGTGTGGTGCTGTGGGCCGAGCGAACCGCCCGCCGGGCGGAGCAGACGAGTCCGCGCCAGCGCACCGCCGCCGGCGTGGTGGGCGCCCTCGCCCTGGCCGCGTTCGCCGCGGCCGCGGTGCGATGGGACATCCCGCTGGTGCCGGTGCTCTAGGCGGGGGTCGAGCAACGCTTCGCGGAAGCAGCCGGCTAGGCCGGCTGCGCACCGATGGATTTCCGCTCGCGCTCCTGCTGCCGCAATTCCACGCGCCGGATCTTCCCGGTCAGCGTCTTCGGCAGGTCGTCCACGAACTCGATCTCGCGCGGGTAGGCGTAGGCCGAGTGACGCTCGCGGACGAAGCGCTTGATGTCGGCGGACAGGTCCTCCGACGGCTCGTGGCCGGGGGCCAGGACGATGAACGCCTTGACGATGTCCCCGCGCCGCTCGTCGGGTGAGGCCACCGCGGCGGCCTCCTGCACCGCCTCGTGCTCGACGCATGCCGACTCCACCTCGAAGGGCCCGATCCGGTAGCCCGCGGAGATGATCACGTCGTCGGCGCGCCCGGCGTACCAGACGTACCCGTCCTCATCCATGCTGGCCGCGTCCTTGGTGTGGAACCAGTCACCGCCGAACACCTCCTCGGTGTCCTCGGGCCGGTTCCAGTAGCCGATCGGGTAGTGCGGGTTGGTGCGCGCCCTGAGGCAGATCTCGCCGCGCTCGCCCTGGGCCACGGGTTGCTCGTCCTCGTCGAGGATGGCCACGTCCCAGCCCGGCACGGGGCGGCCCATCGACCCCTCGCGGACCTCCACCGTCGGGAAGTTGCCGCAGAGCGGATAGCTCTCCGTGAGCCCGTAGTAGTCGAGCACCGTGATGCCGAACTGGTCCCGGAACCAGCGGATCACCTCGGGGTTGAGAGGCTCGCCGGCCGAGCAGGTCACGCGCAGCCGGTCCAGCGGGAAGCGCTTCCCGGCGTCCTTCACCCCGGTCATGGCCCGCAGGGCGGTGGGGGTGGTGAACATGTTCTCCACGCCGTGCTTGGAGAGGAAGCGCAGGTGGTCCTCGGGGTCGTAGCCGCCCTTGCGGGCCTGCACCAGGGCCACCGCGCCGTAGCGCCACGGCCCCAGCAGGGGGGCGATGCCCGCCGCCCAGGCCCACTCGCCGGAGCCGTGGAACATCTCGCCGTCGCGTACGTCGTGGCAGAACTCGAACTCCTCGTGGGCGAGCAGGTAGCGGTGGGCGTGGAGGATGCCCTTGGCCTTGCCGGTGGTCCCCGACGAGTAGTAGAGCTGGGCCGGGTCGTCCGCCAGCGTGTCGGCCATCTCGTACTCGTCGCTCGCGCGCTCCATCCCGGCGTCGAAGTCCACGTCGCCCTCGGCCGCGTCGCCGCCCATCACGAGCACCCTCTCGACCATGCCGTCGGGAATGCGGTGGCGGTTCGCCCCGTCCGTGACCACCACCCTGGCGCCCGAGTCGCTCAGGCGGTGGTGGATGCCGTCGTCGCCGTAGAGGACGGACAGGGAGAGCAGGATCGCCCCGCGCTTGTAGGTGCCGATGAACACGGCGGCCGTCTCGGGCAGCGAGGGCAGGAGCGTGGCCACGCGGTCGCCGCGCTCCACACCGACCTCCTCCAGGAGGTGGGCGAAGCGGTTGGAGAGCGCGCTCAGCTCGCCGAAGGTCACCCGGCGCTCGTGCCCCTCCCAGTCCTCCCACACCATCGCGAGGCGGTCGGGCTCGTGCTTGTCGCACACGTCCCGGGCGATGTTGTAGCGCTCCGGCACCTCCCAGCTGTGCTTCGCGCACATCTCGTCGTAGCTGCCCAGCTCATACTTCCTGAAGCTCATCCCTTCCTCCTCCTGCCGGTGATTCCCAGCCCGGCGAAGTCTGACGCCTCCGGTCATGCTTCGGGCGATGGGAGGGGCCCGCCGACGCGCGCTGGTTCTCGCCGCCGTGCTCGCGGGCGCGGTGGCGCTTGTGCTCGTCCTTCGCAGCGGCGGATCGTCCGAGCCGGAGAAGGCCGGCCCACCTCCCCGCACGGCGCCGCCCGCTGCCACGGTCCCCGCACCGGGCCCGCCGGTGGACGTGAGCGTCGTGGCCGACCTCGGTGCGACCCCGACCCGCACGGCGTCGATGAGCGGGTTCCTTCACTCGCTCGCGCAGCCGAATCCGCCCGACGCGATGATCAGCCCGCTGCGGCCCCGCCTGTGGCGCAGCGTGCCCACCCTGGCGCCGCCGGACCGTGCCATCCGGCTGGGGGCTCGCTACCAGCTGGTGCTCAGCGACCTGTGGGGCTACCCCGGCAGCAACTGGAACGGGAAGGGCCCGCCCTGGCTCGATCTCGCCGGCTGGGAGCGGACGGTGCGCGCCGCGGCACGCACGATGACCGGGCTCTCGGTCGAGTGGGACGTGTGGAACGAGCCCGACAACCCGGCCTTCTTCACCGGAACGCAGGACGAGTATTTCCGTCTCTATGACGTGGCCGACCGGGTGCTGCGGCAAGAGGTCGGCCCGGACGTCGTGGTGGGGGGTCCCAGCACCACGCAGGCGCGGCCCGAGTGGCTGGAGGGCCTGCTGGATCACTGTCGCGCGGCCGGTTGCCGGGTCGGGTTCCTGTCGTGGCACGCCAACCTCCAGCCCAACGAGCAGATCACCTCGATCACCGAGACGCTGCGACGTGTCCGGGCACGGGTCCTCCCGCGTTACAGCGACATCGGCCTGACTCGCCTCGAGGTGAACGAGTCGGTGGGCCCCGCCGACCAGTACCGGCCGGGCGAGATCCTTGGCTTCCTTCACAGCATGGAGGCGGGCGGGGCCGCCGCGGCCGCGCGCTCCTGCTGGCCGGCCCTCGACGGCACCGACAACTGCCGCAACGGCACGCTCGAGGGGCTGGTCACTCCCGACGGGCGCCCGCGCAGCGCCTGGTGGGCCTACCGCGCGTACGCCGACGGCGTGGACGGCCGCGTGCCCTCCCGCTCGAGCGATCCGGCGGTGGCCGTGCTGGCCGGCGGCCGGGCAGGGTCGGGAGGCGAGGCGCAGGTGGTGCTGGGCCGCCTGGATCGTGTGCAGCCCGGCGCCCCGCCGCTCGAGCTGGAGCTGACGCTGAACGGCGTCGGGCAGGCGCCCGCGCTGTCCGGCGCGAAGCGCGTGCGGGTGGACGTGAGCCTGCTCCCGGACAGCGGCGAGGCGCCGCTTCCCGTCCCACGTCCGGTGAGCACCCAGGTGGTGGCGGTGACCGGCTCCGTGCCGATACGCGTGGGCGCGCTGCGCCCGCACGAGGCCCTGGTGGTGCGGATCAGGCCGGGGTGAGCGGCGCCGCTCAGTCGCCCGCGGCGTAGCCCACGATCGACCTGTCGATCAGCCACTCCACCGGAGCGCGGTCGTCGGTGTACACCGTGCCGCCGCGGAGCGCGGGCGCCAGCCGCCGGGCGGACTGGCGGGCCAGCGGCCGGAGCCGGGCGGGCAGGCGAGCAGCCGCGCGGCTCAGGCGCTCCGAGGAGGGCGGGCGCCGCGAGCCGAGCACAAGGGTGTTCGTGGACTCGATCGGGTCGCGTGCCACGTAGGGGAACACCGCGCCCAGGGTGGCCGAGAGCACCTTCTCCAGGCCGTCCTGTCCCCGCGGGTGGCCCGCGTTCACGATCACGACGCCGTCCGGTGTCAGGTGGTCCCGCACGCTCTCGAAGAACTCCCTGGTGGTGAGGTAGAAGGGGATGTAGGGCTGGCGGTAGGCGTCGACCTCGATCAGGTCGTAGCGCTCGTCCGACCGGCGCAGCCACGGGCGGGCGTCCTCGTGGTGAAGGCGCAATCGCGGATTGGTCATGCCGAAGAACCTGCGGCCGATCTTTGACAGCTCAGGGTCGATCTCCACGCCGTCGATCCAGGTGCGTGGGAAGAAGCGCCCGTACGCGCGAGCCGTGGTGCCCGCCGCGTTCCCCAGCACCGCCATCCGCCGCGGCGGCGCGGCTCGGACGGCGAAGGGCAGCACGAGATAGCCGTCCCAGTAGGCGCCGGTGAGGACCGTGTGGGGGTCGTAATGGGAGTGCTGCGCCTGGCCCTCGTTCAGCTCCAGGATCCGCACGCCGCCGGAACGCTCCACCACACGCGCGTACTGGTACTGCGTCTCCTTCTCGTAGATCACGTGGCCATCGCCGGCCTCCGCCTTCAGCGTGCCCACCGGGATGGCCATCAGCGCGGCGATGGCCGCGGGCGCCAGCGCCCATCGCCGCACCGGCCGCAGGCCCGACACCGCCACCACCGCGATGAAGAGGGCGAAGATCAGAAAGGTGCGGCGCGTGCCCACCAGCGGGATGAGGAGGAGGGCGGAGACGAGCGTGCCCGCCAGGGATCCGGCGGTGGAGATGGCGTAGAGGCGCCCGGCCACGGTGCCCGTCTCCTCCACGGTGGTCACGGACAAGCGAAGCGCGTAGGGCGAAACGGCTCCCAGCAGGAGCACCGGCACCGCCACCAGGCCCAGCACGCCGATCAGCGAGCCCGCGAAGGCGCCCGCCGAGACCGAGTCCAGTGCCCTCACGGCCACGTGGAGCAGCGGGCCGGCGGCGAAGGGCACCAGCGCCAGCAGGCCCGCCGCGCTGAGCGCGAGGAGGCACAGTCCGCGCATGTGGGGATTGCGGTCGGCGAGCCGCCCACCGAGCCAGTAGCCGACCGACAGCGCCACCAGCACCACGCCGATCGTGTTGGCCCACACCACCGTGGAGGCGCCGAAGTACGGGGAGAGCAGGCGTACGGCGGCAATCTCGGCGCCCAGGGAACCCGCTCCCACGGCGAACACGAGCAATCGGAGTGGAGGCATTTCCGACCGGAAAGCTAGCTAGCGTCGCCCATCGTGCACCTGGCGTCGGCCGATCGCGCTCACCTCTGGCATCCGTTCACGCAACAGCGTGGCTGGTGCGAGGAGGAGCCGCTGATCGTCGAGCGCGCCGAGGGGTCGATGCTGATCGACACCGAGGGGCGCAGCTACATCGACGGCGTGTCATCGCTCTGGTGCAACGTCCACGGGCACGCGCACCCGCGCATCGACGCGGCGGTGCGCGAACAGCTGGGACGGGTGGCCCACTCCACGATGCTCGGCCTCTCCCACCCCCCGGCCATCGAGCTGGCACGGCGCCTGGTGGAGATCGCCCCCGAGGGACTCACGCGCGTCTTCTACTCCGACAGCGGCTCCACGGCCACGGAGATCGCCATGAAGATGGCGTTCCAGTACTGGCGCCAGGCCGGAGAGGAGCGTCGCACGCGCTTCGTCTGCCTGCGCGACGCCTACCACGGGGACACCATCGGCTCCGTCTCGATGGGCGGCATCGACCTCTTCCACTCGATGTACCGCCCGCTGCTGTTCGACACGCTGAAGGCCGAGCCCGGGGACCTCGAGGGCATGGAGCGCCTCCTCCGCGAGCACGAGGGCGAGGTCGCGGCCGTGATGATGGAGCCGCTCGTCCAGGGCGCCGCCGGGATCGTGGTGCATCCCGCGGGCTACCTCCGCCGGGTGCGCGAGCTGTGCGACCGCCACGGCGTGCTCCTGATCCTCGACGAGGTGGCCACGGGCTTCGGGCGAACGGGGCGGATGTTCGCCTGCGAGCACGAGGGCGTGGCCCCCGACCTCATGTGCCTGGCCAAGGGCATCACCGGCGGGTACATGCCGCTGGCCGCCACGCTCGCCACCGAGCGGATCTACGAGGGCTTCCTGGGCGAGTTCGAGGAGTTCCGCACCTTCTTCCACGGCCACACCTACACCGGCAACCCGCTCGCCTGCGCCGCGGCGCTGGCCACCCTCGACGTCTTCGAGGAGGAGCACACCATCGAGCGCCTCCAGCCGAAGCTCGATCTGCTCGGCCGCCTGCTGGAGCCGGTGGCCGCCCACCCCGAGGTCGCCGAGGTGCGCCGGCGCGGGACCATGACCGGCATCCAGCTGCGCGACTACCCGCTCGAGCTGCGCATGGGGCACCGCGTGACCCTCGAGGCGCGGCGCCGCGGGGCGATCATCCGCCCGCTCGGGGACGTGGTGGTGCTCATGCCGCCGCTGGCCATCACCGAGGCCGAGCTCACCGCCCTCGTCGGTGCCACGCTGGAGGCAATCGAGGCCGCCACCGCCGCCGTGGCGCTACCCTCCGCGGCCTAGATGGCGCAGAACATCTACCCCGCGCTGCGCTACACCGACGCCCGGGGCGCGATCGAGTTCCTGAAGAGCGCCGCGGGCTTCGAGGAGCTCGCGGTGATGGAGAACGAGGACGGCACCATCGCCCACGCCGAGCTGGTCTACGAGGGCGGCGTGATCATGCTGGGCACGAAGCGCGAGGAGGGCGACCGCTTTCCTGGCGGTCCGATCACCATCTACGTGGCCCTCGACGACGTGGACGCCCACCACGCACGCGCCGTCGCCGCAGGCGCCGACGTCGTGATGGAGCTCACCGACCAGGACTACGGCTCCCGCGAGTACGCGATCAGGGACCCCGAGGGCAACGTCTGGACCTTCGGCACCTACCGGCCTCAGGTGGGCGGATAGCGGCCGACCTGGAGACGGTCCGGCGCCTGGCGCTGGCCCTGCCGGCCACGGAGGAGCGGCCGTCGTACAACGGCACGGCCAGCTTCCGGGTGACGAGCCGGACCATGTTCGCCCGCGAGCTGGAGGATGGGGAGACGATCGCGGTGAAGATCGACCGCGGAGAGCGCGAGGCGCTGGTGGCCATGCAGCCCGGCACGTACGTGGTCACGCCCCACTACGAGAACCACCCGTGGGTGATCGTGCGGCTTGCGTCGGTGGACCCGGAGGAGCTGGACGAGCTCCTCACCGAGGCCTGGCGCATGACGGCGGCGAAACGGACGCGCGATCGCTTCGACGCGGAGCGCGCCGGTCAGAGCTGACGCGTACCCACGCGCTGCGACAGCCTGATCACGTAGCCGTCGGGGTCGGCCACGGCGAACTGCCGGACACGGAGCGCTTCGCTCTCGAGCTCGTACCAGCGCTCCTCCAGAGCGAGCACGATCTCCGCGCCCGCGGCGGCACACGCCTCGTGCAGCGAGATCACCTCGTCCACGTCGATCTCGAGATTCACCCCGCGCCCGTATGGCTGACTGAGCTCCGCGCGCGGAAAGAGACGGTCGTGCGCCAGCGGCTGTTCGAGCATGATCTCCGCGCCCTCGCGCTCCAGGTGGGCGAATCGCTCGGCCGGTCGCTCGTGCAGCACGCGGAAGCCGAGCACGCCGGTGTAGAAGCCGAGGCTGCGACCGAGGTCGCTGCAGATCAGCTCCGGGACCAGGCGAGGACGGTCCGGCCTATCCCTCGTAGAGCTCGAAGTCCCTCTTGCGCGCCCCGCAGACCGGGCAGAACCAGTCGTCGGGGATGTCCGTGAACGCCGTGCCCGGCGGGATGCCGCCGTCGGGGTCGCCCTCGGCCGGGTCATAGATGAACCCGCAGGAGCTGCAGATGTAGAGCTGGGGCTCGGCCACGGCGCGGGAAGCCTAGCGGTCCATGGCCACGGAAGCCGTAGGGTGGCCATGTGCGGTTCCACCGGCCCCCGCCCGGGGAGGAGATCAACGAGGGTCCGGTCACCGAGCCGCGCCAGGCGGCCACGCTGATGCTCCTGCGGGACGGCACCAACGGTCTCGAGGTGCTGCTGGTCCAGCGCAATCCCGAGCAGCGGTTCATGGGCGGGGCGTGGGTCTTCCCCGGCGGTTCGCTCCACGAGGAGGACGCCGATCTGGCGGCGGCCGCCGTGCGCGAGATGGCGGAGGAGGCCGAGGTGGACATAGAGGTCGAGGCCCTGATGCTCTTCTCCCGCTGGATCACCCCGGCGGAGGTGAAGGTCCGCTTCGACACCTGGTTCTACGTGGCGCGCTCACCCGAGGGAGCCGAGCCGCGCGTGGACGGCCAGGAATGCGTGGATGTCCGGTGGGTCCGCCCGTCGGATGCCCTCGAGGCCGGTCGCCACGACGAGATGATGCTGGTGTTCCCGACCATCAAGCACCTGGAGCGCCTGGAGCAGTTCGCATCGGTGGCCGCCGCGCTCGAGAACACCGGGGGCCGCTCCGTGGACGCGGTGCAGCCGAGGATCGTGTTGCGCGACGGCATGCCCGAGGTGCTGCTGCCCGGCGAGCCGGGTTACGACGAGGCCTAGCGCGGGCCCGTCGGGATCGGTTAGAACAGGCACCATGGCCAGCCCGGCGCTCACGGTGGCGGTCACAGGTCCCACCGGGGACCTCGGGATATCGATCGTGAACGCGCTGGAGCGCTCCCGCGCGGTCAAGCGCATCGTGGGCATGGCCCGCCGGCCCTTCGACCCGGCCGAGCAGGGCTGGCGAAAGACGGAGTACCGCCAGGGCGACGTGACCGACGCCGCCAGCGTGGAGGACCTCGCCAAGGGCGCCGACGTGGTGGTGCACCTGGCCTTCGCGATCCTGAGCGCGAGCGACGCCACCCGGCAACTGAACATCGACGGCTCGCGCATGGTGTTCACGGCGGCGGCCAAGCACGGCGTGAAGCGCATCTGTTACGCCTCGAGCGTCGCCGCCTACGGGTTCCACGACGACAACCCGGACTGGCTCACCGAGGAGGTGCCCGTGCGCGGCTCGCCCGAGCACCCCTACTCCGAACAGAAGGCCGAGGTGGAGCGGGTGCTGGCGGAGGTGCTGCTCAAGCGCCGCCGCACCGTGGCCTACGCCTTCCGGCCCTGCATCGTCGCCGGTCCCGAGGCGCGCACGATGCTGCACGCGATCCCGTACTTCCGGCTCGGAGAGGCGATGCCCGCCGCGGTGAGCCGGCTGCTCTCCATGATGCCCGCGCTGCGACCGGTGATCCCGGACCCGGGCACGCGCTTCCAGCTCGTGCACGAGGACGACGTGGCCCGCGCGTTCGTGGCCGGCGTCCGCGGGGTGGGCGAGCCCGGGCCCTACAACCTCGCCGCCGGCGGCACGCTCACGATGTCCGACCTTGCCGCCGCCCTCGGCTGGTACTCGGTCCCGGTGCCCTTGCTGGCGGTGGAGGCCACCGCGGAGATCGTGACCCGGCTTCCCATGATGCCGCCGAGCGTGGACTGGCTCCACTCCATGCGCAAGCCGGTGCTGATGAAGACCGATCGGGCACGCAAACAGCTGCGCTGGCGCCCTCAGAACACGGCCAAGGCCACCCTCGCCGAGATGGCCAGGGCGGAGCGAGCCGAAACCGCCGCCCGTTAGAGGGCCTTTCGGTACAGCTCCTCGTAGTCGCTCTCGCTCGGCTCGCGCGGGTTCAGCAGCGTGGTGCCGTCGCCCATCGCCCCCTCCACCAGGGCGGGGATGCCGGATTCGGACACGCCCACCTGCGAGAGGCGAGTGGGCAGACCCAGGCCCTCCGCGAGGCTCGATATGTGGGTGGCCAGGGCATCCCCCACCTCGGGGCCCGAGCCGCCGCTCTCCGCGCCGAACAGGTCGGCCAGGTCGCGATAGCGGTCGGCGATGTCATCGCCCCCCTCCGCGTTGAAGCGAATGACGTGCGGCAGGTTGATCGAGTTGGCCACCCCGTGCGGCACACCGAAATGCGCTCCGCAGGGATGCGACATGGCGTGCACGGAACCCAGCGCGAGGGTGATGGCCAGGTTCGCGGCGATCAGCATGTTCCCGCGCGCGGTGTCGTCCTCCGGCGTCTGCACCGCACGCTCCAGGTTGTCGCGGATCATCCGCAGCGCCTGCATCGAGCGGGCGTCCTGGTGGGGGCTCCAGTCCATCGAGACGTAGCCCTCGATCGCGTGGGTCACGGCGTCCATCCCGGTGGACGCGGCCACGGCGGGCGGCAGCGTGCGGGTGGCCTCGGGATCGAGGATGGCCAGCCGCGGGAAGAGCGGGAAGTCCGCGATCTCCAGCTTGACCTTGTGCTCGTGGTCCTTGATCACGGCCGCCATCGACACCTCGCTGCCGGTGCCGGCGGTGGTGGGGATGCACGCCAGCGGCACCACGTCGAGCGGCCGGCCCATGCCGTCGTCCTCGCGCGGCATGAGGAAGAAGCCCTCCTGCTCGCGGGCGCTGCCGCCGTGGGTGAACACGGCGTCGGCCACCTTGGCGGTGTCCATCACGGATCCCCCGCCGACGGCGAGGAACGAGTCGGCGCCCGCCTCCTTCGCGGCGGCCGCGCACTGCTCCACCACGTCGGTGGACGAGTCCTGCGGCACGGCATCGAACACGCCGGCCACCTCCAGCCCGCCGTCCTCCACCCCGGCCTGCACCCGGTCCACGAGGCCGGTGCCCCTCACCACGACGTCGGTGACGATGAAGACCCGGCGCGCCCCCTCCTTCTGGAACTCGAAGCCGGCGGACCCGAGCAGGTCCCGGCCGGAGATGATCCGGGTGGTGGAGGCGTACTGGTAGAAGTCCTTGAAGCCCGTGAGCTGACGGGCGAAGGGGTCGGCGGCGGCCTCCATCAGGCCGCTTCGAGGAGGTCCGGCCGCTCGGACTGCTCGAGGATCGCTCTGTAGCGGGGGAAGATCGGCTTGGTGAGCGGCACGAGCTTCAGGATCTTGGCCACGGGACCCTTGGCCTTCATCTGCCCGCGTGCCAGGGCCACGGTCACGTTCACCTTGCCCAGCCAGAACCGGTGGGCCGTGTCCGCGTCCATCGTCATGACCACCTCGGGCTGCATGTCAGTGGGACCGCAGTCCACACGCCCGTCCTCGCCCTCCAGCAGGCTCACGGTGATCTGCGACTCGGGCTCCCGGTAGCGGTACTGCACGATCGTGTTGGCGCGGCGGAACTTCGGGGCGAGCTCCTCGTCGTCGGCGAGCTCGCTGAACAGCCTTCCGATGTAGGCGTAGACCTCATCGGCGTCCTTGAAGTACGGCAAGTTCGTGCTCCTCTCAGGGTTACGTGCCCGGCATTCTCTCAGGCGCCGGGCCGCGGGAACGAGGAACCGACGACGGCGTCCCACACGCGGTCCGGTGAGAGCTTGCGCTGGGTGAGCAGAAGCCGCGCCGACGGGGTGACGGGATAGCGGGTGCGCGGCCGCTTCGCGGTGATCGCCTTGCGGATGGCCTTGGCCACCGCGTCCGGGCCTCCTCCCAGGCGGCCGATGGCGCCGTCGTAGGCGCCCGCGGTGGCCGCGGCCACCGCCTGGTTGAAGCCGGCGTAGGGCCCCTCCTCGGATGCGGTCGGGCCCATGGAGCCCACCGCCGTCTCCGCGAAGTTCGTCTTGATCAGCCCGGGCTCGATCACCACCACCTGCACGCCGAAGCCCCGGACCTCGAAGCGGAGCGCGTCCGAGATCGCCTCCACGGCGTACTTCGTGGCGTGGTAGGCGCCGCCGCCCGGGAAGGTCAGCTTTCCGCCCATCGAGCTCACGTTCACGATTCGCCCGCGCCCCGCCCGGCGCATGCCCGGCAGCACGAGCTGGGCCATGCGCACGAGCCCGTAGACGTTCGTCTCGAACTGGGCCCGCAGGTCGGCCAGGGCGATCGTCTCCACGGCGCCGCTCTGGCTGTAGCCCGCGTTGTTCACCAGCGCTCCGACCGAGCCCTCGGCCTCCTCCACCGCCCTCACGGCGGCGCCCATCGACTCCTCGTCGGTCACGTCGAGTGCCAGCGTCCTGCAGCCGCTCTCGCGCAGGTCGGCGATCGACTCAAGCCGTCGTGCCGTGGCGTACACGGTGTGACCGTCCCGCGCCAGCAGCTCGGCCGTGGCTCGGCCGATGCCCGTCGAGCAGCCCGTGATGAGCACGGCCCCCGAGGTGTCCGCCATGGTCCCCTCCGATCAATTACAGGCCAGGGGGCGCAGAATATGCCGGGTGGCCCGCCCGCGCTCAGCGGGCGCGCACCACCAGCGTCTGCGCGCCTCGCCCGAGACGCCCGTGCTCGTCCCAGAGCACGGTGTCGGCCAGGCCCACGCCGTGAGGCTCCGGGAAGGTCACGGCGTCCACCCCGACCCATTCGCCTGCGGGCAGGCGCTTGAGGTGCACGCTGAGGTCGATGTTGATGAACAGGTAGCGCCGCCAGTCGAGCGCGGCGCTCACGCCGTTGCCGGCGTCGGCGGCGATCATCACGCGCTCCAGCGGGGTGGTCTCCTCGCCCTCCACGAGCGGCACGCGCGGGCGCATCCACACCATGGCCGGTCCCGGGTCCAAAAATGCTCCGCGAACGAACCTGAGCTCCATGGCCGTGTGGTAGCCGACCTCGTGGCCGGTGGGGAAGAAGTCGCGCGCCTCGCCCTGGTCCGGCCCGGGCGGGGGCGGGTCGGGCGGTGGCGGCGGGTCCAGCACCTGTTCCGAGGTGCGGAGCCGCCAGGCGCGGGCCCGCATCACGTCACCGCCGGGTCCGGTGAGCGTGGCCTCCAGCAGCTCCACCCCGCGGCCCGGCCGCACGACCGCGGCCGAGGTGGTGAGCGGGGCGAGCGGCACGGGGCCGAGGATCTCGATCGTGATGCGCCCGACCTGCACGTCCTCGCGCGGCCCGCAGCGCTCGATCGCCCGCGCCAGGAGTGCCGACGGCGGCCCGGCGTGCTGGGCACCGGGGTCCCATGGGCCGCGTGTGAGCTCCGTGGGCACGAGGGTGTCCCCGTCGGGGACGAAGAACGCGTCGTGACTCACGGCCGGTGATCCTAAGCAGGTAGCCTGCGCGACCGATGAAGGCGGTCACTTTCCATGCGCCGGGCGACGTCCGGGTGGAGGAGCGCCCCGAGCCGGAGCTCGTGGAGCGCGACGACGCGGTGGTGCGCGTGGCGGCCACCGGCATCTGCGGATCTGACCTGCACATCTACCACGGCCGGGTCTCGATCGAGCCCGGGTTCACCATCGGCCACGAGTTCGTGGGCACGGTGATCGCGGCGGGCGACGCCGTGACCGAGGTCTCGGAGGGGGACCGCGTGCTCGGGTGCTACTGCTCGGCCTGCGGGAACTGCTTCTTCTGCCGCCGCGGCGACTACCACAAGTGCGACGAGGGCCGGGTCTTCGGGCACGGCAAGACGCTCGGCTCGCTCCAGGGGGCGCAGGCCGAGCAGGTTCTCGTTCCCCACGCGAACCTGACCCTGCGCCGCGTGCCAGAGGGCATGTCGGACGACGCCGCCCTGTTCGCCGGCGACGTGATGGGCACCGGCTACCACGCGGTGGCCGCGGCGGGCATGGAGCCGGGCGACGCGGTGGCCGTGCTCGGGCTCGGCCCGGTGGGGCTGTGCGCGGTGCAGGCGGCCAGGGCCGGCGGCGCCTCGCACGTGATCGCGATCGACACGGTGGAGGACCGCCTGGCCACGGCCGAGTCCTTCGGTGCCGAGCCCGTACACCTGACCGAGGGCGACCCGCGCGGCGCCGCGAAGGCGGCCGCCGCGGGGCGCGGTGTGGACGTTGCGGTGGACGCCGTCGGCCACCCGGACGCTCTCGAGCTGGCATGCCGACTCGCCCGCAAGGCGGGCAAGGTGTCGGCCACCGGCGTGTACGCCGAGCGCATCCAGCTGCACATGGGGATCATCTGGATCAAGGCGCTCACCCTCACCTCGGGTCACGCCAACGTGATCGGGCACGTGGACAGGGTGCTCTCGATGATGGCCGCCGGCGTGCTCGACCCAACTCCGCTCGTCAGCCGCCACACCACGCTCGACGAGGCGCCCGAGGCGTACGCGGCCTATGACCGCCGCGAGGCGCTGAAGATCGTGATGCGCCCATGAGCGAGGCCGGCGTGCCCGATGCTACGGGCGCCATGCTCGCGCGGCGGCGCGACGCGATGGAGTCGGGAGCCCAGCCGCTCGGCTGGAAGGTGGGCTTCAACGTGCCCGCGGTGCAGGAGAAGCTCGGGATCGAGGCGCCGCTGGCGGGATTCCTCTCCACCGCCGGCCTCCTCGCGGACGGCGACACCTACTCGACGAAGGGGCGCCCGACCGTGGCCGAGCCGGAGGTCGGCGTGGAGCTCGGCGAGGACGGCCGGACGATCGTGGCGCTGCTCCCGGCGCTCGAGGTCGCCGACATGCCGGACCTCTCCTGGGACGTGCCGCGCATCCTCGCGGGCAACATCTTCCATCGCGCCGTGGCGTTCGGGCCGCGCGTGGAGACGGCCGCGCCGGGCGCCGGGCGGCTGCTGGTGAACGGCGAGGAGCGCGAGCAGGTCCCCGCCGATCGGACCGGCGCCCACCTGGAGGCGATGGTCGCCGCGGTGAGCGATCGCCTGACCGCCGCGGGGGAGCAGCTCCGTTCCGGCGACCTGATCATCACCGGCGTGCTCGCCCCGCCGCCGAGCGTGGGCCCCGGGGACCGCGTACGGCTCGAGCTCGAAGCGCTGGGGGCTGTCGAGCTGTCCTTCGCCTAGCGGGGGGCCAGGCGGTATACGGGTCCGTCGAGCGAGACCGCGTACACCCGGCCGCTGCCGTCCTCGCCGAAGGACACGAGGCTCTTGACACTCTGGGGAAGGGCGCGGGAACGCGCCGCACGCGGGCGCAGGGAGGACACCCGGAGGCGCCCGTTGCAGTAGTCGCCGTAGACGTACTTCCCGTAGAGCGCCCGGCCGAGGCCGCGGTCGCGGATCACGTACCCGCCGGTGATCGAGCAGTAGCCGTCGCTGTGCACGTGCGTCAGGGCCGGCGGGCGGGCGTGGGGCGCGCTTCCCTGGCGGTAGCGGCTGTTGCCCTCGAAGACGCTCCAGCCGAAGTTGTAGCCCCCGCGCGGGGCATGGCCGCGTCCACGCGAGTTCGGCACGTATTCGATCTCCTCCACCGCGTCCTGGCCCACGTCGCCGATCGCGAGGCTCCCCGTCACGCGGTCGAAGGAGAAGCGGTACGGGTTGCGCAGGCCGTAGGCGTAGGTCTCCGGCCGGGCACCCGCGCGGCCCCGGAAGGGGTTGTCGCGCGGCACGGAGTAGCCGCCGCCGGCACGCGGCGAGATCCGGATGACCTTGGCCAGCTGGCGACTGAGGTTCTGTCCGTTCAGATCCGGGTCGCCTCCCCCGCCTCCGTCTCCGAAGCCCGCGTAGAGGTAGCCGTCCGGACCGATCTGCAGCTGGCCGCCCTTGTGGTTGAAGCGGTGGTGCGGAACGCGCATCACCAACCGGCGCGACGCCGGGTCGGCGCGGTTCGGGTTGGAGGCGGAACGGCGAAGCTGGTCGATGCGTATGTAGCCGGCGGAGTCCGTGTAGTAGACGTAGAAGCGGCCCGAGCGCGCGTAGTCCTTCGCGAAGGCCATCGACAGCAGCCCGCTCTCGCCGCCCGTGGTCACCAGGCTGCTGATGTCGAGGAACGGCGTCTTCAGCACGCGCCGGCCGCTCACCACCCGGATTCGCCCGGGGCGCTCCACCACGAAGCGCCGGCGGTCTCCTTGCGGGGCGGTCAGATACGTGGGCTGGTCGAACCGCCCCAGAAGGGCGAGACGGATGCCGCGCGGGGCGGCCGGGGCCGCCGTCCTCACCTCGGCGGACACGGGCCGCTCGTCCGTGACGGTGGCCGACGAGGAGGCGGCGCTGTCGTCCGCGCTGCCGGATGAGCACCCCGGCAGCGCCGCGAGGAGGGCGAGCACCGCCAGGACACGGAGTGCACGGAGTGCGCGGAGGGCCACGCAGCCGCAGTATGGCAACGCTAGGCTTGGGCGCTTCGGGCTGTGGCGCAGCCTGGTAGCGCGCTCCGTTCGGGTCGGAGAGGTCCCCAGTTCAAATCTGGGCAGCCCGATTACCCGCTCCCTCCGCAGGACGCCCGGCAGGACCCCGCACCAGGCGGTGGGCGCTCAGGCGGAGGGAGTGGCGGACGAGGCCGGTGAGCGCTCGTCCAGGGGGCGCGGCTCCACTGCGGCCCGCCGGCCCCTGGTGTGCCCGTTCGTCTCCGGGCCGGGCATGGGCGGCTCACCGTGCCGGTACCAGTCGCGGAGGGCCACCTCGTAGATGTCCCGGGGCTCCGGGATCCCGCAGATCGACGCGTAGGCGGCCACCACCTCGCCCTCATCGTGAGGGCGCGTGCGGCCCTTCTCGAAGCGGTCGATCTTCTCCTTGCTCACCCGCATGTGCGAGGCCATGTCCTCGAGCGAGAGGCCGGCGTCCTCTCGGCAGCGCCGGGCCGTGGCCCCCAGCCAGTACTCGTAGCGCTGTGTCGGCGGAGCGGCCATCGGACCGACATTGAACCAGCAGCGTGGGTCGGCTCGAAGGGCGGTTCCGGCCTCCCCACGCCAGCCGATCGAGGGGCGAGGGGTTTGCCTGGCCGACATTCGGGCATGTTTACAGGTACTTTTTCAGTCCGCCGAATTGTGTCCTACAGAAAGAGTGCCGCCCCATCATGCTGAACGCCGTAACCGCCGCCCTGCCTCCGAACAGGCTTCGCGAAGCACGCGAAGCCGCCGGGGATTCGCTTGAGTCTCTGGCCCTCGAACTCGGCGTGGACGAGGGCACGGTTGCCCGTTGGGAGGCGTCGGGGTCCATCCCTGCTGATCGCCTCCGCACGCTCTGCGAGCGCTACGGGATGCCAGAGTTTTACCCGATCGAGCCCCGGCGTGTCCGCCCGCGCCGCAAGCTGGCGGCCGCGGCCGCCGCGGTCGGGCTGCTGGCCCTGCTCGCCGGGTGCACGCCGACCTCGATCGCGCCGGGCGGCCGCACGCTCGACTCCGCCTACCGCTCCGGCGCCGATTTCATCAACCTGAAGGCCGGGAACTACTCGGGCCAGAACCTCCCCCAGGTGAACGGCCACAAGATCACGGTCGTGAACTGCCAGCCCGGGGCGAAGATCAACGGCCTCGAGGTCTACGGCGACAAGGTGGCCTTCACCGGCTGCGACTTCGACGGCCAGGTCTACGTGCAGGGCTCGCAAGGGCTCGGCTTCGCGAAGAGCGACTTCGGCCCGAGCAACAACTCGCCGCCACTGCTGGTGAACGGGTCGCAGAAGTCGAGCGCGCTCAACTTCACGAGCAACCGCTTCCATGACGCCACCGCCACGGGCGACGCCCACACCGAGTGCGCGTGGATCGCGTGGACGGACGGGCTGAAGATGAAGGGCAACCGCTTCGACCGGTGCACCTACTTCAACATCTTCCTGACCCAGTTCCAGGGCAGCGCGCCCCGGAACGTGAGCATCACGGGCAACACCCTCTGCAAGTCCGTGAACGGCCCTGTCGGCCCCGCCTACTACACGGTCATGGTCGCTCCGCACATCGACTCCGCCGTGAACTACAGGATCAGCGGCAACTCGCTCGGCCGGCCCGTGGTGAACGAGGCGCAGTCGTCCTCGAACGTCGTGACCGGACCGAACACCACCACCGGCTGCTAGCCGCCCGGGACGAGTGGGCGCCCCCGGGCCGGGGGCGCCTACGCCGCGACGGCGTTGTAGTAGCGCACGGCCAGGCCGGTGAGCAGGGTCTCGAAGCAGGTGGAGAGGCTCATGTCGTTGCGCTCCGCATAGGCGCGCAGCCCCGCCGCCTCGATGGCCTCGCTCTGGGCGATCACCTCGCCGATCAGGTCGGGGTGCTCGTCGCTGAAGTAGGCCCCCATCGAGTACAGGCTCGTGTCCATCAGGGACTCGAGGAAGCCGTCCGGATCGTCGCTCGCGGGCCGCTGTGCGCTCACCGGGCGGAGGTTACCCCCTTGTGGCCAGCGCAAATTCCGACAATCGGCTTGCGCCGTCCCGGGCAGGCGTTACCCTGCGTAGCAGCAGCCCACGCAACGAGGAGGCACTGCTAGATGGCGATCCATTTGACGCCCACCGAGCTCGGTCGGGAGGCAGGAATGCACCGGCGCGAGGTCATCTCCAAGTGCATGGAGATGGGCGTCCCGATCTTTCAGGGCAGGATCGACAAGACCCTGTTCCTCACCAACCTCAAGCAGGTCAAGACGACCAAGGAGCTTGCCCAGGCGTAGCGCCCGGCCCGGCCGAGGCCGGGTCCGCTTAGAATCGGCCCCCTGATCGGGATTACGAGGGAGGGTCAATGGAAGCAGTGACCGCCAATGCGGCGGCGACCGGTGGTGTGGGCACCGGCTCGAAGACGATCGCCGACCTGCTGCCGATGGCGGCCCAGCGCTACGGCGCGGCGCCGGCGCAGCGCCACAAGGTCGGCGACGCGTGGGTGGACATCTCCTACACCGAGCTCGGCTCGACGGTGCGCGAGATCTCCCTCGGTCTTGTGGACCTCGGCATCCAGCCGGGCGACAAGGTCGCCATCCTCGCCAACACGCGGCCGGAGTGGACCCACGCGTGCTTCGGGATCCTCACCGCGGGCGGCGCGCTGGTCACGATCTACCAGACGAACTCCGCGGAGGAGTGCCAGTACGTCCTGGCTCACTCCGACTCGAAGGCCGTGTTCGTTGAGGACGCCGCCCAGCTGGAGAAGGTGCGCGCGGTGCGCTCCGACTGCCCGGCGCTGGACCAAGTGGTGGTGATGGACCCCGCCGGGGTCGAGCTCGGCGACGAGCTGACGCTCGAGAGCCTCCGCGAGCGGGGCCGCGCCCACGACGAGGCGGAGTGGCGCAAGCGCTACGAGGCCGTCGGCCCCGACGACATCTGTCTCTTCATCTACACCTCCGGAACCACCGGGCCGCCGAAGGGCTGCCTGCTGTCGCACGGCAACTACCGCTCGATCACGGATGCCGCCGTGAAGAACAGCGTGCTCGACGACGGCGACTCCGCGTACCTGTTCCTCCCGCTCGCGCACGCGTTCGCGATCCTGATCCAATTCGTGGTGTTCGACCTCGGCACCACGCTCGCGTACTGGTCGCGCGACCCGAAGCAGATCATCCCCGACCTGGCCCAGGTGCAGCCCACGTACTTCCCGTCGGTCCCCCGGATCTTCGAGAAGATCTACACGATGGCCACGTCCGTGGCTCCGGATCGGGAGAAGCTCGACCAGGCGGTGGAGCTGGGCGTGAAGGTGCGCACGGCGCGGGCGGCGGGCGAGCAGGTGCCCGCGGAGCTCGAGACCGCGTTCGCCGCGGCCGACGAGGCCCTCTACAAGAACGTCCGCGCGCTGTTCGGAGGCCGGATCCGGGAGTGCGTCACGGGCGCGGCCCCGATCGCCTCGGAGATCCTGCGCTTCTTCTACGCCTGCGGCGTGCCGGTGATGGAGGGGTACGGCATGACCGAGACCGCCACCAGCGCCACGGTGAACCGCACCACCGGAGACGGCTTCCGCTTCGGCTCCGTGGGCCAGCCGCTTGACGGCGTCGAGGTCCGCATCGCCGACGACGGCGAGGTGCTGATCAAGGGCCCGAACATCTTCCAGGGCTACTACAAGAACGAGGACGCCACCGCCGAGGCGCTCGAGGACCACTGGCTCCACACCGGGGACCTCGGCCGCCTGGACGAGGACGGCTTCCTCTACATCACGGGCCGGAAGAAGGACATCATCATCACCGCGGGCGGGAAGAACATCACCCCCGCCAACCTCGAGAACGGCCTCAAGCAGAGCCGCTGGATCTCCCAGGCGGTGGTGGTGGGCGACCGCCGCCCCTACCTGGTGGCGCTCGTGACCCTCGATCCCGAGGAGGCACCGGCCCTCGCCGAGCAGCTCGGCGTGGAGGGAGCCGACGTGGCCGCCCTCGCTCAGGACGAGCGCGTGCAGGCGGAGATCCAGAAGACCGTGGACGAGGTGAACTCGCACGTCGGCCCCGTGGAGCAGATCAAGCGCTTCGAGATTCTCCCGGCCGACCTCTCGCAGGAGACCGGCGAGCTCACCCCCACTCTCAAGGTGAAGCGCAACGTGGTGCAGGAGAAGTTCGCCGGCATCATCGACGGGGTCTACTCCCGCTAGCCTGAAAGCGGTGCCCAAGGGCACCGTCGCCGCCAATGGCCAGCAACGACCCCACCGATACCGGCGGACTTTTCGTCGGGCGCCGCCCGGGCACGGCGCCCGTGCGCTTCCCCGACAACCCGCCGGACGCCAGCCGCTCGCGGCAGCGTTCCGACGCACTCCTGGCCCACGCCCTTCTCGCGGTCGAGCTGCTCCTGTGCCTGAGCCTCTTCGGTCCGCAACCCGCGGCATGGCTCTGGGTGGGCTCCCAGGTGCAGTATGTGACGGGCTACGTCACCGCCGGAATCTCCACGATCATGCTCGGCTGCCTCGCCTCGCTGATGCTCACGATGGCGGGGGCCAAGCGTGTGGACCACGCGTGGAAGCTGGTGCGGCGCGCGGCCGGACACCGGCAGGAGCGGGGCGCGCTCGAGCGCATCTTCGCGGGAAGCGTGGCGGTGGCGGCGGTGATCTTCGGAATCTGGTTCCTCTTCATCCAGGGACCGGCGCCGAGCCTGGCTCCATCGCGCTAGCGGCGTGGACCTCTTCGGCTACTACCGCCAATTCGACGACATCGACGAGGTGGAGGCGAATCGCGGACGCCGCGAGCGGCGCGCCCGTGAGCGTGCGGTCGCGCTGGCGCAGGTCCCGGACCTCGACCTCTCGGGCACCGAGTGGCCGGACATGCCGCACTCGGAGGTGGTGAACGCCGCCATCGCCCGGGCTCGCGGGCGGGTGAACGGCTACCCGGACCGCCACGCCGGCGGGATCCGCCGATTGCTCGCCGAGCGCCACGCCGTGGCCCCGGAGCAGGTGGTGCTGGGCAACGGCGCGGCGGAGCTGCTCCAGGTGGCCGCCCTCGCCCTGCTCACACCGGGCGACGAGGTCGTGATGCCCTGGCCGTCCTACCCGCTCTACCCGCTGATGGCGGCCCGCGCGCGGGCGAAGCCGGTCTCCGTGAGCACCAAGGGAGACGACGACCACCATTGCGCGTCGCTGGCGGGCGCGATCACCGAGCGTACGCGCGCGCTCGTGATCTGCAACCCCAACGACCCGACCGGCCACTACCTCCCGGCAGCGGAGCTCGGCCGCCTGCTGGCCGTGCTGCCGGAGCGCGTTTACGTGCTGCTGGACGAGGCGCTCGTGCACTTCCAGGACGCCGAGGAGCAGGACGCCTGCCTGCGCCTGGTGGACGCCTTCCCGCGGCTGCTGGTGGTGCGCACCTTCTCGAAGGTCTACGGGCTTTCAGGCCTGCGCACCGGCTATGCCGTGGGCACGGATGCCGACCTCCTGGGGACGATCGCCCCCGTGCTCGGCGTGAACGCGCTCAGCCAGGCCGCTGTGGAGCACGCGCTGCGCACCGGCGACGACGAGGTGCGCAGGCGGCGCGAGTCGGTGTCGTTCGAGCGGGCGAGGCTGCTCGCGGCGCTGGGCGACCTGAAGGTGGACGCCGATCCCAGCCAGGCGAACTTCATCTGGCTCAGCGCGAAGGGCATGGAGGGAGCGGAGCTTGCCGACCGCCTGCGCCGCCAGGGCGTGATCGTGGCCGCCGGTGGGCCGCTCGGCGCGGACGACCACGTGCGGGCGACCGTGCGCGACGCTCCGGCCACCGATCGGCTCATGCGCGCGCTCGAGAACGCGCTGGGCCCTCAGCCCGGCCAGACGGCCTAGGCGTCCTCGGACTGCCTGAGGAGGGCGCCGGTGGTCTGCTCGAAGATCCGGCGCCAGCCGGCCGCGCGCTCGCGCTCCTTGGCGAAGCGGCGCACGACCTTGCGCACGCGGGTGGCCGAGATCTCGATCCCATGCTTGGCGCACACCGACTTCAGCTCGTCGTAGTCCGAGGCGAGCTTCAGCGTCACGGACTCGAAGCCGTGCCGCGCGATCTCCATCCGCCGGGTGAAGTTGAGGATGTTCGTCTCGAACATCAGCTCGTCGTTGGGGTCGGGCTCGATCAGGATGATGTCCACGCCCGGGTACTTCTCCTGCCAGCGGCTCACCGCCTCGTGCAGCCGCTGGTGGGCCAGCAGCTTGAAGGCCTGGTAGCCGATCTGGGGGAAGCCCATGTCGGCCACGCGGCGCACCCTGCTGCCCAGCATGGTGGGGATGACCTTCTGGAAGTCGTTCACGTAGGGCACGAGCGGGTTCACCACGATCACGAACTTCGCGCCCCGCTCCACCGCGATGTCCACGTTGGTGGTGGAGCGGATCCCGCCGTCGACCAGATGCCGGCCCTTGATCTCCACCGGCTTGTAGACCATCGGCAGGGCGGTGCTGGCGGCCACGGCGCGGGAGATGGGCACGTCGTCCCAGTCCTCCCCGCCGAGGGTGATGCGCTCGCAGGTGTCGAGGTCCGTGGCCGCGAGGTAGAGCTCATTCTCGAGCAGCCGGAAGTCGTTCACCCTGTCGGGATCGCCGAGGACCTGCTCGAGGTAGTCCTGCATCCCGCGGCTGTCGTAGAGGCCGGAGGGCAGGGCCTCGGCCAGGCCCACGGCCAGATCGATCAGGGAGGCCGAACCGAGCTGGCCCACGACGCTGCGGGCCAGCCCGAGGATGCGCAGCGGCAGAAGCGCGGCGCTCTGGGCGATCTCGAGCGAGTTGGGGCGCATCAACGTGCCCCGGTCCACGTCCCGGAACGGGGTGGGAACCTGCTGGTTCACCACCCGCATCATCTCCTCGGGGGTCACCCCATTGGCCACCAGCGACGCCACGAAGGACCCGGCGCTGGTGCCGACGTAGACGTCGAACTGGTTCACGGTGCGGTTCACCGCGAGCAGGTCGAGGGCGCGCAGGGCGCCGATCTCGTAGACGCCGCCCGTGAAGCCACCCCCACCGAGCACCAGCGCGGTGCGGGAGCGGCGGCGGCGGGCCTGCTTGCCGCCCGTCTTTCCGGTCTTGGCCGGCTTCTCGAGCCGGACTACTTCACCCATCCGACCGAGTATCGCGGATCACAAGGCGGACCGCTCCTCGAACGCCGCTAGCGTGTTCCCGGCTGCATGCCGCATTTCTCGAAGCTCCTCGCCGCCGGATTCGCCTCGGCGCTGCTCCTGGCCGGGGGCACCCCGGCGCAGGCGGCGTCACTCTCCGCACGGCTCGCCGCTCAGATGCGGACCGCGGGGCCGCTCTCCGGCGCCTACGTGAAGAACGTGACCGACGGCCGCGTCGTGTTCAGCTGGAACGCCACACGGGCGCGCATCCTCGCGTCGAACACGAAGCTTTTCACCACCTCGGCCGCGCTTGCCCGCTACGGCACGGCGGGCACGCTGGGCACCGAGGTCCTGGGCCGGGGCCGGCTGGGCGAGGACGGCGTCTGGCGCGGCGACCTCTACCTGCGCGGCGGCGGCGACCCCACCTTCGGCAGCCGCACGTTCACCCGCCGCTCCTATGGCGGCGGCTCCACGGTGGAGAGCCTGGCCGCGGCACTCGAGAACGCGGGCATCGACCGCGTGACCGGGCGCATCCTGGGGGACGAGTCCCGCTTCGACTCCCTCCGCGGCGGCCCCGACTCGGGCTACGGCACCTCTATCTGGGTCGGACCGCTCAGCGCGCTCTCCTTCAACCGCGGGCTGGCGAACGAGCGGGGCTCCGCGTTCCAGGCCAATCCGCCCCTGTTCGCCGCCATCCGGCTGGACGCCGCGCTGGAGGCGCGCGGAGTCCGGGTGCGCCGCAAGCCGGCCACCGGGCGGGCGCCGTCGGGGCTGGATGTGGTGGCATCGGTCGAGTCGCCGCCGATGTCCCGCCTGGTCCGGCTGACCCTCAAGGACTCCGACAACTTCTTCGCCGAGATGCTCGCGAAGGACCTGGCCCTCCAGGCCCGCGGGCGGGGCACCACCCGGGTCGGAGCGCGGCTCGCCGCCGCCTTCGCGCGGCGACTCGGGAGCCGGGCCCGCCTGGTGGACGGCTCCGGGCTCTCGCGCGGGGACCGGGCCTCTCCCTACCGGGTGGTCCGGCTGCTCACGGCGATGCTGAAGCGCGACGAGGCGAACGTCCTGCTCAGCTCGCTCCCGATCGCGGGACGCGACGGCACGCTTGTGGACCGGATGCGCAGCGGGCCGGCCCGGCTGCACTGCCATGCGAAGACGGGCACGCTCTCCGACGTGAGCGCGCTCTCCGGCGTCTGCGACGCGCGCTCGGGCGACACCTACGCCTTCTCGATCCTGATGAACGGCATCTATCCCGGCACCGCCCGCGGCATCCAGGACCGGATGGCCCAGGCGATCGCCGCGGTCCGTAACTAACCGGGGGCGCCGTCCAGGAGCGACAGCAGGCCGTCCTCGTCCAGCACCTCGGTGCCCACGTCCTGCGCCTTGGTCAGCTTGCTGCCCGGGTCCTCGCCCGCCACCAGATAGTCGGTCTTCTTCGACACCGACCCCGTGACCTTCCCGCCCGCGGCCTCGATCCGCTCCTTTGCCTGCTCGCGGCTGAGGTTGGGGAGAGTGCCGGTGAGCACGAGCGTCCGCCCCGCAAGCGGTCCGTCCTCGTTGCCCGGCGGCGGTCCGTCGTCCTCCATCTGGAGCCCGTGACCGCGGAGCATCTCGATCAGCTCGCGCGTGCGGTCCTCGGCCAGCGTCTGGGCGATCGTCCGGGCCAGGATGGGCCCGAACCCGGGGACCTCCTCGATGCGCTCCGCGTCGGCCTCCAGGAGGGCGTCCATGGTGCGCATGTGCTGAGCGAGTGCGCGCGCGTTGACGTAGCCGATGCCGGGGATCCCGAGGCCGTACAGCACGCGATAGAACGGCTGTGCCCGTGACGCGTCCACCGCGCTCACGAGGTTGCGGGCGGAGATCTCGCCGAAGCCCTCGAGCGCGCTCAGGGCCTCCTCGTCGAGGCGGTAGATGTCGGCCATGTTCGAGATCAGGCCCTCACCGAGGAAGCGGCGCACGTTCTCCTCGCCCAGGCCGTCGATGTCCATCGCGCCCACGAAGTGCTTCACCGCCTGGAAGAGCTGACCCGGGCACGAGGCGCGGTTGGGGCAGATCGTCCACACGCCCTCTTCGGGCTTGACGGTGGGGGTGCCGCACGAGGGGCAGTTCGCCGGCGGCTCGGGCTTCGGCGCACGCTTGCGGGACCGCTGCGCCTTCGAGGTCGGTGACACAACCTGAGGGATCACGTCCCCGGCGCGCATCACGATCACCTCGTCGCCTTCGCGCACGTCCTTGCGGCGCAGGTCCTCCTCGTTGTGCAGGGTCGCGAGCCTCACCGTGGCCCCTGATACCTGCACCGGCTCGAGCTGGGCGAAGGGGATCATGTGACCGGTGCGGCCGACGTTCCAGGCGATGCCTCGGAGCACGGTGGTGGCCGTGCTCGGCGCGAACTTCCAGGCGATCGCCCCGCGCGGCTCGCGGCCCACCACCCCGAGCCGGCGCTGGAGGTCCAGGTCGTCGACCTTCACCACCACGCCGTCGATCTCGAAGTCGAGGCGGTCGCGGCGGTCCTCCCACGCGCGGCAGGCGGCCACCACGGAGTCGAGGTCGTCGTGCACCTCGATGTCACGGTTCACCCGGAAGCCGTGCTCCCGCAGCCATTCGAGCGTCTCCGACTGTGACGAGAGCTCGAGCCCCTCGACGGCCCCCATGCCGTAGGCCCACATGGAGAGCGGACGTGTGGCCGTGAGCCTCGGGTCGAGCTGGCGGATGGAGCCCGCGGCCGAGTTGCGCGGATTGGCGAACGTGGGCTCGCCCGCCTCGGCGCGCTGCTCGTTCAGGCGAGCGAAGGCGGCGATCGGGAGATACACCTCGCCGCGCACCTCCAGCAGCGGCGGGGCACCCTCCACGCGCAGGGGGATCGCCCCTATCGTGCGCAGGTTCTCGGTGACCTGCTCGCCGATCTCGCCATTCCCGCGGGTGGCGCCGCGGACGAGCACGCCGTCCTCGTACACCAGCGAGATCGCGAGCCCGTCCACCTTGGGCTCGGTCACGAAGCGGATGTCACCCAGCTCGGTGCCCTGGCGCTGCAGGTAGCGCTCGCTTCGCACGATCCACGCCTTCATCTCCTCCTCGTTGCGCGCGTTGGCCAGCGACAGCATCGGCTGGAGGTGGGGCACCTGCTCGAACTTGTCCAGCGGCTGGGCTCCCACGCGCTGTGTCGGGGAATCGGGGGTGAGCAGCTCCGGGTGCTGGGCCTCGATGTCGCGCAGCTCGTTCAGGAGCGCGTCGTACTCGGAGTCCGCGACCTCGGGGTCGTCGAGGACGTAGTAGCGGTGGTTGTGGCGCTCGAGCTCGGCCCGCAGGTGAGCGGCGCGATCAACAGGACCGGTCAAAGGAGCTCCTAAGCCCAGGCCGAGGAGCGCAGCGCGATCGGTGATCGCGCGAGCACCGCAGCCATGCCATCAAACTTCGCGGGCCGCCGGTCGCATGAGGCGGTCCAGGTCGAAGCCGGTGAGGGACTCGATGCCGGCCTGGTCGGTCAGGTCGAAGTGCAGTGGGGTCACGGCGATGCGCGAGTCGGCGACCGCGGCGAAGTCCGTGCCGTCCTCCTCGTGGTATCCCGGCTGCTCGCCGTAGATCCAATAGCGGCGCCGGCCGCCCTCCTCCTCGGTGAGCTTCATCCGGTCGCGGTAGATCCGCTTGCCGAGGCGGCAGGCCACCGCGCCCTGGGCCTCGCCCGCCGGGCAGTTCACGTTCAGCAGGGTGCCCTCCGGCATCGGCACGTGGGCCACCTCCTCCACCATCCGCGCCACGAAGGCGGCGGCCTGCTCGAAGTCCGCGGGCTTCCACTCGCGCGCGACCCAGGAGTTGAGCTTCCCCCGATAGGCCTGCTGGGAAGCGGCGATCGCGGGGATGCCGAGCACCACGCCCTCGAGGGCGGCAGCCACGGTGCCCGAGTAGGTGATGTCGTCGCCCAGGTTGGCGCCGTGGTTGATGCCCGACACGATCAGCTCGGGCTCGAACTCGACGAGGCCGAGCGCAGCGAAGCGGACGCAGTCCACGGGCGTGCCGTCGGTGGCGTAGCCGGTGCCGCCGTCCTCGAACTTCACCTCGTCCACCCACAGCGGGTGGCGGGTGGTGATGCTTCGCGCCGTGGCGCTCCGGTTCGAGTCCGGGGCGATCACCGCCAGCTCCATGCCCGGCACCTCGAGGAGGGCGTCGCGCATCACGCGCAGGCCCGTTGCCTCGATGCCGTCGTCGTTGGTGAGCAGGACCTTCATCGGGCTTCGAGGATAGTGCTCTCAGTACCTCACGCTCTCGAGGAAGAGGCCGTGGGGCGGGGCGGTCTCGGCGGCCTCGGCGCGCGGCCTGCCGGTCAGGAGCACGGTGAAGTCCTCGAGCGTCATTCGCCCCGCGGACACGGCCAGCATCGTGCCCATAAGGATTCGCACCATGTGGCGCATGAACGTGTCGGCCTCGATCCAGAACGCCAGGAGGCCCCCCGGCTCCTCGAGCCACTCGGCGCGAAGCACGTGGCGCTCGAAGCGAACATGCTCCGTCTGGGTCGGGGTGAAGGCCGTGAAGTCGTGGGTGCCGGGGAGCGCGGACGCGCACGCCGCGAGCAGTCCGGAATCCACGGGGCGCCGCCACCAGAGGGCCCGCTCGCGTTCCAGCGCGCTCGGCTCCTCACGAGCGAGCACGCGGTAGCGATAGGTCCGGCTGCGGGCGTCGCGGCGGGCGTCGAAGCCCTCGGGGGCGGCGTCGGAGCGCAGCACGCTCACGTCGTCGGGCAGAAGGGCGTTCAGGCGGCCGGCCTCCACCGGCTCGCCCGGATGACTTGCCACCTGTCCGCGGGCATGGACGCCCCGATCGGTGCGCCCGGCCACGGTGAGCTCGAGCGGACGCCGGGCGATCGTGGCCACGGCGTCCTCCAGTACGGCCTGCACGGTGCGCAGGCCCGGCTGGCGGGCCCAGCCGGCGTACCCGGCGCCGTCGTACTCGAGCAGGAGCCTCGCGGCCAGGGCTAACCGCGCTTGCGCGCCACGGCCAGCAGATACTCGGCGCCGATGCTCACCGCGCCGTCGCCCCCGGCCCAGCGGCGGACCAGGGCCAGGTAGTCGGCGTGCATGGCCTCGAGCGCGTCCGGCGGCAGCGCGGCCTGGGCGGCCACCTGCGGCGGGGCGGCGCTCTCCAACGAGGCGACGAAGTCATCGGGCGATGGAGCCTCCCAGTCGAGCGTCCGGCGTTCGATCTCCAGCGTGCCGGCCAGCCCCTCGAAGCGCTCCCGGACAGTGCCCTCCCGACCCCACTCGTCGCTGGTCGGCATTCCGGCGGGAAGCGGGGAGTAGCTCCTGCCGATCTGGAACATCTCGACGGCGAAGCTGTCCGGCGTCCAGGCGGTGATGCCCACCGTGTTGCCGGGGCGGACCACCCGGAAGATCTCCGTGGCGGCCACCTCCGGCCGCGGGGCGATCATCATGCCGAACACCGACCCGGCGCAATCGAAACGGGCGTCGTCGAAGGGAAGATCCTCCGCGTCGGCCACCTGCCACTCGATGTCGTAGCCCTCCTCCTCCGAGCGGGCCCTCCCGCGCTCGACCTGGCCCGGGGAGATGTCGGTGGCCACGACTCCAGCTCCCTCGCGCGCGCAGGCGAGCGCGAAGTTCCCGTCCCCCGCTGCCACGTCGAGTGCCTCCTGGCCCGCGGACACGGCGCACGCGTCCGCCAGAGCCTGCGCCGCGGGCTCGAGCACGCGTGAAAGGACGGAGTAGTCCCCGAGGCCCCAGACCTGGCTCTGGCGCTGCTTGATCTGGTCGAAATCCACGCCGCGAGACTACCGCCGGGACGTCGACGACCGGATCTGCAGCACAATGAGGGGGTGCGCGTCACGGCAAAGGCCGACTACGCGGTCCGCGCCCTGCTCGAGCTGACGGTGGCCGAGAAGGGTCCTCTCAAGGGAGAGCGGATCGCCCAGGCCCAGGACATCCCCCTGAAGTTCCTCGAGAACATCCTCATCGACCTGCGCCATGCCGGGATCGTGCGCGCCCAGCGAGGCGCCGACGGCGGCTATTGGCTGGCCCGTCCCGGGGACGACATCACGGTGGGCGAGGTGATCCGCGCGGTGGAGGGGCCGCTGGCAAGCGTGCGCGGCGAATCGCCCGAGAACGTGGACTACCGGGGGGCCGCGGAGCCGCTGCGGACCGTGTGGGTGGCGGTGCGCGCGAGCCTGCGCGCGGTGGTGGACGAGCTGACGCTGGCCGATGTGGCGGCGGACAGGATGCCGGCCCGAATCCGGCGGCTCACCGAGCAGCCGGACGCCTGGTCACGGCGGTAGGAAGGCGGTCGCCTCAGGCCGTGGTTTCCTCGACGTCGCTCGAGTGCTCCTCGGCCAGCGTGTCGGAGGGCAGCACCCCTTCGCCGTTGGTGCTGAGCCACACCACTTCCCCGGTGGAGATCTCGAGACCGTCGGCCTCCGAGCGGGTGAGTTGGGCCGAAATCGTGTTGCCGCCGCTCAGCATCAGCTCAACACGGACCTCGAAGCCCAACAGCGTGACGCGCGTGACGACGCCCTCCTGAGCGCCCTCGGTCCGCTCGTGGCTGATCGTGATGTCGTGGGGGCGGACCAGGTCGTCGCCGACCTTGGTGATCTCGCCCAGGAAGCCCATCACGAACGGGTTGGCCGGGTTGTCGTAGAGCTCGGCCGGGCTGCCGACCTGCTCGATGCGGGCGTGGTCCATGACCACGATGCGGGAGCCGATCGACATGGCCTCCTCCTGATCGTGGGTCACGAGCAGGGTGGTCACGTGCACGTCCTCGTGGAGCTTGCGCAGCCACTCGCGCAGCTCAGCGCGCACCTTCGCGTCCAGGGCCCCGAAGGGCTCGTCGAGCAGCAGCACGCGCGGCTCCACGGCCAGCGCCCGAGCGAGCGCCATGCGCTGCCGCTGCCCGCCTGAGAGCTGGCTGGGGTAGCGCTTCGCATATCCGGCCAGGCCGACGATCTTCAGAAGCTCGCCGACGCGGTCCTCGATCTCCTGCTTCGGCTTCTTGCGCACCGACAGCCCGAAGGCCACGTTGTTCCACACCGTCATGTGCTTGAAGGCGGCGTAGTGCTGGAACACGAACCCGATACCGCGCCGCTGCGGGGGCACGGTGGTGGCGTCCTCGCCGGAGATCTCGATCGTGCCCTCGTCCGGAAGCTCGAGGCCGCCGATGATCCGGAGCAGCGTGGACTTGCCGGAGCCGCTCGGGCCGAGCAGGGCGGTGAGGGAGCCGTCGGGCACCTCGAGCGACACGTTGTCGAGCGCGACGTAGTCCCCGAACCGCTTCGTCACTCCCTTGACCGAGATCAAACCGACTCCCGCCTCTTGCTGAGCAGAACCATGAGCAACAGGGTCAACAGCGCCAGGCCCATCAGCACGGTGGCCGCGGCGTAGGCGCCGAATGCGTTGTGGTCATCGATATAGCGCGCGTGTACCAGGAGGGTAAGAGTCTGGGACTCGCCCGAGACTCCCCCGGCCACCACGATCAGGGCGCCGAACTCACCCAGTGAGCGGGCCACGGTGAGCACCACGCCGTACAGCAGGCCCCAACGGATCGACGGAAGGGTGATGCGCCAGAACGTCTGACGCCACGAGGCGCCCAGCGTGGCCGCCGCCTGCTCCTGCTCGTCGCCAATCTCGTGAAGCACCGGCTCCACCTCGCGCACCACGAACGGGAGGGTCACGAAGGTCGTGGCTATCACCATCCCCGGCAGGGAGAAGATGATCCTGATCCCATGATCGGCGAGGCCGCCGAACCACCCGTCAACTCCCCAGAGCAGGATCAGTGAGACGCCGACCACCACGGGCGACACGGCGAATGGCAGGTCCACCACGGTCTCGATGATGCGCCGGCCCCGGAAGTTGCCGCGAGCGAGCGCCAGGGCGGTGAGCACCCCGAAGATCACGTTCAGCGGCACCACGATGGCCACGATGATCAGCGAGAGGTCGATCGCCGCGATGCTCGCGGGCGTGGTGACCTGCTCCCAGAAGGCTATGAAGCCGTGCTCGAACGTGCGGTAGAAGATCATGCCCAGCGGGACCATCACCAGCGCCACGAGGTAGCCGACCGCGATGAAGCGCAGCGTTAGGCGGGGGGCCAGTCCGGGAGCCACCTCAGCCCCTCTCGTGGCGTTGGGTGCGGGAGGCGACCAGGCGAAGGAGCACCAGGACCGTGAAGGCCACCAGGAGGAGGGTGACCGACACCGCGGCCGCCACCTCGGGACGGTCGACCTCGATCTGCTGCGCGATGTACTGGGAGGCCACCTGCGTGTCCCGCGGAATGCCGCCGCCGATCAGCACGACCGATCCGAACTCGCCCACCGCCCTGGCGAACGCCAGACCGGCGCCGCTCAGCAGCGCCGGGATCAGCGCGGGCAGGATGACCCGCCGGAAGATCACGAGGTTGCTCGCCCCGAGCGAGGCGGCGGCCTCCTCGGCCTCTCGGTCCACCTCGATGAGCACCGGCTGCACCGACCTCACCACGAAGGGGAGCGTCACGAAGAGAAGCGCGATCACCAGCACCGGGCGGGTGGCGTAGAGATGAACGTTGATCGGGCTCCGCGGGCCGTATAAGGACAGGAGCACGATGCTGGCCACGATCGTGGGCAGGGCGAAGGGGAGGTCGATCACCGCGTTGACCACCGCCTTGCCCCGGAAATCGTCCCTGACGAGCACCCAGGCGATGAGGGTGCCCACCACCACGTTGATCGCGGCGACGATCAGGGAAATTACGATCGTGAGTATCAGCGCGGCCTTGGCCGACGGCGCTGTGATGGCGTCCCAGATGCCGCCGAGGCCTCCGTCAAGGGCCTTGACCGTGAGCGCCGCCAGCGGCAGGAGCACGATCAGGCTGAGCCAGATCATCGTTACGCCGAGCCCCAGCGGCCCGACGCCACCCACCCCGGCGGCTCGTCCGCGGGCACGGCGACGCCCCGGAACCGGGACGCCGCCGCCGATGGGTGCCGCAGACGACTCCATCCAGCGCCTTAGCCGGTGACCTCGTTGTAGATCTTGGCCACGGAACCGTTCTCCTCGTCGAACAGAGCGTCGTTGACCTTGCTCCATCCACCGAGGTCGTCGATGGTCCACAGCTTCGTCGGAGTCGGGAAGTCCTTCGCGTACTCCTGGCCCACGGTCGGGTCCACCGGACGGAAGCCGGCCTCGGCCCACCCCTTCTGAGCCGTGGGCGTGTAGAGAAAGTCGACGAAGGCCTTGGCCTCCTTCGGGTGCTTGCTGGTGTTGACCACGGCCACCGGGTTCTCGATCTTGAACGTGTCGTCGGGAATCACGAAATCCACGTCCTCCCCGGATCGCTTGGCGAATATGCCCTCGTTCTCGTAGGTGAGGAGCACGTCGCCGGTGCCCTGGAGGAAGGTCTCCGTCGCCTCACGACCGGACTTCGGCTGCACCTTCACGTGATCGCCGATGAGCTTCTTCAGGTAGTCGAGCCCCGCCTGCGGGTTCTTGCCGCCGTCGCTCTTCTCGGAGTAGGGAGCCAGCAGGTTCCACTTGGCCGAGCCCGAGCTGAACGGGTTCGGCGTGACCACCTCGAGACCCGGCTGCAGAAGGTCGTCCCACGACTTGATGTGCTTGGGATTGCCCTTACGGGTCACGATCACCACGACGGTTCCGAAGGGGATCCCCTTGTGCTCGCCGGCGTTCCAGTCCTTGTCCACCAAGCCCGCGTCCACCAGGCGGGTGATGTCCGGCTCGAGCGAGAAGTTGACAACGTCGGTGGGCAGGCCGGACTCGACCTTGCGCGACTGGTCACCAGACGCGCCGTAGGACTGGCTGAAGCTCACGTCCGTCCCGGCGGGGCTCTTCTGGAACAGCGGGATCACCTTGTCGAATCCGGGCTTGGGCACGGAGTAGACGACGAGCGAGAGCTTGGTGCCGCCGCCGCTCGATGCCGAGTCCTTGTCATTGGTGCTGTCGCTGGAGCCACCGCATGCCGCGAGGACCGCCAGCGACGCGACGGGCATGAGGGACAGGATCAAACGCAACGGGCGCGTCCAGGATCGGGACATTCTCCACCTAACGAGTCGACTTCGAGGGGCCGAGCACGGTACCACAATGTCCACCGGCAAAGTGGTGAATGAAGTCATGCTGCACCGCTAGGAGGGCCGTGTCCCGCCGGACGCCCGACCCAGCACTCGTCCTCACGGCGGGAACGGTCACCCTGATCAGCTGAGCCGGCCCGCATGCGCAGCGCCGCCGCCGGGTAAGGGGCTGACATGAGAGAGACCGCGCCGGGAATCTGGCACTGGACCAGCCCACATCCCAACCATGGGCAGGAGGTGAGCTCCTACTTCCTGCCGGACCTCGGAGTGCTCATCGACGCCCTGGTGCCCGATGAGCTGATGGACCGGCTCGACGAGCTCGGGCCGCCACGGGAGGCGCTGCTCACCAACCGCCACCACTGGCGCGACGGCACGAAGCTGGCCGCCCGCTTCGGGCTCACCGTGCGAGCGCCCCGGGTGGGGATGCACGAGTTCGGGAGCGAGGATCCCGTCGAGCCCTACGACTTCGGGGACGAGCTGGCGGGGGGCGAGATCGCGGCCTACGAGGTGGACTCGATCTGCCCGGACGAGGGCGCCCTGCACATCCCGAGCGTGTCCGCCCTGGCCGTGGCCGACGGTGTGACCAACCACGACGGGCTCGGCTTCGTGCCCGACTCGCTAATGGACGACCCGGAGGACACCAAGGCGGGGCTGCGCGACGCCTACGCGCGCCTGGCGGACACGCTCGAGTTCGAGAACCTGCTCACCGCCCACGGCGATCCCGTGATCGGCGGGGCGCGGCGGGCCCTGGCTGAGTTCGCGGCGGCCTAGCGATACAACGAGGGAGGAGCGCAGCCCGATCGGCGGACCATGCCCTCAGACGAGCTCTAGAAAGACCATCTCGGTCGAGTCCGAGCGCCGCGGGCCCAGCTTCAGGATCCGCGTGTATCCCCCGGGGCGCTCCGCGTACCGGGGGGCGATCTCCTCGAACAGCTTGTAGACCACGAACTTGTCCTGGCCCAATCGCGCCATGGCCGTGCGCCGGGAGTGCGGGCCGCCCTTCTTGGCCAGGGTGATCAACCGCTCGAGCTCCGGCTTGACCGCCTTGGCCTTGGCCTCGGTGGTCTGGATCCGCTCGTGGTCGATCACCTCGCGGCACAGGTTCATGAACAGCGCCTTGCGGTGCGCCGAGTCACGCGACAGCTTGCCCTTCTGCTTGCGGTGGCGCATGGCCGTGGAACCCTAGTCGCCGCGGCCCTCAGCCCGCGCGCAGCGCCAGCCCGCGAGCGTCGAGGGTCTCCTTGACCTCTTCGATCGACTTGCGGCCGAAGTTCGGGATGGCGGCCAGCTCGGAGTCGCTCTTCTGCACGAGATCGCCGACCGTCTGGATGCCGGCGCGCTTCAGGCAGTTGTAGGAGCGGACGCCGAGCTCGAGCTCCTCGATGAGGATCTCGTCCATTCCCCCGGCTCCGTGCCCACCCACGCCATCGGCGTTGGCGTTCAGGTCACCGGCCACGAGGGCCGCCCCCTGGTCCCGGAGAGCCTCGACCCGATCGGCGTCGGTGAAGATCGCCAGGTACTTGATCAGGATCTCCGCGGCCTCGCGAAGCGCGGCCTGGGGCTCCAGTGAGCCGTCCGTCTCGATGTCGAGCGTGAGCTTGTCGTAGTCGGTCTTCTGCCCCACTCGAGCGGCGTCCACCGAGTAGGCCACCCGCTTCACGGGCGAGAAGATCGAGTCGATCGGGATCACGCCGATCGGCTGGTCCGGAGTCTTGTTGTCCTCCGCCGGCGAGTAGCCGCGACCGTGGCCGATGGTGAGGTAGACCTCGAGCTTCGTCTTCTTCTCGAGCGTGGCGATGTGCGCCTCGGGATTGAGGATCTCGACGCCCGAGGGCAGGTCGATGTCACCCGCGGTGACGTCTCCCGGGCCGGTCACCACCAGCGGCGCCTCGATCTCCGCCGCCTCGGAGTGCATGCGGCAGACAACCTCCTTGAGGTTCAGGACGATGTCGGTGACGTCCTCCTTCACGCCGTTGATCGTGGAGAACTCGTGCGCGACTCCCTCGATGCGCACGCTCGTGACCGCCGCGCCGGCCAGCGACGACAGCAGGACCCGCCGGAGCGAGTTGCCGAACGTGTAGCCGAAGCCGCGGTCCAGCGGCTCGATGGTGAACGTCCCTCTGTTGTCCTCGACGTTCTCGGTGGAAATCTGTGGAGTCTGAAACTCGATCATGGGTGCTTCCTTCGTCTTGGGCGTACTGGGCCACGACAGCGTGGCCGAAGCGCTCGCGTTCACTACTTCGAGTAGAGCTCGACGATGAGCTGTTCCTGCACCGGTGTGGTGATCTCCTGCCGGTCGGGCAGGCGAAGCACCTTCGCGGTCAGGCCATCGTGATCGGCCTGAAGCCACGCCGGTACGGCGGAGGTCAGCTCGGTGGCGTCGCGGATCACCGGTTCCACCGGTGCCGCCGCCTTCATCGTGATGACGTCATCCGGCCGCAGCTGGTACGAGGGGATGTCAACGCGCTTGCCGTTGATCGCCCAATGTCCGTGGCGGACCATCTGGCGGGCCTGGCGCCGCGAAGCGGCGAAGCCGAGGCGCACGAGCACATTGTCAAAGCGGGTTTCGAGCAGTCGCAGCAGGTTCTCGCCGGTCACTCCCGCCTGGCCGCTGGCCTTGGCGTAGTAGGCGCGGAACTGCTTCTCCAGCACGCCGTAGTAGCGGCGGGCCTTCTGCTTCTCGCGCAGCTGGACGCGGTATTCGGATTGGCGTGAGCGGCCGCGCCCGTGGTCTCCGGGCGGATAGCTGCGGCGCTCGACGGCGCACTTGTCGGTGAGGCAGCGCTCCCCCTTGAGGAACAGCTTGGTGCCCTCGCGGCGGCACTGCTTGCACTGTGGTCCGGTGTCACGGGCCATGCGTTTACACCCTCCTCCGCTTGCGCGGGCGACAGCCGTTGTGCGCCTGCGGGGTCACGTCCCTGATGCCGGTGATCTCGAGGCCCGCGGCCTGGAGCGAGCGGATCGCCGTCTCGCGGCCCGAGCCCGGGCCCTTCACGAAGACCTCGACCTTCTGAAGGCCGTGCTCCATCCCCTTGCGCGCGGCGGCGTCTGCCGTGACCTGCGCAGCGAACGGGGTGGACTTGCGCGAGCCCTTGAAGCCCGCGCCACCGGCGGACTCCCAGGCGATCACGTTCCCCTCGCGGTCCGTGAGGGCCACGATCGTGTTGTTGAAGCTCGTCTTTATGTGCGCCTGCCCGAGGGGCACGTTCTTCCGTACCCGCCTGCGGCCACGCGGCCGTCCTGGTCTCTGCTGGGCCATGCCTCAGTGCTTCCTTATCTTCTTCTTGCCGCCGCCGGAGGCCGAACGCTTGGGTCCCTTGCGGGAGCGAGCGTTGGTCTTCGTGCGCTGGCCGTTGGCGGGAAGTCCCCGCCGGTGCCGGAGTCCCTTGTAGGACCCGATCTCCATAAGTCGCTTGACGTTCTGCGAGCGCTCGCGTCGCAGATCACCCTCCACCAGAAGGTCGTCGACCTTCTCGCGGAGCTTGCGGACCTCGTCCTCGGTGAGGTCCTTCACGTACGTGTCCGGGTCGACCCCGGCCTCCTTGAGGACACTACCGGCGGTCGAGTCCCCGATCCCATACACGTAGGTCAGGCCGACCTCGACCCTCTTGTTGAGGGGGATGTTGACTCCAGCTATGCGTGCCATCTAGCTCCGCGTCACCCCTGCCGCTGCTTGTGACGCGGGTTTTGACAGATCACGAGAACGGCACCGCCGCGGCGGATGACCTTGCACTTCTCGCACATAGGCTTGACCGATGCTCGGACCTTCATAGCTCCGTTACTCCGACGTATGGGGATAGGGGCTGCGCAGGGCCCAGGAGACGGCCGTCCGCGCGCCGACCGGCAAGAATAGCAGTCAGGCGCGGCTTGCAGCCTGCGCCTGCGGCGAGGCCTTTTCGCCGGCCTGGAGGTGCCACGGGGTGAGGATGCGCGGACCCTCCGCCGTGACCGCCACGGTGTGCTCGAAGTGGGCGGTGAGGGACCCGTCCCGGGAGTACACCGCCCAGCTGTCCGATCCCATCCGGACCTGGTCGCCACCGGCGTTCACCATCGGCTCGATGGCCAGCACCATGCCCTCCTCGAGCTCGGGGCCGGTGCCGGGATCGCCGAAGTTCGCGATCTGCGGGTCCTCGTGCATGTCGCGTCCGATGCCGTGCCCGACCAGCGACTTGATCACGGAGAAGCCGTCCTCCTCCACCCGCCGCTGCACGGCGTGGGACACGTCGCCCAGGCGGTGGCCCACCTGGCACTGCTCCACCGCGTCGAAGAGCGAAGCCCTGGTGGTGGCCAGCAGCCGCGTGGCGATCGGCGTGACCTTGCCGATCGGGTGCGTCATGGCGCCGTCGGCCACCCAGCCGTCCAGCACCACGCCCACGTCCACGGAGAGCACGTCGCCCCGCTTAAGGGCGTAGGGGCCCGGGATGCCGTGCACGACCATCGAGTTCGGCGAGGCGCAGATCGATCCCGGGAAGCCGCGGAAGCCCTTGAAGGCCGGCTCGGCCCCCTGCGATCGGATGAAGCGCTCGGCCGTCTCGTCCAGCTCGAGGGTGGTGACCCCGGGACGGGCCTTCACCCGCAGGATCTCGTGGCAGCGGGCGAGGATCTCGCCTGCGGCGGCCATCTTCTCTATCTCGGCTGGCGACTTGCGGATGATCATCAGAGCTCTGCCTCGAGCTTAAGTGTGGCGAGGGTGGCCCGGATGTGCCGGTGCACGTCCTCGGGGGAACGGTTCCCGTCAAAGGATCGCAGCAGGCCGGCGTCCTCGTACCAGGCGATCAGCGGCTCGGTCTGCTCGTGATACACGGCCAGGCGCTTGGCCACGGTCTCGGGCTTGTCGTCGTCGCGCTGGGTCAGGCGCGAGCCGTCCTGGTCGCAGATGCCCTCGTTCTTCGGCGGGTCGGACTCCACGTGGTAGACGTGCCCCGACTTCACGCAGATCCGGCGGCCGGAGATCCGGCGCATCACCTCCTCGTCGGAGGCATTCACCAGGATCGCCGCCGTGAGCGTGCGCCCGAGGCGCTCCAGAGCCTGGCCGAGGGCCTCGGCCTGCGGCACCGTGCGCGGAAAGCCGTCCAGGAGGAACCCGTCCCTGGCCTCGTTCGAATCGAGGCGATCCACCACCACGCGGGTGATCAGGTCGTCGGGCACCAGGTCCCCGCGGTCCATGTACTCCTTGGCCTCGCGCCCCAGATCCGTCTCGTCCTTCACCGCCTGGCGCAGGATGTCGCCGGTGGCGTAGTAGGGCAGGTCGAAGTCATCCACGAGGCGCTCGGCCTGTGTGCCCTTGCCCGCTCCGGGCGGACCGAGAAGGATGAGGTTGAGCTCGCTCATCGCCGGGCGGTCAATCTACCTGTTCGGGAGCGAGCCGCCCCCTGCTGGTAACACCCATGCACAGCCACCGTGGCGAGGAGCGCAGCCTGATCGGTGATCAGGCGAGCACCGCAGCCATGCCTTTACTTCAAGAATCCCTCGTAGTTGCGCATCATCAGCTGGGCTTCCAGCTGCTTCATCGTGTCGAGGGCCACGCCGACGACGATCAGGATGGACGTGCCGCCGAAGAAGAAGTTGGCGCTCGTCTGGTTGATGAGGATCGTGGGGAGCGCGGCGACCGCGGCCAGGTAGAGCGCGCCCGGGAAGGTGAGCCGGGCCAGGATGCGATCGAGGTACTCGGCCGTTGGCCGGCCGGGTCTCACCCCGGGGATGAACCCGCCGTATTTCTTCAGGTTGTCGGCCTGCTCGACCGGGTTGAAGGTGACCGCGGTGTAGAAGTACGTGAAGATCACGATCAGGATCGACTCGCCGATGATGTACGGGAACTTGTTCGGCGAGAAGAAGGTGGAGAAGTCCACGGCCCAGCTCGTGTGAAGGAGCTGCCCGACGGTGGGCGGGAACGCCATCAGCGAGGCGGCGAAGATCACCGGGATCACGCCGGCCATGTTCACCCGCAGCGGCAGGTAGGTGGAGCCTCCGCCCGCCATCCGGCGCCCCACCACGCGCTTCGCGTACTGCACGGGGATGCGGCGCTGGCCCTCCTGCATGAAGACGATGGCCGCGATGATCGCCAGGGCCAGGAACGGCATCATCACCACGAAGATCTGGTCCGGGTTGTTCCACCACTTCGAGATGCCGTCCGGGATCCTCGACGCGATCGAGGCGAAGATCATCAGCGAGATGCCGTTTCCGATGCCGTGCTGGGTGATCAGCTCCCCCAGCCACATCAGGAGCACACAGCCGGCGGTGAGGGTCATGACGATCACGAAGACCCGCCCGAACGTGAAGTTGGTCACCACCTCGTTGCCGTTGGTGGAGAACGTCCTGAACAGGAACACGTAGCCGATCGACTGGGCGAAGGCGAGCCCGACGGTGACATAGCGCGTGTACTGCGTGATCTTCTGCTGCCCGACCTCGCCCTCCTTGCGGAGCTTGTCCAGCGAGGGGATCACCACGGTCAGCAGCTGCAGCATGATCGAGGCGGTTATGTAGGGCATGATCCCGAGCGCGAAGATCGCGAAGCGCTGGAGCGAACCGCCGGAGAAGAGGTTCAGGAAGCCCAGCACGTTCGACCCCGAGAACTGCGAGATCTTGTCGACGGCATCGATGTTGATGCCCGGCGCGGGGATGTAGGCGCCGAACCGGTAGAGCGCCAGCATCGCTGCGGTGAACGCCAGCTTCTTCCGGATGTCGGGCACCCGGAATGCGTTGAAGAAGGTCCGGAGCACCGGGGGTTACTCCTCGATCGGCACGCACGTGCCGCCCGACGCCTCGATCTTCTCGCGCGCGGAGGCGGAGAAGCCGTGGGCGTGGACGGTGAACGACTTCGACAGGTCGCCCTGTCCCAGCACCTTCACCGGCACGCCCCTGCGCGTGGCGAGGCCCGCGGCCCGCAGCGAGTCGGGGGTGACCTCGGCGCCGGCGTCGAAGCGGGCCTCGAGGTCCACGAGGTTCACCGGCTGGGTCCTGGTGCGGAACTTCTCGAAGGGCATCGACTTCTTCATGTGCGGGCCGCGCAGCTTGCGCATCCGCATGTGGATCGGCGTCTGGCCGCCCTCGAAGCCCACCTTCTTCTTCGCGCCGGCGCGCTGTCCGGCGCCCTTGTGGCCGCGACCGGAGGTCTTCCCCGAGCCCGAGCCCTCGCCGCGGCCGACCCGCTTGCGGGGGTGGCGCGAGCCGGGGGCCGGCTTCAGGTTGTGGAGCCCGATGCGCTCGTTTTGCTGGCCCTCAGCCATCGTCGACCACCACCAGGTGGGCCACCTTGGCCACGAGCCCGCGGACGATCGGATCGTCGGGGCGCTCCGTGGCCTTGCCGATGCGGCCGAGTCCGAGCGTCTTGAGCGACTCGTGCTGCTTGCGGCTGGCGCCGTTGGCCGACTTGACCTGGCGGATCTGGAGCGTGGACGCCATCAGGCGCCCACCTCCTCGGCCGGCGCCTCGGCCTCGGCCTCGACGGGGGCCTCGGCCGCGGCGGGCTTCCCACCGACGGGATCGATGCCCAGCACCTCGCGCACCGTGAGGCCGCGAAGCTCCGCCACCTTGTCCGGGCTGCGCAGCGACTCCAGCGCAACCACGGTGGCCTTGACGAGGTTGATCGGGTTCTGGCTGCCGAGCGACTTGGAGAGCACGTCGTGGATGCCGGCCAGCTCGAGCACCGCGCGCACGCCGCCGCCGGCGATCACGCCGGTTCCGGGCGAGGCCGGCTTCAGGAGGACGCGCGAAGCGGAGTGGACGCCGGTGACCTCGTGGGTGATGGTCGATCCGTGCATCGGCACCTTGAAGAGCGACTTGCGGGCGCGCTCGACGCCCTTCTGGATCGCCACCGGTACCTCGTTGGCCTTGCCGTAGCCCACGCCGACCTGCGACTTCTCGTCGCCGACCACCACGAGCGCGGTGAAGGAGAAGCGCCTACCGCCCTTGACCACCTTGGCCACGCGGTTGATCTCCACCACGCGCTCCTGCATGTCCGAACCGGCGCGGTCTCTGGTCCTGTCTCTCGAAGCCATCTATCTGCTCACCGTAGCGATCTCGGCTAGAACCGAAGGCCGCCCTCGCGGGCGCCCTCGGCCAGAGCCCTGACCCGTCCGTGGTACTGGTAGCCGCCGCGATCGAAGACGCAGGTCTCCACTCCGGCGGCCTTTGCCCGCTCTGCGATGAGCTCTCCGGCCCGCCGCGCCTGGTCGGTACGCCCCATCTCCTTGAGCTCGGCCTCGATCCACGCCACCGCGGCGAGGGTGTGGCCGTTCACGTCGTCGATGAGCTGCGCCTGGATGCCCCGGTTCGAGCGGAACACCGCCAGCCGCGGCCGCTCGGCGGTACCGGCCACCTTCGCCCGTACGCGTCGCCGCCGGCGCAGGCGTGAGTTCGGCTTGGTGGGCGCGCTCATGCCCGCTTACCGACCTTCCGGGTCACGCGCTCGCCCTCGTAGCGCACGCCCTTGCCCTTGTAGGGCTCCGGCTTGCGCTGCTTGCGGATGATGGCGGCCACCTCGCCGACCTGCTGCTTGGAGATGCCCCTGACCACGATGCGGGTGGGCAGCGGGACCTCGAACTCGATGCCCTCGGGCGCGTCCACCTCGACCGGGTGGGAATAGCCGAGGGCCAGCACGAGCTTGCGCCCCTGGAGCTGCGCCCGGTAGCCCACGCCCTGAATCTCGAGGCGCTTCTCGAAGCCGCCGGTGACGCCCTCCACCATGTTGGCGATCAGGCTGCGGGTGAGGCCATGCAGGGCACGATGCTCGCCGCGGTCGGTGGGACGCGCGACCACGATCTCGCCGTCCTCCTGCTTGACGATCATCGCCGGGCTCACGCGCTCCTGGAGCTCGCCCTTCGGCCCCTTCACGCGCACGAGCTCGGGCTCGATCGTCACCTCCACGCCGGAGGGCACGGGGATGGGCTGCTTGCCGATACGACTCATCCGGCCTCGCTCACCAAACCTTCGCCACGAGCTCGCCGCCCACGCCCGCGCGCCGGGCGTCGTGCCCGGTCATCACGCCGCGGGAGGTGGAGATGATGGTGGTGCCCATGCCGCCCTGGACCTTGGGGACCGAGCGGGCGTCCACGTAGCGGCGGCGTCCCGGCTTGGAGACTCGCTGGATGCCCAGGATCACCGGCTTGCGGTCCTCCGTGTACTTCAGGCGCACGCGCAGCGTGCGGCCCACCCGGGCCGGCTCGACCTCGAAGTCCTCGATGTATCCCTGCTCGCGCAGGATGCGCGCCAGCTCGGCCTTGAAGCTCGATGCGGGCATCTCCACGTCGTCGTGGTCCGCATGCAGGCCGTTGCGGATGCGGGTCAGGAAGTCGGCTACCGGGTCGGTCTGCGACATCTACCAGCTCGACTTCGTGAGGCCGGGGATCATTCCCTCGTGCGCGATCTCGCGCAGGCAGATGCGGCAGAGCCCGAACTTGCGCAGGTAGGCGCGCGGGCGACCGCACCGCTTGCAGCGGTTGTAGTTCCTCGTCTGGTACTTCGATCCGCGCTTCTGGCGCACGACCTGTGACGTCTTGGCCATCTACTCCTCTTCGCTCTGCTGCTCGTCGTCGCCCTCGGCGGGCTCGGCCGGCTTCTCGTAGGCCTCCGGGTTCTCCTCTTTCAGCTGCTCCAGCGCGGCCTGCTCGGCCTCGGCGCGCTCGCGAGCGGCCTCCTTGCGCTGCTCCTCGGCGGCCTCGTCCGGCTCCTCGGCCACCGAGCCGGGCGCTCCCTCCGGAGCGAAGGGCATTCCCAGCTCGCGCAACAGATGGTAGGCCTGCTCGTCCGTGGACGCCGTGGTGGTGATGGTCACGTCCAGGCCTCGCACCTGATCGATGGCGTCGTAGTCGATCTCCGGGAAGATGATCTGCTCGCGGATGCCCATGGAGTAATTGCCGCGTCCGTCGAAGGAACGGGCGTTGAGCCCGCGGAAGTCGCGGATCCGCGGGATCGCGACCGACACCAGCCGGTCGAGGAACTCCCACATGTGGGCGCGGCGGAGCGTGACGCTCACGCCGACCGGCATGCCGTCGCGCAGCTTGAAGTTCGCGATCGACTTGCGGGCGCGGCGCACGTTCGGCTTCTGGCCCGCGATCGTGGCCATCTGCTCGATGGCGGCGTCGAGGACGTTCGAGTCCTGCTTCGCGTCGCCCACGCCCATGTTCAGCGTGATCTTCGTGATCCGGGGCGACTCCATGATCGAGCTGAGCTCGAACCGGTCCTTGAGCGCGGGCCGGATCTCCTTCTCGTACCGCTCCTTCATGCGGGGCGGCACGGCGGCGGTGGCCTCCATCAGTCGATCTCCTTCCCGGACCGCTTGGCCACCCGCATCCGGCGCCCGTCCTCGCGGGTCACGCCCACGCGTGTCGGACGGTTCGAATCCGGGTCCAGCAGCATCACGTTCGAGATGTGGATCGGGCCCTCGAACTCGATGATGCCGCCCACCTCCTGGGCGCGCTGGGTGTCGCGCAGCGTGCGCGGCTTGCTGTGGCGCTTCACGATGTTCAGGCCCTCCACGTAGAGGCGGTCGCGCCTGGGCTCCACGCGCAGGACGCGCCCGGTCTTGCCGCGGTCCTTGCCCGAGATCACCTTCACGTTGTCGTCCTTGCGGATCCGCGCCGCCATCAGAGGACCTCCGGGGCGAGGGAGACGATGCGCATGAAGTTGCGGTCGCGCAGCTCGCGGGCCACCGGCCCGAAGATGCGCGTCCCGCGCGGGTTGTTCTGCGCGTCGAGCAGCACGGCGGCGTTCTCGTCGAAGGAGATGTAGGTGCCGTCGTCGCGGCCGAACTCCTTCTTCGTGCGCACCACCACGGCCCGCACGACCTCGCCCTTCTTCACCGCGCCGTGCGGGATGGCGGCCTTGACCGTGCACACGATCACGTCGCCGACGCTGGCATAGCGGCGTCGCGAGCCTCCGCTGACGCGGATGCACAGCACCTCTCGGGCGCCGGTGTTGTCGGCCACCTTCAGCCGCGACTCCTGCTGGATCACCGAGCGCGCTCCAGTACCTCTACGAGGCGCCAGCGCTTGGTGCGGCTCAGCGGCCGGCTCTCGATCACGCGAACGGTGTCGCCCACGTGGGCGTCGCCCTGCTCGTCGTGCGCGTGCAGCGTGGATGAGGTGCGGACGATCTTCCCGTAGCGCTTGTGCTGGCGCGCGGTGTCCACGCGGACCGTGATGGTCTTCGTCGCGCGGTCGGAGACCACGACGCCCTGGCGCGTCTTCTCCCGGGCGGCCGTCTTCGGCTCGTCCGGGGCCGTCGCGGCCACCGGTGCGGAGGGCTCACGGCGCTGCTTGACCTTCTGGCGGTAGGCCCGGCGGCTGCGCGCCTTCTTGGTGCGGGCCTCGGCGCGCGCGGCGATCCGCTCCTCGAGCGTCCGCGTGGGGCCGGCCTCGCCGGAATGGACCGAGCGCGAGCGCCGACGGCGCTCCTTGGGGCCGAGCTGCTCCTCGGGCTCGGCCGGTGCGGCCTCCTCCGCGGGCGCGGCCGCCGTCTCGGCGGGTGCCTCCTCGGCCACCGGCTCGTCGGCCACGGGCTCTTCGGCCACCGGCTCCTCGGCGGGGGCTTCCTCGGCGGGCGTCTCGGGCGTCTCTTCCTCGTTCACGTTCTCTTCGTTCTCAGTCATTTTGGGCCTGCCTGCGAATCTCGACCTCCACGTCGATGCCCCGCTGCCCGGCCACCGTCAGGCCGCGCGCCAGGTTCCGCTTCGTGTGCTTCAGCCGGGCGGTGTTCTCCAGCTGCCCGGTGGCGTGCTGGAAGCGGAGGTTGAACAGCTCCTTGCGGGCGTTGTCCACGAACTCCACCAGCTGCGGGTCCTCCAGGTTATGCACCTCGTCCGCCTTCGTCATTGGCCCGACCCCTCGCGCATCACGAACTTCGTCCGCACGGGCAGCTTGTGGCCGGCCAGGCGCATGGCCTCGCGAGCGAGATCCTCCGGCACGCCGGAGAGCTCGAACATCACGCGGCCGGGCTTGACCACGGCCACCCAGCCCTCGGGGGAGCCCTTGCCGGAGCCCATGCGGGTCTCGGCCGGCTTCTGGGTGAAGGGCTTGTCCGGGAAGATGTTGATCCAGACCTTGCCGCCTCGCTTGATCCGGCGGGTCATGGCGATTCGGGCGGCCTCGATCTGGCGGTTGGTGACCCAGCCGCGATCCAGCGCCTTGAGCCCGTACTCGCCGAACTCCACGCGCGTGCCGCCCTTGGCGTAGCCGCGCCGCCTTCCGCGATGCTCCTTCCGCCACTTGACTCTCTTGGGCTGAAGCATCGGTCAGCTCCTCCCGCCGCGGCCACCGCCGCCCGGGCCACGCCCGCCACCGCCGGGACCACGACCGCCGCCGCCTGGGCCACGACCGCCGCCGCCGGGACCGCCGCGACCGCCGCCTCCGGGACCGCCGCGGCCACCGCGACCGCCGCCGGCACCCACCGTCTGGGGTGCCTCGAGATCGGTGAGGTCCTGCGCGAAGCCCTTGGGCATGATCTCGCCCTTGTTGATCCAGACCTTCACGCCGATGCGGCCGAAGGTGGTGCGGGCCTCGTAGAAGCCGTAGTCGATGTCCGCACGCAGGGTGTGGAGCGGCACGCGACCGTCCGAGTAGCCCTCGGTGCGGGCCATCTCCGAGCCGCCGAGGCGGCCGGACACCTGGATCTTCACGCCCTTGGCGCCGGAGCGCATGGCGGAAGTGAGCGCGCGCTTCATCGCGCGGCGGAAGGCGACGCGGTTCTGGAGCTGCTCGGCCACGGACTGGGCCACGAGGTTGGCATCCAGCTCGGGACGCTTGATCTCGAGGATGTTCACCTTCACGGCCTTGCCCGTCATCTTGTGGAGCTCCTTGCGCAGAGCGTCCACCTCGGACCCGGACTTGCCGATCACGATCCCGGGACGGGCCGTGTGGATGTTCACCTCGACCTCGGTCTTGTTCTTCCGGATCGTGATGGTCGACAGGCCCGCGTGCGCGAGCTTGTTCGTGATGTGGTCGCGGATGTGGATGTCCTCGAGCAGATAGTCCGAGAACTCCCGCTCGTTGAACCAGGTCGACTTCCAGTCGTGGATGTAGCCGACCCGGAGGGACTCGGGGTGGATCTTCTGGCCCACGGGGCTACCTCCCGTTCCTTTCGCTCGTCGTAAGTTCGATGGTCATGTGGCTCGTGCGCTTGTGGATGGGCGTCGCCCGTCCCATTGCGCGCGGCCGGAACCGCTTGATGGTGGGGCCCTCGTCCACGAAGGCCCGGCGGATGCGCAGCTCGTCGGCGCCGAGCTCGTGGCCCGACTCGGCGTTGGCCACGGCGGAGTTCAGCAGCTTCAGGATGTCTTCCGACACCGCGCGCGGAGCGAAGCGGAGGAAGGCCTGTGCCTGCTCCACCGGCTTGCCGCGAATGTGGTCCATGACGAGGCGCGCCTTTCGCGGGGCGCTGCGCACGTACCTCGCGCGCGCCATCACCACGATCTCCCCCTCGGCGGACCGGCGGGCGGGCTTGGTGGTGGGTGCGGCCACCTCGGCGGCACCGCGCCGGCGCTTGCGCGCGGGCTTCTCCTCGGCGTCATCGGCCTCGGGCTCGTCAGCGGCCTCCTCGGCCTCCGGCTCCGCCTCCGCGACGGGAGTCTCCTCGGGCGCCGCGGCCTCGGCCTCTTCAGGGGCGCCGCCCGAGGCGTCGTCCTCCTGGAGGCGCGCGACCAGCTCGGCCTTCTTGCCGCTCTTGGGCAGGCCGCGTCCCTCGAGCTCCTCCTGGAGCTCGGCGACCTTCAGCGACTCCCAGCCGCCCTCGGGTGTCTCCCCCCGGGGGGTCATCGCATTCGCACCCTGTCACTGCCGGCGTGGCCCCGGAAGACGCGCGTGGGCGCGAACTCGCCGAGCTTGTGGCCGACCATCGACTCGGAGACGAACACGGGCACGTGCTTGCGGCCGTCGTGAACGGCCACGGTGTGGCCCACGAGCTCGGGGAAGATCGTGGAGGTGCGCGACCAGGTCTTGACCATGGACCGCTGTCCGGCGGCGTTCATGGCCTCGATGCGACGCAGCAGCCGCTCCTCGATGAACGGGCCCTTCTTGGACGAGCGCGACATGGACTAGCGCCTCCCCTTCTTCCCGCGGCGGCGGCCGCGAACGATGTATCTGTCGGATCCCTTGCGCTTCTTGCGCGTGCGGTATCCGAGGGTGGGCACGCCCCAGGGCGTGACCGGATGTCCGCCGGGCGTGTGGTGTGCCTCTCCGCCGCCGTGCGGATGGTCGACCGGGTTCATGGCCACGCCGCGCGTCTGCGGACGCTTGCCGCGATGCCGTGCGCGTCCGGCCTTGCCCAGGTCCACGAGCTCATGCTCGGCGTTCCCGAGCGGTCCGATCGTGGCCCGGCAGTCCTCGGGCACCATGCGCATCTCGCTCGAGGGCAGGCGCAGGGTGGCGTAGCCGTTGTCCTTCGCCACCACCTGGATGGAGGTGCCGGCGGCGCGGCCGAGCTGGCCGCCGCGTCCGGGCACGAGCTCCACGTTGTGCACGGTGGTACCCGTGGGGATGGCGCTGAGCGGAAGGGCGTTCCCCGGCGCGATGTCGGCCGTGGGACCGGAGGAGACCGTGGCGCCCACGGCGAGCCGGGCCGGCGCGAGGATGTAGCGCTTCTCGCCGTCCAGGTAGTGGAGGAGGGCGATGTGCGCGCTGCGGTTGGGGTCGTACTCGATCGCCGCGACCTTCGCGGGCACGCCGTCCTTGCGGCGCAGGAAGTCGATCTTCCGGTACTTGCGCTTGTTGCCGCCGCCCCTGTGGCGGGAGGTGACGCGGCCGTTGTTGTTCCGCCCGCCGGACTTCCGCAGGCCCTCCACGAGCGAGCGCTCGGGCTCGGTCTTGGTGACCGCCTCGTGCTGGAGCCAGGTGGCGAACCGCCGGCCCGGGCTGGTGGGCTTGTGCTTCTTGATGGCCATCAGGCTCCGAGCTCCTGTCCTTCGAACAGCTCGATCGTGTCCTCGGCGTGGAGCGTCACGATCGCCTTCTTCCAGCGGCGCCGGAATCCGGCACTGACACCGCGGCGCTTGGGCTTGGGCTTGACCCACAGGGTGCGCACGTCCAGGACGCGGACGCCGAAGATCTCCTCGATCGCCTGGCGCACCTGCGTCTTGTTCGCGCGATCGGCGACGCGGAAGGTGTACTTGTTGGCCGCCAGCAGGGCGTAGCTCTTCTCGGACACCACGGGGCGGAGGATCACGGCGCGGGCGTTCACTCGGAGCCCTCGCTCTCAGGCGCGCGCGCCTTGTCGGTGAGGCGGCCGAGGCCGGCCTCCGAGACCACGAGGCGGCCCGCGCCCACCACGTCGGCCACGCCCACGGAGTCGGAGCGCATGACCTTGACGCCGGTCAGGTTGCGGAAGGACTTGGCACAGTTGACCTCGTCCTCGTCCAGCACCACGAGCACTCGCCCGCGGCCGTCGAGGCTCTCGAGCGCGGCCGCCGCGGCCTTGGTGGAGGGGGTGTCGAACGCCGCGACGTCGATGCCGGCGAGCGAGCCACGGTCGGCGTGCATCGCCAGGGCGGCGCGCAGCGCGCGACGCGCCGCCTTGCGGTTGACCTTGATCGTGTACCGGCGCGGCTTGGGCCCGAAGGTCACCCCACCGCCCTTGCGGCTGGACACCGAGAGCGCGCCCACCCGTGCCCGGCCGGTGCCCTTCTGGCGCCAGGCCTTGGCTCCGGTCATCGCTATCTCGCCGCGAGTCTTGGTGGAGGCGGTGCCCCGGCGCTGGGCCGCGAGCTCCGCGCGCACGACCTCGTGCACCAGCGGCCCGTGGAAGCGCTCGCCGAACACGGCCTCGTCGAGGGAGAGCTTGCCCTTGGCCTTGCCGATCAACGGAGCCTCGGCCGCCATCAGGAGTCCTTCCTGATCTCGACGACGGTGCCCTTGGCGCCCGGAACCGAGCCGCGGACGAGCAGAAGGTTGGTGTCGGTGCGCACGTCCACGACCTCCAGGCCGCGCTGGGTCGCGCGCTTGTTGCCCATCTGGCCGGGACCGCGGATCCCCTTGAACACGCGGGCCGGGTCGGCCGAGGCGCCGATCGATCCGGGAGCGCGCACGTTGTGCGAGCCGTGGGACACCGGGCCGCGGTGGAAGTTGTGGCGCTTGATCGTGCCGGCGAAGCCCTTGCCCTTCGAGACCCCGGAGACCTTCACGGTCTCGCCCTTCTCGAACACGGAGTCGACCTTCACCTCGTTGCCCACCTCGAGCTCGCCGGCGTCGCCGCGGAACTCGCAGAGGTGGCGAAGGTTGCCCACGCCCGCCTTGCGCAGGTGGCCGCGGCGCGCCTTCTGGAGCTTCTTCTCCCTGATCTCGCCGAAGGCGAGCTGCACGGCGTCGTATCCGTCGCGGTCGGCGCGCCGGATGGCCGTGACGAAGCAGGGGCCAGCCTCGATCACCGTGACGCGCTCCACGTGGCCGTCATCGGCGTCGAAGATCTGCGTCATGCCCAGCTTTCGTCCCAAGATTCCCGGCATCTCGCCTCAGATCAGCTGAATCTGGATGTCCACGCCGGCCGGGAGGTGGTCCAGGCGCTGGAGCGAGTCCACGGTCTTCGGAGTGGGCTGGAGGATGTCGATCAGCCGCTTGTGCGTACGGATCTCGAAGTGCTCGCGCGAGTCCTTGTCCTTGAAGGGCCCGCGCACCACGCAGTACACGTTCTTCTCGGTGGGAAGCGGCACTGGACCGGACACCGAGGCGCCGGTGCGCACGGCGGTCTCCACGATCTCCTTGGCCGCCGTCTCGATCGCCGAGTGGTCGTAGGCCTTGAGCCGGATGCGGATCTTGTTCTGTGTGAGTGTGGCCATGGTCTTTACAGGCTTGGGGGCGGGCCTATGACTGCTGCCCGCCCCCGAGAAGGGTGTCTCTCGTGCAGACCCCCTACTCGATGATCTCGGTGACCACCCCCGAGCCGACGGTTCGGCCGCCCTCGCGGATGGCGAACCGAAGTCCGGCATCCATCGCGATCGGCTGAATGAGCTCGACGGTCATCTCCACGTTGTCGCCCGGCATGACCATCTCCGTGCCCTCGGGCAGGTTGGCCACTCCGGTCACGTCCGTGGTCCGGAAGTAGAACTGCGGCCGGTAGCCGTTGAAGAACGGGGTGTGACGGCCACCCTCCTCCTTCTTCAGGCAGTACACCTGGGCCTTGAACTTCGTGTGCGGCGTGATCGACTTCGGCTTGCAGAGAACCTGTCCGCGCTCGATCGCGTCGCGCTCGACGCCACGAAGCAGGCAGCCCACGTTGTCGCCGGCCTGACCCTCGTCGAGGATCTTGCGGAACATCTCCACGCCGGTGACCACGGTGCTGCTCGTCTGCTCGTGGATGCCCACGATCTCGACGGTGTCGCCGGTGTGAACCACGCCCTGCTCGATGCGGCCGGTGGCCACGGTCCCGCGGCCGGTGATCGAGAAGACGTCCTCGACCGGCATCAGGAACGGGCGGTCCAGGGGCCGCTCGGGCTCGGGGATGTAGGTGTCGAGCGCAGCGGCGAGCTCCACGATCTTCTCGATGTAGCTCTCGTCGCCCTCGAGCGCCTTCAGCGCCGAGCCGGAGATCACGGGCACGTCGTCGCCCGGGAACTCGTACTCGGAGAGGAGCTCGCGCACCTCGATCTCGACGAGCTCCAGGAGCTCCTCGTCGTCCACCATGTCGACCTTGTTGAGGAAGACCACCACGTAGGGCACGTTCACCTGACGCGCGAGCAGGATGTGCTCACGGGTCTGCGGCATGGGGCCGTCCGCGGCGGACACCACCAGGATCGCGCCGTCCATCTGCGCGGCGCCGGTGATCATGTTCTTGATGTAGTCGGCGTGGCCGGGGCAGTCCACGTGGGCGTAGTGACGGTTCTCCGTCTCGTACTCCACGTGCGACGTGGCGATCGTGATCCCGCGCTCCTTCTCCTCGGGCGCGTTGTCGATCTCCTCGAAGCTCCTCGCCTGGCCGCCGTACTTCTCAGACAGCACCTTCGTGATGGCCGCGGTGAGGGTGGTCTTGCCGTGGTCGATATGGCCAATGGTGCCGACGTTGACGTGCGGCTTGTTGCGCTCGAACTTCTCCTTCGCCACTCCGAACTGCTCCTTTCAAAGATTCCGTTCGGGACCTGGCCCGAACTCGCGAAACATACTCTTTGCTGCTTTGGCTCGCAGTCGGCCCCGCCGACGGCGTTCCGTCCTACGCGGAAGCTCCGACCGGTTCCCCGGTGCGGTGCTCGATGATCTCGTCCGCGATGTTGGGCGGCACTTCCTCGTAACGGTCGAACTGCATCGTGTAGTTGGCCCGTCCCTGGGTGGTGGAACGCAGGTCCGTGGCGTACCCGAACATCGCCGACAGCGGGACGCTGCCCTTGACGGCCACGGCGTTTCCGCGCGGCTCCTGCGACTCGACGCGACCGCGGCGGCGCGAGAGGTCGCCGATCACATCCCCCATGAACTCCTGGGGCGTGACCACCTCCACGGCCATCACGGGCTCGAGCAGGACGGGCTGGGCCCGGCGCGCCGCTTCCTTGAGCGCCAGCGAACCGGCGATCTTGAACGCGATCTCCGACGAGTCAGTGTCGTGGTACTTGCCGTCGGTGAGCGTGGCGCGCACGTCCACCATCGGGTAGCCGGCCTTGACGCCGGACTCCAGCGCCTCCTCGATCCCCTTCTCAACCGCGGGGATGAACTCGGACGGCACCGAGCCGCCCTTCACCTTGTTCACGAAGTCGAAGCCCTCGCCCGGCGCGGGCTCGAGGTCGATGTACACGACCCCGTACTGGCCCGAGCCGCCGGTCTGGCGGATGAACTTGCCCTCCACCTTCTTGGCCTCGCCACGGACGGTCTCTCGGTATGCCACCTGCGGGCGGCCGACGGCCGCCTCCACGTGGAACTCGCGCCGGAGCCGGTCCACGATCACCTCGAGGTGCAGCTCGCCCATGCCGGAGATCACGGTCTGCCCGGTCTCCTCGTCGCTGCGGACCTGGAACGTCGGGTCCTCCTCGCCCAGCCGGGCGAGCGCCGTGGAGAGCTTCTCCTGGTCCACCTTGGTCTTCGGCTCGATGGAGAGGTGCACCACCGGGTCGGGGAAGTGCATCCGCTCGAGCACCACCGGCGCGTCGGGCGCGCTCAGGGTGTCTCCCGTGGAGGTCTGCTTGAGGCCCACGCCGGCGGCGATGTCGCCCGCGTACACCTCCTCCTGCTCCTCGCGGCTGTTGGCGTGCATCATCAGGATGCGGCCAACGCGCTCGGTGCGGCCGGTGATCGAGTTGAGCACCCTGCCGCCGGCGCTGAGCTTGCCGGAGTACACGCGGAAGTAGGTGAGCTTGCCGACGTAGGGGTCGGCCATGACCTTGAAGGCCAGCGCGGAGAACGGGGCCTCGTCGGAGGCCTCGCGAGTGGTGTGAACGCCCTCGCCGTCCGTGATCTGGGTGCCCTCGATGCCGTCGACCGGAGGCACGTCCAGCGGGCTCGGCAGGTAGTCGATCACGGCGTCGAGCAGGGGCTGCACGCCCTTGTTCTTGAACGCCGACCCGCAGAGCACGGGAGTCATGGAGATGTCCAGCGTGGCCTTGCGGATGTCCTTGACCAGGCGAGCGGCATCGATCGGCTTCTCGTCGAGGTAGTCGGACATCAGCTCGTCGTCGTACTCGGCCACGGCCTCGATCAGCTCGGTGCGGGCGAGCTGGGCCTCGTCCTCGAGCTCGGCCGGGATGTCCGTGACCTCCCAGTCCTGACCCAGGTCGTCCTTGTAGACGATGGCCTTCATGTTCACGAGGTCCACGACGCCGGTGAACTCCGCCTCGGCGCCGATCGGCAGCTGCACGGGCACCGGGTGGGCGCCCAGGCGGTCGACCATCGTCTTCACCGAGTAGGCGAAGTCGGCGCCGATGCGGTCCATCTTGTTGATGAAGGCGATGCGCGGGACGCGGTAGCGGTCAGCCTGGCGCCAGACGGTCTCGGACTGCGGCTCGACGCCGGCCACGGAGTCGAACACGGCGATGGCGCCGTCGAGGACGCGCAGGGAGCGCTCCACCTCGACCGTGAAGTCCACGTGGCCCGGGGTGTCCAGGATGTTGATGCGGTGATCGCGCCACGACGCGGTGGTGGCGGCGGAGGTGATCGTGATGCCGCGCTCCTGCTCCTGCTCCATCCAGTCCATGACGGCCGCGCCCTCATGAACCTCACCCATCTTGTGGGTGCGTCCGGTGTAGAACAGGATGCGCTCGGTCGTCGTCGTCTTACCGGCGTCGATGTGCGCCATGATCCCGATGTTTCGCGTCTTATCTAGTGCGACCGTGCGTGCCATGTTCTTCTCGCTAATACTGGTTCCGGGCAGAAAAAAGACCCTTGCCGGGCCCTTTGCTGCGTGGAGGAATTGCCCGGAACTGTCTTATTTGTTAGGAGCCTCCATCAAGCTTCGAGCCCGCTCGCCGCGGCCCTTTGGACCACGTGGCTGAGCGGCATCGCGGAGGGAAGAAGTCCCGCCGCGAAGCGACGAATGATGGTAGCAGGCATTCGAAGCACCGATCGGGGCGATTCTCTCTCCCCGTGCGGGATTCGACCGGGCGCCCGCTGCTCCTCCCGATCCTCGCCGCGGCAGGCGCCCTGATGTTGCTCAGCTCCGCCTTCGCAACCGTGATCTCGGTCGATGTGGCCAGCGGTAGCTGCGAGCAGCTGAACGACACCGACCCCGCGCTGGCGGACCGCTGCGTGCAGACCGGCTTCGAGCGCCACAGCATCGTGTTCCCCCTGCTCGCCCTGGCCGTGGTCGTGATGGCCGTGGGCGCGTGGCGCGGCTCACGCCCGGCCGCCGCCGCCCTGGTGGCCTTCGGGGCCGTGGCCGCGGGCATCACCGTCCTGAACGACCTGCCTGCCTCGAACGACACCGGAGTGATTGGCCGCGACTTCGCCGGCGCATCCGCCCAGCCCGGCACCGGCCTTTGGCTGGCCCTCCTCGGCGGCGTGGTGACGATCCTGGCCGGCGCGGCCGGGTTGTCGGAGCGAGGACGCTCGCGAAGGCCCGAGCGCCGCGATCGCCGAGCGGCGAAGGAGAGACGCGAGGAACGTTGACCACCCAGACGGTGGCTTTTGTTTCACGGATGCCCGCGGGCCGCTGGGAACAGCGGATGCGCGAGGCAAGCATGGCGGGGAAAGCGGGGAGCGACGCGTGCTCCGCACGCAAGCGACCGATGACCCCGCCAGGCGCCGCCTAGCGCGCCGGTGTTACCAGCGGTAGTGGGCGAAGGCCTTGTTGGCCTGAGCCATGCGGAAGATGTCGTCCTTCCGCTTGTATGCCCCGCCCTGCTGGGACTGGGCGTCGCCGAGCTCGCCGGCGAGGCGCTCGGCCATCGTCTTCTCGCGCCGGTTGCGGGAGAACTCGACGAGCCAGCGCACGGCGAGCGTGCGGGCCCTGGGCGAGGGAACTTCGACGGGCACCTGGTAGGTGGCACCGCCGACGCGGCGGGAGCGGACCTCCAGCACCGGGGTCAGCGCCTTGATCGAGTCCTCGAGGGCGGGCACCGGGTCCTGCTTGGTGCGCCGGGAGAGGATGTCGAGGGCGTCGTAGACGATCTTCTCGGCGGTGGACTTCTTGCCGTCGGTCATCACCTTGTTGATGACCTGGGACACGAGCTTCGACCCGAACATGGGGTCGGCCTCGACCGGCCGGATCGCTGCGGCGGCGCGGCGCGGCATTAGCGGGCCTTCGCTCCGTACTGCGAGCGCGCCTTCTTTCGGTCCGAGACGCCGGCGGCGTCCAGGGTGCCGCGGACGACCTTGTAGCGGACGCCCGGGAGGTCCTTGACCCGTCCGCCACGGACGAGCACCACGGAGTGCTCCTGAAGGTTGTGGCCCTCGCCCGGGATGTAGGTGGTGACCTCCATGCCGTTCGTCAGCCGGACGCGCGCGACCTTGCGCAGCGCGGAGTTCGGCTTCTTGGGCGTGGTGGTGTACACGCGGGTGCAGACCCCGCGACGCTGGGGGGCGGCGATGCGCCGCTTGCGTCCCTGGCCGGACTTGAGACCTGGCGTGGAGACCTTCTTCTTGGGCTTCACGCGGCCCTTGCGGACGAGCTGATTGATGCTTGGCATGCGGCGCGGGATCCTAGCAGCGTGCGGGCGGCGTTCCGGCTGCAGGCGGAGTCGAACTCCGCCAGCGGAGCGAGGTTCTACTCGGCGCGGGCGGCGCGCAGCGGCGCCGGCGTGATCGCGGCGGCCGCGATCACGAGCACGAAGGCGAAGCTCTGGACGACGATCCCGAGCGGGTCGTTCGGCATCGGGTCGCCAAACACGAGGATGCCGCCGCTGATGGCGGTGACGTTGGCCGCGGCGCTGGTGAGCGTGATGACGGGCACCGCCTCACCCTTCTGAAGTCCGCGTGCGGAGGCGTAGAAGGCGATGACGGAGGCCAGGATGCAGGTGACGAGCCAGGGCGAGACCAGTCCGAGTGCGCCGTCGGACCCGACGGTGCCGGTGAGGGCCTTGATGGCCACGTCGGAGACGCCGAAGAGGATGCCGGCCGCGGTGCCGAGCATCACGCCGTGATGCTCGTGAGAGTCGAGGGCCGGGGAGAGTACGAGGAAGGCACCGAGCGCGAGGAGCGCGGACTCGAAGGCGACCATGCCGACCGTCGAGTAGCCGGAGTTGGCTCCCTCGCCGCCGGGCAGGGTGGCCGCAAGGAGCACGAGGCCCAGCGCGGTGAGACCCACGCCGGCCCATTGGCGGATGCCGACGGAGCAGCCGAACCAGCGCTCGGCGATGACGGTGAGGAAGACGAGTCCTCCTGAGATGACCGCCTGGACGAGCGAAAGCGGGGCCAGTGCGAGCGCGCCGACGTGGAGGATCCAAGCCCCGAGGGCCACGAGCATTCCCAGCGCGAAGAACTTGGACCGGAAGAGGCCCACGGCGCTGCGAACCGGGTGGCTCAGGCTGACGTCGGGGGCCGCGCACGCGCCGCGATGCTTCAGCAGGAAGCCGAAGTTCGTGGTGAGGGCGCAGAGAAGCGCTAGGAGAATGCCTACTTCAATAGTCACGTGCGTGGAAGGCTTAAGAATCCGGTTCGGGAAACAGTGCGTGGGAAAGGGAGTCGATGGCGGCGGTCCCTTTCCGCTATTCGAGGTATCGGCCGGCGCGCCTGCCGCTTGAATGAGAAGGCGCCAAGGTCGTACGTCTATTCATACCCCGGTTACGAGATTGCGATACCCCAGTGACGAATCACACAAACCGCCCGATCCTCTTCGTCGACGTCGACGGGGTGCTCAGCCTCTTCGGTTTCGCCCCTGACATACAGGAGCTGCCGGGCCCGCTGCACTGGATCGACGGGGTTGCGCATTGCATCCCCCTCAGCGTAGGGAAAAGGCTCGAGGCCCTGTCGCACCACTTCGAGCTGGTGTGGGCCACGGGCTGGGAGGAGCGGGCCAACGAGCACCTGCCACACCTGCTCGAGCTCTCGTTCAGGGAGCTCCCCACGCTCGTGTTCGACGGCCGGGCCGTGTTCGGCTCGGCGCACTGGAAGCTGGACGCGATCAGTGAGTACGCCGGCGACCGCGCGGCGGCCTGGATCGACGACAACATCGACGAGAACTGCCGCGAATGGGCCGAGTCCCGCACGGCCCCGACGATGCTGGTGGAGACCCTGCCGCCGGTGGGACTCACGGACGAGCACGTGGAGGAGCTGGTGGACTGGGCGGACGAGCTGGGGCGCCTCGACGCGGATCCCGCGGGCCCAGAAGTTAGGGATACCTAAGACACTGCTACGGTGCGGCGTCCGTGCCCGCCGCCCGTACCGTCAAGACCAAGAAGCGCTGCTGCAAGTCCGGCCCGCGATGCAAGCGCTGTCCGGTCGTGCTGAAGCGCCTGGCAAAGGGCGGGCACGCCGAGCCACTGGGTGGCCGGACGTTCCTCGTGACGGGGTCCAAGAAGGCCCTGAAGTCCGCCCGGGCTCGCTGAGCCCGAGCGGGTTCTCAGGTACTTAGAGGTACTTAGGGTCCGGTGCTCGCCCGGGCCACCGCCCCGGGCTGCGCTCCTCCCTAGGACTTCTTGTCGCCGTCGCCGTCGGCGGGCAGGTCGGCCAGGTCGCTGAACGCGTCCGCGCCGTCCCCGCCGTTGCCTCCGAACCCGAAGCCCTCGATCTCACCGGTGTCGGTGAGGCCGAGCTCGGCGGCGAGCTCTGACTCGTCGAGCAGGCCGATCTCGTCCGGCGAGTGGCGCCGGATGGGCTCGGTGGGCTCAATCTCGAGCCGCCGGTAGCGGCGAAGGCCCGTGGCCGCCGGGATCAGCTTCCCGATAATCACGTTCTCCTTCAGCCCCAGCAGGCGGTCGGTCTTGCCCTCGAGGGCCGCGTCGGTGAGCACCTTGGTGGTCTCCTGGAAGGAGGCCGCCGACAGGAACGAGTCTGTGGCCAGCGAGGCCTTGGTGATGCCGAGGATGATCTCCTCGGTCTGGGCCTGCTCCTTCTTGCCCTTCTTGAGGTCGGCGTTCACGCCGATCATCTCGTTGCGGTCCACGAACTGACCGGGCAGGTAGTCCGTGTCGCCCTTCTGGTCGACGCGGACCTTCTTCATCATCTGACGCACGATCACTTCGATGTGCTTGTCGTTGATGTCCACGCCCTGCGACTGGTAGACGGTCTGGACCTCCTTGACGAGGTAGACCTCGGTCGCGGTGCGGCGCGCGGCCTGGTCGGGCCCGCCGTAGGCGAGCAGGTCGTGCGGGTAGATCGAGCCCTCGTTGAGCTGATCGCCCGGCTTGACCTTCTGCCCGTTCTCCACCAGCAGGCGCGTGCGCCGCGGGAATGCGTACGGGTGCTCCTCGCCGGCATCGTCGGTGACGATGACCCGGAGGCCCTTCTCGGTGTCCTCCACCGAGACCGTGCCCTCCACCGTGGCGAGCTCGGCCTGGCCCTTCGGCTTGCGGGCCTCGAACAGCTCCACCACGCGCGGGAGACCGTGCGTGATGTCGGCGCCGGCCACACCACCGGTGTGGAAGGTCCGGAGCGTGAGCTGCGTGCCCGGCTCACCGATCGACTGTGCGGCGATGATGCCCACCGCGTCGCCGATGGCCACGACCTTGCCCGTGGCGGGCGCCTTGCCGTAGCACTTCTGGCATAGGCCCTCCGCGCGGCACTTGAGCACCGACCGGACCGGAACCATGGCATCGGTCTCCTTGGCGAGTGCCTCGGCGAGCTCGTTCACGTGGGTCTGGGTGATCAGGGCGTGCTTGTCGAGCAGCGCCTTGCCCTTCTTCGTGGCGAAGTCCTCCGCCACGTAGCGCCCCTCGAGCTGATCGTTCGGCCGGCCCGCGTCGTCCCAGAGCCGCATGAGGATGAACTCCTTGGTGCCGCAGTCCTCCTCGCGCACGATCACGTCCTGCGCCACGTCCACCAGCCGCCGGGTCAGGTAGCCCGAGTCGGCCGTGCGGAGCGCGGTGTCGGCCAGGCCCTTCCGGGCACCGTGGGTCGAGATGAAGTACTCGAGCACCGTCAGGCCCTCCATGAAGTTGGCCAGGATCGGGCGCTCGATGATCTCGCCCTTCGGGTTGGCCATCAGCCCTCGCATGCCCGCCAGCTGGCGGATCTGCTTGAACGAGCCTCGGGCACCCGAGTTGGCCATCATGAAGATGGGGTTCAGGTGGTCCAGGTTGTCCTGCATCGCCTCGCCCACCTCCTCGGTGGCCGCGGTCCACTTCTCGATCACGGCCTCCTTGCGCTCCTCCTGGGAGATGAGGCCGGTGTCGTACTGCTCCTGGATGTCGCTGACCAGCTTCTCGTAGCCCTCGAGGATCTTCGCCTTGTTGGGCGGGATCACCACGTCGTTCTTCGAGACCGTGATGCCGGCCTGGGTGGCGAAGTGGAACCCGAGGTCCTTGAACGCGTCCAGCACCAGCGCGGTCGCGTACGGCCCGTGGACGTCCACCAGCCGCTCGATCACGTTGTTCATGTCCCGCTTGCGCAGGGGCGTGTTGACGAAATCGTAGGTCTGCGGGTCGTACTCCTCGCCGAGCGACTCCTCGAGAGCACGCTCCACGCGCTCGTTGAAGATGATCCGCCCGACCGTGGTCAGGATGTGGTGCTCGCGATGACGCCCGCGGTACTCGGCGAGGTCGTGGAGCTTCACGAGCTTGCCCTCGTAGTTCAGCTCCGCCTCCTGGGCCGAGCGGAACACGTGCGGACGCGGGCCGTCCTTCTTGTCCCACTTACCCGCGAACAGCTTCTCCTCGAGCGTCCCCAGCTCCTCCGGGCTAGGCCCGTAGGTGAGGTAGTAGGACCCCAGCACCATGTCCTGTGAGGGCGTGGCGAGCGGCGAGCCGTGCGCCGGCGAGAGGATGTTGTTCGCCGACAGCATCAGCAGCCGGGCCTCGGCCTGAGCCTCCGCCGACAGCGGAACGTGCACGGCCATCTGGTCGCCGTCGAAGTCGGCGTTGAAGGCGTGACACACCATCGGGTGGACCTGGATGGCCTTGCCCTCGACCAGCACCGGCTCGAAGGCCTGAAGACCCAGGCGGTGCAGCGTGGGGGCGCGGTTCAGCAGCACCGGGTGCTCCTGAATGACCTCCTCCAGCACGTCCCAGACCTCGGGGATCATCGAGTCGACCATCTTCTTGGCCGCCTTGATGTTCTGCACCGACTTGCGCTCGACGAGCCGGGCCATGATGAACGGCTTGAAAAGCTCGAGAGCCATCAGCTTGGGCAGCCCGCACTGGTGGATCCGCAGCTCCGGCCCGGCGACGATCACCGAACGGCCGGAGTAGTCCACGCGCTTGCCGAGCAGGTTCTGGCGGAACCGGCCCTGCTTGCCCTTGAGCATGTCGCTCAGTGACTTGAGGGGCCGGTTGCCCGGCCCGGTCACGGGCCGGCCGCGGCGGCCGTTGTCGAACAGGGCGTCGACGGCCTCCTGCAGCATCCGCTTCTCGTTGTTGACGATGATCTCGGGTGCGCCGAGGTCGAGCAGGCGCTTCAGCCGGTTGTTCCGGTTGATCACCCGCCGGTAGAGGTCGTTGAGGTCCGACGTGGCGAAGCGACCGCCGTCCAGCTGCACCATCGGGCGCAGCTCCGGCGGGATCACGGGCACGGCCTCGAGGACCATGTCCTCGGGCTTGTTGTCCGAGTGGATGAAGGCCGACACGACCTTCAGCCGCTTGACCGCGCGGCTCTGCTTCTGGCCCTTGGCCGTCTTGACCTGGTCCTCGAGCTCCTCGCGCTCGGCGTCGAGGTCGACCTGCTGGAGCAGGTCGCGCACCGACTCGGCACCCATGCCGCCGCGGAAGTACTCGCCCAGCCCGAACGGCGAGCCGAAGCGGTCCTTCAACTCACGGAAGAGCGTCTCGTCCGCCACCACCAGCTTGGGCTCCATGGTCTGGAAGAGCTCCCAGACTCCGCGCATGCGCTCGGCGGCGTCCTCGATGTACGCCTCGGTGTCGGAGATATCCGCCTCGAACTGCTTGCGGAGCTCCTTCTCCATCTTCTCGCGCTCGTCGTCGGCGAGCTTCTTGAGGTTCACGTCGAGCGTGTCGGCCCAGAGCAGGTCGTCGTCGGAGAAGCCCGACTGCTTGCCGCTCGACAGGTACTCCACGCGCCGCTCGAGCGACTCCTTCAGCTCGAGGACCCGCTCCTCACGCTCGGCGTCGTAGGCGTCCAGGACCTTCTGGACTTCCTTCTCGAGCGAGGGGATGTCCTTCTGGCGCGCCTCGTCGTCGACCCAGGTGACGATGGAGGCGGCGAAGTAGAGGACCTTCTCGAGCTCCTTGGGAGCCATGTCGAGCAGGTAGCCGATGCGGCTGGGAACGCCCTTGAAGAACCAGATGTGGGAGACCGGCGCGGCCAGGTCCACGTGGCCCATGCGCTCGCGGCGCACCTTGGAGCGCGTGACCTCGACCCCGCAGCGCTCGCAGACGATGCCCTTGTAGCGGACGCGCTTGTACTTGCCGCAGTAGCACTCCCAGTCCTTCGTGGGACCGAAGATGCGCTCGCAGAAGAGCCCGTCCTTCTCGGGCTTCAGCGTGCGGTAGTTGATCGTCTCCGGCTTGGTGACCTCGCCGCTCGACCAGGACCGAATCTGCTTCGAGGAAGCGAGGCCGATCTTGATGGCGTCGAAGTTGTTGATGTCGATCAAATTGATCCCTTTTTCTCTCTCTAGTGCGTCTTAAGTCGGTCGCGGGAGACGGCCGGGGGCCTACTCCTCGACCATCTCCGCGTCCTGGGCCTCGGCGGGTTCGGCGGTCTGGCCGCCCTCGCCCTCCGCCTCGACCTTCTCCTCGGCCTCGTCCGCGGCCTGGCCGTCGGTGGCCCGTACGCCGGAGAGGTCGATCCCCAGCTCCTCGGCGGCACGCAGGAGGTCGTCGTCCTCGTCGCGCATCTCGACGCCGGTGCCCTCCTCCGAGCGCACGTCCACGTCGAGGGCCAGTGACTGCATCTCCTTCAGGAGCACCTTGAAGGACTCCGGGATTGAGGGCTCGGCGATGTTCTCGCCCTTCACGATCGCCTCGTACGCCTTCACGCGGCCGACCGTGTCGTCGGACTTGATCGTGAGCATCTCCTGGAGGGTGTACGCCGCGCCGTAGGCCTCGAGCGCCCACACCTCCATCTCGCCGAAGCGCTGGCCGCCGAACTGCGCCTTGCCGCCCAGCGGCTGCTGGGTGACGAGCGAGTAGGGGCCGGTGCTGCGGGCGTGGATCTTGTCGTCCACCAGGTGCAGCAGCTTCAGGATGTACATGCAGCCGACGGTGACGGTCTCCTCGTAGGGCTCGCCGGTGCGGCCGTTGTAGAGGGTGAGCTTGCCCGAGCAACGGCGTCCGGCTCGCTCCGAGGCATCCACCTTGAAGTTGATGCCTCGCTCCTTGCCATGCTCCTCGGCCCAGCGCACGAGCGCCTCGTCCACGTCCTCCACGGTGGCCCCGTCGAAGACCGGGGTGGCCACGGTCACGCGGCCGCCGTTCTTCTGGACCTCCTTGTAGGCGTCCGAGCCGTCGTCGTACCAGCCGTTGCCGGCGACCCACCCGATGTGCGTCTCCAGGATCTGGCCCAGGTTCATCCGGCTCGGAACTCCGAGCGGGTTGAGGATCACGTCGATCGGCGTGCCGTCCTCGAGGTGAGGCATGTCGGCCTCAGGCACGATCTTCGAGATCACGCCCTTGTTGCCGTGACGGCCGGCCAGCTTGTCGCCCTCGGCGATCTTGCGCTTCTTGGCCACATACACGCGCACGAGGTCGTTCACGCCGGGCGGCAGGTCGTCGTCGTTCTCGCGACTGAACGTCTTGACGTCGATCACGACGCCGCCCTCACCGTGCGGCACCTTGAGCGAGGTGTCGCGGACCTCGCGCGCCTTCTCCTTGAAGATCGCGCGGATGAGCTTCTCCTCGGCGGTGAGCTCGGTCTCGCCCTTTGGCGTGACCTTGCCGACCAGCAGGTCGCCCGATCCGACCTCGGCGCCGACGCGGACGATGCCGCGGTCGTCGAGGTTGCGGAGCGACTCCTCGGAGCGGTTCGGGATGTCCCGGGTGATCTCCTCGTCGCCGAGCTTCGTGGTGCGGGCGTCGATCTCGTATTCCTCGATGTGGATCGAGGTGAGCTCGTCCTCCTTCACGAGGCGCTCCGAGATGATGATCGCGTCCTCGAAGTTGTACCCCTCCCAGGACATGAAGGCCACGAGCACGTTCTTGCCGAGCGCGAGCTCGCCGTCACCCGTGGATGAGCCGTCCGCCAGGAGCTGGCCCGCGGTCACCTTCTGACCGGGGGAGACCCTCGGCTTCTGGTGGATCAGGGTGCCCTGGTTCGAGCGCATGAACTTCACCAGCGGGTACTCGTCGGGCTTGCTGCCGCCGGTGTCGATCACCACGCGCTGGGCATCCACGTACTCGACCGTGCCGGGCGCGCCGGCGAGGACCACGTCACCCGTGTCCATCGCCGCGCGGACCTCCATGCCGGTGCCCACCAGCGGCGGGTCGGTCTTGAGGAGCGGCACGGCCTGGCGCTGCATGTTCGAGCCCATGAGGGCGCGGTTGGCGTCGTCGTGCTCGAGGAACGGGATCAGCGCGGTGGCCACCGACCAGATCTGGTTCGGCGACACGTCCATCAGCTCCACGTCCTTCGGCGGGGCGAGCACGAGCTCACCGTCGCGCGAGCGGCACTCCACCGCGGGGCCCCGGAGCTTCCCGCTCTTCTCGTCCACCTGAGCGTTGGCCTGAGCGATCACCCGGGACTCGTCCTGGGTGGCGTCGAGGTGAACGATCTCCTTCTGGACCACGCCGTCCGTGACCACGCGGTAGGGCGTGGTGACGAAGCCGTGCTCCGACACCTCGGCGTACGAGGAGAGCGACCCGATGAGGCCGATGTTCGGGCCCTCCGGGGTCTCGATCGGGCACATGCGGCCGTAGTGCGTGGGGTGCACGTCGCGCACCTCGATCGGCGCGCGCTCGCGGGTGAGCCCGCCGGCGCCGAGCGCGGACAGGCGGCGCCTGTGCGTGAGCCCGGACAGCGAGTTCGTCTGGTCCATGAACTGGGACAGCTGGCTCGACCCGAAGAACTCCTTCTGGGCCGCCACCACCGGACGGATGTTGATGATCGTCTGCGGGGTGATCGTGTCCGCGTCCTCGGTGGTGAGGCGCTCTCGCACCACGCGCTCCATCCGGTAGAGGCCGATGCGGAAGGCCTCCTGGATCAGCTCGCCCACCGTGCGCAGGCGCCGGTTCCCGAAGTGCTCGTACTCGTCCAGCCGCCCCTCGATCGGCTCGCGCGGCATCGACACGGCCTCGAGCGCGAAGTCCTTGATCGGCTCCTCGCCGTCAGGGCCCACGTAGATGCCCGACTCGGGGATTCCGAGCAGCTTGGGCAGCGAGATGAGCTCCTTGATGAGCTCGATGATGTCCTTCGGGGTGAGCGTCCGGCGGTCGAGCGGCTCGTCGATGTTCAGGCGCGAGTTGAGCTTGTAGCGGCCGACCCGAGTGAGGTCGTAGCGCTTGGGATCGAAGAAGAGCTGGTTGAGCAGGTTCTTCGCGGCGTCGATCGAGGGCGGCTCGCCCGGACGCTGCTTCTTGAAGAGCTCGATCAGCGAGCCGTCCTCCGACTTCGTGACCTCGGTGTCCGACTCGAGCGTGAGCCGCATGTAGAGGCTGTTGTCGAACAGCGCGAGGATCTCCTCGTCGGAGCCGGTCCAGCCCTCGGGCACGTGGCCGCCGTCGCGGAGGACGCCGCCCATGGCGCGCAGCAGGACGCTGACCGGCAGCTTGCGCTTGCGGTCGATCCGGACGAAGACCTTGCCCTTCTTGTCGATCTCCAGCTCGAGCCAGGACCCGCGGGCCGGCATGAGGTTGGCGATGAAGACCTGCTTCTCCCGGTCCTTCGGCTCCATGACGTAGGCGCCGGGGGAGCGGACGAGCTGCGTGACCACCACGCGCTCGGTGCCGTTGATGATGAAGGTTCCCCAGTCGGTCATCCACGGGAAGTCGCCCATGAAGACGGACTGCTCACGAATCTCACCCGTCTCGCGGTTCTGGAACGCGACCTTGACGGTCAGCGGGCGCGCGTAGGTGATGTCCTTCTCGCGACACTCCGAAATCGAGGCGACGGGCTCGTCGAAGTGGATGTCCTCGAAGACCACGGCAAGGTTGCCGGTGTAGTCCTCGATGGGTGAGACGTCGTCGATGGTCTCGCGAAGCCCGCCCTTCTCCGTGTCAACGAGCCACTCGAACGAGCGCCGCTGAATATCGATGAGGTTGGGAACTTCGAGGGCGTTCTCGAGACGCGAGAACGAGCGGCGTGTGCGAGCAGCGTCAACACGTGCCAAAGCGGCAACTCCTTAAGAATCCGGACTTCGAGGACAGGCGGGGCGGGCGCAAAGCGCGACCGACCAGAATAGCAGACCAATCTCCGCCCCGTCAAGGGGGCGGTTGCCGCCCCCGAAGGAGCGGCGTGGCCATCACGGACCCCGTCCCGAGACGCCGGAGATATGTGCCGGCGCACTGCTAGGGACGGCTTCGGCTATAGGCCTTGTCGGACTCTAGCGATCTTGCACGGCGATGAGCGCGAGCGCGAGGAGAGCGGTGGCGTAGAGCGGGTAGGGAACGCGGACGTCGTGGCGCCGGACCGGGCTCCACAGCGGCACACCGGGCCCCACCGCGATGTCCCGGACCAGATGGGTGACGGTGCCCCAGGCCGCCCCGGAGATCACGTCGCTCCCCGTAGCTCGGGCGAGCACGAACAGCGGCACGGTGGCCGCGGCGCAGTGCGTGGACGGGCGCGAATCCATCATTCCCGGCTTTTCCTCGGCGAGGGCGAGCGGGACGTGGTCCGCGTCGGGGAGCAGGGCGCCCGCCATGAAGCCGGCGTGCCAGCTCCTCGAGCGCGGCGGAGCGTTGAGCGCGATCAACGCCGCCGTGGCCAGGTGCGCGGGGTGGTCGAAGGCGGCGATCAGGATCCAGCGTGGCGGGCGGAAGCGGATCACGGCATCGGCCCCCGCGATCACCGCCACGGAGGCGGCGGCGAGGAGACGAGATCCCTTCACGAGCGTGTGGAGGAGGGGAGGCCTGAACGGTGATCAGGCCGAGCACCGGACCCTGGATACGACATGAACTCGAGGAGGCTGCCGTCGGGATCGCGGAAGTAGATGCTCGTGGCCCGGCCGCGGGCGCCGTAGCGCTCCACCGGGCCGATCTCCACCTTCACCCCGTGGTCTTCCAGATGGCGGGCGGCCTCCTCGATCGGGCCGCCCCACACGAAGCACAGGTCGGCGCCGCCGGGCGAGGCCGGGCGAGCGGCCACCGGGCTCGGATCCTGGCCCGGGCCGTGCACGTTCAGCTGCTGCTGCCCGAAGCGGTAGTGCCGGGCCGGCCCGGCATCGCGCTCGACCAGCTCGGCGCCGAGCACGTCCCGGTAGAACGCGTTCGAGCGCTCCCAGTCGGAGACGTGGATCACCACGTGGTCCAGGCTGACGTCCATCCCGGGTGATCGTGGCAGGCGCCTGGTCCGGAACGACGAGGGGCCGCTCTGGAGCGGCCCCTCAGAACTGCCAGGAACGAATCAGGGAGGAGCGCAGGCCCGATCGGCGATCGGGCCTGGCACCGGACCCCGGATTTACTTGAGCTCGACCGATCCGCCGGCGTCCTCGATCTCGCCCTTCAGCTTCTCGGCCTCGTCGCGGTCGATGCCCTCCTTGACGGGCTTCGGCGCCTCGTCCACCAGAGCCTTGGCCTCCTTCAGGCCCAGACCGGTGGCGGCGCGCACGACCTTGATCACCTGGATCTTCTTGTCGCCCGAGCCCGTGAGCACGACGTCCACGGTCGAGGACTCCTCCTCGGCCGCGGCACCGCCGTCGCCGGCCGCGGCCGGTGCGGCCGCGGCGACCGCCGTGGCCGACACTCCGAACTCCTCCTCGAGCGCCTTGATCAGCTCGGACAACTCGAGCACGCTCATCTTCTTGATCTCTTCGATCAGCTCTGTGGCCGTGGCCATCTAGCCCTCCTCTTGTTCTTCGCCCTCGGAGGGCGCTTCAGTTTGCTCTGCCTGTTCCTCCGCGGGCTCCGCCTCTGCGGCGGGCTCCTCGGATGAAGTCTCTTCCGCGGCCGGCGTTTCCTCGGCGGCCGGGGTTTCCTCTGCGGCCGGCTCCTCCGCCGCCGCCTCTTCCGCCGGGGCATCGCCCGCGGGCAGGAGGCCCTGCTCCACGATCTGCCCGAGCTGGATCGCCAGCCCGGCGATGAGGGCGTTCAGGCCGCGGACGAGACCGGTGATGGGCGAGGCCACCATCGCCACCAGCTGCGCGTGCAGCACGTCGCGCGCCGGGAGCCGCGAGAGCTCGCCGAGCTGCTCCACCGTGAGCGCCTCGCCGCCCATGATGCCGCCCTTGAAGTCGAGTACGTCGTGCTCGCGCTTGAACTGGGCCAGCGCCTTGGCCGCGAGCGCCACGTCGCCGTCGGAGCGGACGAACGTGAACGCCGTGGGCCCCTCCAGCAGTGGCTTCAGGGTGTCGGCACCGGCCCGGTCGGCCGCGATCTCGGTGAGCGTGTTCTTGACCACGCGGAACCGAGCGCCGGCATCTCCCAGCTTGGCCCGCAGGTCCGCGACCTGCGGGACGGAGATGCCGCGGTAGTCCACCGCGAAGACCGCCTCCGACTCCGTGATCGCGCCCGCCACCTCCTCGATGGCCGCCGCCTTCTGTTCCCTGTTCATCTCATATCCATTTCGTGTCTGATCCCGCCCTCCAACGAAGAGAGCCCGCACGCAGGCGGGCTCACGGTGGGGACGACGGATCGTCCACGCGGCTCCACCTGCCCCGGACCTACGCCTTTCGGCGGCCGGGGGTCTCCGGCAGGGATGGTCGCGCCTAGGCTACCGGGGCGGCCTCCTCGGCGATGTTGCGGGTCCGCGCGGGATCAACCTTCACGCCCGGGCCCATCGTGGTGGTGAGGGTGATCGTCTGCAGGTAACGGCCCTTGGCCGCCGCAGGCCGCGCGCGCATCAGCTCGTCCACGAGCGCGGCGTAGTTCTCGAGCAGGGTCTGCTCGTCGAAGCTCAGCTTGCCGATCGACAGGTGCACGATCGCGTGGCGGTCGGTGCGGTACTCGACCTTGCCCGCCTTGGACTCGGTCACGGCCTTGGCCACGTCGTTGGTGACGGTGCCCACCTTCGGATTCGGCATCTTGCCCTGGGGGCCCAGGACCCGGCCGAGGCGGCCCACCACCGGCATCATGTCCGGCGTGGCTATGGCCACGTCGAAGTCGGTGAAGCCCTCCTCCTCGATCCGCTTGGCCAGGTCCTCGGCGCCCACGTGATCCGCGCCGGCCTCCTCGGCCTCGCGCGCCTTGTCGCCCTTGGCGAACACGGCGATGGTCACGTTCTTGCCCAGGCCATGGGGAAGCGCGATCGTGCCGCGGAGCTGCTCCTCGGCGTGGCGCACGTTGAGGCCGGTGCGGACGTGGGCCTCCACGGTCTCGTCGAACTTCGCGGGCGGGAAGCCCTTGACGATCGAGACGGCCTCCGCGGGCGGGTAGACCTTGTCGCGGTCGATCTTCTCGTAGCCCTCGCGGTAGCGCTTGCCGTGGGCCATCAGGTCACGTCCACGCCCATCGAGCGCGCGGTGCCCTCGATGATCTTGGCGGCCTGGTCGATGTCATGTGCGTTGAGATCGGGCATCTTCTGCTCGGCGATCGCGCGGATCTGCGCCTGTGAGATCTTGCCCACCTTCACCCGATTGGGCTCGCCCGAGCCCTTGTCGAGGCCGATCGCCTGCTTGATCAGGATCGCCGCCGGCGGCGTCTTGGTGATGAAGGTGAACGACCGGTCCTCGTAGACCGTGATCTCGACCGGGATGATCGTGCCGGTGTCCTGCTGGGTCTGGGCATTGAACGCCTTGCAGAACTCCATGATGTTCACGCCGTGCTGGCCCAGCGCGGGACCCACGGGAGGGGCCGGGTTGGCCTGTCCGCCCGGGACCTGCAGCTTGATGAGGGTCATTACCTTGCGTGCCATCTAGATCTTCTTGACTTGGTCGAAGCCCACCTCGACCGGAGTCTCCCGGCCGAAGATGGATACCAGCACCTTCAGCTTGGCAGCGTCGTCGTTGATCTCCGAGATCTCGCCCGAGAAGTCGGACAGAGGACCGGACACGACCTTCACGGACTCGCCGATCGAGAACTGGGCGCGCGTGCGCGGACGCTCGGCGGCCTCGCGGTGGAGGAGGCGGTCCACCTCGCCCTGGTTCAGAGGCACCGGGTTGTTCGAGGCGCCGACGAAGCCCGTGACCCCGGGAGTGTTCTTCACGAGGGCCCACGACTCGTCGTCGAGGTTCATGTTCACGAGGAGGTACCCGGGCATCGTCCGCTGCTCCTTCTGGATCTTCTGCCCGTCCTTCAGCTCCTGCACCTGCTCGGTGGGCACCACGATCTGACGGATGCTCGTCTCCTGCCCGAGCGAGATGCGGCGGTGCTCAAGGTTCTGCTTGACCTTGTTCTCGTGTCCTGAATAGGTGTTTACCGCGTACCAGCGAAACATCGTCTACCTGCGTCCGTTCAGAGGATTTTCTTGATCAACTCGGAGAAGATTGCGTCCAGCAGGCCGAGATAGCCACCCATGATGAGGACGAATCCGAGCACTACGCCGGTCAGGGTGGTGAGGGCCTGGCGGTCCGGCCATTGGACACGCTGAAGCTCAGCCCAGACTGCAACGAGGAACTGTACGACACGGGGCCGGTTCTTGTGCGCGTGGGTGTCCGCCCCCCGTTTCCCCTGGACCTTGAACCCATCCTCACCTCGGGCCGCCAGCTCGGCCTCGGCCTCGGCCTCGGCGTCCACCTCGGCGTCCGTGAGGTGCAGGTCCTCGTCGTCATCGATGTGGGGCTCGTCCTCGATGACGGTGTCCGAGCGGCCCTCGTCCTGGGGCGGAGCGCCGACCAGCAGATCCGGGTCGATCATCGGCTCCACGGGCGGCGGCCGGAGGCCGCCGAGCTCGTCCTTCTCCGCGGCCGTGTCCTCTCCCTGCTGCTGGAGCCGGCGCGCGCGGCGCTCGGCCTGGCGCTGCTTGGCCTGCTGACGGTCGCGAGCCACTCGGGCTACCTCGTGTGCGCGCGCGGAACCGCGGAGACCATCAGCGCGTCTCCTTATGCGAGGTATGGCGGCTGCACCAGCGGCAGTACTTGCGCAGCTCGATCCGGTCCGGATCGTTCCGCTTCGACTTCTGCGACTGGTAGTTGCGCCGCTTGCACTCCTCGCACGCGAGGGTGACGGCAATTCGTACGTCTCCGCGAGCCATGGCCCCTTCGGAAGGTTGATTCTCAGTTCTGGGCGGCCGGGCATACGAAACACCACGCTCGGCCGCGAGGTTCCGGCCAGTCTAGCGCCCGTCTCTCAGCGATACTGCGCGAGTGCCGCGTTCGGTCCTCGACCTCGTCCAGGCAGGATTGGCCGCCCTCAACTCGGGGGACCTCGAAGCGATCTACGGCGTGGTGGCCGATGACGTGGTGGCTGTGGTGCCCGACGGCTTTGCCAACGCGGGCTCGTACGAGGGCGTCGAGGGCTTCCGCCAGATGATGGAGCAATGGCTCGAGGTGTGGGCAGGATTCAGGGCCGAGCCGCTCGAGCTCATCTCCGTCGGCGAGGACACGGTGGTGGTCTCCGTCAGGCAAACGGCGACCGGCCAGGGAAGCGGAGTGGCGGTCGAGGCGCATTTTGCGTACCTCTTCCGCGCCCGGGACGGCCAGCTGGTGGAGTGGAGGCTGTGCCGAGATGTGGACGAGGCGCTAGCGCATGCGAGCGCGAAGTGAGAGGATCGCCCGCAGTTGGGCTCGCACGAAGTGGACACGGTCAGAGAGCTGTATCGGCGCATGCAGGAAGACGGCCTGCGCTTGGGTGGCGAGTATCTCGCCGCCCACATGACCGATGACGGGATCATCCGCCTGTACACCACCAACGGCCGGGAGCTGAACGGCCGCGAGGAGGTGCGGGCCTTCTACGCCGACGCCGAGGAATCGGGGGCGAGCGTGATCCTGCGGGCGAAGACGATCGAGGACCAGGGGGATCGCGTGGTGGTGGTGGGGTCGGCCCGGTTCCAGCGCTCGGAGGGCGGCTTCGCCGAAACCCAGGTGCGCTGGACGTGGCACTTCCGGGACGGGCTCATCGCCGAGACGAACTGGGAGCCGCGCTCGGGCTGAGCCCTGGCGGGCGGCCCTAGGCCACCGACTTGGGCACGGCCTCCCCGTCGGGCCACCCGTCCACGAAGATGTCCAGCCCCAGATCGCCCGCGTCCGAGGCGGCGTAGCGATCGAGATCGGTGACTCCGGCGGCCATCAGCACCTCGTCGTCGATGAACACCTTTCCGCTCGCCTCCGACGGCGCGCTGCTCAGGATCTGGAGCGCGGCGTCGGCCATGATCTCGGGGGTGCGGCAGCGGCGCATGGCCTCGTCCCCGCCGAGCAGGTTCTGCACCGCGGCGGTGGCGATGATGGTGCGCGGCCAAAGGCAGTTGGCGGCAACGCCCGGGTTGTCGCGGGCCACGCCGAGGGTGAGCATCGTCATCCCCATCTTCGAGAGCGTGTAGGGGCTGTAGCCGTCGAGCCACTTCTCCACGTCGTGGATCGGGGGCGACAGCGTGAGCACATGGGCGTGCTCCGACTCGCGCAGGTGCGGAAGGCAGGCCCGCGTGGCCGCGAAGGTGCCGCGCACGTTGATCTGCAGCATGAGGTCGAAGCGCTTGACCTCGAGGTCGCCCATCGAGGCGAGGTTGATGGCGCTGGCGTTGTTCACCACGATGTCCACGCCGCCGAAGTGATCGGCGGTCTGGGCCACGGCGCGGTCCACGGCCTCCGCGTCGCGCACGTCACCGACGATCGGTAGCGCCCTGCCTCCGGCGGCCTCGATCTCAGCGGCCGCGGTGTGAATCGTGCCCTCGAGCTTGGGGTGGGGCTGGTCGGTCTTGGCCAGCAGGGCGACGTTGGCGCCCTGTCCGGCAAGCTTGGTGGCTATCGCGAGCCCGATCCCCCGGCTCCCCCCCGTCATGAAGACGGTACGTCCCTCGATCGCACTCATATGGCCTCCCATCGTCTGTGACCGAGCCGCGATAATAAGCCGGACCGGGAAACGACCGTGACTGAAGAACGACCCGAGCCGAACCGCTGGGCGGTCCTCGCCCTGCTCGGTACCGCCCAGCTGATGGTGGTGCTCGACGCGACGATCGTGAACATCGCCCTGCCCTCCGCTCAAACGGCGCTGGGCTTCGGCACCGACAGCCGGCAGTGGATCGTGACGGCCTACGCGCTCGCCTTCGGGAGCCTGCTGCTGCTGGGGGGAAAGCTCGGCGACCTCTTCGGGCGCAAGTGGACCTTCATCGCCGGGCTGATCGGCTTCTCGGTGGCCTCGGGCATCGGCGGGCTCGCGGAGTCCTTCGGCGTGCTGGTGGCCGCGCGGGCGCTCCAGGGGGCCTTCGGGGCGCTGCTTGCCCCCTCCGCCCTCTCGCTGCTCACGGTCACGTTCGCCGACTCGCCCGACCGCGCCAAGGCGTTCGGGATCTTCGGCGCCATCGCCGGAGGCGGCGCTTCGGTCGGCCTCCTGCTGGGGGGAATCCTCACCGAGGCGCTCTCGTGGCGCTGGTGCCTCTACGTGAACCTCGTGATCGCGCTGCCCGCCGCCCTCGTGGCTCTGCGGCTGCTCGTGAACCACACCAGTCCCGAGCGGCCGCGCATCGACTGGCCGGGCGTGGTCGCGGCATCGTCGGGCCTCTTCGCCCTGGTATACGGCTTCTCCAACGCCGAGACCGACTCGTGGTCGGACCCCATCACGATCTTCGCGCTCGTCGCCAGCGCCGTGCTCCTCACCACCTTCGTGGCCATCGAACGCCGCGCGGCCCACCCCCTGCTTCCGCTTCACATCGTCAGGGACCGCGGGCGCGGGGGCGCGTACGCCTCGATCGCCCTCGCCGGTGCCGGCGTGTTCGGGGTGTTCCTCTTCCTCACCTTCTACATGCAGCAGAACCTGGGCTTCTCGGCCCTGAAGACCGGGGTGGCCTTCCTACCCATGACCGCCGTGATCGTGGTGACGTCAACGACGGTGCAGACCAAGCTGCTCGTCCGGATCGGTGCCCGCAGGCTGGTGGCCTTCGGCATGAGCCTCGGGGTGATCGCGATGCTCATCTTCACCCGCCTGGAGCCGGGAAGCAGCTACACGAGCCACGTGCTTCCCGGCCTGCTCGTCATCGGCCTGGGCATGGGCTGCATCTTTGCCCCGGCGTTCGGCACGGCCACGCTGGGCGTGCAGGGCAGCGAGGCCGGCGTGGCCTCGGCCATGGTGAACACCTCCCAGCAGGTCGGCGGATCGGTGGGCACGGCACTGCTGAGCACGATCTTCGCCAGCGCGGCGAAGAGCTATGCCACCAGCCATCAGCCCGTGCCCGGCCTGCGGGCCGCGGCCATGGTGCACGGCTACACCGTCGCGTTCTGGTGGGCCGCCGGGATCTTCGCCGCCGGGCTGCTGATCGCCCTGCTCGTCCTCCCGGAGCACCGGGGAGCGAACGTCCCGGCCGCGGCGCCCGCCGCCGGACATCCCTGACGGAGGCCTACGCCGACAGACCCGCGGCCTCCAGAGCCTCGCCGTGGTCCAGAAAGTCGCGCGCGCGGATCACCCGGCCGTCCTTGATCGTCCAGATGCTCGCGTACGTCTGAGCCAGCGCCACGCCGCTCGCCTGAGCTCGCATCGGCATGTCCGCGAGCACCACCAGCCGGTCGCCCAGGTCGATGAGCTCCCTCGGGTAGATCCGGACCTCCGTCCCCCAGACGTCTTGGGTGGCCGCGATGTAGGCGCGGTAACCCGCGGGCCCGTGGTAGCAGGGCTCCGCCAATGCCGCCTCCACGAACTCGCGGTACGGGTAGTACTCCAGATCCGGGTGGAACCCGGCGCTCGCGGCGTCCATGTCACGGCGGTTGTAGGCCTCGAGGGACAGCCGGGCCGTCCGCCAAACCAACGCCTGTCGTACTCGCGAGCGGGGGGGCAGGCCCCGCACCAGGCGAAAACCCGGGCCGAGGAGCCACGGAAAGCGGACGACGATGCGCTGGTCGAGTGTGCGGCGGGACGGCTCACGCACCCTGAGCGGCTTGCGCACCACCTGATTGGCGGCCATGGTCGCCATTATCCCGTCGAGGGGCGGTCGATGAGCACACCCTCGCCTTCGGCCAGCCGGTGATCAGGTGAGGAGACAATCTCTGCCGAGACCAATCGACCGACGGAGGTCAACATGACGACCCAGCTACGCGGACAAACCATCGTCGTCATCGGTGGCAGCGCGGGTATCGGGCTGGAAACGGGGAGGCAGGCCCGCGCCGGGGGCGCCGATGTGATCCTCACCGGCCGCAACCCCGAACGCCTGGAGAGGGCGGCGACCGAGCTCGGCGCGCGCAGCACCGCCTCGTTCGACGCCAACGACTCGGCTGCCCTGGAGGTCTTCTTCACCCAGCTCGACGTACCGATCGATCACGTGATGGTCACGGCCGGTGGCCCCTACTACGCGCCGCTGGCCGAGATGGACTTCGACGAGGCGCGCCGCGCCCTTCAGGAGCACCCCATGCTGATGGCCGGTGTCGCCCGCTACGGGGCCGGCAAGGTCCGCCCGGGAGGCACGCTGGTGTTCATGGGCGGCACCGGCGCGCGCCACCCGGCCAATGGCGTGGGGCTCAGCTCGGCGATGACCGCCGCCCTCCCGGCGCTGACCGCCAGCCTGGCGCTCGAGATCGCACCGGTGCGAATCAACCTGATCGCCGCCGGCTTCGTGGACACGCCGTTGTCGGCGTCGCTGCTCGGCGACCAGCTCGACCAGCGGCGTGACCAGCTGCGGGACACCCTCCCGATCGGACGCGTCGTGGGGGCGGACGACGTGGCCGCTCTGGCGTTGCACCTCATGACGAACACCGCGTTGACCGGCGCGACCTACGACATCGACGGCGGCCAGCAGCTCGTCGCAATCTGAGAAGGTCCTCCCCATGCGCTCCGACATCGCCCCCGGCGGGGTCTTCCCGGACTACGAGCTGCCGGATCACACGAGCACTCCCCGGAAGCTCAGCGAGCTACAGGGCGAAGATCCCCTGATCCTCACTCTGGCCCGTGGCCACTACTGCCCGAAGGAGCACCAGCAGCACCTCCAGCTGGCCGCGTTCTATCCGCAGGTCGCCGTGGCCTACACCCAGATGGCCACGATCTCAACCGACGCCCACCACGAGTCTCAGGAGTTCCGGGCCTCGGTCGGCGCCCAGTGGCCCTTCCTCTCCGACCCGGAGCGCATCGTCCAGAAGGACCTCGACATCCAGGAGTACACGGACGCCGAGCACGACCCGATGATCCCGCACACGCTGGTGCTCAAGCCCGGCCTGGTTGTCCACAGCATCTACAACGGCTACTGGTACTGGGGGCGACCGTCCGTCTTCGACCTCTGGCACGACCTGCGAGCCGTGTCGAGCGAGATCCGCCCCGACTGGGACCTCAGCACTCCGGGCCTCCGCGAGAAGTGGGAGGCGGGCGACCACTCACCCTTCCATGGCTGGAACAAGCGCGGCTAGCGGGGGGTCCGCGTCGTCGTAGATCCGTGCCGCGGCCAGCCTGCCGCTCTGGCCCCGGTCGTAGACGGCGATTCCGGCCTCCGGCTGGAGCTCCGTCTCACCCCAGCGCACGACGTTGTACTCGACCGCACAGGCGCGCTCGTCGTCGGTCACGGCGCAGTGCTCCTGCACGATGCCGCCGCCGTTCGAGAAGAACAGCTCGTAGAGCGCACGTAGCTCCTGCGTGCCACGGTGCGTGAAGGCGGCGCCGGCAGGCTCGCGCACGTAGCCATCGGGCTCGAATGCCGCGACGGCGGCCGCGACATCGCCCGCCGTGAGCGCGCGCTGGTACTCCTCCACGACGCCGGGCGCCCTGGCGCCGGAATCGGGCTGGAGCAGGGGGAGGCGCACCGCGTGACGTCCCTTCAGCGGCCAGGTGCTGAAGTAGAAGCGCATCTCGCCGATGCGGTCGTTCTCGTCGTGATCGACGGCGAGGGCCACGGGGAGCCCCATACGTCCGTTGTCCGAGTCGGAGTGAAGGACGAACTCCTCAACCCCGCGTGAAGGCGCAAGGATCACGCTCACATCCTCGACCGTCACGTTGCGCTCCCCGAGCCAGGTCTTGATCTCGGTCACGAATTGCTCGAAGGCGCGACGACCCTTGATGCGCCCACGTATCGGGTGATGCAGCTCGGGCTCGCCGGCGAACGATCCCACCAGGGCATCCATCTCCCCGGCCATCACGCCGTCGAAAAAGGGCACCGATCGGAGGTGCGTGCGCCGGCGCTTTTCCTTGATGGCCTCGAGGGTCGGGAAGGAGAAGAGCTCGGGCGCCCACGGCATTTCGAAAGCATCCCACGGACGGCGCCGCGACTAGTGGCTCTTGGTCAGGGCCGTGGCGACCACGCGGGCTGGTAGTCGGCGCCCGACGAGTTGGTGAGGTTCGTCTGGTTGCCGCCATCCGCGTCCATCGAGAAGACGTCCGTATCGCCATCGCGGAAGGAGCCGAAGGCGATCTTGCTGCCGTCGGGCGACCAGGCCGGCAAGTAGTCGACGCCTGAGTCGTTGCTGAGGTCGGTTTGGTTGCCGCCGTCCGCGTCCATCACGTAGATCTCATCGTTGCCGTCGCGGCCCGTAGTGAAAGCGATCCTGGTGCCGTCCGGCGACCAGGCCGGACCGCGGTCCGAGCTCGAGTTGTTCGTGAGGTTGACCGGGTGGCCGCCGTCCGCGTCCATCGAGTAGACCTCGAAGGTGCCGTCACGCGCGCTGGCGAACGCGATCCTGCTGCCGTCCGGCGACCAGGCCGGATCGAGGTCCTGGCTCGAGTTGTTCGTGAGGTTGACCGGGTGGCCGCCGTCCGCGTCCATCACGTAGATCTCATCGTTGCCGTCGCGGCCCGTAGTGAAAGCGATCCTGGTGCCGTCCGGCGACCAGGCCGGACCGCGGTCCGAGCTCGAGTTGTTCGTGAGGTTGACCGGGTGGCCGCCGTCCGCGTCCATCACGTAGACCTCTTGGTTGCCGTCGCGGTGGGTGCTGAACGCGAGCTTGGTGCCGTCCGGTGACCAGGCCGGATCACTGTCGAAGTCTGACGCGTTGGTCACGTTGGTCTGGTTGTCGCCGTCGGCGTCCATGGTGAAGACATCGCTGTCGAAGAAGCCAACGTCGCGTGTGAAGGCGATCCCCGAGGTGCCCCCGGCGGGCCTGGTGGTGAAGGTCCGGTCCGTGTTGCAGACGGTGCGCGGCGGGTCCTCCTGCTGGTCACGGGCGCAGAACTGGTGGTGGTAGGTGGTGTCCGCCGCCAGACCCGCGACGGGCTGGGACACAGCATGCGGAAGCGCCGTCGCGGGATAGGGATCCTCACCCTGAATGTCGATCGTCCGGTGGGGGGTCTCCGACCCATAGGTGTCTTCCGTGCCGTAGCGCCACCAGTACTCCACCTCACCGCCGAACGTCGTGTAGACGTTCGCGTTGAGCGTCGCCCCGGTGTCGCTGATGTAGGTGGTCGGCCTCGGATCGCCACCCGCACAACCAGCCAGCAACAAACCGACAACGACAGCAGCCAGCAACAAACGCTTCACGCGAGACTCCAAACGGTCTGGGCCAGAGACCTCCGTGTCGGCGACCTTGGGCGGACCGCAACCCTCTCACGCCGCGGCCCGCCCGTACAAGGGAGAACCGAAGCCCACTATCGGACTCGAACCGATGACCCCTTCCTTACCATGGAAGTGCTCTACCAACTGAGCTAAGTGGGCACTGCGCCTTCGATTATGGCGAGCGAAGTGGGGGGAGCAGGATTCGAACCTGCGTAGGCAGTGCCACGGCGTTTACAGCGCCGCTCCTTTAGCCACTCGGACATCCCCCCAAGTGGTGCAGAGCGGCGATGATAGTTCGCCTGCGCCGCCCTGCCCGAGCCAATTGGTCACGAGACGGAGATAACCATCCCAGCCACCGAGGTCACCCCAATCGAGTCCGGCCTCTACGGAGAGGCCGCGCGGATCATCACCGAGGCGCTCCTGCACGATCCGGGCTGGCTCGCCGTGGGCCCGAGCAACACCGCCCACCGGAGCGTTGTGGCCCGCGTCTACCACCGCGCGGCGATCGGGGTCATGGACCGCCACGGCGGCCCGGTCTACGGTGCCTTCCGGGACGGGCGGCTCGTGGGAGTGGCGGCCACCTTCGCCGCAGGCCTGTACCCGCCGCCGGCGCGCACCTTCTTCTCCTACGTGCCCGGCTTCCTGCTCGCCGGGCCGGCTCCGATAGTGCGCGGCCTGCGGGTGTCGGCGGTCCAGGACGGAGGCCACCCGAAGGAGGAACACGTGTTCCTGTGGTTCCTCGCGGTGGACCCCGATCACCAGCGCCGGGGCATCGGCCGGGCGCTGCTGCACCAGGTGTTCGAGGAGGCGGGCGCCCCCGTCTACCTGGACACCGACAACCCCGCCAACCTCCCCTACTACGCCAGCTTCGGCTTCGAGGAGATCGGCAGCGGCGATCTGCCGCGCGGGGTCCGGATGTGGTTCATGAGGCGTCCCTGAGGCGCTGGGCCTCGGGCAGCCCCTCCAGCTTCTTCAGCGTGTTGTTCTCGATCTGGCGGATCCGCTCCCGGGTGACCCCGAACGCGCGACCCACCTCCTCGAGCGTCCGCGCCTTGTGGCCCGTGAGGCCGTAGCGCATCTCGATCACCTCGCGCTCGCGTGAGGGCAGCGCTTCCAGCGCCCGCTTCACGTTCTCGCGCCGCAGGTTCTCGGAGGCCAGCTCGAACGGCGACTCTGCCGACTCGTCCTCCACGAAGTCACCGAGCTCGGAGTCCTCCTCCTCGCCGATCGGCTTCTCAAGAGACACCGGCAGCTGCGCGATGCGCAGGATGTCCTTGACCTCGCGCGCGGTCCACTCGAGCTCCGCGGCGATCTCGTCCGGAGTCGGCTCGCGGCCGAACTCCTGCACCAGCTGGCGCTCGACGTGCACGACCTTGTTGAGCTTCTCCACCATGTGCACCGGGATGCGGATGGTGCGCGCCTTGTCGGCGATCGCGCGGGTCACCGCCTGGCGGATCCACCAGGTGGCGTAGGTCGAGAACTTGTAGCCGCGCCGGTAGTCGAACTTCTCCACCGCGCGGATGAGGCCCAGCGAACCCTCCTGGATCAGGTCCAGGAAGGAGAGCCCACGCCCCAGGTAGCCCTTGGCGATCGACACCACGAGCCGGAGGTTGGCCTCGATCATCTGCTGCTTGGCGATCATGTCGCCGCGCTCGATGCGCTTGGCCAGCGTCACCTCCTCGTCGGCGGTGAGCAGGTCCACACGTCCGATGGAGCGCAGATAGAGCCGCAGCGAGTCGAGGCTCGGCTCGACGGTCAGGTCTATCTCCGGCTTCTTGGCCTGCGGGACCTCCGACGGCGGCGGCTCGATCGCCTTGCCGTCCAGCGACATGATCTCGATGCCGGCGTCCAGGAGGTGCAGGTGCAGGTCACGGACCTGCTCCTTGGTCACTTCCACTTCCTCGAGACAGGCCGCGATCTCCTCGAACGTCAGGAAGCCGCGTTCCTTGCCTTCGGTCACGAGCGAGCGCAGTTCCTCGACCTCGAGGATCGGCGTTTCGCTCCCTCCAACGAGCAGTGCTACTCCCTCGTGCTTCTCGCTCAACCCCACTCCTTCAACCGTCGCGGCCCTACCCATGAAGGCCTCGTTGGGACTCTCGGTTGTCGGGCGTTCGCAGCGTTTGCCGCGAGGGGCTGAGCTATGGGAGGCCAGGCTCCAGCGTGCAGCCGCGGCCAGTCTACACCCGCTCGTGCGATCTGTCGCATGACCCATGCAGGTATCGTCAGACGCCTCATGAGCGATCGAATCGCACTTCTCGGCGAGGACGTGCAGGCACGCCGCCCGGCCACTCAGGTAAGCCTGTCCAGGGTCGGGGTGACGGGCGTGGAGAAGGTCGTCCGGATCAAGCCGAACGGACGCGAGCAGCTCTTCTACGCCGAGCTCGAATGCTTCGTCGATCTCGGACCGGAGCAGAAGGGCGCGCACATGTCGCGCTTCGAGGAGGTCGTGAACGAGGCCATCGACGAGGTGGTGATCGGCGAGGCCTTCAAGGCGGAGACGCTGGCCGCCCACATCGCCGAGCGCGTGCGCGACCGCCAGGGCGGCCTCCGCGCGGAGGTGACGATCGCGGCCCGCTATCCCGAGACCAAGGCCGCCCCCGTCTCGGGGACGATGACTCAGGAGATCTACACCCTCTTCGGCTCCGCGGTGGCGTCCGAGCGCGGCACCCGCCGGCTGGTGGGCGTCCAGGCCCAGGGGATGACCGCCTGCCCGTGCGCCCAGGAGATGGTGATGGAGCGCTCGCAGGAGCGGCTGAAGGCCGAGGGCTTCACCGACGACGAGATCGGCCGCATCTTCGGCGCCGTGCCGGTGGCCACCCACAACCAGCGCGGGATCGGCACCCTGCACGTGGGATGCCCCGAGAGCTGCGACGTCGCCGTCGAGGCGGAGGACCTCCTGACGATCGTCGAGACCTCGATGAGCTCGGAGATCTACGAGCTGATGAAGCGGCCGGACGAGCTGGCCGTGGTCGAGAAGGCCCACCGGCGCCCCCGCTTCGTGGAGGACTGCGTGCGCGAGATGGTGAGCCAGGCGAGCGCCCGGTACGCCGACCTGGGTGCGAACGCCTTCATCTCCGCCCGCCAGGAGAACCTCGAGACGATCCACAGGCACAACGTGGTGGCGGAGCGCCACGGACTCGTCTCCGAGCTCGCGAGCGAGATCGCGGGAGGCGAACGCAGCGGGCGCCACGTGACCATGCGGGAGTGGCTAGAAGACTCATAGGTGGGGCCCGGACGGCCCGGCGATCCGGGGGCGAAACGCCCGAAACGGATCGAAATCACTACGGCCATCAAGCGGTCCGCCCGGGCTGCCGATGTAGGTCGTACACGCACGGAGGCGTACATGACGATCAAGCACCGACACATTCCCCTATCGCAGGACGCGGCCCTCGTGGTCGCACTCGCAGGAACCGCGATGCCCTTCGCACACTCGGCCGAGGACGAGGCCGAACGGTGGCTGCGCGCACTGCGTCTCCACGGACAGGTGGGCTCGGCGCTCCAGGGACTGGGCGTTGGCGAGTCCCCGCTCATGACCGGCTCGGACGCGGACCATTCCGGCGACGTGGCCGGCACCCCCGCCTTCGGGCCGAACATCCTGGACGACGTGGCCGGGCGGGCCAGCGAGCTGGCGGCCGCACGCGACGCCGACACCGTGGGCACCCCCGACCTTCTCTTCGCCGTGCTCGACGTGTACGGCCGCCTCTTCGACCGCGTCCTCTACCTGCGCGGCACCAGTCGCGAGGAGCTCAGCGAGCGCCTCGCGGCCAGCGAATCCCACCACGATTGAGAGCATGGCTGCGGTGCTCGCCCGATCACCGATCGGGCTGCGCTCCTCGCCTGGTATCTCCGGGTTCCTCGCCCGATCACCGATCGGGCTGCGCTCCTCGCCTGGTATCTCCGGGTTGCTCGCCCGATCACCGATCGGGCTGCGCTCCTCGCCTGGTATCTCCGGGTTCCTCGCCCGATCACCGATCGGGCTGCGCTCCTCGCCTGGTATCTCCGGGTTGCTCGCCCGATCACCGATCGGGCTGCGCTCCTCGCCTGGCCGCCTCCCGGGTTAAGCGGCTTCGGGCCTTCCCTCGCCGCGTGACGCCTGCTCCAGCTTGCGGCGGAAGTTCAGGAAGTAGTCGGCACCGGATACGACGGTGATCACCACCATCGCGTAGACGAGTGCCTGGACCCAGAGGTCGCTGGAGTCGTGAGCGGCGATCAGGGCCAGCACGGCCACCACCTGAACGATCGTCTTCAGCTTGCCCAGCCCGCTGGCCGGGATCACCACGCCCTGCTGGCCGGCGGCGATGCGAAGGCCGCTGACCGCGAACTCGCGCGCGATGATCAGCATCCCCACCCAGGCGGCCAGCCGGTCCAGGCTGATCAGGGCGATGAGCGCCGCGGCGATCATCAGCTTGTCGGCCACCGGGTCCATGACCTTGCCGAACGTGGTGACCGTCTGGCGTGAACGCGCGATGTAGCCGTCGAGCCCGTCCGTGAGCGCGGCCACGACGAACACCACGGCCGCGATCGTGGACCCGTGCGGCGTCTCCACCGTGAGGGCCACCACGAGCACCGGCACCAGCAGGATCCGGATCAGCGTGAGGGCGTTGGGGAGGTTGAGCGGGAACACGTATGGGCCGCGGTGAGGCTATCCGCCCGCGGCGGCGGTATCCGGAGCGCGCCGGCGGGCGAGGTACTCGAGACCCGCGGTGCTGCCCACCGGCCCGAGCGGCGAGACGGTGGCCGCCAGGAGCGGCCAGGGGAATATGCGTTTCCGGCAGCCGTGGGCCACCAGGAGGCACAGCACGATCCAGCCGAAGCCGTGCGTCCAGCCCAGCACCATCTCGGCGTTGTCGCCCAGGCCACCCACCGCCACCACCACCAGCGACGTGAAGACGCAGACCTCGATCAGCGAGTAGATGCGAACCGCCCGGAAATAGCTCACTGCGCCCAGGGTACGCGGCGATGCCGGGGTTCCTCGCTTAGGAAGTTCTTTGCGGATCCTCAGGCTCCGCTCAGGGTCGGCCGCCACATTGCCGGTCATGCCCAACTCCCGTACCCAGCGAGTGGCCTCCTACCGGCGCATCGTGGCCATCTCCACGCTCGTCGTCTTCATGGCGGTTTGGGGGGCCGTGGTGAAGCTCGGACCCGGCGGCGGCGCCACCTCCAGCGCGAGCACCGCGGTATCCACCGGGACCAGCTCGACGACCAGCGGCGCCACCTCGGCACAGAGCAGCTCCGAGGACGACGCGGTGGTCCAGAACTCGCCGGCTGACAACCAGGTGAGCCAGGCCCCCGCACCGCTCACCACGAGCCAGTCGTGATCGAGCGCCGGCGGGAGCTCGGGTGCTTCGGCGGCCGCGTTGCCGTGGCCGCGTTTGGGACCGACGCGGCGCGCGAGGAGATCGACTCTGCGCTGGCGCTCGCGGCGGCCCGGCTGCTCTGGATCCACTCGCGCCTCACGCGCTTCTCCCCCTCCTCGGAGCTGAGCCTCCTGAACGCCGATCCCCGCACCGAGGTCCCCGCCTCTCCCCTGCTGCTGAGCCTGGCCGACGCCGTGGGCTTTGCCGGGGAGCTGAGCGGGGGCCTCGTGGACGCCACCTGCCTCGACGCCCTCGAGACGGCCGGCTACAGCGCGACGATCGAGCCGCACGCCGAGCCTCGCCCGCACGCCGCCCCGCACGCCCATCCCCGCCCCGCGGTGCCGGACCCCGCGGCGCTCTGGCGCCACGTTTCCGTGGACCCGGCGGCCGGGACGGTCCGCCGGCCGGCCGGCATCCGCATCGACTCCGGCGGCATCGGCAAGGGCCTGGCCGCCGATCTGATCGCCGCCTCCCTGGCCGGTTTCGGCTCCTACTCCGTGGACTGCGCGGGCGACCTGCGCATCGGCGGCGCATCCGCGATCGAGCGGCTGGTGCTGGTTCGCGACCCCTGGGGCGGCGAACCGGTGGCCGATCTGCACGTGACCGACGGCGCGGTTGCCACCAGCGGCATCACCGCGCGCGCCTGGCGCGACCGCTCGGGGCGCCCGGCCCACCACCTGATCGACCCAGGCCGCGGCACCCCGGCGTGGACCGGCGTGGCCCAGGCCACCGCTCTCGCCCCCACGGCGCTCGAGGCCGAGGTGCTGGCCAAGGCTGCGCTTCTGGCCGGCCCCGGCGCCGGATCCGCCCGGCTGATCCACGGCGGTGTGCTGCTGCTCGACGACGGCGAGCTGGTCGAGGTGGCCGCGCCGCGCATGGAGGCGGCGGCGGCATGATCGCCGCCGTGGCACCGATCTGGGTGACGGCCCGCGCCGCGGGAATCGCGGCGCTCCTGTTCTCGAGCCTGTCGGTGGGGCTCGGTGTGCTCATGTCCAACCGGTCGGTTCGGGCCCGCCTTGGCGGCGTCGAGCTGCGAGCGGTGCACGAGGCGCTGGCACTTGGAACGCTCGCCCTGGTGGCCGTGCACGGGCTTGCCCTCGCCCTCGACCCGGTGATGAAGGCCGGGCTGGCCGGGGTGGTGATCCCCTTCGCGGGGCCATACCGCCCGCTCGCCACCGCCGCGGGACAGCTGGCGGCCTTCGGACTCGCCGGCCTCGGCCTCACCTACTACGTGCGCGGGCGAATCGGCCCCGCGCGCTGGCGCAAGGCCCACCGCGTGATCCCCGTCTTCTGGGCACTGGCCGTGATCCACGGGCTGACCGTGGGCACCGATGCCACCTCCGCGTGGTTCCTGGCGGCGCTGGCGCCGCCGGTACTGGCCGCTGCGGTGCTCGTGAGCGATCGGCTGGCGACGAGGCTCGGCGAGGCTCAGGCGGAAGCGGCGCCGGCCTCGTCGGCCATGCGCCGCCGGGCCACCACCAGCCCGATGACGCCCAGGACCACCAGGACCCCGAGCGCGACCTTCACCTCGGGGGCCGAGAGGTTCGACAGGCTCCCGCCGAGCGCGACGTAGGCGAAGACCTTCGGGGCGGCACCCACCGCGGTGCCCACGGCCATGTCGCGGTAACGGAGCCCGGTGAGGCCGGCGGCGTGGTTCACCACCCCGTAGGGTAGGAACGGCACGATTCGCGATTCCATGACCGCCACCACGCCGTTGTGCTGGAGGAAGCCCTCGAGGCTCTCGATGCGCTTGGGCAGCAACCTGCCCGCGTGTTCCTTCACCAGCGTGCGGGCTAGGAGCATCTGCGTCAGGGCGGCCGCGGTGATGCCGGCCAGGGCGAGCGGCCAGCCGAGCACGGTCCCGAAGAGCAGCCCCCCGGCGCCGGCGAGAATCGCCCACGGGACGATGAAGTTCGCGAGAACGAAGAGCGGGACGTAGGCCACGGCCGCGAACGGGCCGAGGTCGTCCCCAACCGTCCGCGCGTCCTCCGCCGAGGGCAGTGATCCGGTGAGCGCCACCGTCGCGAAGATGACGGCGAGAAGAATCAGGTACGCGCCGAGGCGAAGCAGCGCCGTGCGCCGTCCGGGCGCGGGCGAGTCCATGGGCGGAGGGTAGTGGCCATGGTGGCCCCCTCCGCGTCGCGGGCGGCGGTTCCCGGAGTACCCTCGCGCCCGTGACCGCGGCCGTGCTGAAGCGTCACTGCCTCGCGCTGCCCGGGGCCGTGGAGGAGTTCCCGTTTGGTCCGGAGACGTCCGTGTTCAAGGCCGGCGGGAAGGTGTTCGCCATCACCCGCCTGGCGGGAAGGCCGCTGAAGGTGAGCCTGAAGTGCGAGCCGCCGCTGGCCGAGCAGCTACGCGACACCTATGGCGAGATCCAGCCCGGCTACCACCTGAACAAGCGCCACTGGAACACCGTAACCGTGGATGGTGCGCTCCCGGCCGGAATGGTGCGCGACATGATCGAGGACTCCTACGACCTCGTGGTCGCGGGCCTCCCGCGGCGGGTGCGCGACGAGCTGGGCTGGGCGCCCGGGGCCTACTAGAGGCCCGGGGGGTGCCGGACCACGTAGCCGGCGCCCGAGCGGCTCGTTCCCGACCAGCGCGATCCTGTCTCCGAGCGGGCGCTTGTGTCGTAGCGCCGGCCGTCGATGACCATGTACACGTGGCCGGGGTTCGCGTAGATCGTGATGTGCTGGCCCGGTCCCGGTGCGCCGTAGCTCATGAATGCGCCCGAGGTGATCGGCGAGGAGAGGAGCCCTCCGCCGTGAAGCGCGTAGGACACCGAGCCGGAGCAGTCGTAGCCGGCGGACTCGAACGAGCCGTGGCCGCCGCCGTACACGTAGGGACGGCCGGCGATCAGGTTGGCCGCGGCCACGACGCGGGCGACGACCGAGGAGCCGCCGGCACTGCCGCCGCCGCCTCCCGACGAGCCGCCGCCGTGGTGGGGCGAGGCCTTGCGCTTGAGCACGGGGCCGGCGCCGATGCCGAGCTTCGATCGAGTCTGCGGTCCGGCCACGCCGTCGGCCGCCAGGCCGTGGCTGCGCTGCCAGCGCTCGAGCGCCTGCTGGGTCGCAGGTCCGAAGGTGCCGTCCACCGGCACCCCGAGTGCCTGCTGAAGCGCCTGCACCCCGCCGCCCGCCCGGGCCGCGGTGAGCTTCGGAGCGGGTGTGGAGTGAGTCCTCGCCTTCGCCTTGACGTGGGCGGCCCGATGTACCACCGGGGCCTTCAGAACGGGGCCGGCGCCGAGGTCGAGGGCGGCGCGCGTCTGGGGTCCGGCCACGCCGTCGGCGGTCAGGCCGTGGGCCTGCTGCCACTGCTTGAGGGCCCGCTTCGTCGTGGGACCGAAGTCGCCGTCCACGCTGACCTTCAGGGCGCGTTGGAGCTCCGGCACGCCTCCGGGCGGCCGCGGGGTGCTCACGGCCGCGGCGTTGCGCACCACGGCTCCGCCGGACGTGCTCCCGGCCGGCGCCGCGGCGTGGCGGGCCGGGGCGGACGTGGCGGCCTTGGCCCGCGCCGCGGTCTGCGCCCTGCCCGCGGTGCGATCCGCGGCGTGGGCCTTGCCGCCTCCGCCGAGCGTCGAGGCAATGGCGGTGGCCGAGCCGCCGGTGACCAGCAGCAGCGCCGCGATCGACGCGCTGCGGCCCGGTGTGTCGAAGGTGTGGTCCTCGGCCTCGTGGCGGCGCATCGAGCGTGCCCGCGAGATCTCCCACAGCTCGGGATCCGAGACGTCCCGGAAGGGCCCAGGGAGGAGCGCAGCCCGGGCGTTGGCCGGGCGAGCACCGGACCCTGCCTTCTTCGCGCGGCGGGCCAGGGAGCGCTCGAGCGAGTGCTCCCATACGTCGGGGCGTGAAAGATCCCTGTGCAAGTCGTGTACCTCTCGGTTCCGTGTCTCCGCGCCTACGAGGTGAGCTGACGGGCTCGCGCAATGCGCTACCCGTTGGCCTCGCGGCCAACGAGATTCGCCCCCGCGGCCACTCGGCCGCCTTGGTTCCCCCGGTCCCCGGACCCTGGGGCCCGAAGATTCGGCGATGAAGGGCGTCGTTCTACCAGGCTTTTTCCCTGCTAGTTGCAATATTCGTTGCAGATGGTCCGTAAATGGACCCTCGGGAAGGGGTTCCGCGGCCTACTCCGAATGGGGGAGACCCGCGCGGACGGCCGCTAGCAGTGCGGCCGCGGCCGCGTGTTCCCGAGCGGAACGCAGCGGGTGACGCTCGCCGGTGGGCGGCCGTTGCGCGGCCGGAAGCGGAAGAGCTTCGAGTCGTGGGCGTGGGCGCTCACGAGCACCTCGAGGGCCTGTCCGGCATGGAACGTCCGCGCCCCATTGAGCAAGCCGAGGAGGTTGCGGCTCCCACCCGCGGGCTGCGCCACGGTTCGGCGCCGGAACGGGCAGCCCGGGCCTGAGCAGCGGATCCGCACGGTCGCGCCGGCGGGCACCCCCGTTACGCGGAGCCTGCGGAGGGTCGTCTCCGGTCCGCCTCCCGACCAGCGGGTCGACAGCGTCGCGGGCATGGGCAGCCCGAGCTCGTGGAGGCCCCATGGCGGGTTCGCGTTCACCACGCGCCCCGGCCGGCACGTGGCGACGAAGCTCGCGAAGCGCGTGGACGGATGCCGCGCCCGGATCCGGTAGACGCCGGCCGGCACACGGGTCCACACGACCCCGCCGTCGACCGAGGAGAGCAGCTGCGCCGGATCGGGGATCACGTCCTCGTTGAAGTAGACGGCCTTCGGGAGCGCCGGGATCCCGAACGCCGTGGCACCGCCGATTCCGTGCGCTCCATACGCCGTGAAACTGCGGAAGCGGAGGTCGCGCACGTTCCGCGTGCTGAAGGTCGAGACGATCGCGCAGTCGCGAAGCTCGCCGTTCGGGAGGAGCGGCACGCTGAGCAGCGCGGCCAGGGCGCGATAGATCGACTCGGTAGGGGTCTGGAAGTTCACCCGTTCGAGGTCCTCACCATCGGTCCGGAAGGTCTGGAGGTAGATCGTGTGGTGGCCGGCCGCGACGATGTACGGAGTCACGGTCGCGTGATCGGGAACGGTGAGGTCATAGGTGCCGTCCCGCCTGACGATGGCGTGGAGCCGCGGGCGCTCCGCCACCCGGATCTTCGCCCCGCTCAGCAGGAGGTCCACGTTGTTGAACTCGTACGCCGTGCCGCGAATGTGAACGCTCTTCGCGCCGGCATCCGCTCCGGGCGCGAGAAGGGCGAGCGCGAGGGCGACGGCCAGGAGCGCGCCGCCTGTCAGTCGTCCGGGCTGCACGCAGGCAACCTACCCGTCGGCGCGAGGATCAGAGGCAGCGATAGAGCGCGGACCGGAGCGCCTTCTCTCGCGGGTCGTCGTTGAGGTAGAGGCCGAGCCGGTTCATCACGTACGCGAAGGACACGTCGCGGTCGCGGTCGGCGAAGGCGAACGAGCCCCCGGCGCCGGGATGGCCGAACGCCCCCTCGGTCGAGCCGAACCGGAAGGGAACGAGCGGCCGCACGAATCCGAGCGAGAAGGCGGTGTCCACCTTGAGCACGGCGTCGCGCCGCCCGCCCGACGGCGGCGAGGGAAAGCGCACGAGCTCCGCGAGCGTCCCGGGCGCGAGCCCCAGCTCGTACCGGGGTCCCGAGAACGCGGCGTAGGCGCGCGCGATGTCACGGGCGCCGCCCACCGCACCACCCGCGGGGAACTCGAGCCGCCGGTACTCGCTCACGTCGAGGTGGGCAGGCGTGCGCAGGCGCGGGTTGGCGAAGGTGCGGTAGCTGAGCGAGCGCGGATTGAGCATGGCCAGGGCCATGGCCGGCGGCAGGTGGCGGAGCTGAGGGAGGATCTTCACCGACGGGACGCGCTCGATGGCGGCGATGCGCTCGGCACCCACCTCCTCCGGCACGCCGAAGTGCACGTCGAGCCCCAGCGGCGCCGCGACCTCCTCGGCGAAGAAGCGCCCCAGAGTGCGGTGCTGTGGATCGAGGCGGCGGATCAGCTCACCCTCGTACCAGCCGAGGCTGATGCCGTGGTAACCGTGGCGCGTCCCCGGGGGCCACACCGGACGCTGGCGCGCGATGATCGCCGCCAGGCGGTCGAAGTCCGCGAGGACGCTCGGGTCCAGCGGCTCGTCGATCACCGGCACGCCCGCCTGGTGAGCGAGCAGCTGGCGGATCGTCACGTCCTGCTTCCCCGCCTGGCCGAACTCCGGCCAGTAGGTGGTGACGCGCTCGTCGTAGTCGAGCCACCCCCGCGAGTGTGCGAGCGCGAGCGTCATGGCCGAGAGCCCCTTGGAGGTCGAGTACACCAGCACGAGCGTGTTCTCCTCCCAGGGAGAGCCGTCGCGGGCATCGCGCACTCCGCCCCAGAGGTCCACCACCTTCTCGCCCCGGACGTAGGCGGCACAGGCCGCACCGAGCTCACGCCGCTCCGCGAAGTTGCGCTCGAACTCGGTGCGCACGGCCTCGAATCCGGGAGCCACCGATCCGCCGATCACGTGGCGACCGTATCGACTCGGGTGCACCGCGGGACGCTGCCCGCGGGATAGGCTCGCGCCGCCATGCGGCTCCGGAGGCTCCTCGTGACCGTCCTCCTCGTGGGCGTCGCGGCCACCATGGCCCCGGCCGCCGCGGGTGCCGGCGCCCGGCCGTCCGGCGGCTCGGACGTGACCGGCCCGCTCCATGCCGACGGGCGCTGGTTCCGGGACGCCCACGGCCGGACGGTGATCCTCCACGGCCTCTTCGCGGTGTGGAAGGGAACGCCCTACTACCCACCCGACGACGCCACGATCCCGAACGGCTTCACGGACGCGGACGCCGACCGCTACGCGGCGCTGGGCTTCGACGCGGTCCGCCTTGCCTGGTTCTGGCGCGGGCTCGAGCCGGCCAAGGACTCATTCGATCCGGCCTACCTTGCCGGCATCGCCGCGGTGGAGCACAAGCTCTCGAGCCGAGGCGTGTTCGTGGTCCTCGACAGCCACCAGGACGGGTTCGGCGACCGCTACAACGGCCTCGGGTTTCCCGACTACGTGGCCTTCGACGACGGACTGCCGTTCGACTCGAACCTCCAGTTCCCGCTCAATTACATCTCGCGGGCCACCTCGCGGGCATTCGACAACTTCTATGCCGGAAGGGGCGACGCCTGGCGCTACTACGGGCGCGCCTGGCAGGTGATGGCCATGCGCTTCGCACGCGATCCGATGCTCGTGGGGTACGACCTGATGAACGAGCCCTGGCCCGGCACCGGTTTCGGCGCCTGCGGGCCCCCCGCCGGATGCCCGGAGCGCGACCGCACCAGCTTCCAGCCGCTCTTCGACTCGCTCGCCGGCTCAATCCGGAAGGTCGACCGCCGCCGCCCGGTGTTCTACGAGCCCACGATCTTCTTCAACCAGGGCGCGGTGAACGGCTACGTGGCCCCCCCGCGCAGCGCGGGCCCGGTGGGGCTCTCGTTCCACAACCAGTGCCCAACCCGCGCCGCCTACCAGGTGACCCACGACCCCACCCTGGTGGAGAAGGCGCGCACGATCTGCCCGCCGATCGAGACGAGCGTGATGCAGCACGCGGAGGAAACGGCGGCGAGGCTCGGCGGGCCGCCGCTGATGACCGAGGTGGCCGCCACCACCAACGACGACTACGACGGCCTCAACTGCCTGCTCGAGCGTTCCGAGCGCTTCATGACCGGCTACACGTACGGGCTGAGCTGGCGAAGCGGCGAGCTGCGGAACCTCGCGCCGGCCAAGACCCAGGTGATCTCCCGCGTGTACCCACGGGCAGTGGCCGGCACCCCGCTGTCCTACGGGTTCAACGTGCGCACGGGCGGATTCCACCTGCTCTACGCGACCCGCCCCCAGAGCCGGGGTGACACGGTGATCACGGTGCCGAGCGCGGTGCACTACCCGAACGGCTACCGGGTGAGCGTGGCCGGCGCGCGGGTGGTGGCCAGGAACGCCGACAGCGTGCGCCTGCGAAACCGGCCGCGCGCCCGCCACGTGGCCGTGGCCATCACGCCGCCGCCCGGCGATACGACGACGCGCCCCGCGCTGCTTCCCTGCGGCTAGGACAGGGCGGCGCCCGAGGGCGCGCGCCGCGTGCCCGGCGACTCGGCGGGCACCCCGCTCCTGGGAAGCGTGAAGCTCACCGTGGCGCCCGCGCCGGGCCGCGAGTCGATTGCGATCTCGCCGCCGTGACGCTCCGCGATCTCCCGGCAGATGCCCAGACCGAGACCGGTGCCCGAGCGCGTGTCACCGGCGGAGAATCCGCTGCCGGTGTCCGAGACCTCGAAGCGCCAGCGCTCGCGCTCGCGCCTCGCCGCGAGCGAAACGTTTCGGACGGGGCGACCCTCCACGTAGCGCAGCGAGTTCGCCACCAGGTTCTGGACCAGGCGCACCAGCTCGGGACGATCGCCCGAGACGGCGGGCATCGGGCCAACCTCCACGCACGCACCGGCGGCCTCGATGCTTGCGGCCAGCCCCTGGAGAGCGTCGGCCGCGACCAGTCCCATGTCCACGTGAGCGACGCGATGCTCGCCGCGGTCCGCGCGGGCCAGCGCCGCATCGACGGTGAGGCGCATCCGCTCCACCCCGGCCTCCAGACGCTCCAGCAGCCGGCGGCCACCGGGGTTCAGGTCGTGTGAGTGCGCGCTGGCGAGCACGTCGGCGAAGAGCGCGATCGTGGAGAGCGGCTCCTTCAGGTCGTGGGCCGTGAGGTGCGCGAAGTCGACGAGCTCGGCATTCCGGCGCTCGAGGTCGGCCAGGCGGCGCTCCAGATCCTCACCGCGGGCCGGGACTTGGACGGCCCGGGGCATGCTCATTCCCTCGGAATCGGGCAGCCGGAGCGTCCGTTTGGGGACACCGCCCTGGACGAATGTATGAGGCGGCACGGGCCGGCGTTGCACGATCGCGCAGGCCCGCCGATCCCCTTCGTATGCCCAACCGGGAGAGAACCGTGCGTGTCCTGCTGGCCGACGACTTCGCGCTCATGCGCGCCGGGGTGGGTGCCGCGCTCGAGGAGGATGAGCGGATCACGGTGGTGGGTGAGGCCGAGGACGTGGAGCAGGCCGTGGATGGCGCACGCGAGCTGCAGCCCGACGTGGTGGTGCTCGACATGCGGATGCCGGGCGGCGGCGGCCTGGCGGCAATGCGCCGGCTGCGCGACGCGGCGCCGCTCGTGCGGGTGCTCGTGCTCACGGCCAGCGACAAGCCCGCCAGCCTCATCGAGGCCGTGGAGGCAGGCGCCACCGGCTACCTGACCAAGCGCGCCAAGGGAGGCGAGCTGCGGGCCGCGGTGATGGCGGTGTCCCAGGGCGAGTCCGTGGTGGAGCCCGGCCTCGCCGGGCATCTCATGCGCGAGCTGGCGGCAGACAGCGACGGGCCGAGCGTGCGCGTGAGTCTCACCGTCCGCGAGCGCGAGATCCTGAGACTCGTATGCGACGGCTTCACCGACGGCGAGATCGGCCGCCGGCTCTTCGTGTCCATGCGAACGGTTCAGAACGACCTGCGCCGGATCCGCGACAAGACCGGCCTCGAGCGGCGATCGGAGCTCGTGCGATGGGCAGCCATACGCTCGCTGGCATAGTCGGGTCGGTGCGCGCCCGGCCACGCCGGGTGCTACCGCAATGAGAATCCGCGTCCTCGTGGCGGACGATTTCCCGCTGTTCCTGGATGGCGTTTGCGCGGCGCTCGAGGCCGACAGTGCCTTTGACGTGGTGGCCCGGGCGGCCAATGGCGCCGAGGCCGCCGAGCGCGCCGCGGAGACCGCGCCCGACGTGGTGCTGATGGACATGATGATGCCCGGCAGCACCGGCGGGGCGTCCATCGAGCTGGTGCGCGAGCGCGTTCCGGACACGCGGGTGCTGGCCATCTCGGCCAGCGAGCGGATCGACATGATGCAGGAGGCCTTCAGGGCGGGCGCGTCGGGCTACGTGACGAAGTTCGCCCGCCCGCGCGAGCTTCGTGAGGCCCTGGTCGAGGTGCACGGCGGCGGCCGGGTGGTGTCGCCCGCGCTGGCCCGGCACGTGCTCCGGCCCGATCCGGACAGTGTGCCGAGGGGTAGCTCCCAGGCTCCGGCGGCCCTCCTGAGCCCGCGCGAGAACGCGGTGCTCCGGCTGGTGGCCGAGGGACGAACCGATGCCGAGGTGGCGGCCGAGCTGGGTGTGCACGTGCGGACCGTGCAGAGCCACCTCACTCGGGTGCGGGCGAAGACCGGCGTTCGCCGCAGGTCCGAGCTCGTGACCTGGGCCATGCGGCACGGTGTGCTTTAGCACGCTCCACCGCTGCGCAATTCGGCACCGCCCGTTGCGCGACCGCGCAACCACATGCGCACGAACGGCTCTGGGGCCGTTGGGAGTTCCGGATGACCTTCGGAGAGAGGGCTTCACGGCCCACCCAACATGCTCCCTCTCCTCCTCCTCACCGATTTCCTCCGTGCCCCCGGCGCCGCGACCAACTCGGTCGCGGCGCGTATGGGCACCGAAACATGGCTGCGGTGCTCGCCCGATCACCGATCGGGCTGCGCTCCTCGCCTCAGCCGATGAGGATTGCTCTCATCGCCCTCGTCTTCCTCGCGGCGGCCACGGCGCTGACGGTTTCCGCCGTGTCCAAGGCCGTCTCGGCCGGGAGCGACGCAATCGGCGCCGGGAAGTCTGCGTCGTCGCCCATGAAGGCCGTGGACGCCGACCCCGCTCCCCCGGCTCGCAGCGCCCGCGCCCTGCTGGCACGGGCGATGCCGCTCGTGCACCTCGACCCGCGCAGCGTCGGAGCCACCGTACGCGTGGCGCCTCCGCGCAGGGGCCTGCGGGCCGAGTTCGATCCGAAGAGCCGCGTGGTCACCCTCTTCGCGGATCCCCGCGATCCCTCGCACCTCCTCGCGCACGACATCGCGCACGAGCTCGGGCATGCCTTCGACACCGCGAGCATGACCAGGGCTCAGCGCCACCGGTACCTGCGCCGCCGCGGCCAGCCCGAGACCCGCTGGTGGGCCGAGCCGGGGACCGCCGACTACGCGGTGGGCGCCGGCGACTTCGCCGAGGTCTTCTCCTCCTGCTTCTCCGCCAGCCCCGAGTTCCGCGGCCGCCTGGGCCCGCGGCCGCCGTACCCGTGCGAGCTGCTGCCGGCGGCGGCCCGCCGCCTCGACGAGGGCTCGGGCTAGGAGCGCAGCCCGATCGTCGATCGGGCGAGCACCGCAGCCACGTTCAAGCCCCCGCGGCTGACTTCATCCGCCGGGCGGTCTTGATCCGCGAGGTCTTGTCCAGCTCCACCTTCCGGAGGCGCACCGCCTCGGGGGTCACCTCAACGCACTCGTCCTCGCGCAGGAACTCCAGCGCCTGGTCGAGTGACAGCCGGCGAGCCGGCACCAGCCGCACCAGCAGGTCCGCGTTGGCGGAGCGCATGTTGGTGAGGTGCTTCTCCTTCACGGCGTTCACGTCGAGGTCCTCGGCGCGGGCGTTCTCGCCCACGATCATGCCCTCGTAGACCTCCTCGCCGGGGGCGACGAAGAGCGTGCCCCGTTCCTGGAGGCCGAAGAGGGCGAAGCTCGCGGTGAGCCCGCGGCGGTCGGCCACCAGCGCGCCGGTGGGCCGGGTGCGAAGCTCGCCCGCCCAGGGCTCCCAGCGGTCGAAGACGTGGTGCATGAGCCCGGTGCCGCGGGTCTCGGTGAGAAACTCGGTGCGGAACCCGATCAGTCCGCGCGCGGGCACCAGGTACTCCATGCGGGCCCAGCCGGTGCCGTGGTTCACCATCTGCTCGAGCCGGCCCTTGCGCAGGGCGAGCAGCTGGGTGACCACGCCCACGTAGTCCTCGGGCACGTCGATGGCCAGGCGCTCCACCGGCTCGTGCACGCGGCCGTCCACCTCGCGGGTGAGCACCCGCGGCTGGCCGACGGTGAGCTCGAAGCCCTCGCGGCGCATCAGCTCCACGAGCACGGCCAGCTGCAGCTCGCCGCGCCCCTGCACCTCCCAGGTGTCGGGTCGCTCAGTGGGCTCGACCCGGATCGAGACATTGCCCACCAGCTCCTGTTCGAGCCGGTTCTGGACCTGCCGCGCGGTGAGGGCCGTGCCCTCCCGCCCGGCCAGCGGCGAGGTGTTGATGCCCACCACCATCGAGATCGAGGGCTCGTCCACCACGAGCACGGGCAGCGGCCGCGGGTCGTCGGGGTCGGCCAGCGTCTCGCCGATCGTCACGTCGGGGAGCCCGGCCACTGCGATCAGCTCGCCCGGTCCCGCCTCGTCGACCTTCACCCGGTCAAGCGCCTCGGTGACCTGGAGCTCGCCCAGGTTCGCCCGCTGCACCGTGCCATCGGCGCGCGCCCAGGCGATCGGCTGGTTCGCGCGGATCGTGCCGTGACGGACGCGGCAGAGAGCCAGGCGGCCGAGGTAAGGGGAGGCGTCCAGGTTGTTCACCTGGACCTGCAGCGGGTGCTCGGGGTCGTACTCGGGCGCCGGGATGTGGCTGATGAGGAGGTCCATCAGCGGCTTCAGGTCCGCGCTCTCGTCGTCCGGATCGAGCATGGCGTGGCCGGCGCGGGCGTTCGTGTAGACGATCGGGAACTCGATCTGGTCCTCCTGGGCATCCAGGTCGAGGAAGAGCTCGTAGACCTCGTCCACCACCTCGGAGATGCGGGCGTCGGGGCGGTCCACCTTGTTCACCACGAGGATCACGGGCAGCCGCGCCTCGAGCGCCTTGCGCAGCACGAAGCGGGTCTGCGGCAGGGGGCCCTCGGAGGCGTCCACCAGGAGCAGCACCCCGTCCACCATGGCCAGCGCCCGTTCCACCTCGCCGCCGAAGTCCGCGTGGCCCGGGGTGTCCACGATGTTCAGCTTCACCCCGTCGTAGCGCACGGAGGTGTTCTTGGCGAGGATCGTGATGCCCTTCTCGCGCTCGAGGTCCATCGAGTCCATCACGCGCTCGTTCACGTCCTGATTGGCCCGGAAGGCGCCGGACTGCCACAGCATGGCGTCCACCAGGGTGGTCTTGCCGTGATCGACGTGCGCCACGATGGCGACGTTGCGTATGTCCTCGCGCTGGGCCAAGCCGAGCAAGGTTACGCACGAGCGCCGCGGGGCGGTCAGGGAGTGACGATCGGAAAGCGCCCCGGCGGCGCCACCAGCAGCTCCACGAGCTCGTCGAGCACGGCGGCGTCGCCGTCCACCTCGATCGCACCCGCCGCCACCGCATCCGCCGGCTGGACCACCCCTCCGACCACGGCCAGGAAGGCGAGTCGGGGCGCCCTGACGGTGGCCGGCGACTGGTCGCGGAGCCCGCGCGGATGGCTCAGGGCGCCGTGCGCGACGGTGAGCGAGAAGGACTCGTCCACGTCGGTGAACATCACGTCGAACTCGATCACCCTGCCGTCGGCCCGTGGTCCGTCGATCCGCACGCCCAGCACGTGGAGCACCATCTCGGCGGTGAGGGCGGAGAGGAGGTCGAGGTTCGCCGCGGCGGCGAGCGTGCCTCCCGTCTCCACGCCCTTGCGGAGCTCCATCGCGCCGGTCAGGTAGAAGGCCCGCCAGGGCCCCGACTCCGCCTGGTAGCCCAGCTGCTCCAGCGCGTCCGCCTGGAGCTCCCGCGCATCGTCGTTGCCGGGGTCGGCGAACACCACGTGGTTCACCACCTCGGCCACCCAGCGGTAGTCGCCCTCGGCGAACGACTCCCTGGCCCGGGCGAGAACGGCCTCGGCGCCGCCCATGTACTCCAAGTAACGGCGCGCGGCCTCCACCGGCGGATGCGGGTTGAGGTGGGCCGGATTGCCGTCGAACCAGCCCAGGTAGCGCTGGAACACGGCCTTAACGTTGTGGCTGACCGTGCCGTAGTACTCGCGACACGCGAACTCGTCCCGCAGCGACGCGGGCAGCTCGAGCTCCTCGGCCGCCTCCTGCATCGTGAAGCCGGCGTTGGCCAGCCGCACGCTCTGGTCGTGGATGTAGCGGTACAGGTCCCGCTGGGTCTCCATGTGGCGGAGCGCGAGCTCCTCGCCCCAGCGCGGCCAGTGGTGGCAGGCGAAGGTGAGATCGAAGCGCCCGCGGAAATGCTCGATCGCCTCGGTGATGTACTCGCTCCAGCCGAGCCCGTCACGGACCTCCGCCCCTCTGGGGGTGTAGAGGTTGTGCAGCGTCGCCGAGCAGTTCTCGGCCAGGCAGAGCGCCCGCTGGTCCACGAAGAGGAAGTTCATCTCGGCCGGCGCCTCGGTGCCCGGCGTGAGCTGGAACTCGATCGTCACGCCGTCGATCTCGAGGACCGTGCCCGTTTCGGTGATCGACTCCGTGGGTGCCACCAGGCCGGGTGTGCCGGCCGGCACGGTCACCCCGATGCCGGCGTCCACGTGGCCCCGCGGACCGCGCGGCAAGAGCCCCCCGAACATGTACTCGGCGCGGCGGGCCATGGCCGGGCCGGCGACCACGTTCTCGCTTATGGCCGCGTCGAGAAAGCCCTCGGGGGCGATGATCCGCAGCCCGTTCGCCAGGTCCTCGGCCGACACGAGGCCGCGGAGGCCGCCGAAGTGATCGATGTGGCTGTGCGTGTAGATCACCGCACTCACCGGGCGCTCCCCCAGGTGCTTGGTCACCAGCGCGAGCGCGGCCCCGGCGGTCTCAGCGGTGGTGAGAGCATCGACCACGATCCAGCCCCGGGCCCCGGCCACGAACGTGATGTTCGAGACGTCCGCGCCGCGGACCTGGTGCACGCCGTCGCAGACCTCGAACAGCCCGTGCTCGGCGTTCAGCCGCGCCTGGCGCCACAGGCTCGGGTTGGCCTCGGGCGGAGGGTCCTCGGCGAGAAAAGCTCCGGCGGACGGATCCCACGCCGTGCCTCCGTCCTCCCGCAGAACCGGGCCTTCGAGCGGCGCGATCCGCCCGCGCGTGGCCAGCTCGAAGTCGCGCTGATCGTCGAGCGGCGCGCCGGCGGCCACCTCGGCGTTCAGCGCCGTGGTGGCGGGGGTGGCTGCGAGCGGCTCGGACACGGCCGGGATCGTAAACCCCCGGCCGCGGCAAGTCGCTCAAGCGCCGTTGAGGAATGATCTTTCAGAGCTGAAAGCGGCGGCCCTCGTCGTAGCGCGGGAGCCCGTCGTCAGGGAGCGGCTCCCACGGAGCGGCGTAGGCCACGAACTGGCGCCACTCGGGACGTACCCCGGGGTCGCCGTCGAAGGCACCGAGCCGGATGCTCATCTCTGCCGCGTTCCGCGGATTGCGGCTGAAGAGGCTCGAGCCGCACTCGCCGCAGAAGAGCTTCTCGAAGCCGCGCTCGGGCACGAACGCGCGGAGCCTGTCCTCTCCCTCCGTGATCCGCAGGCGCTCTCCGTCCACCCTCACCTGAGCCGACGCGGCGGTGCCGGTGCGCCGTTGGCAGCGCGTGCAGTGGCAGTAGAGGGCCGCACCGAGCGGCGGAGTCATCTCGAAGCGCACCGCGCCACACATGCAGCCCCCGGTGAGTGGGGCGTCGCTCATGCTGGAGATCGTAAGCGAGCAAGTCCCGCCCCGGCGAGGCACAGGGCGCCTCCCACCAGGGCCAGCCCCGGCGGCGTCTCGTCCAGGAAGGCCCAGCCCATGAGGATCGTGAGCGGCGGCACGAGGTAGGTGAGCGCGCCCATGCGGCCCGCGGTGCTGCGGGCCAGGGCGTAGGCCCAGGTGGTGAAGCCCACCGCCGTGGGCAGAGCGCCGAGGTAGCCGATCCAGACCAGCACCGAGGGGTCCGCGTCTGCTGCCTGGTGAACGAGGGTGGGCCCGAACGGAAGGCAGGCGAGCGCCCCGAACGTGCAGGCGATCCAGGTGACGGACAGGGCGAACCCGCGCTCGAGGAGCGGCTTCTGGGCCACCACCGCCACCGAGTAGGCCACGGCGGCCAGCAGGCAGAGCGCGGTGCCCCAGCTCGCGGTGAGTCCGGCGTCGGAGGTGACCGCGGCGATGATCACCACGCCGGTGAACGCCACCGCGCACCCGGTCAGGAGCGAGCGCGGAAAGCCCTCCTTCAGGACCACCCCGGCCATCACGGCGATCAGGATCGGCCCGATGTTCACGATCATGGCCGCGGTGCCGGCGTCCACCCGGCGCTCCGCCTCGCTCAGGGCCACGTTGTAGGTCCCGAACCAGAGCACGCCGAGAAGCAGGAGCGCCCGGAGATCCGCGCGCGGGGGCATCGGCTCCCGCCGCACCCACACCACGATGCCGAGCACGAAGCTCCCCACGGCCAGGCGTCCGAGCGAGAGCGCCCCGCCGGTGAGCTGGTGCCCCGCGTCGCGGACGCCGATGAAGGCCGTGGACCAGAGCACCACGGTGGTGAGGCCGGCGCCGAAGGCCAGGGCCTGCCGCCGCCGGTCGGGGACGGCGGCAGGGACGAGGGTCGGTGGATCACCTATGGAGAACGGCGGCGCGGCGACGGGTGTGAGATTGGGCGGGAGCTGTGTCTACGGCCGCGGCACCCGCATCGCCGTGATCCGCCGGGTCTGAGCCCTCGCGGCGGCGCCGCTCCTCAGCGCCTTCGCCGCGGTGGCCACGGCGGGAGCCTCGAACTGGGTCTCCTGCTTGCACACGGTGCCCTTGGCCGGCAGCTTGAGCGTGTTCACGTAGCTCTCGGTGGCCGTGTCGATGCAGCTCGACTCGCCCGGGTAGGCCGTGTGGCCGTCACCGCGCATCGTGATCATGCGGGCGTTGCCGAGATCGCGAACCAGCCGCTGGGCGCCGCGGTACGGCGTGGCGGGATCGTAGGTCGTGGCGATCACCAGCGGAGTGGGCCGCGAGCCGCGCACCTGGAAGGGCCCGGCATAGGCGTCCCTGTCGCGGGCCGGCCAGAGGCCGTAGTTGAGCTCCACGTAGCCGTTGTTCCACCACGAGTTGTCGAACAGGTCCCACGAGTCCTCACCGCGGTCGAGGTAGAAGCCCACGTCACGCGGGTAGCGCTGCTCCGTCGCGCCGATCGTGAAGTAGGTGTCGTAGCCCGGCCCGTAGGTGCCGTCGTCGTTGCGCTCGTAGTCGGCGTCGGACAGTTCGCGGACGAGGGATGCGTCGCCCGCCTGCGCCATCGCCAGCGCCTGGCCGAGCTCGCCCCACGCCTCTTTCAGGTACACCTCGCCGGTGGCGAACCACCTGAGGGTGTCCCCGTCCACCGGGCGCGGGTCGACCGCGTAGCCGGCGGCCGAGATCGGGTGGGCGTCGGCTTGCTCGATCAGCTCGTCCCAAGCCGCGGAGGGGTCGTCGCCCCCGAAGCCGGAGCACGCCACTTGGTCGCGGGCACAGGCCTGGAAGAAGCGGCCCAGAGCGCGCTCGAAGCCCGCCGACTGCCCGGCCAGATCGCTCCAGGGCTTGTTGATGTAGCCCTTCGCGTTGATCGGGCCGTCGAGCACCATGGTCCGGTAGTGGCTCGGGAACATGCTCGCGTACGTGGCGCCGAGCAGGGTGCCGTAGGAATAGCCGAAGTAGTTGAGCTTGCGCTCGCCGAAGCTGCCCCGGATCGCGTCCATGTCGCGGGCCACGTTGGCGGTCGAGACGTGGGAGAGGATGCTCCCGTTCTTCTTCAGGCAGGCGTGGATGTAGGACCGGTCCTTGCGCAGCAGCGCGTCCACGTCGAGGTTGAACGGCGTGGTGAAGGGCTGCGAGTACACGCCGCGCTTCTCCTGGTCCACGTTGCAGTCGATCGAGGGCGTGCTCTGGCCCACGCCGCGCGGATCGAAGCCCACGATGTCGAAGCGCTCGTTGAGGGCGCTCCAGTAGCCGGTGGCTCCCACCTCCTGGAGGTAGTCCACCGCCGTGCCGCCCGGGCCGCCGAAGTTGAAGAAGAGCGAGCCGAGGCGGTTGGCGTGGTCGGCCGCGGGCACCCGCGCCACCTTCACGTGGACCTGGCGTCCATGCGGATGGTCGTAGTCGAGCGGCAGGTCGGCCGTGGCGCACTCGGTGGTTGCGGCGTCGGGCGTGGTGCCGCAGGGGGTGAATTCGAGCGGCGATCGCGCCGACGCACCCGGGGCGGCGAGGAGAAGGCCGAGCAACGCGCACGCGAGCGCCAGAAGCCGAGAACGAGGACCGGACGACGGTGACAGTGACGCTCCTTTGGCGGGACGGCTCCGCCAGTCGGGCTTGCTGAATTGGTGCGCCACCCTACACCCCCGGGTTGCGACCCACACCGGTCGCGCCTAGCCTGGCCCAGACCCCATGCGTCGTGCTTTCGCCCGAAGGCCACGACGACCGTGACCGGGGCCGGCGCCACCCTCAACGGGGACGTCTACTCCGACCTCAGCGGACGCACCGACGACTGGTGGCGCTACCGCAAGACCACCTCGTACGGATCCGAGACTCCGCACCGCACGATCGCGATCAACGACGCGCAGGCACATCCCATCTCGGAGCCCGTCACCGGCCTCAGCCCCTCCACGGCCTACCACTTCCAGATGTGCGCCCGCGACGGGTCGAACCCGCCCCGCGCGGTGTGCAGCTCCGACGCCACGTTCACCACCCTCCCCCCGGTGGGCGAGCGGGCGCGGGCGATCGCAGACGAGTACCGCGGAACGCCCTTCGTCTACGGCGGGGCCAGCCCGGCCACCGGCTTCGACACCCCCAGCCTCCAAGGAGGCCCGGATGAACAACGTGGTCAGGAACTACAGCTAGTCCTCCGCGAAGGGAGCGAAGCTGTCGGCGCGGGCGTACAGCTTGTAGAGCCTCAGGCTCTCGGCGTAGGGACGGTGGCAGGTGGTGTCGAGGATCCGGTAGGCGGCGGCGTCCGACAACGGGGGCGTCTGGACTGCGCTGTCCTTGAGGTTGATCTGCTCACGGATGTCCTCGATCGTGGCCAGACGCTCGTCCCGGGTTCCCCCGTTCCAGTCACGGCATTGGGCGAGCGCGGCCACCGACCCGACCAGGGTGTGGCCCACGGCCTTGGCCTTGCCGGCGGACCCCGTGTCGCCGCCACAGGCGCCCAGCGCGAGCACCAGCGCGGCGAGGAGGACCGGCGCTCGGCCTTGCCTTACTGTCAGAGTCATCCGCTCACTCCGGCGGCTTTGACTCCGCGATTCCCGTGACCTCGCCGACCTGGTCCTCCAGCTGCTTGGCCTGCGCGGTCTTCAGGAACTCGCGCGCGCCCTTGGCGAACGCCTCCTCCTTGGCCGTGGCGGCCGTGGACCCGGGCCTCGGCGGCAGCGTGAACCAGTCGCACTGCTCGGGGGGCGCGTCGCCCTCCCGGGCCAGGAAGCACGAGAGCAGGTAGGCGAGCTTTACGCCGTCGCCCTTGCGCGTGGAAGTGCAGTCGGAGGGCAGCGCGTCCGCGCCGTCGCCGACCCCGGAGCCGGTCACGCTCGCGGCGGTGCCGTCGGAGCCCGTGTTGTTGAACCAGCAGTTCCCCGAGACCGTGCCCAGTCCGCCCTCGTCCCACCAGAAGTCGACTCCGTTCTTCGACACACCACGCGTCGGGCCGACGTTGTTGCCGAACGCGTACAGGTGGCCGAAGGGCTGGAATGCCCGCGGCACGCGACCCATGTGGTTCGCGTAGAAGCGGTTCCCGCACGAGGTGGACAGCGTTGGGTTCACGCGCGGGTCGCTCTTGCACGATCCGCCCGGGTTGATCTGGCCCTCGGGCGTGACCAGGAAGTCGGGGATCGACAGCAGGAACGCGCCGCTACGCCAGTTGTCCCAGATCCAGTTGTCGTGCACGCGGCCGTTGTTGTGACCGGCCCAGAAGATGCCCACCCCCGAGGGGAGGATTCCCACCGCCGGCTGCACCGGCGCGTTGGGCTTGAACAGCTCGAGGTTGTTGGAGTAGATGTAGTTGTGGTCGACCTCGACGCCGTCGGCCGGGTAACCGGGGTGCCCGCCCGCGGAGATGGTGTCCGTGGAGATGCCGGCGGTGTTGCCGTAGATGTTGCTGTTGGTGATGCGCACGTTGTTCCCCATAGAGCCCGAGTACGCGAGCACGCTGCCGTGCATGTCGCAGTTCCGGACCGTGGTGTTGATGCGCGGGGCATCGGGATAGAAGGACCTGTCGGCCTGCTCGCCCGTCTCGGGCGCCGCTCCGGGATAGAGCACCGCGTCACCTGCCCCCAGGCCGTCGCAGTCCGTGTACAGGCCATGGTCGGAGGTGAAGGTGAGGTTGCCGTAGTCGGCCGCCCAGAACATCTTCACCGTGTCGACCCGGTAGCCGTCGGTCTCCTCGATGTAGATGCCGTGCTCCAGGGCCCCGCGGGCCGTGAGGTTGTGCACCACGAAGCCGTCGGCGCGGTCTGCCCGGATTATCACGTGCTTGTCCAGCTTGCGCGGCCGGGCCTCGGGGTCGCTCGACTCGTAGTCGGAGGCACCGTCCACGATCACGTCCGTGGGTGACACACCGCTGCCCTCCATCTGGAAGTTGCAGCGCGCGCAGGGGCCGAGATCGGGAATGCCCTGGCGGTTGGAGAGCGGAGGCGCGGGCGGTGCGCTCAGCGCAATCTCGCGTCCCTGCACGTAGACCAGGTTCTGGTCATTGGGGCAGGTGGCCTGGTAGGCGAAGCTCGGAGTCTTGGCCCCTCCGGAGTCCTCTTGGGTGAGGTGGGCGCACTTGGGATCGTTGAGCGCCGCCTTCCGCGCGGTGGGCTCGGTGTAGCGGCCGGGCATGATCACCACGCGGTCGTTGTTGCCCGAGGCCGTGACGGCCGGCTGGATCTCCTCGTAGCGGCACTTACGCGCCAGTGCCAGGTTCTCCCACAGGAGCGCACGGGCGGCGCGGCCGCTGAGATAGAGCTTCGGCTGGCTGGGACGGATGCGGTAGCCGTGGATGCGGGCCTTCGCGATCGACGTGTAGAGGTACTGGAGGGACTTCCACCCGCCACGTCCCTGGCACACCACTCGCACGCGGCCCGGTCCCCGGCCATCCAGGGCGGACTCGAGCGAGCGGAGCTTCGGCACCTTTCCGCCTGCGGGTGGGCTCACCGCCGTGTCCGGCGCGGGGTCGGGCCAGTACGAGGGACGCTCGAGGTGGGCGAACGCACCGGCGGGAAGCGCGAGGGCCCCCAGCGTCACAGTAAGGACGATCCACCGAGTACGGCGTTGACCCAACGTCATGCGCTCTCCCCCTCCGCTCAAGACGACAGGCGTACGCTATCCGACTCCCGGACCACCGTGCCGAGGTACCCGCCACCCGGGCCGGGGCTATCCTCAGCCCGCGCGCCGCAGTAGCTCAGCTGGTAGAGCACCACTCTCGTAAAGTGGGGGTCGTCGGTTCGAGTCCGACCTGCGGCTTGGCCAGGGGACGAGACCGGCCCCGCCGGCGCTTCCCTCCCCGTGACGTCCCGGCGGCTCGAGCGCCTCGAATCCCTGCCTGTGGGCTGCCTCCATGTGCACTTGGCCCGGTCGCCCCGGGCTCGTCTCCTCGGCCTGGCGCTGCTGGCCCGGATGCCGGCGGACGCCGGGCTTCTGATCCCGCGCTGCCACTCGGTGCACACCTTCGGGATGCGCTTCGCCCTCGACCTCGTGTTCCTCGACCGGGAGGGCGACGTGCTGCGGGTGGAGCGCGGGGTGGGGCCCGGCCGGGTGGTGTCCTGCCGCGGTGCGGTGGGGGTCTTGGAGCTCCCGGCGGCCGGGAATGGAATGATTCCCGCCGTGGCCAATCAGGCATTCGCGAACCGATTCCGTGAGGCGCTCGATCCGCGCGTCCCGATCTACAGGGACACCTACAACGAGTACTTCGTGCTCGTGCTGTCGGCGGGCGGCGCGGCGGCCGGCACCCAGGTGCCGCTCTACATCGTCATGGCCATCACCGGCCTCTGGGGCCTGGTGCCGTTCGTGCTCGCCTGCGTGGTGTTCGAGCTCGTGGTGATCTTCGGGCTGGCCCGGCCGCAGATGAAGCCGCAGGAACGCCTGGGCTGGGTGCTGCTGTGGGGCGCCACCACGGCGATGATGGCGGTCTTCTTCTACGAGCTCGTGGCCAAGCCCACGCTCTAGAGAAGCTGGAGGGTCCAATCCTTCGACGGGGCGAGGCGGGCTACGAGGAGGCGCGCCGGGGCGCCGTGTGGAACGCCCGCACGCCGAACCACTTCCCCGACGTCATCGTCCAGGCCGAGAACGAGTCGGACGCTGTGAGCGCAGTGCGCCTCGCCCGCGACGAGGGCCTGAGGATCGCCGTTCGCTCCGGGGGCATAGCTGGGCCGGCAACCACCTGCGCGACGGGGGCCTGCTGCTCGACCTCTCCCGCCTGACCGAGGTGAGCGTGGACGCGCAGGCGATGACGGCCGCCCTCCAGCCCGGTCCGATCGACGATCTCCTCCCGGGCCTGCACCGGATCGCCGACACGCTGCCCGGCGCTCCGTCGCACATGCTCTGGATGAACTGGGGTGAGAGCCCGCCGCGCGCGGACATGGCCTACAGCGTGGAGGACGAGACCTACATCGCGCTCTACGGCGTGTGGCAGGACCCCACCGAGGACGAGGCCTGCGTGGCGTGGGCCACCGACAGGATGCGCGAGATGGAGGGGCTCGCCACCGGGATACAGCTGGCCGACGAGAACCTCGGGCGGCGTCCAGCCCGCTTCGTGAGCGAGGCGCACATGGCCCGGCTCGACGAGCTGCGGGCGAGGTACGACCCGGAGGGCGTCTTCCACCCCTGGATGGGACGCCCATGAGCGAGGACCTGAGCGCCTACCTCTCGCGCCCGCTCGAGCCACCGTCGCGGGACGTGGTGGACGCGCTCGGTCGAGGGCCGATCGACCCGAGCGACGCCCTGCCCCTCTCAGCGCTCGACCGGCTGCTCGATCCGGCGCCCCTGCCCGCGGAGAACGGCTGGTGCACCCTGCCCGACGGGGTGGGCTACGTGGCCGTGCGCACCCCCATGCCCGGGGTGACCGGGCCGATGGTCGACTGGTGGTTCGACTGGCATCCCCGCGACCCGGTGCGCTACCGGATCTGGCACCCGATCGCGCATTACGACAACTCGCTGGAGGAGCCGCCGGTGCGGAGGGCCAAGCCTCACTGGGGCGCCGTGCACCATCCCGTGGAGGACGTGGGCTCCGAGCGCTTCCACGCCCGGATCTCGTTCAGGGCGCCCAGCGAGATGGGGCTGTCCACAGACGCCCTCGACGACCGGGGCGTGGCCACGATCGTGTGCGGGCACGCCGGGGATGACCGCCGGCGCGTGCAGCACACCCCGATGATCCACGCCTTCCTGCGCGAGCCCGACGGGGTGGTGCTCCGAAGCCGGTTCTGGCTGGGTGCGGCGATCCGCCCCTACCTCCCGGGACCGGTGGCGGGGCCGGCCGCGCAGGCTGAACAACCGCCTCGTCCGCCGCCTCACCATGCCGGCCGAGGCTCCCAGCGGGCTGGCCCTCCACTGCGCCGAGGAGTACGCGAACCTGGCGGTGCTGCTCCCTGAGCTGTACTCGCGCTTCGGGGCCAGCTGACATGGTGCGGTGCTCGCCCGATGACATGGCTGCGGTGCTCGCCTGAACACCGATCAGGCTCCGCTCCTCGCCACCGATCGGGCTGCGCTCCTCCCTAACTCGCGTCGCCGGCTAGCTCCGCCAGCCGGAACCCCAACACCGAGAGCGCCAGGTCCTCGGTCACGTTCAGCTCGAGCGACTGCCGCGTCTCCTCGCAGCGCTCTGCCGCCTCGCGCAGGCGCCGGGAGTCGCGGGAGCGGGCGTCGCCCACCAGGTCTGGGGGCGAGTCCACGGCCAGCACCGCCTCCGGGGCACCCTCGGCCACGCACACCAGGTCGCGGAAGGAGAGCTCGGCGAGGGTCAGCGCCAGGTCGAGCACGCGGGTGCGGGCGCGGCGGCCCTCGCGCTTGCCCGCCTCCTCCATCTCCCGCTCCATCGCGCGCCGCTCACGGCCCTTCGGCTCGAGCTCCAGCCGCTGCTCGCGCTCGCCCGAGGCCTGCTGCTCCGCCTCCGTGCGGGCTCGCTCGGCCCGTTCCAGCAGCGGCCGCCACGGCTCCATCGCCATCTCCTCGCTCAGCGCCGCGGCCACGAACCGGCCCACCTCGGCGCGCAGCTCGCGGCCCTCCTCGGACGCGAGGTAGCGGGCGCGCGTGGCGTTGCCGAGCGATAGCCCGGCACAGGCCAGCGCCGTCTCCGCCGGCACGCCCTCCGCCTCCAGCGCCGCGGCGATCCGTGCGGCCGGGAGGGGGTCGAAGCGCACCAGCTGGCAGCGCGAGATCACCGTGTCGAGCACCCGTCCGAGCGCCTCGGTGAGGAGGATCACGTGCACGAAGTGGGCGGGCTCCTCCAGCGTCTTCAGCAGCCGGTTGGCCACCTCGTCGTTCATCGTGTCCACGCGCTCGAGCACGAAGACGCGGCGCTTGGACTCGAACGGGGTGCGTGTGGCCGCGCTCACCACCGGACCCTCCACATCCTCCACGCGCATCACGTGCGCGCCCGTGGGCCGCACCCAGGTGAGATCGGGGTGTGTTCCGTTCGCCACCCGCCGCCGCACCGAGTCCGGGTCGTCCGAGCCCTCGGCCAGGAGCGCCGCGGCGAAGGCACGCGCCGCCGTGCTCTTGCCCGTGCCGGCGGGACCGTGGAAGAGGTAGGCGTGCGAGGGATCGCGCTCGAGCTCGGCGGCCAGGACCATGCGGGCCTGGGGATGGTCCTCGGTTCCCGCGAGAGCGACGGTCATGCCCTGGCTCCGCTTCGCGCAGCCTCCACCTCCGCCAGCACGTCCGCGTGCACCTGCTCCGGCGGGCGGGCGGCGTCGATGCGCCGCCAGCGCCCGGGCTCGGCGGCCACCAGCCGCTCATAGGTGTCGCGGACCGTGCGCTGGAGGACCACCCCCTCGTCCTCGAAGCGATCGCTCTCGCCGGCGCGCGCGGCGGCCTCGCCCGGGTCGAGGTCGAGCAGGAAGGTGATGTCCGGTGCCAGTCCGCCGGTGGCCATGCGGTTCAGCCGCTCCACCTCATCCACACCCAGCCCGCGGGCACCGCCCTGGTAGGCGAGCGACGAGTCGAGAAAGCGGTCCGACACCACCACCCGGCCCTCCTCGAGCGCGGGGCGGATCACACCGGCCACGAGCTCGGCGCGGGCGGCCGCGAACAGGAGCGCCTCGGCCTCGGCGCCCAGCTCCACCGCCGGGTCCTTCAACAGGTCGCGCACCCGCTCCCCGACCGCGGTCCCGCCGGGCTCGCGAACCCCGAGCGCCTCGTCGCCGAGCTGCTCGCACAGCAGCCGCGCCTGGGTCGTCTTGCCCGAGCGGTCGATTCCCTCGAAGGTGACGAACAGGCCGCGCATCAGCGGGCGACGCTACCAGCGGCCCTCGCCATCTCCCGGAGCATCGCCGCGAGCGAGCGGTCCACGTCCTCGAAGCGGGTTTGCCAGTTGCACACCGAGATGCGGATGCACCGCACCCCGCGCCAGGTGGTGGCGCTGACCCAGCAGGTCCCGTCCTCCTGGATCGCCCGGACCAGCCGGTCCACGGCCTCGGCATCGCCCTCCGGGCGCACCAGCACCTGGTTCAGCCCATGCGCGAGCACCTCCACGCCGTCCTCGCCCGCGAAGCGATCGGCGAAGCGATCGGCGCACGCACACAGGCGGTCCACCAACTCGGCCACGCCACTGCGCCCGAGCGAGCGCAGCGCCGCGTACACGGGCAGCGAACGCGCCCGGCGCGAGAACTCGGGCGTCCAGTCCATCGGCTCGCGCAGGGGCCCGCCCTGCGCCAGGTAGCTGGCCTGCACGGACATGGCGCCGCGGTGCGCCTCGCGATCGGCCACCACCGCGATACCGCAGTCGTAGGGGACGTTCAGCCACTTGTGGCCGTCGGTGGCCCACGAATCGGCGCGCTCGCAGCCACGGAGAAGCTGCCGGTGGCGGGGGCTGGCGTTGGCCCAGAGGCCGAAGGCCCCGTCCACGTGCACCCAGGCCCCGGCCTCCTCCGCGATGTCGCACACGGCGTCGAGCGGATCCACCGCGCCGGTGTTCACGTTGCCGGCCTGTGCGCACACCAGCGCCTGGCCGCCCCCCGCGCCCAGGCGCTCCGCCAGCGCGTCCGGGAGCATCGCGCCCTCGCCGTCCACGGCCACCGGTTCCACGCAGGCGGTGCCGAATCCGAGCAGCCGCAGGGCCCGGTCCACGGTCACGTGGCGCTCCTCCCCGAGCAGGACCCGCACCGGAGGGGCGCCGATCAGGCCGTCGCGCTCCACGTCCCAGCCCGCATCGGCCAGCACCCGGTGGCGGGCGGCGGCCAGGCAGGTCACGTGAGCCATCTGGCAGCCGGTGACCAGCGCGAACGACGCGTGCGCGGGCAGCCCCAGCAGGTCGAGCAGCCAGGCGCCCGTGATCTCCTCGATCGCGGCCACGGCGGGCGTCGGGCTCGCGAGGCCGCCGTTCTGGTCCCAGGCGGTGACCATCCAGTCGGCGGCGATGGCCGCGGGCAGCGCACCCCCGATCACGAACCCGAAGTAGCGGGGGGAACCCATGGCGGTGATCCCCGGATCCGCGTCGGCCACCAGCTCGTCCAGCACCTGCCGCGGATCGAGCGGCTCGCCGGGCAGGGTCGCGTGGATCGCCTCGGCCGCGGCGGCCGAATCGCGCCCCGCCTCCACCGGCCGCTCGGGCAGGGACTCGAGATACCTCGCCGCGTGCCTGGCCGCGGCATCCAGCAGGTCGCGCATGCCTCGCTCCTCGTCGGGTCCGGGGCAGCTTGTCATGCAAATCCTCACGGTGGGCGGTTCCGAGGGCTGAACCGCCTACCATCCTGCGACTCAATGAGAGCACTAGTCACCGGCGGCGCCGGCTTCATCGGATCGACCCTCGTGGACGCCCTTGTCGGGCGCGGGGACGAGGTGACCGTGCTCGACAACATCTCGACCGGCCGCCGGCAGAACCTCGACGAGGCGATCTCGAAGGGAGCGGATCTGGCCGAGGTGGACCTGCGCGACGCCGAGGCGGTGGACGGCCTGGTGGCCCGTGCCCGTCCCGAGGCGATCTTCCATCTGGGCGCGCAGGTGGACGTGCGCAAGTCCGTGGCCGACCCGGCGTTCGACTCCGCGGTGAACGTGGGCGGCACGGTGAACGTGCTCAGCGCGGCTCACGCGCACGACGTCGGGCGTGTGGTGTTCGCCTCGACCGGCGGGGCGATCTACGGGGACGCGGTCACGATCCCCGCGACCGAGGACCATCCCGTCGCGCCCGAGGCCCCCTATGGCCTGTCCAAGTTCTGCGCAGAGAACTACTGCGCCCTCTTCAACCGCCTGCACGGCCTGTCCACGGTGGCGCTCCGCTTCGGCAACGTCTACGGCCCGCGCCAGGACCCGCTGGGCGAGGCCGGCGTGATCGCGATCTTCTGCGGACGGGCGATGGACGGCGGCCGGCCGGTGGTCTTCGGCGACGGCCTCCAGACGCGCGACTACGTGCACGTGGACGACATCGTCCAGGCCAACCTCCTGGCGGCCGCTTCGGACGCCGGCGGCTCGTACAACATCGGCCGCGGCGTGGAGGTCACGGTGCTGGACCTCGTGGAGGCCCTGGCCCCGCACGCGGCGAACGGCTTCGAGCCCGACTTCCAGCCCGAGCGGAAGGGCGAGGTCAGGCGGAGCGCCCTGGATGCCGCTCGCGCCCGCGAGACCTTCGGCTGGGAATCGCGGATCGACATCATCAGCGGGCTCGAGCAGACGCTCGGCTCGCTGCGCTAGGCCCACAGGCCGCAGAGCGACGAACACCCCGCTCTTTCCACAATATGTAGTGGTCGGAGCAGGATTTGAGCACCAGCCCTAGTAGAATGAGGCTGTGCGCTGCCCCTTCTGCTCCTTCGATTCCACCAAGGTCGTGGACTCGCGTCTGGCCGAGCCGGGCGACGCGGTGCGCAGGCGGCGCGAGTGCGCCGGTTGCGGTGAGCGCTTCACCACCTACGAGCGGGCCGAGGGGCCCGTGGTGTCGGTGCAGAAGCGCGACGGGCGGAGCGAGCCGTTCGACCGCCAGAAGCTCCTCCGCGGCCTGACCCGGGCCGCGGGCAAGCGCCCGGTGAGCGAGCAGCAGCTGGATGAGCTGGCGGAGTCGATCGCCTCCGCCGCGAGGCGCGCCGGACCGGTGGTCCGCGCGGACCAGATCGGGGACCTGGCCGAGCGCGGGCTGGCCCGGATCGACCCCGTGGCGGCCATCCAGTTCGCCTCGGTCTACCGGGACCTGGCCGACCTCGACGAGCTCGAGGCGGTGGTGCTCCGCTTCAAGTCCGAGTCCCACCCGGGAGCAGGCCAATTGGCCCTCGAAGGGGGCCCCGAGGGGGCTTCCGGAGACCCCTCCGTTCCGTCCGATCCGGAGAGCAGCATCGGTCGTTCCCCCCTAAGGCCGCCGGCCACACAAAAAGAGACGAGGAGAACCCATGTCTGACAGTCGTGACGCCGCCGCACCGAGCATTGCCGCAAGCGGCTCGGGCGTCACCGTTCCGCGGCGATTCACCGACGCCGACACCCACCCCTTCGACTCGATCGAGTGGGAGATTCGCGACGCCGTGATCGGCGACCCCGCGAACCCCGCCTTCGAGCAGCGTGGCGTCGAGTTTCCCCTGAGCTGGTCACAGAACGCCACCAACATCGTGGCCCAGAAGTACTTCCGCGGCCGCCAGGACTCGGACGAGCGCGAGTCGTCCGTCAAGCAGATGATCGGGCGCGTGGCCGGCACCATCGCCGGATGGGGCCGCGAGGGCGGCTACTTCGCGGGCGACGAGGACGCCTCGGCGTTCGAGGACGAGCTCACGCACATCCTTCTCCACCAGATGGCGGCGTTCAACTCGCCGGTCTGGTTCAACGTCGGGTTCGAGGAGAGCCCGCAGTGCTCCGCCTGCTTCATCCTCAGCGTCGAGGACACGATCGAGTCGATCCTCGACTGGAACACCAAGGAGGGCATGATCTTCCGCGGCGGCTCCGGCGCGGGGATCAACCTCTCCAACATCCGCGGCTCGAAGGAGCAGCTCTCCAAGGGCGGCACGGCCAGCGGGCCCGTGTCGTTCATGCGCGGCGCGGACGCGTGGGCCGGCACGATCAAGTCCGGGGGCAAGACGCGCCGCGCGGCCAAGATGGTCGTGCTCGACGTGGACCACCCCGACGTCCTCGACTTCGTGTGGTGCAAGGCGCGCGAGGAGGAGAAGGCCGCCGCCCTGCGCGACGCCGGCTTCGACATGCGGCTCGACTCCGAGCACTTCGCGTCGATCCAGTACCAGAACGCGAACAACTCGGTCCGGGTGAGCGACGACTTCATGCAGGCCGTCGAGAACGGCGACGAGTGGGAGTTCACGGCACGGCTCGACGGCTCGGTGGTGGACCGCATGGAGGCGCGCGACGTGCTCGACCAGATCGCCGACGCGGCATGGCGCTGCGCCGATCCGGGTGTCCAGTACGACACCACCATCAACGACTGGCACACGTGCCCCGAGTCGGGACGCATCAACGCGTCCAACCCGTGCTCTGAGTACATGCACGTGGACGACTCGGCATGCAACCTGGCGTCGATCAACCTGCTCAAGTTCCGTCGCGACGACGGCAGCTTCGACGTGCCCGCGTTCGAGCACGTGGTGGACGTGATGATCCTCGCGCAGGAGATCGTGGTCACGCCCTCGAGCTACCCCACGAAGGGAATCGGGGAGAACGCCCGTGCCTTCCGCCAGCTCGGCCTGGGGTACGCCAACCTCGGCGCGCTGCTGATGGCGAACGGCCTGGCCTACGACTCTGACGAGGGCCGTGAGCTCTGCGGCGCCGTCACCGCGCTGATGACCGGGCGGGCCTATGGCACGTCCGCGGAGGTGGCCGGAGCGCTCGGCCCCTACGAGCGCTACGACCACAACCGCGACGCGCACAACCGCGTGATGCGCAAGCACCGCGACGCCTCGTACGAGCTCGACTCGGCGCTGTGCTCGGACACGGACCTGATCGAGGCCGCCCAGCGGGCCTGGGACGAGGCCGTGGAGACGGGTGAGCGCAACGGGTACCGCAACGCGCAGGCCACGGTGCTCGCGCCCACGGGCACGATCTCGTTCCTGATGGACTGCGACACCACTGGCATCGAGCCCGACTTCTCACTGGTCAAGTTCAAGGAGCTGGTGGGCGGCGGCCAGATGACGATCGTGAACCGCACCGTGCCGCCGGCGCTTCGGTCGCTCGGCTACTCCGAGCACGAGGTGGAGCAGATCGAGGCGCACCTGGCCGAGCACGGGAACATCATCGGTGCTCCCGGCATGCGCGACGAGCACCTGTCGGTGTTCGACGTGGCCGTGGGCGAGCGGGCCATCTCGGCGATGGGCCACGTGAAGATGATGGCGGCGGCTCAGCCGTTCATCTCGGGCGCGATCTCGAAGACGGTGAACCTGCCCGAGTCGGTCACTGTCGAGGACGTGGCGGAGGTCTACACCGAGGGCTGGAAGCTCGGCCTGAAGGCGCTGGCCATCTACCGCGACGGGTCCAAGACCGCGCAGGCGCTGCGCACGGACAAGAAGAAGGAAGGGGCCGTCGAGGAGCCCGCTCCGCAGATGGTGGACGCGAAGCCCACCCGCAGGCGGATGCCGCGCGAGCGCCAGTCGCTCACGCACAAGTTCTCGATCGCGGGCCACGAGGGATACATCACGGCCGGCATGTACGAGGACGGCTCGGTCGGGGAGATCTTCCTCACCGACATCGGCAAGGAGGGCTCGACGCTGCGGGGCATGATGAATGCCTTCGCCACGTCGATCTCGATCGCGCTCCAGTACGGAGTGCCGCTCGAGACGCTGGTGCGCAAGTTCAGCTACATGCGCTTCGACCCGGAGGGGATCACGGGCAACCCGGAGATCCCGTTCGCCAAGTCGATGCCCGACTACATCATGCGCTGGCTGGCCTCCCGCTTCCTCGACGCCGACGTGCACGAGGAGCTGGGCATCCTCACGCCCGAGGTGCGCGCGCGGAAGGCCTCGCAGGAGGCCCTGATGCGCGGCGACACCGCGGGACCGCCGGCCGAGGCGGCCGATGGTCCGGCCAACGGCGCGGGCAATGGCCACGCCGGCAACGGGGGCAACGGCGGGGCCACGGTCACGCCCGGCGCCTCCCCGGCCGCGGCCTCGTTCACCGACGAGCCGCCCGCACTCCCGGCGGCCCTTCGGGGCCTCGACCTGGGTCCGGCATGCGCCCAGTGCGGAGGGATGATGCAGCGCACGGGCTCGTGCTACACGTGCTCCAGCTGCGGCAACAACACCGGCTGCGGCTGAGCCGCCGGCCCGAAACCGACTGAGACGAGGCCCCGCTCCGGCGGGGTCTCGTCGTTCCGAGAACGGATCACCGCGGGGGCGGTGGGTGCTCGCCCGGCGGGGGCGGCGGCGGGATCGTCTCCAGCGCGGGCGGCGGGTCGGGCCACACCTGGAGGATCCGGCAGGGCGCGTGGTCCACCACGAAGCGTGCGGCGGGTCCGAGGCTTCGCGGGCCGAGGCGCGAGTGGTCGCCGTCGCGGGCGAGGACCAGGATGTCCATGTCCTCGGCCGCCTCCACCACCTCGCGCTCCACGCGCCCGCGCCGGGCGTCGGTTGTGGACGGCCGTCCCAGGCGCTCGCCGGCTTCGGCCAGGAGCTCTTGCGCGGCCTCCTCGGATATCGCCCGCAGGGGTTCCTGAGGAGCGGGTCCGGGTGGCCGGCGACCCAGCAGCCCGCGGAGCGCACCGCCCGCCACCTCCTCCACCTCCGCCGGCGCCACGTGGAGGAGCGTGACCTCCGCGTCAGCGGGCAGCAGGGCGCCGGCCTCGTCCACGGTGGCCTGCCACGTGTCCTCCACGATCCATACGAGCGCGCGCATCAGCCGTGCACCTGGTGGCTGAACCATAGGACCACGGTGGCGGCCACGATTCCCGCGGGCACCGTGAGCGCGCCGAGGCGGAGGAACTCGCCGAGCTCCACCTCCTCGTCCTCGTGCCTCAGCACCCTCCGCCACAGCAGCGTGGCCAACGAGCCCGCATACGTGGGGTTGGGGCCGACGTTCACCTGAGCAGCACCACCGTCGCGTCCAGGCTCAGCACGGCCGTGACCGAGGAGGCCATGACGAAGACGAGGGCCAGGAGCGATCGAGGGCGACCCCGTGCGCGCCGTGCCATCAGCGCCCCGAGGGCGTCGAACAGGCCCTCCTCCGGCAGCCCTCGGCGAGCAACAGGAGCGCCGCCAGCAGTCCGACGGTGGGCCCGAGATCCGAGATCGTGTCCCGGGCCTGCGACCAGTCGATGGCCCCGAGCGCCAGGAGGACGCCCGCGCCGGCCGCCGCGGCCAGCCATTCGGGCAGGAGGCGAGGCCGGATCGCCGCGGCGACGAGCGACACGGCGAGAAAGGCCAGAGCGAGGATCAGCGACACCGCATCGGGCAAGCGGCGATCATGGCTGGCGCACACCGCGGCAAACCGCCCCTATACCCCCCGAGGGTTTCCCGGCTAACCTTGCGCCATGGCCTCCACCGACACCGCCAAGCCGGCCGCCACGCGCGGCTACACCGCCACGAAGGACCAGCTCACCCGTCGGCTGCGAAGGGTCGAGGGCCAGGTGCGCGGGGTGGAGAAGATGGTGGAGGAGGACCGCTACTGCATCGACGTGCTCACCCAGATCTCGGCCATCCAGGCGGCGCTCGACAAGGTGGCGCTCGGCGTGCTCGACGACCATGCCCGCCACTGCGTGGTGGGCGGCGCGGCCGACGACTCGCCCGAGCAGCTCACCGACGAGTTGATGGCCGCCGTCGGGCGTCTGATGCGGCGGGGCTAGCGCCAATGATCGAGGCGAACATCGACCTCGGTGACTTCGACGTCCTCACCTTCGACTGCTACGGCACCCTGATCGACTGGGAGAGCGGCCTGCTCGCGGCCGCGCGGCCGGTGCTCGACGCTCACGGCGTCATCGAGGTGGGCGACGACCAGATCCTCGAGGCCTACGCCCGTCACGAGGCCGCGCTCGAGTCGGGCGAGTACCTCACCTACCGCGAGGTCCTGGGCGGCGCCCTCCGCGGGCTGGGCACCGACCTCGGCTTCGAGCCCAGCGACGACGAGGTGGAGCTGTTCTCGGGATCGGTGGGCGACTGGCCCCCCTTCCCCGACAGCTCGGAGGCGCTCCAGCGGCTGCACAATCGCTTCAGGCTCGCGCCGATCACCAACTGCGACGACGACCTGTTCGCGGCGTCCGCCAAGCGGCTGGGAGTGGACTTCGACTGGGTGATCACCGCGCAGCAGGCGCGCAGCTACAAGCCGAGCGAGAACAACTTCCAGCTCGCCTTCGAGCGGATCGGCGTTCCGAGGGAGCGCATCCTGCACGTGGCACAGAGCCTCTTCCACGACCATGTGACGGCCAAGCGGCTGGGCATGACGACGGTATGGGTGGACCGCCGCCATGGGCGTGGTGGCTCGGGTGCGACGCCCCCCGCCGAGGCCCGCCCCGATCTCACCGTGCCGGACATGCGCACCCTGGCCGACCTGGCCGCGAGCTAGAAGAGCCAGGCCAGCGCGAGCACGATCAGGGCCAGGCCGAGGCCCACCCCGGTGATGCTGAGCGGGACGCGCTGGTTGCGCCAGAAGTCCGGCCGCGCCCGCGACGCGTCATAGTGCCCCTCCGGGGGCTCACCCACCCAATCGTCTTCATCGCGCACGACCATGCGCAACAACCTACCCGGACCCCCCCGCCGGGACACACGATTCGCCAACCGTCGATCGGGGTACGCGGTCAAGCTGACCCGACGACGAGAGAAGAGGAACCGATGGCTGAACCGAACACCCGCGACGCAAAGCTCATCCAATATCTGAACGAGGCCTACGGCAAGGAGAAGGAGCTCGAGGTCGCCCTGCAGGCGCACATCGGGATGGCCGCCGACCGCAAGCCGTACCAGAAGCGCCTGCGTGAGCACCTCAAGGAGACGAAGGCCCACGGGCGCGACGTGGCCAGGCGGATCAAGCAGCTCGGCGGCAAGGCCGAGGCGAGCGCGCTGCCCGACGCTGCCGCGAAGGTGCAGGAGGTGGCGTCCAAGGGACTCGCCGCCGCCAAGGGCCCGCTCCACGCCATCCGTGGCACCGGAGAGGCCGAGAAGCTGCTGAAGAACGCGAAGACCGAGTTCTTCAACGAGCACGAGGAGATCGCGACCTACAACGCGATCGAGACCCTGGCCGAGGCCGTGGGCGACAGGGACACCGCCAAGCTCGCGAAGGCGATCCGGCGCGAGGAGGAGCGGATGGCCGCCTTCCTCGAGCGTCAGATCAAGGCGCTGGCCAAGGCCGTGGCCACGGAGGAGATCCCTGCGGCCGAGAGGCGACGCAGCTCCACCCGCCGCCGCTCGGCCCCGAGCCGCAACGGCAGCGCCCCCCGCACCGCAGCCAAGCCGGCCGCCACACGCAGCCGCTCGGCCTCGACCGCCCGGAAGTCGCCGGCGCGTAAGACGGCCGCCTCGAGCGCCCGCAAGACCACCGCGGCCGCCCGGCCGAAGGCCCGCACCAAGCGCAGCTCCTAGTCGTTCGCCGTCCGGTGCCCGCCCATGTGGCCGCGAGACAGAGATAGTCTCGCGCCATCGTGAGCGGGCACCGCGGCAGCGGCCGTGACGAGACTCCGGCCGAGCGGCTCGACCGCAACCTGGAGGAGCTGCTCCAAGAGCTGCGGGTCATGCTGCCGGGTGTGCAGGTGCTGTTCGCGTTCCTGCTCGTGGTGCCGTTCAACCAGCGCTTCGGACAGGTCACGGCCTTCCAGAGAGACCTCTACCTCGGCACGCTCCTGTGCGCGGCCGGGGCCTCGGCCTGCCTGATCGCCCCCTCCATCCAGCACCGCATCGCCTTCCGCACGCAGGACAAGGAGAACCTGATCATGCGGGCCAACCGGCTCGTGATCGTGGGCGGCGCACTCCTCGCCGTGGCGATGACCGGCGCGATCTGGCTGGCCACGGACTTCCTTTTCGGCGACGCGGTGACCGGCGTGGCCGTGGTGATCGTGGCCGTGATGTTCGCGACGCTGTGGTTCGGCGTGCCGCTGGTGCGGCGCATGGAGCGGTAGAGCGGCTACCTCCCGAGCTCGAGGAGCAGGTCTCCAGCCAAGCGCCTTACCACCTCGGACGAGCGGAACAGTTCAGCCTTGCGCCGCCCCCGAAGACGGGTGCGACGAAAGGCCGCGGGGGCCCGGGTCGCGTTGCTCACAGCGTGGAAAATGTCCGTGAGGTCCCGCCCCTCGAGGTAATCGCATCCCGGCTCGAGCCCACGTGGTGGACTGAGGGTCTCGCTAATCAGGAGCCGGCCCTGCGCCAACGCAGTCACGGCCTGGTGATGGGAAGCACGGTCGTCCTCCATCCGGAGGCTCACCACCACGCTCGCAATGGACGGATCCGTTCCGATCTCCGGGTCGCGCGGGAACCAACGGAGGTAATCGCGCCGCCGTGGCCCGTCAGTACCGAGCCACGCCGCCGCGCCGCCCCCCGCTGCGATCCCCTTGGAGTAAAGACCGTCGGCCACCGGCAGGGCGAGATCGCGCCAGACCTGCCCCGAGTCACCCACCGCCCGCCACATCTCCCGGTTTGCGTCGCCGATCGCGTCGGGAACGACATCCTCGTACCAAAAGATCGAGGGGAACCCAGCGTGCTGAAGGTACTCGCGGTCGGCCGAGGTCGGCGCAAAGGCCACCACCACATCCGGGTTCGCCTCGGAAATCCTCTCCGGCGCGACGACGGCAAAGTCCCGCCCGGCCGGAGCACATCGTTTGAGAGTCTCCGCGGACCCGGTCACCGCGACCATGCGCACTCAGGCGATGATAGCCCGGGCCACGGCTAGGCTGCGGGTTGGCCATGGCGCTCAGCGTGTGCTTCATCCTCGGCCGCCTCGGGCCCTCAGGCGGCGTGCGCACCGTGCTCGAGCACGCGCGCCGGCTTGGCGACGAGCATGGGATTGAGGTGGCCGTGGCCGTGGGGGACGAGTCCCGCGAGCCGGGTCCCGGGCCTCCCGTTATCTCAATGGCGAGCGCCCGAACCCGCAACTGGGATCTCGCGGTTTGCACGTGGTGGCGCACGGCGTTCGATCTCTTCTCGGTGCCTGCCCGGCGCCGCGTGTACTTCGTGCAGCAGTTCGACGAGCGCTTGTACCGGCCGGGCGACCTCGAGCGGCTTGGGGCTGCCCTCACCCATGACCTACCCGTGGCTTTCGTAACCGAGGCCGCGTGGATCGCGGACCTTCTGGCAGAGCTGAGACCGGAGGCCGCGTGCCATCACGTTCCAAACGGCGTGGACAAGGACTTGTTTCCACCCCCGGCAGAGACTCCCGAGCGGGACGGGGCGCTGCGCGTGACCGTGGAGGGCAGCCCGAACCTCTGGTACAAGGGAGTGGCCGAAAGCGTGGGAGTGCTGTCCCGCGTCGGCGTCCCTCTCGTCACCACACTGGTGAGCCCCGAGCCCGTCCCGCCCGCGATCGGGCGTGCGTTCGACCGCGTGATCGGACCCGTCGCACACACGGAGATGCCGGCACTCTACGCGGACACCGACGTCGTATTGAAGCTCTCGCGCGTCGAGGGGGTGTTCACCCCGCCCCTGGAGGGTTTCCACCTAGGCGCTACCTGCGTGGTGTGGCCGGTGACGGGCCACGATGAGTACGTCCGCCACGGGCACAACGGCGCGGTAGTCGACTTCGACGATGTTCAGGGCACCGCCGGGTGGCTCGACCTCCTTTCTCGCGATCGTGCTCTCCTGCGCCGCCTTCGCGCGGGAGCGCTCGAGACCGCACGGGCCTGGCCGTCCTGGGAGACGTCCGCCTCCGCGATGGCCGTGGCGCTCGCGGAGATTGCCACGGCGCCCGCCCCCGAATCTGGCGCCGGGACGGGCGCCCTGCTCGCGGATCTGGACGCGGGGCTGGAGGAGCTCCGGAGCGCGCGGCTGCGCCAGCAGCGGGAGGTGGACGCCGCACGGGAGTGGGTCGAGGCGATCCGTTCCTCCCGAACCTTCCGGGTCCAGGGCGTGCTTCAGCGCCTGCTAGCTTCCGTTCGTCCTTGAGCGCGACCGTCCCAGAGACTGCGGAACGGCGCGCCCACACGCTCGCCACGGCTCGAACGGCGGTCGACGTGCGTGGTGTGAGCAAGCGCTTTCGCATCCCGCACCACCGCTACTCCACCATCAAGGAACGCGCGCTTCACCCCTTCGCCGCGCGAACGCACGAGGAGCTTAATGCGCTCGACGACGTGTCCCTAGAGGTAAAGGAGGGTGAGTTCTTCGGGATCGTGGGACGCAACGGCAGCGGCAAGAGCACCCTGCTGAAGTGCCTCGCCGGCATCTACTCCCTGGACGCCGGCGAGGTGAGCGTGGCGGGCCGCCTTTCGCCCTTCATCGAGCTCGGTGTGGGCTTCAACCCGGAGCTCACCGCCCGGGACAACGTGTTGATCAACGCGAACATGCTCGGCTTGACGCGCCGTGAGGCCCGCTCGCGATTCGACGAGATCCTGGCCTTCGCAGAGCTCGAGGACTACATCGACCTCAAGCTCAAGAACTACTCCTCGGGCATGTCCGTCCGGCTCGGCTTCGCCGTAGCGGTGTCGGTAGAGGCCGACGTCCTGCTCGTGGACGAGGTGCTGGCGGTGGGGGACGCGTCGTTCCAAGTCAAATGCTTCAACCGCTTCGAGGCACTGAAGGACGAGGGCCGGACGGTGCTCCTCGTGACGCACGACATGGGGAGCGTGGAGCGCTTCTGCGATCGGGCGCTGGTCCTCGAGCGCGGTCGCGTGGCGGGCCTCGGTGCGCCGGAGGACGTGACTCGGACCTATGGCGAGCTGAACTTCGGGGATCCTGACACCCGGGTCGGGAACCCGCTGAAGCCGGCCCACATCATCGCCGCGTGGTGCGAGGCCCTCAACGGTGAGCGGATCGTGAGTACTCAGCAGGGAGATGAGGTGGTGGCCTGCTTCGAGGTCGAGTTCCGCGAGGCCCTCGCGGATCCCGCGCTCGCCGTGATCTTCCGCAATGAGGTGGGCCACTCGATCTTCACCCCAACATCCGAACTGGCACCCGGGGGGACCGGGCGATTTGCTGCCGGCGAGCGAATACGCGTGCGCATGCGCTTCGTGAACCGGCTAGCACCGAGCCGTTACACGCTCACCCCCTGTATCGGTCCGCCCGGAGGCGGCTACGGCACCCACGATCTCCTCGCACGCTCCGACGATTTGGCCGCGCTGCTGGTGGAGGGGCCCGTTACGGGCGGCGTAGTGGACCTCCCCGTCGATGTCGAGGTGACGCGCGCGTGAGCATGCCGGCGCCGGCCGCGCGCTATTCGGGTCCTTCGGCGCTCGGTGACGACATGCGCCGGTTCTGGAGCCTGACTCTCACCCTGGCCGCCACCGACTTCAAACTCCGCTTCTTCGGCTCGGCGCTCGGCTACCTGTGGTCACTGGTGAAGCCGCTGCTCCTGTTCAGCGTTCTGTACGTGGTGTTCACCAAGGTGGTGCGCGTCGGAGACGGGGTGAAAAACTATCCGGTCTACCTGCTCACCTCGATCGTCCTGTTTACGTTCTTCTCGGAAACCACGACGCGCGCGGTGCCCTCCCTCGTAACCCGCGAGAACCTTCTGCGGAAGGTCCGCTTCCCGCGCATGGTGATACCGGTGTCCGAGACGCTCCACGGTATGTTCAATCTCGGGCTCAACCTGGTGGCGGTAATGGTCTTCGTCCTGGCCTCCGGGATCCGACCACGCTTCGACTGGCTACAGGTGCCCCTCCTGATACTGATGTTGCTCGTGCTGACCACCGGGGTGGCAACGTTGCTTTCGGCACTGTTCGTGCGCTTCCGCGACTTGGAGCCGATCTGGGAAGTGCTGATCCAGATCCTCTTCTATGCATCGCCCATCATCTACGTGGCCACAACGGTCCCGGACAGCGTGCAGCGTTGGGCGGCCATGAACCCGATCTCCACGATTCTGACCCAGATGCGCCACGCGTTGATCGACTCCAACGCTCCGACGGCGGCGACGATGGTGGGAGGCTGGGCCTGGCTCTCCGTGCCCGTGGCCATCTCGGCGGGACTTTTTGTCCTGGGACTGTGGGTATTTGCCCGCGAAACCCCTCGCATTGCAGAGAACCTGTGATCGGCGAGCCGGGACGGCCCGACGGGCGAGGGCAGTCGGTGGAAGCACTGGAGGCGCGGGTGCGTGAGCTGGAGCTGGAGCTGGTCGAACGCTCGGAGCGGACGAACTCCGCACTCGCGCACGCTCAGGACCGCGTCTACTGGCTCGACCGCCTCGGGCTCGACCTCAATGCCCTGATGGCGCGTCCCATGGCGGCCCGCATGGCAGGCCTGCTGCCGATCCTGGGGAGAGCCCGATACCTCGTGCGCAGGCTGATCGCGAGCCTCCGGCACTCGCGCATTTGACGTGACCCGGTTCTCGGTAATCGTGCCCGTCAAGGACGGCGAGCGCCATCTGGCGGCGCTGCTCACAGCGGTCATGGCCGAGCACCCTGACGAGGTGCTGGTCATCGACTCCGGCTCACGCGACGCCTCCGTGACCGTGGCCCGGAAGCTCGGTGCGGAGGTGCTCGAGATCGAGCCCTCCGAGTTCGGACACGGGCGCACCCGGAATGTCGGGGCCGAGCGCACGAGTGGGGGACTGATGTGCTTCCTGACCCAGGATGCCGAGCCCCGGCCCGGGTGGCTCGCCGCGTACGCTGCGGCCTTCGAGCTCGACTCGAGGGTGGGGATGGCCTACGGGCCCCACCTCCCGCGACCTGAGACCGGTCCGACGATCGCCCGCGAGCTCGAGGGGTTCTTCGCCGGGTTCTCCCCCGGTGGAGGGCCGGTCCTTCAGGGTCCGCGGGACGATCCGTTTCTTTCGAACGTGAACGCCTGCTACCGGCGCTCGTGCTGGCAGGAGGTGCGGTTCCCCGATCTCGGCTATGCGGAGGACCAGGCGTTTGCCCGCGCAGCGCTGGAGCGAGGCTGGCTCAAGGTCTACCAGCCGGGGGCGGCCGTGCTGCACGCACACGACTACACGCAAGTCGAGTTCATGCGGCGCTACTTCGACGAGTACCGAGGACTGCGGGAGGCCACCGGCCACCGCGAGAGACTCGCGTTCCGAGGCGTGATCCGCAGCGTGCGTGAGGATCTCGGATGGATGCGTGAGCGCGGCTGGTCCGCCGGACCGCGCGCTCAGGGGGCGGGCGCATCATTCGTGCACCACGCCGGCCGGCGAGCGTTTTCGGCGCTCGGCTCTCGAGCCGACGCCCTCCCATCCCGGGTGGAGCGCGCCATCTCCCTGGAAGGCCGCTCCTCCGAGCCGCCAAGCCGCGCATCGGCATCGGGGATCACGCCTCATCAGGAGATCCTCCGCCTGGCACGGGAGGGCCCAGCGCCGCTGCTGGCGCCGCAGTCCGGGGTTGCAGAGCGCACGCGCCTCCACATCGCGATGGTCGTCCCTCCCTTCGGGAGGGCCAGTGGGGGGCACGCGGCGATCTTCACGCTGATGGCCGAGCTGGAGCGTCTCGGCCATACCACCTCTGCCTGGGTCCATGACCCGGTCGGGCTCACCGCCCGAACCCCGGGCTCCGTGCTCCGCCGGCGCGCGGTGGACGAGTTCGCACCGCTCCGCGCCCCTGTCCTCAAGGGATTCGACTCCTGGCATGGCGCCGACGTGGCTGTGGCCACCGGGTGGGAGACCGCATACCCGGTGATGCTGCTCCCCGGATGTCACGCGCGCGCATACCTCGTGCACGACCACGAGCCCGATTTCTTCCCCACTTCGGCCGAAGCGCTCTGGGCCGCGCGCACGTATGACATGGGGCTATTTCCGATCGCTGGGAGTCGCTGGCTGCGCGACCTGCTCGAGCGCCGCTATGGCGTCTCGGGATCGTGGTACCGGTTCGGGGTGGACCATTCGGTGTACGCCCCGGCCGCCACGGCACGCCGGAGCGACACCGTGCTCTTCTACGCCCGGGCCTCCACCCCCCGGCGCGGCGTCCCCCTCGGCCTGCTTGCTCTCGAGGAGCTCCAGCGCCGGCGTCCCGGCCTCCGCGTGCTCACCTTCGGGCAGGAGGAACGGCTCGGCACCGGCGTGAACACGAGCACCTGGGCCTGCTCTCGCCGCGCGAGCTGGCCAGCGTGTACTCGAGTCGACCGTGGGTCTGTGCCTCTCCCTCACCAACTATTCGCTGATACCGCAGGAGATGATGGCCTGCGGGCTCCCGTGCGTGGACCTCGCAGGGGGCAGCACGGAGTTCGAGCTGGGCACGGATGGACCGGTGAGCTTCGCTGAGGCCGATCCGCTTGCCCTGGCAGACGCGGTGGACCACCTGCTGCATGACCGGGACCTGTGGAAGGCAAGGTCGCTGGCCGGGATCGAGCTCACGGCCGGCCTGTCGTGGGCCGCTGCCGCCGAGCAGCTGGAGGCAGGCCTGCGGTCCGCGCTCGGGTCACGTGCCGACGCTCCGGCAGAATGAGGGCTCGCCTTGCCAGGATCCCGCGGCCGCTGGCGGCGCTGGTGGCAGCGACGGCGTTGCTCGGTGTCGCCTGGTCGTTGGTGGTGCCGCCCTTCCAGGCGCCGGACGAGGACGCGCACTTCGCCTACGTTCAATCGCTCGCGGAGCGCGGCGCACTGCCGGGCGACCCGTCCCGCAGTCGGATCTCGACCGAGCAGGCCCTTGCGGGCAACCTGTCCAATTCCCAGCAGACCGCCCAGCAGCTCGCGGTGAAGCCACAGTGGGCCGGCGCGGCGGAGGCCCACTGGGGCGTCGCGCGAGCGAGCTCCCGCCCAGCGCGCGCTCCGACGGCGGCGGGCTCGACCCGGCGAGCTCGAACCCGCCCCTCTACTACCTCTGGAGCGTGGTGCCTACGGCTCGCGTCGGGTGGCGACCTGTTCGCCCGGCTCACGGCCGTGCGGCTGGGCGGCGTTGTCCTGCTCTGTTTGACGGTGGTGGGCACGTGGCTTCTCGCAGGCACCGTCTTCGGGCCCAGGCGAGACCTTCAGCTGGCCGCCGCCGCTCTTCCGGCGCTCGTGCCGATGGTCACCTTCATCTCCGCCTCAGCCTCTCCCGACTCGCTTCTCTACGCACTTTGGACTATCCAGTTCTGGCTTGGTGCGCGGGTGCTGAAGGGCCACCAGCGCCCGCTGGATGTGGCGTCGTTCCTCGGCGCGGTCGACCTAGCCCTCGCCACCAAGGCCACGGCTTCGGGCTGCTGTCCGGGGATGGTCTTCGTACTCGCGGTACTGCTCTGGCGCGTGCGCTCGCGCCGGCGGTGGTCGCCGCGGTATTGCCGCAGCGGCAGTGGGGATCGTCGTCACGGCCGGCGCCTGGTTCGTCGTCGCCCAGGGTCGGTTCGCCCCGCAGCCGCCAGCTCGCCGACGCGGCCGGGTCCCGGACAGCTTCGACGCGGCCGAGTTCGGCAGCTACCTATGGCAGTACTACCTTCCCCGGCTGCCCTTCCAGACGGTTTATCCGGGCCTCGAGGCGCCGCGTCCGCGCCTATATGACGTGTGGCTTAAGGAGAGCGTCGGCGCGTTCGGCTGGCTGGAGGTGCGCTGGCCACCGAACGTGTACAGGGCCGCGGCGCTGCTCTCCCTTCTCGTGATCGGCCTCTTCTTCCTGGCTGTGCACCGGCGACGGAGAACGCTGGACCGGACGGTGCTCATTTTCTTCGCCGGCTCCGTCTTCACAGTCATGGCCGGACTCCACTGGAACGAGTACAAGCTGGCGGAGGAACATGGGGCGCTGATCAACCAGGGCCGCTACCTCTTCCCGATGGTGGGGCTGGCCGGCCTCGTGTGTGCCGGCGCACTCACGGTCGTCGCACCGCGTCGGCGGCCGCTCGCCCTGGCCACCTTCCTTGCCGCCCTGGCAGTGCTGGAGCTGTTCTCGCTGGGCAACGTGGCCGCGAGGTTCTATGCGTAGGAGTGCGATTCGCACCTTCACCGGGCTGTTCGCGCTCGGGGTGGCTACGCTCTTCTTGACGGGAGCGCGCGACGAGCACGCGCTGGCCTTCACGCTCGGCGTAACGCCGACCGCAGCCGTGGCGGATCTGCGCCCGGGCCACGAGCTTTGCCAGCGGCCCGTCGACGTCCCCGCGGGCTTCCACAGGTTGACGATGAGCACAGCGGGTCCGGTGGCCGCTGCGCCGGCCATCGATATCACGGTGAAAAGCGTGCCGGCCGGGCGCGTGCTCGCCGAG
>CAWFUR010000010.1:0-369387 GCA_963819115.1 uncultured Thermoleophilaceae bacterium | reverse complement strand
AGGCCGCCTTCGCGAGCTCGCGGGCTCGCTCCACGGAGTCGGACCCGCGGTCACCGGCGAGCAGGTCCAGCACGGCGGCCTCCACCATGCCCTGCACGTCGGGCCATGCGCCGGTGTCCTCGGCCAGTTCGGGGAGCACCCCGCCGATGGTGAGCCCGCCGTCGAAGCGGTCGAAGATGCGCGGATCGATGTAGGACGCGCGGCACACCGCGGGGGTGTTGCCGAGGTAGCGCGCCGTCTCCTTGATCGCCCTGGACTTCGCGCGCGCGCGGGCGGTCTTGGTCTCGGCCGCGAGGCCGGATACCGAGAGCGCCACGGCCGCCAGCACGGTGGCGCTCCAGGTGCGGAAGTCCTTGGCCGAGAACTCGCGCCCGGCGGCGACCTTCACGTACTCGTTCACGTCACGTGACTTGACGTCCACCCAGCGCCGGCCCTCGCGCCAGGCCAGCAGCTCCTCGCCGCCGCCACGGCGGCGCTTCAGCGCGACCACGACCTCCGCCACCTTCGGGTCGCCGAAGGCCTGGAGGCGGCGCTTGCTGCCCTTCGACTCGTAGTCGAAGGTGACGACGTCGCCCTCCACGGTCACGTGGCGCTTGCGCATGGTGGCGAGCCCGTAGGTGTCGTTCTCCTCGGCGTAGTCCTCCGAGCCGATCCGGAAGAAGCCGCGGTCGAGCAGGCGCGTCGCGCAGGCCAGCGTCCGCTCGCGGGGCATGCCCTCCAGGTCCAGGTCGGCGCTCACGCGCTCGCGCAGCGCGGGCAGCGCGCGTGCGAAGTCCTCCATCGACTCGAACTTCTCGCGGTCCCGACGCTCGCGCCAGCGGTCGTGGTAGCGGTACTGCTTGCGCCCTCGCCCGTCGGTGCCGGTGGCCTGGATGTGCCCCATCGGATAGGGACAGATCCACACGTCCTCCCAGGCCGGCGGGATGGCGAGCTCGCGAATGCGCTCCACCACCGAGGGCTCCGTCACGCGGCGGCCGTCCTCGTCGATGTACTCGAAGCCCTTGCCTCGACGGCGCCGGCGGATGCCGGGCCCGGAGGGGTCAACACGCTTGAGCCTGGCCACGTGGCACCACTGCCCATCGGAGCGGGCGGGTAATCAGAACTATCCTGGCCCGCATGCCCGCTCTGCTGGAGGATCTGTCACGCGCCCAGCACGCGGCGGTGACCCATCCCGAGGGGCCGCTCCTGATCGTGGCCGGGGCGGGCACGGGCAAGACCCGGACGCTCATGTGCCGCTTCGCCTGGCTCGTGGAGCAGGGGGTGGCTCCCGACGAGATCCTCGCGCTCACGTTCTCCTCGCCCGCGGCGGCCGAGATGCGCGAGCGGCTCGAGACGTTGATCGAGTCGCCCTACGAGGACCTGCATGTCTCGACCTTCCACGCCTTCTGCGCCCGCCTGCTCCAGGAGGAGTCGCTCGAGGCGGGCGTGGACCCGTTCCTCTCCCCGGTCACGCCGGCCGACCGCCTCGCCCTCCTCCTCGAGCGGATCGGGGACCTCACGATCCGCCGTCACGAGATCCGGGGCAACCCGGCACCGCTGCTGGCCAGCTTCGTGGCCCGCATCGACCGGCTGAAGGACGAGCTGGTGTCGGCCGAGGACTACCGGCGCTACGCCGAGCGCCTGGTGGAGCGCGCCGGGGAGGGCGGTGACGCCGGCCGGGCGGCCGCGGCGCGGGAGCTGGAGTTCGCCGGCATCTACGCCGACCACGACCGCCTGCTCGACGAGCGCGGGGCGCTCGACTTCGGCGATCTCGTGATGCGCGCGTTCCGGCTTCTCCACGAGCGCCCGCACGTGCGCGAGCGGGTGGCGCAGCGCCACCGCCACGTGCTGGTGGACGAGTACCAGGACACCAACTTCGCCCAGGGGATGCTGCTGCGACTCCTTGTGGACTCACACCGGAACGTCACCGTGGTGGGGGACGACGACCAGTCGATCTACCGCTTCCGGGGAGCGTCCCAGAAGAACCTGCTCGACTTCCGGCGCGAGTTCCCCGACGCCGAGATGGTGCGCCTGGAGCGCAATCACCGCTCGGGCCGGCGCATCCTGAACGCGGCCCGCGCCGTGGTGCTCCCGATCCCGGACCGGATCGACAAGGAGCTGAAGGGGGCGAGCGGCGGCCGGGTCCGGTTCTGGCGCTGCCGCTCCGAGCGTGCCCAGGCCCAGGCCGTGGCCGCCGAGGCCGAGCGCCTGATCGCGGACGGCGTTTCCCCCGGTGAGATCTGCGTGCTCGTCAGGTCGGTGAAGCACGAGGCCGCCGTGGTTTCGTCGGCACTGGAGGAGCGGGCCATCCCGGCCCGTACGAGCGGCTCCGCCGCCTACTTCCAGCGCGCCGAGGTGCGCGACGTGCTGGCCTGGCTGCGCGCGCTGGCGGATCCCGCCGACTCCGGCGCGGTGGTGCGCGCCCTGTCGCGGCCGCCGGTGGAGCTGCGCTCGGTGGACGTGGCCCGGCTGACTCAGCTCGCGCGCAGGCGCAAGCTCGACATGCCCTCGGCCATCGCCGCGGCGCTGGAGGGGCCTCAGCTCTCGGAGGAGGGGCGCGACCGGGCGCGGGTGTTCCTCCGGCTCTACCGATCCGCGTCGAGCGCGTTCGAGGACCGCCGGCCGGACGCCTTCGTGCTGAGGCTGATCGAGCGCATCGGGCTGCGCCGCCAGCAGGTGTTCGCCACCCATGCCGACACCGTCGAGCGCCTGCGCAACATCGCCAAGCTGCCCGAACTGGCCACGACCTACATGCGCCGCGAGCCCCAGGCCACCGCGCGCGACTTCACCCGCTACCTCACCGCCGTGGCCGAGTCCGGACTCCGGGAGGAGGAGGCGGTGGGCGCCCCGAGCGCGCCCGCCGTGCAGGTCATGACGATGCACGCTTCCAAGGGGCTCGAGTTCGACCACGTCTTCGTGCTCGGACTGTCGGCCTCGCGCATGCCCGGCACGCGGCGGGCGCGGGCCGACGAGGTGCCGGACGAGCTCCTCAAGGAGACGCTGCCTGAGGCGGACGACCGCGCGGCGCACGAGGGCGAGATGCGCCGCCTGCTGCACGTGGCCATGACGCGCGCGCGGAAGGGCCTAATCCTGGCCTGGCCGGAGAGCGGTCCCCCGGGCGCCACCCCGCGGCCGTCCCCCTTCTATGAGGAGGCCCGGGAGGCGGTGGACATCGAGGAGGAGGTGATGGAGGAGGAGCTCTTCGGGCCCGCCGAGGGCCTGCACTCCACCTTCCGCCTGATGCGCGACGAGCTGCTCGACACCGTGGCCCGCGTCGGCGGCCACCTGGGCGAGATGCGCCTCGACACCTATCTGGACGTGGACCAGGCGGTGTCCCGCTACCTCGAGCTGATCAAGGTGGCGGCGCTGATCGAGCGGACCAAGGACGGCCAGACGCTGGACGCCGCACTGCCGGAGCTGAACGAGATCCTCGCCCAGTGCGCAACCGCGGAGCAGCGCGGGATTCTCGACCAGTCCGCGCTCGACGCCTGGCTGCGCGACACGGACCGCGACCCCGCCAGCCGCCCGGCCGTGGCCCAGAACGGCTCCGAGCCCTCGCTCGACCCGTTCATCCCGCGCCGCGGCCGCGGCCTCATGCTCTCGGCATCCGACATCGACACCTACCGGATCTGCCCGCTCAAGTACAAGTTCGCGCGCGTCTTCCGGATCCCACAGGAGCCCACGATCCACCAGCGCTTCGGGATCGCCCTCCACCAGGTGCTGGAGCGCTTCCATTCCGCCGGCGGCGGCAGGCTGCCCGTCTTGATGGAGCTGTTCGAGGCGTCCTGGCGGCGCTCCGGCTTCGGCGACTCGGATGACGAGCTTCAGTGGCGCGAGCGGGCGGTGGCCGCGCTCGAGAGCTACTGGGTGCAGGACCGCGACTCCGAGTCGCGGCCGGTCTGGTTCGAGCGCAGCTTCGCCTTCCGGATCGGCCCGCACCTGCTGCGCGGGCGCGTGGACCGTGTCGACCGGCATCCGGACGGCAGCTACGAGCTGATCGACTACAAGACGGGCAAGGCCAAGACCGCCCAAGAGCTGCGCGAGGACGTGCAGCTGTCTGTGTACCAAATGGGCGCACGCGAGTCCTGGAAGCTCGAGACCTCGGCGCAGAGCTACTTCTACGTCATGACCGGGGACCGCGTGCCCGTGGAGCACTCGGCCGAGGAGCTGGAGCGGGTGAAGGCCACCGTGGGAGAGATCGCCGGCGGAATCCTGAAGCAGGACTTCGAGCCCACCCCGTCAGCCGAGATCTGCAGCTTCTGCGACTACCGGATCATCTGCCCGGCAGCTGAGAAGTAGGCATGGTCCGGTGCTCGCCCCGATCACCGATCGGGCTGCGCTCCTCCCTGGTGCCTCGGTCCTCCGGTCACGCTCGTTCGTGTCCCGTAACGATCCGCCCCGTTGGGCCAGGGTGTGACCCGAGTAATGGGTGTCTGGGCTCACTAAGTCAGGTCACACACCGGGCCGGCGCCAACCACGTGACGGCAGAGAGCGCTGTGTGACGGGAGACCAGCACCGGTGATCCCACCACCCCGCACCCGGCTGCAGTTCGCCCGAGGACCGAGAGACATGGTCCGGCCGGGAGTGTGGGCGTGGACTCAACCACCCTCGTATGCATCAGCGAAGAACTGGGTGTTCGCCCGGGTCGTGGACTGAAACACGACGGTGCCGACGACGGTCGTCGCGTCGCCTTGCTTGGAGGCCCGGCCGGCGTAGGCCTTTGCCTGGGCTTCGGTCGAGAACAGCCGTGCGCTCCCGGCCTTATCGCCCGAGATCTCAACGCCTTCCTCGGCGCCTTCCAGTGACGACTTGGGCAGTTCACTGACCACAAGCCCCTGAGCCTCGAGGGCCTGGCGCAGCCCGCCGAATGCTCGAGTCGCCGGCGGGGCTTCAGCTTCACCGGTCGCCGTGCCGTCGTCCTGACCACTCGCGGACGGGTCATCGTCGTCCCCGCATGCGCTGAAGCACAACGCCATGACCGCTACCAGGCCGAAGATCAAGAGGCGCGAACGCGTCATAAACTCAGTCTTCCCTCGGCTTAGGTGGGGCCCGGCCCGCGCTGGCGCAGGAACCGCTGGAAGTCGCTCGCGATCGTGTCGGCGGAGGGGAGGTCCTCCTCGGACGGGTCCTCGGCCACCTCGTCGATCGCCGACTCGAGGCGCTCCACGAAGGCCCTGACCTCCGGGTCGCTGGCCACCGCGGCCGTGACCTGCCGCTCGTAGTCCTCGGCCGCGCTCTCCAGCTCGCCGGCGTCCACCACCACTCCGGCCGCGCCCTCGAAGGCGCGCACCAGCGCCAGCGCGACCTTGGGGTTGGGTGCCGCGGCCACGTAGTGGGGCACCGACGCCCACAGGCTCGCCGACGGCAGTCCGGCCTGGGCGCATGCATGGTGGAGCACCCCGACGATGCCGGTGGGACCCTCGTAGCTGGTGCGGTCGTACCCCAGGCGTTGGAGCAGCGACTCGTCGGAGGCGATGCCGGTGATGGACACCGGGCGAGAGTGCGGCACGTCGGCCAGCAGAGCGCCCAGGGTGATCACCATGCGCACCTCCAGCTCCTTGGCCGCCTCCACGAGGTTGTCGCAGAAGCGCCGCCAGCGGAGCGACGGCTCGACGCCCCGGAACGTGACGAGATCGCCGTCGGCCCCGGGCACGGGCGCGGCCCACACCTCGTTCGCGGGCCAGTCGATCTCGCGGGCGAGACCGTCGGTCAGGCGGACCGTGGGACGCACTGCCGTGAAGTCGTAGAACTCCTCCGGATCGAGCCGCGCCACCTCGGCGGAGTCGAAGCGATCGGTGATGAAGGACACCGCGGTGGACGCTGCCTCACCGGCGTCGTTCCACCCGCGGAAGGCGCAGACCATCACGGGGCTGCGGAGGTTGGGGCGCTCGCGCCACTCGAAATCCATTCAGAGGACCGTACCCGACGTCCGATTCGGCAGTCACGATCCGCTCTGTGACCGTCGCCGAGCTGCGCGCCGGGGGCGAGGTCGAGGGTGTGTTCGCCTGCACCCGCAAGGACCGGCTCACCGCGCGAAACGGAACCCCATACCTCGCCGTGGAGCTGCGTGACCGCACCGGCGCGATCCCCGGGCGCGCGTTCCGTGACGCGGACTTCCTGGCCGACCAGTTCGAGCGCGGTGACCTCGTGTCGGTGGCCGGGCGCGTCGAGCGCTTCCGTGACCAGCTCCAGGTGGACCTGCGCGCGATCCGCACGGCCGAGGCCGATCCGTCGGAGTTCCTTCCCGTGGCCTACCGCAACGTCGAGGAGCTCGACGGCTTTCTGGAGCACCTCGCCGGCGAGGTGTACGACCCCGACCTCGTGGCGCTGCTCGACGCCTTCCTCGGCGACGAGGGCTTCCGCGCCGAGCTGCGCCGGGCACCCTGCACCCGCGCCGGGCACCACGCCTACCTGGGCGGCCTGCTCGAGCACACGGTGGCGGTGGCCACGCTGGCCCAGGAGACCTGTGTGCTGCATCCGCGCCTCAACTCGGACGTGCTGCTCTGCGCGGCGATCCTCCACGACGTGGGCAAGACCCGCGAGTTCGAGTTCGGAGCCGAGATCGAGCTCAGCGAGGCGGGCGCCATGCTGGGCCACCTGACTCTCGGCCAGCAGCTGGTGTCGGAGCGCGCGGCGCGTCTCGGCGCCTTCCCGGAGCCGAAGCTGAACGCGTTGTTGCACTGCGTCCTGGCCCACCACGGCGCCGAGTCCCTGCCGGGTCGCCGTTTTCGCTCCGTGGAAGCGCTCGCGCTGTTCCGCCTGAACGCGCTCGATGCGGGCGTCAAGGGCGCGCTGGAACACGGGCTTTAGACCGGGAAAACACGCCCCACGGCGCCCGGACGCATGTACTAAGCCCCTCCTGGACGGTCGGGAAGGCACCGTCTTCTGCCGATACGGAATCCGGTGTCCCAGAACGCGCCGAGTGCGGGGGCGTCGCCCGCCCCAGAAGCTGTGGAGAAGCTGCTCGCGCAGCTCGTCAGCGCCTGCTTCGTTCTAACCGACCGCAACGGCAGCGTGACCCGCTGGAGCCGCCCGGCCGAGGAGCTGTTCGGATGGGCCACCACGGCACTGGTCGGGCGTGGGCTGTTCGAGACGCTCGCCGTGCCCGGCGCGCTGCCCCCGCTGGGCGGCGTGATGGAGGCCACCGCGCGGCGCCGCGACGGCAGCGAGGTGTCCGTCGAGTTCACCGTGGTGCCGGTCACCATGGCGCAGAGCCTCGAGTTCAACGGCTTCCTCGAGGAGCTGACCATCGTGGCGCCGCGAGGCGACGCGCTCACCCGCCTGGAGCAGAGCCACCCGGCCGTCGTGGACTGGATCGGGGCGGCCGTGGCGGGCCGGGCCGAGTCCGGCGGAAACCCGCCCGCGGGCACGATCGTGGTGTTCCGGGTGCTCGGCGACGCGCCGCCGCCATTGCCACCGCCTCCCCCCGGGCCTCCCACGGCAGCGGCCGCACCGACAGCGTCTGCGAACACGGCCCCGGCCCCCGAGCGCACGCCCACCCAGTTGAGCCAGGCCCGCGCCCAGGCGGCCGCGGCGGTGAAGAAGATCCGCGACCTGGAGGCCCTGGGAGGCCGGCTCGAGGACCAGCTCTCGGACCAGCGCACCGCGATGGAGCACGTGCACGCCCAGATGGAGGCGCTGCGCCTGGAGCTCCAGGGATCACGCTCGGAGCTGGAGGAGCGCGAGCGTTCCGGTCGCGACGAGCTGGAGCGCGCGCTGGAGCAGACTCGCGAGGACCTCGGCCGCATGGGAGCCGGCCTCGAGTCCCTGCGCCACGAGGAGCTGCGCGCCGCGCTTGAGGACACCATGGCCCGCGTGGCGGCGTTCGAGACGGCCGCCGCCTCCAACGACACCGATGCGCTGCGTGCCGAGCTGGAGGCCACCCGGACCAGGGTGGCCGCGCTGGACGAGGCGCTGTCGAGCGCGCGCGCGGGGGACGCCTCGGAGGCCGAGCTCGAGGACGCGCGGGCGCGAGCCAGCGCGCTGGAGGAGCGGCTTGCTTCCGACGACCGTCTGGAGGAGCTTCGAGCCACGCTCACCGCCACCGCGGCGCGGCTCGAGGAGCTCGAGCGCTCGCAGGCCGCACCCGGCCCCACGGAGGCGCTGCGAGAGCAGCTCGACGCCGCGGCCGCCCGCATCGATCAGCTCGAGCAGGCCTCGGCCTCGCGGCTGGAGCAGCTCGAGAGCACGGTGGCCGACGATTCGGGCGCGGAGCTGCTGAGGGCCGAGCTCGAGCGCTCACAGGCGCGGATCGCCGAGCTGGAGAGCGCGATCACGCGACTGCCCGAGCTGGATGAGTCAGCCGCGCGGCTGACCCGCCTCGAGGAAGACAGGGAGCGGGTCGACCGCCTCGAGCAGGACCGGGAGCGCCTGGCGGAGCTCGAACGGACGGCGGCGCCCGCGGCCGACGTGGAGGACACGCGCGCCCGGCTTGTCGAGCTGGAGGAGGAGCTGCGCCGGAGCCACGAGCAGGCGCCGGAGGTCGCCCGGCTGGAGACGGAGCTGGCCAGCCTGCGCTCGCTCGTTGAGGAACTTCAGATGGCCCGCGAGCGCGTGGCCGAACAGGCCGCCGCCGGACCCGCGCTCACCGGACACCAGGCGGCGGAGCTGCGCGAGCACGCGCAGTCGCTGGCCACCGTGGTGGAGGCCCGTGCCGCCCGCGTGGAGGAGGCGCTGGAGGAAGCGCTGCGTCAGGGCCGTGAGGCCGGGCGCCTGGTGGCGACCGCCGAGAACTTCGCGGCCCGGGCCGCCCAGGCGGCGGACACCGCTAAGGCCGGGTCCGAGGCGGCGGAGCAATCGATTCGCCAGGCCGAGAGCCGCGCGGAGGAGCTGGGCGAGATATGGGCGGCCGCCGAGGCCCGCGTGGCCGAGGTCAGCGCCCTCGTGTCCACCGCCGAGGAGGGCGCGGCGCGGATCTTCGAGGACGCGGCCGCCACCGAGGCACGGCTGGCCGGCGCCAACGAGATCATGGCAGCCGCGGAACAGCACGCCTCACGCGCCGCGGAGATGTCCGGGGCCGCGTCCGAGGCCGAGGGTCATGCCGCGCGGGCGGCGGAGATGGTGGCGGCCGCCGAGCGTCAGGCGGCGGAGCTGCGGGAGACACTGACCGCCTCCGAGGCGCGCGCGGCCGAGGGCGCGCAGACGCTGGCCGCCGCTCAGGAGCTTCTGGAGCAGGCGCAGGCGGCCGCGGCAGCAGCCGAGGCGCAGGCCGCGGGCACCGCCGAGGCCGTGTCCACCGCCGACGCCCGGGTCGCGCGCATCGAGCAGCTTTCGGTGGAGAGCGCCGAGCGGATCGACGGCGCGATCGCGGCGTCGGCGGCCGCTGAGCAGCACGCCTCGAAGGCGGTGGCCGCCGTGGCCGCCACTGAGGCAAATGCCGACCGGTCCCAGCGAACGGCTACCGAGGTGGAGGCCGCCGTCGCGGCGGCGCGCGAGGCCGCCGCCACCGTCGAGCGCCGCAGCGAGCGGGCGCTGGAGGCGGCGAAGAACGCCGACCGGCATGCTGACCGCGCGGCCGAGCACGCGCGGGCGATCGGAAGCTACGAGCAGGCCCTCGCCGAGGCCCGCGAGCTGGCCGAGCGCCAGGCCAAGCGAGCGGAGGCGGCCGCCTCCGCCGCACAGGAGGCCGCCGCCGAGGTACTTCGGCTCGCCTCGGATCGGACGACGGATGCCCCCGCGGTCTTCGCCCCCGCCGTCGCCGCGGAAACCAACGGCTCGACCGAGAACGGCTCAGCTCTGGCCCCCGCGGCCCCGAGCGATGCCGGGTTCGGCGACCGGCGCCCGTTGCTCGCCCGCCGCGACACCGGGCCCGCCCGGCCCCCGGAACCGGGCTTCGACGACGCCCCGGTCCCGATGGCCAGCATCCAGCTCGACGGGCGCTTCTGCAATCTCAACCCCGCCTTCACGGAGCTCGTGGGCTACGCCGAGGCCGACTTCCAGTCCGCCTGCTGGCCTCCGGTCACCGACCGGGCCAACCTCGAGAAGCACCGCAAACAGCTCCGCCAGCTGCTGGCCGGCGAGATCGAGTCCGCAGCGGTGGACACCAGCTACGTGCACGCCCAGGGCCTGCTCGTGCCGGTGGCTGGGCGGCTGTCCCTGATCCGCGACGCCGGCGATCCCAGCCACTTCCTGCTCGAAGTCGCCTCGTCGTAGCCTTCGTCCCGGAGCGGCAGGGGTCTGGTGGCCCATCCGGCCTTCAAAGCCGGCAGGGCGTGGCAGCCCCACGCTTGGAAGGTTCGATTCCTTCGCCGCTCCGCTGGTCAGGCGTCTTGGCTGTAAGCGTCCAGCCGGTCCGCCAGCTCCCTGGGCCTCGCGAGCATCGGCATGTGGCCGGTGGCGATCTCGTCGGGGACGATGCCCAGCCGGTCGCGCACGACGCGGCGCATGAGGTCCGGCGGAATGGAGCGGTCCTCGCTGCACACGAGAAAGCGCGTCGGAACGTCGGGCCAGGCGTCGAGAGGCCAGGGGTGTCCCATCGGCGTGGCCGACTGCCCACGCTCCCGCTCCGCGGACAGATCCTCGAGCTCCCGCGGGACGTCGTGGAAGTAGGTGTCGGACGCGTCCCACTCCGACGTCTCGTCGGGGAAGCCCGTATTGGCCCACCACTCCCCCGGGGTCTCTCCGGGGGCGGGGATCATCCCCTGCACCAGCACGAGCAGATTGGTGTCCACACGCCCGCACACGAGCGAGGCCGTGAATCCACCGAGTGAGTGGCCGACCACCACGAGGCGATCCCGGTCACGGCCGCCGAGCGCCGCCATCGCGGCATCCGCGTACTCCGACAGCCCGGCCGCGTCGTCCTCGCACGGCAGATCCACGGCGATCACCTCGTGCCCGCGCCCGCGCAGGTCGTCGGCCACGAGATCCCAGTACCACGGGCCCGTGGCCGCGCCGGGAATGAGAAGGAAGGTGCTTCCGCCGGCGCGGCTCACAGCTCCATCAGCGCCGGCGCCAGGCGCTCCAGTTGCGCGAGCGACGCATGGCCGTCGTCGGCATACGCCTGAACCGCCACGTGGTCCGCGCCCGCCTCGAGATGCTCGCGGACGCGGGCGGCGATCGCCTCCTCGTCCCCCCAGGCCACGATCGCGTCCACCAGCCTGTCGCTCCCGCCGTCGGCGAAGTCGGCGTCCTCGTAGCCGAGCCAGCGCAGGTTGTTCACGTAGTTGGGCAGAGCCAGGTACACGGCCATGTGCCGGCGGCCGGTGTCCCGGGCGTGGGCGGGGTCGGTCTCCAGCACCACCACCTGCTCAGGAGCCAGGAACGGCTCCGGGCCGAGGATGCCGCGCGCCCGCTCGGTGTGCGCCGGTGGCACGAAGTACGGATGCGCGCCGGCGGTGGCGTCACGCGAGAGCTCGAGCATCTTCGTCCGCAGGGCGGCGAGCACCACGGGTGACGGCTCAGGCGCGGCCGGCGCGCCGTACTCGATCCGGTCGATCGCCTCCATGTATTCGCGCATCGCGGTGAGCGGCTTGCGGTAGTCGCCGCCCCGGAAGCTGACCGCGGGCGCGTGGCTCACGCCCAGGCCGAGCACGAAACGCCCGCCGTACGCCTCGTTGAGGGTGTTGGCGCCGTTGATCGACGCGGTGGCGTCGCGGGCCCAGATGCTCGCGATTCCGGAGGCCACGGGTATGCGCTCGCTGGCATCGAGCAGGAGGGCCGCGTGCGCGAACGCCTCGCGGTTGTTCACCCCCTCGCCGTACCAGGCCGCCCCGTAGCCGAGCTCCTCGATGCGGGCCACCGCCGCCCGTTCGTCCTCGGCGGGCAGCACCCCGATGGGGCCGAACCAGACCCCGACATGGCCGAACCGATCCCTCAGCGCCTGTGCCTGATCTGAATGCATGCCTCGCAGGGTAAGCCCCCCGGCGAGCGCAGATAACCTGCGCGGCCGTGCTCTCCGACGCCGCGCTTCTCCCCCTCCTCGACCGCGTGCGCGAGGAGGTGCCGGGCACCGAGCCCTTCGACGCCCACACCCACCTGGGCGCGAACGACCCGGACGGCTACCACTGCACCGCCCCGGAGCTGCTGGAGCTGCTCGGGCGCGCCGGGTCTCGCGGTGTGGTGTTCGCGATGCACGAGCCGGACGGCTACCCCGCCGCGAACGACATGGTGCTCAAGGAGGCCGCGGCCAGCGGGTCCGTGCTCGTCCCCTTCTGCCGGCTCGACCCCGAGGCCAACCCACTGGCCGAGGCCGAGCGCTGCCTGGCCGCGGGCGCGCGGGGAATCAAGCTCCACCCGCGCGCGGAGGGCTTCACCCTCGACCATCCCGCCCTGAGGCCGGTGTTCGCCCTGGCCGACGAGCGTCGCCTGCCCGTCCTCGTCCATGCCGGGCGGGGCATCCCGGCGCTCGGCCGCCACGCCGTGGAGGCCTGCAGGGCCTTCCCGGGCATGCGCCTGATCCTGGCCCATGCGGGGATCTGCGACCTGGCCTGGATCTGGCGCCCGGCCGCGGAGCTCCCGAACCTCTTCTTCGACACGGCCTGGTGGTCCCCCAGCGATCTCCAGGCCCTGCTGGCGCTGGTGCCGCCCGGCCAGGTGCTCTGGGCCAGCGACGCCCCCTACGGCACCCCCACCATGTCCGCCACGTGGTGCATGCGGCACGCCCTCCAGGTGGGCCTGAACGAGGACCAGGTACGGGCCGTGATGGGCGGTCAGGTCAGGCGGCTGCTGGCCGGCGAGGACCCGCTCGACCTCGGCCCGCCCGTCGGCTCCGGGGCCATCCCCCACGACGCGGTGGTGGAGCGCGCGTACGCGTTCCTGCTCACCTCGCTGGGACAGATGTTCACCGGCGTGGACGCTGTGGAGAACCTCGCGCTGGCCTCGCTGGCCTGCGCCGTGGACGACGCCGAGCCGCAGGCACACCTCTGTCGCTGGATCGTCTCGCTCATCGACCGCCGGGCCGAGTACCTGCCCGGCGGCCCGGAGCGGCCCGCGCGCTTCGCCCCCGGCCTGCCGATGGTGGCCCTGGCCGCCACCCTCGCCCGGACTCCGGACGTGCCGCTGCCCGAGCCCCTCTTCGGCGAGTCCTAGTCCTCGTCGGACTTTTCGAGTACGAACATCTCAAAGCCCATCGGCGGGTGGAAGGTGACCTGCGAGTGATAGGTCACCACGGGGCGCCCCATGGCCTCCGCCACGGCGTCCGTAAACCGATCCGCAACCACCTCCTGGAAGGTCAGCCGCACCCGCCGCACGAGATCCTCCTCACCAGCGTCCACGAGCGTCCGCTCCACCGGAGTGAGGATGTCCTCGAGCACTGTCACCACGTAGTTGTCGAATGCATAGGACTTGGCCTTCGTGGGGCCCCGTCCGTAGAACTCGCTGAAGATGGCGACGACGGCGTTCGACACCGTCGCGAGTCGTTCCACCGCTAGGCGACCTCTCGCAGCGCTTCAAGCTCGCGGCGCATGGCGAGGCGCTTAAGTGCCTTCGACTCCAGCTGGCGAACCCGTTCGGCTGAGAGTCCAAGCCGCCGGCCGGTCTCCCGCAGCGGCTGCGGGTCCTCGCCGGTCATGCCGTAGCGAATGCGGATCACCTCCTGCTCGACGGGAGGTAGGTCCTCGATCGTCTTGCGCAGGACCTCCTCGCTGAGGCTGACCTCCACCTCCTCGTCCACCGCCGGCGCGTCGCCCTCGAGCAGGTCACGGAGCACCGTGTCCCCCTCTTCGCCCACCGGCCGGTCGAGGCTGGTGACGGTGCGGGCCGCCTCGCGGACCTCCTGCACCTGGCTCAGCGGCAGCTCGGCCTCCTCGGCGATCTCGTCGTCGGTGGGCTCCCGGCCGAGCTTGGCCTGAAGCTCCCGGTCCGCCCGGACGATCTTCCGCTCGCGCTGGCCGATGTGCACGGGGATGCGGATGGTGCGCGCCTTGTTGGCCAACCCGCGCTGGATCGCCTGGCGGACCCAGAAGGTCGCGTAGGTGGAGAACTTGTAGCCCTTGCGCCAATCGAACTTCTCCGCGGCGCGGATCAGGCCGAAGATCCCCTCCTGGATCAGGTCCAGCAGCGAGAGCTCCTGGCCCTGGTACTTCTTGGCGATCGACACCACCAGCCGGAGGTTCGAGTTGATCATCCGCTCCTTGGCCTCCAGATCTCCCTGCTCGATCCGCTTGGCCAGCTCCACCTCCTCCGCGGCGGTGAGCAGTGGGTAGCGCCGTATCTCGTTGAGGAACAGCTGAAGCGCGTCGGTCGTGGCGCTGGCCAGCTCGCCGTTGCGGAACGACGTGGGCTCGATGCCCTCCCGGCCGCAATCGTCGGTGATGTCCACGCCTCGGCCCTCGAGGTAGGTCTCGAGGCCGTCCACGTCCTCCGGATCGGCCTCGATCGACCGCAGCAGCTCGTCGAGCTCGGAGAGGTTGGCGCATCCGCGCTCCTCCGCCCGGGACACGAACGCGACCACCTCGGGGCGCACGATCAGATCTTGGCCCACCACTCGGCGCATGCTACGCCGCGGGCGGGCGCCCTGCCAGGGAATGCACCGGACCCCTGGGAGGAGCGCAGCCCGGGGCGGTGGCCCGGGCGAGCACCGGACCCCTGGGAGGAGCGCAGCCCGGGGCGGTGGCCCGGGCGAGCACCGGACCCCTGGGAGGAGCGCAGCCCGGGGCGGTGGCCCGGGCGAGCACCGGACCCCGGACTCAGCTGACGGAGGAGGCGTCGTCCACGATCTCGAGGCGTTCCTCGAGACGCGTGATCGAGAACACGCGCTGCACGGGATCGGGTCCGCGGACGATCACCACACGGCGTCCCGCCTCGCGGCCGCGCTCGTCGGCCGTGACCACGCAGCGCAGCCCCGTGGAATCGAGGAAGACCAGCTTGGACAGGTCGATCACGATGGTCTTCGGGCCACCCGCCTCCACGCGGTCGAGCTCGTCCTGGAGCTTGGCCGTGCTGGAGAGGTCGAGTTCCCCCCGGAGCGCCACGTGCACGAGTCCGTCGCGGTCCTCGGATCTGACGTCGAGGATCTCCACTGGAGGGGGACGCTACCGAGTGGCGCGTCTGGACGGAAGCCCGGCGCGGCCCGCGAGCTGGTAGGCGAAGTAGAGCTGGAAGAACGCGAAGGACAGCTCCAGGGCCCGCTCGGGCACAGCATTGGCCAGCACGGTCCCCGCCACCACGCCGATCGGCGACAGGACGCCGATGGTCAGTCCGTCCCGGAGGCGCACGTTGCCGTAGCCGTGCTGGCGCCAGGTGCCGACCACGGACACCAGCACCACCGCGACCAGCGACGTGGCCACGGCCTCGAGCTGCGACTGACCGAGGAAGATCGCCAGTCCGGGAACGAACAGAAGACCGCCGCCCACCCCGAGCAGGCCGCCGGCCATGCCGGCCGCGAACCCGATGACGACCACGCCGATGATCTCCACGAAGTCCACGGCTCAGAAGATCAGGACGGCCGCGGAGACCACGAGGAGGACCACGAAGGCCCGCGCCACCACCTGGTCCGAGAGCCGCTGCTGAAGCGCGGTCCCCGCGAGCACGCCCCCGATCGCGGGCAGCCCGATGGCCACGCCCTTCACGAAATCGACGTTCCCGAAGGACGACTGGGCGATCGCGGCCAGGCCGGCGATGATCACGATGGCCGCCAGCGAGGTACCGGCGGCCTCGCGCTGCTCGTAACCGAGCCAGAGCACGAGCAGCGGCACCATCACGGTCCCTCCGCCGATGCCGAACAGAGCGCTGAAGGCGCCCGCCGCCGTGGCTATCGCCCCGAGGCGCACGAGCCGTGAGGACATCGCGGGGCATACTACGTCGGGTGTCCGCTCCCACCGCAGACGTGCTCGCGGAGGCGCTGCGCCCACTCCGGGAGGAGCCGTCCCGGGCGGGCGTCTTCTGCGACGTGGACGGCACGCTGGCGCCGATCGTCGCCCGGGCCGAGGATGCGCGCGTCCCGGAGGAGGTGGCGGTGCTGCTCGGCCGCCTGGCCCGCCGCTACGGCTGCGTGGCCTGCGTCTCGGGGCGCTCCGCCGCCGAGGCGCGGCGGCTCGTGGGGGTCGGCGGGATCGCCTACGCGGGCTCGCACGGAGCCGAGCTGCTCGAGCCCGGCGCCTCCGCCCCCCGGGTGGTTCCGGCGTTCAAGAGCTGGGAACGGCGCGTGCACCACTTCGTGGACGAGCGCGACACTCCGGAGCTGCGCCTGCTCCGTGTCCGGATCGAGGACAAGGGCCCGATCGTCGCGTTCCACTGGCGCGGCGTGCCCGATGAGCATGCCGCGATGGCGCAGGTCGAGCTCATCGCGGGCGAAGCCGAGGCAGCCGGCCTCGGCATTCACTGGGCGCGCAAGGTGCTCGAGATCCGGCCGCCGGTGCCGATCGACAAGGGCCACGCGATCCGGGACCTCGTGACCGGGGCGGACCTGCACACCGCGCTCTACGGGGGCGACGACGCCACGGACCTCGACGCCTTCGAGGCGCTGGAGGGCCTCACCGGAGAGGGTGTGCTCACCTCCGCGGTTCGGGTGGGCGTGCGGTCCGAGGAGGGTCCGGCCGCGATCGTGGAGCGCGCGGACGTGGTGGTGGACGGAGTGGACGGGTTCATCCGGGTCCTGGCCGCGCTCGCCGCCGCCTGATGCGCTTCCGGGACTTCCTGCGCACAGCGGTGCTGCTGTTCGGCGGGGCCGCCACCGCCCTGGCGGCGATAACGGTGATCGGCGCCGGCCGGGACGACGATCGCACGCTCGTGCTCGTGTCGCTCGCGTGGTGGCTGCTGGCCGCGCTCTCCGGGCTCTGGATGGGCCGTGGAGCCACCACCACGGAGGGAATCAAGAACCTGTTGGCCGACGCTCGCAGCACCAACCAGCTGCCGGGGCTCGAGCCCGGCGTGGCGATCTTCAACCGGATGTGGCCGCTGGCCGTGGTGGCCACGGCCGCGGGCGTTCTCGGCATCTTCTTCCCGCCGGTGCCGTCGGTGGCGGTGGGCTACGCCGTGCTGGTGGCCCTGCTCTGGCGCAAGCAGTCCCGGGCCGTGGAGGCGATCGAGGGCCGCGACGGGGTGGAGTTCTGGCTCGACAGGAGCTCGCCCTTCGGGCCCCCGAAGCTGCTGCGCCTGCCCGGCATGCGCAAGATCGAGCCGGACGACCCAACTCCGGTGCGCGTCCCCTAACCGTCGCCTAGCGGCGCGAGCGCTTGCGCAGCGCGTCCAGCTCCGGCCAGGTGCGCGTGTTGCCCACCTGCTCCGCGGTGAGCCAGGCCCGCCGGGCCGTGGCCACCCCGTAGCGCATGTTCGCCAGGGTGGAGGTGCGGTGCGCGTCCGAGTCCACCAGGATCGTGACCCCCGCCTCGGCCGCCGCCCGGGCGTAGTGGTCGGCCAGATCACGCCGGTTGGGGTTGGCGTTTATCTCGAGGAAGGTGCCCGTCCGGGCCGCCGCCTCGATCACCCGGTCCATATCCACGTGGTAGGGCTCGCGCCGTGTGATCAGGCGGCCGGTGGGATGCCCGAGCACGTCCACGAGCGGGTGCTCCAGCGCCGTCACGATGCGGTCCGTCATCTCCTTCTCGCCCATCCGGAACGAGGTGTGCACGCTCGCCACCACCCAGTCGAGCTGCTCCAGCAGCTCGTCCTCGTAGTCCAGCGCGCCGTCGATGAGCACGTTCACCTCACTCCCGGCCAGAAGCGTGAGACCGTCGACCTCCACAGCGCGCACAAGCTCGATCTGGCGCAGCAGGTCGTCCGGGGACACGTGGTCGCCGAAGCCGTGCGAGGCCGAGTGGTCGGTGATGGCCACGTACAGGTACCCGCGCTCGCGCGCCGCCTCCGCCATCTCCTCGATCGTGTTCTTCCCGTCCGAGGCCACGGTGTGCATGTGCAGGTCCCCGCGGATGTCCTCCAGCTCGATCAGCTCGGGCAGCTCGCCCTTGCGCGCGGCGGCCAGCTCGCCCCGGTTCTCGCGAAGCTCCGGGGGGATGTACTGCATCCCCAGCCGCTCGTAGACCTCCTCCTCGCTGACGTATGCCACGGTCTCGCCGGCGTCGTCGGCGATCCCGTATTCGCTCACGTGCAGTCCCCGCCGCACGGCCTCGGTGCGCAGGGCCTCGTTGTGCTTGCCCGAGCCGGTGAAGTGCTGGAGCAGGTTCCCGAAGGCCTCCTCCGGCACCACCCGCAGGTCCACAGGGATCCCGGTGTGCGTGACCGCCCGGGCGCCGGCCGCGCCCGACGAGTGCACCACGTCGATCTCGGGCAGGGCGCCGAAGGCCCGCACCAGGCCGGCCGGATCGGCCGTGGCCGCCACCACGTCCAGGTCCTTGCACGAGTCGGCCATCCGCCGGGCGCTGCCGGCGAGCTCCACGCGCTTCGCGAACGGGCGCAGCCCCTCCACGATCGCGTCCCCGACCTCCAGCGCCTGGGACAGGACGAAGCGGACCGCGGTGGCGCCGGCGTCGTCGGCTGCGAGGCCGGCCAGCACGTTCTCCTGCGCCTTGGGCCCGAAGCCGGGCACGTCGGCCAGGCGCCCGTCCTCCACGGCAGTGCGCAGCTCCTCCACCGAGGTCACGCCCAGGTGCTCGTGAAGCTGGCGCACGCGCTTCGGGCCGAGGCCCGGCAGGCGGGTGATCTCCACGAGCCCGGGCGGGAACTTGGTCCTCAGCTTGTCGGCGGCGGGGATCGAGCCGCCCTCGAGGAGCGCGTCGATCTTCTCGGCGATCGTCTTCCCCACTCCGGCCAGCTCCTCCGCCCTCCCGGCCCTGGCGAGCTCCTCCACCGAGCTTCCCGACTCGCGGATCGCCTTGGCGGCGTTGCGGTAGGCGGTGACGCGGTACACCACGGCGCCGTCGAGCTCGTAGAGGCTCGCCAGCTCGTCGAAGGCCGCTGCGATCTCGGAGTTCCTCATGGTCGGCCGGCCCCCACCCGCGATCCGGAGCAGACGGGACCGGGGGCTAGGGTACGCGTCCGTGTCAGGGGCCTGGCTGATTCTGCCCACCTATAACGAGGCGGACAACATCGAGCCGGTGGTGCGTGCGGCACTTGCACAGCTGCAGGCCACCGGCCGCGAACACCGGATCCTGGTGGTGGACGACGCATCTCCGGACGGCACGGGGGCGATGGCCGACCGGCTCGCCGCCGAGCTGGACGCGGTCCAGGTGCTGCATCGCAACGGCAAGGGCGGCCTCGGGCCCGCGTACCTCGCCGGGTTCGAGGTGGCGCTGGCCGCCGGGGCCGACCTCGTACTCGAGATGGACGCCGACTTCTCACACGATCCGGCCGACCTTCCACGCCTGATCGCCGCCAGCGACGGCGCTGACCTCGTGCTCGGGTCGCGCTACGTGCCCGGCGGGGGCGTGAGCGACTGGGGGCGCCTGCGCCGGATCGTGAGCAGGCTCGGGTCGGCCTACGCCCGCGTGATGCTCGGCGTGCCGGTGCGCGATCTCACGGGCGGCTTCAAGTGCTTCCGGCGGCGGGTGTTGGAGGGCGTGGACCTCCACGACGTACATGCCAACGGCTATGCCTTCCAGATCGAAGTGACCTACGCGGTCGCCCGGGCCGGCTTCAGCATCGTGGAGGTGCCGATCGTCTTCCGCGAGCGACAGCACGGAAGCTCGAAGATGACTCCGGTGATCGCTCTGGAGGCGATGTGGCGGGTGCCCGCGCTCCGGATACGGTCGTGAACTGAGGGGTGGACAGAGGGGCTATACTTCACTTTGTATAGCAACGCGGTCCGCCGACCGATAGAGACTTAGATCAAACAGACGAACGAAGGAGCGGGAGTGGCAGGTTCAATCACCGAGGTGACCGACGCGAACTTCCAGGCCGCGGTGGTCGAAGCCGAGCAGCCCGTGCTCGTGGACTTCTGGGCACCCTGGTGCGGCCCCTGCCGCATCGTGGCCCCCCACCTGGAGGAGCTCGCGGGCGAGCGGGACGACCTCACGATCGTGAAGCTGAACGTGGACGACAATCCGCAGACGGCGGCTCAGTACAACGTGATGTCCATCCCGACGCTGCTTCTCTTCAAGAACGGGCAGGTCGCGCACCAGATCATCGGCGCGCTGCCCAAGAGCCGGCTGGTGCAGGAGATCGATCCGGCCCTGGCCGCCTAGCCCACCGAGCATCGAAGCATCCGAAGCGCCCGCGCCCGCGGGCGCTTCGTCGTTCAGGGCTCTCATCGAGACCTCACCTCGCCCACCTACGGTGGTCCAAAGGTTGGATCCCGGCGCAGGAGGCATGGCCATGAGAGCTGGATCGAGGGCGGCGATGGTTGCGGCGATCGGCATGGGTTCCGTCGCGGCCCCGGCCGCGGGCGCGGCGCTTCCACACGGCAGTGAGCCCGTGTCCCTGAACCCGGCGAACTTCACCACCCGCATCGACAACCCCTATATGCCGATGCGGCCCGGAGAGCGGCGGATCTACCGCGAGGCGGGTGGCGAGGCCACCCAGCGCATCGTGGTATCGGTCACGCACCGGACCCGGCTGATCAGCGGTGTGCGCGCGCGGGTGGTGCACGACGTGGCCACCACGTCCGGCCATGTGGTGGAGGACACCTACGACTGGTTCGCCCAGGACCGGAGGGGCAACGTCTGGTACCTGGGCGAGGCCACCAGGGAGTTCGGACCCCGCGGAAAGGTGGACACCTCCGGCTCCTGGGAGGCGGGGCGGGACGGCGCCCAGGCCGGCGTGGCGATGCCCGCACATCCGCGCGCCGGCCAGCGCTACCGCGAGGAGTACTACGCCGGCCAGGCCGAGGACAGGGCGCGCGTGCTCAGCACCGACGAGCAGGTGGAGTCGCCCTTCGGGCGTTTCCGCCACGCGGTGCTGATCAAGGACTACAGCCCGCTCGAGCCGGCGCTCGTGGAGTACAAGCTCTACGCGCGGGGCGTGGGCGATGTGCTCGATGTGGCGGTATCGGGCGGACGCGACCGCGCCGAGCTCCTGCGCTACGTGAAGGCGCGCTGACTAGGCGGGCTCGTACAGGCCTTCGGCAGCCTCGCGGCGGGCCCGGTAACGCCCGCCGAGGCCGCCAAGGATGCCGCCGACGACGGTGGTGAGGATGGCCAGCCCGATCTGTGGGTCGGGCAGGTCTGCCTTGGCGTCGGTGCCGGCGATCTTGTGCCCGAGCAGGATGAAGCTGCCGAACACGAGGCCCCCCAGGAGCCCGCGGACGAAGCCGTCCTCGAAGCCGCGGTGCTCGACCCCGCCGACGAATCCACCGAGAATCCCGATCGGCCCCGCAAGGATCAGATAAAGCACCTCCGACCAGCCGAGGGCGAATCCCGTGAGCAGCCCGAAGAGCATCGGGACCACCACGACCCCGATCACCTGTACGGCGAAGGGGCGCTCGTGGAAGACGGGGGGCAGCGGCATGGCCGCGCCAGCCTAACGGCGCTCGACGGCGATGAACAAGTCCCGACCCTCGATCTCAGTGCGCTCGCCGGCCGTTCCGTCGTACTCGAGCGCCTGGGCGAGGGTCTCCCGGCTCACGTATTCCTCGAAGGCCCGGGCGGCGTCCAGCAGCTTGGCGTCGCCTCCGAGGGTGAGCGCGATGCGGTCCTCCACCTCGAGGCCGGCCCCCTTGCGCGCCGCCTGCACGGCGTGCACCACCTCGCGGGCGAGCCCCTCGCGGCGCAGCTCGTCGTCCAGTTCGAGGTCGAGCGCCACCGCGTGCGTGCCCGCTCGCTCCACCTGGTAGCCGGGCAGCGGCTGCAACACCATCTGCACGTCGTCGGGGCCGATCTCGTGCTCGTGTCCGTCCAGGTTGATGCCCACCTGCCTGCCGGCACGCAGGGCCGCCGGGTCGAGCGCCGCCACCGCCGCCGCAACCCGCGGCATCTGCTTGCCGAAGCGCGGCCCCAGGGTCCGGAAGTTGGGCTTCAGCTCGAAGCGCCCGAGCTCGCCGGCCTCGGACACGAAGCGCAGCGCCTTCACGTTCAGCTCGTCGCGCACCAGCGCGTCAAAGCGCTCGATCGCGGCACGCTCCCGGTCGGCAGCCACCAGCACCGCCTCACGCAGGGGCTGGCGCACCTTGACCCCGGCCTGCGCTCGAGCCGCTCGGCCCAGCTCCACCGCGTCCCGGGCCACCTGCATGTCCCATTCGAGCTGCTCGTCGCGCGGGCCCGGCTCCGGGAAGTCGGTGAGGTGCACCGACGGCTCCGACCCATCCAGGCCCTCGTAGATCTCGTCGGCCACGAACGGGGTGAGCGGCGCCAGCAGCTTCGCCACCGTGAGAAGGCTCTCGCGCAGCGTGGCGAACGCGGCCGGATCGCCCTCCCAGAACCGGCGCCGCGAACGGCGCACGTACCAATTGGAGAGATCGTCCACCAGCTCGGCGATGGCGCGGCCCGCCGAGGTGGTGTCGTAGTCCTCCATCCGCTCGATCACTCGCTCGGTGGTGGCCGCGACACGGGATTGCATCCAGCGGTCGAGGTCCGTCTCCCGGCCCTCGCCCGCCACGTCGGTCACGTTTGCGTAGAGGACGAAGAAGCCGTAGGTGTTCCAGAGGGTCTTCAGGAACTGGCGCACCGACTCGCCCACGGTCTCGAGCGAGAAGCGATACCCGTCCCAGGGCTGCTTCGAGGTGAAGTAGTACCAGCGGAACGCGTCCGCCCCGTGGGTGTCGAGCACGTCCCAGGGCACCACGACGTTGCCCTTGGACTTGGACATCTTCTGCCCCTCGGGGTCGAGGATCAGCCCGAGGCAGAGCACCGTCTCGTAGGAGCTTCGCCCGAAGAGCAGCGTGGACACCGCCAGCAGCGAGTAGAACCATCCCCGGGTCTGGTCCAGCGCCTCGCAGATGTAGTCGGCCGGGAAGCGCTTCTTGAACACGTCCTCGTTCTCGAACGGCGCGTGCCACTGCGCGAAGGGCATGCAGCCGGAGTCCCACCAGACGTCGATCAGGTCGGGCACTCGCCGGAACGTCTTCCCGTCGCGCTCGAAGGTCGCGTCGTCGATGTAGGGCCGGTGGAGGTCTTCGGGCACCTCGGCGCCCAGCTCCCGCAGCTCGTCACGGGACCCGACGCACACCACCTCGCCGTCCTCCGCCCGCCAGATCGGCAGCGGGGTCCCCCAGTAGCGCTCCCGCGAGAGGGCCCAGTCCACGTTGTTCTCCAGCCAGTTGCCGAAGCGGCCGTGCTTGATGTGGTCCGGGTACCAGGTCACGTCCTCGTTCGAGGCCAGGAGCTCGTCCCGCACCGCGGTGGTGCGGACGTACCAGTTCGTCTTCGCGTAGTAGAGAAGCGGCGTGCCGCAGCGCCAGCAGTGCGGATACGAGTGCTCGTACTCGCCCGCCCGGAAAAGGCGCCCGGACTCGCGCAGGGCCTCGATCACCTTCGCGTCGGCGTCGCGCACGTACATGCCGGCGAAGGGGCCGGTCCGCTCGTCGAAGGTCCCGTCGGGGCGGACCGGGTTGTGGATCGTGAGCCCGTTGTCGGTGGCCAGGCGGAAGTCGTCCTCGCCGAACGCGGCGCCGGTATGCACCACTCCGGTGCCGTCCTCCACCGACACGAAGTCCCCGGCCAGGACGGTGTGCCCGCGCTCGCCATAGTCCGTGATGTATGGGAACGGCGGCTCGTAGCGCAGCCCGAGCAGGGCGGAGCCGGGCATGCGCTCCTCGATCTCCGCCTCCTCGCCGAGCACGTGACCCACCAGCTGCTCGGCGAGGATCAGGCGATCCGACCCGAGCCGAGCCCGCGCGTAGGTGACCTCGGGGTCCACGGCGATGGCCGCGTGCGGCACCAGCGTCCAGGGCATCGTGGTCCACGCCAGCAGCGACACCGACGGGTCGTCGAGCAGCGGGAACCTCACGTACACCGACGGGTCCACCACGTCCTGGTAGCCCTGGGCCACCTCGTGGGACGAGAGCGCCGTGCCGCAGCGGGGGCAGTAGGGCACGACCTTGTGGCCCTCGGTGAGCAGGCCGCGGTCGAAGACCTGCTTGAGGGACCACCAGACCGACTCGATGTAGTCGTCGTCGAGCGTGTAGTACGCGTCATCGGTGTCGAGCCAGAACCCGATGCGCTCCGTCAGGGCATTCCACTCGTCGATGTAGCGCAGCACCGACTCGCGGCACTTGGCGTTGAACTCGGCCACCCCGTAGCGCTCGATGTCCTCCTTCGACTGGAAGCCGAGCTCCTTCTCTATCTCGAGCTCGACGGGCAGGCCGTGACAGTCCCACCCTCCCTTGCGGTGCACCAGATGGCCGCGCATGGTCTTGAAACGCGGGAACACATCCTTGAAAACGCGGCTCAGAACGTGGTGGGAGCCCGGGCGTCCATTGGCCGTGGGCGGTCCCTCGTAGAACACGTAGGGCTCCGCTCCCTGGCGCCTCCGGATCGACTCCCGGAACACGTCCCGCTCCCGCCACCGCTCCAGCACCCGCTTCTCGAGATCGGGAAAGGATTGACCTGGGTCCACGGGGGTATAACGACTCACGAATCGTCGATTCTAGGTACGACCTGCTAGAAGTTCCGCCTCAGTAACCGCCGAATCACCGCCGGGCCGTCCGGTGGGAGCGGGGGACCCAAGACCCAAGGATGGTTCGGGGCCGAACCGGCCAGTCGCCGGCGCGTATCTCTTTCGCGCGAGCCCGTCAGCTAACCCCGCAGGCCAACGAAAGAGAGGTTCGATTGCGCCGCATCCGACGCATGGTCGCGAGCATCCTGCTCGCGCTGTCGCTCGTACCCGCAGCCGCGCCCGCTCAGGCCTCGCCCGAGGGGACCGTTGTGCGAGAGATAAATCGAGAACGCCTGTGGCACGGCCTGGGACCGCTGAAACGCTCGCCCAGCCTGCACGAGTCCAGCTCTCGTTACGCACGCTGGCTGATGAGCCGCGACCTGTTCGGGCACCGCGCCCGGATCGCCGTGGCCAGCCGCTTCGAATGGGCCGGGGAGAACTTGGAGATGCACTGGGGGCGGAGCGCGGAGGCTCGCAACACCGTGCGCCGCTGGATGGGCTCACCGGAGCACCGCAATGTGATCCTGTCCGGCGAGTGGCGCTGGATCGGGGTCGGGCGCTCGACCGGCTCATGGAGGGGGTCGCAGGCCACGATCTGGGTCGCCCACTTCGGGAGGTATTAAGAGAGTGGGATGGTCCCAAGGGCGGTCCCGGGTTCGGCGCCGGCGAGGAGCGCAGCGCGATCGCTGATCCGCGAGCACCGCAGCCAGGTCTACGCGGCGAGCTTGCGGCAGATCTCGGCGAGTGAGCGCTTCTCGCCGTCGTCCAGAGCGCCGAAGGCCTCGCTGACCCGCTCGGAGTGTTCCGGGAAGAGCCGGTCCACGAGGGCGCGGCCCTGGCGGGTCAGGAGGACGACCACCGCGCGGCGGTCCTCCGGCAGGCGGTGACGCTGCACGAACCCGCGGACCTCCAGCGTCTCCGTGACCTCGGTGGCGTTGGCCTTGCTCCAGCCGAAGCGGCGGCGGAGCGTGCGCAGCTCGAGCGAGCCCCCGGCCGTGGTGAGCACCACCAGCGCGGAGAAGCCCGCGGCCGAGACTCCGGCACGCTCCAACTCCACGGCAAGGCGGCGACGGACGGCCGCCTCCGCCCGGACCAGGGCCTGAAGGGCCCGGTGAGCGAGGGGGTCGCCTAGTTCAAGGGACGACATCCCCGCGCGATGCTAAGCGGGGCTGCGGATGACATAACGCCGCTTAGGGCTCAGCCGGCGGAGCCGACGGGCACCCGCACCGGGGGTGCGGGGGGTGCGTCCGCCGAGACCACGATCTGCTCGAGCCGGCCGCTGTCCACGTAGCCCTTCAACCGTTCCACGGCCTCGCCGGGCCGGGATCCGAGCGACGGGATCCCGTGCTCGCCGGTGACCGGCATGGACTCGCGGTACTCGAAGACCGGGGCCGCGGAGCCCACCTGGCGCACGGTGTAGACCAGGCGACCCACCACCTCGAGGGTGGCCTCCCCGCCGCAGAACACGAATGCGGTCGGATCGAGGGCGCGGATGGCGCGCACGACCCGCTCGGGCGGGAGGTCGAAGGCGAGCAGCAGCGTGCGGAAACCGGCACGCCGAAGCGCGAGTTCGAGCGCCTGCACGTGCAGGGACTCGAGGTCGAGCCGCGGGCTCGAGTCGAAGAGCAGAACGCCCTGGGGACGGCTGGCCGGAGGCACCACCCGGCGGGCGGCGTGAAGCCAGCCCGTGGCCCAGCGGCTGCCGAGCTCCCGCTCGGCGTCGCGGCCGTCACGCTCGTGGGCCAGCTCGACCGCGGGAAGCAGAACCTCCTCCACGGTGCGCTCGACCGAGCGCACGGCGAGGCTTTCCTCGAGGATGCGGTCGGCCGTGCTCTCGTCGAAGTGATCGAAGGCGTCGAGCAGACGCGCGGGCGATGAGGGGCCCTCGCCGCGCTGGCGAGCTAGCTCGATCGCTGAGGAGATGTTGTGCGTCTCCAGGAGCGCGCGACGGAGCGACTCGAGCTCGGTGAGCTCGTACTGGCGGTGGCCGCCCTGCGTACGCCGGGGCTTGGGGTAGCCGAAGCGGCGCTCCCAGCTCCTCAACGTATTTGGGCTGACCCCGAGCAGCTCGGCGGCAGCGTTGGTCCTGATCCCGCTCACTTGACCTCCAGATCGACTGACCGCGTCAGCGTCGTGGCACTACTTCGCACATCCCCGGCACCGTTACGAGGCCTGCGTCCTGCTTGCACAGGTTCCGCGGCGCCGAAGGGTTGCGTAGATGGAGGTTTTGTCGTCTGCCTGAGAACTCAGCGCAAGCGGTGCACCCGTTCTTGCACGGCTTCGGCGCGCTGGATCAGCGAAAAGCGAAGCGGCCCGGCTCGACCGCGAGGAGCGCGGCGGCGGGGGACGAGCAGTGCGCGATGCGGGCGGACAGGGTGCCCACTGACGGCGAGAAGGGGGGCTTCAGGCGCAGTGGTAGGGCGATCGTCTCGCGACGTCGCTGAGCGGCGCGGCGGGCGTGGTCCTCGAGCTGGCCATCGCCGAGCGGGCTGGTCACCACGTCGAGCAGATGGGCGCCGATGAGGTTGTCCTCTTCGCCGAAGATCCTCTCGCCGGCGCGGCTCACGGCGCTCACGGCAAGGTCGGGGCTCACCACGAGGAACGCTGCAGCCTGGCCCGGCAGGGCATCGCCGAGGGCGCTGAGCATCACTCCCATGCCGCACGAGGCGCACACGCGGCGGCGCAGTGCCACGCGGCTGCCGGGCGGATCCTCGAGCGTGCCGCAGCGCGAGCAGAACCGGACGGTCTCGCGGCGGTCGCCTTCCGAGCCGCGGCTGGGCTCGCTCGTGTGGGTGAGAACGGACATGGGGAGGGTGTGAATCGATCAGAACACGGGGTTGTCGAGATTGCGCGGCTGACGAGCGAAATGCAGCGGTTCGCGTGCCGAAGGCGAGGCGAAGGCGCGCCTGCCGGGGCGGGGCCGCGGCGGCGGTCGGTGTATAGCCTCCGGGGGCAAGCGACAGAGGAGACGCATGGCGGTTCGCCAGGAGCTTTGGGGCCCGGAGACAAGCAAGGCAGTCGAGAACTTCCCCGTTTCGGGGGAGCGGGTGCCGGTTCCCGTGGTTCGCTGGCTCGGCCGGGTCAAGGCCGAGGCCGCGCGGGTGAACGGCGAGCTGGGTCTCCTCGATCCGGACGTGGCCGAGCGGGTGGCCCGTGCGGGGGATGAGGTGGCCGCCGGCGAGCACGACGACCAGTTTCCGATCGACGTCTTCCAGACCGGCTCGGGAACCTCCACCAACACGAACGCCAACGAGGTGATCGCCGCCCTCGCCGGTGAGGGCGTGCACCCCAACGACCACGTGAACATGGGGCAGTCCTCGAACGACGTGTTCCCCTCCGCCGTGCACCTGGCCGCCGTCTCCGAGGTGCGCGAGCAGCTCCTGCCCGCGATCGACCACCTCGCCGAGGCCCTGAGCGCAAAGGCCGGACAGTTCGCCGACACGGTGAAGGCGGGCCGCACGCACATGATGGATGCGGTCCCGGTGACGCTGGGACAGGAGTTCGGGGGCTACGCCGCCCAGATGACGCTGGGCCGCGACCGCGTGAGCGACGCGCTCGCCCGAGCCGAGCAGATCCCGCTTGGCGGCACGGCCACTGGCACCGGCCTGAACACCCACCCCGAGTTCGCGCAGAGGGTGCGCGAGAAGCTCGGCCTGGGCCTGGCCCCCCGCGACCGCTTCGAGGCGCAGGCCGCCCGCGACGGGCTGGTGGAGCTGCACGGCGCGATGAAGGTGGTGGCGGTGTCGCTCACCAAGATCGCCAACGACCTCGTGCTGATGGGATCGGGACCGCGCACCGGGCTGGTGGAGATCCAGCTCCCGGAGCTCCAGAAGGGGTCCTCGATCATGCCTGGCAAGGTGAACCCCGTGATACCGGAGGTCACGCTCCAGGTGGCCGCCCAGGTGATCGGGAACGACACCGCGGTGACGGTGGCCGGAACCCAGGGCAACTTCGAGCTCAACGTGCGCGTGCCGCTGATCGCGCGCAACGTGTTCGACTCGATCCGCATCCTCTCCTCCACCTGCCGGCTCCTGGCCGACCGCTGCGTGAGCGGGATCGAGGCCAACGAGGACCAGCTCCTGCGTCACGCCGAGTCCACTCCGGCGATCGCGACCGCCCTGAACCCGCACATCGGGTACGACCGGGGCACCGAGATCGTGAACGAGGCAGTGAGGTCACGGCGCACGATCCGCGAGGTCGCGCTCGAGAAGGGCGTGGACGAGGCCACGCTCGACAAGGCGCTGAACCTGCGCGCGATGGCGCGCGGCTCGCAGGAGAAGTAGCGGGCTTCAGCAGGCGGCGAGCCGGGCGCGGGCGATGCGCCGGGGGCCCCTGGCCGCCGCGGCGTGGTCCTGCATGCCGGAGCCGGGTCCGCACTCGAGGGCGGGGCCCGCGGCCGCGAGGATGGCGATCCGGGCGGCCGTGCCAGCCAAGAGGTAGGGCATCGGGTCGATCGGGACCTCGAAGCGCCGGACCTCGAAATGCACGTGGGGGCCCGTTGCGTGGCCCGTGGCGCCGACGCGGCCCAGGATCGTGCCTCCGCTCACCGAGCGCCCGGGGCTCACGGAGATCCGGGACATGTGTGCATACCAGGTGGCAAAGCCGAGTCGGTGGGCCACCACCACGAGATTGCCGTAGCCGCCGGTGTTCCAGCCGGCGAAGACCACCACGCCGCGCCCGGCCGCCCTGATCCGGGTCCCGCTGGCCGCGGGGAAGTCGATTCCGGTGTGGCGCCTGCCGCCGATGTGACCGAAGCCGTCGCCCATCGGGCCCGACACCGGCCTGTAGAAGCGCACGGAGGTGTCCGGGTGGATCTCGGTTCGGCGGCGCTGGAGGGCGCGAAGCGTCTGCGGCCCCACCACGCCGTCGGCGCCGATTCCCACCGAGCGCTGGAAGGCGAGGACCGCGCGGGTGGTGCCGAAGCCGAAGGCTCCATCGATTGCCCCAGGCGAGAAGCCGCGCCGCCAGAGCAGGAACTGGACGGAGGCCACGTCCCAGCCCACCTGCGGCGAGGCGAGGCTGCGTGCTCCCAGGAGCGGGCGGCCTCGACGGCCGAGCGCGCGGCGTGTTTGGGGTCCCGCCACGCCGTCGGCGGCCAGATGGCGCTTGCGCTGGAAGCGGATCGTGGCCGAACGGGTCATCGGCCCGGGCACGCCGTCCACCTCGGCCGTGTACAGGCCATTGACCTTCAGCGCGGCTTGGAGGGCGGCGACGTTGGGACTTCCGGCGAGCGCCTGCTCCGGAACGGGCAGCAGAAAGACGGCAGCAACCACGACGGCAACGCCCCATCGGATCCTTCCGGAGGGGTACATCTGCAAAGAGCCTCGGCACGCGCGGGCATGAGGTCACCTCCTGCAAGCGGTCGTGCAGGATTCTGGCTACGGCGCCCGAAGGGCCGTCGAAGTGGACGGAGAGTCCGTATTCAGTGTCTCGTTCTACGACGGAGAAGGTGGACGGCGGGTATACATTCCACGGATGTCCTCCACCGCCGCCTACCGCGTGGGCGGGCGCCAGCAGCGCTCGGTGCTCACGCGGGCGCGAATCGTCACCGCCGTCCGGGCTCTCCTGGCCGAGGGAAGCTTCCACCGCTCGACCGTGGATGTGGTGGCCGAGCGGGCGGGGATCGCCCGGGCCACCCTGTATCAGCACTTCGGCTCTCGCCTCGAGCTGCTCCAGGCCGCCTGCGACAGCTTCCTGGCCAACCCCTCACTGGTGGCCGTGGAGGACTCGGTGGTGCTCCCCGACCCGTCCGAGGCCCTGGTGGAGACGATTTGGAACTTCACGGGCTTCTGGGCCTCTGAGGACGAGGTGCTGGCTCAGGTGTACGGCGTGGCGGCCATCGACCCTGCCGCCAGGGACTTCGTGGATCGCCAGCGAGCCGACCGCCGCGCCTCGGTGGAGCGGCTGGTGAGTCATTTGCGCGGGTTGGAAGCCCTGAAGCCGAAGCTCACGGACAAGCGCGCGGTGGCCCTCCTCATGACCCTCACGAGCTACGAGACCTACCGCGAGCTGTGCATGGCCGGGCTCTCGGAGCGCAAGGTGGAGAAGACGCTCCGCCAGACCGCGCGCGAGCTTCTGCTGGCCTAGCGTACGCCCACTAGTGGTCCATGTTCACGGCCACGTACTTCGTCTCGAGGTACTCCTCGATCCCCTCGTTGCCGCCCTCGCGGCCGACGCCCGACTGCTTGACGCCGCCGAAGGGCGCGCCCGCGTTCGAGACCATGCCCTGGTTGAGGCCGATCATTCCCGTCTCGAGCCGCTCGCACACCCGCAGCGCGCGCTTCAGGTCCTGCGTAAAGACGTACGCAACCAGGCCGTACTCGGTGTCGTTCGCCCGCTCGATCGCCTCGTCCTCGGTCGAGAACCCGGCGATGGGGGCCACCGGGCCGAAGATCTCCTCGCTGAACACGCGAGCGCCCTCGGGCACGTCGGCCAGCACCGTGGGCGGGTAGAAGTAGCCGCGGCCGTCGGGGATCTTCCCGCCCGTGAGCGTCTTGGCGCCGCGCTCCACCGCGTCGGCCACCAGCTCGGCCACCTTCTCGCGCGAGCCCTCGTCCACCAGCGGACCGACCTTCACGTCTTCCTCCGTGCCACGGCCGATCTTGAGCGCGCCCATGCGCTCCGCCAGCCGGCGGGTGAACTCCTCCCGCACCGGCTCGGCCACGTGGAAGCGGTTGGCCGACGTGCAGGCCTCGCCGATGTTCCTCATCTTGGCCAGCAGCGCACCCTCCACCGCGGCATCCAGGTCGGCGTCCTCGAACACAAGGAACGGGGCGTTGCCCCCGAGCTCCATCGACGTCTTCAGCACGTTCGCTGCCGACGCCTCGATCAGCTTCTTGCCCACCTCGGTGGAGCCCGTGAAGGACAGCTTCCGCAGGCGGGGGTCCTGGATCAGGGGTCCGGTGACCTTTCCGCTGGACGAGGTGGTGACGACGTTGAACACGCCCGCCGGCAGCCCGACCTCCTCCAGGATCTGGCCCAGCGCGAGCATCGAGAGCGGCGTGAGCTGCGCCGGCTTCATCACGATCGTGCAGCCCGCGGCCACCGCCGGCCCCACCTTGCGCGTGCCCATCGCCAGGGGGAAGTTCCAGGGCGTGATCATCAGGCTCGGCCCGATCGGCTGCTTCATCGTGAGCACCCGGCTGGTGCCGTTCCCAAACTGCTTGTAGTAACCGTCGAGGCGCAGGGCCTCACCCGAGGACCAGCGGAAGAAGTCCGCCGCGTAGACGATCTCGGACTTCGACTCCGCCACGGGCTTGCCCATCTCGAGCGTCATCAGCGTGGCCAGCTCGTCGGCGCGCTCGGTGAGGAGCTCGAACGCGTGCCAGAGGATGGCCGCCCGGTCATTGGGCGCGCTGGCCCCCCACTCGGCCTGGACGGCGACGGCGGCATCGAGGGCGGCCGCGGCATCCTCGGGCGTGGCGTTCGCCACCTCGCAGAGCGGCTCCTCGGTGGCCGGGTCGATCACGGGGAACGTGGCCCCGCCCGACGCGTCGCGCCACTCGCCGCCGATGTAGAGGCGCTTCTCGACCTTCTCGACTACCTGCTGCTCCTGCGTGGCAATGGCCATGGTGTCCTCCTAGCTACTCAGGTGGCGACGGTCTCTACGCCCAGCTCGTCGCTGATGGCCACGTCGATCGAGTAGTCGATCGGCAGCACGATCAGTGACGGCACGTCGAGCGTCAGGGCCTTCCGAAGGGTCTCGCCGAACTGGTCCGCCGAGCCGCAGCGCCAGGCCGGCATGCCGAAGCTCTCCGCAAGCTTCACGAAGTCCGGGTTGGTGAAGTCCACCCCGAAGTGGCTCCCGAACTTCTTGTCCTGCTTCCAGACGATCGACCCGTACTGCCCGTTCTCCCAGATCACGTTCACGATCGGCGTCTTCAGCCGCACGGCCGTCTCGAGCTCCTGGCAGTTCATGAGGAATCCGCCGTCGCCGTTCACGGTCACCACGTTGCGCTCGGGGTGCACGAGCTTGGCGGCGATGGCCGCGGGCAGGGCGAATCCCATTCCCGCCAGACCGTTCGCGATCAGCACGGTGTTGGGCTCGTAGGCCGGGAACATGCGCCCGATCCAGAGCTTGTGGAGGCCCACGTCCGAGATCAGGATGTCCTCGCGGCCGAGGGCCTGGCGGATCTCCCAGAGCGCGCGCGGCGGCTGGACGGGGAAGCCGTCGTCGTCCTTGGCCTTCTCGAAGCGGCCTTGCACCACCTCCCGGAGGCGCTCCGAGCCTCCGCGGTGCGGCACGTGGCGGCACTCCTCGCTCAGGCGCGTGAGCACGTGGTAGAGGTCGCCGACGAGCTCCACCTCGGGCACGAAGTACTCGTCGATCTCGGCCGGAACCGAGTCGATGCACACGATCTTCTTGTCCCGGCCGGGATTCCAGTGCTCCGGTGAGTGCTCCACCAGGTCGTACCCGATGGCCAGCACCACGTCGGCCTCGTCGAACCCGGCCATCCGGTAGTCCCCCGCCTGGAGGCCCACGGCCCCCAGCGAGCCGGGGTTGTCCGCGGGCACCAGGCCCTTGCCCATGAACGTCTCGGCCACGGGGATCCCGGTGGCGCGCACGAACTCGCGCAGCGCGGCCACCGCGCCGGTGCGCACCACGCCGTTGCCGGCCAGGGCCACGGGCTGGATCGCGCCCCTGATCAGGTCCGCGGCCCGGAGCAGCTCCCGCGCGGCGGGCTCGGGGGGCACGAGCCGGCGCCGGGGCAGCGGCTCGGCCTCGATCTCCGCGGCCATCACGTCCTCCGGAAGCTCGATGTGGGTGGCGCCCGGCTTCTCGGTCTCGGCCACCTTGAAGGCCTTGCGCACCACCTCGGGGATGATCGCCGGGTCGGAGAGGCGGGCGTTCCACTTGGTGATCGGGCGCATCACGCGCAGCAGGTCGATGTACTGGTGCGACTCCTTGTGCATGCGCTCGAGGTCCCCCTGGCCGGTGAGCACCACCAGCGGGGCCCGGTCCAGGTAGGCGTCGGCCACGGCCGTGACCAGGTTCAGGGCGCCGGGGCCGAGCGTGCCCAGACACACGCCCGCGTGGCCGGTCAGGCGTCCGTACACGTCCGCCATGTAGGCGCCGCCCTGCTCGTGGCGCACCGGGATGAACTCGATCGAGGAGCGCGAGAGCGACTCGTTCAGGTCGAGCGTCTCCTCCCCGGGGATGCCGAACACGTGCTTGACGCCCTCGGCCTCCAGGCACTCCACGAAGACGTCGCTGGCCTTGCGCTTGGACACGGGAACTGACTGTACCCACCGGCCTCGGGCCCAATCCGGCCGCTGCCCGCGGGCCGCCGTAAATAGAGTCTTGGGGGTGCCTCCCGTCGCGCGCTACGCCCGGAGCGGGGACCTGCACATCGCCTACACGGTTCACGGCGACGGCCCCGTGGACCTGGTGTGGATCCCGCCCTGGATCTCACAGGTCGAGTACCTCTGGTCCGACCCTGCCCTGGAGGCCGTGATGGAGCGCCTCACGCAGTTCGCGCGCGTGATCACGTTCGATCGCCGCGGGTCCGGTCTCTCCGATCCGCTCCACGGCGCACCCACCCTCGAGGAGCAGATGGACGACGTGCTCGCGGTGATGGACGCCGCCGGCTCCACGGAGGCCGCCATCTGCGCGACGCTCGAGGGCGGCCCGATGGCCGTGCTCTTCGGCGCCACCCACCCCGACCGCACCCGCGCGCTGATCCTCTACGCCACGTTCTCGAGAGCCATCTGGGCCGAGGACCACCGGTGGGCGTGGCACGCCGAGGAACGCGACGCCAAGATGCAGCAGAGCATCGACCATTGGGGCGAGGGCCTGGTGGCCGGCAGCGTCGCCCCCAGCCGCATGGGCGACCCCCGCTTCATGGAATGGGCGGGGCGGCTCGAGCGCCTGGCGGCCAGCCCGGGGACGATCAAGCGGATCTTCGAGCTGATCGGGAAGTTCGACGTGCGCGACGTGCTGCCGTCGATCCGGGTGCCCACGCTCGTGATGCACCGCCGCGAGGACACGTTCATCAAGGTCGAGCACTCGCGCTACATCGCCGAGCACGTGCCCGGCGCTCGCTACGTGGAGCTCGAGGGCAGGGACAACATGTTCGCCGTCGGCGACTCCGAGTCGATCATGGGTGAGATCGAGGAGTTCCTCACCGGGGAGCGGCACGTGAGCGAGCCTGACCGCATGCTGGCCACGGTGATGTTCACCGACATCGTGGACTCCACCCGGCGCGCCGCCGACCTGGGCGATCGTGACTGGCAGGACCTGCTGGGCCGGCACGACCAGCTCTTCCGGCGCGCCCTCGACCGCCATCGCGGCCGCGAGATCAAGCACATGGGCGACGGCTTCCTGGCCACCTTCGACGGCCCGGCCCGCGCGATCCGCTGCGCGGCGTCGATCACCGACGCCGTGGCGGACCTCGGGCTCGAGCTCAGGGCGGGCCTGCACACCGGCGAGCTGGAGGTGAGACGGGACGACGACCTCGGCGGCCTCGCCGTGAACATCGCAGCACGTGTGATGGGCATGGCGGACGGCGGCGAGGTCCTCGTGTCCAGCACGGTGAAGGACCTCGTGGCGGGCTCCGGAATCGACTTCGAGGACCGGGGCACGCACGAGCTTCGCGGGGTGCCGGGGGACTGGCGCCTGTTCAGAGTGACCTGAAGGACGGCATGCTCCGGTGCTCGGCCGGCGAGGAGCGGAGCTTGATCGTTCGATCAAGCGAGCACCGCAGCCACGTTCTCACCGATCGGGCCTTCGCTCCTCGACTCCCGCTACCTTCGGCCGATATAGGAGTTGGAGTCCCAATGCGCCGAATCCTCCTGCCCATAGCCGTGGTGTCCGCGGCCCTCGCCGTACCCGCCGCCTCGGAGGCCGCCACCCGCAACGTCATTCGCGGGGCCGGCTGGGGTCACGGCATCGGCATGAGCCAGTACGGGGCCTACGGATATGCGCTTCAGGGGTCCACCTACCGCGGGATCCTCTCCCACTACTACAGCGGCACCAGCCTGGTCACGGCGAGCCAGCGCTCGATACGCATCCTGCTCCAGCCGGACGACCCGTACATTCGCGTGCGGGGAGCCACGCGCGGTGGCGGCCACAGGCTGAAGCCCGCCACCACCTACATCGCGCGCCCATCGCGCAGCCGCATCAAGCTCTCCACCACGGGCGGGAAGCTGATCGGGCGCTTCTCCTCCGGGCTCGAGCTCAGCCGGCCCGACGGCGTGCTGCGCCTGCTCGGCCCCGCGATCAACGGGGTGAGCAGCGGGCGCTACCGCGGCGCCGTCCGGATCGTGAACGACGGCGGCGGCGTGACGGCCATCAACCGGATCTCCCTCGACGACTACGTGCGCGGCGTGGTGGCGGGAGAGATGCCGAACTCCTGGCCGCTGGAGGCGCTGAAGGCCCAGGCCGTGGCCGCCCGCACCTATGCGCTGGCCACGCGCAAGACCAGCGGCGAGTACGACCTCTACCCCGACACCCGCTCGCAGGTGTACCGCGGCGTGACCGGAGAGAGCGTGCGCAGCGACGCCGCGGTGGCCGGGACCGCCGGCCGCGTCCTCACCTACGGCGGCGCGCCCGCCATCACCTACTACTTCTCAACCTCCGGAGGGCACACGGAGAGCATCCAGTACTCGTTCGTCGGCGCCCTGAGCAAGCCCTGGCTCGTGGGCGTGACCGATCCCTATGACGACCGCTCGCCCTACCACCGCTGGCAGGTCTCGTTCTCCACCGCGAAGCTGAGCAGCGCCCTCGGGGCGAAGGGGAGGTTCAAGAAGCTGAAGGTGCTCGAGCGCGGCACGTCCCCGCGGATCGTGCGGGCGCGGGTGATCGGCACCCGCGGCTCCACCAACATCTCGGGCCCGGAGATCCGCGAGCGGCTCGGCCTCCGCGACACCTGGATGCGCTTCATCAAGGTCTCCACCTCGGCGCGCGCGGGACGCACCGCCTTCCCGGCCACCTGGGGGAGCCGGCCGCTGCCGGCCCGCCTCATAGGCAGCTTCGACCCGGCGCCGCGGAGCCACCGGCTGACCGTGGAGCGGCGGGGCGGAGGGGTCTGGCACGCCGTGGGCCGGGTGCGCACCTCGGCCGCGGGGCGCTACGTGGCGTCGGTGCGCGGACCGGGTCTCTACCGCGTGAAGGCCGGCACCGTGGCCGGCCCCGCGGTACGCGTGCGCTGAACCAGAGAACCTGGCTGCGGTGCTCGCCCGATCGCCGATCGGGCTGTGCTCCTCGCCTGGAGCGACTCCGCGGTGATACCTCGCGGCTCGGGCGACCAGCTCGCGGTGAGCACCGACGGCGTCCAGTTGAGCGCCCGGCGCAGCAGGCGGGTGAAGCCGGCGGCGCCCGCGGCAGTCAGATGGAGGCCGTCGCCGCCGAACCAGGATCCGTGCGGCGCGCTGTAGCGGACCCAGTCCAGCACCTTCACCCGCGTCGGCCAGCGCCGGCCCGCCGCGCGGATCCGTGACTGGTCGGCACTCGCCGCCCCGCCCGTCTCCCGCGGGGTCACCAGGCCGAGCACCCGGCCCGGCCCGGCGATCCGCAGCGCGCGGCGGATGTCCGCCGCGGTGACCACCCAGTTGGTGCCCAGCGCCACCACCACCACATCCGGCAGCGTGCCGGCGCGCTCGCGGGCGGCGAGCAGGTCGAGGCCCTCGCCCATCTGGCGGCACACCCGCGCGTTCACCTCGAAGCCCGACGCGCGGAGCCCGCGGAAGGCGCCAAGCATCACCGAGTCGCCCACTGCGAGCGGTGGCGGCGAGGGTCCCGACCGAGTGGGCCCGCCGGCCTCGACCTGCCCGCAGGCGGCGTGACTCTGAGCCGGCGCGAGCACCCCGGCGAGCACGACGACCAGCATCGTGCGGCGAACCGCTCGCCGCACCTAGAAGTTCTGTGTGTAGTTGTGCTTCACGCGCTTGCCGCCGCGTGCGCACGACACCCGCGAGCGGTAGCTGTGCTTGCGCTGGTGGTAGCGGCTCTCGGTGCAGCTCCACCCGAGAAGGTGGTTGCCGCACTTGCCCTTCTTGCCGGGACGACAGGCGTGGAATGCCTTCACCAGCTTCCGCCCGCTCCGGCAGCTGGTGCCCGACACCCTCAGGTAGGTGACCTTGGTGGTGCCGTACCCGCGCCCGCTGCCCACGCTGCACGTCTTGGCGGCCTGGGCGGGGGACCCGGCGGCGAGAAGCACCGCCATGGCCACCCCCAGCGCGGCGATCAGTAGTCCGGAGCGCACCCAGAGCGGTATAGCAGGCCGCTCAAGCTGTGGCCTCACGCTGGGCCACCACGGCACGCACCAGCTCGATGGTCTCCGGCGACGCGGTGGACGTGGATCCGGAGTCGAACGGGGGCTGGGGGTCGTACTCGATGCCGAGCTGGATCGCCTTGGCCACCTCCTCGCCCGCGATGTGCGCGGCGAGGGTGAGCGCCATGTCGATGCCAGAGGACACGCCCGCGCCGGTGATCACCTTGCCCTGCTCCACCACGCGACGATCGGTGGGCCGGGCGCCGTACCGCTCGAGCTCCTGGATGTCGAGCCAGTGGCTGGTGGCCTCGAGGCCCTCGAGCACCCCGGCGGCGCCGAGGAGCAGCGAGCCGGTGCACACCGACGTGGTCCAGGTCGACGTCTCGTGCGCGGCCCGGATCCAGTCCACCAGGGCCTCGTCCTCCACCGCCGCGTCGGTGCCGGTGCCGCCGGGAACCACGAGCACCTCCGGGTCGGGAAGGTCGGACAGCGCGGCGTCGGCGCTCAGGGTCAGCATGCCGGTCTCGGTGGTGTAGGGCCGGCTCTCCACCGCGGCGAAGGTGACCCGTGCGCCCGGCAGCCGGCTCAGCACCTCGTACGGCCCCACGGCGTCCAGGGCGGTGAAGCGGTCAAACAGGGGAATCACGATGTCCATCGGGTCTCCTTCATCGGGGGTCAGGCCGCCGCGCCGGACCTGAAGCGGCGGCGGTAATCCGCCGGGCCCACGCCCAGGCGGCGGTGAAAAGCGCGGCGCATGGTCTCGACGGTCCCGAACCCGGAACCGCGCGCCACCAGCTCCACGGGGGTCTCGCCCGCCTCGAGCGCGATCCGCGCGCTCTCAACGCGGGCCGCCTCGACGTAGGCCGCCGGCGTCATTCCCACCTCGCGGGCGAAGGCGCGGGCGAAGTTGCGCTCGCTCATGTGAGCGCGGCCGGCCAGCGCGGGGACGCTGAGGTCGGCAGCCAGGTGATCGGCGATCCAGGACTGGAGCTCGCGCAGCGGCCGCCGCTCCGCGGTCTGCGCCGTGAGCTGCGCGCTGAACTGGGCCTGGCCGCCGGGGCGCTTCACGAAGAGCACGAGCCAGCGCGCCGTCTCGAGCGCCACCTCGGGCCCGAGGTCTTCCTCCACCAGCGCGAGGGCCAGGTCCATCCCGGCGGTCACGCCGGCCGAGGTGTACACGTCGCCGTCGCGGACGAAGATCGGGTCGGGGTCCACGGACACGCCCGGGTAGCGCTCGGCCAGGAACGCGCAGCTGGCCCAGTGCGTGGTGGCCCGGCGGCCGTCGAGCAGGCCCGCCGCGGCCAGGAGGAAGGCTCCGGTGCACACGCCCGCGGTGCGCCGCGACCGCGCGGCCAGTCTGCGCAGCGTGGCCAGGAAGACGTCGTCGTGCTCGAGCGCCAGCACGCCCGCGCCGCCGGCCACCACGAGTGTGTCCACCGGGCCGCGGAGCGAGGCCAGGGACGCATCCGGCGTCAGGGAGACCGCCGAGGCGGGGATCGGCTCGCGCTCCGGCGCCGCGATCGTGACCTCGTAGGCCCCGGGGCGAAGCCGAGCGGCGGTGTGGAACACCTCTGCCGGGCCCACCGCGTCCAGCGGCTGCATCCCGGGAAAGGCGACGATCACGACACGGCGAGTGCTCATGGACCACATGCTCTCGCTAACCGCTGCTGGCAGCAAGGACATACAACGGACGATTTCTGCCAAGCCGCCCGCCGCGGCGAGGAGCGCAGCCCGATCGGCGATCGGGCGAGCACCGCAGCTCTTCAGTCCTAGGGGGTGAAGCGGAAGGTGACCACGTCGCCGTCGCGCATCACGTACTCCCGCCCCTCCACGCGCATCTGCGCGCGCTCCCGGGCGGCGGCGTAGCCACCGGCGTCCACCAGGTCCTTCCAGGCCACCACCTCGGCGGCCACGAAGCCGCGCTCCATGTCCGTGTGCACCGCGCCCGCGGCGCGCTGGGCCGGGGTGCCGCGCGGGATCGCCCACGCCCGCCCCTCCTTGCCCTCGCCCGCGGTGAAGAACGAGATCAGGTCGAGCAGCGCGAAGGCCTCCCGCACCACGGTCTGGAGCCCGGACTCGCCCACGTCGAGGCCCTCTCGCATCTCCGCTGCGCCGGCCTCGTCCATGTCTGCCAGCTCCGCCTCCAGGCGGGCTGAGACGGCGGTGGCGCGGGCGCCGCGCTCCTTCGCGTGGGCCACCAGCTCCGGCGGCGGTTCGAGCGACTCCCCCTCGGCCACGTTGGCCACGTAGAGCACCGGCTTCGACGTCAGCGCCTGGAGCCGGACCTCGGCGCCGGGTGCGTCCTCGGGCGCCGGCACCGTCCGCACGGCCCGGCCGGCCTGGAGCGCCTCCACCACCTCGCGGAGCCAGCGCTCCTCGGCCACCAGCTGCTTGTCGAGCGAGCGCGCCTGCCGGGCCACCCGATCGAGGCGCCGCTCGGCCTGCTCGAGGTCCGCGAACAGCAGCTCGGTGTCCACCGCGTCCACGTCGGAGAGCGGATCCACCCGCCCCTCCGGATGCACCACCTGCGGGTCGTCGTGGGCCCGGACCACGTGCATGATCGCGTCCGTCTCACGGATGTTGCCGAGGAAGCGGTTTCCCAGCCCCTCGCCACGGGAGGCCCCGCGCACCAGGCCCGCGATGTCGTGGAACTCGATCGTCTCGTACACGGTGGGCGTGGCCCGGATCGTCTCCACCACCTGATCCAGGCGCTCGTCGGCCACCGGCACCACGGCCACGTTCGGCTCCACGGTGGTGAAGGGGTAGTTGGCCGCCTGCGCCCCGGCGTTGGTGAGTGCGTTGAAGAGCGAGGACTTGCCGGCGTTGGGCAATCCGACGATGCCGACCTTCATGCCGGCGGAGCACCCAGCCGGGCCACGGCGTCGCCCAGCAGCGCCCCCGCGGCGATATCGGTCGGATAGTGCACGCCCAGGTAGGGCCGCGACAGCGCCATCGCGGTGGCCAGCGCGTAGAGCGGCGGCGCCGGCAGGGCCGAGGAGAGCACCCGGGCGGCGGCGAAAGACGTGGAAGCGTGGGCCGACGGGTATGAGCGCCCCGACATGGTGCTGGTGAGAGCGGGCAGCCCCTCGAGCTGCGGGCGCCGCCGCCGCACGATCAGCTTCACCAGCGTGTTGGCGCCCATGGTGGCGATCACGGTGAGCGCGGCCCGCCGGTACACCGGGCGCCCGCGCGGGTGCACCACCCACCCAACCGCGGACAGCGCGTCCCAGATCAGTCCGTGCTCGCCCGAGCGGGCAAGCGCGTGCACCGCCCGCTCCACGCCGGGTGTGTGCCCACGGGTTCGCAGGAGGCGCAGCAGCCCCAGGTCGAGCGCGCGAAGCAGCGGATCACCCGTCGGGGCTAGAAGCCGACCCGCTGAGCGTCGGCGTCGAGCCTCACGTAGACCACCTTCGAGAGGTCGATGGCCACGTCGGAGTCCTGCGTCTTCAGCTGCAGCCACCGGTCGTCGTGCTCGCCGAGGGCCTTCTGCAGGTCCTCGTAGTTCGGGCCCGGCAGCTTCACCGACAGCACCTGGCCGCCGAGGAATCCGATGTCCACACGTCTCAGCTCTTCCGCCACGTTCAGTGCCCTTCCGCCGGCTGCACCAGCTCGGTGAGGACCCCGCCCGTGGATCTCGGGTGCACGAAGGCCACCCGGCTTTCCCTGATCCCGGTGCGTGGTTCCTCGTCGATGAGCCGGAGCCCGGCCGACCGCGCCTGTTCCAGGGCGGCGTCGATGTCTTCGGTCTGGTAGGCCACGTGATGGAGCCCGGGGCCGTTGCGTTCGAGGAAACGGCCGATCGCGCCGTCCGGATCGGTGGGCTGGAGGAGCTCCACATGGCCCTCGCCCACGCCCAGCAGCACCGCCTCGACGCCGAACTGCTCGACGGTCTCGCGGTGCTGGAGAGGCATCCCCAGACGGTCGCGGTACAGCTCGACCGCGGCGTCCAGGTCGGACACCGCGACGCCGATATGGTCGATCCGCTCGAACACGGCGCCGAGTGTACTCGTGGTCCGGTGCTCGCCCGGCCAGCGCCCGGGCTCCGCTCCTCCCTAGGCGTGGTCCGGTGCTCGCCCGGCCAGCGCCCGGGCTCCGCTCCTCCCTAGGCGTGGTCCGGTGCTCGCCCGGCCAGCGCCCGGGCTCCGCTCCTCCCTAGGCGTGGTCCGGTGCTCGCCCGCGTCTACCTAGGTCGCGGGGGGAAGGGCGCGGGGAGGCTTCGTGGCCGCGACCGTGGTCGGCGCCGACCCGGTTCCGGCCGCGCGCACGATCTGCTCGGCGTCGCCGTTCGTGTTCTCGCGGTAGGCGTGCATGATGCGATCGATGTCCTCGCGCTCCAGCACCTCATTCTCCAGCAGGGTGAAGGCGAAGGCCTCGAGCAGGGTGCGGTTCTCGCCCACCACGCGCAGGGCGCGGCGATGCGCGAGGTCGGTGAGGTACTGCTGTTCCTCGTCGATCGTCCGGCGCGTGTGGTCGGACATCGAGTAGTCGTCGGCGGGCAGCTGCTTCGACTGGAGCTCGGTGCCCATGCCGTACTGGGTGACCATCGAGCGGCTGATCTCGTGGACCTTGCGCAGGTCGTCGGAGGCGCCGGTGGTCACCTGGCCGAACACGATGTGCTCGGTGACCCGGCCGCCGAGCAGCACCACCATGTAGTCCAGCAGCTCGTCCTTGGTCTTCAGGTAGCGGTCCTCCACCGGCAGGTTCAGCGTGTAGCCGAGGGCCTGGCCGCGCGGGATGATCGAGATCCGGTGCACCCTCTCCACCGAGGGGAGGATCTCCGAGCACAGGGCGTGCCCGGCCTCGTGGTAGGCCACCACCTTCTTCTCGTGGGCCGTGATCACCCGCCGGGATTGCATTCCTGCGATCACCCGCTCGAGAGCGGCCTGGAAGTCCTTGGTCATGAGCGAGTCGCGATGGTTGCGCCCGGCGAAGATCGCGGCCTCGTTGCAGATGTTGGCCAGCTCCGCCCCGCTCAGTCCGCTCGTCTGGCGCGCGATCAGCTCAAGGTCCACGTCGGAGGCCAGCGGCTTGTCCGCGGTGTGCACGTCGAGGATCGCCTTGCGGCCCTTGAGGTCGGGCGGGGTGACCAGGATCTGGCGGTCGAACCGGCCCGGGCGCAGCAGCGCCGGGTCGAGGTGCTCCAGCATGTTGGAGGCGGCGATCACCACCACGTCGTCGCGATCGCCGAAGCCGTCGAGCTCCACGAGAAGCTGGTTGAGCGTCTGGTCCTTCTCGCCCGAGATGTCCTTGCCGCGGGTGGCCCCCACCGCGTCGAGCTCGTCGATGAAGATGATGGCCGGGGCCGCCTTTCGCGCCTGGCGGAACAGCCGCCGGATGCGGGCGGCGCCGAGGCCCACGAACATCTCCACGAACGACGCCGCGGACTGGGCGTAGAAGGTGGCGTTGGACTCGTTGGCCACCGCCTTGGCCAGCAGCGTCTTGCCCGTGCCGGGAGGGCCGTGAAGGAGGATGCCCTTCGGCACCCGCGCCCCGAGCTTGCGGAAGCGCTTGGGGTCGCGCATGAACTCCACCACCTCGCGGAGCTCGTCCTTGGCCTCCTCCACGCCGGCCACGTCGTCCCACCGCACAGAGACGGACGACTCGGGCTTGATCTCCTGCGGCTTGGTGCGCGGCATGGTGCGCACCGCGAGGGCCAGCACCACGAGCAGCGCGCCCATGAAGATGATCGGCAGCCAGATCACGGCGTTGTCGCGAATGACGCCGAGGTCGAACCCGCCGCCCGTCGCCGGGGTCACCGCCTGGACCGTGAAGCGGTCGCTGCTGTCCTCGCGCACGAACTGGCTCTTGCCGGCGTTCACGTCCCACCCGTCCGGCACCGCGGCTCCCGGCTGGGCCACGAACCCGCGCAGCTCCTTGATCGCCAGGGCGCAGCTCAGGTCGCCCGAGTCGGAGACGGTGATGCGGTAGGCGCCCTTCGGGAGCAGGAAGTCCCCGAATGTCTTGTCACGCGGAACCGCGACAGTGTTCGTGCAGGTCGCAGCCCCGCCACCCGCCGCCTGCGCGGAGGGGACGGCTCCGGTCAGCGCGACCAGCGCGCAGACCAGCGTCAGAAGGGTGAGGCGCCGCATCTTCGGTTTAGATCGGCCGTTCGGCCACGCTCCATGAGGCTCAGGAAACGGGGACCAGGCGCGGGTTGGGGCGGTGGTGGCGGCCGGCCTTCGCACAGTCGCGTCCGTCCAGGAGCACCACGTCGGCCGTGAAGTCGTTCTGGCCGCGCAGCAGCGACGATCCCACCCCGTAGGAATCCACCGGCGCGCCCAATGCCTCGAACTCGCGGATCTTGGCGGCATCGAACCCGCCCGACACCACGATCCGCACCCGCTCGTGGCCGGCCTGGTCCAGCGCGTCGCGCACCGCCCGCACCAGCTCCGGGTTCACGCCGGTGGGTTGGAACTCCCCCATCCGGTGCCAGAGCGCGCGGTCCACCAGCCGCTCGGAGGTGTCGAGCCGCACGCCCCAGAGCCGGTCGCCCAGGGCATCGGCCACCTCCAGCGAGGTGCGCACGGAATCGTTCTCGAAGTCCACCAGCACGGTCACGTTCGTCTCGTCGGCGTAACGCTCCGCGAAGGCCGTGGCGGCGGCAACGGTGTCCCCGCCGAAGGCCGCGATCAGCCCATGCGGCACGGTTCCCACCCCACGGCCTCCCCACCACGAGGCCTGGGCGTCGGTGGACACCCCGATCGCGCCGGCCACGTGCGCGGCCCAGCCATCGCCCGTCTGCACGATCCAGTGGTCGTGGCGCGCGGGGAAGAAGAGGATCGGCTTGCCGTTGGCCGCGTCCACGACCTCGCGCACGTTGCTCATCACCAGGGTGCGGCGGGCCAGGCAGCCGAGGTAGACCGTCTCGAGGTGGGCGAAGAGGGAGTAGTCGCCCTCGATGGTGAGGATGGTCTCGTGGGGCGAGACCTCGTCCGCCTCGATCAGGGCCTGGACGGTCAGCTCGTCCCAGCCCGGCTGCCAGCCGTCCGGGGTCTGGCGGCCGGCACACTGCTTGAGCACGGCGATGGCCTCGTCGATGCCGCCGAGCACCGCCTGGTGCTTCTGGAACACCTGCATGGTCACGTGCGGGTGTCGGCCCTCGGCCTCGAGCAGCTCCTTCGTGTAGTTGAAGTAGGCGTCTGTGTAGTACCCCTCCCGGATCTTTTCGACCGGTAGGCGGAACACCGAGGGGTCCGTGCGCCGCTGCGTTCGGGACTCGGTGGCCATGTGCCTCAGGCGGCGCCGGCCGCGGCCTCCACGCGCAGGATCTCCTCCAGGGCCGCGGCGCCCACCTCCAGCTGCTCGGTGCTCGGCTCGCGGGTGCCCACCACGCGCTGCATCTCGTGTCCGGGCATGCGCAGGAGCCTCGCGGTCCGGCTCTCGGCGTGGCGCTCGGACCAGGCGAAGATCTCCACCGCCACGGCGGCGCTGCCGATGCTCACGGCGGCCTCTGCCGCGGGCCCGCGGAGACCGGCCCGGCGCACGGCGACGTTGCCCAGCGCAGCGGCGGCGAGCATCGGGGTGACCAGGTGCGAGCCGCAGCGGTCGTGCTCCTTGGTGGCCTCCGCGGCGTCGGAATCGTCCTCGTAGCCCCCGATCGCCTTGTGCTCCACGCCGTGATAGGCAGCCAGGTCGCCGCCGCGCAGCGCGAGCACCGCAGGCATCAGGCTCATGAGCGCCACGGCGGCCTCGCGACCGACCGTGCGGGCGCCGGCCGACCGGATGGCCTGGCCGCCGAGCGCGGCCGCGCCCATCGCGCTCAGGGTGCGCTTGTCCTGCATGGGGAGCCGTGCGGCGGGAAGCGCGCGCTTGACCAGAGGGATCACGGCCATCGCCTCGCCCAGCTTCAGCACCCCGCGGAGCCCGGGCACCCGTTCCGCGCCTCGCCCGCCGAGGCGGGGCTTGCGTCCCGAGGCCACCTGGATCAGGCCGTGCTCGTCCCGAACGGCCGCCGCCCAGTGCGTGGGCCCGTGCACCAGCAGGCCGTTGCGGAGCGCCATGCCCCCGAGGCGCAGCTTCGTCTCCGGCACCGGACGCGTCATCGCAGCACCTCCTCCGCCAGGCCGGCGTAGAACGACGCCGCGAACCCGAGGTCCTCCACCGGCACGCGTTCGTCGGCGCCATGCACGAGTGGCAGCGCCTCGAACAGGTCCATGGTGCGCTGGGGGAAGAACCCGTACGCGGTGCAATCCGGGAAGGCCGACCGGAACCAGCGCGAGTCGGAGAACCCGGGCAGGACCACCGGCACCGCGGCGGCGCCCGGGTCCTCGCGCTCGAGGAAGGAGCTGATGTGACCCATCAGCGGAGTGTCGAGCGGCGAGCGGTTGCCCACCACCGTCTCGTCGAAGTCGATGTCGAGGCCGTCGTCACCGAGCACCTCGCGGATGCGCGCGAGCGCGTGCTCCTCGCCCATCTCCGGCGGCACCCGGCAGTCCACGCGCAGCTGCGCGCGCGAGGGAATCACGTTGATCTTCGGCGACGCCGAGGCCATCGTGGGCGTCATCGTGACCCCGAGCATCGGCTCGAAGATCACGGCCAGGCGCGGGTCGCGCTGCTCCAGGACCCGGACCGCGCCCTCCAGGTCAGAGGGATCGAGGCCCATCGCGGAGAGCAGCGCCTCGGGCTCGGGCGTGAGCTCGTACCCGGGGCGGGCGGCGGCGAGCGCCTCCAGGGCCGGCGCGAGCTTCACAAGGGCGTTGTCGCCGATCCGCGGCACCGATGCGTGACCCGCGCGACCGTGTGCGGTCACGGTGAAGCGGAACACGCCCTTCTCACCCGCGCACACGCCGTAAAGCCGGCGGCCGTCGTACTCGAACACCTCGCCCGCGCCCTCGTTCACCACCATGTCGCAGGCCACGCGATCCGGGTGCTGCTCGCAGAGCCAGCGGGCGCCGTGCTCCGCTCCCGTCTCCTCGTCGCAGGTGAACACGAGCAGCAGCTCGCCCGCCTCCGGTCGCCAGCCCTCCTCGGCCAGCGTCAGCGCCGCGGCGGCCTCCGCGGCCACCTGGCTCTTCATGTCGAGCGCCCCGCGCCCCCAGACGCAGCCGTCGCGGAGCTCGCCCGACCAGGGGTCCACGGTCCATTCCTCGGGGTCGGCCAGCACCGTGTCCACATGGCCGAGGAGGCACAGGCGGGGACCGTCGGAGCGGGCGCGCATGCGGGCCACCAGGTTCGGCCGTCCCGGCACGTCGGCAAGCAACTCGCACTCGAACCCGGCGGCCTCCAGCTGCTCCTTCAGGAACTCCTGCGCCGCCTGCTCGTCACCCGGCGGATTCACGGTGTTGAAGCGGATCAGGCGCTGGAGCAGCTCGGTCGTGCGGCTCTCTAGGCGCGAGCGATCGGGCACCCGATCGAGTATATGGAGAGCCATGAGCGGCCCCCCCGAGCCCTCGGAGCACACCGGCTCCGGCCTGGCGTGGCGCGAGGCGGGCCCTCCCGACGGGGATCCGGTGCTTCTCGTGCACGGCTATCCGGAGTCCTCGTACATGTGGCGCGACGTGCTTCCCGCGCTCGGCGACGCGGGATGGCGGGCGGTGGCCCCGGACCTCGCCGGCTTCGGCGACTCCCCCGCCGACCGGTCCGGCACCTGGGAGCGCCACACCGAGCGCCTGGAGGAGTTCCGCGAGCAGCTCGAGATCGACACGTGCGTGCTCGTGGTCCACGACTGGGGCGGCCTGATCGGGTTGCGCTGGGCGTGCGACAACGCGGGCGCCGCCACCGCGCTCGTGATCAGCTCGAGCGGCTTCTTTCCCGACGGCCGCTGGCACGGTCTGGCGGAGACGATGCGGACGGCGGGGGTGGGCGAGCAGCTGATGTCGGACCTGACCCGCGACGCCTTCGCGGAGCTACTCGACCACTCGAGCGTCGGGATCGACGAGCTCGCCGTGGACGAGTACTGGAAGGCCTTCGCGGACGAGCGGCGGCGCAAGGCCCAGCTCGAGCTCTACCGCTCCGGGGACTTCGAGAAGCTCGCCCCCTACGAGGGCGCGCTGGCGGACCTCGACCTGCCGGTGCTGCTCGTGTGGGGGGACCGCGACGAGTTCTCCCCCGTGGCCGGGGCCCACCGCCTGGCCCGCGAGCTCCCGGGCGCGGAGCTGGCCGTGATCGAGGACGCCGGGCACTTCGTGTGGGAGGACGAGCCCGGCCGCACCGCCGACGCCCTGCTGGACTTCCTCGGGAGCCTGTAGGCGCGGGGCTTGGCTCTTTTTGCATGGCATGCATGCATTAGTCGCCACACCCCCCTGAGTCACAGCCGCTCCCGCTGCCAGAATCGAGGCGTGGAGCGGCTCTTCGACCTCGAGGACTCACCCCGGGGACGCACCGGGGTGAGGGCGACCGACCAGCCGCTCGCCGCCCGGATGCGGCCGGGCACCCTCGGTGAGTTCGTGGGCCAGGAGCACCTGCTCGGCCGCGGCGCCGCCCTGCGCACCGCGATCGAGGAGGGCAAGCCGCACTCGATGATCCTCTACGGGCCGCCGGGCACGGGCAAGACCACGCTCGCCCGCCTACTCGCGGTGAACGCCCAGGCCGCCTTCGAGGAGGCCTCGGCCGTGAACGCCGGGAGGGCCGAGGTGCGGGAGGTGCTCGAGCGGGCGCAGCACCGGCGCTCCACCAGCGGCGAGCGCACGATCTTCTTCCTGGACGAGATCCATCGCTTCAACAAGGCCCAGCAGGACACCCTGCTGCCGGCGGTCGAGGAGGGCCTGGTGGCACTGGTGGGGGCCACCACGGAAAACCCATACTTCGAGGTGAACTCGGCGCTGCTCTCACGCTGCCGCGTGTACGAGCTCCACGCGCTGGACACCGAGCACGTGCTGGCCCTGCTGCGCCGCTCGCTGGGAGACGACCGGGGCATCACCTCCTCGGCGCAGGTGGACGACGCCGCACTCGACTTCCTCGCCGTGCGCTCGGGCGGGGATGCCCGCACCGCGCTCTCCGCGCTCGAGCTGGCCTGCGAGACCGTGGGCGAGGGCGGCGCGGTGACGCTGCGCGTGGCGGAGGACTCGCTCCAGCGCAGCGCGATCCTCTACGACAAGGGGGGCGACGGCCACTACGACCTGATCTCGGCCTGGATCAAGGCCACCCGCGGCTCCGACCCGGACGCGTCGCTGCTCTACCTGGCCGGGATGCTCGAGGGCGGCGAGGACCCGCGCTTCGTGGCCCGGCGGATGATCATCCTGGCCAGCGAGGACATCGGCAACGCCGACCCGCGGGCGCTTCAGGTGGCCGTGGCCGCTGCCGCCGCGGTTGAGCACGTGGGCATGCCCGAGTGCGCGCTGAACCTGGCCCAGGCCGCGGTGTACCTCGCCCTGGCCCCCAAGTCGAACGCCTCCTACCTCGGCATCGGCCGGGCGCGGGAATGGGTGCGCGAGCACGGCACTCCCCATCCTCCGGCCGCTCTGCGCAGCGCCGCCTACCCGGGAGCGAAGAAGCTCGGCCGCGGCGAGGGCTACGACTACCCGCACGACCATCCCGAGGGCGTGGCGGATCAGGAGCTGATGCCCAGCGAGGCCGAGGGCCGGCGCTTCCTGGAGCTCACCGGCCACGGGGAGGAGCGCGAGCTGCGGGAGCGCCTCGAGCGGATCCGGCGAGACCGCGGCCGCGAGTAGGGCAGAATCGCCCTCATGGAAGCCGCGGTCAGATCCCTCCAGGCCCCGCCCGGCGAGCTCGAGTCGTTCAGCCCGATCGACGGCGCCCTCCTCGGGTCGGTGCCCACCGTTACGCCGGAGCAGGTGCAGTCGGTGGTGGACGACGTGGCCGCGGTGCAGCCGTTCTGGGCGCAGCTGCCGCTCGGGGACCGCGCCCGCTACATGCGCCGCGCCGGCCAGGCGATCATCGACCACCTGGAGGAGCTCTCCACCCTCCTCACCCGGGAGCAGGGCAAGCCGCGCGCGGAGTCCTACTCCATGGAGCTGGTGCCCACGATCGACTCGCTCCGCTGGCTGGCCGAGTCGGGCCCGGGGATCCTCAGCGACGAGCGCGTGCCGCTGCCGCTCTTCTTCAAGCAGAAGCGCGCCCGCCACACCTTCGAGCCGCTCGGCGTTGTGGGCGTGATCGCCCCCTGGAACTACCCCTGGTCCATCCCCTTCGGGGAGGTGGCCGTGGCGCTGATGGCCGGGAATGGGGTGGTGCTGAAGCCGGCATCCCTGACCCCCCTGATCGGCCAGCGGATCCAGGACGTGTTCGAGCGAGCCGGCCTCCCCGAGGGCCTCGTCCGGACGGTGCACGGGGGCGGCGCCGTGGGACAGGCGCTGGTGGAGTCCACGGCGGCCAAGATCTTCTTCACCGGCTCGGTGGAGGTCGGGCGCGGAGTCGGCCGTGCGTGCGCCGACCGCATGAAGGGCTCGGTGCTCGAGCTGGGCGGCAAGGACGCGATGATCGTCTGCGCTGACGCCAACCTCCCCAACGCGATCTCCGGGTGCCTGTGGGGCGGGTTCGCCAACGCCGGCCAGACCTGTTCGGGCATCGAGCGCGTGTACGTGGAGCGCGAGGTGTCCGAGCGCTTCATCGACGGCGTGGTGGCGGGCGCCGGAGCGCTGCGGGTGGGGAACCCGATGGACTGGTCCACCGAGGTGGGGCCGATGGTGTCTCCGGAGCAGCTCGACACCGTGCGCGAGCTGGTGGACGACGCCGTGGCGCATGGGGCCACGCTCCGCTGCGGCGGGCCGCGCGAGTTGGACGGGCTTCCGCGCGCGGGCTTCTACGCGCCCGCCGTGCTCACCGGGGTGACCCACGACATGCGCATCATGCGCGAGGAGATCTTCGGCCCGGTGGTGCCCATCACCGTGGTGGACTCGCTGGACGAGGCGATCGAGCTGGCCAACGACTCCGAGTTCGGCCTCGGCGCCTCCATCTGGACGATGAACCGGGCGAAGAGCGAGCGGGTCAGCCGCCGGCTCGAGGCGGGAATGGTGTGGGCAAACGACCACATGTACTCCCACGGGGCCTGCTCCTGCGCATGGGGCGGCGTCAAGGACTCGGGCCTCGGCCGCTCGCACTCCAAGTTCGGCCTGTACGAGTGCGTGAACGTGAAGCTCATGGTCTGGGAGCCCTCGCGCACCCGAGACTTCTGGTGGCACCCCTACGACGAGTCGATGGGGCGCGCGCTGCACGCCTCCGCGCAGCTCCTGTACGGGCGCGACTCGGACAAGTCGCAGGCGCTGCGAAAAGGGCTGGGCCCCTTCCTGAGCCTGGCGCGCAAGTCGCTCCGCGGCGCCCTCAGGCGCTGAGCACCAGCATGCCCAGGGAGGAGCGCAGCCCGATCGGTGATCGGGCGAGCACCGGACCATGCCTCGGGAGGAGCGCAGCCCGATCGGTGATCGGGCGAGCACCGGACCATGCCTCGGGAGGAGCGCAGCCCGATCGGTGATCGGGCGAGCACCGGACCATGCCATCCCCCGGCGTAAGGGGTAGGTGTAGGCACATGCCCGATGTGGGGGGTACCCCCTTACTCGTACCTTCGTCCACATGAACGGAACCCTCACATACGCCCACGCACAGGACCACAACCGCGACCTCGAGCGCGCCGCGGCACGCAGCCGCCGCCTGCCCAGGATCGCCCAGCCCCGCGCACCCCGGCGACACCTCTTCGCAGGGCAGCGGCGCCTTCGCCACGCCATCGCCGGCTGAGCTCCGCCCGGGTGGATAATGGCCGCGTGCGGCGCGTATCCAGCCCGGTCTTCGTAGGTCGCGCGGAGGAGCTGGCCGCGCTGGATGCGGCGCTGGCCCGCGCCGCCGGGGAGGAGCCCGCGGTCGTCCTGGTGGCCGGCGAGTCCGGCGTCGGGAAGAGCCGGCTCCTGGCGGAGTTCTCCACGCGTGCGAGCGCAGCGGGAGGGCGGGTGCTCACGGGCGAGTGCATCGAGCTCGTGGAGGGTGAGCTGCCATACGCGCCGATCGTGAGGATGCTGCGGTCGCTCGACCCGGAGGAGCTGTCGGAGCTGGCCGGGACGGGACGCGCCGAGCTGTCGCCGCTGATGCCCGAGGCCGTCGAGAAGGCCGAGCACCGTCTTCGGCCGCATGGGCGAGAGCGGGCCGCTGGTGCTCGCGATCGAGGACCTGCACTGGGCCGTCCGCTCGACACGCGACTTCCTCGCCTTCCTCGTCCGTGCGCTGCGCTCGGAGCGGCTCGTGCTGGTCGCCACCTACCGCAGCGACGAGCTTCACCGCAAGCACCCGCTCCGTCCCCTGCTCGCGGAGTTCGAGCGCCTCGGTCGCGCCGAGCGCGTGGAGCTGCGGCGCTTCTCGCGGCTCGAGCTCGCGGCCCAGCTCGCGGGCATCCTCGAGGCGCAGCCCGAGGTTGGGCTGACGGATGCCCTGTTCGCCCGGTCCGAGGGCAATCCGTTCTTCGCCGAGGAGCTGCTGGCCGCCGGAGGCCGCGACGGATCTCTACCGGAGACCCTTCGCGATGCCCTGATGGTCCGGGTGGAGGGCTTGAGCGAGCCGAGTCAGGAGCTGGTGCGCCTGGCCGCCGCCGCGGGGCGCAGCGTCACGCACCGGTTGCTCACCGAGGTGGCCGAGCGGGACGAACTCGAGCTGCTGGGCGCCCTGCGCGAGGCCGTGGCCAATCATCTGCTCGTGCAGGAGGAGTCCGGCCAGACCTACGCCTTCCGCCACGCCCTGATGCGCGAGGCGATCTGCGACGACCTCCTGCCGGGCGAGCGAAGCGCCATCCACCTGAAGCTGGCGCGGGCCCTGTCCGGCGACGCGTCGCTGTCCGCCGAGGCCGTGGGCCCGGCCGCCGAGCTGGCCTACCACTGGCAGCAGGCCCACGACCTGCAGCGTGCGCTCACGGCCTCGATGGAGGCGGGCGCCCAGGCTGAGCAGATGAGGGCCCCGGCGGAGGCGGCACATCAGTTCGAGAACGCGCTCGGCCTGTGGGAGCAGGTCGACGACCCCGAGGCGCTCACGGGCACGACGCTCGTGGAGCTGCTGCGGCGCGCGGCCGAGCGCGCGCACCTGGCGGGCGCGCCGGCGCGGGCGATCGCACTCGCCCGCCGGGCCCTGGAGCTCACCGACCCCGCCGACCTCGTGGCGGTGGCGCTCCAGCACGAGCGCCTCGGCCGCTACCTCTGGGTCTCCGGGCGGGACGGCGACGCGCTCACCGAATACCTGGAGGCGGTGCGCCTGATGCCGCCCGAGCCCCCGTCCGCCGAACGCGCGCTGGTGCTCGCCTCGCTGTCGCAGTCGCTGATGCTTCTGGGCGACATGGAGCGCTCGCGCGACCTTGCCCCCGAGGCCATCGAGCTGGCCCGGAGGACGGGAGCACGTGACGTCGAGGCCCACGCGATGACCACCCTGGGCACCTGCCTCGCAGGGCTGGGCAAGCGCGAGGAGGGCATCGCGATCATGCGCGAGGCGCTCGAAATCGAGAAGGAGCTGGGGAGCCCGGACGACCTCCAGCGCACCTACACGAACCTCTCTGACGCGCTGGACGCGTCGGGCGAGGTCGAGGAGGGATCGAGGCTGGCGCTCGAGGGGCTGGCGGCGGTCCGCGAGCTGGGGATCGGCCGTGGCTTCTCCGCCTTCCTGCTGGCCGAGGCGGCCGGGCGCCTGATGCGGCTTGGGCGGCTGGACGAGGCCGAGCGCCTGACGACGCAGGCCGTGAACGAGGCGCCCGCCGGCGTGGCCGAGGTCCTGATCCGCGACGAGGCGGGGAGGCTGGCGCTGCTGCGCGGCCGCCTCGACGAGGCGGAGGCCCATCTCGAGAAGGCCCGTCAGGTGCTGAAGCCGAGCGTGGGCTCCATGTCGATCGGACCTCTCTACGCCTCGCTGTGCGACCTGGCGGCCATGCGCGGGGACATCGATGAGGTGCGACGACTCATGACCTCCGTCCAGGAACGCATCGTCGAGACAGATGCGATGGGCTTCTTCATCGCCCCCCTCTACCTGGCCGCGGTCCGGGCCGAGGCCGACGCGGCGGAGCGCGCGCGGGACCGAGGCGACGCCGGTGCGGAGCAGGAGGCACGGGAGTCGGGGCGAGTCTTCGCCGCCCGGGCGGACGCCTTCCGCCGGGGGGAGAACCTCGAGGGCTCGCCGGGGCCGCGAGTCCTGGCCGACGTGGCACTCGTGGACGCGGAGCTGACCCGGCTCGCGGGCGAGGCGTCACCGGATGCCTGGGCCGAGCCGGTGGAGCGCAACGAGGAGCTGGGGAACGTGCTCGGGGCGGCCTACGCGCGGATGCGTCAGGCGGAGGCGCTGCTCGCGCTGGGCGACCGCGACGCGGCCGCCGTCCCTCTACGCGCCGCCCACGCGGCGGCGGTGGAGAGCGGAGCGGCGCCCCTCTCCGGCGCGATCGAGGCGCTGGCGCTGGTGGCCGCCGGGTGCACCAACCGCCGGATCGGCGAGGAGCTGTTCATCAGCGAGAAGACGGCCAGCGTCCACGTATCCCGGATCCTGGCCAAGCTCGACGTGCGCAGCCGCGGCGAGGCCGCGGCGGTGGCGCACCGGCTGGGCCTTACGGCCGAGCGTGGCGCGGTGGCGTGAAACCGGGTTCTAGACTCGGGTAAATGCCCGCTCAGGCCTACGCCGGCAAGGAATGCGTCTGCCAGCTCCGCAGAGGGATGTGCGACCAGAGCTGCGTCCAGGGGATGCTCGACACCCCCTTCTACATCGCCTGCCTGAAGCTGTCGGGGCGGCGCTCGCTGGTGGTGGGAGGTGGGGACATCGGACTCGAGAAGGTCGAGGGCCTGCTCGCCTGCGACGGCGACGTGACGCTCGTCGCGCCCGACGCGGTCCAGCCGCTCCAGGACCTGGCCGCCGAGGGCTCGATCCGCTGGGAGCGGCGGGAATACCGGCCCGGCGACCTGGAGGGCACCTTCATGGTGATCGCCGCCACCAGCGACACCGAGGTGAACATCGGCATCTACGAGGACGCCGAGCGTCGGGCGATGCTGGTGAACGTGGTGGACGTGCCGCCGCTCTGCAACTTCATCCTGCCCGCGATCATCCGCACCGGCCCGCTGGCCATCGCCATCTCCACGGCGGGCGCGAGCCCCGCGCTGGCCAAGCGCATCCGCAACGAGATCGCCGAGGAGTACGGCGAGCCGTACGCGCGGCTGGCCATCCTCCTGAACGACGTGCGGGGCTGGGCCAAGGGCACCCTCCCCACCTACCAGGACCGCAAGGTCTTCTTCGAGTCGATCGTGAACGGCGAGCCCGATCCGATCGAGCTGCTGCGCCGTGGGGACGAGCACGCCGTACGTGATCTCATCGCCGCCGCACAGCAGTCCCACCAGCCTGCCTGACGACCTGACACACCTCGACGACGCCGGGCGGGCCCGGATGGTGGACGTGGGCGCGAAGCCCGCCACCGAGCGGCGCGCCGTGGCGCGCGCCACGGTGCGCATGTCGCGGGATACCGCCGCCGCCGTGGCCCGGGGCGACGCCCCGAAGGGCGACGTGACCGGCACCGCGCGCATCGCGGGTATCCAGGCGGCCAAGCGCACCGCGGACCTGATCCCCCTATGTCACCCGCTCGCGCTGTCCTTCGTGGATATCCGGATCGATGTGGGTTCGGACTCCGTGACCATCGAGGCCGAGGTCCGCACCACCGGCCCGACCGGGGTCGAGATGGAGGCCATGACCGGCGCTTCGGTGGCCGCCCTGACCGTCTACGACATGGTCAAGGGCATCGAGCGGGGCGTGGAAGTGGCGGAGGTCGTGCTGCTGGAGAAGACAGGCGGCCGGCACGACTGGCGCCGCGACGGCGCCTGAGCGCCGCCGCGGCATCGGTCGTCAGCCGGTGGTGCGCCGGCGGTAGAGCGCGATGGCCGTGGGCGCGGCCACCGCGGTGATCACCGCGCACCACAGCAGCGCCGCGGTCACCGAATGCTGGATCGGCCATGGCGGGTTTCCGGACGGGGCCGCGGGGTTGCCGAACAACTCGCGCACGGCGGCCACCACTGCGCTGATCGGGTTCCACTCGGCGAACTGGCGCAGGCCGTCCGGCAGGCCGCCGGCGGGCACCAACGCGTTGGACACACGAACGTGAGCGGGAACACGATCAGGAAGGCCACACCCATCACCGCATAGGGTCCCGCGAATGCTCGCGGCCGTCGTCACCGTCTCCAGCAGCCGCGGACCGGGCGACGACGCTTCCGGGGACGCGCTCGAGGAGCGTTGCCGGGCCGCCGGGCTCGAGGTGGTCCGGGAGTACGTGGGCGACGACCGCTCAGCCATCACCGGGGCCATCGCCCGGCTCGCCGACGAGGCAGGGGCGCGCTTCGTTTTCACCACCGGCGGCACCGGCCTGACGCCGGACGACGTGACGCCCGAGGCCACGCTCGACGCGATCGACCGCGGGGCCCCGGGCTACGCGGAGGCCATCCGCGCGGACTCGCGGGCCCACACCCCGCTCGGGATCCTCACGCGCGGCGTCTCAGGGGTCAGGGGACGGACGCTCGTGGTGAACTTCCCCGGGAACCCGAAGGCCATCGGCCAGTCCTGGCCCGTCGTGGAGCCCACGCTGAAGCACGCGGCGGACACGCTCGAGCGCGAATGATCCCCGTCTTCGACGGCCACAACGACTCGCTCACGCGCGCGGACCACGACAGGCTCGCGGCTGGGCGCCACGGCGGTCACGTGGACCTGCCACGCATGGCCGCGGGCGGGATGCGGGGTGGGATCTTCGCCGTCTTCACCCCCTCGCCGGGCGATGACATGCGGCTCGTGCCCCGCTCCGACGGCGTAATCGAGATGGAGCCCGCGGCCGAGGTCCCCCACCCCGCCGCCGCCGCCCACGCCTCCGCGGCCGCGGGCCGCCTGCTCGAGCTCGAGCGCGGCGGGCACGTCCGCATCGCCCGGGACGCGGGCGATCTCGACGCCGCCCACGACGGGGACGGCCCCCCGGCCGCGGTGCTCCACCTCGAGGGCGTGGAGGCGCTGGACCCGGACCTGGAGTCGCTCGACCTCTGGTACGGCGCCGGGTTGCGCTCGCTCGGCCCGGTGTGGAGCCGGCCGAACGCCTTCGCCCACGGCGTGCCCTTCATCTCGCCGTCGTCCCCGGACACCGGGCCCGGGCTCACGGACGCCGGGCGCCGCCTCGTGACCCGTTGCGGAGAGCTCGGCGTGATGGTCGACCTGAGCCATCTGAACGAGGCCGGGTTCTGGGACGTGGCCCGGATCGGGGCCGGGCCGATGGTGGCCAGCCACTCCGGGGCCCATGCGCTCTGCCCCACCTCGCGCAACCTCACGGACGGCCAGCTAGACGAGATCGGGCGAACCGGCGGCCTCGTGGGGGTGGTGTTCGCCACGGCGTTCCTGCGCGAGGACTTCGCCGACGACCGCGACACCCCGATCGGGCTGATCGCGGCGCACGCCCGCCACGTGGCGGACCGGATCGGAGTGGACCACGTGGCGCTCGGCTCCGACTTCGACGGCGCCATGATCCCGGAGGGGGTGGGTGACTGCGCTGGGCTCCCGCGCGTGCTCGACGCGCTCGCGGCCGCCGGCTTCGAGGAGTCCGAGGTCCGCGCCATGGCCTGGCACAACTGGCGTCGGGTGCTGGGCGCCTGGTGGGCGGGCGGGCGCGGGTGACCGCGGCGATCGAGCTGGACCGCCTGGAGCGCCACTACGGGGATCGCACCGCGCTCACCGGGGTGTCTCTCCGGCTGGAGCCGGGAGCCACCATTGCCGTCCTGGGCGCCAACGGCGCGGGCAAGACCACGCTCCTGCGGGTGCTCTGCGGCTTGTTGAGACCGCACTCGGGCGTGGCGCGCGTGCTCGGGGCCGATCTTCCGCGTGAGCGCTGGCGGCTGCCCTCGCGCGTGGGCTACCTGGCTCACGACCCGTTGCTCTACCGCGAGCTCACGGGCCGCCAGAACCTCCGCTACCACGCCCGCCTCCACGGGCTCGGCGAGGAGCGCGTGACGGAGCTGCTGGACGCGGTGGGCATGGACCGCCGCGCCGACGAGCCGCTGCTCGACCTCTCCCGCGGAATGGTGCAGCGGCTGGCCGCCGCTCGGGCGCTGCTGCACCGGCCCGACCTGCTGCTCTTGGACGAGCCGCGCGCGAACCTCGACCCGGCGGGCGCCGAGCTCCTGGAGCCGTTGATCGGCAGATCGTCAGGAAGCGCCCGCGTGCTTGTGACTCACGACGTGGACGCGGGACTGGCCGAGTCCGATCTGGTGCTCGGGCTGAAGGCGGGCCGGCAGGTGTTCGCCGCTCCCGCGGCCCAGGTGGACCGGGCCGACGCCCGTGCCCTCTATTCGTGATCCGCACCGCCGCCACGATCCTGCGGAAGGACCTCCGCATCGAGCTGCGGACGAAGGAGACCGTTCCGGCGATGACCCTGTTCGCGCTCACCGTCTACGTCCTGTTCCACTTCGGTCTCGACCGCGACTCGCTCGACGGCTCCCTGGCCGCGGGGGTCCTGTGGGTCACGATCCTGCTGGCGTCGGTGATCGGCGTGACTCGGCTCTACGCGGCGGAGCGAGAGCAGGGCGGGATCGACGGCCTGCTGCTGGCGCCGGTGGACCGCACCGGCCTCTTCCTCGCGAAGGCCGGGCTGATGCTGGGATTCCTCGTGGCCGTGGAGATCGTGGCCGTGCCCGCGTTCGGCCTCCTGCTCCTCGGCCCCGGGCTCGGCGGGGCGCTGCCGGAGCTCCCAGTGATCCTGCTGCTCGGCGATATCGGCGTGGCCGCCGTGGGCGCGCTCGTGGGCGCGCTGGCCGCGGAGACCCGTGCCCGCGAGCTCACGGCGCCCCTGCTGCTCCTGCCCCTGCTGGTGCCGCTCCTCATCTCCTGCGCCCAGGCCACCGAGCCGCTGCTGCGCCAGGATCAGGGACCGGAGGACCTGGGGCGCTGGCTGGGGCTCCTCACGCTCTACGATGTTGTGTTCGTGCTTCTCTCCGTGGCGGTTTTCGACTACCTGCTCGAGGACTGATGTACTCGAAGGGCCTCAGGCCGCTCGCAGCGGCCACCGTCGTCGCAATCTGCGCCGCGCTCGCGCTCGTGTTCTTCTACGCGCCGCTGGACGGCGACCAGGGCTTCGTGCAGAAGATCTTCTACGTGCACGTCCCGATGGCCATCGTGTCCCTCTGCGGGTTCGTGGCCGGCGGGATCATGGCCATCCGCCACCTCAGGACCGGTGACGCGTCGTGGGACCTGCGCTCCTACGTGGCCATCCACCTGTCGATCATCCTGGGCGTGGGCGTGCTGGTGACCGGGTCCATCTGGGCCCGCGCCTCGTGGGGCCACTGGTGGGTCTGGGACGAGCCGGTGCTGGTGTCCTACCTGGTGGTGTTCCTCCTCTACTGCGTGTACTACCCGCTGCGCTTCTCGATCGAGGACAGGGACCGCCAGGCCCGCTACTCGTCCGTGTTCGCGATCACCGCGGGCGCGTTCGTGCCGCTGAACTTCGTGGCCGTGCGCATGGCCGAGTCGTTCACCCACCCGCGCGTCCTGTCCCAGACCGGCGGGAGCCTCCCCGGTGAGATGCGGCTCACGTTCCTGGTCTCGCTGCTGGCGATGACGCTGCTGTTCGTGACGCTCTGGAAGTTCGAGCTGACCTCGAAGCACGCGGCCGCTCAGCTCAAGCGGCTCAAGCGGCGACTGGCGGAACGACAACCGGCGGCGGTGGCCTGATGCCCGCCCTTCCGCTCGACGAGGCGGGCAAGTACGTGGCCGGCGCCTACGTCGTGGTGTTCACGCTGATCCTCGTGTACGTGGCGATCATGGGCGCGAAGATCGCCCGCATCGACCGCGAGCTCACCGAGCTGAACGAGATGCTGGAGGACGAGTGACAGGCGAGCTGCTGGCGCTCGGCGTCTCCCACAAGACCGCCGCGCTGTCGGTGCGCGAGCGCCTCGCGCTGCCCGACGGCCGCGCCGCACGGGTGCTGGCCGACCTGACCGCGCACGAGGCCGTGCACGAGGCCGTGGCGGTGTCCACCTGCAACCGCACCGAGCTCTACCTCGTGACCGCCGACTCGGTGGCCGCGGAGAGCGCCGCCCTGGGCGTGCTCTCGCACCAGGCCGGGATCCGGCCCACCGAGCTGCTGGGCGCGATCTACTCGATCCGCGGGCGCGAGGTGGTGGAGCACCTCTTCTCCGTGGCCGCCGGGCTCGACTCGATGATCGTGGGCGAGGCCGAGATCCAGGGACAGGTGAAGCGCGCCTACGAGCTCGCGCTGTCCGAGGGTGTGACCGGGCCGGTGTCCAATCGCCTGTTCCGCGATGCCCTGGCCGCGGGCAAGCGGGCCCGCAGCGAGACCGGTGTCTCGCGCGCGAACGTGTCGGTCAGCTCCGTGGCCGTCCAGCTGGCCGCCGAGTTCCTGGGTGACCTGGCGTCGCGCCGGGTGCTGGTGATCGGCGCGGGAGAGAACGCCGAGCTCACCGCCCGCGCCCTCCGCGATCGCGGCGTGCGCACGGTTTTCGTGGCCAACCGCCGCTACGACCGCGCGCTCGGGCTGGCCCAGCGCTTCGATGGCCAGGCCGTGACCTTCGACGACCTTCCCGCCGAGCTCGAGGCCGCGGACATCGTGGTGAGCTCCACCGGCGCCCCGCACCAGATCGTGGGGCGGGACGAGCTGGCCCTGGTGGCCGCCGCCCGGGTGAACCGCCCGCTCGTGCTGCTCGACCTGGCCGTGCCGCGCGACATCGAGCCGGCCGCGCGCGACTGCCCGGGCATCGCGCTCTACGACATGGACGACCTCCAGGAGGCCGTTTCCCGCAACCTGGGCGCGCGGGAGATCGAGGCGGCCGAGGCGCGCGTGCTGGTGGCCGAGGAGGTGGAGCGCTTCGAACGTTGGCTGGAGTCGCTCGAGGTGGTGCCCACCATCGCCGCGCTGCGCCAGCGAGGCGACGACGTGGTGGCCCAGGTGCTGCGGGAGAACGCGTCTCGCTGGGAGAGCCTCTCCGACGCGGACCGAGAGCGGCTCGAGGTGATGGCGCACGCGCTGGTGAGCCGGCTGCTCCACGAGCCCACCGTGCGCCTCCGGGGCAGCGCGGGCGAGGACGACTCCTACCGCTACGTGAACGCGCTGCGCGAGCTCTTCTCCCTGGACCCGGCGCCGGCCGGCGATTCCGGGGCCGAGGGCGCAGAGGTGACTCCCCTCGCGCCGCGACGGCGCTCCCGCTCCGGCGGGTGATCCGCCTCGGCACCCGTGGCAGCGCGCTGGCGCTGGCCCAGGCCGGCCTGGTCGCGGACAGCCTGCCTGGTGAGGTGGAGCTGGTTCCGATCACAACCACCGGCGATCGCAGCCGCGGCGACGGGCCGCCGGCCGAGGACAAGGCGCGGTTCGTGAAGGAGATCGAGGACGCGCTCCTGGCGGGCGAGGTGGACCTGGCGGTGCACTCGGCCAAGGACGTGCCCGGGGTCCTCCCCGACGGCCTCGCGATCGTGGGCGTGCCCCGGCGCGCCGACCCGCGTGACGCGCTCTGTGGTGCGCCCTCCCTCGCCGGACTGGCCGACGGCGCGGTGGTGGGCACCGGGAGCCTCAGGCGCCGCTCTCAGCTGCTGGCCGTGCGCCCCGGCCTCGACGTGCGCGACCTGCGCGGCAACGTGGACACGCGCCTCAGCCGCCTGGCCTCCGGGGACTACGACGCCGTGGTGCTGGCCGCGGCCGGGCTGGCCCGGCTGGGACGCGCCGAGGAGGGCGTGCCGGTGGCCACGGAGGAGCTGCTTCCGGCGGCGGGTCAGGGATGCCTGGCACTCGAGGCGCGGGCCGGCGACGAGAGCATGGCCGAGGCCGCCGGCGCCGTGACCGACCGCGAGGCGCTCACCGCGCTGCTGGCGGAGCGGGCGGTGGTGGTCGGCCTCGATGCCGGCTGCTCCACGCCCATGGGAGCCATCGCCCGCGTGGACGGCGAGAACCTCGTGCTCTCCGCGTACGTCGGGATGCCCGACGGCAGCCACTGGATCCGGGACGAGCTGGCCGGTCCGGGCGGCGAGCCGGCCGCGCTCGGCCGGGCGGTGGCCGCGCGACTGCTCTCCGCGGGGGCGGGCGAGCTGCTGGCCGAGGCCGAGCGGGCCGCGACGCGGGGAGAAGCGCAGCCCGAGCGCCGGCCGGGCGAGCACCGGACCATGCCTTAGCGTGCAGATGATGGCCGCGGGCACCGTGTACCTGGTGGGCGCCGGGCCCGGCGACCCCGGGCTCATGACCCGTCGCGCGCTCGAGCTGATCGGCGAGGCCGATGTGATCCTCTACGACCGCCTGATCCCGACGGACGCACTGGAGGGCGCACGCCCCGGCGCGGACCTCCGCTACGTGGGCAAGCGCCCGGGCGACCCGGCGATGCCTCAGGAGGACATCAATTCGCTGCTCGTGGAGCTCGGGCGTGCGGGGCAAACGGTGGTGCGCCTCAAGGGGGGCGACCCGTTCGTCTTCGGCCGCGGTGGCGAGGAGGCGGAGGAGCTGGCCGCCGCCGGGGTGCCCTTCGAGATCGTGCCCGGCGTTACCGCGGGGGTGGCGGCGCCGGCGTACGCGGGCATACCGGTGACGCACCGCGATACCGCGTCCGCCGTGGCGTTCGTAACCGGGCACGAGGATCCGGAGAAGGACGACTCGAGCATCGACTGGGAGGCACTGGCGCGCTTCCCGGGCACGCTCGTCTTCTACATGGGCGTGGGCAACCTGCCCGGCATCGCCGAGCGGCTGGTGGCCGCCGGGCGCCCCGCGGACGAGCCGGCGGCGGTGGTGGAGCGGGGAACGCTGCCGGGGCAGCGCACCGTGACCGCCACGCTCTCCGCAATCGCCGCGACCGTGGCCGCCGAGGAGATTCGGGCGCCCGCCATCGTGGTCGTGGGCCGCTCGGCGGGACTGCGCGACACGCTGGCCTGGCTGGAACGGCGGCCCCTCCACGGCCAGGTGGTGGCGGTGACCCGCGCCCGGGCACAGGCGAGCGGCCTGGCGTCCCGGCTGCGGAACCTCGGCGCCGAGGTGGTGGAGACGCCGGCGATCCGCATCGAGCCGCGGCCGGTGGAGGGCGATCTGCTCGAAGCCCTGTCCCGCATCCGAGAGTACGCCCTCGTGTGCTTCACGAGCCCGAACGGCGTGCGGCTTCTCTTCGATGCCCTGGAGGGCGCCGGACAGGACGCCCGCGTGTTCGCCGCGGCCACCGTGGCCGCGATCGGCCCGGGCACGGCGGCCGAGCTGGCCCGGCGCGGCATCGCAGCGGACGTGGTTCCGCCGCGATCGATCGCCGAGGCACTGGTGGAGTCGCTGGTGGCCGTGCCGGTGGAGGGACGATCCGTGCTGGTGGCCAGGGCCGCCGAGGCACGCGACCTCCTGCCCGACGCCCTGGTGGCTCGCGGAGCGAACGTGGACGACGTGACCGTGTACGAGACGGTGGCCGAGCCGCTTCCCGAGGAGGCCCTGGCCGCGCTCGAGCGCGCCACCTACGTGACCTTCACCTCCAGCTCCACCATCCGCTTCTTCCTCGACTCCGGAGGCCGCGTGCCCGGCGGCGCCCGGGTGGTGTCCATCGGTCCCGTGACCAGCGCCACCGCGGCAGAGCTGAGCGTGCCGGTGGACGTGGAGGCCGAGCGGCACGACATCGACGGCCTGGTGGACGCGCTCCTGGGAGACGTGGACCGCGCGCGATGATCGTGAGCCTCCTCACCGACTACGGCCGCGACGACGAGTTCGTGGGCGTTTGCCACGGGGTGATCAGGTCGATCCACCCCGACGCCCAGATCGTGGACGTGACCCACGGGATCACCCGCTACGACGTGCGCCACGGCGCGATCGTGCTGCGCAACACCCTGCGCTACATGCCGGTCGGGGTGCACGTGGCCGTGGTGGACCCGCAGGTGGGCACCGAACGCCGTGCCGTGGCCCTGGAGACCGCCGACGGCCGCATCCTCGTGGGCCCGGACAACGGCCTGCTGAGCCTGGCGTGGGAGCGGAGCGGCGGGGTGCGGCTGGCCGTGGACGTGACGCGCTCTCCGCATCGCCTGGAGCCGGTCTCCGCCACCTTCCACGGGCGCGACCTGTTCGCCCCGGTGGCAGCCCATCTGGCTGCCGGCGCCGAGCTGGCGGATGCCGGCGACCCGGTGGAGCCGGACACGCTGACCCGCCTGGAGCTTCCCGTCCCGCGTGAGGAGAACGGTACGCTGGTGGCCCACGCACTCATCACGGACAGGTTCGGCAACGTGGCCCTGGACGTGGACCACGACCGCCTCACCCACACCGGCCTCACGCTGGGCGGGCAGGTGGAGGTCGAGGTGGGCGACCGGCGGCGGCGCGCCACCTACGCGCACACCTTCGCCGACGTGCCGGAGGGTGAGCTCCTCGTCTACGAGGACGCCTCCTGGACGCTCGCCGTCGCGGTGAACCGCGGCGACGCCGCCACGATGCTGGAGATCGAGCCCGACGCGGAGGTCAGGCTGCGCCCGGCATGATCGGCACGCCACGCGTCCACCACCGCCTGGCCGACTCCACGAACGAGCGCGCGCGAGCACTGGCCGGGGCGGGAGCACCCCACGGCACGCTGGTCACGGCCGCTGAGCAGTCGGCGGGGCGGGGCCGGCAGGGACGAACCTGGACGGCCGCGCCCGGAGCGGCGGTCCTGATGTCCGTGGTGTTGCGCCCACCCGCCGAGGGCCTGCCGCTGGCCGCCGCGGTGGCCGTGTGCGAGGCCGTGGCCCCCGACTGCCTGATCAAGTGGCCCAACGACGTGCTGGTGGACGGGCGCAAGCTGGCGGGCATCCTGGTGGAGGGGCGCCCGCAGGACGGATGGGCGGTGCTGGGCATCGGGCTCAACGTGACCACCCGCGAGGAGGAGTTCCCGGCCGACCTCCGCGAGACCGCCATCTCACTCGCCATCGCGGATCCGGACGTGACCACCGCGGAGGCCGTGCTGGCGTCCCTGCTGGCCCGCCTCGACGCGCGCCTGCGGAGCCCGATGGACGAGATCCTCACGGAATGGCGCCGGCGCGACGCCCTGCTGGGCCGCGAGGTTCGCTGGGACGGCGGGGAGGGCACGGCGGCCGGGATCGACGGGGACGGCTCGCTGCTGGTGGATACCGGCGACGGGCGAGTGGCCCTGCGCGCCGGCGAGGTTCACCTCAGAAGAAGCTAAGCCGCGTCGCGCTCGGCGCCGTCGCTCGACGAACCGTCGCGGTCATCCTTGTTCTTCCGACTCCGGCCGCGGCCGCCCCCGCTCTCGATCTTCTGCGTGGACTCCGTCTCCGGCGCGTCGGCGTCGCCGCCGCCCTTCTTGCGCCGGCGCCGGCCACCACGGCGCCGCTTGCCCTTCGGGAAGTTGCGAAGCAGCTCGCGCGCCAGAGCCGAGGGCTTGCGGGCCATCCGCATGCGCGCGCCCTCGAGGACCTGGTGCGCCTCGGGGGTGTGATCCAGCGCGGCGGCCAGGAGCGCCGCGGAGAGGCGGCGGTCGTGCTTGCGGGCGGCCTGCACCAGCCGGCGGGCGTTGCGGGCGTGGGCCGCGCCGGCGGAGTTCACGAGCAGTCCCAGGAGGCGCTTGGTCTCGGGCCAGCGCTGCACCGCGTACTCCTCGTGCACCTCGCGGCTGTACTCGGCCAGGTGCCAGAGCCAGCGGGCGGCCTGGTCGCGGCGCCCGATCTGGCGCTCGGCCAGCGCCTGGAGCAGCACCTTCACGCCCTCTCGCCGCTCTTCGCGGGGCCAGCCGCCCACGATCTCCACGGCGTCGTCGAAGGCCTCGGCATCGCGTGCCCCACCCACCTCGGTGAGGGCCCGCAGGCGAAGCTGCGCGTTGCGGTTGCGGCGCAGGCAGGTGAGCAGGAAGAGCCGCCGCAGCTCACCGGTGGAGTCGAAGTGGAGCATCGCCTTGGCCCGGCGCCAGTTGTTTGAGGCCACCCGCGCGCCCGCGAGCATGGCCCAGGCCTGCTGTTGGCCCCAGTTCAGGTGCTCCACCGCCATACGCCAGAGCTCGCGCTCGAATACCTGCGCGCGGCGATCCTCGTCGGCGGTGACGGGCACGACACGGCGCTCGACCCGCAGGCGACGCCCGCGTCCGCGGCGAACCGGGCCCACCACGATCGCGCCCCCGCGGTAAACGTCGCGGTCGAGGAGCGAGTGAAGGGTCACCACGGGATCGTCGTTGGGTGTGGCCGGGTGGACGAAGTCCACGACGATCCCCGCCTCCTTGCCCGGGTTGCGCCGGGTGACGCGGCCCACGCGCTGCTGGTAGATGCGCTTGGAAGCCGTGGGGGCGAGGTGCATGCAGACGGTGGCCCGCGGCGAGTTCCAGCCCTCGGCCAGAAGCTGCGCGTTCACCAGCACGTCCACCTCGCCGCGCTCGTAGTCCGCGAGGATCCGGGCCAGTTCGCGCTTCGGTGTCTCCCCGGACACGGCCTTGGCCTTTATGCCCGCGTCCTGGAAGGCCTTGGCCACGTTGTGTGCGTGCTGCACCCCCGCGGAGTACACGACCCCGGGCAGGTCCTTGAAGCGGGTCTTGTAGAGGTCGGCCACGGCCAGGTTGAAGGGCGTCTGGTCGAGCAGTGCGGCCAGCTGCTCCTGGTCGAAGTCCTGGTCCACCTCGCCCTTGCGCAGCGGCACGTTGGCGATCGAGCGCACTCCCACTCCGGGCGGAATGCGCACGCAACGCAGAGGCGAGATCACCCCGCGGCGCGCCGCCTGCGCGAGGTCGAAGCGCGAGGTCTGGGTGGGGAAGAGATCGGTGACGTGGCGGGCGATGAGCGCGCCGGTGGCCGTCATCCCGATGAACACGGGCCCCGTCCACTGGCGGATCGAGGCGCTCGTCTTCTCGCCCAGCGCGGTGTGCGCCTCGTCGCAGATGACGATCGTGTAGGCGTCCGAGATCTTGCCGCCATTGCGCACGAACCACTGGTAGGTCTCAACCGTGACCGGTCCGCCCACGGGAGGCTCGTCCCCGTTGCGCAGGAGCGGCGGCGAGATGCGGTCGCGGTAGCCGCGGTCGCGCAACTCGCCCAGGAACTGGTCCACCAGGTTGCGGCGGTGGGTGAGGATCAGGACGCCGCCGGTGCGCGAGGCCTCCACGAATCCGAGCGCGGCCACGGTCTTGCCCGCGCCGGTGGCGTGCTCGAACCAGAAGCGGCGGCTGGCGCCGGGGTCCTCGAGCACGGCCTCCGATGCCGCCTCCTCCTCGGCCTCCTCGGCCTCGTCCCAGTCGAGCGGCTCCTCGTCGGTGAGCTCGTCGCCCTCGATCTCCACCTCGCCGGTGGGCAGCTCCTCGACCTTGGCTCGTGAGGCGCCGTTCGAGTTGCTCGGCACGAGAATCTCGGCGGTGAGGGCGATCAGGGTGCCGGACAGCGCGTCCACCTGGTGCGCCGACAGCACCGTGCCGTCCACGAGATGCGGCTCGTCCTCGGCCACCAGGCGCTCGAGCCCGAGCGTCAGCGAGTACTCGCGGCGCCACTCGACCGAGGGCTCGTCGCGGCCGGCTTCGAGCTCGGCCATCGCGGCATCGAGCGCAGCACGACGCACCGTGCCCTTCGCGAGGGCGACGGTGGGGTCCTCTCCCTCGACCACGAGGGGCTCGCGCGCGAAATCTTCGGCGCGCCGGAGATCTTCGCCGGAAACCGGCGAGGCTTCAGCCACAGAGCTTCTTTCAGCCACGGAAGGCGTCTCTCAACAGGGGGAACGGACGGGCCGGGCTATCGCCGCGGTGAAAATGTTCCCGCGCGGTAAGCGGGTCCGTCCTTCGTATTCACCGCTCTCCCATCGTTTGCCGAGAGCGGCGAGCGCGCCGAGTCCATCCAGAACGATCGGCGTAGGTTCATTATCGCACACGAGGACCGGATCGTCCGCCTTCACCTGGGTGAAGCTTCTGCCACCCTTGGGGCATGCGCCGGATCGGGCTCCTGCTCTTGGTCACATCACTCGTGCTGGCGGCGTGCAGCTCGGACAAGCCGGACAAGTCCGCCTCCACCGCCGACTTCACGAAGCTTGCCGGAGCGCCGGCCCCGCTGGCCGCGGTCTACCGCCAGCAGGACAAGCTGCTGGAGGGAGGCCGCGACGCACTCGACACACAGCTCGCGAAGCTGCGCGGCCGGCCCGTGGTGGTGAACCTCTGGGGGTCCTGGTGCGGACCCTGCCGGTTCGAGTTCCCGTACTTCCAGAAGCAGGCCATCAAGCGCGGGAAGCAGATCGCGTTCCTCGGCGTGAACACCAACGACAACGACGGCAACGCCCGGAAGTTCCTCGAGAAGTATCCGCTCCCGTACCCGAGCTTCAGGGACCCCGACGAGAAGATCGCGGGCTCCTTCCACGTGGTGGGCCTGCCCGCCACGGCGTACTACGACCGCAGGGGCAAGGTCGCCTTTCTCCACCAAGGCGTGTACCAAACGGAGGCCGACCTCGCCAAGGACATCCAGCGCTACGCTCGCTGATCTTCTGGACGTCCGCACCGCACTCACCGAGGCCGAGCTGGCAGCCGCGCTGGATCTGCGAGAGCGGGTCTTCTGCGGTGAGCAGGGCGTGTCGCGCGAGGCCGACCGCGACGGACGGGACGGCGAGGCCACGCACCTGGTGGCCGTGGAGAACGATCGCGTGCTGGGCACCTGCCGGCTTCTCTTCCGCGGCCGCATCGCGCGTCTCGGGCGCCTGACCGTCGAGGCCGACGCGCGGGGGCGCGGCATCGCGGCGGCGATTCTCGTCGAGGCGGACCGGCTGGCGCTGGCCGCCGGCGCCGACACGATCTCCCTCCACGCCCAGACGCGTGCCATCTCGCTGTACCTGAAGGACGGCTACGCCGAGGCCGGAAGCCCCTTCGTGGAGGAGGGCATCGAGCACGTGGCGATGGAGAAGCGCATTGCCTGACCTGCGCATCGACCCGCTCACCGGCCTGCGCGTGATCGTGGCCGGGGACCGCGGCACCCGCCCCGGGGCCTGGCTCGAGTTCCCGGCCCGTCCGCCGATCGATCCCGCGAGCGACCCGTTCGCGGAGGGCCACGAGGATCAGACCCCACCCGAGGTGTTCGCGCTGCGGCCGGACGGCGGCGAGCCGAACGGCCCCGGCTGGAGTGTGCGCGTGGTGCCGAACCTCTATCCGGCGCTGGCGCCCGGCGAGCCCAACGCCGTAGACGACCCGCTTGCCTCCGGGCGCGGCGAGCCCGAGCTGTTCGCCACCCGGGCCGCCCACGGGGCCCACGAGCTGATCGTGAACTCCCCGAGGCCCGTGTGGTCGCTCGCCGATCTGGACCCCGAGGAGGTGGAGACGGCCATGTCCGTGTGGCGCGAGCGCATGCGCGAGCACGGCGACGTGTCGTACGTGCACGTGATCGTGAACGAGGGTCGCGAGGCCGGCGCCTCGCTGCCCCACACCCATTCCCAGCTCTACGCACTTCCCTTCGTGCCGGCTGCCATCGCCCGCGAGCGTGAGCGCTTCACCGCCTACTGGGAGCGGACCCAGGGGCGCAACCTGCTGGCCGACCTCCTTCAGGAGGAGGTGAAGCGCCGCGAGCGGGTGATCGCGATCGGCTCGGAGGCGGTGGCGCTGTGCCCGTTCGCCTCGCGAGTGCCCTTCCACATCCAGGTGGTGCCCCGGGCCACCCCGGCCCGGTTCACCGACGACGGGCCGCTCGGCGCCCGCGTTCTGCACGATGCGCTGCGGCGCCTGGGATCGGTGCTCGGCGGCCTCCCGCCGCTGAACATGTGGGTGCGCACCGCCCCGCGCGACGCCGAGCAATTCAGCTGGCGGATCGACGTGATGCCGCGCCTCGCCCACCTGGCGGGGCTCGAGCTCGGCACGGGCGTGCACCTCAACGTACTCACGCCCGAGGACGCGGCCGGCCGCCTGCGCGACGCCAGCGTGTAGCTTCCCGCTGCCCCATGCCTCCCGCCGAGCGCCCGATCCCGCAATACGCCGCCGAGCCGCCGCAGGAACCGCTGCCCTACGGCCGCTGGGCCGAGGCCCTGGCCGATCACTTCGCCGCCGCGGCCGGAGGCGAGCTGGGCGAGATCACCTGGTTCCCGGAGCGCAGCTTCAGCGGGCGCACATACGTGCCCGCCACCGCGCCCAGCGACGAGGGCGAGGCCTTCGGCTACGTGTCCTACACCCGCGCGCACGAGGGCGCGCAGGCGCTCGACTTCGAGGCGGTGGCCGACCACACCGACGCCACCGCGGCCGAGAACCCGGACTGGACGCTCGACCTCTCAGATCAGGAGATCGGTCACTGGCGGGGCTCTCAGGGCCGGCGCGGCGTGGTGACCCTGGTGTGGGGCGCCGCGCTGGTCCCCAACGGAGTGGTGGCCACCACGGAGCTCGGGCCCACCACCACGGACCAGTGCGAGCTCGTGGAAGAGCGCTTCACCCTCGTGTCACTCGACGCCTTCACGGGCGACTACGTGGAGGTCCGCCTCTACGGGGCGGGCGGAGCCGAGCTGGCGCGCGAATCCCTGTACGAGGAAGACGAATAGCTCTTATCGCCCTGCGGTCAGGGTGACCGCGCGCTTTTGCAGGAGTCGTTTGGCCTCGCGTATGCCGCTGGACAGCGCGCCGTCCGCGGTGGCGGGCCGGTCTTCCAGGTTCGTGGCCTCGCCGGCGAAGAGGACGCGGCCGCCGATGGGGCCGGCGAGGAGGCTGCGGTCGTCGGGACCGCCGCCGCGCACAATCGAGCTGTATGAGCCGAGGCTGTACGGATCGGCCCTCCAGTTCGTGACCCGGTAGGCCGTGGGAGCCGGGATGCCCGGCCCGTATGCCTGCCGCAGCACGGCGAGCGTCTCGTCCCGGACGGCCCGGGGGTGCTCCCGGTCGAGCCGCCGCGCGAAGGACCCGGCGTTGAGCGCCACCAGCGTTGGCGCCCCGATGAAGCGCTGAAGATCGAGGAACAGCGGGAAGTCGGCCGCCGGTCCCGCGCCCACATGGATGAGATGGGTGTGGCCGCCCGCCTCCCAGAACGGCTCGGGAAAGGTGAGCGCGATCTTCTCGAACTGGCCGAACCCGAGACGCCTGATCGCGCCGCGCTTTCTCGGAGGCAGGGCGGGCGTAAACCGGATCCGCTGTGCCTTGAGCACGCCGAGCGGCACCGTGACCAGCACGTGCGACCCCCTCAGCGTGCGGTGGCACCGGCGGCCGCCGGAGGTGGTGAGCACCCCCACCCGGACGCCGGAGGCGCTGTGGGCGATCGAGGTGACCCTGTGGCCCAGGTGGACGTGGGTGCCCGCCGCGATCGCCCTGACCAGCCGGTGATAACCGCCCTTGGGAAAGTCGCCGAGCCCGACCCCGGTGTACTCCTCGTGGTTGGGCTTCGGAAGCTTGATCCTGCGAGGGCCGACGCCGGCGAGAGGGAGGATGTCCCAGTCGTTTGCGTCCTCGAGCTGCGCGTACAGCCGGATCATGAACTCCACGCGCCGGCGCTCGTCGCCGGTCAGGCCGGCGTCGTCCAGGAACCGCTCGGCCCCGTCCCGCTGCGAGGCCCGCGATCCCAGCACCTTCGCGAGCGCCGCGCGCTCGCCGTCGAACCCGAGCGACGTCGCGAAGTCGTGGAGCGTCTGTGCGCTCGGCACGATCCCCGTTCTGCTGTCGAGGAACACGATCGTCGCGGCGTCGAGCTCGGGGCTCGCCGGCAGACGGGAGACGCCGGCCTGGGCGGCGAACGCCGACATGACGTTGCCCTCCGGCTCGTGGATCCACGAGCAGCCGAGGTCCACCGGCACTCCTCCGACCCGCTCCGTGTGAGCCCGGCCGCCGATCCGGTCACGCGCCTCGAGCACCACGCAGTCGACGCCCGCCTGGCGGAGGGCGTTCGCCGCGCCGAGCCCGGCGAACCCCGCGCCGATCACGATCACCCGCTCGGGGTCACCGCGCAGCCCTCCGGGAATCGCGTCCGTACCGTCGTCGTAGCGCCGGCCGCGGCTCCCTGCGAGCGCGGCCGCGGGCACCTCCCGGCCGCGACCGCGGCCGGGAGACTCGCCGCCAGCTTCAGTAGCCGACGGCGATTGATGACATGGTCCGGTGCTCGCCCGATCACCGATCGGGCTCCGCTCCTCCCTACTCCGCGGTGCTCAGCTCTTCTTCTTGTCGGAAACCACCCGGAACGCTCCGCGCATGAACGGGTGGATCCGGCAGAAGTACGTGTAGGTGCCCGCCTTCAGGCTCTTGGGGGTCTTCCACGTGTTCGTGTTCTCCGCGGGAGTGAATCCGGGCGGGCCGTAGCCCAGCTCACCCGAGTCGAACTGAGTCTTCGAGTTCGCCAGCGGGTAGGCGATGCCCGTCGTTCCGGTACAGGGAGCCTTGCACGAGGTGATCGTGTGGTAGGCCGACTGCTGCGCCGGCGTCGTGGTCAGCGCGTCCTGATTGGTGAACGTGATCGACTGTCCCGCGCGCACCACCGGCGGCCGTCCGCGCTTGCCCGAGACGTTCAGGTCGCCGCGCTCGTAGACGAAGCCCCTGATGTCCAGGTTCGAGCTGAACGCTCCACTGGCCAGATCCCGGGCGTCCGGGAGCCTGGGCTGGGCCTTTCCGCCGTGATTGCGGTTCTCACGCAGGTGTCCGTGGGTCAGCAATCCGCGCGTGGGGACCGCTGAGGTGAACGGATCCTCGGCGTCGCTCTGCTTGCCGTCGGCCACGAAGATGACCATGATCCCCATCGACTCGTACCAGGAGGCCTTGCTGGTGTCGTAGGTGGCCGACACGTTCAGGCGATCGCCTGGCTTCACGGCAATTCGCCAACTCGGCTTGGTGCCGGTCATCGAGACGTCCCAGGAGACCGCGCCCGCCGGCTCGAAGTACTTGGCCACCGACCTGAACAGCTCCTTGGTGCGTGAGCCGCGCGTGATCTTGAGGTCCGTGTAGAGCCCGCCGGGATGCAGGTGGCCCGCGGTGCTCACGAGGGTCATGTCCCGATTGGCGGTGTACTGGTGAGCTGGGCCGATGTCGTCCTGCTGTGACGGCCTCGCCTGATTGGGGAACGTGAACTTGCCGTGCTTGCCCTGACCCTTGTATGCGTTGAAGACCGGGTAGGCGCTCACGCCGGCCACATCCATCCAGAGGGGGTGGGCGGGGACGATGTCCTTGGCCGCGGGCGCGGTGTCGGGCACGAAGTCGATGTCGTAGGTGATCGACACCTTCGTGGGCTCCGGGGTCAGGTTGTGGAGCATGTAGTTCATGATCCAGCTGTCGCTCTTGTTGTAGTGATAGCCGTAGCCACGCGGCAGCTGCGCCGTGGTCTTCTCCTCACCGGCGGCGAACGTCGGGCCGCCGTTGACGATCCACACCCCGTGGTGCAGATGGATCACGTCCACGCGCGGGACCTTGTGCGAGTTCGAGTAGACGAGGTTCGGCTTGAAGCGCGTGATGTAGCCCGAGACCTTGGGCTTGTTCTTGTTGACCTTCGCCTCGATGTTGTTCTGCCCCGGGGCGATGTCGATCGGGCCGTACTCGTAGTGGAGGTGCTGGGTGCCCGGGTAGTCCACGTGCTTCACGAACTTGGTCGCGGAAACGTGGGCTCCGGGGAGCGCGCTGGCGGACGCCGGAAGCGCAGCGAGACACGCGAGAGCAGCGAGGCCCGTGAGGACCTTGAGAAGGCGGGGCATGCATTCCTCCGTGCCCATCGAGCATGGGCCAGTTGACCGGTCGTTCAACAGCTTTGGTCAGACTAGGGAGAGGCGGCGCTCGGGTCAAGGCCGTGGTCGCATGCGCGGACCCAATTCCGATGGAGGATCAAGCAGATGACATGTGAGTTCCGGAGCCGCATCAGGCTCGCGGTCGGCGTGCTTGGAGCTCTCGTGCTCTCACTCTCCGGTCCGCCGATCGGAGAGGCTGCTGGCGCCCGCTGCGTGGGCACGCACTGGGTCGGAGCGTGGGGCACGGCGCCGTCCATCCAGGGCATGTCGTACGCGAACCAGACGGTGCGTCTTGTGGTGAACGGTCACCGCGGCGGGCGGCGGGTCATGCTGCGGATGTCGAACCGCTTTGGAGCGGGGCCACTGACCATCTCTCGTGTCACCGTGGCGCGCCGCCGGACGGGGCCGGCAGTGGTGGCCGGGTCGCTTCGACCCGTGACGTTCGGGGGGCAGCGCAGCGTGACGATTCCCCGCGGCGCCGACGTGCTCTCCGATCCCGTGCGCCTGCGCGTCCGGGCATTCACCGACCTGGCCGCGAGCGTGTACATGCGTGGCCTCACGGGACCGACGAGCCAGCATCCGGTCGCGAACGAAGATGCGTCGTACACCGCGTCCGGCGACCTTACCCGGGCCACCTCGGGTGTGGGGTTCGGCCCTCCCTCGGGCAACTGGCCGCTGCTGACCGGGGTGGAGGTCCAGGCGCCGCGCCGCGTGAGCACCCTGGTGGCGCTGGGAGACTCGATCACGGACGGCTTCCAGAGCAACGTCGCGCGGCCGCCGGGCCGGCGCAACACCCGCTGGCCCGACTTCCTCGCCCGGCGCCTCGCGGTCCACGACCGCCCCCTCTCGGTGGTGAACGCGGGCATCAGCGGCAACCGCCTTCGCCTCGACGGTCTGACGCCCATCTACGGCCCCAACGCGCTGTCGCGACTCGACAGCGACGTCCTCGCCGTGCCCGGGGTGAGCACGGCGATCGTGTTCGAGGGCATCAACGACATCGGGCAACCCCCGGCTGCCTCATCCACTGCGGTGATCGCGAGCCTGCGCCAGGCGGCACTGCGACTGCGCCTCGCCGGACTGCGCGTGCTCATGGGAACGCTGACGCCCTCGGGCGGGTTCGGTGTCAGTACCTATGGCAACGCGGAGGCCAACGTCCGGCGCCAGGCGGTGAACCGCTGGATCCGCAACAGCGGCCTGGCCGACGGGGTGATCGACTTCGACGCCGCCGTGCGCGACCCGGCTAACCCGGACCGGCTGCGCCCGGCCTACGACAGCGGCGACCACCTGCACCCCAACGCCCGCGGCTACGCCCGCATGGGCGCGGCCGTCCCCCTCTCGCTGCTGCGGTCGGCGCGCTGCGGTAGGTGAGGCCTGGCATTTAGGGTCCCGGTGATGAGCGTTCTCGACCGTTTCAAGTTGGACGGCAGGGTGGCCCTGGTCACCGGTGCCTCGTCGGGTCTTGGCGTGGCGTTCGCCATCGCCCTGGCCGAGGCCGGAGCGGACGTGTCGGTGTGCGCGCGCCGGCCCGATCGGCTCGAGGAGACCCGCGAAAAGGTGGAGGGGCTGGGGCGCCGCTGCATCGCCATCTCGGCCGACGTGTCCAAGGTCGCGGACTGCGACCGGGCGGTGGCCGAGACCGTCGAACAACTCGGCAGCGTCGACGTGCTGGTGAACAACGCCGGCATCGGCACCGCCGTGCCGGCGACCCGCGAGCAGCCCGAGCAGTTCCGCCAGGTGATCGACATCAACCTGATGGGCTCCTACTGGATGGCCCAGGCCTGCGGCCGCGTCATGAAACCCGGGTCGGCGATCGTGAACATCGGGTCGGTGCTCGGCTCCACCACCGCCGGGCTGCCGCAGGCGGCCTACGCCGCCAGCAAGGCGGCCATCGAAGGCCTCACCCGCGACCTCGCCTCGCAGTGGACCTCCCGCAAGGGCATCCGCGTGAACGCGCTGGCCCCCGGCTTCTTCCCGTCCGAGATGACCGACCAGTATCCCGACGGCTACATCGACGCGATGATGCTCCGCGTGCTGTCCGGCAGGAAGGGCGACCCCGAGGAGCTGGCCGCGGCACTGCTCTTCCTGGCCAGCGACGCGTCGGGCTACGTGACCGGCGCGGTGCTCCCGGTGGACGGCGGAATGGTGGCCACCTAACCCGTTCACCCCCCACTCCGTGGTCGGTTAGGGTCGGTCCATGACCACGATTACCGAGGACGTCGGCCTTCCGAACCTCGACCTGGGCGACCTCGAGCTGTGGAAGGACGGGCCGCCGCACGAGGTGTTCGATCGTCTTCGGGGTGAGCCGTTGCACTTCAGCGCGCTCGGCGACTTCGAGCACGAGCGCGGCTTCTGGTCGGTCGTGCGGTTCGACGACACGCCTATTCGGCGCGGATGACGAGGACCGGGCGGTCCGAATGCTCGAGCAGCTTCCGCGAAACGCTTCCGAGCAGGCGCGAGCGCAGCCCCGAGATCCCGTGCGAGCCGATCACGATCACGGCGGCGCCGCGCTCCTGCGCGATACCGATCAGCGTGTCCACCACGTCCACCTCGTCGGGCACGGCCTGGGGCTCCGCGGCCAGCCCGAGCGAGCGTGCGAGCTCGGCTCCGTGGCCGGCCACGGTCACGGCGTGCTCGCTCTGCAGTTGATCGACCGCTTCGACCGTCGCCGGATCCGGGAGCGGCCCACCCGCCCCGATGGCGTCGGAGAGACCCACCGGCACGGCGGCCATCCCCGGCTCCCAGACCGTGGCCACCACAGCCGGACGCCCGGCGAAGAGCTCGGCGGCGTGCCGGACCGCGGCCCGGGAGACCTCCGAGCCGTCGTAGGCGATCAGTACCGGTGCCGCGGCGTCGGTCATTCCCGCGAGCCTACAGCGAGGCGCGCAGCGCTTCGAACTCCGCGTCGGTGACGACGCCGCGCTCTCTCAGGTCGGTCAGCTCCCGGAGGGTGCCGGCCGGGTCGCGAGGAGCGGACGGGGGAGCCTGAGCCGGGCGGCCTGCCGTCGGGATCGCCGCGCGAATGGTCTGCTCGGCCCAGCGCCCACCCTGGCGCCCGACCAACCGAGTGCCGATTGTGTCCGTCCGGCCCGTTATCGCGGCGGTGCGAATCATCTGGCTCAGCAGAACCATCGCGGCGACCGTAGCGGACTGGTATCGACATCGCCCGCCAGCCAGACTCTCTGCACCTCGGACAAGGAGACTGAGATGTGCCGCTGGATGGCCTGGCTCGGGCAGCCGTTGCTGGTGGACGAGCTGCTCTTCAAGACGCAGCACGGGATCGTGGACCAGAGCCTGCATTCCCGGTTGGGCGCCGAGCCCACGAACGGCGACGGGTTCGGGCTTGGCTGGTACGGCGACGGCGAGGGCCCCGCCGTCTATCGCAGCGTCGCGCCCGCGTGGTCGGACGCGAACCTGCGTGAGCTCGCTGCCCACATCGAGTCGCCGCTGTTCATGGTCCATGTGCGAGCCGCGATCGGCTCACCGGTGCAGGAGACGAACTGCCACCCCTTCCGGGACGGCCGCTGGATGTTCGTGCACAACGGCTTCATCGCCGACTTCCACACCCTGCGCCGCGACCTCATGCTCGCCGTCGACCCCGCACGGTTCGCGGACATCCACGGCTCGACGGATACCGAGGTGGTTTTCTACCTTGCGCTCGCGTTCGGGCTCGAGGACGACCCGATCGGGGCGCTCGAGCGAACGGTCGGATTCATCGAGAGCACGGCCCGCGAGCACGGGGTGGGCAGCGCGGTACAGGGGAGCTTCGGCGTGGCGGACGGCGAGCGGTTGTGGGCGGTGCGCTACGCGACGGAGGGCGTCCCGCGCTCGTTGTTCGCTTCCACCGAGGTGGCGGCCATCCGCCAGCTGCATCCCGACAACCCACGCCTCCAGCGGCTCAGTCCCGACGACCGCCTCATCGTGTCCGAGCCGTTCTCGGACCTCCCCGACCTCTGGCAGGAGATCGAGCCGTCCACCGCGGTTACGGTGCGCCGCGGCGGCGTGCTCGAGCATCAGCCGTTCCGCCCCCGGGCCGAAGGGCCGCCGCAGTTCGCGGGGCACTGAGGAATAGGGTTCCCCCGGCCGTGCGCAAGTGGCTCCCCATGATCATCCTTGCCTCGGCGCAGTTCGTCATGGTGCTCGACTCGAGCGTCATGAACGTCGCGATCTCGCAGATCGTCGACGATCTCGACACGACGATCCAGGGCGTGCAGACCGCGATCACGCTCTACACGCTCGTGATGGCGGCGTTCATGCTGCTCGGCGCGAAGCTCGGCGACATCCTGGGCCGCAACCGGGCGTTCGCGATCGGGCTCGCGATCTATGGGGTCGGGTCGTTGACGACCGCGCTGAGCCCGAACCTGGGCGTCCTCCTGGTCGGCTGGTCGGGGGTCGAGGGGTTCGGTGCCGTGCTGGTGGTGCCGGCGATCGCGGCGCTCACCGCGGCGACCTACGAAGGCCGCGACCGCGCGCTGGCGTACGCGCTGCTGGGGGGGATCGCCGCGGTCGCGATCGCCGCCGGTCCGCTGATCGGCGGCTGGGTGACCACCGAGTTCACGTGGCGCTACGTGTTCGCGGCGGAGACCGTGGTGGTGATCGCCATCCTGTTCCTGCGCGGACAGGTCGCCCAGGCCCCTGGACCTGCGCGGCGTCCCCAGCTCGACGTCGTGGGGGTGGCGCTCTCCTCGTCCGGCCTGGGCCTGATCGTGATCGCGATCCTGCGCAGCAGCGTGTGGGGCTTCGTCCAGTCGCGCTCGCCACTGACCATCGGCGGCACGGAGATCACCCCGCTCGGCTTCTCGGTGGTGCCCTTCATGATCCTCGGTGGTTTCGCAGTGCTCTGGGCGTTCGTCGAGTGGGAGCAACGTCGCGCCCGCCTCGGCCGCGACATGCTGCTCGACACGGCGCTGCTCCGCATCACGCAGCTGCGGGCGGGGCTCTCGACGCTGGTCGGGCAGCAGTTCGTCCTGATGGGCACGTTCTTCGTCATCCCCGTGTATCTGCAGGTGGTGATCGGGCTCGACGCGTTCCAGACCGGAAAACGCCTGCTTCCGCTGTCCGTGGCAATGCTGGTCTTCGCGCTGCTGGGTCCGCGGATCGCGGCCCGGCGCTCGCCGCGCCTCGTCGCGCAGATCGGGCTGGTCGGCGTGAGCATCGGCGCCCTCGTGATGCTCGGGACGCTCGACGTGAAGCTGAACGACCCCGGCTTCAAGGTGGCGCTCGCGCTGATCGGAGCGGGTGCGGGACTGCTCGCGTCGCAGCTGGGGAACGTGATCATGTCGGCAGTCGCGCCCACCCAGACCAGCGAGGCGGGCGGGCTCCAGGGCACCGCACAGAACCTTGGATCCTCACTCGGCACGGCGATCGTCGGCGCGGTCCTGCTCGGGTCACTCGCCACAGGATTCAGCGAGCGCATCACGGACAACCCCGCGGTACCGGCCGCCGCGCGCGAGACGATCGTCGCGAACGCCGAACAGGGCATCGACATCGTGCCCGTGGCGGCGGTCGAGGATGCCGCTCTCGACGCCGGGCTCAGGCGGAACCAGGCCCAGGCGGTGGCCGACGACTACGGCGAGGCGCAGCTCGACGCGCTGCGCCTGGCACTCGGCGCGGTTGCGCTCGCGGCTCTGCTGTCGCTCTGGCTCACGCGGCGGCTGCCCAGTGGGTCATTGGCCGAAGCCGCGGCCGACTCAGGAGCATAGGATCGCGGCCGGCAGGCCGATGATCGTGCCGCTCCGTCGCATCGCGCTTCTCGCCGTCACGGGCGTCTCGCTCTACCTCGTCGCCCCCGCGCTCCTCGACACCTTCTCGTCCTGGCAACGGCTGCGCGACATCTGGCCCGGAGCGGTCGCGCTCATCGTCGCGCTCGAGTTCGCGGGTCTCGCGTGCATGTGCCTGCTTCAGCGGGTCGCACTGCAGCGGCCGCGGTGGCTGCCGGTGGTGACCTCGCAACTCGCCGGCAACGCCGCGGCCAAGATCGCGCCCGGAGGCGGGGCGGTGGGGAGCGCGCTTCAGTTCGGGATGCTGCGCAAAGCGGGTTTACCAGGCGCTTCCACCGCCTCCGGACTCACCGCGGCGAGCCTCCTGAGCTACGGCACCCTGCTCGCCCTGCCCCTCCTCGCCGTGCCGTCCGTCCTCCTCGGCCCGCCGGTTCCCACGAATCTGCTCGAGGGGCTCTGGATCGCGCTCGCGGCGCTCGCGATCCTCTTCGCCGTGGGCGCCGTTCTGCTCATAGCCGATAGGCCGCTTCGGGCCGTCGGCGCCGCGATCCAGGGCTTCCGCAACTCGGTCCTGCGCAAGCGCGCTGCCCTCGACGGCCTTCCGGAGCGCCTCGTCCGCGAGCGCGACATGATCCTCAGCGTCCTCGGGCAAAGCCGCTGGGAGGCGCTGGCCGGATCGATCGGACGCTGGCTGCTCGACTACGGCGCGCTCCTGGTGGCGGTTCGGGCGGTTGGGTCGAATGCGCGGGCGCTCCTCGTGCTGCTCGCCTTCGTGACGGCTCAGGTGCTCACGCAGATTCCCGTCACGCCGGGCGGGCTGGGATTCGTCGAAGCGGGTCTCACGGCGATGCTCGTGCTCGCGGGGGTCGGGGCAGCGGACGCCGCCCTCGCGACCTTCGCCTACAGGCTGGCGTCGTATTGGCTGCCGCTGCCGGCGGGAGCGGCAGCCTGGGGCATACACGCCTGGCGCTACCGCCCGCGTCCGTGAAATTCCATAGCGGCGTAGGATCGCGGCGTGGCTGACGTGCAGTCCTCGATCGAGGAGCATCGCGGGCTCCGGGCGACGCTCGAGGCGGGTCCGCTTCCGCGACCTGAGCCCCGCCCACCAGGCCGGCCTGCTGCGCCTCGACCCGCTGCCCGATCTCGCCCATGTGGCGGGCGTGTTCTCGTTCGTGCCACCGGGCCTGGTCGACCGGGCCACCGCGTTCGCCCAGGGCGAGGCACTGGTCGCGGGCAAGATTGCCTCGCACCCGACGCTGGTGCGCTTCGGCTCGCGCATCACCCACGAGGGCGGGGCGGACGTGGCCGGCTGGGCTTAAGCGGCTTACGCGATCCGTGGGCGCCAGCGCACTCCGGTCGCCAGCCCACCCAGCAGCAGGACGAGTCCCGCCGCCGCGAAGTCGGCGCTCACGTCGCGCCTGACGCGCTTGGTTCCGATCTTCGAGCCCAGCTTCTCGTACCCCTTGCTGAGATCGCCGGTGTTGGCGGCTTCGGTGAAGGACCCGCCGGTGATGCGGCTGATCTGCCGCAGGGTCTCGGGGTCGGGTGGAACCGGGATCTCCTCGCCCAGGGGTCCGGGGATGGTCGCGTCGGGCGTGCCCAGCGCGACGGTGGAGACGCGGATACCCAGCCGCTTGGCCCGCTGGGCCGCCGCGAGCGGATCGCTGCCCTCGGTGCGCTGACCGTCGGAGAGCAGGATCACGGCGGCCGGCGCCCGCTTGCCGTCGTTCCCCCGGCGCGCCGCCAGACGATTGATAGCCGCGTTCAGTGCGTCGCCGGTGGCGGTGGCGCCGTCGGCCTGGAGGCTGTCCACCGCGGCCCTCACCTCGCCGCGGTCGGTGGTCGGCTCGACGACCGTGTTCGTCTGCGAGGAGAAGCCCACGAACCCCACGAGCAGCTTGCCGGGCACCCGGTCCAGGAACCTCTGCGCCGCGGACTGCGCGGCCGCCAGGCGTGACGGCTGGACATCGGTGGCCGACATCGAGCCGGACTCGTCGGTGACGAGCATGACCGAGGCCCGTTCCACCGCGGCGGCCTGCGTGGCCTGCGGCTTGGCGAACCCACAGGCCAGCGCCACCGCCGCGGCAGCCAGCAGCGCAGCCGGCAGCGCACGGCGCAGCGGCGGCCGCCGGCCCACCGCGCGGGCGAAGACCGCGGCCGCGGGGTAGCGCACGGCGTAGCGCCGGCGACGGTTGCGCGCGATCGCGTATGCGGCAGCCACGGCTGGGATCACCACCAGCGCAAGGAGATTGATCGGGCTGGCGAAGCTCATCCCAGCCCCCGTCCCAACGAGCGCAGCCAGTCCTCGCCGGTGGAGAGGGTGACGTGGTGGGCGCGGGCGCGGCGCAATGCCGCGGCCACGTCGGCGCGGCGCTGAGATTCGGCGGCCGCGAAGGCGGCGCGGACTCTCGCCGACGTCGTGTCGGCCTCGACCGTGCGACCTGTCTCCGGATCCACGAGGACGATCTGGCCGACGTCAGGCAGCTCCGCCTCGCGCGGGTCGGTGATCTCGATGGCCGTGACCGTGTGGCGGGAGGCGAGCACGCGCAGCGGTGCGGGCCAGCCCTCCTCGCGGAAGTCCGAGACGACGGTGATCAGGCCCGGCGTGCGGGCAAGCTGGGCCGCCCGTTTCAGCGCCGCCGAGAGGGTCAGCTTGGGCGCGGTCGCGTCAGGGGCGACACCCGCACCGACGAGCCGGCGCATCGCCGCGAAGGCGCCACGGCCCGACCGTGGCGGCAGCATCGCGGTCGCCGGCACGCCGGCCGTGATCATGGCCACGCGACCGCCACGGCGCACCGCGAGTTGCCCGACGGTTGCGGCCACGCCCTCGGCAACGTCCGACTTCAGGCGCAGGCCCGTGCCGAACGCCATCGACGCGCTCAGGTCGAGCACGACCCACGTGGTCAGCGCACGCTCTGGCACGTGCTGGCGGACGTGCGCAACGCCGGTGCGGGCGCTGGCCGCGGGGTCCAGCTGGCGAGGATCGTCCCCCGGCTCGTACGGCCGCAGCTGGGCGAGCTCGGTGCCCGCCCCGACACCCGGCGCCCGGAGCTCGCCCGGCAGCTGGCCCCCGGCCCGGCGCGCGAGCGAGAGCTCCAACCGGGCCACCGCCTCGCTCGCGACCGGGCCCGGGCCCTGGCGGCCCGGTGGATCGACCAGCTTCACGCCGCCTCCAGGAGATGCGCGCCGGTGTCCGGCCGGACCGCCTCGAACAGCCGGTCGATCAGCTCGTCCGGCTGCACATGGTCGGCAAGCGCGTCGTAGGAGAGCACCAGCCGGTGACGCAGCACGTCGCCGGCCAGGGCACGAACGTCATCGTGAACGACGTGCGTACGGCCGCGCAGCAGGGCGAGGGCCCGCGCGGCCTGGAGCAGGCCGAGCGACGCGCGCGGGCTGGCGCCGTACATGATCACGGGCTCGAGGTCGTCCAGGCCGTAGCGGCTCGGGTGGCGGGTCGCGTCGGCCAGGGCCACGGCGTAGGCCATGATCGAGCGGTCGGCGAAGACCTCTCGCGCGGCGTCCTGGTACTCGAGCAGGTTCTCGATCGCGAGCGCACGGCCGGCCTGCGGCATCGTGACCGATACGCGATCGAGCACGGTGATCTCGTCCTCGACCGCGGGGTAGTCCACGACGAGCTTGAACAGGAAGCGGTCGACCTGCGCCTCGGGGAGGTCGTAGGTGCCCTCGGACTCGATCGGGTTCTGGGTGGCGAGCACGAGGAACGGCTCGGGCACGTGGTGCGTCTCGCCGCCGATCGTGACCTGGTGCTCCTGCATGACCTCGAGCAGGGCGGACTGCACCTTGGCGGGCGCGCGGTTGATCTCGTCGGCGAGCAGGAGATTGGCGAACACCGGGCCGAGCTCGGTGCGGAAGGTGCCGTTGCCCGGCTGCCAGATGCGGGTGCCGACAAGATCCGCGGGCACCAGGTCGGGGGTGAACTGGATGCGGCTGAACGAGCCGCCCAGCACCGTGGCCAGCGTGCGCACCGTCAACGTCTTCGCAAGCCCGGGAACGCCTTCGAGCAGGACGTGGCCGCCGGTGAGCAGGGCCACCAGCAGCCGCTCGAGCATCGCGTCCTGGCCGATCACGACGCGCTTGCACTCGTAGAGGGCGCCCTCCAGCGCGGTGCGCGCGTCTGCGCTCGGATTGGTCTCTGGATTGGTCATTGGGTTCCTCCGGGTTTCATGGGTGGTCAGACCGGCCGGCCGGTCAGGCCGATCGAGGACATGGCGCAGAGGCCCATCAGCGCGAGCGCGCCGCCTGCGAAGAGGTTCGTGAGCTCGGTCTCGCGCTTCTCGGTCGCCACCTGCGAGCCGAGGCGCTTGTAGACCTGGTCGAGCGAGCCGACGTCGGCGGCGGTGAACGCGCGTCCGCCGGTGACCTGCGCGATCTGCGCGAGCGTCTGCGAGTCGGGCGGCACGGGCTCGCCGTCGTTGATCGTCCCGCCGGGGGTGCCCAGCGCGATCGTGTAGATGGGAATCTTCCGGTTCTTCGCGGTCTGTGCCGCCTCGATCGGATCGCTGCCGCGCACCGACTTGCCGTCCGAGAGCAGCACGATCGCGGCCGGCGCCTTCCCCCTGATGTCGTCCAGCGCGGCCTTGATGGCGTCACCGGTGGCCGTGGTGCCGGCGGCCTTCACCGACTGGATCGCCTCGCGGACCGCGGCATGGTCGCGCGTCGGGGACTGCAGAACGTCGGCCTTCTGGTTGAACGCCACGGCACCCACGCGCACCTGATCCGGTACGGCGTCGAGGAAGGCGCCGGCCGCCGTCTTGGCCGCGGCGAGTCGGTTGGGCGGCAGGTCCGTGGCGAGCATCGAGCCCGACCGGTCGGTGAGGATCATCACGCGCGCCTGCTCGGTGGGCACGGCGATGGTGGCCTGCGGCTTGGCCAGCGCGACGACCAGCACGGTCAGCGCGACGCCGTACCCGGCGACCACCGCATGACGCCGCCAGCCCGCGCGGCGGTTAACCACGGACGGCATCAGGCCCGCGGGCGCGAACGGCTCTCGGCGGCGCTCGCCGCGGACATAGATCACCAGCAGGACCGGGATCAGCCCGAGGCCGATCAGCAACAGGGGGCTCGCGAAGCTCACGCGCGCCTCCACAGCCCGGCACGGCGCGCCGAGTCCTCGTCCGGCCTCCCCGCCCAGAGCGGGGCGGTCGGCGCCGTGGCCTCCGGGGCGGGCACCTGCGCCGGCGCGACCTCAGCCGGGTGAGCGGCGCCGGAGGTCGCGGGGGCCGTGAGAAGCCAAAGAGCGACGGTCGCAAGCGCAAGCGGGAGGCACAGCCACATGCCGACGTCGCCCGAAGCGAGTCTCACGAAGGTGACAATGGCCACGGCCACCAGGCACCAGGTGCACAGCGGCTCGAGATAGCGGCTCGCAATCCGCCGCGTCTCCTCGCCGCCCCGCCGCGCCCACAGCAGACCGCCGGCGGAGAGCGCGAGCAGGAGCAGACCGATCGTCATCGGCAGCGAGGTCATGTCGGCGGTCCCGCGACCGAAGGGGAGAGGCTGTCCACGCGCTGCAGGGTGGCCCGCCCACCTAAGGCTTTCGTGCGATTAGCCTAAAAAGACCTTGAAGATCCGCCCCTGAAGCCTCCGGGCTATGCCTGCTGCTGAGCCGGGTCGGGTGGGTTGGCCGGTACTCCGCTTGCAGCGCGCGCTTTTCCGAGGCGGCGGCCGTACAGTCGCGCTGCCAATACGGACCGAAGAGGGAGAGGACCCAATGACAGACAAGGTGGCATCGCGCTCCGGCTGGATCACCTTCGCAGGGGTCATGGCAGTGCTCGCGGGTGGATACAACGCGCTGAGTGGGATCGCGGCCCTGTCCAACGACGACACGATCGCCTCCCAGGCCAAGGATGTGCTTTACGGAATCGACCTCACCGCCTGGGGCTGGTTCTGGCTGTTCATCGGCCTCGCCCAGGTCGTGACCGGCGTGCTGATCTTCCAGCGCAACACGTGGGGGCTCTGGCTCGGCGTCTCCTTCGCGGGCCTCAGCGCGATGCTGACGGTGATCGTCATGTTCGTCTTCCCGCTCTGGGCGATCGCGGTGATGACGATCGACTTCCTCATCCTGTTCGGGCTGCTGACACAAAGCGACGAGTTCCTGGCGTAACGCCGACCTGCCACCCGGCCGGACCCGGCGGGCACCAAAGGGGACGTCGGCTCCTCGGTTTCCGGTCACCTCGCGCGGGCTATAAGGGAGTTGGCGATGCCCGGATCCTCCGGGCATCGAGCGACTAAGGGAGGCTCACGTGGTGCCAATCGCCATCGCCGGAACCGGACTGGGGATCATCGGCCTGTTGGTGGTGATCCTGTTGGTCATCCTGATCGTGCGGGCTCTGTAGACGCCGCGGGCCGGATTCCGCCCGGCCTAGGATTCGTGCTTGTGGGCTCCGCGCCGGTGCGTCAGCCCGTCGAGCACGACCTCGATCGGCGACCTCCTGTTCGACTGGTCCAGCGCTTCGCGGAGCTCGCGAACGTCCTCGGCGGTCACAGCCGCCTTGCCGTTTGCCGAGCTCAGCTCCTGTGCCACCTGGCCGAGCATCTTCGCGGTCCTGGCCATTCCGCGCTTGCGTCCGAGTGGGACGCCTACGACCCTCCGACGCGGAGCCACCAGGACCGCGAGGCCACGGTGCTTCGGGTTCAGCCGCGAACCGATCACGAGCCCGCCGGCCAGGCCGGCGGCGGTGGCCCCGGCCGCGAGCGCGGGGACCCTCACCCGACGCGCGGCCGTCACGACGGAGTCGCCGGCCACCTGCGCCTTCGCCAAGGCGCTCTCCGGAGTGCTTCCGTTCGCCGACGACGCGGACCTCGTCCGGGTTGCTGCCATGTCCGGCCTCCTTCTCTACTAGCCGAGAATCTTCCCGATGCGCTCGGCCTGGTCGCCGACCCGCTCCATGTCCTTGGACACGTTCTTCGACGTCTGGCCGAACTGCTTGCTGGCCCTGCCCACGCTCTTGGCTACCGACTTGACGTCCAGGTCGGGAAGGCCCGCCTTGCGCACCGCGCGCGGGATCGGCACACCGAGGACCTTCTTGGGCCGGGTGAGGCTCCTGAGCATGAGGCCACCGGCCACGCCGGCCGCCCCGGCTCCGATCGCCATCGCCGGTCCGCCAGCCTTCCGGGCGGTGGACTTGAGCGTGCCGATTACGCCGTCGTTGCCCTGCTTCGCGGTGCTGCGACTCGCGTTGTTTCCGCTGCGCGGCTTCGGCTTGGCACGACTCTGGGTTCGGCGCCTCGTGCCACCGCCGCCCGTGCGTGCCGCGCGCGACCCGTTGCCAGCACGCGAGGCGGTGGTGCCCCGCGTTGCTGGGGCCGACTTGGAGCGCGACGACGCCCCTGACTTGGACCGCGACGAGGTGCCCGACGCCCCGCTGCGGGTGGCCCCGCCGCCCGAGCGAGACGCGGCGCTCGCCTTCGGCTTCGGGTTCGTCCCGTTCGAGGAGCTGCGCTTGCGCTGCCCGCTCCCTGACGCTGACCTGCTGCTGGCCATTCCTCATTCCTTCCCTCGAGGACAGCCCTGCCCATCCGATCACGTACCCGCTGGCGCACGTGCGATTGTTATCACGGTGGTCGGGGTCTGATGCCAGTCGGCGAGCGGTGGCGCCCGCGCGTTGTGCAGACGACCGGCAGCGTCGTGGAGGCGATCTACGGTCTGATCCTGGCGACGTCCGTGATCGCCGTATCGCGGGAGTACGACTCCTCCAACTCCGGGCGTGTCGCCATCACCGTGCTGGTCACCGGAATCGTCTTCTGGATGGCGCACGTTTACGCCCGCGTGCTGGCGGGCTCGATCACGCGACAGCGGATGCTCAACCGACCTGAGCTGCGCGACGCGCTTCGCCACGACTGGCCGCTGGTGGAGGTCACCGTCCCGCTGGTGGTGATCCTCACGCTGGGCGCGATCGACGTGGTCTCGGACAGGGCAGCGATCCTCGCGGCGACTGTTGCCGCCCTAATCGAGCTCTCGGCCGCCGGCTGGTACGCGGCGCGCGCGTCGGGGGCGGGGCTGCGCTGGACGGTCGCGTCGGCCGCCATTGCCGTGGTCCTTGGCAGCGCTGTCGTCCTACTCAAAGCTCTCGTGCACTGAGATGGAGTGGGCGCTCGCCCTCGTGGCAATTGCGCTGCTCGGTGTCGGCGCGGTCTCGGGGCGACTGTCGGGCACACCGCTCACGCCCACGATGCTGTTCGTCGCCTTCGGGTTGCTGGTCGGACCCAAGGTGTTCGATGGGATCGACGTCGAGAGCTCCCGCTCGGCCGTGCGAACGCTCGCGGAGGCGACCTTGGCGCTGGTGCTGTTCTGCGATGCCTCGCGCATCGCACTCGGGCAGCTTCGTCGTGAGGTCGGAGTGCCACTGCGCCTCCTTGGCATCGGCCTCCCGCTGACGATCGCGCTCGGGGCCGTCGCGGCCGCGGGGATCTTCAGTCAGCTGTCCGTAGAGGAGGCCGTGATCCTCGCAATCGTGTTGGCTCCGACCGACGCTGCACTTGGCCAGGCCGTCGTTACCGACCCGCGGGTTCCGAAGCGTATTCGCCAAGGCCTGAACGTCGAGAGCGGGCTCAACGACGGGATCTGCGTGCCGCTGCTGTTCGCCGCCGTGGCCGTGGCCGATGCGGAGTCCGGGATCTCGCACGGTCGCAGCCCGGGCACCCTCCTGCTGGAGGAGATCGGCTACGGCATCGTCGGGGGTGTTGCGGCCGGTCTGCTGATCGCGGCCGTCATCATCCATGCGGGCCGGCGAGACCTGATCGCCCCCCAGTGGCGGCAGGTGATCCCCGCTGCCGGCGCGGCTCTCGCATACGGGATCGCCGTCGCGCTCCACGGATCGGGCTTCATCGCGGCTTTCGTCGGGGGCGTTGTGTTTCGCTGGGCGCTCAAGCGTGACCCTGAGAAGCTCAACGAGCTCAGCGAGGACGTGGGAAACGTGCTCAACGGCGTGACCTTCGTGCTCTTCGGGGCCATTCTGCTCGGTCCCGCACTTGGCGACCTGACGTGGGAGCTCGCGCTCTACGCGGTCCTCAGCCTCACCGTCGTGCGGATGCTGCCGGCCGGGCTCGCGATGTTCGGGTCTCGCGCCAGGGCGCCCACGGTCGGATTCCTCGGCTGGTTCGGTCCGCGTGGCCTTGCGTCGATCGTGTTCGCGGTGATCGTGGTCGAGGAGTCGGCACTCCCTCACGAGCATCTGATCGCGAATGCCATCTATGTCACGGTCGGGCTCTCGGTGTTCGCCCATGGCATGAGCGCGGCTCCACTCGCCAACCGCTACGCGGGCTGGTTCGAGCAGCACCCGCGCGACAAGCTGCCGCCGATGGAGAGCGTTCCGGTCGAGGTGACGCGCGCCCGCGGAACTTGGCACGGGTAACCGATCACCGACCCGGGAAGTGCGCCGCCAATCGCCGGCCCGGATCGCCACGAGCACTTTCCTGGAGTGGACCCAGCCAGGGTCCGACGGCTGAGCCGATCAGGCGCCGTCGAACGCGGTCTTGCACGTCGCGGTGATGCTCTCGAGCTGCTTCTTGACGACTTCCGCCTGCGCGCTCACGCTGTCGCCCTCAAACAGCGTGCCGAGTGCCGAGATACCGCGCCCTGGAGACACTGCTCGCCGACGGCAAGGTCCGCGCCATCGGGGTCAGCAACTTCATGGTCGAGCACCTCAGGCCGCGAGATCGCGGAGGCCTGAGAGTCACGTACTAGCCCGGGAGAGCATCCAGAATGCCGTCGAGCGAGCGCGGATTCACCCCGTACTTCCGCTCGTAGGCCTCTGCCTCGGCGTGGTCCGCGATGGCCAGCACGAGCGCTTCGCGGGAGGAGCCGTTGTCACATGCCACCCGGTCCAGCTGCTTCAGCGCCTGGTCTTGGAGGAAGCCGGACAGACCGCCGCTGTCGGGTGAGTCACGCGCGCGGCACGGATCGGCGATCACCACCGATTCGGGGCCGGTGACCGAGCGCGCCAGCCCGTATGCCGCCGGTGCGAGCAGGGCCAGAGCCACCGCTGACGCAATCGCTCCGAGCCTGAACGGGGGGCCCCGGGAGAACACGAGGGCCGCGGCTCCGAGCAGCGCCAGCCCACCTGTGATGAGAAACGCCGGCTTGAACGCGCGAGCCACGGCGGTTACGAGCACGTCGTCGGCGCGCTGACCCAGGGTGTCGTAGGCGTCCGCGTCGTCGCCAGAGAATCTGTCGCGATTCTTCGCGACGGCGGCGCGCAGCGCGTTGCGCGGCTCGCGCGCCTCGACGCTGGCCAGTAGGTCCGGGGCCAGCCTGATCTTGTCGAGCGGGTCGAGCGGGGCGTCGAGAACGATCGCGACACCCTGCAGGCGGGCGTGCTCGACCGTGCTGTCGAGCTGATTGGCCGCAACGGGCGCAATCAGCACGAGAGCCAGCGCGATCCCGGCGTGGCGAATGGTGAGCAGCACGGCGGCGTCCCGGGCATTGCGTTCGGGCAGCAGCTCTCCGCCGAGCGCCGGCAGGGAGAGGCCCATCCCCAGCCCGGCCAGGAGCTGGGGAGGCAGCGTCCACAGCGGGTTGGCCCCGGGCAGCCATGCCAGCGCCAGCACCCCGGCTCCCACGAGCAGGCAACCCGCCGCGGAGCGGGAGACGGCACTCCCCCTTGTCACACGCGACCCGATCAAGGCCCCCGCTGGCAGGGCCGTCACCGCGGCTGCGGCGGCCAGCGGCGCCACGTTCCAGCCGGCGACGAGCAGCAGGATGAGCAGGAACAGCACCCCGGTGAGGGCAGCGGACACGAGCGCCAGGGCTAGCGCCGGCCCTGTATCGGGCAGCGGACGAGACGGAGTCTTCCGCTCGCGGGCGGCGGCGGGGGAGGCCACGCACGCGCCCGCACCGATGAGGGCGAGTGGCGCCTGAACGATGAATATCGCGCGCCAGTCGAAGGCCTGGGTGAGCGCGCCGCCCAGCGCAGGGCCAACTGCGGACCCGAGCACCGCAGCCCCGAGCCACAGCTTGCGCTGCGGTGCAGCGTCCGCATGCAGGAGCGCGAAGGCGGCCACCAGACCGCCGGCTCCTCCAACTGCCTGAACGGCGCGACCGATGAGGAGCGGGGTCACATCGTTCGCCCCGGCGCACACGAGCGATGCCGCCGCGAAGAGCGCGAACCCGGCTGCGCCCACGGCCCGGTATCCGCAAACCTGCGCCACACGCCACGCGCCCAGGAGCGTGATACACAGAACCAGCGTGTAGACGCCGATCACCGCCGCCACGCCCTCGATCGTGGTGTCGAGCTCTATGAGCAGCTGGGGGAGCGCCAGCGTGACGATCGAAGCGTCGGCCAGCGCAAGCCCGGCGGCGGCCGCGAGGGCGACGGGGCGCGCCCTCACGCGTGCATGCTGCCGGGCAGGAAGCCGATGAGCAGCGGCATGATCAACAGGATGGCGGGATACTGGAGCCGGTGCCTCGTCCAGATCATCACCAGGACGCGGTGGGCGATCCGGGCACGCTCGCCGTGCTGCGAGATGGCACGAGAGCGTTGATCCGACCGATCGGGCCACAAGACCGCGAGCGGCTCAAGGCCGGCTTCGACAGTGCAAGTCCTGACTCGATCTTCCAGCGGTTCCTCGCTCCGCATCCGCGGCTGTCCAGCAGCGAGCTCGGATACCTGACCACCGTCGATCACGTTCGGCACGAGGCGCTGATCGCGGTCGATCCCGACACCCACGAGAGCTTCGGGACGGCGCGCTACATCCGCAGCGAGGACGATCCGGCAACCGCGGAGTTCGCCATCGGGGTGGGCGATCGCTGGATGCGGATCGGACTCGGGACAGCCCTGCTCGAAGCGCTCGCTCGCCGTGCCCGCGACGACGGCATCGCTCGATTCACAGGGCTGATCCATTCCGACAACAAGGCGATCAGGCGCCTGGTCGAGAACGTGATCGGACCCTTCACGACCACGCCGGCAGGTTCGGGTGCGCAGGAGATGCTCGTCGATCTGGGCACGGAGAGCTCACGAGGCAGCGTTCATCGCCAGGCGAACACGGGCTCCTCCACGTGATCGATCCGCATACCTCTCTGCCCGCGTAGAGCAACCTCCCTGAACTGGTAGAGGATCGCCCCCGTTGGCGCGTGGATGAGATCGTTGCCGAGCGGCAGCTGCAGAACGGGTCGCTTGCTTTCGGGAATTGGGACAAAACGTGGCTCGCCGTTCAGCAGTGCGTGCAGGCCGACGCGGTAGACGGCGAGAACCTCATCGGGGTCCGGTTTCAGCACGGGATCCGCCCCGCACCAGAGCACGACCGGCGTGATCACGAATCCGGAGCGCGTCTCGTAGTCGTCGAGCCAGCCGACGACGCTCTCGGCATTCAGGCTTACGCCAAGCTCCTCCTCGAGTTCACGTAGAGCGGCGTCGAGCGGCGTTTCCCCCGCATCGAGCCGGCCTCCGGGAAGAGCCCACTGGCCGGCGTGCCTGCGCATCGTCGAAGGGCGGCGGCAGAGGAGAAAGGCCGCGCCGCCGGCCACGCCGACCATCCGACCATCGGGAGGCTGCTCGACCTCTCCGCGCGGGTCGCGCGGAACCGCGGACATGTCGATGTCGTGCAGAGGGTCGCCATCGTCGCGCTCGGCATCGCTGTCGAGTAGCGCGATCGCCACCGCCGCGTGCCTCCGTCCGTCGAGTGGCAACTCTCGGCGCTCGTGAGCGCGCAGATTTGTACCGAGCCTCGTTCGCAGCGCCCCGTCGAAGACGATCACCGCGCCATTATCCGACGGCGACCCATTCCGCTCCGCGTCTAGAGCGATGTCCCACCCCTTGCGGGTCGCGTTAGGCGTGTCCGAAGCGGACGTTCGGAAGGGCTCGTCGCAGAGGCTTTGGCAGCCACCAGGCCCGGGGGCCGAGCAGCCTCAGGATCACTGGCACGAGCAGGAGGCGCACGAGGAAGGCGTCGAGCAGCACGGCGGTGCCGAGGATGACGCCCATCTCCTTGGGCGGCAGTGGCCCCGAGAGGGCGAAGGTGAAGAAGACCGCGACCATCACCGCGGCCGCGGCGAAGACGACGCGACCGCTGTGCGCGACGCCTCCGACCATGGCCTCGCGGGCGTCGTGCGTGCGGTCCCAGTGTTCCTTGGCTGAGGAGAGCAGGAACACGGTGTAGTCCATCGAGATCGCGAAGATCATCGCGAAGAAGAACACCGGCCCCCAGGCGTCGAGGAAGCCCTGGGGTTGAAAGCCGAGCAGCCCGCTGCCGTGGCCGTCTTGGAAGATCAGTCGGGCGACCCCGAATGCGGCCGCTGTGCCGAGCAGGCTTGTGAGGACGCCGAGGCCGGCGATGATCGGTGCTTGGAGGGCCACCAGGAGCAGCAGGAACCCGAGGACCAGGACCACGCCGATCACCAGTGGGGTTTTGGCGGACAACAGTGCCTCGAGGTCGTGGTTCTCGGCGACGGCTCCCCCGACCAGCGCGCCGGGCGGGAGCTGAGAGCGCAGCCGGTCGATGGTCGCTCCGGTGGACTTGCTGGATGGGCCACTCGCCGGTATGAGCTGCACGAGCGTGCGGCCGTTCGCGCCTGGCACGGGCGGCATCACCTGGGCGATGCCGGGGTCGGTCTGGGCGGTCGCGACCACGCGGCCGGCGTCCGCCCGGGTGGTCACAACCTGCACGGTGCCGGGAGCGCCGGCGCCGAATGCTTGTTGCACCTGGGTGTATCCGACGCGTGAGCTGTCGCCGTTGGGCACGACCTTGATCGAAGGCATGCCCGTCTTGAGCCCGAGCACCGGTGCGGCGAGGACAAGCAGGATGACCAGCGCCACGGCGCCGTATGCGATCGGATGGCGCCACAGGCGTTCGGCCCAGGCCGCGAACCGCGGCGAGCGGTGCTCGCCTTGGTGGGCCCAGGGCAAGGCGAGCTTGTCGACGCGTGGCCCGAGCTTGGCGAGCACGGCCGGCAGCAGGGTCAGGGTGGCCGCGAGGATGAATACGACCGAGACCATGATGCCCAGGGCCATAGAGCGGAATGCCGGGGAGGGCACCAGCATCACGGCGGTGAGCGCGATGAGCACGGTCACACCGCTGAATAGGACGGCCTTGCCGGCGGTGTCCATCGTCTCGGCCACGGCGTGCTCGATCGGCTCGTGGGATCCGAACAACGCCCCGCGGAAGCGGTAGACGATGAACAGCGCGTAGTCGATGCCGAGCGCGAGCGCGAACATCAGGGCGAAGTTCATCGCCCAGATCGAGATGTCGAGCAGCTGGGTGCCGAGGTAGAGCGACCCGGCGGAGGCCATCAGGCCGAGGATCGTGAGCATCAACGGGAGACCGGCTGCCACGAGCGAGCCGAAGGCGAGCACGAGGATGACGAGCGTGACGGGCCAGGAGATGAGCTCGCTCTTCATCATCGCGGTGCGGTTGGCCGTGTTGAAGTCCGACCACATGCCGCTCGCGCCAGTGAGCGATACCTGCACGCCGTGGCCCTGGGCCCGGTGGAGCTCGGTCTTGAGGTCGTCGGCCGCGCGCACCATCGTGTTCGGGTCGGCCGCGGCGCCCGCCTGGACGATCGCGGTATGACGATCGCGCGAGATCGATGTGCCGGCATGTGGCGGAACGACGCGACTCACCCTGTGGTCCCGTTTCAGAGTGGCCTGCGCAGACGCGATCGCCCGCCTGAACGGGGGGTCCGAGACGGTCGCATGGTCGGAGTGAACGACGACCATCAGCGCACTCGAGGACAGTCCACGGAAGTTCTGATCGATCGCCTTGCGGGCGGCGACGGACTCGGAGCCGGTGGCCTCCCACCCGGCCCCGGAGAGGGCGTGCTCGACCCTCGGCGCGAAGAAGCCCAGTGCGATGGCGACGAGCGCCCATCCGATGGCGACCGTGCGGAAGTGGGTTGCGGTGTAGCGGCCGAGCCGGCCGACCGGGCCGAACCGGTTCAACGGGGGGCCTCCCCCGGGTACAGGGTCGAGCGCAAGCCGAAGAGGCGACGCAGCACGAGCGAAGCCGGGCACGCACCCACAAGGACGTACAGCCACTGGTTCACCCCGACGAAGACGGTGAGCAGCACGAACCACGGCGAGACCACCACAACGAGCAGGGCGCTGAGGAGCACCATCGTGCCGGCCAGCGCGAACAGCACACGCTCCAAGGGCCACGCGGAGACTCGGGCAGGACGGTCGCAGGTCATCGCGCGCCTCCCGTGAGGAGCTGGTCGAGGTCGCTGACCTGCTGGCGGAGGCTCCCGCAGACCAGATCGCACAGCTCGAAGACCCAGTCGTCGGTGATCGCGTAGCGCACGAAAGTGCCCTGTTTCGATCGGTCGATGAGACCCGCCTGGTGGAGGACTGCCAGGTGCCTGGAAACGTTCTGCTGCGAGGCGCCGACCAACTCCGTCAGCTCACCGACGGTCCTGCCCCCCTCTCGCAGCGCGTCGAGCAGGCTGATGCGAACGGGCTCGCCAAGCACACGGAAGCGCCGCGCGATCAGCTGAACGAGTGGGTCGGGAAGCGGGTGAGGCGTCTCCATGCCGAGAGCATACCACTACTCCGTTGTGTATCGATATGAAGGGACCTTCGGATCCCGGCGAGTGAAGCCCACCCGCACGAAGATGGGTGATGACCCATGCCGGAATCCCGAGCGATTGCCCCGGCTGTTGCCGGATGGGCCTGGTCGTCCCGCCGAGCGCCTCGCGTCTATACTCGCTTCCGAGCGATGAGGCTCGCTCCATAACCGCGGCCCAGCCGCTGATGGCCTCTACCAATCGTCACTCGACGTTGTGTGGAGGTACCGGTGGAGCCCCTCAGCGTGTTAGCTGGACCCGTTTGATGAGCCCGATCGAGCTCGCGGCAGTGCTGTCCGCCGTAGTGGTGCTCGCGAGCATGCTCTCGGTTGAACTCGGCATCTCGGTGGCGCTCATCGAGCTCGGCCTCGGTGTCCTTGCCGGGAACGCGTTCAACCTCAATCCCTACACCCCTTGGCTCTCGTGCTGCTGGCCGGCGGCGTCATCCTCACGCGCGGTGGGTCCACCTCACACGACTTCGGCATCATCGCGATCGGATACGGGCTGGGGTCGGCGTGGCCACCGTCTTCCTAGCGTTCGGTCACAACCCGCTGCGGCGGAAGTGAAGCGCCGACATGCACATTGACCGCCGCGAGGTCGCGGCCATCTTCGCGGGTGGCTTCATCGGAGCCATTGCGCGCGCTGCGCTCGCCGACATATCTCCGACTGACGCCGGCCAATGGCCCTGGGCGACCTTCATCGTCAACGTTGTCGGGGCCTTCCTGCTCGGGTACGTCACCACCCGCCTCCAAGAGCGTTTGCCGCTCTCCTCGTATCGTCGACCGCTTCTCGGGACGGGCTTCTGCGGCGCGCTCACAACCTTCTCGACCATGCAACTGGAACTGCTGCGCATGCTCGACGACGAGCGGTTCGCGCTCGCGGCCAGCTACGCGCTCACGAGCATCGTGGTCGGGTTCTTCGCGATCACCGCGGCGACAAACCTCGTGCGCCGCGCCAGGGTGACCGCGTGAGCCCCGCCGTGGTCGCTGGCATCGGGCTAATCGGCGGTCTCGGTGCCATCGCACGGTTCCTGCTCGATGGCGCCGTCGCAGAACGGGTTGCCCGCGATTTTCCATTCGGGACCCTCGCCGTGAATCTGCTCGGCACGTTCGTGCTCGGTGTTCTTGTCGGCGCCGCGCTCGACGGCGACTCGTACCGGCTCGCGGGAACTGGACTCGTTGGCGCGTTCACGACCTTCAGCACCTGGCAGCTCGAGAGCCACCGACTCGGAGAAAACGGCCAACGCCAGCTCGCTTTTCTGAACTTCGCCATCAGCCTCGTGCTCGGCATCGCAGCCGCATGGGCAGGGCGACACATCGGCACGGCCCTATGAACGAGGACTGCCTCAAGCTGACCACCTACTTCGGCGAGCGCGACCGCGCGAACGGCGGCTACCTCGCAGACGCCTTCAGCGACATCTACGCCCGCCATGAGCTGCAGACCAGCATCGTGATGCGCGGCGTGGAGGGCTTCGGCGCCAAGCACCACCTCCGCACCGATCGCTTCCTCAGCCTCTCCGAGGACCTGCCGCTTGTGTCCGTGGCCGTCGACACCCGGGCGCGGATCGAGGCCGCCCTCACCGACGTGAACAAGCTCACCTTCAGCGGACTCGTCACCCTGGAACGCGCCCGCATGCTCACTGGCAGTGTTCAGGCGGTCCGGCTCCCGCGGGAGCTACATGAGGCGACCAAGCTCACGGTCTACGTCGGGCGCCAAGAAAGAGTCGGAGGCAAGCCCGCTTACGAAGCGATCGTCGAACTGCTGCACCGGCACGGTATCTCCGGCGCCACCGTCCTGCTCGGCGTGGATGGCACTGCGCACGGCATCCGTCAACGCGCCAAGTTCTTTGGCAAGAACGCGGAAGTGCCCCTGATGATCATCGCTGTCGGGGCCGGCGAAGCCATCGCCAGCGTCCTGCCCCAGCTCGGCGCCCTCCTGGCGCGTCCCCTCGTCACACTCGAACGCGTCCGGGTCTGCAAGCGCAATGGCCAGCAGCTGGCTGAACCACGCCAGCTTCCTCAGACAGATGTGCTCGGCCTCGGGGTCTGGCAGAAGCTGATGGTGTACGCCGGAGAGGAAGCACGGCACAAGGGCGGCCCCCTCGCCACCCAGCTCGTCCTCGAACTGCGTCGGGCCGGAGCGGCCGGAGCCACAAACCTGCGCGGCATCTGGGGCTACCAGGGGACCGACAAGCCCCATGGCGATTCGTTCTGGCGATTGGGGCGCCGGGTGCCCGTGGTCACCGTGATCATCGACACGCCCGCACGCATCCGCGAATGGTTCGCGATCGTTGACGAGCTGACCGACGAAACCGGAGTGGTGACCAGCGAGATGGTCCCCGCCTTCCTCGCCACGGGGGCCGTTACACGCGGCGGACTCAAGCTCGCGGATACCCGAGCCGGCGACGAGTCCCCATGAGCAAGCCTTGCTCAGCGTGACTGTCCGATGTCGGGGAGGTCCCTCGACCTACGCGTGACAAACCTCTTGCGGAAAGGACGGCAATTCGTCTATGCCCTCATTTAGGGTTCGCCAGAAGCCCGTAGGGCTTCTGCCCAGGGGGCGGCTGTTAGGTCAACGGAGCGAGCGTCGAGGCATCCGTTCCTCCCCGCGACCGCCACACGGAGAGACGAGATCGGAGGGATCGAATCGTGTCTGACTCAAGGCAGGCCGGAGCTGTCGAGCAGTCGCCACAACAGCGCCAGAGGGCTCGTATCGCTGGGTGGCTCATGGCCTCGACGTTTCTCACGTCCATCCCCGCCGCGCTCATTCTCTACGACCCGATTCTCAACGACACCGGCTACATCCTCGGCGGCGGCCATGACACCCGCGTCACGCTGGGGGCTCTCCTCGAAATCTTCCTGATGATCGGCAACGTCGGCACGGCCGTGGTGATGTTTCCGATCCTCAGGCGATACAGCGAAACCCTCTCGCTCAGCTACGTCGCTTCGCGCACGATCGAGGCGACGATCATCGGGGTCGGCGCGATCAGCCTGCTCTCCGTCGTCACACTGCGCGACGACCTCGCCGGGTCCATCGGCGCGAACGACACCTCGCTCGACATCGCCGGCCGGACCCTGGTCGCGATCCACGACTGGACGTTCCTGCTCGGCCCGGGATTCTGCGTCGGCGTCAACGGCATCCTGCTCGGCTGGATGATGTACCGCACCGGATTGATGCCCCCACGCCTCGCGATGCTGGGCGTCATCGGCGGTCCACTGATCTTTCTGTCGGCAATCGCGGTCCTGTTCGGCGCCTACGAGCAGGACGGCCTGCATGCCCTCTTCTCGCTGCCCGAGGGCCTCTTCGAGGCAGCGTTTGCGATCTACCTGATCGTTAAGGGCTTCAGGCCCTCACCCGTTCTCGCCAGAGCACCAACTACCTAGCCGCGCCAGGGAGAGATGCAGTCATTTGCCACCGGCCGCGCGTCTGCACCCGGTGCGCAGCGGGCGGCGAAGGGTTTCGTTGCCGATCGGACAGCGAGGTGGCTTCTCGATCGGCGGCGCCAGCCGAGGCCGAGAAGCGGCCGGCCACGGGTCCGCTCAGGGTGAGCCCCGTTGCCGCGACGCCACGAAGGCCGCTCTCGCCACGACCATGAGTGCCGCGCAGGCGCCGATCAACACCAATCCGGCGCGATCGGAGCGAGCCAGGTAGTAGAGCAGCCCGCCGGCGGCTGTGAAGCAGGCGCCTGCGCCAAGGTAGGCGAAACCCCGGTCCCAGCCTCCGGAGGCGGTATGGCGGGCATGCAGCAGATTGACCAACCCGAAGACCAGGAGAAAGGCCAGCGAGCCGAAGGAGACGATTTCGGTGATTCCGGGCAAGAGCGAAAAGACCGCCCCGGGCAGCGCAATGGCGAGCACCGCGCCGATCGGCAGGCCTCCGCGCTCGCGGGCGAGGGCGGCCGGAAGCTCGCCCGCCAGGCTCACGTCGCGGACCAAGCGGGCGGTCGCGAACAGCGTCGCGTTGATCGCGGAACTGGTGGAGAACAGAGCGCCCACCGTTGCCGCCCAGAGCCCGAAGCCGCCCAGAGCCCTCTGGCCGGCGAGTGCAAACGCGACCTCCTTCTGAGCGGTGATCGTCTGATCCGGCAACAGCATCTGTGCGGCGAGCGTGACAGCGACGTAGACCAGGACCACCACGGCGACCGAGAGATAGAGGGCTCGGGGTAGCGTCCGTCGCGGCTCGGCGATGTCGTCGTAGTCGTAGGGCAGCAGCTCGAACCCCTCGTATGCAACGAAGATCACCGCGGCGCCGAGGAAGATCCCGGGCGTGCCCTGGTTATCGAGCGGACTGAGGCGGGTCGGCGAGAACGCCGCGAGGCCGATCAAGGCAATGCCGCCGAGCACGGCCAGCTTCGTGACCACGACGATGTCCTCGGTCAGCCCTGACGTGGCCACCCCGCGGAGGTTGACGGCGACGAAGACGGCCAGGATGCCGACCCCGCTCAGTCGGGCAACCGGGACCGGGGCCCCAACCACGTTGGCCAGGTAGTGCCCGAAGGTGAAGGCATAGACAGCCAGCGCGAAGACGTACCCGAGGATCAGAAGCCAGGCGACCCAGGCGGCCGGCCGGGTGTGGCCTTCATCGCGCAGGTAAGTGAATGGACCGCCCGCCCGGCCGGCACGCAACGAGAGACCGGCGTAGGCATGGGCTGTCAGACCGGCGATCAAACCGCCGATCAGAAAGGCGGCGAACGCGAGGTGGCCTGCGAGGTCGATGGTCAGGCCGAGAACGCTGAAGATGCCGCCGCCGATCATCCCCCCGATCGCCATGGCGCTCGCCTCACGCAGGCCCAACAGGCCCTCCCCGCGCACGCGTCGTGCGTGGCTACGTGGGTGGTACGGCAGTCGGGCGGCGGCACCGCGGTTCGACGATATGGACGGTCGGTCCACTCCGCCCTACCCGCTCGGCGAGCTCAAGTCGCGTCGCCCCTGAACGGCCATTGCGCGAGTATCTCGCTGACCTGCGATTCGCCGGTTTGGCACTTCCCGGCCCGACCGGTTTCTGCTGCCAAACAGGCGATCGCAAGAGTGGTTGTGACCTCGGAGCGGGCCGTGGAGAAGCATCTGAGCACCTGCGCGCCGCTGGCGGCTGAGGCTGATTATCCCGACGACGCCGATGAGCGGAGGCGCGGCAGAGTGACTCGCGCTTTCGCTTCCGCTTCTTGCGAGGAAGAGAAAAGTGAGCGGTGCGAGCACCGACAGCGTAGAGCCCGGCTGTCTCGACCCGAAGTCTTCGCAGAAGGCGTCTTCGTTAGCGTCATGCGAGCGAGATGCCCCGCGAGCGGGAAGAAGCCCCAGTGATATCCACCGCGGTGGAGGTGCCCGACGCCGTCAGCCTGAGAGGGGTCGGCAAGATCTACGGAGAGAGGGAGCTCGCCGTCCACGCCCTGCGTGAGGTAGATCTCACCGTTCCGAGTGGCCAGCTGGTGGTGATGCTCGGTCCCAGTGGGTCGGGCAAGACCACCCTGCTCAACCTGATCGGGGGGATCGAGCCCCCGAGCGCCGGCGAGATCGTGGTCGGCGGCAGCGACGTCTCGGCGCTCGACGAGGAAGGGCGCACGGAGTTCCGCCGGAACACCGTCGGCTTCATCTTCCAGTTCTTCAATCTCATCCCGACCCTGACTGCGATTGAGAATGTGGAGCTCGTCGCCGAGTTGAGCGGACACGGCGGCCGCGAGCCTGCCGCGAGATTGCTCTCCAAGGTCGGGCTCGCAAACCGGTTGGACAGCTTCCCCGCGCAGCTCTCCGGCGGAGAGCAGCAGCGGGTCGCCGTCGCCCGCGCCCTGGCCAGCGGACCGGAGGTGCTCCTCGGTGACGAGCCGACCGGCGCCCTCGACCTGGAGACGGGCCGCACCGTCCTCGCCCTCCTGCGCCGGGTGAACCGCGAGACGGGGCAGACGGTGCTGCTGGTCACCCACAACGCCGAGATCGCCCGGATGGCCGACAGGGTGCTGCGGCTGCGAGACGGGCGGATCGTCGACGATCAGCCCGTCTCGCCCGTCGATCCGATGCAGCTCAACTGGTGAGCACGCTCACCGTCAAGGCCCTGCGGGACATCCGGCGCCAGCGCGCCCAGTTCGCGGCGATCGCGATGGTCGTGCTGCTCGGCGTGGCGCTGTACGCGGCGAGCTACGACGCCTTCCGGGGGCTCCAGGCCTCCTATCGGAAGGCGTACACCGACCTTCACTTCGCCGACCTGACGGTAAGCGGCGGCGCCACCGACCGGATCGCTCAGGTCGCCAGGCGCGACGGAGCCTCGGATGTGCAGGCCAGGACAGTGGCCGACATGCCCATGCAGGTCGGGGACACCAAGTTCATCGGGCGCGTGGTCGGGCTACCGGCCGACCACCAGCCGTCGGTCGACAGGGTCAAGCCGACCTCGGGCTCCTACCTCTCCCCGGCCAGCCCTGACGGGGTGCTGGTCGAGCAACACATGGCGGACACCTTCCACCTCTCCGCCGGCGACCGGGTGGTCGTCACCGGAGACCACGGCCCGACCTCCGTGCAGGCACTCGGCGTCGCCGCCTCGCCGGAGTACTTCTGGCCGGCGCCCGACCGCCAGAACCTCCTCCCTCCGCCGAAGTCCTTCGGTGTCCTCTTCGTCCCGGAGCCGCTTGCGGAGCGCCTCAACGGAATCGCCGGCCCCAACCAGGCGGCTATCTACTATCGGGGCGGCAACCCGGACGCCGCGCTCACCGGGCGACTGACGGCCGCCGCCGACGCCGCAGGAGCGACCGATGTCCTCGTCCGGGCCGACCAGCCATCCAACAGCGCCCTGCAGGAGGACGTCAACGGCTTTCGCACCCTGGCGATCCTCTTCCCGCTGCTCTTCCTGACCGCGGCGGCGCTCGCCGTATCGGTGCTGATGCGGCGACTGGTCACCGCCCAGCGGCCGATCATCGGCATGCTCCGGGCCTGCGGCTACAGCCGCGGCCAGATCGTCCGCCACTACCTGCTCTTCGGGCTGGCCGCCGGGATCGCCGGTGCGGTCCTGGGGTCGGTCGGCGGCGTGCTGCTCGCCGGCGTGGTCACCCACGCCTACGTCAAGGAGCTCCTCATCCCGGTGACCGTGGTCAAGGTCTCGCCGGTGACCATCGCCTTCGGCATCTTCTTCGGCCTCGCCGCCACCCTGCTCGCTTCGGCACTCCCGGCCCGACGCGCGGCCCAGACCCCGCCCGCCGAGGCGATGCGCCGCTTCGCGCCGGCCGGCGGCGGGCACCGCAGCCTGGCGGAGCGGATGGTGCCGCCGCTCGGCGCGCTGCCCGTCCGCTGGCTGATGGTGATCCGATCGATCGGCAGGAACCGTCTCAGGACGCTCTCCACCGCGCTTGGGGTGGTGCTCGCCCTCTGCCTGATCCTGGTCTCCTGGGGGATGATCGACACGACTCAGCTCCTCGTCGACCGCCAGTTCAACGAGGTACAGCGCCAGGACGCCGAGGTGTACTTCGAGCCCGGCGTCACGGCGACGACGCTCAAGCAGGTGAGGGGCGTATCCGGGGTGGCCTCGGCCGAGCCCGGCGCCGACCTCCCGGTCACCCTGCGCTCGGGCGATCGCCTCTACCAGACCGAGCTGGACGGCTTCCAGCGCGACACGCAGATGCACGGGTTCATCCCCTCCGGCGGTGGGCCGGGCGAGCTGCCGAGCTCGGGCGCCCTGGCGGGAAAGGCGCTGCAGGGCAAGCTCGACGTCGGGACGGGGAGCGAGGTGACCGCCGCGCTGCCTGGAGGGAGGAGTACGACCCTCCGTCTCGACGGCTTCGTCAACGAGCCCCTGGGCACCTACGTCTACGCGACGCTCGACCAGGTGCGGGCGGCGGTCGGCCCCTCGCTCGGTGAGGGCAACGTGGCGCTGGTCCGCTACCAGCCCGGGGTGAATCGCGACCAGATGCGGAACCAGCTCAGCTCGCTGACCGGCGCGGTCGCCTTCTCGGACACCCGGGCCCTCTACGACGCCGCGAACGGCTACCTGGGCCTCTTCTACGCCTTCGTCGGGATCATGCTGATCTTCGGTGGGGCGATGGCCTTCACGCTGCTCTTCAACGCCATGACGACCAACATCGCCGAGCGGGTGGTCGAGGTGGCGACGCTACGCGCGGCCGGCGCCCGCCACCGGACCCTGGCCCGGATGATCACGGCCGAGAACGTGCTGATGACCCTGATCGGCATCGGCCCGGGCCTGCTGGTCGGCTACGAGTTGGCACGGCTTTTCATGGGACAGTTCACCAACGACCAGTTCGACTTCGACCTCCAGATCCGCGCCTCGACCTTCATCCTCTCCGCCCTGGCGATCCTGGTCGTCGCCCTGCTCTCGCAGCTCCCCGGCCTGCGGGCCATCCGCCGCCTCGATGTGGCCGAGGTGGTGCGCGAGCGGGCCGCGTAGATGAAGCTCCTGATCGGGCGCACTTGGTGAGCCACCGCGATGAGCGGTGAATTGACGCACCGGGGCGGGGGCCAGCGCATCAGCGATGAGCGGAGTGAGGAGGACCGGCGCCGCGACGAGCGACTCGCGCCTGATCAGGGGCTGAGCGCGGAGCAGGCGGCGGCTCGCCTTGCAGCGCTACGGGCCGAACGCCCTCGAGGAGGCGGGAGCGCGCTCTCTCGACGGTCACCGCGGACGTAGACGGATAGCCCTCTAGTGCAATCGGAATCCCGCCCTCGCCAGTTCTCCCCCATTCGCACTCGTTTCCGGGCGGTACGATCGTCGCAGGCTCAACGATGGCGCACCGCAAACCTGTTCCATGGATGTTCCATTCGCGCCCCGATCGAATGGTCGGTTTGGCGAAGTGCAGTTGAGTACAAGCCCCGATAGCTCAGCCGGATAGAGCGACTCCCTCCTAAGGAGTAGGCCGCTGGTTCGAATCCAGCTCGGGGCACTGCGCGGCTGAGGCGCGTCAGCGCCGGTTCCTGCTCGCCTCCACGCGCCGCCCACCGGTGACCGTGAACGTCTGCCTGTTGTCCGACTCGCTGGACGTGTCGCCCACGAAGACGTTTGATCCGCCCGTTCTCGACCCCGAGGCGGCCGCGGTTGTCGTAGTAGCCCACGTCGTCGCGGTCGAGCGTCCAGGAGACCGTCTTCGTCGGCCCGGGCTGTAGCGTCACCCGCTCGAAGCCGCGCCGCGAGCGGGGGTGTCCCCGGAGCCGGCGGGGGAAACTCCGGCACGGGGTGCGGAGTACGGTCACGGAGGTGCGGCAAGCGAAGCACGGTCCCGAGAGGCATCTCAGCCAGCGTTCCAACTGGCTGCGTGCCGCGGTCCTTGGCGCCAACGACGGCATCCTGTCCACGTCCAGTCTCGTGCTGGGTGTCGCCGCGTCCGGTGCGTCGGGCGCGTCGATCATCACCGCGGGCGTGGCCGGGCTCGTGGCCGGGGCGCTGTCGATGGCCGCCGGCGAGTACGTGTCGGTGAGCTCGCAGCGCGATGCCGAGCGGGCCGACCTTCGCTTGGAGGAGCGCGAGCTGATCCGTGATCCGGAAGGCGAGCGTCGCGAGCTCGCCGGGATCTACGAGGGGCGGGGCCTGCCTGCCGCCCTTGCCGATGACGTGGCCACGGCACTGTCGCGCGGCGGCGCGCTCACGGCGCACGCGCGCGACGAGCTGGGACTGGCTGAGGAGCGGCTGGCGCGGCCAATCCAAGCGGCGTGGACATCCGCCCTGTCGTTCGCTGCGGGGGCGGCGCTGCCCCTGTTGGCCGTGGCGCTCGCGCCTTCGTCGGTCCGGGTCGTGGTCCTCGTGGTGGTGACGCTCGTCGCGCTCGCCCTGCTCGGTGACCTGGGCGCCCGGTTGGGCGGGGCGCCGCGAGGGCCGGCGAGGATGCGCGTCGTCGTCTGGGGCACGACCGCGATGGCGGTCACCGCCGGTATCGGGGCGCTCGTCGGGACCGTTACGTAGGGCGGTCAGACTCGAGGCGAACGGAATGGAGCGGCGTGGACAACGGTGACGACCTTGCGGCGATCGCGCGAGCGTCGGCCTGGTCCGCGCCCATCGGCATGCGGGGGTGAGGGCGCGAGCGGCGGCGCTAGCCGCCGTGCTTCTTCAGGTAGGCGGTGCCCTGGGTGTGGACCAGGTCCACGAGATTGCCCAGCGCGATGTTCGCGTCCACCAGGTGCAGGCCCCAGGTGGGGTCGGGTGACGCGGTGAACTTCGGCGCGCCCTTGCGGGGGGTGATCTGCAGGACGTCGGCGCCGCCGGCGGAGGAGCAGCGGCCTCTGTAGGCGCCCGCGAGCTGTGCCCAGGTGGTGGGCGGAGTGGGCTGGGTGATGCCGAGGATCTTGATCGCCGTGGCGATGATGGTGCCGGGGGCGAAGGGAGCGCTCGGGTAGATCGAGGTGAGCTTGGCCGAGCCGCCGCCGAGAGCCGCCGGGTTGGTGCAGAGCACCTCGAGCCCGGCGGCGGAGGTGCGGCCGAAGAGGCTGCTCGCGGGGGCCGGGTCCTCGAACGTTGAGAACGCCACCACGCAGCCCAGCTGCCTGGGCGCGCGGCACGCACGGACGTGCTTGAAGTCCCCGCCCACGTCCTTGCCCTTCTTCACGGTCACGTTGCCGCCGAGCAGCACGGCGGAGATCAACCTGCGGCGCGCGGCGCGCTTCGGGTCGATCTCCTTGGTCACGAGCTGACGGAGCACGAAGCTGCCCTGGGAGTGGCCGATGAGCACCACACCACGGCCCTTGTTGTACTTCCGGAGGTACGTCCGCCACGCCTCGCGCACGTCGTTGTACGGGACGGACGGCTGGGTGGTCGGCCTGCCTCCGCCGAGCAGGGCCGAGAGCGTCACCTGCCGGTACATGGGGGCATAGACACGGCAGTACTGGGAGTAGCGCGCCGTCTGGTAGAGCGCGATCGAGCGCTCCTCCGGGTCGATGCGCTTGGACGCCAGGGGAGTCGTCTGGTCGCTGACCGTGGGATATACGTAGAAGCAGTCGAAGCGCGGCGGGTGCGCGGGCTTCGGCTTCGTGACGCCCACCTTCTTGCCCGCCGGCGAGAACACCGTGGTGCTGAGCCCCGGGTTGCACGGGTTGCTCTTCTGCCCCGGCTTGCACAGCCAGACCGTCTTCGCCGAGACCGTGGCCGGCGCGATCGCCACCGCGGCGGCCACCGCCAGCACGAGGATGAGGGTCCGGGAGACTCGGGTCACGCGTGGCGGAGAGTAGCGGGCCGGGCAGCACGGATGCAACCATCCGCCGAGATGTTGCGCACGCTCCGTGCGGGGCCGGTTCGACCGCGTGCCGACTAGGCTCCGGCCGCCCGCGGGCGTCCCGCGCCCATCCCCTGCCTTGAGCTCAAACCACACAACCGCCGGCGGCGACGAGCGGCCGATCCTCTCGGTGCTCGCCCGCTATCCGCAGATCTCAGAGACCTTCGTGGAGGGCGAGCTTCGCGAGCTCGTGGGTCTCGGCGTGCCGGTGGAGGCGGTGGCGCTGGCGCCCGGCGTACCCGATCCCGAGCGCCCGCCCGTGGCCGCCGTGAGCTATCCGGCCGACGCGGGAGCCGCCTCCCGCCTCCGCGCCGCGGCCGGGCTGTCGGCGCGAGCCCCCGGGACCGCCCTCTCCTTCCTGGCCCGGGAGAGCTCGTGGCCGCCGCCGGGTGGGCGGCGCCGGCTTCGCGGGCTCGCCCGGATCGCCCCATGGGCGGCGGCGGCCTCCCGCTCGCGCCACCTGCATGCGCACTTCGCCAGCGAGCCCACCGACATCGCCCGGATCCTCTCGCGCTTCACCGGCCGCCCCTACAGCTTCGCCACACACGCCACCGACGCGTTCCGGAATCCCGAGAGCCTCCGGGAGAACCTTCGCCTCGCGTCCTTCTGCGTAACGGACTGCGAGTACAACGTCCGCCACATCGAGCAGGTGGCGCCCGAGCACGCACACAAGGTCTCGGTGCTGATCCTGGGGGCCGACCTCGCGCGCTTCAGGCGCAGGAGCCCCTACGTGGCCGAGGGGCCCGTGGTGGCGGTGGGCCGGCTGGTGCCCAAGAAGGGCTTCTCCGACCTCATCGCCGCCGCGGCTCGGGCCGAGTCCGGTCTCGACGGGCGCGAGGTGCTGATCGTGGGCGAGGGGCCCGAGCGTCCCCGCCTGGAGCGGGAGATCGCCGAGACCGGGGCGCCCGTTCGTCTCCTCGGCGCACTCGGCAACGATGCCATCGGTGAGCTCCTCGAGGGCGCCTCGATGAGCGTCCTCCCCTGCATCGTGGCGCCCGACGGCGACCGCGACTCGATGCCGGTGGCCCTGAAGGAGGCCATGGCGCTGGAGCTTCCGGTGGTGGGCACGCGCGAGGTGGGCCTGCCCGAGCTGATCGGGGACGACCGGGGGCGCCTGGTGCCGCCCTCGGATCCGAGCGCGCTGGCCGCGGCGATCGGCGACGTGCTCCATCTCCCCGGTGCCACGAGGGTGGCGATGGGACGGGCCGGACGCGCCTTCGTCGAGGCCAACTGCGATCAGCGCCGGCAGGCTGAGCGCCTGCTCGGCCTGATCCAGAACGGCCCCGCGGCCGGCTGACTACCCGCCGGCCGCGCCGAAGTTGAGCACGTAGGTGGCGCCGCTCTGGAAGGCGGCGTGCACGGGGGCACGCGGGTCCACCCAGATGCCGACCTCGCGGAAGCCGGGCCGCAGCATGTTCTCGCGGTGCGGCGGGCTGTGCATGAGCGCACGCACCCGGTCGACGGGAGTGGAGAACGCTCCCGCACCCCACACGAGGTTCTCTCCCACCAGCCAGTGGTGGGCGCTGCCCATGTAGCCGGCGGCGCGAATGCGGTCGGCGGGCCGGGAGCCACTGCCCGAGACGTGGGCGAAGTAACGGCGCGTGACCATGTCGTCCGCGTGCCGGTGGGCGGCGAGGCGCAGGCGCGCATCCACGGTCAGCCGAGGGAGGCCATGGTGGCGGCGCTCCCGGTTCAGCAGGCAGAGCGTGGCCAGCCGCAGCTTCTTGGGAGTGGCCTGGTCGGCCTGGAGGCGCCCGAACCCGCATGAGCTGGCCATTGCGGAGCCTGCGGCCACACACGAAGCGGCGATCGAGAGGACAAGAACGAGGAAAAACGTCCAACGGGAATGCATGCACCTCGCATCGACAGCCTCATCGAGTCGCTCAGCGCTGCCCGAGATCGCGGGAGCTTTGGTCCGGCTAGTTGTGCGCTAGGTCCCTAAGGACCGCCCTGGAGCCTCCGGCGCGAGCGAAGTTGCACTAACGCGCCCGCCGATCCTCCCGCTTGGGTCGATTAGCGGTCCGGACGGTCCGGATACACGTCGTCGATCGTGGTCAGGGCCACGTAGGGGGCCCCGCCGGAGGCGGCCTCGATGGCCTCCCCGCCACCCGCCAGGCGGTCGAGCACGCTCACCACGCCGGTGATCTCGAGGCCCTCCTCGCGCACGCGCTCGATCGCCTTCACCGTCGAGCCTCCGGTGGTCACCACGTCCTCCACGATCAGGCAGCTCTCCCCGTCGTCGAGGGGCGGACCCTCGATCCAGCGCTGGAGGCCGTGCTCCTTGCGCTCCTTGCGCACGAAGAAGGCCCTGACCTCGGCGCCGGCGGCCAGCGCGGAGCACGCGACCGGGTCGGCGCCCATCGTGAGGCCGCCCACGGCGGTGGCCCCGGTCCGGGCGGCCTCCGCGGCCACGAGCTCTCCCAGGGCCCTGAACCCCGCCGGTCGGAGGATCGCGCGCTTCGCGTCCACGTAGTACTGGGCCTTACGGCCGCTGGTCAGGGTCACCTCGCCGATCACCAGCGCGTGCTCCCGCAACTCGGCCACGAGCCGGTCGCGGGCGTCAGACATCGGTGGAAGTCTCGTGTGCGGGGGTCAGGTTCTGCACGCGGCTGCCGATGGTAGTCCCGAGATGGGCGCACTAATTCGCTGGATCGCCATCATCGTGTCCCTGTTCGTGATCGTCGGCTTCTTCGCTTTCGCGGTCGACGAGATGAACCGCGGCTCGAAGACGCAGCAGAACGCGCTCGATCGCGATCTCAACACCGAGAACAAGGGCGTGACCATCAACGACCCCAGCCCCTCCCCCACGCTGGAGCGGGTGCGCGAGCAGCAGCACGGTGACGTGCGCGAGGCGATCGACGACGTGAACGATGTGCTGCTGGCGCCGTTCGCGAGCATCATCGACTCCGACAACGCGTGGGTGAACCACGGAGTCCCGTCATTGCTCGCCCTGCTGATCTACGGCGGCGGCCTCGGGATGCTGGCCAACATGATGCCCAAGCAGCGCAGCACCAGCGGCGACTGGCGCGCGGCCTAGGCACTGAGGCCTAAAGGGAGGAGCGCAGCCCGAGCGCTGGTCGGGCGAGCACCGGACCAGGTTTACCGATAAACGAAGATCGGGTCGCCGATGTCGACCCAGTCGTAGATCTGGCGCGCGTTCGGGATCGGCACCCGCAGGCAGCCGTGGCTGGCCGCGTAGTTCGGGACGTCCACGTATCCGTGGATTGCGTAGCCGCCGATGAAGTAGCTCGAGTCGACCATCCCGTGCGAGTTCGTGCCCGGGGTCTTGAGATAGAACTTGAACGCCCCGAAGACCGTGGGGGTGGAGGGCTTGCCCGATGACGCGTGGTACACGCGGTAGACGTGGCCCCTCTGGGCCAGGACGAGCACCTGGCGCGACCAGTCGAACTCCACGTGCTTGCCGTTCTTGCCCGCCGTGCGGTGGACGAGCTTGTAGGCGCCCTGCCCGCGCAGGAGCTTGCCGTACACCATGCCGTCCGCGTAGCCCGTGGTGCCGAGACCGTTGGTCTTGCGGAACGCGGTGACCGCGCGAGCGGTGGCCGAGTCGAAGTAGCCGGTGACCGGCGTGGCGAACCCGAGTGAGAGAAGCTGGCGCTGGAGCAGCAGGACGTGGGTGCCCTTCGAGCCCGCGCCGGCGCTCCAGGCCACGACCTGGACCTTGCGGTCCTTCGCCCGGAAGGCCACCTGTCTGGGGGTGGCGGCGTGACGGACCACGAAGCGCAGCGTGCCCGGGTTGCCCACCTGCACACGGAAGGCGAACACGCCGCCGGCGCCCACCTTGCGCCGGATCTTCTTACTCTGCTTGCCCTTGCGGATGACCCGGAGGGACACCACCTGGCCGGCCACGTAGGGCTTGACCCGTCCCCTGATCGCCACCACCTGGCCCGGCGCGTAGTAGCGCGCCTTCCTGGTGGCCACTCCGCCCTTGACGGCGAACCCGGCCGAGCCGGCAGCCGGCGCCGGGGCGGGTGGGGGGACCACCGGAGGGGTGGGCACAGGCGGGACCTGGGCGGCCGCCGCAGAGGGGACGGCGAGCGCGGCCGCGCAGAGCGGTAGAGCCAGTCGCATCCTCATCGAGGCGGGAACTATGGCACGCCCGCAGCCCGGAGTGGCCGGGCCACGGTCCCGCGCAGGGCCGGAGCGGCGGGCACGAAGTGGGCCGCGATGAGTACCGCGAGCAGCATGAGGGGCCCGAGCACCAGGGAGACCTCCCACCCGTCGGCCTGCGCGCCGAAGGCGATCGCGTTGTTGAAGGAGTGCATTGCGATCACCGGGAAGATCGAGCCCGTCTTCTCGTAGACCAGGCAGAAGATGAACCCGAGCAGGGCGAGGGGGGGCAGGATCAGAAGGGCATCCGCGCCCGAGAAGTCGTAATGGATCATCCCGAAGAGCCCGCCGTCGATCGCCGCGGCGGCCAGCACCGAGTAGCGCGAGCGCAGCGCCTTGAAGAAGAAGCCGCGGAAGAAGAACTCCTCCGCCGCCGGGGCCACGCAGATGATGAGGAATCCCGCCGCGATCAGGCCGAAGGTGCCCTCGTTGCTGCCCAGGTCCTGGGCCACCGTCTGCTCGGCATCGGGCTGGACGATCACGGAGTAGATCGCCGCGGTGAGGTAGAAGACGAAGAGCCCGAGCGCCGCCCAGCCCACCGCACGCCACAGTGGCGTACGCCGCAGCCCGAAGTGCCAGGCCCTCGGCTTGCGGGTGAACGACGCGAACGTGACGGCCGTGCCGATGAAGATGGCGCTCTGCGCGAGCGTGGCCAGCGCCGTGAAGGTGGCGTCCTCCTCGTCCGTGTTCACCCCGAGCACGGCGGCCACGATGCCCACCGCCACCAGCGTGGCCGTGAGCGCCACGAGGAACCCGACCCCCGCGTACCACGGCGGCCAGCGCGGCGCGGCCCCCTCGGGGAGCTCCGGCGGGTCGGGCGGGGAGACGGCGGCCACGGCTTCCATCGGCATTCAGAGTAGGGAGACGACCTCTGCGAGAGACGCCACCGACTCCACACCCGCCGGCGGCCGGCCGTCTCGCGCGAGGAGCACGGCCCTCACACCGGCCGCCCGCGCGCCCTCCACGTCGTTCACCGCCGAGTCGCCCACGTGAAGCGCCGCGCCCGCCTGCACGCCGGCCAGCTCCAGGCCGCGGCGGAACGGGGCCGGATCGGGCTTCGCGGCGCCCACCTCGGCCGAGGAGACCACTCCGTCGAGTAGGCCCAGCACCCCGGTGGGGGCCAGCCAGTCCGGAAGCGAGCAGTCCCAGTTGCTCACCACCACAAGCCTGCACCCCGCTCCACGCAGCTCCTCGAGGGCACCGGACACGTCCGGGAAGAGGCGGAACTCGAGCGAGGCCAGCATCGCCTCGCGGGCGGTGACGTGGTCGAGGCCGGGGAGGCCGAGGCCGGAGCGGAGCGCCTCCGCGCAGCGGTCGCGCAGGTCGCCGAGCGAAGCCGCGTCGGCGCCCTCGAGGTGGTGCTCGAGGTAGTAGGCGATCTCGGCGCCGAAGCCCGCCGCCGCGCGGTCCTCGTCCACCTCGAAGCCGGCCTCGCGAAGCGCCGCCCGCAGCCGCGGGGCCGGAGGCTGGAGCTCCACCAGCGTCCCGAGGGCGTCCAGCAGCACGGCGCGCGGACTCACGCGATGAAGTGCCAGGTGGCGTACTGGGCCGTGAACAGACCGAGCCCGATGGCGGAGACCACCAGCGCCCGGTCGGTGAGACGGCGCTCCTCGCACCAGACGGCGAGCCACATGAAGACCGGGAAGAGCACCGCGACGAATCGCGGCAGCGACATCAGCGGCTGCGGCTCCACCGGGAAGCTGAGCGGCAGGGCCAGCGCCGCCACCACGTAGACGGCGTAGGGGCGCGGGAGCCGCCGCCACACCCCGACGGCCGCGACCGCCACGAACACCAGGAAGCCGAACAGGAGGATGTTGAGCGCCGCCACCCGGTACGGGTCACCTCCCGCCTGCTCGAAGTACACGTGCGCGCGCTGCCCCGAGGCGAGCTGGCGCACGCCGTCCACCGCGGCCGTCAGGCCGTCCCAGGCGCCCACGAACGGTCCGGCGAAATGGCGCGACCACGCCTCCTGCACGTTGAGGAAGCGCAGGGGATCTCCCTCCGCCAGCCCCAGATAGGCGGCGTACGCCGCCGTGCCGAGCGGCACGAGCAGGAGCCAGGCCGCGTCGCGGGCCCGGCGCGGGCCAGGAAGGAGCGGAGCCCGAGCGTTGGTCGGGCGAGCACCGGACCCCGATGTCCACCACAGGAGCGCGAGCGGAAGCAGCAGCACGATCCCGGCGCTGCGGGTGGCCGCGGCACCCGCCGCCGAGACGCCGGCGAGGGCCCAGTTGCCGGTCCGGGCCCCGTAGAAGGCGGCCACGGAGAGCAGCAGGAAGAGGCTCTCGGAATAGGGGGCGCCGAAGTAGAGCGCGCCGGGAAACACGGCCAGCAGCATCAGCGTGGGCACGGCAAGCGGCCGGCCGAGCTCCAGCGCGGCCAGGCGATGAAGGAGCGTGAGCGCACCGAGGAAGGCGGTCAGGGAGATGATGTAGGCGGCCAGAAGCAGCGCGCCGTCCGAGCCGCCGCCAAGCTCCCCCAGCCCGCGCACGAGCAGCGGATAGAGCGGGAAGAAGGCGGCGCGCACGTCGCTGTCCGCGTACCCCGAGCCGGCAACCCGGAGGTACCAGACCGAATCCCAGCGGGCCAGCGGGGAGAAGAGCACGTCGGCCGCGGCGCCGAGCGGGTGGGTCAGGGCCGGCTCATCGAACTTCTGGGCGTTCTCGGCCGCAAGGCCGCCGCTCGCAGGGCCGAAGGAGAGCGCGGCGAAGATGGCCACGAGGAGCACCGCGCCGCGGGTGGCGGCGAGCACTCGCCATGCCGCTCGCACGGCTTCGGAGCCGCTGTCAGCGGCGGCCGGCCGTGCCGGCGCGGGGGTAGCCTCGAACGCCATGCCGGTCACCGATTTCTACAGCGCCTCCTTCCTCGAGGAGCACAAGGAGCAGATCTACGCGGTGGTGACCGTGGCGCTTGCGCTGCTCGCGGCACGGCTGGTGGACCGCGCGCTCGCGCGCCGCGGGCGCAGCATCAGCATGGCCGTGGCCGGCGGCGAGCTCTCCCCCGTGGCCACCACCCGCCTGCGCCTGGTGCGGCGGCTGGTGTTCGCCGCGATCGTCGTGCTCGGGCTGGCCGTGGGCCTGTCCCAATTCGAGGGCGTTCGCCGCCTGGCCACCGCGATCCTCGCCTCCTCCGCCGTTCTCGGCCTGGTGGTGGGCTTCGCTGCCCGGGCCACGCTGGCCAACGGGGTGGCCGGGATCATGCTGGCGATCACCCAGCCGATCCGGATCGGGGACCTCGTGACCTTCGAAGGGCAGACGGGCGAGGTGGAGGACGTGAAGCTCACCTACACCTACATCCGCCTCGACGACGGAACCCGCCTGGTGGTGCCCAACGAGCGCCTGGCCCAGGGATCGGTCGAGAACCACACCACGGTGGATCCGCGCATGCAGGTGGAGGTGTCGGTGTGGATACGCCTGGATGCCGACGCGGACCGCGCGATCGAGCTGATCGAGGCCGAGGAGGAGGGGGTCACGGCCACCGTGGCCGAGGCCGAACGGGATGGGGTGCGCCTCAGCGCCACCACCTGGGCCGCCGGCCCGCGCGAGCGGGGGCCGAAGGCCGCCGACCTCCGGCGCCGATGGCTGCGCCGCCTCCGTGAGCACGGTCTATCCTCGGCAGAGGCCTCCTGAGCGTTCCGGGCGCTCCACGATCGCCATGACTCATCGCCAGCGACAGTCGAGGAGGCGCAGGCGCCACGGCGGGCACAGCAAGCTGATGCTGGCCCTGGGCGTCCTCGCCATCACATGCGCCATCGGGGTCATGTCCCTGGCCGGATACGTGCTGGCCATCGCCGCCACCGCTCCGGACCTGAAGGAGCTGAAGCCCGTGGACAAGGGCGAGACGTCGGTGATTTACGCCTCCGACGGCTCCCGGCTCGGCTTCGTGCAGTCGGACACCGTGCGCCAGGTGATCCCCTGGCGCGACATTCCCGTGGCCCTGCGGCGGGCCACCGTGGCCATCGAGGACGAGCGCTTCTACCACCACAAGGGCGTTGACTACAACGCCATCGTCCGCGCGGGAGTGCGCAACCTCGAGTCGGGCGACACGGTGCAGGGTGGGTCCACGATCACCCAGCAGCTGGTGCGCGCTCTCTACATCAAGGACCCGAAGCGGAACTTCACCCGCAAGATCCGCGAGGCCAAGCTCGCCTCCGAGCTGGAGGAGGAACGGTCCAAGACCTGGATCCTCCACAACTACCTGAACGACATTCCCTACGGGACCGTGGGCGGGCGCACCGCGATCGGGGTCGAGGCCGCGGCGGTGACCTTCTTCGCCAAGCACGCCCGTGACCTCGACCTGGGCGAGTCGGCACTGCTGGCCGGCCTCCCCCAGGCGCCCTCGGAGTACAACCCGTTCCGGAACCCCGGGGCGGCGCTGGCCCGGCGCAACGAGGTGCTCGACCGGATGGTCCACAACGGATACGTGACGAGCGCGCAGGCCGACGCGGCCAAGCGAAGCCCCCTCGGCCTCAAGCAGGGCACGCGCTACAACCAGAAGCGCGAGCCCTACTTCTTCGACTACGTGCAGGAGCAGCTGATCGAGAAGTACGGGGTCGGCGTCTTCCGCCGCGGCGGCCTGAAGGTGCACACCACGATCGAGCCGACACTGCAGGAGGAGGCCCGGAAGGCGATCGCGGGACAGCTCCCCTATGCCACCGACCCCTCGTCGGCCATCGTCTCGATCGACCCGTCGAACGGCTACATCCGCGCGATGGCCTCGAGCGGCACCTACAAGGACCGCACCTTCAACCTGGCGGCCGAGGGCCACCGCCAGCCCGGGTCGGCGTTCAAGACGTTTGTGCTGACCACGGCCATCCGCAGGGGCGTGGACCCGAACCGCACCACCTACACCTCGAAGCCGGTGAGCCTCGACCTGGGACCGGGATCCCCTCCGTGGGAGCCGAAGACCTACGACGGCACCTACGGCGGGAACATGACGATCACCCAGGCCACGCTTCGGTCCGACAACACGGTCTACGCCCAGATGATCATGGACCTCGGCCCCAAGGCGGTGCGCGAGACGGCGAAGCTGATGGGCATCACCACCAAGCTGGACGCCTATCCCGCGGAGGGCCTGGGCGGCCTGCGCCTGGGCGTGTCCCCGCTCGAGATGGCCAACGCCTACGCCACGCTCGCCTCGGGCGGCATCCGCAACACGCCCAAGGCGATCACCCGCGTCGAGTTCCCGGACGGCAAATCCGACGATCTCGGGAAGCCTCAGCGGGAGCGCGCGTTCTCGGACGGGGTGGCCTACGAGGTCACCAAGATCCTCGAGCAGAACGTGCAGGCGGGCACGGGCACGGCGGCGAACATCGGCTGCCCGGCCGCCGGGAAGACGGGCACCACGGACGAGTTCAACGACGCCTGGTTCGTGGGCTTCACGCCCAAGCTGGCGAGCTCCGTGTGGGTCGGATACCCCGACGCCCTGGTGGAGATGACCAACGTGCACGGCATCGCGGTGGCCGGCGGCACCTTCCCGGCGATGATCTGGCACGACTACATGAACGTGGCCCACGGCACCGACTGCGAGCCCTTCCCGCAGCCCACCGAGCCGGCCCAGTTCTCGCCCTTCTTCGGGAAGTACGCGTCCACCGGCAAGAGCACCACCTCGGGAGGCGGCTACTACACCGGCCAGGCTCCCGACGAGAGCTCCACCAAGACGCCGAACGAGACCGACCACAAGAGCTTCGACCCCCGCCTGTACGACTCACCCCCGCAGGGCGCCCCCGATGTGAAGACGCCAAACGCACCCACGCCCGACCAGGGCGGCGGGGCCAGCCCGGGCAACGAGCAGCTCGGCGGCCCCGGGCAGTAGCGCTCGCGCGGGTCTAGGACCCGGGGACGGGCGCGGGAGCGGGCTCGCGGGAGCGGGCACGGCGGTCAATCAGCACGACCAGCCCCACGTAGCCCAGCTCGATCAACGTCTGGAAGATGCGGAAGCCGACCGCTATGGCGGTGGCCACGGTTTCGGGCAGCACGGCGGCGATGGCCACTGCGAGCGCGGCGTCGCGCGTGCCCAGGCCGCTTGGAACCACGAAGGTGAGAACGGCGACGCAGAACGCCACCGGGTATGCGGCGGCGACGTAGGGGAAATCGGAGGCGGGCAGCGGCTGAAGCGCCTTGGCGAACGCGTACACGCCCACGCCGATCACCGCCCAGCATCCGATGTACATGAGCGAGAACCTCAGGATCTGCCCGAAGGACAGCACCTTCGTGAGGGGCTCCCGCCCGAGCTTTTGCAGGACGTAGTCGGTGAGCGGCTTGAAGACCCGCGGGTGGAGGAACGCGATCACGAGCGGGATCACGAGGAGCACCGCATAGCGAGCGGGCTGGTGATCGAGCTTGGGCAGTTGGATCACGAAGTAGGCGCCCACCATCACGGCGGTGCCGAACCCGAGCACGAGCTCGTAGACGATGCTCGCGAGCGTCACGCGCTTGGGCACGCCCTCCCTCTCCGCCATCACCATGCGGCCCACGACCATCAGCGCGTTCGTGGGCACGTACCGGGCCAGAAGAGACTTGCCCCAGATGGCGCGGGCAGGCCGGGCTCGCAGGTGCTCCTCCCCCAGGGCGTGGACGATCAGCCGCCACAGCTCCCCCTGGGCCACATAGAGCGCGAAGACGCCGAGCGCGGAGAGCGCCAGCCACAGTGGCCTGAAGCGCCAGTCGAAGTCCGGGAGCGAGTTCCACTGCCGGATGATGAAGAAGAGGAGACAGGCGAAGATGAGGCCGGCGAGGCCCCACTGCATCGCCATCCGAGCCCTTGGGTTGCTCGGCCCCACCGACCCGATTCCGGCGGCAGCCGTGCCCGCCCGCTCGAGCAGTGTGGTTGGCTTTCCCGACTCGTCGCTGCTTGTAGTCACCATGAGACTGTAACCCTGGTCGAGCGATCATTGATCCAGGCGATCGAATCTCTCATCGTCGATCGCAGTGGCCGGATAGCCCGGTGGTCCGGCGATGACGCAGCGGTGGTGCGGGCCAGACCGCTGGCCGTGACCTCGATCGACAGCGTGGCCGAGGGGGTGCATTTCAACCTTTCCTCGCACTCGGCGGCCGATGTGGGGTGGAAGGCGCTGGCCACCGCGCTGTCGGACCTCGCCGCCATGGGCGCCGACGCGGGCGAGGCCTACGTGGCGCTGGCCCTGCCCGCGGGCTTCGAGGGCGCCCTGGACCTCGTGCGGGGCATGGAGGAGCTGGCCGGGCGCTGCGGGGCCACCATCGCCGGAGGCGACGTTATCCGCGCACCCGCGCTGATCGTGACCGTGAGCGTCACGGGCTGGGCGGACGCGGAGGACGACCTCGTGGGGCGTGACGGCGCCCGGCCGGGCGACCTGGTGGCGGTCACGGGAACCCTCGGGGCGGCGGAGGCCGCCCGCCTGCTGCTCGAGCGGGGCGAGAGCGTGCCCGCGGACCTGGCGCGCCGGCACCTGCGCCCGGAGCCGCGCCTGGAGGCAGGGCGGGCGCTGGCCGCCGCGGGAGCCACGGCGATGATCGACCTGAGCGACGGCCTGGCCACCGACGCCGCGCACGTGGCGCGGCGCAGCCGGGTGGAGGTGGCGGTGCGGCTCGCTGACCTGCCGGTGGCCGAGGGGGTGGAGCGCGTGGCCCCGGACGCGGCCCGCTTCGCGGCGGCCGGGGGCGACGACTACGAGCTGCTGGTCACCGTCCCCGAGGCCCGGCGGGATGCCGCGACGGCCGCGGCGGAGGCCGCGGGAGCGCCCCTGACCTGGCTAGGAGAAGTCCGGGCCGGAGAGGGGCTCGTCATGGTCGACGCGGCCGGGACCCGGGTTCGGGGCCTCGAGGGCTACGAACACACCTGAGGCCAGCATCGCCTCGGCCACCGCGCCGGGATCCACCACGTACTCGCCATGCTCCAGCCAGCGGAGCAGCATGGCCCTGAATCTGGTGGCGGCCATGCGACCTCCTCTCGCGCGCCAACTCTCGATCTGCGGAATCGGAAGCTCCGGCCCGCTCAACCCTCATCGGCAACGGGCGCCCCGAACAGGCGGTTGGCGGCGGATCGCTGGACGACTGTTCAGCGGCGCGTGCCCGACGGCGGGCCGCCGAGGGAGCCCGGCCCGGCGTAGCTGCCGGGGCCGTATACGCGCGGTCCCGGCGGCTTGGGCGGGGGCCGGGTGTCGCGCGGCGTGCGGCGGGTGAGCTCGATCACGGCGCCCAGCAGCCCGAGCCAGAGGCAGCCGATCAGGGCGGTGGCGAGCCCCACGGAGTGGCCGGCCACCAGCAGCAGGAGGTACCAGGCGGCGCCGAGCGGGTCGAGCGAGAGCGCGAACAGGTAGTAGAGCCACACGATCGCCGCGGGCAGGGCGCCGAGCGCCACCAGCACGGCCCGGGCCCGCCGCGGGGGCGCCGGCCGGGTGAGCGCCGCCAGCATCCAGAGGTGGGCCGCGGGCACGGCCAACAGCGCGGCGTAGGGGTTGAGCAGCCAGAGCATCACCGCGGCCACGGCCACACCCAGGGCGAACGCCACGCCCGCGCCCGGGTCGGTCGGATCGGCCAGCTCGGGAGAGGGGCGGATCATCAGCCTGCGGGCCACGGCGAACGAGGCGACCATGGCCGCGACGACCCCCGCGAGCACGGCCAGTGCGGCGCCGTCCACGGGCATGTACTGGGGCGGCGGAGGAGCGGGGGGCGGCCCCGGCGTGGCTCCCGCCCGGGCCAGCAGCTCGGCCATCACGAGGCCGCCGAGGAAGGCGGCCGTCCAGGCGCCGAGCCAGCGCCACCAGGGCGTGATGGACACCCGGCGGCGGCGCGCCCGGGCGAAGGCGTCCACGGTGGCCACGAGCACGGGCAGGAGCAGTGTGGCGGCGAGCAGGGCCAGGGTCCAGCCCGGCACCACCTGGCTCACCGCCAGCACGTAGCTCTCGGGCCCGTGCTCCGGACGGCCTCCCTGGTCGAGCGCCGTGAGCGTGCGCAGCGTCGCCCTACCCAGCGTGCCCAGGCGATCCTCGTCGATCGAGCCGCCCTCCTCGGGAGGGAGCTCCCCGCTGCCGGAGATCCTCACCGAGTCGTATCCCCGCTCCAGCATCACCGCCTGGGCCCCGATCCCGATCGGGAAGGACAGGCGAGCAAGCTGCCCGAACGCGCCGTTGGACCCGGGCGACCGGTCGAGCTCCTCGCGGATCGAGTCGGCCACCGTGCGCTGGAGGCCGATCCCGGCGCGGCGGCTGTCATTGGACCAGGCCTGGAGATACGAGCCGCGGCGGGTGGGCGAGCCGAGACCGGATACGGCCACCACCGCATCCACGAGGGACGGCGGCCCGAGGTCGTCGGCCAGCCGCGCCGCGCCCACCTGACCGAGCGTGGAGCCGTCCAGCGAGGCGAGCACCAGCGTCTTGCGCGTCGAGCGGCCCTCGAGCACCCGCGCCAGCTCGAGGAGAGCGGCGGTGTCCGAGGCGCTGCCCGCCAGGTCGGGGGTCGAGGCCGCGTCGCGGTCGGCCACCACCACCACGAGGCGCCGCGTGCGGCCGGCCCGCCGGCCCACCACGTTCTGGAGGCTGCGCCCGTCACGCGTGAACCGGTCCCGCTCGACGGTGAACCCGCGGGCCGCGAGGTTGCGCTCCACGGTGTCGGCGGTGGCGCGGTCACCCCGCCCGCCCGCGTGGCGGTTGGGGTTCGCGTCCGCGATCTCCCTCGCCCGCGTCGCGGCCAGCCGGCCGTCGAAGAGCACGTCCGCGGCCAGCCCCTGCGGCAGCGGGCGGGGACGATCCTCGAGCGAGAACATCGTCAGCACGGCCGCCAACAGGGCGGGCACGAACGCCGCCCTGTAGACGCGCAGCTCGATCAAGGCGCCGGAATCACCATCGCCGCAACCTACAATCTCGAAGGTGACGGGCCCCGCACCACGGATCCTCCTTGTCGACGACGAGGCCGCGGTGCAGAAGCTGCTCACCTACCCGCTGCGCAAGGAGGGCTACGAGGTGGTGCCGGCACTGGACGGACCCGAGGCCCTCGAGCGCCTGAGGGAGGCCAGTTTCGACCTCGTGGTCCTCGACGTGATGCTCCCGAAGCTCGACGGCTTCGACGTGTGCCGCCAGATCCGCTCGCGCAGCGCGGTGCCGATCATCATGCTCACCGCCAAGACCGAGGAGATCGACAAGGTTCTGGGCCTCGAGCTCGGGGCCGACGACTACATCACCAAGCCCTTCTCCGTGCGCGAGTTCCGGAGCCGGGTGAAGGCCGTGCTCCGGCGGGCCGCGATCACCGCGGCGGAGGAGCGCTTCGAGGCGCCCATCTCGCAGGGCGAGGTCGGCGTGGACTTCGAGAAGCGCCAGGTGACCGTTCGCGATGAGGCGATCCAGCTCACCTACGTGGAGTTCGAGATCCTGGCCGCGCTGGCCCGTACTCCCGGGCGGGTGCTGAGCCGCACCGCGCTGCTCGAGCACGTATGGGGGGATGCCTCCTATCGGGACCCGCGCACCATCGACGTGCACATCCGCCACCTGAGGGAGAAGCTCGAGCGCGACTCGGCCGAGCCCGAGCTGATCCTCACCGTGCGCGGAGTCGGCTACTGCTTCCGGGACAGCTGATGCGCCTACCCCGCTTCCGCTCGCTGCGCAACGAGCTCGCGCTCCTGTTCTTCGCCATCACGGCCGCCGCATTCGCGGTCATCTACTTCCTCGTGGTGCCCCAGCTCGAATCGAACCTCGAGGGGCGCCGCCTTCACGACCTGCGCCAGGAAGTCGTTGCGGGCCGCGCTCCCCTGGAGAAGCTGCTGGCCGGCGAGCCCCGCGCCCCCGCGATCGACCGCCGCGTGCGGCAGGTGGCCGACTCCACCGACTCGCGGGTGACCCTGCTCAACTGGAACCAGTCCTTCGCCGGCCCGCAGGGCGACGGGCGAGAGCTGCGCTTCTACCCGCTCTCCGATTCCCGCGAGGCGGAGACCGCCTTCCCGCGGGACGACGGCCTGGCCCGCCGTGCCGTGCTGAGCGAGCACAGCCGAAGTGGGTTCGGCCACTTCGGCAAGCAGGAGATCGGCATCGTGGCCCAGCCGCTGATGTACAAGGGCGACCCGACATGGGTGGCCATGTACTCCCGCGACCTGGACGACGTGGCCGAGACCGTGAGCTTCGTGCGCGAGCGGCTCCTGATCGCCACCCTCGCGGCCCTGCTGCTTGCGCTGACCGGCGGCTACCTGGTGGCCCAGGCGCTGGCCCGGCGCGTGCGGCGCCTCGAGATGGCGGCCGCCGAGATGGCGGAGGGCCGCTTCATCGAGCCGCTGCCCGTGGACTCGCGGGACGAGCTCGGCCAGCTGACGCACACGTTCAACGAGATGCAGGAACAGCTGCGTCAGGTGGACGTGGCCCGCAAGGAGTTCATCGCCACCGCATCGCACGAGCTCCGCACTCCGATCTTCTCCCTGGGGGGCTTCGTGGAGCTGCTCCAGGACGAGGACCTCGACGAGGAGACCAGGCGCGAGTTCCTCGACACGATGAGCGAGCAGGTGGCCCGCCTCCAGAAGCTCTCGGTGGACCTGCTCGACCTCTCGCGCCTGGATGCGGGCTCGCTCGAGTTCCATCACGAGCCGGTGGACCTGTCGGAGCTCGCGCGCACCGTCGTGGGCGAGTTCGGGCCCGCCCTGGCCGACCACCGCACCAAGCTGAGCGTCCGGCTGCCGGACGCCGGCCCGGAGGCGACCTGCGATCGTGAACGCGTGGTCCAGATCATGCGCATCCTCCTCGACAACGCCATCCGCCACACCCCCTCGGGCACGGCCGTGACCGTCTCGGCCAACCGCGTGAATGGCACCGCGTCCCTGACGGTGTCGGACGCCGGGCCGGGAATCCCGGACGGGACCCGGCACAAGGCCTTCGAGCCCTTCTTCACCGGCGACGCCGCGCGCGGAGCGGGTCTGGGGCTCGCGATCGCACGCGAGCTGGCCGAGCGGATGAAGGGCGACCTCGAGATCTCGCCCAGCCCCCAGGGAGCCGCCTTCACCCTCGAGCTGCCGGCCGGGACGGAGGAGCCGTGAGGCGCCTTGCGGCCCTGGGCGCCGTGGTGGTGGCCGCGGCGGGCGCCGGCTGCTCCGGGGGGAACGACTCCCCGGACCGCCCGAGCGCCCCGGCCAAGGTCACCACCACGCGGGTGCAGGTGGTGGAGGGCATAGGCCGGAGGGGCGGCTTCGACCCATCCGCGATCTACCACCGCCTCGGGCCCGGCGTCGTCACGATCCTCTCGATCTTCGACGGCAACGGCGCGAGCATCGGAGAGGAGGGCGCGGGCGGCCAGGGATCGGCCTTCGTGCTCGACGGCGACGGCTATATCGCCACGAACGCCCACGTGGTCACCGAGGAGGGGAGCGCGAAGCGAGCCGAGCAGGTGTACGTGGAGTTCTCCGACGGGAACCGCGTGGAGGCCAAGATCGTGGGCGTCGACCCGAACGCGGACGTCGCCCTTCTGCACGTGGATCCCGCGGGGCTGTCGCTCACCCCGCTGCAACTCGGCCACTCCGAGGGGATCGAGGTCGGCGAGCCGGTCGCGGCGATCGGCAGCCCCTTCGGGGAGCGGCAGTCGCTGAGCGTGGGCGTGGTCTCGGCGGTCGACCGCAACATCAGCTCCCTCACGCGCTTCGGGATCGGCGACGCGATCCAGACCGACGCCGCCATCAACCCCGGCAACTCCGGCGGCCCGCTGCTCGACGCGAAGGGCGTGGTGCTCGGCATCAACGCCCAGATCAAGACGGACTCCGGCGGAGGCGAGGGGGTCGGGTTCGCCGTCCCGGTGGACGCGGTGCGCCGCTCGCTCACGGACCTCCGGGCCCACGGACGCGTGGACTACGCCTACCTAGGGGTGACCACCCTGACCCTCTGGCCCCAACTGGCCGAACGGCTCGGCCTGCCGAACGCGAACGGCGCGCTGATCCAGAAGATCGAGAACGGCAGCCCGGCGGAGAAGGCGGACATGAAGGCCGGCGACGACGAGATCACCTTCCAGGGACAGTCCGGCATCCGCACCGGCGGCGACGTGATCGTGGCCCTGAACGGCCGGCCGCTCACGCGATCCCAGGACCTCACCGACGGGATCAGCGCGCTCGGATCCGGCGACACCGCACGTCTCACGCTGCTTCGCGACGGCAAGCGCCGCACGGTCGACGTGAAGCTGGGCACCCGCCCGCTGCGCTCCGGAGGCTAAGAACACGCCAGGGAGGAGCGGAGCCCGATCGGCGGCGAGGAGCGCAGCCTGATTCGGTGATCAGGCGAGCACCGCAGCCATGGATCGGGCGAGCACCGGACCATGCCTTCTCGCTAGGGTCCACGGCCGTGGCGGAGGAGGTGCCCAGCAAGGCCGACGGACGGGACGTGTCGCTCACGATCCCGGCCCGGCCCGACTACCTGGTGCTCGCCCGGCTGGCCCTCTCCGCGGTATGCCGCCTCACTCCGCTCTCGCCCGAGGAGGTGGCCGACCTGAAGCTCGCGATCACCGAGGCGGCCAACGACTTCGTGGACGACGGCCGCTCGCTGGACGACGAGAGCCGCGTGAACTTCAGCTTCCGCCTGCTGGACGACCGCCTGCTGATGCATCTCGACGGCCCGGCCAGCCCGGTGCCCGAGATGGAGCGCGAGCTCAGCCGGGCAATCATCGACGCCACCGTGGACGAGTGCGCGTTCGGCGAGGACAACACCCGCCTCGTGAAGTACCTGACTGCCCGCTCGAACTAGGCCGCCGCGCCGCGATGCTCCAGCCCGTAGCGGTAGGCAACAAGAGCCTTGCCGACTACACGCACCTGGCCGGCAAGGACCTCGTGGCGGAGATCCGGGAGCTGGCCGAGGACCTACAGGGCCTGAGGGTCCTGCACGTCTCCGCCACCGCCTTCGGGGGCGGCGTCGCGGAGATCCTCTACACCCTCATCCCGCTCATGAACGACGTGGGGGTGGAGGCGGAGTGGCAGGTGATGCTGGGCCGCGAGGCGTTCTACAACGTGACCAAGCGCATGCACAACGCGCTTCAGGGGAACCCCGACTCGCTCACCGACGAGGAGTGGGCCATCTTCGCCCGCTTCAACGAGTTGAACGCCGCTGAGATCTCCGGCGGCTGGGACGTGATCATCGTCCACGACCCCCAGCCCGCCGGCATCCGGGCCCACGATCCGGGGAAGAGCGCGCGCTGGGTGTGGCGCTGCCACATCGACCTCTCCACGCCGAACCCGGATGCCATCGAGCGCCTCGTGCCCCTGGTGCGCGAGTACGACAACAGCGTCTTCCACCTTCCGCAGTACGTACCGGCGAGCATGGACGGGGCGGGCGGCGGAGTTCGCATCTGCCCGCCGGCGATCGACCCGCTTTCGCCCAAGAACATGGCGCTCTCGCCCGAGGACGCGGCCTACGTCTGCAACCAGTTCGGCATCGACGTGGACCGCCCGCTCCTGTGCCAGGTGTCCCGCTTCGACCCCTGGAAGGACCCGATCGGGGTGATCGACGCATACCGCGAGGTGAGCGAGTCGATGCCCGAGGTGCAGCTGGCGCTGGTGGGATCGATGGCCACCGACGACCCCGAGGGCTGGGAGTTCTTCAACTCCACGGTGGCCTACGCGGACGGCGATCCCGACATCCACATCCTCAACAACCTCAACAACGTCGGGGCGATCGAGGTCAACGCGTTCCAGTCGCAGGCCGACGTGGTGATCCAGAAGTCCACCCGCGAGGGGTTCGGGCTCACGGTGTCCGAGGCGCTCTGGAAGGCGCGCCCCTTCATCGGCGGGGACGTGGGCGGCATCCCGCTCCAGGTGAAGGACGCCGAGACCGGCTTCCTCGTCTCGTCCCCGGCGGAGTGCGCCGACCGCTCGCTTCGCATCCTGCGCGAGCCCGACCTGGGCAAGCGATTGGGCCGCGGCGGGAAGGAACATGTGCGCCAGCACTTCCTAACGCCCCGCCTTCTCCGCGACTGGCTGCGTATCTTCAGGGAGCGATGACCTCGAAGACGCCGATCGTGCTGGTCTCTAACCGCGGCCCGGCCACGTTCGAGAGAGCCGAGGACGGCACCCTGGAGGCCCGCCGCGGCGGCGGCGGCCTGGTCACCGCGCTAACGGGCCTGGTTCACCACCGCGACGCGGTGTGGGTGGCGTCGGCGATGACCGAGGAGGACCTCGAGATGAGCCGCCGCGAGGGCGGCCGCAGCTTCCAGGTCGATCTCGACGAGGCCAGCTACCGCCTGCGCCTGGTGGAGAGCGATCCCGATGCCTACGACCAGTTCTACAACGTGGTGGCGAACCCGATGCTGTGGTTCATCCAGCACTACCTCTGGGACCTCTCGAACGCCCCGGACATCAGGCGGCACGAGACGGAGGCCTACGAGCTGGGCTACTGCCGGGTGAACGAGGACCTCGCGAACGCCGTGCTGGAGGAGGTGACCGACGACACCGCCGTCGTGATGCTCCACGACTACCACCTGTATCTCGCGCCGAAGTACATCCGGCGCGCGCGCCCCGACCTGTTCCTCCACCACTTCGTGCACATCCCGTGGACACAGCCGGACGCCTGGCGAGTGCTTCCCGCGGACATCCGCGAGGACATCTACGAGGGCATCCTGTCCAACGACATCATCGCCTTCCACACCCACTCCTACCGGCGCAACTTCCTGCTCTGCTGCCGTGACCTCTTCGACCTGGAGATAGACGAGGAAGAGGGCGTGGTGCACTTCGACGGCCGCGAGGTGTGGGTCCGCACCTATCCGCTGCCGATCTCGGCCGAGAACTTCAGCCGCACCGCCCAGCGCCCGGCCGTCCACAACTACGGCCGCGAGATCCTGCGGCGACGGCGCGAGCACCTGATCCTGCGCGTGGACCGCGCGGACCTCTCCAAGAACATCCTGCGCGGGTTCACCGCCTTCGACCTCTTCCTGGAGCAGCATCCCGAGTACCGGGAGAACGTGACGTTCATCGCGCACCTCATCCCCTCGCGCCAGGACGTGCCCGAGTACGCCGAGTACCTGGAGCGCATCGAGGCGCTGGTGGCCGTGGTGAACCACCGTCACGGCACCACGGACTGGATGCCGATCGAGCTGCGCCTGCGCGAGAACCTCGAGGAGGCGATCGCCGCGTACAAGCACTACGACCTGCTCATGGTCAACGCCATGTTCGACGGCATGAACCTGATCGCCAAGGAGGGACCGCTCGTGAACGAGCGCAACGGCGTGTCCGTCCTGAGCGAGAACACCGGCGCGCACGAGGAGCTGGCGGAGTTCGCGCTCTCGGTGAACCCGTTCGACGTGCAGGAGCAGGCCGACGCGATCCACCGGGCGCTCAGCATGTCGGCCGAGGAGCGCTCGTGGCGGGCCGAGGGGCTCAAGCGGATCGTGACCGCCAGGGATCCCGGTGACTGGGTGGACGACCAGCTGGCCGACATCGAGGCCAAGCGCAAGGGGCACGCGCCCGTCGGATCCTGAGGCCGGCGCCCTCAGGGGCCCGGGTCGGGTGTGAACTCACCGCTGCGCGGCGGCGGGAGCACCGGAGCCGGCGGAGGCCGCCGGGGGGACACGGCAGGGGGTGGCGCGACCGGCGCCGGCGGGACCGGGTGGGCACGAGCCCGGGGCGCGCCGCGGTGTGCCCGAGGCCGGCGCTCGGGGCGAGGACGAGGGTGCGAACGGGCAGCGTGCCTCGGCTCCGGGCGCACCGGCGCGGGCCGGGGCGAGGGGGCGGGCAGGTGCGGTGGCTCGGGCACGCGCTGAGGCGCGGTGCGGCAGCCACGGCCGCCCGAGGCGATCAGCACCGCGGCCGCGGCGACGGCCGCCAGCCTGCCCACATTCGCCCACCGCAGCCGGCGGAGCAGCCCAGGCTCCATGCGGTGGCTAAGCCCGCGGTGACCCACCGTTCGCCCCGGGGAGCGGCCTTTCCGCTGCTATCGTGCCCCGCTCGATGGCGGGCCTCTACGACCTCATGCTCCTGATCGACCCCACCGCTCCCGACGAGCGGCGCGAGGGCGTGATCGGCGAGGTCGAATCCCTCATCGAAGACGGGGGGGGCCAGATCGTCGGCAATTACGACTGGGGCCAGCGCCACATGACGTTCGAGATCGATCACCGGCCGGAGGCCGAGTACCGCCTCTACCAGTTCGAGGGTGGACGGGAGCTCCTGGAGCGCCTCCACTCGCGACTGAGGATCACCGACGGCCTGCTGCGCTTCCGGATCATCAAGACCAAGCCGGGCCTGCCCGTGCCTCCGGCGCCGGACCAGCAGGGTGCCCGGCGGCGCGACGACCGCGAGCAGACCGACACCCGGGTGGCCGCCCGCGCCGCCGCGGACGCCCCGGCGCAGTAACGCACGCGCTCTCTCATTCCGTCTGGATACGGCGAGACGATGGATGGTTCTCGACCAGACGTGGGGTGAGTTTCTCGTCAGCAGCGCCTACAGCACTTCGAACGACCGGGCCGGCGCGCGTTTCCCGTTGAGAGCGGCCTGGTCAGCGTCCGGAGCCTTGTGCCCCGGCCGAACAACCCGCAGCATCCGCCGGCAGCGGAAAGGAGACATCAATGGCAGCAACCAACATCAACCGCGTAGTGATCACGGGGAACCTCACACGTGACCCCGAGCTGCGCAGCACCGGAGGCGGCACGGCCGTCTGCAGTCTGCGCGTGGCGGTGAACACCCGCCGCAAGGACCAGTCCAGTGGTGAGTGGGTCGACAAGCCGAACTATTTCGACGTCACCGTGTGGGGCCAGCAGGGCGAGAACTGCGCTCAGTACCTGGCCAAGGGCCGTCCCGTGGCCGTCGACGGGCGCCTGGAATGGCGTGAGTGGCAGGACCAGAGCGGCAACAAGCGGCAGTCGGTGGATATCATTGCCGACTCCGTCCAGTTCCTCGGCTCCCGTGAGGGTGGCGAGAACGGTGGCCGCTTCACGCCGCAGAGCGACGTTCCCGCCGATACCGGGGACTTCCAGCAGGCGCCGGTGGCCGCCGGGGGCTCGACGGACGACGACATTCCGTTCTGATCCCGACGTAGAGAGCACGCAGGAGAACATTGGCCAAGCAGCGCGGAAGCGCGACCAGGGACCGTAAGCGAGGACGCGGCAAGGTAGCCCCGGGCGGAGGGCGGCGCAAGGCGTGCCCCTTCTGCCGGGACAAGGTCGACATCGTTGATTACAAGGATGTCGGCGCCCTGCGGCGTGCCATCAGCGACAAGGGCAAGATCCGCTCTTCACGCGTCACGGGCGCGTGCCGGCGCCATCAGTCCCAGCTGGCCACTGCCGTCAAGCGTGCGCGGGAGCTCGGTCTGTTGCCGTACGTGAGCGATCGATAGGCATGGCCCAGGCCATCCTGCTCCAGGACGTTGAGACCCTCGGGGAGAGGGGCGCCGTGATCGACGTCTCCTCCGGGTACCTGAGGAACTACCTCGTCCCGCGCAAGCTCGCCCAGCCCGCCACGCCGGCCTCCATCGCGGAGTCCCAGCGGCGGATCGAGGCGGCCGAGAGGGCCGAGGCGGAGGCCGAGGCCAAGGCGGAGGAGACCGCCGCCCTCCTGCGGAAGACCGTGCTCACGATCTCCCACCAGGCCGGAGACGACGGCCGCCTGTTCGGCTCCGTCACCGCCCAGGAGATCGCGGATGCCGTCCGGCAGGCGCGTGGGGTGAAGCTCGACAAGCGTCGTGTGCTCCTCACCGAGCCGATCCGCAGCACGGGCACCCACATGGTCAAGGTCGAGGTCGTGGACGGAGTCACGGCCGAGGTCAAGACCATCGTCACGCCCCAGGGCTGAGCCAGCACGGTGGCCGTCGCCGTCCCGCCAGACACCGCGGGCAGCGTCCCTCCACACAACGAGGAGGCCGAGGCCTCGGTCCTCGGTGCGATCCTGCTCACCGAGCAGGCCATCGACGGCCTGGTGCTCGAGATCGGGCTCAAGGCCGCGCACTTCTACCGGCCGCGCCACCAGCTGATCTTCAACTCCATGATCCGCCTGAAGGAGAAGGCGGAGCCGGAGGCCGTGGACGCCCTCACGGTCTGCGACGACCTGCGCCGGGCGGGCGAGCTCGAGCAGGCCGGTGGAGAGGCCTACGTGCACTCGCTGCCCTCGGTGGTGCCCGCCGTAGGCGCGGTCATGGACTACGCCCGGATCGTCCGGGACGACGCCCTGCTGCGGGCGGTGCTCAGCACCACCCGGGAGATCCAGGCCGCGGTGCTGTCCCAGCGCGGCGACCCGCGCGAGCTGATCGAGCGGGCGGAGGCCGCGCTCTTTCGCATCGGGCACGACGGGGGCACGGCCGAGATGCGCTCCCTGGAGGCGGTGCTCCACGCGGAGATCGACAAGCTGGAGGAGCTCTCGCGCACGGACGTGGGACTCACCGGCACGCCCTCCGGCTTCCCCGATCTCGACGCGCTCACCGGCGGCTTCCAGCCTGGCAACCTGATCGTGCTCGCCGCCCGGCCCTCGATGGGCAAGTCCACGCTGGCCACGAACATCGCCGAGAACGCGGCCATCGACCACGGCGTGTCCGTGGCGCTCTTCTCCCTGGAGATGTCCGAGACCGAGCTGGCCCACCGCTTCATCGCGTCGCAGGCCAAGGTGTCGAGCGACGAGCTCCGGAAGGGCCGCGTGCGGGGGGACCGCTGGCCCAAGGTGCTGAACGCGGTGGAGAAGCTGGCCAGCGCTCCGATCTTCATCGATGACTCGAGCGACATCGGCGTGCTGGAGATGCGGGCCAAGGCCCGTCGCCTCCATTCCCGCCAGGGTGGGCTCGGGCTGATCGTGGTGGATTACCTCCAGCTCGTCCGCGCGGACGGCCGCAGCGACAGCCGTGTGGAGCAGGTGGGCGCGATCAGCCGTGGACTCAAGATCCTGGCCCGCGAGCTGGAGATCCCCGTGATCGCCGTGTCGCAGCTCTCGCGCGCGGTGGAGAGCCGCCACCCGCCGCTGCCGATGCTCTCCGACCTTCGTGAGAGCGGCCAGCTCGAGCAGGACGCCGACCTGGTCATGTTCGTCTACCGCGAGGACTACTACGACAAGGAATCCGAGCGCCAGGGCGAGGCCGACCTGGTGATCGCCAAGCACCGGAACGGCCCGATCGGGTCCGTGACCCTCACCTTCCTGCCGAAGTACCCCCGCTTCGCGAGCATGTACCGGGACCGCTCCGGTGACGCTCCCTCCGCCCAGAACGGGCACGGCTGATGCTCCGCGCCATGCCCGATCCGCGCGAGGCGGCGCCCACCTGCCGCTTCGGCGAGTGCGACGGCGGCGGATGGATCCTCGACGAGGAGACCAACGAGGCGCGCCCCTGCCGCTGCCGCGAGCGGCTCGACCGCGGAATCGACGGCCGGCTTCGCGGGGGCCTGCCCAAGCGGCTGCTGGGCGCCTCGCTCGACCGGCATCCCGACCTCGACCCGAGCCTGATCCGGCACGTGCGCCGCTTCATCGCGGACATCGACGACCACGTGAAGGACGGCAGCGGCCTCTGGTTCCACGGCGCGGTGGGCACGGGCAAGACCACCCTCGCGCTGCTCGTGGCCAAGGCCGCGCGGGACGCCGGCCACTCGGTGGCCGTCTACTCCATGCCGCTCCTGTTCGCGGAGCTTCGGAACACCTTCGGCGAGGACAGCGAGGACACCCACCTGGCTCTCTTCAAGCGCCTCTGCGAGGTGGACCTGCTGGTGCTGGACGACGTCGGCGCCGAGCGCCAGACGGAATGGGTCCTCGAGCAGCTCTACTCGCTGGTCAACGAGCGCTGGCAGGACGAGCGCTCGATCGTGGTCACCAGCAACGTGCCCGACCCCTACCGCGACTCGACCCTGGCCACGCTGCGCTCCGAGATCGGCGAGCTTCGCCGGAAGCGCTCGAACGGGGCCGGCCGGGAGGACCTCGAGGCGGTGGCCGTGCGCCTCGAGCGCGTGGCCGCACAGCTGGCGGCCATCGAGCTCACGAACGACTCCGACCCCCTCACGTGGCTGCGCCAGCAGGTGGGCCTGCGCACAGTCAGCCGCCTGATCCAGATCTGCGACGACCCTCTGCTGATGATGGGCGCGGACCTGCGCATGCGGATGACAGGCTCCGGTGCTTCGGCCGATCACCGATCGGCCTTCGCTCCTCGCTAGGCCCATACACTCGAAGCGTTATGCCGGGACTAGTCATCGTGGGAGCCCAATGGGGCGACGAGGGTAAGGGGAAGGTCGTGGACCTGCTCGCCGAGCAGGCCGACCTCGTGATCCGCTTCCAGGGCGGCAACAACGCCGGTCACACGATCGTCCGGGGCGACGAGGTCTTCAAGTTCCACCTCATCCCCTCCGGGATCCTCTACCCGGGCAAGATCTGCGCGATCGGGAACGGCGTGGTGGTGGACCCGCACGTGCTCACCGAGGAGGCGGGCGAGCTGTCCCGGCGCGGGATCGACATCAGCGGCCTCCGCATCTCCGCCAACGCCCACCTGATCATGCCGTACCACAAGCTCCTGGATCAGGCGGGCGAGGCGAGGCTGGGAAGCCTCCAGATCGGCACCACACGCCGGGGCATCGGGCCCTGTTACGCGGACAAGGCCTTCCGCCTGGGGATCCGGGTGCAGGACATGCTCGACGAGAAGATCCTGCGGAAGAAGATCTACGCGGCGATGGAGCCCAAGCGGCTGATGCTGCGGCCCTTCGCCAAGGACCCCGAGCTCGACCTGCACACGATGACCGAGGACTACGTGCAGCTCGGCCACCGGCTCGAGCCCTACATCGCGGACACCGCGCCGATCGCGTGGCGCGCGCTCGAGGAGGGCGGCCTCGTGGTCTTCGAGGGGGCCCAGGGCACGATGCTGGACATCGACCACGGGACCTACCCCTTCGTCACCTCCTCGAACCCGGTCGCCGGCGCGGCCTGCGTGGGGACCGGCGTGGGTCCGCGCTCGATCGACGAGGTGTGGGGCATCGCCAAGGCCTACGCGACCCGCGTGGGCGCGGGGCCCTTCCCCACCGAGCTCGACGACGAGCTGGGCGAGAGCATCCGCCAGGCCGGCGGGGAGTTCGGCACCACCACGGGCCGCGCCCGCCGCACAGGCTGGATCGACCTGGTGGCCCTGCGCTACGCCACCCGCGTGAACGGCCTCACCGGGCTGGTGATCACCAAGCTCGACGTGCTCACCGGCATCGACCCCCTGCGCGTGGCCGTTCGGTACTCCGGCTCGGAGGGCGCCTCCTTCGAGGAGTTCCCGTACCACCAGTCGATCCTCCACAAGGCGAAGGGCGAGCTGATCGACCTCCCGGGCTGGGACGAGGACATCTCCGGGTGCCGCTCGATCGACGAGCTGCCCCGCAATGCGCAGGATTACCTCGAGTTCGTGAGCGACTTCCTGGGGATCCCGATCGTCATGGTGGGCGTGGGCCCGGCCCGCGACGAGATGATCTGGACCGGGGCGGCCGAGCGCGTGCGCCCCGCCACCGCCTAGCCGGCCCCGGCCGCCGGCGCGGTCAGGCCCGTACGACGTGCGTGGACGCGGCCATGTCGTGGAGAGCCCGGTTCTCGTCGTCCCAGAGTGGCCAGAGGTTGTCCAGGAACCAGGGCAGAACGGGGATGAAGGCGGACGCGAAGCCCACCGCCAGCCCCTTGATCACGACCTCGCGCGCCGCGCCGGGCCAGAACGTCATCGGCTCGCCTCCGTTGGGCACCACCCGGATGCCCACCACCTGCTTGCCCAGGGTCTGCCCGTTGCGCCGGCCCTGGCGCGCCATCAGCACGGGTGCGTAGAGCAGGGTGACCGCCCCGACGATCACCACCCACAGCACCAGTCCCACGAGCGCCGACGACCAGGAGAAGTCATCGTCGCCTGAGATACCCGCCGCGCCGGCCACGAGCACGAAGAACAGCGCGACGATCGGCACCACCAGCACCAGGCCGTCGATGAACCAGGCGGCCACGCGGCTGCCCCAGCTGGCGAGCGCGCCCCCCTCCCAGCCCGGTCGGGGCATCGGCTGATGCCACCCGCCGGGCGGCATCTCGGGACGAGACTCAAGTCCTCCCCCGCTCTCCATGGCGTGCATCAGACCGCCGCCGGTTCGAGCACCACCTGCTCGCCCTCGCGGAACAGGCGCAGCGCGAGGGCCAGCGCCGAGAGCAGAGCGATCACCGCCAGCGTGATCTGCACGCTAACGATTCCCTCCCGTCGCCAGTACACGTCGTCCAGCTCGAGCAGCAGCGCCGACTCGTCGAGCGTCAGGCCCATGCCCACGCCGAACGGCACCGCCAGCTTCGGCTCGATGCCCTCCCGGCGGGTCACGATCGCCCCGGCGCCGGAGGCAAAGGCGATCACGATCCCCGGTACGAAGTGGTGGATGTGCCGGCGTCCCAGGCGGACGCTCCGGAAGGGGCCCACGCGCGACCGGTTGCGCAGCCGGTGGGTGATCAGGCGGGCGGAGAGGAAGGTGGTGACAAAGGAGCCCAGCAGGTTGAATAGCGCGTTCTCCGGGGTGGAGAGCTGGCGGTACCCTTCGCGGGCCACCTGGGCGGTCTCGGCCACCGCCTCCTGCGCGCCGACCAGCAGGTCCGCCTCGCTCGGCGCGGGGGCCGAGCCGCGGTGCCAGACCCGGCCGACCTCGGCGAGGAGCACGGCCGCGGCGGCCAGGCCCGCCGTGACGCCGAGGGCCACCGTCGAGCGGTCGCCGGTGAGATCCAGGCGGCGCCTGCGGCCCCTCATCCCAGCAGCTCCGCCTCCGGCACCTCCCGCACGGCGGCGGCGGGGACGCCCATCACCACCGCGCGCGCGGACACGTCGCGGGTGACCACCGCGCCGGCGGCCACGAAGGCCTCCTCGCCGACCTCCACGCCGGGAAGCAGCACGGCGCCGCCTCCGATGCGGCATCCGCGGCGGAGCATGACCCCGAGCAGCTCCTCCCCCGGCGCGCGCCGGCCGGCCTTCGGGTCGTTGGTGAGGACGACCCCCGGAGCGACGAACACGTCGTCCTCGATCACGGAATGGGCGGTCACATAGGCATTCGTCTGAATTCGTACGCGGGCGCCGATGCGCACGTCGTTGTCCACCGCCGACCCGCGACCGACCACGCTCTCGGCGCCGATCTCCGCGCGCTCGCGCACGTGTGCCTGGTCCCCCACCACGCTGCCGGCTCCCAGACGAGCGCCGGCCAGGACCACCGCGCCCGCGCCCACCACGGCGCCCGCGCCCACGAGGGTCGGCCCGGCCGGGTCGCGGGTCGCGCGCGAATGGGCGCCGAGGGCCAGGGGCTTGCCCACCACGCAGTGATCGAGCAGGCGCGCGCCCGCGCCCACCTCGGTGCCCGCGTGGACCACCACGTGCGCTCCGAGCGCCACGTCGCCGGGGAGGTCCACGCCCTCGCCCAGCATCAGGCCGGGTGCGCGGTCCGATGGAAAGACGCTCAAAGACGCACGAGGTTCGGGGCCTCGATGCCGCGCGTGACCCCGCGGAAGTCCACGACCAGCGGCACACCGGCCACGATGGCCTCCACGTCGAGGCCCGGGTGCGCGGTGACGATCACCGCGCAGTCCGCGCCGTCGAGCAGGCGGTCGAGCGGCTCGGAGGACAGGCCGAAGTCGGTCAACTCCGGCACGAAGTCGTCGTTGTAGGCCACGTCGGCGCCGTGATCGCGCAGCAGCCGGACGATCTTCAGCCCGGGCGACTCCCGCAGGTCCCCCACCCCGGCCTTGTAGGAGACGCCGAGGATCGCGATGCGCGAGCCCTTGATCGGCTTGGCGTGGTCGTTCAGGGCGCGGCCGATCTTCTCCACGCAGAAGTAGGGCATCCGCTGGTTCACCTCGCCCGCCAGCTCGATGAACTCGGTGGGCTGATCGAACTCGCGCGCGCGCCAGGCGAGGTAGAACGGGTCCACGGGCAGGCAGTGTCCGCCCATGCCCGGACCGGGCCTGAACGACATGAAGCCGTACGGCTTGGTGGCGGCCGACTCCACCACCTCCCAGATGTCCACCCCCATTCGGTCGCAGAGGATGGCCAGCTCGTTCACCAGCGCGATGTTCACCGAGCGGAAGACGTTCTCCAGCAGCTTCGTGAGCTCGGCCACCTCGGGGGTGGACACGGCGATCACCTCGTCGCACACCAGCTCGTAGAGGGCCACCGCGCGCTCGAGCGAGTCCTGCGTGACCCCACCCACCACCTTGGGGGTGTTGCGCATCGTGTAGTCGGTGCGGCCCGGGTCGATGCGCTCCGGCGAGTAGGCCACATGGAAGTCCCGGCCCGCGGCGAGTCCCGACTCCTCCAGCATGGGCACGAGGCGCTCCCGGGTGGTGCCCGGGTAGGTAGTGGACTCGAGCACCACGAGCTGCCCCTCCTGGAGCACGCCGGCCAGAGAGGTGCCTGCCGCGATGAGGGGCTGGAGGTCGGGTTCCCGGTTCTGGGTCAGCGGCGTGGGCACGGCCACGATCACCGAGTCGACCTTAGCCAGGTCGGCGTAGCGCGTGGTGGCCTCGAAGCGACCGGCCATGGCGGCCAGCGCGGAGTCCGGCACGTCCTCCACATGCGAGGTCCCGCGGAGGAGAGCATCCACCACCCGCGCGTCCGCGTCCACGCCGGTGACCTCCTGGCCGGCCTCGCAGAACGCCACGGCCAGCGGGAGGCCGACGTACCCCAGGCCGACGATCCCGATTCTCATATGGGAGCAGTGTAGGCCGACACCACGTCGCAAACGCGCTGGGCGGCGCGCCCGCCGCCGTACAGCTCGGGCCGCTCGGCGGGGGGCCGGCGCTCGATGGCGGCGAGGGCAGCGGCGCGATCGAGCCCCACCAGCACGTTCCAGCCCGCGTCCACGGTCTCGGTCCACTCCGTGGTGTCACGCAGGGTCACGCAGGGCACGCCGAGCAGGTAGGCCTCCTTCTGCACGCCGCCGGAGTCGGTGAGCACCGCGCGGGCACCGCGCGCCAACTCGAGGAAGTCGAGGTAGCCGAGCGGCGGGGCCAGCTCCAAGCCGGGGCGGTCCAGGAGGCGGTCGAGCATCCCCTCCTCCTCCAGCCGTCGCCTGGTGCGCGGGTGCACTGGGAACACCACGGGACCGGGCAGCGCCTCGATCAGCTCCACCAGCAGGCGCAGCCGATCCGGCGGGTCCACGTTGCCGGCACGGTGTGCGGTGACGAGGAGGTACCCGCCAGGCTCGAGACCGCGGTCGGACACCGCGTGGGAGCGCTCGCGCGCCACATCCTGGAAGGCCAGCGACACGTCCGCCATCACATCGCCCACCAGGTGCACCTCGCCGCGCACGCCCTCGTGCTCCAGGTTCCGCACCGCCACCTCGGTGGAGCAGAGCAGCAGGTCGCTGGCGTGATCGGCCAGCACGCGATTGAGCTCCTCGGGCATGGAGCGGTCGAAGGAGCGCATCCCGGCCTCCACGTGGGCCACGGGCACGCCGGCCTGGGCAGCCGCCACGGCTCCGGCCAGGGTGGAGTTCGTGTCTCCGTAGATCAGGACGAGCTCCGGCTCCACCTCGGCCAGGATCGGCTCCAGCTCGGCGAGGATGCGGGCCGTCTGGGCCGTGTTGCTGCCCGACGCCGCATGCAGCTGGCGGTCCGGCGCCGGCACCCCGAGCTCGTCGAAGAACACGCGCGAGAGCTCGTCGTCGTAGTGCTGGCCGGTGTGCACGATCAGCTCCTCGTGGCGCTCGCGCAGCTTCGCCGAGACCGCCGCTGCCTTCACGAACTGCGGCCGGTTCCCGATCACGGTGATGATGGTCACCGGTGGCCCCGATCGCCCGATCGGCCTAACATGGAAGGGTGCTGAATCGGAAGTTCCTCGGAGAGGCCGTCGGGATGGCGGCGGGTGTCATCCGGCACATGGCCTGGTACGTGTCCCATCGCATGGAATCCCGCCCGCGGCCGCGGGACTAGGTCCCGAGCTCGTCCCGGATCCGGGCGCGGAGCGCCCGCTGCACCTCGAGGGTGCGCTCCCCCACCGGCAGCTCCAGGTCGTCCACCGCGATGATCGACTGAGCCTCACGAGTGGTGGAGGCCAGGAAGGCCTGGCTTGCCGCGCGCAGGTCGTCCATGGTGCACGGCCGCTCCTGCACCTCCACCGCTTCCATCACGAGCCGGCGCGTGATGGAGGCGAGGATGTGATCGCTCAGCGGCGGGGTCAGGATGCGCCCCTCCGCATCGATCCAGAAGATCGACGACGTGGGCGCCTCCAGCACGCGCCCGTGAGGGGTCACCAGCAGGGCCTCGTCGAAGCCGCGCTCCTGTGCGAGCCGCGTGGCCAGCATGTTCGCCGCGTAGGAGAGGGACTTCACTCCGTCCAGGATCCGCGTAGGCGCATAGGTCACCGTGGCAAGCCGGACGGTCCCCGGCTTCTCCAGCGCTGGCTCCGTGAGCAGAAGCCGCAGGCCCCCGCGGGTGAGGACGATCCGCAGTGCGCCGTCGAAAGCCCTCCCGCCGCGTGCGTCCAGCAGCTCGGCGATCTCGGCCTCGAGCAGCGCGCGTGGGACCTCAATCCGCAGGCTGCCTCCAGACAGCTCCAGCCGGTCCAGGTGATCGGCCAGCGCGAACGGATGCCCGTCGTAGACCCGGACGACCTCGAATGCGCCGTCCCCCCGAAGCAACCCCTCGTCGGTGGCCGGGATCCGGATCTCCTCCGCCGGGGCGATGCGGCCGTCGAGTGATCCGAGCTCGGCGGCGGCGGTCTGTGTCGCGTCATCCGCCATCAGGAAAGTGGGCCGTGAAGGACTCGAACCTTCAACCTTGAGATTAAGAGTCTCCTGCTCTGCCAGTTGAGCTAACGGCCCGGACGGGCGATTCTAGAAGGACGGCATGGTCCGGTGCTCGCCGGATCAACGATCCGGCTGTGCTCCTCCCTCGGCATGGTCCGGTGCTCGCCGGATCAACGATCCGGCTGTGCTCCTCCCTCGGCATGGTCCGGTGCTCGCCGGATCAACGATCCGGCTGTGCTCCTCCCTCGCGCCGGGTGGGACGCTCAGGTGCTGGCGACCGCGGCCAGCGCCTCGTCCCGCGAGGAGTGGATCGGGAACACGCGGTCGAGGCCGGTGATCTCGAAAATCTTGGTGATGTTGTCGTCGGTGCAGACCAGCGCCAGCGAGCCACCCGCCGGGCGCAGGCGCTTGACCCCGCCCACGAGCACGCCGAGCGTGGTCGAGTCGATGAAGGTGGCCTTCGAGAGGTCCACCACGATCTGCTTCTTGCCCGACTCGATCAGCTCGACCATCCGCTCCTTGAATTCGGGCGCGGTGTATAGATCCACCTCGCCACCGAGCTCGATCACATGGGTGGTGTCGTCGACAGCCTCGTCTTCGATGTGGAAATTCACGCTTCTCCCCGGGTTCGTGCCTTGTCGCCTGCATCCTGCCTGCGAGGCCTGAAGGGTACGTCAGCCGCCGCTCGGCTGCGCGGCGGCCGCCTTTTTCTGGGCGGCAGCTTGCGCCTGGAACTGCTCGGCCTGCTTCTGCACCAGCTTCTTGAGCTTCTTCGGCGCGAGGTCCACGGCCTTCTGAGTCGCGAGCGCGGCCGTGCGCTTGTCCCCGGCCAGCGTGGCGTACTGGACCAGCTGGAGGTAGGACTGGAAGTCGTTGGAGGCGCCGGCCACGATGGTCATCGCCTTGGTGGCGTCGGCCGGTTTGTTCAGGGCGCCGACGTCGTACACCCGCAGCGCCACGGTGGCCAGCGAGGCGTCCGGCTTGTCGGTCTCCTTCAGATAGCGCTGCCAGTAGGTGGCGGCGTTCGCGAGGTCGTCCTTCGCATCGTCGGGGAACTCCGTCGCACCGGAGGGCTGCTGCGACACGGCCTGCGAGTAGTTGTCCCGGACGAGCGCCTTCAGCGCCGCCGTGTCGGAGGGCGACGCCTTGAGGCGCGCCTCGTTGCGGTCGATCCGCTTGGCCACCACGTCGTTGCCCCCGCCGCCGTTGCTCTTGAACGCGTCGAGGAGCCCGCCGGACACGCTGCCGCCGACTCCGAAGAGCACCAGGCCGCCGCCCATCAGCATCGCCAGCACCAGGTAGGTGCCCTGCACAGCGCGGCGACGGCGGCCTCTGAGGTCGAAGAGCATGCGGCGGGGAAGGCTAGCTGCCCTCGGCCGAGGCGATGCGATCCGCCACCTCGGGCGCGGGCCTGCCGAGGACGGTGGCCAGCCAGATGCTCATCTCATAGAGAAGGATGAGCGGGATCATCTCGAGGATCAGCGTGAGCGGGTCGAGCGTGGGCAGCAGCGAGGCCAGCACCGCGATCACCACGATCGCGTAGCGGCGCCCCTTGCGCAGCTTCTCCGGGCTCGTGAGCCCCAGCTTGCAGGCGGCCAGGATGCCCACCGGTATCTGGAACCCGATGCCCATCGCCAGCATGATCATGGTGATGAACGAGTAGTAGTCGCGAGCCCGGACCTGCGTGTTGAACTGGTCCGCGTTGAAGTTGAGGAGGAAGTGCAGGGCCGGCCCCAGCACCACGAAGTAACAGAACACGACGCCGGAGATGAAGAGCACCGGGATCAGCAGCAGCAGCGGCAGCGCCAGGCGGCGCTCGCTGGGACTGAACGCCGGGAGCAGGAACGCGTACACCTGGTAGAGGATGAACGGCAGCGAGATGATCACGGCCGCGTAGGCAGAGTTCGTGAGCGTGGTGTAGAAGGCCTCCGCCGGTCCCAGCGTGATCGGCTCGATCCCGCGCGGCAGCGGGTGGTTCACGATCCTGAGGATCAGGTGGTTCTGCCAGATCGTGAACGTCCAGGCGACTCCGAAGGCGACTCCGCAGAGGATGATCCGCGTGCGCAGCTCGTCCAGGTGCTCGACGATGGAGAGCCGATCCTCGTGGGAGATCGGCCGGATGCGGCGGGCCATACTGCGTACTGCCGGGTTAGGACTTGTGCTCGGCCGGCGTCGCTGCCGGCTCGGGCTTCTCCGCGGTGGCCTTGACCGCCTCGATCTCCTCGCGCTCCTTGTCCTTGCCGGTGATCGAGTCCTTGAACTCGCGCATGCCGGTCCCCAGCGATCGTCCGAGATCGGGCAGCCGCTTCGGTCCGAAGATCACGAGCACGATGATGAGGACGACGACGACTTCTAGAGGGCCGATGCTGGGCATGTGAGGGTCATGGTAGCGGCGGGCACTACTTGTCTCTGAAGTTGAGGTAGAAGCGACTGGGCGTGGGCTCGTCCTGACCCTGGTACTTGGAGCCCTTGCCGCGCGAGCCGTAGGGATGCTCCACCGGGCCGTCCATCCGCATGAAGGACAGCTGGCCGATCGGCATCCCCTGGTAGATGGTGATCGGAAGGTTGGCCACGTTGGAGAGCTCGAGCGTGAGCCGTCCGGAGAAGCCGCTGTCCACGAAGCCCGCCGTGGAGTGGATGAGCAGCCCCAGCCTTCCGAGGCTCGACTTGCCCTCGAGGCGCCCCACCAGGTCGTCGGGCAGCTCCACGTGCTCCAGGGTCTGCCCGAGCACGAACTCTCCGGGGTGGAGGATGAAGGGCTGCTCGCGGTCGCTGATCTCCACCAGCTCGGTCAGGTCGTCCATCGGCTTGCGCACGTCTATGTAGGGGTGGCGCGCGTTGTGAAACACCCGGAACTTGCTGTCCACGCGTACGTCCACGCTCGACGGTTGTACGAGGGATTCGTCGTACGGGTCGATGGAGATGCGGCCGGCCTCGATCTCGGCCCGGATCGTGCGGTCGCTGAGCACCACGGGGCGCCCGAGTCTAGATAGGAGAGCGGCGGGGCGCGGAGCCGCCCTCGTACGTAGGCCGAAGCTCCGCGATTTCTTGTTCAAGTTCCGCTGTGGGGTGCCGATACCGGGAGCAGGATGAGAGAAATGGAGAGCAACGGAGAGCAGACCCACTACGTGAAGCGCGTTGTGCTGCCGAGCGGGAAGACCATCGAGGTCGTGTACTTCCGCGAAGCAGAGGCTCACGTCGGCGAGGTGCCCCTCAACGAGGCGCCCATGACCGACGGGGCGCATGCCGTCGAGCATGCCCCCGCAGAGCCGCATCAAGAGCTTCACGTGTGCATGGACTGCTTCTCGGAGCTCGTCTACCCGGTGCACTGGGAGGAGTCCGGCCCGGAGAACTGGGACGTGCTGCTCCACTGCCCCAACTGCGACGTCTACCGCGAGGGCGTGTTCGCCCAGGAGACGGTCGAGGCCTTCGACGAAGAGCTCGACCGCGGCGGCGACGCGCTGGCGCGCGACTACAAGCGGCTCATGCGAGCCAACATGGCTGAGGAGATCGACCGATTCGTCGGCGCTCTCGACGCCGGCGCCATCCTCCCCGAAGACTTTTAAACCTGGCTGCGGTGCTCGCCCGATCGACGATCGGGCTGCGCTCCTAGCCTCGGCCGTTGAGGGATTAGGCGTAGCGCTCCACGACGCCGTCGGCCACCAGGCTGAGGGCGCGCTCGCGGTCCTCCGCGAGTCCCAGATCGCTCAGGCCGTCCTTGGCTGTGGCCACGTGGGCCAGGGCCTGGCGGCGTACCTCGTCCAGCGAGCCGGTGAGCGTGATTCGCTCGCACACGGCCTCCGCCGCGGCCGCATCGCGGACCGAGGCCCTGAGGTCGAGGTCGCGCAGGCCGGGGTCGCGCTCCCGCGCGAGGATCAGCGGCAGGGTCACCGTGCCGTCGAGCAGGTCCGTGCCGCGGGGCTTGCCGGTGCGCTCCGCCGGCCCCGACACGTCCAGCACATCGTCGAGCAGCTGGAAGGCCAGGCCGATCCGCTCGCCGAAGTCGGCCAGCGCCTCCGCGTCCTCCGGCGCTCCCCCGAGGAGCGCACCCAGCCGGCAGGAGGCGCCGAACAGGCTGGCCGTCTTCAGCCGGCAGCGCTCCAGGTAGCGCCCGGCCGCCACCTCGGCGTTCCAGGCGTCCGCCCGCTGCATCAGCTCGCCCCGGGCCAGCGAGGAGGAGGCGCCCGACAGGGCGCGCACCGCCTGCTCGCTGCCGGTGGAGGCCAGCTCGGCGAACGCCCGCGAGAAGAGAAGGTCCCCCGTGGCCGTGGCCGCCGGGCGGCCGGCGGACGCGTAGACAGTGGGACGGCCGCGCCTGACCGGGGCCCGGTCCAGAACGTCGTCGTGCACCAGCGTGGCCATGTGGAGCAGCTCCACCGCCACCGCCGCGGACAGCAGCTGCCCGTCCCGCTCGCCGGCGCCCGTGAGGAACACCAGCATCGGCCGCAGGCGCTTGCCTCCGGCGGCGAGCGTCCCGGCCGCGTGGCCGCCCAGCTCCGACCCGTGTTCCCCCACCACCTGGGCCAGCCGCTCCTCGGTGCGCTCGAGCGCCCGGGAAAGCCCGGGCCCGCCGGCGGCGAGCACCGCGCCCAGCTGAGCCGGTGCGGCGGTCACGCCCTGGTGCCCACGTGCAGGGCGATGATGCCCCCGGCCGTGAGCACCCAGCGAACGTCGGAGAGGCCGGTGGCGGCCATGCGGCGGGCCAGCTCCTGGGGGCCCGGGAACCGGCGAACGGAGTTGGGGAGATAGCTGTAGGCGTCGGGGTCGCCGGCGATGCGGCCGAGCCTGGGCACCACCGAGTCGAACCAGAGCCGGAAGAACCACGACAGCGGAGCCTTCTGCGGAGTGGTGATCTCGAGCACCACCACCCGCCCGCCCGGCCGCGTCACCCGCGTGAGCTCGGCCAGGCCGGTGTCGAGATCGGCGAAGTTGCGAGCACCGAAGCCCACCGTCACCGCTTCGAACTGGGAGTCCGAGAAGGGCAGCGAGAGCGCGTTGCCCGTCTGAAAGTGCACGTTGGGGGCCTTCGCACGGGCCAGCTCGAGCATCGGCTCCGAGAAGTCGATGCCCACCACGTCCGCGCCGCGCGCCCGCAGGGCGACGGCCATGTCACCGGTGCCGGTGGCCACGTCCAGCGCCCGCGATCCGGGCCCGACCGCGGCCAGCTCCACCGCCCGCGCGCGCCAGCGATGGTGCATGCCCACGGTCATCAGGCCGTTCATGCGGTCGTACACCTTCGCGATGCGATCGAACATCGCCCGCACCTGCGTCTCCGGCAGGGTTCCGGAGGCCGCTTCGCTCACACCCGTGCCCCTTCCTACTGGTCGGCCTTGAGGGAGGCCACGTACTGCACGAGCTTGTTGAACTGCTCCGGGCTGCTCTTCCGGAAGGGCGCGTAGGACGGCATCGGCGCGGTGGGGTTCACGAGCGTCCGCGCGATCGCGTCCTTGCCCAGGCGGGAGCCGATCTCGGTGAGGTTCGGGCCGAGCGTGTTGCCGTTCTCCCCGATCTTGTGGCAGCCCAGGCAGCCGGACGAAGCCGTGATCTCCTTGCCCTCCTGGAACTGGGGTTTGGTGGCCAGCTCGATCTCGGTGGGTGCGCCGGCGATCGCCCCGAGGACGGTGAGGTAGACCATCGCGCCGATCGTGGCGATCCCGGCGGTGGTGGCGATCGGGCGCCGCAGCGGATTGCGCTCCGGGCGGCGGTCGTAGAACGGGAGCAGCAGCAGCAGTACGAGGCAGATCGTGGGGATCCCGATCGTGGCCATGAAGACCAGCGCCGGCGGCTTGACCACGCGCAACAGCTCGAAGAGGAAGAAGAAGTACCACTCGGGCCGCGGCGTGTAGGTGGTGGTGGTCGGGTCCGCCTTGGGGCCGAGCTCCGCGCCGAAGAGGATGGCCATCAGGATGATCACGGCCATGACGATGCAGGCCATGGCGCCGTCCTTGGCGATGGCGTAGGGGAAGAACGGCTTCCCCTGGCCCTTCAGGATCGAGTACTCGCGGAGGTAGTCCTCCTTCTCGCGCTGGTTCACGTCACAGCTCCTCGTTCAAGAGGTCCTTCTTCTCCGCCTTGAGCCAGGGCGGCGCGGTGGTGCCGAGCTTGGCCACGAGGTAGAGATGGGCGCCGATCAGCGCGGCGATCAACCCGGGCACGAGCAACATGTGGAGGGCGTAGAAGCGGGTGACCGTGGTGGGGCCGAACTCGGAGCCGGCGCGGAGGAAGTCGGCGAGGTAGGGACCTATGACCGGGCCGGAGGAGTTCAGGTTGACCGCCACCACCGTGGCCCAGAAGGAACGCTGGTCGAAGGGCAGCAGATAGCCCGTGAGGCCCATGACGAGCGTGAGCACGATCAGCACCACGCCGATCACCCAGTTCAGCTCACGCGGGTACTTGTAGGCCCCGAAGAAGAACGTGCGCCCCATGTGGAGGAAGATCAGGATGATCATCACCGTGGCGCCCCACTTGTGCATGCCGCGGACGAACTCCCCCAGGAAGACGTCGTTGCTTATGTGCGCCGCCGAGGAGTAGGCGCGGGCCGGGGTGTCCGGCTCGTAGTACATGGCCAGGAACACGCCCGTTACGGCCTGTGACAGGAACGCGAACATCGTGGCCGACCCGAGTGTGTAGAACCAGTTCGTGCCCTTGGGGGTCTTGCGGTAGAGGAACCCGCGCAGGAAGGGGCTGACGCCGGAACGCTCGTCGAGCCAGCCGACGACCGAGGCCACGCCCTCCACCGCATGGTCCTTCGGCGTGGGCTTGGTGACGACGGCGCCGTTCCCGTCGTGACCGTTCCCGCCGGTCCCGTTCGCGGGCTTGTCGCCGTTGCCCTGCCCGGGCCGCGGCGGCGAGGGACGAATGGGTCCGGGGAGCTTCATGTGGTGGGCCTCGACGGGTAGAGGTACTGCCAGAGCCCGTCGAGATGGTTCGACGGGTCGCGCGGCGAGAAGCGCTCGAGCTCGGAGTTCACGGAGAAGCGGTCGCCGATCTCGACCTGGCCGGCACGCACGCGCGTGTAGAACCGATCGAGCGGACGAACCGGGGGACCGCCCACAACCTTGCCCTGGAAGTCGTACACGCCTCCGTGGCACGGGCAGACGAACTTCTGAGACGCCCGGATGTAGCGCACCGGACAGCCCAGGTGCGCGCAGCGGGTGGAGATGGCCACGAAGGGCTGGTCCTTGTTGCGGGGATCGTCCCTCGCCTGGTCGAACGTCCGGACGTAGACCGTGGTCTTGCCCGGATCGCCGATCTCCGGGGTGATGTTGATCACCCTCTGGACGTAGGTCTGCGTGTTGAAGTCGCCCTCGGCGCCGACCGGCTGCCAGTTCTCGCGGGTCACGTCCTCGAAGATCGGGCCCAGCGCGAAGCCGAGCGCCGGCAGCACGAAGGCGGCCGAGGCGATTCCTCCGACGGCGAGGGCGGTGCCCTCCATCAGGCGCCGGCGGGTGACCGTCTCGCCCGGGAAGGCTCCGGCAATGCCGCGGCCTTCCGTATACCGGGACTTCTCGTCGAACTTGGGAGGGTCAGCCACGCGTGGATCCGGTTTTATCGCCCTGGAAAGGGTAGTGCCAACATGGTGGCGGAACGCACGTTTGGCGCGCCAACAGCTGGGAGGAGCTAGGGCCGGGGCAGCCTATCGCGGGCCACCGCTGCCGCGCCCGGTCCCCCGGCCCCAGAGAGGGCTGCCGCGCTGGCGTCCCAGAGCTCCTCGGCCAGGTCCGGGCGTCCCAGCGCCTGGGCCTGCGCCGAGAGCGAGATCAGGTCGGACAGCTCCCGCACCGCGCCCACGTCGCCGTCCGAGGCCAGCCGCGCCAGGCCGAGCGCATAGAGCGCGTCCCCGGCAAGCAGGCGCAGGTCGTCGTCCATGCCGGCGAACGCACGAGGAGTCCCGTAGTGCAGGAGGTAACCCTCGTAGACCGCCTCCAGTACGAACAGCCTGGCGCGATCCTCCACCCCGCCGGCGAAGCGCTCGGGGCCGGGCGTGGGCGCCGCGTGGGCCGCGAGTGCCGGCCCGGAGGCCTCCACCACCTCCTCCAGGACGCTCATTCCGCCGCCACCTCCGCGAGTGCGGCTCGAGCCGCCTCGACCGTGCGCTTCACGTGCTCGTCGCCGTGCGCCAGCGACGGGAACCAGGCCTCGAACTGCGACGGTGGCGGGTAGACGCCGCGGGCGAGCAGCGCCCGGCAGAAGGCGGCGTGGGCGTCGAGGTCGCAGGCCGCGGCCTCCGCGTAGGTCGTGACCGGGCGCTCGGAGAAGAACGGGGTGAGGAGGCCCGTGGTGTGGGCCACCTGAAGCGGCACGCCGTGCTCCGCCGCGGCCTCGGCGAGACCGGCGGCCAGGGCTCCGGAGAGCTCGGCCAGGCGCCGGTAGGCCCGCTCGTCGAGCAGGTTGAGCGTGGCGAGGCCGGCCGCCGTGGCCAGCGGATTGCCCGAGAGGGTGCCCGCCTGGTAGACCTGCCCCGAGGGGGCGATCCGCTCCATCAGGTCGCGCCGGCCGCCGTAGGCCGCGGCGGGCAGCCCGCCTCCGATGATCTTTCCCATCACCACGAGGTCGGGCGTAACACCCTCGCGCTCCTGAGCCCCGCCGCGGGCCACGCGGAAGCCCGAGATCACCTCGTCGAACACGAGCAGAGAGCCGGAGGCAGTGGCGGCGTCGCGCAGGAAGTCGAGGAAGCCCTCGGCGGGCGGCACGAGGCCCATGTTCGCCGGGTAGGGCTCGCAGATGAGGGCGGCCGGCTCGCGCTCGGCCAGCGCCCGCTCCACCGCGGCGCGGTCGTTCCACGGCACCACCACCGTGTCAGCTGCCTGAGCCGCGGTGACGCCCGGGCTGGCCGGGATGCCCTGGGTGGCGAGGCCGGAGCCCGCCTCGGCCAGCAGGCCGTCCACGTGGCCGTGGTAGGCGCCGGCGAACTTCAGCACCGCGTCGCGACCCGTGGCCGCGCGGGCCAGGCGGATCGCGCTCATGCTCGCCTCGGTGCCCGAGGAGGTCATTCGCACCATCTCCACCGCGGGCACCCGCTCCACGATCTCGCTCGCCAGCTCGGTCTCCGCCTCGGTGGGCGCGCCGTAGCTCGTGCCGGCCGCCGCGGCGGCGGTGACCGCGGCCACGACGTCGGGGTGCGCGTGCCCAGCCGCCAACGGGCCCCAGGACATGACCCAGTCCACGTAGCGGTTGCCGTCCACGTCGACCAGCTCGGCGCCCTCGCCCCGAGCCACGAAGAGCGGGTCGCGCCCGATCGAGCGCATCGCCCTGACCGGCGAGTTCACCCCTCCCGGCATCAGGCGGGCGGCCCGTTCGAAGGCCGCGGCCGAGCGGGACTCCGTCAGGAGTGCTCTTCCTCCCACCTGCGGTGGTCGTCCGTGAAGTAGAGGAGACGGGTCTTCTTGAACTCGGTGGAGGAGTAGAGCGTGCTGCGCTCCTCGATGCCGCTGAACTCGGCGATCGAGTCGAGGATCGCGTCGCACTCCTCCTTCGAACGGCCGTGGGCCATGGTGAAGACGGAGTAGGGCCAGTCGGGGTACGTGGGCCGCTGGTAGCAGTGGGAGATTCCGCGGAAGGCAGCCATCTTGGGGGCCAGCTCCATGATCCGCTCGTCGGGCACCCGCCATACGCCCATCCCGTTGGCCGAGAACCCGGCCCGGCGATGGAACAGGATCGCGGCCACCCGCCGCAGCGCACGCCGCTCCCTCATCGACTCGAGGTGCTCCAGCAGCCGGTCCTGGGGGATGCCGATCTCGGCAGCGGCCGGCGCGTACGGCTCGGACACCACCGGCATGTCCCCCTGGAGCGCACGGATCACCTCGTGATCCATGTCCGAAAGCTCGATCGCCGTGCCCTCGTCCGGCTCCTGCGCCTCGCCTGCACTGGCCAGGGCGGCGGTGCCGCCCTCCATCTCGAGGTCCATGCGGATCTTGAACAGCTTCAGCGTGGGGAGCTGTCTGATCGACTCGGCGCCCGTGAGGCGCTCCAGCACGTCGAGCGTGCCCTGGAGGCCGAGCTTCGAGCCCGGCTCCGTGGCGATCGTGAACCACATGTTGAAGTCGTGGTTGCGCAGGTAGTTGTGGGACACGCCCGGATGCGAGTTCACGATCTTCGCCGGGCGCCAGGGGTTCTCGGGGTCCACCCGGGCGGCCACGAGCATCGACTGGTAGCCGAGCACCCGCGTGTCGAAGATCGGGGTGACCTGGCGGATGATGCGCTCGTCGAGCAGGCGCTGGGTCCTGGACATCACCTCGGCCTCCGTCACCTCGGCCAGCTCCGCCACGCGGGCGAACGGGCGCGGCTCCAGCGGGAAGCTTCCCTGCAGGAGGTTCAGCAGCCTGCGGTCGAGGTCGTCGAGAGGTACCGCCGAGCCGTCCTTGCGGCTCCGGACCTTCGCTACCGAAGCCATTCCGCCACATCCTTCGCGTGGTAGGTGATCACGATGTCGGCACCCGCGCGGCGGATGCCGGTGAGAGTCTCGAGCACGAGGGCGCGCTCGTCCACGTAGCCGGCGGCCGCGGCGGCCTTGACCAGGGCGTACTCGCCGCTCACGTTGTAGGCGGCGACGGGCACGTGCGTGGCCTCCTTCACCCGGCTGATCACGTCCAGGTAGGCCAGCGCGGGCTTCACCATCACCACGTCGGCGCCCTCCTCCACGTCGAGCAGGGCCTCGCGCACCGCCTCGTCCGCGTTGGCCGGGTCCATCTGGTAGCTCCGACGGTCGCCGAAGGCGGGCGCGGAGTCGGCCGCCTCGCGGAACGGTCCGTAGTAGGCGGAGGCGAACTTGGCGGAATAGGCGATTATCGGCAGCTCCTTGTAACCCTCGGCGTCGAGCTGGCCCCGGAGCGCGCCCACGCGCCCGTCCATCATGTCGCTCGGCGCCACCGCGTCGGCGCCGGCCGCGGCGTGTGAGATGGCCGCCTTGGCCAGCAGCTCGAGGGTCACGTCGTTGTCCACCGTGCCGTCGGCGGTCAGCACGCCGCAGTGCCCGTGCGAGGTGTAGGAGCAGAGGCACACGTCGGTGATCACCACCAGGTCCGGGTGCGCCTCCTTCAGCGCGCGCACGGCCAGCTGGACCACGCCCTCGTCGTCGTACGCGCCGGAGCCCTGCTCATCCTTGTCCGCGGGCACTCCGAAGAGCAGCACCGCCGGCACTCCGAGCGCGTGTGCCGCACCGGCCTCCTCCACCGCGTGGGAGATGGAGAGCCGGTCCACGCCGGGCATCGCCTGCACGGGCGTGCGCTCGTCCTCGCCCAGCTGCACGAACATCGGCAGCACGAGGTCGGCCGGGCGGAGCTCGGTCTCGCGAACCATCTCGCGCAGGACTCCGCTCTTGCGCAGCCTGCGCATGCGAGTGGCAGGGAACGCCATCGGGACGAGAGTCTAGGACCTGTCATCCGTATGCTCGCCGGCGTGCGCCACCTTGCCGTCTCAGCGATCGGCCGCGACCGGCCGGGAATCGTGGCCGACATCAGCGGAGTGCTGCTCCGCCACGAGGTGAACGTCGAGGACTCGCAGATGACGATCCTCCGCGGCCACTTCGCGATGATGATCGTGCTGGCGGCGCCCGACGACCTGGACCGGGATGCCCTGGCCTCCGACCTCGACTCGGCCGCCACGCGGCTCGGGCTGGAGGCGCTCACGCTCCGGGACGTCGGCGAGCTGTCGGCCTCGGGCCCCGAGCCGTCACACATGGTCACCGTCTACGGGGTGGACCACCCGGGCATCGTCCACGCCGCGGCCACGGCGCTGGCGGGGCGGTCGGTGGACATCACCGACCTGAACACCCGCCTGCTCGAGGACGACGAGGGCGAGCCGCTCTACGTGCTCATGATGGAGGTGGCCCTGCCCCCGGGCCTGACGCCGGACGAGCTCGAACGGGAGCTCGCGGGCGTGGGTGCGGACGAGGGCGTGGAAGTGACCCTGCGCGAGCTCGAGCAGGACGCTCTCTAGGGATCCGTGGCCGTCCGGCCCGTTCTCCGCTATCCGAACCGCGCGCTCAAGGAGGTGTCCCGCGCTCTTGCCGACGGCGAGGACCCGGGCGACGCCGCGGCCGACCTGCTCGACACGATGAGCGCCCACGCCGGCTGCGTCGGGCTGGCGGCGCCGCAGATCGGAGCCTCCGTGCGCGTGGTCGTGGTGGACGTGAGCGAGCACCCGAAGGCCGAGAGCTCAAACGGCCTGCTGATGCTCGTGAACCCGGTGATCGTGAGCGAGGAGGGAGCCGACGTGGCCCGCGAGGGCTGCCTCAGCATCCCCCACCTCACCGCCAACGTCCGCCGGGCCACGAGGATCGAGGTAGAGGCCCGGGGGGTGCGGCTGGAGTCGAGCGGCTTCGAGGCGCGCTGCCTGCTGCACGAGATCGACCACCTGGACGGCCTGCTCTTCCTGGACCGCGTGGACTCCCTCTCGACGGACGTCTTCCGCCGCCGCAAATATTCCTAAAGCCCAGGCGAGGAGCGCAGCCCGATCGGTGATCGGGCGAGCACCGCAGCCATGCCATCTTTATGCGAAGCGGCGGAGCCCCAGCCGGGCGATCGCGCCGAACGCCAGCGTCAGCACGGCCAGGTGGATCAGCGGGCCGCCGAGGTTGCCCGAGTCGTTCAGCGCCGCATCGAGCGCGTCGAGTGCGGCCTTGAAGGGGAAGACGGCCGAGATGGCGCGCATCACGTCGTAGAGCACCGGGGCCACCGCCCCCGAGGGCACAAGCGCCAGGAATGCGAGCGGGAGCGACAGCATGAAGGCCAGAAGCGAGGCCGCTCTCACCTCGCGGGTGAGGGCGCCGATGGCGAGGCCCATGGCCGCAAAGCCCACGCCGCCGGCCAGGAGCGCAACCACCCAGAGGGGGAAGCGCCCCCAGTCGAGCTTCACGAACAACCCGAGCCCCATCAGCATCAGAAGTCCCACCGCGGCGGAGCAGATGGTGGCGAGTCCGGCCTTCTCGACCAGCAGGCCGGTTCGGGACACGAGCCCCCTGACCAGCCGTGGGAAGGCGTTCTCCTCGCGCTCGAGCGCGAGCATGCCCGAGGCCAGGAGCAGCGTGATGAACATCAGCGACACCGCAACCGCGAGTGCCACGGCGAAGGAGCTGAGCGAGTTGCGGCCGCCGTTCAGGGACTTGGCGTTCACCTGCAGCGGCTGGCCCACCACGTTCAGCACGTCGTCCGAGAACGAGAGGTTGTCGCGCGCCAGCTTGGCGAAGCCGATCACCTTCTCGATCTCGGCCCGCTCGGGCGACGAGGCGGGCAGGTCGCGCTGGGCCGCCCTGAGGATCTCCTCCGACCGCTGCAGCCCGAGCACCCCGATGTCCTGTCCGAGGAAGTGGTAGTTGCCGCCCGTGCTGATCAGCTTGAGCAGGTCCAGCGCCTCGGCGGCGATCCGCTTGGTGAGCGCGGCGTTGGCCGTCTGCACCTGCGACTTGATCGTGTTCTCCACGAACTGCCGCTTGGCCGGGTCGTCGGCGTTGTAGTAGACCTCGACGGTGCCCGGCTCCAACCCGGACTGGAGCTTCTGGGTCAGGTCCTTGGGGATGATCAGCGCGCCCAGGACCTCCCCATCCTTCACCTTCTGGATGGCCGCGGCCCGGCTGTGCACGATCACCGGGTCGATGGCGTCGAAGAGCCGCTTGCCCTGGGTGGTGATGTCGATCCGCTGCCCGCCCAGCTCGACCGTGCTCGCGGAAGGGGGGAGCGCGTTGTAGAAGGCGACCTTGGGCTTGTCCGGCGCCTTCGACAGCGCGAACCCGATCAGCACGGCGATCACCACCGGGTAGAGCACCAGCAGGCCCACCAGCAGAGGCGAGCGCCGCAGGATGCGCAGATCCTTCGCCAGCAGCCAGCGCATCAGTGCCCGCGCTGGTGGAGGAACTGGACGAAGGCGGCCTCGAAATCGAGTCCCTGGCCGCCCACGACCTCCTCGAGCTCGCGCGGGGATCCGTCGAAGAGCCGCTCGCCGTCGGCCAGGACCACCAGCTGACCGGCGTGGCGGTCCGCCTCCTGGATGTTGTGGGTGGCGTAGACGACCGTGGTGCCCTCTTCGGCCAGCCGCAGGATGAACTGCCACAGCCGCTCGCGCTGGCGCGGGTCCAGGGCGGCACTCGGCTCGTCGAGAAGCAGGACCTCGGGCCGCGCGAGGAGCCCGATCGCGATGTTCACGCGCTGGCGGTTGCCGCCCGAGAGGGTGCCCACCTGATCCCCGGCCCGGTCGCGCAGGTCGGTGAGCTCCAGCATGCGCTCCACGGTGTCCGGGGGATCCGGAACCTTCTCGAGTCGGGCGAACAGCTCGAGGTTCTCGGCCACGGTGAGCTTCGAATAGACCCCGGCGGACTGCGGGACCCACCCGACCTCGCCCGGCGACTTCGAGACGCTGCCGCCGTCGGCGCGCTGTATGCCGGCCAGGATCGAGAGCAGGGTGGTCTTGCCGGCGCCGTTGGGACCGATGATGGCCACGAGCTCGCCGCGGGACGCGGAGAACGACACCTCCTTGAGCGCCTCCCGCTCGCCAAAGCGTTTTGTCAGGTTCGTGGCCTCGAGCACCGGCGGTGAGCCGGTGGCGGCCGTCCTTGCGGCGGTACTCCCTGTCACGGCGGCGGAGCTTGGCAGAATCGCCCAGGTGAGGCTCCTGTTCGTCGGCGACGTGGTGGGCGGTCTTGGCCGGCGGACGCTGGCCTCGCTGCTGCCTGCGCTGCGCCAGGAGCACCGGCTGGATTTCGTGGTGGTGAACGGGGAGAACTCCGCCGGCGGCGTGGGAATCACCGAGCGGACCGCCCGCGAGCTGCTGGATATGGGTGCCGACGCGATCACGCTCGGCAACCACGCCTACCGCCACCGGGAGGTCTACGAGTTCCTCGACCGCAACGAGCGGATCGTCCGGCCGGCGAACTACCCCAAGGGCAGCCCGGGCCGCGGGCACACCGTGGTGGAGCACGACGGCATGCGGCTCGGCGTGATCAACGTCTCCGGGCAGCTCTACCTGAACGCCGTGCGCTCGCCCTTCGCCGAGGCGGACGCCCTGGTGTCCGAGCTGCGGAACTCAGCCGACCATGTTCTGGTGGACATGCACGCCGAGGCCACGAGCGAGAAGGTGGCGATGGGCTGGCATCTCGACGGCCGCGTCACCGCCTGCGTCGGCACGCACACCCACGTGCCGACGGCCGATGCCCGTTTGCTCCCGGGTGGCACCGCGTACATCACCGACGTGGGCATGACCGGCCCCCGCGGCGGCGTGATCGGGGTGAAGCGCGAGCAGGCGATCGAGCGGTTCCTCACCCTGACCCAGGTTCGCTTCGAGACCTCGAAGGAGGATCCGTGGCTGAACGCGGTGCTAATCGAGGGTGGCGAGGGCGGGCTGGCCACGAGCATCACCCAGGTGCTTCTCCCCGCCCGCCTGTAGCGCGCCCACGGCCAGGCCGAGCACGCCGAGCAGCACGCCGTTGCGGAGGCAGACGAGGGCCACCACGAGCGGCTCGCGGTCGCGCAGGTCGAAGTAGTGCGCCGGAAACTCGAGCTGGGTCAGCGCCACGGCCAGGGCCACGGCCAGGGCGAGGGTGTCCATGCGCCAGGCGAACGCGAGCGCCCCCAGCGGTACCAGCCACACGAGGAACTGGGGCGAGAGCACCTTGCCGAGCACCGCGAACCCTGCCACCGCGGCGAGGCAGGCCAGGACGAGCGCCCGGGGCTCGGCCGGACTGCGCGCGGCCAGCAGCGTGAGCACGGCCACCAGGGCGCACAGAAGGGCGAGCAGGAACGCGCCGATGGCGCCCGCCGCCGGATGCTCCAGGCCGTCCGAGCGATTGCTCGCCACGTGGACCGCGTGGCCGAGCCCGAGCCCGTCCAGGGCGTAGAGCGCACTCGCGGCCGTGCTCTCGATCTGGACCGGTCGGTCGGTCTGGAAGCGCAGCGCGTCCCAGGCCCCGCCCGGAGACACGGCCACCGCCGCCACGGCGATCACCGCCACCGTGGCTCCGAGCGCGGTGGCCGCCCGCAGGGCCTCTGACCGGCCCTCGCGCACCACGACCCAGGCCAGCGCGGGCGGCACGGCCACGATCGGAAAGCCCTTCGTCATCACCGCCAGGCCGAGCACGGCCATGCCCATCCCCAGCCGGCCGTCCACCAGTAACGCCAGGGAGCCCAGCAGCAGGACCATGGGGACCAGGTCGAAATGGGTGCGCACCATCGCGCCCGTGAGCAGCGGCGTCAGAGCCGCGGCCAGCATCGCGCGGCTCGGATCGCCGCCGGTACGGGCGGCGAGCAGCCCGCACAACAGCACAAGCGCGGCCGCCGCCAGCAGCATCCACGCGGCGAAGGCGTAGCGGAAGGTCTCCTCGCCCGTGCCCACGACGCCCGGGAGCGCGATCGCGGGTGCGGCGAGCGGCGGGTACTCGAAGAACACGTCCCGGTAGGGCAGCTGCCCGTCGAGCACGGGCGCGGCGAAGCTCCGGTACACGTAGAGGTCGTTCACCCGGTCGTCGGAGGCGGGCGGCACCCAGAGCGAGATGGCCCAGCCCACCGCGAGCACGCCGAGCGCCACGATGGCGGCGCGCCTCAAGCGAGCACGACCTCGCGATCCACGGCCTGCGGTCCGGGGGCCGGGGGCTCCTCCGCCGGCCGCTCGTAGGCGGTCATCACGGCCACGAGCACGAAGGGGGCGAACCAGACCACGTAGAGGTAGAACCAGTGGGTGGCCACCAGCTGGAGGCCGATCAGCACGGCCGCTCCCAGGGCCGCGACCTGGCGGGGGCTCTTTTCCCGGGGCACGAACGCCACCCCCACGGCCAGCACCGCCACCGCCACCTTCGCGAGGGTGTGCAGCCACTCGATCGGCGCCTGCCCCCAGACGCTGAAGGGCGAGGGCCTACCCGCCTGATAGCCCACCGTGCGGTCGTAGAGCTCGCGCACCCCGCCGTGGGGCACGTAGGGGAGCACCGTGACCGCGAGCACCGCCACCAGGCCCAGGACCACGAGCGCGACCCGGCTCCGGCGCGGAGAGGGGGCGGTGGCGAACAGGGGGGCGAGCGCCAGCGGGGCGAACTTCGCGGCCGTGCCGGCGCCGATCGCCGCGCCGCGCGCGAGCGCGGAGAGCTTCGCGCGCGGCGGGTCGAGCGTGAGCGCCAGCAGCGCCGCCACGCAGGCCACGGCCACCAGGGAGTCATTCGAGTTCGTCTCGAGCGTGAAGGCGGTGTACGGGTAGGCCGCCCATGCGTAGGCGAGCGCCACGCCGAGCATCCGGCCCTCCCGCCCCGGGCGCAGCCGGCGCCCGAGCAGGAGCAGGCCGCCGGCCACCAGGAGGTCGAAGGCGATCGAGGCACCGTGCGCGGCTGGGAGGTCGTCCCACCGCCCGCTCCAGGGCAGCGCCTGTTCGAAGGGGACGTAGGCGAGATAGGTCAGCGGTCCGTAGGTGTCCCCGCGCTCCACGTCGCGGGAGAACCCCGGGCCGTACAGGGGATCGCCGTCCATGATCCGGTCGGCCCCGATCACGCCCGCGTATCCGACGTCGATCACGTTCGAGTCCGCCACGTTCAGCGCGATCCGGAACGAGAGCAGGAACACGAGCCCGATCACCAGCAGCTTCATGGAGGCGTGCGGCACCAGCGGCCCCGGGCGGGCTCTCGGTCGCAGCCCGGCGAGGAGAACCCGGGCCAGGAGGTAGAGCAGGACCGGGTACACCAGCGGGACGGAGGTGCCTATCTCCCCACGGTTGAAGTAGATGTGCGAGACGCCGAAGGACAGCAGCACCAGCAGATCGAGATGGAGGAGCCGGAACGGCCGCCTCGGGCTCACGAACGGCGCGAGGAACAGCGCGCACAGCGGAAGCCACACGTAGGGCGCGTTGATCTTGCGGCCGAAGGCGCCCTCGTAGCCGCGGGCCATCGTCCAGGCCACCTGATCCCCTGTCCACTGCTCGAGCACGGCGCCGCTGCGGTCGTCCACCTGCACCTGGACCACCTGCCTGTCACCGCGGAAGAAGCTCACCTGCCAGCGGCCCACCCCGTTGGTGTACGCCGTGGGGTTGAGCGGTCCCGCCTTGCGCGCCTCTCGCACCTTCGAGGCCCGCTCGGCGATCGTGGTCACGTCCTTCGCGCTGCGCTCGAAGAAGCGCGGCGGATCGGTCTGAGACCGCGGCTCGTGTAGGTCGGAGGCCGCCGCCGCGGGCCCGGCCACGAGCAGGGCGGCGCACAGCGCCGCCAGGACCGCCGCTCTCAGTCTCGGGAAACCTCGATCGCGAAGCTCCAAAGCTTGTTCCCTATGAAGTTCAGAGGAGTGGATACCGCGATCGATATTGCCTGGGCCGGAAGCTCGGCCACGCCGCCCACCGTCACCAGCAGCTCGAGGATCGTGAGCGCGACGAAGAAGGTGACCACGCTCACCGCCACAAAACGGGCGGCCTGGAACCCCGCGCGGCCCCCGCGGGCGCCCGCGAACGTCCATCGCCGGTTCCACCAGAAGTTGTTCAGCACGGCGACCAGGAAGGCGCAGGTGGCGGCCATCAGACGGTGGATGCCGAGTACCTCCACGCACAGCGCGAATACCCCCAGGTTGACGACGTAGCCCGAACCCCCGACCGCGCAGAACTTCGCCAGCTCAAGCCAGTTGTGCGACTTGGCCAGCCCGGCACGGACCCGGACGTGCACGCGATGCGGATGGCTGGCGACGGTCGTCTCGCCGTCGTCGCTCATGCGTCCAACGGTACACGGAAGTGGTCCAGCACAAGAGGGGTAACGTCGCTGAGCGACCACTGCTCGCGGGCCGGGACGGGCATCCCGGCCACCAGCAGCACTCCCTCGGAGTCGTCGCGCTGGAGCGAGCCGTGGCTCCCGCCGCCCACGTGGTCGGAGCCGCCCCAGTCCACGAACTCGTAGCCCGGGACGGCCGACACCAGCACGTCTCCCGAGTGGGGGCAGCTCACCGCGGACCAGAGCCGGCCCAGCGCGTCGGGATACTCGTCGCTCGTCACCGTCCCCGCGCCCACGGCCAGCAGCAGCGCGACATTGTCGCCCTCGAGCGACCATCTCTCGCCGCGCGGGTCGGTTAGATCTCCGCCCGGCCTGAACCACAGCCGTCCCCGACCGGAGCGCACCGCGACCCCGTCCCGCTCCCGGGTCACCACGAGGTCCACGCCCTCGAGCTCCAGCAGGGTGTCCACCGCTCTGGGCACCAGCTCGTCGCACCGGGACTCGTCCAGCACGTACACCTGGGCCGATCGCGCGGCGGGACACAGCGCGATCTCGGCCTCCGTGGGCGCGGGATCCGAGGGGGTGAGCACCCTCCATGAGGAGAACGCCTCGGCCAGGTTCACCCGGTCCTCCACCTTGGTCTGAGAGTGGTCGGACATGACGATCAGCGCATGGTTCTCCAGAAACGGGTCCACGCCGCCGGCGGCGTGCATGAGCCGCTCGAGCGCGCGGTCCGCCTCAGCGATTGAGCGCGCCTGGCCGTCCGGGCCCGCCTTGTGCGAGTAGGTGTCGTTGTCGGGCAGCGAGAAGAGGAGGAAGTCGAAGAGGTCGTTCTCGATCAGGTAGGCCCCGACGCAGCCGGCGTGGCGATCGCGCTGGCCGGGCATGCCGAGCGCCGATGTGCAGCCCGTGTCGCGCGAGTCGAAGAGGTCCGCGTAGAACAGCTCCCGCGCCCCCCAGACCGGGTGGCGGAACTGGGCCGCCTCGGCGATGCGCCGGTAGACGCTCGCCCCCGACGGGTCGTGCCGCGTGCGGCCTCGGTAGATGAGCCAGGTTGTGCACGCCGTGCGCAACCCGGCGTCGTCCAGGTGCTCGAAGACGGTCCGGCGCCCACGCGTGAGGTGCGCCATGTTCATGTTGTAGACGGTGTCGAAGAGCGACCGGACCACGCCGAATGCCCGCGTGGCCGGGAACGATGAGCCGTACTCCACGTAGCGCTCCTCGCCGCGGTGGAACCAGTTCATCGATGGGATGTGGTGCTCGCCCGGGCCCACCCCGGTGGCGATCGCGGCGGAGGCCACGGGCGTGACCGAGGGGAAGGTGGACACGCAGTCGCGGATGTAGGTGCCGCGGTCGCGAATCGCCTCGAGCGCCGGCGCGCCGCCATCCTCGATCGTGAGGTCCAGCATGTCCGGCTTGAGCGAGTCGATGATCGCCAGGACCAGCTTCTTGGGCTTCTCGGCCATTGGCGCCTAGCGCAGGATGCGCAGCCCTGCGTACTTCTCGCCCTCCCGGCCACGGCCGCGGAGGAGCAGGACCGCGAATCCGGCGAGGGCCAGGAACGACACCGGGGGAATCAGAACGGCGAGGGCTGCGAGCAACAGCGCCACGCCGTCCGCGTAGACGCTCAGCAGGGCCACGGCGCCCGAGTCGAGGCGCCGGCGCGCCCGGTCCAGCACGCCGCTCACGGCGGCCCAGGCCAGGAGTGCGCAGAGCGCGCCGGCCACCAGTCCGATCAGCGAATCGTGCCCCCCGTCCGCCAGGGACCCGGCGAACAGGAGGGCGCCCAGAACCGCCGCCACCGCGGCCAGCGCGATCGAGACGGGCGAGCGGCGGCCCTCGGCGGTCCAGGAGTCGGAGCGGTCCACCGCGTAGGAGGCCACGGCCAGTCCCACAACCGCGGCCAGGAACACGGGCGACTCCAGGAAGCTCCAGTCGGTGCCGTCGAAGTCGATGCCCACGTCGCCTCGGGCCAGCGCGCCGGCCAGGAGGGGCGGAAGGAAGGGGCGAACGCCGGTCGCGCCGGCCAGTCCAGCGCCAGTGCCGATGTCGAGGAAGAGGCTCATTCAGGCGGTCGAGGGTCGGTACCCTGCGGGCGCATGACGATAGACCAGCCGGCAGGGCACCGGTCCGACGCGGCGAACGGGTCCGCGTGAGCACCTCGCGGGACCTGGAGCGGTACGCCGGGCTCTTCGCGTCCCGGACCCGGGTCATGAAGTCGTCGGCCATGCGCGATCTGATGGCGATCACCGCCCGGCCCGAGGTGATCTCGCTCGCCGGGGGCCTCCCCGACACGAGCACCTTCCCGCCCGATTCGTTCGCTGCCGTGTTCGACGAGATCGCGCGCGAGTCCTGTGCGAAGGCCCTCCAGTACGGCCCCACGGAGGGGCTCGCCGAGACGCGCGACTGCATCGCCGAGGCCATGGCCGCGGAGGGGATGCGCGTGGACCGCGACGACCTGATCGTGACCACCGGCGGCCAGCAGGTGATCGACCTCGTGACGAAGACGCTGATCGATCCGGGCGACGTGGTGATCGCCGAGGCGCCCACATATCCCGGCGCCGTGCCGGTGTTCTCGTCGTACGAGGCTGAGGTGGTCCAGGTGGACATGGATGCCGACGGCATGCGCATCGACCTGCTCGAGGAGACGCTCGACCGGCTGGAGCGCGAGGGGCGGACGCCGAAGTTCGTGTACACCGTGCCCAGCTTCCAGAACCCGGCCGGAGTGACGATGTCCCTCCCCCGCAGGAGGCGCCTGGTGGAGGTGGCGCGCGAGCGCGAGCTGCTGGTGCTCGAGGACAACCCGTACGGCCTGCTGCGCTTCGAGGGTCCGGCGCCCGAGACGCTCTACTCGCTGGACGGAGGCGTGTACGTGATGTACCTCGGCACCTTCTCGAAGACGCTCTCGCCCGGCATCCGCCTGGGCTGGGTGGCCGCTCCGGCGCCCGTGCTGGAGAAGATCAACCTCGGCAAGCAGGCCGCCGACCTGTGCACCTCCACGCTGTCGCAGATGATGGTGCAGGCCTACTTCGAGCGCGGTGGGTGGCGCGGGTACGTGGACTCGCTTGTGGACCTCTACCGCGGTCGGCGGGACACGATGCTCGATGCGCTGGCGGAGCACTTCCCGCCGCAGGCGGAGTGGACCCGGCCGGCGGGCGGGCTCTTCATCTGGGCCACCCTCCCCGACTTCATCGACACCACCGACCTGCTCGCGCGGGCGCTGCGCGAGAACGTGGCCTTCGTCCCCGGCGAGGCGGCATTCCTCGACGGGCGCGGACGTAACTCGATGCGCCTCAGCTTCGCCCTCTGCGACGACGACTCGCTTCGCGAGGGAATCCGCCGAATCGGCGAGGTGGTGACCGAGCAGGTGGAGCTCTACGGCACGCTCACCGGCGCGGGGCCGGCGCCCGGTCGCGAGCGGCCCGCCCCCGCGTCGCCCGAGGAGTCGGGGGCGCGGGTGCTGCCCCTGCCCTCGCGGGAGGAGCGGGACCGGCGGGCCGAACACCGGTGAGCCGCGTCGCGGTGCTGAAGGGCGGCCGCTCGCTGGAGCGGTCGGTGTCGCTGCGCTCGGCCGCGCGCGTGGAGGACGCGCTGGAGCGGCTCGGCCACGAGGTGGTGGGAATCGACGCCTCGGGCGACCTGGTGCGTGTCCTGCGCGAGGCCGGGCCCGACGTGGCCTTCGTGGCCATGCACGGCCGCGATGGTGAGGACGGCACGGTCCAGGAGCTGCTCGAGATCGCCGGGGTGCCCTACACGGGGTCCGGAGTTCTCGCCTGCGCCAGAGCCTGGGACAAGGTGATGGCCAAGCACCTCATGGTGGAGGCGGGCATTCCGACGCCTCCGTTCTTCGCCTTCACCGAGACCGCCTTCCGGGAGCTCGGCGCCGCCGAGGCGCTCCCGGCGATCCAGGAGCAGCTCGGGTTCCCGATCGTGGTCAAGCCCTCGAGCCAGGGCTCGGCGCTCGGGATCAAGTTCGCCGCGAAGGCGAGCGACGTTCCGGCGGCGCTCGTATCGGCGTTCTCCTACGACTCGCGCGTGCTGCTGGAGCGCTACGTGGACGGGCGCGATCTGGCGGTTTCGATCGTGGACGGCGAGGCCCTGCCCGTGGTCGAGGCCGTCCCGAGGGATCACGGCCGTTATGACTTTGACGCGCGCTACGAGATCGGGCGAACGGAGTTCGTGTGCCCGGCCCAGATCCCTGACGACGTGGCGGCCGAGGCCCAGGAGCTCGCCCGCGCCGCGTACCGGCTGCTCGGATGCCGCGGCTTCGCGCGCGTCGACCTGATGGCGGACGGCAACGACGCCCTCTCGGTCCTGGAGCTGAACACCGTGCCCGGCCTCACCGAGACGAGCCTGCTCCCCCAGGCCGCCGAGGCCGCCGGCATGCCGTTCGACGCGCTGGTGGACCGGATCCTAGGGCTGGCGCTTACTCCCGCTTAGGCCGTCAGGCGCGGCCAAGGCGAGGAGCGCAGCCCGAGCGTCGGTCGGGCGAGCACCGCAGCCATGTCATCCATCCTCCGAGGCGAAGTCCTCGGGGGTCACGTTGTCGAGGAAGTCCTTGAACTTCTCCACGACCTCCTCGGTGTCCTCGACCTCGTGCTCGAACTCGATGGCCGACTCCGAGATCACGTCCTCGGCGGCGAAGATCGGGGCGCCGGTGCGCACCGCGAGCGCCAGGGCGTCGGAGGGGCGGGAGTCGATCGGGATCTCACGGCCGTTCAGCTGGAGAGTGACCTCCGCGTAGAAGGTGTTCTCCCGCAGCTCGGTGACGGCCACGCGAGTGCAGCTCACCTCGAGCTCGGACAGCATCTCGCTGATCAGGTCGTGCGTCATCGGGCGCGGGGTATTGGCGCCCTGAAGCTTCATGAGAATGGCGGCGGCCTCGGGGTGCCCGATCCAGATCGGCAGGAACTTGTTGCCGTCCCGGGTCTTCAGCAACACGATCGGCTGCTTGCCCACCATGTCGAAGCTCACGCCATATATGACCATCTCCTGCATGCCCTCGCGACAGTCTAGACGTGGGGAGAAGCGGCACCCGGCCCCCTCGCGATGGGCGATCCTGGACTCGAACCAGGGACCTCGTCCTTATCAGAGACGCGCTCTAACCGACTGAGCTAATCGCCCGCGGCGCCCGATTGTAGCGGCGCTCTGGAGGCCCGGGGACGGGCTCTCAGACGGCGCGGCGCAGCGACAGGCGAGCGAACTCAATCGCCTCGGCGGGGGTGGCGAAGGCCATCTCCACGGCGCATCCCGAACCGCGCGCACGGACCTTCACGTCACGTCCCAGCGCCGCCCCCATGGCGTCCTCCACCGCGGCCAGCGCCTCGGCGAGGTCGGGGTGGACCACCACCGGGGGGCGCTCCCGCCGGGGTGGGACGCCGGCGTGCTCCCGGGAACGGCGCTCGGTCTCGCGGACCGACCAGCCCTCGTCCCGGGCCGAGCGGGCCAGCGAGCGGCGCTCCCCGTGGTCCTTGCAGATCAGGATCGCGCGGCCGTGGCCCTCGCTCAACTCGCCGGCCTCAATCATCTCGAGCACGTCCTCGGGGAGCGCGAGCAGGCGGATGAGGTTGGAGATGGCCACGCGGCTGCGGCCCACGCGGCGGCCGACCTCCTCCTTGGTGAGCCCGAGGTCCTCGACGAGCATCGCGCAGGCGCGTGCCTCCTCGACCGCGTTCAGGTCCTCCCGCGCCATGTTCTCCGCGAGGGCCAGGTCGAGCCCCTCCCAGTCCTCCGTGTGGCGGACGACCGCGGGGATCAGGTCCTTGCCGGCTATGCGGGCGGCCCGCAACCGGCGCTCCCCGGCCACCAGCTGGTAGCGGCCCCCGGGGAGCGGCCGCACCACGATGGGCTGGAGCACGCCGCGCACGCGGATGGACTCCGCCAGCTCCTCGAGGGCGACCTCGTCGAAGGTCTGTCGGGGCTGGTGGGGATTCGGGTCCACCAGGTCGAGTGGGATCTGGCGCAGGCCCTCGTCGGTGCCCTCGCCGCGCGGGAGGATCGCGGCCAGCCCACGGCCCATTGCCCGGCGGTCCCCGCGATCGGCCTGCGGCTCCTCGATCCCGGGCCAGCCCGGGGAGGGGCGCTCAGACACGGGCGGCGACCTCTTTGGCCAGCCGCAGGTACGCCGCCGACCCGGCGCTCCGCGGGGCGTGCTCGATCACGGGGACTCCGAAGCTCGGGGCCTCCCCCAGGCGCACGCTGCGCGGGATGACGGTGTCGAAGACGAGCTGGGGGAAGTGCTCACGCACCTCCCTTTCCACTTCGCGCGCGAGGCGGGTCCGGCCGTCGTGCATGGTCAGGATCATTCCCGAGATCGTGAGCCGCGGGTTCAGCTCGCGCTGGATCAGGCCCAGGGTGTCGAGCATGCCGGCGAGACCCTCGAGGGCGAAGTACTCGGTCTGCACCGGCACGATCACGCTGTCGGCGGCGACGAGCGCGTTCACCGTGAGCGGGCCGAGCGAGGGTGGGCAGTCCAGCAGGGTGAGCAGGTAGCGGTCGCGGACCGCGCCGAGCGCGTCCCGAAGGCAGGTCTCCGAGCCGGCCATGCGAGGCAGCTCGACGTTGGCTCCCGCGAGCTCCGGGGTGGAGGGCACGGCGTCGAGCCGCTCGTGGCCCGACGGGCGGGCGGCCTCGTCCAGCGTGAAGCGCCCGGAGAGGCACTCGTAGACGTTGGGCGTGCTGTCCTTCGGAAGGCCCAGTGCCACGGTGGCGTTGCACTGCGGATCGAGGTCCACCAGGAGTGTGGGGTACCCCGCGTCGGCGACGCTCGCGCCGAGGTTCACCGCGGTGGTCGTCTTGCCGACGCCGCCCTTCTGATTTGCGATTGCCACGACGTTTCCCATGCGCGAGCGAGAGTAGGAGCCCGGCCGGTCGGAAGGGCCTCCTCGAGTTAAAGGTTCGCCGGCGAACGGTTCGCTCCTCCCCCGGGCTGATCGGCCGAGGGCGATCGTCCGAGCGCTACGTGAGCGGGCGCTTGCGGGCCATGCCCGCCCTGCGCGGGTACCCCGCCGGGGTGGGCGCGACCTTGCGCAACACGTGCAGATGACGCGAGCGGGCGCCGGCGAACGGTGTAACCGCCACGGGCGCCAGCACCTCGAGGCCGAGCCGCGCCGCGGCCGCCGCCCCGGCGCGCTCCTCGTCCTCCGAGCGCTCGCCCTTCCACGCCACCAGCACCCCGTCCAGGCGAAGCAGCGGCGCCGCGTATTCGGCCAGCACGGCCAGGGGCGCGACCGCCCGTGCCGTCACCGCGTCGTAGCCCTCCGCGCCCGGAGGCGTCGCTCCCCAGTCCTCCGCGCGGGCGGCAACCACCGTCGCGTTCGCGATCCCCGCCGCCTCCGCCAACCGTCCGGCCACGTCGGCCTTGCGCGCCGTGGCCTCGATCAGGTCGAACCGGGCGCCCGGAAGGGCCGTCGCCAGGACGAGGCCCGGGAACCCCGCACCGGCGCCGAGGTCGGCTGCGCGAGACGCCACGCGCAGGGCCCCCACCTCGAGCCCCGACAGGGAGTCGGCCACGTGAGTCCGGAGGGCGTCGGCGCGGGCCCGAGCGGAGGTCGGCGCATCCGGCTCGGCTTCGAGCGCGGCCAGCAGGCGCTCGAGCTTGAGCTCGGCGCCGGGAGGCAGGTCGTAGCGCCCGGCGAGGCCGGCGAGCGTTTCACGCGAAACGCCCACGGCGGCGCTCAGGCGTTGCGGAAGGCGTCCAGCGGGCTGACGACCAGCCGCCGGTCGGGCTCGTCGCCCTCGCTGTGAGTCTCCACGTCCGCGCGCTCGCTCAGGTAGGCGTGCACGACCTTGCGCTCGTGCGCGCGCATCGGCTCGAGCTCCACGGAGCGATCGTCGCGGATCGCCTCCGCGGCGGCGCGGTCGGCCATCCGGTGAAGGGCGGCCTCGCGACGCTCGCGGTAGCCGGCCGCGTCCACGCTGACCTGCTTGCGATCCGCCTCGCCGCGGAACGCCGCGCGGTAGGCCAGGTGCTGGAGCGCGTCGATGGTCGCGCCGTGCTTTCCGATCAGCAGGCCCAGCTCGTCGCCGTTCACCGTGGCGCGGATCTCGTCCTCGCCCTCGTCGATGTCCACCGTGGCCTCCAGCCCGAGCGCGTGGACCGTCCGCGCCACCAGCGCCCGCACCCGCTCTGCCGGCTCGTCGGGGATCTCCACAGCGACGCGGCGCCACGCTTCGGGATCCACCTCGGCCCGGACCCGAGCCGGCTCGCCATCGGCCGGTTCCTGCACCACCTCGAAGCTCACGCAATCGGCGGTGACGCCCGGGAAGCGCGGCTCGAGCTCCTTCATGGCGGCCCACTTGGCCTCGCCGACGCTCTCCGCGGCGGCCTCGGCCCGGAGGTCCTGCGGCTCGTCTGTGGACGCCGCCGGCACGACCGCGCTACCTCCGCCTTCCGGAGCGCTTCTTCTTCTTGCGTGGATTGGGGGGCGGCTTCGCCGAGGCGCCGTTGCCCGCGCCGTCGTTCGATACCGCTGCCTTGGCCCTGCCCCTCCCCTTGCTCACCGCGGCCTTGCTGGCGGCGGGGGCGGGCGCCGGCTCATCCGGCGCGGGTTTGCCGCGGGCGCCTCCGCCGGGATCCTCCGTGGCCACGAACGAGCTGGGGTCCGGCTTGGGGTAGAGCTTCTTCACCGCCAGCTGCTGGCCGATCGTCCACACGTTGGTGGTGATCCAGTAGACGATGAGCCCGCCCGGGAAGTTCACGAGGAAGATCCCGAACACGAACGGCATCGCGAGCATGATGTTCCGCTGCGTCGTGTCGGCACTGATCGAGGTGACCAGGCTGGCAGTGAGCTGCGTCGAGATGTAGACCACGATCAGGAACCCGAGGAGGACGGGGTCCGTGACCTTCTCCGCCATGTTGTCGATGGCCAGGAAGCCCGGGTTGCTGGCGATGTCCTGGTGGAACGCGTCCGAGCGCAGGAGGTAGAAGAGCGAGATGAAGAAGGGGATCTGGAGCAGCAGCGGGAGGCATGAGCCGAGCGGGTTCACCTTCTCCCGCTGGTAGAAGGCCATGACCTCCTGGTTGGAGCGCTGCTTGTCCCCCTTGTAGCGCTCCTGGATCTTCTTGATCTCCGGCTGGAGCTGCTGAAGGCGCTGCATCGACTTCACGCCCTTGAACGTGAGCGGCAGGATCGCCAGCCGCACCGTGAAGGTCAGCAGGATGATCGACACGCCCCAGCTGCCATCGAAGTCGCCTATCAGGCCGTGCCAGAACTCGAGCACCGACTGGCACACATCGATCAGGGGCTGGAGTACGTTCGCTATCTGGGTGCGCATGGGCTTAGGGGCTCGGCTTCGCCCGGAACAGCGTCTGATCCTCCACGAAGTCCACGCCGCCGTGGCTCCATGGATTGCAGCGAAGTACCCGCCAGGCGGCGAGTACCACTCCTCGGAGCACGCCGTACCGCCTGATCGCCTGGATGGCGTAGGCCGAGCAGGAGGGATGGTATCTGCACCGCGAGGGGAGTCCCGGGGAGATGACGCGCTGGTACAGGCGGATCGGCGCGACCAGCACCGAGCGGGGGGCGGTCATGGCGTCGGCTCGCCCGGGGTTGAGAGCCCCGACTCGGTGAGAATCGCGCCGAGCGCCTGCTCGACCGCCTCGCCACCTCCGTCACGGGCCAGCTCGGCCGCCGGCGGGCGGGCCACGATCACGAAGTCGAGGCCCGTGGGCACGGTGGGCGCGTGGACCCAGAACGCGTCCCTGAGCATGCGCTTCACGCGGTTGCGCTCCACCGCGCCGCCCAGCTTCCGGCCGACCGACACGCCGAGCCGCGGAGGCTCGTCGTCAGACCTCGGGAAGGCGTAGACCACCAGATGCCGGCTCGCGTGCGAGCGTCCCTCGCGGTAGACCCGGTCGAACTCTCCACTGCGCGACAGGCGGCGGCGCTTACGACGCCCGCGGTCGGCCACGGCCTACGGCGTCAGCCGCTTGCGACCCTTGTCACGGCGGCGCTTCAGCAGCCGGCGGCCAGCCTTCGTGTGCATGCGGTTGCGGAAGCCGTGGCTGCGTGCGCGCTTGCGCTTCTTGGGCTGGTAGGTGCGCTTCATCTGAGTGGGCACGGCCGGACGAACGAGCAAGCCGCGCGGAGGCCAGGGTACAAGATCGCGGCGGTGGCGCCCTGTGGACATCCTGTTCGGAGCGCCTCGAGCGTCTCCTTCGAAGGCCGCGCCAGGCCGCGGCGCAGAGCCGGCCGGCGGCCTCCCCGGCTTTTCGCGCGTTTTGCGGTTTGGTGCCCAGCGAGGCCGATGTCCGGCCCCAGCACCGCGTGTACACTCGCTCGCGCCGAGGGCAGCGGTCGCCACCAAGCCGCCCGTCCCTCCCCCTGAAGATCCGGACCACGACCCACCGAGGAGGGTTGCGACAGCCCGTGGAGGCACAGCTCGAGACGCTTTGGCAGGACGTGCGCGACGAGCTCCGCCGAGACGTGCCGGACTTCAAGTTCCACATCTGGCTCGAGCCGCTCGAGCTGGCCGCGGTACGGGGCTCGACGCTCTACATACGCGCGCCCGAGCACATCCGGACCTCCGTGGCGGAGCGCTACCTGCCGCTCCTCCGGGCCGCCGCCGAGCGCGCCGGCCATCCCCACGCCACCGTCGAGGTGGTGGGCCCCGAGTGGAGTTCGAACGATGCCGCCGCACCCGGCGAGCCGGACGACGAGGCCCCCGAGAACGCGGGCCTCAACCCCAAGTACACCTTCGAGCAGTTCGTGATCGGCGAGGGGAACCGCTTCGCCCACGCGGCCGCTCTCGCTGCGGCCGAGCTGCCGGCTCAGGCCTACAACCCGCTGTTCCTCCACGGCCCGCCCGGCCTCGGCAAGACCCACCTCCTCCACGCCATCGGCAGCTATGTGCAGCGCTTCGGTGGCCTCCGCGTTCGCTACGCCACGATCGAGGAGTTCACGTCCGAGTTCGTCGGTGCCGTGCGAGAGAAGCGCACGGAGGGCTTCAAGGAGGACTTCCGTGGCGCCGACGTGGTCCTGATCGACGACGTCCAGTTCCTCGCCGGCCGCACGGCCACGCGCGAGGAGTTCTTCCACACCTTCAACGCGCTTCTCGACTCCGGCCGCCAGCTGGTGCTCACCTCCGACCGCCCCCCGGAGGAGCTGGCGGACCTGGAGGACCGTCTTTCGGAGCGCTTCCGCTCGGGCCTGGTGGTCGAGCTCGAGCCGCCCGGTTCCTACGTCCGGGAGGCGATCCTCGCCAAACGGGCCCGGCTCGACGGCGTGGACATCGGCCACGACGTGCTGACCGAGATCGCCTCCGCTGTCACGAGCAGCATCCGGGCGCTCGAGGGCGCGCTCGTCCGCGTCGTCGCCTACGCCTCCCTTCGCGGCCAGGAGCCCACGCCGGCGCTCGCCCGCCACGTGCTCCGCCGGCTCAGCGGCGCCCCCCGCACCGGCAGGTGCGACCTCGGCGAGATCCTCGACGCCTCCGCGCGTGAGTTCGGGGTCGAACGAACTGCTCTCCTCGCCCGCGACCGCCGGCCCTCCGTGGCCAGGGCCCGGCACGTGGCGATGTACCTGGCGCGCGAGCTGACCGATCACAGCCTTCCCGAGATCGGCCGTGGAGTGGGCGGGCGCAACCATGCCACCGTTATCCACGCCATCAACCGCGTCACGGCCGCAATGCAGACCGATCCCGACATGCGCACTGCGGTCGACAACCTGCGCACACAACTCCGCCCAACCCAGTGACCGCCGCGGCTACTGCGACAATCCCCACTCTCTGCCGGTTTGGTCAACAGGCGCGAACCCTGACAGCCAGGGCGAATACGCGGCCTTTTCGACATCTACACAACCACTACTACTCCAAGTCTTGTTAGGAAGAAATTGAAGCTCACCGTTTCCCGTGAAACGTTCCTCGCCCGTTTGGGCATCGCGGTACGGGCCGCGTCCACCCGCAGCGCCATACAGACTTTGTCCGGAGTCCTCATCCGGGTTGGTGAGGACAGGGCGGAGCTGCTGGCCACCGATATGGAGCTTGGGCTTCGCGTCGGGCTCGAGCCGGCCTCCTCCACCCCGGGCGAGGTCGTCATGCCGGGGCGCCTTCTTCTCGACGTGGTCCGGTCGCTGCCGAAGGACGACCTCACGCTCGAGTACCGCAGCGCCCAGCAGGACGTGGAGGTCACCTCCGCGCAGGCGAGGTTCCACCTGCGGACACTCCCGGCAGAGGACTTCCCAAAGCTGCCCGACCCGCCGGCCGAGGGCACGCTGACCGTTCCGACGGCCGCCTTCGTGGACACAATCTCCCGCGTGGCGCGCGCCGCGTCGCGTGACGAGACGCGGCCCCACCTGACCGGAGTCCTGGTCACCGCGAGCGGGGACGAGCTGCGCATGGTGGCCACCGACTCCTACCGGCTGGGAGTCAAGGAGACGAAGCTCGATCAGCAGCTGGACGGGTCGCTCGAGGCGAATGTGCCGGCACGCACCCTTCAGGAGCTGGGGCGGATCGCCACGGCGGGCGGCGCCGACACGATCGGCGTGGACGCTCTCGAGAACCAGGTGATCTTCACCGTGGACGGCGTGGTCCTCTCCTCGCGGCTCGTCGAGGGGCGGTTCCCGAACTACCAGCAACTCCTCCCCGAGACGTATGAGCACGAGCTGCGCGTGAGCCGGGACGAGCTGCTCGAGGTCGTGCGCCGCGTGGGCCTGCTCGCGCAGAAGAACGCGCCACTGCGCCTGCGCTTCACCGAGGGGTCCCTGGACGTATCCGCGCAGACGCCGGACGTGGGAGAGGCCACCGAGTCGCTGCCCGTCCCGTTCGCCGGCGAGGAGCTCGAGATCGGGTTCAACCCGGAGTTCTTCCGCGAGGGTCTCGAGAGCGCGGAGTCGGATGAGCTGATCCTGAAGCTGATCAGCCCGCTCCGGCCCGGGCTGATCCAGTCCGGGGACGAGGGCGCCGGCTTCCGCTACCTCGTCATGCCGATCCGCCTGAACGTGTAGGGCGCGGCGTGCGCGTAACGCGCGTCGAGATGCGCGACTTCCGCAACTACGACCGCGCGGAGGTCGCCCTCCCGCCCGGGCTGACCGTGATCTGCGGCCCCAACGGGGCGGGCAAGACGAACCTGCTCGAGGCGATCTACTTCGGCTGCACCGCCCGCTCGCCGCGCACGTCCAACGAACGCGAGCTGATCCGGCGCGGCGCAAGCGTGGCCCGGGTCGCGCTCGACCTGGCGGACGACGAGGGCGAGCACCGCCTCGAGGTGGGCTTCGAGCCGGGCGAGCCCAAGCTCCTGCGCCTGGACGGAGCGGACCTGGAGGCCCCGGCCGGCCTCGACGCGCGGCCGGCGGTGAGCGTCTTCATGCCCGAGCGGCTCGACCTCGTCAAGGGCGGCCCGTCGGGGCGCCGAGCGCATCTCGACCAGCTCGTGGCCGCTGTCTGGCCGGCCCGCGCGGGGACGCGGGCGGCCTACTCGCGTGCCCTCGCGCAGCGGAATGCACTCCTGGCCCGTGTGCGGGCGGGCGCCGGAAGCGCGTCGGCGCTCGGGGCGTGGGACTCCGAGCTCGCCGGCCGGGGAATCGAGCTGATGGCGAATCGGCGCGAGGCGGTGGATGGGCTGCGGCCCGTCTTCGCCGACCTGGCCACGCGCCTGGGGCTCCCCGGCCAGGCCGAGCTCCGCTATCGCCCACGCTCGCCGGCGACCACGGCGGAGGAGCTCGTCGGAGAGCTCGAGGAGCGACGCTCGGCGGACCTGGATCGCGGCTTCACCGCGCACGGGCCGCACCGGGACGATCTTCAGCTTCTGCTCGGGGGACTCGGCCTGCGCTCCTATGGATCGCAGGGCCAGCAGCGCATCTCCCTGCTGGCGCTCCTGTTCGCCGAGCGTGCCCTGCTCGCGGAGCGCAGGAGCCGGCTTCCGCTGATGCTGTTGGACGACGTCATGTCCGAGCTCGACGCCGACCGCCGGAAGCTCCTGGCGGAGTTGGTGCGGGACGGCGGTCAGGCGGTGATCACCGCGACCGAGCCGGGGCATGTTCCGGGCGGGGACGCGGGCACGGTCACGGTGGAGGCCGGCGAGATCCTGGACCGCGGCCCCACGGCGGCGGCGGCATGAGACGGCTGGCGCCACGCGCGTTGCGGCTGTCCCTTCCCGGGGCGATCGTGAACGCCCGCCCCGCCACCCTGCTGGCACACGTCCAGGGGCTCTGGCCCGAGGTCGCGGGGCCTGCGCTCGCGGCGTCGACCACGCCCGTCTCCGAGCGCGAGGGAGTGGTCACGGTGGCCTGCGAGTCGTCGCTGTGGGCCCACGAGCTGGACCTCCTGCAACGCGATCTTCTGGACCGCCTGAACGAATCTCTCGCAGGCGACGAGGCGGCGATCGTGACCCGCCTCACCTTCAAAGTAGGTTCGGTTCCGAACCATCCGTGAGCCGGTACGTCGCGAACGCACGCCGGCCCGCGCTCATGGTGGCTCATTTAGTGCCGATTTGCGGGGATTTTGTAACGCTCAGACCCGTCCGGTGGAGGGGGTAGGCTGCTAACATCTAGAGCGGTCTTATGTACCGCCCCGGCGCACCTCCGAGAGAGGCCGCGGCCGGGGCTTTTCACGGAATCAGCACCGGAAGGGACGGGTTGGCAAAAACCCCAGCAGGAGACGGCGGCAGCGCGAAGGCGAGCTACACCGCCCAGGACATCACGGTCCTCGAGGGACTGGAGGCAGTGCGCAAGCGGCCGGGCATGTACATCGGCTCCACCGGTGCGCGCGGCCTGCATCACCTGATCTATGAGGTGATGGACAACTCGGTGGACGAGGCGCTCGCCGGCGAGGCCGACAGCGTCCAGATCGTCATCCATCCGGACAACAGCGTCACGGTCACCGACAACGGGCGAGGAATCCCCGTCGGCATGCAGGCCCAGGAGGGCCGGCCGGCGGCCGAGGTCGTGCTCACGGTGCTCCACGCCGGCGGCAAGTTCGGCGACGGCGGCGGGTACAAGGTGTCCGGTGGCCTCCACGGCGTCGGCGTGTCCGTGGTGAACGCGCTTTCGGAGACGCTTGCGCTCACGATCTGGACCGAGGGCCACGTGTGGACGCAGTCATACGAACGAGGCACCCCCACCAGCGAGCTCACCAAGGGGGACAAGACGGACCGGACCGGCACGAGCATCACGTTCCTGCCCGACCTCGAGATCTTCGAGACGATCGACTACGACCGCACGGTCCTCGAGCAGCGCTTCCGCGAGATGGCGTTCCTCACCCGGGGCCTGCGGATCGACTTCGTGGACGAGCGGGGCGAGCGCTTCGAGACGACCTTCCAGTACGACGGCGGGATCGTCGACTTCGTCAAGTACCTGCACAGCCAGGGGACGCGGGACCCGCTGCACGAGAAGATCGTCTACGTCTCCGACGAGAGCGACGTGGGCGAGGTGGAGGTCGCACTCCAGTGGAACAACTCCTACCAGGAGGCGCTCCTCTCCTTCGCCAACAACATCAACACGCACGAGGGCGGCACGCACCTCTCGGGCTTCCGCTCGGCGCTCACCCGCACCATCAACGCGTACGCGCGTCAGAAGGGCGAGCTCAAGGAGAAGGACGTGAACCTCCAGGGGGAGGATGTCCGCGAGGGCCTCACGGCGATCATCTCCGTGAAGATCCGCGATCCGCAGTTCGAGGGCCAGACGAAGACCAAGCTCGGCAATCCGCCGGTGGAGGGCTTCGTGCAGGCCGCCCTCAACCGCGGCCTCGCCGAGTTCCTCGAGGAGAACCCCACGGACGGGAACCGGATCATCCGCAAGGCGGTCGACGCGTCACGCGCCCGGGACGCGGCCCGCAAGGCCCGCGATCTGACCCGGCGCAAGTCCGCGCTCGAGAACACCACGCTCCCGGGCAAGCTCGCCGACTGCTCGGTGCGGGACCCGGCGCTCACTGAGATCTTCATCGTCGAGGGCGACTCCGCCGGCGGCTCCGCCAAGCAGGGCCGGGACCGCAACACGCAGGCGATCCTGCCGCTTCGCGGCAAGATCATCAACGTCGAGAAGAACCGCATCGACAAGGTGCTCTCCAACAAAGAGATACAGGCCCTCATCACCGCCATCGGCACGGGGATCCGCGAGGAGTTCGACCTGGAGAAGGCGCGCTACCACAAGGTCGTCCTGATGACGGACGCCGATGTGGATGGGGCGCACATCCGCACCCTCGTGCTGACGTTCCTCTACCGCGAGATGCCGGAGCTGATCGACGCGGGGTACGTCTACATCGCCAAGGCGCCCCTCTACAAGCTGAAGATGGGCAGCCGCGAGATCTACATCGAGAAGGACTCCGAGCTCGAGGAGGTCCTCCTGCGGGACAAGCTCGAGGACATCCGCATCCACGACCGTGACGGCAAGGAGTTCAAGGCCACCCACGCCCGCTGGCAGAAGTACGGCCGGCTGCTCAAGCAGTACGAGGGGTGGGCAGCCGCGCTCCGGGCCGAGTACGGCCACGACACGATCACCTTCCTTGAGGAGTCCTCGATCCTCGACGAGGGGCTCACCGACGCCGACGCGGTGATCGCGCACCTCGACGGCAAGGGCGTGGACGGCGAGCCGTTCACCAGCTCGGTGATCAGGAAGGACGAGGACGAGATCGTGGCTCGCGTGGTGGAGTACACCACCGGCACGGCGTCCACCCGCCGCCTGAAGCGGGCCATGTTCGCGAAGCCCGAGTACCAGAGCTTCGTGAGGGTCCACACCGAGATCATCGACCTGGCCGGCATACCCCCCTTCGAGGTCGAGCTGGCGGACACGAACCAGGCACGCTCGTTCGAGGATCTCCGCCGCCTGGTGCTCGAGGCTGCCCAGAAGGGCATTCCGATGCAGCGCTTCAAGGGCCTCGGCGAGATGAACGCCGACCAGCTCTTCGACACCACGATGGACCCGGAGCGCCGCACGCTCCAGCTGGTCACCGTGGACGATGCGAGCGCGGCCGACCAGATCTTCTCGATGCTGATGGGCGACGCCGTGGAGCCGCGGCGGGAATTCATAGAGGCGCACGCCCGCGAAGTCACCAACCTTGATGTCTGATCGGAGTAGTTCCTGATGTCCATTGAGCAGCTGACCGGCGGCAATGTCGAGCCCCGCGGGCTCGAGGAGGAGATGCGGTCGTCGTACCTCGATTACGCGATGAGCGTGATCGTCGGGCGCGCGCTTCCCGACGTGCGGGACGGCCTGAAGCCCGTTCACCGGCGCGTCCTGTTCGCCATGAACGAGGCCGGGCTCCAGCCGAACCGGGCCCACCGCAAGTGCGCGAACGTCGTCGGCCGTGTGATGGGGGACTACCACCCGCACGGCGACTCGGCGATCTACGACACGCTGGTGCGTCTCGGCCAGGACTTCGCCATGCGGTACCCGCTGATCGATCCGCAGGGCAACTTCGGGTCGATCGACAACGATCCGGCGGCCGCCATGCGGTACACCGAGGCCCGCCTCGCGCGCCTGGCCACGGAGATGCTCCGCGACATCGACGCGGACACCGTCGACTTCACGCCGAACTACGACGAGTCCCGCCAGGAGCCGCTCGTCCTGCCGGCCCGGTTCCCGAACCTGCTCGTGAACGGCGCCTCCGGGATCGCGGTCGGGATGGCCACCAACATCCCCCCGCACAACCTGCGGGAGTCGATCGACGCGTGCATCGCCTACATCGAGAACCCGGACATCGACGTCCACGGGCTGATGAAGCACGTGAAGGGACCGGACTTCCCGACCGGCGGCATCATCGTGGGCTACAGCGGGATCAAGGACGCCTACGAGACCGGCCGCGGCCGGGTGGTCGTCCGCGGGCGCGCGCACATCGAGCCGCTGCGCCAGGGCAAGGAGGCGATCATCGTCACCGAGCTGCCTTACCAGGTCTCCAAGGGCGACGGCCGCAACGACGGCAGCGGCCTGATCAAGAAGATCGCGGAGCAGGTCAACAACGGCCGGCTCAAGGAGATCTCCGATCTTCGCGACGAGTCGGACAAGTCCGGCATCCGCTTGGTGATCGAGCTGAAGCGCGACGCCATCCCGAAGGTGGTGCTGAACAACCTCTACAAGTACACGACACTCCAGAACACGTTCGGCGTGAACATGGTGGCGCTCGTCGACAACGTGCCGCGCACGCTCGGCCTGCTGCCGCTGATCAAGAACTACGTCGACCACCAGCGCGACGTGGTGGTCCGCCGCACGCAGCACGAGCTGCGCGAGCGCGAGGCGCGCCTCCACATCCTCGAGGGGCTGATGATCGCCATCGGCGAGATCGACGCGGTGATCGCGTTGATCCGCGCCTCGAAGGATCCGGACGAGGCCCGCGACGGCCTGATGAAGCGCTTCGAGCTCTCGCGCATCCAGGCGCAGGCCATCCTCGACCTCCGCCTCCAGCGGCTCACCGCGCTCGAGGCCGACAAGGTCAAGTCCGAGCACGCGGACACCCTCGAGCGCATCAAGGAGCTGCGGGACATCCTCGGGGACGAGGCCCGCGTGATGGCCCTGATCACCGAGGAGCTCACCGAGATCAGGGACCGCTTCGGCGACGACCGCCGCACGGAGATCACCCACTCCGAGGACGAGATCGACATCGAGGACCTGATCGCCGACCAGCAGATGGTCATCTCGATCACGCGCTCGGGCTACATCAAGTCGCTGCCCCTCGCCACATACCGTCAGCAGAAGCGCGGCGGCATGGGCGTCATGGGCATGGACATGAAGGACGAGGACTACATCGAGCACCTCTTCGTGTGCTCGACGCACGACTATCTCCTCTTCTTCACGAACCGCGGCAAGGTCTACCGCCAGAAGGTCTACGAGCTGCCGGAGGCGTCGCGCACGGCCAAGGGCCGAGCGCTCGTGAACCTGCTTCCGCTGCGCGAGGGCGAGCGGGTGCGCGCCGTTCAGGCCACCCGAGACTTCACCGAGGACAGGTACCTCGTGTTCGCCACCCGCAAGGGGCAGATCAAGAAGACCGAGTTCCTCGCCTACAACACGCCGATCAAGGCCGACGGCATCATCGCCATCAACATCCGCGACGACGACGAGCTGGTGGCCGTGCACCGGACCAGCGGCGACGACGACATCATCATGGTGGCCCGCTCCGGCAAGGCGTCGCGGTTCAACGAGAGCGACGCTCGGCCAATGGGCCGCGACACCGGCGGCGTCCGGGGCATGAACGTCAGCCGCGGCGACAACTACGTGATCGCCATGGACGTGGTGCGGCCGGACACCGAGCTGCTTGTGGTCACCGAGGCCGGCTACGGCAAGCGGACCGACATCGAGGAGTACCCGGTGAAGGGCCGCGGGACCATGGGCGTGAAGACCATCGGCCTGACGGAGAAGAAGGGCATGCTGGCCGCGGCGCTGATCGTCCGCGAGCACCAGGACCTGGTCTTCATCTCTCAGAACGGAATGGTTCAGCGCACCGGCGTGAAGGGCATCTCGAAGCAGGGCCGGCCCGCTCAGGGCGTGCGCCTCATGAACCTCAGGGAGGACGATCAGGTGAGCGCCGTGGCGCTCGTGATCGAGAGCACCGCTGACACCGCCGCCCCGGTGGCGGGCGACGCCGAGGGACCGCTGACCGAGGCCGAGGATGCCGCTCTGGGTGACGGCCCCGTGATCGGTGCTCCCCTGCCGGAGGGCGACCTCGAGGGCGACGACGACCTGGATGTCGACGACTCCGAGGACGACGACTGAGCAGGTTCGGCGCGAAATGCCGGTGCGCCGGCAGCGTCTGGATCACCTCGACTCCACGGTCTGCTTCAATGGCTGGACCAGGGAAAGGAGGTGGTCCTAACTTGAGTCATAGAATTTTCGGGACCCTGGAGGTGCCCGGCCGCTAGACCGGGTTCTGGACACCGTCTGACGGAGTCCAAACCGGGACACCGTCGGCGGCTGAGGCCGGGAGTGGTCCCTCCGGCCGCATCAGAGGTCGCCGATCAAGAGTCCAGAAGCACTAAGTCGAGGGGCGCCCACCGGGCGCCCCTCGGCCGTTCGTGGGCCTATGGCGTGGTGGCTGTGCCCTTGTCGGTGCCCTGAGCGCTGCTGCTCTCCAGGGCGGCCACTCGCTTCTCGAGCGCGGCGAGGCTCTTGGCCTGATTGCGCTGCTGGGTACCCAGCGACACGAGCTGGCGGTCCTGCCGGGCGGTGACCTTGTCCAAGCGGTCGATGCGCTTGGTCAGCCCTGTGAGGGCCCCTGTTTGGGGCAGTGAGGCCACGCGGCTCTGCAGGGTGGCGACGCGCCGGTCGAGCTTCTTCTGCGCCCGCTGGGTCTGCTGCGCGGACTCCTTGATCTGCTGCGAGTCGCTGTCGCTGGCGGAGAGGAACGCGAGCACCGCGATCACCGTGGCCGCTGTGGCCCAGGCGGCGGTGATGATCTGCCAGCGCCGGATGCTCTTCACGTCGGACGCGCGGGCCTTCGGGCCGCCGTCGGCCGGGGGGCGGCGTGCCGGGGGTTCCCCGGCGGGAGGGCCGGGGGCCCGGCCGGAGGGAGAGCCTCCTGTGGACGGTGCTGCCGTGGGCGGCGGTGACGACGCCACGGCGGGTGCCGCGCCTGGCCACGCCGAGCCCGCCGGCGGCACTCCGGGAGAGGAGGGCGAGGGAGGGCGAGGAGCGGGCGTGGCCGGCGCCGGGACGGGAGTGGCGCCCTGGCCGTTGGCCGCGGGGGCCGGCGGGGGAGGCGGGCCGGGCGTGGGCTGCCTGCGGCCCAGGCCGCGCAGGCCGCGGAACGAGCGGGCCATCAGGCAGCCACCAGGTACTGCTCCCACGCCTGAGGGATCTTCGGCGTGGCCACGTGGATGAAGACGGTTGGGCTCGGTGCCTTGGGGCGCCGCGCCGGCACCATGTTGGCCTGGACCGGGAGGCGGTCACCCTTGCGCCGGTTGCAGGGCGCGCAGCAGGTGACGATGTTCTCCCAGTTGGACGACCCGCCCTTCGAGCGCGGGATCACGTGATCCACCGTCAGGTTCCCGCGCTCGTGGCCGCAGTACTGGCAGGTCCAGCGGTCACGGGCGAACACCGCGCGGCGGGTGATCTTGCGGCGGTGGGCGTCACGCGGGATCCGCACGTAGGCCAGCAGGCGGATGACCACCGGGCGGGCGAGCGTGAGGCTCTCGGCGTGCAGCGCCCAGTCGCCGTGCTCGAGCACCTCGGCTCGGTTCTTGAGGATCAGCACGGCGGCGCGCCTGACCGTGCATACGTTGATCGGTTCGAAGGAAGCATTTAGGACCAGCACCCGGCCGGTGGATCGACCACGCTGCTCAGGCCGGCCGGGGCCCGGCAGCGCGAGCGCAGGGCCGGGTTCCGAGTCACCCGCCTCGGCTGCGAGCAGGGGTTCCGCGCGGGCCGCCACGGTCCGGTCAGTCTAGCCAGACACTCAGCCTGGCTCGCCGGTTGCGGTGGGGTAGGAGCCGAGTACTCGGATCTCCTCGACCCGCTCTCGGAGCGCCGCAAGCGCCTCGCTCACCGGCGGGCGGTCCGCCGCGCCCTCCACGTCCGCGAAGAACATGTAGTGCCCGAGCCGCACCCGCCGGGGCCGCGATTCGATGCGCGTCATGTTCACGCCCCGGTCCGCGAACTGGCGCAGAACCTCGACCAGCCAGCCCGGCGACTCGTCACCCGCGCCCCAGAAGACGAAGGACGTCTTGGCACGATCGCCCGGATCCACCGCCACCGTGGAGGGGGCGAGCCACACGAAGCGGGTCACGTTGTCCGCGCGGTCCTCCACGTTCTCGGCCAGCACGCGGCAGTCGTACATCTCGGCGGCCAGCCGGGAGGCGAGCGCGGCCGAATGACCGTTCTCCCGGCTCACCGTGAGCACCGCATCGGCCGTGGAGGGTGCGATGGCGCGCTCGGCGTCGCGCAGGCGCTCCCGCAGGAACTGGGTGCACTGGGCGCTCGCCTGGGGGTGGGAGACCACCCGGGTCACGTCCTCGATCGCCATCTCCCGGGCCGCCACCAGGCAGTGATGGATCGGATGCACCACCTCGGATGCGATGCGAACGTCTCCGGCGTCACCCGCCAGGGCGTCGAGCGTGGCCGCCACGCCGCCCTCCAGCGCGTTCTCGATCGGGACCACCGCCCGGTCGACCGTGCCCTCCTGCACCGCCATCACGGTCTCGTAAACGGTTGCGCAGGGGACCTCCTCCACGCCCGGGGGCGCCGACGCGCGAAGCGCTTCCTCGCTGTAGGTGCCCGCCGGCCCGAGGTAGGCGACGCGCATCAGGCGCCCGCGGGGGCGCCGGCCATCGCGGAGTCCACGGCCTCCTGCTCCTCCGGCGAGAGCTCGACCTCGGAGCTGCCCTCGTGGAGTTGCTTGACGTACACGCGCGCCTGGTCGCGGTGGTGGATCGCGGAGACCACCACGCCGGTCCGGCTGGAGTCCAGGAAGGCCACGCTGCTCGACTGCCGGCCGGACATCTCGTTGTAGGCGTCGTACCGGACCAGTGAGGTGTATGCCACGGAGCCGTCGATGCGCCGCTCCGCCGTGGTCATGCGCTCGTCGAGGCGGGTGGCGGTCTCCTCCAGCCAGTCACGGAGCTGAACGAAGCCCTCCTGGAGACCGGCGGCATGGGCCACGAGGTCACTGCGCCCGTTCCCGAGCACCATCCGCTGGGCCGTGCGAAGGCGCCGAATCCGGAACGAGTTGAAGATGGCCCAGAGGAGGGCGACCACGGCGAGGCCCGCCGCGGCGAGCGCGACGATTCCCTGAGTCGTGGTCAGGTCGTCCACGGGCTGAGCGTAGCGCGGCCTAGCGCGTGAAGATCACGCTGTAGGTCTGCGTGTTGTTGTCCGTCTTCTGCTCGCCCGGCACGGGCTTGACATTGACCTTGATCGCCACATTCTGGCCGGTGGGTGGCTGCTCCTCGAGCGGGATGCTCAACGACTTCGTCTCCCCGGCCGCGATGCTGTCGATCGTGCCCGTGAGGTCGATGGCGTCGCTTCCAGTGCCCACCGTGATGGCCACCTCCACGTCGGTCTCGGTGTTCTCGCCCTGGTTTGCCACCTGGACCTCGAACGCCGAGTCGCTGGAGAGCGGCACCGTGGCCGAGCCTCCCGGGGCCAGGGCCACGCCGCCGAGGCTCACGCCCACGAGGCCGTTCCCGTGCAGCCCACCCGAGGTCTCGCCGCTTGAGCCATCACCGGAGCGCACGCCGGCGATGGCGTCCGCCACCGTGGTGGGCTGGAGCCACTTGATGTCCGGGATGAACTGGCTGGCCGGCACGGTCACCCCGTTCACGTCGTGGTCGGCCAGAACCTTCATGAGGCCGGGCCTGAAGCGCCCGGCGTAGATCACGTCGCTGGCGAGGAACACCTGCATCTGCCGGGCCACGCCCTCGGATCCCTGACGCCGGGAGGCGTCGCCCAGCGCGTCGGGCAGGGCGGTGGCGATGCGCGCGAGGCCGTCGCGGCGGAACTCGAGCGTGTCGAGCAGGTAGCGCTGCGCGGTGGAGGCATCGCCGGGCACATCCAGGTCGCGGGCGCGGTCCACGATCTGCGCGGACTGCACGCGGAACCCGTTCACGGTGTTCTGCGCGTCCACGGCCTGATTGGGACCGCCCGAGCCCTGGAGCAGGCGGAAGAGGGCGTCGCTCTGCGCGTTCGACTCCTTCACCAGCGCCGCGGAGCTGTTGGCGTAGTCGCGCACCGCGCGATCGCTGCGGCTGTCGAGACAGGCCCTGAGCAGCAGAACCAGGAGGATCACGACCAGAACGCCGCCACCCACAGCTATCGTCCGGCGGACCAAAAGGGTCTGACGGTCGCCTGCCGGACCGCCGCCTGACCGGCGTGGTGGGCGGGTGGTTGGCTCGTCCGGTTCGTCGAGGAAGGACAGGTCGTACCTCCGGGATTTCCAGGGGCGAGGGTCCCCCGGGTGCTGTGGGAGTATGACCGGGGGGCAGGACGCGCCGGTCGCGGACCGAAGACGAATCCGAGATGAGACGCTCCGAGAGCAGCGCGGCCCACGAGAGCCGCACCCTGCCTATGCAGGGCCTGGAGGCCACTGAGCGCCTCGCCGACGCCCGGCTGGTCCTGGGGCGCTACCGGCTGGAGCGGCGCCTGGGGGCCGGCGGCTTCGGCGTGGTCTGGCTGGCCTGGGACCAGAAGCTGGAGCGCGAGGTGGCCGTGAAGGCCATCCCCATCGAGGAGGGTGGCGGCGACCGGGCCGAGCGGGAGGCCCGCGCGGCGGCTCGCCTGAACCATCCCGGGATCGTGGCCGTGTACGAGCTGGCCTCCGACGAGCACGAGGTGTACCTGGTCTCCGAGCTCGTTCGGGGCCGGACGCTCGGGGAGCTTGTCCAGGCCGGCGCGGTGGCGGACCGGGACGTGGCCCGCATCGGAGCCGTGCTTTGCGATGCGCTTGAGCACGCCCACGCGCGCGGCGTGATCCACCGTGACGTGAAGCCCCAGAACGTGATGGTGGTGGCCGACCCCGCGGTGGGGGCCGGCTTCGCCAAGCTGGCCGACTTCGGCGTGGCCCACCTGGCGAGTGGGGACCCGCTGACGCGCACCGGGGACGTGGTGGGCACGCTCGCCTACATGGCGCCCGAGCAGGCCGAGGGTGCCGGCGTGACTCCCGCCAGCGACGTCTATTCGCTCGCCCTGACGCTGTACGAGGCCTGGACCGGGTCCAACCCGGTGCGCGCCGGAGGGCTGGCCGCCACCGCCCGACGCCTGGGCCAGCCGCTGCCCCCGCTGTCGGGGCGCCGGCGCGATCTTCCGCCCGGGCTCTGCGACCTGGTGGACGATGCCCTGGCCATCGACCCCGGGGAGCGGCCGAGCCCGGCCGAGCTGCGCGCCGGGCTGGTGGAGGCCGAGCGCGAGCTGGACGAGGAGGGCGGCCTCGAGGAGCCCGCCACGCTGCGCCGAGTCGGCCTGCCCGCCGCTCGGCGCCCGCGCCGCTTCGGGCGCCGCGGCGCGCCGGTGCTCGACGTGCGGGACGCCGTGGCCCTCGCCGCCCTGGCCGATGACCTGCGCGCCGACCCGACCAATGGCCTGGGCGTGCTCGGCCGCCGTCGCCGTCCGCTGGGGCAGCCCGCGTCGCTCGCGGGCCGTGTGGCCTCGCGCGCGGCGGCGGGTGCCGCCGCCGGAGCGATGCTGTGGGCCGCCCTCGACAGCCTCGGATCCGACGCTCCCTCGTCACCTCTGACCCTCGCCGCCATGGCCGCCGTGGCCACGGCGCTCCTGCCGCGCGTGGGCTGGGCCGCCTCCGGCCTGGCGCTGTGCGGGTGGCTGGCCACCGCGGCCGGCAGGCCCGGCACCGCGCTGCTCCTGGCCGTGGCGCTGCTGGCGGTGCCCCTGTTCCTCCCGCGCGCCGGGCTGCTCTGGTCGCTGCCCGTACTGGCTCCTCTCCTGGGGACGATCGCCCTCGGGCCGGCGTTCGTGGGCATTGCCGCGCTCGCGCCCACCCCCTGGCGCCGCGCCGGGCTCGCCGCCGCGGGCGCCGTGTGGCTGATGATGGCCGAGGCCCTGACCGGGCACACCTACCTGTTCGGGACACCCGACGGTGTGCCGCCCCGCTCCGGCTTCGAGGGCTCGGCCACAACCACCGCCAGCGACGTGGTGGTCCAGATCCTGACCTCGCCGATGATCCTCACGCTCGCGGCCTGGGCGGTGCTCGCAGCGGTGCTGCCCTACGTGCTCCGCGGTCGCTGGCTGGCGGCCGACCTCCTGGCCGCGGCGGCCTGGAGCGTTGCCCTGATGGCGTCCATGGCCGCCATCGGCGATCTGCTCGCGGGCACGGCCGCGCTCGAACAGGCTCGGGGGGCGGTGGCCGGGGCGGTCCTGGGCGCGCTCGTGGCGGTGGCCGTGTCCCAGACCTCACCCCCGGTCGAGGGCTGGCGGGCCCAACCCGTCACCACCTCATAGGGCTACCCTGGCAACGGAATGAGCGTGCTGCGCAACCTCGAAGCCAAGCTTGGCGGCCTTGTGGAGGGCGCCTTCGGGCGTGCCTTCAAGACCAACGTCCAGCCGGTCGAGCTGGCCCACAAGCTGGCCAAGGAGATGGAGGAGAACCAGATGGTCTCCGTCTCGCGCGTGTACGTGCCCAACCACTACCGCGTGTTCCTTTCCCCGGCGGACCGGGAGCAGTTCGCGAGCTACGAGCCCGCCCTGCGCAAGGAGCTGTCGGACTACCTGCTCGAGCACTCGCGCCAGGAGCGGCTCGCCCTCACCAGCCGTCCTCAGGTGGAGTTCCACACAGACGAGCGGCTCGACCTCGGCGAGTTCGGCATCCAGGCGCAGCTGCTCTCGCCTCCCGAGGAGGAGGAGGCGCCGCTGGCCGAGGCCGCCCCCTCGGCGGGGGACTTCGGGCACACCATGGTCTACACGCCCGCGGGCGATTCGCACCTGCTCGAGCCCAAGGACGACCGCCGGCAGGCCCTGCTGGTGGGCGACGGCCGCCGCAGCGTGCTCAGCGGTCGCAGGGTGGTGGTGGGCCGCAGCCGCGACTGCGACGTGGTGGTGAGCGATGCGAACGTCTCCCGCCGCCACGTGGAGGTCCGCCGCGAGGAGGACGGCTGGATGGTGGCGGACCTCGGGTCCACGAACGGCGTGAAGGTCAACGGCCGGCGGGTGGAGCGCTCGCCGCTGCGCTCCGGCGACCGCATAACGATCGGCGTAACCGACCTGACCTTCGAGCTCGAGTAGGCGTCGGTGGACGAGCCGCTCGCGGTCGCGCTGAAGTTCGGCTTCCTGGCCGTTCTCTACCTCTTCCTCCTGTGGGTGGCCCGCAGCTCGATGCGTGACCTGTCGCGCTACGAGAGCGCGGGCGCGCCGGTTGCCCAGCCGCCGGCGGCCCCGAGCTCGCGACGCAAGCCCGCGCCCACGCAGTTCGCCGGCGGAGTGGATCCGCAGCTCGAGGTGGTGGCGGCGATGGGCTTCGAGCCCGGCACGACGTTCGACATCCGCGACGGGGCCACGATGGGACGCTCGGACGAGGCGGACATCCACATCGACGACCCCTTCGCGTCATCTGCGCACGCGCGTATCTTCCTGCGCGGGGAGTACATGTACGTGGAGGACATGGCGTCCACGAACGGCACGTATCTGAACGGCCGACAGTTGAAGACCGCCGAGCGCCTCAAGATGGCCGATGTGATCCGCATCGGCGACACCGAGTACCGCTACCGGGAGTAGCGCTATGGCCATCCGGATCGCAGAGCAGGCCGGGCGCACCGACGTCGGCCGCCAGCGCAGCGCCAACGAGGACACGCTCGTGCTGTCGCCGCCGTTCTTCGGCGTCGCCGACGGCATGGGCGGCGCGCGCGCCGGGGAGGTGGCCTCCGCGCTGGCCGCCGGCGTGTTCGCCGAGGTCGGGCCCACCGACGACCCCCCGGAGGCCGAGCTCACGGGAATCCTCAAGGAGGCCAACCGCCGCATCTACGAGCTGGCCGCGAGCGACGAGTCCCACCGCGGGATGGGCACGACGCTCACCGCGGCGAAGGTCGTGGGCGACGAGGTGAGCCTCGGCCACGTGGGCGACAGCCGCGCCTACCTGCTTCGCGACGGCCGGCTCGAGCAGCTGACCCGCGACCACTCGCTGGTGGCCGAGCTCGAGCGGACTGGACAGATCACCGCGGAGGCGGCCGAGAACCATCCACAGCGCTCGATCATCACCCGCGCGCTCGGTCCCGAGTCGAGCGTGGAGGTGGACACCTACACCGTCACCGGCCGCGACGGGGACATCTTCCTGATCTGCTCCGACGGGCTGACCGGCATGGTGGGCGACGAGGAGCTCGGAGCCATCCTGCGTGCGCCCACGACGCTGGAGGAGACGGCCGAGGCGCTGGTGCGTGCGGCGAACCAGAGTGGCGGGCGCGACAACATCACCGTCGTGCTCTTCCGCCTCGGCGACGACGGCGTGGAGGCCGAGGGGGACGACGCGGGCGGCGAGGACGCCGGCACCGACGCGCAGGACACGATCGCCGGGACGATGAGCGCGGAGGACGTGCGGGCCGCCGCCGAGGACCAGGCCACTGAGATTCCGAAGCCCACGACCCCGCCCGCCCCGCCGAGCCGGGCCGCGGTGGCCGAGCGCTTCGAAGGGGCGGCACCCGACTCCACCGTGGTGCCCCCGCCCGATCGCGCCCCCGCTCCCGCGCCCCGTCCCCGCCGGCGGGGAGCGCGAGCCCGCGGGCTCGCCCGCCTGACGGTGGCGCTCGTGCTCCTGGCCGGGGTGGTGGCCGGGCTGTACGCGCTCAGCCGGCAGGTCTACTTCGTGGCCACCAACGACGGCGGGCTCGTCACCGTCTACCGCGGGATCCCGTACGAGCTGCCGTTTGGCGTGAACCTCTACAAGCAGGAGTACGCCAGCGGCGTGCCGGCGCGGGCCATCCCAGCGTCGCGCAGGAGCACCGTGCTCGACCACTCGTGGCGCAGCCGCGAGGACGCCGTGGACCTCGTACGCCAGGTGGAGCGTGGGCGGCTGGACCCCGGATCGAGCGGCTGATGTCCGCGCGCTCGCGGGAGCTCTTCGGACTGCTCCCGGTCTCGCTGCTGGTGGCCTGCGGGTTCGCCGCCGTGCTCGCCACTCGCTCGAAGGACGTGAGCGACGCGACGATCACCTATGGCGCCGTGTTCCTCGGCCTGTGCGTGATCGCCCACCTGTTCATCCGCGCGCGCCTGCCGGACGCCGATCCGTACATGTTCCCGCTGGTGGCGCTCCTGGCCGCCGTCGGGCTCGTCGAGGTGTACCGGATCGACACCGACCTGGCCCGGGAGCAGGCCCAGTGGTTCGTGGTCGGGCTCGTGTTCTTCGCCGGCACGATCGTGCTCCTGCGCGACCACCACGTGTTGGAGCGCTACCGCTACACGATCGCCGCCGGGGCGATCGCGCTGCTGGTGATGCCCCGCCTGCCCGGCATCGGCGCGCAGGTGAACGGGGCGTTCCTCGCCGTCAAGCTGGGCCCGATCCAGTTCCAGCCGGCCGAGTTCGCGAAGCTCGGGATCATCGTCTTCCTCGCCAGCTATCTCCGCGAGACGGGCGACATCCTCGTGCGCCCCCGGCTGCGCCCGCTCCCGGCCCAGCGCCAGGCGATGCTGTTCGGCATCCCGGCGGTGCTCACCCTGCTGGTGATCGTCGTGCTGAAGCCGGGACTGCTGGCCACGATCCTGCTCGTGGTGTTCGTGGCCTCCCTGGTGGCGGTGATCCGCGAGCGCCCGTCGCTCAAGCACTTCGGCCCGCTGCTGCTGGTGTGGGGGCTCGCGATGCTGATGCTGATCTTCATCCGGGACCTCGGCAGCTCGCTGATGTTCTTCGGTGGCTTCCTCGCGCTCGTGTACGTGGCCACCGGCCGGCTGTCGCTGGTGAGCGTGGGGGCGAGCATGTTCCTGGGCGGAGCCGCGTTCTTCGCGAGCAATGTGTCCCACGTCCACGACCGCGTGGAGACCTGGCTCGACACCTTCTCCACGAAGGAGGTGGTGTGTCACTCAGCCGGTGGGCAGGTCACCGAGTTCGTGAACTGCCAGGGGTACCAGATCGCCCAATCCCTGTTCGCGCAGGCCGACGGGGGGCTGTTCGGTGAGGGCTTCGGCCGCGCCATGCTGAACTCGCCCGGCGGTCAGCCGCTTCTCCCGGCGCCGCACACCGACCTGATCTACGCCGTGATCACCAATGAGGCCGGCCTCTTCGGCGCGGCCGGGCTGCTCGGGGCGTACCTCCTGTTCACCCACCGCGGCTTCAAGACGGCCATGTTGGCCGGGGACGGATTCTCGAAGCTTCTGGCCACGGGGCTCACGGCGGTATTTGCGCTGCAGGTCTTCGTCATCGTGGGGGGCGTGACTCGCGTGATCCCCCTCACCGGCGTGACGCTGCCCTTCGTGTCCTACGGCGGCAGCTCGATCGTGGCCAACATGGTGCTGCTGGCGCTTCTGCTGGTGGTGTCCGACCACGCGCGCGCCGACCGGATCCGGCGGGGGGGACTGGTGTGAACCGCCAGATCGCCCAGCTCTTCGGACTCTTCACGCTGCTCTTCGCCCTGCTGGTGGCCTTCACGTCCCGCTGGACGGTTTTCGAGGCCGCCGGTCTCGAGGACAACGCCAACAACCGCCGGCCGCTGCTCCAGGAGCAGCGCACCCCGCGCGGGCGCATCTACGCCAGCGACGGCCGCACCGTGCTGGCCCGCAGCATTCCGCACGGCCGCGGCGAGAACCGGACCTACTCCCGCGTATATCCCGCGAACGGGCTCTTCGCGCACGCCGTCGGGTACTCGTACCTCCTGAACGGCCGGCGCGGGCTCGAGCGCTCCCGCAACGACGACCTGGCCGGCAAGGAGGACGAGTTCGAGTCCATCCTCTCGGGGCTCGAGTCCCACGAGCGGGAGGGCAACGACGTGGTCACCAACCTGGACGTGGACGGCCAGCGCACGGCGATCTCCGCCCTCCAGGGCCGCAAGGGCGCGGTGGTGGCGATCGAGCCGTCCACCGGCAAGGTGCGGGTGATGGTCTCCACGCCGGATTACGACCCCAACCGGATCCCCGAGGACTTCTCGCGCCTGAACCGGGACCCGAACAAGCCCGTGCTCAACCGCACCACCCAGGAGGCCTATCCGCCGGGCTCGACCTTCAAGGTGGTAACCGCCACGGCCGCGATCGACACCGGCAAGGTCACGCCGGACACCATCATCGACGGCTCGTCGCCGCGCACGATCAGCGGCGCCCCGCTCTCCAACTTCGGCGGCGAGGACTACGGGCCCATCAGCGTCACGGATGCGCTCACCAACTCGGTGAACACCGTCTTCGCCCAGATCGGCGAGCGCGTGGGCCGTTCCACACTGGTGGACTACATGGAGCGCTACGGCTTCTATGAGGACCCGAAGCTGGACTATCCGGACGACGAGATGATCGCCAGCGGCGTGCGCGACGGTCGCGGCAACCTCGTGGGCCCGGAAGGCGGCTTCGACGTCGGGCGGGTGGCCATCGGTCAGGGCGGCCTCGAGGGCGAGGTCCGCGCCACGCCGATTCAGATGGCGGAGGTCGCGGCCACCGTGGCCAACGACGGCAAGCTGATGAAGCCCCGGCTCACCGACCGGGTGGTGCGCAAGGACGGGCGGGTGAAGGAGCGCGTCCAGCCGGACATGCAGACAAAGGTGATGAAGGAGAGCACGGCGAAGGCGCTCACCGAGATGATGGGTCAGGTGGTGAAGGAGGGCACGGGCACGCAGGCCGCGCTCCAGGGCATCGACGTGGCCGGCAAGAGCGGCACGGCCGAGGTGGGCGCCAACCGTGAGTTCACCCAGCCTTGGTTCATCGCGTTCGCCCCCATCGGCAACCCGAAGATGGCGGTGGCCGTGACCCTCGAGCGCACCACTGGCGAGGGCGGCACCGTGGCCGCTCCGATCGCCCGCCAGGTGCTGGAGTCCCTCCTCAACTGATGACGGAGGTGGCCGACAACACGATCGTGGACGGCCGCTACCGGATCGTCGGCCGCATCGGGTCCGGCGGGATGGCCGACGTGTACCGGGCGGAGGACACCCACCTCGGACGCGAGGTCGCCCTGAAGGTCCTGCATCGCCGCTTCGCGCAGGACCAGGAGTTCGTGGAGCGCTTCCGCCGCGAGGCCAAGTCCGCGGCCGGCCTCCAGCACCCGCACGTGGTGGGCGTGTTCGACCGGGGTGAGCACGACGGCACGTACTACATCGCGATGGAGTTTCTCCCGGGCAGGACGCTCAAGGAGATCGTGAACACGCAGGCGCCGCTTCCCCAGGAGACGGTGATCGATCTCGGCCTCCAGATACTGGCCGCCGCCGCGTTCGCCCACCGGCACCACGTGATCCACCGGGACTTCAAGCCCCACAACGTGATCGTGGACGACGCCTGGCAGGCGAAGGTCACGGACTTCGGCATCGCCCGGGCCGGGGCCTCGGAGATGACCGAGACCGGCTCGATCATGGGCACGGCGCAGTACCTCTCGCCGGAGCAGGCCCAGGGCCACGCCGTGGCCGCCCCCTCGGACCTCTACTCGATCGGCGTGATCCTTTACGAGCTGCTCACCGGGCGCGTCCCGTTCCAGGGCGACAGCGCGGTGGCGGTGGCGCTCAAGCACCTCTCGGAGCCCCCGACGCCGATCTCGCAGCTGCGCCCGGACGTGCACCCCACGCTCGAGTCCGTGGTGATGGCCGCCCTGGCCAAGGACCCGGCGCAGCGCTGGCAGAGCGCCGAGGAGTTCGCCGCCGCGCTGAGCACCGCGCGCGACCAGATCGCATCCGGCGCGGCCGCCCCGCGCGACACGGCCGAGTTCGTGGCCGCGCCCTTGCTCCTGCCCACCGACGCGGGCGCGAACGGTGGATCGCCGACGCCTCCGCAGCGCGAGCCCGAGCGCCGCTGGCCGTGGTTCACGATCGGCATCCTGGCGCTTGCGCTGCTCGCGTTCCTTGGCTTCCTCGCGGTCAGCGGCATCCTGTCGACGGACAAGAAGGAGGTGCCGGGCGTGGTGGGCAAGCAGCTGATCGAGGCCCGCCAGAAGCTCGAGCACGCGGGCTTCGACGTCAAGACGGAGCGGGTGAAGAGCAACGCGGACCTGGACGACGTGGTGGACCAGGACCCCAACGCGGGGGAGCAGGCCGACGAGGGCTCCACCGTCACGCTCGTGGTGTCGAACGGTCCCGGCGACGCCCTGGTGCCCTCGGTGGAGGGCCAGACGCGAGCCCAGGCCATCAGGACGCTGGAGCAGGCCAAGTTCGACGTGACGGTGAGCTCGGAGCCATCCGATTCCGTGCCCGACGGCACCGCCATCCGCACCTTCCCCCGTCAGGGCACGTCCGTGGAGCGCGGTAGCCGGGTCACGCTCAAGGTCAGCAGCGGCCCCGAGCAGATCACGGTCCCGGACGTGACCGGGCTCTCGCGCGGCTCGGCCGAGGACAGTCTCACCTCCGAGGGGCTCAAGGTCCAGGTTCGCGAGGAGCCCTCGGATCAGCCGAAGGACGACGTGGTGTCCCAGGACCCGGCCGGCGGCACGCAGGTGGACTCCGGCTCGCGGGTCACGATCACGGTCTCCACCGGCCCGGAGCAGGTGGAGGTGCCCGACGTGACGGGCCTCGGCCCCTCGGCGGCCACTCGAGAGCTGAAGGCGGCCGGGCTGAAGACGGTTCAGCGGGAGTCCGACACCACGGACGAGACCCAGGACGGCGTGGTGGTGAAGCAGGCACCGGAGTCCGGCGGCCAGGTGGACAAGGGCAGCTCGGTGACCATCTACGTGGGCGTGTTCACCCCCACCGAGGGCCTCGAGAACCAGGCGCCGGCCAGCCCGTGAGGGTCGCAGTGCTGGGCGGCGGCCGCTCGAGCGAGCACGAGGTGTCGCTCAGGTCTGCCGAGTCGGTGCGCGCCGGCCTGTCCGAGGGTGGCCACGAGCCGGTGGAGATCCTGCTCGAGCGCGATGGGCGCTGGATGCTCGCGGGAGAGCCGCTGGCGCTGGAGCCCGGCGGGGGCCTGGCGGGAGCGGACGCCGCGTTCCCCGTCCTCCATGGGCCGTTCGGCGAGGACGGCACGGTGCAGGGGCTGCTGGAGCTGCTTGACGTGCCCTACGTGGGAGCGGGGGTGGCCGCGTCCGCCCTTGCCATGGACAAGTCGCTGTTCAAGGACCTGCTCGCCGCGCACGGCGTGCCCCAGGTGGAGTACGCGGTGGCCCGGCACGGCCGTCCGCTTGACCTCGGGGCGCTGGCCCTGCCGCTGTTCGTGAAGCCGGCCCGTCTCGGCTCGTCGGTGGGGATCTCGAAGGCCTGGTCCGAGGTGGAGCTCGACCATGCGCTGGAGAGGGCCTTCGAGCACGACCCGGTGGTGTTGGTGGAGCGGCTGGTGGAGGGGGCCGAGGTGGAGTGCTCGGTGCTCGGCCACCGCGACCCGATCGCCTCACGGCCGGGTGAGATCGTGCTCCGCGCCGACTCCGGCTGGTACGACTACGAGGCCAAGTACGGATCCGGCGGAATGGACCTGATCGTTCCCGCCCGCCTGCCGGAGGAGACGCTCGAGACGGTGCGCCGGTTGGCGCTCGAGGTGTTCGGCATCGTGGGCTGCTCGGGCATGGCCCGGGTGGACTTCTTCGTCGAGGACGGGAACGTTCTGGTGAACGAGCTGAACACGATCCCCGGGTTCACGGCCACCAGCGTCTACGCGAAGCTCCTGGAGGCCGACGGGATCGCCTACCCCGAGCTGCTGGACCGGCTGGTGCGCCTAGGGGTGGAGCGGCATGAAGAGGAGCGGAAGTACCGCTACTGATGGCATGGCTGCGGTGCTCGCCCGATCACCGATCGGGCTGCGCTCCTCGCCTGGCGTGGCTCAGCGTTTAAGCCCCAATTCCTGGATCCGGGCCTTGCCCGCCTCCGGCAGCTTCGTGATCCACACCAGGTAGTAGCGGTAGCGGCGCCCGTCGCGGCCGAGGGTGAAGCTCTTCTCCTCGCCCACCGTGGCCGGCGGGGTGAGCCGCGTCCAGCCGCCGATGTCGGCGGGCACGCCGCTGGCCGAGCCATAGATCGCGGCCTGGAAGCCGGGTGTGGAGCTCACCAGGTCCAGCCGGCGGGCGCGGATGGCGTGGTCCGCGTCCACGTACAGGCCCACGCCGGTCTTGCCGCCGGGCCACTGCCCGCCCTGATAGGTCTCGGTCTCCCAGTTGGTCGGCCGGATGCCGTCGATGGCGAAGCGCGCGGCGGCGGGGTACTCCTGGTTGTCATCGCCCTCGGGGTCGTAGTCGCTGGCCGCGTTCTGCCCCAGCCGGACCTCGGTGAGCCGGCCGGCGCCCGGGGTCACCGAGCCGCCGGCGCCCTTCTCGGTGCGGGTGCCGAGGAACGCGAGGCCGCCGGCCACCAGCGCTATGGCGATCACGCCGAGCACGAGCGTCCGGCGCGGGTGGCGAAGCCTCTCCGGGACGAAGTCGGCCGTGTCCCCCGGGAGCGAGCGAAGGATCGTGGTGGCCTCCCCCGTGGCCTCGCCGGCGCGGGCGGCCTCGATTCCCAGCGCCTCCTCGAGGTCATGGACCATCTCGTCGGCCGTGGCGTAGCGGTTGCGGGTCTCCTTGGCGGTGGCGCGGTCCACCACGGCGGCCAGCGCGGCCGAGATCTCCGGCCGCAGGGTCTGCACGTCGGGCATCGGCTCCTTCACGTGCTTCATGGCCACCGCCACCTGGGTGTCGGCCCTGAAGGGAGGCTCGCCGGTGAGCATCTCGAAGAGCACGATCCCGAGCGAGTAGAGGTCCGACTGCTGGGTCACGTCGTGCCCCAGGGCCTGCTCGGGCGATACGTAGTCGGTGGTGCCGAGCACCCGGCCGGCGGCGGTCAGCCCGTGCGCCTCGAGCGAGCGGGCGATGCCGAAGTCCGTGACCTTGGCCCTGCCGTCGCCCGCGATGAGCACGTTCTGGGGCTTGATGTCGCGGTGCACCAGCCGGTTGGCGTGGGCGCACGAGAGCGCGCGGCCGATCTCGATGGCGTAGGCCACGGCCTCGGACACGGGCAGGCGGCCCATCCGCCGGATCCGGTCCTTGAGCGTCTCGCCCTCCACGTACTCGAGCACGATGTAGGGGGTGCCGTCGTCCTCGCCCGCGTCGATCACGGTCACCACGTGCGGGTGATTCAGCTGGGCCACCGCGCGGGCCTCGCGCCGGAAGCGCTCGAGCTGGTCCGGGTCGCTCGTGATGTCCCGGTGCATCATCTTGATCGCCACCCAGCGCTCGAGCGTGGGGTCGAACGCGCGGTACACGCTCGACATCCCGCCGGACCCGACCTTCTCGCCGAGCTGGTACCTCTGCCCTATCTGAGTGTCCGTCACCGTCATCTAGTTTCCGCTTATCTATGCCTGTTCGCGTTCATTACTACACCGACCCGGCCTGCTCGGCCTCCTGGGGAGCCGAGCCGAGTCGCCGGGCTCTGATGGTGGAGTTCGGCAAAGACCTGCAATTCACCTACGTAATGGGCGGATTGGCACGAGACTACGAGGCCGGATACTCGGACGCCGAGGCCGGGCTCGAGGAGGGCCGGATCTACGAGACGCTCCTCCTCCACTGGCTCGAGCGCGCCGCGAACACGCGAATGCCCATCGATCCGCGGTTGTGGTCGGAGGGGCCGATCAGGAGCACGTTCCCGGCCTGCATGGCCGTGAAGGCGGCGGCGGAGCAGGGGCCCGAGGCCGAGGAGCGCTACCTGCGTGCCGTGCGTGAGGGGCTCATGTGCCTGCGCCGCAAGCTCGACACCACCGAGGCGCTGGTGGACACGGCCCGGGAGGCCAGCCTGGACGTGAAGCGGTTCCGGATCGACGTGGCGTCGAACGCGATCGTGGAGGCCTTCGGGGCGGACCTGGAGGACACGCGGTCCCCGTCCCACGAGGTCCGGGAGCGCGGCGGGGTGAAGCAGGGGCAGGGTGGCGAGCGCATCGTGTTCCCGGCCCTCAGGTTCGACGGGGACGCGGGCGAGCGGAGCTGGTTGCTCGGGGACGCGTCCTACGAGGAGTGGCGGACCGCCGCCCTGGCCGCCGGCGCCACACCCGTGGACGAGCCGCACCCCGAGCCGCAGGCCGCGCTGCGGCGCTTCGGACGGATGGCCACCGTGGAGGTGGAGGCGGTGTGCGACCTGTCGGAGCAGTCGGCCTCGGCCGAGCTCTGGCGGCTCGCCGCCGAGGGCAGGGTGCGCCCGATCCGCGTGCTTACGGGAACGCTATGGGAGCCGGCGTAGGCATGGTCCGGTGCCCGCCCGATCAACGATCGGGCTCCGCTCCTCCCCAGGCGGCGACGAGTCCGCCGTCCCGCCGCCCCACTAGACCCTGCTCCGGCAGCTCCACCACTCCCGCCTCGGCGGTGGTGTGGCCGATCACGGTGGCGCCGGGATGGTGCTTTGAGAGGAGCTCCGCGGCCTCCGCGGCCGAGGCCTCCGGCACCACGCAGCAGAATCCCACGCCCATGTTGAAGACCTCGTAGAGCTCCGCCGGCGCCACCTGGCCGCGCTCCGCGATCAGCTCAAACACCGGGGGCGGCTCGGGCAGCGAGTCCAGCCGGTAGCCCACCTCGGCGTCCAGGCGCAGGAGGTTGAGGAAGCCCTCACCGGTGATGTGCGCGAGGCCGCGCACATCCACGGCCGAGGCCAGCAGCTCCCGAACCGCGCGCACGTAGATCACGGTGGGCTCCAGCAGCGTCTCACCGACGCTCGCGCCGCCCAGCTCGGGCGGGCGCTCGTCCAGATCGGTCAGCGTCGAGCGGGCCAGCGTCAGGCCGTTCGAGTGGATGCCGCTCGAGGGAATGCCCACCACCGCGTCCCCCGGCTGCACGGCGGCGCCGGTCACGATCTCGTCCAGGGCCACGAGGCCCACGCAGAAGCCGGCCAGGTCGAAGCCGTGCGGGGAGGGGTGTCCGCGGATCAGCTCGGGCAGCACCGCCAGCTCCCCGCCCGGGATCTCGACGCCCGCCATCTCCGCCCCCCGCCGCAGGCCCTCGCCTATCTGCCCAAGCGCCTCGGGATCGGCGGTCTCCACGGCCACGTAGTCCAGCAGCGCGATCGGCTCGGCGCCCACGCAGATGATGTCGTTCGCGTTCATCGCCACCAGGTCGATGCCCACCGTGTCGAACCGGCGAAGCTGCTCGCACAGGATCACCTTGGTGCCCACGCCGTCGGAGGACAGGGCGAGTCCCTGCTTGTCGTCGAGGCGCAGGACGTTCGCGTAGTGCCCGGAGCGCAGCGCCACTCGGGACTCGCGCCCCAGGTCGATACGCGCCAGCGCGCCCACCAGCGCCCCCACGGCATCGGCGGAGCGGCTCTGGTCAACGCCGGCGCGCGCGTAGGCCCCCTCAGGCATCGGGCCCATTCAACCGGATGGAATGCTCCGGTGCTCGCCCGACCACCGGCCGGGCTGCGCTCCTCGCCGGGGCCCCGCTCCTCCCTGGGAACGGTCCTTCAGGGACGGCGCTGAAGAGCGAGCGCCACGGCGTCGTCGGTGAGGCCGCCCGCCCAGCTCGCGATCTCGCCGTGGACGACCTGGACCAGATCCGCCGGGGCGTGCTTGCGGGCGGTGTCCGCCACAAGCCGGGCCAGGCGGTCGTGGCCGAACAGCTCGCCCGAGCGGCGGGCCTCGATCAGGCCGTCGGTGTAGGCGAAGAGCAGCTCGCCCTGGGGGAGGGCCAGCTCGGCCTCGTCGTACCGCGTGTTGCCCGACACCCCCAGCGGCAGCGCGGTGCCCTCCAGGCTGCGCGCCTCGCCGCCCGCCACCAGCAGCGGCGGCAGGTGTCCGGCGTTGGCATACCGGAGCGAGCCCTCGGAGAGCACGCCCATGAAGGCGGTCACGAAGCTGTCGGCCGGCAGGCGGCCACCGAGCATCGCGTTGGTCTGCGCAAGCACGGTGGCGGGGGAGGTCTCGTCCCAGCTGCGCGCCTCCACGAAGAAGCGCACCATGGCGCTCAGCGCCGCGGTCTCCACTCCCTTGCCGGCCACATCGCCGATCAACAGGGCCACGTCCCCGTCCGGCAGCTTCCAGATCCCGTAGATGTCGCCACCGGTGGGCTCGCCCGCCGCGGGCGAGTAGAGCAGCCCGGTCTCGTAGCCGGGCAGCTCGGGCAGGGACTCGGGAACGAAGCCGAGGGTCAGCGCGCGGGCGATGCGCCGCTCGCGCTCGAAGTCGATGGCGTTGGCGATGGCCGCAGTGGAGGAGCGGGCGAGCTGCACCAGCAGCTCGAGGTCCTCGTTCCCGAAGCGGTCCGGATCCTCGTGCGCCACGCTCAGCACGCCGTAGAGCCGCGGCCCGAGCTCGAGGGGCGCGTGCATGAAGCAGCCGATTCCCTCGGTGCGCATCATGCGGTCGTCCTGGCCCTCGGCGTCCGCGCGCCGGAGGAGCACGGCGCTGCGGGTGCGCGCGACCTGGCCCACGGCACCGCCGTCCAGGGACAGGCGACCACCCTCCTCGCCCAGCGAGAAGTCCACGCTGGCCACGGCCCGCAGCTCGCGGGCGCGCGAGTCCAGGCGGGTGAGCAGCGCCTTGCTTCCGCCGGTCACGCTCGCGGCGTGGTCCACCACCCGCCGGTGCACCTCCTCCGCCTCGAGCGAGCCCGACACGGCCTCGGCGGCGCGCTTCAGGCGCAGCTCGTCCCGGGCGCGGCGCGCCTCCGTCTCGAGCAGCGATGCCCCCTCCATGGCCATCGCGGTGAGGTCGGTGACCACCTCCACGCTCCGCAGGTCGTCGGCGCCGAGCGGCGCGGAGGGGTCGAGCGAGGCCAGCAGGATCACCCCGAGCGGGCGGCCGATGGCCGTGCGCATGCGCCAGGCGATCACCGACGCCGCGCGGAAGGAGCGCCACACCTCGGTGGCCCGCTCCTCCCCGAGCGTGTCCATCAGCTCTGCCAGCAGGTCGGGTGCGGCCTCCCAGGCCTCCACACGCGGGAGGAGCAGTGGGCGCCCGCGGCCGAGCGCGGCCTCCACCAGGCCGGGCCGGCCGTGGTCGAGAGTGCGGGTGCCAGCGGGCTGAAGCGCCTCGTCCAGCTCCCGGTTGGCGAACCACCCGGCGGCACGCGTCATCTGCCGCTGTTCCTCGTCCACCGTGACGAAGGCAACGCCGTCCACGCGCAGGAGGGCACGGATGTCCTCGACCAGCCGGGCGGACGCGCGCTCGGTCCAGCCGTTGGGCTCTCGGCTCTGGGAGGGAGTGGGGAGGATGCTGGAGGACAAGGGGGTGCGAGCGTTCGTGCCTAGCCCCGCCTCATCTCACTGTAGGGGGGAAAAGGGCTCAGCACCAGGGATCTTTCATCGGCGTTTCGTCCAGGCGTAGGCCACGGCGAGCGCTCCGAAGCCCATTCGGTAGCCCGCCAGGGGGATATACGAGCGGGTGTTCCGTACCCCGCGAAGCGCCCTCTGGGCCAGCGCCGCGGACGCCAGCGAGGCCAGTGCGCCGGCCAGCATCGCCGGCGCCGCTCCCTCCGGCAGGCCCTCCTTCGCCATCCGGGTGCCCTTCAGCGCCACGGCCCCGGCGGTCACCGGCAGAGCGGCCTGAAGCGCGAGCGTGAGCGCGGCGGGACGGGAGAGCCCGCGCCAGCGCGCAGCCGTGAGCACCGCTCCGGCGCGCGACACCCCGGGGATCAGCGCCGCGGCCTGGGCCACTCCCACGGCGAGGTGGTCCGCCCGGTCAGGCACGGCGCGCATGCCGCCGCGACGGTCGGCGGCCACCAGCGCCAGGCCCGCGGCGAGCTGCGCAAGGCCCACGCCCATTGGACCCCCCAGACGCCGCTCGATCGGCCGTTCGAAGGCAAGACCGACCAGCGCGGCGGGAAGCACAGTGAGGGCCAGGTCGAGCGGCGGGGGCAGGGGCCCCGAGCGCAGCGCCACCGCGGCCACCACCGGGGCCGACCCGGCGTGCAGGGCCACCTCGAAGGACTTGCGCTCCGCGTGGCCGAGGCGCGGATAGGCGAAGCCGAGCATCCGCGGGACCACGCAGAGATGGGCCGAGCTCGACACCGGCACCAGTTCCGTCGCCCCCTGGAGCAGCCCGAGGGCCACGGCCTCGCGAAGGGGCGGGCGGGGGCTCAGGTCGTCTCGGTGGCCGCCGGGCCGGCGCCGCGCCGCCGGCGGCGGGACCGGATGAGCAGGTACGCGATCCCGGCGACGATGGACACGATCACCAGGTAGTCCACGTAGTGGAGCTTGTCCTTCCAGTCGTCCCAGTTGTCGCCGGCCTGCTTGCCGATGAACGTGAGAAGCAGCACCCAGGGCAGGCAGCCGGCCACCGTGAACAGGCTGAAGCGCAGGAATGGCATCCGCGCGACGCCCGCGGGGAGGGAGATGAAGGTCCTGATGATCGGCAGCATGCGGGCGAAGAACACCGTCGCGTCGCCGTGGCGCTCGAACCAGCGGTCGGCCCAGGCCAGTTGGCTCGGTTTGATGTGGAGCTTCTTGCCGTGCTTCTCCAGGATGTCCACGCGACCCGCGTAGCCCACCCAGTACGCGATCCACGACCCCACCAGGTTGCCCAGCGTGCCCGCGGCCACCGCCGCGCCGAGGGTGAAGTCGCCGCTCGACACGTTGAAGCCGGCGAACAGCATGGTGGCCTCGCTCGGTATCGGGATGCAGGCGCTCTCCGCGACCATGAGCAGGAAGACACCCGGGAGCCCCATCGCGTCCACGACGTCCACTGCGACGTTGACGATGGGGTCCGTGATCGAGGCGATCAGCGGCATACGAGCGCACTAGGGTAGCTGGAGCCCGGTGGCCGTCCCCCCACTCGAGACCCCCCCCGCGCCCGTGCGTGTCTGGGTTGATCTGACCAACAGCCCTCACGTTCTCGTCATGCGTCCGCTGATCGGCGCGATGCGGGCGGATGGGCACGAGGTGGAGGTCACGGCGCGCGACTTCGCCCAGACGCTCGAGCTGTGCGAGCGATTCGGGATCGAGCACACCGCCATCGGCCACCACCGCGGCGGCGCGCGCGGAGGCAAGGCCGCCGGACTCCTCTCCCGCAGCCTGGCACTCACCCGCTGGGCACGCGGACGGCGTTTCGACGTGTCGATGGGCCACGGCTCCAACGACGTGACGGTGGCCTCCCGGCTGCTGCGCATCCCGAGCGCCACCGCCTTCGACTACGAGTTCGCGGTGGCCCAGCACAACGTGAACTGCCGGCTGGCCCGCGCGGTGGTGGTGCCCGACGCCATCCCGCCGGAGCGCCTGTACCGCTACGGCGCTCGCCGGAAGCTGCGCCGCTACCCCGGGCTCAAGGAGGAGTACTACCTGGCGGACTTCGAGCCCGACGAGGCGGTGCTGCGCGAGCTCGCCCTGGACCGCGGCCGGCCGCTGGTGGTGGTTCGCACCCCGCCCGACGTCTCGCTCTACCACCGCTTCGAGAACCCCCTCTTCGCACGGGTGCTCGAGCGCCTCCGCGAGGAGCGGACACAGGCCGTGGTGCTGCCGCGCACGCCGGAGCAGAGGCGTGAGCTGGCGGCCGGCGAAGGCTTCGTGGTGCCCGAGCATGCGGTGGACGCCCAGAGCCTCGTGGCCTACGCGGATCTCGTGATCTCGGCCGGCGGGACGATGAATCGCGAGGCCGTGGCCCTCGGCACGCCCGTGTACACGACCTTCGAGGGGCGCCTCGGCGCGGTGGACGAGCGGCTGATCGCGGACGGTCGCCTGAGACGCCTCGGCGATCCCGCGGAGATCGACCTGGGGCACCGGGAACGGCACGGCGCGTTGCGCGAGCGGCGGGACCCGCGCGAACTCGTCACACTTCTAATGTCGGCAACCCGAACCCCATGAGAACCATCCGCTCCTCCGTCAACATCCGGCGCGTCGGGCAGGTCGGGGTGGACGTGGGCCTGATCGCGCTGGCCTACTACCTCTCCTTCGTCCTGCGCTTCGACCAGGGGATCCCGCCCCGCTACCAGGACCTCCTCGAGAACACGATCGTCTTCGTCGTCGTGATGAAGATCGTGGTGTTCGCGCTCTTCGGCCTTTACTCGAAGCTCTGGCGCTTCGTGGACCAGAAGGACGTGGAGGCGATCGTGAAGGCGGTCGTGGTGGCCACGGTGGTGCTGATCGCGGCCCTGTTCCTCCTCTCCCTGGCCCGCGCCGACCCGCCACGCGGGGTGATCGCGCTCGACTTCCTGCTCACGCTCGCCTTCATCACCGGCTCGCGCTTCCTATGGCGGGGCCTGGTGGAGCGCCCGCTGCGCGGCCCGATATTCGAACGCGCCGCGCGCGAGGTCCTGATCGTGGGCGCTGGCAACGGCGGGCAGCAGGTGGCCTTCGAGCTTCGGCGCAACCCGGAGCTGCGCTCGGGGGCCGTGGGATTCCTCGACGACGATCCGCGCAAGCAGGGCATGCGCGTGGCCGGCCACAAGGTGCTCGGCACCACCTCCGATCTTCCCCGCGTGCTGGACGACGTGAAGCCGGACGAGGTGATCATCGCCATCCCCTCGGCGCCGGGCACGATGCGCCAGGCGGTGGTCACCGCGTGCCGCGAGCGGAGCATCCCCGTGCGGACGCTCCCCACCACCTTCGAGCTGCTCTCCGGCGGGGTGAACCTCATGCGCCAGGTGCGCGAGGTGCGCGTGGAGGACGTGCTCGGGCGCGAGCCGGTGCGGGTGGAGATCGACCGGGTGGGCGCCTACCTCAGCGGCCGCGTGGTGCTCGTCACCGGTGCGGGCGGGTCGATCGGCGCCGAGCTGTCGAGGCAGATCGCGCGCGTCGGCCCCAGCCGCCTGGTGCTGCTCGAGAACTCCGAGAACGCGCTGTTCGAGATCCGCCGAGAGCTCGAGGAGGAGCGTCACTTCGGCCGCCTCACCGCCGTGCTGGCGGACTGCAAGGACGCCACCCGCATGCGCGAGATCTTCGGCGAGCAGAGGCCGTCGGTGGTCTTCCACGCCGCGGCCTACAAGCACGTGCTGCTCATGGAGGAGAACCCGGTGGAGGCCGTGCGAAACAACGCGGTGGCCACCCGCATCGTGGCCGCGGCCGCCGGTGAGGCGGGCGTGGAGCGCTTCGTGCTCGTGTCCACGGACAAGGCGGTGAGCCCCGCCACGGTGATGGGGGCGTCCAAGGCGCTGGCCGAGTGGGCGGTGGAGGCGGCGCAGAACCGCTACCGGGGCACGCGCTACTCGGCGGTCCGCTTCGGCAACGTGCTCGGCTCCTCGGGATCGGTCGTGCCCATCTTCCGGCGCCAGATCGCCCAGGGTGGGCCGGTCACCGTCACGGACGACAAGATGAGCCGCTACTTCATGACCATCCCGGAGGCCGTCCAGCTCATCATCCGCTCCGGGGACCTGGCGCTGGGCGGGCAGATCTACGTGCTCGAGATGGGCGACCCGGTGAAGATCGTGGACCTGGCCCGCAACATGATCCGGCTGGCGGGGCTCGAGCCGGACGTGGACATCGGCATCGAGATGGTGGGCCGCCGGCCGGGGGAGAAGATCCACGAGGAGCTGTTCAACCCCGGCGAGCGCCCGCAGCCCACGCCCGCGGAGAAGATCGTGTGCGCGGTGAGCTCCGCGATGGACCCCGAGTGGGTGGAGACGGCCTTCGCCCGCATCGAGGAGCTGGTCTACAGCGGCGACACCGCCGGGCTGGCCGGGGCGGTGGCCGAGCTGTCGGCCGAGCGGGCGCTGGTGGCGGGCGGGTCCGAAGCGCTCTGACCCGGGGACCCTGGGGCCGATCCCGCCCAGGCTGCTACTAAGGTTCCTGGCTCCTCCATGCACATCATCGAGCAGATCGGCTCCTACGCCGGGCTCGCTGCCGTCGTGGGCTTGGCGGTGCTGTCCGTCCTCTACTTCTCCCAGGCGCGTGACGTCAAGCGACTGAGGGAGTGGGCCGGGCGAGCGCCGGAGCGCGCCGAGGCGGGGCATCCCGTACCGGCATCCGTGGCCCAGCGCGTAGTGGCCCAACCCCAGCCGAAGCCGGCCGTGCCCGGCCAGGCGGCCCCGACCCCCGGTCAGCCCGTTCCCACGCCGGGTCAGCCTTCCCCCGCGCAGGGCCAGCCCGCCCCGACTCCGGGACAACCCGCTCCCGCCCCGCCGCCGGTGCCGGGCGCCCCCGCCGGCGTGCCCGCCCTGGCCGCGGCGGCCGGAGCACGCCCCGCCACCGCCACCGCGTCGGCGGGCCCGGGCCCGGCCACACCCGCGGGCCAGGGGCAGCAGGCTCCGCAGGCGGAGAAGCCCGGCGGCGACGCCCACACCGGCGAGTCCCCCGCCGAGCGCGACAGCGACGAGACAGAGGCTCCGGACGAGGCCGTGCCGGTGGTGGCCGGAGTGGCCGAGGGCCGGCCCGCGGCAGCAACGCCGGCGGCTCAGGCCGCGGGTGCCCAGGCGCGCGCCCAACCCGCGCCCGCCCCGGAGACCGGCCGCGACTCGACCGAGGAGTCCGACGCGGTGCCGCCGATCGCCGCCGCCACCGCGGCCGCCATCCAGTCCCCGCCGCCCGCCAACTCCGGTGCGGCCACACCAGCCGCCCAGACCCGGACTCCCATCACGCCTCCGCCGCCCTCGTCGTCACCGCGCCTGCCCGATCGCTCGGCCCCGCCGCCCCGCGTGCCCCCGGGCAGCGAGACCCGGATCCTCCCGCCGCCCGGGCGCCCACCCGGGCTTGCGTCATCGGCCTCCGAGCGTCCCACCCTCTCCGGTCCGCGCCTGGCCGCCCTGATCGTGGCCGGCGTGCTGGTGCTGGGCGGAGGCGCCGCATTCGGCATCTCACAGCTCACCAGCGACGACAGCAGCTCGGGAAGCAGCGGCGGCTCCCCGGCCACGCCCGGCGCCGACGATGGTGGTGGGAGCGACAAGGCCAAGGCTCCGCCTGTGGATCCGTCGAAGGTGACCGTGGCGGTGCTGAACGGAACGCTGGTGCCGGGTCTCGCCGCCAACATCGGAGACCAGGTGACCAGCGGAGGCTTCGACCTGGGCACCGTGGCGAACAGCTCCGACCAGGAGCAGCAGCGCGCCGAGTCCGTCGTGCTCTACGCGAAGGGCCACCAGCGCGACGCGGCCGCGGTGGGGCGCAAGCTGAAGATCTCGCAGCGCGAGGCGATCGACCCGGACACGCAGGCACTCGCGGGTGACGCGAGCGTCGTGGTCATCGCCGGCTCAGACCTGACCCAGTAGGTCTGGCTGCGGTGCTCGCCTGATCGAACGATCAGGCTGCGCTCCTCGACTGGGGCCTAGGCTGACGGAACCAGGGCTCTCGCGCGCTGGGCCAGGTGCGGCACGCCGAGCGCCTCGGTCTCGTCGGCGGCGGTCTCGAGCAGCTCGCGGGCGCGCTCGGGGTTGGAGGCCAGCAGGCGCTGTCCCGCCAGCAGGCGGCAGCGGGCAGCCTCCAGCGGGCGGTCGAGCTCCTGCCAGGCGGCGGCCGCGTCGGCCAGCAGGGCGTCGGCCGCGACCGGGTCCTCGTCCGAGAGCCCCCGCGCCTCCAGGGCCGCGGCGCGGCCGATCGGGTAGTGCATGCGCTCGGCCAGCTGAGCAGCCTCTCTGGCTGCCTCGCGAGCGGCCTCGGGACGGTGGGCCAGCGCCAGGACCACGGCGCGGGCGGCCGTGGCGTGAATGGACTGGGCCAGCAGCCCGGCGCGCTCGCAGAGGTCGATCGCCCGGTCGAGGGTGTCGGTGGCGCTCGTGTAGTCGCCGGAGTCGCGCAGCGCCAGCGCCAGCCCGAACAGGGCCTGGAACGAGATCTCGGACCAGCCCACCTGCTCGGCCATCTCGTGTGAGCGCTGGAACAGCACCGCCGCCTCCTCCAGCCGCCCCTCGCGCCAGCGCAGGAGGCCGCGCAGGGCGTAGGGGAGGGACAGCTTGCCCACGAGCCCCTCGCGCTCCGCGAGGTCGGCGCTGGCCTCGGTGGAGCGCTCCACGGACTCCCAGTCCGCGCCGTACGCCGAGAGCTGGGCGATCCACGCGTGCAGCTCCACCTGGGCGGGCAGCATGCCCACCTGCTCCGCCAGCGCCAGCGCCTCGTCGTAGGCGCCGCGCGCGCCGGGAGCGTCGGCCTCGGAGATCTCCAGGTGCCGGCCGTAGGCGCAGAGGGCGATGATGGTCTCGCCGTCGTCCGACCCGCGGGCCAGCTCCACCGCGCGCTCGAGGTTCTCGCGCGCCTTCGTGGTGTCCCCGATGCGGCCGAACACCCGGCCAAAGATCCCGTGGGCGCGGCTGGCGGCCCGGGTCTCGCCGAGCTTCTCGGCCAGCCGAAGCGCCTTCTCGGACGCGTAGATCGCCAGCATGTTGTCCCCGGTGTGGAGGTAGAGCCAGGCGGCCTCCTCGTACAGGCGCACCAGCTCAAGCCGCGGGGGACCGTCCTTCAGCAGGTTGATGCCGCGCTGATAGTGCTCGATGGCCGCCTTGCGCTCGCCCTTGTGGGACAGTGCGGCGCCGATCTTGCGGTGGAGGTCGGCCACGCGGTCGAGGTCCTCCTGCCCGCGGTGCCAGTCGAGGCAGTCCTGCCACACCTCGATCGCCTCGTCCACGCGCCCGAGGCGCAGGGACACGTCGCCGAGCTTCTCGCCCACCCGGACCACGGTGGCCCGCTCTCCGTCCGCTCCCACCTGGCGGGCGTGGCGGTAGTGGCTGGCCGCCTCGCGGTTGGAGTACAGCAGTGCGCCGGCGTCGCCCGCCTCCTCCAGGAAGCGCACCGCACGCTCGCGCATGGGGGCCAGCTCGTCCTCGGCCAGGGAGCTCTCGCGGCCGAGCGACGCGGCCCGGCCGTAATGCTCGGCCAGCAGGGCCACCACCTCGTCCGTGCGGTCGCCCGCCCGCTCCTCGATGAAGGCGCCCACCTCGAAGTGCTTGCGCGAGCGCACGGCCTTGGTGAGCGTCCCGTAGGCCACGTCGCGGATCAGCACGTGCTTGAAGGACAGCTCGCGCTCGCCCGCCAGCCGGCCCTCGGCGCCGGGGGCGAGGATGTCCTTCTCCTGCAGCGTGGTGAGGGTGCGGTCGAGCTCACGTCCCTCGGCCTGGGCGAGGGGGATCAGCGAGGCCTCCCAGAAGGTGCGCCCCACCACCGCGGCCTGCTGTACCACGCGCCGCTCGAACGGCTCCAGTGCATCCAGGCGGGCGGCCAGCACGGCCTGCACCGTGTCGGGGAGCTCGCCGCCGCCGAGGGTCCCTCCGTCCTCGGCGATCCGCCGCGACATCTCCTCCGCGAACAGCGGGTTGCCGCCGGAGCGCTCCACCACGCGCAGGACCATCTCGTCGCCGTCGGGAAGCAGCGAGGACACCAGTGCCCGCGTGTCCTCGGCGGCCAGCGGGTCCAGCAGCAGCTGGGTGGCCGAGCGCCGCCCACCGCCCCATCCCGGGCGCCGGTCGAGCAGCTCGTCGCGGGTCAGGCAGACCAGGATCAGCGGCGCGCGCACCCACTGCGCGAGGTGCTCGATGGCGTCGAGCATGCCGTCGTCCGCCCAGTGGATGTCCTCGAACGCGATCACGAGCGGCTGCCGCCGGGCGCGCGCCTCGATACCCGAGCGCAGGGCGGAGAAGAAGGCCTCGCGCAGGCGCTCGGGGTTGTCCTCCGAGGGCACGAGCTCGGGCGGGACGTCGATGCCGAGCAGGCGCCCGATCAGCGCGGCCTCTCGCTCGCCTGGCTCCCCGAGCGGCTTGGTCTCGTCCCCGAACAGGCCCGCGATGTACGCCGAGAGCTTGCGCCAGGCGTCGTCCGCGGAGTCCGTGTCCACGATCCCGCACTCCGCCCGGAGCACCTCGCCCAGGGCCCAGAACACGATGCCCGCGCCGTAGGGCAGGCAGCGACCGGTGCGGAAGGCGGGCTGCGACGGATGGGCGCACACGCGCTGCTCGAACTCGCGCAGGAGGCGCGACTTGCCCACGCCGGCCTCGCCCACCAGGGTCACGAGGTGGGGCGCGCCCTCGCGGACCACGCGCTCGTACAGGGTCTCCAGCGTGGCGATCTCGCCGTCTCGGCCCACCAGGGGCGACTCCTGGACCGGCGCGTTGCGGCGTACGGCGTGCACCGCCGCGACCCGCACCGCCTCCCAGGCCATGACCGGCTCCGCCTTGCCCTTCAGGCGCAACGGCTCGAGCTCCTCGTACTCCACGACGTTGCTGGTGGCCCGCATCGTGCGCTGACCCACGGTCACGGTCCCGGGCCGGGCCGCGCTCTGCAGGCGGGAGGCCACGTTCACGGTGTCGCCGGTGACGGTGTAGCTCTCGCCCACGGCGCCGGCCAGCACCTCGCCCGTGTTGATCCCCACGCGCAGGTCGAAGTGCACGCCCGCGGGGAGCCCCGCGTTCACCTCGGTCATGGCCGCCTGCATGCCTAGACCCGCCCGAACCGCGCGCTCGGTGTCGTCCTCGTGTGCCAGCGGGGCCCCGAAGAGGGCCATCACGTTGTCCCCGATGTACTTGTCCACCGTGCCGCCGTAGCGCGCCACCTCGGCGCCCAGCCGCATCAGGGCTCTGTCCACGAGCGTCTTCACGGTCTCGGGGTCCATGCGCTCGGCCACCGCCGTGTAGCCCGACAGGTCGGCGAACAGCACCGTCACCTGGCGGCGTTCCTCCGGCGGCTGGTCGGGCTCCGCTGACGGGGGCGGTGCCGCCGCCGGCGCAGCCGCACCGCCGAGGGCGTTGCCGCAGTTCATGCAGAAGCGGGCCTCCGCGGGGGCCGGTGTTCCGCAGGAGGGACAGTTGCGCGAGAGGGCCGAACCGCAGGCCATGCAGAACCGCGCGTCAGCGGGATTCTCGATTCCGCAGGAGGCGCAGGCCAGGGCGCTCATCTGGGAAAGGGTACTCCGGCTCCCCAGTTCTCCCGGCCGCTTGAGGGAGGAGCGGTGAGCACCGGACCATGCCCGGGGAGGAGCGCGGCCCGATCGCTGATCGGGTGAGCACCGGACCATGCCATCCCTAGGGAATCTGCCCGGCGTTCCGGTAGACCGTGGCCAGCTCGCTCAGCAGCGCGTCGTCCAGGAGCGTCAGGTCCCGGCCGCCCACCTCCACCACCGCTCCCGGCCAGGGCGGGTACCAGAACGCGCGCAGCTTTCGCCCCAGGTCGTCGCCCGGGCGGACGCGCCTGAGGGCTTCGAGGTTCTCACGGCTCACGTAGCGGCCCTCGCCCTGCGGCGCGCGCGGCAATTCCTCGCCCTCCAGAGCAGCGCCCACGACGCGTTGGAACTGCCCGAGCAGGCGCTTCTGGCTCTGCAGGTCGAGGGAGAACGCGGTCTCCGTCTCCGGGTCCATGGGGAATCGCTCCACGTCCACGAGGTCCCCGGTGTCGAAGCGCGCGTCCACGAAGTGGCAGGACACGCCCCACTCCGGCAGCCCCTCGAGGATGGCCACGTTGTAGCCCCCGAGCCCCCGGAAGTCGGGCAGCGGCGCGGGATGGAAGTTGAGGCAGCCCAGGCCGCCCAGGGAGATCAGCGGCTCCCGGATGCGATTCCAGAAGAGGAAGGACACCACCAGGTCCACATCGCCCAGCGCCCCGGAATCCGCGCGCTCGTAGAGCTCCGCCTCGGACACCAGGTCGAGTGCGTGCTCCCGCGCCACCAGGTCCACGCGCTGCTCCGGCACGGTCCAGGCGTCGGGCTCCGAGGCCACCACGGCGGGCACCTCGCAGCCACGCTCCACGAGCCACGCCAGCGCGCGGGCGGCCGAGCGCTTGCTCTTGGCCATGAAGACGACCCTCACCTCAAGACCTCCTCATACAGCTCGAGCGTCTGCCCCGCGATGCGGTCCCAGGAGTAGGGGCCGACGGCCGCCGCGCGGGCCCGCGCGCCCAGCTCGGTCCGGGCCGCGGGGTCGGCCAGCAGGTCAGCGATCGCGGCGCCCAGCGCCTCGGGGTCCTCCGGCGGCACGAGGCGCCCCGCCGCGTGCGGCTCCACCACGTCGCGGAACCCGCCCACGTCGGAGAGCACCATCGGCTTGCCGAAGGCCAGGCCGGCGAACAGCACCCCGGACACGTCGACCCGCCGGTGGGGCAGGACGAGCACATCGGCCCGGCGGAAGAACGCGGGCAGCTCAAGGTCGCTCACGTAGCGGGACACGAACCGGACCCGGCCCGGCGGCGCGAGCCGCCGCAGCCGCTCCATCGACTCCCCCAGCGGGCGCCCCACCACCCACAGCTCCGCGTCCACCCCCCGGAAGGCCTCGAGCAGCACGTCCACTCCCTTGTAGGGCCTCACCACTCCGAAGCACAGCACGACGGGTCCCTTCACGGCGGCGAGGTCGGGCGGGAGCGGCAGCTCTCCCGGCTGGTGGGTCAGGTGATCGAAGGCACCGTGGGGGATCACCCTGATCCGGTCCTCGGGCAGGCCACCGCGCGCGGCGAGCTCGTCCGCACCCCGGCGGGTGTGCACCACCACGGCGTCCATGCGGTCGAGCAGGCGGCGCTCGAGGTGCTCCGCGCGCAGGATGTTGTGCAGGGTCAGGACGCGCGGCCGGGCCGGGCCGAGCAGCAGGGAGTCGAGCCGGGGAAGCGGGAACCACTGGTGGTGGCGCACGTCGGCGGCTCCCTCGCGCGAGCGGGCCCGGAGGGTGTCCGGCACGTGCTCGGCCAGCTTCAGCGCCCGGCGCGTCCGGGGCGCGTCCGGGGCCAGGCGCGTGGCCAGCCGGTAGTAGTCGAGACGCACCGAGTAGCCCCGCGGGTCGGCCGCCGGGCCGTGCACGAACCTCGACGTGACGAGCTCCACGCCGGCTCCCCGGCCCGCCAGCGCCGAGGCCAGTGCATGGTCGTAGGGGGCGACGTCGCCCGAGGGGTCGATGATCTGAACCCGCATGGCGCACATTCTGTCCTCTAGGTTTCCCGCGCCATGACCCGGCCCCTGGTCAGGGCGGTCTTCGCCCTGCTGGTGCTGGCGACGATTGCCGCCTTCCTCGTCACGCAACAGCTGAAGAGCGAGTTCCCGCTCGTGCTTCGCTTTGCCGTCCAGCCGATGCGCTTCTCGCCCAATGGCGACGGCGTCCGTGACCGGGTGCGGCTGGGCTTCGACCTCACCGAGCGGGCCAAGATCCGCTTCTCGGTGATGGACTCCGAGGGCAACGAGGTGCGCAGGATCGTGGACGACCGCGAGCTGGGCGGATCCACGAAGCGCTCGATCAAGCACCGCTTCTGGTGGAACGGGCGCGACGACGCCGGTCACCGCGTGCCCGACGGCGTGTACCGGATGCGGGTGGTGCGTCGTGATGAGGACAGGGTGATCGACTCGTTCAAGGAGATCACCGTGGACACGCGGCCACCGCGCGTGCGGATGGCCGCCGCCACCCCGGGGGTGATCGCTCCCGGTGAGCCCGGCCAGCGCCCGCGGGTGAAGCTGAGCTATGACGGCCCGCCGAACCAGGCTCCGGAGTTTCGCGTGTTCCGGACCGACGACGGCCCGCCGCGCGTGGTGCTCCGCTTCCGCGGGAAGGGCCGCTCGGGGGTTTGGGACGGGCGCCTGCGCGACCGGAGGCCCGCCGCGCCCGGTGACTACGCCTTCACCGTTCGGGTGCGCGATCACGCCGGCAACGAGGCCACCGCCCCGGCGGCCATCCCCACCCTGCGCATCGCCCGCCCGGGCACCGGTGTGTCAGTTCGGCCGCTCACGCTGCGCGGGCCCCTGTCGGTGACTCCCGCCGGGGGCTTCGCCCGGCTGGAGGTGGGTCCGTTCGACCGCTCGTTCGAGTTCGCCCTCTCGCGCCTCGGCGAGCCCAGGCCGCTGAAGACCGGGAAGCGGATCGCCGGGAAGTTCCGGGTGCGGATCCCTCGCGACGCCCTCACCGGCGTCTACCTGGTCAGGGTCCGCGCGGGCGATCGCCGGGCGGTATGGCCCGTGGCGGTGGCCGGTCTTCCAGGTGGGCGAAAGAAGGCGGCCGGCCGCCCGCGGCCGCTGGTGGTGCTGCCCGTGCTCACCTGGCAGGCGCTGAATCCGGTGGACGACGACCTGGACGGCTTCGCCGACACCTTCCCCTCCGCGCGCCGGATTCGGCTGGACCGTGAGTTCGCCGGCGGAGCGCCCCCCGCCGGCCTCGTCCGCGAGGCCTCGCCGCTCCTGCGCTTCCTCGATCGTGCTCGGCTCCCGTACGACCTCACCACCGACCTCGCGCTGGCGCGCGGCGAGGGACCGGCACTCGGCAACGCACCCGGCGTGGCGATCGCGGGGAGCGCGGTGTGGCTTCCCGCCTCCCTCGAGAAGCGCCTGCGCGACTACGTGGATGGCGGCGGCCGGCTGGTGTCCTTCGGGGCCGATGCCCTGCGCCGCAACGCCAAGCTCGCCGGGGAGGTACTGGCCGACCCGTCGCCTCCCGCGGCGAGGAACGTGTTCGGCGAGCGGACCGGCCTCGTGCGCACCGGCCCCGCGCCCCTGAGCGTCTCCCAGGACGACCTCGGCCTGTTCGAGGGGCTCAGCTCCCTGATCGGTGACTTCACGGTGTTCGAGCGCTCTCTGGCGCTCCCGGCGGGCACGGACACCGTGGTGGCGGCCGGGCGGGACGCCGAGCAGCCCGCGCTCGTTGGCTTCAAGCGCGGGGACGGCCTCTTCCTCCGGATGGGCACCCCGCAGTGGGCGAGCGACCTGAACGAGTCCCAGCTGAGCACCGAGGTCCAGGACGTGACCAAGCGCGTCTGGTCCCTCCTAACGGAGGGATGACATGGCTGCGGTGCTCGCCCGACCGACGACAAGCTCCGGTGCTCGCCCGACCGCCGGTCGGGCTGCGCTCCTCGCCGGGGCTGCGCTCCTCACCTGGCATCGGTTAACGGGACCGGCTGAGGCCTTTGCCATGCTTCGGCGCGATGCGCAGAAGGCGTCGACTCCTGGCCGGCGTCGCCCTTGTCGTGCTCGCTCTCGCGGTCGCGGTCGGGGTGTACGTCCACAACGCCAACAAGCCCACCGAGAAGCGCGGCTCCGCCGACGACGAGTTCGTGACGACCGCGGCCCCTGAGCCGAAGCCTCCGCCGAAGAAGGACAACCCGCGCCCGTGGCCCACCTACGGCTACGACGTCGCGCGCTCGCACATCTCCCCCTACCACCACCTGCCGCCCTACCGCCGGGTCTGGTCGATCGATGCGCACGACACGCTCGAGTTCCCTCCGACGGTGGGCTACGGCCACGTGTACCTGGCCCAGCAGAAGGGCCTGTTCTTCGCGCTGAACGCCAAGACCGGCCGGGTACGCTGGCGCAAGACCACGAAGCGCTGCGCGGCGTCGTCTCCGACGATCGGGCAGAAGGTCGTCTACCAGGCGTACATGGACTTCGTGCCCTGTCCGCAGGGTCGCCCCGGGGCCAGCGGCTTCCTAATCGCCTGGAACGCGGCCACCGGCCACACGCTGTGGAAGTTCGGGGGCGCCCCGATCGAGTCGTCGCCGCTCCTGCGCGGCGGCCGGCTCTACTTCGGCTCGTGGGACCACAATGTGTACGCCGTGAACGCGGACACCGGGAAGCGGGTCTGGAGCTTCCAGGGCGACGAGCAGGTGAACACGGGGGCTGCGTACTGGAAGCGCACGATCTACATCGCCTCCGACGCCGGCACCCTCTACGCGCTCAACGCCCGCACAGGGAAGCTCCGCTGGAGCGCCCAGTCCGCCTCCAAGTTCGGCGGCTCGCGCGAGTTCTTCTACGCCACCCCGACGGTGGCCTACGGGCGCGTCTACATCGGCAACACCGACGGCACGATGTACGTGTACGGGGCCCGCAGCGGCAAGCTCCTGTGGGCCCGCCCGCTCGGGTCCTACATCTACGGCGCCGCCGCGGTGTGGAAGCGGCGCGTGTTCGTCGGCACCTACGACGGCAAGCTCTATGCGCTGGATGCGGCCACCGGCGACACCATCTGGCAGATCGACACTCCGGCGGCGGTGCACTCGGCCCCCACGGTCATGTCCGGCCTCGTGTACTACGCCACCTGCTCGAGCTGCGGATCGGCCGCCCAGCGCTCGGTGAAGCGCGGCCCCGACGGCACCTACGCGGTGCGCGCGTCGAACGGCAGGGAGGTGTGGCGCTTCCCCGGGGGCAAGTACGCGAACCCGGTGGTGGCCGACCCGGACCGCGTCTACGTCACGGGTCGGGCCCAGCAGTTCGCGTTCGAGGAGAAGAGCGCGGCTCGGAAGCGGAAGCAGGCTCGCGCCAAGGCGCGGCAACAGCGATCAGAACAGCGATAGCCGCGCCCGTCATCGGCCATTCGAGGTAGTAGTTGTTGAAGGTCCGGCCGATGAACATCAGCCACAGGATCGACACGGAGAACCCGAGGGCCCCGATCCACATCTCCTCCGACCGCCGCTGCACGAGCAGCAGCCACACCGTCAGCGGGACCCAGGTGAGCAGCGCCACGAGCGCGAACGGGTACGAGCCGTCGCGGTCGTCCAGGATCCCGATTCGGATCAGGATCGCCGAGAGGCCGTAGCCCACGATCCGGTAGGTGCCCGCGCCGTAGCGGATGGTGTCGTCGTAGAAGGCTCCGGGATCGGCGATCAGGAAGGGCAGGATGCCCGCCGCCACCACGCCGCCGAACACCGCCGCGGCGCGCTTCAGCTCCGCTCGCGTGGCGCCGCCGCGAACCAGCATGAGCGCGATGAAGGGCAGCGCCACCACCGAGAACTGCTTCAGCAGCACCGCGCCGGCCAGGCTCGCCGCCGCCCAGCCGAGCCGCCGCCGGGTCACGAGCGCGAACGCGAGCACCAGCAGGAGGAGGCTGGGGGCGTCGTTCTGGCCGAACCAGGCCGAGCGGATCGCCACCGGGTTGCACACGAGCACGGCGCCGATGGCCAGGCGCCAGACGAGTGGCCCCCGGAAGGCGAGCGCGGCGCCCAGGGTGGCGAGCGTGGCCAGGAGCACCAGCAGGCGGTAGTCGTCGAACGGCTTCGGCAACAGCCGCCACGGCGCGGCCGTGAGCAGCGCACCCGGGAAGTAGGCGAAGTGGCGGAGCGCCACCTCGCGGTTGCGAACCCGTTCTGAGGCGGTCCCGTCGCGCGTGTAGAAGCGCTCGACACCGGACCGGCGGTAGTCATGCCCGTAGGGGTTGTGGCCGTGCAGGACGAGGTCTCCGCCCACCTCGATCTGGTAGGTCGAGTCGTTGGTGAAGAACCAGGGCTGGGTGGACTCGCGAAGCCCGAGCTGGAGCAACACCGACGGCGCCGAGAGCAGCACGGCCACCGCGAGCACCATCCCCACGCCCGCCCAGCGCGGCCAGGTCCGGTCGCGCAGCAGGGTGAGCGCGGCCGCCCCGCAGAGGAGCGCGGCCATGAAGGCGGCCGAGCGGGCGATGCCCACGTCCCACTCCTCTCCGGCGGCCCGCACCAGAGGGGCCAGCGGGCCCGACGGGTGCACCGCCCCCGGCCGGAAGTGCCAGGGGTCCGAGCCCAGGCTGGGCAGCGTCACGGTCACGATGGCCAGGAGCAGCGCCAGCAGGGCCAGCGCCTCCAGCCGGCTCAGGCGCTCGGGCGTGGATTCGGCCGGCGCGCTCACGCGGCCTGCCGCGCCTCCACGCGCCGGCGTGCCCGCGCCCGGGGGTCGGCGTCCGCGGGATCGGGCCGCGTCGACCATCCCGCGGCCACGGCGAGCACCAGCCACGTGAGCGGGTCCTCGAGGAAGCCGCTGTAGAAGAGGGCGTGAACGAACAGGGCGAGGAAGGAGGCTCCCAGAGCCAGTCCGAGCGGCTCGTCCCGGCGGTAGACCGTGAGGATCACCCGCACTCCGCCCACCAGCAGCCAGGTGTAGAGCGCGAGGCCCACCACCCCCAGCTCGGCGGCCACGGTGAGTGGCGTGGTGTGGGACACGAAGTTGGCTGTGGGGCGGTCGCTGTTGGCCAGCCGCCGGCTCGCCCGAGCCTGCCCGCCGATGCCCACCCCGTGGAGCGGCTGCTCCTTCACCACGCGGGCCGCGTCCTGCACCCGTTCGGTGCGGTCGCTGGTGACCCGGTTCACCGATTCCCCGTCGGCGACCTTCACCGCCGCGAAGGCGAGCGCCACCACCGCGGCGGCTACGGCCAGTGCGCCCACCGTGCGCCGCACCCGGCTGTCGCCGGTCACCAGCGCAAGCGCCAGCGTCACGATCAACAGCGCGGCCATGCTCGACTGGGAGTACGAGAACACCAGGCCGACCCACATCAGCACCAGTGCGCCGATCAGCGGCCATGGTCGCGACCGCCCGGTGGCCAGGAGCACCAGCACGAGGCCCACGCCAAGGATCACGTGACGGCCGTAGAGGCTCGGGTCGCCGAACAGCGAGGTGACCCTGAAGAAGTCCGTGTTCGCGTTGGAGACGGCGAGGTTGGGCGCGTAGAAGAAGAGGTCGTGTGTGATGGCCTGCCAGATGCCCACCGCGGCGAACAGGGAGGCCAGCGCGATACCGGTGATCGCCAGCGCCCGGGGGGCCCAGTCGGGGTACTCGGCCCGGGCCACGATGGCGAGGAGCGCGGCGAAGGGAAGCGTGAAGAACACGAGCAGGTTCGCCCCCGCCTCCAGGTCGTCGGCCCAGAGCAGCGAGAGCATCGCGAAGGCGAAGAAGGCCGCGGCGGGGAGGGCGAGGGCGCGCGGGAGCGGGCGCACCTCCTCGCCCCGGAGCGCGCGCCATCCGAGCGCTGCTCCAGCGGCGGCGAGCACGAAGTACAGCGGCAGCAGGCGGCCCAGGCGGCCGTCGGTGGCCACGGACACGAAGAAGCGGTTGGCGCTGTCGAATGCGAGCGGCGGCCGGAAGGGCGCGGCCAGCAGCACGAGCACCGGGACCAGCGCCGGCCTGTGCGCGAGAAACCAGGCCGCGACGCCCACCACCGCGAGACCGGCCAGTGCGGCCGCGGCCCCTGCGGCGCTGCTCAGCTTGTCCACGCCCTGGTTGCCGAGCGACGCGGCCAGGCCCGCCTCGGCCGCCGTGAGGGTCCCGAGGCCGGCCAGGAGGGCCACCCGTGAGCGTGCCAGGAGCGCGAGTGCGGAGCCGAGGGCGCCGCAGACCGCTGCGAGTTGGGCGAGGTCCGCGTGCTCCATCCGCGCGGACAGCGTAGAAGGACCGCCGCCCGCGTAGCGCTCAGTGGGCGCCGGCGCCCGCCGCGGTGTGCTCGTGACCACGGTTGCGCGCGTCCGCGGCCTCGCGCAATCCCTCCCCCCGGCCCGGTCTCAACTGCTGCCGCGCATGCAGCAGGTAGCGAGCCGGATCCCGGCCGGGAAGCACCGACGCCGCGGTGGCGCGGACGAGATAGGCCCAGGTCCAGCATCCCGTCCAGAGCAGCCGCGTCAGGGGCGACACGTGGCGGCGCAGGTAGCGGTCGCGCCCACGGTGGAACTCCACGATCCGCCGGCGCATGGCCGCGGCGTCGGTGGACAGCTGGTTGTGGTGGATCGCGCGGGCCCCGGGCGCGAAGAGAATTCGCCAGCCCGCGTCGTGGAGGCGCTTGCAGAAGTCGGTCTCGTCGGAGTACACGAAGTAGCCCGGGTCGAGCCATCCCACGCCGGCCGCGGCCTCGCTCCGCACGAGCATCGCGCTCGACTGCACCCAGCCCACCGGCCGCACGGACCCGCCCCGGCTCTGTACCGCGTACGGCCGGTGCAGGAACACCGCCGCGGCGAGCGCCCACCCCGCGTCGGGCAGGCGCCAGGCGCACGGCGTGGGCGTGCCGTCGGCGGTCAGCAGCTGCGCGCCCGCCACCGCGGCGCAGGGATCGGCCTCGAGCGCGTCCACCAGCGCCTGGGCGCATCCCGCCTGCACCTCGGAGTCCTCGTTCAGCAACAGGCAGTAGCGCCCCTCCGCCTCGCGCAGGAGACGCGTGTCGGCGGCGGCCTTGCCCTCCCGCTGCGCCAGGGCGATCAGCCGCACGTGCCCGCCGAGTCCCCGCACCGCGTCGGCGGAGCCGTCGTCCGACGCGTTGTCGAGCACCAGCACCTCGTGCTCCATCCCGGCGGGGTGGTGGCGGGCGATCGCCTCGAGGCAGGCCAGCAGGTGCTCGCGGCCGTTCGTGTTCACCACGCAGTAGGAGAGGACGGTCACGAGGCGGCTTCGCGGAGGATCTCGAGCGCCCGGCCGGCCAGCTCGTCCCGGCCGAACTCCCTTTCGGCCAGCAGCCGGGCGTTGCGTCCATACCGCTCCACCTCCCCGGGGTTGTCGCGCAGCCAGCCGACCTTCTCGGCCAGGTCCGCGGGGTCCCCGGGCCGGACGAACACGCCGGCGTGGTTGTCCTCCACCAGACGCTGCATCCAGCCGGGCTGGTTCACGATCGCGGCCCGGCCGGCGGCGAAGGTGTCGAAGAGCTTGTTGGGCGAGTTGGTGGCGAGCACGGGCACGTCCTTGAAGATCGTGAGGCAGGCGTCCGACGCCGCGGCCAGGCGGGCCACCGCCGCCTTGTCGGGCTCCGGGTCGAGGAACACCACGTTGGCCGCGCCGAGCCGCTCGGCCTGCTGCCGCAGTCCCTCCCGGTGCTTCCCGTCGCCCAGCAGAACGAAGGTCACGTCCGGCGCCATCGGCGCCGCGCGCACCACCTGGGACAGGTCGTTGGCCTCGCCCATGGTGCCGAAGTAGCTGCATACGAATCCGGTTCCGAGCCCGAGGCGACGCCGCTCCACCTCGCGGTCGAGGGTGGGGGAGAAGAGCTCCAGGTCCGACGCGTTGGGCACGAGTGACACGCGCTCCGGGGACACCCCCGCCGCGATCACCCCGTCGCGGATCCCGGGCGAGAGCGCGATCACCCGGGCGCTGCGGCTGTACACGAAGCACTCGAGCGCCCGGGCCAGCCGCTGTGCCAGCGGGTTGCGGAGCGCGCCCATCTGGATCGGCGCCTCCGGCCACAGGTCGCGGACCTCGAACACCAGCGGCGCGCGATGACGTGCCGCCGCCAGCATGGCGGGGAGCGCGATGGTGAGCGGCGGCGAGGTGGCGTACACCACGTCCGGCCGCGGGCCGCGCAGCGCCTCGCGCGATGCGCCGAGGGCGAAGCGCGCGAAGGCGAGCATCCGCCGTGGGTAGGAGGTGTGCGTGGCGCTCACGTAGTCCGAGTAGCCCCCCCGCGCACCCACCACCTCGATGCCGTCCACCTCCGTGCGGCCCGGAGCCGCGGTTACCATCCGCACCGCGTGGCCGCGCTCGACGAACCGGCGCGCGAACTCATAGGAGCGCGTGCCGCCCACGCCCGCGCGTGTGATGAAGAACTGATGGAGGTAGAGGATCCGCATGCGCAGCCGCCGGAACGGTAATGCGCCGTGAGCCGGGCTCTGGACCTGGTGCTGGCCGCCCTGCTCCTCACCCTGGCCTCGCCGGTGCTGCTGGTGGCCGCGATCCTGATCCGGCTGGAGAGCGGCGGACCGGTGGTTTACCGCCAGCGCCGGGTCGGCGTCGGGGGCGCGCCGTTCGAGCTCTGGAAGCTGCGCACCATGGTCGCCGGCGCCGAGACCATGGGCTCCGGGATCTGGGTGATGGAGGGCGACGCCCGCATCACGCGGAGCGGGAGGCTGCTCCGCCGCTTCTCGCTCGACGAGCTGCCGAACCTGGTTAACGTTCTTCGCGGGGAGATGGCCATCGTGGGTCCGCGGCCCACCGTTCAGGCCCAGGTCGATGCCTACACCGACCGCCAGAAGCGCCGGCTCGAGGTGAAGCCCGGGATCACCGGCTGGGCCCAGGTGAACGGCCGTGCGTCACTGCCCTGGCCCGAGCGGATCGAGCTGGACGTGTGGTACGTGGAGCACCGCTCGCTGCCCCTCGACCTCCGCATCCTGATGCGCACCGCCCGGTTGCTGCTCACGGGGCACGGCCTCTACTCAGACAGCCTCCATCAGGGCTGGTGATGGCATGGTCCGGTGCTCGCCCGACCAGCGCTCGGGCTGCGCTCCTCCCTCAGCGGCAGTGAGCCGTCAGCGGCGGGCCACGCGGATGACCCGCAGCTGGGAGCGACCCCGGTCGGTCGACCCGTCGGCGAGCGCCACCACGTACACCCGGTAGAGGCCGGTGTACCCGGGCGCGAAGGAGCTGCGAAAGCGGCCGCCCCTCACGCGCACGGCTCGGGTGCCCACCTTGCGGTAGGAGCCGCGGATGCGCTGCTGGAGCACCTGGTACACGATCGTCTTGCGCGGCGTGATCCGGCCGCTCACCCGGAAGCGGCGGCCCTTGATGCCCGTGGCCGCGGTCCGGCCGAGCGTCACCACGGGCGCCACCCGGAGCAGCATCTCCGGGCTGTAGCTGCGGCGCCACTCGGGTGACCCCGGGTAGGTGGCCCGCAGCAGGCGGGTGCCCCTGGGAACCACGGTGGACGCCCAGGCCCCGGAAGCGTCGGTGGTGAGAGTGGTGAGCGTGTGCCAGCGCTCGCCGCGCAGCACCTGGAGCTTCACCGGGAGCCCGGTGAGCGCCTGCCCCAGCTCCGTGGTCAGTGTCCCGCTCACCGCCACCCGTCCGCCGTAGGCGGTGCGCGCGGTGGACAGCTCGGCGGAGGCGATGGTGGGGACTCCGGGCAGCGGCACCCCGGTGGCCACGCGGGCCCGAAGGTCGTCGAGCTGCGCGTAGAGGGCGGAGCCGGGGCAGGCCGTGCTGTTCGTGTCGCGGTGGCCGAGCACGCGTGGCACGGTCACGCGGCGCCCGGCCGCGTACCGGCTCGACTCGCCGCCCGCGCTGGTGAGGGTGACCCGGCCCGAGAGCGGGACACCGTGCACGGCGAGCTTCCAGCGCAGGTACCCGGCGAGCGCCTCCATGGCCACGTCGGGCAGCGGCTGCGAGGTGTTGTCCCCGATGCTGGCCACCCCCGTGGTCTCGGCGTTGAAGCCCTGGGCCTGCGCGCCGATCACCGCCCGGTCGAGCCCGCCCGCGCGCCCCTCGTAGAGGGCGCCGTACTTGTCCACCAGCGCCTGGTAGCCGATGTCGTTCCACCCGTTCGAGTTGCGGTGGTAGCGACAGATGGCCAGCACGATCGACGGCGCCTCCTCCGGCGTGTAGTCGTTCAGCGAGACCGTGTGATGCACGTAGCCCGCCCTCACCGTGCCGTACTCCGGGCGGGCTCGCGGCGGGCACTTGCTCGCGCCCCAGTCGCGGCGGTGAACGATCGGCGGCTCGGCATCGGGCGCCTGCGCGTTGGCCGAGTCTCCGCCGAGCCCGGCGGCGAGCGTACTCACCGCGGTGTTGGCCACGCGGCGCATCGCTGTGCGCACCCGGTCTCCCGCGGTGGCCGTGCCCTTCACGTTCACGAAGTGGATGCGCAGGCCCGGGACGCGGCGGCTGAGGCGGTACTGCAACTGATCGGCCTCGCCCACCCACACGGGGTCGGAGGCGGCCACCGGACGCTCGCGGGTTCCCCCGTCAGGGTTGTGGTCGGCGTGCGCCTCGAGGCGCTGCCAGCGCGACCAGTTTCGGCCGTCGCGGCGGACGCGCACCGCCACCCGGGGCTCGGACCGCCCGCGCCAGCGCAGGCCGAGCAGGTTGAAGCGGGCGGGCGCCGTGAGCGGGCGGGACCTGACCGGACCGCCCGCGGCCATGGCCGCCGCCTGCGACGGTGCCATCTCGAAGTCCACGGGGTCGGGCTCCCAGCGCCCGGCGGAAAGCGCCGGCGCGACCAGAACGACCAAGAGCACGCCGGCGAGCGCGCCCGCTGTGACGAGCACCTTCACTGCTGGTCGAACACGTTGTCAGGCGCCCGGTTGCGGCCTGGGCGATTCGTTGCACCGCTGCGCGGTGCACGAAAACATGGCGGCGTGTGCTCGCCCGATCAACGATCGGGCTGCGCTCCTCGCCGGCCCCGGGACGGCGGTGCCGAGGGCTAGGGAATCGGTTCCGGACCGTTCGAGCGGTGCTCGTCGCGGAAGGTCCGCAGGGCGTCCCACATGCCGTCGCTGGTGCGGTCGCATGTGAGCAGCCGGCCGATGCCGCTCGGGGCGGGTTCGCCGTTCCAGGCGCTGGCCGCCACCTGGTAGGGCATGTTGGCCCGGGGCACCAGGAGCATCTGGTAGGTGTCCTCGTCGAACAGCGCCTTGAGGTTGGCGCGCTCGCTCTTCGGCAGGCTCGGCTTGAACCAGATGATCACGCGGCCGTGCTCCAGGTTGTGCACGAGCTGCTCGTCGGTGGGCGCGTTGCTGTACGGGCCGTCGTCCGCCGGGACGATGAAGTGCCGTCCGTTCGTGGGTGGGTTCGAGTTGTACTTGACGCGCTCCTTCGGGTCCTGGGTGTGGTCGGCCACGCCCTGGGCCTTCACCGCGCGGAGCTCGCAGCCCGCCGCCTTGGCCGCGGCGGTGATGTCGAACTGGGACTGCTTGGGCACGCTGCCTCCGCCGGGCAGCATGTCGGTGCTCGCTCCGGCGCCGCCGCCACCGGCAAGCAGGACAACGCCCACCACAACGGCGGCCACGACCAGCGCGCCGGCCGTGCCGTAGCCCACGAGCCGCTTGCGGGCCTGGGCCGCCTTGGCCTGCCGCTCGCGCTCCTCGCGCTCGCGGCGCAGGGCCTCCTTCTGCTCGCGTCTACTCGCCACGGCGCGGAAGCGTAGTGGCTAGGCCGAACGACGCCCGCTCGGCGCTCGCCGGGAGGCGCCTCCGCTGGGGCGTCGCGGCTTGGCGGCGCGGCGGGGACGGAAGCACTGCTCGATAAAGGGCACGATCTTTCCGGTCAGGCGCTCGGGCTTCGTCCACAGCTCCTGGATCGAGTTGGCTTCGATGATCCGGGCGTTGGGCATCTCGCGCACCAGGGAGTCGGAGTCGGAGAAGGGGTGCACCGGATCCCGCCGGTGCCCGATCACGAGCGTCGGCTGGCGCATCGTCCGGCGCTCCTCGGAGGGCGGCGCCACGCGCCCGAAGAAGAGGCCCTGGAGCACGGAGGCCGAGGGCTTCGGGTCCTGGCCCACCCAGTCCAGCACGGAGTCGCCGAGATGCGAGATGCCGCGCGGCACCAGCCGGGCACCGCGCCCGGCGAGGCGCGCCACCGGGGCGCCGAAGGTGAGGCTCACGAGGAGCGGGGTGAAGGCCAGGGCGCATCCGAGAAGGGCGTTGTCCAGCACCGGCATCTGGATCAGGAGCCCGCGCACGCGGTCGGGTGCGGCCGCGGCGACCTCGAGCGACGCGTTCGCACCCAGCGACGGCCCGCCCACCACGGCGCGCGGCACGTCCAGCTCGTCGAGCAGTGCCAGCGCCTGGCGCCCGAACAGGGGCATCGAGTAGTTGACCATCTCCGGCGGGCGGTCGGAATCCCCGTGCCCGAGCAGGTCGAGGCAGAGGACACGGTGCCCGCGCTCGGCCAGCGCCTCGGCCAGCGGAACGTGGATCCGGCGGGAGAAGAGCAAGGGCGGAAGGAGCAGCACGACCTTCTCGCCGGCCCCGTAGTCGTCGTACACCAACCGGTGCCCGCCGTACCGAAACTCCCGTGTCCGGACCTTCACCATGGCCGCGGGAGGATACCCCGCAGCCCAGCCCTCGGCGCCAGGTGAAGCTCCGCGCGGCGTGTATCGGCGCGGATACACTCGAACCGCTCGACGAAGGGTTACCGGTGTTGGAAACCAGTGAGAGGACGGCCCCGCCGTCCCGCCAGGCACGACTGCTGGACCGCGAGGAGCTGTCGGCCTGGCGCGGGATGCTGCGCGCCCACGCACGGCTCACCAAGGAGCTGGACGTGGAGCTGGTCAGTGCTCACGGAATCCAGCTCACCTCTTACGAGGTGCTTCTGTTCCTCGCCGACTCCCCCGACGGGCGCCTGCGCATGTCTGAGCTCGCGGACTCGGTGCTGCTCAGCCGCAGCGGGCTGACCCGCCTGGTGGACCGCCTCGAGCGCCAGGGCCTCCTCCGGCGCGAGAGCTGCGAGAAGGACGGCCGCGGTGCCTACGCGGTGATCACCCCGCGCGGACGGTCGCTGTTCGACCGGGCCCGCGTGACTCACCTGGACGGGGTGCGCAAGCTCTTCCTGAGCCGTCTCTCGCGGGTCGAGCTTCGCCACCTGGGCGAGGTCTGGCGCCGCACCGGCGGCCACTAGGCCCCTGGGCGAACCACCGCGCTCAGGAGATGGGCGCGGCCATGGAGTGCCGCGTGCGGCGCCGCACCTCGCGGATGGCCCGCGCCAGGCGCCTCACCGCCTCGTCCAGCTCCTTGGGGTCGAGGAGGGGGAAGGAGAGGCGCAGGCCCGTCTGTGAGCGCCGCTCGGCGGTGACCGCAACGCCCGGGGTGAAGATCACGCCGTGCCGGGCGCCCTCGGAGTAGAGCGCACGCTCGTCGAGTGGGCGGGTGAGGGTCGCCCACACGTGGTGCCCCCCGCGCGGCACGATCGCGCGGTGCTCGCCCGGGAGGTGGCGTTCCAGTGCGGCCAGCATCGCGTCGCGCCGCTCGCGGTAGAAGGGCAGGGTCCGCTTGACGTGGCGATCGTGGGCGCCCGACGCCAGCCAGCGGGATGCCATGTGCTGGGTGAGCGTCGGTGTGTGGAAGTCGCTCAGGAGCTTGGCCATCACCATGCGCTCGCGGATCGGCCCCCTGGCGGCCAGCCAGCCCACGCGCAGACCGGGGCCGATCACCTTGGACAGCGAGTTCACGTGGATCACGTGGGCGGGGGCGAGCTCGCGCAATGCCGGGCCTCGCTCGCCTTCGAGGCGAGTGTCGGCGTAGACCTGGTCCTCGAGCACGAAGAAGTTCCGCTCCACCGCCAGTTCCGCCAGGCGCCGCGCGCGGTCCGGGGAGAGGTCCTGGCCGGTGGGGTTCTGGCAGGCGGGCTGGAGCGCCACAAGCTTCACCTCGTGCCGGGCGATCAGCCGCTCGAGCCCGTCCACGTCCAGGCCGTCCTCGTCCACCGGGAGTCCGATCACGCGAGCGCCGGACGCGCGCATGGCGGCCAGTGCGCCGATGAACGTCGGCGACTCGGTGACGGCCACGTCCCCCGGCTCGAGCACCGCCTCCACGGCGAGCCGCAGTCCCTGCTGGGCACCGGAGGTGACCACGATCTCGTCGGGGTCCGTGGCGAACCCGAGCCGGCGCCCCCGCTTGGCCACCTGCTCGCGCAATGAGTAGAGGCCCTCGGCGGGGAGGAAGGAGAGCGTCGCCGCGCCCTCCTCGGCGAACACGTCGGCCGCGATCTTCGCCAGCTGATCGGTGGGGTAGGTCGATGGGTTCGGCCAACCGGTGGCGAGGGACAGCATCCCCGGCTCGTCGCCCACCGAGAAGGCGTCGGCCAGGATCTGCTCGGGGTAGGCCACGTCGCGCTCGGGAAGCGCGTAGACCTGCCAGTCGTCACCAAGCTCCGAGCTGCCCGCGGGCGCGAGCGAGCGGACGAAGGTGCCCCGGCCGACCCTGGCCGTCACGTATCCGAGCTCGGCCAGCTTGCGGTACACGCGGGCGGCCGTCAGGTGATTGACGCCCACCTCGGTCGCCAGCTCCCGCGTGGGGGGCAGCTTCTCGCCGGGCGGGAGGTCGCCCGACTCGATCGCATCCACGAAGCGATCGACGAGCTGCTGGGTCAGCGACACGTCGGCATCGCGCTTGAGGTCCGACAAGTTAAGTTTGTAGGACATTGTTTCGCGCCTCTGCTGTCGTACGATAGCTCGTGTAAGTCATACACGCAACCACCCCGCCGGAAGGAGGCCGCAGAATGTTCCGCTTCACCTCGGAAACGCCAAAGATGAGCAGCGCGCACGTGACGGTGCGGTACGCGGTGGGTGACGACGAACGAGCCCTGGCCCGGCTGGCTGAGCTCGACAGCGCCGAGCGGCCTCAGGGGCCGGCGCTCGTGGCCGAGTCCGGCGAGAGGATCCTGGCCGCGCTCCCGCTCGGATCCGGGTCGGCGATCGCGGATCCGTTCGAGCCCACGGCCGAGCTCGTGGCGCTCCTCGAGTTCCGCCGGGCGCAGCTGCGCCGGCACGACGACGGTGTCCGCCGGGGCATCCGTGCGCGCATGACGGCTCGCCTCGGCCTCGCGCGTCTAAGCGTCTAGGCGTCTCGAGTCGGCCCGGGCGCCCGTTTCGCTAGCTTCAATTTGATGCCGGGCGAGCTTGCGATTCAGGCGGATGACCTTCACGTCTCGTACGGGGACGTACACGCGCTGAGAGGCGTGGACCTGGCGGTGGAAACCGGCACCGTGCTGGGGCTGCTCGGCCCGAACGGGGCGGGGAAGACCACCGCCGTGCGGGTGCTCACCACCCTGCTGCGCCCGAACTCGGGCAGCGCGAGGGTGGCCGGGTTCGACGTGGTCGCGCAGGCCACGGAGCTCCGTCGCCACATCGGCCTCGCCGGCCAGTACGCCGCGGTGGACGAGAACCTCACGGGCTTCGAGAACCTCGAGATGGTGGGCCGGCTCTACCACCTCGGTCGTGCCCGCTCACGCGAGCGCGCCAACGAGCTGCTCGCCGACTTCGAGCTGGACGAGGCCGCCGGCCGGCTGGTGCGCACCTACTCGGGCGGAATGCGCCGCCGGCTGGATCTGGCCGCCTCGCTGGTGGCGCAGCCGCCGGTGCTGTTCCTCGACGAGCCCACCACCGGGCTCGACCCTCGCAGTCGCCTCAAGCTGCTCGAGACGATTGAGGGCCGCGTGGCGTCCGGAATCACGGTGCTGCTCACCACGCAGACGCTGGACGAGGCCGACCGGCTCGCCGACCGGATCGCCGTGATCGACCAGGGCAAGGTGATCGCCGAGGGCACCCCGGACGAGCTGAAGTCGCGGGTTGGAGGGGAGCGCCTGGAGGTGACCCTCGAGGATCCGGCCCGCGCGGCGGACGCCGTGGAGATCCTCGCGGCGATCGGCTGCGACCGGCCGGAGGTGGAGCGCGCCGTGGTGCGGATGACCTTCCCGCGGCGCAGTGGCGTGATCGCGGAGACGGTGCGCGGGCTCGACGACTCAGGGATCGCGATCGCCGACCTCGCGGTGCACCGCCCGACCCTCGATGACGTGTTCATCGTGCTCACCGGCCACGCGGCCGAGCGGGAGGAGGAGGCGGAGGAACGCGAGCTCGAGGAGGTGCGCGCGTGAGCAGCGTTTCCGAGACGGTGTCGGACACCGCCGTGCTGGCGCGGCGGAACCTCCTCCGCATTCCCCGGGCGCCCGATCTGCTGATCTCCTTCACGGTGCAGCCGATCATGTTCGTGCTGCTCTTCGTGTACGTCTTCGGCGGGGCGATCAGCACGCCCGGGTACGACTACGTGGACTTCCTGATGCCGGGGATCATCGTGCAGACGATGGCCTTCGGCGGCTTCGTCACCGCACTGGGCCTGGCCGAGGACCTGAAGAAGGGGCTGATCGACCGCTTCCGCTCGCTGCCCATGGCGCGCTCGGCCGTGCTGGCGGGCCGCACGCTGGCGGATGTGGCCACCAACGCGATCTCGATCGTGGTGATGCTCGTGGTAGGAGTAATCGCGGGCTTCTCGTTCGACAGCAGCGTGCCCGAGATCCTGGCCGGGGTGGCCCTGCTATTGCTCTTCGGCTACGCGTTCTCCTGGCTGTTCGCCTTCCTCGGCCTCAGCGCCTCGTCGGCGGAGTCGGCCCAGGCGCTGGGCTTCATCGCCGTCTTCCCGCTCACCTTCGCCTCCTCGGCCTTCGTGCCCGTGGACTCGATGCCAAACTGGCTCCAGACCTTCGCCGAGGTGAACCCCATCACCACCGTGGTGGACGCGATCCGCGCCCTGTGGATCGGCACCCCCGCCAACAGCGACGTGTACATGGCGGTGGTGTGGTCCCTGGGCCTGATCGTGGTGTTCGGGTTCCTGTCGGTGCGGAAGTACCGGCAGGCGGTAACCAACTAGTGGCTGCGGTGCTCGCGCGATCACCGATCGCGCTGCGCTCCTCGCCCGGGCCACGGCGGACGGCAGGGGTCAGCCCACCGCCAGGGCCAGGATTCCGATCACCATCGCCCCCGCGCACATGAGGCGCCGCCGGGGGTCTCCCTCGCGCAGCACGCCCACCCCGAGCGCCGTGCCCACCAGCACGCTCACCTCGCGCGCGGGGGCCACGTAGCTCACCGCGGCCAGGGTGAGCGCGTAGAGCACGAGGATGTAGGCGAAGCCCGAGAGCAGGGCCACTCCGAGCGCCGGGCGCCGGTCCACCCGCCAGGCCTTCCGGACCACCTCGGGACGGCTCAGCACGAACGGGGAGAGACACAGGGCCACGCCGATCTCGGTGGCCCAGAAGTACACGATGGGCGAGGCGTCGAGCCTGCCCACCGCGTGCTTGTCCCAGAGCGTGTAGACCGCGATGGTCAGGCCGGTGGCCAGCGCCCAGTCGGCGCCCGGCGCCCCGGCGCGCACCGCGGGCGCGGCCAGGGACAGGATCGCGAGCACCACCACGGCGCCGCCCGCGAGCGTCAGGGCGCTGGGCCGCTCGCCCAGCAGCACCACCGCTCCGATGGTGGCCAGCACGGGCCCGCTTCCGCGCGCCACGGGGTAGACCAGGGACAGCTCGCCGTCGCGGTAGCCGCGCTGTAGGCAGGCGAAGTAGGCGGCGTGGATGACCCCGCTGCCGGCCATGAACCAGAGCGCCGCCGCGCGCGGAGAGTCGGTGGCCACGAGCACGAGCGCCGGGATGGTGAGCACCGCCGCTCCGAAGACCGAGGCCAGCCACACGAAGGCCGCGCCGCCTCCGGCCGCGGTCTTGGCGAGCAGGTTCCAGGCGGCGTGGGCGCCCGCCGCCAGGAGCACCAGCGCGAGCGCGGCGGCGGGCACGCCTTAGCCGCGGGTGGGCTCTGCCGGCAGCAGCCCGCGGGCCTCCGGCAGCACGAACACGTCGGCCACGTCGAGCCGGTCGGGGTCATCGTCGATCTCGAAGCCGTCGGGAAGGGCGCGCAGCATCTAGGTGCGCGACCGCTCGGCGAACGCGGCGAGTCCCTCATCGCGATCCCAATAGACCTCGTAGCGGACACAGAGCCCGTCCGGCCACTGGGACACCTCCCACGACGGCTGGGTCACCTCCACGGAGGATCCCCGCCCGAGGCCGATGTACTCCACGAAGGCCAGCACCCAGTCGCCGGTCGCCTCCAGCGAGCGCGGCTCCACGCGCATCTCGTCCCACACGGCGCCCCAGCGCTGCAGCAGCGCGCCGTACTCCGCGTGGCCGCGGTAGGTGCCGCTCTCGAAGTTGGGTGGGGCCACCACGACCTCCACCTCGGGGTCGAAGAGCTCGAGCATCCCCGGCACGTTGCCGGCGCTGTAGCGCTCGTAGGCGAGCCGGGTGAGCTGTTCGGGAGAGTCGCTCACGATGGGCTCATTGTGCCCACTCACGCTGGGAATGCCTCCAGGCGCCGCGTCGGCGGGCGGGGTCAGCCGCGCAGCGGCAGGAGGGCGCTCCTCCGCATCGTCCGCCCGGCCGAGTCGCGGAACTCGATCTCGAGCTTCACTCGGCGAAGTGTGCCGCGCGCGAGCCTCCGGACACCCGCGCGGGTCAGCCTCAGCCGCACGGCGTGGCGGCCGGCACGGCTCGAAGTGCTGCGGCCCTGTCCCAGCAGGGCGCCGGCGTGGCGGAGTCTTACGTAGAAACGTCCGGGCAGCGCGGCATCAAGCCCTCTCACGGTAAGCCCGCGCTGGCGGATCAGCCTGGCGCCGTGGGTCCGGCGCAGGACCCTCGCCGCGGCCAGAACGTCGGCACGGAGGGCGGTGGCCAGATCGCGCATGGAGGGGGGCTCCGGGGCCTCGGGCGCAGTCGGGGGAGGCACCACCACCGGTGGGATCGTGATCGTCCACGTCCAAGCGGCGCCGGTGGGGTCCACGTTCCCGGCCGCGTCGGCGGCGCGCACGCGCAGCACGTGACCGCCCGGAGCCAGGTCGGTCAGCTCGAGCGGAGAGGCGCAGGCGCCCCAGCCTGCGTCGTCGAGGCGGCACTGGAAGCCTGCGCCGCTCTCCGCGGAGAAGGCGAACAGGGCGCGGGTCGACCGCCCGCCGGACGCGGGACCGGAGTGGATCACCGTCTCGGGCGGCGTGGTGTCCACGGTCCACGCGCGCTCGGCCGGCGAGGCGTCGGTGTTGCCGGCGGCGTCGTTGGCCCGTACCCGGATCGTGTGCGGACCTTCGCCGAGCCCGGTGAACGTGGCCGGGGAGGCGCAGGGCGACCAGCCGGCATCGTCGTCCAGCCGGCATTCGAAGGTTGAGCCGCCTTCGCTCGAAGACAGCGTGAAGTTGGCGGTGGAGCTGTTCACAAGCCCCGAGGGCCCGGACGCGATCGCCGTCTCGGGGACATCGGTGTCCACCGTCCAGGCCCGCTCGGCCGGAGTCGGGTCGATGTTGCCGGCCGCGTCACGGGCGCGAGCCCGCACCACGTGCGGACCGTCGGGCAGCCCGGTCAGGTCCCGGGGCGACGCGCAGGGTGCCCAGTCGCCGGCGTCCAACCGGCATTCGAAGCTCGAGCCCGTCTCGGTGGAGGAGAGGGTGAGGTGGGCGCTCGCGCTCCGCTCGAGCCCGGACGGGCCCGAGTCGATCATCGTGTCGGGCGCAGTGGTGTCCACGGTCCATGTGCGCTCCGCCGGGGTGGAGTCCACGTTGCCCACCGCGTCTCGCGCGCGGGCGCGGAAGGAATGCCCACCCTGGGAGAGATCGGCGAGGGTGCGCGGCGAGCCGCAGGCGGTCCACTGTGTCGCGCCGTCGACCTGGCATTCGAAGGTCGAGTCGCCCTCGCTGGAGCCGAGGGTGAAGGTGGCCTCGCTGGCGGCCACGAGCCCGGACGGGCCGGACTCGATGGCGGTCTCAGGAGGCTGGGTGTCCACAGCCCAGCTGCGCTCGGCGGGCGTGGCGTCCAGGTTGCCGGCCGAGTCCTTGGCCCGTACGGCGAGGGTGTGCGGGCCCTGTCCGAGCCCGGTCAGTGAGCGCGGCGAGGTGCAGGCGGTCCACTGCCCCGCGCCGTCCACACGACACTCGAATGTCCCGGTCTCGGAGGAGCTGAAGGAGAACGTGGCCGAGGTGGAGGGCACGGTTCCCGAGGGCCCGGACTCGAGCGTGGTCTCGGGCGCGTGGGTGTCCACGGTCCAGGTGCGCTCGGCCGGGGTGGCGTCCACGTTGCCCACGGCGTCGCGGGCGCGGGCGCGGAAGGAATGCGCACCCTGTGCGAGCCCGGTGAGCGTGCGCGGCGAGGTGCAGGCGGTCCACTGCGAGGCGCCATCGACCTGGCATTCGAAGGTCGAGCCGGCCTCGCCCGTGCCGAGGGTGAACGCGGCGGCGTCGCTGGCCACGAGGCCCGACGGGCCTGAGTCGATCGTGGTGCTCGGCGGGTCGGCGTCCACTGTCCAGGTGCGCTCGGCCGGCGTGGCGTCCACGTTCCCGGCGGCGTCCTGGGCGCGAACCCTGAACGTGTGGGAGCCGGTCGCCAGCCCGGTCAGCGTGCGCGGCGAGGTGCAGGCAGTCCACTGCGCCGCGGCGTCCAGGCGGCATTCGAAGCTGGAGCCGCCCTCGTTCGAGCCGAAGCCGACCGAGGTCTGGGGGCCCGTCACGTCGGCGGGAGGCGACGAGATCGTGGTTTCCGGGGCCTTGTTGTCCACGAGCAGCGGCGAGCACTGCGTGGACCCGGCGTCGGTGAAGGTGCGCCCCGCCTGGGGGAGGAAGCGCCAGTCGTAGCTGTTCGCGTGGAGCGTGAAGCGCATCACGCCGAACGTGCCCGTGTGCTGAACCTCGGTGTTGGGCTCGAGGCCGGTCAGCGGGTAGTGCTGAGTGCCTCCGGTGCCGAGCACGAACTGGCGCAGGCCCCTGTCGCGATCCACGACGCCCGCGGGGGTCTGCGGCGCGAAGCGCTGGTAGGTGTGGTCGTTCCCGCCGTACACGAACTCGGCGCTGTACTTGTAGAGGAGGTCCCAGAAGGGGGCCACCCGCGTCTGGTCTCCGTGGAGGGCACCGGCACTCCAGCGCGGGTGGTGGACGTACGCACCGATGCAGTCGCCGGCGTTCTGGTGCAGGTCCTGCTGGAGCCACTCGTACTGCTCGGAGCCGGGGCCGCAGCCGCCGATCAGCTCGCAGTTGCTGTTCAGGACCACGATGTGCCAGTTGGCGAGGTCGTAGCTGTACCAGCCCTTGAATCGCGGCCCGGCGCGGCTGCCGAAGTAGTCGAAGTACCCGGCGGCGTCGGTCACCCGGTACTCGTGGTCGCCCACGGCGGGGCGGCTGCGGGCGTTGTGGCGGCCCCAGGTCGCGTCGTAGCAGCCCTTGAACTCCGGGGCCGTGGCGTTGTTCTGCTCGGTGTCCCCGACGATGCCGAGCACTCCGGGGGTCGTGTCCAGAAGCCGGGCCGTGGCCTCGTCGCCCGAGGACCAGCAGGACGCGATGTCACCGAGGCCCAGCAGCACGGGGTCACCCGTGACCTCGGGCGTGGGGGGCACGGCCAGCGGATCGGTGTCCTTCAGGCCGATCGCGTCGAGCTCGACCCAGTCGCCCGCCGCGGCGGTGGTGGTGCGGTAGGCGTACACGTCGATCTCGCTGCCGGCGCCGGTGGTGGTGTAGTCGACGGCGGGGAACGACTGCCAGGAGGAGGTGGCGTTCACACAGGAGTCGGCCACGCCCAGGATGGTCTGGGGCGGGGTCTCGGTCTCCGGGGGGACCGGGGCGGGCGCGTCCGCGGGCGACCACTCCCGGATGCGCAGACACACGCGCGCGCCCGGGGCGCTGCGCACCATTCCGGAGGCCGTGAACTTCGTGCCCGAAGGAGTTGCGTTCACGGGTCGTGGCGCCACGCGGAGCGAGAGCGAGCCGGCTCCGGTGGCCGTGGCCCGCCCGGCGTGCGCGCCACCGGGCCCTCCGGACACCACCGAGAGGCCGATGTTGGAGCTGTCCGTCTTCCAGCCCGGCATCGTGAAGCCCTGCTGGAGCCAGCCGTCGCCCTCGGTCTCGAAGTTCCCGTTCTGGATCGTGGCGTCCGCCCACCAGGTGTGCTCGGCGGGGGTGGGATCGGTCTGGCCCGCGTGCACGGCGCGCACCTCGAGACTGTGGGAGCCGTTGGCCACCTCGAACGAGGGATGGGCCGAGCAGGTCGCCCAGGCGGCCGAGTCGAGGCGGCACTCGAAGGTCGCACCACCGGTGGGTGAGGAGAGGGAGAACTGCGCGCTGCCCCAGCGGTAGGTGCCGGACGGCCCGGAGTCGATCGCGGTCTCGGGCGTCGTGGCTGCTCCCGCGGACACGGCGACGAGCGCGCTCGCGACGAGCACGGAGATGAGCGTGAGCGCGATGACGATCGCGCGCACCGATGAGTGCGTGGCGTCCTGCCTGGGGTGCTGCAAGGTAGGTCCGAGTCCTTTCGAAGCCTCTGGACGAAGGTACAGGCGATCCGCGCGAATCGCCAAAACGCGCAACGCGCCTTACATGTGGGGCCTAGCCGGAGGTGGCCAGTTCGTAGCGCAGCTCCACGAGCCCGCCGCCCACGTCGGTGGTGCCCGTGAGCTCGAGTGCGCCAGGCATCGGCTTCGGGAACAGCGGAACGCCTGAGCCCAGAACCACCGGCACCACGGTGAGCCGCAGCTCCTGGAGCAGCCCCGCGTCCAGGAACTGGCCGAGCAGGTCGCCGCCGCCCACCACCCACACGTTCGAGTCCCCGGCGGCGGCGCGCATCTCTGCGTGCGCCTCGGCCACCGGTCCCTGCACGAAGCGCACGTCGGCGCCCTCCGGCGGGTCCTGGCTCCGATGCGTGAACACCCAGGTGGGCTGGTCCTCGTAGGGCCAGGCCGTGGAGTCGAGCTCCTCGATCAGGGCGTCGTAGGTGGCCGCGCCCATGGCCAGGGCTCCCACACCGGCGAGGAACTCCTCGTAGAGAGCGCGGCCTGCGTCCTCGTACGGGCGCAGCCAGGCGATGGCCCCGTCAGGCTGCGCGATGAAGCCGTCGAGACTCGCTGCGCCGAAGAACTGGGTTCTGGCCAACTAGGCCAGCCGGACCGGCAGGGTCTTCAACTGGTTCACGAACGGCGACTCCACGAACAGTGGGGTTCCCGCGAGCGTCATCGCGGGGTAGCGGGCCAGCGTCTCCTCCAGCAGGATCCGCAGCTCCAGCCGCGCAAGCGCGGTGCCAAGGCAGAAATGCCGGCCGCCGGCGCCGAAGGCCTGGTGCTCGGGGTTGCGGGTCACGGAGAAGGTGTCGGGGTCCTCGAAGCGCTCCTCGTCCCGGTTCGAGGCGACGTACCACATGACCACCTTGTCGCCCTTCCGGATCTCGGTGCCGTTCAGGACGGTGTCGCGCGTGGCCGTCCGCCGGAAGTGCGCGAACGCGGGGAACATCCGCAGCGACTCCTCCACCGCGGCAGGAACCAGCGACGGGTCGTCGAGCAGCAGCTGGCGCTGGTCCGGTGCCTCGATCAGGGCCCGCATCCCGCTCGCGTAGGTGGCCTTGGTGCTGTCGTTGCCCGCCGCCACCAGCAGGAAGAAACCCATCACGATCTCGTGCTCCTCGAGTCCGCGGCCATCCAGCTCGGCGTGCACCAGCACGCTGGTCAGGTCGTCGGTCGGGTTCTCGCGGCGCTCGGCGATCAGGCGGCGACAGCGCTCGAAGATCTCAGGCACGTCGCGCTGCATCACCGACTCCACGCCCTCCGGGTTGAGGTCCGGGTCGCCGGCGCCGAGCGTGGTGTTCATCAGGCGCGCCCAGATCTCGTCGTCCTCGGGAGGGATCCCCATGAAGCTGCCGATCACGCGCGACACCACGGGTTGGGCGACCTCGGTCACGAGGTCGCACTCCTCGCGCCCGGCGAGCCGGTCGAGCACGCCCACCGTGATCTCGCGGATCGTGTCCTCGTGCTCCGCGATCCGCTTCGGTGTGAAGCCGCGTTGGAAGAGCGCCTTCAGGCGGTCGTGCTTGGGCGGGTCCATTCCGATGAACATCGCCTGCGTCAGCTCCAGCGGCATCACGGCGTTGGTGAGGGCCGTGACTCCGCCGATCTCCGACGAGTAGGTCTGCCAGTCGTAGCTCACCTCGTGCACGTCGTCGGCCTTGGTCACGGACCAGTAGCCGGCCTCGTCCGGGTACTCCGAGATGCGCGGAGTCCAATGCACCGGACACTCGTTTCGCATGCGACGGAAGAGCTCGTGCGGCGGTCCTTCCAGCCACTCGGGCCGTTCGGTGAGCAGCACCTCCTCGATCGGCCGGGGATCGGACGAAGTGCGCGGCTCGGTGGAGGACATGGCGCGACGATAGCTCGTACAATCCGCGCGCGCTCGAAGAGGAACCCTCATGCAATACCGGCAGCGACTGCCCCAGCTCGACGGCGGCCTGTTCCTGACCGACGGCGGCATCGAGACGACGTTGATCTTCCACGAGGGTCTCGACCTGCCGGAGTTCGCTGCCCTCGACCTGCTCAGGCACGACGAGGGCACGGAGGCCGTGAGGCGCTACTACTGGCCCTACGCCGAGCTCGCGCGCGAACACGGGACGGGGTTCGTGCTCGAGGCGCCCACCTGGCGCGGGAGCCCGCGGTGGGGCGAGCGGCTGGGGTACTCCCTCGAGGAGCTGGACGGCCTCAACCGCCGCGGGGTGGCGCTGATGGAGGAGACAAGGGATCGCTACGAGACGGCCCCGGCGCCCATCGTGATCAGCGGGTGCATCGGCCCGCAGGCGGACGCCTACCGGCCCGAGGTGACCCTGAGCGCCGCCGCGGCGCAGGAGTACCACTCGACGCAGATCGGGACCTTCGGTGACACCGCGGCGGACATGGTCACCGCGCTCACGCTCACGTACGCCGAGGAGGCCGTGGGCATAGCGAACGCTGCGTCCGCTGAGGGCCTCCCGGCGGCGATCTCGTTCACGGTCGAGACGGATGGGCGCCTCCCGAGCGGCCAGCCGCTTGGGGACGCGATCCGCCAGGTGGACGAGGAGACGGAGGGAGCACCTGCGTACTTCATGGTGAACTGCGCGCACCCGACGCACTTCGATTCGGTGCTCGGCACAGGCGAACCCTGGGAGACGCGGATCCGCGGCGTGCGGGCGAACGCATCGCGGCTGAGCCACGCCGAGCTGGACGCCTCCGAGGAGCTGGGCGCAGGAGATCCGGCCGACCTCGCCGCCGGGTACGCGGATCTGGCCGGGAAGCTTCCGTGGGTCAATGTCCTTGGCGGCTGCTGCGGAACCGACCACCACCACGTGGCTGCGATATGCGAGGCCTGGCCGCACCGCTGATCAGGCCGCGGGCCCCGCCCGTACGCAGCCACCGCAGGTCCCAGCTGCGGAAAAATACGCGGGCCGGTCAACATCTTCCGCAGAAGAAATCGATCTGTCCTACGTTCGTCTTCTGACCCCCCACTGAAGGACAAGGACTTGGAACTCAGACGCGAACTCATTGAGCGGGCCGACTTCCCCCAGGTAAGGCGGGGACTCGACCCGGAGGCAGTCAGCCAGCACCTCGCCGAGGTGGCGAAGGCTGTCGAGGCCAGCAAGCAGACCCAGGAGAAGGGCTCCGCCGCGAACACCGGCGAGCACGTCCGCGCGATCGTGGAGGCGGCCGAGACCGCTGCGACCCAGCTCGAGCAGACCGCCCGAGCGGACGCCGAGCGCATGCGCTCCAGCGCCAAGGCCGAGGCCGAGAGCCTGCTGACCAACACCAAGAACGAGGCCGAGAGCACGCTCACCAGCGCGCGCAGTGAAGCCCACAGCACGCTCACCAGCGCCCGCACCGAGGCCGAGAACACGCTGACCAGCGCCCGTTCAGAGGCCAAGAGCACGCTCGGCAGTGCCCGCGACGAGGCCGAGAGCACCATCGCGAACGCCAAGAGCCAGGCCGAGAAGACCGTGTCGAGCGCGAACGCGAGCGCCGAGCAGACCCTGTCAAGCGCCAAGGCCGAGGCCGAGAAGACGGTGGCCAACGCCAACGCAAGCGCGGACAGCACGCTGTCACGCGCCAAGGTGGAGTCCGAGCGCATGGTCACGGCCGCGCGCAAGGAGGCGGAGACCACGCTGTCCAGCGCTCGCGCCGAGGCGGCCAGCACCCGGGCGAGCTCACGGGCTCAGGCCCAGGAGCACATGGAGCGCGCGGAGCAGGCTGTGCTTCGCCTGCTCGAGCGGTCCAACGTCGTCGAGGGCGACCTCGGCAAGCTGGTGGCCGATGCCAAGGGCTCGATCACCGCGCTCGCCGAGTCGGTGCGCGCCGGGGCGGACAAGCTCCGGAGCGATCTCGACATCCCCCGCGAGGAGCGCTCGTCCGGGCGCTTTGCCAGGACCGAGCAGCAGCCCGCTCCGGCGAAGCAGGCCGATCGTCCGAGCACGCCCGCACCCGCGGCCCCGGAGCGGACGCCGTCCGCCCCGGCGCAGCAGCAGGCTCCGGCCACGCCGGCGCCCGCCGGGTCGACGGCCACGGCCGAGAAGGCTCCCGAGGCACCGGCTGAGCCGAGTGCCCCGGCGGCCCAGGCAGCCACCCCCCCCGCGGCAAAGCCGCGGCTCGGGTGGGGCACCGGTTCCAGCGCACCCCCAGGCCAGACCGCCGCACAGAAGCGGTTCGGCGAGACGCTGGTTCCGCCGCCCGCCGCACCGCGGGAGCCCCCGCCCGAGTCCACGACCGTCGGGCTCAGCGGAGTTCGCACCCCTGCGGTGGGACCCCGCCTCGCGGCCTTCAATATGGCCCGCGCCGGCACGTCGCGTGACGAGGTGGCCCGCCACCTCAAGGAGAAGTTCGGACTCGAGGACTCGGGCGAGATCCTCACCGACGTCTTCGACCGCGCAAACGGCGGCGCGTAGGACCCCTTCGCCGGCCGCGGACGGCCGATCACGAAGCACATGAGGCCCTTCCCTCGCTCACGCAAGGGGAGGGCCTCTGCGCTTGGGGGTTGTCGCGGCCCCTCTCCAACTGGAAGGATGGGCCGACCCGTCAGGGTGCCCAGGGGCCGCACGGAGGCGCGTCCGTCCTTCTTCCCAGGAGGTAGAGATGTTCCGCCGGCTTCTCGGTCACATGAAGGGCAACGCGGTGGCCTACGTTGCGCTGTTCGTCGCGCTCGGAGGCACCAGCGCCTATGCGGCCAACACCGTGTTCAGCACCGACATCGTGGACGGCCAGGTGAAGTCCGTGGACATCGGCGACGGTGAGGTCAAGAGCGCCGACGTGAAGGACCAGAGCCTGACCACCTTCGACGTCTCGACCTTCCTCGGCGCCGACATCGTGGACGGCACGATCACTAACGCGGACCTGGCTCCCGGAGTGGGCGGGGCGTGGTTCATCGGGCGCGGCCGGCTCACGTGCACGGGCGGCGGCTGCACCATCTTCGACTTCCGCCCGCAGGGCTTCACGGACAACCTCGAGGCCTTCCCGGTGGAGAACCGGCTTTACAAGGCACCCCCGGGCGGCCTCGACGTCTCGGACTGGTCTCTCACCCTGTCGACGCCGGTTCCGAGCGGGCAGACCATGGTGACCTGGCTGATCGAGGGGAGCACGCCCCAGGTCTTCCTGTCGTGTTCGATGAACGGGCCCACGTCGTCCTGCTCGAGCAGCGGCACAGGACACATCCCGGGGGGCACCCTGTTCTGGGTGGCCGTGAACACGAGCTATCAGGTCTCGGGCAGCCCCTACATGGATTTCAGCTTCCGCGCCCGGTAGCGCCGGGTTAGCGGTCGTAGGTCGCGATCGCGCGCAGCGAGAGTGCCGTGAGCCCCACCACCAGCGCGACGATCACCGCGACGGAGGCCGCGAGCTTGTCCAGATCCCAGCCCTCGATGACCAGCGAGCGCAGCCCCTCGATCACATAGCTCACCGGGTTGGCCCGGGCGAGCGCCTCCATCAGCGGCGAGAGGCGGTCGAAGGGCACGAAGTTCGGCGTCAGGAAGAGCAGCGGGAAGAAGAGCAGGAAGCTCGTGTTCGTGGCCTGCACGTTGCGTGTCCGCAGGGCCACCAGGATGCCGAAGCCCGCGTAGCCCACCCCGAACATCGCGGCCAGCAGCACGATCACCACGGCGCCGAGCACGCCGCTCTCGACGTGGGCGCCGAGCGCCAGCCCGGCGACAAGCACGATGGTGGAGCCGAGGATGCCGCGCACGAGGTCGGCGGCCAGGCGCCCGAAGATGATCGACGAGCGCCGGATCGGTGCCGCGAGCAGCTTGTCGAAGTAGCCGAGGTCGATCTCGGTCACGAGCGCGAGGCCCGAGGTGGCGGTGGCCACCGCGAACATGAGCGACACGGGGAGCTGGAAGGCCACGTAGCTCTGGCCGTGAAGGAACGGCGTGGACGGGGGGAAGGTCTTGGATACCTGGCCGATGTTCACCGCGAGGAAGAAGAGCGGGATGAACAGCGCCGGGATCGTGGCCGCCGGGTAGCGCGCGATCTCGCGCACGGACCTGCGGGCGAGCAGGAGGATCTCCGTCACGAGGGCTCCTCCGCGGCGCCCTCGAGCCTGCGCCCGGTGGCCTGGAGGAACACGTCGTCCAGCGAGGGCTCCGAGACGGCGATGGAGCCGACCCGGATATCGGCCGCGTCGAGCCGCCGCACGATCTCGACGATCGAGCCGGCCCCGTCCTCCACGTACAGGGCCAGCGCGTCGGTCTCGGCCACCACTCGCTCGAGGCCGGGAAGCTCTCCGATCGCCGTCTCGGTGGCCGCGGCGTCGGAGCCGGCCAGCGCGAGCGTCACCACGTCGTGGCCCATCTCCGCCTTCAGCGCGGCGGGTGTGCCCTCCGCGACGATCACGCCGGAGTCGATGATCGCGAGGCGATCGCAGAGCTGGTCCGCCTCCTCCATGTACTGGGTGGTGAGGAAGACCGTGGTCCCGGCGGCGTTGATCCGGCGCACCTCCTTCCAGACGGCGAGCCGCGAGGCTGGGTCAAGGCCCGTCGTCGGCTCGTCGAGGAAGAGCACCTCGGGCGAATGCACGAGCGCGCTCGCCAGGTCCAGGCGGCGCTTCATGCCGCCCGAGTAGGTCTTGGTGCGTCGGTCGGCGGCCTCGCTCAGCCCCACCAGCTCGAGCAGCTCGGCCGTCCGGCCCTTCGCCGCCTCGCCCGTGATCCCGTAGAGCCCGCACTGGAGCTCGAGCAGCTCGCGGCCGGTCACGATCGGATCAAGCCCGATCTCCTGCAGCGCCACGCCGATTCGCCGCCGCACCTCCGCCGGGTCCGCCACCACGTCGACGCCCGCGACCGTCGCGCTCCCCGAGGTTGGTGGCAGGAGCGTGCAGAACATCCGAACCGTCGTTGTCTTGCCGGCGCCGTTGGGTCCGAGGAAGCCGAACACCTCGCCTCCCGCGATGCTCAGGTCGATGTCGCGAACCGCCTCGATCCCGTCCTTGAACGTCCGCCGCAGGGATCTCGCCTCGACGGCGTGGGTGGTGCCGGTCTCAGCCATCAGGCGATCAGGGCTATGCCGGTGGCCACCAGCCAGAGCGACCAGACGACGTAGGTGATCGGCGTGAGCGTCCCCGCGAGCTTCCAGCCGTTCGGCTCGTTCGGTCCCACGAACTCCAGCGAGCACACCAGCAGGCTCGCGCCGGTGACGATCCCGGGTAGGCCGAGCCACGAGGGAACGGCCGAGGTCTGGGTGAGCGCCGCTCCCGCCAGCACGCTCCAGGCACCGGTGAGGAGATATCCGAGGTGCTCGCCCACGCCGGCGCCGAGGTAGCGGTTGAACGATTGGAACACCACCTCCACGGCGTCCTTGCGGGCGGGGCTCACCCCGGGGGCGGAGGACTCGCGGGCCAGGTAGGGCACCACGAACGGCCAGCGGATCAGCCCGAGGAACTGAACCAGCGCCGCCAGGACTCCGGCGGTCGTGGTCAGCGCCAGGAGCGTGGGGTCGGCGTCGCTCACGGCCTGGGAGAGCAGCACCACGAGCGGCGCGAACAGGACGGCGGTCATCGCGAAGAACCACCACAGCAGCACGAGCCCGGCACCACCCGCCTCGAACCTGCTCAGCACCTCGCCGGTTGGACGACGCAGGATGTCGGGGTAGTCGAAGCGCGCCGCGAGAAGGGCGAACGCCGCATTGAAGGCGATCGGGACGGCGATCAGGAAGATCCCCGCGAGCGTGGCCGTGCTCACGCGCGGCCCCGGCGGGACAGCCATCCCACGAGCGTGCCCAGCACCAGGCCGAGCTCGGGCATGAGGGGAATGCCCGTGGTCACGCTGATCAGGATCCCGACGGCCAGGCCCGTCACGGCGCCCAGGGCGATTGTCGCTCCGACGCTCATGCCGCGCACCGGGCGCAACCTATTGCAACCCGTGGGCGACCCGCGTTAGGGTCGGCGCAGCGCACCCTGTCCGGCGGTCTGCCCCCGTCCGGCCCGCAAACGTCAGGAGGTCAGCGGATGGCCCGCGCCCGGGATCCCGACTCGCCACGCCCCGCCGACGATCTCGGCTGGCGTCCCAGGGGCATCGCCGCCCGCGCCGGCGTGTGGAGCGCCCAACACCGCAAGGTCGCGATCTGGGGATGGCTCGCGTTCGTGTTCGTTGCGTTCGCGATCGGCGCGGCAGTGGGGACGAAGACGCTCGACAACTCGGAGGCCGGTGTGGGGGAGTCCGGCCGGGCGGACAAGACGCTCAGGGATGCGTCCCCGAAGCACGCCGACGAGATGGTGCTCGTCCAGAGCGGCAGCGCGAGGGCCTCCGACCCGGCGTTCCGCGCAACCGTGGCCGACGCCCAGCGCCGGCTCTCGGCCCTGCCTCACACCCAGGCGTTCGAGAACCCGTACAGGCCCGAGAATCGCGGGAACATCTCGAGCGACGGGCGCTCGGCGCTGCTCCGCTTCCAGATCGCGGGCGACGACACCGAGGTCCAGGACCGCGTCGGCCCGGCGCTGGACGGAGTCGCCGACGTGCAGAAGGCGCACCCGGGGTTCACCGTCGGGGAGTTCGGCGACGCGAGCGCCGAGAAGCAGATCGAGAAGGTGGTGAGCGACGACTTCGGGAGGGCGCTGCTCACGTCGCTTCCGGTGACGTTGCTGATCCTGTTGGTTGCGTTCGGCGCCGTGGTGGCGGCGTCGGTGCCGCTGCTTCTTGCGCTCACCGCGGTGCTGGCCACCATCGGCCTGATCGGCCCGATCAGTCACATCACCGGTGGCGTGGACAGCTCGATCAACGAGGTGATCCTCCTGATCGGCCTCGCCGTGGGCGTGGACTACTCCATGTTCTACCTGCGCCGCGAGCGCGAGGAACGCGAGGGGGGACGCAGCGAGCAGGCGTCGCTGGCCGCCGCCGCGGCCACCTCGGGACGCGCGGTGATGATCTCGGGCTTCACCGTGATGATCGCCATGTCGGGGATGTACCTGGCCGGGGCACCCACGTTCACGTCGTTCGCCACCGGCACCATCCTCGTGGTCGCCGTGGCCGTGGTGGGATCGCTCACCGTCCTGCCCGCGATTCTCGCGTGGCTCGGCGACCGGGTGGAGAAGGGCGGCGTGCCGATCATCAAGGACATGCCGTGGATCCCCAGTGAGAGCGGGGTCTGGTCACGCCTCGTCGATCGCGTGCTGCGGCATCCGGTCATCGCGATCGTGGTCGCCGGGGGCACCCTCGTCTTCCTGGCCATCCCGGCCTTCAGCCTCCACACCGCAAACGAGAACGTGGAGTCGCTGCCCCAGGACCTCGCCGCGATCCAGACCTACAACAAGATCCAGGCAGCGTTCCCCGGCGGTCCGATCCCGGCCGTGGTGGTGGTGGGGGCGAATGACGTCTCGGCTCCGCCGGTCCAGCAGGCGATCCGCCGCCTGCGCGCCCGTGCCGCCGTGAGCGACAACTTCAAGCAGCCGGTGGTCACCCAGATCAACCGTGACGGCACGGTCGAGAGGATCGAGATCCCGATAGTCGGGGACGGGAGCGACTCGAGCTCGAATCGGGCACTGGCCGAGCTGCGTGACGACCTCATCCCGCCCACGCTCGGGCAGGTCCCGGATGTGACCGCCGACGTGACCGGATACACCGCCGGCTCGAAGGACTTCAACGACACGCTGAAGTCGCACGTGCCGCTTGTGTTCGCCTTCGTGCTCACGGCGGCCTTCCTCCTGCTGCTGTTCACGTTCCGCTCGATCGTGATCCCGCTGAAGGCCATCCTGCTCAACCTGCTCTCGGTCGGGGCGGCCTACGGGATCATCGTCTGGATCTTCCAGAAGGGCCACCTGGAGTCGTTCCTCAGCTTCAAGTCCAATGGAGCGATCACCTCATGGATGCCGCTGTTCCTGTTCGTGATCCTGTTCGGGCTCTCGATGGACTACCACGTGTTCATCCTCACTCGGATCCGCGAGGCCTATGACCGCGGGATGGGCACCGACGAGGCGGTGGCGCACGGGATCAAGACCACAGCGGGCGTCGTGACCAGCGCGGCGGTGGTAATGGTCTCGGTGTTCGCGATCTTCGCCACCCTCTCGCTCCTGGTATTCAAGGAGCTGGGGGTGGGACTCGGTATGGCCGTGCTCATCGATGCGACGCTGATCCGGGGCGTTCTGCTCCCGGCGAGCATGAAGCTGCTGGGCGACTGGAACTGGTACCTGCCCAGTTGGCTCGAGTGGCTGCCGCGCGTGAGCCCGGAGGGCGCGGGCCTGCCGCCGGCCGGCGGCGAGGGCGCGGCGCCGAGCACGCCGGCCTCCCACGACCCGTCGAAGCCCGCGACCGCCTAGCTCAGCCCGGCGAACGCGGCGCGAACGGCACCTGCTCGTCCTTGCCCTCCTGCACGATGAGCGCGGTGCCGACCGGCACCTCCTGCCAGACCGCGGGCAGGTCGCCGAGCGGCTCGGACACGACCGCGCGCGCCTCGTCACCCAGCTCCCGGAACCGCTCCTCGTCGGGATAGAGCGCGCGCACGGCGCTCGCGTCCGCGGACACATACAGCGAGTTCACCTTCGGGCCGCTCGCGTACCGCGCCGCGTACAGCCGCTCGCCGTCGCTCAGCCCGACGGTCATCTGCAGCGGTTCCGCCACGCCATGACGGCGGCCGGTCTCCTCCACGAAGCCGGCCATCCTCTCGAGCGCCGCCAGCGGCTCGTCCTCCAGCCCGAAGGTCAGGGCGAGGTGGAACATCAGCTCGGAGTCGGTGGTGCCCTCGATCCCCGTGAACACATCCGGATCCACCGCGAGCAGCAGCTCGCGCCGCTGGCGGAGGAAGTCGTCGATGAAGCCGTTGTGGACGAACAGCCACGGGCCGTGCCGGAAGGGATGGCAGTTGGTCTGCTCCACCGGCGTGCCCGTGGCCGCACGGATGTGGGCCAGGAAGAGCCGCGACTCGATCTGCCCGGCCAGCTCCCGCAGGTTGCGGTCCCCCCACGCCGGCGCGACGCTGCGGTACAGGCCGGGGGAGTCACGGTCGCCGTACCACCCGAGCCCGAAGCCGTCGGCGTTGGAGAAGCCGCCCGCGAGACGGTCCCGGCGGCTCTGCTCGACCAGCGAGTTCTCCGCGTCGTACAGGAGCACCTCCGGCCGGACCGGATTCCCGTAGTAAGCGAGCCACCTGCACATGGGCGCGACTCCTCAGTAGCCCAGCGCGTGCACGGCGATCGACTGGTCGTCCGTGATCGGCGGCCCGAACGGGCTGGCCGCGCCGTCCAGATAGGAGTCGAGGTTGTAGCGCCGCCCCTGCGCCTGCGGTGACCACGAGTAACGGGTCACGTTGTGGTTCAGGCCCGACTGGATCCCGAGCCAGTAGTAGCCGGGCTTCAGGTCGATCTGGAACGGGAGTGGGAGCCGAACCCAGGAGGCGGCGGCTCCGGCGGTCACGGCGCCCTCGAAGGTGTGGTTCAGCAGCTTGCCGGGCTGGCCGGCAGAGTCGGCGTAGATGAGGCCGCGCATCTTCTGCGAGCCGGTGCCGCCCCCCTTGCCGTCCGCGTGGATGGTCAGCGCGGTCACGGTGGCCGGGAACCAGAGGAAGAAGCGCGAGACGCGCTTCACGTTGCCGCTGGTGGCGCTGAACTGCGTGCCGGGGGCGCCCCTGCCGAAGAGGAAGCCCACGTGCGGAGCGGGCACGGCCGCGGACGCGAGGCGGCCCCAGTTGCCCGCGGCGTCCTGGTAGAGCACGGCCACGCGGGTGGCCTGGCCGATGTCGGCCACCGTGTGCGTCTCGGTCTGCCCCGCCGACGCGTCCGCGTCGAAGTCGCCCACCACGGTGCCGTCGCCCGGGTGCTGGATCGACCCCGAGGCCTTCACGATCCGGTAGCGGCGCGCCTTCCCGCAGAGCCAGTCGTCGCCGGGCGCCGTGAAGCTGAGCGTCACCGATCTCCCGCTGCGCGTCACGCTGAGTCCGCGCGGCGTGCCCGGCGGGCGGCTGTCCGTGCCGTAGGCGCCGGTTGACCACTCGTCGTGGCGGGAGGTCCACCACTCGTCGTTGGTGCCGCAGGCGGGCCTGTCGGTGTCCCACAGGAACGAGTAGCCCTCGCGCGTGAGCGCGGACACCTCGAGGTTGCCGTCGCCGTCCACGTCGCCCACAGCGGGTACGCCGAAGAGCCAGCCCCCGGTGAACTTGGGCCAGCCGGCGCCCTCCTCGCCCGTGGAGTTGATGTCGCGGAGGTAGTAGAGGCCGGTGCCCACGAGCACCTCCTTGCCCGCCGCCGCGGACACGTCCGCCACCGCCGGGCTGGAGAGCAGCTGGTAGTCCTCCACCGCCTGCGGATAGGCCGGCAGCGAGGCCCCGGTCTGGCCGTTCCAGGCCTGCACGACGTGGTTGTACGGGAGGTTCTGGCCCACGGCCACGCCGAGGTTCACCAGCTGGTTGAGCGTGAGCCCGCCCTTGATCACCTCCGGTCCGGGGAGGGTCGAGTCGAGGTCGGCCACGATCGGGTTCTCGAACAGGTTGAGCACCTTCGCCTTGTCCACGTGCTCGCCGCCCGGCGGCGTGGAGTCGTAGGAGGTGACGAGGGAGCCATCGCCGTTGTGGGCCTCCACGTCACCGGTGGCCACGTTGCCGACCACCTCGAGCAGCGGATCGGAGTCCACGTTCGCCAGCACGTGATCCACGCCGGGTCCCACGAGCGGCAGCGCGTCCGGCACGGCGCCGTTCGGCTTGATCGGCCATCCAGGGAGCACCGAGCCGTTCGCGCCGAGCGCGTACACCCGCCCGCTGCCGCCGAGGGCATTGGCCAGGATGTTGGTCAGGCCGCCGCGGAGCGTGCCCGCCAGGTCGGTGGGGCCGGTGGGCGTGCCGGGCGCCGTCGGGTTCGGGTCGAACTCGGCGGTGGGCACCACGATCTCCGGCCGCGAGTCGCCGGCGATGTTCCCCACGGCCGCCGTGTTGATGATCTCCGCGCCCGGCACGGTCGGGTCCCGGAGCTTGCTGGGGAAGCCCGGCAGCAGGTTGCCCTGGCCGTTCCAGGCGTACACATGCCCGTCGAGCGCGGGTACCACGATCTCGAGCGCGGAGCCGCCCACGAGGTCGCCCAGCGTCGGCGACGCGACGAAGCCGCGCTTGATGTGGTTGTCGCGCGTGATCAGCGCGGAGGTGGACTTGGCCGGATCGAGCCGCACCGGGAAGCCCGGCACCACGCTGCCGTCGGCGTTCCACGCGTACACGTGCTCCCCGGCCGAGTCCACGATCTCGGGCTCGAGGTCGCCGTCGATGTCACCGATCGCGGGTGTGCGCAGCACCTCGCGTGGCGCGGCAACCTGGGCGTAGGACGGCGCGCCCGGGTGGACGTTCGCGTAGGTCTGGGTCCGCACCGGCTGGCCGCCGTTGAAGCTCGGGAGCGGAGTGCCGTCGGCCTTCAGGACGCTCAGCTCGCCGCTTGAGTCCGCCTGCACGATGTCGAGCGCGTTGTCGCCGTCGAGGTCGAACAGGCGCTGGGAGGCCTCGCCGCCGGTGCCGGTCTTGCGCGACCAGCCCGAGTGGAGCGACGTGTCGCGGTAGTCGAAGAGCACCTTGCGGTCCTCGCCGCGGTTACCGGAGGAGTCCGTGACCACCACGCGGACGGTGAAGGCGGGCTCGTTGGGGTCCTTGTCGCCGGGCCCCTTGGCCGGCGCCGTGGCGTCGGTGGTGGCGCCGCCGCCGGGGCGCGCGTCCAGCGCCGCCCGGACCGTGTTGAGGTTGATCGTCCCGAGCGTGCCGTCCAGCGGCGACGTGGCGGTCTGCGTGTTCACGTCCTGGAAGTCGCCCTCCGCCGGTTCGATCCCCGGTGCCCACTGGAGCTTCCAGGTGTATCCGGCCGAGCGCTTGGCCGACAGGCGCCCGCTGATCTGCACGCTGTTCTGCTGAGCCACGTTGAGTGGGGTGAACCACTCCGGCCCGGTGATCAGCGCCTCCGGCGGGATCTTGCCCTGGTCGATCCGCTCGAGCGCGAGGCCGAGGTCCGGCCGCCCGTAGCCGAAGTGCTGGTCCCAGCCCACCTGGGCCGGGTCCGGCACGCCGGTGCCCACCGTGTTCTGGGGCACCACGTCCTCGGCCGTCATGGTCAGCAGCTGCTTGATCTCGTTCGGCTCGAGCGGCGCGCCGGTCTTCTGGCGCCCGTAGGAGGCCACGAGCCCGGCCGCTCCCGCCGCCTGGCCGGTGGCCTGCGAGCCGGTCACCGCCGGCATCACGATGTGGGCGTGGCCGCCGTACTGGGTGGTGCCGGAGTTGCGGAACCAGGTGCCGATCGGCGCCGAGGTCGGGATGCCGAGGTTGCCGAGGAAGGCGCCCACCTCCGCGCCGCTTTGGCCGAGCCCCTCCACGTCGGACACGCTCCCCTGCACCTGCATGGCCTCGTCGTAGAGCGTCGGGATGTTGTGGTCGGACGTGTTGAGGTCCGAGGAGACGATCGCGAAGAACACGCCCTTGCGGTAGGCCTGGGCGAAGGCGGCGCGCGCGAAGCGCGAGTTGAAGAGGCCGCCCGACGCTCCCTCCACCACCTCGATGCTGTTGTCCGCCGCGTAGAGGGCGGCCTCGCCGAAGTTGTTGGTGTCGACCACGAACGTGTCCCACACCCGCAGCGGCACGATCTGGCAGCGCGGGCACACGCCCGTGCCGCCGGCGCCCTCGTTCGTCTGGGCTCCCGCCTCCGCCGCCCGGCCTGAGCCGTGGTTCTCCGCGCTCGAGTAGCTCGACGCGTCGTAGGGATCGTTGTCGTCCCCGAAGAAGTCCCAGCCCGCGATGTCGTCGACGTAGCCGTTGCCGTCGTTGTCACCGTCGCCGCTGAACGTCTTGATCAGGTCGCTCGCGTCAAGGATGCTGTCCGCCTCGTCGTCCCCGGCGGAGTTCGACACGCGCGGGTCGTTGGCGAAGTCATCGACGTCGAAGGCGCCGTCCCCGTTGCAGTCGTCCTGGGCGCAGGGGGCCCCGCCCGTGGTCTGCGGGGTGGGCAGCTCAGCCTCGTTCAGGGCGATCTTCTTGCGGAGCGCGGTGTTGTTCCAGCGGATCCCCGTGTCGAGGATCGCGATCTCCACGTCGGGGCGTCCGATCGAGCGCTTCCAGGCCCGGTCCGCGGAGACGCCTGAGACCTGTCCGAGTGGGTTGCGGCCGGCGAGGGTGTTCTGCCCCTGCAGGCGGGTCACGTGCGCGTCGAACGGGGGCTTGTAGAGGGCCGTGGCCTGCGCGGCGCTGGGCGCAAAGCCGAATCGCTCCAGCTCCTCGTCGAAGACGTTCGAGCAGGTGGCACCCCCGGCGTTGTCGGTCTCGCAGGCGTCGAAGTCCGGGTCGTTGGGCGCGTTGAGCCGCACGCTCTCGTCCGGATTCGAGCCCGGGAAGGCACCGAGCGCCGGGGCGGCGGCGAGCAGGCACGCGAACAGGACGGCGACCGCGAGGCGGCGGGCTTTCCCTCGAATGATCAGGCTCCTCGGTCCGTCAACGGCGGAACCCTCTCACATCGGCGCGTGGCCGCGCGTGAGTTCACGTGCTGCTGCGGTCAGAGCCCTTCTTCAGCCGCGGACAGCGGGCCGCCGGCGTCGCCCGTGTTGAGCGTGCCCACGGGTTCGATCAGCAGCAGGTGCGTCTCCGTGTCGGCGCGGGGGCGGTGCTCGACCCCGCGAGGAACCACGAACAGCTCCCCCGGCGCCAGTTCGACGGTGCGCTCGGTGCCGCCCTCCCGGAGGTCGATGAGCAGGAGGCCCTTGGTGACCAGGAAGAAGTCGTCGGTCTCATCGTGGCGGTGCCACACGAACTCGCCCTCCACCTTCACCACCTGAAGCTTGTAGTCGTTCATGGTGCCGACGATCTTGGGGCTCCACCGCTCCTCGAACGCGGCGAGCTTGTCGGCAAGGTTGATCCTGTCGTTCATCTCAGCTCGGCAGGGCCTCGAGGTCCTTCATCGCGAGATCCCAGGTGGGGAACGCCAGGAACTCGACGATCTTGAGCTTGCGGAAGCGCACCAGGTGGCCGGCCTCGACGCCTTTCACCTCGATGTGGCTGTGGCGTCCCCGCCCGGTGAGCCAGATCTGCGTGACCACATCCTCGCCGCGGGCCATCGTCCGGCCGATGTCGATCTGCAGCGACTCCCACGGCTCGGTCGCCGCGTGCCAGAACTCCGCGATCTCCTCATGGCCGACGTAGCGCTCCCGCATCCCGGGAAACACGCCGCTCGTTCGGTAACAGCCGCCCTCGGCGAAGTACTCGGGAATGCATTCGAGGCGGCCCTCGACGAAGGCCTCGTAGATATCGAACAGCCGAGCCAGCTCCGGGCTCTGTTTCTCGCGCTCGAGGGCTTCGGACCGCCCCTTGGGGCTCATCGAACGGACTTAACCGGACAGCTTTCAAACCTCTCGCGCAACCTGGGGGAGCTCCTGTTGAACGTGTGATCCCTCTCAGTCGGCGTTCCGATCTCGGCGCTGCCGCATCGCATGGGAAGCGGCAGCCCGGTCAGTCGACGATCTTCCAGAAGGAATCCTTGCGACTGATCTTCCCATCGACGAACTGGAACAGGTCGCACCCGCGCACCTCAATCGGCTCGCCTGTTCGCTGCGTCCCGCGAAGCGTCCACTCTGAGACGCCGCGGTCACCGCAGACCCGGTGGCAGTCGTCGCCGTAGTGGACGTCCGGAACCCCGTCGAGCCGGGACTGGATCCCTTTCCGAACCTGCTGCTTGCCCACCAGCCGCCGTCCTCCCGGTGCGGGCCCGCGTGGCATGTCAAAGACGCAGTCCTCGGCGAAGAAGGACATGATCGCGTCGACATCGTGGGCGTTGAACGCGTCGAGGAAGGCTTGGAGCATCGGGGTGGCGATCTTCGCCTTGGGCATGGCTGCGTCTCCTCGTCGGGAGTCTGAGCCTCGCGCACGGACCGCGATATCGCAACCCACAGGCGGACGAAGAGCGGCGGCGGCGGCGCTGAAGCCGCACCTGTCGCTCCGTCCGGCTGGCTCCTTCGAGCGATCGGAAGGGCGCTACAGTCGCTTTCCAGGCGCTTTCGTTGTCGTTCGGACAACGACCGAATGGAGCTAACGGGACAGCTTTCAAACCGTGCCTCTTCCCTGCGACAGCTGCTCGCTGCGACCTGAGCTGCCCGGGAATCCCGGCTTGGCATGGTCTCCGGCGTGGGCGTGCCCCGCGCTGGGCACATTGACGAGAGGGCCAAGTAGATGAACTTCCCCTGCTCAATTGCGCGGGGCTGTGAGTCGATGCCGAGGGCCTCGATTACCGCCCAGTCGGCCCAGTCGACTAACGGCGAGAACTCGACACAGGGAGGTGCCGGATGAAGGCGATTGTGGTGACGGACGAGGCTGCGGGAACAGCCGGGATGACGCTGATGGAGCGGCCCGAGCCGCCGGCAGCGATAAATGACGTCGTCGTTCGGATTCATGCGTCGGGATTCGTCCCGACTGAGATGGCGTGGCCCTCGACCTGGACCGATCGCCGCGACCGTGACCGAACACCGTCGATCCCTGGGCACGAGCTGGCCGGAGTGGTCGCCGCTCTCGGCTACGGCACGACGGGGCTATCGGTGGGACAGCGGGTGTTCGGCCTCGCGGACTGGCATCGCGACGGCACCCTGGCGGAGTATGTGGCGATCGAGGCACGCAACCTCGCGCCGCTGCCGGGCGACGTCGACTCTACGGTGGGCGCGAGCCTGCCAATCTCGGGCCTGACCGCGTGGCAGGGACTGTTCGACCACGGCCGCCTTCGGGCGGGGCAGAGCGTCCTCGCGCACGGCGCGGCCGGCGCAGTGGGGACGATGGTGACGCAACTCGCGCGTGAGGCCGGCGCATACGTCATCGGCACCGGACGCGCCGCCGACCGCGAGAAGGCGCTCGACTTCGGCGCGGCCGAGTTCGTCGACCTCGACAACGACGACCTGGAAAACGTTGGCGACGTCGATCTGGTCTTCGACGTCATCGGCGGTGACATCCAGAAGCGGTCCGCAAGCCTGATCCGGGCCGGAGGAACCCTGGTGACCGTCGTAGGGCCGCCCGAGGCGCGGCCCGCCGACGGCATGGCAGTCGACTTCGTGGTCGAATCTGATCGTGCCCAACTGAGTGAGATCGTCCAGCGGGTGCGCGACGGACGACTGCGGACCAACATCGGCAACGTCGCGACCCTCGACGATGCGGTCGCCGCCCTCAACCCGACCGAGCGACGCAACGGGAAGACGATTATCCGCATTGGTCCATAAGGACTCGGAGACGCTCTTGGCGCCGACGTGGGTGTCGCGTTGGCGGGCACGGCAGAGGCGGTAGGCCTCGTCGTTCTCCGAGTGGGCTGGGGGAAGCTGGAGAGGCGCCTTGCTCTGCTACCCGGCCACCCTGTCAATTGGACAACGAGCGAGTGGAGCTAACCGGACAGCTTTCAAACCTCTCGATCGACCTGAGGGAACTCCTGTCGAAGGCGTGAGCCTCGCTCGGTCGCGGTACTACCGCATGCCTGGAGTCCAGCAGTCTGCTCGGCGTAAGCGCGACTGCCGGCAGCAGGCGATAGGAGAAGCGCGCGTCCCGCGCGTGAACGCGCTGACGAGGTTCGGGGCAGCACGCAGGCGGCCTAGTCGCGGATCGCGGGAAAGACTTCGCCGAGCGTTTCGTGGGCGAGCGCGATCGCCTCAGCGCCGGTGAGCGGGTCTTCGGGCTTGAGGTCGGGGACGGGCTTTCCGAATCCTTCGGCCATGGCGAAGACGGCGAAGAGCAGCGACTTGCCAAGCAGGCCGAGCGGAGCGTCGAGGGGCACAAGCGACTCGTGCAGCTCGGGAACCGGGCGGGCGATGATCTCTGGCCAGTCCTCTTGTGCGCGTGGCGTGCTAAGCATGAATATGTCGGTGAAGCTGCGGGCGCTGGCCTCTCGGGCGGTGATCGGGGCGCCGAGGTTGAAGCGCTCGCGCATCGTCGCTAGCAGTGACGTTGCGCGGTGCTCGTGGTTGATGACGGTGCGCTCGGGGATCCATGCGGAGATCGCCAGCGTCGGTATGCGGATGCCGGAGCGGTTGAACGTGAATCCCATCTGGCCCGGCTGGCCGTTGCCGTTGGGCGGGACCGCGGCCGGCGGCGGCACGTGGTCGTAGGTGCCGCCATGCTCGTCGAACGTCACCAGCAACGTGGTGTTGACGTGGTTGGAGCCGGTTGGCGAGGAGGATCTGCGGATCGCGTCGTAGATGCGCGCGAGAAGGTCCTCGCCGGCGATCAGGGAGGACGGCGGGTCGAAGGTCACGCCCGCGGCGTCGGGGGCGCCGACCTTCTCGGCGAGCAAGCCGAGCATGCCGGCAAATGGCGGGTGCATGTCGTTGTGGTTCCAGCCGATGATCTGCGGCTCGATGAACGAGTAGGTGGGCAGTTCGCCCTTTTCGGCATCCTCGAAGAACTGGCGGGTGGAGAAGAAGTTGGTCGCGAATTTGGCGGCGAGGCGCGGGGCGTGTATCACACCGGTCAGTGAGTAGTGCGACGGTGGATCGCAGTAGACCTTCCACGTCAGTCCGGCCGCGCCGAGGCGATCGAAGAGCGTCTCGCCGTCGTTGGTCTTCGGGAAGCACCCGGGCGGCGACATGTTCACCACATAACCGCTGGATTGCCCGGCGTGAAAGAACGACCGATTCGGGTACGTGCACGTCGGCACGTCGCAGAACCAGTGATCGAAGGTCGCAAAGCCGCGCGCGATCTCCGACAGCACCGGCATCTGCTCGCGCGTGTAGCCCGTCATGATCTGGGCGTACTCCTCGACCGTCGGCTGGCGCCCGAGCTCGACCGTCAACATGCTGATGTAGTCGGCGACGAAGCCGTCCATGCTCGGAGCCTGGCCGTCACGCGGCTCGTTGAAGGAGCGCTCCGCGTCGACCTGTCCGCGGTTTTCCTCGTCGAGGATCCCGAACAGTTGCGTGTTGATGTGCGGGTACTCCTCGCCGGAATCGGGATTCGGCGTGTCCATGTTCGGCGCGACCCCGTAGCGAACGATCCCGTCATCGGGACGATGCTGCGCCCACTCGGGAACCGGATTGGAAAGGTCCTTACCTAAGACCCCCTCGAACGACGCGACCTCGCCGGGCTCGTACAGGCGCCCGAGGAGGTTGTCGAACGAACGGTTCTCGAACATCACGACGACAACGTGGTCCAGCGCGTTTTCTCGGCTCGGCGTACTCATCGCGACCTTTCCATCGACTCGGACCGCGACGCGGCCCCCAGCGGGCCACAGGATTCACCGACCGAAGACAAGCGTCATCATCCCAAACGGGCCGATTGCGCACGCGCCAACCACAGCGTTCTCAACCACACGAGGCAGCGCGCCGAGGCGCCGGCCCGCCACTCGTGGCGCTGCCGCATCGAGGCAAGAGCAGTAGCGCCGCCACCTCGGCGGTGACTGCTGCTTTATAGGAAGAGCAACAGCGACAGCCTCTAGAGCCGCAACTGCCTCGTTGCCCGCTTGACGGATGACATCGCCGAGGAAGCGCCGAGCTACGCGCCGCAGCCCGGAGGGCCTCGCGCTGTCCGGCTATTGCCTTGGAGCGATCGGAACGGCACAGACGGCTTTTGCAGGCAATTCGTTGTCCCTTTGACAACGACCGAATGGAGCTAGTCGGACTCGAACCGACGACCTCCTGGGTGCGATCCAGGCGCTCTTCCAGCTGAGCTATAGCCCCGAGGCTGCCGCGGACGGGCCGGGACCGGGCCAAGGATAGCCGCGGTCTCCCGCAATCGAATCCAGCCGCCCGGGGTCTATAGGCTTGGGCTCGATGGGCATTCTCGACGATGCCATCCGCGAGCACCTCGAGCTCAAGAGGTCGCACGGCGCGCCCGAGGAGGAACTCCGCCGGCAGGAGGTGGAGGCCCTCGGGATCGCGCACGACGAGGCGATTCGGGAGGACGAGGACGTGGATGCCGCCCGCGCCGCGGAGGGCGAACAGGACCCTGCGCTGGAGGATGTGCCGGCGCCGCACGACTTCGATCGCGATGCTGTCGCGGCCGAGGAGCCCGTGTTCGAGCCCGAGGCGGAGATCGAGCCGCTGCCGGTGGAACCCGATCTGGCGGAGCCGGAGCCTGAGCCTGAGGACGTTCCCGTGCATGACGATCTGCCGCCCGAGCCCCTCGAGGACGAGGAGCCGCCGCCGCGGAGGCACAGCGACACGCCCACGCAGGGCTTCGACGCGCTGGCCGAGGACGACGACGATCCGTCCGCCGAAGCGCCGCCGGCCGCCGCGCCCGAAGAGGCAGAGGCCGGACCCGCGGACCCGGACCTGCTGGAGGACACGCCGGACTTTCTCGAGGAGACCCCGGAGCACGACCGGCTCTGGTTCGAGCAGCGCCCTCCGCGCGACTTCGACTTCGACTGAGAACGCACGGCCCCAGGGAGGAGCGCAGCCCGGGCGACGCCCGGGCGCGCTCCGGACCATGCCATTCCATGGACGAATGTCGTATTCAGCGCCCGCAACGGAGTTGCGGCGGGGGTCGCCCGCCCCGGCGACCCCCGCACTGATGCAACTCAGCGGCGTCCCGTGCCGCTTTGATCGACGGAACCCTCCATGCCGTCGTGCGTCTCTACTCGGCGGTGTCCCGGGAGACCTGAAGTCCTGTCCGCGTGCCTAGACGGACGTTCGGCTGATCAGGGCCAGCCCGCTTGCAACGCGGCATTGCGGACGGGAGCCACGCGGCAATAGAGTCGGCGAATGACGATCGATCCTGAGCAGGTCCGGGCCGGCCAGCGCAAGATGTGGTCCACCGGCGACTGGCCGAGCATCGCCAAGACGATCCAGCCGGTGGCCGACGCTCTGATCGAGCGCGCGGGCGTGCGCGAGGGCCAGGACGTGCTCGACGTGGGCACCGGGAGCGGCAACGTGGCCGTGCCAGCGGCCGGCCGTGGCGCCCGGGTCACCGGGGCCGACATCACCCCGGAGCTGATGGACATGGGCCGCGAGCGTGCCGCCTCCGCGGGCGTCGAGGTGAACTGGGTCGAGGGCGACGCCGGAGCCCTGCCGTTCGCCGACGAGTCCTTCGACGTCGTGCTGTCGGTCTTCGGCTGCATGTTCGCCCCCGATCACCAGGCGGCCGCGAGCGAGCTGGTCCGGGTCTGCCGGCCAGGGGGCACCATCGGGGTGTGCGCGTGGACGCCCGAGGGTCTCAACGGCCGGCTGCTGAAGTTGGCCGCCTCGGCGATGCCGCCCCCGCCACCCGAGGTGAAGTCCCCGATCCTCTGGGGCGAGGAGGGCCACGTGCGAGAGCTTTTCGACGGCACTGGGGTGGACCTCGCAATCGAGGAGGATGCCGTGAGCTGGGACTGGTCCTCGGCGGACGGATGGGTGTCGTTCACCGAGCAGAACCTCGGTCCCACGGTGATGGCGAAGGCGGCGCTGGAGCCCGCCGGGGAGTGGGCGCCGATGCGCGAGCGCGTTGTGGGCCTGTTCCGCGAGTTCGAGACGCCGGACGGCTTCCGGCCGCGGGCCGAATACCTGCGCACGGTGGCCCGGCACCCGGGCTAGAGCGGGCGGCGGATCATCGACAGGCGGATCACGGCGTCGTCGACGCTGTTGCGCGAGAGCGCGATCGGATGATGGTCGCGGTCGTGATGCACGCCCGACATCTCGATGTACGGGGCGCCCGGCTCTATCTCCAGGCCCACGGGGCGCCCGCGTGAGGCCACCATCGCCCTGAACCACGCGGTGGCGTAGCTCACGGGCTGCAGCCCGTTCGCCCACAGGAAGGCGAAGGTGCTGTCCCCGTGGATCACCGCGTCCGGCTCCACCGGCAGTTGTTCGACTGTCACCACGTCCTCCACCAGGATGGCCGGCCTCCCGTTCCCGCGGAGCACCCGCCGGGCGGTGAGACATGGGGTGTCCCGCTCCACCGCCAGGCCCTCGGCCTCCTCCGGCGTGGCCCCCGCCACGGTCTGGGTCTGCTGGTCGACGGACGGGGTCTGCCCGCTCTGTTCGATCAGCTCGGTGAAGGGCACAAGCCGCTCGAGGCGCATTCCGGCACGGAGCACGCGCTCGTTCACCCGGGTGCCGTGGCGCCGGCGCCGCGAGATCAACCCGTCGGCCTCGAGGCTCTGAAGTGCGCCGCGGAGGGTTGCCCGGCTCACTCCGAGACTCTCCGCGAGCTTCGCCTCCGGGGGGAGCCGGCCATCCTCGAAGCGCTCGGCCCGGATGGCCTCGAGCAGCGCCTCCCGCGTGCGCGCGGTCAGGGACCGCGGCCCGGTGTCCGTGAGCTGAGGTGGGAGCGGTGCCCGGCCGATAACCCCAGAATGGTAAGGGAAAGGTGAGCGATGGCATGGCTGCGGTGCTCGCCCGACCGACGCTCGGACTGCGCTCCTCGCCTGGCATCTCTGGGATCCGGCGCGATCAAGCAGCGGCTCGGGTCGTCTGGATCGGCCAGCGGGGCTCCGGTCTAGTCTCGGCACGTGGCATCCGAGCGCTTCAGCTTCCCCCGCGCCGAGCTCCGAGGCCGCATGGCTCGCGGGGCGATCGTCAACGGGACCTTCCTGATGCTGGCAGAGGGCATCGTGGTGATCCAGCAGGTGGTGGTGGCCCGGCTGCTCACCACCGAGCAGGTCGGTCTCTACGGCATCGTCTCGGTCACGGTGATCACGCTGCTCACGCTGAAGCAGGTGGGGATCGACGAGCAGTACGTCCAGCAGGACGACCACGACCAGGAGCTGGCCTTCCAGCGCGCCTTCACCATCGACCTCATGCTCGGCGGCATCTTCGCGGTGATGCTCGTGCTGCTGGCACCCGTCGTGGCCGTGGCGTACGGCGACTGGGCGCTCGCCCCGCTGATGCTCGCGCTGGCCTACCTGCCCATCGCCTTCGCGCTCCAGGCACCGTCGTGGATCTTCCTCCGGCGCATGGACTTCATACGGCAGCGGATCGTCCAGAGCGCCGCGCCGATCGCCACGTTCGTGGCCACCCTGGGCCTCCTGCTGGCGGGCCTCGAGGTGTGGGCCCTCGTGATCGGCGCCCTGGTGGGGAACGTCGTGTCCGCGGGCCTGGCCGCCTTCATCTCCCCCTATCCGCTGCGCCTGCGCTTCCACGGGGAGAGCGCAAGGCTCTACGCCCGCTTCTCCTGGCCGATCATGCTGGCCGCGGTGGCGGGGCTGGTGATCCGCCAGGGGCAGGTGTTCGCCTTCGACGCCCATCTCGGGCTGGCGGGCGCCGGCTTCATCACGTTGGCGGTGACCCTCACGCGCTACGTGGACCGGGCCGACCAGATCGTGACCACCACCATCTACCCGGCCATCTGCGCGGTCAACGATCGCAAGGACGTGATGACCGAGCTGTTCATGAAGTCCAACCGGGTCACTGCGATGTGGGCCCTACCCTTCGGCGCCGGTCTCGCCCTGTTCGCCCCCGACCTCGTCCACTACGTGCTCGGCGACAAGTGGGAGCCGGCGGTGATCCTGCTCCAGATCATGGGGATCACCGGCGCGGTGCACCAGCTCGGGTTCAACTGGACCGCCTTCTACCGCGCCGTGGGCATCTCGTACCCGCAGGCGGTGTATGCCATGGCCGCCGCGCTGGCGTTCGTCGCCGTGCCGCTGCCGCTGCTCTTCATCGCGGGCATCGACGGCTTCGCTTGGGGGATGTTCGCGGTCATGGTGGCCGCCTGGGGCACGCGCGCCTATTACATAAAGCAGCTGCTGCCCGACGTGCGGCTCACCTCGCTTGCGGTGCGGGCGCTGATACCCACCCTGGTCGCTTCGGGCGTGGTCCTTCTGGCCCGCGTGGCCGAGGGCGACCGCACGCTCGGCGTGGCCATCGCCGAGGTGGTGCTCTTCATGGGCACCTTCGCGCTCACCACCTGGCTCCGGGAGCGGCCCCTGCTGGTCGAGATGCTCGGGTACCTGCGCAACCGGGCGGGCGCGGCCGCGCCGGTGCCGGCTCCCTAGGCGGCCCGCCCGCGGGCAGGCCGGTTCAGGGTCTTCGGCCGGGGCAGGCCGTCCGAGATCTCCTTCTCCCGCTCGATCTCCGCGTTCAGCTCAGCTCCGAGCAGCAGCGCGACGTTGGTGAGCCAGAGCCAGAACACGAGCAGGATCGCCCCCGCGAACGCCCCGTAGATGGCGCCCACGTCGGAGATCCGCGACACGTAGGCCGAGAACCCGAACGATGCCGCCAGCCACAGCAGCACGCCCACCACGGCGCCCGGCGTGACCCACCGGAACGAGCGCTGCTGCACGTCGGGCGTCACGTAGTAGATGTAGGCGAACACGAGCATCGCCACCAGCAGCGCCCCGGGCCAGCGGGCGATGTTCCAGATGTCGGCGACCGTGGACCCGAGGCCGATGAAGCCCAACAGGTCTTCGGCGAAGTGCCCACCGACGAACACCATCACGAGGCTCACGAGCACAAGTCCCATGAGCACGAAGGTGGACACGATGTCGATCGCCTTCCGGTGGAAGAAGCTGCGTCCGGTCTCCGCCTCGAACACCACGTTGAGCGCACGGCGGCAGGCCTCGAGCGCACCGGTGGTCCCATAGAGCGCCACCAGGGTGCTGAGCGCGATCGCCGTCGCCGCCGTCTCCTTGCTCTGGAGCGCACGGCGCAACGAGCGGTTGAGCGGGTCGAGCACCGACGGCGGCACCACGTCCTTCAGGTAACCGACGATCGCGTTGTAGGTCTCGGGGTACTGGCCAAGAAGCCCCAGCAGGGCGACGGCCAGCAGGAGGGTCGGGAAGAGCGACATCAGCACGTAGTAGGTCAGCGCCGCCGCGTGCTGGGTCATCTGGTCGTCGTAGAAGGAGCGCAGGGTTCGCCCGAGGACGAGGACAGCTCGCTTCATCACAGTGGAGTATGGAGAGAGCGCGGACTGCCTCGTCCCACCTGGTCTTAAGCTTGCGTTCGTGGGCCCGCAGATCGAGGTGATGTCGGCCACGCGCGACTGGAGGCTCCCGCTCGAGGCCGACCGGATGACGATCGGGAAGTCGGACGAGAACGACGTGGCGCTCCCCGACGATCCCACCGCCAGCCATCTCCACGCCGTGCTCGAGCGCTTCCCCGCCGGCTGGTGCGTGGCGGACCTGGGCTCCTCCAACGGCACCTGGCTGAACGGCGAGCGGATCTGGGCTGCTCAGCGGCTGCGCCACGGTGACGAGATACGCGTCGGCCAGTCGCGCGTCGTGTTCCGGGACCAGGAGGCGGCGTCGGGCGACCAGACGGTGGCCGGCGGCGCCCCGCCTCTGCTCACCACGCGCGAGGGCGACGTGCTGGTTGCACTCTGCCGCCCCCTCCTCTCCCGCGACGTGTTCACCGAGCCGGCCTCCACCCGGGCGATCGCGGACGAGCTGGTGATCACCCAAGCCGCCGTCAAGCAGCACCTGGCGAACCTGTTCGACAAGTTCGGCGTGCCCGACGACGGCTCGAACCGCCGCGTGCGCCTCGCGAACGAGGCGCTGCGGCGAGGGGCGGTCTCCCTCGCGGACCTTCGCGGTCCCGACCCAGGCTGAGCCCTAGGGAGGAGCGGAGCCCGATCGGTGATCGGGCGAGCACCGCACCATGTCCTAGGGACCATGTCCTCCTACGGGCCGGCGATCGCGCCGCCGAAGGCCCGGGGACCGACGGGCACGGTCTCGCTCCCGGCGCTCACCGCCGCGGCGATCCCGGTCTCGTCGGGCTGGACCAGCGCGGTGTGTGCTCCGATCGCGGCGGCCGCGGCGCTCTCCTCGGGACCTCCGTCGCCGCGCAGGGCGGACACCGGCTCGTTGGCCAGGGAGTTGGTCGAGGAGTCGTTGCCCACCGCCAGCGCGAACACCACGGCGGCGCTGGTCACGAAGGCGAGCAGGGCGGCGAGCACGATCGTGCGATGAGCTCTGGTCGGTCCGGTGAAGGTGGTGGCGTGGGCGATCTGGCGCATTGCGAGCCTCCTTGAGGGGCGTTGATTGACTACGTCGATCGTGCCGCTCGGGGAGGGCCCTGGTAATGGGCCTCGGGTGGTCAATCGAGGAGCCTCGAGGCAAGGCAAACCTTGCCCCGGGGTCAGGTGGGCAGCGCGGCCGCGGCGGCGCGCACCGCCGCCCGCAGGGCTCTGACCGACGGCCGCTCGGCGTCCGCCGTCCGGCTCGCCGCGAAGATCGTCCGGTCCACGGTGCCCTCGGCGATCGGCCTCACCGCCACGCCGGGGTTGGCCTCCGGGCGCACCAGCCGGGGAAGCAGCGCCACGGCCTGTCCCTCGGCCACGAGCGCCAGGCTCGTGACGCTGTCGTTGGTCCGGTGGCGGATGTCCGGGTCGAACCCGCCGAGCTCGCGGCAGGTGCGGTTCGTGATCTCGTCCCAGCCGGCATCCGGATGCCCGGTGGTCCAGGCCTCGCCGGCCAGCTCGGCAAGCGGCACCGCGCGGCGGCGCCGGCGGGCCGCGGGGTGGTCCGCGGGCAGCACCAGGTACACCGGATCGTGGAACAGGTCCTCACGGTCCACGCCGGGGAGGCGAGGGCGCGGGTGGTGCTGCCACTCGTCTGCGAGGACGAGGTCCACGTCCCCGAGCGCAAGCGCGGGCAGCGCCGGCTCGGGCTCGGCTTCGAGCAGCTCGCAGCGGAGGTCGGGTGCCTCTCGCGCGAGCGCGTGGATGGCCGGCACGGCGAGGCGAAGCGCGGCCGACTGGAAGCAGGCGATCCGGCCCCTCCCCGCCACCCGTCCGGTGGCCGCGGCCAGGTCGGCCTCCGCGAGCTCCGCCCGCTCGAGCAGCGCGCCGGCGTGTCCGACCAGCACGAGCGCGGCGTCGGTGAGCCGGACCCCTCGTCCCGCCGGCTCCAGCAGCGGCAGCCCCGCCTCGCGCTCGAGCACCGCGAGCTGCTGGGACACGGCCGAGGGCGTGAACCGCAGTGCCTCGGCCACCGCGGCGATGGTGCCGCGCGCGTGCAGCTCGTGCAGGAGGCGCAAGCCGGTGAAGGTCGAGCATTCACAAGCAACTCTAATGAGTCGTCGTTAGAAACCAGAGTTGCTTCTAAGCGGTGGAAACACCAGGATCTCCGCATGGCCAACGCCGGTGTCCTCTACTGCCTCGCCTCCGCCGCCGGATTCGGCGCGATGGGCATCTTCGGCAAGCTGGCCTACGACGAGGGCGCGACCGTGGGAACCCTCCTGTCCACGCGGTTCGTCGTGGCCGCGGCGGTGCTCTGGCTGTTCGTGCTCTGCTCCCGCAGGGTCCACGAGCTGCGCGCGCTCTCTCGGCGCGACGCCGGCATGTGCCTCGCTCTCGGTGCGATCGGGTACGGCGCGCAGGCGGGTGCCTATTTCGCGGCGCTCGATCGCGTGGACGCCTCCCTGCTCTCGCTGCTCCTCTACACCTACCCGGCGATGGTCACGGTCGCCGCGATCGCGCTCGGCCGGGAGCGCGCGAGCAGGCGAAAGGCCGGGGCCCTGGCGCTGGGCTCGTCGGGGCTCGTGCTCGTGCTGGCGGGCGCGGCGGGCGACCTGGACGGGGTGGGCGCGGCGCTCGCTCTCACGGCCGCCCTCGTCTACTGCACCTACATCCTGGTCTCCGAGGGGGTGGCCGGCCGGGTCGGGCCGCTCGCCATGAGCACGCTCGTGTGCACCGGCGCAGCCACGACGCTGACAGTCGCCGCGTTTGCCGTCGGCGATCTGAACCCGGGGGCCGTGAGCACCACCGGCTTCGCCTGGCTCGGCGCCCTTGCCACGCTCTCCACCGTCGGGGCCATAGCCCTGTTCTTCGCCGGGCTGCGGCGGGTGGGCCCCACGGCGGCGTCGATCCTGTCGACCCTTGAGCCGGTGGTCACCGTCGGGCTGGCCTTCGTCGTCTTCGGGGAATCGCTCGGCCCCGCCCAGCTCGCCGGAGGGGCACTGGTGCTCCTGGCTGTGCTGGCGTTGAGGGCGCCGGCCCGCATGACCCTCGCCCGCCCCCGTCCGGAGGCGGTCACGTGACCTGGCCGCTCCAGGGACGGGTGGCCCTCGTGGCGGGTGCGACGCGCGGAGCGGGCCGCGGCATCGCCGTGTCGCTCGGCGAGGCGGGGGCCATCGTGTACTGCACCGGCCGCAGCACCCGGGAGCGGCGCTCGGAATACGACCGGCCCGAGACGATCGAGGAGACCGCCGAGCTGGTGAGTGCGGCCGGCGGCCACGGGATCGCGGTGGCCGTGGACCATCTCGAGACGGCTGAGGTGGCGGCCCTGGTGCAGCGGATCGAGAGCGCCCACGGCCGACTCGATGTGCTGGTGAACGACATCTGGGGCTCCGAGCACCTGTTCGAGTGGGACACGCCCCTCTGGGAGCACGACCTCGACAAGGGGCTGCGGATGCTCCGCCTGGCGATCGACACGCACCTGATCACCAGCCATTTCGCGCTCCCACTGATGATCCGTGAGCGCGGTGGCCTGGTGGTGGAGATGACCGACGGCACGCGCGAGTACAACGACGAGCGTTACCGGGTCTCCGCGTTCTACGACCTGGCGAAGACCGCGGTGCTCCGGCTCGCCTTTACCCAGGGTGAGGAGCTGGCGGCGCACGGATGCACGGCGGTGGGGCTCACGCCGGGCTGGCTGCGCTCGGAGATGATGCTCGAGCACTACGGCGTGACCGAGGCGAACTGGCGCGACGGTGCCGCCACGAACGCCCACTTCGCCGCGATCTCCGAGAGCCCCCGATTCGTCGGCCGGGCGGTGGCCGCGCTCGCCGCCGACCCGGAGCTCCACCGCCGCAACGGTGGCTCGTTCTCCTCGGGCGAGCTGGCCCGGGACTACGGCTTCACGGACCTCGACGGCTCACGGCCCGACTGCTGGCGCTACCTCGTGGAGGTCCAGGATGCCGGGCTCCCCGCGGACCCCGCCGGCTACCGCTGAGCCTGGCACGGTCCATATCGTTCGGCGGGTGTCACCGCGTGTGGACTACGAGCGGCACGGGCGCACCTACGCCCTGCATCGCCGGTCCGATCCGCGCATCGCCGCCCGGATCCACGCGGCGCTCGGCGGCGCTCGCACGGTGCTCAACGTCGGTGCCGGGGCGGGCTCGTACGAGCCGTTGGATCGCTGGGTCCTGGCGGTCGAGCCGAGCGCGACGATGCGGGCCCAGCGCCCGCCGGGGGCGGCACCCGTGATCTCCGCGCGCGCCGAGTCGCTGCCATTCGACGACGACTCGGTGGACGCCGCGATGGCATGCGTCACGATCCATCACTGGGAGCCGCCGGCCACCGGATTGGCGGAGCTCCGGCGCGTGGCCCGCGGGCCTGTCGTGGTGTTCACCTTCGAGCTCGAAGCGCTCCCCTCCTGGCAGCGGGACTTCCTGCAGGAGGGGCTCGCGCTGGAGCGCCCGCGCTTTCCGGCCATCGATGACGTGGCGGCGGCACTCGGCGGAAGCGTCGCGGTCGAGCGGATTCCCACCCCGGGCGACTGCGCGGACGGCTTCTTCGAGGCCTTCTGGCGGCGACCGGAGGCCCTGCTCGATCCCGCGGTCCGGCGATCCCAGTCGATGTGGGCTCTGCTTCCTCCCGGTGTAGAGCAGCGCATCGTGGACCGGCTCGCGGCAGCGCTCGACTCTGGCGAGTGGGATGAGCAGCACGGTTACCTGCGCGCGCTGGACAGCTTCGACGGGGCGCTCCGGCTGGTGGTCTCGAACCCCGATTGACGCGTGCCCGGGCGCTCTAAGCGCGGCGGTAACGGAGGTAAACGACGCGTGACCCGAACGTCCGCGCCTCGACCAGCTCGAGGCTTTCCGGCTTCTCCAGGTCGGGAAAGAAGGGAGTGCCTCCGCCCACCACGACGGGGTTGATGAAGAGCCGGTACTCGTCCACGAGGCCGAGCCGGACGGCCTCGCCCGCCAGGGCGGCACCGCCCACCGCAAGGTCCTTGCCCGGCTCCTCCTTGAGCCTGGCCACCTCCTCCGCGAGCCCGTCCGCGGCCAGTCTCGAATTGCCCTCCACCTCCTGGAGTGTGCTCGAGAACACGATCTTCGGCAGGGCCTGCCAGACGCGGGCGAACTCGAGCTCGATCTCGTGGACGGCCGGGTTCTCCTTGACGGTCTCCCAGTAGGTCATCGTCTCGTATAGCCGCCGTCCGAGGAGGTGCGCACCCAGCTCCCGCGTCTGCTCGTTGTGGAACCGGTGCAGCTCCTCGTCGGGCGCCGCCCAGTCGAACTTGCCGTCGGGCCCGGCCACGTAGCCGTCCAGGGAGACCCCCATGGAGTAGATGAGGCTGCGCGTGGCCAAGGGCGGGTCTATAACAGCTAATCGATAAACAGGAGGTCGAATGTCCGCATCGCTGCTCTACATGGCAATGTCAGTCGACGGGTACATCTCGGGCCCGAACGACGGACCGGGCAACCCGGGCGGAGACGACTTCGGCCGGCTGCACGATTGGTTCGTCACCCCGGAGGGAGAGTTCATCCGACCCCCCGGTCCGGCCGGAGAGCTGGTGGACGAGATCAACGCGACCGGCGCGATGCTCGTCGGCCGGCGTACCGCCGAGCAGGTCGATCACTGGGGCGGTGATCATCACGGCCGGGGTGTCCCGATCTTCGTGCCCAGCCACCGCCCGCCCGGCCCGTCCGTGGCGAACTATCCGCTGGTGACGTACGTGGCCGACGGGGTCGCCAGCGCGATGGAGCAGGCGAAGGCGGCCGCCGGGGACGGGAACGTGCTGGTGCACGGCGCCTACACGGCGCAGCGGGCGCTCGAGGCCGGCGTGCTGGACGAGCTGATAATCAGCCAGATCCCCGTGCTCTTCGGCGGTGGCCGGCGGCTGTTCGAGGTTCTGCCGTCGCGCATCGAGCTGGAGATCTCCCGGGTGATCGACACGCCGGAGGCCACGCACCTCCGCTACCGCGTCGTTCGCTGAGGCCGGAGCGGCGGCGAGCAACCAGCAAACCGTCGGGATGAAGAGAGTGGAGCCAGCCGGGCTCGAACCGGCGACCTCCTGGTTGCAAACCAGGTGCTCTTCCAGCTGAGCTATGGCCCCCAACCAAGGATGGTAGGCGCCCGGCCTACGTACCGGCGAACCCGGCGTCGAGCAGCTTCTCGGCCTGAAGCGCCGGGTTCGGCGAATGGAGCAGCACCACGGCCAGGGTCCGGCCGCCACGCCGGACCACTCCCACGAAGCAGAGCCCCGCGTCGTCCGTGTAGCCCGTCTTCAACCCGATGGTTCCGGGGTAGTCCGCGCGGATCAGCGGGTTGTGTCCGCTGAGGAAGAGCCGCCCGCCCTTGATCGGGAACCGGAACGACGCCTGCCGGCGGCGGACGATGCGCCGGATCCGCCGCCGCTCCATGGCCACGCGCGCGAGCACGGCCAGGTCCCTCGCGCACGAGCGATTGCCCGACTCGAGGCCGTGCGAGGACACGAAGTGCGTGCAGTCGAGTCCGAGCGACCTGGCCCTCTCGTTCATCAGCGCCACGAATCGCCGCTCGTTACCGGACACGTGGTCGGCCAGGGCGATGGCGGCGTCGTTTCCGGACACCAGGAGCAGCCCGTTGAGGAGCGACTCCACCGGCACGCGCTTCCCGCGCGGCAGCACGCCCACGCCCGACCCCTGGTAGTGGAGCGCCGCGCGGGTGATCTTCGCGCGGTCGCGCGGCCGGGCTCGCTCGGTCACCAGGATCGCGGTCATGATCTTCGTGAGGCTGGCCATCGGGAGCACCTTCAGCGGCCGCCGGCGCCACAGCACCCTGCCGTCGTTCAGGTCGAACATCAGACCGCCGCGTGGCGGCCGGCGCAGGTGCACCCGAACCGTGTCGCCGCCGGCCAGGGGCACATCGGGCACGGGCTCGGCCGGTACCAGTGGAGCCGGGGCGGGCCGCTTCGGCGGGGTGGGCGTTACCGGAGCGCTGCGTGCCGCCACGGGCGTGGCCGAGGCGCTGCCGCCGCCTGAGCTCGTGTCCGAGCTGAGGGCCAGGTAGGCGGCGGCGCCCGGCACCGCCGGCACGAGCAGCAGGAGAAGGGCGAGCACGCGCCCGCGCCGCCCGCGCCGCCGCCCCTCGGTGAGCACTCCGCGCGGCGGCACCGGCGGCGGCCCGGAACTACTCATCCGGCGGCGGGGTCGAGAGGGCGCCCACGATGCCGATGCCGAGCACGATCAGCACGAGGAGCGAGATCACCACCAGGATGTCCACTCCCTGCCGGATGGCCACGGTGGTGGTGAGCACGGCGAGGATGCCGATGATCGTCAGGCTGGCGCCGAGCACCGCCGTGCGGGCCATCAGTACACGGGTATGCGGCGCTGGACTTCGTAGTCATCGATCGCCCGGTCGGCGAACGCCCGTATCAGCAGCAGGCCGAACAGGAACCCGCCGATGTGCGCGAAGTAGGCCACGCCTCCGCCATTCCCGCCCACGGGCTCGGAGAGACCCGCGGCGCCGTAGGCCGCCTGGATCAGGATCCAAAGTCCCAGTACGAGCAGTGCGGGCAGTCGCACGATGGTGAAGAAGATGATGATCAACACCACGGTCAGGACCCGGGCGCGCGGGTAGAGCACGGCATAGCCCCCCAGCACGGCGGCGATCGCGCCGCTCGCGCCCACCGTGGGAATGGCGGAGTCGGGGCCGATGAGCGTCTGCGCGGCCACGGCCGCCACGCCGCCGAGCAAGTAGAAGGCCGCGAACTTCGGCCGGCTCATCGAGTCCTCCACGTTGTTCCCGAAGATCCACAGGAACAGCATGTTCCCGGCCAGGTGCAGCAGGCTGCCGTGCATGAACATCGACGTGAATACGGTCAGGTACCAGGCCACCTGCCTGGGCGGGGTGCCGGAGACACCCTCCTGGCCCTGGCAGGCGATGTCGCCGGAGGAGGTGACCCCGCACTCGTCCCCGGGGTGGGTGAGCTCGTAGGGGATCGCTCCGTACTCCACCACCCGCTCGTCGCCCCTCTGGCCGAGGCTGATTCCGCCGTGCTCGAACCCGAAGTACACGAGCGTGCAGAGCACGATGATGGCCACGGTGAGCACCGGGAAACGGCGCGTCGGTATGTCGTCCTTCAGCGGGAGCAATTCCCGCCCACCGCCTCAGCGGTCACCTAGCGGCGGCCCGCTCGAGGGTCTGCTCGGCGTGATAGCTCGAGCGCACCAGGGGGCCCGCGGCCACGGACTCGAACCCCATCGCGTAGGCCTCGCGCTCCAGGTCGGCGAACTCGTCCGGGTGCCAGTAGCGGACCACCGGCAGGTGTTCGCGCGTGGGGCGCAGGTACTGCCCGACGGTGAGCACCTGGACGTGGTGCTCGCGCAGCGTGGCGAAGGTCTCGAGCATCTCCTCCCGCGTCTCGCCGAGGCCGGTCATGAGCCCCGACTTGGTCACCACCTCGTCGCCGCCCATCTCCTTGGCCGTGGCGAGCACGCGGCACGAGCGCAGGAAGCGCGAGCCGCGGCGCGCCAGCGGGTAGAGCCGCGGAACGGTCTCCACGTTGTGGTTGAACACGTCGGGCCGCTCGGCGATCACGCGGGCCAGCGGCATCTCCTCGCCGCGGAAGTCCGGAGTCAGCACCTCGACCTTGCAGCCGGGGGCCAGGCGCCGGATCGAGCGGATCACGCCCACGAAGGCGGATGCCCCGAGGTCGGGCAGGTCATCCCGGTCCACGCTCGTGACCACGGCGTGGCGCAGGCCCATCTTCTTCACCGACTGGGCCACCCGCAGCGGCTCGAGCGGGTCGTGGTGGGTGGGCTTGCCCGTCTTCACGTTGCAGAAGCCGCACCGGCGGGTGCAGGTGTCTCCGAGGATCATGAAGGTGGCCGTGCCTCGCTCCCAGCACTCGCCGATGTTGGGGCACGCCGCCTCCTGGCAGACCGTGTGCAGGCCCTGGTCCTCGATCATCCCGCGCAGCTCGCGGTAGCGGGCGCTGCCGGGGGCGGGGCGCTTGAACCAGGCCGGCTTGCGCTCGCCGAAGGGGAGCACCTCGCCGAGGTCGAGCACGCGGGCGCCGCCCGGGTTGGCTCGCGAGCGGGTGCTCATCCCGCCACCGGCTCCGGCGCGCGCTCACGCTCGACCAGCCTTCGCTGCGACACCAGGCGCTGGCGGCGCCCGAACGCCTCGGCGAAGCAGTGCGCCATCCGCCTGCGGAAGCAGGGGAGCCCGCCGGGCCGGCCGGTCTCGCGCGCCACCGAGGTCACGCGCACGGAGTCGAGCCCGCAGGGCACTATCCACTCGAAGGGCTGAAGGTCGTTCTCCACGTTCACGGCCAGCCCGTGGGTGGTGACGCCGCGGGACACGTGCACCCCGATCGATCCGATCTTGGCGTCGCCGGCCCAGACGCCGGTGAGCGGTGCCTCGCGCGCCTCGGCGGTGATGCCCTCGTCGGCCAGCGCGGCCACCATCGCCCTCTCCATCGTGCGCACGAACGCGGCCACGGAGTCGATGGCCATGATCGGGTAGGCCACCAGCTGGCCGGGCCCGTGGTAGGTCACCCGGCCGCCGCGGTCGCTGTCGGCCACCTCGATGCCCTGGGCGCGGTACCAGTGCTCGCCCATGGGCAGGTCGGCGGCCTCGGTGCGCCTCCCGCGCGTGTAGACCGGCGGGTGCTCCAGCACCAGCAGCACATCCGGGATCTCGCCCGACTGGCGGCGCGCGCGGACGGCTTTCTGAAGCTCCACGGCCTCCCCGTAGTGCACGGCGCCAAGCTGGGTCACCCAGAGCTCGTCCATGGCCCGAAGGCTACCCTGCGCCCCCGTGAACCGAGAGGAGCGCTTCTGGCCCGGCCGTGTTCGCTGGCGCCTGCGCGGAGCGTGGATGTGGCCCACGTTCGTGGTGGTCACGCTGGTGGACGGCCTCATCCTCCACCTGCTCCCCCCGGTGGGCACGGGCGTGGACATCGTGCCCGGGATCCTGCTCGCCGTATTCGGCAACCTGGTGCTGGTGGGCGCGGTGGCGCCCTGGCTGGCGCGCCGGCTCTGGGCCCGCCGGCCGGCGGCCGCCGCGGGCGCCCCGCCCGTGGCTCAGCGCGAGGTGCTCGTGGATCGCATGGGCACGGGGCTCCTGCTGGCCAGCGTCGTGGGCGTGCTGGCCGCCGGCCTGGCCGCGCGGCCGCTGGTGGTGGCGGAGACGGATGCGAAGGAGCGCGCCGCCGAGGCCATCCTCGAGGTGGTGAACACGAGCGGGAACACCGAGCTCCAGCGAAATCGGGACACGGCGCAGACGGCGCGCCTCGGCGACGGCTACTTCCGCACCTGCATCGCCCACGACGACCGGCGCAGCTTCTGGTGCTGGTTCATCGACACCAAGAAGAAGCCGACCGAGGTGATCAAGGACCCGAGCGCCCTGCCCAACCGCCCCGAGCCCTAGAAGGCATGGTCCGGTGCTCGCCCGATCACCGATCGGGCTCCGCTCCTCCCTAGGCCCCGCCTAACCGCCGTAGAGGGGCGTGAGCCGGTTCCGGGCGCCCACCTCGAAGATCTCGAGCCGGTTGGCCCCCGGGTGCAGCGACTCATCGGGCACCAGCAGCGAGAAGTACTCGTACCGGCGTCCGTGCAGGTGGAACGTGCGGCCGGTGGCGTAGACGCGGCCGTTCATGGCCACGGCCACGTCGCGGTATTCCCCGCGACCGACTCCCTCCAGCGTGCCCGTCACGCGCGTGGGCAGCAGCTCGCTCCCCGGGTCCACCGCCCGCAGGAGGTCGGCATTGGCCGGCAGGGCGCGCACCGGTCCCGCCGTTGACACCGGGAGGTCCGCAATCCGGCGGCCGATCAGACCGGGATGGGAGCCCACGCGGTACAGCGAGGCCCAGGGCGAGCCGAACAGCAGGGCGCTCTGCGCTCCGGTGAGGAAGGTGTGCGCCCGGCGGGCGCGGTTGGCGGCCCGGCGCCGCTGCATCTCGGGGAGGCCTATCCGGATCGTCCGCTTGAAGTCGCGCGTCACGATGCTGATCGTCCGCCGCGAACGGGCGGCGGGCGAGAACGCGGAGAGCCCGTCGTGCTCCCACCCGACGTGGGCCCCGATCAGCCCGGCCACTGTGGGCACCAGGTCGAAGTTGCGGACCACGCTGCGGTTCACCTCGCCCTCGGTCTGCCCCGGCGCCTTCACGAAGAGCGCCACCGGGGCGACCTCGTCGACGTTGGACTCGGTCACCAGGCGCCGGTCCTTCGCGCCCACCTCGAACGCGTAGCCGTGGTCCGCGGTTACCACCAGAAGCGAGTCCTCGAGCATGCCGGTGCGCTCCAGCCGATCGAGGAGCAGTCCCACCTGCTGGTCCACGAAGCCCACCTGAAGCAGGTGGCGGCTCTCGTTGTGGTCGGTGAGGTGGGGGTCGTCGAAGCCGATCGGGCGGTTGATGCCGGGGATCGGGTCGTTCCCCTTCGGCCGTGCCGCGTGCCCCGAGGGGAGGTAGATCCAGGGCTCGTGGGGCAGGAGCGCATGCTCGAGGTAGAGCGTCGGCCGGTCGCGCTTCCTGATGGCTCCGATCCAGCGGTGGACCCGCGGCGGCCGCCCGCCGCCCGCTAGGCGGGCCAACACGCCGGGCCGCCGCGTGCGTGCCCCCGGGCAGATCCGCGGCGGGCACAGGGCCTCGCCGGACTCCACGTCCTCGACCCCGTATCCCAGGCCGTCGAAGAGGGTGTAGATGTTCTGGCGGTGGCTGCGGAAGTCGGCTGCCGTGCCGCGCCGCGGTAGCTTCGCGTCCAGGATCGCGGGCACGGCCTTGAAGGTCGAGTCGTAGACGGTGTGGGCGTTCGGGAACCAGGTGGAGATGGCCGCGAGGCGAGCGAAGTTCGGATAGCGCTCGGCGTCGATGCGGCCGTCGGGGCGCAGCAGCGTGTCGAGCGGGAACTCGTCGAAGATGAGCACCACCAGGGGCGGCTTGTCCCGGGACGCCGGGGCGCTCGTCCCCGCCGTGTCGCACGCGGAGATGAGGGCCGTGGACAGCACGGCCACGAGCAGCAACCGTGCGCGCACCCATGGAAATGTAAAGCGGATGAGAGCGAGATGTGAAGCGCTCAGACGCGGGCGAGCAGCCGGACGCGCCCACCGGGCGCCACCTCCAGCACCCCGATTGAGTTGGCGCCCTCGCGGAGGCTCGCCTCCGGGACCATCATCGCGTAGTACTCGCGCGGGTCTCCACGCAGGTGGAAGCTCCGCCCCACGGCCTCCACGCGGCCGTTCACCGCCACCGCCACGTCACGTCGCGCACCGCGCGCACCGCCACGCACCTCCCCGGCGATCTGGGCGGGCACCACTCCGGAAGAGCGCCGGACGTCGCGCAGGTCGCGGGCGTCGGCCACGGATGCCTGCACGGCGCTCGGCCGGGCAACGGCCAGGGCCGAGACCTGCCTCCCGATCAGCTCACGGTGCGGGCCAATCCGTGTGAAGAGGCCGGAGGCGCCGGAGCCGAAGTCCCGCAGTCGCCTGCGGGCCACCGCGCGCCGGCGGGCCTCCCACCGGGCGCGGGAGATTCGGATCGTGGTGCTGAAGTCGCGCTTCGGCAGCTCAACCACGCGCCGCCGCCGGGTGGCTCCCGAGAACGCGGACCGGCCGTCGGCGCGGTAGCCCAGCGGCACGTTCAGGAGGTCCGCGATCGTGGGCGTCACGTCGAGCGTCCGGGCCAGCACGTCGCTGATCCGGCCCTTGCGCTGTCCGGGTGCCTTCACGAGCAGAGGCACCGGTGTGAGCTCCTCCACGTTGGAAGCGCTCACGTTCCGGCGCGTCTCCACGCCCACCTGGAAGGCGATCCCGTGGTCGGCGGTGACCACGATCAGCGTGTGGTCGTACATCCCCTGCGCCTTGAGGTGGCGGATCAGCCGGCCCAGCAGGCGGTCGACGAACTGGAGCTGGAGCAGATAGCGCTGCTCGTTGTGGCGGGTGAGGAAGGCATCGTGGAACCCGGGCACACCGTTCATCCCGGGCACCAGGTCGCGCACGCCGTGGCGGGCCTGGGCGCCCGACGGGAGGAAGATGTAGGGCCCGTGCGGTAGCAGCGCGTGCTTTATCCAGAGGGTGGGCCGCGGCCCGGGCCGGATGTTCTGCACGAAACGGTCGAAGCGCTCCTCTCGGCCCAAGTTGAGGTGCGGGATGATCGCCGGCCGCCGGGTGGGAGCTCCCTTGCAGAGGCTCGGCGGGCAGAGGGCGGTGGCCTCCTCGCTGCTCACAGTGCGGTAGCCGCGGTGGGCGAGCGCGTCGAAGATGGAGCGCGGATGGGAGCGGCGGCCCGGGGAGGATCCGGGCCTGGGTGCCCGGCCGTCGAGGATGAGCGGCACGGCCTTCGTGGTGGAGTCGTACACCGAGTAGGCGTTGCGGAACCACGTGGCGCCGGAGGCCAGGGCGGCGAAGTTGGGATAGCGCACGGGATCGATGCGACGGTGCGAGTCGAGGAGCGAGTCCCCGGGGAACTCGTCGAGCACCAGGAGCACGACGTCGGGACGGGACCGCGCGGCCGCTGGCGTGGACCGGCTTTCGCCCGCCGTGGCGTATGCCACCGTCGCGCCCAGCAGGGCCGCGGCAGCGAGCAGGGCGATGATTCGTCTCGAGGCGATGAGGTGCACGAGACCGGAAGGGTGACGCACCGAGCGGGCGCGGGGGATACCGAGATGTTGCGCGTACATCAACCTCAAGTGAACGGTTAGATTCCGTCCATCGAAACACTCGGGGTCTCCAGCCAGATACGGTCCGGGTCTCTGTACGACCGACCCTCCATCGCCTCCCGCGGCCGCGGGACACCCATTTCGTGTGCGCGTGAGCGCGCGCGTGACGGCTCCCCCAGGCTGCCCCGCGAGGGGCCGGCGGGGCGCCAGTCCGCCGGTGGGACTTGCGCAGAGTTCCGCTATCAGCGAGCATTCCGCCCTCAGGTGCCTGTCCGGCTGGAGGAGATGCAGACCTACCTGTGACCAGGAGACCCGTCCGTCCATCGCGCCGGCCGGCACCCCGGGTCCGCCACCGCATGCTCGTGGTGGTGTCCTCGTGTGCCCTGCTGGCTGTCGGCTGGCTCACCGCCGACGGTGTGCCCGCGTCCGAGCCCAGCGGGCTCGACGAGTCGCTGCTCACCATCACGGAGACGGCCCCCGTGCCCACCACGCCGGGTGGTACGAACACGGGCGGGAGCTGGCATCCCGCCGACGACAACCCGGCACCGCCGCCCTCTCCCGAGACCGAGGCGTCGCCCACGACGCCGACCCAGACCGAAGCCGAGGCCCCGGCCGAGCCTCCGGTCCCCACCGACGTGGTGTGCGACAAGCAGGCCCAGTTCACGCCCGAGCCCAGGGCCGGCGACGACGAGGCGGCCCGCAGGAAGGCTGAGAAGGAGGCGAGGAAGCGGGCGAAGGAGCAGGCGGCGGCGTGCGCCGAGCAGGCCGCTCAGGACAAGGCCCGCAAGCATCGCCGCCACCACCGCAAGTCCACCGACCTGCGCAACTCCGACGGGTCTCCGGCCGCCAGCAACCCCGGCTTCGTCGATGCGCTGCCCGGCCCCTCGTCCTCGGCCGGTGTCCCCAACTTCATCATCCGGAAGTTCCGGGTGCCGCCCTTCCTCCTGCCGATCTACCAGGCGGCGGGCATCCAGTACGGCGTGCGCTGGGAGGTCCTGGCCGCGATCAACGAGATCGAGACCGACTACGGGCGCAACCTGAACGTGTCCTCGGCCGGGGCGGTCGGGTGGATGCAGTTCATCCCCTCAACCTGGCGCCGCTACGGCGTGGACGCCAACCGCGACGGGCGCAAGGACCCCTACAACCCCGTGGACGCGATCTTCGCCTCGGCCCGCTACCTGGCCGCCGCGGGCTATGAGAGCGACGTGCGCCGCGCGGTGTTCGCCTACAACCACGCCGACTGGTACGTGGACTCCGTCCTCCTCCGTGCCCGCCTGATCGCCGGTGTGCCCGCCGACCTGGTGGGCTCCCTCACCGGCCTGACAGAGGGTCGCTTCCCCGTCTACGCCCGTGCCCGCTACGCCGACGATCAGGCCGAGGGCGCCGAGGCCGACGCCGGGATCGGCATCTTCTCCCGCCCCGGAGCTCCGGTGGTGGCGGTGAACGACGGCGTGATCAAGAAGGTGGGCGAGAGCCCGCGCATGGGCAAGTACCTCGTGCTCGAGGACGCCTACGGCAACCGCTTCACCTACGCGCACCTCGGATCGGTGGCCAGCTTCTTCCCCGTGCCGAAGGCCGACGACCCGCGGGTCGTGGCCACCGTGAAGGCGGGCGCCCACTCCGGCGACCCGGCACCCTCGGCACCCGCCTCCGCGGGTAGCCAGCCCGATCCTAAGGTTCGTGCTGAGGCTGAGACTTCGGCCCCCGCGCCCGCCGACACGCCCCGCGCGTCACTCCCGGTGAAGGAGCGCCTGTTCGCCCATCCGGGCCTGCCGGCCGCGCGCGAGTCGGGGGGACTCGAGCAGGTGATGAACTCGAAGCTGCACAAGAAGGACGGGTTCGAGACCTTCGACGCCTACTTCTCGCGGCCCTTCGGCCTCGACCCCTCGAAGGTGCGCCTCAAGCGCCTGCGCGAGGGTGCGCGGGTCATCGGCGGCACGGTGCTCGGCCGGATCGGCGAGACCGGCGATGGCGGTGCCGCCCGCCTGGTCTTCTCCATCCGCCCGGCCGGCAAGGGCGCCCCGAAGATCGACCCGAAGCCCATCCTCGACGGCTGGAAGCTGCTCGAGGCCACGGCCATCTACAGGACCTCCGGCCGCAACGTGCTGGACGGTAGGGGCGGATCGCTCTCGATCGGCCAGGTGCTGCTGATGTCGAAGCCGGTGCTGGAGCGCCGCGTGCTCTCCGACCAGCGGGTGGAGATCTACCCCGGCGGCCGTGAGGACATCCGCTCCGGGCAGGTCGACCGCCGCGTGCTGGCCACGCTCGAGTACCTCGCCGAGTCCGGTCTCAAGCCCACCGTGACCTCGCTCAAGAGCGGCCACGGCTACCTCACGACCTCGGGCAACGTGTCCGAGCACTCGTCGGGCAACGCGGTGGACATCGCGAAGGTGAACGGAATCCCGATCCTCGGGCATCAGGACCCTGGCGGCATCGCCGAGACCACGGTGCGACGCCTGATGCGCCTCCAGGGCACGATGCAGCCGCACCAGATCATCAGCCTGCTCGAGCTCGGCGGGCCCACCATGGCCATGGCCGACCACAACGACCACATCCACGTGGGCTTCAGGGCCACCACCACGCTCGTGTTCAAGCCCGGCCAGTGGTCCAACCTGCTCGACCGCCTGCGTCACATCGAGAACCCGGTGGTGCCGGTCAAGCCCTCCGAGTTCTCACTGCCCGCCAAGCGCTCGGGCGACTAGCCCCCCGGGCGGCGGAGGAGCGGAGCCCGATCGGTGATCGGGTGAGCACCGCACCAGGTGGTCATCCAGACGCCAGCAGGCGAGTCCCCAGGCGTCGGGCGAGGCCCTCGCCTCCCCAGCCCATGACCACGTCGTGGTTGTGGTCGAACACCGGGCGGGCCAGCGGGGCCAGCAGGTTCATCCACCGCTTCGTGGTTGAGACCTGCCAGTCGTACACCACCGCGGTCACCCCGTCCTGCTCGAACAGTCGCCAGTGGCCGTGGCCGTCCAGCTCGCCCCGGGCGGTGCCGGCCATGCTCCGCGGGGGGTCCACCGCGTCCACGGTGAACTCGAAGACGAGCGGGTACGGCAGCCGGCTGCGCCACTCGATCTCGAACCGCGCCCCCACCCGGCCATCGTGGCCCGGGTGGAGCTCGTCCACCCGCACAACCCCGCGCCACCACTCGGGCCAGCGCGCGGCGTCCTCGATCTCGGCCCACACCCGCTCCCGCGGGGCCTCCACCAGCCAGGTGGTCAGGAAGCGGTAATCCGCCATCTCATGAGCCTAGGCGAGGCGAGGAGCGCAGCCCGATCGTCGATCGGGCGAGCACCGCAGCCATGTCATCAGGCCGGAGCCGCGGCGCCCAGCGCTTCGTCGACGGCGACATGGGGCTCGCCAACGCCTTCCGCGACGGCAGGGTGGGTCACGTGACCGCCGGCCACGTTCACGCCCGGGCGGAGGCCGGGATCCTTGGCGATCGCTCCCCCCACGCCGTGGTCAGCCAGGGCAAGCACGTACGGCAACGTGGCGTTGGTGAGCGCGAAGGTGGAGGTGACCGGCACGGCGCCGGGCATGTTCGTCACGCAGTAGTGGGTCACGCCGTCCACCTCGTACACCGGGTCCGAGTGGGTTGTGGGCCGGGACGTCTCGAAGCAGCCGCCCTGGTCGATGGACACGTCCACCAGCACCGCACGGGTCTTCATCAGGCCGAGCTGGTCCCGCTTGATCACGTAGGGGGCGCGCGCCCCGTGCACCAGCACCGCCCCGATCACCAGGTCGGCTCGGGGAAGCATCTCCTCGATGGCCAGCGTGGACGAGTAGACGGTGGACGCGCGGCCGCCGAAGGCCACGTCCAGCTCGCGCAGGCGGTCGAGGTTGCGGTCGAACACGAACACGTCCGCCTCCATGCCGATGGCGATGAACGCGGCGTTCTGTCCCACCACCCCGCCGCCGATCACGAGCACCGTGGCCGCGGCCACGCCCGGGACTCCGCCCAGCAGGACGCCCCGGCCGCCCATCGGCTTCTCCAGGAAGAACGCCCCGGCCTGGGTGGCGATCTTGCCCGCCACCTCCGACATCGGGGCCAACAGCGGCAGCCGGCCCTTGGCGTCCTCCACCGTCTCGTAGGCGATGCAGGTGGCTCCGCTGTCGCGGAGGCCCTTCGTGAGCTCGGGGTCGGGGGCCAGGTGGAGATAGGTGAAGAGCGTGTGCTCCGGGCGGAGCATCGACACCTCGGAGGCCTGGGGCTCCTTCACGCCGAGCACCAGCTCGGCCTCCTCGAAGACGGCCTGGGCGGAGGGCACGATGCGCGCCCCCTGGGCCTCGTACTCCTCGTCCGAGATCGTGCTCCCCTCCCCGGCGCCCGCCTGCACGATCACCTCGTGGCTGCGGTCGGCCAGCTCCCTCACCCCGGCCGGCGTGAGGGCGACCCGGTACTCGTCGGTCTTGATCTCCGTCGGTACTCCGACCTTCATGTATTTCTCCTCATGGGGTAACCAGCTCTCGCGCCCGGAGCGCGAGCCAGAACTCGATCCGATCACGTGCGTTGGACAGGTCGCGCCCGGTGAGCTGCTCCACGCGGCGTATCCGGTATCGCAGCGTATGCCTGTGGCAGTAGAGCTCGCGCGCGGCGCGCTCCCATTGGCCGTTCTGCTCGATGTAGGTCTCGAGCGAGCGGATCAGCTCGTCGCCGTACTCGCCGGTCGCGCCCTCGAGCGGGCCGAGCACGCTGTCGCAGTAGAGCCGGAGCACGTCCTCGTCCTGAAGCGAGAGCAGCAGCTGGAAGGCACCGAGATCCCGGTGAGAGGCCACGCGCGGCCCCTGGCCGTTCGCCAGCGCGGCCGCCTCGAGCGCGCAGCGGGCCTCGTGGAAGCTGTTGCGCAGCGCGCCCACGGGAGCCACTCGCGAAGCGGCCGCGCGAAGCCGCACGCCGTTCTGCTCGAGCGCCTCGCAGGCCTGCTCGGCGAGCGCGAGCGGGTCCGTGCCCTCGCGCCCGTCCACCACCGCGCACAGGAGCGGCCCGCGCGTGGCCACCAGAGCGCCCACGCCCGCGTCCACCAGGAACCGGTCAAGGTCCGCCTCGTCCGGCACGGTGCCCCCATCCGGGGCCGCGAACACGAGCGTGGCCGCATCGGCTCCCACGCCGAAGGGCCCCAGGCGCAGGCGGAGCTCCTCCTGGCCCAGGCGCCCGGCCACCGCCTCGGCCAGCACGTCGCCCGCGAGCCGCCGCTCGGTGTCGCGCATCGCGCGCTGGCGCATCAGCTCGAGCGCCACGACCGTCACGGCCTGCTGGAGGATCAGGCGGTCGAAATCCCCGAGGCCACCGGAGTCGAGTGTGGCGAAGAGCCAGGCCTGTGGCGCCCCGCCGCCGCGGATGGCCACCGGCAGGACGAGCGAGCGCCCGGCGATGTCCACCTGCTCGGGTGTGAACTCCGCGCGGTCGGCGGGCAGGGCGGCGGCGCTGCCGAGCGCCTCGCTGCGCCTGCGTACCTCGTCGGCCACCTCGCGCACGGCAGCCGGGGGCATCGGGCGGCGGAACTCGCGTGAGGCGATCGTGTCCCCACGGCTCGAGAGCACCATCACCGCCGCGCCCGTGGCCGCGGCCAGGGCCCGCACCAGCTCGTCCAGCCCCTGTTCCTCGAGCACCAGCCGCTCGAGCCGCTTGTGGATCGCGATGCCGCGCTGGAGCACGTCGTACTGCTCGTTCACCAGCTGCGTGAACGCCTTCTCGGTGAGGGCGATGAAGGGCAGCTCGTAGGGCACCTCGAACACCGGGAATCCGAGCAATTCCGCCTCGTCCACGAGGCCGGGCGGCAGGGCCTCGTGTTCGAACCCGGTGCCGAACCCGAGGCCGGCCAGGTTGCTCGACGCCAGGCGGCGAACGAACTCGCGCTGCCTCTCCTCGGTGTCCAGCTGGAAGCCGGTGGTGAGCAGCAGCTCGCCGCCCGAGAGCCACGGCGTGGGGTCGGGCAGCTCGGAGATGTGCACCCAGCGCACGGGCGCGTCGGCACCGCTGGCCCCGGCCACGACCTCGAGCCCGAACTCCCCCACGAGGCCGCGTACGGTGAGCACTCCCCGCTCCCGGGCCGCCCGCGCCGCGTTCCTCAGTGCCGGACGATCCGGTCCCAGGCCTCGGTGAGCACCGAGCGCAGCACAGTGTCGATCTCCTCGAACTGCTCGGTGTCCGCGATGAGCGGCGGTGAGAGCTGGATCACGGGATCACCGCGGTCGTCGGCCCGGCAGATCAGGCCGCGCTTGTAGAGCTCGGCGGACATGAACCCTCGGAGGAGGTCCTCCGACTCCTCGTCGGTGAAGCTCTCCTTGGTCTCCTTGTCCTTGACCAGCTCGAGCGCGTGGAAGTAGCCCGCTCCGCGGACGTCGCCCACGATCGGCAGGTCCTCGTAGAGGCGGTCCAGCATCCCACGGAACTCGCCCTCCTTCTCGAGCACGTGACCGCACAGGTCCTCGCGCTCGAAGATGTCGAGGTTGGCCATGGCCACCGCGGCCGACACCGGGTGCCCGCCGAAGGTGATGCCGTGCGTGAAGGTGTTGCTCCCCTCCATGAACGGCTCGGCCACACGGTCGGTGGTGATCACCGCGCCCATGGGTGCGTAGGCCGACGTGAGCCCCTTCGCGGTGGTGATGATGTCGGGCAGGTATCCGAAGCGCTGGGCACCGAAGTAGTGGCCCAGGCGGCCCCAGGAGCAGATCACCTCATCGGAGATCAGCAGCACTCCATGGCGGTCGCAGATCTCGCGCACGCGCTGGAAATAGCCGTCCTGGGGCACGAAGCAGCCGCCCGAGTTCTGAACCGGCTCGAGGATCACCGCGGCCACGGTCTCCGGGCCCTGGAACTCGATCATGTGCTCGATCTGGTCCGCGGCCCAGAGGTTGTCCCGGTCCTCGGCCCAGCGGTACGAGTTGGTGTTGGGCACGTGGCTGGCGCCGGGCACGAGCGGCTCGAACGGAGTCCGCAGCTGTGTGATCCCGGTGATCGAGAGCGCCCCGAAGGTGGTGCCGTGGTAGGCGGTCTCGCGGGCGATGATCTTCGTGCGCATCGGCTCGCCGCGGAGCTTGTGGTACGAGCGGGCCAGCTTCCAGGCCGACTCCACGGCCTCGGAGCCGCCCGAGGTGAAGAACACCCGGTTCAGGTCCCCGGGGGCGAGGTTGGCCACCCGCTCGGCCAGCTCGATGGCACGGGGATGCGCGTAGCTCCAGTTCGTGTAGAAGCCGAGCTCCTTGGCCTGGGCGGCCGCGGCGTCGCCGATCTCCGCCCGGCCGTGGCCGGCGTTCACGCAGAAGAGCGCGGACAGGCCGTCGAGGTAGCGGTTGCCGTGCTCGTCGTAGACGTAGCAGCCCTCGCCGCGCACGATGATCGGGATCTCATGATCCTGGTCGTACGCACCCATCCGTGTGAAATGCATCCACAGGTGGCGACGAGCCTTCTCCTGAAGGGCGCTCGGTGCCCCCGGGTGCGGCTCGTACGCGGTCTGGGGAGTGGTTGCCATCTGCTCTCCTCTACGTCGACCAAGACTGGACGCTTCGGACAAAGGTATCCACGCTTCTATGGCTATACAAGGGCTTGGCGGGTGAAAGACCCGGGCATCCATTGGACTATTCGTCCAACCGTGTCCCCCGCATTTGCCCCTTCTGCCACTTGCCGTCTGGCCGGAGTGGCCATAGGTTCCCGGCCTAGATGAGCCTCGCGGGCCAAGGAGAGGGAGCTCCCACAGCGGGGGCACCCCCGAGCGTGAGCCTGCGCAGCGTGTCCAAGCGCTTCGGCGAGGTGGACGCGGTGCGCGGCATCGACCTGGACATCCCGCGCGGGGAGTTCTTCACCATGCTCGGTCCCTCAGGGTGCGGAAAGACCACCACCCTTCGGATGATCGCGGGCTTCGAGGAGCCCACCGACGGCGCCGTGGTGCTCGACGGCGAGGACGTGACGGGGCTCCCGGCGTTCAAGCGGCCGACCAACACCGTCTTCCAGAGCTACGCGCTGTTCCCGCACCTGAGCGTGGAGCGCAACGTGGCCTTCGGCCTTGAGCGCCGCAAGATCTCCAAGGACGAGGTGCGCCGGCGGGTGGCCGAGGAGCTCGAGCGGGTGGGCCTCTCGGGGGAGGCGAAGCGAAAGCCGCGCCAGCTCTCGGGCGGCCAACAGCAGCGCGTCGCACTCGCGCGCGCCCTCGTGAACCGGCCGGCGGTGCTCCTCCTGGACGAGCCCCTCGGCGCGCTCGACCTGAAGCTCCGCAAGCAGCTCCAGGTGGAATTGAAGGGGATCCAGCGGGACGTGGGCATCACGTTCGTCTACGTGACGCACGACCAGGAGGAGGCTCTCACCATGTCGGATCGCATCGCGGTGATGAACCGCGGCGTGATCGAGCAGGTGGACGGGCCGGAGGAGGTCTACGAGCGACCCGGCACCACCTTCGTGGCCGGCTTCATCGGAGTGTCCAACCTGATGCCCGGTGAGGTCGTGGACACAACCGGCACGCGGGCCGAGCTGCGGCTCGACGCCGGCGTGACCGTGACGACCGAGGCCCGTGGGGCCGGGCGCGGCGAGCGGGCGCACGCGGTGGTCCGCCCCGAGAAGCTCGAGCTGCGCCGCGCCGATGAGCCCGTGCCCGCCGACCGCCCGGCGGTGGAGGGCACGATCGAGAGCTCGCTCTACCTCGGCACCGCCACGCAGTTCGTGGTGAGGCTCCCGGACCAGACCGGGATGACCGTCCTGGTGCCCAACGCGGACGAGGCGGCCCGCCAGCGGCTGCCGGGAGCGGGCGACCCCGTGCGCCTGGCGTGGGCCACCGAGCACATACATATCGTGCGGGAGACCACCGGCGCGGAGGCGCCGGGGGCAACTGACAACGAGACGGCCGGAGCGGCCTGAGGGGTAGGAACAGTGCAGAGGAAGGCCAGGACCGGATTCGAGCAGCGCTTCGAGCGCCTGCTTCAGGACGAGATCACGCGTCGGCACGTGCTCCGGCGTGGAGCGGCCGGCGCGTTCTCCATGAGTGCGCTCGCGTACCTCGCCGCCTGCGGCGGCGACGAGCTCAGCGGGGCGGGCAAGACGAGCACCAAGCCCATCCCGAACGGGAAGATCGCCAGCACCCTGAACTTCTCGAACTGGCCTCTCTACATCGACATCGACGACAAGACCAAGGGCCACCCGAGCCTCGATCTCTTCCAGAAGAAGTACGGAACGAAGGTGAAGTACACGGAGGAGATCAACGACAACACCGAGTTCTTCGGCAAGGTCCGCCAAGAGTACGCCGAGGGCAGCTCGGGCGGGCGCGACCTCCACGTGGTCACCGACTGGATGGCGGCGCGGATGAAGCGCCTCGGTTACGTCCAGCGCTTCGACAAGGCGTCGATGCCCAATGCGGTCGCCAACATCGAGGACGCGGTGGCCAGCCCGGACTTCGATCCGAAGCGTGAGTACTCGATGCCCTGGCAGTCGGGCCTCGTGGGACTGATCTACCGCAAGGACCTGGTCGGCGGCGAACTGAACCACGTGAGCGACCTATTCGAACCGCGCTTCAAGGGCAAGGTCACCTTCCTGACCGAGATGAGGGATTCGGTGGGCTCCGTGCTGCTCATGGACGGCGTCAAGCCCGAGGACGCCACCCTGGACCAGGTGATGACCGCGATCGACAAGCTCGAGAAGGGCTCGAAGGATGGCCAGATCCGGCGCTTCACCGGCAATGACTACACGAAGGACATCCTCAAGGGTGACTCGCACGCCCTGCTCGGGTGGTCCGGCGACGCGGTGCAGCTCACCATCGACAACCCGAACGTCGTGTTCCACGCGCCGGACGAGGGCTTCATGATCTTCACCGACTCGATGCAGATCCCGGTGGGGGCGCCGCATGCGTTCACGGCGGAGAAGTACATCAACTTCGTGTACGACCCCGAGATCCAGGCCCAGATCGCCGCCTACGTGAACTACGTCCCGCCGGTTAAGGGCACGAAGGAGGTCCTGCTGAAGAAGGACCCGGAGGTCGCCGCCAACAAGCTGATCTTCCCCGACCTGACCAACGCCCACAACCTCAAGACGTTTCCGCCCGAACAGGAGCGCCAGATCGACGAGGCCTTCCAGCGTGCCATCGGCGCATGATCGCTGCCCCGCGTAGGTGAGCCGGGCGCGCCGGAACCTCCTGCCGTACGCCCTGCTCGCGCCGGGGCTGCTGTGGCTCGTGGTGTTCTTCGCGGTGCCGCTGTACTACATGGGGCAGATCTCCCTGAAGACCGGCACGCTGGAGACCGGCTACCAGTTCACCTGGCACTTCAAGACGTACACGGACGCGATCTCGAACTACCAGGATCAGCTCCTGCGCTCCTTCTGGTACGCCGGGCTCTCCACCGTGATCGCACTGGTGATCGCGTTCCCCCTGGCCTACGTGATCGCGTTCCGCGGCGGCAAGTACAAGAACGCGCTGCTGCTCCTGGTGATCCTGCCGTTCTTCATCACCTATTTGGTGAGGACGCTGTCCTGGCAGACGATCCTCGACGACGACGGCTGGATCGTGGACTTCCTGAAGACGATCGGCGTGCTGGGTGAGAACGGCAGGCTGCTGGCCACCACCACGGCGGTGGTGGCGGGCATCACCTACAACTTCCTGCCCTTCATGATCCTGCCGGTGTACGCGGCCCTCGAGCGGGTCGACCCGCGCATGCTGGAGGCGGGGTACGACCTCTACGCCAAGCGCCGTGACGTGGTCATGCGCCTGGTGGTGCCGGCGGCGGCTCCGGGGATCGTGGCCGGCGTGCTGCTCACATTCATCCCTGCGGCCGGGGACTTCGTGAACGCGGAGCTGCTCGGCACGCCGCAGCAGTCGATGATCGGCAACGTGATCCAGAGCCGCTTCCTCGAGATCACGGACTACCCGACGGCCTCGGCACTCTCCTTCGTCCTGATGGCGATCATCCTGGTGCTGGTGCTCATCTACGCCCGCTTCGTGGGCACCGAGTCACTGACCGGAGCAGAGGAGGCCCGCTGATGGAGGCGGCCACGGCACCGCGCCGCTCGCGGTCCGCGGAGCCGGCGCTGCTGCGCGCCGGGCGCCGGGTGATGGACGCCGCGCTGAACGTGTACGCCGCTCTCGCGCTGATCTACCTGCTGGTGCCGGTGGCGATCATCCTTCTCTTCTCGTTCAACGACACGAAGAGCCGCTTCAACTTCATCTGGCAGGGCTTCACGCTCGACCACTGGAAGGACCCGTTCAAGTTCAAGGACCTGACGGACGCGCTGATCACGAGCATCCAGGTGGCGGCGCTGGCCACGATCGTGGCCACCCTCCTGGGCACGCTGATGGCGCTCGCCCTTGTGCGCTACCAGTTCCGCGGCAGGTCGACCACGAACCTGTTCATCTTCATCCCGCTGGCCACGCCCGAGGTGGTGCTGGGAGCCTCGCTGCTGTCGCTGTTCATCTCGGTGGGCTTCGCGCGCGGGTTCCTGAGCATCCTGATCGCGCACGTGATGTTCAGCGTGTCGTTCGTGGTGGTCACGGTGCGCTCGCGGCTGATCGGGTTCGACCGGTCGATCGAGGAGGCTGCTCAGGACCTTGGTGCGAACGGGATACAGACGTTCTTCCGCGTGACGCTTCCGCTGATCGCCCCGGCCGTGCTGGCCGCCGCGCTGCTCACCTTCGCGCTCTCGATCGACGACTTCGTGATCACCAACTTCAACGCCGGATCGACGGTCACCTACCCGCTCTACATCTGGGGCGCGGCGCGGGTCTCGATCCCGCCGCAGGTGAACGTGCTCGCGGCCATGATCTTCCTGTTCACGCTGGCAATGATGATCTTCACCGTCTGGCAGCAGCGACGCGCCGAGCGCCTCGCGGCGGTGCGGCCCGAGGAGTGAACCCGTAGGTTGCCCGAGCTGGCCCCCGAAGGACCTAGGAGAGAGCATGGAGAGTGCATCGATCGCGGCGGGGGCACCCGGCGGAGGCGTCGAGGACAAGGGCCTGAAGAAGAACGCGATCGGCTACATCTCCAATGTGGTCATCGGCGTGGCCTCCACGGCGCCGGGCTACTCGCTGGCCGCGACGCTGGGCGTGATCGCCGCCGTCGGCGGGATCGGGTTGCACTCCCCGGCGATCATGATCGTCTCGTTCTTCCCGATGCTGTGCATAGCGGCGGCGTACTACTACCTCAACCGCGCCGACCCGGACTGCGGCACCACCTTCACCTGGGTGAGCAAGGCGATGGGCCCGAAGAGCGGCTGGACCGCGGGCTGGGCGATCATCGTCGCCGACGTGCTGGTCATGCCCAGCCTCGCGTTCGTCGCCGGCCAGTACTCCTTCCAGCTCGTCAACTGGGACGCGGCCGCCGCCAACAAGTGGGCCGTGCTTGCGGCCGGGATCGCCTGGATCCTCGTCATGACCTGGATCTGCTGGGTCGGGGTCGAGCTGTCGGCGCGCACGCAGCAGATCCTGCTGTCGATCGAGATCTTCACGCTCGTCCTGTTCGCCGTGGTGGCGCTCTACAAGGTCTACGCTCAGAGTCCGCCCGGCTCGATCAAGCCGGAGGTCTCGTGGTTCAACCCGTTTGACATCTCGTCGCTGAGCGCGCTCACGGGCGGGGTGTTACTCGGCGTCTTCATCTACTGGGGCTGGGACTCGGCCGTGGCCGTGAACGAGGAGAGCGAGGATCCGGCCGAGGGCCCCGGCAGGTCGGCCGTCGTCTCGACCCTCATACTCGTGGGGATCTACCTTCTGGTCACCACCGCGGCGCAGGCGTTCGCCGGCCCCAAGCTGCTGATCGACAATCCCGACGACATCTTCGCCCCGCTCGGCGAGAGCGTCCTGGGCACCGGGCTCGACAAGTTGTTGATCATCGCCGTGCTCACGTCGGCGTCGGCGTCCACTCAGACCACCATCCTGCCAACCGCGCGAACGTCGCTTTCGATGGCCCGCAGCAAGGCCATGCCGGCGATCTTCGGGCGGATCCACCCTCGCTACCTGAGCCCGGACGTGTCGACCCTCGCCATGGGCGGGGTGTCCGCCCTGGTCTTCTTCTTCCTCATCTTCAAGGACGAGAACCTCGTCTTCGACGCGTTCACCGCGCTCGGCCTGATGATCTGCTTCTACTACGGGCTCACCGGCTTCGCGTGCACCCTCTACTACCGGCGCCACGTCTTCAAGAGCGCGAAGAACTTCTTCTTCATCGGGGTGCTGCCCATGCTCGGAGGCCTCTCGCTCGGGTACGTGTTCGTCAAGTCGGTGATCGACCTGCGTGCCGTCGACTCGGGCTATGCCGGCCCGTGGCTGGGGGTGGGCGCTCCGTTCATCATCGCCGCGGCCACGTTCCTGCTGGGCGCCATCCTCCTGGCGTTCTCGGTGGTGCGCTACCGCGAGTTCTTCTCGCGCAAGGCCTCGGTGGTGGACCCGTCGGTACTCGAGTCCGCCCCCGCGGGCGGAGGAGGAACTTGATGCCCGGGATCATCGTTGGCTACGACGGGTCGGACGGCGCCGGGGCGGCGCTGAGTGCGGCGTTGGACCTGAGCAAGCGCCTCGGGGTCGGCCTCACGGTGGTGTTCGGATTCGAGGCTAATCCGGTCGGCGGCGAGGCACTCGACTACTGGGCCGCGCTGCGTGAGCACGGCGAGAGCGTGCTCGGCACGGCGATCGAGGATGCGAAGGCAGCCGGCGTCGAGGTGGACTCGCTCGTGGTGGAGAAGGGTCCGGCCGAGGCGCTCGCCGAGCTGGGCGCCGAGCGTCAGGCGGACATGATCGTGGTGGGCTCTCACGGCGAGCGCCCGATCGCCGCCGCGCTGCTGGGCTCCACGCCGCACAAGCTGCTGCACCTCTCGCAGACGCCCGTGCTCCTGGTGCGCAGCTAGCCGTCCGATGATCAAGGAGTTCCGCACCTTCATCCTTCGCGGCAACCTGGTGGACCTCGCCGTGGCGGTGGTCATCGGTGCCGCCTTTGCCGCCGTGGTCACGGCCCTTGTGGCCGATCTCATCACTCCCTTGCTTGCCGCAATCGGCGGCAAGCACGACTTCTCGGAGCTCACCTTCACCATCAACGGCAGCAAGTTCAGGTACGGGGACTTCCTCAACGCCCTGATCACCTTCGTGACCATCGCCGCGGTGGTGTTCTTCTTCGTGGTCAAGCCCGTGAACCACCTGCTGGCGCGCGTGAAGACCGAGGAGGACGTGGAGGAGCCGACGCGCAGGTGCCCAGAGTGCGTTAGCTCAATTCCCGTATCCGCGACGCGCTGCGCGTTCTGCACGGCGCAGGTGTCGCCGGCCCCGGCCTGAGCTTCCGGACTCCGTCGGTAGGCTGCCGGGGGTGTCCATGTACGACCTCGTCCGCGATCTCCCGGTGCAGATCGAGGGCCACCGGCTCCACGGCCACGAGATGGCCTTCTCGCCCGAGTTCTCCCGCCTGACGACGGACGTGGAGCTGTACGGCGGGGGCGAGTCCGGCGTGGGCGAGGACGTGATCTACACCGGCCTCGATCACATCGCGTTCCGGACCGAGGGCGCCACGCTCCCGCTCGCCGGCTCGTACACGATCGGATCCTTCTCGGACCACCTGGGCGAGATCGACCTGTTCCCGACTCCGCCCGAGTACCCGGACTCGCGCCGCTACCGGCGCTGGGCCGTGGAGTCCGCCGCGCTGGACCTCGCCCTTCGCCAGGCCGGGCGATCACTGGCCCACGTACTGGGGCGCGAGGCGCGCCCGCTCAACTTCGTGGTGTCGATGCGGCTGTCGGGGCCGGGAGACGAGGGGCCGGAGACCGCGGACCGCCTGCAGCGGCTCCTCGAGCGCTATCCGGGCACGCGCTTCAAGCTCGACCCCACCAACACCTGGACCCAGGAGCTGGTGGACGAGCTGGCGGCCACGGGACAGGTGGACACGCTCGACCTCAAGGGCTTCTACCGCGGCACGCCGGTGGACGTGGTCACCGACCCCGAGCTCTACCGCATGGTGCTGGAGGCGTTTCCCGACGCCTGGATCGAGGACGCCGACGTGAACGACGAGACGCGTCCGATCCTCGAGGAGCATTCCGAGCGCCTCACCTGGGACGCTCCGATTCACACGCTCGCGGACATCGAGGAACGGCCCTGGAAGCCCCGCAGCATCAACGTGAAGCCGTCCCGGATCGGGTCGATCGAGGACCTCTTCACCATCTACGACTGGGCCGAGCGCGAGGGCGTGTCCCTGTACGGCGGCGGCCAGTCGGAGCTCGGGGTGGGGCGCGACCAGATCCAGTACCTGGCCTCCGTGATCCACCCGGACACCCCGAACGACACCGCGCCCGCCGCGTACAACCAGCCCGAGCTGGGCGAGGGGCTGCCCACCAGTCCGCTGGACCCGCGCATCGCGGCCACCGGCTTTCGCCGCGACTCCTGAACCGATGCCCCCGACGAGAGGAAGCGATGCCCGCTGAGCGCTTCGTGGCCGCACTGAATGACCAGATCGGGCGCGAGATGGGCGCCTCCCAGCAGTATCTCGCCGCCGCGATCTACTACGACGAGCAGACGCTCCCGCGCCTGGCGCAGCTCTTCTACGACCAGGCGGTCGAGGAGCGCGGCCACGCCCTGATGATGGCCAAGTACCTGCTGGACCTCGACGTGCGTCCGAAGGTGCCCGGGGTGAGCGAGCCGCACGGCGAGTTCGCGGACGTGGTGGAGCCGATCGCGATCGCGCTCGCGCAGGAGAAGAAGGTCACGGACCAGATCTCGGAGCTCACCTCCATCGCGCGCGAGGAGCGCGACTTCGTGAGCGAGCAGTTCATGCAGTGGTTCCTGAAGGAGCAGGTGGAGGAGATCGACCTGATGTCCACGCTGCTGCACACCGCCGAGCGCTGCCGCGACCGCCCGCTCGACATCGAGGACTTCATCGCACGCGAGGGAATCGGCGGCGACGCGGAGGCCGATTCGTCGGCGCCCCCGGCCGCCGGTGGCTGACCTCGAGCTGTTCACGCTGGCCCCCGCTGGCCAGACTGTGGACGAGATCGCGAAGCGGGTGGCGGGGTTCCTGTCCGAGGCGAAGCGCTCGCTCGACCTGGCCCTGTACGACGTGCGCCTGCCGGGCCCGGCAGGCGACCTGGTGGCGGGCGCGCTGCGGGACGCGGCCGGCCGCGGCGTGGCCGTGCGCATCGCCTACAACGCGGATGTCCGGGAGGACGAGATCACGCCGCCGCCCAGCACGAAGCCCGAGCTGATCGAGGCGCTGCCCTTCCCCACGAAGGGCATCCCGGGCATTCCGGACCTCATGCACCACAAGTACGTGGTGCGGGACGGCGAGGCCGTGTGGACGGGGTCCACGAACTGGACCACGGATTCCTGGACGATGCAGGAGAACATGGTGGCGATGGCCCGCTCGGCCGATCTGGCCGGCGCTTTCACTCGCAACTTCGAGGAGCTGTGGTCCACCGGCGACGTGAGCCGCAGCGGGCGCGAGGAGCCGCGGCCGGTGCGGATCGGCGACGACGATGTCCTGCCCTGGTTCACGCCCGGTCAGGGAGAGGACCTCTCGCACCGGATCGCGGCGGCGATCGGGGCCGCGCGCCGCCGCGTCCGGATCGCCTCGCCAGTGCTCACCGCCGGACCGGTGATCGGCACGCTGGCGGAGGTCGCGGCCGAGGGGAGGATCGACCTCAGGGGCGTGGTGGACCGCACGCAGATGACCGAGGTGTTCAATCAGTGGCGGAGCAACGGCCGCTCGGCCTGGAAGATCCCGATAGTGGCTGCCACCCTCAGCCACTCGGACTGGCGCGGCAAGCCCTCCACCCCCTACGGGCCCGACACTCCCCATGACTTCATGCACGCGAAGGTCACCGTGGCCGACGACGTGGTGTTCGCCGGCTCGTTCAACCTCTCGCGCTCCGGGGAGATGAACGCCGAGAACGTGCTGGAGCTCCACGACCCGGCACTGGCCGAGCAGATGGCCTCGTTCATCGACGGGATCCGCGACCGCTACGAGGCGATGCCTATTCCTGATTTCGCGCCTGGCGATGCACGGCCGACTGCATCGCGGTCAGCACATCGCCCGGCTCATCGGTGACCGTGTAGAGGTCCACGTCCTCGGGCGAGATCTTGCCCTCCCTCAGCGGAGCCGCCTTCACCCAGTCGAGCAGGCCGCGCCAGTAGCCGGAGCCCACCATCATCACCGGGAAGAACTCGATCTTCCCGGTCTGGATGAGGGTCAGCGACTCGAACATCTCGTCCAGCGTGCCGAAGCCGCCGGGGAACACCACGAACCCGCTGGCGTAGCGCACGAACATCACCTTGCGAGTGAAGAAGTAATGGAACTCGAGCCCGAGGTCCACGTAGGGGTTCATCCCCTGCTCGAAGGGCAGCTCGATGTTCAGCCCGATCGAGGCGGCCCCGGCGTCCTTCGCACCGCGGTTGGCCGCCTCCATGATCCCCGGGCCGCCGCCGGTGATGATCGCGAAGCCGGCATCGCCAAGCATCCGCGCGGTGGCGCGCGCCGCGGCGTACTCGGGGTCGTGCTCGGGGGTGCGGGCCGAGCCGAAGATCGAAACCGCCGCGCCCACGTGGGCGAGGGAATCGAAGCCCCTGCGCAGCTCGTCGGAGATGCGGTCGATCCGGCCCCCGTCGGTGAGCTGGGAGACGACCTGCGTCTGCTCGGCGGCGATGATCTCCTCGTCGAGCGTGGCGGGCACGCGCCGGCGGTCGGGGATGCGGCGGCGGTCGTGGCCCTCTGCCATCGCGGTTGGGCCCTAGAGGGCCAGGGAGAGGGGCTGCTCGAGCAGCTGCCGGATGCGGGCGAGAAACTCCGCGCCCTCGGCGCCGTAGAGGATGCGGTGGTCGCACACCAGTGTGAGCGTCATCTGGTCGCGGGCCACCACGCGGTCGCGCTCGTCCACGGCCGGCTTCTTCTGGAGCGCACCCACGGTGAGGATCGCCGCCTGGGGCGGGTTGATGATCGCCGTGAAGCGCTCGATCCCGTACATCCCGAGGTTGGAGACGGTGAACGTGCCGCCGGAGAGCTCGGGCGGGGTCACCTGCTTCTCGCGCACGCGCTCGATCAGCCGCCGGGCCTCCTTCGCGATCGCCCCAAGCGACTTCTGGTCTGCGTCGAAGATCGTGGGCACCACGAGTGCGTCCTGGGCGGCCACCGCCAGGCCCACGTTCACGTTGGCGTAGTGCTCGAACTTCCCGTCCCGGTAGGCGGCGTTCACGCGCGGGTTCTCGCGCAGGGCGGTGGCCGCCGCCTTCACCACCATGTCGTTGTAGGAGGGCGCCGGATCGGCCACCTCCTTCAAGCGCTTGCGCAGCTCCACCGCCCGCGTCATGTCCACGTCGAGGGTGAGCGCGAAGTCCGGAGCGGTGGCCTTCGACTCGGCCATGCGCCGGGTCACGGTCTGCTGGAGGCGGGTGAGCTCGTGGATCTCCACCGCGCCCTTGGCACCGGCCTCACCGCGGCCGGGCTCGGGCGCCGGGCGAGGCGTCTCCTCGCTGGCCGACACGCCGTTTCCTCCGGCGGCGGCCTCCACGTCGGCCTTCACGATCCGCCCGCCGGGTCCGGTGCCCTCGAGGCGGGCGATCTCCACACCCAGGTCGCGGGCCACGCGGCGGGCGACGGGGGACGCCTTCACGCGCTCGCCGCCGGACCCGCCGCCGCCCGCGGCTGCCCCCGCCCGGGCCGGCTCGTGCTCGCGGGCAGGCGCGCCGCCGCCGTTGCTGCGCTCGGACTTGGCGGGCTTCTCCTCCGCCTGCGGCTCGGGCTCCTCCTCGGCCTGCGGCTTCTCCTCGTCCTTCGCGCCGCCGCCGCCGGCCTCGCCCGCCTCGCCGACGCGGGCGATGGTCTCGCCGATGGGCAGCGTGTCGCCCTCCTGGGCCACGATCTCGATCAGCAGGCCGTCCGTGTCGGACTCGTAGGTCATGTTGGCCTTGTCCGTCTCGATCTCCACGAGCGGCTCGCCTCGCTTCACCTCGCCGCCCTCCTCCACCAGCCACTTCAGCACCGTGCCCTCCTCCATGGAGTCGGACAGCCGGGGCATCGTCACGTCAGTGGCCATCAGAGATCCCTGAACGTGGCCAGGGCCGCCTGCACCACGTGCTCCTCGTGGGGGAAGGCGGCCTGCTCGAGCGGCTTGGAGTAGGGCATGGGCACGTCGGCGCCCGTCACGCGCTGCACCGGGGCGTCGAGCCAATCGAAGGCCTGCTCCTGGATCAGGGCGGCCAGGTTGGCGCCCACGCCGCCGTGGGGCCAGCCCTCCTCCACGATCACCGCTCGATTTGTCTTTTTCACCGAGTCGAGGATCGTGTCCAGGTCGAGCGGCCGCAGGGTCCGCGGATCGATCACCTCGGCCTCGATCTCGTGCTTCTCGGCCAGGGTCTCGGCCGCCTTCTGAGCAGTCAGTGCCATGCGTGAGATGCCCACCACGGTCACATCGTCGCCCTCCCGCCGGATCGCAGCCTCTCCGAAGCGCATCGGACCCCCGTTTTCGGGCACCTCGCCGCGCTGGCCGTAGAGGGTCTCGTGCTCGATGAACACCACCGGGTTGTCGTCGCGGATGGCCGCTTTCAGCAGGCCCTTGGCGTCCGCCGGGGTCGAGGGCACGGCCACCAGCAGGCCGGGCACGTGGAGGTAGAAGGCCTCAAAGGAGTGCGAGTGGGTGGGCCCGAGCTGGTGGCCCGCGCCCTGCGGCATGCGCACCACGAGCGGCACCTTCGCCTGGCCGCCGAACATGTAGTGGATCGCGGCGGCGTGGTTCACGATCTGGTCCATGGCCAGCAGCGAGAAGTTGATGGTCATGATCTCCACCACCGGGCGCAGGCCCGTCATGGCGGCCCCCACACCCATCCCCACGATCGTGTTCTCGGAGATCGGGGTGTCCCGGACGCGCTTCTCACCGAACTCCTCGAGCAGGCCGGCGGTGACCTTGAACGCGCCCTTGAACACGCCCACGTCCTCGCCCATGATGAACACGGACTCGTCCTCCTGCATCTCTTCACGGAGCGCCTGGTTCAGCGCCTCGCGGTAGCGCATCACCGCCACTAGTCGGCGCCGCCCTCGGCCTCGGGCTCGTCCGAGGCGGGCTCGCCCTCCTCCACGGCCTTGGGGCCACGACGGCGGCGCGCGCTCGCGTCCTCGTCCTCTGAGGCGTAGGCCGCGCCCTGTTCGGCCAGCTCGTGCGGAACCCGGCCGGCCTGGCGCTCGTGCTCGCCGCGGTGCACCTCGGGTGAGCGCTCGTCCACGGTCCACCAGCCGGGCACCTCGCCGGAGTACACGTACACGTTGTCGTAGAGCGAGTCGAGGTCGGGGAAGGGCGACTCGTCGGCGAACTTCACGGCGTCGTCCACCGTGGACACGGACTTCTCGTCGATCGCCGTCACGTCCTTCTCCTGCATCACGCCCTGGTCCACCAGGCGCTTGGCGAAGGCGGCGATCGGGTCGCGCCGGCGCCACTCCTCCACCTCTTCCTTGGTGCGGTACTCCTCGGGGTCGGCCATCGAGTGGCCGCGGTAGCGGTAGGTCACGGCCTCCACGAGCTGGGGCTTGCGCTCCTCGCGGGCGCAGTGGAGCGCCTCCGTCACCACCGCGTGCACGTCCAGCACGTCCATGCCGTCGCAGCGGGTGCCGGGCACGCCGAAGCCCTCGGACTTGCGGGAGAGGTCTGTGACGGCCGAGTGGCGGTGGAGCGCTGTGCCCATGCCGAACTGGTTGTTCACGATCAGGAACACCACCGGCAGCTTCCAGAGGGCGGCGAGGTTCATGGTCTCGCCGAACGTGCCCTGGTTGGTGGCGCCGTCGCCCATCATCGAGAGGATCACGTCGTCGGTCTGTGTGTAGTCGGCGGCCAGGGCCACGCCGGCGGAGAGCGGCAGGCTGCCTCCCACGATCCCGTACCCGCCGAGGAAGCGGCGCTCGAGGTCGAAGAGGTGCATGGACCCGCCGCGGCCTCCCGAGCAGCCGTCCACGCGGCCGAAGAGCTCGGCCATCACGGCGCTGGGCGGCGTCCCCCGCGCGATGGCCTGGCCGTGCTCGCGGTAGGTGGACATCAGGTAGTCGGTGTCGCGAAGCGCCTGGGTGGCGCCCACGACCGTGGCCTCCTCGCCGATGCAGAGGTGGAGGAACCCGCCGATCTTGGCCTTGGCGTACATCTCGCCCGCGCGCTCCTCGAAGCGACGGATGAGGCTCATCTTCTCCAGCACGAGGCGGCACGTGTCGGCGTCGGGGAGGGAGTGCTGGGCCCCGCTGAGCGTTCCGCCGCCCCCGTTACCTGGCGTGGTCCTGTCCGTAGTCGCCATCGAGTCGGACTGTACCCGGTGCCACCCGGAGCCTAAATCTGTCCCTGAAGCGCCGCCGCGGCCTGCTCCAGGTGGTCGTCGCCGAAGAAGAGCTCGTCCCCCACGCGTACCGTGGGCACTCCGCGGACGCCCAGGTCGTAGGCGTCGGCCGTGGCCTGCTTCAGCCGGTCCTTGATGGCCTGGGTCTCGATCGCCTTGAGCAGCGCCTTGGGATGGAGCTCGCAGGCGGCCGCGGCGATCACCACGTTGTCGACCTCGGAGAGGTCCCGGCCCGCGGCGAAGGCCTGGCGGAAGGCGGCGAGCGAGAAGGCCACGGTGCGCCCGATCTGCTGGGCGAACACGGCGGCCCGCATCGCGTAGAGGGAATTGGCCGGCCAGGGATCGGGCCAGACCAGCTTCATGAGCCCGTACTCGGCCGCGCGGCGCTCAACCTCGACGATCCCCTCGGCGCGCGCGTCGGTGACCGCCCACGACTGCCCGCCGCTCTGCTGCCAGATGCCCCCGAGGAGGATCGGCTGCCACACGGGCGCCACCGGCAGCACGTCGTGGATGCGCTCCGCCGCGAGGTAGGCGTAGGGCGAGGCGAGGTCGTAGTAGAAGGTGGGCTGCTCCACCTTGGGGAGGCTAGTAGCGGCGTCGCCAGGGAGGAGCGGAGGCCGGGCGTTGGCCGGGCGAGCACCGGACCATGCCGGGAGGAGCGGAGGCCGGGCGTTGGCCGGGCGAGCACCGGACCATGCCGTTCACAGCCCGGTGACGATTACCCGCGCCGTACGCGAGCTGCCGGTGTCGAACGGATAGCCGCCCTCCGCGGGAAGGCGGACCCGGAGGCGGTACGGCACCCGTCCGCGGGTGCCGCCGAACTGGTAGTCGAACGTCCATCCACCCATCGGCTGCGCGCGGGTCGTGGAGAACGTGCGCCACCGGTTCCGGAAGAACGCCTGAACCTCGATCAGCTTCCCGGAGAGGGGGAGCGGGAGGGTGAGCACACGCCCCGAGAGCGTCACGGTCTGCCCATTCCTCAGCCCGCGCGGCCTCGCGCGGATCGTGCTCGACGCCCGCACGTGCACCGTGAAGTCCTGAGTGGCGGCGCGGATCCTGCGCGTGCCCGGGTAGCGAAAGCGCACCACCTTGTTGCGGGTGCCGCGGACGATGTAGGTGAACCCTCCATCCCGGTCGGTGCGGGCAACCCCCACGGGCGCGAGCCCCACCGCGTCGCCGGGAGAGTCGCTCGAGACCTCGAGCGTTGCTCCGGCGACCGGCTGGCCGTCCGCGTTCTCCAGGCTGCCGGTGAGCTTCAGCTTGGCTCCCCAGCGGACTCGGGCCCGTGGCACGAGCGTGACCTTCCGGTGCCCGCGGCGACCGCTTACGGTGCGCACCCCGACGGCCAGGCGGGTCGCAAACCGCACGGGCAGGTCGATGGTGGCCCTGGCACCGTTCGCCCGGCGGTCGGTGGTGCTCTCGTTACCCGCGAGGTCACGGGCGTGGGCGCGAAACTCGAACGCCCCGGAGCCGAACCGCTCGTCGTCCACGTAGCCCACGAGCCGATCGCCCTGGCGTGCAGCGGCGATCCCCTGCCAGGAGTCGCCTCCTTTGCGGCGCATCTCGATGCTTCCGGTGTCGAGCCCGGAGAGGCCGTCGCTCGCGCGGATCGAGACCCTGAGGGGATCGTCCGCGTCCTGCGGATCGAACGCGACCTCAGGGGCCTCCTGGTCCAGGCGCAGATGGACGGCCTCCGAAGCCGAGAGCGCGTACGACGTGTTGCCCGCCTGGTCTTCGAGCCAGACCTGGAGCGTGTGATCGCCCTGGGCCGCCGCGGCGATCGAGGGAAGAGCGTGGACATCCGCTCCCTCCACGGCGCCGTCCACACACCCCTCCGGTCCGCAGAGCCGGTAGTGCACCCGGGTTATCGGGGCAAAGGGCTGCGCCGGGTTCTCCCACGCGAGCGAGAAGGAGTTCCGGCGCCGCCATCCCTCGCCGCCGGCCAGGAGCGGTCGCACCCTCGTGGGCGGCTCGTTGTCGACCCACACGGGGTACGACCCGTCGGTGATGTTCCCGGCGGCATCCGTGGCCCGCACCGCCACCCGCGCCGATCCCGAGGCCACGGTGAGCGTGGAGAGTCGCGGGGCCAGGGCACGGGAGAGGCACGGCGCCGGCCTGGTGAAGTCACACGGGAAGGAGTTCGGCACCGCCTGCGTTCCCAGCGCGGCGACCACGGACGAGATGCCGCTGTTGTCGCTCGCGGCGATTCGGATCTCCTGATCGCCGCGCACCCACCTCCCTGACACGAGTGCGCCGCTCACGGCGATCACCGGCCGGGTGGGATCCTCCACCGTCACGGCCACCGACTGCGTGTGGAACGCGGCGCCGGGTCCGCAGCTGCCCGCGCCGCACACCGCGATCTGCTGCACCGCGCGTGTGCCGGCGGGCATCGTGAATGGGATCGTGGTGCTGCGGATGTCCAGGGCGGTGCTGAGGCACGTGGCGTTGGGCCTCAGGCCGAACACGTATCCGTTGCCCGGCTGAGCCAGCATCATCACGCCCCAGCGGCAGTCCCCCCGGGCCAGCCGGCCGCCCCAGCGGATCGACGAGATCGTGGATCCCGTGGGCGCGGTGAACGTGTGCGACGAGTCCGCCAGCGCGGGCACGGTCACGCCCGTGATCCGGTTGCTGATCCCGGCGTTCTCACCTCCCAGCGTGGGGCAGGTGGAGTAGGCGCTGCCCGCGCTTCCCGCCGCGCGCCAGGCCTCGGCGCTGAAGCCGGGGGCAGCGTCGCACGAGACCACCGTGTACGGGCGGGCCTCCGAGGCCGGCGCCACCATCAGCGGCAGGAGGAGCGCCACGGCAAGAGACAGCACGGCCGTTGCCCGGTGGGGAAGTTTCAGCCCGGCGTCAAGCCGGACGTGGCGATTGGGCGGCTCAGTTGTTACAGGCATGACACACCGGTGAAGCCGGCCTCATGCCAAACCTCACCCCCCTGTCGGCGCGTCTTCCGCCGTACTCGTTCGAGGTTATGTCACCTTGGTCTGTGCTGCGGCGGTTCGCGGGAGAGCGCCGGGACGGTGGCCACGCCCCGGCGCTCAACCCCCAACGGCGAGCCCTACCGCGCCGGTGCGATGTTGTTGTTGACCCGGAAGAAGTTGTCCGGGTCGTACTTCGCCTTCACCTCCGCGAGCCGCCGCACGTTGCGCCCGAACGCGCTGTCCACGCCCGCGCTCGGAGCCTCGTCGGCCAGGCCGGTGAAGTTGAGGTACACGTCACCGTTTCCGAACTTGGACACCTTGTCCCAGGACGAGCGGACCCACGCGATGTTCGCGTCGTCGTCGCCCGCCTCGCTCCACATCCCGTCGATCGAGACCATGAACGGCGCCGTCCTCGTGGCGAACGCCGTGTGCTCCGGATCCACGTCCGCCAGTGCACCGCCCATGTGGAACAGGTTGGTGAGCGTCAGCGGCGCGGGCCGGGAGTTGGCGATGGCCGCGACGGTGTCGATCGCGTCGTCGGTCAGCTCGTCCAGGTACTGGGACTTCCAGTAGGAGCGCAGCGCGTTTCGGGGAAACAGCGCGTCGAACCCGGACTGCACGCCCACGTACGGTGTGGGGCCGGACATGTCGAACAGCGGCGTGCCCAGCTGGCGCAACGGCGCCATCAGGCGGAGGCCTTCCTCCACGTCGCCGGCGTACACGCCGCCCACCACGAGGCAGGGCCGGTCGTGCACGGGCGGCGGCAGGTCCGGCGCGGCCGGGAAGGTGATCGAGACGCACGCCGAGGTGACCTCGTCCGGTGCCCCCGTCACGTAGTCACGCCAGCCGCGCCATATCTGCGCCGCGTCCTCGAGCGGGTACATCGTGGCCGCGAAGGCCACCTCGGGCCCGAGCTCGTGGAGCCTGAACGTGAACGAGGTGACGATCCCGAAGTTCCCACCGCCTCCGCGGATCGCCCAGTAGAGGTCGGGATTGGAGTCCGGCGACGCCTTCCGCACCTGGCCGTCGGCGCACACCACCTCGGCCTCCACCACGTTGTCGCAGGAGAGCCCGTACTTGCGCCGCAGCCATCCGTACCCGCCGCCGAGGGTGAGCCCGGCCACGCCGGTGTCGGACACCACGCCGCCGGGTGTGGCGAGCCCGAATGCCTGTGTCTCGCGGTCCACGTCTCCCCACAGAGCGCCGCCCTGCACGTGCGCGAGCCGCCGCTCCGGGTCCACGATCACGCCGTCCATCTCGGCGAGGTCGATCAGCATGCCGCCGTCGATGGCCGACAGCCCGGCCACCGAGTGGCCTCCGCCGCGCACGGCCACGGTCTGGCCGCGCTCGCGCGCGAACCTCACCGAGTCCGCGACGTCCGCCGTGCCCGTGGGCCGGACGGTGACGGTCGGGCGTCCGGGGTGCATCGCGTTGAATGCCTCGCGCACCTCGCCGAGACGAGGGTCGGTGGTCCCGAACACGGGTCCCCTTAGTTGCGCCTGGAGCTCCTCCAGCTCCTGTTCCGACGGGCCGGTCTGAGCGGTGTGTGTGGCCATGTAGGCCTCCCTTGGGTCGAGTCCTGACGACCTTCGATGGTCGCGTCCGCGGGGAGCCCTCAGTGTGAGATCCGGCTCAGTCCGCGGGGCGGCGGGAAGACACTAGGAGTCTCCGTATGCCGCTTTCAAGAGCCGGTGGGGAGGTTCGCTCAAGACCGGCCGGAGGGCCGACCCCATTAGCCGTGGATGAGCCACCCATCCGTCGCCCGGGCCGCCTCCATCACGGCCTCGGCGAATGACGGATGGGCGTGGATGATGCGAGCGACCTCGGGATAGCCGCCCTCGAGCTCGCGTGCGTTCACAAGCTCCTGGATCAGGTCGGCGGCCTTGACCGAGACGATCGACGCTCCCAGCAGCTCGCCGTACTTCCTGTCGCCCACGATCTTGATCATGCCACCGCGGTCTCCGTAGACGGTGGGCGCACCCACGGCGCCCATCGGCACCTTGCCCACCACAACGTCGTGCCCGGCCTCCTTGGCCGCCGCCTCGGTGAGCCCGAACGAGGCCACCTGTGGGTAGCAGAAGGTGACGGCGGGGACGTAGGTGTAGTCGATCGGGTGGACCTCGTTCCCGGCGGCGTCCTCCACCGCGATGATCCCCTCGTCGGAGGCCTTGTGGGCCAGCGCCGGCCCGGGCACCATGTCGCCGATCGCCCACACGCCCTCGCGCGAGGTGCGAAGGCGCCCGTCCACCTTGATCAACCCGCGCTCGTCGCGCTCGATGCCGGCCTCCTCGAGACCGAGTCCCTCCACGTCAGGCCCGCGGCCGGCGGCGATCACCAGGTAGTCGAACTCCTCGGTCTCGCCGCCCGTGGTCACGGACACCGACGTGTCGGAGCCCTCCACCTTCTCCACCTTCGCGCCGGTCTCGATGCGTACGTTCTGCTTCTTGATCTCACGTGCGCACGCCTTGGCGATCTCGGGATCCTCGAGCGGCAGGATCTGGTCCAGCGCCTCCAGCAGCAGGACCTCGGTGCCCAGGCGCCCGAGGGCCGAGGCGATCTCGGTGCCCGACGCCCCCGCGCCGATCACGCACAGCCTCTTCGGCTGCTCGTTCAGAAGCCACATGCCCGAGGTGTCGAGGATGCGCTTGCCGAACTGGAGGTCGAGGATGGGCCTGGCCACCGATCCCGTGGCCAGCACCACGTGCCCGGCCTTGATCTCCGTGCCGTCGAACTGGCCGCCGATCTTCACGTTCGCGTCGTCGGTCACCGAGCCGAAGCCCTCGATCAGGTCGATGCCGTTCTTCTTGAACAGCCCGGCCACCCCGCTGGTGAGCGTCTTGATCACCTTGTCGCGGTGCTTGGTGGCGCCGGAGTAGTCCACGGAGGCGCCCTCCACGATCACGCCGAAGTCCTTCGCGTGGCTCACCTCGGTGAACACCTCGGCCACCCGCAGGATCGCCTTCGCGGGGATGCAGGCCTCGTTCAGGCAGCGCCCGCCGGTGTTCCCCTTCTCCACCACGGCGGTCTTCATCCCGAGCTGGGCGGCGCGGATCGCGGCCACATAGCCGCCCGGACCCGAGCCGATCACTATGCAGTCGTAGCTGTCCTCTGGCACGGCGGATGAGGTTATACGGCGCCAGGCTCGGCTCGGTGGCCGCTCTTCTCTATAGCCTCGGGTGTTTGGGGGATCGGGAGGAATCGATGAGGCGGGGACTGTTCATTCTGCTCGTGGTCGCGCTTGCGCTGACCGGCGCGCTTCCGGCGGAAGCGGCCAAGCGCCATGCGCCCAGGGGCTTCTACGGCGTGATGTGGAACCGCGCCGCCTTCGAGGCTCCGCCCGCCCAGCACGACGCCGAGTTCGCCCAGATGGCGCGCTCCGGAGTGGAGACCGTGCGCACCGTCTTCTCCTGGGCCGGCGCCCAGCCCGCCCCCGGCGTCACCAGCTTCACCGAGACCGACCGCCTGGTCACGCTCGCCGCCAGCCACCGCATCGACCTGCTGCCGGTGGTGATCTACACGCCGGACTGGGCGGCCGAGTACCCCGGCAACCTGGGCTCGCCGCCCAAGGGGACGGCCGATTACACCGCCTACGTGACCCAGCTCGTGGGTCGCTATGGCCCCAAGGGCAGCTTCTGGGTAGAGCACCCCGAGCTTCCCAAGGTGCCGATCCGCCACTGGCAGATATGGAACGAGCCCCACCTCGTGAAGTACTGGTACGTGGAGGGCGGCTCGATCTGGTCGGCGGGATACACCCAGCTCCTGATCGCGGCCCACGCGGCCATCAAGCGCGCCGACCCGGGCGCCACGGTGGTCACCGCCGGACTGGCCAGCTTCCCCTGGAAGTACCTGGAGAAGATCTACAGGGCGGGGGGCAGGGGAGCGTTCGAGGCGGTGGGCATCAACTTCTTCACCGGCAACCCGAAGAACGTGATCCGCGGCGTGCGCGTCACCGCCAAGGTGCTGCGGGCCCACCACCAGGGCCGCAAGAAGGTTTGGCTCACCGAGGTCACGTGGCCCGCGGCCAAGGGCCTGGCCCCCGGCGCCACGCGGGCTCCCTGGCAGCTCCACTGGCAGACGAAGCCGGCGGGGATGGCCGCCCGGCTCTACGAGCTCTACCGGCGGGCCGTGAAGGTCCGCAAGCGCGACGGCATCGGGCGCGTGTACTGGTACACGTGGGGCACGAAGTACACCGGGAACGACCTCTTCGACTACGGCGGCCTGGTGCACTGGAACGGCACCGCCTTCCGGCCCGAGCCGGGTCTGAAGGCCTACGCCAAGAGCGCCCGCGGCGCCCAGGGCTGCCGCAAGACCAGCAGGGGCCTCTGCCGTAGGTAGGTCTCAGCGGCGATCCGCGCCCGGGCGTTCCGGCATCTGGATGCGGGCCATCGCCTTCACCAGCTTCCAGAACAGCACGCCCGCGAGCACCAGGATGGTGCAGGTGAGCACTGCCGCCGCCACGTTCACCGCGGTGAGCAGCGCCAGGGCGGCCAGGATCATCGTGATGGCCAGCAGCGCCTGCATCCCGAGCACCGCCCAGTAGCGCGTGTTCCACATGCCCAACGCCACCACGGCGAGCACCACCGTGCCCAGCAGGCTGCTGGCCGTCTTGCGGCCCTCGTGGGAGTCGTAGCCCACGATCAACGCCACCAGGTTGGCCAGCGAGAGCGCGCCGGCGGCCACGGCTCCCACCGTGACCGCTCCCGGACGCTCGCCCTCCGCGAGCGGCTTCAGCGCCGCCCGCGCCTCCTCGTCGCGTCGCCGCGAGCGCGAGTAGCCCCGCTCGATCGACTCCTCAGCGGCCGGCGCGGCGACCGCGGGGGCGGTCCGCGAACGCGGGGCGCGGCGCTTGCGCGGCGTGGGGCGCTTAGCCATTCGCGCGGCCCGGGGGATCGAGCCGGGCGCGCAGCTCGGCCGCGGCCGCGGCCGGGTCCGCGGCATCGCGGATGGCCCGCACCACCACGATCCGCTCTGCTCCGGCCGCCGTCACCTCGCCCACAGTACCCGGGTCGATTCCGCCGATCGCGAACCACGGCCGGTCCGCCGCGTGCTCGGCCGCATAGGTCACATAGGAGAGCCCGGCCGCGGGCCGGCCCACCTTCGTGGGCGTGGCGTAGACCGGGCCCACGCTCCACTGGTCCACGGGCTCGTGAAGCGCCGCGTCGAGCTGCGCCGGCGAATGGGTGGAGAGCCCGATCAGGAGCTCGTCTCCCACCTGGGCGCGCACCCGCTCGGGTTTGTCGTCGTCCTGGCCCACATGCACGCCGTCGGCCTCGCAGCGCAGGGCGAGGTCGGGGCGGTCGTTCAGCCAGAAGAGGGCGTCGTGCTCGTCACAGCGGCGCCGGAAGACCCGGGCGGCGGCCACGAGGTCCTCGTCGCCCGCGGCCTTGTCCCGCAACTGCACCATGTCCACGCCGCCCTCAAGTGCGGCCGACAGCAGCGAGTCGAGATCCGGGCGGACGTCGGTGACGAAGTACAGCCGCGAGCGCGCCAGCCGCTCGCGGCGCACGTCGCTCACGGCCTGAAGGTCGACGACCTCAGGTAGCGCTTGACCGTTTTGTACGAGGGGCGGGCCTTGCCGTCCACGGTCAGCAGTCCCGCGTCGAAGCGGCCGTTCTTATTCGTGGCCACCGGCGCGCGCCAGTTGTAGATGTACAGGCGCTTGATGCGCGAGCGGTACTGCTTGGCCAGCTTGAACATCCGCTTGATCGAGGAGTTCGCGCGCCTCTCGCTCTGCTTGAAGAGCGTCCGGCCGTTGGGGAGCACGAAACGCACCAGGCCACCCGTCTCCGTCACCCACACCTTGCCCTTCACGGCCTTCAGCAGGCGCTTCGTGCCGCCGAGCTTCTGGCCTTTCCGCTTGTTCGTGTCGCGGTAGTTGTGGAGCCCCCACAGGCGCGGCTTCTTGGCCGTCTTGCGGAAGTCCTTGAGCCAGCGCTCCATGTTCGGCTCGTCGATCACGTCGGCCGCCACGATCTTGCAGCCGCGGCAGTACTTGCGAACGATGTTGTAGTACTGGGCCGCGCGCTTGGGGTTCTTGAAGGTGGGCTGGCTGCGGTGGTTCGCCTCGTTCCACGGGCTGATCACCTTCACCTCGGGCCAGGCCTTCCGGAAGGCCCGGAACGCCTTCTTGTACTGCTTTGTCGTCGGCAGCTTGCACGGCTTGGCCGGGCACTTGGTGCCATAGCTCGGCCCGAAGCTGATCAGCGGCTCCACCCTGGCGGCCTCCACGGCGTCGAGCCAGGCCTGGAAGAGCGGCCGGTTGCGCTTGTCTGAGGACACGTTCCACGGGGGGAAGAAGCGCGTCCGCTTGATCTTCAGGCTGGTGAAGAGAGGATCGGTGAAGGTGGCGGGGGTCTGGTCGCCGATGCCCACGATCACGGCGGCGTCTGAGCGTTCCGGGCTGCCCCCGAGGGCGCAGCCGGCGAGCACGGCGGCGGCGAGCAGACAGGTGACGAAGCGGTTCATGGAACTCCTCAGCGGGGACGGGGTCACGGAGGGGGCAGGGGTCATCTCACCACGGCCTTCGCGGATGCACTGGTTTGTCCTGCGCTTTGCAAGCGGAATGTGCGCAAGGCGGCACGTGAGGCCCTGCGGCGGACCTTGAAATAGCCCCGTACGTTCCTGACGGTCACCGGTGCGCCGAGGTTGGCGAAGGCGCGCCTACCGCGGCGCGACTGGATCTGGACCGAGGCGCCCGCGCCGCCGGGACGGGCCGCGCCCCATATCTCCACGGCGTTCGGGCCGAGCACGCGCACGAACAGCGGCAGCCGGTAGGCGGCGTACACGCCCTTCTTCTCCCGGCCGTCGGCGAACCGGAGCCCGCCCTGCCAGGCGCCCAGGTCCGCGCGGGAGTTCACCGCGGTGTCCCGCATCGTGTACTGCGAATAGCTGGCCACGCGCGGGTTGCGGTACGAGATCCACTCGGACTCGGACATGAAGGCGGGGATGCGGGAGAGGCGAGCGCCGAACAGCGTGTCGGGCGGGTTCGACTGGAAGTCGAACTCGGTGCTCCACACGTGCAGCTTGCCTCCGCCGATCCGGCCCTTGCGGCGGGCGATGTCGAGCGCGCGGGTGATGCGTCCGATCGAGCGGATGGTGGCGTCGTTGCGGGTGGGCTCCTTGGCTCGCGGGCCCGCCGGGCGGGTGTAGGGGTGGTAGGCAAAGCCGTTCACGCCGGTGATCTTGCGGAAGCGCTTGCAACCGTGGGCCCTGGCGGTCCGGCCGCGGTAGGGGTGCCACCTCGAGTCGAGGCAGAAGAGCTCGCGCAGGAAGACGAGGGGCTGGATCGTGTTCTTGCGGAAGACGCGCGTCTTGCCGATCGGCAGCAGCTCTCCGAAGAGGATCCGGTCCCCCCTGTGCCCTGCCTTCCTCAGGCCGGTGGTGCCGGCCTTGATGAGGCTCCGGTAGAGGCGCGGTGAATACGGCACCCGTGAGCCCGTGGCCTGCGGGTAGAGGAAGCCCGGGTGGTTGGGCTCGTTCCAGAGCGTCCACAGGTCCACCGAGCGGTAGCGCTTGCCCGCGGCCTCGGCGAAGCGGGCGAACTCCTTGCTGCTCGGGCGGTCCACGCCGGAGCGGTCCCCCCTGTGGGCCGTGGCCCATCCGGGCACGGGCGGGCTCAGGGCGAGCATCACCCGGAAGCCGCCGTTCTGGGCGGCGTTCACCGCGTCGTCGAACTTCTGCCAGCCCGGATAGTCGGACGGGTCGCTGCCGTCGAACCCCGCGGGCTTCTTCTTGGTGCGCGGCGCCACCTCGGCCCAGTTCAGCTGGATCTTCACGGCATCCACTCCCAGGGACTGGAGCTCCGAGACCGTGTCCGCACGGCGCCCCGCACCGCCGTTCACCAACCCGTCGTCGTCCTGGAACAGCGCCAGCTGGCCCGTGCCGGCGGAGGCGACAGCCGGGAAGAGCGCGAGCAGCAGCGCGGTGAGCGTGATCGTCTTGATTCGCATAATGAAGCTGGACCGGGGTCGGGTTTGGGGCGTCGGCCGCCGCGGCCGCGCGCACGTCCGTGGCGCAGAGCGGTCCTGATCCTCATCAACACACCGGACGCGCACGGTTGCGGTGCCGGCCCGTCAGGAAGCGCCTGATCCGACTGGTAGCGTGGCCTATGAGGTACCTATACGGGTAGCAGATCGGGAGGAGCCAATGGGAATCGGGACATCGATATTCCTCATCGCCGTGGGCGCCATCCTGCGCTACGCCGTTACGGAAGAGGTCCAGGGCGTGGAGATCCAAACCGTGGGGCTCATCCTCATGGTCGTTGGGATCATCGGCCTGATCATCACCCTGGCGATGTTCTTCGCCTCCAACGACCGGCAGCCGCCGGACGAGTTGCCCACTCGCCGGTACGATTGACCGCGTAGGTACGGGAGCTCGGACGACCGGGCTGAGAGGGCGGCTGCGGCGCCGCCGACCGTGGAACCTGAACCGGGTAATGCCGGCGAAGGGAAGGTGATGAGCTCGCCGCGGAGCGCACGCTACGACGCCGTCGTGATCGGCGCAGGCCTCGTCGGCCTCGCCACCGCCTGGCAGGCCCGCCGCCGCGGGATGTCGGTGCTCGTGGTGGAGCGCGCGGACGAGGCGGGCGCGGGCGCGTCGGGGGTCGCCGCCGGGATGCTCGCGCCGGTGACCGAGGCTGACTTCGGCGAGGACGCCGCGCTGCGGCTGTGCGTGGCGGGCCGCGCGCGCTGGCCGGCGTTCGCGTCAGAGCTCGAGGAGCGCACGGGCCGCTCCACGGGCTTCCGCGAGACGGGCGCGCTGGTGGTGGCCGCCGACCGCGACGACGTGGCGGAGCTCCGGCGCCTGCACGAGCTCCAGCGGTCGCTCGGGCTCGCGACCGAATGGCTCTCGCCCTCCGGCTGCCGCCGCGTCGAGCCGGCGCTCTCCCCCCGCGTGGCCGGCGGCGTGCTGGCCGCCGGGGACGCTCAGGCCGACCCGCGGGCCACCCTGACCGCGCTGGCCGAGGCGGTGGAGGAGATCGCGTACGGCACCGAGGCCCTGGGCATCGAGGACGACGGCCGCGGGGTCACCGGCGTCCGCACCGCGGGCGGAACGATCTCCGCCGGTGCGGTGGTGGTGGCCGCGGGCGCCTGGTCCGGCGCACTGGGCGCGGACGCGCCGCCGGTGCGCCCGGTCAAGGGCCAGATCCTGGAGCTGCGGGCGCGGGCCGGCGGCGGGGAGCCGCTCGACCGGATCGTGCGCACCCCGCGCTGCTACCTGGTGGGCCGGGGCGACGGCCGCGTGGTGCTCGGCGCCACCGTGGAGGAGCAGGGCTTCGACACCTCCGTGACCGCCGGCGGCATGCATCGCCTTCTCGAGGCGGCCTGGGAGGTGCTTCCCGAGACCGGTGAGCTCGAGGTGGTGCGGGTGGCGGCCGGCCTGCGCCCGGGCACCCCGGACAACCTTCCGGTGATCGGGCGCGGCGGGCGCGAGGGGCTCCTCTGGGCCACCGGCCACTGGCGCAACGGCGTCCTGCTGGCGCCGCTCACGGGCGAGGCGCTTGCCGAGATCTTGGCCGGCGGCGACCCGCCGCCCGAGCTCGCGGGACTTGGCCCGGAGCGCTTCGCGGCCGCGGGCGTGGGTGCGGCGTGACCACCGTGACCATTAACGGCGAGCCGCACGAGCTGCCGGCCGGCGCGACGGTGGAGCAGGCGGTGCGTGAGGCCGGAGCCGAGCCCGCGGGACGCGGCGTGGCCGTGGCGGTCGATGGCGAGGTGGTGCCCCGGGGCCGCTGGGCCACCACGCTCATGCGCGCCGGGCAGCAGGTGGAGGTGCTCCGGGCCGTGCAGGGCGGGGACGGCACGTCGCTCACCATCGCCGGTCGAGAGCTCGGCTCCCGGCTCGTCCTGGGCACAGGCGGGTTCCGCAACCTGGAGGTGATGGCTGCCGCCGCGCGCGCCTCCGGAGCCGAGCTGGCCACCGTCGCCATGCGCCGCGTGGATCCCTCCGCCCCGGGCTCGATCCTGGAGGTGCTGGAGGGCGCCGGGCTCGAGGTGCTCCCCAACACCGCGGGCTGCTTCACCGCACGCGAGGCCGTGACCACGGCGCGGTTGGCGCGTGAGGCGCTCGGCACGTCCTGGGTGAAGCTCGAGGTGATCGGCGACGATCGCACGCTCCTGCCCGATCCCTCGGAGCTGCTGGAGGCGGCGGAGACGCTGGTGGGCGAGGGCTTCACGGTGCTCCCCTACACCAGCGACGACCCGGTGCTGGCCCGGCGCCTGGAGGACGCGGGGTGTGCAGCTGTGATGCCGCTGGGCTCGCCGATCGGCAGCGGCATGGGGATCAACAACCCTTACAACCTGCGGCTGATCGTGGAACAGGCGCGGGTGCCGGTGATCCTCGACGCAGGGGTGGGCACGGCGTCCGACGCCGCACAGGCGATGGAGGCGGGCTGCGACGCCGTGCTCCTCGCCAGCGCCATCTCCCGCGCCGCCGATCCGGCGGCGATGGCCGGGGCGATGCGTAAGGCCGTGGACGCGGGCTACGAAGCGCGCCGGGCGGGCCGCATACCGAAGCGGCTGAACGCCCGGGCGTCCTCGCCCGAGGAGGGCGTTCCCGAGCTGACGCCGTGAGCGAGCTCGCGCTCGGCGGCGGGATCGACGAGCTGGCGGAGCGCTGGCGTGCCGGCTGGGCCGGCGCCGGGTTCGAGTCGTGCTGCACCCCCGACGTGAGCTACGAGGACCCCGTGGTGCTCAACCCGCTTCACGGAGTGGATGAGCTCGACCGGCACGCCGTGGAGCTCCGGAGGGCGTTCCCCGACCTGAGGATCGAGGCCACATCCCTGCCCCTCTCGCGCGGAGAGCTCGTGTGCGTCCCGTGGCGAGTCCTGGGCACCCACCGGGGGGACATCGGAGCGATGCTTCCCGCCACCGACCAGTTCGTGACCCTTCACGGACTCCACTACATAGAGCTCTCCGACGGCGCCGTGCGGCGGGCCCGCGGGTTCTTCGACCTCTACGACGCAGCCACGCAGCTCGGTCTCCTCCCGGCCCGCGGGGGGCTGGGAGAGACCGCGCTGCTGGTGCTCAGGGGCTTCGGGCTGCGCCGCCCCGGAACTACTTGACGACGATCGTGCCCTCCATACCGGGGTGCACGGTGCACACGTACTTGATCGTCCCGGGCGTCGTGAGCTTCTGCTTGAAGGTGTCGCCGCCGTTCAGGCCACCGGGGCCGCCGGACTTGAACTTGGGACCGGGGCCGCTGACCTCGGTCACGTCGTGACCCACGCTGTCCTCGTTGGTCCAGGTCACCGTGCCGCCCTTGGCCACGGTCACCTTGTTCGGCTTGAACGAGATGTCCTTCATGACCACGTTCGTGCCCTTCGCACCGGAGGTGGCGCCGCCGGATCCGCCCGTGCCCGTGTCCGCGGGCTTCGTCTCGGCCGGCGCCTTGGCGGCGTCCGAGCTTGACGAGTCGTTGTCGTCGCTGCTGCCGCAACCGGCCGCCACAAGGCCGAGGGCGAGGCAGGTGCAGAGCATTGCCAGCCATGTCTTCATGAGTTCTCCTCAGGGACGCAGATCGGTGTGCACAGCGGCGTATTGTGGCGACTGGCGACGCCGATGCGCGCGCAAACGGGAAAAACCACTAGCGCAGCAGCAGCTCCAGCAGCGCCTTCTGGGCGTGCAGCCGGTTCTCGGCCTGGTCCCACACCGCCGAGCGATCGCCGTACAGCAGCCCCTCGGTGATCTCCTCGCCGGGATGGGCGGGCAGGCAGTGAAGGACCACCGCGTCCTCACGCGCCCGGGCGAGCAGCGACTCGTCGAGCCTGTACGGCGCCAGGAGCGCCCGTTTCTCGTCCGCCGTGGTCTCGTCGTCGCCCATGCTTATCCACACGTCGGTGTACACGGCGTGCGCGTCGCGCACCGCCTCCTCCGGAGAGAGCGGCAACACCTCCGGAAGGGACAGCTCCGGCGGCGAGGCCACCGCCACCTGCACGCCGGCCAGGCCACCGAGCACGAGCAGAGAGCGGGCCACGTTGTTGCCGTCCCCGACATAGGCCAGCTTCAGGCCCTCGAGGCGGCCGAACCGCTCCCTGAGCGTGAGCAGGTCGGCCAGGGCCTGGCAGGGATGGTGGTCGCGCGTGAGCATGTTCACGACCGGGATCGACGAGTGCTCGGCCAGCTCCTCCACCAGCTCGTGCGGCCCCGTGCGCACCCCCACCGCGTGCACCATCCGCGACAGCACGAGCGCCAGGTCGCGAGTGGACTCTCCACGGGCCATCTGGAGCTCTCCCCCGCGCAGCACGAGCGGGTGGCCTCCCAGCTCGGACACGCCCACCTCGAAGGAGATGCGCGTACGCGTTGACGGACGCTCGAAGACGAGGGCCACGCTGCGCCCCTCCAGCGCCCGTGAGGAGAGACGGTCCGCCTTCAGCTTCAGCGCGCGGTCGATCAGCCGGCTGAGCTCGTCAGCCGTAATCTCCGCGCCGGTCAGGAAGTGCCTAGTCAATGCGAGTCCTCAGCTGGAACCTCTACCACGGCCGCGACTTTCCCCCCGATCCGGCCCTCCTCACCACCCGCTCGCGGGTGCTCGGCCTGAGCGCGCGAAACGCCACGCACGCCCAGGTGAACCGGTCGCTGCTGCCGGAGTTCGCGCACTGGCTGGACGCACACGCGTGGGACGTCGCGCTTCTGCAGGAGGCCCCGCCGCGGTGGTACCGGCCGCTCGCCCGGCGCACACGATCGTCCGGGGCGATCGCCCTGACGTCGCGGAACCTCGTGCCCGCGGTGCAGTGGCGGCTCGCTGACTGGAACCCCGACCTGATGGCGTCGAGCGACGGCGGGTCGAACCAGATCCTCGTCCGCGCACCCGGGCGGCTAGCCGAGGTCCGGCACCTCCAGCTCGCGCGACGGCCAGAGCGGCGCCGCATGGTGTGGACGCGGCTGGAGCTCCCCACGGGAACCGTGTGCGTGGCCAACCTGCATGCGAGCGCCGGCCTCCCCGCCGCCGCGGCCGCCGAGCTCGAGCTCGCGGCCGAGCGCGCGGTGGACTGGGCCGCGGGCGACCCGCTGGTCCTCGGCGGCGACCTCAACCTGCGTCCCGCACGCACCCCCGCTCCCTTCGCGGCCGTGCGCGAGCGCTTCGCCCTCGGCGACCCCACCTCGCCCTCCGCCATCGATCACCTGCTCGTCCGCGGTCTCCTCGTGGAGGAGCACCCGCGGCGGCTTCCGGCCGAGGAGCGCGAGCTGGTCGAGCCCGGCGGATTGCGGATCCGCCTCTCCGATCACGCGCCCGTCGTGGCGCGATTCCGCATGCCATAGTCCCCTCACGCAATCGACGCTCTTCCGAGGAAGAGGAAGGCAGGCATGGCGGAACGACGGAGCACAGTGAAGAAGAGCGGCGGCACGAGCCGCACGCCCAAGGCCAAGAGCTCGACCACCAAGGCGAGCGCGCCGCGCTCCGCCTCCTCGAAGCCGAGCACGGCGCGGGCAAGCTCGACCCGGAGCGCGGCCGCCCGCAAGGGCGGAAAGGCGCGCGGACGCCAGCAGCAGGCCCGGAAGGGAGCGGCCACGGCGGCGAAGGCCGCCACGAAGCCGGCCCAGCACGCGGACGTGTCTGCCAAGACCGTTGCCGAGCTCCGCGAGGCGCTGCGGCAGAACCTGATTCGCCCGCTGGAGATGATGCTGATCACCCGCGATCGCATCGAGCAGGTGCTCGGCGAGGCGGTGGAGCGCGGCCAGGTCACAGTGGACGGCGCGCAGGGGATCGCGTCCCGGCTGGTGGAGCGCGGGCGCACACAGACGAACGACGTGCTGAACGACCTGGAGCAGTTGCTCGAACGGGGGCAGAAGGGGATCGACGATCGCGCCACTGATGCGCGCCGGGCCGCCTCGGACGCCGCGCGTGACGCGCGCAAGCAGGTTTCGGGCGCACGCAAGAGCGCCACCCGGGCCGCGTCTCCGGCGCTGGCCCAGGCGGACCGCCTGCGACGCGCGGCGAGCGTTGGCCCGAGCTTTCCGATCACGGCCTTCGACGACCTCACCGCGTCCCAGGTCCAGACCCGGCTGACCGATCTCTCCCCGGCGGAGCTGCGCAAGGTGCGCGACTACGAGCGCCGGAACGCGAACCGCAAGACGGTTCTGAACGCCATCGAGTCGAAGCTCGGGTGAACCGCCCAGAACGCGGCGACGAGCTCGAGCTCCAGGTCGACTCGCTCGCCTACGGCGGTGCCGGCGTCGCCCGCTCGGATGGGTACGTGGTGTTCGTGCGCGGCGGCGTGCCGGGGGACACCGTGCGTGCACGAGTCACGAAGTCGAAGCGCTCGTTCGCCGAGGCGGACTCCGTGGAGCTGCTCACCTCGGGTCCCGACCGCATCCAGTCCACCGCGCCGCACCCGGGCGCGCCCTGGCAGGTGCTGTCATACGAGCGCCAGCTGGACGAGAAGGAGTCGCAGGTGCGCGACGCCCTGGAGCGGATCGGCGGCTTCACCGATCCTCGTGTGGAGCCGATCATGGCCGCGGAGCAGCGCGAGGGGTACCGCAACAAGCTGGAGTACTCGTTCGGCACGGACGAGGACGGTGAGCTGGTCCTGGGTTTCCACCGCGCGGGCCGCTGGGACCTGATCGACGACGTGTCCAGCGACGTGCTGGCCTCCGAGCGGGTGGACGCCCTGCGGGAGTCGGTCAAGGCCTGGTGTCGGGCCGAGGGACTCTCCACCTGGAACCGCCGCGATCAGAGCGGCCTCCTGCGGAACCTGGTGGTGCGAGAGGGCAGGCGCACGGGCCAGCTCCAGGCGCGCGTCGTCACGAGCCCCGGAGACTTCCGCGCCGATGCGCTGGCCGCGGAGATGCCGGCCGACTCCGTGCTCTGGACTAGAGCCTCCGGAGTGGCGGAGACCACACGCGACGGTGAGACGAAGGTGCTCAAGGGCGAGGAGAAGCTCGAGGAGGAGATCTCCGGCCTGCGACTCCGCATCTCCCCCGACGCCTTCTTCCAGACCAACACCGAGATGGCGGAGCGCCTGTACGCGATCGCGGCCGAGCTGGCCGCGCCGACCGGCCGCGAGCGGGTGGTGGACCTCTTCTGCGGAATCGGCACCATCGCTCTCGTGCTCGCGCTCGAGGCCAGGGAGGTCTGGGGCGTGGAGCTGGTGGAGGAGGCGGTGGCGGACGCGATCGACAACGCGCGCCTGAACGGGGTGGACAACGCCCAGTTCTTCGCCGGCGACGTGCGCACGGCGATGCGGCCGCTGCTGGAGCGGTCCGGGCGCCCCGACGTGGTGGTGGTGGACCCGCCCCGGGCCGGGCTGTCGCAGAAAGTCGTGCGGCGCATCCTGGAGGCGGAGGCGAAGCGGATCGTCTACGTCTCCTGCAACCCCACCACGCTGGCGCCGAACGCCCGCCAGATCGTGGACGCGGGCTACGAGCTCCGTACCGTGCGCCCGGTGGACATGTTCCCGCAGACCCCGCACATCGAGTGCGTGGCCCTGCTGGAGCGCACGGCCGAGCCGGCTCCTACGACGACCTGACCGGGACCTTCCGGTCGGATCCCACCACGTGCTGCACCGGCAGCCCGGTGGCGGCGCGGGCCTTGCGCGGCAGGTCCAACCGCAGCCACTTCGACACCCGCAGCGGGAGCGTGGACACGATCAGCTCGTCGTAGTCGGCGAAGTTGCACGCGTCCTGAACCGCGGCCAGAGGGTCGCAGTCGCCGACCTGGGCGTCGCGGACGTCGAGCCCCTCGCCCCGCAGCTCGGCCACGAACGCGTCGCGGTGCTCGGCCGCCTCTCCGCCGGCACCGTGCATGTCGGCCGCCCAGGCGATGCCGTGCGGCGTGGCGGGCACCAGCAGGGTGAACTCGCAGGGCCCGTGCACGGCGCGCCTCTGGAGCGCATCAAGCAGCTCGGGCGATTCGGCCGTCCTGTTGGCCACGACAAGGACTCTGGCCTTCTCGGCCATCACGGACCTCCCTCTCGACTACGACCGAGGGTACTCCTCCGCGGGAGCCCTCAGTACGGCGGGAAGTCGGCGTACCAGTCGCCGAGCGAGCGGAAGGCCCGCCAGAACTCGCGCTTGAACTGCTCGTCGTCCAGTGAGCGGTCGATGTCGGGTACGTAGAGCACGTCGCAGGCCGGGGTCAGGCGCTGGATCTCGCCGGGACTTGCGTCCACCTCGGCGGCGAGGGGCACACTCAGCGCGTTGAGCTCCTCGAGCGCCTCCTCTCCCATCACCACCACGATGCGGGGCTGCACCACGGCCAGCTCGTCCAGCACGCGGGCGCGGCACTCCGGCGACGAGAGGTCGGTGTTCTCCACCGGGCACTTCACGAACACCGTGCCGTACACGGTGAGGGGATCGATGCCGAGGCGCTTGAAGCTCTTCATCAGCGCGCTACCGGCCCGGCCGTAGAAGGCCACGCCCTCCTCGACCTCGGAGTTCACGGGAGCGAACTTGAGGAGGAAGATGTCGGCCTGGGGGTGGCCCGAGCCGAGCACGGGCATGAGGTTCCCCCGGGGGCAGTGATCGCACTCCTGCACGGCCCGTGTGAGCTGGTTCAGCTCGCGGATGGCCCGCTCGAGGTACTTCTCCTTGATCTCGTCGTCAGTTGCCGGCACCTGGCCAAGAGGTTTTGACGGCCCGGCGTTTGGTCCTCTTGCGTGCATCATCTCCTGCGCCCCCGCGGACCCTTGGTCTGGATGAACTTGAGGGCCTGCACGTACAGGAGCGACTGGCGCTTGCGGACGATGTCCGCGTCCCGGAGAGACTCGAGGAACTCCTCGGGCCCGTCGAAGTCGCGCATCCGGATCTTCACGGATCCCAGTCCCTGAGCCACGTGGCTGTCCGAGCCGGCGCCGGCGACGATCCGGTACTTGGCCGCGAAGCGGGCCGCCTCCTCGTTGAAGGCGGAGAAGGCCACGCGCGGGTTGAAGACCTCCATCGCGTCCACGTCCTCGACCACCGCAAGCAGGTTCTCGTAGTCGGGGACCGCGTGCATGCGGTCGAACGGGTGCGGGACGTACACGAGCCCGCCCTGGCGGCGGATCTCGGCGATCGTCTCCTGGAGCGTCATGCCCCGGGGGATCTTCTCCTCGATGAAGAGGCCGATCACCTCGCCCTGGTCGGCCGTCTTCACCTCCTCGGCCACGATCACCTTGATCCCGTTGGCCCGCTCCCGGGCCTCCAGCGCTCCCGACACCTCGTTGTGGTCGGTGATCGCGATGGCGCCGAGGCCCACCTTCTTCGCCGTCTCGAGAAGCGTGTCCACCGGCGTCGCGCAATCGGGCGAGTGGTCGGTGTGCATGTGGAGGTCCACGTGCACGAAGTCCCGCTCCGCCAGCCGCCGGCGGATCTCCGGCTTGCCGTTGGTGGAGTGCCGGCGCGCGGCGATCTCCGCGTACAGCTCCTCGAACCGGTCCGCCGTGCGCGACCATTCGAGCTCCGGGTGCGCCCGCTCCACCCTCCCGGTCAGGTCGCTGAGCAGCGCGGGCGAGGACAGCAGGCGCTCCAGCTGCGCGGCCAGCGTGAGCGCGTCGCGCGGCTCGAAGAGCAGCCCCAGCTCACCGTCGCGCACGGACTCCTCGTACTGCGGCAGGCGCGCCACCACGGGCACCGCACCGCCGGCCAGGGCCCGCAGCACGAGCTGAGGCGCGGGCGCCGCCCCCGAGGAGGCGGCCACGAAGATGCGCGCGCGGGCCAGGTACTGGGCCTCGGAGCCGTCGCCTGGTCCCGCGAGTTGCACCCGGTCGCGCAGGCGCCGCGACAGCGTCACCGCCGGCGCGCTCGAGGGGTCCCTCAGCCAGATGGTGGCCCGCCAGTCGAGATCCGTGGACAGGCGTCGCAGCGCGCGCAGGAAGAGGCGCAGCGCCCCGCGCTCCTCCTCGGCCGAGAACACGATCTCAGGCGGTCCCTCCGCCTCGGCGGCGGTGCGGTGCAGAAGGTCGGCCCCCGGGCGGATCAGGCGGTAGTCGCCGGGGAAGTAGCGCTCCATCAGCTCGCGGGTCACGGTGAAGCTCGCGCTGCGGCCGTCCAGGCGGCCGAAGAGCAGCTCCACCACCCGGCGGGCCACCTGGGTCGAGAGCAGCCTCTCGGTGGCCCCGTGGAAGCTCCCGACGTTGAGTGCGCGGGAGTGGCGCAGCGCCGCCGACGCCGCGCTGGGCGCGAACGGCTCGTGCACGTGGACGAAGTCGAGCTCGGTGTGCTCGAGCAGGTCCTCGAGCGTGCGGGACACGTCCAGTGGCAGGGCCACGGAGCCGCCACGGCGGAACGGCAGGCTCTGCCCCACGGCCACGAGCGAGGCGCTGCCGGCTTCGGCGAACAGGGCGTCGGAGTCCCGTTGCTGCGCCTCCACGCGCGCCCGGCCCTCCTTCACCAGCTCCCGGGAGTCCGAGGGAGCCACCACCACGACCTGGTGGCCGCGCCGGCACAGCTCGTCGGAGAGCCGGTCCACGAAGTGGTTCACCTCGTGGTGCTGCTCCCACGGGTATGGGGTGACCTGTGCGATCCGTAGGGCGTCGGATGCCACGGTCCGCAGGATAGGGCGCGGGCCCCTACTGCCTCTTCTTCCAACCGGGATGACCGGGCATGGCAGGCGTGACCTTCCCGTAGAGCCAGGCGTGGAGGAACGGCCCGAGCCTGCGGCCCGAGATCCGGGACGCGAGGGCGATGAAGTCCGCTGTGCCCGCCGAGCCGCCGGCGTTGTCACGGACCCACGCGCGCTCGATCCGCTGGAACACGAGACCGCCCACCTTCTCGCGGAGGGCGTAGAGCACCAGCGCTCCGCCGGCGTAGACGTTGTCGCTGAACAGGTCCTCGATCGCGCCGCTGTTCGGGCGGGCCACGGGGCCGTCCTCGGCGCGCAGCCCGTCGGAGCCGGCGTACACCAGGCGCATGATCTGGTTGAGGTCGCTCCAGCCCTGCGACTGGGCGTACAGGTACTCGTACCAGGTGGCGTGGCCCTCGTTCAGCCACACGTCGCTCCAGCGGCGCGGCGAGACGCTATCCCCGAACCACTGGTGCGCCAGCTCGTGCACGAGTGTCGGCTCGCGCTGCTCTGCCGGGGCGGCGAGGAAGGTGACGGGGAAGAGCGAGAGCGTCTGGCTCTCGAGGGCGAAGGGGAAGTCCACGTCGGCGGCCAGCACCCCGTAGACCTCGAACGGGTACGGGCCCACCCGCGCCTCCATCCAGGCGATCTGAGCCGCGGTGCGCGCGAGCCCGGGAATGACCCCGGCCGCCCTTGCTCGCGGGAGCACGTCGCGAATGGGGAGCCCGTGCGGACCCTTCCGCCGGGTCACGGTGAGGTCCCCCACGGCCACCTGCACCAGCTCGCTGGCCATGGGGCGCCGGTCGGAGTAGTGCCACACGGTCCGCCCGGCATGGGAGTGATGGCCGGTGAGCCTCCCGTTCGCCACCGCCGTCACGCCGGCGGGCACGTCGAGCGCGAAGTCGTAGCGAGCCTTGTCGCTGGGGTGGTCGTTGGCCGGGAAGATGCGGTGCGCCAGGTTGGGCTGTGGAGCGACGACCGATCCTCCGGGGGCCAGGAACCAGGCGCCGGCCACGGCGCGGCGCGGGCCGCTGCGGTACGCGACGCTCATTCGGAGGCGGCGCCCGGCGGCGAGCGGCCGCCCGGGCGTGATCACGAGCTCGCCGGCGTTCACACGCCAGTCCGCATGGTGTCCGTTCACGCTCACGGACTTAACGGCGTCACCCGCGAAGTCGAGGTCGAACCGCGACAGCGCCTGCCGGGTGCGGGCCCGGATCACGGCCGTGCCGTCGACCTGCTGAAGGTCCGGTCCTCCGTACCGGAGCGTGAGCCCGTAGTGGTCCACCTCGTAGCCGCCGTTGCCCAGCGACGGGAAGAGGTGATCGCCGATGCCCGCGGATCCCGGGGCCGGGGGTGCGGCGCTGGCGATGCCGCAGGCGAGGAAGACCGTGGCGAGGGTGATCAGAAAGCAAGACGGGCGGCCCAGGGGCCGCCCGTCAAGAGACTCCGTCGTGTTCCGCAGGGTCAACCCGAGGGCTCGACCTTGATGCGGGCCTCGCCGCCCGGCAGCTTCGGCGCGCCGGCGTACTTGGCGATGAAGCTCTCCGTGTTCTCGCGTGCGGTGGTGTCGGGCACCTGCACGGGAGGCGACTTCATCAGGTAGGAGCTGGGCTCCTCCAGCGGGCCGGCTATTCCGTGGTTCAAGGCGAGCTTGCAGCAGCGCACGGCGTCGATCACGATGCCGGCCGAGTTGGGGGAGTCCCACACCTCGAGCTTGGCCTCGAGCGACAGCGGCACGTCCCCAAAGGCCTCGGCCTCGAGGCGGATGTGCGCCCACTTGCGATCCGTTAGCCACGGCACGTAGTCCGACGGTCCGACGTGCACGTCGTCGGCCGGCAGCTGCTCGTTCAGCAGCGAGGTCACGGCCTGCGTCTTGGAGATCTTCTTCGACTCGAGGCGTTCGCGCTCGAGCATGTTGAAGAAGTCCATGTTCCCGCCCACGTTCAGCTGCGAGGTGTGCGCGAGCTTCAGGCCGCGGTCCTGGAACAGGCTGGCCAGTGTGCGGTGCACGATCGTGGCGCCCACCTGGGACTTGATGTCGTCCCCGACGATCGGCAGCCCGGCCTTGCGGAAGCGGTTGGCCCAGTAGTTCTGCGAGGCGATGAACACGGGGATGCAGTTCACGAACCCGCAGCCCGCCTCGATCACCTGCTCGACGTACCACTTGGTGGCCTGCTCGGAGCCCACCGGGAGGTAGGAGACCACCACGTCGGTCTTTGTCTCCTTGAGGATCTGGATGATGTCGTCGGTCTCGCCCGGAGCCTTCTCGATCTTCTGCTTCAGGTACTTGCCGAGACCGTCGTGGGTCATCCCCCGGTAGACGGGCACGCCGAGGTGGGGCACGTCGGCGAACTTGATGGTGTTGTTCTGGCCCGCCCAGATCGCCTCGGACAGGTCCTTGCCGACCTTGTCCTTGTCGATGTCGAACGCGGCCGTGAACTCGATGTCGCGGATGTGGTAGCCGCCCAGGTCCACGTGCATGAGACCGGGGACCGGCTGGTCACCCTCGGCCTCCTTGTAGTACTCCACGCCCTGGACGAACGCCGAGGCGCAGTTGCCCACGCCCACAACTGCCACGCGCACCTTCTCTGATTGATAGCGCGCGCCACCGTTGGTTGAAACTGAAATTTCGGTCACTGAGCCCTCCTGATGCAGCCAAGAAAACGGCCCCGTCCGGGGCCCTGGAGATATGAACCCGCCACGCGGGTCCGGGTTACACGCTCTCCGCCGTCCGGATGAGCTGGCGGCGTACGTGGAACACCCGCTGGAACGTCGTGAAGATGGTCAGCGCCGCGAGTGCGTACACGGCCGGCTCGAGCAGGTCCAAGTCTCCCACGATCTCGCCGGCGGCAAACATCAGGCCCGCCGACAGGATCACCACGCGCACGGCCCGTGAGGCGATTCCCACCTTGCACTCCACGCCCAGGGCCTCGGCCCGCGCGCGGGTGTAGCTCACCATGTACGACCCCACCACGGCCAGGACGGTGAAGCCCACCACCACGTCCTGCCCCTGCTTGGCGTAGTAGGCCGCGATGGCGGCCAGGACCACGCCCTCCTCGATGCGATCGAGGGTGGAGTCGAGGAACGCGCCGAACACAGTGCCCTTGCCCGACATACGCGAGTAGCGGCCGTCGAACATGTCCATCACGGATCCGATGATGAAGGCGAGGGCCGCGAGCACGAAGTGCTCCTCGAGGATCAGCGCGGCGGCCACGAGGTTCAGCACGAACCCGGTGAGCGAGATGGTGTTCGGGGTCAGGCGCGACTCGATCAGGCGGTCGCGGGCGGTGGCGCGGAGCTCGCCGCGGGCGCCGTTGCGCCCGCGCGGGGCACGGGCACGGCGGGGAGGAGCGTCCACCTCGTCGCTCACGCGGTGACCTTGGCCTCGCGCGTGCGCCAGGCCCATGCCTCGGGCCGCGCGCGGGCGAAGGCCTCGGAGGCGGCCACCGCGGAGACCGCCGCCACGATCGCGCCCAGTGCCGCGTCGATCCAGAAGTGGTTGGCCGTGACGACCACCACGAAGGTCACGACGACTGGGTAGAACGCCCACAGCACCCGGAGCACGCGATTGCGCACCAGTGCCACCGCGGGCACGGCGATCATGAGGGAGAAGGCCACGTGCATGCTCGGCACCGCGGCGAAGGGGTTGTAGAGCACGCTGGCCGTGTTGGAAGCCGAGTCGCCCACGAAGGAGGCCACCGAGTCGGTGAAGCCCCACTCCGGCATGAAGCGCGGCGGAGCGGTGGGATACGCCACGTAGAGCACGAGGGCGAGGCCCATGGCCACCATGAACATGTTGCGCACGAAGTAGTAGGCGCTGTTGCGCGCGAGGTAGAGCCAGATCAGGAACGTGGTGGTCACCACGAAGTGGGAGTTCACGTACATCCAGTTGGCGCCCGTGAGGATCCAGTCCTGGCTGCGGGCCCAGGCCTGGAGACCGGGCTCGAAGAAGAGGCCGAGGCCGCGCTCCACGTGCACGAGGTTGCGGGCGTTCTCGAAGGCCACGCCGGCCTCGCCGTCCACGAAGCCGCGCACCAGGCGGTACGCGTAATAGGCACCGGCGAACAGGGCCAGCTGGCGGAGCGCGTCGAGCCAGCCCTTGGGAAGCCAGCGACCACTCTGACGCCAGACCCGCGCCAGCTGCACGAGCAGCGGGTGGGACCGGGACATGACCGCCAAGCCTAGTACAAGCTCGGGCGGTCGCTCAGGACGCGCTGCCGTTGCAACGCCGCCCGCGCTGGAACAGGCGCTCGGGCGAGAAGCGGGTGCTCATTTTCACGAGTCCCTTCTTCGGGGCGATGATCCGGGTCCAGTTGCCGTAGGGCTCCACGCATGCGTTGCGTGCGAACCAATACTGCGTCCACCGCACCCGCACGATCGCCTCACCGGGCTTCTTCACGTCGAGCAGCACCTGGTCCGAGCCAAGCTCCTCGAGCACGATGTTCGCGTCCTTCTGCGGGATCACGAAGGGCGTGGGCAGGATCACCTCGTAAACGCGCCAGTCGTCGGAGCGCCAGCGCAGGCGGAGGTAGGGGAGGCCGTGCTCGATCAGCGCCCGTTCGGCGTAGGAGCTCTTGTCCGGCTTGGCGCTCGGAAGCGCCACGTAACGCACCGCGTTCTCGGCCAGCCAGCTCGCGTACGTGAGCTGGTTGATCGGCCCCCGGTAGAAGATCGGGTTGCGGCCGGTGTCGAGCTGCCGGAGCCATCCTCGGGCAAGTGGCGTGTGCAGCGCGATCTCCGCACCCTCCCAGTGGCTGCGGGTGAACGGGATCTCGATTCGCCGCTGGTCGGGGAGCGTGGCCAGGTATTGGCGGAGCGGCTCGAAGTAGTCGGACTTGGCCGCCGGGTCCTCGAGGTACTTGATCACGTCGCGCACGGCCGGCGACCACTGCCAGAAGGCCAGCCCCACCACCGCCGCCGCCAGCACCGGAGCCATCCAGGCGCGCCGGACCCACGGGCGGTCCCAGAGCGCGCACACGAGCAGCGGCCCGCCGAAGAGGGCACCGAGGCGCACCGCGTTGCCGCCCATCTGCGTGTCGATGAAGAGCGCCGCCGTCGCGCCGAGGCCGTAGAGGGCGGCACCCCAGCGCAGCGCCTTCTCGCGGCGGGGCAGCACGAGCAGGCACACCACCGCGAACAGCGGGATCGGCAGGTAGGCCGTGAACGGGAAGGGAGCCCAGCCTCCCTCCGGGAAAGCCCACGCCAGGAACACGGGCGGGATGAACGCCGCGGCGGCGATCGCGATGCCCTCGCGCCGCTGCGTGCGATCGCGGCCCGCGGCGATGGCGAACGCCACCCCGGCCATGGCCAGGAAGAGCCCGGCCACCGGGCTGCCCAGTGGACAGAGCACCGCGAAGACGATGGCGAGCACGCGGTGGCGCCGCTGGAGCGCGAGCAGCGCGGCCAGACCGAACGCGACTCCGATAGCGAAGGGCAGGCGGCTCGTGAACAGCAGCGTGGCCGTTCCGATGCCGAACCAGATCGATCCCCAGCGCGCGCGCTCGGCCCCGAAGTACCCGCGGGCCAGCGGCTCGAACAGCGCCGCTGAGGCCACGGAGACGATGGCCAGCGCCAGCGGCGGGCCGAGGAGCCAGGCGATCGGCGGCGAGATGATGCTGTAGGCGGGCGTGTGGTGCCCGCCGTACCACTGGCCGTTCCAGATCGTGAATCCCTCCTCGCCGAAGAGATCGGCGCGGAAGGTGTGCGCGGCCAGGTCCACGGTGCGCGGCTGCCAGATCATGTAGACCACGGCGAACAGCAGCGCGGCGATCACCGGCGCCCAGCGCCACCAGTCGATCCGGCGGTGAAGCGGCGGGCGTTCGGGAACGGATCCTTTCCGCGCGAAGCGGGAGCCGGGCGCGACCTCGCCCGTGTCGCCGCGAGGTGGCGCCGTGACTGCGGAGAGCGCGGCCCGGAGCACCTGACCCGACAGGCTAGCCGAGCGGACGAGCCAGAAAGCCCGCCACGCGGTCCACCACCTCGGGCCGGTCGTCCCAGAGCCAGTGCCCGGACTCCACCATCTCGAGCTCCGCCGATCCGCCGAGTGACGCGGTCGTGGGCGCGGCGAACTCCGGCCCGATGTAGGGGTCGGCGGTGGGCCAGAGCACGAGCGCGGGAGCACGAAGCCGGTCGAGGCCCTCGCCCGCCCTGGCCAGCACCTCCGAGGGCGCGGAGCGATACAGCTTCAGGATCGCCCGCTGGGTGCCGTGGTCGAACTGCTCCCACGCCGGGTCGGCGAGGGAGGCCGGCAGCTCCCGGCGGAAGGCCCAGCGGGTGGTGAGCGCCATGGTGAGCTCGCCCACCAGCGGGCGGCGCCACGCGCGGGCCACCCGATGCCAGCGGTAGCCAGGCACGAACGGCACGGTGCTCAGGAGCACCAGCCGCTCGACCCGCTCCGGGTGCCGGCGGGCCAGCTCCAGCCCCACGGCGCCCCAGTCGTGAAGCACGAGCGAGTAGCGCTCCAGTCCGAGCGCGTCCACGAACGTCTCGAGGAAGTCGCCGTACCCCTGGATCGAGTAGTCGAAGTGTGGGGGCTTGTCGGAAGCCCCGAAGCCGGGCAGGTCTGGCGCCACGCCGCCGGTGCGCACGAGGAACGGCTCCCACTGGATCGAGCCCGTGGGCACACCGTGCACGTAGATCACCGGAGCGCCGCCCGCCACGCGCCGGTTCACCTCCAGGCCTCCGATGCGCTCGTGGCGCTGCTCGATCTCCATGCGGCGCCTTCTTACCAGGGCCGTAGCCTTACCGCCGATGCCCGCCCGTCCCGATCGTCGCCGCCTGCGGGCGATCCGGGACCGCCTGCGGCGCGAGTACGGCCGCCCGGTTCTTCGCCCGCACCACCGGCCGGTGGACGAGCTGGTGCTCACCGTGCTCTCGCAGAACACGAATGACCGCAACCGCGACGTGGCCTTCGGACGGCTGCGCGAGCGCTTCGGATCCTGGGAGGAGGTGCGTGCGGCCGCGGTCGAGGACGTGGAGGAGGCCATTCGCCCCGGCGGCCTCGCTCCCACCAAGGCGGTGCGCATCGTGCGCATCCTCGAGGCGATCGCCGGCGACGAGGGGCATCTCGAGGCCGACGCGCTGGCGTGGCTGGCCGACGCGCCCCTGCAGGAGGCGCGCTACTACCTCTGCGACCTGCCCGGCGTGGGCCGCAAGACCGCCGCCTGCGTGCTCCTCTTCTCGTTTGGGCGCCACGAGGTGCCGGTGGACACCCACGTGTACCGGGTGGGCTCGCGCCTCGGCCTGTTCCGCCCGCGGGCACCGCTGGACGAGGCCCACGACGAGATGCTGCGGCTCACGCCGGAGGGGGACGAGTACGAGGTCCACATGCTGCTCATCCGTCACGGCCGGCGCACCTGTGTCGCCCGCAACCCCCAGTGCGCGGACTGCCCGCTGCGGCGCATGTGCCCCGAGGGCCGACGGCGGCTGGCCGCCGCATGAGCGCCTCCGGGCGCCTGTTCCCCGCCGCCGTCCTCGCCGTCCCGTTCCTCCTGGCCATCGCAGCCCTGAAGGGCCTCACGGTCGAGATCGACACGTTCCACGGCACCGACGCCGGGCTCTACCACCTGCCCACGATCCGCCAGTTCGCGGACCACGTGGATCTCGAGTCCTACCCTGCGGCGCAGACCCCGCTCTACCACCTGCTCTTCGCCGGGTTCGGGAAGGTCTTCGGCTTCGAGCTCTGGCGGCTCCGGCTGCTGAACGCGGCCATCTCGTACGCCGCGGCGCTGGCGCTGCTCCGGCTGCTGCGCCGCAGCACGCCGCTCGAGCCCCAGCAGGCGCTGGCCCTCACGCTCGTGTTCGTGCTCTCGCCCTACTTCTTCGGGCCGTCGTTCACGCTGCTCACCGACAACCTGGCGCTGCTCTTCGCATTCATCGCGCTTGAGCGGATCGATTCCTCCCGGCGGTCCCTGTCGCCGGGCGCGTTCGCGGTGGGCTGCCTGGCCATCTGCGCCGCGGTGCTCACGCGGCAGTCGTTCGTGTGGCTCGCGCCCGTGGCCGCCGCGTTCCTCCTGCTCGCTTCCGTTCCGCTCGGGCGAAAGCTCGCTGGCCTGGCGATGCTGGCCGTCGCCCTCGCGCCGCTGGGCGGCCTGGTGATCCTGTGGGACGGCCTGGTGCCGAAGGGCTCGGACCCGGGGTCGTGCGGGCTCTGCGGAGACCAGCCCGGCGGAGGCGGTCTCACGCTGCGCCCGGTCGGGTTCACGCTGGCGCTGTTCGGTGTGTACGCCGCCGTGCTCTACGGACCGTCGCTGGTGCGCCGCAAACGCCGGCTCCATTCCCAGCCCGCCCTCGTACGTCGTGCGTGGTGGTGGCTCTACCGGCCCGCGCTCGTGCGCCGCGCGTGGGTCGTGCTCGGAGGAGTGACGGTGGTCGGTGTGGCACTGCTCCTGGTGTCGCCCCTCAGCTACGAGCCGAACGCCCCCTCGCGCCCCGGCGACGGTGGCTGGCTGTGGAAGGTGGCCGATCACGCGCCCGAGTTGGCGGGCTCGTCGCTCGTGTTCTTCGTGCTCGTGCCCGTCGGGCTGCTCGCGCTGGCCGTGCTGGTCAGGAGGGCGGGGATCCTGTCGCTGCCGGCGGTGGCGTTCGCGTTCTTCCTGCTGGCCGCGCTGCCCGTCCGTCTCGTCTACCAGAAGTACTTCGACCCAATGGTGCTGGTCACCCTCGCCCTGCTGTTCCGGCCGAGTGACCTGAGGCGGCGGTGGGACTACGCCGGCATGGCGCTCTTGGCGGTGGCATTCGTGGCCTACGCGCTCAGCTTCACGGGCAGCTGACGGCATATTGCGGTGCCTTCCTGACTTTTGGTTGCTGTGCAACCACGGGACAGGACGGTGGAGCGAATGCTCGCTCGGATTGCGGCGGCGCCCTGAGCTTCTACCTGATCGACACGAGGTCGACCACGAAGATCAGCGTCTCGTTGGGCGCGATCGGTCCCTGGCCGGCGGATCCGTAGGCCAGCTCGGGAGGGATCACGAGCTTCCGGCGGCCGCCCTTGCGCATGCCCACGATGCCCTTGTCCCAGCCGGCGATCACCTGGCCGGTGCCGAGCTGGAAGGGGCCGAACGGGGCGCCGGTGTCCCACGAGGCGTCGAACTGCTCGCCATTCGAGAACGCCACGCCCACGTATTGCATGGTCACGCTGTCGCCCTTCTTCGCGGGGGGTCCCTTGCCCTTGACGATGTCCTCCTTCACGAGGTGCCGCGGAGGTGAGCCGGCGGGCTTCTCGATCACCGGCTTGACGCTGGTGTCCTTCGGATTCGCGGGCGTGGTCGCGGTCGCGGTGTCGTCCCCCGAGTCCACGGTCGCATCGATCGAGGGCGTGTCGGCCGCCGTGCTGTCGTCCCCGGAGTCGTCGCTGCCGCAGGCCGTGAGGCCAAGGGCGAGGGCGAGAACGGTGAGGAGCACGAGAAGGCGCCGCATGCGGCGGCGGAGACTAGCCATTTGCGGGCTGAGCGTGCTCCATAGCGCCCCGGATCCAGAATTGCGCCCGGACGCCCCGTTTCTGATCTGCCATACTCGCGCTTAGATTTCTTTCTGCGCCAATGCGCAGGCGAAGACTCAGAACTTGTAAGCGGTAAAGGAGCGGAGCGGATGGGCAAGACGATCGGAATCGATCTCGGCACGACGAACTCGTGCATGGCCGTCCTCGAGGGCGGCGAGCCCACTGTGATCGAGAACGCGGAGGGCGCGCGCACCACGCCCTCCGTGGTCGCGTTCACAGAGGGTGGCGAGCGCCTCGTGGGCGCGCCCGCAAAGCGCCAGGCGGTGACCAACCCGGAGAACACGGTGTTCTCCGTCAAGCGCTTCATGGGCCGCAAGGAGGCGGAGGTCAAGGAGGAGGAGAAGATCGTCCCCTTCGAGGTCGTCTCCGGCCCGAACGGGGACGCGCGCATCAAGGCGGGCGGCGAGGAGCATGCCCCGCCGCAGATCAGCGCGATGATCCTCCAGAAGCTGAAGGCCGACGCCGAGGCCTACCTAGGCGACATGGTGGACAGCGCCGTGATCACCGTTCCCGCGTACTTCAACGACGACCAGCGCCAGGCCACCAAGGACGCGGGCAAGATCGCCGGGCTGGACGTGAAGCGGATCATCAACGAGCCCACGGCGGCCTCGCTGGCCTACGGGCTCGACAAGGAGTCCGACCAGACGATCCTGGTCTTCGACCTCGGCGGCGGCACGTTCGACGTGTCGGTGCTGGAGATCGGCGACGGCGTGTTCGAGGTCAAGTCGACCGCCGGTGACAACCACCTCGGCGGCGACAACTTCGACAAGGCGATCGTGGACTGGCTCGTGGCCGAGTTCAAGAAGGCCGAGGCCGTTGACCTCTCGCAGGACAAGATGGCCCTGCAGCGTCTCTACCAAGAGGCGGAGAAGGCCAAGACCGAGCTCTCGTCGGCGCAGGAGTCGGCGATCAACCTGCCGTTCATCACGGCGGTGGACTCGGTGCCGAAGCACCTGAACCAGCGGCTCACCCGGTCGAAGCTCAACGAGCTGACGGCAGAGCTGATCGACCGCGTCGTGGCGCCCACCAAGCAGGCGCTCAACGACGCCGGCACCTCCGGCGGCGAGGGCATCGACCACGTGGTGCTCGTGGGCGGCATGACCCGCATGCCCGCGGTGCAGGAGAAGGTCAAGGAGCTCACCGGCAAGGACCCGCATCGCGGGGTCAACCCGGATGAGGTCGTGGCCGTGGGCGCCGCCATCCAGGCGGGCGTGCTCGCCGGCGACGTGAAGGACGTGCTCCTGCTTGACGTGACCCCGCTGACGCTGGGGATCGAGACCAAGGGCGGCGTGATGACGAAGCTCATCGAGCGGAACACCACGATCCCCACCCGGAAGTCGGAGATCTTCTCCACCGCGGAGGACAACCAGCCGAGCGTGGAGGTCCACGTGCTCCAGGGCGAGCGCGAGATGGCGACCTACAACAAGTCGCTGGGCAAGTTCCAGCTCACCGGCATCCCGCCGGCGCCGCGCGGCATCCCGCAGGTGGAGGTCACCTTCGACATCGACGCGAACGGGATCCTCGCCGTGGGGGCCAAGGACCTCGGCACCGGCAAGGAGCAGAAGATCGAGATCAAGGCGGGCTCGGGCCTGGCCGACGAAGAGGTCGAGCGGATGGTGAAGGACGCCGAGGCTCACGCCGAGGACGACCGCCGCCTGCGCGAGCTCGTGGAGGCCCGGAACACGGCCGAGAACGCCGCGTACCAGTCCGAGCGCCAGGTGGCCGAGATGGGCGACACGCTCGACGCCTCCTCGAAGGAGGAGATCGAGGCCGCCATCAAGGACGTGCGGGACAACCTCGAGTCCGAGGACGTGGAGCTGTTGCGGCAGAAGACGGACGCCCTCCAGTCCGCCTTCCACAAGGTGTCGGAGCAGATGTACGCCGCCGCGGCCCAGCAGGCTCAGGGCCAGCCGGGCAACGGCGCGGGCGCCGACGGCGCAGCGGCCGACTCGACCTCCGATGAGGAAGAGGTCGTGGACGCCGAGGTGGTCGACGGCGAGGGCAAGGAGTAGACATGGCGGACCGCACCCGGCCCGCCGTGTCGCCCGAGGACGAGCCGGTCACGGCTCGTGACGACGTCGATGAGCCCGCCGGCGACGAGGATCCCGCCAACGAGGCCGCGGGAGTGAGCGCGGCCGAGGAGGCCCGGGTCGAGGAGGCCCAGGACCCGCTGGCCACGGTCACGCGCGAGCGCGACGAGTACCTCGACCTCGCGCGCCGTGCGCAGGCCGACTTCGAGAACTACCGTAAGCGCGCCGCCCGCGAGGCCGCGGCGGCCGGCGAGCGCGCGCGGGGCGGGCTCGTGCGCGAGCTGCTGCCGGTGGTGGACAACCTCGAGCGCGCGCTGGGCTCGGCGGCCGAGACGGAGACTCACCTGGCCGAGGGCGTGGCCCTCGTCCACTCGGAGCTCGTCGCGGTGCTCGAGCGCCACGGGGTTGAGCAGTTCGACCCGAGCGGAGAGCAGTTCGATCCAACCTGGCACGAGGCGCTCTCCACCCGTTCAGAGGAGGGCGCCGCGCCGGGCGTCGTCCTCGACGTGGTCGAGAAGGGCTACCGGTCCGCCGGCAACGTCCTGCGCCCCGCCCGGGTGGTCGTGTCGGGGTAGCGCGCCATGGCCACCGTGAACGATCCGTACAAGACGCTCGGCGTCGACCGCAAGGCCTCCGACGAGGAGATCAAGAAGGCGTACCGCAAGCTCGCGCGGCAGTACCACCCGGACCGCAATCCGGACAACGCGAGCGCGGAGGAGCGCTTCAAGGAGATCCAGGAGGCCAACTCGATCCTCTCCGACCCGGAGAAGCGCAAGGCCTATGACTCTGGCGGGGGGGTGTTCGGCGGGGCCGGGTTCGATCCGGGCGCGTTCCGCGGCGGCTTCGGCGGGTTCGGGGACATCCTCTCCGACCTCTTCACCTCCGGCCGGCCCGGTGCCGGCCGCCCACCCGCTCCCGAGCGCGGCCGGGATCTCGAGACCGAGGTGCACATCTCCTTCGACCAGGCCATGGAGGGCGCGCAGGTGCCCGTCAGCGTTCCGCTGTCCGCGCCGTGCGCCACCTGCCACGGCACCGGCGCCCGCCCCGGCACCTCACCGCAGGTGTGCACCCGTTGCCAGGGCCGCGGCGTGGAGGCCGAGTCGCAGGGGCTGTTCTCAATCTCCCAGCCCTGCCGGCAGTGCGGCGGCACCGGCACCGAGATCAAGGATCCCTGCCCCACATGCCAGGGCTCGGGCCGCACCCGCCAGGTCAAGCGCTACCGCGTGAACATCCCGGCGGGCGTACGTGACGGCAGCCGTGTGCGCCTTGCCTCCAAGGGCGAGGCGGGCCCGCGTGGAGGGCCGCAGGGAGACCTCTACGTGATCACCCGGGTGGCCGAGTCGCCCGTGTTCACCCGCAAGGGAGACAACCTCGAGGTGGAGGTGCCGATCACCATTCCCGAGGCGATCAGGGGCGCCACGATCGAGGTGCCCACGCTGAGCGGGAGCAAGCGCATCCGAGTCCCCCCGGGCACCCAGCACGGGACGGTTCAGCGGCTCCGCAACGAGGGCCCGCCGCGCCTCGGCGGCCGCGGGCGCGGGGACATCCACTACCGCCTGGTGGTGGACGTGCCCAGCTCGCTGTCACGCGAGCAGCAGGAGGTTGTGGACGAGCTTGCCACGGTGATGGACGGCAACCCACGCGAGCGCCTGTTGTCGCCGAGGAAGAGCTGAGCCGAATGGGCCGCGGCGCCGCCGAGGTGAGCCGGGGCGTCTACATGATCTCCGTGGCGGCGGAGCTGGCCGGGATGCATCCGCAGACGCTGCGCATCTACGAGGCCCGCGGGCTGATCAGGCCCAAGCGCTCGCCGAAGAACACCCGCCTGTACTCCCAGGAGGACGTGGAGCGCCTACGCCGGATCCAGGAGCTCACCGGCGAGCTGGGAATGAACCTGGCCGGCGTGGAACGGGTGTTCGAGCTGGAGGCGCAGCTCGAGCGGATGGAGCGCCGGGTGCGCAACCTGGAGCGCCACGCCGCGACGGTGGAGCAGGAGCTTCGCGCCGAGGTGGAGCGCGTGCGGAGATCGTTCAAGCGTGAGCTGGTGCTGTACCAGCCGCCGAACGAAGCCCTCGCTCCGCTCCGCGACGGCGGGCGCACCGTGCGCGTGCCGATCCGCCGCCCCCAGCGCTGACGGGTCTCCCCCGCCCAGGATCCGGGTAGAAACCCGGTACAGGCGAGAGGAGACCGATGCTCGAAGGGCTGATGCAGGACGACTATCCGCTCACGATCCAGCACGCGCTCGGGCGCATGCGGAGGGTCCACGCGGACAGCGAGGTGGTGAGCGTGCGCGACGGCGAGCGCTCACGAATGCGCTTCGCCGAGGTGGCCGAGCGGGCGGACCGGCTCGCGCGGGCGCTGGATGGCCTCGGCGTGAAGCAGGGGGAGCGCGTGGCCACCTTCGCGTGGAACACGCGCGAGCATCTTGAGGCGTACCTGGCCGTGCCCTGCATGGGCGCCGTGCTCCACACGCTGAACGTGCGCCTGTTCGCCGATCAGATCGAGTACATCGTGGGCCATGCCGAGGACTCGGTCGTGCTCGTGGATTCGAGCCTCGTACCTCTCCTCGAGGAGCTGGCCCCGCGCTTCAAGACGGTCCGCCACTTCATCGTGATGGGCGAGGGCGACGCCGGATCGCTTCCGGACGCGCTGCACTACGAGGAGCTGCTGGCCTCCACCGAGCCGGGCTTCGAGTACCCCGAGCTCGACGAGCGCCAGGCCGCCGGCCTCTGTTACACGAGCGGCACCACGGGCAACCCGAAGGGCGTTCTCTACTCGCACCGGTCGAACGTCTTGCACGCGCTCGGGCAGTGCCTGGCCGACTCCTTCGGGCTGAGCGCCGACGACCGCATCATGCCGGTGGTGCCGATGTTCCATGCGAACGCGTGGGGCATGCCCTACGCCTGTTGCCTGGCCGGCACCGACATGGTCATGCCGGGCTCCGACCTCACGCCGCCGGCGCTTGCCGGCCTGATCGCCGAGGAGCGGGTCACGCTCTCCGCAGCGGTACCCACCATCTGGATGGACCTGCTCCGCCACGCCGACCAGGAGTCGTGCGACCTCTCCAGCCTGCGGCTCGTGATCTGCGGGGGGTCGGCCGTGCCCACCACGCTCATGCAGGACTTCGAGGAGCGGCACGACATCCCGATCCTCCAGGCCTGGGGAATGACGGAGACCAGTCCGCTGGGCTCGATTGCCCGCGCACCCGCGGGAGCCTCGAGCCCCGAGCATTGGCGCTGCCGCTCGACCGCGGGGCGTCCCTCGCCCCTGGTGGAGGCCCGGATCGTGGGAGACGACGACGAGGAGGTGCCCTGGGACGGCGAGTCCACGGGCGAGCTCCAGGTGCGCGGGCCGTGGGTGGCGCGCGCCTACTACGGCGAGGACGACGACGACGGGAAGTTCCACGCCGGCTGGCTGCGGACGGGTGACATCGCGGCCATCGACGAGCGCGGCTACATCATGATCAGCGACCGCGCGAAGGACGTGGTGAAGTCCGGGGGCGAGTGGATCTCCTCGGTGACGCTCGAGAACGAGGTGATGGCTCATCCGGACGTGCAGGAGGCGGCGGTGATCGCCCGGCCGGACGAGCGCTGGGGCGAGCGCCCGCTGGTCTGCGTGGTGCCCGAGGAGGGGGCCGAGGTCACGTGCGAGTCCCTCCGCGAGCATCTGGCTCCACGGGTGGCGAAGTGGTGGCTCCCCGAGGAGATCGTGCTCATCGGCGAGGTGCCGAAGACGAGCGTGGGCAAGTACGACAAGAAGGTGCTGCGCAGCCGCCTCGAGGCCGGCGAGCTGGGCCGCGTGGAGACCGCGGCCGGCTGAGCGGCGCACGGACGCCCTCGCCGTTGGACGAAGTGGCGCAAATTTCGGGGTAGGGTCGCGCGCCGACGGCGCCAGGGTGTACAAACCGGCGATGAGCGGGCAGGCCGATGCGACCTCCGACGGGGTCGCGGTGCGGCTCCGGGACGTCCGCAAGACCTACGGCGAGGTGGTGGCCGTGGACCGCGTGGACCTCTCGATCGCCACCGACGAGTTCTTCACGATGCTCGGTCCCTCGGGCTCGGGCAAGACCACGTGCCTGCGCATGATCGCCGGGTTCGAGCGGCCGGACGAGGGCATGGTGGAGCTCGGTGGCCGCGACGTGACGCGCGTGCCGCCCTTCGACCGGGACGTGAACACGGTCTTCCAGGACTACGCCCTGTTCCCGCACATGACCGTGGGGGAGAACGTCCAGTACGGCCTGAAGATCAAGCGCGTGGCGAAGGACGAGCGCCGCAGGCGGGCCTCCGAGGCTCTGGAGATGGTTCGTCTCGGCGGGTACGAGGAGCGTCGCCCGGGCCAGCTCTCAGGCGGCCAGCGCCAGCGTGTCGCGCTGGCCCGCGCCCTGGTGAACCGCCCTCGAGTGCTCCTCCTGGACGAGCCCCTGGGCGCGCTGGACCTGAAGCTGCGCCAGCAGATGCAGAACGAGCTGCGCTCGATCCAGGGCGAGGTGGGCATCACGTTCGTCTACGTGACCCACGACCAGGAGGAGGCGCTGACGATGAGCGACCGCCTGGCCGTGTTCAGCGACGGCCGGATCGAGCAGGTGGGCGCGCCCGCAGACGTGTACGAGCACCCTGCCAACGAGTTCGTGGCCGGCTTCGTGGGCGTGTCGAACATCGTGGAGCGCGAGGGCCGCCGGGTCACGATCCGGCCGGAGAAGGTCCGGATGCTCGAAGCGTCGGAGCAGCCCGGTGGGCTGCTGGTGGAGGAGGGGCGCATCCGCGACGTGTCGTACGCCGGGATGATCACGCGCTTCATCGTGGAGCTGGACCGGGGCGGGGAGCTCCAGGTCGTCCGGCAGAACCTCGAGATGTCCTCGCAGGAGGCGCTCGAGCAGAAGGGAAGGCGTGTGCGAGTCGGCTGGTCCGGCGAGCACGCGTACGCAATCCCGGATTCGCAACCAATCGAGGAGGGAACGTGAGAGGGACGAACTGGCGGTGGTGGACCGGCCTGGCCGTCCTCACCCTGGCCATGGCGGCGCTGACCGCCGCCGGCTGCGGTGACGACGACAGCGGGAGCAGCTCGGGCGGGGAGGCCCAGAAGACGCTCGGCAAGGGCGAGGGGCAGGTGAACCTGATCGCATGGGCCGGCTACGTGGAGGACGGCTCGACCGACCCGAAGGTCGACTGGGTGAGCGACTTCGAGAAGCAGACCGGCTGCAAGGTCAACGTGAAGATCGGCAACACCTCGGACGAGATGGTCACGCTGATGCGCACGGGCAAGTACGACGGCGTCTCGGCATCCGGCGACGCCACGCTTCGCCTGATCGCGGGCGGCGACGTGGCGCCCGTGAACACGGATCTCGTCCCCAACTACAAGGACGTGTTCCCGGCGCTGAAGGACCAGCCGTTCAACTCGCAGGACGGCAAGGAGTACGGCATCCCCCACGGCCGCGGCGCCAACCTGCTGATGTGGAACAAGAACGTGGTGAAGCAGGCGCCCGACTCCTGGGGCGTTGTGTTCGGAGGCCCCGACAGCGAGAAGTACAAGGGGCACGTGACGGCGTACGACAACCCGATCTACCTGGCCGACGCCGCGCTGTACCTCAAGGCGACGCAGCCCGACCTCAAGATCGACAACCCGTACGAGCTGGACGACAAGCAGTTCAACGCAGCGGTCGACCTGCTGAAGCAGCAGCGCAAGGTGATTGGGGAGTACTGGTCCGACTACACGAAGGAGCAGGCGGCCTTCACCGGCGGCGACTCCGTGGTGGGCACCACCTGGCAGGTGATCGCCAATCTGGTCGCGGCCGACAAGAAGTCACCGCCGATCGGCACCGCTCTGCCCAAGGAGGGCGCCACGGGGTGGTCGGACACCTGGATGATCTCGTCCAAGGCCGAGCACCCGAATTGCATGTACCGCTGGATGAACCACATCATCAGCCCCAAGGCGAACGCCGCGGTGGCCGAGTGGTTCGGGGAGGCTCCGTCCAACAAGAAGGCATGTGCGGAGACCGCAGACAAGAACCACTGCGCGATCTTCCATGCCGATGACGAGAAGTACTTCGACCAGGTCTCCTACTGGACGACGCCGCGCAAGACCTGTGGCGACGATCGGGGTGACACCTGCAAGGACTACTCGGACTGGGTCAAGGCCTGGACCGAGGTCAAGGGCTGATCTCCACCCGCCTGTAGGTGGAAGCAGCCACCGCCAGCACCCGGAAGCCGGTGAGCCGCAGGCTCGCCGGCTTCCTCTGGCGCCGCCCGCGGCTCCAGCTCGGCCTCCTCCTGTCCGGCCCGATGGCCTGGCTCCTGGTGGCCTACCTGGGGTCCCTGGCGGTGCTGTTCCTGGCCTCGCTGTGGCAGCTGGACGACTTCAGCGGCGAGATCGTGCACAAGACGGGCTTCCAGAACTTCCAGGAGCTCGCCCAGACGCCGGTGTATCGCAAGATCGTGCAGCGAACGGTGGGCATCGCCGCCGCCGTGACGGTGACCGACGCGGTGCTCGCGTTCCCGATCGCGTTCTACATGGCCAAGGTGGCCACGCCGCGGGTGCGAGCAATGCTGGTGGTGGCGGTGCTGATGCCGCTCTGGTCGAGCTACCTGGTGAAGGTCTACTCCTGGCGGATCATGCTGGGCGAGTCCGGGATAGTGAACTGGGCCCTCGATCCCTTTGGCATCAGCGGGCCGGGCTTCGGAAACGTGGCCACCTGGCTCGTGTTCTCGTACCTGTGGCTGCCCTTCATGGTGCTGCCGATCTACGCGGGACTCGAGCGCATTCCCGACTCGCTTCTCGACGCGTCGGGAGACCTCGGCGGCCGCCCGTGGATGACGTTCCGGCGAGTGGTCCTGCCGCTGGCGCTGCCGGCGGTCGTGGCCGGGTCCATATTCACCTTCTCGCTGACCCTCGGCGACTACATCACGCCCACGCTGGTGTCCAGCACGCAGTTCATCGGCAACGTCGTGTACAGCAACGTGGGCATCGCCAACAACCTGCCGCTTGCCGCGGCCTTCGCCACGGTGCCGGTGGCGATCATGGTCGTGTACCTCCTGATCGCCCGTCGCCTGGGCGCGTTCGAGTCGATCTGAGCATGCACCTCTCGAATGGCACCCGCTGGCTGCTCCGGATCGGTACGGCCATCACGCTCGCGTTCATCTACATACCGCTGATCGTGATCGCCGCCTACGCCTTCAACGAGTCGCGTTCCCAGACATGGCCGATCGACGGGCTCACCACCAAGTGGTTCTCCAAGGCCCTGGACAACCCCGGCGTCCGGGACGCGCTCTGGACCTCGCTGAAGGCCGGCCTCGGAGCGACCGCCATCGCGCTCGTGCTGGGCACCATGGCGGCGCTGGCCGTCTCCCGTTACCGCTTCTTCGGGCGGGACGCGGTCTCGTTCCTGGTGGTGCTGCCGCTCGCCCTGCCCGGGATCGTGACCGGCATGGCACTGAACGCGACGTTCACCCAGGTGCTGAACGTGGACCTCACGCTGTTCACGGTGATCGTCGGCCACGCCACCTTCTGCATCGTCGTGGTCTACAACAACGCCGTGGCCCGGCTGCGCCGAACGGGCACCTCCCTCGAGGAGGCCTCGCAGGACCTCGGTGCCGACGGCTGGCAGACCTTCCGCAACATCACCATGCCGTCACTGCGGTCCGCCCTGGTGGCCGGGGCGCTGCTGGGCTTCGCCCTCTCCTTCGACGAGATCATCGTGACCACGTTCACCGCCGGGTCCGAGGAGACGCTGCCGATCTGGATCTTCACCAACTACTCGCGCCCCAACCAGCTGCCGATCGTGAACGTGGTGGGCCTGCTGGTGATCCTTCTCTCGATCATCCCGGTGTACCTGGCCAACCGCCTGACCCAGGACTCCTCCGGCGCGCCCGGCGCGGCGCTGGCCCGCTAGCGCCGGCCGCCGCCGAACGCGGACAGCACGCGCAGCACGCCACCCACCACCACAGGCGGTCCCACGGCCAGCCGCATCACGTCGTCGTACTCGCGCAGGCGGAAGGCCAGGCGCGTGGGGCTCGGGATGCCCAGCCGGCCCGGCGGGTGGTGACGGTTCAGGTCGTCGATCGAGCGCCACCAGTCGAGCGTGCGCCCGGCGGGAGCCGTCTGCCACAGCGCGCGCGTCTCGGCGGCGCCCGGGTTCCACATCCTGTGCACCGTTCCACGCGGGATATCGAGCGCGTCCCCGGGGCCGAGGACGAGCGGCCGCCCGTCCAGCTCGGCATGCAGCTCGCCCTCCAGCACCTCGAAGTGCTCGTCCTGAGCGGGGTGGAGATGGGGCGGCGGGGCCGACCCGTTCGGATCCCAGCGTCCCTCGACCTCGAGCACCTGCGGGGAGTTGCGGACGACCGTGACGGTCTCGTGCGGGGTCAGGCGATAGGTGTCGGGCATGGACGCATCTTAACCCTGGTCGCGCGGCAGGATCTGCGCTATGCTGACTTAGATTTTATGCAAGCCGACCGCTTCACCATCAAGTCGCAGGAGGCTCTGGCCGCGGCTCAGCGCCTGGCCGGAGCGCGCCGAAACCCCGAGGTGGCACCCCACCACCTCCTGCTCGCACTGCTCGAGCAGGAGGGCGGCATCGTGGCCCCCGTCCTTCGGCGTGCCGGCGCGGATCCGGAGCGCGTGCGCAGCCTGGCCAACGCCGCGCTCGACGCGCTGCCCACGGTCACCGGCGAGTCCGCCTCGGCGCCCGCCCTCGGAGCCGAGCTGATCGACCTGCTGCAGCGCGCCGACGACGAGGCGCGCCGCATGGGCGACGAGTACGTGTCCACCGAGCATCTGCTGCTGGCCCTGGCCGGCCACTCCGCGGTGGACGTGGGCGCCACCCGCGACCAGCTGGCCGGTGCCGTTGAGGAGGTGCGCGGCCCCCACCGTGTGACCGACCAGAACCCCGAGGACCGGTACCAGGCGCTGGAGCGCTTCGGGCGCGACCTCACCGAGGCGGCCGAGCAGGGCAAGCTCGACCCGGTGATCGGGCGCGACGACGAGGTGCGCCGCGTGATGCAGGTGCTCTCCCGCCGCACCAAGAACAACCCCGTCCTGATCGGTGAGCCCGGCGTGGGCAAGACGGCGATCGTGGAGGGCCTCGCTCAGCGCATCGTGTCCGGCGACGTGCCCTCCTCGCTGCGGGACCGTCGGGTGATCGCGCTCGACATCGGCGCGCTGATCGCCGGCTCCAAGTACCGCGGCGAGTTCGAGGACCGCCTCAAGGCCGTGCTCAAGGAGATCTCCGAGGCCCAGGGCCAGGTGATCCTCTTCATGGACGAGCTGCACACGATCGTCGGCGCCGGAGCGGCCGAGGGCGCGGTGGACGCCGCCAACCTGCTGAAGCCGATGCTGGCCCGCGGCGAGCTTCGTGCCGTGGGTGCCACCACGCTCGACGAGTACCGCAAGCACATCGAGAAGGACGCGGCGCTGGAGCGGCGCTTCCAGCCCGTGATGGTGGGCGAGCCCTCCGTGGAGGACACGATCGCCATCCTGCGCGGGCTCAAGGAGCGCTACGAGGTGCACCACGGCGTGCGCATCCAGGACGCGGCGATCATCGCGGCGGCCACGCTCTCAGAGCGCTACATCGCGGACCGCTTCCTCCCCGACAAGGCCATCGACCTGATCGACGAGGCCGCCTCACGGCTGCGCATCGAGATCGACTCGCTGCCAACGGAGATCGACGAGGTGGACCGGCGCCTGCAGCAGCTCGAGATCGAGCTCCAGGCTCTGAAGAAGGAGAAGGACGACGCATCGGTGGCCCGGCGCGAGGCGATCGAGCGCGAGCTGGCCGACCTCCGCGAGCGCTCGAACGAGATGAAGGCGCACTGGAGTGGCGAGAAGGCGGCCATCGAGGCCATCCGCGAGGCCAAGGAGCGCCTCGAGCAGGCCCACCGCGAGGCCGAGCGCGCCGAGCGCGATGCCGACCTCCAGCGGGCGGCCGAGCTGCGCTACGGCGAGATCCCCGAGCTCGAGCAGCTCGTGAAGGACCAGGAGGCGCGCCTGCGCGAGCTCCAGTCCGACACCACCTTCCTGAAGGAGGAGGTGGACGACGAGGACGTGGCCGAGGTGGTGGGCCGCTGGACCGGCATTCCCGTCTCGCGCCTGATGGAAGGCGAGGTGGAGAAGCTGATCCACATGGAGCAGCGCCTGCACGAGCGGGTGGTGGGCCAGGACGAGGCCGTGGAGGCCGTGTCATCGGCGCTCCGCCGCTCCCGTGCGGGCCTCCAGGATCCCGACCGACCGATCGGCACCTTCCTCTTCATCGGCCCGACGGGAGTGGGCAAGACCGAGCTGGCCCGGGCCCTGGCCGAGTTCATGTTCGACTCCGAGCAGGCCATCGTCCGGATCGACATGTCCGAGTACATGGAGAAGCACTCGGTGTCCCGGCTCGTGGGCGCTCCTCCCGGCTACGTGGGCTACGAGGAGGGCGGCCAGCTCACCGAGGCAGTGCGCCGCCGCCCCTACTCGGTGGTGCTCCTTGACGAGATCGAGAAGGCCCACCCCGACGTGTTCAACGTGCTGCTCCAGCTCATGGACGACGGCCGGCTCACGGACGGCCAGGGCCGCACCGTGGACTTCAAGAACACCGTGGTGATCATGACCTCGAACGTCGCGGGCGGCATGGACGGCGTGCGCGCGACCTTCAAGCCCGAGTTCGTGAACCGGCTGGACGAGATCGTGGAGTTCCACCAGCTCACGCGCGAGGAGATCGCGCAGATCGTGGAGTTCCAGGTGGCGAACCTCGCCCGCAGGCTGCACGAGCGCGGCGTGGAGATCGAGCTGACCGAGGAGGCCCGGACCCTGATCGGGAACCTCGGCTACGACCCCACCTACGGCGCCCGACCGCTGAAGCGGGTGATCCAGAAGCGCCTTGTGGACCGCCTGGCCCTGAAGCTGCTGGAGGGCGAGTTCGAGCCCGGCGACCGCGTGCTGGTGGGCGCGGCCGACGGCGACCTCACGTTCGCGAAGGCCGCCGCCGTGGAGCCGGTGCCCGCCTCCGCCTAACCTGCCCGCATGGGCCGACGCTCGAGAAGGCGCGCCCAGGGCGGCGGCGATGCTGCTGCGGAGGCGGCGAGCACGACCGGGTACACGCTGGACGACGGCTCGCTGCTGACCCTGCGCGACTCGCTGTCCGCGGGCACGCTGCGAAAGCTCGAGGACCTGGACGCGCGTCCAGCCGCCTCGGCCGAGGACCGCTGGCAGCGCCGGCTCGAGTTCCTCTTCGAGCGCCTCGCGGTGAGCTGGGAGATCGCGGGACTGCCGCTCCAGGGCCAGAAGGAGCTGCTCGGGCGCCTAAGGCTGGCCAGCGCCGAGGAGCGCCGCGCGGTCACGCGTGCGCTCGGGGATCACCTTAGGGAGCGCCACCCGGCCGTCAAACTCTGAGCTACGCCAGGCGAGGAGCGGAGCCCGATCGGTGATCGGGCGAGCATCGCAGCCCTGCCTTTCTTCGGCTGGAGTGAGATCTCGACGGTGAAGGCGAAGCGCACCTCGGTGTCCGCGATGTATCGGCGGTGGGTGTCGAACTGCACCCGGTAGGTGCCGACCTTCGTCTTCTTGGAGAAGAGGCGCTTGCGGGCCACGACCTTGGAGCACGCGCCGGTCAGCCGGCCCACGCGCCGGTTGCGGGACTTGCCCTTGCGCACGATGTGGGCATAGAGCGTCTTGCCCGTGGTGAAGCCCCGGGCGCCGATCTTCAGGACCTTCCCGGGGGTGCCGGTGTCCGGGCGCACGTTCACCTCGATCGCGCTGACCACGAGGGACGTGGACGCCTTGACCGCGGGGTTGGCCACGTCGGTGGCGGTGTAGGTGCGCTTGGTCTGGCCCGTGCCCTGGCGCAGCGTGAGGTCGCCGAGGAACTCGCCCATGGGGCTCGTGGTGAGCCGCTGGGCGAACACCATCCCCTGGCGCGAGATGCTGACCTGGTTGTTGGGCGTGAAGCCGTTCCCGCCGAGGTGCACGATCTCGCCGTCGCGGAAGCACTTCTTGGCCGGAGCTGCCGTCATCGTGGCCGCGGAGGCGGTGGACGCCCCGGTCGCGAGCAGCAATGTGGCGGCGCAAGCGGCGAGCCGCAGTTTCATTGAGTCCTCCTGACTCCCATGGGACGGGCGAGGGTAGCGAACACCAGGTGTGGGAACACCGGCGTGGCTGCGATGGAGCGGTCCGCCAGGCTAGATTCCGAACCGACGGGCCAACGACCGAAAGGACCCAGCGTGCCGACCTACGTGATGCTGAGCACCCTGACGCCCGAGGGCGTTCAGACGCTGAAGAGCAATCCGCAGCGCCTGCGCGAGGTCAACAAGGAGATCGAGCAGCTCGGGGTCACGGTCACGGCCCAGTGGGCGGTGCTCGGTCGCTACGACTTCGTGAACGTGGTGGAGGCCCCCGACGAGCAGACGGTGGCGCGCGTGTCGATGGAGCTTGGCTCGCGGGGCACGAGCCACTACGAGACGCTCACCGCCATCCCGATCGACGATTTCATAGCGGCGCTGTAGTGGGGCGTCGGGTCCTAGTGGTCGGCCAGGGGGGTCGCGAGCACGCGCTCGTTCGCACCCTCCTGCGCAGCCCCCAGCGGCCCGAGGTGGCCTGCGTGCCCGGCAACGCCGGCATCGCACGTGATGGCGTGGCCTGTCTGGACGCCGGATCCGGAGACGTGGACGCGCTAGTTGCGGCGGCACGCGCCTTCGCCCCGGACCTGGTGGTGGTGGGACCCGAGGTGCCGCTCGTGGACGGGCTGGTGGACCGGCTCGGCGAGGAGGGCATCCGCGCCTTCGGTCCCTCCGCCGCCGCGGCCCGGATCGAGGGGTCGAAGACCTATGCCAAGCAGCTGATGAGCGACTGCGGGGTGTCCACCGCCGGGCACGTGGTGCTCCGCGACCGCGACGAGGCCGCGGCCCACCTGGCCTGCGCCTCGTACCCAGCCGTGCTGAAGGCGGACGTGCTGGCCGCGGGCAAGGGCGTGATCATCGCCGCCGACGAGGCCGAGGCCCGCGCCTGCCTGGACGTCTTCTTCGCCGAGAAGCGCTTCGGCGAGACCGAGGTGGTGCTGGAGGAGTTCCTCGAGGGCGAGGAGCTTTCCCTGCTGGCGATCTGTGACGGCGAGCGCGCCGTGCCGCTGACCCCGGCCCAGGACTACAAGCGCGCCCTTGACGGCGACGCCGGGCCCAACACGGGCGGCATGGGCAGCTACTCGCCTGTCCCCGGAGTTGACGCGGAGCTGACGGCGGAGATCGTGCGGACCGCGCACCAGCCGGTGGTGGACGAGCTTCGCCGGCGCGGAACCCCCTACCACGGGATCCTCTACGCCGGGCTGATGCTCACGGCGGCCGGACCGCGGGTGCTCGAGTTCAACTGCCGCTTCGGCGATCCCGAGACCCAGGCCGTGCTGCCCCGGCTGCGCAGCGACCTGCTCGATCTCCTGGATGCCGCCTCCGTGCCCGGGGGGCTCGCCGGCGTGGAGCCGGAGTGGGCGCCGGACTGGGCCGTGACCGTGGTGCTCGCCTCTCGCGGATACCCCGAGTCCTCGTCGAGCGGCGACGAGATCACGGGCCTCGAGGGGCTGGACGCCGACGTGTTCCACGCCGGTACGGCCGAGCGCGACGGGAAGATCGTGACGGCGGGTGGCCGGGTGCTGAACGTGACCGGGCTCGGGCCCAGCGCGGCCACCGCCCGAGACCGCGCCTACGCGGCGGCGGAGCGAATCCGGTTCGACGGTAAACAGATGAGAACAGACATCGCGGCACGAGCCGTGGAGAGGGTGGGCGTTTGATGCAGAGCGAAGAGAGCGCCCCCGCCCCCGTGACGGAGACGGAGGTGGAGCACCAGTTCGACGGCCTCGACGTCGACGCTCCGCGGGTGGGGATCGTGATGGGCTCGAAGAGCGACATGCCGGTGATGGAGAAGGCCGGCGCGGTGCTCGAGGAGCGGGGCATCCGCTTCGAGATCCGCGTCATGAGCGCGCACCGCGACCCGGACACCGTGGCCGAGTACGCGAAGAACGCGAAGTTCCGCGGGATCCGGGTGATCATCGCCGGAGCGGGTCTGGCCGCGGCCCTGCCCGGAGTCGTGGCGGCGCACACCGAGCTGCCCGTGATCGGGGTGCCGCTCACCTCCAAGACCTCGATCGCCGGCGGCCTCGACGCCCTGCTGGCCATCGCGCAGATGCCCCCGGGCGTGCCCGTGGCCACCGTCGGCGTGGACAACGCCCGCAACGCCGCCGTGCTGGCGGCCAGAATCCTCGACGCCTGACCGCCTCGGCGTGATCGAGCGCTACACGCGTCCGGCCATGCGGTCGGTGTGGTCAGAGCAGCGCAAGCTCGAGACCTGGCTCGAGGTGGAGCTGGCCGTGGTGGACGCGCTGGCCGAGGGCGGCGCGATCCCGGCGGCCGACGCCGTCACCATCCGCGAGCGGGCGGCCTTCACCCCGGAGGCCGTGAGCGAGCGCGAGAAGGTCACCGATCACGACGTGGCCGCCTTCGTGGACGTGGTGGCCGGGTCGGTGGGGGAGGCCGGGCGCTGGGTGCACCACGGGCTCACGTCGTCGGACGTGCTGGACACGGCGCTTGCGCTCCAGCTCGCCGAGGCGGGCGCCGTCCTGGTGGAGGGTGCGCACGCCTATCGCGACGCGCTGGTCCGGCGAGCGCGCGAGCACGTGGACACGCTGTGCGTGGGCCGCACCCACGGGGTGCACGCCGAGCCCACCACCTTCGGGCTCAAGCTGGCCGGCTTCGCCTTCGAGGCCGATCGCAACCTGCACCGCCTCGAGCGCGCCGTGGCGGGTGTGTCGGTGGGGGCGCTCTCCGGGGCGGTGGGCACGTACGCCGCCAACGGCCCCGAGGTGGAGGCGGCCGTGCTCGAGCGTCTTCGGCTCCGGCCGGAGAGGGTCTCCACCCAGGTGGTCCCGCGTGACCGCCACGCCGAGCTGCTGTCGGCGGTGGCCCTGGCCGGCGCGGGCCTCGAGCGCTTCGCCACCGAGGTCCGCCATCTCCAGCGCACCGAGGTGCGGGAGCTGGAGGAGCCCTTCCGCTCCGGTGCCCAGAAGGGGTCCTCGGCCATGCCCCACAAGCGCAACCCGATCGTGAGCGAGCGCGTGACGGGCATCGCCCGGCTGCTGCGCGGCTATGCGCAGGCGGGGCTCGAGAACGTGGCCCTCTGGCACGAGCGCGACATCTCCCACTCCTCGGTCGAGCGGGTGGCGCTGCCCGACGCCACCACCCTGCTCGACTACGCCCAGCACCTCGCCACCCGGGTGGTGGACGGGATGGTCGTGAACTCGGAGCGCATGGCCGCGAACCTGGAGCTCACCCACGGCGCGCTCTACTCGCAGCGGGCGCTTCTCGCCCTGGTGGAGTCGGGGCGCTCGCGCGACGAGGCGTACCGCGTGGTGCAGGAGGCCGCTCAGAGCGCGTTCGGAGGGGGACCCCACCTGCGCGAGCTGCTGGCCGAGTCGGCGCCGGAGCTGGATCTGGACGCGGTGTTCGATCCGAGCGCCTTCGTGCGCCACGCGCGCGACCTCGTGGCGCGCCTGGACGAGCTGCCGGACTAGCGGCCGGGCTCTGGACGCCCGTTCCATCCCCGTCCCCGATCGGTCAATGGGCTGACGTGGGGAGTCGATGGCCGACGCGTGGACCTCGGCCACGCCAGCGCCACCGCCCGGCGAAAGCGCCGTAAGCGAAAGACGAAGCTTCGCTGCCGTCCCGCCCCCCGGCGGAAGGCCCGGAAGTCGAGCGCCGACCTTCCCCTCGCGCAGGACGCCGGCAGCCGCCGGCGCAAGCGCGCGAAGGCCCGCTGTCATGTGGTGAAGCACCACCGCAAGCCGAAGCGGAAGAAGAAGACTCCGCCGAAGCACCGAAAGCCGCCCGCGCGGAGCGCGCCGAAGCCACAGCCGGTCCCGAAGCCCCCGGTGGTCCCGCCGCGGCCCTCGCCGCCGGTCGCCACTCCCCTCGGCGCGTACACCGGCCCGTTCGGCGTGCGCCAGGCCGAGCGTCTCCTGTGGCGCGCGGGGTTCGGACCCTCGCCGGGTCATGCCGAGGCTCTGGCGGCCATGGGGGTGAGGGGGGCGGTGGCGTCACTCACCCGCCCGGTCGGGCCGGCCGTGCTGAGCGGTGCGGAGCCCACCGACGACGACGGGAACCCGCTGGCCCCGGAGGACGTCTGGGGCCATGACCACCTCTGGTGGTTCGACCGCATGGTGCGCACGAACCAGCCGCTCGTGGAGCGAATGACCCTGATCTGGCACGACTGGTTCGCCACCTCGCTGGACGGGGTCGGCCAGCAGAACCTGATGCTCGATCAGAACGAGCTCTTCCGCGGCTCGGCGCTTGGCTCCTTCGACCAGCTCCTGCACGACGTGACCGAGGACCCGGCGATGATCGTGTGGCTCAACCTCGCGGACAACACACGCTCGAGCCCGAACGAGAACTACGCGCGCGAGGTGATGGAGCTGTTCACGCTGGGGGCCGATCGCGGCGCCTACACCGAGGACGACGTTCGTGAGCTCGCCCGCGCCCTCACCGGCTTCCGCTACGACTGGAGCTCCCAGCTGGGCGCTCACAACTTCCGCTTCGACCCCGCCCGGCACGACGCGGGGACCAAGTCCATCTTCGGCAAGAGCGGCGCGTACTCGTGGGACGAGGCGGTGGCCATGATCGTGCGCCACCCGATGCACGCGTCGCATTTCGTGAGCAAGCTCTGGGGCTACTTCATCCCCACGCCACCGCCGGCGAACCACCTGGCCGAGCTCACACATCTCTACGTGTCGAGCGGCTGGCAGGTCCGCCCGGTGCTGGAGGCGATCCTGCTCCACCCGGATCTCCACACGGGACCGCGGATGGTGAAGCCGCCGGTGGTGTTCGCCGCGGGGATGCTCCGGGCCCTGCGGCGGCCCGTGGACATCGCGAGCTGGGCGTGGCTGTCCGAGCTCACCGGCCAGTTCCTCTTCCGGCCGCCCGACGTGTCCGGATGGGACGACGCGCGCTGGCTCGACACGGGCACGGTGCGCGGTCGCTGGGAGTACGTGCGCTACGGCATCGACCCGTACCACCTCGAGGGCACCGCGTTCAGCGAGTACGACCCGACCGAGACGGCAGACGCGGCGGTGACCACGGCGCGCGCCTTCTGGGGCAATCCCGCCCTGACCCCCGAGACGGTGGCCGGCCTCACGTCCTTCGCCGCCGGGTGCGTGAACGCGAGCCTGCCGATGTGGCAACAGAAGCAGTACCGGGCCGCCCGACAGAACGCCCTGCGCCAGCTCATCTACTGCTCCCCCGACCTCCAGGTGGCCTGATCCCGTGACGAGCAGCTGCTCCGACTTCTCGCGCTCCGCTCTGCTGCGGGGCGCCGCCGCCAGGGCGGGCCGAGGGCTACCGGCTGTCGAGCCCGGCATGCCGGTGCCGGCGGGCACCGGGCTCACCAGGCGCACGTTCATGTCACGAGCGGCGGGAATGGCCTTCGCGGTGTACGGGGCGGCCAGTCTCGGCCCGAGGGCCTTTGAGGCGGGGATCGCACAGGCAGCAGCCGCCGCGCCCGACCAGCGCATCCTGGTGTCGGTGTTCCTCTCGGGCGGGGCCGACGCGCTCAGTGTGCTCGCGCCGACGGGCGACCCGCGCTACGCGTCCCTTCGCCCCACGCTGAAGCTGAGCCCCGACGACGGCACCCAATTCGGCGGCGACCCGCGCCTGCGCTGGCACCCGGCGGCGGGCGGCCTGGCCACGCTTCACGGCGAGGGCAAGCTCACGGTGATGCCCGCGATCGGCTACACCGGCGCCAACCAGTCGCACTTCACGAGCCGCCACTACTACGAGGTGGGCGAGACCAACCCGGGCGGGCGCTGGGGCTGGCTCGGCCGTTTCCTGGACCAGCACGGCGCCGCGGACAACCCGCTTCAGGGCCTGACGCTGGGCTATGAGCTCCAGCCCGCCCTGGCGGCGCGCGACGTGCCGGTGGCCACGGTCTCCCGGCCGGACGACTACGAGATGTACGCGCCCGGAGTGTGGAACGCCGTGGCCGGCCCGATGCTGGATTCGTTCAGCGCCCTCGGCGAGCTGCCGACCACCGACAGCGGGCTGGCGTACGCCCGCCACGCGGTGGCGGCCACGGGAACGCTCCGCCGCCAGCTTGCGCCCTTCCAGGACGGCTTCACCTCACCCGTGGCCTACCCGGACACCGGCTTCGGCGCCCGCCTCTCGGCCCTGGCGGCGATGATCGACGGGAACCTGCCGCTGCGGGTCGTGGCGATCGAGGCCGACGGCAGCTACGACACGCACTCGAACCAGGCGCAGGAGCTCGCATCGCAGATCGGCAGCACCAGTGCCGGGCTGCTGGCCTTCCAGCGGGACCTCGAGGCGCGGGGCCTCGCCGATCGGGTGCTCGTCCACGTGTGGAGCGAGTTCGGCCGGCGGCCGGAAGAGAACGGCTCGGGCACCGACCACGGCGCGGCCGGGCTCGGCTTCGTGATGGGTCAGCACGCCTCGGGCGAGACGGTGGGCGAGTTCCCGGGGCTGGCTCAGCTGGACGAGGACGACAACCTGCGCTCGACCTCCGATTTCCGCGGCGTGTACGCGGCGCTGATGGAGCAGTGGATGGACGTGGACGCCGGTCCGATCGTGCCCGGGGCGAGCTCCACCACGGGCGCGTTCGCCCGGCCGAACCTAGTGGCATGACCGCGGCCCTGGTGGCCGTCGTGCTCGCCGCGGGCCACCTGTTCGGGGCGCCCGCCGGCTTATCTGATCGAGCCGAGCGGGCGTCGGCGACGGGAGCGGCCAAGCCCGGGCCCGCCGCGCGCCGGGGCCATCGCGCCCGGACGCGCCGCTGCGCGTTCGCCCACCGCCACAGGGGCCGGGTCCGTGCCCGCTGCGCGCGCCTGACACCGCGGCGTGCCGCGCCGAGGCAGGAGACCCTGGCCGACCTGCTCGCACCGGGCGCACCGGGCAGGGCGCCGCCCGCCCCGGGCCCGTTCGCACCGCCCACGACCGACCCGCCCTCGGTCACGCCACAGCGCAACGTGTCCGTGACCACGCGCGAGTTCTCACTGCAGCTCTCACGCCCGGTGGTGGATCACGGCCGGGTCGGAGTCCAGCTCCGCAACGCGGGTGAGGACCCGCACAACCTCCAGATCGCGCCAGAGGGGTCGCCGCTCGATCTGACCTTCAGCTTCCCCACTCTCGCCGCCGAGGAGACCGACCGCCGCTTCGCGGACCTCGCACCAGGGCGCTACTTGCTCTGGTGCTCGCTGGAGGGCCACGAGGCCCTGGGCATGCAGACGACCCTCGAGGTCAGGTAGTCCAACCTGGGTGTTAGATTCGGGACGGTGAGCGACGCCGCCGTTCTCCAGGGCATGGAACTGGTCTCCCAGGGAAAGGTCCGGGACATCTACCGGGCCGACGAGGACCGCCTGCTGATGGTGGTCTCCGACCGCATCTCGACCTACGACGTGGTGCACCCCACGCCCGTGCCCGACAAGGGCAAGATGCTCACCGGGCTCACCGACTTCTGGCTGGAGCACACCGGCCAGATCGTGCCCAACCACCTGATCTCGTACACGGACGTGCCCGACGAGGTGCGCGGCCGGGCCATGCTGGTCGAGCGGCTCGAGATGGTGCCCGTGGAGTGCGTCGTGCGCGGCTACATCACCGGATCGGGCTGGAAGGACTACGGCGCCACCGGGGCGGTGTGCGGCATCCAGCTGCCCGCCGGCCTGCGGGAGTCCGAGCAGCTCCCGGACCCGATCTTCACGCCCGCGACCAAGGCGGAGCTCGGCGATCACGACGAGAACGTGGACTTCGACCGCGCCGCCGAGATCGTGGGCGACCGTCCACTGCTCGAGGAGCTGCGCCGGCTCTCGCTCGCGCTCTACGAGTTCGGCGCCGCGCGCGCGCGCGAGCGGGGGATCATCCTCGCCGACACCAAGTTCGAGTTCGGCCGGCGCGCGGACGGCACCATCGTCCTGGGGGACGAGGTCATGACCCCCGACTCCTCGCGCTTCTGGCCCGCTGACGGGTACGAGCCGGGCCGCTCGCAGCCGAGCTTCGACAAGCAGTTCGTGCGCGACTGGGCCTCGAGCTCCGGCTGGGACAAGTCGCCCCCGGCGCCGCCGATCCCCGACGAGGTCGTGGAGGGCACACGCGCTCGCTACCTCGAGGCCTACGAGCGCATCGCCGACGAGCCATTCTCCGCGTGGCTCAAGCGTTCCGGAGCGTGACCGCCCGCGTCCTGATCCGGCCCAAGCAGGGCATCCTCGATCCGCAGGGGCAGGCGGTGGAGAGGGCGCTTCCAGCGCTCGGGTTCGAGGGGGTGACCAACGTGCGCGTCGGTCGTCTGATCGAGCTGGAGGTGGACGATCCGGCGCAGGTGGCGGCGATGTGCGAGCGCCTGCTCACGAATCCGCTGGTGGAGGACTACGAGGTGCTGATCACAGAGACCTCGGACAGCCCGGCATGAGGTTCGGCGTCCTCCGCTTCCCCGGGAGCTGCGACGAGGTGGACGCCCTCCAGGCCTGCCGGCGGTACGCGGACGCCGAGCTGATCTGGCACGGGGACCGCGACCTCGGTGGTGTGGACGCCGTGGTGGTGCCCGGCGGCTTCTCCTACGGGGACTACCTGCGTGCGGGTGCCATCGCCCGCTTCTCGCCCGCGATGGAGGCGGTGGCCGACTTCGCCAATTCGGGAGGTCCGGTGCTGGGCATCTGCAACGGCTTCCAGGTCCTCTGTGAGGCGGGGCTCCTGCCCGGGGCGCTGCTGCCCAACACCTCCCTGCGCTTCGTCTGCCGCCAGCTGGACGTGGAGGTGGTGAACCCTGCCACGCCCTTCACGCGCGCGTGCACCGAGGGACAGGCGCTCTCGATCCCGGTGAAGCACACCACAGGGCGCTATTGGGCGCGCCCCGAGACGCTCGAGGAGCTGGAGGCCGGCGGCCAGGTGATCCTGCGCTACGCACCGGGCCAGAACCCCAACGGGTCGGTGAGGGACATCGCCGGGGTGGCCAACGCCCGGAAGAACGTGATGGGGCTGATGCCCCATCCCGAGCACGCCGTGGACCCGCTCACCGGGTCCGCCGACGGCGGCACCCTGTTCGCGTCCCTCGTGGCGCACGTGGACGAGCTGGTCGCCAGCGCGTGAGCACGTTGGCGGCGCACCGCGAGCTCGGCCTCACCGACGCCGAGTACGAGGGCATCGTCGAGCGCCTCGGCCGCGAGCCGAACGGTCTCGAGCTGGCGGTGTTCTCGCTCATGTGGTCCGAGCATTGCGCCTACAAGCATTCGAAGAAGCTCCTGCGCCGGCTGCCCACGGAGGGTCCCCACGTGGTGATGGGCCCGGGTGAGAATGCCGGCGCGGTGGACGTCGGGGACGGCCTGGTTGCGGCGTTCAAGGTCGAGTCGCACAACCACCCGAGCGCGGTGGAGCCCTTCCAGGGAGCGGCCACGGGCGTGGGCGGGATCCTCCGCGACGTGTTCGCGATCGGCGCGCGGCCGATCGCGATCCTCGACTCGCTTCGCTTCGGGGAGCTCGACTCCCCGCGCTCCCGGTACCTGTTCGACTGGTCGGTTCAGGGCATCGGCCACTACGGGAACTCGATCGGGGTGGCCACCGTGGGTGGGGAGGTGGCCTTCGAGCCCAGCTACGAGCAGAACTGCCTCGTGAACGCCATGTGCGTGGGCCTGGCCCGGCGCGACCGGCTGATCCGCAGCGCGGCCTCTGGTACGGGCAACCCGCTGGTGCTGATGGGCGCGCGCACCGGGCGCGACGGCATCGGCGGTGCGTCGGTGCTTGCCAGCGCCGAGCTCGGCGAGGAGGACGCGTCGAAGCGCCCCACGGTGCAGATCGGCGATCCGTTCGAGGAGAAGCGCCTGCTCGAGTGCTGCCTCGAGCTGCTCGACCGGGACGTCCTCGTGGCCCTTCAGGACCTGGGCGCGGCCGGCCTGTCCTCCAGCTCTTCGGAGATGGCCTCGAAGGGCGAGGTGGGACTCGACATCGATGTGTCGCGCGTGCCGCTCCGCGAGGACGACATGGAGCCCTTCGAGATCATGATCTCCGAGTCGCAGGAGCGGATGCTGTGCGTGGTGGAGCCGGACAGGCTGCCCGAGCTGCTCGAGGTGTGCGAGCGCTGGGAGGTGCGGGCCACGCAGATCGGCGAGGTCACCGACACGGGCCAACTGCGGATACTCGACGGGGACGAGCTCGTGGGGGACATGCCCGTGCCCGCCCTGGTGGACGACTGCCCGCTCTACGACCTCGAGCCCGAGGCCCCGGCGACCCCGATCTACCCCCACCCGCCTGTGAGGATCGATCCGGACGCGGGCGCGGCCGAGACCCTGATGGCCGTGCTCGGCTCGCCCACCGTGGCCTCCAAGCGCTTCGCCTTCGAGCAGTACGACTCGATGGTGGGCTCGCGCACCGTGCGGCGACCCCAGTCGGCCGACGCCGCGGTGCTCCAGCTCGCCCCCGACGGCGGCCACGGCGCCATCGCGGTCTCGATCGACGGCAACGGACGGCGGGTGGCCTGCGACCCCTACACCGGCGCGGTGGAGGCGGTGCTCGAATGTGCGCTGAACCTGGCATGCGTCGGAGCGGAGCCGCTGGGCCTCACCAACTGCCTGAACTTCGGCAACCCCGAGAAGCCGCACATCGCCTGGCAGCTCACGCGCGCGGTGGAGGGGCTCCGGGACGCCTGCCTGGCCCTTGGCGTGCCCGTGGTGGGCGGCAACGTGTCGCTCTACAACGAGGGCGGCGGCGGTCCGATCTACCCCACGCCGATCGTGGGCATGGTGGGACGCCTGCCCGACGCGGAGCGCGTGCCGGTGTCCGGTTTCACCCAGGCGGGCCACGCAATCGCGCTCGCGGGACCGTTCGCGCCGTCACTGGCGGGCTCGGAGCTGGACAAGCTGCGCGGCCACATGGCCGACGGCCTGCCCGAGGTGGCGCTCGAGCGGCACGCCGAGGCGCTCGGCGCCCTCCGCGCGGCCGTGCGCACCGGTGAGCTTGCCACCGCGCACGACGTGTCCGAGGGCGGTCTCGCCACCGCGCTCGCCGAGTGCTGCATCGAGGGCGGCCTGGGCGCTTGGGTGGACCTGGCGCCGCTGCGCGCGGCGCTGGGGCACGACGATCGCCACACCACCCTGTTCGGCGAAAGCCCCGGGGGCGCCGTGGTGGCGGGCCCGCTGGAGACCGTCAGCGCGCTGCCGGGCGCGATCCTGCTGGGCGGGGTCGAGGGCACCAGCCTCCGGATCGAGGGCGATCTCGAACTCGAGGTGGCGGCCCTTCACGAGCGCTTCGAGGGTGCGATCCCGGCTGCCTTTGCGTGAGCGGGACCGGCCGTCGGACGCCTCTCGCGCTGGTAGCCTCTCCGGGAGCAGGGAACCTCGTGGTCGGCACCCCCGAAGGACCCTGGATCCACCCATGATCCAAGAACTCGATTCTCGCGACGGACCTCGCGACGAGTGCGGAGTCTTCGGGGTTTGCGCGCCAGAGTCGGACGTCGCGCGCCTCGCCTACTTCGCTCTTTACGCGTTGCAGCACCGCGGCCAGGAGTCGGCCGGCATCGCCTCCTGCGACGACGGCCAGATCATGACCGTGCGCGACCTCGGGCTCGTGTCCCAGGTCTTCGACGAGGAGAAGCTGCGCGCCCTGCAGGGTCAGATGGCCGTGGGCCACGTGCGCTACTCCACCACCGGCTCCTCGGCATGGGAGAACGCCCAGCCGGTGTGGCGCTCGGACCGCCGGCAGGTGGCCCTGGCCCACAACGGCAACCTCATCAACGCCGTGGAGCTCCACGCCGAGCTCACCGACGCCGGCGTCCAGTTCCGCGGCACCTCGGACTCCGAGATCATCGCGGCACTGCTCTCCACCCATCCGGCCGAGCGCATCGAGGACGCGCTGGTGGAGGTCATGCCCCGGCTCGAGGGCGCCTTCTCCACCGTGGTGCTCACCAAGGACTCGGTAGTGGCCTTCCGCGACGGCGCCGGCCTGCGGCCGCTGTCGCTCGGGCGCATCGGCGACCGCTACTGCGTGGCCTCGGAGAGCTGCGCCTTCGACATCATCGGCGCCGAGCTGCTGCGCGAGGTGCTGCCGGGCGAGCTCGTGTCCCTCACCCCGCGCGGCATCGAGACCCGCCAGGTGATCGAGTCCGACCGCAAGGCCTTCTGCGTCTTCGAGCACATCTACTTCGCCCGGCCCGATTCGATCCTCGAGGGCAACCGCACCCAGGTCTCGCGGCGCAAGATGGGGGAGATCCTCTGGCGCGAGTCGCCCGCCGACGCGGACGTGGTGATCGCCGTGCCCGACTCCGGCAACCCGGCGGCCAACGGCTACTCCAAGGCCTCGGGCATTCCCCGCGACGACGGCCTGGTCAAGAACCGCTACGTGGCCCGCACGTTCATCCAGCCCGGCCAGGAGCTGCGCAAGCACGGCCTGCGCATGAAGTTCAACCCGCTGCGCGAGGTGGTGGAGAACAAGCGCATCGTGGTGGTGGACGACTCAATCGTGCGCGGCAACACCACGCGGCAGATCGTGAAGATGCTCCGTGACGCGGGGGCGCTCGAGATCCACATGCGCGTGTCCGCCCCGCCGATCCGCCACACCTGCCACTACGGGATCGACATGTCCACCACGCAGGAGATGGTGGCCCACGGGCGCACCGAGGAGGAGATCGCGAAGGAGCTGGACTGCGACTCGCTCGCCTACCTCTCGCTGGATGGCGTGTACGAGGCGATCCGCTCCACCCGCGCCACTCACTGCGACGCCTGCTTCTCGGGTGACTACCCGCTCGAGCGAAGTGACACCGCGAACGGCAAGTTCGCGCTCGAAGAGCTCGCCGTCATCCGCAGCTAGGCGGGCTTCTCTAGCGCGGCGAAGGCCTCGTCGGGTTCGTTGTACGCGTCGAGCCGGAGCGCCCGCCCGTCCCGGAACGTCCACAGGTGGCCCACCGGCCGGCTCTCGGCCAGGCCGCTGAAGCGCCCGCGCACCTCGAGCCGCACGGCCACCGCCACCGCCGTCCCCCGCTCCTCGAAGCGCTCCGGTTCGAAGTGGAACTCGCCGAAGGCATCCTGGAGGCGCCCGAAGAAGGCGGCCAGTTCCTCGTGTCCGCGCACCACGGTGCTGGAGTCCAGCCACAGCCCGGCGGGCCAGAGCTCCACCTCGGGGTCGCTGGCGGCGAGCAGGGCGGCGATCGCCTCGTCGGGATCACGGGCTTCGTAAATGCCGCGCAGAAGCGTCGTGAGCTCGCCCATCGGGGGCAGTATGCGACTTCTCGGCAACGTGCGTGAAGGGCCTGCAACGCGCCCTTCCTCCCGCCGTGTACGGCGCTAGGGTGGCCGTCCCCATGGACCTGACTGATTCGCTCCACCGGCTGTTCGGGTTCCGGAGCTTCCGGCCGGGACAGCGCGAGGCGTGCGAGGCCGCCCTCGCCGGCCGCGACGTGCTGGTGGTGATGCCCACCGGCTCGGGAAAGTCGCTCTGCTACCAGCTTCCGGCGCTCCTTCGCGACGACCTCACCGTGGTGGTCTCGCCGCTCGTGGCGCTGATGCAGGACCAGGTGGAGGCACTCGAGGCCCGCGGGCTCGGCCACCAGGTGGCCCTGGTGAACGCCCAGAAGGACCAGGCCGAGAACTCGGCCGTGCTCGACCGGGCCGCCGCGGGCGACCTCCGGCTGCTCTACGTGGCGCCGGAGCGGTTCGCCGCGCAGGGGTTCATGGGCCGGATGAAGGAGAGCCGGGTCGGGCTCTTCGTGGTGGACGAGGCGCACTGCGTCTCCCAATGGGGCCACGACTTCCGGCCCGACTACTTCCGCCTGGCCGATGCCGCCCGGGCGCTCGGCGCGGGCTCGCTCGTGGCCTCCACGGCCACGGCCACACCACGCGTGGCCGTCGACGTGGAGAAGCGCCTGAAGCTGAACGACCCGCTTCGGGTGGCCACGGGCTTCGACCGCCCCAACATCTCCTTCACGGTCGTTCGCCCGGCGGCGCACGAGAAGCGGGCGCTCCTGGCCGAGTCCCTGCGTGGCGAGGATGCGCTCCCGGCCATCGTCTACACCGGCACACGGGCCGGCGCCGAGGACACCGCGGCCGAGCTCACCAAGGCGCTGGGCGAGGAGGCGGTGCCCTATCACGCGGGACTGCAGCGGGACCGGCGCGCCGAGATCCAGCGCCGCTTCCTGGCGGATGACGTTCGCGTCATCTGCGCCACCAACGCGTTCGGGATGGGTGTGGACAAGCCGAACGTGCGCACGGTGGTGCATTCCACGGTGCCCTCCTCGCTCGAGGCCTACTACCAGGAGGCCGGCCGCGGGGGCCGCGACGGCGCCCCGGCGCGTGCGCTGCTGCTGGCCGAGAACCGGGACAAGGCGCTCCACGTGCACTTCATCAAGCGGGACGAGATGGACGCCGGCCTTCCCGGATGGCTGGCCGACCGCCTGATCGCGGCCGCCGACGGTGACGGGCGCTACTCGCTCGAGGCATCGCCGCTCGCCCGTGAGCTGGGCGGTGGCGGTGACCGTCTCCGGTCGCTGATCGGCCACCTCACGCGTGCCGGTGTGATCGTGCCCACGCCGGCCGCCCCCGACCGCGTGGCCGGGCGGATCCTCAGCGCCTTCGACGCCCGCGCCGCCGGGCTCTGCCGCTCGTCGGTGGAGGAGGGCGCGCGCACCCGCTGGCGCCAGTACCGGGAGATCTGGGCCTACGTGGAGGCAGCCGACTGCCGCCGGGTGGCGCTGCTCGCCCACTTCGGCGACAACGGGCGCCCGTTCCGCGCCCCGGGGCTGCCGTGCTGCGATGTGTGCGACCCGGGCATCGCGCCCACACCTCCGGCGCCCGACCCGCGGGAGCTGCACGACATGGACGACGCGATCGTGTCCGTGGCCTCCACCGCGCAGCCGGCTGTGGGCCGCACCACGTGCGCCGAGATCCTCCACGGCGCCCGCACGAAGAAGATCGAGCGGAACTCCTACGACGGTCTGGCCGCGTATGGCGTCTCCTCGCACCGGCGCCGGGCGGACATCCTCGCCCGCGTGGACGAGCTGATCGAGGAGGGCGCGCTCGAGACCACCGGCGGTCCGTACCCGGTGCTGCGGCTTCCTTCCCGGACGGCCGCCTGACGGTGGCTTTCCGGCTCGCCGTACTGATCTCCGGCGAGGGCACGAACCTCCAGGCGGTGCTCGACAACCTCCACGAGCAGGAGATCGCAGGGCCCGCCGGGCGCGTGGAGGTGGTGGGCGTGGCCTCCAGCCGTGAGGGTGCGCCGGGCCTCGAGCGGGCGAGGGCCGCGGGCGTGGAGACGGCCGTGTTCGCGATCGCCGAACATCCCACCCGGGAAGCGCGCGACGACGCGCTGGGCGAGTGGCTGGCGGAGCGCGAGGTGGATCTGGTCGTGCTGGCCGGCTTCATGGAGCTGCTCGGGCCGGCGTTCATCGGGCGCTTTCACGGCCGGATCCTCAACGTTCATCCCTCCCTCCTGCCTGCCTTCGCGGGCGTCGGCGCGATCAAGCAGGCGGTGGACTACGGGGTGAAGGTGATGGGCGTGACCGTCCACCTGGTTGACGAGGGCGTGGACAGCGGACCCATCGTCTTACAGGAGTCGTTCTCGCTTCTCCCTTATCCTCGCGGGATCGCCGAGATCGAGGAGCGGGTGCATGCGGTGGAGCACAGGTTGCTACCACGGGCCATCAGGCTGATAGCCGAGGGCCGCGTACGCGCCGACTCGCAAAACCCACGGTTGCTGAGGATCGAAGATGGCCACGTCGAGTAACGCATCTCAGCCCACCGCGCCCGGAGAGGTCCAGGTCCGGCGCGCGCTCCTGTCGGTCTCGGACAAGCGCGGCCTCGTGGACTTCGCCCGCGGCCTCACCGAGCTCGGTGTGGAGATCGTCTCCACGGGCGGCACCGCGGCCGAGCTCGAGGGGGAGGGCGTGCCGATTCGCTCGGTGGAGAGCTACACCGGCTTCCCCGAGATCCTCGACGGCCGGGTGAAGACGCTTCATCCGCGGATCCACGCCGGGCTGCTCGCGGTTCGCTCGAGCGAGGAGCACGTGGACACCCTGAACGAGCACGAGATCGAGCCGATCGACCTCGTGTGCGTGAACCTCTATCCCTTCGAGCGCGTGTCGTCGAAGCGCGGGGTGGAACCGGCGGAGGTGATCGAGAACATCGACGTGGGCGGACCCACGCTGATTCGCGCCGCCGCCAAGAACCACGACTTCGCGGCCGTGGTGGTGTCGCCCGAGAGCTACGACGCGGTGCTCGAAGAGCTGCGCCAGAGTGACGGCCGCCTCTCGGACCGCACCCGCGAGAGCCTCGCCCTCGAGGCCTTCGCCTACACCGCGCGCTACGACACGGCCATCTCTCGCTGGTTCGCCGAGCGCGAGGACGACTTCCCCGCCCAGCTCACGGCCTCGTTCGAGAAGGTGCTCGACCTGCCCTACGGCGAGAACCCCCACCAGCGGGCCGCGTACTACGCGGAGGTCGGGGCGCGCACCTCCCTGCTGTCGATGATCTCGAAGCTGCACGGCAAGGAGCTGTCGTTCAACAACCTCCTCGACGTGGATGCCGGGCGCCGGCTGGTGGACGAGTTCGAGCTTCCCGCGGTGGCGATCATCAAGCACAACAACCCGTGCGGAGTGGCCGTCGGCGCTCATCAGGACGACGCCTTCGAGCTCGCGCTGGCCACGGACCGCCAGAGCGCGTTCGGTGGAGTCTTCTGCTTCAACCGACGGGTGGAGCGCCCGTTGGCCGAGCGCCTCAACTCGATGTTCGTGGAGCTGGTGCTGGCCCCGGGCTTCGATGACGACGCCCTCGAGGTGCTCCAGGCCAAGCCCAACATCCGCCTCCTCGAGAATCAGGAGCGCCGGCGCCCCGCCGTCAGCGAGCACGACATGAAGCGGGTGCGCGGCGGGATGCTCGTGCAGGACCGCGACACGGGCATCGAGGCGCGCGAGGAGATGCGCGTGGTCACCAAGCGCCAGCCCACCGAGGGCGAGTGGGGCGAGCTCACCTTCGCGATGCGGGTGTGCAAGCACGTGCGCTCGAACGCGATCGTCATGACCAAGGGCCTGGCCACCGCCGGCATCGGCGCGGGCCAGATGAGCCGCGTGGACTCGGTGAGGATCGCCGTGGACAAGGCGGCCGCGGCGGACATCGAGCTCACCGGCGCGGTCATGGCCTCGGACGCCTTCTTCCCGTTCGCGGACGGTCCTCAGCTCGCCATCGCCGCGGGTGTGCGGGCGATCATCCAGCCCGGCGGATCGCAGCGCGACGCGGACGTGGTGGACGCGGCGGACGAGGCCGGCGTGGCCATGGTCTTCACCTCGCGCCGCCACTTCCGCCACTAGGAAATCCAAGGCGTTCGACGACTGTCGAACGGTCGCTAGAGTTGGGCCCGGACGGTCGTCTCCCTCCCATGAGAGAGCCTCATCACCCACCTCGCGAGGAGCTCGAGTTGCCCTCGATTCTCCACGCCCTCAGCGACCCCGCCCGGCTCGAGATCGTGCGTCGGCTTGCGGCTGGGTCCGAATGGTCCTGCGGCAGATTCGAGCTCGGTCTCTCCAAGGCCACGCTCTCCCATCACTTCCGCGTGTTGCGCGAGGCCGGCGTCCTGCGCACCCGGCCCGACGGCCGCAAGCGGCTGCTCTCCCTGCGGGAGACCGACCTCAACGCGCGCTTCCCCGGGCTGCTCCAGGCCGTTCTGGCCGACACCCGCGCCGCCATGTCCCCGGTGTTGTCGGCGGGCGCGTCGAGCTCGGCCGCCGCGGCCGCTGCCGCCCGCGCGTCGCTCGCCGCCACGCAGGCCCACCGCCTGCGCCCCGCGCCCTAGGCCGCGGATCCTGACCCGGCACGCGTGATGGAGATCGGCGTGTACACGTTCGCGGAGGTGGGCGACGGCCACGGCGTGAGCCCCGAGCAGCGGATGCGCAACCTCCTGGAGGAGATGGAGCTGGCCGACCAGGTGGGCCTGGACGTGTTCGGGCTCGGCGAGCATCACCGGCCCGATTTCGCGGTGTCGGCCCCCGCCGTCGCGCTGGCCGCCGGCGCGGCCCGCACGGAGAACATCCGCCTCACGAGCGCCGTCTCGGTGCTCAGCTCGGACGACCCGGTGCGGGTGTTCCAGGAGTTCGCGACCCTCGACCTGGTGTCGGAAGGGCGCGCGGAGATCATGGCCGGGCGCGGCTCCTTCGTGGAGTCGTTCCCGCTGTTCGGGTACGACCTGGACGACTACGACGAGCTGTTCGCCGAGAAGCTCGAGCTGCTGCTCGCCATACGGGAGTCGGAGCGCGTCACATGGTCGGGACGCCATCGCGCGCCGCTCGACGGCGTCGGGGTCTACCCGCGACCGGTCCAGGACCCGCTGCCCGTCTGGGTGGCCGTCGGCGGCACGCCCCACTCCCTGATCCGGGCGGGCCGGCTGGGCCTGCCCCTGGCCCTCGCGATCATCGGCGGTGCGCCCGAGCGCTTCGTCCCGCTGGTGCAGCTCTACAGGGAGGCGCTGGCGGAGGCGGGCCACGCCGCGCAGCCCGTGGGCATCAACTCCCACGCCTACGTGGCCGACGGGTCCCAGCAGGCGGCCGACGAGTACTTCCCCGCCTACGCCGGGATGATGAACCGGATCGGCCGGGAGCGGGGATGGTCGCCCATGACCCGGCATCAGTTCGACACGCTCCGCTCCCCTCGGGGCGCCCTGGTGGTGGGCGGGCCTGAGGAGGTGGCGGAGAAGATCCTCTTTCAGCACGAGCTGTTCGGCCACCAGCGCTTCCTGGCCCAGCTCAGCGTGGGCGACATGCCGCACGACCGCATCCTGCGGGCGATCGAGCTGCTGGGCACCGAGGTGGCGCCCGTGGTCAGGCGCGAGGTGGAACGGCGCGAGGCCGGCGCCACCACCGGGGTGCCTGCCGCCGGTGGCTAGTGGGTCGCCTGGGACTTGAACCCAGATCTCACGGATTAACCTGCCGCACCGGCTCTCACCGGCCGCACGCGTCCCCGGGGACGCGGCGTTGCGGTCTGGACCATCTCTTCACCCTCGACTCGACGTTAGGGCGGGCGGCGTATGGCCTCTGAGGGCTCTCCGGTGCAATGTTCTGACCGGGTTGCCTGCTGATTGCCCAATCCTGAGGATTGTCACCACGATGGGTACCTCAGGCTCTCAGGGGATCCCAGCAAACAGCCGCCGACATACCAGCGGTCTCCCGACTGGCGCTCCTTTTTGTTGAAGTCCGGTGCTCTGCCAATTGAGCTAACGACCCTGCACCGCATTATCGCCGCAGGGGCGCCGGCGGGTCTGCACCTACAATCGGCGACGACCTGGGGGCGTGGTCTAGCGGTCTAGGACACCGGCCTTTCACGCCGGGGATCGCGGGTTCGAATCCCGTCGCCCCTACTTCACGCGGACGCCTCGTCCTTGCATCGCTCTCTGCGCTGTGGGAGGGTCGACGCGTCGTCCACGGCCTGGCAGGGACGCTTGGCGCCGCCAACCGTTGGGAGTTCGCGTGAAGCGTCTGGTCCTCGTTCTGATTCCCCTGGCCCTCGTGGTCTCCGCCTGTGCGGTGCCGGTCATCAAGCCGCCCACCTACCTGAGCGACAAGGGGGCGGTCTTCAACGGCAACGTCTACTCGAACGTGAACGGCGACGCCGAGTACTGGTGGCGGATCAGTTCCGACAACGGAGGCGGCGGCACGTCCAATCACACCGTGACGCTGGTGGCCGGGCAGGCGGGGGCGGTGTCCACCCCGTTCACCATCCTCGACCCCGCCACCACCTATCACCTCACGATGTGCGCCCAGGACCACGAGCAGAACCCGCCCAGGCAGGTCTGCAGCAAGCCGACTGACTTCACGACCCCGCCCGCCGGCGGCCGGTCGGGGATCGCCTACCAAGGGGCGGGAGGGCTCTGGATCATGAACGCGGACGGCACCAACAAGACGCTCGTCCCAGGCGGCATTGCCCACTGGCCCTCGTGGTCGCCGGACGCCACCAAGATCGCCTACTCGGGCTCCGGAGGGCTCTCGACGATGAAGGCTGACGGCACGAACAGGATCAGCCTCGCCCCAAATGGCGCACGTCCGGCGTGGTCCCCGGACGGCACCAAGATTGCCTACATCGTCTACGGCCCCGCCAGTGAGAACCCAGGGGTCTGGCTCATGAACGCCGACGGCACCAACAAGGTCAAGCTCGCCGACGACACAGCCATCGAGGCCCAAGCGACCTGGAGGCCCGACGGCGAGAAGATCGCCTTCACCAAGGACGTAAGCGGGAGCATTGGCCAGATCGTCGTGATGAACCCCGACGGCAGCAATCAGACCCCAATCAGCGGTACCTCCGGTGACTACGAAGCGGCCTGGTCGCCGGACGGCACCAGGATCCTCTTCAAACACAACGGCGATCTCTGGACGATGAAGTCGGACGGCAGCAACCGAACCGACCTCTCCTCGATCTTCAACGAAGACGACTATGGCTCGTGGTCGCCGGACGGCAGCAAGATCGCCTTCGTCAGCTATCGCGCGGGCCATCAGGACCTCTGGAAGATGGACGCCAATGGCGCCAACCCGACCAACCTCACGAACGGCATCTCCGGAGGCGCTGACTTTCCCGTCTGGTCGCCCCGACCATAGGCACAGAGCGGGAATGGCCCCTGCCTCAGGGAGTTACGACGTGGCGGCTTCCTCGGCCGTGGGGTCGTAGCTGGCGCAGGAGGCGCTGAACACCAGCAGCGCCACCACCATCCCGGCCGTGTGGCCGGCCACGAGCATCACTATCGCCCCGGCCACGCCCCCGGCCACCGCCCCGAACAGCACGAAGGTCACGGGCAGGGATAGGACCCGGGCGGTGGCCACCGAGCAGAGGAGCCAGGCCAGCGGTCCCACCACGAACCCGGCGTCCTCGAAGAAGTCGTGCGGGATCGGGAGGGCCACCAGCACGCCGAAGAGCGCCCCGACGATCACGGCCTGAACCACGAGGGCCTTCCAGAACTGACGCGCGTCCACGGGCCGGGATTCTAGGGGCCAAGGTCAGGCGCTCCGAAGCGCCCGCCGCACGACTCCCGGGTGGCGCGCCACCTTCGGGCCGAGCACGAGCGCGAAAAGGGTGAGCGCGAGCCAGGGCCGCAGGTGCGGCCGGATGCGCTGGATGCGCCCGTCGCCGGCTAGCTCAAACACCATGGCGTCGCCGATCCGCATCGGCCCCACAGAGCCCTCGCCAACCACCGCGCGCACCGTCCCGTCGCCCACCTGCTGCCCCCATCGGAGCCCCGTCATGCTGCCGTACACGGCCGTGAGGAGGACGCGCAGGTCATCGGTTCCGCGGAAGACCATCCGGGCCGAGATCGGTGAGACGAGCTCGGCGTCGGGCGCGAACGCCTCCATCATCGCGTCGATGTCGTTGGCCTCACTGGCACGCATGTAGCGGCTCACCGCGTCGTCCACGGGAGGCATTGTCCCAGGGGGCTTGCATCCACGCCCGGGCAGGGCTAGTTTCGGTCCGTCCTTCCACACCACAGAAGGGAACGGGTATGGGCTCGCAGGACAACAAGCAGACGGCGCAGGCCGCCTACGAGGCTTTCAGCAAGGGCGACGCCGAGGGCGCCATGCGCAACATGGACGACTCGGTGGAGTGGACGGTGGGCGGCGACAACGCGCTCACCGGGACCTACAACGGCAAGCAGGCGGTGGGCGAGCTGTGGGGCCAGTTCGCGACCAAGGAGTTCAGCACCGAGCCGCACGACTTCATCGCCGACGGCGACAAGGTCGTGGTGCTCACCACCATCCACCTCGAGGGCGAGGCGGTGGAGAGCGCCGACGTGCTCACCTACGACGACGCCGGGCACCTCGTCGCCTTCGAGTCCCACGCGGACACAACGGTGGCAAACCGGGTGTTCGCCAAGTAGCCGCCGCGCGGCGGGCCGCGCATCGTGCGCGACCCGCCCGGCGATTGCGCGGCCGGCGACTAGTCGCTGCCGTGGCGAGGCAGGACGGTCACCACGCCCGACATGGGCGTCCCGAAGTTCCCGCTCGCATCCTGGATGCCACCGTCGGGGCCCGGGGCCACCGGCTGGTTGAAGGCGTCCAGCTTGGCGTGGAACCTGCAGTAGTAGACGAACGTGCCGGGATGGTTGAACCGGAGCGTGACCTTGCCGTCCGGGGGAAGCAGCCGGTCCGTTCCACTGTTGCCCGCGGTGTCGAAAGCGTCGTCGCTCACGACGGTGTGCGCGTCCTCGTCGTTGTTCACCCAGCGAACCGAATCTCCCGCCCGGACCTGCAGCGAGAACGGCGTGAAGCGGTCCGCGGGGGGCACGGTGACCTGGTGCACCCTCCCCCGCTGGTGATCACCTCCCCCGCGATGTGCCTGGGCACCCACGGCACCCATCGCGGCGAGCACGACGACTAGGAACAGGCCGTAGAAAAGCTTGCGCATTCCTACCTACCTTCCGTCGGGGATCGAGACCCTCCGACCGGGCATACGCACGCCCGCGGGTGAGGGTTCAGCGGCATGCCTAGACTCAACGGTCGCGGGCGGTTAGCTCAGTTGGTAGAGCGCCTGCCTTACAAGCAGGAGGTCACTGGTTCGAACCCAGTACTGCCCATTTCGAGAGAGCCCTTCCACGGTTTCGAACCGATTGCTTCCCTGCTCAACCGTGGCTGCCGCTTTTGTCCGGTGGGATACCAGATCGTCCAGAGGCGCTGAGGATGATCGCCCAGGGCAGCATCTCCCCCCGTGATGGCGCGGCCGCGCGGCACAGGTCGGGGCCGCCCGCGGGTAGGTTGTCAGCGCAGCGCTGCCGATCTCCTCGTAGCCTCAATGCAGATCCGAGCCCCGGCCCGGTGTTCCCGGTCAGTAGCGCAGGAGTGCGGCGATGCCGCCGGCTTCGGTGAGTGCCTGGGAGTCTTCGGCGGCGAGCGCGGTGACCTGCGCGCCGGTGGCGACTGCGGCTTCGACTGCGCGCTCGCCAACGAGCGCCACGGGTCCGCCGACGCTCGCGGGGACCATGTCGGCCGCTGCGGAGAAGTCGCCACCCGGGTCGAGGATGAGGTGCTCGACCCGGCCCTCGGCGAGCGCGGTGAGCGTCTCGGGCGCTCCGACGGCGGCGGCCCCTCCAGCCTGCGCGCGCTCGCGGGCGAGGTCGGCGAGCTGGGACGCCCGGGCGAGCCACGCATCCTCGATGAGCGGCTCGAGCGCCTCAGCGATCACGTGCGGATCGTTACCGGCGATGTTCAGGTCGCTCTCGGCTATAACGCGCTCGCTGAGGATCGAAGGGAGGGCAGCGCGAAAGCGCGCGGCGACCTGGGTTTCGGAGACGATGATGATGCGCTCCCACCCCAGCAGCTCCAGGCGCTGTCCGGTTTCCGCGGCCGCGCCTGCGAACAGCTGGTCACGCTGGGCGTCCACGCGCGCTTCGTAGCGTTCCTGGTGGGAGGTGGTCTGAACGCCCCGTCCGGAGCTCCCGGCGGCGGTCCCGCCAAACGGGCGCCAGTCCCCGAGCTCCAGCTCGAAGGTCGAGTTCTCAGGCTCCGTCGGCTCCGCCTGCTCGATCCCCAGCAGCCGAACGAGCTCGCCACTCACCAGGACGACGCCGGTCGGGGCGCCGCGGTCCGCGATGTCGACCAGCGGCGAGACGAACGGCTTGGCATCCCAGACGACGCGATCCTCACGAACCGGCAGCTGGAGCGTGAACCGCTCCGAACCGCCTCCGACGCCGTCGACGAACCACGCAACGCTGCGCCCGCGCTTGGCCGGCTCCAGCTCCGTCAGCTCGGTCTCGATGCGCTCCCGCAGCTCGCGGAACGCCAGCCGCTCGCCCCGGTCATCACCTGCCTCGAGGCGTTCCGCGATCGCTCCCAGGCCGTTTCGGAGCGCGATCTGCCAGCCCGGGGTGCTGCTCGTGTTCGACGGATCCCGCGGATCGGTGCGCGCGTACACGCTGACAACCGGCCGGCCCGGTTCGGCCGAGGCGAGTCGCTTAAGAACATCACGCGTGAACATGCGAAAACCCTATCGCCACGGCACGCGCTCCCCTGCCGGGCCTCTAGCCCATTTCCAGAGAGACCGTCCAAGCTGTTCGAACCGATCGCGTCTGCGTACCGCGCCTGCCGCGTTTCGTCCAAAGCGGACAATCCGTACCCGTCAGGGCATGCTGCGCTCGACCTTGACCTCGCAGAGGTCGACGGAGGCGCGCGTGCCAGGGGTCTCCGACGAGTCCATCTGATCGAACACCGCGCTCGCATCGCGCATCTTCTCCGCCGTCTCGAAGAACCCGACGAAGATGGCCGTTTCCTGTGTTTCGTCGGCGAACAGCGCAAATCCGGTCGACTCCACCCCGGGGGGCGGGCCGTCGGATTCTCCGACCCGGGCGACGATCTCGGCGATCCTCTTGGGGGTCACGCCGGTGAACCTGACGACACGTGCGTGCATGTGCGCCTCCTCCTCGCTTGCCTTGCACGGAGCGTAGCCGCACTGAGCGCGGGCCCATACCCGGCGCTGAGCGCGATCACCGCTCACACCGGTCACGGAGAGGGCGGACGCGGGGGGCCACCCACCCCCTCCCCTTCCGCTCGGGGGGCCTATGGAAGCTAACCGAGGGTCCCGGCGTCAGAGCGTCCCAGCTCGCGACCTAGCCGTTCCGCCAGTCGCACGCTCGCCTCGATCTCCACCCTTCGGATCGAGACGGACTCGACGTTGATGCCGAACGGGACGCCCAGATGGCGGCAGAAGGAGATCAGCTCGAGCGCGGTCAGCTCGGCGTGCTTGAGCGACGTATCGAGGGTGTCGTCAGCGTGGCGCAGGTCGTTCTCGATCCAGCGAGGGACGGCGACGCCGAGCCAGCGGAGGAAGCGCAGAGTCTTCATCGATCCGCACACCGAAAAGGTGAACACGATCGGGACCGGATCGAGGTCGCGGTCGCGACACTCGTAGGCATAGTCGGAGACCAGATTCTTGGCTGCGTTGACCTCGTAGACGACCTGGGTGACAAAGTAGGAGCAGCCGGTCTCCTGCTTGGCTATCAGCCCGAGGTGCTCGTCGTCTTTGCGAGTGTGCCGCTCGGGTATCGCGACGGCGCCGAGGAGCAGGTCGGGAGCCACCTCGGCACGGACTTGCTGTGCCCTGCGGAGCGTGGTGGCAACACGCCTCTCGCGTGAGGGAGCACCGACGAATACGGCCATTCGTCGGGCGGTGTCCTGCGACCCCATCCAATCACGGAGTTCATCCTCGGTGTACTTCGCCGTCGCGCGATAGACGACGACCGGCGTGCCCCAGGTCTCGAGATGCCTCTCCAGATAGTCGGCCGGGTCCATCGTCGGCAGGAACGGAAACGGCCGCTCCTCGGGGTTGCGGTCTACCTCATCATCGATGTCGTAGAGGATCAGGCCGTCGAGACCGAGGGGCTCCAGGCGTGCGACGGTGGCGTCGGCGATCTCCTGGGCCTCCTTCGGGGTGGTTGACAACCTTGGTGGGGTCAGCGCGAAGAGCAGGAACTCGCCCCGGAGGGAGGTGATGCGCCGCCGGAGGTCCATGCTCGGGAAGCTATCCGAGGTCGGACGCGATGAGACTCTGCGCGACGTCCGGACGGCATAGCTCCGTCAAGGTCATGCAGGCCCTGAGCGGCCCAGGTTGCGTGGGATTCTTTTGCCATGGCACAGTTGATTGCGCCCGAGCGTGTGCGGCTTGGCGGTCTGACACGACGTCCGCGGCCGTCGGCGGAGGGCGCCCGGCCGTCCGGTTCGCGATCGCGGCTGCTCTCACGATTGCTTACGTGGCGTTCAGTCCATGTATCCACCCCGCGGCTCCAGTTCTTCACGGGTGCCGAAGCCGCCGCTGAGGAAGAGCAGCGCAGGCGTGCCGCCCGGGTCGTCGACGGCGTGGAGCCGAGTGTCTGCGGCGGGAATCGTGAGTTGTCGTGGTCCGTTCAGAGGTCGAGGACCAGGTCGCCGTGCGGCGTTGAGCAGCAGATCAGGGCGTCGCCGTCCGCTGGGGGTTCGACCGGGTCGGGGTTGTAGCCGACGCTGCCTGCGATCAGGGTCGTTTCGCAGCTGCGGCAGACGCCGGTGCGGCATGACCAGCGGACGGGTACGTCGCAGGCTTCGGCGAGCTCGAGGAGGCTCGGGTAGTCGTCGCTCCAGCGGACGGCGAGGTCGCTGCGGGCGAATTCGATGGTTGGACCTGTCCCCTGGTCGCCGGCCGGGGGGTGGGGCGTGCGCGCCGCGGTAGGCGCGATGCCGGGTGTCTGTTCCGGCGCTGGTCCGAACGGCTCGGTGTGGATGCGTGAGACGTCGAGGCCCATCGCGGCCAGGCCGGCGCTGATTTCCTCCATGAAGGGTGCCGGGCCGCAGAGGTATGCCTCGGCGTCGCGCGGCGGGTCGAGCTCGCCGAGGAGCGGGGCCGAGAGCCGGCCCGCGCTTTCGAAGTCGCGCCCCTCCACGTCGTCCGGACCGGGGCGGCTGTAGTACACGTGGGCGCGTGCGTTCGGGAGTGAATCGAGGACGGCGCGGGCCTCAGCGGCGAAGGAGTGGTCGCGGCTGTTACGCGCGCCGTGCAGCCACCAGATCTCGCGATCGGAATGCGCTTCAGCCAGCGCCTGAAGCATGGCGAGAACCGGCGTGGCACCGATGCCGGCGCTGAGCAGGAGCACCGGCGAGTCGGTCTGGTCGAGGATGAAGGTGCCGCGGGGCGCGGCGATCTCGAGCTGATCGCCTACGCGGAGGCGGGAGTGAAGGTAGCCGCTGGCGGTGCCCTTCGGTTCGCGCTTGACGGTGATGCGGTAGTAGCCGGCGCCGGGCGGACCGGACAGGGAGTAGTTGCGGAGCACCGACGCCGAGTCGCCGCCGGGTTGGATACGCAGCGTGAGGTACTGACCCGGTTGGGGCGCCGGTAGAGGTGCGCCGTCGGGGTCCTCGAGGCGGATGGAGAGCACGGCGTCGCTCTCGGGCTCGAGCCCAGTGACGGAGAGCGGCCGCAAGCCGGGCCACGCCGGGGGCGGGCTGGTGGCTGACAGGCCGGCGTTCCCGCTTCCTCCCTTGTCGTCGAGCAGGGCGCGAAACGAGCCCTGCCAACCCGGGCTGAGGGCGGGAATTCGCAGTGCTCGCAGCAGCTGCTGGCGCGGATGACCGGGGAGGTAGAGGAGGGTGTCGATCTCGACCACCGTCATCTGTTCCGGGCCGGAGGCGAGCTTCACGATCTCGTCACCTGCCTCCACCTCGCCCTCCTCGATCACGCGGAAGTAGAAGCCGGGGCGGCGGTGGGAGACGAGCAGGGCGGGAATGCGCGGGTCGTTCATTCGGATCCCGACCCGGTAACAGGTGACGCGCGGCTGGGTGACCTCGAAGACGGCGGTGCCGATTCGGTAGCGGTCGCCTATGCAGACCTCGTCGTCGTTGAGCCCCTCGACGGTGAAGTTCTCGCCGAACTGTCCATGGACGAGGTCGCTTCGGTCGAGCTCGCGCTCCCAGTAGCGATACGAGTCGGCCTGGTAGACGAACACGGCGCGCTGCTCGCCTCCGTGCCCGGCCAGATCCCCCTGACCGTCGCCGTCTACGTTGAGTTTGCGTACGCGGCGAGGCCCGGTGACCGGGTCCTTGAACACGCCCGTGAAGACGGTCTTGCCACGCCAGGACACGTCCTTCGGCAGGCCGACGTTGACCGACAGCAGGGTGCCCGCCTCATGCTTCTCGCCTTTGATCGACTCAGTATCCCCGCACGACCGGATTCGTGCGCACGGCTTCCAGAGCGCTGGCCGGGATGGTCTTGAGGCCGTTCAGGTCGTCATCGACCCAGCCGGTGTCCACGGTCCCGGAGATGTAGACGCGCGACGAGCCGGCGTTGTCGGCCACCAGCGCGCCGTAGGTCTTCAGGGCCTGGGCCACCACTCGCGCCTGGCCGCGCAGGCGGCTGATGTCGTAGCTCGCCTTGAGGCGCACCCGCAGGCCCATCGGGGGCTGGTTGGGATCGGTGTTCGACGACGCCCAGTGGGTGGCCGGGTGGATGTAGGCCTTCTGGGTGGTGGGAACGGTGATCCGGAGCGCGTGGCTGATGAGTCCGCCGTCGGTCTCGTCGCGGCGCGCCAGCCCGGGGAGGATCGGCAGGCCGGCGGCGTCCGCCGAGGTCCAGCCCTCGGGCCGCAGCGCGTTCGAGCGCAGGTTCCACACCGCCCCGCTGTAGGCATGCCATCCCGCGCCCTGGCGCTCGGCCGCGTAGAGCTCGAAGAGCTTGCAGTCCCCCTGCCGCAGGGCGATCACATGCCGGTCGCCGCCGCCCTCCACCGGGGCATTCAGCGGGATCGGGTAGGGACCGGGATCCGACTCGTCCGATGCGTCGAACGAGACCGGAACGAGCGGCTGCGACGAGGGGACGCTGACGTATGGGATGCCGTACTGGCCATTCCCGCCGAAGTCGGGCCACAGCGTCATCGAGCCGAGCGAGCCTATGTAGTCGTGCGAGGTGTCCACCGGGGCCCGCGAGATGTCCTGGTTCCAGGCGTTGTCCGCCGGGAAGACCGCGCAGCTGCCGACCGTTGGCGTGCAGCCGGACGAAGCCAGGGCAACCGCACCCGCGACCAGGAGCGGCAGCGGCCACCAGGCAAGCCGGCGGCGGGTCCCTGCGAGTCGACGCCTGGGCACGCTCGTCGTGGATTAACAGGCCCCACGCGGCGAATCAACGCACGCGCTGGAACTGCCCAAGTTCGGGCCCGCTTTCGACGGTGGTCGGCTTGCTCGCGCTTACGACAGGGCTATCGGCAGAACACGTTCAGGCATTCGAGCGGATTGCCGTTGCCGCTCGCGCGGTTGCCGCCGGCGTCGATAACTCCCGGGACCGCGTTGATGCCGAGGTTGCCGTTGTTGTTGGCGGTATTTCGTCGAAGGAGCGTCCCGGCCGCCTCGATGGTGAACCCGTCTTGGTCGGCGCCGGTGGCAGAGTTGTTGATCAGCGCCGTGTGGCCTGCGGCCGCGGCGACCAGGACTTGCCGCCCCTGATTGCCGCGTAGGAGGTTGTCGTTGCCCGTCCGCACGATCAGCCCTGGCCCGACCTCGTTGCGGGCGAATTCGTTGTGGTCGCCATCGATGTACAGCGGGAAGTTTCCGGTGAGTTCGTTACGGGCGATCCGGTTGCGATCTCCCGTCACGTTGAGGGCCTCCCACTTGCCCCCGGCGAGTCGGCTGTCGACGACGACGTTGTGGTCACCCGTGATCTCGTTGCCCACGTAGGTACTGGTCACGACCCGGGCCACCCGGTTGCGCGCGGAGTCGTACACCACCAGCCCCATCCAGGGTGCGTCGATCTGAGTGTCCACCACCCGGTTGCGATCTGATCCGAACGCGAGCGTCAGGCCATCGCCCTGACGCATGTTCACGTCGCCTCTCAGGATGCTGTCCGCGACCGTGTTCCCGGTCGACCGCACGAGCGAGATCGTGGGGTCACCGGCCGCCGCGATGCGCACCAGGCGGTTGGCGTGCGATCGCAACAAGAGGATTCCCGCGCGGTACACCGCGTGGGGTCCCGCGCCGACGGATAGGTCGGACAGGGAGCTCTCGGTGGTGTCGTGCAGGTAGACGGCGTATCTGAAGGACCCGACGGTGCCGTTCTCGATCGTCAATCCATCGTGGCCGGCACTGTCGATCCCATAGCGGCCCAGGCAGTCGGTCTCGCAGAAGTCACCGCCGGACCGGCCCGTGACGCTGTGCCCGTTCAAGTCGACCGTGATCCCGTCAGCGCCGACCACGAGCCCGTCACCGGGGCAATCGACCAGATCGTCTGTGAGGGCGACGCTCTTCGTGATCACCTGACCGCAGCTGAGGGTTTGGGCGCTGGCACCCGGGGCGCTCACCGCACACGCCGCGATAACAGCTAGGAGCGCAAGGACGGCCACGTGACGAATCATGGGACGCGCCACCCGCCGGGGATGGTCCGCTTGCAGTGCGGGTTGGTGAACCGAACCGTGGCGCCCGGGTCGAGACAACGCGGGTGCTTCTTTGGCAGCGGCTGCCAATCGGGGTCGAAGTAGGAATCGTAGGTGGGACGCTCTGGCGGCGGAGTGATGACGCGGGGTGGGCTGTAGGTCAGGCGTGTCTGGTGCGTGCCGTTTCGATTCATCAGGTAGAGCTCGCCGTGGCCGGGTCGGTGGCTGACGAATGCGATGCGCCGGCCGTCGGGAGAGAATGCGGGGCCGGAGTCCGCGCCCGCGCTGTAGGTGAGCCGTTTGAGCTGGCCGCCGTCGGCGCTGATGGCGTACACGTCCACGTTGCCCGCCGCGCAACAGCCACCGGGAGGGGGTTCGCTGTCAGCCGTGAATGCGAGCTGCTCGCCGTCAGGGGACCAGTCTGGCCGCTCTTCGTAGACGCCGGGCAAGTCGATCAGCCGGCGCTGGTGTGTGCCGTCGTTGTTCATGAGCCAGATCCCGTCCGGCCGGTCGAAGGCGATCGTGGTCCCGTCGGGCGACCACGCCGGGTTGTTCCCGTCCTGTGTCAGTGGTGTGGCGTAACCGCTCTCGGAACCCAGCTTTCCGACGAGGATGGCCCCGTTCGAGCTCTGGCACGCGAACACGAAGCGGCGCCCATCCGGCGCCCAGCTGGACGAGTGCCCGTAGGTGCGCCCGCCAATGACCTGACAGGTGCTGTGCGGGTAGCTGTTTCCGCGTAGGTCGCGAATGTCGATGGAGGTGCCGGTGTAGCCCTCGGTGAGGGCCAGCTTCTGGCCGTCGGGCGACCAGGCTGGTTGCGCGAGTGGTTCCCCAACGAGAGCAGGCCTCCCCGTGCTCGGATGGACCAACCAGACCTGAGCGGGCTTTGGGGAGGTCCGGCTGACCGCGATCAGCCCGTTGGCGCCAGGAAACGCGGCCTGGGCCGGCGGCGCTAGCGCGATAGCGGCAAGGAGCATCGGTCCCAGACCGCGAAGCCAAGTTCGAATGCTCATATCGCTCGAACCTATTCGCGACCGGCGGCCTCCGGCAAACCAAGAAGTCGGAAATAGCGCCGAACGCTTTCTACGGGATAGGCTCGACGTAGGCCCTCCTCCCGCGGCGAGGATCGGCAAGCCGCTCGTCCCAAGGAAGGCGCGCCCAGAAAGGCCGCGTCGACCGCCCGGCGGGTCACTACCGTCGGAGCCGCTTGAGCGAGGTCCTGCCCACCCCGGAGCGCATCCAGCGCACCTACCTGCTGCTGATGTTCGGCAACACGCTGGCCGCGTCGTTCATCTGGGGCATCAACACGATCTTCCTGCTCGACGCGGGGCTGTCGAACCTCGAGGCGTTCGCCGCCAACGCGTTCTTCACCGCAGGCATGATGCTCTTCGAGGTCCCCACGGGAATCGTGGCGGACACCGTCGGCCGCAGGGCGTCGTACCTGCTCGGCACGGTCACGCTCACCGCCACGACACTCCTCTACGTCCTGCTGTGGCAAATGGAGGCGCCGTTCTGGCAGTGGGCGGTCGTCTCGCTGCTGCTCGGTTTCGGCTTCACCTTCTTCTCCGGGGCCGTGGAGGCGTGGCTGATCGACGCCCTGGCCGCCACCGGCTTCCGCGGCGAGATCGAGCGGGTGTTCGGGCGCGGGCAGGTGGCCAGCGGGGCGGCCATGCTGTCCGGCTCGGTGACCGGAGGCTTCGTGGCTCAGCACACCAGCCTCGGAGTGCCGTTCCTGCTGCGAGGCGTGGTGCTGGCGGCGATGTTCGTGGTCGCCTTCCGGATGATGCACGACGTGGGCTTCGAGCCCGTGCGGGGCGGGCGGCCGACGGCCGAGATGCGCAAGATCGCGGGCGCGTCGATCGACTTCGGGTGGCGCGTGCCGTCGGTGAAGTGGCTGATGGTCGAGTCGCTGTTCACCGGCGGCGTCGGCGTCTACGCGTTCTACGCGTTCCAGCCCTACCTGCTCGAACTCTACGGCGATCCGGAGGCCTACCAGGTGGCCGGACTCGTGGCCGCGATCGTGGCCGGGTCGCAGATCGTCGGCGGCCTCGCCGCGCCGCGCATCCGGCGCCTCTTCAAGCGGCGCACCTCTGCACTGCTCACCACGTCGGCCATCAGCACCGCGGCGCTGGTGCTCGTGGGCCTGATCGAGAACCTCTGGGTGGCGATCGCGGGGATCGTGGTGTGGGGGCTCATGTTCGCCGCCACGCTGCCGATCCGGCAGACCTACATCAACGGGATGATCCCCTCGAAGCAGCGGGCGACGATCCTTTCCTTCGATTCGCTGATGAGCTCGGCCGGGGGCGTCTGGGCGCAGCCCGTGCTGGGTCGCGCCGCCGACGTCTACGGCTACGCGTCCTCGTACCTGATTGGCGCGGGCTTCAGCGTGTTCGCACTGCCCTGCCTGTGGCTCTCCCGGCGCCAGGACCACCCGGCGGACACCGTCGAGGTGGTGACCGACGCCGAGCCCGTGCCGGCCTAGGTGAGCTGCCCACAGAGGTTGTGAACGTCTGAGAGGCCATCCGGGTCCTCCCAGAGGGTTGGGGGTGCTGACGCCCCAATCACTGGAGGACCCGGATGAAGGTTCACGCTAACGCTGCTCTCGGACCGGCGGGACGGCTTGCGCTCTGCTCGCTGGTTGACGAGGGAAAGAGTTTGAGGGCGGCAGCTGCCGCCCTCAACGTGTCGCCGGCCACGGCCCATCGTTGGTGGCATCGCCGCCAGGCGGCCAGCGCTGAGCAGGTCGCCTCTGGCGCGTGGCTTGGGGATCGCTCCTCGCGTCCGCGCCGCCAGCCGCGGCGCCTGAGCGCCGCCCAGGAGGAGCCGATTCTGCGCGCTCGCCGCGAGACGGGGTTGGGGCCTGGCCGGCTAGCAGGGATCGTCCGCCGCGCTCGCTCCACGATCTGGAAGGTGCTCCACCGCCACGGGCTGTCTCGGCTCAGGCGCTCGGCGCGGGAGAGCTATCGCCGCTACGAGTGGTCGCGCCCCGGAGCTCTGCTGCACGTCGACACGACCAGGCTCGCTCGCTTTCAGCGTCCCGGCCATCGCTTCGCGACGCTCCAGCGAAAGCCGCAAGGGACGGCCAGAGCTGGGCTATCTCTATCTGCACGCCTGCGTCGACGATCACTCTCGCTACGCCTACGTCGAGCAGCACAACGACGAGCGAGCCGACACCGCCGCCCGCTTCATGCGCCGAGCGATCCAGCACTTCAGAACACTCGGCCTGGCGCCGCCGGACGCGGTGATGAGCGACAACGGCAACCCCTATCGCTCCTACGCCTTCCGAGCCGAGCTCGAGCACGCCGGCGCCCGCCAGATCCTCACCCCGCCCTACACACCCCGCTGGAACGGCAAGGTCTGTGTTTTAGCGTCGGGGTGCCGTCCGGTTGGGCGGCGAGGCTCCTCGCGCCCGCGGGTCTGACTCAGGCAAAAGGCGTGTCAGGGTGCTGGGCCGGTCCCGGCCGGGACCGGCCCAGCGGTGGCCCTTGACTTGCGTTCGATTTGTCGGCCGGCGGGTTGCGGGCGGGCCGGCGAAGCTGACTTGATAGGAGAACTCGCGCCGATGTGGCTGCATCGACACAGAAGCGTCGCTCGCCGGCCCGGCCTCGACTCTACCCCCGAGCCAGGAGGCCAGATCCGATGTTCGTCGGGATCGACGTTCACAAGCACCTGCATGCGGCCGCGCTGATCGATGAGCGCGGCGGCGCGCTCGCGGCGCTGACCATTCCCAACAGCCCCGAGGGCTATCGCCGTCTGCTGGGCTGGCTGGACGAGCATGACGCCGAGCAGGCCGTCGTCGGTGTCGAGTCGCCGGGCAGCTATGGCCGCCAGCTCGTCGGCGCGCTCGCGGCGGCCGGGCTGGAGGTGCTGCACGTGCCCGCCTGGCGCACCCACCGTGAGCGCCACCGCCAAGGACCGGGCAAGACCGACCCCGGCGACGCGCTGGCGATCGCCGACGTCGTTCGCCGCAAGCGCGGCGAGCTCAGCCCAGCCATGGAGCCCGAACTCGTCCGGGCCCTATCCATGCTCGAGCTGCAACGCCGACGCTTCGTCCGCGATCGCACCCAGGCGATCCAGCGGCTGCGTTCCGACTGGACCCAACAAGACCCCGTCAGCGAGGCCGGCGCCCTGCGCTGCAACAGCCAGCGCGAACTGCGTCGGCTCAAGCGGATCCGCTTCGGCACCAGCCTCCGCGAACAAGTCGCCGCGCGCTGCATCCGCGAGCTGGCTCGCGACGTCGAGGACCTCAACCAACGCATCGCCGCGCTCGACAAAGAGATCGCCGAGCTGCTCAACCAACACGACAACCCACTCGCTGACCTCCAAGGCGCCGGCACCAACCTCGCCGCCACCGTGATCGCCCAAGCCGGCGACGTTCGCCGCTTCCGCGACACCGCCGCCTTCGCGCGCTACTGCGGCGCCGCGCCGATCCCCTGCGGATCAGGCCAAACCGCAGGCCGCCACCGCCTACACCGTGGCGGCAACCGACAACTCAACGCCGCGCTCTACCGCATCGCCATCGTCCAACAACGACACCACCCCGCCGCCAAAGCGTTCCTAGCCCGCAAACTCGCCGAAGGCAAAACCCCTCGAGAAGCACGCCGCGCCCTCAAACGCCACCTCGCCAACGTCCTCTACAGACGCCTCCACAACTGGGCCACCAACACCCCCGCAATGAACCCCTCTTGACATAGGAGAATCGAACGCTTCTTCCAAACACTCAAACGCGAATGGGCCTACCCCCACACCTGGCCCACCTCAACACACCGATCACGCGCACTGCCATCCTTCCTGCGCTACTACAACCGGCAACGGCCCCACAGCTCACTGAACGACCGGCCGCCCATCAGCCGCGTTCACAACCTCCAAGGGCAGGACACC
>CAWFUR010000009.1:0-27246 GCA_963819115.1 uncultured Thermoleophilaceae bacterium | reverse complement strand
GCTCCATGTAGTCGGCCAGCGCCTCGCGCCAGTGGCGAAGGGGGGCCAGGCCGAGCGACTCCGCGCGCGTCGAGACCAGCACGCCGTTGAGTGGGCGATCGGCTCCGCCGGGCGGACGGGTGGTGGTCACGGGCTCCACCTCTACCTCCACGCCGGCCAGCTCGAGGATAGCCTGCGTGAACTCGAACCAGGAGCATGCGTCCGATGCGGTGACGTGGACCACGCCGGAGGCGTCGCTCTCCACCGCCTCGACCAGTGCGCGCGGAAGGTCCGCGGTGAAGGTCGGGCTGAGACGTTGGTCGGAGACCATCTTCAGCGCTCCCTGCTCACGGGCTCGCCCGAGCATCCGGTTCACGAAGTTGCCGCCCTTCGAGGCGCTCCCGTGGAGGCCGTACAGCCCGGCTCCGCGGGCCACGAGGGCGTTGGGCGCGTAGGCCAGGGCCGCGTACTCCCCAGCCAGCTTCGAGAGGGCGTAGATGCTGCGCGGATTCGGGCGGTCGTCCTCGGCGTACGGGTCCGGAGCGGTGCCGTCGAACACGTAGTTGGTGCTCAGGTGGACGAACTTGGCCCCGCCCTCGGTGCAGCGCTCGGCCAGGCGCTTCACCGCCCGGGCGTTCACCTCGAAGGAGCGATCCTCCTCGCGCTCGCACACCTCCACGTTGTGGAAGGCGGCGCAGTTGAACACCACGGTGGGCTCGGCCCGCTCGAAGGCGCCGGCCACCGCGTCGTCATCGGCGATGTCGAGCTCGGCGTGCCCGGCGGCCAGCACCCGCGACCCACCAGACAGAAGCTCCTCGAGGTCCGACCCGAGCTGACCGCCACCGCCGGTTATCAGCACGCGGTCGAGGCTCACAGGACCGAGCCGAACTCCTCAATGCGAGGCTGCACCTCGTTCAGGAGCTGCAACCAGCGGATGTTGTAGTAACGAGGATCCGTGAGCGAGGAGCGGTCCTTGATGTCGATCGCGCCGAGCAGGTCGGACACCGCCTCCACCACGGAGCGCCGCGGGATGAACCCGATCCGGCCCGAGAGCTTCGCGTTCGAGCACTCGTAGTCGCGTGTGAGCTTGGGGGCCGGAGCCTCCTCCAGCCGGACCTGCGCGCCCACCAGCTGCGTGGAGCCCGCCACCAGCATCGCGAGCTCGCGGATCTGGTAGTTCGAGTGGAGGACGTTGAAGATCTCGCCCTTGACCAGGTGCTCGGGAGCCTCGTAGGCCGCCACCATCGCGTCCGACACGTCACGCACGTCCACGAGCGGCCGCCACATCCAGCCGCCCCCATGGAGCAGCAGGCGCCCCTCCACCAGTGCGTCCTTGACGAAGGTGTTGACCACGAGGTCGTAACGCATGCGCGGGCTGTGCCCGTAGACGGTGCCGTTGCGCAGGATCACCGGGCAGAGGCCCTTGTCCTGGAGCTCGAGCAGGGCCTTCTCGCCGTAGTGCTTGGAGGTGGAGTAGGCGCCGCGGGGCTGCACCGGGGCCGTCTCGTCGTGCATTCCGGGCGGGAGCCCGTCGTACAGGGAGCACGAGGAGGAGAACACCACGCGCTCCACGCCGTGCTCGACGCACGCGTTGCCGAGCGCCTCGGTGGCCACGGCGTTCATCTGCCAGTTGGCCTCGGGGTCGTATTCGGCGGTGGGGTCGTTGGAGAGGCCGGCGAGGTGGATCACCCCGTCGATGCCGTCGAAGGCGCTCGGCGGGATGTCACGGACGTCGGCGACCACGAGGTCGATTCCGTCCCTGACCCGCTCGAGCGGCTTTTCCCCCCAGTAGAGCCTGTCGAGGACGCGGACCTTGTATCCGCGCTCCAGGAGGCGCTCCGTGAGGATCGCCCCTATGTACCCGGCTCCACCGGTTACGAGGATGTGTCCTGCCCGGGGAGGCTTGGCGGCGAGGCCATTGCTTCGGGCAGCGGGCTGAGGTCCATTCGCCGCGTTCGTCACCGGACTTACGCTACAACAGCGACGGCGAAGTCGCGGCACCTTTGAACTTCGCGCTCTGGCGGGGATCGTTGTAGCGTGATGCGCCGCAACAATTACGCGCGCCCCGCGCAAGGATCTCCCCATGGCTGCCGAACCCACCACCCAAACCGACCCGGGCCCCGCGCCGGCGCCGCTCACCGACCCCCTCCTGGAGATCGTGATCGTGGTGTCCGACGGCGCCCGCGAGCACGTCAGAGCCTGCCTCGAGTCGCTGCGCCTCCATCCGCTGGCCGCCGGGCCAACGGTGGTGCACGTGGTGGACAACGCCAGCAGCGACGGCACGGCACCGATGATCGAGCAGGAGTTTCCCGAGGTCCGGCTGCACACGCTGCCCTGGAACGCCGGCTTCTGCATCGCCAACAACGTGGTGCTCCGGCGGGCCACCGCGCGCTACATCCTCGTGCTGAACCCCGACACCGAGGTCACCCCCGGGGCGCTCGACTTCATGGTCCGGCTGATGGACTCGCGCGCGGACATAGGCATGGCCAGCTGCCGGCTGATCCAGCCGGACGGGACCTTCGACCACGCCGCCAAGCGCTCCTTCCCCACCCCGCTGGGCGCGCTGGCCCACTTCACCGGGATCGGGCGGCGCACCGCCGCCGACTCGCGGCTGGCGCAGTACCGGGCGCCCGAGCTCGACGAGCTGGACAGCGGCGAGGTGGACGCCGTGAACGGGGCGTTCATGCTCGTGCGCGACACCGCGCTTGCCCAGGTGGGCCCGCTGGACGAGGGCTACTGGCTGTACATGGACGACCTCGACTGGTGCTACCGCTTCAAGCAGGAGGGCTGGAAGGTCTGGTACGACGGCTCCGTCACGTGCATACACGTGAAGGGCGGCACCACGGTGGAGGCACGCCGCAGCGGCCGGCACCGCGGTCTCAAGCACAACCTCGCCTTCCACCGCAGCATGGGCCGCTTCTACCGCAAGTTCTACGCGGGAGAGCGCCCCGTCGTGGACGGCGTGATCTACGCCGCGATCATGGGGAAGTTCCTCATCGCCGCGGTGCGCAGCACCATCGCACGACGCAAAGTTCTCTAAATGGCCCCACCCACGATCAGCGCGATCGTCGTGAATTACCGGCGGCCGGACATCCTCGCCGCATGCCTCACATCGCTCCAGGTCTCGCTCGACAACACCGGGGAGCCCACGGAGCTGGTGGTGGTGGACAACGCCTCCGGGGACCAATCGCTGGAGCTGGTGGCCGAGGTGTCGCCCAACGCCAAGCGCCTCGAGATGACCTCGAACCTCGGTTTCCCGACCGCCGTGGTCAAGGGCATGGAGGCGTCCACCGGTGACTGGGTGCTCCTGATCAACAACGACGTGGAGGTGGAGCCCGACGCCGTGGAGCACATGCTCACGGCCGCCCGCAGCGCCCCCCGCATCGGCTCGGTGGCGGCCCAGATGCGCTTCGCGAACGGCCGCGACACGATCAACTCGGCCGGGATAGGGGTGGACAAGCTCGGGATCGCCTTCGACCGGCGGCTGGGCGAGCCCGTCTCGACGAGCGAGACCGACCCGATCGAGGTTTTCGGAGCCTGCGGCGGAGCCGCGCTCTACCGCCGCGAGATGCTCGACGAGATCGGCGGCTTCGACCCCAGCTTCTTCTTCGCGCTCGACGACGCCGACGTGGCCTGGCGCGCGCAGATGAGGGGCTGGCGCTGCCTGTACGTGCCCGCCGCGGTGGTGCACCACCATCACGGCGCCACGATCGGGCACGGCTCCAGCCTCAAGTACTTCCACGTGGGCCTCAACCGCGTGCGCACCCTGGCCAAGAACGCCGACGACGCCCTGCTGCGCCGCCACGCGCTGGCGATGATCGGCTACGACCTCGCATATGTGGCCTACGCGGCCGTGACCGACCGGACGCTGGCCCCCCTCAAGGGCCGCGTCAAGGGGCTCCGCGAATGGCGGACCTACCGCCGGGCGGGCGCGCCGCTGCGCGCGCCGGTGGAGCTGGCCCCCACCACCGGCCTGCGCTCGGCGCTGGCGCGGCGGGCGGCATGGCAGGGCACCTCGGACCGCCTCAAGAACGACAACCGCGAGCCGGCCGGCGTCGCGACCGACCACGAAGGGAGCATCGGGTGAAGCCGCTCGAGACGCGTTTGGACGGACCCATCCTCATCGAGCCCCTGGTGCATGGGGACCACCGTGGCTTCTTCCACGAGACCTACCGCAAGAACGTGTACGCCGATCTCGGCATCCACGACGACTTCGTCCAGGACAACCACTCCCGCTCGTCCAAGGGAATCGTGCGCGGGATGCACTTCCAGGTCGGCCAGGGCATGGCGAAGCTGGTGCGCTGCGGGCGCGGCGCCGTGCTGGACGTGGTGGTGGACCTCCGTCGCGGCTCGCCCACCTTCGGGAAATGGGAGGGCTTCGAGCTGAACGACGAGAACCTCCACCAGCTCTACTGCCCGATCGGGTTCGCGCACGGTTTCTGCGTCACGAGCGACCTGGCGGACGTTATGTACAAGTGCTCGGGCTACTACGACGAGGAGATCGAGCGGGGCATCAAGTACGACGATCCCGAGATCGGGATCGTCTGGCCCGACGTTGAGCTGGTGCCCTCGGACCGGGACGCGTCCGCCCCCCGCCTCAGCGAGATCGCCGACGAGTTGCCCTTCACGTACTAGCTATAGCGCGGGTTTATGCCCCGCCGGTTGGTGCGAAGGTCGATACGGGACTGGCGCTTTGGCGCCGGGCAGGGTATACAGAACGAGATGCCGGCCCGCTTGGCCACGCACGGACGCCCGCAGGCGGCTCCGGCGCCGGAGGAATACTCCCTGTTCCGTCGCCGCGGACCTTGGAAAGACGCTCTCCGGCGTCGGATGCTTGCGGTCGCAGATGCACTCACCTTTCTCTTGGCGATCGCTGTCGCGGGTACTGTCGAGGGGCACAACGCCGCACTCTGGGCCATGGCGCTGCTGCCCGTGTGGCTGGTCCTTGCGAAGATCGAGGGGCTCTACGACCGCGATCAGCCGAAGATCTGGTACCTGACGATCGACGAGGTCCCGGGGCTGGTGCACTGGATCACCGTCTCGGTGGCCGCCACCTCGCTGATCATGGCCGCCGTCATGGACAACGGCTGGCTCTCCGCGAAGAGCGCGGCACTGATGTGGATCGTGGCCCTGATCGCCTCCGTGGCGCTGCGAAGCGCCGCCCGCAACCTCTGGCGCCGGATCGTTCCGCCCGAGCGCGGCCTGGTGATCGGCAGCGGCCAGCTGGCCACGGCCGTACGCCGCAAGCTGAAGCTCGAGCCCGGGCACCACATGGCCGTGGTGGGCTACACGGGCACCCCGTCGAGCGGCCGCGCGGGTCACGACATCACCGGCAACGGCAACGGGAACGGGAACGGCGACTCGGACAACGCACGGGTGGAGGAGCTGGACCAGGCCGATCTCGAGGAGCTGATCGTGGCCACCGGGGCGGAGCGGGTCATCCTGGCCGCGCCGGAGCTGGACGAGCCCACCCTGGCGCGCGTGGTCCAGAGCTGCCGTTCGCTGGGCGTGAAGCTGAGCGTGACGCCGCCGATGCGGGCGATGCTCGGAACGGCGGTGGAGCTCAGCCACATCGCCGAGCTGCCGGTGATCGAGTACCGCACCGGCAATCCCTCGCGCTCGACCATGGCGCTCAAGCGCGCCCTCGACGTGGTGGTGGCCTCGATCGGCCTCGTAATCCTGATGCCGGTCATGCTCGTGGTGGCCCTCATGATCCGCATGGACTCCAAGGGTCCCGTCCTCTTCATCCAGCCGCGCGCCGGCCTCAAGGGCGTGCCCTTCCCCATCCTCAAGTTCCGCACCATGGTGCGTGACGCCGAGGCCCGCATCTCCGAGGTGGTGTCGGTGGAGGAGCTGAACGAGCCGATGTTCAAGCTCCGCGACGACCCCCGGATCACCCGCCTGGGCCGCTTCCTCCGCCAGACGAGCCTCGACGAGCTGCCGCAGCTGATCAACGTGGTGCGCGGCGACATGAGCCTCGTGGGCCCCCGCCCCGAGGCACTCTGGCTCACCGACCGCTACAGCGAGACGGAGCGCTTCCGCCTGGAGATGCGGCCCGGGATCACCGGGCCGATGCAGGTGCACGGCCGCGGAGAGCTCACCTTCCAGGAGCGGCTCGCGGTGGAGCGCGAGTACGTGGAGAACTACTCGCTGCGCAAGGACGTGAAGATCCTCCTGCGCACCGTTTCCGCCGTTCGCACGGCGCGCGGCGCCTTCTAGTGCTGCTCGCCGCGCTTGGCCGCGGCGCACACCGCCACGAAGAAGAGCAGGCCCGAGACCCAGGCCAGCACGATGGCGGCGGTGAGCAGCATATGACCCTCCTCCTGGTAGGACCACTGGCGCTCCCGCCTCCCCTCGGCCTGAACCGAACGACGATGGGAGAGCGGTCGGGAACCTAGACCCCTCATCGGACGGTTTCGCATCGATCCGCACAAAGTCGGCCTAGTTTGCGGGGTGGGCCGATCCGGCGCCGGGCCGGAGGGCGCCGAATACCATCCTGCGGTGCCGCAGCGCCGTCCCCTTCTGGTTGCCTGGGCACACCTGGCGGTGCTGTGGGCCTTCGCCTTCGCCCAGCCGCTCCTCGACGTCCTGGGCGACAGCCCGGAGTTCTTCGTGGCCCGCGGCAACACGCGCGGCGACATCCTGGTGCTTACGTTCGCGCTCGTCCTGGTGCCGCCCACGGTCCTGGTCCTGGTGGAGGCTCTGCTGGTGCGCGCCCCGCGCGTCCGCGCGGCGGTGCACCTGGCCTTCGTCGCCGTGCTCACGGCGGCCATCGCGCTCCAGGTGCTGAAGTCGCTGTTCGGAGGCATCGGGGCGGCACCCGCCTTCGTGGGCGCGCTCGTGCTCGGCGCCGCGGGCGCGCTGCTCTACGCCCGCGGTCAGGGTGTGCGCTCGATCCTCACCGTCCTGGCGCCGGTGCCGGCGGTGGTGATCGCCCTCTTCCTGCTGATCTCGCCCGTCTCCGAGCTGATCCTGCCGCAGAAGGAGGTATCGGCCGCCGGGCTGGAGGGCGGAAGCGGAGCGCCCGTGGTGATGGTGGTGTTCGACGAGATGTCGGGCGCCTCGCTGCTGGACCGGAATGGCCGGGTCGACGCGGGACGCTTTCCCCACATCGCCGAGCTCGCCCGGCGCTCCACCTGGTACCGGAACGCGACGACCGTGGACTACGCGACGCAGCGCGCCGTGCCCGCGCTGCTCACGGGCACGCGGCCGCCCGGCGACTCCCTTCCCATCGCCTCGGACCACCCCCGGAACCTGTTCACGATGCTGGGTGAGCGCTATCGCCTCGACGTGCACGAGGCGGCCACCCAGCTCTGCCCGGAGCGGCTCTGTGGCGAGCGGGAGCGCGCCGGGGAGGAGGACCGCCTGCGCTCACTGGCCGACGACCTGAGCGTGGTGTCGCTCCACCTTCTGCTGCCCAACGAGCTTGCCGACGACCTGCCCGAGGTGGACGCGACCTTCGAGGGCTTTCGGGACACGCGGGGCTCATCCGCGGGCCAGGGGGCCGCCAGCGTTCCCGAGCGGGCCTTCCGGGACAGGCCCGCGCTCTGGAGCCGGTTCGTTGACCGGCTCGGTTCCGGCGGGACGCGGCCGGACCTGCACTTCCTGCACATCGCGCTGCCGCACTGGCCCTACCAGTACCTGCCCTCGGGCCAGGAGTACTCCGCCGACACCTCTCGCATCCCCGGCATCGAGGGCTCGAGCTGGGGCGGTAACGACGTGCTCGTCCGGCAGGCCTACCAGCGGTACCTGCTCCAGCTCGGGTTCGTGGACCGGCTTGTGGGCCGGCTGATCGCGCGTCTGGACGCCACGGGGCTCTGGGACCGCTCCCTGGTCGTGGTGGCGGCGGATCACGGGGTGAGCTTCCGGACGAAACAGCCTCGCCGCTACGCAACCGAGCGGAACTTTCCCGACATCGCGTCGGTGCCGCTCTTCATCAAGGCCCCGGGACAGAGGCGTGGTCGCGTGGACGACTCCCCCGCGGAGACGGTGGACGTGCTACCCACCATCGCGGACCTCCTCGGGCTCCGCCCCGGTTGGCGCTTCGACGGCCGGTCGCTTCGGCACGGGGCGGGCGAGCGCCGTACCGTGGCCGTGCTCAGCGGCGCCGAGTACCGGAAGCCGTTCTCGGTCTTCCAGCAGATGCGCGACCGTGAGGTGGCGCGCCGGATCGGCATGTTCGGAGCCGGACACGGCGACGACGCCCTGTTCGCCGGAGGATCTGGATCCGCGCTCCTCGGCCGGCGTCCCGCGGATCTGGATCTCCGTCGGGCGGGCTCCGCGCAGGCGGACATCGACGACCTTCCGCTGCTGGCCCACGTGGACCCGAGCGCCGCTCTTCTGCCCGCGTTCGCGACGGGGCGGATCACCGGGACCGCGCGGCCGGGCACCGAGCTGGCGCTGGCCCTCAACGGCACCATCCGCGCCGTGACGCAGTCCTACGACGAGGACGGGGAGCTCCGGTTCGGCGCGCTCCTTCCACGCGCGGGCTTCCGCCGCGGGGCAAATGATCTCGCTGTATACGCGGTGGAATCGGCCGCCGGGTCCACGCCGTCGCTCGTGCCGGTGTCGCGGGTGCGGGAGCGCTCGGTCTCCGGCAGGCTGCGCGAGAGCGGGGGCCGGCTCCGGCTCGAAGTCGCGGGCGGGCGCTCCGTGGCGGTTCGCCCGGGCGCGACGCGCGGTGTGGTGGAGACGCAGGAGGCCACCGACCCCGGGCACCTCTCGCTGGGCGGCTGGGCGGTGCGTCTCGGCAAGTCAAAGCGCCCTGCCCGGGTGCTCGTGTTCCTCGACGGGCGCCTCCTGGCCGCCGCCACGCCCTCCATCCCGCGCCCCGACGTGGCCAAGGTCTACGGCCCCGCGTCCTTAAACGCCGGATACAAGGTGTCGGTGCCGCTCCTCCACGCCGACCGCGTGGCGCCCAGCCGGGAGAGAGTCCGGGTATTCGCGCTCTTCGGGGGCGCGGCGTCCGAGCTGGACCGCCTGCCCACGGCCGGCGGCTGACCCTCAGCTCCGGCCCTCGAGGATCACATAGGGGCCGAAGCTCGCGGTCCGGCGGTAGCGCCGGTCGAGGAACTCGTCGAGGAGGCGCACGCCGGTGGACTTCCCGGCGCGGTTGGGCTCCGGGGCCGCCGTGATCGAGGCGGTCCAGCGGATCACCAGCGGCAGGTTCTTCCGCCTCAGGTCCGAGATGATCTCCCGCTGCACCGGGGCGGACGTGACGACCCCGGGCGCGGCTATGTCGTACCGGACCGCGCTCGGGCGGCCGGTGAGCACGTAGAGGATCGGCGCGCCGGAGGTCACCAGGTCGGCTCGGCGCGTGCCCACGTAGATCGGCCGGCCCGGCGGCACCCGGCTCTTCACGAACCGGACGGCGGCCTCCAGATCCTTGAGGCGACAGATCTGGACCGGGTTGGTGCCCGGGAGCGAACAGTTGTAGACCGGCAGCTCGCGCACGCCGTCGGCCACCGCGAGATTGACCGGCACCATGTCGGACTCGATCTGGCGCTCCACGCGCTGGGCGGCATCGAGCGAGAGCCAGACGAGGACCACGGCTATCAGCGGCACCGGAACCAGCGCGAGCCTCGCCCTGACCGGCAGGCTCGCGAAGCGGTCGCGGATCGAGCCCGGGCTCCTGGCCAGCGCCCAGACGCGCGCGAGAATCCAGGCCGAGGGCGCGGCCAGCACCACCGCGAGGGGGCCCACATGGAACGCATCGGGACGGGTCACGAGATAGTGCGCCATTCCGACCCCGAATACCGCGACGGCCACGTGCATCCACCGGTCCCGCCGGAATCCGAGCGCGAGCACCGCGAGCACCGCGGCCAGGTCGATCACCATCAGCAACGGCACCTCGAACGACAGGATCGAGCTGATGGTGTCGCGCGTGTGGCTCAGCGAGGAGAAGTCCACCGGGCCGCTGTAGAGCACGGGAAACGGCAGCGACTGGTAGTCGGTGAAGTCCTCGATCGGATACCGGATCAGAAGGTCCCAGGAGCGCCCGATCCCGGCGGGGAGCACCACCGGAGCGAACAGCACCAACGCGGTACCCACCGACGCGGCGGCGAACCGCGCGGCCAGCCTCACGCCTCCCTGGGGGGCCACCAGGTAGGCGAGCACGACGCCGAGCCCGAGGTAGGCAGCGAACTCGATCCGGAACACTGCGCATACCCCCACGAGAATCCCGGCCAGGATCGCCGACCGCTCCATCACGAGCAGGCAGGCGAGCGCGAGGAGCAGCGCCATCGGGTAGGGATGGGGACCGGTGGGAGCTGCCAGCCCGAACGCGGCCACGGCCCACGCCGCGAGGGCCAGGCCCCGCGGCGCTCCGCGGCGGGCCAGCAGGTACACCAGCAGGGCCACGACCGCGTTCGTTAGCACCCGCAGGATCCGCCAGGTGAGCAGCGAGGGACCGAAGATCTTCCACAGCGCGGCCAGCAGGTAGGGCTGCCCGGGCGGGTAGAACCACCAGAAGTCCCGGTAGGGCACCTCGCCCCCGGCAATCCGCGACGCCGCCTGGAGCATCAGGCCCTCGTCATTGGGCTGCATCCCTTTCAACATGATCGAGGCCGAGATCGCGGCCGCGGCCAGGAACAGGAGGGCGAGCCCGGCCGCCCGCGCGCGGGCGCTCATGCCGGACTCGTTGCGAGGAGGCGCCTCCACGATCACTGGAGAGTGCTCCTGTCAAGCTCGTACACGGTGGCGCACCCGAAGCGCCTGACCGACGCCAGGTGAGGCTTCAGGAGGCGAGTGAGGTCGGTTCGCTTGAGGCAGTCCGAGTAGAGGAAGTGGGCGCCCGAGCCGGCCACCAGCCGCGTGGCCCGGGCGCGGTCGAGCCGGCCGGAGAAGAGCGCCTCCGCCTCCCTCACCCGCCGGTGATACGAGGGCGTCCAGGAGATCTGGCCCACCCAGGTCTCACGCCCGGTCTGGTACGGGATCATGAGCCCCGAGTAGATCGGAGCGAGCACGCCCCCCGGCTCGTCCAGCCGCTCGAGGTAGTCGAAGGCCTGCTGCTCGCCCGGGTGGATGAGGTAGGGCTGCCCGCCCTTGTGCACCTCGATCCGGATCTGGTTCAGCCGATCGGCCACCCCAAGGCCCAGGGCAAGAACCACGAGCGCGGCCACCCAGCGCGCCCGGGGTCTCCACCAGGAGGCCGGACGCAGCTCCGCCACCCCCGTGGTGGCCAGGATGGCGAGTGGCAGGGACATCCCCTGGAGGGAGTGAAACGGAAAGGTGCCGAGCCCGCTCAGGTTGATGGCGAAGTACTCCCCCACCATTGCCAGCGGGAGCACCCTCACGGCCAGGTCCTGCCAGCCCTCGGGCCGCTTCCGGTAGGCCAGCACGGCCGGGATCGCCAGCGGGAGCAGACCGAGCGCCCAAACCGAGGGTGGCCAACCGAGCTCGAACTTGCGATTGGCGTGACCTGCGATCTCCCACGCCGGATCCACCCGCTCGAGCACCGCGTAGTACGCAAGCGGGAGGACCGCCGTGGCGAGCAGCGGGCCCACCCCTCGAAGGGCGGCCCCGAACGAGCGCGGCCCGTGGCGCATTCGCAGCAGCTCGACCGCCACCACGGTGAGGATCAGCGCCGTGCCCTGCCAGGGCTGGAGCCAGGAGATGATCAACGCGCCGGCCGCGGCCCAGCCGGCGTACCAGCGTGCAGAGCGTCCCTCGGCCCGGCGTTCGGGGTCGCGGGCGCGCTCTGCGGCGAGGAGCACGAGCGGTACCAGGCCCACGGCGATGGCCGTCATCAGGTACCCCCAGACGTACACCCCGGGGAACACCTCGCCGGCCAGGAAGCGCATCTCCTTCCGGAAGTCGAGGCCGCCGATCGAGAGCAGGTCGAGAGCAGCGGCCAGCGGCGAGACGTAGAAGAGCGCTATGGCGAGCGCCGCCAGGCGGGCCCCCCGGCCCTGGACCAAGCGGTGGACGTATGCGCGAAACCCGAGGAAGACGGCGATCACGGCCACGGGCTTCCAGGGCAGGAGGTAGGCCGCCGGGATGGACAGCCCGGCGCGGTGGAACAGGCCGGAGATGACGAAGCCCGGATGGACGAAGTAGGACGTGCCGTCGGGATCGATGTCCCAGACGTTCCGGATCACGAAATGATCGCCGGCCACGCGAATCCAGGCGAAGTACTGAAGCTGATCGGCCACCACCCCGCTCTCGGCGCCGGTCATGGCGAGCGGCCGCACCGCGAGCGCGGCGAGAATGCTCACGGACATCGCGGCAAACGCCACCAGCAGGCCGAGCTCGGCCCGGTCGATCCCCGCCCACCGGCGGGAGACGGCCGAGCTCATGCCGCCGCTTCCCGCCCGCGCAGCAGACGGTCGGTCTCCGCGTAGCCCTCCGCGTAGCCCAGCGCCGCCCCGTAGCCGTAGAGCCGCTTCTCGAGCGTGTGCGAGCCGAGGAGCCGCAGCAGGGGGTCCACCGGCCGGGCGAGGGCCGCCTTCACGTGGCTGCCCGTGCTGAACGGGGGCGGCTCCTCCACGAGCTCCGGATGCTTCGCGTGGACCCTGCGCATCGCCTTCCCCACCTCGCGCATCCGTGCTCGGGTGCTGGCCGGGTCGTCCACCCGCAGGTGGTGGCCCACGGCGCCGGCGTCGTAGCGCAGCCGCATGCCCGCCAGGCTCAGCCGGTACCCGAGCTCGATGTCCACGCAGCGCTGAAGGTCCTCGTCGAACGGATGCGGCGAGGGCAGGAACGCGCGCTTGACCGAGCAGTTGGCCGTGCAGAAGTGGCGCCAGTCGACCCGCTCAGGATCGGCGATCGTGTTGAACGAGAAGAGCGGGCCGCCGTCCTCCAGCCAGAGCATGTGGGGGGTGATGTCGAGCTCCGGCGCCCAGGTGACCAGCCCGATCAGGGCCTCCTCGGCCTCGGGATGGCGCCGGTGGTGGTCCAGATGGCGCTGAAGCAAACCCTCCGTGATCACCACGTCGTCGTCCACGAAGAGCACGAGCGGGGCCCGGGCGTGCTCCACTCCCGGATTGCGTGCCGCCGCCCGCCCACCGGCCGGCCGGCGCACCGCCTCCACCTCCGGGTGGCGGGCGATGACCTGCTCGGTCTCGTCCGTGGAGCCATCGTCCACCACCACGATCTGGACCTCCGCGTCGGGCTCCTGGGAGGTGAGTGCGGCGAGACAGCGGGCCAGCTTGCCCGCGCGGTTGCGCGTGGGAACGACCACTGAGAGGCCCGGCGGCGACATTGGCGTCACCCTAGCCTCGCGCCGCCACACGGGAAGCGGTGAGCCCACGGCGCGCGCAGGCGGCCACGCGAGCGGCCTCGGCGGGCGAGGGCGTGCCCGTATAGGCCACCGCCACGGCCCCCGCCCGGGTGACCGCGCGGGACGGCAGGCGCAGGAAGCTCGCGACCTCGCCCAGCGCCGCCTGTGCCCTCCGCGGGGTGGGATAGACGAACAGGCGGCCCTCGCGACCCGAGGCGAGCGTGATCCCGATAGGTGCCGCGTCGCGCACGCGCGGCGCCAGGGCAGGACGGAACCCGCCACGCCGCAGGCAGTCCTCGATCGTAGGAATGGGTCCGGGCGCCCCCCGCACCAGGATGCGCGTGACGCCCACGGTCTCCACGGGCCGGTAGCCGCTCCGGAGGATGAGCGGAAGTGAGTCGTGCCGCTTGGTCCAGTCGCCGAGCGCGCCGATCACGATGTGGCGCACCCGCCGCTGCCGGATTATCTCGTCAAGCCGGTGCGGTGAGGCCAGCAGATAGCGGCTTGCCTTGGCGTCCGTGTAGCCCGCGTTCAGCACCCCCTGCGGTCCGAAGTCGTTCTCGAAGCCAGGCACCGGGTCGGCGTGAGAGCCGAAGAGGTAACCGGGCCAGAAGGCGAGCACCTCCTCCCCGGGCCGGGTCTGGGCGTCGAGTGCGCGTGTGACCGCCCGGACGGTGCTGGGACGCAGCTCGTCGGCGAAGATGTCGCCGCCGCCCAGGTAGCCGTCGCGGGTGGCCAGGGGCACGGCCACCAGTGGAATGATCAGGTAGGCGATCAGGGACGCGGGGACCCCGATCCGCAGAGCCGCCGCCAGCCGGGGCCGCCGAATCGCCGCGGCCACGGCATCGAGCGACGTCACCAGGTCGAGGATCCCCAACACGAGGAACGGGACGATCGGGGCGTAGTCCTGCACGAACGGCGGGTTGGGGGCGATCGCCGCGAGCGCGAGCATGAAGGCGACGGGGAGGGCCGGCGGAAGCGGGCGGCGGAGCAGCCGCAACCCTCCCAGCGTGAGCACCGCGAGCACCGTGAGAAGGGCGAACTGCGGGTGCGACGAGACGAGCTCCCCAAGCGTGGACAGCTTGTCCGACATCGCCCCGAAGAGCCCACCGGGACTCCTGACCGAGTGGTAGCCCAGGTTGTGGAACCAGAACCGCCGCGGATCGGCCGCTAGGAACCAGAGCGCGGGCAGCAGTCCCAGCACCAGTCCCGCCAGATGAGCGCCCACGAGCTCGCGGCCGCGGCCGTCCCTTCGGCCCGCCCGGTAGGCGTAGACCAGCAGGACCGGCACCACCGCTGCAGCGATCAGCCGTGCGTCCACGGATAGGCCGAGAAGAGCACCGGCGGCCAGCCAGCGACGCCGCGTCTGGGGCAGGTCCGTACGGTCGGCCAGGACGAAGGCGCCCACGAGGAGCACCGTGGACAGCGCGTAGGTCTTCACCACAGTCATCCAGAGCAGGACGAGCATGGACGACAGGTAGAGCGCCGCCGCGAGCACTCCCACGGAGGCCGAGCGGTACTTCGCGGCGGCGTGACGGAAGAGCAGCACGCCGAGCACCGCCGCGCACACCACCGACAGCGAGCGCGCCACCACCCAGGTCTCGCCGAACAGCCGGGTCCAGGGCCCGTAGGTCAGCGGCACCAGCGGCATCTGCGGGTAGAAGAAGTCCTCGTAGGGCAGCTTGCCGTGCCCCACCAGCGAGGCCGCGAGGGTGTAGTAGCCCTCGTCCCCGTCGATGTCGCGGGCGATGGCCATGGGGAGGAGCGCCACCACCTGGGCCAGGGCGACCGCGACGGTCAGCGCGCGCAGGGAGAGCCTGTCGATCCGCGCGGCGAGCCCTGTCAGCGCCTCTCTCATCCGGTGCGGGCCTGACCGCACGTGTCCGGGTCAGGCCTGCCCTGCAACCGGAAGACGGTGATCTTCCCGCTCCTCGACACCTCGTGGGCGGCGGGATCGGACCGCGTCCACCCGGCCTCCGGACTGGTCTTGGGATCGAACGCGGGCCCAAAGATCACGCCCTCGGCTGTGTAGGGAAGCAGCGGCGGGCTCGTGACCACGTACCGGTACCCGCCGGCGGCCAGCGCCGCGCGCCAGGCGCGACAGCCCCTGATGCGGACGAAGGCGCCATGGGGGCCGTGCTTCGCCACCTGCTCGACGCGGTTGGAGAGGTCATTCCCGAACAGCGGATAGGCGCGCACGAAGCCCACCACCCCGATCCGCTGGTCCTCGAGGTTGCGGGCGAAGGCGAGCGGATCGCTCGCGTAGCGCTTGTCGAGGTAATGGCGCTGCACCGGGTAGCCGGCCACGAGCACCACCGCCCCGGCGATCGCGCCCGCGGCAAGGAGCGGACGCGGCACGCGGCCGGCGCCCCAAGCTCCCAGAGCCACCAGGGCTCCGAGGCCCACGGCGAGGGCCACCCTGCGCTTGTCACCGGTGTCGATCCCGATCCCGGAGTCGAGCAGGGCCACGAACACCAGCGTCATCAGCCCGACGTAGAGGGCAGGGTTCCGTGCGAGCCGGTTCAGGGGCCGGACGAGCGGCAGAAGCGCAAGTGCGATGGCCAGGCCGGGCGTCATGTACCGAAGCGTGTAGACGAAGAAGAACGGCACCCCCTCGGGACCGTCCGCTCCGCGCGGGGTGACGAGGTAGACGAGCACGCTCGCCAACGCCGCGGCTCCCAGCACCCGCTCGAGCCGCCCGCCGGTCACGAGCGCGCCGACGACCCCGATCAGAACGAGCGCCAGGAGCGCCCACCACAGCTCTCCGAACGCGGCATTGAGACCGCGAAGGTAGAAGTCGCGCCATACGTCGCCGTCCGTGAGGTAGTGCGCCACCGTGTAGGTCTGGGGCAGCGGCGGCGAGGGAAGCGACACGAATCCGAGGTCGATCCCCTTGGCCGGGAAGGGATTGCCCACCCGGAACAGGTTGCGGAGATACCAGAAGCTTCCGGCCACCACGACCATGCCGCCGAAGGCGGCGCCCACCCGTATGCGTGCGGCGCGCGGCGCCGCCAACACCGCACCGGCGGCCAGCGCCAGCACCGGGGCGATGGCCGTGACCTTCACCCCCAACGCGAGGCCCGCCGCCAGGCCCCCCAAAGCCACCGGGCCGGTGCGCCACCCGGCGTTCAGGAGCAGGGCGGCGGCGGCCAGCGTGAGCGCCCCGGCCGCGATGTCGGTGCCCGCGGAGCCGGCCTGCGAGGTGACCAGGGCCGGCGACGCCAGCAGCGGGCACACGGCCAGCAACGAGGCGGGGCCGAGCCCGCGCGGTCGCCCTATGCACCAGGCCGCGAGCATCGCCAGACCCAGCCAGCCGAGGTTCAGGAAGGGCGACGCCACGTCGCGCCCGATCAGGATCGCCGCCACCGCGTGGAGCAGCTCGGAACCGAACGGCAGGAAGGGAATGATCGGGTCGCTGTAGACGAACTCGAGCGGTGTGATCGAACCGTCCTGAAGGAAGCGCGCGGCCACCGGGCCGTGGTAGGAGACGGTGTCGCTGCTCAGCATCCCGTGGCCGAGCGACTCGATCACCTCCACACCCCACTGGGCGAACACGAGGACGGCCGCCGCGGCGGCCACGGCCACGCCCAGCCGGTCGGGAGCGGGCGCGGAGGGCGCGGAGGGCAGCGAACCGGCTGGTGATGCGGCACCCCGGCGTGCGAGAGCGGCAGCCCCGGCTCCGGCGAGCACCAGCCCGGCCACGAGCCGCACGCGCTCCAGCACCCCCGCGGTGCCCAGCACCTCGGCCACGGCGGTCACGATCCCCAGCGCGGTCACGATCTCCGCGAGGCGGGCGGGAGCGCCGCGCCAGCCGGGGGCCAGCCGGACCCTCACGGCCACCGCCCCGGCGGCCACCGGCGCCAGGGCCACTACGAGCAGCAGCATTCCCAGCAGGTACTCGCCGACGCCCACCGGGGGCGCTCTACTCGTCCGGCGCGCCGGCCGCCCGGGCCATGGCCGGGCGCTCACGCAGCTCGTACACCGTGGCGCACCCGAAGTGGTGGGTGCGGGCGAGCAACGGTCCCAGAATTGGCCTCATGTCAGCGGAGGGCCGGCAGCTCGAGAACAGGAACCGAGCGTTGGACCCGCGAACGTAGGCCCGCGACTGGCCCACCGGCATCTTGCCGTCGAAGAGCGCGTTGGAGCGAGCGAGCTTCTTGCCGTAGTCCGGTGTCCACGAGAGCGCTCCCTGGTACACCTCGCGCCCGGTCCGGTACGGCACCATGTTGCTGGCGTACTCGGGAGCCAGCACCCCTCCGGGGCGGGGATCCCGCTCCAGCCAGTCGAGCGCGTGGCCCTCGTCGGGAAGGATGTAATAGGCGTAGACGTTCTCACGGATGTTGTTGCGCGGAAGCTCGAGCTTGTGGATGAAGCCGGGCACCGTGAGCACCACCAGTGCGGCCAGCACCAGCGCCCGGCGCGGGCGAGCCCAGACGCTGGTCACGCCCTGGACCGCGAGCACCGAGAGCGGCAGCGACAGCCCCTGAATCGAGTGGTACGGGAAGGTGCCGACGGGTGCGAAGTACACGACCACGGCGGCCAGCGGCCAGACCCTGACCGCCAGGTCCTGCCAGGTGGGCGCGGGCAGGCGGTAGGCCAGTAGGGCCGGCAGGACGAGCGGGAACACGGTGAGCGCGATGGCCCACGCCGGCCAGGTCCAGAGGGGCTGGACCCCCGCGGCGTTGGACTCCGAGGCCAGGCGCCAGGACTTGTCCGCGTGCGAGAGCACGAAGTAGTAGATCGCGGGGACCGCGGCCATGACGGGAATCAGGGCCACCCCCAGCGGTGGCCGCTCGCGCGTGCGGCGGTACCGCAGCGCCTCCACCGCGAGCACGATCAGCACCAGGGTCGCCCCCTGCCAGGGCTGCAGCCAGAACACCAGCAGCACCCCCAGGCCGCAGAGCACGAGCGTGCGCGTCCTGCCGCCCTCGCGCCAGGCCTCGAATCCGAGGAGGACGAAGGGCATCGAGAACACCGCGATGGCCGTCATCAGATAGCCCCACAGATACTGCCCCGTCCACATCTCCCCCGAGATGAAGTCGAAGGTGTATTTGCGCGGATTCCCACCCCATCCGGACCAGGCCACGGCGGCCACGGCCGGCATCACGGCGAACAGGGCCAGCACGAGCGCCACACGCTGCTGCGGGCCCGCGGGAAGGAGCCGGCGGATGTAGCGCAGGCAGCCCGCGAAGGTGAGCAGCACCGCCAACGGCTTCCACAACTGGTACGAGAGCGGGATCGACGCACCGGTCACGTCGTGGAGGAGCCCCGAGAGCCCGAAGCCGGGGTGGAAGAAGGGCCGGCCGCCGGGCGCGAGGTCGAAGCGGTTGCCGATCAGCCCGTGATGGGCCGCCTCCCTGATCCACACGAAGTACTGGAACTGGTCGGGCGGGAACAGGCCCTCGACCCCGGAGAGCGGATGACCCTGCAGGGCCAGCGGGAGCATGACCGCCACGGACACTGCCGAGAGGACGACGAGGCAGGCCGCCTCGAAAAGGTCCAGGCCGACGCGGCCGGTGAGCTCACTCAGGCGAGCGCCGCGCCCCGCGGGAGGTGCCGCGGCGGTGCTCATGCTCATCCCCTCCATGCGCGCTGCCGCAAGCCTCGCCGCCAAAGCGCCGCCTCCGTGCGGACACGACACCTGATCGTTTCCCGCGCCTCTTTCGTTAGCCTCTCGCGCAATGCTCGGCCGGCGCCTCGGGACGCCCTTGCTCGCCCTAACCCTAGGCCAAACGCCCTGACCGGCCGGGCGCTCAACGAGCGTAGCGCGGCTTCCAGGACCGCGCGGCAGGCCGGCTCATCCGTTGCCGACGGCCCTGCCACGAGGGTGCCGCTGGTGGCGGCGGGGGTGCTCTTCGCCATGCCGGCGGTGCTCGCGTTCTTCAGCGGCGGGTACGGGGTCAAGGCACAGCTTCTCGGATGCGCCGTGTCGCTCACGGTGGCCGGCGTCCTGGCGGTCACGGCCCCCTGGCCGCTGGTGAGGGCGCCCGGCGCGCTGGTGGCCTGCGGGGCCCTGGCCGGGCTCGCGCTCTGGAGCGGGATCAGCATCGAGTGGGCCCGGATCCGCGACCTCGCGGCGAACGAAACGGCACAGCTCGTGCTCTACGCGTCGGTGTTCGCCGCCGCGGCGGTGGTCATGAGAGACCGGCGCGTCAGGGCGCTCCTGGTCCCGGTCCTCCTCGCCGGGGTGCTGGTGGTGACCCTCTACTCGCTCGCGGGCCGGCTTCTGCCGGATCTCGTGCCGACCGCCCTGAGCATGCGCGCCGGGTCGCGAATCCAGCAGCCGCTCACCTACTGGAACGCGCTCGGACTGCTTATGGCGCTCGGCGTGCTGCTCGGTGTGGCCCTGGCCGCAGAGCGTCGCCATCAGGCGGCGCTTCGTGCCGCCGCCTGCGCGGCCACCGTGCCCTGCTCGGTGGTGCTCTACCTGACGTTCTCGCGAGGATCGCTGGTGGCGCTCGGCACCGGCTTCGTGGTGCTGGTCCTCGCACGGCCGGTCTGGGCCACGCTGGCGGCTGGAGGAGTGGCGCTCGTCGCGGCGGTGGTGCTCGGGCTGATCATCCAGCTCTTCCCCGCACTGGTGGAGCTCACCGAACCGGCCTCGCGGCAGACCGGGCAGGGGGCGCTCTTCCTGGCTGTGCTGGTCGTGGTCACCGCGGCGGTGGCCTGGGCGTTCGCGCGGATCACCGGCCGGCCCGGGCTGGCGGCACCGCTGCCGGTGGGCCGCGGCGCACTCCGAGGCGTGGCCGTGGTCACCGCGGTCGCGGTGATCGGAATGGGCTGGCTGATCGCGACCGGGTCGGAGAAGACCGACCCGCTGCCGAGCTCCAAGTCACGCCTCACCAAGATCTCCACCAACCGCGGCGAGTACTGGCGCGTGGCCATCGACTCCTTCGGTGCCCATCCCCTCGGCGGCGTCGGCGCGGGCTCGTTCGGGGTCGAGTGGCGCCGGGAGCGCTCTTCGGACGACTTTGCCCAGGACGCTCACTCGCTCTATCTCGAGACGCTGGCGGAGCTGGGGCTCGTGGGCGGGCTGCTCCTGGCCGCCTTCCTGATTGCCGTGTTGCGGGGGCTCGCGCGCACCGCCCGGGACCATGCCGACCCCGCCGGCGCGGCCGCCGCCGCGTGCGTGGCCGCCTTCCTGGTCCATGTGGGCATCGATTGGACCTGGGAGCTCCCCGCGGTCACGCTGGTGGCGCTGCTCATGGCCGCGGCCGGCGTTCAGGCCGGGGATCCGGCGGCCGGGGCGCAGCCACCCGCCGTGGCGACGGGATCCGTCGATGACCTCGAGCCTGCATACGACCTCGCCTAGCCCGGCGCCGCCCTCCCGAGGTGAGGGGCGGATCGACCGCGTCGAACTGGCCACGTTCGCGATCTTCGCCGCCGTGGGGGTGGCCGCCCTGGCGGGCATGCTCGCCCGCGTTCTCCATCAGGGTGGGATCTTCACCGGGGCCGATTCCTATGTGACCGTGGACCAGCTCCAGTACCTGGGCTGGATCCGCCAGGCATCCGGCCACTTCGCGGTCGGCAACCTCTACGACCTCTCCGGAGGATCGCGCGACTTCGTCCATCCCGGGGTGCTCCTGGCCGCTCTGCTCCACCGGGGCGGACTCGGCCTGGTGGCCGCCTTCCAGGTGCTGAAGCTCGTGGCGATTCCCGTGCTCTTCGCCGGCGTGCTCGCATACGTGCACCGGTTCCTGGACCGGCCGGGCGATCGCCGCCTCGCGCTGGTGGTGGCGCTCTTCTCCGTGACCCCGGTGGCGGCCCTCTTCGGCTGGGCCGGTCTCGGCTCGGGCAAGCAGAGGCTGCAGCTCGATTTCCTGGCCGGGGAGGCGTGGACGGGCAACTACCTCTGGGGCTACATGTTCACCGCGGTGGCCGTGGCCATGCTGCCCCTCGGCCTGCTGGCGTACGAGCGCTCCCGGGCCGGCGGCGGCAGGGCGCTGGCGCTCGCGTCGGGAGCGGGGCTCCTCTGCAGCTGGCTCCAGCCCTGGCAGGGCGCCACATTCGCGCTCGTCATCTGCGCCGCCGAGCTGCTCTGTGTCCTGCGTGGGGAGGGAGACGGCCCGGCAGCGGCGGCCCGGCGCCTGGCCGTACCGCTGGCGGCTATCGCCGCTCCGCTCGTCTACTACCTGGTTCTGTCCCACACCGATTCGAGCTGGGAGCTGGCCGGCCGGGCCAACGAGGACGGCGGCTGGCCGCTCTGGATCATGATCGCCGGGCTCGCGCCGCTCGCGGTGCCGGCGCTGCTGGCCTACCGCCTGCCCGCTCCGGACTTCGGCACTGTGGCGCTGCGCGTATGGCCCGTGGCCGCCCTGGTCGTCTTCTACCAGCCCGCCGGCACGTTTCCGGCACACGCCGTCCAGGGCCTGACCATTCCGCTCTCGGTGCTCGCCGCGCTCTGGCTCCGCTCGCGGCTCGGGTCCCGTCCGGTCGGCGCCGCGGTGGCGCTCGGCGCGGTGGCGCTGCTCGTCCTGCCCGGTCTGGCCTACCGGGTCGACCGCCTCCACGGCGCCGTGAACGCCGGCCTTCAGCCCTTCTTCCTCGAGCCCGGTGAGCATGACGCGCTGCGCTGGCTCGACGCCAGGCCCGAGCCGGGCGGAGTGCTCACCACGGTGTTCAGCGGGCAGGCCGTACCGGCCTACACGGGCAGGGCCAGCTGGCTGGGAGCCCTGTCCTGGACCCCCGACTTCCAGGCGCGGCGGCGGGCCGCGGACCGGCTCTTCGCCGGAGAGCTCGATCCCGAGCGCGCCGCGCGGTTCGTGCGCTCCACCGGCGCCCGCTACGTGTACTCCGACTGCCGCGGCCACCCCGACATCACCCCGCTGATCAAGGACGCGACCGGCGCCCCACGGCGTTTCGGCTGCGCCACCGTGTACCGGGTTCGCAACGGTTCCTAGCCGTCACGCGCCGGGCGCTCCCGTAAAGTCGCGCCGCGTGCAGCCTCCTCCCCACGATTCCGGCGCGGGCGAGCGCCCGGTGCTGTCCGTGGTGGTTCCGGTGTTCAACGAAGAGGCCGGGCTGCCCGAGCTCCACAACCGCCTGGGGCCGGTGCTCGCCGCCATCGAGGGGACCGTGGAGGTGGTGTACGTGGACGACGGCTCGGTGGACGGTTCCGCTGCGCTCATCGAGGGCTGGGCCGAATCCGAGCCTGGGGTGGTGCTGGTACAGCTGTCGCGGAACTTCGGCATGGAGGTGGCCATGTCGGCGGGGATCGACCATTCCCGCGGCCGCCATGTGATGCTCATGCACGCCGACCTCCAGGACCCGCCGGAGCTCATCCCGCAGATGCTGGAGATGGCGCAGGACGGCGCCGACGTGGTGTTCGCCCGGCGCATCGGCCGCGAGGAGAGCGCATTCAAGCGCGCGCTGGCCACGGCGTTCTACGGGCTGATGGGCCGCCTGGCACGCGTGCCCTACCAGGGACAGGCCGGCGACTTCCGGCTGATGACCGAGCCCGTGGTGCAGGCGCTCCGCCAGATGCCCGAACGGCGGCGGTTCCTGCGCGGGATGGTGGCCTGGGTTGGCTTCCGGCAGGTGCCGATCGAGTACCGCCGGGCCGGGCGAACGAGCGGAAGGGGCGCGTCCTACCCGCAGCTCTTCCGGCTCGCGCTCGAGGCCATCGCCTCGTTCTCCGACGTGCCGCTGTCGATGGCCTCCTACCTGGGGCTGCTCACTGCCACCCTCAGCGCGCTGGGCGCGCTCGTGCTGCTCGTGCTCACCCTGGCCGGAGCCATCGCGGCCAGCGGACAGCTCTGGATCCTCGTGTCCGTGCTCTTCCTCGGCGGTGTGCAGCTCATCACCATCGGGATCCTGGGGCGCTACCTGGCGCGCGTGCACGAGGAGTCGCTGCACCGGCCCCTGTACGTGACCGCGCGGGTGGTCTCGCGGGCTAGAGCGCCGGCCGGCGAGCCACCACGATGAGGCTCAGCCCCCACGGGAGATCCAGCCGGTCCTCCACCGGGCGCCACAGGGGCAGCAACCGCTCGTAGACCGCGAGCGAGCGGGATCCGAGGCCCGGGGAGGACGACCGCCGCTTGGCGATCCAGCCGAGCACGCCGAGAAGGTTGAACGAGTGGAGGTCCACGACCTCGAGGCCCGCGGCCTCCACCACCGCCCGGAGGCGCTCGCGGGTGTAGCGCCGGTGATGGCCGAACGCCGAGTCGAGCGCGCCGTAGAGGCGCGGGTGCGCCGGGACGAGGATCACCAGGTGACCGGCGGGCTCGAGCGCGGCGGCCATCGCGGCCGTGGCCGCGTGATCGTCCTCGATGTGCTCCAGCACGTTCTGGCAGAGCACGAACCCCCATTGGCCCGCGGTGGACGCCATCGAGGGGGCCTCGGGCAGCGCCTCCGTGGCCACCTCCACCCGGGGGTCGGAGCCGAAACGATCGCTCAGGTACGCCGAGAGCCGCGCGTCCAGCTCAACCAGCAGGGCGCGCTCAACCCCCGCGTCCAGCAGGCGCTCGGTGAAGGTCCCGACGCCCGGTCCGACCTCCACCGTAGCCGGGGCCACGTAGTCGCGAAACTGGGAGAACATCCAGTCGGCGAGGTTCGTGGCGCCGGCCAGCTCGTCGAGATCGAAGGGAACCGGCGCCCCGGGTCGCCCCTGTTCGGGCGCGGCAGCCATGGCTCGCGAATCTAGCCCAAGAGCGGCGAGCCCGCTCCGGCTCTCACTGGAAAGGCAGGGCGAACTACGCAAGAGTGTGCTGTCCGGATGCGAACAGGAGGCTTGACTGAATGAAGTGGACCACCCTTGTCGTCGTAGGCGTCGTCGCCCTTGCGGGCTGCGGTGGCGGAGACGACAACAAATCCTCCGACAGCGGGAGCACGGACACCTCGGCCGCCGCCACCACCACGTCCCCCGCCGCGCCGGCACCCGAGCCGATCAAGGGCAAGTACACGGAGGCCAAGATCGTAAAGACCGCCGGCCTCCAGAAGAAGGGCAGCGGCTATGCGTGGTCCGATGGCTGTGAGGTTTCCGCGGTCGCTTGGGACAAGGCCTCGGTGAAGGCGCTTCAGAAGTCGGCAAAGGATCCGAACACGGTGATCCCGAACAAGTCGGGCACCGCCGCGATCGCGGTGGTCCAGAGGACCTACCCGTGCACGGTGCACGCCTCGCTGGTCCTTCGCGGCATCAAGTAGGCCGGACCTAGATCAGCAGCCACCGGTGGCGGGCGCTCGCTGCGGCGAGCACCGCCACCTCGGCGCCGTCCACGAGGACCGCGCCGGGCAGCTCGCGGGCGCTGCGCGCCAGCCCCTCGGGTCGCCATCCGTGGCGGTACGAGAGGTAGGGGGCGCACCAGAGCAGGAACTCCGGGCGACGCCGGGCCAGGGCCAGGCCGGCGAGGGCCAGGAGCAGACGGGCGTGTGTCTCGCGCCAGACGAACCCGTGCCACGGGAACACCGCGCGGAGACGTGGATGGCGCTTCACCAACGGCACCATCGTCCGCCAGCGGTACGTGAAGCGGACCGCGCTCCGGATCGAGAACTCGCGCACGGCGTGGCTCACCAGCGCGCCGGGAGCGAACACCGCCGCCGCCCCCGCCTCGAATCCCCGCATGGCGAGGTCGGTGTCCTCGGCCCCCGCGGTGGGAATCGCCTCGTCGAACCCATCGAGGACCTCGAGCAGCGGCCGGGGATAGAAGATGTTGCAGGTCTCGAAGAACGGCCCCAGGCGGGTGACGCGGATTGAGCGTGCGTGCGGCCGGTCCAGCAGGTGCTCGTCCTCCGGCTCGGGGCGTGTCGGGCCCTGGACGATCATCCCCGGGGCGGCGCGGTGGACCTCGAGCCCGGCCTCGAGCCACCCCGGCTCGGGACGGCAGTCGTCGTCCGTGAACGCGATCAGCGGAGCCGAGGCGGCTCGCCAGCCCGCGTTGCGAGCGCCCGCCGGTCCGAGGGACTCCGGCCGGCGCAGCACCTGGTCGATCCGCGGGTCGTCCAGAACGCCGATCGCCTCGTCGCCCGAGCCGTCGTCGACGATGACCACCTCGAAGCGCCCTCGGGGGAGTGTCTGGCGCTCCAGAGCGTCCAGGAGGCGGGCAACGCCCTCAGGGCGGTCGCGCGTGGCCACGACCACGCTCACCTCAGGGGTGATGTGGGTGCTCGCGTGTGTTGGCCCTTCGCTCATCGCCGCGGCGGTGAGGGTATCCGCCGTCAGCTCAGCGGCTTCAGCTCCGAGGCGCGATCGCCGACGGCGGCGAACACCCGCAGCCGGCCCTCCTGGACCAAATCCTCGGGCCGGCGCACCAGCGGGTGCAGTGTGAACCCGGAGCCGTCCGTGCCCTTGCCGTGGGCCGCGGCAACGTCCGCGCGGAGCACGTTCGGCGTGCCTATGGCCACCACACGGGCGCCGTCGACCACGATCACGGCATCGGCCGGGGCACTCCCGCCGGCGGCGATCGCCCATCCGGTGACCGTGAGCTCGCCGGCGTCCACGCTCACCTTTTCCAGCACGCCCTCCACCACTCCGGGCGTGACGGTGATGTCCCTCCCCGGCGTGAGCTCGATCCTGCCGGCCCCGCCCACCTCTGCGAACCGGGCTCCGATCCTCCCGGTATAGCGCCCCACCGCCAGACGGCGGAGACCGGTGAACTCCCGGCGGCTGAGGAGCTCGTAGCGTCCGCCCGGACCGGTGAAGCGCGGCAGGAGGGCCAGGTCCCCGACCTCGCCGCGAACCAGGTACACGAACCCGCTCGGGGACAGACCCGACCACGCCGTGTCGTCGTCCTCGTTCAGCACCTTTCGTGTGGCCGGGAGATAGACCGGTAGGGCGTTCACGTCGCCGAGGCCCCGGACGATGCGATCCCTGGACGAGACCTCGCGGTCCAGGTAGTGGGCCACCGCGGGCGACTCGGGGCGCCGCCGCGACGGATCGAGGCTGCGCACGGAGGCCACGCCCACCACGAGCAGCATCACGCCCGCCAGCGCCATCGCCCTGCGGGGCTCGAGAGATCCCACGAGCCAGCCCAGGACCAGCACCAGTCCCGGAATCGACGCGGTGAGATTGCGCGGCACGTACAGGTTGGACGACACCAGCGCGTAGAGCACGAGGCCCACCGGAGTGGCGAGGGCGAGCACCACGATCAACACGTGGCCCGGCTCCGGGCGGGCAAGCCTCCGCCCGCGCATTCCTCGCACCAGGGCCGGACCGGCGGCCGCGAGCACCGCGACGCCCAGTGCCACCAGCCACACGACGCCCGGCAACTCGTCGAGGTGAATGAACGGGTGGCCGCTCAGCACGCGAAGCAGGTACTCGAGGAAGGTGGCCGGGGTCAGGTGCGTGCCCGACCCGATGATCGCCACGAATATGTCCTTCTGGCGCTGATCGAGGAAGGACGGGATCCAGGGGACGTAGCCCAGGAGCACGAGCAGGTTGGCCACAGCCACCCGGCGCACCTGGGACCGGTACGTGAAGGCGGCCCACACTGCCTGCACCCCCAGCACGAACACCGCCGTGTAGTGGCAGTACAGCGCTCCGAGGGAGGCGAGGACATAGACGGCCCACCAGAGCGTCCGCTCGCGCTCGAGCGCCGAGAGCAGGGCGAGCGAGGAGACGGCGACGAAGAACATCATCGTCTCGTAGGCGCGCGCCTCGGTGGAGTAGAAGATCGCGAACGGGCTGAGAGCCACCAGGGCGGCGCTGAAGAGCGCCAGCGCGGGCCGATGATGCGGCGTCCGAGGACATAGACCACCGGGATCACCGCGGTGCCGAACAGCACCGACGGCAGCCGGATCAGGGAGGCGGCCCCGCCGAGCTGCCTGACCCCCCAGGCGAGCAGGTAGAAGAGCGGCGGGTTGGCCTCGTTGCGGTCGATCCCGTCGAACACTCCGCTGAAACCGTCGCGCGTGTCATCGAAGGTCAGGAGCTCGTCGCCGTACAGCCCGTCGCCGAGAGCCACGAGCCGCAACACCAGTGCCACGGCGGTGAGGGCGGCGACCGCGAGCAGTTCCGGGCGATCCCGGATGCGCGCAGACCAGCCGTGGCCGGAACTCGATCGAGTGGTCGAAGTCCCCATGCCCATCAGCGACAGTAGCCCGACCCGAGCGGC
>CAWFUR010000008.1:0-57972 GCA_963819115.1 uncultured Thermoleophilaceae bacterium | reverse complement strand
CGCGCGCTCCATGTAGTCGGCCAGCGCCCCCCGCCAGTGGCGAAGGGGGGCCAGGCCAGCGACTCGGCGCGCCTCGACACGAGCACGCCGTTCAGTGGGCGATCGGCTCCGCCGGGGGGCCGGGTGGTGGTCACGGGCTCCACCTCCACCTCCACGCCGGCCAGCTCCAGGATCGCCTGCGTGAACTCGAACCAGGAGCATGCGTCCGATGCCGTGACGTGGACGACGCCGGAGGCGTCGCTCTCCACCGCCTCGACCAGGGCGCGCGCCAGGTCCGCGGTGAACGTCGGGCTGAGCCGCTGGTCGGAGACCATCTTCAGCGCTCCCTGCTCACGGGCGCGCCCGAGCATCCGGTTCACGAAGTTGCCGCCCTTCGAGGCACTCCCGTGGAGGCCGTAGAGCCCGGCTCCCCGGGCCACGAGGGCGTCGGGCGCGTAGGCCAGGGCCGCGTATTCGCCGGCCAGCTTCGAGAGGGCGTAGATGCTGCGCGGATTCGGCGGGTCCTCCTCGCCGTACGGGTCCGGCGCGGTGCCGTCGAACACGTAGTTGGTGCTCAGGTGGACGAACTTGGCCCCGCTCTCGGTGCAGCGCTCGGCCAGGCGCTTGACCGCCCGGGCGTTCACCTCGAAGGAGCGATCCTCCTCGCGCTCGCACACCTCCACGTTGTGGAAGGCGGCGCAGTTGAACACCACGGTGGGCTCGGCCCGCTCGAAGGCGGCGGCCACCGCGTCGTCATCGGCGATGTCGAGCTCGGCGTGCCCGGCGGCCAGCACCCGCGACCCACCAGACAGAAGCTCCTCGAGGTCCGACCCGAGCTGACCGCCACCGCCGGTTATCAGCACGCGGTCGAGGCTCACAGGACCGAGCCGAACTCCTCAATGCGAGGCTGCACCTCGTTCAGGAGCTGCAACCAGCGGATGTTGTAGTAACGAGGATCCGTGAGCGAGGAGCGGTCCTTGATGTCGATCGCGCCGAGCAGGTCGGACACCGCCTCCACCACGGAGCGCCTCGGGATGAACCCGATCCGGCCCGAGAGCTTCGCGTTCGAGCACTCGTAGTCGCGTGTGAGCTTGGGGGCCGGAGCCTCCTCCAGCCGGACCTGCGCGCCCACCAGCTGCGTGGAGCCCGCCACCAGCATCGCGAGCTCGCGGATCTGGTAGTTCGAGTGGAGGACGTTGAAGATCTCGCCCTTGACCAGGTGCTCGGGAGCCTCGTAGGCCGCCACCATCGCGTCCGACACGTCACGCACGTCCACGAGCGGCCGCCACATCCAGCCGCCCCCGTGGAGCAGCAGGCGCCCCTCCACCAGTGCGTCCTTGACGAAGGTGTTGACCACGAGGTCGTAACGCATGCGCGGGCTGTGCCCGTAGACGGTGCCGTTGCGCAGGATCACCGGGCAGAGGCCCTTGTCCTGGAGCTCGAGCAGGGCCTTCTCGCCGTAGTGCTTGGAGGTGGAGTAGGCGCCGCGGGGCTGCACCGGGGCCGTCTCGTCGTGCATCCCGGGCGGCAGCCCGTCGTACAGGGAGCAGGAGGAGGAGAACACCACCCGCTCCACGCCGTGCTCGACGCACGCGTTCCCGAGCGCCTCGGTGGCCACGGCGTTCATCTGCCAGTTGGCCTCTGGATCGTATTCGGCGGTGGGGTCGTTGGAGAGGCCGGCGAGGTGGATCACCCCGTCGATGCCGTCGAAGGCGCTCGGCGGGATGTCACGGACGTCGGCGACCACGAGGTCGATTCCGTCCCTGACCCGCTCGAGCGGCTTTTCCCCCCAGTAGAGCCTGTCGAGGACGCGGACCTTGTAGCCGCGCTCCAGGAGACGCTCCGTGAGGATCGCCCCTATGTACCCGGCTCCACCGGTTACGAGGATGTGTCCTGCCCGGGGAGGCTTGGCGGCGAGGCCATTGCTTCGGGCAGCGGGCTGAGGTCCATTCGCCGCGTTCGTCACCGGACTTACGCTACAACAGCGACGGCGAAGTCGCGGCACCTTTGAACTTCGCGCTCTGGCGGGGATCGTTGTAGCGTGATGCGCCGCAACAATTACGCGCGCCCCGCGCAAGGATCTCCCCATGGCTGCCGAACCCACCACCCAAACCGACCCGGGCCCCGCGCCGGCGCCGCTCACCGACCCCCTCCTGGAGATCGTGATCGTGGTGTCCGACGGCGCCCGCGAGCACGTCAGAGCCTGCCTCGAGTCGCTGCGCCTCCATCCGCTGGCCGCCGGGCCAACGGTGGTGCACGTGGTGGACAACGCCAGCAGCGACGGCACGGCACCGATGATCGAGCAGGAGTTTCCCGAGGTCCGGCTGCACACGCTGCCCTGGAACGCCGGCTTCTGCATCGCCAACAACGTGGTGCTCCGGCGGGCCACCGCGCGCTACATCCTCGTGCTGAACCCCGACACCGAGGTCACCCCCGGGGCGCTCGACTTCATGGTCCGGCTGATGGACGAGCGCGCGGACATCGGCATGGCCAGCTGCCGGCTGATCCAGCCGGACGGGACCTTCGACCACGCCGCCAAGCGCTCCTTCCCCACCCCGCTGGGCGCACTGGCCCACTTCACCGGAATCGGGCGGCGCACCGCCGCCGACTCGCGGCTGGCGCAGTACCGGGCGCCCGAGCTCGACGAGCTGGACAGCGGCGAGGTGGACGCCGTGAACGGGGCGTTCATGCTCGTGCGCGACACCGCGCTTGCCCAGGTGGGCCCGCTGGACGAGGGCTACTGGCTGTACATGGACGACCTCGACTGGTGCTACCGCTTCAAGCAGGAGGGCTGGAAGGTCTGGTACGACGGCTCCGTCACGTGCATACACGTGAAGGGCGGCACCACGGTGGAGGCACGCCGCAGCGGCCGGCACCGCGGTCTCAAGCACAACCTCGCCTTCCACCGCAGCATGGGCCGCTTCTACCGCAAGTTCTACGCGGGAGAGCGCCCCGTCGTGGACGGCGTGATCTACGCCGCGATCATGGGGAAGTTCCTCATCGCCGCGGTGCGCAGCACCATCGCACGACGCAAAGTTCTCTAAATGGCCCCACCCACGATCAGCGCGATCGTCGTGAATTACCGGCGGCCGGACATCCTCGCCGCATGCCTCACATCGCTCCAGGTCTCGCTCGACAACACCGGGGAGCCCACGGAGCTGGTGGTGGTGGACAACGCCTCCGGGGACCACTCGCTGGAGCTGGTGGCCGAGGTGTCGCCCAACGCCAAGCGCCTCGAGATGACCTCGAACCTCGGTTTCCCGACCGCCGTGGTCAAGGGCATGGAGGCGTCCACCGGTGAGTGGGTGCTCCTGATCAACAACGACGTGGAGGTGGAGCCCGACGCCGTGGAGCACATGCTCACGGCCGCCCGCAGCGCCCCCCGCATCGGCTCGGTGGCGGCCCAGATGCGCTTCGCGAACGGCCGCGACACGATCAACTCGGCCGGGATAGGGGTGGACAAGCTCGGGATCGCCTTCGACCGGCGGCTGGGCGAGCCCGTCTCGACGAGCGAGACCGACCCGATCGAGGTTTTCGGAGCCTGCGGCGGAGCCGCGCTCTACCGCCGCGAGATGCTCGACGAGATCGGCGGCTTCGACCCCAGCTTCTTCTTCGCGCTCGACGACGCCGACGTGGCCTGGCGCGCGCAGATGAGGGGCTGGCGCTGCCTGTACGTGCCCGCCGCGGTGGTGCACCACCATCACGGCGCCACGATCGGGCACGGCTCCAGCCTCAAGTACTTCCACGTGGGCCTCAACCGCGTGCGCACCCTGGCCAAGAATGCCGACGACGCCCTGCTGCGCCGCCACGCGCTGGCGATGATCGGCTACGACCTCGCATATGTGGCCTACGCGGCCGTGACCGACCGGACGCTGGCCCCCCTCAAGGGCCGCGTCAAGGGGCTCCGCGAATGGCGGACCTACCGCCGGGCGGGCGCGCCGCTGCGCGCGCCGGTGGAGCTTGCCCCCACCACCGGCCTGCGCTCGGCGCTGGCGCGGCGGGCGGCATGGCAGGGCACCTCGGACCGCCTCAAGAACGACAACCGCGAGCCGGCCGGCGTCGCGACCGACCACGAAGGGAGCATCGGGTGAAGCCGCTCGAGACGCGTTTGGACGGACCCATCCTCATCGAGCCCCTGGTGCATGGGGACCACCGTGGCTTCTTCCACGAGACCTACCGCAAGAACGTGTACGCCGATCTCGGCATCCACGACGACTTCGTCCAGGACAACCACTCCCGCTCGTCCAAGGGAATCGTGCGCGGGATGCACTTCCAGGTCGGCCAGGGCATGGCGAAGCTGGTGCGCTGCGGGCGCGGCGCCGTGCTGGACGTGGTGGTGGACCTCCGTCGCGGCTCGCCCACCTTCGGGGAATGGGAGGACTTCGAGCTGAACGACGAGAACCTCCACCAGCTCTACTGCCCGATCGGGTTCGCGCACGGTTTCTGCGTCACGAGCGACCTGGCGGACGTTATGTACAAGTGCTCGGGCTACTACGACGAGGAGATCGAGCGGGGCATCAAGTACGACGATCCCGAGATCGGGATCGTCTGGCCCGACGTTGAGCTGGTGCCCTCGGACCGGGACGCGTCCGCCCCCCGTCTCAGCGAGATCGCCGACGAGTTGCCCTTCACGTACTAGCTATAGCGCGGGTTTATGCCCCGCCGGTTGGTGCGAAGGTCGATACGGGACTGGCGCTTTGGCGCCGGGCAGGGTATACAGAACGAGATGCCGGCCCGCTTGGCCACGCACGGACGCCCGCAGGCGGCTCCGGCGCCGGAGGAGTACTCCCTGTTCCGTCGCCGCGGACCTTGGAAAGACGCTCTCCGGCGTCGGATGCTTGCGGTCGCAGATGCACTCACCTTTCTCTTGGCGATCGCTGTCGCGGGTACTGTCGAGGGGCACAACGCCGCACTCTGGGCCATTGCGCTGCTGCCCGTGTGGCTGGTCCTTGCGAAGATCGAGGGGCTCTACGACCGCGATCAGCCGAAGATCTGGTACCTGACGATCGACGAGGTCCCGGGGCTGGTGCACTGGATCACCGTCTCGGTGGCCGCCACCTCGCTGATCATGGCCGCCGTCATGGACAACGGCTGGCTCTCCGCGAAGAGCGCGGCACTGATGTGGATCGTGGCCCTGATCGCCTCCGTGGCGCTGCGAAGCGCCGCCCGCAACCTCTGGCGCCGGATCGTTCCGCCCGAGCGCGGCCTGGTGATCGGCAGCGGCCAGCTGGCCACGGCCGTACGCCGCAAGCTGAAGCTCGAGCCCGGGCACCACATGGCCGTGGTGGGCTACACGGGCACCCCGTCGAGCGGCCGCGCGGGTCACGACATCACCGGCAACGGCAACGGGAACGGGAACGGCGACTCGGACAACGCACGGGTGGAGGAGCTGGACCAGGCCGATCTCGAGGAGCTGATCGTGGCCACCGGGGCGGAGCGGGTCATCCTGGCCGCGCCGGAGCTGGACGAGCCCACCCTGGCGCGCGTGGTCCAGAGCTGCCGTTCGCTGGGCGTGAAGCTGAGCGTGACGCCGCCGATGCGGGCGATGCTCGGAACGGCGGTGGAGCTCAGCCACATCGCCGAGCTGCCGGTGATCGAGTACCGCACCGGCAATCCCTCCCGCTCCACCATGGCGCTCAAGCGCGCCCTGGACGTGGTGGTGGCCTCGATCGGACTCGTGATCCTGATGCCGGTCATGCTCGTGGTGGCCGTGATGATCCGCATGGACTCGAAGGGCCCCGTCCTCTTCATCCAGCCGCGCGCCGGCCTGAAGGGCGTGCCCTTCCCGATCCTCAAGTTCCGCACCATGGTGCGGGACGCCGAGGCCCGGATCTCCGAGGTGGTGTCGGTCGAGGAGCTGGACGAGCCGATGTTCAAGCTCCGCGACGACCCCCGGATCACTCGCCTGGGCCGCTTCCTCCGCCAGACGAGCCTCGACGAGCTGCCGCAGCTGATCAACGTGGTGCGCGGCGACATGAGCCTCGTGGGCCCCCGCCCCGAGGCGCTCTGGCTCACCGACCGCTACAGCGAGACCGAGCGCTTCCGCCTGGAGATGCGGCCCGGAATCACCGGCCCGATGCAGGTGCACGGCCGCGGCGAGCTGACCTTCCAGGAGCGGCTCGCAGTCGAGCGGGAGTACGTGGAGAACTACTCGCTGCGCAAGGACGTGAAGATCCTCCTGCGCACCGTTTCCGCCGTTCGCACGGCGCGCGGCGCCTTCTGATCCGGCGCGGGCTAGCTCGCGCCGGCGGGCTTGCGCACAGCGACCTCCTCGGGGCTGGGCTCCAGGTCGGGACGCTCGCCACGCTTGGCCGCCGCGCACATCGCGACGAAGAAGAGCGACGCGGCCACCCACGCCAGGCCCACCATCACGACGGTCACGAGGACTCCATCTGCGGGGCGCTCACCGGCTCTCCTCCGGTATGTACCCCGCCGCCCGGTGCGGCGGGGACGGTACGAACCAGCAACGTAGCCCAGCCACCGGACGGCTCGATGCGATCATCACAAGCGCACTTCGCATACTCCGGAGAACTCCTCGGGGCGCCGCGGCGCCGGTAGCATCGGGCGGAGACGAGCGAGCGTGGAGGACGCGTGCCGGCAGGCTCGCCCGGCCTGCTCGTGGCGTGGCTCCACCTCGCCGCCCTCTGGAGCCTCGCCGTCGCCCAGCCGCTCTTCGACGTGCTGGACGACTCCCCGGCCTTCTTCGTCGCCCGGGGCAACACGGGCGCCGACATCCTCGTCTTCTCGTTCGCGCTCGTACTCCTGCCTCCCACCGCGATGGTGGCCGCCGAGGCGCTCCTGTGGCGGCTGCCCGCCGTCCGGCGGACGCTTCACCTCCTGTTGGTGGGCCTGCTGGTGTCGGTGCTCGCCCTCCAGGTGACCAAGGAGGTGTTCTCGGGCGCCGTGGCCGCGATAGCGCCGGCGCTCCTGGCCGGCGGCCTCGCCGCCTGGATCTACGACCGGCGGGCGCCGGTCAGGTCCTTCGTGACCGTGCTCGCGCCGGCCCCTGCCCTGTTCCTCGGCCTCTTCCTGCTCGTCTCGCCGGTGTCCGAGCTGGTGCTGCCACAGGACGAGGTTTCGGCCGGCGGTGACGCCTCCCGAGCCACCGCCCCGGTGGTGATGGTGGTGTTCGACGAGCTGTCCGGAGCGTCCCTCCTCGACGGCGGACTGAGGATCGACGCCCACCGCTACCCCGGTTTCGCCGAGCTGGCCCGCGCGTCCACCTGGTACCGCAACGCCACCACCGTGGACTACGCCACCGAGCGGGCCGTGCCCGCGCTCCTGTCCGGGTTCCGGTCGTCGCCCGACTCGCTGCCGATCGCCGCCGACCACCCCCGCAACGTCTTCACGATGCTGGGCAGCCGGTACCGCATGAACGTCCGCGAGACGGCCACGAGCCTGTGCCCGGAGAGCCTCTGCGGCGCGCGCCGGCGGCGGGCCGCCGATGACCGCCTGCGCTCGCTGGTGGACGACCTGAGCGTGGTTTCCCTCCACGTGATGCTGCCCGACAGCCTGGAGGAGCGGCTGCCCGCCGTGGACGCCACCTTCGAGGACTTCGGCGGCAAGGCGGCCCCCTCGGGGGGCCGCGGCGGCGTGCCGGAGGGCGCCTTCGACGACCGCCCGGGCCAGTTCCGCAGTCTTCCTCGGCTCGATCGACCCGTTCCCCGGGAACGGCCCACTCTCGACCTGATCCACCTGGCCATGCCGCACTGGCCCTGGCAGTACCTGCCCTCGGGCCGGCGCTACGTGGCGGACGCGAGCCGGATACCGGGCACCGTGGACAACACCTGGGTGGAGGATCCGGGTGCCGCGCGCCAGGGGCAGCAGCGCTATCTGCTGCAGCTCCGGCTCACCGACCTGCTGGTGCGGCAGCTGATCCACCGGCTCCGCGATCAGGGGCTCTGGAACCGGGCGCTCGTGGTGGTGGCGGCCGACCACGGCGTGAGCTTCCGTCCCGGTCAGCCCCGGCGGCTAGCCACCCGGGCCAACCTTCCGGACATCGCGAGCGTGCCGCTGTTCATCAAGGCGCCGGGACAGAGTCGTGGGCGGATCGACGACTCTCCCGCCCGCACGGTGGACATCGTCCCGACGATCGCCGACCTCCTCGGCGTCCGCTCGGACTGGGCCTTCGACGGCCGCTCCCTGCGCCACGGCGCCCCATCGCGGCGGCTCGTGGACGTGCTCGCGGGAGAGGACGTGGTCACCACCGTGAGCGACTTCGAGCGCCGGAGCCGCGCCGCGGTGCTGGCCCGGATCGGGGTGTTCGGCAGCGGCGATCCCGGACCGCTGTTCGCGCCCGGCGGACAAGCGAGCATGCTCGGCCGCCGCGCCGCGGCGCTGACGCGCGCGCCCGCGATCCCGGCCTCGGCCGCGCTCGACCCGCCCGGGCTCCTGGACGACGTGGATCCGGGCGCGCGCGTGCTCCCGGCCCTGATCGAGGGCACCGTGAAGGGGGTGGCACCCGGCAGCCCGCTGGTGGTGGCGCTGAACGGCACGATCCGGGCCGTGGCATCGGTGTACCGCGACGACTGACGGGTGTCCACTTCGGCGCCCTGGTGCCGGCCGGATCCTTCCGCCGCGGGCGCAACGGGCTCGCTCTCTACGTTCCAGGCGGAGCCGGACCGCGCGTGACCCTCGCACCGCTGCAGGGAGTGCGTGCCCGCGCGCCGACCGGGTCGATCGCCGGGTCGCGCGACTCCGAGCAGCTACGGCTGGAGGGACGCACGGTGCCGGTGGTGCGGGGCGCGGTGGACGGGTACGTGGAGAAGGTCGCGGCGACCGGCGGCGGAGCTGCAGGTGAACGGCTGGGCGGCCGATCCCCGCAAGCGCTCGCCCATCACCCGCGTGCTGGTGTTCGCGGACGGCCGGCTCGTCGGCGAGGGGCGCCCGGACAAAGTCCCGCGGAGACCTCGTTCCCAAGTACGGGCCGCCCGCGATCACGGGCGGCTTCGCGCTCATGCTCCCGGCCCCCGGGGCGGCCGATCTCGCCGCCGACCCCTCCCGGGTGCGCGTCTTCGCGCTGCTCGGCGGCGCGGCCTCGCCGCTGGCCCGCCTCCCGGCGGGCGGATGACCCTCTCCGGCGTACGAGACCGGGGGTAAGGTGTCCTGATGGAGCGAGCCGCCACCGTGCCGGAGGATCTCGTGAGCGCCAAGCCGGCAGGCGGCGCCTCGCGGGTGGACCTCTCCGTCGTGATCCCGGTGCTCAACGAGCGCGAGGCCCTGCCGGGCCTGCTCGACGAGGTGGAGGAGGCCTGCCGGGGGCTGGGGGGCACATACGAGATCGTCGTGGTGGACGACGGCTCCACCGACGGCACGGCGGAGCTGCTCGAGGGCCTGGTGCTCGAGCGGCCGGTCCGGCTGGTGCAGCTGCGGCGCAACTACGGCAAGGCCGTGGCCCTCAAGGAGGGCTTTCGCGAGACGCGCGGACGCCTGGTGGTCACGATGGACGGCGACGGCCAAGACGACCCGGCCGAGATACCGGCGCTTGTGATGAAGCTCGAGGAGGGCTTCGACCTCGTGTCCGGCTGGAAGCGGGACCGCCAGGACCCGGGGAGGCGGCGACTCGCCTCGCGCTTCTTCAACGGCGTGACCGCCCGCATGTCCGGTGTGAAGCTCCACGACTTCAACTGCGGGCTCAAGGCCTACCGCGGCGACCTCGCCCGCTCGATCGACCTCTACGGCGAGCTTCATCGCTTCATCCCGGTGATCGGCGTGCAGCACGGCTGGCGCGTCACCGAGATTCCGGTGAATCACCGCCCGCGTCAGTTCGGCAGCTCTCGATACGGGCTGGAGCGCTACGCCCGCGGCCTGCTGGATCTGATGAACGTGCTTTTCATCGGTCGCTACCAGAACCGCCCGCTGCATCTCTTCGGCGGCCTGGGCCTGGGGCTGATGCTGGTCGGCTTCGTGATGTGCGCGTACCTAGCGATCATCAAGATCGGCGGCACCGCGATCGGTGGGCGGCCGCTGCTGCTGCTGGGGGTGCTCCTGATCGTGGTGGGCATCCAGCTGCTGACGCTGGGCCTACTGGGCGAGATGGTGGCCGCCACCCGCCAGGACGTGCGCGGGGAGCGCGACGCCGAGCTGCACGTGGAGCGCGTGCTCGGCGCCGATCGCGGCGAGCCCGGCGCCGCCTAGCCTCCGTCGCGGGTCCGGGCGGTCACACCCTGCCAGGGGAAGGCGCTCCACCACCTGACGTCGTCTGCCGCCCGCGACAGCACGCGGGTGAAGCCCCGCCGGCCCCAGGTGTTCACGTGGCCGGGCGTGGACCCCAGGCGGCCCACGTAGCGCCCTCGGGCCAGGTTGCCGGCCCGGAAGAAGGGCTCGTGCGGCACCGTGAGCAGCAGATGCCCGCCCGACACCCGGGCCAGCTCCCCCACCACCGCCGCCGGCTGCTCGATGTGCTCCAGCACCTCGATGGCCATCACGAGGTCGAAGCGCGCCTCTTCGAAGGGGAGCCCGTAGAGGTCGGCGGTCAGGGCCTCCACCCCCGGATTGCGGCGCGCGAACTCGCGCAGCGCGGCCGCCCGGCCGTCCACCCCCACGAGCTCGGCCTCCGGGAGCGCCTCGCGCAGCCACTCGGCCACGATGCCCTCACCGCAGCCCGCGTCCAGGATCCGGCCCGGGTTCAGGGCGGCCACCTCCCCCACCAGCCGCTCGCGGAAGCGCTCCAGCAGCCTTCCCTCCACCCCGCCGGAGCGCTCGTACTTGTCAGTGTTCGTGGTCTCCTGGTTGAGCTCGCGGCTCACGTCCCACCCCCGGAGCAGCCGGCCGGGTCGGGGCGGCCGTGGAGGGCGAACAGCGTGAGGTGGCGGGGATCGCGCCGCAGGACCGACGCCGCACCGCCCGCGGAGGTCCAGCGCGCCTCCGGGGGGTCGCTGTTCACGACGGCGGCGGGGTAGCCCGCCGGCGCCACCACCACGTACTGATAGCCGCCTTCGGCCAGCGCCCGGCGCCATGCCCGGCAGCCGCGCGGCGCGGCGAACGCGCCGTCCGGCCCCTCGAGGCCCACGTACTGGACCCGGTTCGTCAGGTCGTCGCCGTACAGCGGGTACTGCAGGAACATCCCGGACAGCCCGATGCGGGCGTGGCTCACCGTACGGGCCCAGTCGAAGGTCGCTCGCGGGTAGACCGAGTTGGTCACGGACGCGGCCGTGTAGCGGTGATCGCCGTAGCGGTCGGCCAGCGCGAAGCCCGCCGCCAGCACCGCGAGCGCGCAGGCCAGGGCCGCCGCGACCCGCACCGGGCCGGGCGGGCGGATCCGCCGCAGGCCCACGGCCAGCCCAGCGAGGGCCAGGAGGGCCACCCCGGCCAGCACCGCCACGCGGTCGTGCTCCGAGGGCCAGATGCCCGAGTCGATCTGCGTCGCGGCCAGCACCGCGAGCATCACCCCCGCAAGGAGCCGGCGGGCCAGCCGTCCTCCGAGCTGGGGCACGAGCGGCAGGAGGGCCAGGCCGAGCACGAGCGCCGGCGTGACGTAGCGGAGGTTGTAACGGAAGAAGAGCGGCTTGCCCTCGATTCCCAGGAACTGGGGCGTGAAGACGAACGAGGCGGCGGTGAGCAGGGCCACGACGCCCAGCAGGCGCTCGGTCCGGGACCTCCCGCGCGCCACGGCCAGCACCATCCCCGCCAGAGACAGCGCGACGACTCCCCACCACACCGGCCCGAAGGCGTAGTGGAAGCCGGGAAGGAAGTAGTCGTTCCAGGCGGAGCCGTCGAACAGGTACTGCGCGACGGTGAAGGTGGGCGTCTCGATCTTCGGCGAGGGCAGCGTCAGCGGCCCCAGCGAGATGTCCGCCGCCGGCAGCGGGTTGCCCACCTTGAACAGGTTGCGGACGTACCAGAAGCCTCCGAACAGGAGCACGACGGCACCGAAGCGGGCCGAGGCGGCCAGCCTGGTGCCCAGCCGGGCGCCCGTGTGGCACCAGGAACGCCGCGCCCAGCGTGAGGGCCACGGCGGGCGCCACCATCGTGAACTTCGTGCCCAGCCCGATTCCCGCGGCCACGGCGGCCAGCATCACCGGCGCCGTCCTCCCCTCCCCGTTCAGCATCAGCGCGGCGGCGGAGAGCAGGAGCGCCAGACCCACCACGTCGTTGTAGCCCTCCCCCGGCTGCGTGGTCACGATCGTGGGCGTGGCCAGGAGTAGGGTCACCGCCAGCACCACCTGGGGCCCGGCGCCGCGCGGGCGGCCGATGCTCCAGGCCGCCGTGAGCGCCAGCACGACCCAGCCCACGTTCAACAGCGGCGAGAGCACGTCGCGCTTCATCACCACGATCCCCACGGCGTGGAGCAGCGAGGAGTTGGCCGGGTAGTAGGCGGTGACCGCCTCGCCGTCGAAGTACTGAACGTGGGCTATGGAGGCGTCCTGCGCGAAGCGGGCGGCCGCGGGCAGGTGGTACCAGAGCGTGTCGACCCCGAACATCCCCCCGGCCAGGCTCCCGTCCACCCTCGCGCCCCAGGTGGCGGCCACCAGCGCCACGGCCGCGATGGCGGCCACCACCATCAGCGGATCCGAGCCCGGGCGGGCGCAGAGGGAGGAGCGCAGCCCGATCGTCGATCGGGCGAGCACCGGACCATGCCTATCCGGCGGGCGTAGGCGGCCAGGCCCAGCGCGGCGATCGCGGTCAAGGCCACCAGGGGCGCCCGGCGCAGCTCGCCCACCGCGCCGAGGAACTGGGCCACGAGGATCAGCAGCCCGAGCGCCACCACGGTCTCGGCCACGCGGGCGGGAGGCCCGGCGAAGCCGGGGAGCAGCGCCCTGCGCACCTCCACGCCCGCAAGCGCGAGCGGGACGATCATCACGGCGAGGAGCACCACGCCGGAGAGGTACAGGCCGAGGCTCACGTGCGCGGCTCGAGGATCAGGTAGGGGCCGAAGCGAGCCTGCGTCCGGTAGCGGCGGGCGAGATAGCGGTCGAGGATGCGCACCCCGGTGGACCGGCCCGCGCGGTTGGGTTCCGGAGCGGCGGTGATGCTCGCCGTCCAGCGCACGACGATCGGGCGCTTGCGCTCCAGGTCCCCCACGATCTCGCGCTGGACGGGCGCCGAGGTGACCACGCCCGGGGCGGCGATGTCATAGCGCGTGGCGCTCGGGCGGTCGGCCAGCACGTAGAGGATGGGCGCGCCCGAGGTCACGAGATCGGAGCGGCGGGTGGCCACGTAGATGGGCGTGCCGGGGGGCACGTGTCCGCGCACGAACTCCACGGTGTGCTCGAGGTCGGTCAGCCGGCAGGTCTGCTCGGGCTTGGTTCCGGGCAGCGAGCAGATGTACTGGGGCAGATCGCTCACGCCGTCGGCCACGGCCAGGTGCACGGGCACGGTGTCGGCCTGCACCTCGCGCTCGGTCCGGCGCAGGCCATCGGCGGCGATCCACACGAGGCTCGCGGCCACCACCACGCGCGGGCACGAGCGAGAGCCGGCCCAGGCGCCCTGTCCGGGACGGGGCGGCAAGGGAATCGGCCACCAGCCAAACCCCGAGAACCGAGAGCATCACTGCCAGCGGGGAGGTGTGGAAGGGATCGGGACGGGTCACCAGGTAGTGGAACATGCCCACCGCGAACACGGCCAGCGTGACCTGGCGCCAGCGCTCGCGGCGGAAGCGCAGCGCAAGCGTGAGGATGGCCGCCCCCAGACCGATCACGAGCACCAGCGGCTGGTAGTAGTTGAGCAGCGCGCTCACGGTGTTGACCGCGGCGCGCGGGCCGCTCCAGTCGTAGCCGCCGGGGTAGTGGAGCGGGAACGGCAGCGACTGGTACTTGCTGAAGTCCTCGATCGGATAGCGGATCAGCAGGTCCCAGGAGTCGCCCAGGCCGGCGGCGAACACCACCGGCGCGTAGAGCACGAACGCCATCCCCAGAGCGGCGCCCACGAACCGGAGCGCATCGCGGGCCCGGTGGTCTCCCGGCCTCAGGGCGTACCCCACCAGCACCGCCAGGCCGAGGTAGGCGGCGAACTCGATCCGCCAGAAGCCGGTGAGCCCCGTGAGCACCCCGGCCAGCGCCGGGTTGCGGTCGAACAGCAGCAGGCAGCCGAGCGCGAAGGCCATGGCCACCGGGTAGGGATGCGGTCCCGTGGGCGCCGCGAGCACCACGATCGACGCGAGCCAGGCCACGAGGGCCAGCGGCCGGGGCGCCATGCGCCGGGCGAGCACGTAGGCCAGCAGCGCCACCGCCGCGTTCACCAGCACGCGCAGGATGCGCCAGGTGAGGAGCGAGGGACCGAAGAGCTTCCACAGGACGGCCAGGAGGTAGGGCTGGCCCGGGGGGTAGAACCACCAGAAGTCCTTGTAGGGAACCTCACCCGCCGCGATCCGGGAGGCCGCCTGGAGCATCAGCCCCTCGTCGTTGGGCTGCATTCCCTTCAGGATCGTGAGCAGCGAGAACCCCGCTCCCGCGAGGAAGAGCAGCACGAGCCCGGCCGCCCGCGCGGTCCCGCCCGTGGGCACCGCTCCCCGAACCCGCTCGACCGCGGCCGTCACGGCAGGGCCGCCCGGTTCACCTCGTACACGCTGGCGCAGCCAAAGCGGCGCACCGAGGTGAGGTAGGGCCTGAGGACGGGCTCCAGGTCCGCCCGCTTGAGGCAGTCGGCGAAGAGGAAGCTCGAGCGTGAGCGCTTCACGAGGGCGGCCGCCTCGCGGCGGTCGAGCCGGCCCGCGAAGAGCGCCCCCGCCTGGCGCTCACGCTCGCGGAAGTCCGGCGTCCAGGAGATCTGACCAACCCAGGTATGGCGGCCGGTCTTGTAGGGCACGAGCTGGCCCGCGTAGATCGGCGCCAACACGGAGCCGGCGCGCGGGCTGGCCTCCAGGTAGCCCAGGGCCCGCTTCTCGCCGTCGTGGAGGAAGTAGGGCTGCCCGCCCTCGTGGATCTCCTTGCGCGTCTGGTTCAGCCGCTCGCCCACGCCCAGGGCGAGCAGGGCCGCGAGCCCCACGCCCACGTACACGGCCCGCTCGCGCCACCACGCGGGAGGGCGGAGCGGCGCCACGCCCGACACGGCCAACACGGCCAGCGGCAGGGACATCCCCTGGATGCTGTGGAAGGGGAAGGTGCCGAGCCCGCTGGCCGCGATCAGGGCGTACTCCCCCACCATCGCCACCGGCAGCACCCGCACCGCGATCTCCTGCCAGTCCTCCGCGCGGCGCCGGTAGGCCAGCGCCGCGGGCACGGCGAGCGGCAGGAGGCCCAGGATCCAGGCCGACAGGGGCCAGGCGCCGAACGTGCGGTTGGCGTCGCCGGCCAGCTCCCAGGCCGTGTCCACCCGCTCGAGCACGGCGTAGTAGACGAGCGGCACGAGCGCCCCGGCCAGGATCGGCCCGAGCGTGCGCGCGGCGCCACCCAGGTCGCGCTCGCCCCGGCGCAGGCGGATGGCCTCCACCACCACGATCGTCGTGATCGCGGCCACCCCCTGCCAGGGCTGGAGCCAGCCCATCATCAGCGCGGCGGCCGCCCCCCAGCCCGCGTACCACGCCGCGGAGCGCCCGGGGGCGCGCCGCTCGGGCACCCGCGCGCGCTCGGCCAACAGCAGCACCACGGGCATCAGCCCCACCGCGATCGCGGTCATCATGTAGCCCCAGAGGTAGAGGCCGGGGAACATCTCGCCGGCGAGGAAGTTGCTCTTCTCGAGGAAGCCCTCGCTTCCGATCGACGCTCCGTGCACCACGGCCACCAGCGGCGACACGTAGAAGAGAGCGATGGCCAGCGCGGCGAGGCGCGCCCCGCGCCCCTCCACCATCCGGAGCACATAGGCCCGGAAGGCGAAGAACACGAGCCCCACGGCCACCGGCTTCCACAGCAGCTGGTAGGCCAGCGGCACGCTCGGGCCCAGCCGGTGGAGCAGGCCCGCGAGCAGGAAGCCCGGATGCAGGAAGTAGGTGGTGCCCTCCGGTCCCGTGTCCCAGAGGTTGTGGATCAGAACGTGATCACCGGCGCTGCGGATCCAGGAGAAGTACTGGAGCTGGTCCGCCGTGACGCCGCTCTCGGCCCCCGTCATCGTCAGCGGGCGCACGGCCAGCGCGGCCAGTACCACGAGCGACATGGCCACGAACGCTCCGAGCAGCAGCAGGTCCCCCCGGTCCATGTCCCCGAGGGCCCGCCGGCGTCCGGCGCTCACCGGGCGGGCTTCCCGTTCGACGCCCGCTCCGCCTCGGCGTACCCGTGGGCATAGCCGCGGGCGGACCGGTAGCTGAACAGGCGCTCCTCGAGCGCCGTGCTGCCGAGCCTGCGCAGCACGGGGTCCACCGGACGCGCCAGCGCCGCCTTCACATGGCTGAGCGGCGTGAATGGCGGCGGAGGCTCGGCCAGCTCCGGGTGCTTGGCGTGCAGCACCCACATGGCCCGGCCCACGTGCCGCATGCGGGCCTCGGTGGAGGCCGGGGTGTCCGTGCGCAGGTGGTGGCCCAAGGCGTCGGCGTCATAGCGCAGGCGCATGCCCCGCCCGGCCAGCCGGTATCCCAGCTCGATGTCCACGCAGCGCGTGAGGTCCTCGTCGAAGGGACGCTCGGAGGGCAGGAAGGCGCGCTTGACCGACACGTTGGCGGTGCAGAAGTGGTGCCAGTCCACGTCGTCGGGGTTCTCGATGGCGTTGAACGCGAACAGCGGGCCGCCGTTCTCCAGCCAGTGCATGTGAGGGGTCACGTCGAGCTCGGGGGCCCAGGTGACCTTTCCCACCAGCGCCTCGTGGGGCTCGGGGTGGCGGCGGTGGTGATCCAGATGGCGCTGCACCATCCCCGGGGTGGCCAGAACGTCGTCGTCCACGAACAGGATCAGCGTCCCGCGGGCGCGCGCGACGGCGGGATTGCGCGCCGCGCTGCGACCGCCGTGCCCGCGCCCGATCGCCACCACGCCCGGAAAGCCGGCGATCGCCTCCAGGGTGTCGTCGGTGGAGCCGTCGTCCACCACGATGATCTCGGCCGGCGTGTCCAGCTCCTGGCCCTCGAGCGCCTCCAGGCAGCGGCGCAGGGCGGCCGCGCGGTTGCGCGTCGGCACGACGATCGATAGCTCGGGATGCGCCTCCGCGCGGGTCTGCATCGGTTCACCAGCCTAGTTGCGGGTCCCGCCGGGAGCGCCGCCCGCCGCGACCCCGAACGCGGCCGCTCAGCTGTCCGGCGGGCCCGCCGCCTCGGACATCCCCGGCCGCTCCTTGAGCTCGTAGATCGTGGCGCAGCCGTAGTGGCGGACGTCGGCCAGGATCGGCCTCAGGGTGCGGGTCAGGTCGGCCGCCAGCCTGCATCCCGAGAAGAGGAAGCGGGCGTGCGTGGAGATCACGAAGTCCTGCGCGACCGTGGGACTCATCTTCCCGTTGAAGAGCTTGTTGGCCAGGTCGCGCCGGCGATCGAAGTTCGGCGACCAGGAGAGCGCGCCCACGTAGGCCTCCCGTCCGGTCTGGTACGGGATCACGTTGCTTGCGTACTCCGCCGCCAGCACACCCCCTGGACGCGGGTCGTGCTCGAGCACGTTGAGCGCCCGTCCCTCGTCCTTGAGCACGTAATAGGGGTAGAGGTCCTCGTGGATGTTCGTGCGCGCGAGTCCGACCTTGTGGATGAAGCTCGGCACCGTGAGGAGCAGCAGGGCTCCCACCACGAGCACCGGCCGCGGCCGCCAGGCCAGGGACGCCACGCCCTGGACGGCGAGGATGCTGAGCGGCAGCTGGACCCCCTGGATGGCGTGATACGGGAAGGTGCCGATCGGCATCAGGTACACAATCAGCGCGCCAATCGGCCAGGCCCGCACGGCCACGTCCTGCCAGGTGGGCGACGGCAGCCGGTAGGCCAGCGCGGCGGGCAGGATCAGCGGTCCCATGGTGAGCACGATCGCCCACCAGGGCCAGCTCCACAGGGGCTGCACCCCGGCGGCATTGGACTCGGAGGCCAGCTTCCAGGAGGCGTCCGCGTGGCTGAGGATGAAGTAGTAGACCGCGGGGATCCCGGCGGCCACCGGGATGGCGAGCAGCGCCAGCGGCGGGCGCTCTCGGGTGCGCCGCCAGAGCACGGCCTCGGCCGCGAACACCACGAACACGAGCACCGCGCCCTGCCAGGGTTGGAGCCAGAACACCACCAGCGCGCCGAGGGTGGCCAGCACGAGCGTGCGGGTGCGCCCCGACCTGCGCCACGACTCCACGCCCAGCAGCGTGAGCGGGATCAGGAACACCGCCATGGCGGTCATCAGGTAACCCCACAGGTACTGGCCCGTCCACATCTCGCCGGAGATGAAGTCGAAGGTGTACTGCCGCGGGTTGTCGCCCCAGTTGGTCCAGGCCACGATGGCCACGGCGGGCATCACGCTGAACAGGGCCAGCACCAGCGCCACCCGCCGCTCCCAGAGGGACGGGATCAGGCGACGGACATACAGTAGGCAGCCGGCGAAGGTCACGCCCACGGCCACCGGTTTCCAGGCCAGGTAGGAGAGCGGGATGGAGATCCCGGTCACGTCGTGGAGAAGCCCGGACAGCCCGAAGCCGGGATGCAGGAAGGGGCGCGCCCCCGGCGCAAGGTCGAAGCGGTTCCCGATCAGACCGTGATGCGCCGCCTCACGGATCCAGGCGAAGTACTGGGTCTGGTCGGGCGGGAAGATTCCGTCGACGCCGGAAAGCGGCCGGCCCTGGGTGAGCAGCGGGATCAGCACGGACATGGACACGCCGGCCAGGAGAACCAGGGCGGTGAGCTCGAACCAGTCGAGCCCGAGCAGCCGGAACCGCGAGCCGGTGCCGGGCCCGCGCGACGCCGGGGGCGCGGACGCGGTGCTCATGAGCGCCTCGCGACTCGAGGGCAACCGGGCATGGGGCTTCGGGGGCCGCGCCCGAGGGGTGGTTCCACCGCTTTGCTATGCCTCTCGCGCACTGCTCTCACCGCGCATCCGAGCGCGTGTCCTCACCCTAGCGGCGCCGATCCGATCCTGCGCGGCCACGCCGGGGCCGCTTCCCCTTCCGTTAGCCTGCGCCCGATGCTCCATCGGCGTTCCCGGAAGCCTCCGGCCGCCACCCGGCGTGTCGCCCCGCCCACCCCCACGACGCGGCCGGGAGCGGGGCGGAGACCCTGACGGGCGGTCTGGTCACGAGCGCGCCCCGACCACGCGGATCGGCGCCGGGCGCGGGCGCGGTGCCCACGCGCGGCTGGCAGGTCTGGCCGCCCGCGGCGCTGCTGCTCGCCGGACCCACCGTCCTGGCCTTCTTCAGCGGCGGCTACGGGGTCCGCGCCCAGCTGTTGGGGTGTGCCTTCGCCTTCGCCGCCTGCGGATGGCTCGCCCTGACCGCTCCGGTGTCCGCGAGCCCCTCGCGCCTGGGCCTTGTGGCCGCCGCCGGGCTCGGGGGATTCGCCGCCTGGACCGCCGCGTCCGTCGGGTGGGCGCCCGTGGCCGACACCGCCGCGGAGGAGACGGCCCAATGCGTTCTCTACGCGCTCGTCTTCGCCGGTGCCCTGCTCGTGATGAGCGACCCCCCGGTGCGCCGAGCCACTCCTCACGTCCTGCTGGCGGGGATCCTGGTGGTGGGCCTCTACGCGCTGGGAGGCCGGCTGCTTCCGGATGTGGTGCCCACCACGCTCAGCGCGCGCGCCGGCTCGCGCCTCCAGCAGCCGCTCACGTACTGGAACGCCCTGGGCCTGCTGATGGCGTTCGGCACGCTCCTCGCAGCCACCCTGGCGGCCGACGTGACGCGGACGCGCGCGCTCCGGGCCGCGGCCTGCGCCGCGGCGGTGCCCATCGGGATCGTGATGTACCTGACCTTCTCGCGCGGTTCACTGGTGGCCACCGCCGCCGGCCTACTGGCGCTCGTGCTCGTGCGCCCCAGCCGTGCGGTGCTGGTCGCGGCGGCGCTCGTGGCCGTGGCCTGCGGCGTGCTCGGCGGGATCCTGAACCTCTTCCCCGCGGTGCTCAACCTCGATCTGGACGGCTCGAGGCTCTCGGCTCAGGGAGGCGGCTTCGCGGTGATCGTGGCCCTAGTCACGGTCGGGGTGGGCCTCGCATTCGCCCGGCTGTCGGGCTCGGCCGCCGTACTCGCTCCCCTGTCGCTGCGGGGTCCGGTCCGTGGCCTCCTGGCGGGGGCCGGAGTGGTGGCCGTGCTGGGTGTTGGGGCCCTGATCGTGACCAGCTCCGACCGCACCGAGCCGCTTTCCAGCTCGAAAGGGCGACTCACCACGATCACCACCAACCGCGGGACCTACTGGACCGTCGCCCTGGACTCGTTCGCCTCTCACCCCGCCGCCGGCGTGGGCGCCGGCTCCTTCGCGGTGGAGTGGCGGCGGGAGCGGCACTCGCCCGAGTCCGCGCTCGACGCCCACTCGCTGTACCTGGAGACGCTGGCCGAGCTCGGCCTGGTGGGCGCCCTGCTGCTCGTGACGTTCCTCGCGGCCGCCGCGCTGGGCGCGCTGCGGGCGGCTCGCGACCCCTCCGACACCCTGGCCCCCGCCGCGGTGGCGTGCCTGGCCGCCTTCTTCGTGCACGTCGGGCTCGACTGGACCTGGGAGGTCCCGGCGGTGGTGCTGGTGGTGCTCGTGCTGGCCGCCGCTGCCCTCACGCCGCCCGCCGGCGCCCGCGCCGTGACCCGCGGGTAGAGCGCGTGAGCGTCGATCAGCACGCCGGGGCGCGGGCCGCCCCGCAGGGAGGCCGCCGCATCCCGTTCGGGCTCGACCGGTTCGAGCTCGGCACGCTCCTGGCCCTGCTGGCCTTCAGCTTCGCCGTGCTGGGCGGGATGCTGGTCCGGGTCTGGATCCGGGGCGGTGTGGTCACAGGGGCCGACTCCTACGTGGCCCTGGACCAGCTTCAGTACCTCAACTGGATCCGCCAGGCCGGGCACCACCTGGCCGTCCAGAACCTCTACGACATCTCCGACAGCCCGCACTCGCTTGTGCACCCCGGAGTGCTCCTCGCCGGGCTGCTTCACCGGCTGGGGCTCGGCGTTGTGCCCGCATACCACGTGCTCAAGCCCGTGGCGGTGGTGGCGCTGTTTGCCGGCACGCTCCTCTACATACGCCGCTTCCTGGACCGCCCCGGCGACCGCCGCCTGGCGCTCGTCGTGGCGCTCTTCAGCGTCTCCCCCGTGGCCGCGCTGGTGAGCCGGGCCGGGTTCCCCAGCAACCAGACGAAGCTCCGCTTCGACTTCCTGGCCGGAGAGATGTGGACGGGCAACTACCTCTGGGGGTACACGTTCACCGCCATCGCCGTGGCGCTCCTCCCGCTCGGACTGCTGGCCTACGAGCGCGGCCGGGCGGCCGGGAGCAGGAGAGCGCTGGCGCTGGCCGCGGTGTCGGGCCTCTTCTGTGCCTGGCTCCAGCCCTGGCAGGGAGTGACCTTCGCCATCGTGCTCGTGGGGGCCGAGGGTGTGCTCGTGGCTCGCGCCGAGCCGAGGGGCCCGGCCGCCGCCCGGGCCGTGCGGGACCTGGCCGGGCCTCTGGCCGCCACGGCACTGCCGCTCATCTACTACCTGATCCTGTCCCACACGGACTCGGCCTGGGAGCTGGCCGGCACGGCCAACGAGACAGGCACCTGGCCGTGGTGGATCACCGTCGTGGGGCTGGCCCCGCTGGCGTTACCCGCGCTCTTCGCCTACCGGCAGCCCGCGCCCGACTTCGGCGCCCTGGCCCTGCGCGCCTGGCCGCTCGCCGCCCTGGCCGTCTTCTACCAACCGGCGGGAACGTTCCCCGCCCATGCGTTCCAGGGACTCACCATCCCGCTGACGATCCTGGCCACGCTCGCTCTTCGCCGGCACCTGGGGGCGCGGGCCCTCTCCCCCGCGCTCGTGGCCGCGGTGCTGCTGGTGCTGTTGGTGCCGGGCACGATCCACCGGGTCGACCAACTGCGGGGGGCGGTGAACAAGGGGCTCCAGCCCTTCTTCCTGACCGATGACGAGCACGACGCCCTGGGCTACCTCGCCGCCACCCCCGAGAAGGGCGGGGTGATCACGAGCATCTACAGCGGACAGGCGGTGCCGGCGTACACGGGACGCGCCACCTGGATCGGGGCCACCTCCTGGACGCCCGACTTCAAGCGCCGCCGCCTGGCCACCGACGCGCTGTTCTCCGGCGCCCTGACCCCGGCCCGGGCCGAGCGGCTCGTGCGGCGCTCCGGAGCCCGCTTCGTGTACTCCGATTGCCAGGGCCATCCGGACATTACGCGCACTGTCCGCGCCTTCACCGACCCGCCCCTGCGCTTCGGCTGCGCCACCGTGTACCGGGTGCGCGGCCCCGCCTAGAGGTGCCGCGACCGCGGCAAAGCTTGGATAACATCGCCTCGGTGGGATTGCGACCCCCCTCGCGAGTCCTGGTCGCCGTTGGGTTGGTCGCAGGATCGACCCTGGCGTTACAGGTGCTGCTAACGCGCATCTTTGCGGCCGTTCTCTACTACCACTTTGGCTTCATGGCCATCTCGCTTGCGCTGCTCGGCGTGGGCGCCGGAGCGATCCTGATCTACGTCCGGCCGGGATGGTTCGAGACCAGCGACCTGGAGAAGGGACTGGCCCGATGGAGCATCGTCTACGCCGGGCTGGTGGTGGCCTCGGTGTTCGTCGTCGTGCGGCTCAACTACACGCTGGGCGACGAGATCTCGCGCCAGTTCGTGTTCAACCTCGCGATGGCCTGCATCCTGGCCGCGCTGCCGTTCCTGGCCGCGGGCATCGTGATCGCCCTGGCCGTGCGGGGCTACGCGCGCTCGATCGGGCGGGTGTATGCCTTTGACCTCGCCGGGGCCGGCATTGGCGCGGCGGTCGTGGTCCCGATCATGTGGGTGGTGGACGTGCCCACCATGCAGGTGGCGCTGGGTGTGGTGGCCGCATTTGCCGCGCTGCTGTTCGCCGGAGCCCGCCGCACCGAGCGGCTGGCCGCGGGGGGCGCGATCGTGGTCACGCTCGGGTTCCTCCTCCTGGCGGGCACCACCACCGCCTTCTACCTGCCACCCCTCGGCGGCGACCCGGCGGCCGAGCGCTGGACGCCCCTCAACCGCGTGATCGGGTACCTCCCCGGCCCCCAGCTCCGCAACGGTGACGTGGTGTACGACCGCAACTTCGGCGAGATCATCCCCTACAAGGGGCACGGTCCTGTCCCGGGCTGGAACTACCTACAGGAGGGCGGCCAGAGCATCGGCTATTCCCTCACCCCGGGCGGCGACGCGATCGTGATCGGCGGCGGCGGCGGCCGCGACATCCTCGCCGCTCTGGGCGGCGGTGCGGGCAGCGTGGACGTGGTGGAGCTGAACCACGGGATCCGCGACGTGGTGGACAAGGACCTCGGCGACTTCTCCGGATCGCCCTACTCGCTGCCGCGCGTGCACACCAAGATCGGCGACGGCCGCTCACGCCTGGCCGAGACCAGCAAGCACTACGACCAGATTCAGATCGGGTACGTGGACACGTTCAGCCCGAGCGGCGCTCAGGCCTTCGCGCTCACCGAGAACAACCTCTACACGGTGGAGGCGTTCAAGGAGTACTTCGAGCACCTGAAGCCGGGCGGGGTGCTCAACCTCGCCCGTCCGGTGAAGCACAACGGCGAGGAGGCGCTGCGGGCCACGGTGCTCGCCCTCGACTCGCTGCGCCAGGCGGGGTACGACCACCCCGAGCGCGACGTGGTGGTCCTGCTGGGGGACTACGTAACGCCGTTCCGAGGATTCCAGTACGCCACGATCCTCGTCAAGCCCGACGGCTTCAGCAGCGCCGACCTGGCCCATATCGGGAAGCTGGCCAAAACGCGCACCACAGGAATCGCCTTCGCCCCGAGCGGGCCGTACCGCGGCCCCTGGGCGCAGCTCGCCGCGGCCAAGAGCCCGATCGAGTTCTGCGAGAACTACCACCTCGACGTCTGCCCGAACACCGACGACGAGCCGTTCTTCTTCAACATGAAGCGGCTCGGGGACCTGGGCGGGCAGTCGGCCTCCGGCTCGATCGGCGTGCCCGACCCACTGCTGGTGCTCCTGATCACGCTCGGAATCCTGGGCGGGCTTGCCGCGCTCGCGTTCGTGGTGCCGCTGGCCCTCGTGGGCCGTGAGGGACGGCCCACGGTGGGAGCCCTGTCCTACTTCGCCGCCATCGGGCTGGGCTTCCTGGTGCTCGAGGTAGCGCTCATCCAGCGCTTCGTGCTCTTCCTCGGCTTCCCCACCTATTCCCTGTCGGTGGTGCTCTTCGCGCTGCTGATCTTCACGGGAGTGGGCTCGTGGATCACGTCCCGGTCGCGGATGGACCCCCGGCGCCTGCTCATCGGGGCATTGTCGGTGGCGATCGTGCTGATCGCGGCCAGCGCCTACGGCCTGCAGCCGCTGCTGCGCTCGCTCATCGACACCCCGTTCTACCTGCGGGTGGGGCTCACCGTGCTGATGCTCGCCCCGCTCGGGGTGACGCTCGGCATGGCCATGCCGATCGGGCTCATCCGCCTACAGGCCCTCGTACCCGGCCGGCGTGCCGTGGGCCTGGGGCATCAACGGCATCGCCTCGGTGGTGGCCTCCGTGCTGGCCATCGCGGTGGCCATCACCTTCGGGTTCGCCATCACCACCCTGGTGGGCATGGCGTGCTACCTGGCCGCGCTGCTCCACGTGCTCCGCGGACGCTGGCCCGAGCCCGAGAGCATCGCGCAGGAGGCCCGGCCCGAGCCGCAGCCCGCGCCGGTCTCCCAGGTCGTCACCTGATCTCGTAGACCGTGGCGCAGCCGTAGCTCCGCGACGCTCTTCAGGAGCGGGCGGAGGGTCCGGCGCAGGTCGGCCCGACCGCGGCAGTCGGCCAGCACGTAGCGAGCTCCGGTGGAACGCACGAGGGCCACGGCGCGGTCCGGCGTGAGGCGCCCCGACAGCAGGTTGTAGGCGCCGGCCGCCCGCAACCCGAAGTCCGGCGACCACGAGGGTGAGCCGACCCAGGTCTCGCGCCCCGTGCTCTTGGGCACGAGCGAGCCCATGTCCGGGGTGGTGAGCACGCCGCCGCCGCCCGGGGCCCGTTGGAGCGCGTTCAGCGCGTCTCGCTCACCGGGCTCGAAGTGGTACGGCTGGAGGTTCAGGTACACGGCGCCTCGGGCCGAGCGCAGGCGGTCGAAGGTGCCGGGCACGATCAGCAGCAGGCACGCCCCCACCACGGCGGCGGCGGCAAGCGGGCGCCGGGGCGCCGCCAGGCCCCGCAGCACGGGCGACATGAAGCGGACGGCGAGGATGGCCATCGGGATCGACACGTCGTTGAGCGCGTGGAAGCGCACCGGCATCGACGGGAACAGGTAGAGCAGCAGCGCCACCGGCATCCACACCCGCAGCATGCGGTCCTGGAGGTCCCGGACAGGCTCGGCGGTAGGCCAGCAGCGCGGGCACCAGCAGCGGGGCCACGGAGAGAGCCAGGCGCCACGCGGCCTCGAACTGGAGCGGCGTGCGGTAGTTCTCCTCGCTGATCTGCCAGGACGTGTCCAGGCGCGAGAGGAGGAACAGGTATACGGCGGGCAGCACCGCCCCGGCCAGGAGCGGCCACAGCGCCCGGGCGAGCCCGCGCACGTCCGCAGCTCCCGAGCGCGCCTGCCAGAGGGCAGCCAGCACCACCACGCCCGTGAGCGTGGCGCCCTGCCAGGGGTGTGACAGGGCCACGATCATCGCCCCCAGGCCGAGCACGAGACCGCGGAGGCCCGGCGCCCAGCCGCCCGCGTCGCGCTCCACCGCGCGCTCGGCGCCGAGCAGCAGCAGCGGCATCATCCCGATCGTGATGGCGGCCAGCGGGTAGCCCCACATCTGGCCCGCGGGCCAGATCTCGCCGGATATGAAGTTGAAGGTGCCCCGCCCGGCCTCGCCCCAGAGCGGAGAGAGCACGGCCAGCGGCGACACCAGGAAGAGCGCCAGCACCAGCGCCGCCCGGCGCTCCCAGACCCCCTCGAGCGTCCGGCGAACGTACAGCCAGACCCCGCCGAAGAGCACCGCCACGGCCACCGGCTTCCACAGGAACCACGCGACCGAGAGCGGGAGTCCGAGCTTGTAGAGGACCCCGGAGATCAGCAGGAACGGCTGCAGGTAGACCCGCGTGTCCGGCGCGAGGTCGAAGGAATTGCCGATCAGGATGTGCTCGCCGGACTGGCGGATCCAGTCGAGGTACTGGCCCTGGTCGGCCACCACAAAGCCCTCCCAGCCGGCCGGCACGCCCCCCCGCTCGACGAGGAAGGCGATGAAGCCGAGAGACAGCGCGGCGAGGCACGCGAGCACGAGCAGGTCGAAGCGATCTGGCGTGGCGCGAGGAGGCGGGGACGGCGCGCTCTGGCGTTCGCTGGCCGTCACGGACACCGGGCCGATCGTATTGAACGCCCCGGTTTCTCGCGACGGGCGCGGCGACCCATCGCCGCGCGATCGGCCCCGGTCAGGTAGATGTACGCGGGTGACCTCAGACTTCTTCAGCGGCGCGCCGCAGACGACCGCCGCCGCCACCGCCATCCCTACGAGGGGGCCGCTGGTGACCGTGATCGTGCCCGTCTACAACGAGCAGAGCACGGTGGAGGAGGTGCTCACCAAGGTCGCCGCCCAGCCTCTGCACACCGAGATCGTGGTGGTGGACGACGGCTCGAAGGACGGTTCTCGTGACGTGCTCCGCCGGATCGTCGAGCAGGGCGCGGTCCCGAACCTGCGCGTGATCGAGCACGAGGCCAATCGGGGCAAGAGCGCGGCCGTGCGCACGGGAATCGCCGCCTCCACCGGCGACATCGTGGCCATCCAGGACGCCGACCTCGAGTACGACCCCCGCGAGCTGCCCGGGCTCATCGCCCCGATCGCCGAGGGTCACGCCGACGTGGTGTACGGCACCCGCCTCCGCGGGGGCCAGCCGCAGCGCGCCCACCTGTTCTGGCACTACGTGGGCAATCGCTTCCTCACGCTGCTCACAAACGTGCTCTACAACACCACGATCTCCGACATGGAGGTGGGCTACAAGGCCTTCCGCGGCGAGCTGATTCGCTCGATACCGCTGTCCTCTGAGGGCTTCGGGTTCGAGCCCGAGGTCACGGCCAAGCTGCTGAAGCGCAAGGTGCGCCTCTACGAGCTGCCCGTGTCGTACTACGGCCGTACCTACGACGAGGGCAAGAAGATCACCTGGAGGGACGGGCTCTCCGCGGTGGCCATCCTGATCCGCCTCAGGGTCAGCCGCTAGGCCCGCCCGGCTTCCGGGCGATCACGATGGCGCTCAGCCCCCATGGGAAGCGGATGCGCCGCTCGATCGGCTTCCAGAGCACCACCAGCCGCTCGTAAGCGGCCAGCGAGCGGGTGCCGAGGCTCTGGGACCGGGAGCGGCGCTTGGCCAGCCAGCCGGCTACGCCCAGCAGGTTGAACGAGTAGAGCTCGACCCGCTCAAGGCCCGCCGCGTCCACCAGCCCGCCGAGGCGGTCCCGCGTGTATCGGCGGTAGTGGCCGTAGGTGCGGTCGAGCGTCCCGTAGAGCCGCGGGTGTGCGGGCACGAGGATCCCGAGGCGCCCGCCTGGCCGCAGCGCGGCGGCCATCGCCGCCACCGAGGCGCTCTCGTCCTCGATGTGCTCCAGCACGTTCTGGCAGAGCACGAAGTCGCTCTGGCCCGTCACGGCGGCGAGGGCCGGGGAGTCCGGCAGTCCCTCGCTCACGATCGTCACGCGCGGGTCCGCCCCGAAGCGTTCGCGCAGAGTGTCCACGAAGTGCTCCTCCGGCTCGATCAGCAGCAGGCGCTCCACGCCCGCGTCGAGGAGCCTCCCGGAGAAGGTGCCCACGCCCGGGCCCACCTCCACGACGTTCGGGCCCACCGACTCGGCGAACTGCTCGAACATCCAGTCGGCCAACCGGTGCGCCCCGGCCAGCTCGTCCAGGTCGAAGAGCTCGGGGGTGCCCTCGGCTCGCTCGGTCACGTGGCTCATGAGGCGGGCAATCTACCCGTGCCGGCGCCGCCCGGTGCCACCGGAACATCGGCCGCGGCAGCCGCCTCGCCTCCACGATCGCGACCCCCGCCCGCGCGGCGCGCGAGCCGGCCGCCGAACTCGAGCGCGCGGCGCTCCACCAGGTAGTAGCTCGCCGCTGCGATCGCCACCGACACCGCGAAGGCCACCACCAGGTATCCGCCGTCGCCGAGCGCGTCGGCCACACCCTCCTTACGCAGCTGGATCATCACCGAGCCGTGCCAGAGGTAGAAGGCGTAGGAAACGAGGCCGAGCCACAGCAGCCAGCGCCGGGCGAGCAGCCAGCGCACGGGCCCCTCGTTCGGTCGCCCGAACACCGCCGGAATCACCAATCCCGCACCGATCAGCCCCCGAAGCAGGTGGTCGCCCACATAGGCCCCCGTGCCTCCCCGGCCGAGGAACCCGGGAGCCTTCACCAGCAGCACGAAGCACCCGAGGGCGAACACCCACGGCGCCCACGACGCCAACCGAGCGGTCAGCGCGTCGAGAGACGGCCGCTCGGCGGTGGCCACGGCCACGCTGGCCACGGCCAGGCCCATCCCCAGGGCGAAGTGGTCGAGGAAGGCGGGCAGCACGTAGGCCTTCACGGACGTGGCATGCGCGAAGCTGGGCGCCGACCCGGCGAAGGCCACCTTCCAGGCCACGCCGGCCGCGAACAGAACCAGGAGGCCGATCACCTCGGTGCGCAGGACCGCCGAGCGCCCGCTGGCCCGCGCCCCCACCCGCCGCATGGCGAAGGCCCAGATCGGGAGCATCACGTAGAAGCTCACCTCGATGCACAGCGACCAGGCCACTCCGATGCCGCCCAGCACGCGTCCCGGCTCATAGACCTGGAGGAAGCCGAAGTAGGCCAGGATCCCGCCGGGCGAGAACACGTCGCTCTCGAGCCCCCGCCAGAGCGCGATCAGCACTAGGGCCACCCAATATGCGGGCACGATCCGGAAGAAGCGCCGGATGGCATAGGGGATCACGGGCGGCTGATCGGCCCCGTGGACGCGGGCGTTCACGAGCGGGCGGTAGAGGAGGAAGCCCGAGATCACGAAGAACACCGCGACGCCCGTGTTCAGCTCGGCGATCCAAGAGTTCAGCCAGTGGGTGTTGAAGCCCACGTGGTAGCCGAAGACGCTGATCGCCGCGATGGCACGCAGAGAATCGAACAGCGGGAAGCGGGGATTGCGGACGTTCATCTAGAGGTGGCCCACCCTGATCCAGCGGTCGGCCCAGAAGGCCGCGGCCGAGAGCACCATCACGCCGGCCAGGGCCGCCGGTACCCAGGTGGCCTTCGACACCCCGGGCAGCCGTCTCCAGGCGATAACCGCGAAGAGGGCGAACGGGGGCACCATCGGATAGGCGTGACGGGGGTAGAACAGGCTCCAATTGGAGGCGACCAGGGCCCAGTCGATCACCGCCACCGAGAGGAGCAACGGCACCACGAGGAAGAGGAACTCCCGGGTGAGCGCCAGCCGCCAGGCGAGCAGCAGCGAGAGCAGCGGCAGCGCGAACAGAACCAGCTTCAGGACACTCGCGTTGAGGCTCATGAGCGAGGTCTGATACGTCTCGTAGTGGCAGGTCGGGGCCGCCGCGGACGCTCCCAGCGTGAATGACCCGGGCTTCCCCCTGCCGTCGCATTTGAGTGACTTCCACTCCTCAGGGAGGAAGGCGTTGAGGAGCCCCCAGTTCCGGCGCGGCAGCTCGGACGCGCTGTACTGCTTGCCCGTCGGGTTGGCCACCTTGTCCTGGATCGCCACGCCCACCTTGTTGGGGGTGAGCGCGTCGTAGTGGTCGAGCGAGAACGTCATCCAGGGTACGAGGAACACCACCGGCAGCACGAGCACCAGCACGCCCTTCGCGATCGTCACCCGGCTGCGCTGCGCCCACACGAGCCGCGCCACCACCACGGCCAGGGGCAGGGCCAGGAAGCTGAGCGTGAGCCGGGTGAGAAGGCACAGGCCCAGCAGCACGGAGGCCGCCCAGAGATGGCGCCAGGTCCGCTCGGTGTCGGCTCGCCAGAGCTCGTGGATGAAGAGGAGCGCGAGCGGCAGCGCCAGCGCGGCGTTGGAGATGGTGACCCCGCGGGCGATGAACCCGGGCCAGAGGAACACGGCCAGGCCGGCCACGAAGGGCAGCGTCCAGTCCTCCCCGAAGACCCTGCGGGTGAGGCGCCAGAAGATTCCGATCGACGCCATGAGGAGCATGAGGTCGAACGCCCGCAGCAGCCGGATCTTCTTGTGGTAGTCCCCCACGACCGCGAACACAGGAGCCGACACGATGTAGTAGAGCGGTGGCTGGAAGCCCTCGTAGCTGAGGCCGAACAGCCCGATGGCCCGCGCGTTGTCGTGGGCCGGGGCGGGATAGGTCTTCTGCAGGATCGCCATCACCTCGGGCGAGACGTAGTCCTGGCGAAGCACCGGAAGGCGATGATCCTCCGCGATGTACTGCACATACGAGTAGTGGGCGGCCTCGTCGATGGCCCACACGGGGAACCGCATGACGGAGATGGCGCCGAGAATCGCTATCGCGGCCACCAGCCCCGCGATCACCAGGTGCGCGGGAGTGACGCGTGAGCTCCCCGGGGGCCTCGCTTGGATCGCTTCCGTGGCCACCAGCGCGCTGATCCTAGACCGATTCCCGCCCCGGCAAGCCGCCTCCGGGCCCTCGGCGGAGCGGATGCACGCGGGGTTGCCGACTTGCGTGGCGTGCCGAGCGTGAGCATCATCGATACGTGAGCGAGAACGAAAACTCCGGCTCCGGGCACGGGGCGGGACAGCCCGTGCTGTCCGTGGTGGTGCCGGTGCTCGACGAGCAGGCGGGGCTCGAGGAGCTCCACAGACGGCTGGGCGCCGCCCTCTCCGAGATTCACGGGGCCACCGAGATCGTCTACGTGGACGACGGCTCCACGGACCGCTCGGCCGCGATCATCGAGGCCTGGGCGGCGGACGACGCCGGAGTGACGCTCGTGCAGCTCTCGCGGAACTTCGGGATGGAGATAGCCATGTCCGCGGGGATCGACCACGCCCGCGGCCGCAACGTGGTGCTCATGCACGCCGACCTCCAGGACCCACCGGAGCTGATCCCACAGATGCTGGCCATGGCGGGCGAGGGCGCCGACGTGGTGTTTGCCCGCCGGATCGGCCGCGACGAGAGCGCGGTGAAGCGGGCCCTGGCCACGAGCTTCTACACCCTGATGGGGCGCCTGGCCCGTGTGCCCTATCAGGGACAGGCGGGCGACTTCCGGCTGATGACCGAGCCGGTGGTGGAGGCCCTGCGCCGCATGCCCGAGCGCCGGCGTTTCCTCCGGGGCATGGTGGCCTGGGTCGGGTTCCGGCAAGTGCCGATCGAGTACCGGCGGGCCGGCCGGGTAAGCGGCCGCGGCGCCTCATACCCGCAGCTCTTCCGGCTGGCGCTGGAGGCGATCGCCTCCTTCTCGGACGTCCCCCTCTCGATCGCCTCCTACCTCGGACTGCTGACCGCCACCCTGAGCGGCTTCGGCGCGCTGGTGCTGCTCCTGCTGACGCTCGTAGGGGCCGTCGAGGCGAGTGGCACCCTCTGGATCCTCGTTTCCGTACTGTTCCTCGGCGGGGTGCAGCTGATCAGTGTGGGAATCCTGGGTCGCTATCTTGCCCGGGTCCACGAGGAGTCCCTGCACCGGCCGCTGTACGTGACCTCGCGGATCGTCAGCTCGAAGCCCGAATCCGAAGCCCCCGGTACGAAACTCAAGGAGAAGCCACTCTCATGAAGCGACTGTTCTTCATCGGAATCGCCCTGATGGCCCTCGCCGGGTGTGGCGGGAGCGACAATGACAAGAGCGACTCCGGCGCCACCTCGACGCCCGCGGCGCCGACCACGAGCCCCACGGTGTCGGGCACTCTCACCCCGGAGAAGGTGGCCACCGCCCTCACCCTCAAGAAGCAGGGCGCGGTGTACGTCTCCCCCAACGGCTGTCGCATCTCCAAGATCGTGGTGGGCAAGGCGGACGTGGCCGCGGCCCGTAAGAAGTACTCCAACGCGGCCGTGCTGAACCCCAACAAGGACGTCACGCTGGTGCTCGCCAAGGTCACCAACAAGTGCGCGATCGAGGCCTCGCTGCGCCTGGCGGCGCTGAAGTGAGCCGAGCGCGCCCGCTCCTGGACTGACACCGGTGGCGGTGGAGGGCCGCGCGGCGGCATCTCCTCGCCGGCGCCTCGCACCCGAGCGACTGGGGTGGGGATGGCTGCTGGGGATCGTCCTGGCCATCCAGGCGCTGGTCTTCGTGCCCTGGGCGCTGCTTCGGGACCTGGACGCCGACGAGGGCTACTACGCCCTGGCGGCGCAGCTTGTGGTGCAGGGCCACACCGCCTACCACGACTTCTTCTGGCCCCAGATGCCGGCGTTCCCCTACGTCTACGGCCTCTGGACCACCGTGGCGGGCCAGAGCTTCTACGCGATGCGGGCGCTGTCGGTGCTGATCGCCATGGGCGGCGGTCTCCTGATCTACCGCTATGCCGTGAAGCGGTTCGCCTCGCCCGGTCTGGGACTGGGGGCCGTCGCCCTCTACGCCTTCTCGCCACTCGTGTACCAGTGGCTCGTCACCGGCAAGGCGTACACGCTGGCCACCGTGCTCACCCTGGGCGCCGTGCTGGCGGTGGACGCTGCCCGGGAGCCCAGCCGCCGCGCCTGGCTCGTCGCCGGCCTGCTGCTCGGCCTGGCCATTGACGTGCGCCTCCTGTTCGCCGCCGCTGTGCCTTTCGTCGCCCTGTACGCGGTCCGCCCGCCGGGAGGGGGGTGGCGCTGGGGTGCCGAGCTCGGACGGCTGGCGGCGGGCCTCGCCCTCGGGGTGCTTCCGTCGGCCGTGCTGCTCCTGATCGACCCCGACCGCTTCATGTTCCACAACCTCGGCTTCCACCTGGTGCAGAACGGCCACGGCTTCTTCGACGGGGTGGGGGCCAACCTCTCCGACAAGGCGCGCCTGGTGGCCGAGCTGCTGGCCCACCAGCCGCAGTTCGTAATCCTGCTCACCGCCTCGCTGGCCGCGCTGGTGGCCGCGCTTCGAACCGGCCGCCGGCCCCCGCTGGCCCTGGGCGTGGCCCTGGGACTCTCGATCGCCGCGCTCAGCCCCGAGCCCGTGTACATCCAGGACTTCTCCACCGTGGTTCCGTTCCTGGTTCTGGGGACGATCGAGCTGGTGGCGCTGGTGCGAGACCGCCTGGGCGCCTCCGCCGATCCGCAGCTCGCGCGCATCCTGCGGGCCACCGCCCTGGTGGCGCTCGTGTTGTTCCTGGTGGCGCCCGTGGTGGACGTGTCGAAGGAGCGCCGTGGCGGCTTCCTGGCCGGCCGGGGCCTGCTGGGAGACACGCTCGACATCGGCGCCATTGAGGACGTGACCGCGGCGATCGACGCGAACACCGCCCCGGGGGACACGGTGCTGTCCTTCTGGCCGGGCTACCTGTTCGGCTCGCACGCGAACCAACTGCCGGGATTCGAGAACGACTACACCGTGCGCGGGGTGGAGTTCGCCGGGTTGAGCGAGTCCGAGGCGAAGCGCCAGAAGCTGGCCACGGTCGCCTCTCTCGAACGGGCCATCACAAGCCACCGTGTGCCGCTCGTGGTGCTCTCCCCGATCGGCGACTCGAGCCCGCGCAACGACTGGAAGGGCGTGGTGGAGCGCAGCGGCTACCGGCCGATCGGCACGTACGGCCTGACCACCATCTACCGGCGCTGAGCTCGCCTCAGAGGAGCATGCGCCGGTGCCGGGCGCTCGCCGCCGCGAGCACGGCGAGCTCGGCGAGGTCCACCGGTCCGGTCCGTGGCATCTCGCGCAGCGCGAGCGCCAGCCCGGCCGGCGACCATCCCCGGCGGTAGGTCAGGTAGGGCACGACCCAGACGAGAAACAGCGGGCTGCGGCGCGCGAGCGCCAGCCCGGCCAGCGCCAGGATCAGGCGCGCATGAGACTCCCGCCAGATCCGCCCGTGCCAGGGGAACGCGGCGCGTAGGCTCGGGTGGCGCTTGATCAGCCGCACCATAGTCCGCCAGCGCACGGTGAATCGCACCGCCCGCGCGACGGTGAACTGGTGCACGGCGTGGTTCACGAGCGCGTCCTCCGCGTACATCGCCCCTGCTCCCGCCTCCATGGACCTCAGCGCGAGGTCGGTGTCCTCCGACCCGGCGGTGGGGATCGTCTCGTCGAAGCCGCCGACGAGCTCCAGGAGGTCCCGTGGGTAGAACACGTTGCAGGTCTCGAAGAAGGGCCCGAGTCGCTCCACCCGGATCGACCGGGCCAGCGGATCGGCCAGGCCGGCCTCCTCCGACGGCTCCGGCCGGGTGCGGCCCTGAACGAGCGCTCCGGGGCGCTCGCGGTGGGCGCGCAGCCCCGCCGCGAGCCAGCCCGGCTCGGGCCGGCAGTCGTCGTCGGTGAAGGCGATCAACCCGCCACTCGCGGCCCGCCACCCCGCGTTGCGGGCACTGGCCGGCCCCCTCGACTCCTCGTGGCGCAGCCAACGGTCCACACGCGGATCCGGCGGCGGGGCCGCGCGCGACCCGTCGTCCACCACCACCACCTCGAAGGACTCCCGGGGGAGCGTCTGGGCCTCGAGAGCGCCCAGCAGCGCCGCCAGTCCCTCGGGACGGTCGCGGGTGGCCACCACCACGCTCGTGAGCGGCGGCACTTCGGTTCGGCCGGGGATCTGCGGTCGCTCATGGGTGCAGGATCGGCGGAGACCCTCCGGGGGCCGCCGGGCGGCCGATGGTAGCCCGCCGCCCACCCGGCGGGCGGCGCCCGGCGCAGGGGTAAGCTGGCCTGCGGTGGCCACCGAGCGCTTCAGCATCGCCTAGGCCCCTCCGCGATGGACCTCGGGCGCTACCTGGTGGGAATGACGCTGACCGCGCTGGTGCTCGCGGCCGTGGGCGCAGCGGCCGTGGCCGTGCGCCGGCGTCTGCTCCCGGGATGGTCCGGTGCCCCCGCCCGACTGGCCGAGGCCACCGCGGGCTTGGGCGTGCTGGTGGTGGTGCCCACGCTGCTCGGGGCGGTGGGTCTGCTGAAGACGGCGCCGGTGGTCTGGGTCTACCTCGCAGCCGGGGCCGCCGTGGTGGCCGTGGCCCGCCGCGGCGGGGCGCCCCCGCCGCCGGAGGACGGCCCCCCTCCCGCGCCGCCCGTGAGCAGTGGCGCGCTGGCCGTGGCCGTCGCCGCCGCGGCGCTGCTCCTGGCCGAGTGGTTCGTGCAGGTGATCGGGGCGCTGGACGGGGGGATGAACGCCAGCGACACGCTCTCCTACCACGGGCCGATCGCGGCCCGGTTCGTGCAACAGGCGTCGATTGCTGACCTGCACGTGGTGTACGCCGACCCGGTGATCGTGTTCTTCCCATTCAACTCGGAGCTGCTGCACTCGGTGGGCTTCCTCCTGCTCGGCTCCGACGTGCTCTCGCCCCTCTTGAACATGGGTTGGCTGGCACTGGCCCTGCTGGCCGCCTGGTGCCTCGGCCGCCCGAAGGGCGTGGGACCGGCCACGCTCGTGGCCGCGGCCCTGGTGCTGGGAAGCCCGGCTCTGGTGGGCTCACAGCCCGGCAGCGACGGCAACGACGTGGTGTGCGTGGCCCTGCTGCTCACCGCCGGCGCGCTGCTCGTAAACGGATGGCCCACGAGCGGAGCGGTGGGCCTGGTGGCGCTGGCCGGAGGCCTGGCGGTGGGCACGAAGGTGACCATGCTGGCGCCGGTCGGCGCGCTCACGATCGGGGTGATCGTGATCTCGGGACACGGGAGGCGCGTTCGGACCGCGGCGCGGTGGGCCGGTCTGCTGCTGCTGGGCAGCGCCGCGTGGTACCTGCGAAACCTGTTCGACACCGGCAGCCCGCTGCCCTCGCTGAAGCTCGGGATCGGATCACTCGCGCTCCCCCGGACCCCGCAACCCCAGACGTTCAGCGTGGCTCACTACGTGACCGACGGGCACATCTGGCGCGAGTGGTTCCTTCCTGGGCTCCACCACGCCTTCGGACCGCTCTGGCCGGTGATCGTGGTGCTCGGGCTGGGGGGCGCCGCCGCGGCGCTGGCCACCCGGGCCGCCCCTCCGGTGCGCGTCCTCGGCGCGATGGTGCTGGCCTCCGTGCTGGCCTACACCGTGACCCCACGGAGCGCCGACGGCCCGGACGGCTTCCCCTACTTCTTCTCCTTCACGCTGCGCTACATCGCCCCCAGCCTGGCCCTCGGCGCGGGGCTCACCGCGCTCGTGCCCCGTGTGCGGTCCGTGGCGGCCCGCGGGTGGGCCCTGCTGCCGCTCCTCGGGGTGCTCGTGGTGACGCTCTGGGACTTCGGCGGCATCGCGACCGGGGACCGGCGCCGGCTTGCGCTGGCCCTGGCCGCGGGCGGCGTGCTCGCCCTGGTGGTCCGGTGTCCCCTTCCCCGGCCCGCACTGCGGCCGCTTCCGGCGGCGGCGCTGGCGGCCGTGGCGCTGGCCCTTACCGTGGCCGCAGGGTGGAAGGTGGACCACGACTACCTGCGCGACCGCTACGCCGGGAGCGAGCTGGCCTTCGCCCGCGGGCTCCACGGCGCCCGCATCGCCACCGTGGGGTGGGTGCGCTCCTACCCCCTCTACGGCGCCGACTTCAGCAACCAGGTGAGCTACGTGGCCCGGCGCGCGCCGGCACGGGGGCGTGGAGGAGATCGAGGACTGCCGCGCGTGGCGGCGGGCACTCGACCGGGGCGGGTACGACTACGTGGTGACCTCTCCCCCGGTGTTCCCCTACGCGCTGCCCGGGCTGGAGGAGGCCAAGCAGTCGCCGTGGACCCGTACCGACCCGGCGGCCAGCGTGGTGCTGCGGGGAAGCGACAACCTCGTCGTGTTCAGGATCCACGGGCCGCTCGACCCGGCCACCTGCTAGTCCGCGCGCCCGCCGCGCCGGACGACCACCGTCCCGGCGCCCGCCAGCACGAGCAGGGCCAGCGCGCTGAGGATCCAGCCATAGCGGAAGCTATCCGGCTCGTAGGTCATCACGATCCGGCTGTGCCCGGCCGGCACCGTCACGCCCCGCACCAGGTAGTCCACCTGCTCGATCGGGGTGGAGCGCCCATTCACCGTTGCCTTCCAGCCCGGGTAGTGCACGTCGCTCAGCACGGCCAGCCCCGGGCGGGTCGTGTCGGCGTCCAGCACCACCCGGTGTTGCGAGTAGGACACCACGCGGGCGGGCGATGAGGGGGGCGGGGCTGCGCCGGCCGTCGGTGGCCAGGCCGGGCAGCCGCTTCTCGGTGACCGCGACGCGGCCGAGATCCGGGCCGTCCGGCTCGCCCACCGCGCGCATGCTCGCTTCGCCGCCGTCCACCACGCGCTGGGCGTGCACCACGAAGGCACGAGGCTGGGCGTGGGTGAGGCGGTAGATGTGGCCGTCGGTGCCCGAGTAGGCCAGGCGCAGCCCCGGCAGCCCGAGCCCGAGCTCACGTCGCGGGACTCCGATCCGGCGGGCGTAGGCCGCCTCGTCCGTGGGCACGAGCATGTCGCGCACGCCCAGTAGGCCGAGCACCCGCAGCGCCGACGGGGTGAGCGTGAGCACCCATTGCGGGGCGCCCGGCTGGTAGGGGAGCGGGAACACGTACCGGCGCCAGATCACGTCGTAGCGCTTGATGATCGGGAAGTCGTAGTTGCGGGCGTCGAAGAGGCGGTAGCGCATGGCCTGATTGGGGGCCATGCCCCGGTCGAACGCCGCGAAGCGGGCGGGCCGCTGCTGCTGGAGGTAGCGAATCGCAGGTGTGGTGGGCAGCGAGGCCATGTCCTGCGAGATCGACGGGTTGAAGCCCGCACCGGCCCGGAAGAGGTCCGCGCACACGAGCGCCACGGCGAACACCACCGTGGGCGTCGCCGCCAGCCGGCCGCGCGAGCGCAGGAGCACCAGGGTCGCGGCGGAGAGCCCGAAGAGCGCGAACCAGAACAGGCTGCGCGCGTGGAGCACGTCGGTGTCGGTGGAGGACGAGATGGAGCCCAGGGCAAGCTTGGCCCCCCTCACTAGCGCCCCCGGCCTCGGACGCGTGGCCAGTACCGCCACGAGCGGCACCGCGAGCACCAGCAGGGCGAGCGCCGGCGCCAGCCGGCGGGTGAGCTCCCTGGGCCGCAGGCGGCGGAGGTCGTCCAGGCCGTAGCCGGCCAGCAGTGCCACGGCAAGCAGGTAGACGATGATCAGGCGCGTGTTGTTGGCCTGGCCCAGCACCGGCACGTGGCGCACCGCGTCGAACAGCCCCGGGAGCCCGAAGATCACGCCCAGGCACACCGCCACCACCGCCGCCAGGAAGCGGCGCGTGGCCACCTCGGGCACCTCCTCCGGGCGCCGGCGGAGCGCCAGGGCGGCCCCGAGCAGGCCCAGCATCAGCGGCAGCACCCCGGCGTAGATGGCCCGGGCGATGAACAGGCCCGCCGTGCCCAGCTGCGTGGATCCGCCGGAGGCATCGGTCGGCGTGCCGAAGTACTCGGGCAGGGCGATGGACCGGAGCCACGACGAGGGCAGCGTCGAGGCCAGCCCGGCCCGGTTGCCGTAGTCGGCCGAGAGCGCGAGCAGCTCCGTGAACGGCACCAGGACCGCCCCGGCCAGGGCGGCGCCCAGCACCCCCGCACCGGCGAGCCACGCCGCGGCGCGAGGTGCCCGCTCCCGGCGGTCCGGGCCCACGAACACCCGGAACGCCGCAAACGCCACGGCGAACACCACGGCGTGGAACGACGACTCGGGGTGGCCGCCCACCAGGACCAGCGCCACCATCACCGCCATGGCGGCGGCGGATCGGATCCCCGGTCTTCGCACCAGCTCGTCGGTGGCCAGGAGCAGCCACGGGATCAGCACGTAGACGCTCCCGAGCGGGTACATCAGGTGCACCACGGTGTAGAGCCCGAAGCCGAACACCGTCCCGGCCAGGAGCGCGCCGGCGGACGACTGGCCGAGCCGGCGGGCGAGCAGGTGGGTCCCGAAGGAACCAAGGAACAGCTTCAGCGCCGCGATCACCCCCAGGGACCACCAGAACGGCAGCAGGTACCCGGGGAGGCTGAAGGGCGAGAGCACCCCGGACTGCATGTTGGCCAGGAAAGGCCGGCCGGCGGCCATGTACGGGTTCCACAAGAGCGATCCGCCCGGGAGCTGCTCGCGGGTGTACTCGAGCCACGGGATGAACTGGAACGCCGGGTCGTACAGCTCCGTGTTCGACGGCACCCTGAACCCGGGCGGCGCCGCGGCTGACCACGGCACCTGCGTATACAGGTAGTCGGTGGAGGAGAGCGTGTGCCCGGGCCGCAGCGCGGGGGCGAGGAAGAGCAGCGCCAGGACCGCGTACACGACCGCGGCGGACGCGGTCGGACGCTGGCCGGCGACCGTCCTCAGGCGCTGGGCGACCGGGCGCAAGGCGACGAGGTGGCCGGCACGCGGGCGATGGTATCCGAACCCCGGTCGGGGGCCACCCGCCTCCGAGACCCGGCGGGGGATCGCGTGGCTTGAGGTACAAGTACGGGATGGCCACCCATGCAACCGGGGCGCCGCCGACCCCGGCCGGGACCCGGCAGGGGTCGCCGGAGCGGGTTTACATCGGGCTCGTCGGGCTGCTCACCGCCACGGCCTTCGTGCTGCGCCTGACCGGCATCCACCAGGTGCTGTTCGGCGACGAGCTCTTCACCTACCCGATCGTCACCCGGGGAAGCCTTTGGGACGCGCTCAGCGCGGTGCACCACACGTCGGTCACGCCACCGTTCCATTACGTGCTGGCGTGGGTGGCCGTCCAGTTCGGCGCCCCGCTGGTCACGATCAGGCTTCCCTCGCTGATCCTCGGCACGTTGACGGTGCCGCTCGTATATCTCCTCGGCGCGCGCACGGCGGGACGGCCCGCGGGCCTGCTGGCCGCGGCGCTGATGGCCATCAGCCCCTTCGCGATCTTCTACGGCACCGAGGGCCGCGCCTACGCGACGCTGATGTTCCTGGCCGTGGTGTCCACGCTGGCGCTCCTGCAGGCGCTGGACACCGGCCGGCGCGGGTGGTGGGCGCTGTTCGCCGTGGCCTCTTGCCTCGCCCTCTACACCCACTACACCGGCCTTTTCCTGGTGGTGGCCCAGCTGGCATGGACCTGGTGGGCCCACCCCGGTCACCGTCGTGCCCTGGGGTTCTCGGCCGTCGCAATCGTGGTGGGCTACCTCCCCTGGATCCCCTTCTTCCTCGAGCAGCGCCAGAACAAGGGCATAGAGGTGCTGGCCAGCTTCGCCGACCTCTCCCTCGACAGCGCGGGCCGCAGCTTCGTCCGCGCCTTCCCCGGCCATCCGTTCTATCCCGCCGCCAAGCTGCCGGGGCGCCCCGAGCTGGTGGTCGTGGCCGCGGTGCTCGTGGTGGCGCTCGCCGCCGCGGTGCTGAGGCTGCGGCGGACGTGGCGGGTCCGGCCACCGGGCCGGGCGAACCCGATGACGCTAATCCTGGTCCTGGCCCTGGCCACTCCCGTGGGGGTGATCCTGTGGTCCCTGGCCGGCAAGAGCATCCTCCTCCCCCGCACGCTCAGCGCCTCGCTGCCCGCGTTCGCCGTGCTGGCGGCCACGGGGATCACCCGCCTGCGCCGCCCCTACGCGGTCGCCGCCGCGGCCCTGCTGCTCGCGGCGGTCGCCGTGGGCACCGTGAGGACCCAGACCACGGACTTCCGCAACTCCGCCTTCCGCGACGCGGCGGACTACGTGGACGCAGACGGCGCGATCCGGGGACTCCGTGATCCAGGTGTCGCTCGCCGCCCCGGGCACGCCTCTGGCCTCGGGATTCTCGCTCTACCTCAACGGCCGGACCCCGCTGTACGTGGCCGGGGCGAACGACGCCCCCGCGTGGCGCCGGGCGGCCCGGGGAGGGCGCGTGTTCTACGTCTACCCGCGCCTCGAGGCCTTCCGCCACACCGCCCGCCGGGCCGGCCCGGGTAAGCGCTTCGTGCTCCGGTCGCAGCGGATCTTCGACGACCTGACCCCGGTCGTCGTGAACACCTACGCGCTGCCGCCGAGCTAGGAGCGGGTCTGAGACCCCGCCGTGGCCGACACGGCGGTGAGCTCGCCCGCGACGTCCGGGGCCAGCGGTTGGCGGGCCGGCTCCTCCGCGGGTGACACCAGGCGTTTCAGGCTCAGCGCCGGGCGCTCCACGATGTAGTAGCTGAGCGTGGCCAGCGCGACGGTGATGGCCGTGGTCGCCACGAGCCACTGGGCGTAGCGCAGCGGCGTGCCGGGCTCGCCGAAGCCCCACTTCACAAGCTGGACGATGACGGCCGTCTGGTAGAGGAAGACGCCGTAGGACACCACTCCCAGGAAGAGCAACACCCGGTTCGCCAGGATCCTGCGCAGCACGCCACGGGTCTGGTCGCCCACGATCGCCGGGAGGATTAGCGCCACCGCCACCACCGCGTAGAGCACGTTCCGGACCAGGTACTCGCGCCGTTCCATCGCCTGGAACCCGTGGATCCCGATCTTCGTGGACACCAGGAGAAAGGCCAGGCCGGCCACGATCCAGGCGAGCGACGGGAAGCGGTCGAGCGGCCTCAGGATCGCCGGTAGGCGCTCGCGGTCCTCCATCCATACGCTCAGCACTGCCAGGCCCATGCCCAGCACGAACAGGTCCATGTAGGCGGGCAGGGCGTAGAGGGCGGTGTGGTACAGCACGAAATGCTCGTCGGACCTCGCGAGCACCGCGGCCTTCCAGAGCAGGCTTCCTGCGAGCAGGCCCAGCAGCGCGCCGATCTCCCAGCGCAGCCGTGTCTCCCGGGTCTTGCCCGGCAGGGCACGCATGGCCAGGGCGAAGAACGGCAGGAAGATGTAGAAGGACATCTCCACGCACAGGGACCAGGCCTGCCCCAGGCCCTGCCCGAACACGGCTGTCTTCTCCGAGTAGATCTGGGCAAACCCGAAGTAGGTGGGTATGCCGGTGGCGGTGAACACGTCGGGCCGGGCGAACCACACCGAGACCAGCGCCAGCGCGACCCAGTAGGCGGGCACGATCCGCAGGAAGCGGCGCCAGGCGTACGCCCCGGTATGGGGCATCGGCCGTCCCTTCAGGCGGGCACGCACGAACGGGCGGTAGAGCAGGCAGCCCGAGATCACGAAGAAGATCCAGACACCCATCTCCAGCCTGCTGACGTAGGGCGTCAGGAAGTGGTCGCCCGTGTTCAGGCCCGCGGAAGGGCCGGTGTGGAAGGCCAGCAGACTGAGCGCCCCAATCGCGCGCAGCGAGTCGAACAGCGGCAGGCGACCGGACCGTACGTTCACGCCATGGAGCCTACGCAGAGTGCCCGCGCAGGGCGCAGGCCGCGCTAGCGGGGAAGCGAGGGGTTCAGAGCCCGCGCACGGGCGTAGGTGCGCTGGGCGGCCGCGCGGTCGCCGGCCTCCACGTGGATCTTCGTCCATAGGACCCACAGGGCGACGTTGTCGGGCTCCTTGCGAACCGCGTCTCGCATGGTCGCGTCGGCGCGCCGGGACCGACCCTGTACGGAGTAGGTGATGGCGATCTCGGAATCGATGCGCGTGTCGGGGTTGAGCTTCTTGGCGTCCTCCAACTTGTGACGCGTGGCCTCGGCCCGGGCGGCGAAGGGGAGGTCGTGCACGGCATCGGCCGCCAGCACCTCGGAGTGGTGAGCCACGAGGCTGGCGACCACTCCGGCGGCGCAGAGCAGCGCCACCAACAGCCGCACCGGAAGCACCAGCCGGGGGCTCATCCCGCGTTCCGGGCCCGATAGACGAACAGCCCCACCGGCGACAGGGCCGGGTACACCCTGCTGGACTCGAGCCGGTACCGCGGCCCGAGGACCGGCGGGCTCGGACGGCCCGGAATGCCGATGAGCTGGCCGTACACGAGGAACATCCGCGGGCGGGAGGAGCGGTCGCCCAGCCTGCGGATTCCCTTCAGGTCCTGCTGTGCGAGCGATCCCACGTGGGGATGATCGCCCTTGAGGTTCACCGTGAGCGTGCGAAGTGCCTGATCGCGCCCGAAGAAGTCTCCGCCGAACGGCTTGAGCAGCACGATCCCGTCACGCGGGGAGGCCTGGTCGTCGATCACCTTCGCCACATCCTTGTACGGCGGCCGGTCGCGGCCCTGGTCGAAGCCGTTGAGCGCGGCCAGGGCCACCCCGGCGAGCAGGAGCGTGGTGGCCGCGGCGGCGAGGCGGCCGCGCGGCCAGGTGACCAGGGCCCCCAGGGCAAGGCAGATGGCGGGCAGGGAGGCCATCAGGTTGCGGGGCGCGTAGAGGTTGTCCCCCACCACTCCGTAGGCCAGCAAACCCACCGGGGTGGTCAGCGCCAGCAGGAACACGAGCAGCGCCTCGGGCCGGACGTGCGGCCGTTCCGCGCGCACGCGCAGCACCACCCCCACCGCGCCGGCCAGCAGGCCGGCGGCGCACAGGGCCACGCCGGGAGGGTGCAGAAGCCCGTGCCACGAGGCGAAGGGCTGGCCCACCACCAGCTTCACCGGGCTCTGCCAGGCAGAGGACGCGCTGAGGGGGAAGAGGGCGTCGATGGCGAGGATGCCGGGGTTGTCGCGCTGATCCAGGTAGAAGGGGATCCACGGGAGGTAGCCCAGCACCACCAGGGCGTTGGCGCCCAGCACGGCGCGCCAGCCCCGGTGCCGGCGGTGGACCCACAGGGCCCACGCGGCCTGCACCGCCAGCACGAACACCGCGGTGTAGTGCGAGTAGAGCGCGCACACGGAGGCCACCACGAACACGGCCCACCAGGCCATCCGGCCCGGACCACGGTCGAGCGCGCGGAGCATCGCGTAGGTGCCGAGCAGCAGGAGGAAGGCCAGCGTGGCGTATGCGCGGGCCTCGTCCGCGTACCAGATCGCGAACGGGCTGAGGGCGAGGATCGCGGCGCCCGCCAGCCCGGCGCGGGACCCCAGCGTCCGGCGGCCGAGCAGGTGCAGAAGCGGCACCGACGCCGTGCCCAGCACCAGCGACGGGAGGCGGATCGTGACCGTGGGATCGCCGAGCTTTGCCGCCGCCCAGGCCAGCACGTAGTGGAACGGAGGGGTGATCGACGTGTCGTGGATCTCGCCGAGGACGTGGCGCAGGCCCCCGCTCCGCACGATGTCGTACGTGAACAGCTCGTCGCCGGCCAGGCTCTGGTTCAGCCCGCGCAGGCGGAGCACCAGCGCCAGCAGCGTGAGGCCGGCCACGGCCAGCACCTCGGGGGAGGCGAGCGTGCGCGCAAGGCCGCCGGGGCGGGCCGCCGGGGCGCTCACCGTGGATCCCGTCATCGGCCCTGGCTCACGCGAGGGCACACGCCCGCACGGGGCCGCTCGGCTTCATCCCCAGGTGCCAGGGCTGAGGCACGCCCTCGTCGGGGAAGCGGATCCTGGTGGTGCTGCCCGCGGCGAGCGTGCCCAGCGGGCGCGTGGGGAAGCTCAGGGCGAAGCGCCGGGCGTGCACGAGCAGAGGCGCGTCGCCGCTCACCCGCAGCTCCACCCCTCCGGCCGGCATCGTCAGCTGGAAGTCGGGTGGAGACCCCGGCGCCTGGAAGCGGGTCGGGCGCCACTCCGCGCACGCCCCCTTCTTGCGAACCACGCCGCCGGTCTGGACGTCCACCGCCGGTGGCCCGGCCGGAGCAGCCCCGCCGGCGGGGACGCGCGGCAGGCCCGCGTCGGAGGTGTTGAGGCGGATGGACACCACGTCCGCCGCCTCGCGGCTGGGCTCGGCCACCCCCGGAAGCTCGCCGGGCGTGAACGCCGGCGAACCGAGCTCGTCCACCGCGGCGAAGTAGGGATACGCGGCCAGGCCCGTGAGCCTGATGAGGTCGGGGAAGAAGAGCGGTTGGGCGCGCCCGCGGGCCAGCTCGAGCGCTCCGAGCTCGGCCTTCTCCGTGGACGTGGCCTGCCGCAGGTACCCGGCGCCCTGGCCGAGCGCCCCGAGGTTGGCCACCAGCGTCACGGCCACCACGCCGACCACGGCCACGGCCGTCCACCCTTGGAGCCGTACCCCGCGCAGGGCCTCGACCGCGATGAGCAGGATGAAGACGGCGCCGACGTACAGGTACCGGCTCGAGTAGGGATTGCATAGCTGAAGCCGCCGCGACCCAGGCCGGTGAGCAGCCAGAAGGCGACCGCGGTGGAGATCAGGCCGATCAGCCGGGGAGTCACCCCTCGCCCGCGAACGATCGAGGCCACGAGAACGAGCACCGCCAGCACCGTTAGCGGGCGCCCCCAGGCCAGGCTTCCGCCCTTGTCCGGGATCACGCTGCCGGACAGCCCTGCCAGCGCCCCGACCGCCGACGCGGCGGCGTTGGCGGCGAAGCCCACGATCTTCCAGGGCGCCGCGAGCGCGGAACCCGACTCGCCGTAGCGGGCGTACCAGAGGCCGTAAAGGATCATCGGCGCGATCACCACCCAGAGCCGCCGGCGGCTCGCCCGGGTCCAGGCCAGCTCGGCGAAGAGCCCCACGGCCACGGCGAGCCCGAGACCGGAGCTGCCGAGCGACACGGCGAGCAGCGCGGCCGCGGCGAGGTCCCCGCGGAGGTCGGAGCGCTCGAGCGCCAGAAGCGCTCCGAGGGCGGCGGCCAGGGACGCCAGCCATCCGATCTGGAATGGCCAGAGGAAGTTCTGCCAGCCGGGGCCGAAGCAGATCAGGCACAGCGCCGGCAGCAGGGCCAGCCAGGGCCCCACCCGGCGCCGGGCCAGGACGTACAGCAGCACCGCGCAGAGCAGATGGAGCCCGATCACCACCGCCCGGTAGGGCCGGTAGTCGTCCAGCCCCGCGGTGGAGAAGAGCAGCTTGAAGATGGCCACGGGCACCAGTGACAGGTGCTGGTTGTGCGGTTCCAGGAAGGTGTGCACGCCGCCGCTGCGCCGGTTCACGAGCCACTCCCACTCGTCGAACCAGAGCGTGTTGCCGCGCGTCTCCCAGGCCAGGTAAACGAACGCTGCCATGAGCACCGCGCCGAGCACGACCCATTCCGCGCCTGGGCGCAGGAGTCCGCGGGCGCGCTCGATCCGGCCCTCGGCACGGACGCCCTGCGGTGTGGCGGCGGGGGTGCTCACCGTCGGTAGCGTGGCACGAATCGGGGGGTCATCCGCTGCTACCTGGCCGCCGCCACGTAGTGCTGGGCGCCGGCTGGGAGCCAGCCCAGCGCGGACTCCAGACGTGCCGCCCGCGGCCGGTCGAAGGTGAAGAAGATCACGTAGCGGCGCTCGAGCGCGCGCATCCCGGCGCTCTCCAGCATTCGCGTGCTCTCGCCGCGGGTTAGCAGGATCGCGTCCTCGTCGAACTCGCAGCGGCTCACCGCCAGGCGGGTGAGCGGGTTGAGCGGGTTGTGCTCGAACACCACCGCCAGCCCGCCCGGCCGCAGCACGCGGCGCATCTCGGCGGCCAGGTGCGCCCGGTCCCCGGGCGCCACGTGGTGGAAGACGCAGATGGCGAAGGCGAGGTCCATGCTCGAATCCTCGAACGGGATGCGATCGCCGTCGTAGGCGCGGTAGTCCACGGACGGATGCGCGCGGGCGGCCCGGCTCACGGCCTCGGCCGAGGTGTCCACGCCCGCGAGCGCCCCGACCCCGGAGACGAGGAAGCGGTCGGTGATCCCCACCCCGCATCCCACGTCCAGCATCCGGAGGTCCCGGGGATCCCCGAGCCGCCGCCGCGCCAGGTCCAGGATGGCCAGCGCCTTGCGCCGGCTGAAGAAGTCGAGCTCCACGTTCGAGAACGCGATCGACCCCTCCACCGCGCTCAGGTAGGTGTCCGCGTAGGCGTCGAAGTCGGCGGTGGCCACGGCTCGGGCTAGATGCGGGTGCGCGCGGCCTCGGAGCCGTCGGCGCCGGGCGGGAGCGGACCGCCTTCGCCCGCTCCGAGCAGGTCGCTGATCAGGTACAGCGGGCGCTGTTTCACCTCTTCGTGGATGTGGGCCAGGTACTCGCCGATCACACCCAGCACGGTGAGCTGTGCGCCGCCCAGGAAAAGAAGGACGACCACGATCGACGCCCAGCCGGGCACCGCGTTCACGCCGACGATCTTCAGCAGGATGGCTGAGAAGCCGAGGAGGAACGAGATGACCGATACGGCGAAGCCGATGTTCAGGCTCAGGCGCAGGGGCACCGTCGAGAACGAGACGATCCCGTCGAGGGCGAAGCGCAGCATCTTCCTGAACGGGTACTTCGTGACCCCGGCGTGACGCTTTTCACGGGAATACTGCACCCCGGCCTGGTTGAAGCCGACCCAGGCGAACATGCCGCGGAGGTAGCGCCGGTGCTCGCGCATCGGCCCCATGGCCTCGAGCGCCACCCGGTCGACGAGGCGGAAGTCACCGACCTCCGCCGGGATGTCGAACTCGGTGAGGCGGCCGAGCACGCGGTAGAACCACGACGCAGTGAGGAGCTTGGCCCGGCTCTCTCCGGCCCTGTCCTGGCGCACCGCGTAGACGATCTCGAAGCCCTCCCGCCACTTCTTGGCCAGCTCGAGGGCCACCTCGGGCGGATCCTGGAGATCGGCGTCCATCACGATCGTGGCGTTGCCGCGGGAGTGGTCGAGCCCGGCCGTGATGGCGATCTGGTGGCCGAAGTTGCGGGACAGGCGGATGACCCGGACGCGGGGGTCCTCCTCCGCCAGCGACGCCATCACGTCGAAGCTGCCGTCCGTGCTGCGGTCGTCCACCAGCAACACCTCGGACGGGCCGTCCAGGCGTTCCATCACCGCGGAGAGGCGCCGGTGCAGCTCCGCAAGATTCTCCCGCTCGTTGTAGACCGGGATGACGAACGAGTAGTCGGGCGTCACCTGGCTCTCAGCGTACCCTGCCTCCGGGCCGTCCGGCCCCGTCTGCTAGACGTACGTTCCGTGTTAACGCGCTTGGCGGCCACCGCCGCTCTTCTGCTGGCCACCGCGGCCGGCATCCCGGCGGCGGCTGCCGCTCAGGACGAGACACCGGTGTCCGCCCCGGACACCGCCGCCCCGGCCAACCCATGCGCCCCCGCTCTGGATGGCCACCGGCAGGTGCCGGATCAGCCCGCGCCCGCGGAGCCTCCGCCCGCGGCGCCGGTCCCGGGCCCGCCCCCCGTCCCGGCCAGGATCCCCGCCTCGGCCGACTCCCCGGCCCCGGCCTCCGCCGCGGACGCCCCGCGTGCGCACTGCTCCCAGAACGCGGGCGACGAGCAGTACCAGGACCCCTTCTCGGGCGTCAAGTCTCCGTCGAAGTCCAAGCCGGCCGGCGGCGCCGCGCAGGGCTCCCAGGGAGGCACAGACGCCGAACAGACCGGCTCGCAGGCGCAGACCGGCACCGCCGCGCAGACCCAGGCCGGCGATCCCTCGGCCGCCGGAGCCGGCGGTAAGGGCCTCCCCAACACCGGCCTGCCCCTGGCGCCCACGCTCCTCGGGGGCCTCGTGCTCCTCCTCGGCGGGCTCACGCTGCGCCGCCGCCTGCTCGCTCCACCCGGGGCGCGCGGGACAATCGTCTCGTAGACTCGATACGTGGCAGGTCCCTGGATGTCAGTCGTGGTGCCCGTGTTCAACGAGGAGCTCGCCGCTCCCGTGACGGTCGCGGCCCTGCGCGCGTGGCTCGAGCAGAGCGGGCGCACCTGGGAGATCGTGGTGGTGGACAACGCCAGCGACGACGCGACCGCGGAGCGCCTGGCCCCGCTCATGGAGGGTGAGCGGGTCCGCCTGCTCCGCAATGAGGAGAACCGCGGCAAGGGCTACTCCGTGAGGCGCGGAATGCTCGACACCACGGGTGAGCTTCGGCTCCACTGCGATGCGGACTGCGCCCCCTCGCTTCCCTCGCTCCCCCACATGCTCGACCTCCTCGAGAGCACCGACGTGGTGGCCGGCTCGCGGCTGGCCGCCGGCGCCTCGCTCGGACGCCGCCAGCCGCTGCGGCGCCGCATCGTGGGCCGCAGCTTCGTGCTCCTCTGCCGAACGGTTCTGAGCGAGCCCACCACCGACCTCTTCTGCGGCTTCAAGCTCTGGCGGGGCGAGGCCGCAGACGCCGTCTTCGAGCGCACCCGCATCGACGGCTGGGTGTTCGACGCCGAGGCGCTCGCCCTGGCCCGCGCCCTGGGCTACAGGGTCACCGAGACGGGGATCGCATGGAGCGACCGCGAGGGCTCGCGCCTGTCGATGGCCAAGGTGCTCGGCCCGGTCATGAAGGAGCTGCTCGCGGCCCGCCGCGAGGTGCGCCGCACGGCAGCCTCGGCCGCAAAGGGCCGCAGCGAGGCCCTGGTGCCCGAGCCCGCCGACCGCCGTCCGTGAGCTCCACAGCGGCGCGCAGGGTTCTCGTGACGGGGGGTGCCGGCTTCGTGGGCACCAACCTGGCGCTCTCGCTGGCGGAGCTGCATCCGGACTGGGAGCTGGTGGCGCTGGACAACCTCCGCCGGCGCGGGTCCGAGCTGAACCTGCCTCGCCTGCGTGAGGCCGGAGTGGAGTTCGTGCACGGCGACGTGCGGGAGCCGTCCGACCTCCTGGGACTGGACCGCTTCGACGCCCTCGTGGAGTGCTCGGCCGAGCCCTCGGCTCTCGCCGGGCTGGGCGGCGACACCTCTTACGTGGTGGACTCGAACCTCGCCGGCGCCCACAATTGCCTTGAGCTGGCGCGGCGGGACGGCGCCCAGTTCGTGTTCCTTTCCACCAGCCGCGTCTACCCGTTCGGAGCGCTGGACGAGCTCGCCTACCGCGAGGAGAGCACGCGCTTCGAGCTCGAGCCCGAGCAGGCCACGCCCGGCGCCGGCGCCGCGGGAGTATCGGAGGACTTCCCACTGGCGGGGCCCCGCACGCTGTACGGGGCCACGAAGCTCGCCGTGGAGCTGCTGGTCACGGAGTACGCCAGCGCCTACGGCGTGCGCACGATCGTGAACCGCTGTGGCGTGATCGCCGGCCCCTGGCAGATGGGCAAGGTGGATCAGGGCATCTTCACCTACTGGGCGCTCGCTCATTACACGGGTCGCGACCTCGAATACATCGGGTACGGTGGTCGGGGAAAGCAGGTGCGAGATCTCCTGCACGTCGAGGATCTGGCCGCCCTGATCGACGAGCAGCTCGTCCGCCCAGACCACTGGGCGGGGTTGACCGTGAACGTCGGCGGCGGCCGCGAGAACAGCCTCTCACTGATGGAGACGACGGAAATCTGCAGCGAGCTGACCGGGAACCGGGTGGACGTGCGCACCTCGGGCGACGACCGCCACGGCGACGTCCGGATCTACCTCTCCGACTGTGCGCTCCTGGAGTCGCACACCGACTGGCGCCCCTCCCGCGGGCCGCGACGGGTGCTGGCGGACATCGTGTCCTGGATCGGCGACCACGAGCACGTCGTGCTCGGAGCGCTCGGGTAGGGCCACGCATGCCCGTCGCGATCATCACCGGCTCCGGAGGCTTGATCGGGTCGGAGTCCGTGCGGCACTTCGTGGAGGCGGGCTTCGACGTGGTAGGCCTCGAGAACGACATGCGGGCCCGCTTCTTCGGGCCCGACGCGTCCACCCACGCGGTCACGGAGCGCCTCGAACGCACCTTCCCCGAGTTCGAGTCGGTGGAGCTCGACGTGCGCGACGCCGAGGGGGTCCTGAGGCTGTTCGCGAAGCACGCCCGTGACATCGAGCTGGTTATCCACACCGCCGGCCAGCCGTCGCACGACTGGGCGGCCACCGACCCCCAGGTGGACTTCGGCGTGAACGCGAACGGGACACTCAACCTGCTCGAGGCGACGAGGGCCCACGCCCCGGACGCACCGTTCATCTTCACCTCCACCAACAAGGTCTACGGGGACACGCCCAACCGGCTGCCGCTGGAGCCGGTGGGCTCGCGCCTCGAGCTGCCGGTGGACCACCGCTACTACCCCGGGATCGACACCACGATGTCGATCGACGACTCGATGCACTCGCTCTTTGGCGTGTCCAAGGTCGCCGGGGACCTCATGGTCCAGGAGTACGGCCGCTACTTCGACATGCCCACGGTCTGCTTCCGCGCCGGCTGCCTCACCGGCCCCAACCACGCTGGGGCGATGCTGCACGGCTTCCTGTCCTACCTGATGCGCTGCGTGATCACCGGCGACCCGTACACCGTATTCGGGTACGGCGGGCTGCAGGTCCGGGACAACATCCACAGCGCCGACCTGGTGCGGGCCTTCGAGGCCTTCCACCGGGCGCCGCGCCCGGCGGCGGTCTACAACATCGGCGGCGGGCGCTTCTCCAACTGCTCGATGCTGGAGGCAATCGAGCTCTCGGAGGCGATCGCGGGGCGCGAGCTGTCGTGGACCCTGAGCGACGAGTCCCGCATGGGCGACCACCGCTGGTGGATCTCGGATCTCGCCGCCTTCGAGCGCGACTACCCCGACTGGAAGCCGGAACGGGACCTCGACGCCATCCTGCGCGAGATCCACGACCAGAACGTGGAGCGCTGGACGCCGGTCTCGTAGGTCCGCCTCACCCTCGCTCAGCGCAGCCCGAGGTCCCCGAACTGGAAGGTAGCGCCACTCCCCCGGGTGGCGGTGATCGACAGATCGCCGCTCCCGGTGCCCGGCAGCGTCACGTCCACGTCGGCCCCCCGGCCCGTCACCCCGGCGTTCCCCTCCGAGAACGACAGCCGGACCTGAGCCCCCTCGCGTTGGGGCCGCACAACCACCCGGCTCGCCTCGCGCTCGCCCGAGAACTCGCGGATCACCATGCGCCCGGCCGCGAAACGTCCCTCGATCCGCCAGCCGCCCCCGTCGCCGCCGCGCAGGGCGACGGCGAACACGCCCGGCCGGGACAGCCGAACCCCAAGGGCACCGCTCACGCCGCTCACGGGCTCGCTGGCGTGCACCTCGGACACCGGGGCGGGCGTTCCGCGCAGCACCAGCACCTGACCCGCCTGGCGGCACCAGAGGCCGCCGCCGGCGCGGATCACGAAGCTACGGCCGGCAAGGTGGAAGGGGGAGAAGCAGGAGCGCAGCCAGGTGCTGGTCGGTCCCGGCCGGCGGGCCAGGAACCCGGGGGGAACGCCGGGAGCCGGCCGGTACCCCGCGCGGATCACCTGGTTCAGCTTCCAGAAGTAGCCTGACTCGCGCCTGCCCATGCCCGACGCGTAGATGTCCCAGTAGAGCGCGTCGTCCGCGTTCCTGAAGCGGAAGGGGGCCACGGCGTCGAAGCGCCGGTCGATCAGCGCGTTCACCAGGTAGATCGGCTGGCGGCCGGCGGAGAGCAGGTCCATGAAGTTGTAGAAGCTGGGGTAGATGTCGCGCTGGGGGTGCACGTTCAGGTCGGACTGCACCTGGTGGTACACGAGGTGCGTGCGCGAGTAGTCGCGCAGCCCGGGTGCCACGTCGGGGTACTCCGTCGTGCGCACGAGCGGCGCGATCCTGATCCCCCCGACCGCATCCGTGGGGCGCTGTGCGAACAGGAACAGCGGCACGATGAGGGCCGCGGACAACAGCGCCGTCTCGGCCCGCGCCCGGGCATGGCGGTACGCCACCGCGCCCAGCATCCCGAGGGCCCACACCACCCCGATGTACTGGTTCGTGTCGGAGCCGATCTTGAGCCGGAAATACACCGCCGCGGGCGCGCCCACGACGATGAACGCCACGAGCAGGGACACCAGCTGGGCCTCGCTCGACTCCCTAAGGGCGCCGATCACCGCCCGGATCCGAAGCGGGGCCCCCTCGGAGCGGGCGCGCAGGGCGATGCCCGCAGCCAGGAGGACGGGCAGGGCGATGGCGATCGCCGTCGTGCGCAGGAACTCGCGGACCGAGGGCCAGAAGGAGGCGAACTTCGGGCCCTTCTGGCCGAGATCGAACGTGAAGTAGCGCAGCCAGCCGTCCGTGATCGCGTCCAGGAGACCGAACAGCGCGAGGTTGGCGAGGGCGAGGCCGGCACCGAAGGCGATCGCGCGCCGCCACCCCACCACGCCGAGAGCCGCAGCGCCCAGCATCCACAACGCGGCCACGAGCGCGGCCAGCACGGCCGGCTGCTTCGTCCAGAAGGCCGCCGACAGCAGGAGGCCGCCGGCCGCGAGGGTCCACGACGATCCGGTGGCTCCGCGGGCCACCAGAAGGAGCCCGAAGAGGGCCAGAGCCCAGGCCATGTGGTCGGTGCGCCCCTCGTAGAGGGCGTTCAGGGTGAGCGTGCTCACCAGCCACCACGCGATCCCGCCCACCCCCACCGCTCCCACCAGGGCGAGGAGCCGGTCACGCCCGCGGGGCGCCTCCCGGTCGTACGCGAGGTACGAGACGAGGCCCACGATGCTCAGCGCGGCGGCGAAGTTGAGCAGCACCGGCCAAGAGGCCCACAGCCGGATGTGGTCGAGCAGGCTCACCACGAAGGGGAACAGGGGCGTGTAGAGCAGGCCGGTGTAGCCGTGCGACGGGTCCTGGTAGATCCAGTGCCCCAGGTAGAGGGCTTCCGCGTCGCCGTTCACCGAGGTGCCGAAGCCCAGGTTCGGGTCGGAGGCGGTCAGGGCCCGCACGATCGTCACGGCCACGGCGGCCAGCACGGGCGCGGCAATGAGCAGTGGCGCCAGGGACTGCGCTCCCCGGGCGCAGGAGCGAGCCCAACGCCATATCACCGGGCCAGACTACCCGCGACCTCCGCCTTGGGCGCAGGCCCGGGAAAGTGGCGTTTGTCGCGCCGAGGATCTATATCCTGTCGGCTCCCGTTGGGGCGCGGCGTCACGCGTCACCCGATCGGCAGGGTGAACTCACCGATGACGTCCTCCTCAAGCGAATTCCAGCGCCACAACGCGCAACAGCTTCACTATTTCGAGAGCGCGACCCGGAAGGGGATGTGGCCGAGCCACTCCCACTACGTGCGCCGGCAGGTGGACGAGATCCTGGCCGGGGCGAACGTGGGGCCGGGAGACCGCGTGCTCGAGGCCGGGTGCGGGATGGGGCGCCACACGCTCGAGCTGGCCAGGCGCGGCCTCTCGGTGGATGCCCTGGACCTCTCCGCCAACATGCTCAGCCAGCTGGCCGAGATCGACGGAGGGCACTACGGGATCACCCTCCACCAGGGGGACGTCCTGAACGTTCCTCCCGAGCTGGAGGGCCGCTTCAAGGCGGTGCTCGGGTTCTTCATCCTCCACCACCTCCCCGACGTGGAGGCCGGGCTCCGGTCGCTGGCGAAGCTGGTGCAGCCCGGTGGGAGGCTCGCGTTCATCGAGCCCAATCCCCTCCACCCGCTCTATTACGTCCAGATGGTCGCCGCCCCCGATTACTCGTGGGAGGGCGAGCGCGGGATCCTCAACATGCGCGAGCCGCTCATGGCCGCGTCGATGGCCGGCGCCGGGCTGCGGATGGAGCCGGTTCGCCGCTTCGGCTTCCTTCCCCCGCCCGTGGTCAACCGCCCGCGCGGGCGGCTCCTGGAGGCCGCTTTCGAGTCCCTCCCCGGAGCGGACGAGCGTCAAGGCCTTCCAGGCTCTGGTCGGCGAGCGGACCTCCTGACGACCGGCGCCCGGAGCCGATAAGCACCTAGACTCGAATCGTGAAGCTCTCCGTCGTGATACCCGCCCGGGACGAGGAGGGCTCGATCGCCACCACGGTCAGCGCCGTCACCGCGGCGCTGGGCGAAGCCGGGATCGATCACGAGGTCCTGGTGGTGGACGACTCGAGCAGCGACGGCACCGCCGCCGAGGTTCGACGCCTCTCCGCGGCGGACCCGCGCGTCCGCTACCTCCCCTCCCCCTACACCGGCGGCTTCGGGCTCGCCGTGCGGGCCGGCCTGGAGTCCTTCCAGGGCGATGCGGTGGCCATCTACATGGCCGACGCCTCGGACGACCCCGCCGACCTCGTCCGCTACCACCACCTGCTGGAGGAGGGCTATGACTGCGCCTTCGGCTCGCGCTTCCTCCCCGGCTCCTCGGTGTACGACTACCCGCGGCTGAAGCTGGTCGTGAACCGCGTGGTGAATCTCGGGATCCGCGCACTCTTCCGTCACGGCTACAACGACACCACGAACGCTTTCAAGGCCTACCGCCGCGAGGTCGTGGAGAACGTCCAGCCGCTGCTCTCCAACCACTTCAACCTCACCGTCGAGCTCCCGCTCAAGGCCTTCATACGCGGCCACAGCTACGCCATCGTGCCCATCTCGTGGACCAACCGCACCAGCGGCGAGTCGAAGCTGGGGATGCGCGAGATGGGAAGCCGCTACCTCTTCATCGTGCTCTACGCGTTCCTCGAGCAGCACCTGAGCCGCGGCGACTACCGGCGGCCGGGCTTCGACCCGAAGGCGGGCCGGGGGCGCGCCCCGGCTCTGCGGATCGAGGGGAACCGGACCCCCACCGCGGGCCCCAGGGACTAGTGGACCCCACCACCGCGGTCGTCATCCCGAACTGGAACGGGAGGCGCTGGCTGGCGGACTGCCTGCGCTCTCTCGCCGGCCAGACGCGCCCGCCCGACGAGACGATCGTGGTGGACAACGGCTCGACGGACGGTTCGCTGGATCTGCTGCGTGAGCACGAGCCGCGGGTCACGGTGGTGGCGCTGGCCACCAACACCGGCTTCGCCCACGCCGTGAATCGCGGGATCGAGGCCGCGAGCGCCGAACTGGTGGCGCTGGTGAACAACGACGTGGTGCTCGACCCCGACTGGCTCGAGCGGATGGTGGTCGCGATCGAGGCCGACCCGCGCGCCGCCTCCGTGGCCTCCAAGATGGTGGACCTGGCCGACCCCGCCCTCCTCTACGACGCCGGAGACGTGCTCCGCCGCGACGGCGCCTGCGAGCAGCGCGGGCGCTTCGAGCGCGACGACGGCCGCTTCGACGCTCCCGGCGAGGTGTTCGGGGCCTGCGCGGGCGCGGCGCTCTACCGCCGTGGCGCTAGTGCTCGAGGTGGGTGCCTTCGACGAGCGCTTCTTCACCTACATCGAGGACGTGGACCTGGCGCTCCGCCTCCGCCTGGCCGGCTGGTCCTGCCTCTACGAGCCGGCGGTGGCGCGACATGCCGGCGAGGGATCGTCGGGCAAGCTGTCCAACCCGCTCACCTACTGGGTGGAGCGCAACACCGTGCTGCTCATGGCCAAGACCTTTCCCCTCCGCTGGCTCCCCTGGGTTGCCTACCGCCAGCTCGGCTGGGCATGGCACGCCCTGCGCGGTGGCCGGCTGTCAGCCCACCTGCGCGGCGCGCTTGCCGCGGTGCCGCTTCTGCCCGCCATGCTGCGCGAGCGGCGCGGGCTCCGCGCCCGGTCCCCGGTGTCCATGGTCGAGGCCGTGCCCGCGCGGCCCATCCGGGGGCGCGGGGCGGGCGGCCACCGCTCCCGCCACGCCGTGGCTCGCTGAGCTTGCTCACCCTCTTCGTCAGCTACTCGGGGCTCTGGGGCGGCGGCGAGCGGATCCTGCTGGACTGCGCCGCCGGGCTTGGGGGGGAGCGCGTGCTGGCGTGTCCCGAGGGCCCTCTGGCCGACCGGGCGCGAGAGGCGGGCCTGCGGGTGATCCCGCTGCCCGAGCGCTCCCTGGAGCTGCGCGGCTCGCGGCGTGACCGGGTGGCCGCGCCGCTGCGCCTGGCCGCACACGGGCGGGAGGCGCGCCGGCTGATACGGGAGCTGCATCCGGACCTGGCGGTGGCCTGGGGCATGCGCACCGCGATCGCCCTCGGCCTGGGACCCCCGCCCCGCCCCCGCCCGCCGGTGCTGGCCTTTCAGCACAACGACCTGCTGCCAGGCTCCGCCGTGGGACGCGTGGTGCGCGCGGCCGCGCGCCGTTTCGACCGCGTCGTGGCGCTCTCGCGCACCGCGGCGGACGAGCTGGACGCCGACGGGGCGCTGGGCGATCGCATCCGGGTGAGCCACCCGGGCGTGGACCTCGAGCTGTTCCCGGAGCTTCCGCCGCCGCCCGAACCGGGTGGGGCCCTCGTGCTCGGGCGCGATCGTGGACTGGAAGCGCCCCGGCCTGGCGCTGGAGGCCGTGGCGCTCGCCGCGGAGCGGGTGGCCGGGCTTCACCTGAGGCTGGCCGGCGAGCCGCTCGACCGCCACGGGCGCGAGCTCCTCGAGCGCCTGCGGGAGCGAGCCGCCCGGCCGGACCTGGCCGGGCGGGTGGAGCTCACGGGCCGCATGGACGCCCGCGCGGCCCTGGCCGCCTGTTCCTGCCTGCTCCACTGCGCGGACAGCGAGCCCTTCGGGCTGGTGGTGGTGGAGGCGATGGCCTCCGGGCGGCCGGTGGTGGCGCCGCACGGCGGAGGCCCGGCCGAGCTGCTGGACGACGCCGTGGGCCGCCTCTACCCGCCGGGCGACGCGGCCGCGGCCGCGGCCGCCCTGGAGGAGGTCCTGGGCGAGCCGGGCCGGGCCGAGCGGATGGGCGCCGACGCCCGGCGCCGGGCAGTGGCCCGGCACGGGTTGGCGGACGCGCAGCGGCATTGGCGCGAGGCCGTGGGCGCCCCCGCCGTGCACGGAGAGGCCGCCGGCGAGGGCCTGGCGATCGTCACCGTCACCCACAACTCCGCCGGCGAGGTGGCCAAGCTCCTGCGCTCCGTGGAGCGCCACCTGCCCGCGGGCCCAGATGGTGGTCGTGGACTCGGGCTCCTCGGACGCGAGCGCGGCCACCGCCCGCTCGTCCTCGCTGGAGCCGACGGTGATCGAGCTGGGCGAGAACGTGGGCTTCGGCACGGCCAGCAACCGCGGGCTCGAGGCGGTGACGCGGCCGGTGGTTGCGCTCGTCAACCCCGACGTGGAGCTTCTCGACGGGTCGCTGGCCGACCTGGCCGCGGAGGCCGGACGGACGGATCGCCCGGAGCGGCTGCTCGGCCCGCTGGTGCTGCTCCCCGGCGGCCGGCGCCAGGACTCGGTGCAGCCCGCGCCCGCGTCGGCCGCGGACCTGATCCGCTCGCTCGTGCCGCCCGCCGCCGTCCCGCGGCCGCTCGCGCTACCGCTGGCGCCGTGGCGCTCGAGCGGCCCGCGCCGGGTGGGATGGGCCGTGGGCTGCTGCGTGGTGGGCCAGGCCACCACGCTGCGCCGTCTCGGACCGTTCGACGAGCGGATCTTCCTCTACGCCGAGGACATGGACCTGGGGCTCCGCGCCGCGCGGGCCGGCGTGTCCACATGGTTCTGGCCGGACGCGCGCGTGCTCCACCGCCGGGCGCACTCTTCCGAGCGCTCCTTCGGGGGTGAGCCGTTCGAGCTGCTGGCTCTGCGCCGGCGCGAGGTGGTGGCCCGCAACCGCGGGCGCGGCGCGGCGCATCTGGACGACGCCGTTCAGGCGCTGACGTTTGCGACCAGGATCGCCATCAGGCGACTCCTCCGCCGCCCGGCTGACCGGGAGGGTCTCCAGCTGGATGCCCTCCGCCGAGCACGCCGGAGCCCCCTT
>CAWFUR010000007.1:0-8973 GCA_963819115.1 uncultured Thermoleophilaceae bacterium | reverse complement strand
ACGGGCGAGATCAGCAGGAAGAGGGCGATCACCACCGCCGGCACCGGCGCCAGGACGGTGAGGATCGAGCGCACACCCTGACTGCGGGCGTAGAGCAGCGCGCCCGCGGCGCCGAGCACGAGCGCGCCCACGAAGGCGGGTGCCGCCCCGATGCCTCCGAACAGCGACTTCAGCACCTGGAGCGCGATGGCCGCCGTGAGCACGGCGACGAAGGCCAGGTGCACCGCCGCGCGGACGCGCGGGGCGCGCACCAGCAGAGCCTCCACCAGGACCAGGACCGTGGGCGGCACCAGGACGAGCGCGAACGTAAGCACCAGGATGTCGCCGCGCGTGTTGCCGCGGGCCACGAAGAACTCCGGGCTGTCGCCCAGGACGTCGAGGAGCGGCTGGGCGAAGGCGAAGGCCCACAGCACCGCCAGGTGTGCCCAGGCAACCAGAAGGGGACGGCGCTGCGGCACCGCAGGATGGTATTCGGCGCCCTCCGGCCCGGCGCCGGATCGGCCCACCCCGCAAACTAGGCCGACTTTGTGCGGATCGATGCGAAACCGTCCGATGAGGGGTCTAGGTTCCCGACCGCTCTCCCATCGTCGTTCGGTTCAGGCCGAGGGGAGGCGGGAGCGCCAGTGGTCCTACCAGGAGGAGGGTCATATGCTGCTCACCGCCGCCATCGTGCTGGCCTGGGTCTCGGGCCTGCTCTTCTTCCTGGCCGTGTGTGCGGCGGCCAAGCGAGGCCCAACGGCTCCGTACTAGAACGCGCCCGCGCCGTGCGAGACGGCGGACACCGTCCGCAGGAGGATCTTCATGTCCTTGCGCATCGAGTAGTTCTCCACGTACTCGCGCTCGACCGCGAGGCGCTCCTGGAAGGTCAGCTCGCCCCGGCCGTGCACCTGCATCGGGCCGGTGATGCCGGGCCGCATCTCCAGCCGGAAGCGCTCGGTCTCGCCGTAGCGGTCGGTGAGCCAGAGCGCCTCGGGGCGGGGGCCCACAAGGCTCATGTCGCCGCGCACCACGTTGATCAGCTGGGGCAGCTCGTCGAGGCTCGTCTGCCGTAGGAAGCGGCCCGAGCCGGGTGACCCGTGGGTCGTCGCGCAGCTTGAACATCGGCTCGTCCAGCTCCTCCACCGACACCAGCTCGGCGATGCGGGCCTCGGCGTCCTGCACCATCGTGCGGAACTTGAGGATCGGGAAGGGCACGCCCTTCAGGCCGGCGCGCGGCTGGATGAACATCACCGGCCCCTTCGAGTCCATGCCGGATCAGCGCGGCCACCGCGAGCATGATCGGCATCAGCATCACGAGTCCGATCGAGGCCACCACCACGTCCAGCGCGCGCTTGAGCGCCATGGTGGAGCGCGACGGATTGCCGGTGCGGTACTCGATCACCGGCAGCTCGGCGATGTGGCTGAGCTCCACGGCCGTTCCCAGCATCGCTCGCATCGGCGGCGTCACGCTCAGCTTCACGCCCAGCGAGCGGCAGCTCTGGACCACGCGCGCCAGGGTGGGCTCGTCCAGCTCCGGCGCGGCCAGGATCACCCGCTCCGCCCCGGTGGCCACGATCAGCTCCTCGAGATCGGCCTGGTCCAGCTCCTCCACCCGCGCGTTGTCCGAGTCGCCGTTCCCGTTCCCGTTGCCGTTGCCGGTGATGTCGTGACCCGCGCGGCCGCTCGACGGCGTGCCCGTGTAGCCCACCACGGCCATGTGGTGCCCGGGCTCGAGCTTCAGCTTGCGGCGCACGGCCGTGGCCAGCTGGCCGCTGCCGATCACGAGGCCGCGCTCGGGCGGCACGATCCGGCGCCAGAGGTTGCGGGCGGCGCTTCGCAGCGCCACGGAGGCGATCAGGGCCACGACCCACATCAGTGCCGCGCTCTTCGCGGAGAGCCAGCCGTCGTCCATGAAGGCGGCCATGATCAGCGAGGTGGCGGCCACCGAGACGGTGATCCAGTGGACCAGCCCCGGGACCTCGTCGATCGTCAGGTACCAGATCTTCGGCTGATCCCGGTCGTAGAGCCCCTCGATCTTCGCCAGGAGCAGCCACACGGGCAGCAGCACAATGGCCCACAGCGCGGCGTTATGGCCCTCGACAGTACCCGCGACAGCTATCGCAAGGAGAAACGTGAGCGCATCTGCGACCGCAAGCATCCGACGCCGGAGAGCGTCTTTCCAAGGTCCGCGGCGACGGAACAGGGAATACTCCTCCGGCGCCGGAGCCGCCTGCGGGCGTCCGTGCGTGGCCAAGCGGGCCGGCATCTCGTTCTGTATACCCTGCTCGGCGCCAAAGCGCCAGTCCCGTATCGACCTTCGCACCAACCGGCGGGGCATAAACCCGCGCTATAGCTAGTACGTGAAGGGCAACTCGTCGGCGATCTCGCTCAGACGGGGGGCGGACGCGTCCCGGTCCGAGGGCACCAGCTCCACGTCGGGCCAGACGATCCCGATCTCGGGATCGTCGTACTTGATGCCCCGCTCGATCTCCTCGTCGTAGTAGCCCGAGCACTTGTACATCACGTCCGCCAGGTCGCTCGTGACGCAGAAACCGTGCGCGAACCCGATCGGGCAGTAGAGCTGGTGGAGGTTCTCGTCGTTCAGCTCGAAGGCCTCCCATTCGCCGAAGGTGGGCGAGCCGCGACGGAGGTCCACCACCACGTCCAGCACGGCGCCGCGCCCGCAGCGCACCAGCTTCGCCATGCCCTGGCCGACCTGGAAGTGCATCCCGCGCACGATCCCCTTGGACGAGCGGGAGTGGTTGTCCTGGACGAAGTCGTCGTGGATGCCGAGATCGGCGTACACGTTCTTGCGGTAGGTCTCGTGGAAGAAGCCACGGTGGTCCCCATGCACCAGGGGCTCGATGAGGATGGGTCCGTCCAAACGCGTCTCGAGCGGCTTCACCCGATGCTCCCTTCGTGGTCGGTCGCGACGCCGGCCGGCTCGCGGTTGTCGTTCTTGAGGCGGTCCGAGGTGCCCTGCCATGCCGCCCGCCGCGCCAGCGCCGAGCGCAGGCCGGTGGTGGGGGCAAGCTCCACCGGCGCGCGCAGCGGCGCGCCCGCCCGGCGGTAGGTCCGCCATTCGCGGAGCCCCTTGACGCGGCCCTTGAGGGGGGCCAGCGTCCGGTCGGTCACGGCCGCGTAGGCCACATAGGCGAGGTCGTACCCGATCATCGCCAGCGCGTGGCGGCGCAGCAGGGCGTCGTCGGCGTTCTTGGCCAGGGTGCGCACGCGGTTGAGCCCCACGTGGAAGTACTTGAGGCTGGAGCCGTGCCCGATCGTGGCGCCGTGATGGTGGTGCACCACCGCGGCGGGCACGTACAGGCAGCGCCAGCCCCTCATCTGCGCGCGCCAGGCCACGTCGGCGTCGTCGAGCGCGAAGAAGAAGCTGGGGTCGAAGCCGCCGATCTCGTCGAGCATCTCGCGGCGGTAGAGCGCGGCTCCGCCGCAGGCTCCGAACACCTCGATCGGGTCGGTCTCGCTCGTCGAGACGGGCTCGCCCAGCCGCCGGTCGAAGGCGATCCCGAGCTTGTCCACCCCGATCCCGGCCGAGTTGATCGTGTCGCGGCCGTTGGCGAAGCGCATCTGGGCCGCCACCGAGCCGATGCGGGGGGCGCTGCGGGCGGCCGTGAGCATGTGCTCCACGGCGTCGGGCTCCACCTCCACGTCGTTGTTGATCAGGAGCACCCACTCTCCGGTGGACGCCTCCATGCCCTTGACCACGGCGGTCGGGAAACCGACGTTCGAGGGCATCTCGAGGCGCTTCGCGTTGGGCGACACCTCGGCCACCAGCTCCAGCGAGTGGTCCCCGGAGGCGTTGTCCACCACCACCAGCTCCGTGGGCTCCCCGGTGTTGTCGAGCGAGACCTGGAGCGAGGTGAGGCATGCGGCGAGGATGTCCGGCCGCCGGTAATTCACGACGATCGCGCTGATCGTGGGCGGGGCCATTTAGAGGACTTTGCGTCGTGCGATGGTGCTGCGCACCGCGGCGATGAGGAACTTCCCCATGATCGCGGCGTAGATCCCGCCGTCCACGATGGGGCGCTCTCCCGCGTAGAACTTGCGGTAGAAGCGGCCCATGCTGCGGTGGAAGGCGAGGTTGTGCTTGAGACCGCGGTGCCGGCCGCTGCGGCGTGCCTCCACCGTGGTGCCGCCCTTCACGTGTATGCACGTGACGGAGCCGTCGTACCAGACCTTCCAGCCCTCCTGCTTGAAGCGGTAGCACCAGTCGAGGTCGTCCATGTACAGCCAGTAGCCCTCGTCCAGCGGGCCCACCTGGGCAAGCGCGGTGTCGCGCACGAGCATGAACGCCCCGTTCACGGCGTCCACCTCGCCGCTGTCCAGCTCGTCGAGCTCGGGCGCCCGGTACTGCGCCAGCCGCGAGTCGGCGGCGGTGCGCCGCCCGATTCCGGTGAAGTGGGCCAGTGCGCCCAGCGGGGTGGGGAAGGAGCGCTTGGCGGCGTGGTCGAAGGTCCCGTCCGGCTGGATCAGCCGGCAGCTGGCCATGCCGATGTCCGCGCGCTCGTCCATCAGCCGGACCATGAAGTCGAGCGCCCCGGGGGTGACCTCGGTGTCGGGGTTCAGCACGAGGATGTAGCGCGCGGTGGCCCGCCGGAGCACCACGTTGTTGGCGATGCAGAAGCCGGCGTTCCAGGGCAGCGTGTGCAGCCGGACCTCGGGAAACTCCTGCTCGATCATCGGTGCCGTGCCGTCGCTGCTGGCGTTGTCCACCACGTGCACCACCGTTGGCCCGGCGGCCAGCGGATGGAGGCGCAGCGACTCGAGGCAGGCTCTGACGTGCTCGCGGGCGCCGTCGGACACCACGATCACGATCTCCAAGAGGGGGTCGGTGAGCGGCGCCGGCGCGGGGCCCGGGTCGGTTTGGGTGGTGGGTTCGGCAGCCATGGGGAGATCCTTGCGCGGGGCGCGCGTAATTGTTGCGGCGCATCACGCTACAACGATCCCCGCCAGAGCGCGAAGTTCAAAGGTGCCGCGACTTCGCCGTCGCTGTTGTAGCGTAAGTCCGGTGACGAACGCGGCGAATGGACCTCAGCCCGCTGCCCGAAGCAATGGCCTCGCCGCCAAGCCTCCCCGGGCAGGACACATCCTCGTAACCGGTGGAGCCGGGTACATAGGGGCGATCCTCACGGAGCGTCTCCTGGAGCGCGGCTACAAGGTCCGCGTCCTCGACAGGCTCTACTGGGGGGAAAAGCCGCTCGAGCGGGTCAGGGACGGAATCGACCTCGTGGTCGCCGACGTCCGTGACATCCCGCCGAGCGCCTTCGACGGGATCGACGGGGTGATCCACCTCGCCGGCCTCTCCAACGACCCCACCGCCGAATACGACCCCGAGGCCAACTGGCAGATGAACGCCGTGGCCACCGAGGCGCTCGGCAACGCGTGCGTCGAGCACGGCGTGGAGCGCGTGGTGTTCTCCTCCTCGTGCTCCCTGTACGACGGGCTCCCGCCCGGAATGCACGACGAGACGGCCCCGGTGCAGCCCCGCGGCGCCTACTCCACCTCCAAGCACTACGGCGAGAAGGCCCTGCTCGAGCTCCAGGACAAGGGCCTCTGCCCGGTGATCCTGCGCAACGGCACCGTCTACGGGCACAGCCCGCGCATGCGTTACGACCTCGTGGTCAACACCTTCGTCAAGGACGCACTGGTGGAGGGGCGCCTGCTGCTCCATGGGGGCGGCTGGATGTGGCGGCCGCTCGTGGACGTGCGTGACGTGTCGGACGCGATGGTGGCGGCCTACGAGGCTCCCGAGCACCTGGTCAAGGGCGAGATCTTCAACGTCCTCCACTCGAACTACCAGATCCGCGAGCTCGCGATGCTGGTGGCGGGCTCCACGCAGCTGGTGGGCGCGCAGGTCCGGCTGGAGGAGGCTCCGGCCCCCAAGCTCACACGCGACTACGAGTGCTCGAACGCGAAGCTCTCGGGCCGGATCGGGTTCATCCCGCGGCGCTCCGTGGTGGAGGCGGTGTCCGACCTGCTCGGCGCGATCGACATCAAGGACCGCTCCTCGCTCACGGATCCTCGTTACTACAACATCCGCTGGTTGCAGCTCCTGAACGAGGTGCAGCCTCGCATTGAGGAGTTCGGCTCGGTCCTGTGAGCCTCGACCGCGTGCTGATAACCGGCGGTGGCGGTCAGCTCGGGTCGGACCTCGAGGAGCTTCTGTCTGGTGGGTCGCGGGTGCTGGCCGCCGGGCACGCCGAGCTCGACATCGCCGATGACGACGCGGTGGCCGCCGCCTTCGAGCGGGCCGAGCCCACCGTGGTGTTCAACTGCGCCGCCTTCCACAACGTGGAGGTGTGCGAGCGCGAGGAGGATCGCTCCTTCGAGGTGAACGCCCGGGCGGTCAAGCGCCTGGCCGAGCGCTGCACCGAGAGCGGGGCCAAGTTCGTCCACCTGAGCACGAACTACGTGTTCGACGGCACCGCGCCGTACCCGTATGGCGAGGACGACCGGCCTACGCCGCGCAGCATCTACGCCCTCTCGAAGCTGGCCGGCGAGTACGCGGCGCTGGCCTACGCGCCGGACGCGCTCGTGGCCCGCGGGGCCGGGCTCTACGGGCTCCACGGGAGCGCCTCGAAGGGCGGCAACTTCGTGAACCGGATGATCGGGCGCGCCCGTGAGCAGGGCGCGCTGAAGATGGTCGCCGACCAGCGGCTCAGCCCCACGTTCACCGCCGACCTGGCCCGCGCCCTGGTCGAGGCGGTGGAGGGCGACGCCTCCGGGATCCTGCACCTCACGGCATCGGACGCATGCTCCTGGTTCGAGTTCACCCAGGCGATCCTGGAGCTGGCCGGCGTGGACGTGCCGGTGGAGCCCGTGACCACCACCCGTCCCCCCGGCGGCGCCGATCGCCCGCTGAACGGCGTGCTCGTTCCCGGCCGCGCCGGTCGCGGCAGGGCCCCCCTTCGCCACTGGCGGGAGGCGCTGGCCGATTACATGGAGCGCGCGGGTCTGGCCGAGGGCGCAGAACGAGCCGCCAGCTCAGGGGGCTGATCCCGGTGACCCTGCCGAGGATCGAGCCCCTTGCGCGGGGCTTCCTCCCCGTCGTCGCGTGCGCCGCGATCGTCGCCGGATGCGGAGAGCTCGGAGGGGATTCCCGGCCGAAGATCCGGCCGATCATCGTAACCACGGCCGAAGTTGCGGCGCAGCCCGCCGGGAGCCCCCAGCGGGCGTTCATGGCCTGGTACCGGGCGCTGCAGCGGAAGGACGCCCGCGCGGCAAGCCGTCTCTACGTGCGCTCGGCAGGAGTCACTCCGGCCACCTTCGCCACCGAACGGGCCCAGAGCGAATATGCGCTCAAGCGTCTCGCCCCACCTAGGATCCTGAGCGTCGTCGCCTCGGGTCGTGCCGCACAGATGAGGGTCAGGTTCCGTGAGGGAGGGTTGCTGCCGAACGGGCACACGCGCTCCTATGACTCCTCCGCCGGCACGGTCGACCTCCGCCGCGAGGACGGCCGCTGGAAGCTCTCGTCGAACGCCTTCCTGATGCTCCTGGCCAGAGAAAGGCACTGATGCTGCTCGACCTCGATCGCTTCGACCGTGGTGTGGTGGCGGTCGCCGCCTCCGCGGTGCCGATCGCGGCCATCGTGGCGCTGATTGGCGGTGCCCCGGTCGCCTGGGTGATGCTCACCCTCTGCGGTGCGCTCTGCTCCGCCGTCCTGATCATCCAGCTTCGGCGGGGCGGCTTCTTCGAGCCGATCACGATCATTGCCGCCGTCGGGCTCACCTCCTTCGTCGCCCGGCCGCTGCAGCTCTTCATCAACGCCGTGGACCTGCTCAGCTGGTCCTTCGAGGCATCGGACGTCGACCGCCTGCTCAGGACCGAGAACCAGGAGACGGCCCTGTTCGTCACCCGAGACCTCAGGGAGGGCCTCGAGCCCGCGCTGACTCGGGCTATGGGCGTGGTCACGATCTTCCTCGTCCTTGTGCTGGTCGGCTACCTCCTGCCCCTGGGGCGAAGGTGGGGCGCACGTCTCACGAAGGTGGGCCGGAGCTACGGGGGGACCATCGACGTCCAGGTGGTGGTCGTGGCTTGCCTGCTGATCGCCGTCGTCGGACAGGTCGCGGTGCTCATCAAGGTCGGGGGCCCCGAGGGAGCCGCGAACAACATGCTCCACCAGGAGGTGCTCAACAGTGGCCTGGCCTACCAGGTGCTGCTTGGCTTCGGGACCATCGGCCTGCTTGTGTGGGCCGCCTGGGCAAAGCCCACCTCCAGGCTCGCGAAGTGGGCATTCGGACTGATCACGTTCGAGGTCTGCGCCTACTACGCGATCGCCGGGACCCGCACGCGGGTGTTCCTCTCGCTGCTGATGATCGGCGTGGTGACCCACTACCTCTGGCGGCCCTGGCGGCTCAGGGCCGTGCTGGCCGGCGCCCTGCTGGTGGTGGTGTTCGCGGCCGGCCTTCTCGGCGTCCGCCAGGCCACCTCGAGGGAGTCGATCGGCGAGGCGCTGAGCTCCGCTCCCGCGTACATCGTCGATCCGCGCGGAATCCTGAACGACACCACCGAGTTCGACGGTGTGTTTCTCGCCACCACCGTCGTCGGCTCGCCGCACCACTACCGCCACAAGGCGCCGTTCAAGTACGGGGAGGGCCTGCTCGACGCGTTCCACTCGTACGTGCCCCACAGGATCGACCCGAACAAGCCCGAGAGCGGGGACGTGGCCTTCCGGAAGCTGGTGTGGGGGAACGAGCTGGCCGCCGGCCGGCCGATAACCGTGATCGGAGACCTCTGGTACGACTTCGGCTTCCCCGGGGTCGTGGTGGGATCGCTCCTGTTCGGGCTCATCGCGCGCGCCCTCCTCGGGCTCGTCGCGGGCCGGAAGGGGGACCCCGGCTACGAGTACCGGGTGGTGCTCTACGCCACCGGCCTGGTGGTGCTCTACATGGAGCTGATCACCACCTACTCGGTGGCCATCGGGTTCGTGATCACGTTTGTGCTCCCATTCCTTGTGGCCATGCATTCCCACCGCGT
>CAWFUR010000006.1:0-12248 GCA_963819115.1 uncultured Thermoleophilaceae bacterium | reverse complement strand
CGCCGCACCGGGTTGAGCGGGATGGTCAGCCCTTGAGCTGCGAGGCACGCCCGCCCGCGATGGCGAATACGCGCAGCCGGGCGGGGTCGAGCCGGGTGTCCGGCGCTGTTCGGTGGTCACGGCGAACCCGGAGCGACCGAGCCCCTGGCCCTGCGCCCTGGCCACGTCGGGGCGAGCCTCCGTCGTGCCGCCCTCTCCCACGAAGCGACCGTCCTGGAACATCACGATGCGATCCGCCGGCCGATCGCGACGCAAGTCGGCCGCCCAGCCGACGACGACGCGGAAGGCGGTGTTCACCTGCTCGACCCGCCCGCTTACAGCGCCGCCACCACCCTGAAGCGCCGTCCCGACACCACCACGTAGGTGCGCCCGCCGCGCCTCTCCAGGCGGAAGCTCTGCCGCTCGAGCGGGGCCAGGCGCCGGTTTCCGCTCGTTCCGAGCACCTCGAAGAGCTGCAGCCGGTTGGACCCGCGGCGGAAGCGTTCGGGAGCCACCATGGCCGAGACCTTCGGCTCGCCCGAGGCGCCGTAGCTGTGGGAAACGGCTGCGATCCGCCCGTTGAGGGCCACGGCGACGTCGTGCTCCCGGGCCCCCGCATCGTCAAGGCGCCCGGTGATGTAGGCGGGGAGCACCTTCGCGCCAGGGTCCACCGACGCGAAGCGACCGGGATCGTCGATGCGGGCGCGCAGGCCGGTGGTGCCGGCCGACGGCACCTCGCCGACCCGGCGGCCCACCAGCTCGGGAGCGGGGCCGGCGCTGTAGAGGCCGGCGACGCCGGGAGCGAAGAGATGAGACATACGCGCGAGCTCACGGTCGTGCCGGGCCACGAACTCAGACGGCGTGAAGGCCACGGTGCGGCCGCGCTGGGGTATCACCGCCAGGCGTCTCCCGGGGGGTGGGTCGCGGCGCAGGGAGCGGCCGTCGGCCTTCCACGGAAGCGAGCTCCCGAGGTAGTCGGCGATGGTGGGCACGATGTCGATCGAGCGGGCCGGCGCCAGATCGGTTCGGCCCCGGGACTGGCGTGGCGCCTTGATCAGCAACGGGATGCCGGCAATGTCCGTGGCGTTGCTCGACGTGAGGCGCCGGCGCTCCTCTCCCTGGCGGTAGCTCGCTCCGTGGTCCGCCGCCACCACGATCAGGGCGCGGTCGTATACGCCCGTGCGCTTCAACCGGCTGATCAGCTCGCCGAGCAGGTGATCGGTGAAGCCCACCTGCAGCAGGTGGCGCTGGTAGGCCTGCACGCTCGTCCAGCGCTCCTTGTTGTAGGGCGGGTCGCGCGCGGTCACCGCGTACTGCTGCCCGGTGGGCAGGTACTCGGCCGGGATGTGCGGAAGCTCGATGTGGATGAAGTGGAGGTCGGGCTTGGAGCCGGGGGGCCTGATGCCGGAGACGAAGCCCTCGAACTTCGCCCGGCGGTCATCGAACGCGAGCTGTGCGAAGACCTGGTCCGCCCCGGCCCCCGCAGCGCCTGCCTGACGGCGAAAGCCCCCGAATGCCTGGTCCACCGCCGGCAGCCGGTGCTCCATGCTCTCGGGCACCACCCGGTGGGCGTACACCACGCTCAGGTCGTCTGCCAGCGCCCGCAGGCGGTCGGGGAGCGAATCGCGTGACTCGCCCTCGTGACAGATGCTCTCTGGGCAGAGGTCGGTGACCGGCTCCTGGACGTGGAACGCATAGCGGTGCTCCAGCAGCGTGAACAGGTTGTCGGGGTGATCGGCGAGCACCGGCAGCTGGCCCGGCTCGGGGAGGTTCCCGGTCAGCGCCGCGGACACCGCCTGCGGCGTCAGGTCGGCGACGGTCGTCGCGTTGCGGTACCAGGTGGCGTCGCGGGCCAGGGCGGCGTAGTGCGGGAATCGCGACGAGTCCAGCCGCCCGTGGGAGTCCATCAGCATCGTGGACGGGAACTCGTCGAACATCACGAACACCACCGGCGTATTGCCGCCAACCGAGGCCGCGGCCGAGCTCACGTCCTGGGGCAGCACGAGCTTGGACACAGGCGAGGTGAACAGGAACAGGAGCGCCAGGACGACCGGGGCCGGAGAGAGCACCGTCAGTCCGGTGCGAACGGCGGAGCTGCGCGCGTAGGCGAGTGCTCCACCCGCCCCGATCGCCGCGGCGAGCGCCAGGAGCACGTGGGCCCCCACGCCGCCGATGTCCTTGATCGCCTGGAGCGCGATGGCCGCCACGAGCATCCCCACGACCAGCAGGTGCACGGCCCGCCGCGCGCGCTCGGCCGGCACCAACACGAGCTCGATCAGGAACAGCAGCGTCGGGGCGACAAGGGTCAGGACCAGGGCGAGAATCACGATGTCCGCCGTGGTGTTGTCCCGGGCCACGAAGAACTCCGGCCGTCCTCGAGGATCCCGAAGATCGGCTGTGCCACGGCGAAGGACCACAGCACGCCGAGATGCAACCACGAGTGCAGCAGGGGGTGGCGGCCCTCTGGACGACGCCAGTCGCTGCCCTCGGCGGCAGCCTCAGAGCCGCTCACGCCGCTCCTTCGTCTCGCGATACGGCGGTTGTGGCCTGGTGAAAACTGCGATCAGGCACAATAACCCCGTCTTTGCAGCGAGGTCGCACCGGCGACGGCTGCTAGCCTCACCTTCATGCGGGGACCTTCCCCGCGAGGTTCTTGTCTCGTGCGCTCATAGGCGATCCGGGTCAGTCGAATCTCCCGATCGTCAGTCGGCCGCCCCTTGGGTGGCCAGCAAGGAGTCACGCATGTCGTCGCAAACCTTTGCCGATCTCGGCGTGTCGAGCGCTGTGCTCGGCGCCCTCAACACGCGAGGGATCAAAGAGCCCTTCCCCGTGCAGCGGCTCGCCGTGCCCGACGTGCTCGCCGGGCACGACGTGCTCGTGAAGTCACCCACCGGCTCGGGCAAGACGCTCGCCTTCGGCGTCCCGATCGTGGATCTCGTGGAGGCCACCGATCCGCGCCCGTCAGCGCTGATCCTCGCCCCCACCCGTGAGCTCGCCCTCCAGATCGTGGAGGACATTCGCCCGCTGGCTCACGCCCGGGCGCTGTCCGTAGCCGCCGTCTATGGAGGCGCCGGCATCCACAAGCAGGCCAAGCTGGCCTCCAACGCCCACATCGTGGTGGCCACCCCCGGCCGCCTCGAGGACCTGATCGACCGCGGCGCATTGAGCCTCAAGCGAGCACGCATCCTCGTGCTTGACGAGGCCGACCGCATGCTCGACATGGGCTTCCGCCCGGCCGTCGACCGCATCGTCAGCCTCACCCCAAGGGACCGCCAGACGCTGTTCTTCTCGGCCACGCTGGAAGGCGTGGTGGGCAAGATCGCCTCCGCCTACACGCACGACGCCCGCACCCACGAGCACACCGCCAAGCCTGAGCTCTGGGCCGATGTGAGCCACCGCTTCGTGGCCGTGACCCACGAGGGCAAGCTGGACGCCCTCGTGCACGAGTTGCGGCGGGAGGCAAGCCACCGCCGGCTCGTGTTCGTGCGCACCAAGCGCGGAGCGGACCGCCTGGTGAAGCGCCTTCGCGGCCATGACATCGAGGCGCTCGCGATGCACGGCAACAAGTCGCAGTCCCAGCGGGAGCGCGCGCTCGGCCAGTTCGAGTCGGGCCGCGTGGACACGCTGGTGGCCACCGACGTGGCCGCCCGCGGCCTGGACATCGATGACATCACGCACGTCATCAACTTCGATGCTCCGCCGGACCACGACAGCTATGTGCACCGCCTCGGCCGGACGGGCCGCGCCGGACGCTCGGGAATCGGCGTCACGCTGGTCTCGGCCGGTGAGGCCGCGGACATGGGCCGGATCGCGAAGAAGCTGCGACTCGAGCGGGAGCTCGAGGACGCCGGCCTCTCGACGCACGGCTCGTCGCGCCGGAACGGCGACGACCGGTCCCGCCGCAACGGTGGAGACGGCCCCCGCCGTCCCGCCGGTGACGGCCGCCCCAGCCGCCAGCGCCGTCGCAGGCGCCCGCGCCGCCGCCTAGGGTGGAGCAGCACCACCAAACACATCGGTGATCGGGTGCCCCCCGTTCCCCCTGGTTCGCCCGCGTCGGGCGGACTAGGGTGGCACGGAATGAGGAGGGATCGCACCGGACGCCGCGGCGCCATCGTGTTCGCCGTGGCCACGACGCTCGCCCTGTGGCTGGCGCTGGCCGGCTCGGCCTCCGCCGCGTTCCCGATTCGCTGCAACGGCAACGCGCGCTACTGCGATCGACACTTCAACCAGGTCGTGCTCCCGGCCGCGCACAACGCCATGTCGGCGGCAGCGCTCGGATGGACGATCCCGAACCAACCGGTGGGCATCCCCGACCAGCTGGCCCTCGGCGTCCGCGGGTTCCTGTTCGACACCTACTACGCCCACGTGACCCCGGCCGGCGGTGTGGTGGCCGACCCCGTTAAGACCCCGCAGAGCCAGCTCTATCTCTGCCACGTGGCGTGCCAGCTGGGCGCCACGCCCCTGATTGACGTGCTGCGCGCGATGAACAGGTTCCTTAACCGGCATCCCAACAACGTCCTGATGATCGTGAACGAGGACTACGTGGCACCGGCGGACTTCGCCCGCGAGGTTCGCCGCTCCGGGCTGATCCATCACGTCTGGCGCGGGCGCACCGGACCCACCTGGCCGACGCTGCGCCGGATGATCAGGCGCGGCAAGCAGCTGGTGGTCACCGCCGAGCACGACTCGGGTGACGTCGGCTGGTACCACGAGGCCTACCAGGGAATCGTCCAGGAGACGAACTACGACTGGCCCATGGCGAGCCAGATCACCGATCCCGCCCAGTGGACCGCGAGCTGTAGGCCCAACCGCGGGGGAACCACGGGCACCCTCTTCCTGATGAACCACTGGTCGCCGCCGGTGGCGCCCACACCAGCGGGCTCTGCCGTGGTCAACGCCACCGACACCATCGTGGGCCGTGCGCTCGCATGTAAGGCGGCCCGCGGCCTCATGCCCACGATCGTGGCCGTGGACATGTTCACGAGCGGCGGCCTGTTCGAGGCCGTCCGCCGCCTGAACAACCTTCAATAGGCAGGGCCTACGAAAGCGTGTGGGCGCCCGCCAGCGACTCGCGGCACACGAAGCGGAAGTGGGCCAGCCAGAAGCGCCGCAGCGCCCGGTAGGTGGGGCCCTCGGCGACCTCCCACGACCCGAAGCGGCAGCGCTCAGGACCCGCGGCGGCGAAGCGGTAGCTGTGCACTGCATGGAAGCCGGGTGCCGAGACCTCCCAGGTCACCCGGTCGTGCTCCTGCAGCTCCACGATCTCGGCCTTGGCCGGTAGGCGGTAGGGGTAGCGGCGCTCGATCGGGTGGAAGGTGAACCGGAGCGTGGCCCCGACCTCGAGCTCGCCGCCGTCCACCGAGGCCTTGCTGAAGCACGGGTTCCAGTCCGGCCACCGGGGCACGTCGATGAACGTGGTCCACAGGCGCTCCACCGGAAGCTCCAGATCCGTGGATCCCGCGATGGGAAGGGGCGGCTCGTAGGCCACCGCGCGCCTGCCGGTGGGCTCTGGCCCGGCAAAATCCGTCGCTGCGGTGCTCGCCCGATCGCCGATCGGGCTGCGCTCCTCGCGGGCGCCGTGACCGGTCATAGGACGTCAGTATCCCCGCTCGGGCGAGGCCGCGGCCCGTCGGTGTGCACGAACAGGACCGGCCCGGGGCCGAGGTCTCCGGCGCGGTTCGCGGCCATCAGCGCCGCCATCGCCTTCGCCGTGTAGACCGGATCGAGCTCGAGCGAATCCGCCCGCGCCGCCGCCGTCGCGGCCTCGCCCCCGGGTGTGGGGTGGCCGTAGCCCGGTCCGATCCATCCCTCGAGTACGGTGAGCTCCTCCGCGTCCGGAGCGCGGGTCGGCATCGCGGCGCCGCGCCGGCGCAGCTCCTGCTCGGCACGGCGGGCGAGCCGGATCGTGGTTCGCGGGTCGAGCTTCAGCCTGTCGTTCACGGGCACGCCCACCACGCGGGTGCCGAGGCCGGCCAGGCGCAGGCCGAGCGTCAGCCCCGCGGCGGTGCCCGCCGTTCCCATCGCCACCACGGCGTGGGAGGGCTCCGGCAGGTCCCCGGCCGCCACCTGGTCGCCGATCTCGAGCCCGGCCTCCACGTATCCGACCACTCCCACCGGCGTGGAACCTCCGGCGGGCAGGATCAGAGGCGGCCGCCTCCCGCTGTGGCGCAGCATCAGCCAGGGCAGGAGCGCCACGGTCCGCGCCTTCGTGTGGGTGAAGTGGAGCTCGGCTCCGGACGCGCGCAGCCGCTCCAGCTGGCGCTCCACGTGCTCGTCCCGTGGCTGGTTCACCAGGGCGAGCACCGTGCGCAGCCCGTGCTCGGCGCCGTAGAGCGCGGTGGCGAGGCCCCAGTTGGTGCCAAGGCCCCCAACGGTCACGATCACCCGCGCTCCGCGCCGGCGCGCCTCGGGGATCAGCCACTCGAGCTTGCGCACCTTGTTGCCGCCCCAGGAGCCGGTGCCGAAGGCGCCGTCGTCCTTGAGCCACACCGGGACCCGGCCCTCGGCGGAGAGGGCCGGGAGCGGGCGGACCGGCGTTGGCCCCTCCCCGAGCGGGGTGTGGGGCAGCCTGGCGGCCAGGGCCGGAAAGCGCTGGTGGAGACGAGGCGGGGCGGCTGCGGTGAGCACGCCGTCAGTCTGACGGCCGCGTCGTCAGTGACGACGGGCGGGCGTGCAGGGCGGGAACGCGCTCGTGCTGCCGTGAGCGTGTGCCCAGCGGCCACGGTCGGCCGCGCAGCGGGCGGCGAGCTTCGCGTGGCGCAGGCGGTTCTTCAGCCAGCGCGGCTCGTGCCAGGAAGGTGCCGGCAGCGCCCGCCAACGGGCCAGCTTGCGCAGCGCGCGGACGCCTTCCGCCGCGTCGCCTTCCTATGGTGGGAAGTCGCGGCAGACGCGCGGCGAGCCACGGTCGCTCCGGCCGTGATCGGCGTGGTGGAGTCGGACTGGATCTCCGTCGCGGACAGCGCCCGGTTGTACAGCCGCACCTCGTCGATCACGCCGGCGAACCATTCCGACCAGATCGAGTTGCCGCCGAAGCGCAGGGGGTTGGTCGAGCTCAGCGCGGTGCCCGTCACGAGGGCATTCGCCACCTGGGTCCCGTTCACGAACAAGCGCAGCGTGGTGCCGTCCCAGGTGGTGGCCAGATGCGCCCAGGATCCGATCGTGAGCGCTGCCGGGCCGCGCAGCCCGTACTCCTGCGAGGTGGACACGTGGCCGCTCGGCCGTGTGGTGTCGGTGTTCGCGTAGAGCGCATAGGCCAGCTCGCCGGGCAGGCGCTCCTTGATCGCCACCGTGCGCCACATGGTGGACAGGGCCGTGGGTCGCACCCAGGCCTCGATCGTCATCGCCGTGGTCAGGTGGAGCGAAGCGGAGTCGGCTACCGTCACCCAGTCGTTCACGCCGTCGAACGACAGCCCCCCGCCGAACCTGCCCGCCACCCTGGCCGCTCCGGAGATGGTGCCTGGATTGCCGCGTCCGGAGGCGTCCTGCACCGTGTCCCCGCTGGCCTCGTCGAAGCTCCAGGAGCCCACGAGGCCCCCCGTGGGCGGAGGTGGCTGGCTCAGGTTGAGAGTTACCGGAATGCTCTTCGGCGAGCCGGTCGCGCCGGCGGACGCGACCTGGACCGTGCCCGTGTACGTGCCGGCGGCGAGCCCGGCGCTGCTCACCGACACGGCTGACGCTGCCCGGCGCGGTACCGGAGACCGGCGACTCGGTGAGCCAGGTCTGGTTGTCGGTGGCCGTGTAGGACAGTGTGCCGCTGCCGGTGTTCGTGACCGACACGTTCTGCGCAGCCGGATTGGCCCCGCCCGCCACGCCGCTGAAGGTGAGACTCGCCGGGACTGGTGGTCAGGATCGGCGTGGCCGCCGGCAGCCCCGACCGTGAGCGTGACGGGAATCAGCTTGGGTGAGCCGCTCGTTCCCGCTGAGGTCACGGTCACGGTGGCGGTGTAGGTGCCCTGGGTGAGGCCCGCCGACGTTCACCGCGGCGCGAGGTCGCGCGGCGCCGTGCCGCTCGCCGGGGTCACGGTCAGCCAGGCGGCATCGTCGGAGTCGGTGAAGGACAGCGTCCCGCCACCGGTGTTGGCGACGCTGAGCGTCTTGGCCGCCGGGTTCGCGCCGCCCTGCGCGGCGGAGAACGACAGCGAGGTAGGCGTTACGGCGAGAGCCGCGGCCGGTGGCGGCGCGCTCGTGCCCATCACGTAGCCGGACACGGGCCGTCGCTCCAGCTGGCCGCGGTGGACCAAGTGCCCGGGAGCGAGGTGATGGGTTGCCGCGCTCGTTCGCTCGGCTCCGCCGCTGCCCCCGGCGCGGTCGTGCCAGCGCAGCGTGCCCGTGGCGTCGCCTGGGTTCAGGAGGCCGATCCAGTAGGCCTGCCCGGCCACCAGCTGGGGACCGCTCGCGAGCGGCACCTCGGCCCACTGGCCGGCGGCCGGCGCGCTGATGCGCCCGGAGCCGAGAAGCGACGCGGGCTCGCCACCAGAATCGCCGTAGATGCCGAGCACCAGCGCGGAGGCGGTGGAAGTCGGAGCCAGGTGCAGGCGCAGCGCGGTGGCGCGCCCGGCCGCGGTGGCGGTGGTCCGGTACACCTCCGCGCCGCCCGGCAGCGCCTCACTCACGTTCGAGCCCACCACGTCCGAGCCGGCGATGCGAGCGACTGCCGCGCCCTGCGCTGAAGGTCGCGCGGTACGTGGTGTCCGTGGCCGGGGCCACCACGTTGTGGGCACGGGCTCCGCCGTCGCTCCAGGAGACGAAGTCATAGCTCGTGGCCCCGATCGACTGGGGCGAGGACACGGCCAGCGAGTTTGAGGAGCCCACGATCACGTCGCGCGTGAACGGCGTGGCCACCGTCTCGGAGCCGAGGCTCGCCTGGAGTCCGGCCGGGCTGCTCTCCACGGTCAGACGCACCGTGCGCGGGTCGATCCGGCGGGTCACGGTGGTCATCAGCCCACGCGCGTCGGTGGCGGTCATCCGCAGCTCGAGATATGAGGGGTATTCGTGGTCGGGCGCCGAGAACGAGCCGGACGCCACCCCGGGATAGGTCTGGAGCTCGTGCGTATGGCAGCTGTCGCCGGTCCGGTTGCAGTGGTGGAGGTCGAGCTCCCAGGTGAGGCCCGAGGCGGGCACGGCCGAGCCCTGGAAGTCGGTGGCCGAGCCGGAGAACGAGATCGTGTCGCCCACCTTCCAGAGGGTGCCGGCCGTGGGCGTGGCGATGGTCGCGTTGGGCGGAGTGCCCGCGGTGACGGTCAGGGTGTCGGTGTCCAGAAGACCGCTCGGGTCGGTGACGCGCAGGCGCACCGTGTACACGCCGGCGGCGGTGTAGCGGAAGGTCGGGCGGCTCGCGGTGGAGTCGTCGTAGGCCCCGTCGCCGTCCAGGTCCCAGGCGTAGGCCAGCGTGTCGCCGTCGGGATCGGACGAGCCGGTCGCCGTCGAAGCTCACATCAAGCGGGGCCGTGCCCTGGGTGGGCGTGGCCGTGGCCACCGCTGTCGGGGTCCGGTTCGAGAACAGGTAGCGGATGCGGCGGATCGTGCCGCCGTTCAGGTCGGCGTAGTAGAGGTCGCCGCTGGGACCCACCTGGAGGTCCACCGGACCCGCGGCCCCGGCCACGAAGGTCTCCCGCTGGGCGGGGTCGGGGAGCCCGTTCGCGCCGGGGAGCATCACCCAGATGCAGTTGCGCGTGTAGTCCGCGAAGAAGAGCGCGTTGCGGTACCGGGCCGGGAAGGCGGTCTTGTCGTAGAACGCGAGTCCCGAGATCGACGAGCCGCCTGTCGGGCAGCTCTCCCCGGACACCACCTGCGACCCGTGGTTGTACGTGTAGTACGGCGAGGAGACCGCCGACGCTCCCTGCGAGTAGAGCGACTCGCAGAGGTTGAGGTCGAGGGAGTCGTACCCACCCTGGCGCCCGTCTCCCTCGTAGCACGGCCAGCCGAAGTTCTTGACGCCGGCCGTGGGCGTCTGGAGCCGGTCGATCTCCTCCCAGGTGTTCCAGCCCACGTCGCCGGCCCAGATCTCGTTCGTGCCCGGCCGCACGGTGATCCGGAAGGGGTTGCGCAAGCCGTTTGCCACGATCCGGCGCGCGTTCAGGTCGGGGCTGGACGCGTTCGGGTTGTCGGGCATGGCCGCGCCGGTGTCGGGGTTCACGCGGAGGATCGTGCCGTCGAGGCCCGTGGGATCGCCCGTGCTTCGCACGTCCTGGCTGCGCAGGGCTCCACCCTCGGCCGCGGGCGGAGTCATCGAGCCGCCACGCCCGCCGGGTGGATCCCCGCACGGGTTGACCGGGTTGCCGTCCTGGCCGTAGTCCGCGAAGTTGAAGCTCGCGCCGTCACCCCCGCTCACGTACAGCGCGCCATCGGCGCCGAAGGCGAGGCCGCCGAGCGAGTGGCTTGGATACTGCTGGCACCAGTCCTCGATCAGCACCTGCTCGGTGCCCGAGGCGTTCAGCCGCGAGAGCCGGCCGCTGATCACGCAGCCGTCGTCCGTGGCCCCCGGCGGTGTGGGGCAGGTGTCGCCCCAGCGCGGCGTGGTGGCCGAGCTCGGGTCCTTGTCGTACGCGTACAGCGCGTAGACGAACGGGCGCCCGGTGGTGAACCCCGGGTCGAGGGCCATCCCCTCCAGCCCTCGATCCCAGAAGTCGTGCACCCGGGAGGAGAGGTCCGCGAACACGGTCGGGGTCGGGTCCGCGAGGTCATCGAAGACCAGGATGCGTCCGCTCTTCTCCGCGACGAACACCCTGCCGTCGGCCGCGAACCGTATGGCCATCGGGTTCGTCAGCCCGCTCCAGATCGTGGACTCCTGGAAGTCCGCGGGCGCAGCCGCGGCCGCTGCCGTGAGCGGCGCGGGACCCGTGAACGGGTTGGCGACGTTCGAAGACAGGAGCGGAGACGCGGCTATAGCGACGGGCGCGTGGGCGCCCGCCGCCAGTGCCGCGCCCACCACGGCTCCGATCAGGAGCCGCGTAAATCGTGGGCGAATAGTGGGGACTATCCGGTCACGCTAAGCGCTATCCGCCATCACAGGCAACAGCTCCGTCCGAAATTGGCCCAGGGGCTGTTACCTTGAGGCCGCGGATGGGAGGAGCCACTCGATCCGCCGCGGTCCTCGCGCTGGCCCTCGCGGCCATGCTCGCCGGCGGAGCATCCGCGTCCGCCATCCCGTGGGACGCCGGCGGCACGGTGCCGCCGGCGAAGACGCCGCCTGCCAAGCGGCCCGACCCCACGTGCGCGCAGAGCTACGCCAACGACCGGCCCCGCGGCGGCCCCCCGGTCCGCTTCGGCGTCGGCCCGCGCCCGGCCGGCGAGGGCGGTGTCGGGCAGACGACCCCGCTGGTCAGGGAGGACTTCGACAAGCGCGACGCCGCGCTCGGGCGCCTGCGCGGCCGCCGGCACCTCACCGTCCGCCTCAACCGGCTCTTCCAGGCCGACGGCCGCGCCGGGATCGACCGCTTCAGGCGCTACGCGCTGCGCTTCGCGCGCCAGGGCTACGACGTGGAGCTCCAGGTCCGGTACCACCCGCTCGACCGCGACGACGGGGACATGGGCAAGTGGCTGGCCTACGTACGCAGGGTCGTGCGGGCCTTCGGCCCCATCCACCACGTCACCGGCCTCCAGATCACCAACGAGGTGAACCTCACCTTCTCGAAGAACACCTCGGACGGTGCGTACAAGCGGGCGGTGGAGGCGCTGGTGCGCGGCGTGATCGAGGCCAAGCGCACCTCACTGAGGCTCGGCTACCGCCACCAGAAGATCGGCTTCAACTACTCCTGGCGCTCGGCCGGCACCGTCGCATCGGACGATGCTCGGTTCTGGACCGCGGTGGGCCGCCGCGGCGGCGCGCGCCTGCGGGTGCCACGGACTGGGTCGGCCTCGACATCTACCCGGGCACATCACGCCCGGCCTCCTGTACCCGGTGCCCGTGGTGAACCTCGGCGACGCCTTCCTCGAGGGCCTGGCCCAGACGCGGGAGTGCTACATGCCGCGCGCGGGCTTCGGGCGCGCCACCCCCATACGCGTGGAGGAGACCGGGCATCCCACCGGACCCGGCCGGACGGAGGCCGCCCAGAGGAAGCGGTCGCCGCCTTCGTGAAGACGGTCGTGGCGTACCGCGGCATCCACGGAATCAGCGACTCCGCTGGTCGGGCTCCGGGACAAAAACAGCCAGGGGCCGAACTTCCAGTCCTTCTTCGGGCTGGTCCACGACGACTACTCCCCGAAGCCCGCCTTCGCCACCTACCGGCGGCTGATCGCGCGCTACGGCCAGGGGTAGCGCCGCCGCTCAG
>CAWFUR010000005.1:0-120299 GCA_963819115.1 uncultured Thermoleophilaceae bacterium | reverse complement strand
GCTTGAACACCGACTTCGCCGCGTTCTCCACCGTGTTGCCGGCGGCCTTGGCCATGCCGGCCACGCCCCCGGCCGTGGTGGAGGCGGAGCTCTTCACGTCGCGGGCGCTCCGCTTGGCCGCCTTGCGCTTTCGGGTCGCCGCTGCCTTCTTCGCTGAGGCACTGCGCTGCGCCTTGGTCCGGGCCATGTGGGTCCTCCCCGTCGAATGCCTGGACGCCAAGTATGGCCCAGCCACCAAGGCGCGTATCGTCCGCGGCGTGTCGCACTCCGAGCTCTCGCTGATCGAGTTCCCCGCGGATGACCCCGAGCGGGCCCGTCGATTCTGGTCGGGTCTGCTCGGCGCCGAGCTCGAGCCGCGGGAGCAGGACCAGGGGGAGGGGTGGCAGACCGGTTCAGACGCGCCCACCGTGGGCGTCCACGAACGCGGCCGAGGCCCGGGCGACAGCTTCTCGCTGCCCTACTTCGCCGTGGACGACCTCGCCGAGGCAGTGACCAAGGTCAAGGAGCTCGGAGGCACGGTCGTCCACCCCGGCGACCGCTGGGCGATCTGCAAGGACTCCGAGGGCAGCCCCTTCGGGCTGGCGCTCAGAACCTAGTCCCAGCGGCCACCGATCCGCCCGGCCGCTCGCGCGCACCCCCGTAGGTGCCGACAACGAAGTGTGGACGCCCTTCGCCACTTCCTCCGCAAGCGCGAGGACCCCTACGCCGGTGCCGACATGGCGCCCGCCATTCGGATGTGTGCCCCGGCGTGGCTGATCACCGCGCTCGTGACCATGATCTCGCTCGCACTGGCGCCCCCGTCCCGGCTCGGAGGCCTGGGATGGGCCGCCGCCGGCGGCCTCGTGATCGTCTGCCTGGTCGTGGCCCTGCGGGTGATCAGGCGAGGCGCCCGCACGACGCCCGGCGAGCTACTGGCCCTGAGCTACCTCGCGGTCGCTCAGATCGCGGTCCTGCAGTGGCTCACCGCCGGTAGCCGCGCGCCGCTGGGGCCGTGCTCCTGCTCTGGGCGGTCTACACCGCCTGCGTCCACCCGCCGCGCCGCACGCTGCCGTTCCTCGCGTTCGTCGCAGTGGCCGCCGAGCTGCCGGTCCTCTACGAGGGCTGGGATCGCGTCAGAGGAGGCGAGGCCTTGGTGCGGCTCGTCGCTCTGGTTCGCGCTCGGCATGTTCGCCACCCACTGGACCGACGACGTGCGCTCGAAGCGGCTGCAGATGCAACACGAGGGGGACGAGGCTCGTCTCAGCGCCCGCACCGATCGCCTCACCGGCCTCGAGAACCGCCTGGCCATGGACGAGGTCCTGGCCGCGGAGCTGCATCGCGCCCTCGTCGGGCGCCAGCCGCTGAGCATCCTCGTCGCCGACCTCAACGGCTTCAAGGAGATCAACGACCGCTTCGGCCACCTCAACGGCGACGAGTGCCTGCGCGAGGTGGCCACCGCGCTCGATGCCGCCCGGCGCGGGCTCGACCGCTGCTTCCGCTGGGGAGGGGACGAGTTCGTGATGGTCCTCCCCGACACCGAGCACGCGGCAGCCGAGGACCTCGCCGCTCGGCTGCGGCGGACCGTCCAGACCACCTGCCTGAGACCCGACGGCTCGCCGCTGACGATCACCACCGGCACCGCCGAGGCCGAGGCGGGCCTGGACGCAGACGAGCTCCTCGGCACCGCCGACCTCGCCCTCATGAGCGCCAAGGCCCTCAGCCGGGCGCCGGCGCCGGACGCGTTGACCTAGCCGGCGCTCGCCCGGGCCGGCCCGCGTTCACTCCGCCAGGATCCTCGGCCGCCGCCACCAGCGCCGCCATCGAGCGCTCGATTCCCTCGCACAACACCGCGATGTCCGGCGCCTCGTCGTAGTCGCCCGTCACGCCGTAGCCCAGGCCGCCGTCGTAGGAGAAGATCGCCACGCCCACGCGCACGTGGCCGCCGAGCGGCACGTAGGGGAAGCATTCGAGCATCCGCCTCCCGGCCGCGTAGAGCGCGTGCTGCGGGCCCGGGACGTTCGTGGTCACCGTGTTCACGTTGCGCTGCGGCACCCGGGTCGCGGCCCGCAGGCCCAGTCCGAGCAGCATCGCCGGGGCGAAGCCGGACAGGCCGACGAGCACGTCCCCGGCCACGGCCTCGTGCGACTGCTTCAGGTGCTCCATCTGCTCGTGGACCGAGGCCAGGCGCTCGACCGGATCCTCGATGCCCACCGGCAGGTCGGCGAAGATCGCGGACACGCGGTTGTTGTAGGCGCCGTGCTCCTCGGCCGAGCGGACCGAGACGGGCACCAGCGTCCGCACCACGCGGTCGGTGGACTCGCCGCGCGAGGCGAGCAGCTCGCGGAAGCCGCCGGCGATCACGGCGAGCACCACGTCGTTCACCGTGCCTCCGAGCGCCCTGCGGACCTGCTTGACCTCCGACAGCTCCGAGCGGGCCCAGGCCCAGCGCCGGTGGGGGCCCACCGGGCCGTTCAGCGACGACGCGGGCGGGGGCCTGAGCAGCCCGCTCATCGACAGAAGTCCGCGGGCGGTGTCGACGGTCGTGGCGGCCACGCGGCGCGGCGAGCTGACGGCCGAGCGCAGGTCGCCGAGGCTGAGCGCACGCTCACCCAGCGCGCGGGCGGCCAGCTCGGCCCCGGGGGGCTGGCGCTCGGCGTGCCAGTCGTCTGGGGGAGGGAGGTCCGGCTCGCGCTCGGAGTCGAGCACCACCGAGAGCAGCTCCGCGGCGGACACGCCGTCGACCATCGAGTGGTGCACCTTGCTGAGGAAGGCCCAGCGCCCGTCGGTCAGGTGCTCGATCATCCAGATCTCCCACAGCGGCTTCGAGCGGTCGAGCTGCTGCGACATGACCCGCCCCACGAGGTTGCGCAGCTCCTCGTCGCCGCCTGGCTCGGGCAGGCCCGAGCGCCGCAGGTGGTAGCCCAGGTTGAAGTGGGGGTCGTCCACCCACACCGGCCGGCCCAGGGCGAGCGGGGGGAAGTGCACCCTCTGCCGGTAGCGCGGAACGCTCGGCAGGTGGGCCCGCACCATTCGCGTGACCGCTTCGTATGAGGGGGCCGGCCCCTCCATGATGGCCACCGACCCGATGTGCATGTGGGTGGCCGCGTCCTCGAGGTGCAGAAACGACGCATCCTGAGGACTGAGGCGCTGCATCGCGGACTACCCGCTGCGCGGTTCCAGGACCACGAGCGGGATCTCGCGCTCGGTGCGCTTCTGGTAGTCCGCGTAGCCGCCGTAGGCCTTGACGACCTTCGGCCACAGGCGCTTCCGCTCCTCGGCGTTCGCGACGTGCGCGTGAACGTCTTTCCGCTTCGAGCCGACCTGGATCTCCACGTCGGGGTGCGCGCGCAGGTTGTGGTACCAGCCCGGGTGCTTGGGGTTGCCGCCCTTCGAGGCCACGACGACGAGGTTGTCGCCATCCGGGACATAGCCGAGCGGGCTCGTCCGGGTGGTCCCGCTCTTGGCGCCCACATGGTCGAGCAGCAACGTGGGCGGAGCGCCGGGGAAGTGATGGCCGACAAGCCCGCCGGTCACGCGGTACACCGCGGTGTGTCCCTTCATGAGCTGCCTCAGAACCGGCCACATCCGTTCGACTGGGCTCATGGTGTCCACGACCATGACCCTACTCCCCGACCGAGGGTGGCCCGGCCCGCGCCACCGCCGCCACGTTCGCCTCGATCCACTCCCGGTCCTCCCAGCGCTCGGCGTGCGCGCTCAGCTGGGCGGCGGCCCGCTCCAGCCAGTAGGCGATCGCCAGTCGCTCGAGCAGCTCCGGGTCCGGCTCCAGCCCCACCCGCCGGCAGTAGCCGCGCACGAGGTCATCGCCGCCGCCGCGCGCCCACGGGAGCAGGTCGCCGACGATTGCCGGTCCCCAGGCGTTCTCGGTGCGTCCCCAGCGCGACGCGACCGTCAGGTGGAGCAGGTCGAGCAGGGGAAGGCGCCCCGGGCCGGCGGCGTCCCAGTCCACTACGCCGGCCAGGTGCCCGCCGGCCGACCAGCAGGTTCTCGGCGAAGAAGTCCCCGTGCCCGAAGCAACGCGGTACGTCGGCGAGGTCGATGTCGAGGCGCGCCGCCGTCTCCCGCACGGCCGACGCCTCCGCCGGTCCGCATACCTGCGCGACCACCTCCGCCGCCCCGGCGAGCGACGACGGGGCGCCGCCCAGCGAATGAAGACCGGCAAGGAACTCGAGGCATTCCTCCATGAGCGGGCCCTCGACCCCGCGAGCGGGCGCTCCCGCCATCAGCGGCTCCGCCGTCCAGTCCGCGAGCCCCGAGCGCCCCGCCGCCAGCGGCCAGGGCACGAGCCGCGCGACCGCATCGGGCGGACCCGCCGCCCGCAACGACTCCAGCGCGCTCCGCTGCGCCTCGATCTGCCGGCGCCCGGGGCCCACCGCCACCCGCACGAGCTCCCGCTCGCAGAAGGCGAGCATCACGCCTCCCCGGGCCGAGAGCCGCACCGGCCGCAAGCCGCCGGCATCCGCCAGGACCGCGTCCAGGATCGATGGCCCCGCCACCGCCCGCCGGCCGAAGACCAGCGCGGCCTGGGGGAGGACCTCGGCGATCGAGCGAGGCCGGACCCCGGCGCCACGAACGCCCTGGCCCGCGTCCCACAGCATCACCTCGACCTCCGGGTACCCGCGGAGGCGGAGGGCCCGTGCCGCCCGGCGTGCAGCCACCCGCGCTCGCGCGCTCGCGCGTGAGCGCTCGACCACCCGTGACAACGCCGACCCGCGCGCCCAGCCCGCCCGCCCCAGCGGCACGACCGCCACGGGCGCATCGCCTCGCAGCCAACCAACCGGGCCGATCTCCACATCGGGCGAGTCCTCGGCAACCACCCCGCCGCTCCCCGCCAGCGCCGCCGCCAGCCGCGCATCGGCCACGCGGAAGCGACGCGCCTCCGCGGGCAGCAGGCAGAGCCAGGCCTCGGCGGCGTGACCAACCGAAAACGCCGCCGATCGGTCCAAGCTAGAAGTCGTCGTCTCCCATGACGAAGTACCAGTTCTCCGGCTGGAGCAGGGCGGCCCCGGGCTTCGCGCGGCCGGGCAGGTACACCCGCAGTCGCTTTCCCTCGCCGCGGGGCAGGAACCGGAACGCCCTCAGCCTCTCTCCGAGCAGGCCGAGCGAGCCCAGGCACAGGAAGGTGAGCCCCACGCCGCCCTCGCGGCGGGCATCGGCCACGAACTCGGCCAGCAATGAGTCGATCACTCGCTTCGACTCCAGGACGGCCAGATCGAACACGTGGCGGACCCCGTCCTTCACGCGGTAAACGACGTACCCGGCCACGCGGTCCTCGCCATCGACCGCGGCCAGGATCGTGAACTCGGACTCCGGCGCGTCGTCATCGAGGTCGTACTTCCAGTTGAGCAGCTCCGCGTTGCGCTCCCCGGTAACGGTGTGCCGGTGCGAGGTGGCGTGCCAGACATCGGTGAAGCGCTCGTCGAAGCGCGCGGGCTTCTCGAAGGTCAGCCCGCGCAGCCGGCGCACGCGCCGCTCGCGGGAGCCGAGCGAGATCAGCGGGTCCACGAGCACCCTGGTGGCGGCCGACAGCATGCGGGCCACTCCGGGGCGCCGCACGAAGAGGTCCACGAGCAGGCGGGTGCGCAGGACCTTCACGTGGCGCGTGAGCTCGCCGACGCTCTCGAACCCCACCCGCTTGACGATCGGCTCCGAGAGCGGATTCGGGCAGCCGTAGGCACACGCCAGTCCCTCCCCGGTCACCAACTCGAGCGCCGCCCGCTGGAGCGGCAGCGCCGGCCCCAGCCCGCGGTGGCCCTGCTCGATCGCGAAGTCCGCGCTGATGGCCGCCCGCACCGGCTGGCCCGCCACCCGGAGCATCGAGGGCAGCAGCGAGGCCATGCCCACCAGGTGCCCGGTCGCGCGCTCGCGCGCGAGCAGGAGAATCGGCGGTCCGAGCGGGCTGCGGTCGTAGTACTTGCAGAAGCGGGCGGCTCCCGGCGAGTCGGGGAGGTTGCGCCCGCCCAGCTCCAGCACCTCCTCGCGGTGGAGGCGCTCGTCGCCGCGAACGATCAGGTAGCGCGGAGCCGGGGGCGCCGACGTATCGGGCCGCGCGAAGGTGGGCTCGCTAGCGAGCTGGGCTGCCAGGGCCTCGCCTTCGTTCTGCGTCAATTGTTCTCCCCGCGCCCGCGTCGCCGGCGGCGGCGTGAGCAGACCCGCGCAGGCTATCCCGACCGGTACTCCCCGTGCGCCGGGTAAAGAGGGTCCGGGAGGTGAGATGACCGCTAGGAGCGCAGGATTCAAGCGCAAATCCCCTAAACCCGACTAACTTTGTGGAGAATAAGCTATGGTCCCGCCCGTGCACACCGTCGACATGCATCAGCACCTCTGGCCCGAGGCCGTGCTGCGCGTGCTCGAGAGCCGGTCGGCGGCGCCCAAGGCGCGGCGGCGGGGCACCACCTGGCGCGTCGATCTCCCGGGGGAGCCCTCCTTCGAGGTCGACCCGCGCGACCACGATGCGAACTCCCGCGTCGCCGGCCTGAACACCGACCGGGCGATCGTCTCCCTCTCCAGCCCCGTCGGCATCGAGGGGCTTCCGGACCGCGATGCCCTCGCCGCCATCGCCGCCTGGCAGGAGGCCGCCGAGTCCCTGCCCGACGATCTCGGCTGGTGGGCCGCCGCCCCCGCCGCACTGCCGGTGGACGAGCAGGTGAGCATCGTGGCTCAGGCGATCGTGAACGGCGCGGCCGGTCTCTGCCTACCGGCCAACCGGCTGGCCACCCCGACCGCGGCCGAGCAGGCCGCGCCCCTACTCGAGGCCGTGAGCAGGGTCAACGCTCCCGTCTTCATCCACCCCGGTCCCGTGAGCGCCAACGCCACGGGCAAGGCGCTCCCCGCCTGGTGGTCCCCGGCGACCGAGTACGTCGCCCAGCAGCACGCCGCCTGGCACGCCTTCCACGCCGTGGTCAGGCCCGAGCTTCCCCACCTGCGCGTGGTGTTCGCCCTGCTCGCCGGCCTCGCCCCGCTGCACGCCGAGCGCACGCAGGCCAAGGGCGGACCGAGCCGAGAGCGGACGGTCCACGACCCGCTCGCCTTCTACGACGTCTCCTCCTACGGCCCCGACGCCATCCGCAGCATGGCCGCCGCGGTGGGCGTCGGCCAGCTCGTGCACGGCACCGACTTCCCCGTGTCCGCCGCCACCGACGACGACCCGGTGGCCAGCGCCCTCTGCCCCGAGATGGCCGACGTGGCCCGCCGCGACGCCCCGGCCCGCGCCCTCGGCTACACCTGGGTGCCGGCATGAGCGTCCCGGCCGTCGCCGAGCTGCGCGACACCCTGCTCGCCCATGCCGCCGACACGGACGCCTGGCGCCACCTCGTCCGCCACGACCCGGACGAGCGCACCTACGTCCTCCTCCACCGCGACGACGACGTGGAGGTCTACGTGGTGTGCTGGATGCCCGGCCACGACACCGGCTTCCACGACCACGACGCCAGCGCCGCCGCCATCACCGTCGTGGACGGCGCCGTGAAGGAGGAGCGCCTGGCGCTCACCGGCACCGTGGAGTCCCATCTCGGGGCCGGCGACGTGGTGACCATCGCCCGCGAGGCCATCCACCGCGTCCGCCACACCGTCGACCGGCCGGCCGTGACCCTTCACGCCTACTCGCCGCCGCTTGACCGCGTGGGCACCTACGAGGTGGCCGAGGACGGCGCGCTCCTGCGCCACCCGCGCGCGGCCGACGTTCCGCTCGAGGCCGGCGTCGCGGCCTAAAACGGCTGCCAACGCCGCGCTCCACTCGTCCAGCAACACCTAACCCTTCGGGCAGCGCGAGAAAGAATCGCCGCAAATAGCGTATTTAGATGCTGCTCAACCCGGGCGAACGCCTGCGTCATCTCGCCGACGACGGCGACGCCGACTCCCTCAGCCGCCGCCTGCGCGAGCGGCGTTTCCAGATGTTCGACAGCTTCGTCGAGCGCCTTCGGCACCCGGTGTCGATCCTCGACGTGGGCGGCACGGTGGAGTTCTGGGAGCGGCGCGGCTGGGCTGACCGCGACGATGTGACGATCACGCTGGTGAACCTGGGCGACCAGGAGGCCCGCCACGAGAACATCCGCTCCGTGGTGGGGGACGCCACGAACCTGTGGGGCTTCGAGGACCGTCAGTTCGACGTGGCCTTCAGCAACTCGGTGATCGAGCACCTCTTCACCTTCGAGGCGCAGTCGCGCATGGCCGACGAGATGCAGCGTGTGGCCAGCGCCCACTGGGTCCAGACTCCGAACTTCTGGTTCCCGGTGGAGCCGCACTTCCTGGTGCCCGCCTGGCACTGGCTCTCCGAGGACACCCGCGTGTCCATACTCACCCGCCACGGGGTCGGCTGGGCCGGGCGCTGTCCCGACCCCGAGTACGCGCGGGAGATCGTTCAGCAGCACCGCCTCATGAGGCGCGGCGAGCTCCAGCGCCTGTTCCCGTACTCGGACATCGTGCCCGAGCGCTTCTGCGGGATGGTCAAGTCCTGGGTCGCGCACCGGGGCTTCCCCACCACCGCTTAGCGCGCCCCGCGCACCGGTTCCGTTATCACTCCCTCCGTGAGCTACGGAGGAACGAACGAGGCCTGGATCGTCGGCGCCGTGCGCACCCCGGTGGGCCGCGCCGGCGGGTCCCTCAGCTCGGTGCGGCCCGATGACCTGGGTGCCCATGCCCTGAGAGCGCTCACCGAGCGCACCGGGGTGCCTGCGGACGAGGTCGAGGACGTGTACTTCGGCTGCGCGAACCAGTCGGGGGAGGACAGTCGCGACGTGGCCCGGATGTCGTTGCTGCTGGCCGACTATCCGCTGGAGGTGGCCGGGGCGACCGTGAACCGCCTCTGTGGCTCCGGCCTCGAGGCCGTGTCCCAGGCGGCGCGTGCCGTGATGCTCGGCGAGGCCGACGTGTTCGTGGGCGGCGGGGTGGAGTCGATGAGCCGGGCGCCGCTGGCGCTGGCCAAGTCCACCCGGCCGGGGCACCAGACGGCGTGGGACACCACGCTCGGCTGGCGCTTCACCAACCCCGAGATGGAGCGCCGCGGCCACACCGACCCGCTCGGCATCACCGCGGAGAACCTGGCCGAGGAGCGCGAGATCCCGCGCGTGCGCCAGGACCGCTTCGCCCTCCACAGCCATGAGAAGGCCGTGGCCGCGATGGACGCCGGGCGCTTCGCCGACGAGACGGTGCCGGTCACTGTGGAGGGTCGCCGTGAGACGACGGTGGTGGAGGCCGACGAGGGTCCGCGCCGCGACGGCTCACTCGAGGCCCTGGCCAAGCTGAAGCCCTCGTTCAAGGAGGACGGAACGGTGACGGCGGGCAACTCGAGCCCGCTGAACGACGGCGCCGCCGCGCTGCTCGTGACCAGCCCCGACTACGCGAAGGCGCATGGCCTTGACCCGCTCGCGAGAGTACGCTCCGTCGCCGTGGCCGGCGTGCCCCCTCGGATAATGGGGATTGGTCCCGTGCCGGCCACCAAGAAGGCGCTGGAGCGAGCCGGAATCGCCTTCGAGGACCTCGACCTGATCGAGCTGAACGAGGCCTTCGCCGCCCAGTCGCTGGCCGTGACCGACGAGTGGGGCATGGACTACGACGACGAGCGCCTGAACGTGAACGGCGGCGCCATCGCCCTCGGCCATCCGCTCGGCTGCTCGGGCGCCCGCCTGCTCACCACCATGCTCCACGAGATGCAGCGCCGCGACGACGCCACGCTCGGCCTCGCCACCATGTGCATCGGCGTGGGCCAGGGCATCGCGATGGTGGTGGAGCGCACCGCCTAGCGGGCCGGTCGGCTAGTCGTCCAGGTCCCGGGGCCGCGCTTCAGCACCCGCCCGCGCAGGCCGAATCCGCAGGTGAACCCCAGGCTGATAACGGCAAACCCGCCGTGAGGCGGGGACGCAAAACCAGAGGTCTCAATCGGAGACAGCTCGGTTGCCGGCCCATGACGACTGGAGGTCGCCATGAGTTACGGACGAAACCTGAGGATCACGTTGGCTCTGAGCGCCGTGGTGACCGCCATGACGTTCGCCCCGTCGTCAGCGCAGTCAGCCGTGTGTAACGAGGCCAGCGTGGCCCAGAGCGGCAGCTACGACGTGACGGGACCGACTGTTGATCCGAACCCGCCGGCCCGCTTCAAGACGGACCGCCGGCCACTCGCCAACGGAGAGAGCCAGGGTCTCGACAACGCAGCGGAGCACTCTCCCGCGCTGAGCCAGTGCGGGCCGTCTGCTCCGTCCGGTGGCGGAAACAGCTGACCGGCTTCGCGTTCGAGCACTGAACCAGCGCCCGGCTCGCGGATCGCCGCGGCCGGGCGCCGTTCAAGTGCTGCTCCTACTTCGGTGGGGGTGGAACGAAGCAGGTGGTGGTGTTGCCGTCGATCGAGCGCACCACGAGCTCGTCCGGCCCCGTGATGTGCACGGTCACCGCGCCGGCCTGACCGTTCGTGGAGCCGATCGTCTTGGAACTCGGCACGGCCCCCGGTGCCTGGGTGTACTTCACGACCGTGCCCGAGCTGAACGGCCCGAACGTCACTCCGCCGGTGACCACGAACACGTCGGTCCCGACGTCGGATCCGATCTTGTAGAAGCCGTCCTCGTTCTGGCCTCCATTCGGCCCGGGAAGCGTGGTGCTCCCCGCGGGCGGCGTCGTCTGACCGTGCGGGTTCACGGACTCCGCGCATGTGGGGAAGTGGGCACTGGCGGTGCCGGCTCCCAGCGCCCAGGTGGCAAGTACCGCCGCCACCCCGAGCAGAACCATCCTCAGACCGCGCATGGCACCCTCCATTTCCGTCGAGTGCCCCCGAGCGACCGCCCGCCTGAGCGCCCGACTTTTGGGTCTTCCAGCAGACGCCGCGAGGCGCCCGCGGGTGTGGGTGTGTTCTCCCCCGATCGGGTCCGTCTGTCGAGATCCGGGCTCGCGAAATGCACGCAAATTGCGGATTTCTCAGCGCCGGCCGGCGGCCCGCAGCTCCAGCACCGACACCTCGGGGGCCGCGCGGAAGCGGCCCGGGATCGTGCTGGTGCCCACCCCGCGGCTCACGTACAGGTGGCGGCCCTCCTCCACCACGTGGCCGCCCGCGTAGCGCGTGCCGAAGTGGGAGGGGGTGGCCAGGCGAGCCAGGCCCGGGATGTTGATCTGGCTGCCGTGGGTGTGCCCGGCCAGGGTGAGGGCGGGGCGCTCGGGCAGGAAGGGGAAGAGGTCCGGATCGTGAGTCAGGGCGAGCACCGGGACGCCCTCGGGGATCGGGTCGAAGGTGCGCGCGATCGACGGCTCGCGCTCGCGCAGGTCCGCGAGTCCCGCCACCCACAGGTCGCCAGCGCGCACGGCCTCGTTCTCCAGCACCGTGATTCCGGCATCGGTCAGCGCGGCCCCCATGCGCCGGCCGTGCACCCACCAGTCGTGATTGCCGAGCACCGCGAGCACGCCAAGCGGGGCGTGCAGCGCGCCCAGGCTCGCGGCCACGGCCGGCGGTGCGATCCGCTTCCCGCCCAGCACGCGGTGAGAGGCGTAGTCGCCCAGCAGCAGGACGAGATCCGGCGCCTCGGCGTTCATCCGCTCCACCAGTCGCGTGACCTGCGCGACGGGCACGTGCGGCGCGCCGGCGTGCAGGTCCGAGATCACACCCACCCTCAGCCCGGACAGCTCGGCGGGCCAGCGCGGAAGGTCGAGCGCCAGCCGGCTCATCACCACTCGCCGGGGCTCGTGCCACAGCGTGCGGTATCCGAGGGCGGCCGCGCCGGCCGCTCCCAGCGCGGGGACGATCCGCCTCACGCGGCCGCCACTCGGGCGCGCGGCCGGATCGTGCCCACCACCACGCCGGCGATCACGATCGCCACCCCGGTCAGCTGGACCGCGGACGGAGCTTCGGAGAGCAGGAGGGCGCCGAGGAAGATCGTGCTCACCGGCTGGAGCATGAGGACGATCGAGGTCACCACCGCCGGGAGGCGAGGCAGCGACACCGAGATCAGCAGCCAGCCCAGCACCTGCGAGGACAGGGCGAGCAGCACCAGCCAACCCTGCGCCTCCAGGTCCGGCACCCAGTCGAGGTCGCCCACCGCCAGGCCGCCGAGCGCGGAGAACACCGCCGCGCTGGCCGTGGCGTCGAACAGCGGTCCCGCCGGACGGCGGATATCCGAGTTCCCCTGACGCAGGATCAGGATGAAGAGCGCGTAGGTGATCGCCGTGAGCACGCCGTACACCACGCCCAGCGCGGGATCGTCGCCGTAGGCGCCGGCACCGATCACCCCCGAGATCAGCACCACCCCGAAGAAGACCACCGGGATCGAGGCCAGCGAGTTCCGGTCCGGGCGCTCGCCGAGGGCGACCCAGGCCAGCAGGCCCACGATCACCACCTGGGCGTTGCCGAGCACCGTGGCCAGGCCCGCGCCCACGGCCTCGATCGAGTGGTGCCAGAACGTGAGGTCGGCCGCGAAGAACACGCCGGCGCCGAGGGCGAGCAGGTGGTCGCGGCGAGCCAGCGGTCCGTAGCGGTCCCGCTCCATCCACGCGAGCAGCCCCAGCACGGGCAGCGCGTAGGCGCAGCGGAAGAGCGCGGCTGTGGAGGGCGAGACCTCGGCCAGCCGAACGAGGATGGCCGAGAAGGCGATCACGAGGGCGCCGAGCACTCCCGCGATGAGGGGCCGCTCGTTCATGCGGCCGCCGAGACTAGCCATGGCCACCCTCTCGCTTGTCGGGGGCGGAGACCGGCGGGAGACGTCCGTGCACGAACGTATGTTCGACGATGTGGATCCGGTCATCCGCCAGGCGTACCGCTTCGCGCTCGCCCCGAAACCGGGGCAGGAAGAGTTCCTGTCGTCGTGCTGTGGCGCTTCGAGGTTCTGGTTCAACCAAGGGCTTGCGCTCGTCAAGGAGCGCCTCGACCGCCGGGCCGCGGGGGAGGAAGTGCGCTTGCCGTGGTCCTACAAGAGTCTGTGCTCGGAGTTCGCCCCGTTGAAAGACGAAGTCTGTCCGTGGCGGTCAGAGGTTGTAGTCGGGTCGATGCAGGCGGGGCTTGAACAGCTCGGCCGCGCGATGCAGAACTACTCCAAGGGAAAGGCTGCTGGGAGGCGTGTGGGGTTTCCGCGGTTCCGGGCCAAGGGTCGCTGCCATGAGTCGGTCATCTTCCAGCGCCCGCGCCTACCCGACAGCAGACACGTGACGCTCGACAACCGCCTCGGGCCACTGCGCACGAAGGAATCGATGCGCAAGCTCCTGCGTCTGCTCGCACGCGACGAGCACGCCCGTGTGCTGCGGTCGACCGTGCAGCGCACTAATGGCGGCTGGGTCATCAGCTTCACGGTGGAGCGGTCTGCGAAGACCCGCCGCGCTCGGCGACCGAACGCAGCCGTTGGAGTTGATGTCGGCCTGTCGCACCTCGCCACACTCTCGACCGGACAGGTCGCTGCCAACTCCAGGCCGCTGCAGGCGGTTCTTGTCAAGCTGCGGCGGCTTCAAAGGCAGTCTGACCGCCAGCGCCGCGCCGCGAACCCGGGTAGCTATCTGTCTGACGGCCGGATCGCGCCAGGATCGAGAGCGCGGGCGAAGTCGAAGCGAATGGTTCGCACCGAGAGCCGCATCCGTGGGCTACACGAGCGCGTGGCGAACCTCCGCCGGGAGCAGGCTCACCAGCTCACGACGATGCTGACCCGCGAGTTCGGCGTCATCGGCGTCGAGACGCTCGCGGTCAAGAACATGCTGGCCAATCGCCGGCTCGCCCGGCACATCACCGATGTGGGCTGGGGCAGCATCCTTGCCCAGGTTGCCTACAAGAGTTCCTGGTCGGACGGCTCAATTTTGGTGGCCGCCGGCCGATTCCTACCATCCTCGAAAACGTGCTCGTCCTGTGGAGCAGTGAAAGCCAAACTGACCCTGGCCGAGCGCGTTTTCATCTGCGACGGCAGCGCATGCGGTCACGTTCAGGATCGCGACCTCAACGCTGCCATGAATCTCGCGCAGATGGCCCAGCGTCACGCGCAGGCCGAAGGTTTGAAGTGCTACGTCGCCGCCACCGGAGCGGAGACACGAAACGCGCGCGGAGGGCAGATCAGTCTCGACCTCGTCGAGCACCGTCCCGTGAAGCGCGAAGACCCTTCGGGGCCATCTCAGTGCGGCAACGCGTTGGCTCTCACGGCCTGAGGCGGGCGGTATGACGCCCAGTGGAGAAGTGAGAGGGGGGCCATGGGTATGGTCCCGCCCGATGGACCGCACCAGCCTCATGTGGACGCTCGTCCTGTTCTTCGGCGCGTCGGTGATGTTCACCACCGTCCGCAACATCACGCGGGACGAGAGCACGGGCTTTCAGGTCGGCGCCCAGGCGGTGGCCGGCCTGATCCTGATCGGCGTGATCACCGTCTACGTCAGGCGGCGCCCGTGAGGCCGCTCGCCGAGCAGACGATCCTCGTTACCGGCTCCACCGACGGCCACGGCCGGCGCGTGGCCGAGGAGCTGGTGAAGGCGGGCGCGTCGGTGATCGTGCACGGCCGCGACCCGGAGAAGACGAGGACCGTGGCCCAGGAGATCGGCGCCGACCGCGAGCTCGTGGCCGACCTCGCCTCGCTGGCCGAGGTGCGGCGGATGGCGCCCGAGGTGGGAACGCTCGACACGCTCGTGAACAACGCCGGCATCATCAGCCTCGAGCGGCAGGAGAGTCCCGACGGGGTGGAGCTCACGCTCGCCGTGAACTACCTCTCGCACTTCCTCCTCACCGAGCTGCTCCTCGAACGGCCTCCGCGAGCCCGCGCGGATCGTGAACGTCGCGTCGCTCGGCCAGGCGCCGATGGACTTCGACGACCCGATGCTCGAGCAGGAGTACAACGCCTTCGGCGCCTACGCCCAGAGCAAGCTGGCCCAGATCACCTCGACGGTGGAGCTGGCCGAGCGGCTCGGGGATCGCGAGATCACGGTGAACGCGCTCCACCCGGCCACGTTCATGGACACCAAGATGGTGCGCGATCCCGGTGGCACGCCGCAGAGCACCGTGGAGGAGGGGGTGGAGGCCACGTTGCACCTGATCACCGACCCCTCGCTCGACGGCGTGACCGGCCGCTTCTACAACGGCCTTGTCGAGACCAGCGCGCACGAGCAGGCCTACGACCCGGAGGCGCGCCGGCGCCTGTGGGACCTGAGCGAATCGCTCGCCGGCCTGGCCTGACCCGCTGGGTCGTGGACGGGATGAACGTGATCGGGTCGCGCCCGGACGGGTGGTGGCGCGACCGCCCCGCCGCCATGCGCCGTCTCGTGGACGAGCTGCGGGCCTTCTCCACGGCCACCGGCGAGCCCGTCACGGTGGTGCTCGACGGCCGCCCGTTCGACCTGCCCGGGGACGGCGTGGAGGTGCGCTTCGCCTCCCGCCGCGGTCCCAACGCGGCCGACGACGACATCGCGGCGATGGTGGCCGCCGACCCCTCGCCCGGCGAGGTCACGGTGGTCACGTCCGACTCCGCGCTCGAGCAGCGCGTGCGCTCGTCCGGGGCCGAGGTGCTCGGGGCGGGGGCGTTCCGGCGCCGCCTGGACGAGGTCGTGGCCGATGGCTGACCCGCGCTACCGGGTGGCCTTCCTCGACTGGATGGCCTGCGCGGTGGGAGGAGCGGGGGAGCGGGCCCCGCGGGCCGCGGCGGCGCTCGGGGATCCCGCGGCCGCCCTGGCCACCGCGGGGCACGTGCTCGACTACGACGACACCTACGCGCCGGGCCTTGCCCACCTGAGCGCGCCCACCGCGCCGGCGGCGCTCGCGGTAGGCGCGGAGCTCGGCCGCACGGTGGGGGAGGTGCTCGACGCCTACGCCGCCGGGTTCGAGGCGATGGGGTCGCTCGCTCGCGCGAGTCACCCCGCCCTGTACGACCGCGGCATCCATCCCACCGCAGCGTGCGGAGGCGTGGGCGCGGCCGTGGCCGCCGCGGCGCTGATGCGCCTCGATACCGGCACAACCCGCTCGGCGGTGGCCATCGCGCTCCTTGGCGCGGCCGGGCTGCGAGCCGCCTTCGGCACGGACGGCAAGTCGCTCCAGGTGGGGCTGGCGTCGGCGGCGGGAGTCCGCGCCGCGCGCCTGGCCGCGGCCGGGGCCCGGGTGCCGCTGGAGGCGGCCGCGCGCGGGTTCGCCGAGGCCACCGGCGGCGCCCACGCCGGGCCCGACCCCGCCGTGCGTGCGATCGAGGAGAACTGGATCAAGGCCTGGCCCTGCTGCCTGCAGACCCACGGTGCGATCGAGGCGGCGGCGCAGGTGGACGGTGGGCGGCCCGCGGTCGCGGTGGTGCATCCGGTGTCGGTACAGGCGGCGGGGGTGGGACCGAAGCCGAGCGATGGCATGGAGGCGAAGTTCTCGATCCCCTACCTGATCGCCTACACGCTGGACCACGGCGAGCCCACGCTGGCGAGCTTCGCGTCGGTCGATGGCGCCGCGGTCATGCGCGCGCGTGGAATCGAGGTGCGAGCCGATCCCGGCCTGCGTGAGTCCGAGGCGGTGCTGCTCGACGCCGACGGGGCGGAGCTTGCCCGGGTGGAGGCCGCGCGGGGATCGCCAGGGCGGCCGCTGGACGAGCGCGCGCTGGCGGCAAAGGTGAGCTCGCTGGCCGGCGATGCCCTGCGGGGAGCGCTCGACGACCCCGCGCGCCCCGCCGCGGAGCTGCTCGCGCTGGTCGCGCCGCGGTAGCGGCCCCCGTCCGCAGTACCATCGCCTCGCCGTACCTGGCTCACGGCTAATGAGGGAGTGTTCATGGCAGAAGAGGTGCAGATCGCGGGCGGAAGCTCGTCCGCGAAGATTCGAAATCCCTGGGGCGTGCTCGGGCTGACGCTGATCACGCTCGGGATCTACTTCTTCTTCTGGTGGTACTACATCAACCGGGAGATGAAGGACCTGGGTCAAACGCGCGGCGTGGACCTGGGGCAGAAGCCCGGAAACTCGGTGTGGGCGGTCACGGCCGGAGCGCTGATCGTCGTGCCGGCGATCATCTCGGAGTGGACCACCACCGGCCGGATCCAGAGGTCGCAGGAGACGGTGGGCCTCGAGCGTCCGGCGAGCGGACCGGTGATCTTCATCCTGCTCCTGCTCATCAGCCCGGTGGGGCTGTGGTACGCGCAGAGCGAGCTGAACAAGGTCTGGGCGACCATGCCCGGCGGTGGCGGACAGCCCAGCATCCCGCCCCCCGTGACCCAGCCGGTGCCGCCCACCGAGGCGCCGCCCATCGAGGCGCGCCCGGAGGTGCCGGGCCAGCAGTAGCCGCTAGGCGAGCGCGGCCGCGGCGGGCTGAGGCTCGGCGGCCGCGACTCGCTCAGTGACCACGGCGCGCGCGTCGCGGCCGGGCACCACGGTCACGTGCAGCACGCGGGGCCGCTCGGGCTTGGCCGAGGGCGCTCCGAGTCGCACCCGCTTCAGCACCTCGCGCAGCACCACCCGCATCTCCACCTGGGCGAACGACGCGCCGATGCAGCGCCGCACGCCGCCCCCGAACGGGATCCAGGCGTACGACTCGGGCTGCCCGTCGATGAAGCGCTCGGGGCGGAACTCGTCGGGCTCGGGGAAGAGGTCGGGCCGCGCGTGCACGGCGGCGATGGCGGGAAGCACGAGCGTGCCGGCGGGCAGCATATGGCCGGCGATCTCGGTCTCCTGGGTGAGCCTGCGGGCCACATCGACGATCACGGGCCGGATCCGCAGCGTCTCCTTCACCACGGCATCCAGGTACTCGTCGTCGTCGAGCGAATCGAGCAGCCGCTCCATCACCCGCGGCGTGCGCATCAGGCGCTCGAAGGCCCAGGAGAGTCCGGTGGCCGTGGTCTCGTGCCCGGCTGTGAGGAGGGTGAGGAGCTCGTCACGGAGCTCCGAGTCGGTCATCGGGCTGCCGTCCTCGTGGCGGGCGGAGAGCAGGAGCGAGAGCACGTCGTCGCCGGGCTCGGAGGCGCGGCGGTCGGCGATCTCCGCGTAGATGAGCTCGTCCACGTCCGCGAGCGCGCGGCCGAAGCGGGCGGCTCCGGTGAGGTCGCCGGGAAGGCGGTCGAGGAAGGGAAGCAGGGCGAACAGGTTGTTGGTCTCGCCCAGGCGCGGGATGCGCTGCCGGAACAGGTCCATGCGCTCGCCCTCGCGCACGCCGAACACCGCGCGCAGGATCACCTCGAGCGTGATCGACTGCATGCGCGGCCGCAGCGCCATCTCCTCGCCCACGGACCAGGTGTCCACCTCGCGCGCCGTGGCCTCGGCCATCACCTCCGCATAGCGGCGGACCGACTCGCCGTGGAACGGCGGCAGCAGCAGCTTGCGCTGGCTCAGGTGGCGCCCCTCGTCGAGCGTCAGGAGCGAGTGGTCGCCGAGCGCATCGCCGAGGGCGAGGGCGTTTGCCTCGCCCGCGTGGAACACGGCCGGGTCGCCGGAGAAGACGCGCTTGATGTCCGCCGGGTCGGCCACGTACACCACGCGGCCGAAGATCGGGAAGCGCGAGGAGAAGACGTTGCCGTAGCGGCGCCGGCGGCTCTGCATCCAGCCGTAGGGGCGGGCCATCACCATCATTCCCTGTGCCATCCGGTGGATACGGGGGCCGGGCGGATGCGAGTCCATGGAGAGGTTGTAGCGCGCGCGGGCGCTCAGGTCGAGGGTGGCCTGGTCAGCCGAAGAAGCGGCGGATGGCCGTGTGCGTCTCGCGCGGCGCCTCGAGCTGGGGCACATGGCCGCACTCGAGCTCCAGGTGCGTGGCCGCTGGGAGCGCCTTCTCCACGTGCTTCATGAAGGCGATCGGCACGAGCCTGTCCTGGCGTCCCCACACGAACAGGGAACTCGGTGCCAGCTCCTCGAGCCGGGTCCAGAAGCCGTTCTGGCCATGGGGCTCGTCCAGGTAGATGTTGCGCGCGGCGGCGTAGAAGGCGGCGCGCCCGCGAGGGGAGAGGTACGCGCGAAGGAACTCCTCCACGCCGGCGTCGGCCCAGCCGCCCTGAGCGCCCACGAGGCGGCGCACCACGTTCTCCACGATCGGCCGTGGGGCCACCTGGAGGAGGCCGAGCTCGGGCCGCAGCGCTTTCACCAGCAGCGACCAGCGCCGGTCGCGCAGCCAGGCCACCGCAGGGCTGAGCAGCGCCAGGGATTCCACGCGGCTCTCGTCCATGAAGCCGGCCTCGATGGCCACGCGCCCGCCCATGCTGTTTCCGATCAGGTGGGCGCGGTCCACGTCCAGGGCGTCCATCAGCTCGAACACCGAGCGGGCGAAGAAACGGGCGTCGTACGGCGCGCCGATCGGCTTGTCGGACTCGCCGAAGCCGGGAAGGTCCAGGGCCACCACGCGGTAGTGCTCCGCGAGCGCGGCCACGGTGGGGAGGAACGAGGCCTTGGTGGCGCCCAGCCCGTGGACGCAGATCACGGTGTCCCCGGCGCCGGCGGAGAGGATCGAGAGCTTCCCGGACTTTCGTGTGCGCACGGACTCGAAGGTGAGGCGAGAGGCGTCGGTCTGGCCGTTGGTGGCGGCGAGGAAGCCCACGCCCACGTGGAGGCTGCCGCGGATCCGGAGGCGACCGCTGCGGAAGGCGCCCATCCCGCCGCGCACGTCGGCGGCGATCTTGCGCCACGTGGCCGCGTCGGCCGTGAGCGTGGCGTCGGGCTTCGTGTCGGTGCGCACCGGCCCGAGCTTCAGGCTGCGCGAGGTGAGGATGGCGTCCCACGAACGCCCGGAGTCGGTCTCGAGCCGGACCCGGACCTTCTCGCTGGGGAGGTCGATCGCGCTCGGGTCGTAGCGGTCGGCCAGGGCGCCGATGCCCGCCGAGGGCGCCTCGCCTGCCGCCCGCGGAGCTGTTGCCGCTGCCCCCGTCACGGTCGCCATCGCCTCTCCAGACTACATCGCATACAGACGTTGCATACGGGCCTGCGGCTCATCCGGACCACGGCCGCTCCTCCTCGCGGAATACCGTGAGACCGCGCTTCAGGTAGTTCGGGAGGGCGTTCGGACCGTCCAGGCTGCAGGTGGTGAGCCACACGCGGGGACCCACCTCGAAGGCCCGCTCCAGCGCGAGCGTGAGCGAGTGGCCGCCGAGACCGCGACCGTGGAACTCGCCCAGCAGGCCGAAGATGGCGATCTTCGCCGCCTTGCTCTCCGGGGTCCGGTGCTCGGCCCGACCACCGATCGGGCCTCCGCTCCTCCCCTCGCGCTCGATCTCGAAGTAGCCGATCGGGGTGTGGTCGAGCTCAAGCAGGCGGGTCTCCACGCGCGCGGACCAGGCTGCCCACTGGCGGTCGCCCCACACCAGGCGGTCCGTCCAGTGGTAGTCGGCGCCCACGTCGCGGTACATGTCGCGGTTCACGGCGGGGTCGCTCACCTCGCGGCTGGCGAGTCCGGGCGGCCGGGGGCTGCTCGGTGGCTCGATTCGCGCTGGGTCCGCGATCTCGAGATACGTAACCGTGATCCGCCCGGGCTGCTGCTGCGGGGACCGTGCCTGGGACACCGCCCGTGATTATGCGGGGGCGGGGGGATGGTGGGCGCGACGGGCGCGTTCTCTCACGGCTAGTGGGGCAGCCCCAGCGCGTGCAGGGCCTCTGCCTCACTCGTGTACACGCGCCCGCTCGTCACCCTGCCGCTACGCAGCTCGAAGACATTCCAGGTGATGCGATCGACCGGAGCACCGCTTGCTCGCCCGACCGCCCTGAGGTGGACCTCCACCAGCGCCCGGTCACCGAATTCCCTGATCGCCACCGGGGACGCCTTGACGCTCTCCCAGGTGTCGGCCTGCACCCTCAGGAACTCGGCCAGCCCGGTGTGCCCGCGGAACACGGCGCCCTCCAGGAGCCCGCCCCCAATGAAGGCCGGCCTCCACTCGGCGTCCGTGGTCCACAGCTTCCGGACGGTGTCGGCGTCCTGGCGGTTGAAGGCGTCGAAGAGGCGACGCAGGATCTCGTCGTTCTCCAGTGACATCGCAGGGCGAGTATCCCGCGCGCGGGTTGTGGCGGTCCTGTCACGTAGTTCACCCACACGTCGCGCGCCTCCGCCTACGGTCGCCGTGTGAGATCCGAGAGCGGCCAGGCGGCGGTGGAATGGGTGGGCACGATGCTGCTGGTCGCCCTGATGGGCACGGCGTCCCTGGCAGTGGCGCCGATGGTGGACGGCAGGTCCTTCGGCGGCTTCCTCACGCACCGGATCGTGTGCGCCGTGCGCTCCGGCGGCTGCCACGACGGCGACGCCGCACTGATGGCGTCCTACGGAGCCCGCACCGCAAGCCTCGTGCGGGAGCACGCGCCCGGGCTCGTGTATGAGCCCGGGGAGCGGGAGCTGCCGGTGGACTACCGCCGCTGCCGCGACCCCGAGTGCGCGGACACGCCGGACGATCCGGACCTGGATGCGCACCGCTCGGCCGCAGGTGCTCGGTCCACCGTGTTCACCCGGGTGGTGCGCCGGGGCGGGCGGACCTACATCCAGTACTGGTTCTACTACCCGGACTCGAACAGCACCTGGGCGGGGTCGGACCGGATCTGGAAGAGCAGTGCCCTGCTCAAGGCCGCCGGGTGGATCCTGCGCGGAACAACCGCGTATCCGGGATTCCATTGGGACGACTGGGAGGGCTACCAGGTGCGGATCGACGCCGACGGCCGCGCGCTGGGCCCGGGCCACGGCGCACGGCCACTACCAGGGGTGCAAGCAGAGGCTCTGCCACAACCGCTGGATTCGCCCGACGGGCTGGACCCGCGTCTCACGCGGGAGCCACGCCGGGCACATCCCGGTGCGGCTGCGCTGGCCGGCGCACCGCCGGCCCGACCGGGTTCGCCGGGCGCCGTCTCCGGGATTCCAGCGCGCTGCTGCCCGGCGCGGATCTGCACGAACGCACCTCGAGCGCGGAGGGGTTGAGGCTGGTGCCACTCGAATCGCGAGCTCACGGCGGGTACCGCCCGCAGGACTCCGGCATCACGCCGCCGTGGAGGAAGGAGGTCTACCGGGACCCGGCGAGCGACAAGGTCGTGAGCGTCCTCCCCTAGCGGTCGGGCATGAGTCGAGGGATACTCAACGGGCGATGTCGCAGGAGAACGTCGAGAAGATGCGGACCGCTCTCGCGTCGGGGCCGGCGGGTGTGCTGGCCATCCTGCACGACGACGTCGAATGGGACTACGTGGGCGCTTTCCCCGAGACCGTGACCTACCGCGGGCCCGAGCAGGTCGCCGAGTTCCTTCGCGGATGGGCCGGCGGATTCGAGGACTTCGGTTTCGGGGCCGATCGGATCATCGACGCCGGTGAGTCCGTGTTGGTCCTGCTGCACCAATGGGGGCGGGGCAAGGACACCGGCGCTCAGGTTGAGAGCCGCAGCTGGCAGGCGTTCGCCTTCAGCGACGACAAGATCGTCCACTGTCACGGCTACGCGACCGAAGCCGAAGCGCTCGAAGCCGTGGGGCTGTCGGAGTAGGCGCCCGCGGACCACGAATCATGAGCAGCACGAGCCCCGCGGCGGTGACGATTCCAAGGGCCGGCACCGCCCGCCGGGCCGCCGTCGGCGAGAGCACCAGCTCGAACAGCGGGATCGGGTCGCCGAGACGCTCCTGGAGCGGCCCGAGCGGGCAGTCGCCGTGGTTCGCGGCGACGAACGCGCCCTCGCTCAGCAGCGCGGCGACCGCCAGGCGCAGCCGGCGGTCACGCCGCCCGGTCAGGGCGCACCACCACACATAGGCGATGGCGCCCAGGAACGCCGCCGCGATCGCGGCGTGAGCGGCGCGAAAGGCCCACGCCCCGGGTGATAGGCGCGTCTCCGCCATGCTCGCCAGGATCGCACGCGCGGGTCCGCGGAATCCTCCCCCGCACCAAACAGAGCCGGACCGGCCCCGCCCGCTTGCTGGTGCAAATAAGCTGTAGGCCCCCGTGAACCGCCCCCTTGCGCCGTTTCACAGTTCCACCGGCCCGGCATCCGACGCCACGTGAAGGTCGGGCTGGTCCTCGGCGCGGGCGGAGTGCTCGGTGGAGCCTGGCTCACCGGCGGGCTCAACGCGATCGCGCGTGAGACCGGCTGGGATCCCGCCTCCGCGGACTTCATCGTCGGAACGTCGGCGGGCTCGATGGTCGGCGCGCTCCTGGCCGCCGGGGTTCCGCCCTGGTTCATGGTCGCCCATTCGCGCGGGGAGACCTTCGCGGGCCTGACCGGCCCCGACGGCCAGCCCGCCTCCGAGGCCGACCGTGCCGGCGGGGCCGCCTTCCGTCTCCACCGGGGTCTGCCGGTGCTCGGCCCGGGCTCGCTGCGGATGACGGTGAGCGCGCTCAAGAACCCGCTGCGCCGCCCGCCGTTGCAGCTCGTGGCCGGCTGGGTGCCCGTGGGTCTCATCTCCACCGACGCGCTGAAGGACACCGTCAGACGCGCCGCGCCGGGCCGTTGGGTCGACCACCCGAACTACTGGGCCGTGACCTGCGACTACCGGACCGGAAGGCGCGTCCCGTTCGGACGCACCGACTCTCCGCCGGCCACGGTGGCAGATGCCGTGGCCGCGTCCTGTGCCATCCCCGGCTTCTACCGCCCGGTGAAGATCGGCGGCCGGCGCTACGTGGACGGCGGAGTGTGCTCGGCCTCTAACCTCGACCTGCTCGCCGGGCGCGGCCTCGACCTCGTGATCTGCCTGAACCCGCTCTCCTCCCTCCAGGGCCCGCGCTCGAACAATCCCCTCGACTGGCCGGCCCAGATGAGCCGCGCCGCGAACGGGCGCCGGCTCGGCAGCGAGGCCCGCAAGGTCCGCCGCTACGACACGGACGTTGTCCTGATTCAGCCGACGGAGGAAGATCTGGACGTGATGGGACGCAACCTCATGAGCCCCGAGGGCCGCGACCGGGTGATCGCCAGCGCGGAGATCTCGGTGAGCCACGAGATCGCCAAGGCTGCGAACCGCAGGCGCCTCGACGGACTTCCCCAGGGCGAGCCCCACAAGATCGACCGGCCCGCGGGCCCGCCGTCCACATGGCCGTCCATGACGCCGGCGGTACGGAGGGCGGCGTGAGCGAGTCGCGCACCCCGCGCCGCGCGGGGAACCGCCCGCGCTCCACCAACGGATCCGGCCCGGCCAACGGATCCGGCCCGGCCGACGGCCACGCGCGCGAGCCCAGCCGGATGAGCGCGCCGCCTGCCGGAGACGTGGCCCGGCTGGCCACCGCCCCGGCGAGGGCAGTGGGTGGTCTGGCCGCCGGCCTCGGTGGGATTGTCGGCCGCGCCGTGAGCGGAGTGGCCTCCCAGACCCAGCAGCGGGTCCCGGCGGCCGACCTCGACGAGCGCGATCCCGACTACATCCGGGAGACGCTGCCCGGCCTGTGGATGCTCGCGAGTCTCTACTTCCGGGCCGACGTTCGCGGGCTCGAGAACATTCCCGAGGAGGGGCCCGTCCTGCTCGTCGGCAACCACTCGGGCGGGAACATGACCCCGGACACGGGCGTGTTCATCCTCGCCTTCAGCACCTACTTCGGCGTGGAGCGCCACTTCCACCAACTGGCCCACAACCTCGTGCTCACGATGCCCGGCCTCGGCTTCCTGCGCAAGTACGGCACCGTGGCAGCCACGCCCGCGAACGCCGCCCGCGCACTCAGCTCCGGGGCCGCCCTGCTCGTCTATCCCGGCGGCGACTACGAGGTGCACCGGCCCACGTCGCAGTCCGGGCGGGTGGACTTCGACGGCCGCAAGGGCTTCCTCCGGCTGGCGCTCGAGCACGACGTGCCGATCGTGCCCGTGGTGTCGATCGGCGGGCAGGAGACGGCGCTCTTCCTCTCACGCGGAGAGGGTCTCGCGAAGCTTCTGCGCCTCGACCGCATGTTCCGGCTGAAGGTGCTCCCGATCTCCCTGGCGCTCCCCTGGGGCCTGAACGTGGGGGACATGCTCGGCCACCTGCCGGCGCCCGCCAAGATCACCATCCAGGTCCTGAGCCCGATCCACCTGCGCGAGGAGTTCGGCGAGAACCCGGACCTGAGCGAGATGTACACCGACGTGCTGGGGCGGATGCAGAGGACGCTCACCGCACTGCAGGCCGAGCGGACCCTGCCGCTCCTCGGCTGATGCGGGTCGAGCGCAAGATCACCATTGACGCTCCCCGCGAGGCGATCTGGGAACGCGTCAAGGACCCGGCGAACTATCCGCAGATCGTGGAGGGCATGACCCGCTGCCTGCGCCAGGACGGCTCGCCCGACGGCCTCGGTGCGCGCTTCTCGCTTCGCATGCACGTGGGCTCGGCCGACGTGGGCGGCGTGGTCGAGGTGGTGGAGTTCCGCGAGCTCTGCGACTTGAGCTGGACGAACCTGACGGGCATCGATCATCGCGGGCGCTGGCGCCTGCGCGAGACCCCGGACGGGCGCACCGAGGTGACCCTGCGCCTCTCCTACGAGGCGCCCGGGGTCCTGGGCGCGCTATCGGACCGCATCTCCGGGCCGATGGTGGGGCGCAACCTCGGGGTGACACTTGAGCGTCTCAAACACGAGTTCGAAGGGGGAGGTAGCGCGGTGAGCGAGGGAGGTGGCGGCCTGACAGGGAGGGTGGGCAACGCGCTGGTGGCCGTGAGGGTGATGGCCGAGGCGGGTGTGATTGGGCCGATCCGGCCCGATCGCCTGGTGAAGGTGCTCACCACGCTGGCCCGCTTCGGGCGGAGCCCGGCCGCCGGCACGATCTCATTGGCCGCCCGCTACCCCGGGCAGACGATGATCGTGGATGAGCTCGGCTCGCTCACCTTCGACGAGGTTCACCGCCGCACCAACGCGCTCGCCCACGCGCTCTCCGACGCCGGTATCAAGGAGGGCGACGGCGTGGGGATCATGTGCCGCAACCACCGCGGCTTCATCGAGTCCACGGTGGCGGTATCGAAGCTCGGCGGAGACGCCCTCTACCTCAACACCGCCTTCTCGGGCCCGCAGCTGGCCGACGTGGCGAAGCGCGAGAAGCCCGCCGCGATCATCTATGACGAGGAGTTCGCCGGCCTGCTGGCCGAGGCGGGCCGCCGGCGCAAGCGCTTCGTGGCCTGGCACGACTCGGAGAAGACCGCCGACCCGACGCTCGACGACCTGATCGCGAACGGGGACCACAGCGACGTGGTGGCCCCGTCGCGCGAGGGCCGGGTGACCATCCTCACCTCGGGTACGACCGGAACCCCGAAGGGCGCGGCCCGTGGCAACCCGCAGTCGATCGAGCCGGCCATTGCACTCCTCTCGCGCATCCCGCTGAAGACCCGGCAGACGAACCACGTGGCCGCGCCGCTCTTTCACTCCTGGGGGTTCGCCCACTACACGATGGGCCTCATCCTCGGGACCACCTACGTCCTGCGCCGAAAGTTCGACCCGGAGTCGGCATTGGCCGAGGTGGCGCGCACGCGCGCGGACGTCCTCGCGGTGGTCCCGGTGATGTTGCAGCGCATCCTCGAGCTGCCGGACGAGACGCGCCGCAAGTACGACGTGTCCTCGCTCAAGGTCGTGGCCGCCAGCGGCTCCGCCCTACCCGGCGACCTGGCCAACAACTGGATGAACGCCTTCGGCGAGAACCTCTACAACCTCTACGGGTCCACCGAGGTCGCCTGGGCATCGATCGCCACGCCCGAGGACATGCGCGCCGCGCCCGGAACCGCCGGCAGGCCGCCGCGGGGCACCGTCGTGCACCTCTATGACGCAGACGGGCGTCCCGTGGCTCACGGTGGCACCGGCCGTATCTTCGTGGGCAACGACATGCTCTTCGAGGGCTACACCGGCGGCGGCAGCAAGGACGTGATCGACGGACTCATGGCCAGCGGCGACGTGGGCCGCTTCGACTCCGAGGGGCGCCTGTTCGTCGAGGGTCGCGACGACGAGATGATCGTGTCGGGCGGGGAGAACGTGTTCCCGGCGGAGGTGGAGGATCTGCTGGTGCGCCATGAGGCGGTTCAGGATGCTGCGGCGATCGGAGTGGAGGACAGGGACTTCGGCCAGCGCCTGCGGGCGTTCGTGGTGGTGAAGGCCGGCGCCGGCGTCAGCGAGGACGACCTGAAGGACCACGTGAAGCGGAATCTGGCCCGCTACAAGGTGCCGCGCGAGATCGTCTTCGTCGACGAATTGCCGCGAAATGCGACCGGCAAGGTGCTGAAGCGCGAGTTGAAGGCGCACGAGGTGACGAACCCGGGTTAGGGTGATTTACCGAAGTCCCTTGGCAGGTTTCCGCGGCGCAGGGCCGAATGGAGACCGGGAAATGAGCGCCTTTCTGATCGTGGTCGTCGCGGTGGTTCTGCTGGTGGCAGTCGCCACCCTCCTGCTCGTGGTCGGGAGTGGGCGCTCCCGCCGACTGGAGGACGAGCGAAACCGCTCCGACGAGATGCGCCGCGAGGCCGAGTTCCACAACGCCCGCGCCCAGCGCGCGCAGGCCGAGGCGGAGGAGCGCATGGCCCGTGCCCGGCGCGAGGAGGCCGCCGCCCAGGAGGAGGCCCTGCGAGCCGAGGAGCACGAGCGTGAGGCCTCCGAGCGCTTCCGCCGTGCCGAGGAGCTTGACCCGGACAAGGGGTCCGACGAGCCCCGGCGCAGCCGCTTCCTGCGCGGTCCCGGGGACGACGAGCCGGAGCCCTCGCCCGACGGTCCGGCCGAGCAGGCGCCGGGCTCGCGCGACGACGCCTGAGTGCCTCGGTAGCTTCCCCTCCATGAGGAGACGAGCTGAGTCTCGCCGCGCTTCTGGTGATCGCGGCGGCTGCCCTGTGGCCGGCCCCGGCGCCCGCTGCCGGGCGCTGCGGCGATCATCCGTGGTGCGACCGCAAGCTCTCCGCGGACGCCCGCACCGCGCTGCTTCTGCCTCAGCTCACCCTGGACGAGAAGCTGGGCCTGATGGGGGGCGACGATCCCGACGGCTACCTCCACGCCGCCCGGAACTCGGCCACGGTGAACGGGGTTTCCCGTCTCGGGGTTCCGCCGCTCTACCTGAACGACGGGCCGGGCGGGGTCAGGCTCGGGGTCGGGACGGACTCGGCCCCGGCCACCGCGCTGCCCTCGCCCCTGGCCATGGCCGCCGCCTTCGACACGAAGCTGGCGGACACCTACGCGGGCGTGATCGCAACCGAGGCCCGGCGGCGCGGGGTGGACGTGCTCCTCGGGCCGATGGTGAACCTCGTGCGCGACCCCCGGGCCGGCCGCAACTTCGAGAGCTACGGCGAGGACCCGCGCCTGCTCAGCGACATCGGCGTGGCCTACATCCGCGGCCTCCAGCGGCGCGGGGTGATCGCCGACGTGAAGCACTTCGCGGCCAACAACCAGGAGACGAGCCGCTTCGCCATCGACGAGCGGATCGACGAGCGCACCCTGCGCGAGATCTACCTGCCGCAGTTCGAGGCGGCGGTGAAGCGCGGGCACGTGGGCACGGTGATGACCGCGTACAACCGGGTGAACGGGGCCTACATGGGAGCCAACCGCCCGCTCGTCCGCGACACGCTGCTTGGCGACTTCGGCTTCAAGGGGTTCGTGCTCTCGGACTTCCTGGCCTCGGGCGACACTGTGGGGTCGGCGGTGGCGGGGCAGAGCCTGGCGCTGCCCGGTGCCAACTACTACGAGCCCTCGCTCCTGCGGGCCGCCCTGGCCGAGGGCAGGCTCAGGCAGGCAACGGTGGATGACCTGGTGCGCCGCTACCTGCGGACGCTCTTCCGCTTCGGCGTCTTCGATCGCGGCGCCCGCAGCCGCACGGGGCCGCTGCCGCGCAAGCGCGACGCCCGCATCGCCCGCGTGGTCGCGGGGCGGGGCGTGGTGCTGCTCCGCAACCGGCGCTCGCTGCTTCCGCTGAGGCCCGGGCGGCTGGGCTCGGTGGCCGTGATCGGCCGCTCCGCGAACGAGTACCAGCGCCCCAACTCCCTCTCCAGCGGCGGCGTCCAGCCGTTGCTCACCGTGACCCTGCGAGAGGCGATCGTGCGCACCGGCCGCGGACGCCGCCCATTCCGCGTCCGCTACTCCGATGGCTCCGACCTCACCCAGGCCGCCCGCCTGGCCCGCCGCTCCCGCGTGGCCGTGGTGGCGGTGGCGCCCAGTGCCGCGTCCGGGGAGTTCGCGGACCGTGTGTGCCTGGCGCTCGACTGCCCGCCCGCGGCGGCGCACCAGGACGCGCTCGTGCGGGCGGTGGCCAAGGCGAACCCGAGGACCGTGGTGGTGGTGCAGTCACCGGGGCCGGTGCTGATGCCCTGGGCCCGGAGCGTTCCCGCGATCCTCGAGGGCTGGTGGCCGGGGGAGACGGGCGGCGAGGGCATCGCCGACGTTCTCTTCGGCCGGGTGAACCCGTCCGCGCGCCTGCCCGTGACCTTCCCGCGCGCGGAGACCGACCTGCCCACCCGCACGCGACTCCAGTTCCCGGGCGTGGGCGGCCGCGGCGTGTACTCCGAGGGCGTGCTCGTGGGCTACCGCTGGTATGACCAGCGCCGCATCCGCCCACTCTTCCCCTTCGGCTTCGGTCTCTCGTACACGAGCTTCCACTACGACGACCTCGACGTGCGCGACCTGAGGAGCGCGCACGCGGCCGGCAAGGTGCGTGTGAAGCTCCGGGTGGCGAACGTCGGGCCGCGCCGGGGCGCCGAGGTGGTGCAGCTCTACGTGGGCCTGCCGCGGGCGGCGGCCGGAGTGGTCCAGCCGCCTAAGGCGCTCAAGCGCTTCCGCCGGGTCGAGATCCCCTCGGGACGCAGCCGCGACGTGACCTTCTCGCTCGAGGACCGCGACTTCTCCTACTGGGACGTGCGGCGCCACACCTGGCGGGTGGCCGCCGGGTGCTACCGGATCCTGGTGGGCAGCTCCTCACGGGACATCCGCCTGGAGGACGTGATCGCCCGCGGCTCCGCGGGCTGCGCCCACCCGGCGCGGTCGAACTGAATCAGGCCGCGGTGTTGCGGCGTGCCAGCTCGATCAGGACCCGCGTGCCGAAGCCCGACGCGCCCTTGCCCACGTAGGGGCGCCCGGTGCCCCATGCCGTGCCGGCGATGTCCATGTGCGCCCACGGGGTGTCGCCCACGAACTGGCGCAGGAACTCGGCCGCGTAGTTGGAGCCGGCCACTCGGGCCTCCGCCGCGTTGGTGAGATCCGCGAACTGGCCCTGGGTGAGCTTCAGGTAGTCGGCGTGCAGCGGCATCCGCCAGCAGAGCTCGCCACTGGTCTTGCCGGCCGCGTCGATCTCCGCGTACCAGTCCTCGTCGTTCGCCCACAGGCCGGCGTACGTGTGCCCGAGGGCCACGAGGATCGCGCCGGTGAGCGTGGCCAGGTCCACCACGCGGTCCACGCCCTGCTCCACGGCGTAACAGAGGGCGTCGGCCAGGATCAGGCGGCCCTCGGCGTCGGTGTTGTTGACCTCGATCGTCTTGCCGTTCATCGCGGTCACGATGTCCCCGGGCTTCACCGCGTGGCCGCTCGGCATGTTCTCGGTTGAGGGCACCACGGCGGTCACGGTGGCGGGAAGTCCGAGGGCGGCGATGCCGGCCATCGCCTCGATCACGGCCGCGCCGCCCGACATGTCGAACTTCATCTCCTGCATCTTCGCGCCGGGCTTGAGCGAGATCCCGCCGGTGTCGAAGGTCACGGCCTTGCCCACGAAGCCGAGGTGCGGCCCGGCGGCGTCCCGGGGCCGGTGGCGCAGCACGATCAGCCGCGGCTCCACATGAGTGCCCTGGGCCACGGCCGCGAGCGCGCCCATGCCGCGGGACACGATCGCGTCGCGGTCGAGGATCTCCACCTCGAGCGAGTCGTAGTCGGCGGCGATCTCGATCGCTCTGTCGGCCAGGAAGCTCGGCGTGGCCACGTTGGCGGGGAGGTTCTGGAGGTCGCGCGCGGCGTTCGCGGACTCGGCCGACACGCGGCCGAACTCGAGCTCGGCGTCGTCCACCGAGTCGCCCACGAGTTCGAGCGACTCGACGCCCCCGCGGGAGTCCTCGTCGCGCTCGGACTTGAAGCGGTCGAAGCTGTAGAGGCGCAGGACCGTGCCCTCGACGAGGCCGCCGTTCACACCCTCGCCGCCCGGGCTGGCCCAGGAGAGGGACACCGTGCCGAGCTCGCGGGCCCGGCCCGCCACCGCGGCGGCAGCCACACGCGCGCCCTCCGCGTCCAGCTCATCGCGCTTGCCGAGACCGGCGATCAGCACACGGCGGCGCCCTCCGCCGGGCGCGTCCTCGTGGGTGACGGCCACCTTGCGCAGCCCGGGCTTGGCCTCGCCCAGGTCCACCAGCGCCTGCAGCGCGGGCTCGCCCAGGGTCTCGCCTTCGAAGAGGGGGACGACGCGGGTGTCGGCGGCCGTTTCGCCCGGAGCGCCGCCGCGTGATGTGACGTGTAGAAGGGCCATCGGGGGCGTGAGTGTAGACCGCCGGTATCGTTATCTGGGCCCCGCCAGCCGCAAAGGAGACTGCCCCCAGATGCCCAAGACCGTGATCCTCGGTGCCGCACGCACGCCCTTCGGCAAGCTCGGAGGCGGCCTCTCGACCCTCGACGCCACCGACCTCGGCGGCACAGCAATCGCGGCCGCGCTCGAGCGGGCGGAGGTGGCGCCCGAGCAGGTCCAGCACGTGGTGTTCGGTCAGGTGCTCCAGGCGGGGCAGGGACAGGTCCCGAGCCGCCAGGCCCAGATCAAGGGCGGGATCCCCAAGGAGGTCTCCTCCGAGACCGTGAACAAGGTCTGTGCCTCCGGGCTGCGTGCCGGCGGCATGGTGGACCAGTCGATCCGCGCGGGCGACCTCGATGTGGCCGTCGGCGGTGGCATGGAGTCGATGTCGAACGCCCCCTACCTGCTGCAGGGCGCGCGCTTCGGCTTCCGCATGGGCGATGCCAAGGCGATCGACTCGATGATGCACGACGGCCTGACCAACCCCTTCTCGGGCAAGGGGATGGGCGAGGAGGCCGACGAGGTGGGCGACGAGCTGGAGATCACCCGCGCGGACATGGACAAGTTCGCGCTGCGCAGCCACGAGCTGGCCATCCAGGCCACGGACGAGGGGCGGCTGCCCGAGGAGATCGTGCCCGTCACCGTCAAGTCCCGTAAGGGCGAGACCACGGTGGAGGTGGACGAGGCGCCGCGCCGCGAGTCCACGCTCGAGTCCCTGGCCGGGCTGAAGGGCGCCTTCCACAAGGACGGCTCGCACACGGCCGGGAACGCACCGGGCGTTAACGACGGCGCCGGCGCGATCGTCTACGCCAGCGACGAGTGGGCTAAGGCCAACGGCCGTCCCGCGCTGGCCACGATCATCGCCCAGGCGGCGGTGGCGGACGACTTCCCCTACCTGGCCCGCACCCCCGCGAACGCGACCAAGGCCGCGCTGGACAAGGCCGGGCTGACCGTGGACGACATCGACCTCTTCGAGATCAACGAGGCCTTCGCCTCGGTGGCGCTCAACTCGATGCGGATGCTCGGCGTGGACGAGTCCAAGGTGAACGTGAACGGCGGCGCGATCGCCCTCGGCCACCCGATCGGGGCCAGCGGCGCGCGGATCCTGATGACGCTGGTGAACGAGCTGCGCCGCCGCGGCGGCGGGCGCGGCGTGGCCGCGATCTGCTCGGGCGGCGGCCAGGGCGACGCCATGATCGTCGAGGTCAACGGCTCCTAGGCGATCCCCGCCGCGGCGAGTCCCTCCTCGCGGGTCGCGTACCACTCATAGTCGGTCACGAGGCCGTCCCGGCGGCGGAACACGTGCGCGAAGGTCGCTTCCACGGGCACCCCGCTGCCCCGGCCGGTGGCCTTCATGTGCACGAGCACGAAGACCCCTTCCGGCCCCTCCTCGATCTCCTCGACCTCGGCCGACTCGTAGTCGAAGTGCTCATGGAGCGCGAGGAGGCCCTGTCGGAGTGCGTCGGGCCCGCGGTCCGAGGCCTCCATCGCGTACTCGGGGTTCACGTAGGCCGCGTCGGGCGCGAAGAACTTGGACATCGCCCCGTCCACATCGCCCGCGGCGAAGGCTGCGTAGGCGTCTCGAATCTCCTGCACGAACGCCGGATCCACGTTCGCCAGCGTACCCTCGGCTGATGGCCGACTCACGCGGAGCAGCGTTCTTCGACCTGGACAAGACCCTGATCGAGGGGTCCAGTGCCGTGCACTTCGGGCGCGCGGCCTACAAGGCAGGAATGGTCTCTCGCCGCCAGGTGGTGGGTGACATCTGGGCCAACCTCCGCTTCCGCCTCCACGGCTCCACCGACGAGGCCACGGACGAGCTGAAGGCGCGGGTGCTGGATGCGATCGCCGGCCAGCGGGTGGTGGACCTGGCCCGCCTCGGCCCGGCCGTGCTCACCGGGATCCTGCCGCTGCTGTACCGGGAGGTGCTGGAGGAGGCCTATGCCCACCAGGACGCCGGCCGCCCGGTGTTCATCGTCACCGCCGCCTCCCAGGAGCTGGCCGAGGTGCTGGCCCACGTGCTCGTGCTGGACGGCGGGATCGGGATGCGCTCCGAGGTGCGCGACGGCGTGTACACCGGCCGCTCGGCCGGTCCCTTCACCTACCGCGAGGGCAAGGCGGAGGCCATCCGGCAGCTCGCGGCGGAGCGGGGGATCGACCTCTCGGAGTCGTTCGCCTACTCGGACTCCGAGTCAGATCTTCCGATGATGCGGGCCGTTGGCCACCCGGTGGCGGTGAACCCGGACTCGGCGCTGGAGCGCACCGCGCGCGAGGAGGGCTGGCGGATCATGCGCTTCGACAAGCTCGCGCGTCACCTCAAGGTGGCGGGCGCGGTGGGCACGCTGGCGCTCGTGGGCGGCAGCGGCGGATACCTGGCCGCCCGCCTGCGGCCGCGCCCCCGCAGGCGCATTCCCCGCCTTCGCTAGCAGCGGGAAGGTCCAGCTCCGGTCCGGGCCGAGCCCGGCCCCTCGCCCACGGCATCGCGCCTAGACTTCGAGGACGATGGCGGTCGAGCCGAGGGAGATGACGGACGCGGAGCGCTGGTTCCGCGAGCGCTACGCCGCCACGCCGGAGCGCGACGGGCTGTTCACCACTCTCTCGGGCGAGGAGGTGGAGCCGCTCTACACGGCCGAGGACGTTGGGGACGCCGAGCGCATCGGCCTCCCGGGCGAGTACCCCTTCACGCGCGGGGTCTACCCGTCGATGTACCGCGGCCGCCTGTGGACGATGCGCCAGTTCGCCGGGTTCGGCACCGCGGAGGAGACCAACGAGCGCTTCCGCTACCTGCTCGACCACGGGCAGACGGGTCTCTCCACCGCCTTCGACATGCCCTCGCTGATGGGGCACGACTCGGACCACCCGCGCTCGCTGGGCGAGGTGGGCCGGGAGGGCGTGGCCATCGACTCGCTGAGCGACATGGAGAAGCTCTTCGAGGGCATCCCGCTGGGCGAGGTGTCCACGTCCATGACCATCAACGCTCCCGCCGCGGTGATGCTGGCCTTCTACGTGGTGGCCGCCGAGCGCAAGGACGTGGGACCCGAGCACCTGGCGGGCACGATCCAGACGGACATCCTCAAGGAGTACATCGCCCAGAAGGAGTGGTGCTTCCCGATCGACCCGGCCATGCGCCTGGTCACGGACATGATCGAGTTCTGCGCCGAGCGCATGCCGCGCTGGCACCCGGTTTCGATCTCCGGGTACCACATCCGCGAGGCCGGATCCACGGCTCAGCAGGAGCTGGCCTTCACGCTGAAGGACGGCTTCACCTACGTGGAGCAGGCGATCGAACGCGGGCTCGACGTGGACGACTTCGCCCCTCGGCTCTCGTTCTTCTTCAACGCGCACCTCGACTTCTTCGAGGAGATCGCCAAGTACCGCGCCGCGCGTCGGATCTGGGCGCGGGAGATGCGTGACACCTACGGGGCGCGCGACGAGCGCTCGCTGCTGATGCGCTTCCACACCCAGACGGCGGGCGTGTCGCTCACGGCCCAGCAGCCCCTGAACAACATCGTGCGCACCACCACCGAGGCGCTCGGGGCGGTGCTCGGGGGCACCCAGTCCCTGCACACCAACAGCTACGATGAGGCGCTGGCGCTGCCCACCGAGGAAGCCGTGCGGGTGGCCCTGCGCACGCAGCAGATCATCGCCCACGAGACCGGTGTGACCAACACCATCGACCCGCTCGGCGGCTCGTACTTCGTGGAGGCGATGACCGACCGCATGGAGGAGGCCGCCTACGGCTACTTCCGCAAGATCGACGAGCTGGGCGGCATGGTCGAGGCGATCAAGCAGAACTACCCCCAGCGCGAGATCGCCGACGCCTCGTTCCGGCTCCAGGAGGAGATCGAGCGCGGCGAGCGGATCATCGTGGGCGTGAACCGCCACCAGTCGGACGACGACGGCCGCACCGAGCTCCTGAAGATCCCGGTGGAGCTGGAGCGCAAGCAGATCGGCCGTGTCCAGGCGGTGCGCGCCGCGCGGGACTCCGGCGCCGTGGAGAGCACGCTCGAGACGCTGCGCGAGGCGGCCGTCGCGGGCGCCAACCTGATGGAACCGCTGCTCGAGTGCGCGCGGGCCGACACCACCGAGGGCGAGATCATCGAGTCGCTCCAGCGGGTGTTCGGCACCTACACCGAGACGCCCGTCTTCTAGGGACCTTCTCTCAAGGCCTGACCGGAAATGGCGGCCCCAGGTCGCGCCCCGGCGGTGTCCTCGGTCGCCGCCATGGCGCTGCCATGACGGCTCCCTGCGTCCTTGCCGGCGCGCGCCTGGAACTCGCCATTTCACGGCCAGCCTTTCGGAAGGCCCCTCGCGCCCCTCGAAGAGATGTCCACCCGGGCCGCCGGGGACTCATCCGTGCGCCCAACCGCGCCGAGGGCAGACCCAGCAGCCTCGCGGCAGGGCGCGGCCGCCGGACATCCGTGACCAGGCCCAACGCACTCATAGCCGCAGCTCTCGCCGTCCTGGCGCTGACGCTGCCCGCCTCCGCCTTCGCGGCCGACGAGGTGGGCGACGCCGGCGAGCTTCCCGGTACCGCGCAGGACCTGTCGAGCGAGGCCGTGAGCCAGATCTCGGGCAGCTTCGACACGGGCGCCGACGCCGACGTGTACCGCGTCTGCCTGGAGGGCGGTGGCACCTTCTCCGCCAGCACGGTGGGAGGCACGAACCGGGACACGCAGCTCTTCCTCTTCGACGCCGAGGGCCATGGGGTCTACGGGAACGACGACGCCCAGGCCACCCGCCAGTCGGAGCTGCCGGCGTTCGACGCGCTCACCCCGGCCGAGCCGGGCGTATACCTGCTCGGCATCTCGGGATACAACCGCGATCCGCGCGGCGCGTCGGGCGAGATCTTCCCTGACTCTGGCGGCGTGCTGGCTCCCAGCTCGGACGATCCCCTGACCTCGTGGTCACGCACCGCGCGCCTCGGCGGGGACTACGCCATCGCGCTCACCGGGACGACGGCCTGCGCGCCGCCTGACCAGACGCCTCCGACCGTGGACCTCCGCGTGCCCGAAGACGGAGCCTCCGTGGCCCGCGGCTCGGACGTGGCCGTGGACTTCGACTGCGCCGACGAGGGCGGCTCGGGTCTCGCCTCGTGCGAGGGATCCGTGGCCGACGGTTCCCCGCTCGACACCTCCTCGCTCGGGGACCGGTCCGTGACGGTCACGGCCCGCGACGTGGCCGGCAACGAAACGGTGGTGACGCACACCGCCCACGTGGTGGACGCGACCGATCCCTCCGTGTCGCTGCTCTCGCCCCTTCACGGGGCCGTGTACCTGTTGGGCCAGGACGTGAGGGCCGACTACTCGTGTGCCGACGACGAGGGCGGATCCGGGATCGCCTCCTGCACCGGGGACGTGCCCGTGGGCGACGCGGTGGACACCGGCTCCGTCGGGGCCAAGGAGTTCACCGCGACCGCCCAGGACGCCGCGGGCAACACCGCGTCGATCACGAACGGCTACCGCGTGGTCTACGACTTCCGCTTCCGCCGGCCCAGCCGCCACCCGCGGAGGGTTCGCGCGGGACGGCTGGTGATCGTGCGCTTCTCGATCGACGGGTTCCACGGCCGCAACGTGATGGCCGAGGGGTTCCCCCAGGTCGCGGTGACGCAGTGCGGTGACGCGAGCGAGCCCGAGAGCGGCGATCCCGCCCGCATCCTCGGCGGACTCCAGTGGCTGCGCCATGGCCGCTCCTACCTGTTGGTATGGAAGACGGACCGCAGTTGGGCCGGTACCTGCCGCCAGTTCCTCGTCGGGCTCGACGACGGCACGGTGCACGGCGCGGCGTACCGCTTCAAGCGGTAGCCCCGAACCGTTAGGGTTCCGGCCGCATGAAGCACCTGACGCTCCTGGCGATCGTGTACGTCCTTGTCGCGGCTCTCGTGCTGCCCTCCGCGCTCTTCGCGGCGGACCAGGCGCAGCCCGCGGCTCCGGCGGCGGCTCCCACCACCACCGTCCCGGCCCCGACCACGCCGGCTCCCACCGCCACCGCCCCGGCTCCCGCGGCGCCTGCCCCGGCTCCGGCGGCGCCCACGACGACCGCCCCGGCGCCCGCGCCGGCCCAGGCCGCGCCCGCTCCGGCGCCGGCCCAGAAGCTCGACGACGCAGACGTGCAGGGTCCGCCCAAGGCCCAGGCCGCCGCCTCCGCGAACGTGACGATCAGCGACTTCCAGTTCGGGCCCGCCAGCGTGACCGTGAACGTGGGCGACACGGTGAGCTGGACCAACCAGGGCCCGTCTGCCCACTCGGCCACGGCCACCGGCGGGAGCTTCGACACCGGCGTGTTCGCCAAGGGCGGCACCCGCAGCGCGACCTTCAACACCGCCGGCACCTTCGCCTACATCTGCACTCCCCATCCCTTCATGAAGGGCACGGTGATCGTGCAGGCGGCGAGCACCGGAGGCACCGGAGGCACCGACAACTCCGGCGACAGCTCGGGCACCACCGGCACCGGCGGCTCCGACACCTCCGGCACCACATCGGGCAGCACCACCACCGGGCCGCAGCTGGCCAGCACCGGGATGGACGTGGCCGCCCTGGCCATACTGGGCGCGCTCATGTGCCTTCTCGGCGTGGCGGTCCGCCGCCGCGCGGCCGACGAGGCTCCGGCGCCCGCCGTTCGCAACGGCTGGTGAGCAGCTCGCGCAAGATTCGGGTGGTGGTGGCCAAGCCGGGACTCGACGGTCACGACCGCGGCGCGAAGATCATCGCCCGGGCCCTGCGTGACGCCGGCATGGAGGTCATCTACACCGGCCTCCACCAGACGCCCGAGCAGATCGTGGAGACGGTGATCCAGGAGGACGCGGACGCCGTGGGCCTCTCGATCCTGTCCGGCGCGCACATGACGCTCGTCCCCCGGATCGCCGAGCGGCTGAAGGCGGAGGGGGCCGAGGACGTGGTGCTCGTGGTGGGCGGCACGATCCCGAGCGACGACATTCCCGAGCTGAAGCAGCTCGGCGTGGCCGAGGTCTTCACCCCCGGCGCCCCCGTGCAGGGGATCGTGGACTTCCTGCGCGACGCCGTTCCCGCCTAGGAGCGCCCGCCATGTCCGACCGTCCGCCGCCCGCCTTCGCCGTTCGCGGCGTGATCGCGGCCCGCCGCGCGCTTATGAATCTCGCTGACCGGCTCGTGCCCGCGCACGTGGCGCTGTTCGACCGGTCGGTGGGGATGGGGCGCACTCAGGTGATCGGCACGCTGGCCGAGCTGGGCGTGGCCGACGAGCTGGCCCGGTCCCCGGCGACGGCGGAGGAGCTGGCCGGCCGGCTGAACGTGAATGCCGACGCCCTCCACCGCGTGATGCGGGCGGCGGCGCTCGAGGGGATCCTGAAGCTCGACCGCAGGGGGGTCTTCTCACTCGGCCGCACGGGAGAGGCGCTGCGCAGCGACCACCCGATCCCGATGCGCGACTGGGCGCGCTACTTCTCGCTCAAGTCCACGTCCGCGGCGTGGTCGGACCTGACGGAGACGGTGCGCTCGGGCAGCGCCTCCTTCCCGCGTGTGAACGGAAGCTCCGTGTGGCAGTGGTTCGGCGAGCACCCGGAGGAGGAGCGGCTGTTCGCGGGCGGCATGCGCAGCCTGACCGTGCAGGACGCTCCCTTCATCGTCGAGGGCTATCCCTGGCCGCAGGACGGAGTGATCTGCGACGTGGCCGGGGGCGTCGGCACGCTGCTCGGCGCGATCCTCGCCGCCCGCCCCGGTGTGCGCGGGGTGCTGGTGGACGGCCCGGGCGTGCTGGCCGAGGCCGACGGCTGGCTCACGGGACGCGGCCTGCGCGACCGGGTGGAGCTGTCCGAGGGCGACATCTTCCGCTCGCTGAGCGCCACGGCCGACGTGTACCTGCTGAAGAACATCCTCCACGACTGGGACGACCGGGCGTGCGCCAAGATCCTCGCCGCGGTGAGGGCCACGATGCCCGAGGGCTCGCGGCTCGTGGTGGTCGAGTACCTCCAGGAGCGCAACGTGCCGAACGTCGTGGCCTCGCTCTCCGACATCCAGATGATGACCCAGTGCGACGACGGCCGTGAGCGCTCCGCCGAGGAGATCCAGGCCCTGCTGCGCGGCGCCGGGCTCCGGCCCGGGAAGGTCGTGCAGACCGGCGGGCCCGGGCTGGTCGAGGCGTTCGCGGTCCGGTGCTCGCCGGATCACCGATCCGGCTCCGCTCCTCCCTAGGCATGGTCCGGTGCTCGCCGGATCACCGATCCGGCTCCGCTCCTCCCTAGGCATGGTCCGGTGCTCGCCGGATCACCGATCCGGCTCCGCTCCTCCCTAGGCGGCTGAGACGGCGGGGCTGCGGCCCGGCACGGCGGCACCCTCGTGCTCGAGGACGCGCTCGGCGCCCTCGCGCAGTCCGGCGATCAGGTCGGCGCCCAGCTCGTCCGCCCACTCACTCTCGATCTCCGCGAACAGGCGACGGCCCGTGAGGCACGCTTCGCGACCGCGATCGGTGACGTGGATGATCTTGGCCCGGCCATCGTCGGGGCAGGCCGCCCGCGTCACATAGCCCAGGCGCTCCAGCTCGGCCACCGCCTCACCCACGGCCTGCTTGGTGAGGCCCGCGCCCTCGGCCAGGTCCGTGAGCCGCGAGCCGTTCTCGAGGTCGATGAAGCCGAAGACGCACCCGTGCCCCTCGCGGAGATCGTCGAAGCCGGCCTCGCGAAGGCGCGCGAAGACCTTCTCCAGAGCGGCGATCTTCACCTGCATCAGGAGGGCGGGGAGGGGGCGGGGTGGCGTGATATCGGTCACAGATTGGTAAGGACGCTTGACTTCTTAGTAAGGTCTCTTGATAATGCTAACTGACCAGGCGACCTGACCAATTGTAGTCCGGCCGGGGCCTCGCCACAAGTACTCGAAATGACTCTCGGAGGACTTCAAATGCATCGCAAGTGGTGGACGCTGCTGGTGGTCAGCGTCGCAACCTTCATGCTCCTGCTGGACATCACCGTCGTGAACACCGCGCTGCCCGCCATCCAGAAGGATCTGGGCGCCACGTTCACGGAGCTCCAGTGGGTGATTGACGCCTACACCCTGGCGCTGGCCGCGCTCGTGCTCAGCGCGGGCGTGTTGGCGGACCGGCTCGGCCGGAGGCGGGTGTTCGGCGCCGGACTCGCCATCTTCACCGTCGCCTCTGCGCTGGCCGGGCTGGCGCCGGACCCGACGTTCCTGAACGTCACGCGCGCCGTGCAGGGCATCGGCGGAGCCGTGATGTTCGCCGTGTCGCTGGCGCTAGTGGCCCAGGAGTTCAAGCCCGGGCGAGATCGCGGCGTGGCCATGGGCGTCTACGGGGCAACGATCGGGCTCGCGGTGGCCTTCGGGCCGCTCGTGGGTGGGGCCCTGGTGGAGGGGATCGGCTGGGAGTCGATCTTCTTCCTGAACGTCCCGGTGGGGATCGTGGCGCTCGTGATCACCTACACCCGCCTGGCCGAGTCGCGTGACCCGAACGCGTCGCGCATCGACTGGCTCGGACTGGCCACGTTCTCAACGGCGCTGTTCCTGTTGGTCTTCGGCCTGCTGCGCGGCAACGACGAGGGTTGGGGCTCGACCCTGATCGTCGCGCTGCTCGCCGGCTCCGGGGCACTCCTGGCCACCTTCATCGCGATCGAGTCGCGGGTGAAGCAGCCGATGCTCCCGCTGCACCTGTTCCGCAAGCCCGCCTTCACGGGCGTCCAGCTCGCGGCGGCCGCTGTGTCGGCTTCGATGTTCGCGCTGTTCCTGTACCTGACGTTCTACCTCCAGGGATTCCTGGGGGAGAAGCCACTGGACGCCGGGCTGCACTACCTGCCGCTCACCGTGACGAACTTCATCGTCGCGGCCGGCGCCGGGGCCCTGCTGTCCCGGGTCCAGGCGCGCTTCATCCTCAGCGCCGGCCTGGGACTGACCGGACTGGCCCTGCTGCTGATGGGCGGACTCGACGCCAGCCAGGACTGGACCACCCTGCTGGGCGGGTTCATCCTCGCCGGCGCGGGCGTGGGCCTGATCAACCCGGTGATCGCGGACGTGGCCGTCTCGGTCGTGCCCAAGGAGCATGCCGGCATGGCCTCGGGGATCAACGACACGTTCCGCCAGGTCGGCATCGCGGTCGGCATCGCGGCCTGGGGAGCGATCTTCCTCAGCCACGGAGCGGACAGGGTCCAGCAGGTGGCGGCGGGCACGCCGGCGGCCACCGGTGATCACCCGCGCGAGCTGGTGGAGGCCGTGTCGTCCGGCAACCTGGACACAGCGGTCGCATCGTTCCCCGCGGGCAGCCGCGCGGGCGTGGCCGACGCGGCCCACCAGGGGTTCCTGGCCGGGATGAACGAGATCCTGATGCTGGGCGGGATCCTCGCCTTTGCCGGAGCGCTGGCCAGCCTGTGGCTGATCCGGGAGAAGGACATCGAGCGCGGCGAGGAGCCGGTCGAGGCCGCGGTCGAGGCCTTCGAGGCCGAGCCCGTGTACGCGTAGACCCGCGTCACAACCGCATCGCGCGAGGAGCCGGTCCCGTGGGGGCCGGCTCCTCTGCGTTTGCGCCTCCGCGCAGCGGGGAACGGGGGCGATTGACTCGTCAGTCAACGGAGGCGGTACAATGGCCGCCGCTTGCGGGCACCCGCCTCTCAGCCCGCTCCGGACAAAGAAGGAGAAGCTTTCTCGTGAAGATCTGCGTCCTCGTAAAAGAGGTCCCCGATGCCGCCGTTGAGAAGCGCATGGATCCCAATTCCAAGCGCATCGACCGCTCAGGGGAGAAGAACCTGAACCCGTTCGACACCCACGCCATCGAAGCCGCGATGCAGATTCGCGAAGGCGGTGCCGTGGACGTCGACGAGATCGTGGCCGTGACGATGGGCCCCGAGTCCGCCTTCCGCGCGCTGCACAAGGCCGTGTCGCTGGGTGCGGACCGCTCGGTGCACCTGACCGACGACGCGCTGGCCGGCTCCGACGTGTGCGCCACCGGATACGCGCTGGCCAAGGTGCTCGAGTCTGAGTCTCCCGACCTGGTGCTGCTCGGCCAGCAGTCGGACGACGGCGAGTGCTACACGATTGGCGCCGTGGTGGCCGACCACCTGAAGATGCCGTCGCTGACCCAGGTGATCAAGATCGACACCGAGGCCGGCAAGCTGCGCTGCGAGCGTCAGGCCGAGTACGGCTACGACACCGTGGACGTGGAGCTCCCCGCGGTCATCTCCGTGGGCGACGCCATCAACGAGCCGCGCTACCCGTCGCTCAAGGCGATCATGGGCGCCAAGAAGAAGCAGCTCGACAAGCGCTCCACCGGCGACGTCGGCATCGAGGCCGACAAGGTCGGTGAGCAGGGATCCCGCACCTCCGTTCTCGCCATCAACCCGCCGCCCGCGAAGCAGGCCGGGGAGATCATCGAGGACGAGGACACGAACGAGACGGTCGAGAAGATCGTGGCCTGGCTCGATGAAAGGAAGCTGTTGGCATGAGCGTCCTCACCTACGCACTCCACTACGAGGGCGAGTTCAACAAGAACTCGCTCGGCGCCGTGTCCGAGGGGGCCAGGCTCGCGAAGGAGCTCGGCGGCCAGGCCGGCGTTGTCGTCGTCGGCGGGGATGACCTCACCGACGAGCTCTGCGCCACGCTCGGCAAGTACGGCGCCGAGAAGGTCTACCGGGCCAAGGCGCCGGAGGGACTGGGCGCCCCGGTGGTGGACGTCATGGCCAAGGTCATCCAGGACGAGGGCTACAAGTACGCGCTCTTCGGGGGCGGACTGCTGGGCTTCGAGATCGGCGCCGGGCTCACCGCGCGCCTGCAGGCGGGCGTGACCATGGAGGTCACCGCCGTGAAGGTGCAGGACGGCGGCCTCGTGGCCGAGCGCCCGATCCTCCAGGACTCGGCCATCGTGGACGTGGCCTACGTGGGCGAGCCGGGCATCATCATCGGCCGCCTGAACGCGTTCGACACCAAGGAGGCCGGTGACGGCTCGGCCGAGGTGGTGGACGTGGACATCCAGCTCGAGGAGCACTCCACCAGGGCCACGATGGTCCAGCGCGGCGAGCAGCGCGGCGCGGACGTGAATATCGAGGACGCCGACATCCTGGTGGCCGGTGGCCGCGGGCTCGGCAAGGCCGAGGGCTTCGAGCTGTGCGAGCAGCTCGCGGACGCGCTCGGCGGCGCGGTGGCCGCCACCCGTGCGGTGGTGGACGCCGGCTGGTACCCCTACGCCGCGCAGATCGGCCAGACCGGCAAGACCGTCTCGCCGAAGCTCTACCTGGCGGCCGGGATCTCCGGGGCCATCCAGCACAAGGTGGGCATGCAGAGCTCGGAGAACATCGTCGCGATCAACAAGGACCCGAACGCGCCGATCTTCGAGTTCTCGGACCTCGGCGTGGTGGGCGACCTGAACAAGATCGTGCCCAAGCTCACCGAGGCCGTGAAGGCGAAGAAGGGCTAGCGCAAGTGGGCCACGCTCCGGACGAGTTCCCGCCGCCCGTCAAATCCCCCGAGGAGTTCGTGAAGACCTCTCTCGACGGGGAGGACGAGCGCATCGACATCGGCGTGGCCATCGTCGGCGGCGGCACCGCCGGCCTGGCCTGCGCCAACCGGCTGCTCCAGCTGCTCGCCGACGACGAGAAGATGCTGGAGAGCCTCGGCGAGGTGCCGGTCGCGGTGATCGAGAAGGCCAAGACCTGCGGCGGGCACAACCTGTCCGGCGCCGTCATGCGGCCGGGGCCGCTCGAGGAGCTGTTCCCCGACCTGAGCCGCGAGGAGTGGCGCAAGGAGGGCTTCGCGTTCGGTGAGGTGAAGAAGGAGGCGATCTACCTCCTGCCCAGCGGCAAGACCAAGATCCGCATCCCGCCGCCCCCGCCCCAGCACAACAAGGGCAACGAGGTGGTCTCTGTGGCAGCGCTCTGCCGCTACATGCAGCGGCAGGCCGAGGACGCCGGCGCCTACCTCCTCACCGAGACGGCCGCCACTCAGCTGATCGTGGAGGACGGCGAGGTCAAGGGGATCCGCTCGGGGGACAAGGGCCGCGGCAAGGACGGCGAGCCGCTCGGCAACTTCGAGCCGGGCACGGACATCGCCGCGCAGGCGACCGTGCTGGCCGAGGGCTGCTGGGGCCATCTCACCGGGGCGGCCATCCGCGAGTTCGACCTCGGGGACGACCGTGAGCCGATGGTGTGGGAGCTCGGCGTGAAGGAGGTCTGGAAGGTCAAGAAGCCGCTCGACCGGGTGATCCACACCCTCGCCGGCTGGCCGCTCAAGATCTCCGCCAAGTACCACCAGATCGGCGGCTCCTGGATCTACCCGATGAAGGACGAGAAGTCGGGCGACGATCTGGTGTCGATCGGCTTCGTGATCGACCTGGACTACGCCGACGCCACCACCTCGGCCCACGACCTGCTGCAGCAGTTCAAGACCCACCCGATGGTGCGCGACATCCTGGAGGGCGGGGAGCGGGTGTCCTGGGGCGCCAAGGCCATTCCGGCCGGCGGCTACTGGGCGGTGCCCAAGCTCTCGATGCCGGGCGCCCTGATCGTGGGGGACGCCGGTGGCCTCGTGAACCTGGCCGCCCTGAAGGGCGTTCACTACGCCATCAAGTCGGGGATCCTGGCCGCCGAGCAGATCTACCGCTCGTTGAAGGCCGGCCAGACGGACTTCTCGCAGTACGAGAAGGATGTGGACGAGTCGCTCATCGGCCGCGAGCTCTACGAGCAGCGCAACACGCGCCAGCCGTTCCAGATGGGCCTGATCCGCGGCGGCCCGCTCGTGAACCTGATGATCGCCACCAAGGGCCGGTTCCCCGGTGGGCGCTGGAAGCTCCATCGCAACGACGCCCAGCAGATGTTCATCGGGAAGACGAAGAAGGGCTATCCGAAGCCCGACGGCAAGTACATCTTCGACAAGCTCTCGAGCGTGTTCATCTCGGGCAACGCCACCCGCGACGACGCGCCCAACCACATCCGCGTGCAGACGGACGTGCCGCGCGAGGTGGCCGAGACGTGGCAGTGGATGTGCCCTGCCGGGGTGTACGAGATTCCGGAGGACGCGCCCGAGGAGGGCAACGTGGACGTGATCGTGAACTACACAAACTGCGTCCAGTGCGGGGCCATTACGGCCAAGGGCGGCCGGCTGACGGTGCCCGAGGGCGGAGACGGCCCGCTCTACCAGAACACCTGACGTGCGCCGCGCACTCGCCGCAGCTCTTGCCTGCCTGACGCTCGCCGGGCTCGCGCTCGCGCCCGGGGCGAGCGCGTCCAACCCGCTGAAGCTGGTGTCTCGCGAGCGGCTGGCCGACCGGCTCTACGAGCTCACCTTCACCACCCCGGCACTGAGTAAGCCGACCAAGGTGCGCCTGCTGCTTCCGGCGGGCTACGACCCCGGGGCGGCCCGCCGCTACCCGGTGCTCCTGCTGCTCCACGGAGCGCTCGACGACTACACGTCGTGGACCCGTCCCGGATCGGGGGAGGCGCGAGACATCACGCGCTTCCTGCCGCTGATCGTGGTCATGCCCGACGGCGGCCAGGGAGGCTGGTACAGCGACTGGTACAACGGCGGAAAGGGCGGGCCGCCCCGCTGGGAGACCTACCACCTGCGCCAGCTCCTGCCCTGGGTCGAGTCTCATTACAAGGCGGTGGGCGCCCGCCGCGGCCGCGCCGTGGCCGGGCTGTCGATGGGCGGCTTCGGCACGATGAGCTACGCCGCGCGGCATCCGGACATGTTCAGCTCAGCGGCCGCGTTCTCGGGCGCGGTGGACGCGAACGTGCCGCCGGGCGTGGCGGAGCCGATCGTGAACGCCACGGCTTATCAGGACGGCGGCGGGCCCGGTGCCGTGCTCGGCACACGCGCGGACAACGAGGTGCGCTGGCGGGGCCACAACCCGTGGGACCTCGCCTCCAACCTTCGTGGCGTCGGCCTGACGCTCCGCACCGGCGACGGCCGGCCCGGAGGCCCGTTCGACACCGGGACCACGCCCGACCTGATCGAGCAGATCGTGCACACCGAGAACCTGAGCTTCCACAAGCGTCTCGGCGAGCTCGGGATCGGGCACGTGTTCCAGGACTACGGGCCCGGCTTCCATCGCTGGCCCTACTGGAACCGCTCGCTCAGGGAGACCCTGCCGGGGATCATGGCCCGCTTCAGGCACCCCGTCCCGCCCTCGGGCCCGCTCTTCTACCGGGCGATCGAGCCCGTCTACTCGGTGTGGGGCTGGCGCGTGGCCCTGCAGCGGCGCGCGCTGGAGTTCAGCTCGCTGAGGATCGCCGGGCGGCGCGGGTTCTCGCTGTCCGGCAGCGGCAGCGCGTCGGTGGCCACACCGGCGGTCTACCGGCCGGGCGCCACCTACCGCGTGGTGGCGAGGTCGGTCCAGTCGGGCACCCGCCGCCTGGACCTGAAGGCGCGCGGCGGACGCCTGCGGATCCCGGTGCGCCTGGGCCCCTCGAACCCCTCGCAGGAGCAGTTCACACCCGGCGGCGAGCCCACGGCCGCCACCCGGGTCTTCAGGACCAGGGTGAAGATCAGGCGTTTGGGGTAACGGGCCGGCCGGGCAGTGGCCCCGGCGTCTACTGCCGCTGGGCGGGGGTTTGGCTATTTATGCATGCATACCGTGCATAAAGCGCCACACCCCCATCGGCCGCGTAACGGCCGGGTAACGAGCGTTAACGGAGGCAGCCGCGCCGGCTCCCGGCTCCACGCCACCCCGCCCGCCGTACGCCGGACCCGCCGCGGCGCCTGGGCGCAACGCCCTACTCCCCGATCGAGAACATCGCCTCGAGGTCGTGGCGTGAGAAGACCTCGAAGGCCATCATCGTCTGCGTGCGCTCGATGCCCGGGATTCGCCCCAGGCCGCCGGTCACCACGTCGGCCAACTGCTCCTGGTGGGGCACGCGCACCATGGCCACGAAGTCCCAGTCGCCGGTGACCGAGTAGGCCTCGGCCACGCCCTCCACGTCGGCCAGCGTGCCGCCGAGCGTCGGCAGAGCTTCGTGGGTGGCCTTGACGAGCACGATCGCGTGGGTCATCTGGGCAACGCTACCGGCCCGCCGGAGGCCGAGCGGTCGGGGCCCGGCGATAGCGTGGCGCCATCCGCCCGCCCGGTCTGCATCCCCGCCGCGTCACCGTTGTGGGCGCCGGCTCGTTCGGCACCGCCGTGGCGCTGCTGCTGGAGCGCGCCGGGCTGCGCACCACGCTGCTGTGCCGCACCGCCGAGCAGGCGGCGGAGCTCGGGCAGACGCGCCGCAACGAGCGCTACCTCCCCGGAGTCGAGCTGCCCCGCGACCTGCGGGTGCACGCCCTGGGCGCCGACCGCGACGACCTGGCCAGGGCCGACCTCGTGTTCCTGGGGGTCCCGTCGAAGGGCATAGCCGAGGCCATGTCCGAGCTCGACCGGCTCGGCGTGTCGGAGCGGGCCGGGATCGTGTCGATGGCGAAGGGCCTCGTGCCCCCGTACGGCACGCCGCCGGCCGTCGCGCTCGAGGCCGTGTTCGGCAGCGAGCGGGTGGCCTGCGTGGGCGGCCCCGCGCACGCCCGCGAGATGGTGGAGACCGGTGGCGGGTTGGTCTGCGCGTCCCGGTCGGAGGTGCTCGCCCACGGGGTGGCCGAGGCGTTCCAGACCGCCGGGGTGGTGTGCGAGGTCTCGGACGACCCGGTGGGGGTGGAGCTGGCCGGCGTGGCGAAGAACGCCGCCGCCGTGGCCGTGGGCGCCACCCAGGCGCAGGGGCTGAACGCGGCCGGGATGGCGGCGGCCGACATCTTCCTCGAGGTGCTCTCGCTGGCCGCGCTGAGCGGCGGGCAGGCGCGCACCTTCGTGGGGCGGGCCGGCACCGGCGATCTCGTGGCCACGGCCCTGGCCCCCAGCTCGCGCAACCGCACGGCGGGCGAGCTGCTCGCCCAGGGCGTGCCCGGCGCGGATATCCCCGGACGGGTGGGACAGGCCGTGGAGGCGCTCGAGACCGTGCGCCTGCTGGCCCAGGCGATCGAGCGCGAGGGCCTCGAGGCGCCGGTCACCTCCGCGCTCGCCCACCTGATCGAGGGGACGCTCCCGCTGGACGACTGGATCTCGATGGTGAGGGCCAAACAGCCCGCTCCAGCCCGCTTCCGGAGCCCCCGCACCTGGTGGACGCGACTGCGCGACTGGGTGCGTCTGCGCTTCCGCAGGGCGTGAGTAGAATCGATACGACGATGAAGACGGAAATCCATCCCGAGTACGTCCCGGCACACGTGCGCTGCACCTGTGGCAACGAGTTCTGGACGCGTTCCACCAAGGGCGAGCTCCACGTGGAGATCTGCTCGGCCTGCCACCCGTTCTACACGGGCAAGCAGAAGCTGGTGGACACCGGCGGTCGCGTGGAGCGCTTCCGCCGCCGCGCGGCCCGCAGCCGCGGCTAGAACAGCGCAACTCCCTGCCTCTGAGACTGTTCTCACGAGGCATGGCAAGACGACTCGCACCGATCCTCGCCGCCGCTCTCGCAGCGGCCGTGGTCGCCATCCCCGCGGCCGCCTCGCCGCATTCCCGCGGCGCGCGGGCGGCGTGGACCTCGATGGCCAGGGTGTCGCGCTGCTCCGCCGTCCTTGACGAGGCGGTCTTCCAGGGCCGGATGCGGAAGGTGCCCGGCACCCACCGGATGGCCATGCGCTTCACGCTGCTGCAGCGCACCGGACTGGGCCCGGGCTACTCGCCGGTGGCCGCGCCCGGCCTCGGCAAGTGGCGCAAGTCCCGGGTCGGGGTGGGGGCGTTCGGCTACAAGCAGGCGGTGCGCAACCTGGCCGACGGCGCCCTCTACCGGGTGCGGGTGGACTTTCGCTGGCTGGACGCCGACCGGAAGGTCCTGGCCAAGGCGAAGAGAAAGTCGAGCACCTGCCCCCATCGCGACGCGCTCCCCAACCTCCGGGTGAGGTTCGTGGGCGTCTACCACACGCCCGCGGCTGCCTCCGACCGCTACGCCATCCGCGTCACCAACTTGGGCGACGCCTCGGCCCAGGGGGTTCTCACGCGCCTGTCGGTGGACGGCGAGGTGGCGGCCAGCGGGACCTTCGGAGCGCTTGCGGCGAAGAGCTCGGTGAAGCTCACACTGCGCGGTCCGGAGTGCAAGGACTTCGTGCAGGCGCAGGTGGATCCGGACAGCCTGATCGCCGAGTCCGTGGAGACGGACAACAGCCAACTCAGGGCCTGTTCGGCGCTCAGGTCGCTCTGACGCGCCGCCGGGCGGCCCGTCCGTATTCAGATTCGGGAACGGGCGCGCCGATACGATGACTGAGGTGAGCGCTTCTCCGTCGACGAACGGCGCCGCCCCGCCGCGCCCTGCGCGGCAGGCGGCCGGCGACGCCCCGATCGGCGGCCAGGCCGTCCTCGAGGGCGTGATGATGCGCGGCGTGTCCACGTGGGCCGTGGCGGTGCGCAAGCCCTCGGACGAGCAGATGGCCGACGGCGGCCCGGACTCCCAGGAGGGAGCCAAGGGCGAGATCGAGGTGACGTCCGAGCCGCTCGTGTCGTGGTCGAAGCGCCACCGCGTCTATCGACTGCCAGTCATTCGCGGCGTGGTGGCCCTGGGCGAGTCGCTGAGCATCGGCTTCAAGGCGCTCGGCATCTCGGCCAACGCGCAGATCCCTCCGGACGAGCAGGGCGAGCAGAAGGAGCTGGGCGGAGGCGCGTGGGCGGGAACGGTCGCGTTCGCGCTGCTGTTCGCGGTGGGCCTCTTCTTCCTGCTTCCCGCCGGCCTCACCAACCTCTTCCGCGACGACATCCCCAACGGCGTGACGTTCGTGGTGATCGAGAAGCTGATTCGGATCTCGATCTTCCTCCTCTACCTCTGGCTGATCTCGCGGATGCGCGACCTCGAGCGCGTGTTCGAGTACCACGGCGCCGAGCACAAGACGATCTCCTGTTACGAGGCGGGCGAGCAGCTCACGCCGGAGAACGCCCAGAAGTTCTCCCGCTTTCATCCCCGCTGCGGCACCAGCTTCCTGCTCCTGGTGATGATCGTGGCCATCTTCGTGTTCGCCCCGTTCGGCAAGCTCGACTGGCAGTGGCTGTTCGTATCCCGGATCCTGGGGATCCCCGTGGTGGCCGGGCTCGCCTTCGAGCTGATCAAGTGGTTCGGGCGCAACCGGTCGAAGCCGTGGGCGCGCGCGCTCATGTGGCCGGGGATGCAGCTCCAGCGCCTGACCACCCGCGAGCCGGACCTCTCGCAGCTCGCCGTGGCCATCGCGTCGCTGGACGCGGTGCTCGCGGTGGAGAACCCACGCGAGGCCGCCCCCGAGGACCGAATCGGCATGGAGGTCGTGGCCTAAGTGGGTTGATCCGCTCCCCCAGGAGTGGTAGACCACGCAGTATCAATCGGGTGGGTCGGTAAGACGTGTGCCTGGCGATTCCAGGGCAGATCACTGGGGTGATCGACGAGCAGAACCGGCTCGCCCAGGTCGATGTCGCCGGAGTCAAGAGGACCGTGAACATCGGGCTCCTCGACGAGGACGGCGACCCCGCTGGGCCGGGCGACTGGGTGCTCATACACGTGGGCTTCGCCCTCTCCAAGGTGGACGAGGAAGAGGCCCTGGCCACCCGCAGGCTGCTCGAGGGCATGGGCCAGGACTACGAGCAGGAGCTCGAGGAGCTGAAGGCGAGCGCGATCGAGTGACCCGCTGATGCGCGACGGCGCCGACCTCTTCCCTGTCTGTGATCACACCACCGGGTGCATCACTTGTGGAGACGAGGCGGTGCCGATGAGCGTGTTGGTGGTCGAGGAGGACGGCCTGGCGCTCTGCGCCGACGCCGAGGGCAACAGCCAGACGGTGGAGACGGCGCTGGTGGGGGAAGTGGCCGCGGGCGAGCGGCTGCTGGTGCACGCGGGCACCGCGCTCGCGAGGGAGGCCGCATGAGGTTCGTGGACGAGTTCCGGGACGCGGAGCTCGGACGAGTCCTCGCCGGCGAGATCGTGTCGCTGGTCGAGCCGGGACGGCACCTGAAGCTGATGGAGGTGTGCGGCGGCCACACGCACTCGATCTACAAGTACGGGATCGACGACCTGCTCCCGGAGAACGTGGAGCTGGTGCACGGGCCCGGCTGCCCGGTGTGCGTGATCCCGATGGGCCGGGTGGACGACGGCATCGCCATCGCCAACCAGCCGGACGTGATCTTCACCTGCTTCGGGGACATGATGCGGATCCCCGGATCGAACGGCAGCCTGCTGGACGCGAAGGCCGCCGGCGCCGACGTGCGCATGGTCTACTCGCCGCTCGACGCGCTGCGCATCGCGAAGAAGAACCCGGACCGCACCGTCGTCTTCTTCGCCATCGGCTTCGAGACCACCGCGCCCTCCACTGCGCTGACGCTGAAGCGCGCGCGGGCCGACGGCGTGACCAACTTCCTCTGCATGTGCAACCACGTGACGATCGTGCCGCCGCTGCGGGCGCTGCTCGACTCGCCCGACCTGCGCCTCGACGGCTTCATCGGCCCCGGGCACGTGTGCACGGTGGTGGGCGCCCGCCCGTTCGAGTTCATCCCCACGGACTACGGCAAGCCGCTGGTGGTGGCCGGCTTCGAGCCGCTGGACGTGCTCCAGTCGATCAAGATGATCCTCGAGCAGATCGCCGACGGGCGCTGCGAGGTGGAGAACCAGTACAAGCGCGTGGTCCCCTACGAGGGCAACCTGGTCGCGCTGAAGGCGATGTCCGAGGTGTTCGAGCTGCGGCCGCACTTCGAGTGGCGCGGTCTCGGCTTCATCTCACAGAGCGCATTGAAGATCTCCGAGGCCTACGCGGACCTCGACGCCGAGCTCCGCTACGAGGTGCCGGGCGTGCGCGTGGCCGACCCGAAGGCCTGCCAGTGCGGCGAGGTGCTGAAGGGCGTGATCAAGCCCTGGGAGTGCAAGGTGTTCGGCACCGCGTGCACCCCGGAGCGGCCGATCGGCACCTGCATGGTTTCGCCGGAGGGCGCGTGCGCGGCGTACTACAACTTCGGCCGCTACGCGCGGGACCGGGCGGTCGTATGACCGGTGTGACCGGAGAGGAGCGCAGCCCGAGCGGTGGTCGGGCAAGCACCGCAACCACGGATTCTCGGGAGGAGAAGATCCTCGGCATCATCGAGACCGCCCGGGGCAAGCGAGGGAAGTTCAAGGACGACCACATCACGATGTCCCACGGGGCGGGGGGCAAGGCCACCCAGTCCCTGATCGAGGGCCTGCTGCTCCCGGCCTTCGAGAACGACTCCCTGGCCGCGCTGGGCGACGCCGGCGCGGTGTCGGCGGGCGATACCCGCCTCGCCATGACCACGGACAGCTTCGTGGTGAACCCGATCCGCTTCCCCGGCGGCTCGATCGGCGAGCTGGCCGTGAACGGCACGGTGAACGACCTGGCCGTGTCGGGCGCGCGCCCGCTGGCCCTGAGCCTCGCCCTCGTTCTGGAGGAGGGCCTGGCCGCGGACGAGCTCCGGGCCGAGGTGGAGGCGGCGGCGCTGGCGGCTCGCGAGGCCGGCGTCCAGGTCGTGACCGGCGACACCAAGGTGGTGGAGCGCGGCAACGCGGACAAGATGTACGCCTGCACCACCGGCGTCGGGATGATCGACCCGCGCGCGACGCTGGCCACCGACTCGCTCCGCCCCGGGGACAGGATCCTCGTGTCTGGGCCGATCGGCGAGCACGGCACGGCGATCATGCTGGCCCGCGACGAGTTCGAGCTGGAGGCCGAGATCGAGTCGGACACGTGCTCGCTCTGGCCGGCGGTGGACGCCCTGCTCGAGGAGTCCGGCCCCTCGCTGCGCGCCATGCGCGACGCCACCCGCGGTGGCGTGGCCTCCGCGCTGAACGAGCTGTCCCGCGCCTCGCGCGTGGCCATCCTCGTGAGCGAGAGCGCCGTGCCGGTGAAGCCCGAGGTGGCGGGCGCGTCAGAGCTTCTGGGAATCGATCCGATGTATGTGGCGAACGAGGGCCGCTTCGTGGCCATCGTGGCGCCGGACGGTGCCGACGCGGCGTTGAGGGCGCTGCGCTCGGTGCCGGGATGCGAGGAGGCGGCGGAGATCGGTGAGGTGCGTACCGAACCGCCGGGGATGGTGCTGGTGGACACCGCCTTCGGCGGGAGACGGGTGATGGATCTGCTCGCGGGCGATCCGCTGCCGCGAATTTGTTGACGGGAGGAGCTCGATGGCGACCGAATTCGTAGACAACCAGGCCCAGACGGAGGCGGTGACCGCTCACGTCATCTGGATGACCACCGGGCTCTCGTGCGACGGCGACTCGGTGGCCATGACCGGCGCCACGGAGCCGAGCCTCGAAGACATCATCACCGGGCGCATCCCCGGCCTCCCCAAGGTCGTGGTGCACAACCCGGTCCTGGCCTACGAGAACGGCGAGGAGTTCATGGAGGCCTGGTACCAGGCCGAGCGCGGCGAGCTGGACCCGTTCGTGCTGGTGGTGGAGGGCTCCATCCCCAACGAGGAGATCAACGGCGAGGGCCACTGGACCGGGATGGGCACGAACCCCTCCACGGGCCAGCCCATCACCACCAACGAGTGGCTCGACCGTCTGGCACCGAAGGCCGCGGCCGTGGTGGCCATCGGCACCTGTGCCACCTACGGCGGCATCCCGGCCATGAAGAACAACCCCACCGGCGCGATGGGCGTGCCGGACTACCTGGGCTGGAAGTGGAAGTCGAGCGCCGGCCTTCCGGTGGTCTGCATCCCGGGCTGCCCCGCGCAGCCGGACAACACCACCGAGACGCTCATGTATCTCGTGTTCCACCTCGCGGGGATGGCGCCGGTGCCCGAGCTGGACGAGGCGCTGCGGCCCAAGTGGCTGTTCGAGCGCACCGTGCGCGAGGGCTGCAGCCGGGCCGGCTTCGCCGAGGAGGGCAGCTTCGCCACCGAGATGGGCGACGACCCGCGCTGCCTGGTGAAGCTCGGCTGCAAGGGCCCGGTGGTGAAGTGCAACGTGCCCTTCCGCGGTTGGCAGGCGGGCAAGGGCGGGTGCCCCAACGTGGGCGGCATCTGCATGGCCTGCACCATGCCCGGCTTCCCCGACAAGTACATGCCTTTCATGGACCCGGACCCGGTGGGCAACATGGCCGCGAACCTGGAGCGGTTCACCTACGGAGGGGTGGTCAGGTACTTCCGCCACCGGAACATCAAGAACAAGTACGACAAGGAGCCCGAGTGGAGACGCCCGGGCAAAGAGCTGGCAACGGGCTACTCCAAGCGCTGGTAAGGGGAGAGATCGATGGCGACCGTAGAGACACCTCAGGAGCGGCAGGTCCTCGTCAAGGAGATGTCCTGGGACCCGATCACCCGCATCGTCGGGTCACTCGGGATCCACACGGAGATCGACTTCACCAACCAGCGCGTGAACACGTGTCACAGCACGTCGATGATCTTCCGGGGATTCGACATCTTCATGAAGGGCATCGACCCCCGCGACGCGCATTTCATCACCAGCCGCATCTGCGGCATCTGCGGCGACAACCACTGCACCACCTCGTGCCTGAACCAGAACATGGCCTACGGGGTGCACGTTCCGCCGCTGGGTGACTACGCGTTCAACCTGGCCGAGCTCGCCGACTACATGTTCGACCACGCGATCTTCAACGATTGCATGTGCAACGTGGACTTCTGCGAGCAGATGGTGAAGGAGACCAACCCGTCGGTGCTCGCCCAGGCCGAGAACACCACGTCGCCGAACGTGGACATCCACGGCTACCGGACGATCGCGGACATCATGCGGTCGCTCAACCCGTTCACGGGCGACTTCTACCTGGAGACCCTCCAGGTGGCGCGCTACACGCGGGAGATGTACTGCCTGTTCGGCGGGCGCCACACCCACCCGTCCACGATCATGCCGGGCGGCTGCAGCGCCCACATCACGCACCAGACGCTCACGGATTACTACGTGCGGCTGATCCGCTACATGGACTACGCCAAGCGCAGCGTGAAGATGCACGACGACCTGTACGACTTCTGGCTGGCCGCGCTGCCGGGGTACGACATGGTCGGCTACCGGGACACGAACCTGGTGTGCTGGGGGGCGTTCGACGACCCAGCCGCCTCGGCCGGCGAGCTGTACCAGTACCGGCACATGACCGACTGGGGCCGCAAGCGGTTCGTGACCCCGGGCGTCGCGATCAACGGGGAGCTTGTGACCACCGACCTGGTGGAGATCAACCTGATGATCCGGATCATGCTCGGCAGCTCGTACTTCGACGACTGGGCCGGAGCCGAGCAGCCGTTCGTGACCGAGGACCCGTTGGGCAACGCGGTGGATCCGCGCCACCCGTGGAACAAGGTGACGCTGCCCAAGCCGCAGAAGCGCGACTACGCGGAGAAGTACTCATGGGTCGTGTCCCCGCGGATGTACGACAAGCGCACGGACACCGAGGTGTGCTGCGACACCGGCGGCGGCCCGTTCGCGCGCCAGTGGGTCACGGCCAAGGCCGGCCTGGTGGACCTGGGCTACGTGAAGGCCACGGGCAACAGCATCAAGATGGTGCTGCCGAAGGGCCACTCGATGCCGGAGATGGAGCTGGAGTGGATGGTGCCGGCGAAGTCCAACGCGATCGAGCGCGACCGCGCCCGCTCGTATCACCAGGCCTACTCCGCCGCTGTGGCGATGTACAACCTCGACAAGGCCTTCAAGGAGGTGAGGGCCGGGCGCACCAAGAGCTGGGAGGCGGTGAAGGTGCCTCGCGAGGCGGTGAGCGTGGGCTTCCACGAGGCCGCCCGCGGCGTGCTCTCCCACCACATGGTGATCCGCGACGGGAAGATCGCGAACTACCAGCCCTACCCGCCCACCCCATGGAACGCGAGCCCGCGGGACACCAACGGCACGCCCGGACCGTACGAGGACGCGGTGCAGAACACGCCGATCTTCGAGGAGAACGGCCCGGAGAACTTCAAGGGCGTGGACATCATGAGGGCGGTGCGGAGCTTCGACCCGTGCCTCCCGTGTGGCGTGCACATGTACACCGGCAAGGGGCGTGTGAAGAAGGTGATGCACACGCCCACCGCGCTCGCCTAGGCGACGCGGGCGTCAGATGGCGGCCGCGGATCTCACCCAGCGGATCAACCGGATCACGGCGGCGCTCGAGCGCGTCCCGGATCCCGAGGCGCGTGCCCTGGCCGAGGATCTCGCGGCCTCGATCCTCGAGCTCCACGGGGAGGGTCTTGAGCGGCTGCTCGCGGAGCTGGACGGCAATCAGCGGCTCCGCATGGCCGACGACGGTGTGGTGGGAAGCCTGCTCCTGATCCACGGGCTGCACCCCGTGCCGCTCGAGGAGCGCGTGAGCCGGGCGCTCGAGGAGGTGCGCCCGTACATGAAGTCGCACGGAGGCGACGTGGAGCTCGTGGACATCGAGGACGGCGTGGCCCGGCTGCGGCTGAAGGGCAGCTGCAACGGCTGCGGGGCGTCGTCCTCCACGCTGGAGCTGGCGGTGGAGAAGGCGCTGCAGGAGGCCGCGCCCGACCTGCTGGGGATGGACGTGGAGGGCGCGGTGGAGTCGAGGATCACGGGGACGCCGCTGCCGCTGGCGCCGGCGGGCTCGGGCGGGGACGCTCTGCCGAGCCTCGATACGTGGTCGGTGCTCGAGGGAACGGACGATCTGGGGGACGACGAGATCCGCGCTGTCCAGGTGGCCGGAAGGCCTCTGGTGGTTGCCCGCGTGGAGGGAAGCCTGTTGGCCTATCTGGACAGGTGCGCGGCCTGCGGGGCCGCGCTGGCCGGGGCGACCCTGAGCGAGGGGGTGCTCACCTGCCCGTCCTGTGCGCGCACGTTCTTCCTCCCGCGGGCCGGCCGGTCGCTGGACGGCGAGCGGCTCCAGCTTGAGCCGGTGCCGCTCCTGGCCGACGCCCGCGCCGGGGCCCGGGTGGCGCTCTCGTCGTGAGCGGCTTCATGAGCGGCGGGGACCGCAGCCAGGCCCAGGCCGTGGCGTCGCTGCGCCGCCTCCAGATGCGGCAGATGCCGGAGGGGCCCGAGCCGATCGAGGCGAGCTGCGACCTGTGCGGCACCTCCATGCCCGAGGACCATCGCCACCTGCTCCAGATGGACGAGCGCAGCCTGGTCTGCGTGTGCGAGTCCTGCTGGGCCCTGCGGGCCGGCGACGCGGAGTACGTGCCCACCGGCTCCCGGGTGCTGTGGCTGGAGGAGCTTGCGTTGCCCGACGACCTGTGGGCCCGCTTCCGCATCCCGATCGGGCTGGCCTTCTTCCTGCGCACGGGCGGCGGCACGGTGGCGTTCTACCCGAGCCCCGCGGGCGCCACCGAGTCAGAGCTGGACCTCGATGTCTGGGAGGACCTTGTGAGACTGAATCCGGCTCTTGACGAGCTGCTTCCCGAGGCGGAGGTGCTGATCGTGGACCGGATGGCCGACCCGCCGCGCGCGGTGATCACCCCCACGGACCAGGCCTACCGGCTGGTGGGCCTGATCAAGAGCAGCTGGCACGGAATCTCCGGAGGCCCGGAGGTCGAGCGGGCGGTGGACGGCTTCTTCCAGGAGTTGGCGGCGAGCGCGTGAGCCCCGGTCCGGCTCCCGAGCCCGAGTTCTGGGTTCTAGATGCCGTGGCGGTGCCCCACAGCGCCGCTCCCACGCTGTCCTTCCGCATGCGCGTGCGCGAGTCCTCCGGCCGGCCGGTGTACACGATCGCCCTGATCGCGCAGATTCAGCTCGAGGCGTCGGAGCGCACGCACGACGCCGCCACACGCGAACGGCTGCTCGACGTGTTCGGGGAGCCCGAGCGCTGGGGAGACACCGCGCGCGGCGTGCTCTGGGCGAGGCCCGAGGTGCTGGTGCCGAGCTTCACCGGATCGACCCAGTTCGAGCTCCAGGTGGTGTGCTCCACGGACCTCGAGCTGGCCACCACGCGCTACCTCGACGCGGTGCCCGACGGGAACGCCCCGCTGTCGTTCCACTTCAGCGGCTCCGTGATCTACGAGGAGGGCGACGACCGGATCCAGCTGGCCCGGGTGCCCTGGCACGTGTCGGCCCAGTTCCGGCTGCCAGTGGAGACGTGGCGCAAGGCCTGCGGCGACGGCGGGCTCGTGAGGGTCAGCGGCGAGACGTTCCATGACCTGCGCCGCTACGCCGCCGAGCGCGGACTGCACACCGAGGACGCCGCGATCGTGGACCTGCTCTCCGGCACGCGGACGGAGGCGGGATGAGCGGGCAGCTCGAGGAGCTCGTGGAGTCACTCCTGTACGAGGGCTACGCCCTCTATCCCTACACGCCGGGGGCGACCAAGAACGCGACGCCCACGCCATTCGGGATCGTGTATCCGCCGGCGTACGCCGACCGGAACCCGAGCTGCCACTCGCTGCTGCGGATCCAGTGTGTGGTGGAGGGTCAGGGCGAGGTGTGGGCCGAGGTGCTGTTCCTGCAGGGCTCGGGCGAGCGCCACGAGGCCGAGCGGCGCCGGATCGAGCTCACCGGGCCGGGCGAATCCGAGTTCCACCATCCGCCGCTTCACGGCCGGGCGAGCATGCGGGTGGAGGAGCGCGAGGACGGCCGCAGGCTGATCACGGTGGCCGTGCACAACGACACCGGCATGGCCGATCCGAGCGCCGGTCGCGCGGACGCGCTGATGCTCTCGCTGCTCTCCACCCACGTGGTGCTCCGTACGGACGACGGGCGCTTCCTCTCGCCGCTGGAGGAGCCGGGCGAGAACCTGAACACATATCCGGTGCTCGCCACCGCCGAGGACGACGCGGTGCTGGGCGCCACGATCGTGCTCCCCGACCATCCGCAACTCGCGCCGGAGAGCCGGGGGAATCTCTTCGACAACACGGAGATCGAGGAGGCGCTGCTGCTCCACGTGCACGCGCTGAGCGACTCCGAGCGAGAGGAGATCGCGCAGCAGGACCCTGCGGTGCGCGAGATGATCGAGCGTGCGGCGGCGTCGACCCCCGAGGACATCATGCGCCTGCACGGGCGCGTGACCCTGCGCGACCCGCGCGAGGGGGAGTCCGAGGTGACCGTGGAGGGGGTCACCTACCGGCGGGGCACGACGGTGGTGCTCCGCCCCGATCCCGAGCGCGATCCCTACGACCGCATGCTCCACGGCCGGCCGGCCACCGTGGAGCGCATATATCTGGACTACGACTCCGACCGTGTGCACCTGGCCGTGTCGATCGACGACGACCCGGGACGTGACCTCATGCGCGAGAGCGGCCGCTACCACTTCTTCAAGCCGGCGGAGGTGGAGCTGCGATGAGCTCCCGGCCCCGGCAGATACTCGTCGCGGGGATCGGCAACGCCTTCCTGGGCGACGACGGCTTCGGCGGCCAGGTGGCTCAGCGCCTGGAGAAGCGCGACCTGCCCGAGGGCGTGTTGGTGCTCGACTTCGGCACCGGCGGCCTCGACCTGGCCTACGAGGTGATGCGCGGCTACGACGCCCTGGTGCTGGTGGACATCAGCCGCCAGGGCGAGCCGCCGGGCACGATCTACGTGATGGAGCCCGACCCGGCCGACGTGGACGGCGGGATCGAGGACGGTGCCGTGATCGATCCCCACGGGATGGATCCGCAGACCGTGCTGCGCTTCGTGAAGGCCGTGGGAGGCTGGCCGGGCAAGGTGGTGATCGTGGCCTGCGAGCCGTCGTCGGTGGGCGATGTGAACTGGGGCCTGTCGAAGCCCGTGGAGGACGCCGTGGACCGCGCCGTGGCCGTTGTGCTCGAACAGGTCCAGGAGCTTCGCAACGACGCCGCCTACGTGAAGGAGCACTAGCCGTGCACGAGCTCTCCATCGCCAGCGCCGTGGTGAATACGGCCGTGAAGCACGCCGCCGGCAGGCGCGTGGCGGTTGTGACCATGACCACGGGCGCGCTGCGCCAGGTGGTGCCGGCCTCGCTCGAGTTCTACTTCGAGATCGTGGCCCGCGACACGGTGTGCGAGGGCGCGAGGCTCGAGCAGGAGCTGGTGGCGGCCCGGCTGCGCTGCGAGGACTGCGGCCACGAGTGGGAGCCCGAGGTGCCGGCCTTCCGGTGCCCCGGGTGTGAGAGTGCTCGCGTGGACATGCTCGCGGGCGACGAGCTGGAGGTGGAGTCGATCGAGATCGAGGAGGAGGAAGCATGCATCGCACCAAGGTGAAGGTGGCCACCGACGCGCTGGACGCGAACACCACGATCGCGGCCGCGAACCGTCACGACTTCGATCACGCGGGCGTGAAGGTGGTCAACCTGATGAGCGCCCCCGGTGCGGGCAAGACCACCTTGTTGGAGCGTGCCCTGGGAGACGGAATGACAGCTGGGGGCTCGCGCCCCCAGACCCCCGCGACACCTGGCCGGCTGGAGGGGTTGCGCGTGGGCGTGCTCGAGGGCGACGTTCAGGGCAGCATGGACGCCGACCGCCTGTCGGTGCTCCACGTGCCGGTCACCCAGCTGAACACCGACAACGGCTTCGGCGGCGAGTGCCACCTGGACGCCAACATGGTGCGCTCGGCGCTGCCGGAGATCGACCTCGAAGAGATCGACATGCTCCTGATCGAGAACGTGGGCAACCTGGTGTGCCCGGCCGAGTTCCGCGTCGGGGAGGACGCGCGCGCGATGGTGTCGTCCGTGGCCGAGGGCGAGGACAAGCCGCTGAAGTACCCGCTCATGTTCCGCACCTGCGAGTTCGTGGTGGTGAACAAGATCGACCTGCTGCCCTACGTGGACTTCGACATGGACCGCTTCCTGGCCAACCTCGACCAGGTGAACCCGGGGGTGGAGCACGCCCTGGTCAGCGCCCGCACGGGCGAGGGCGTGGATCAGTTCCAGGACTGGCTGGCCGGGGTGGCGGCCCGGGAGGCCACGCCCGTTTGACGGGAACGTCAGCGAGGAGCGGAGCGCGAGCGTCGGTCGCGCGAGCACCGGAGCATGGTCTCGTGCGTGAACTGCTCGCGCGGCGAACCGAGGCGAACGAGCGCTTCTTCGAGGCGGAGGCGGAGCGGATCGCCCGCCTCTGCCACCGGATGGCGGAGCGCTTCGCGCGCGGCGGGCGGCTTGTGGCCGTGGGCTCGTCGGACCAGGCGCGCTCGGACGTGCGCCATGTGGCCGTGGAGTTCGTCCACCCGGTGATCGTGGGCAAGCGCGCCCTGCCGGCGATCGGGCTCACCGGCGACGCGGCCACGCTCGACCGCCAGGTGGACCTTCTGGCCCGCCCCGATGACGTGCTGATCGCCTTCGGCCCCGAGGCGGCGGGCGCGCTGGGCCGGGCGCGCGGGCTCGGCTGCCTCACGCTCGCCTGCGAGGAGCTTGACGCGGAGTGGGTCTTCGTGCCGCCCACGGACGATCCGTTCGTGGCCCAGGAGCTGGCCGAGACGCTCTACCACGTGCTCTGGGAGCTGTGCCACGTCTTCTTCGACCACCGCGGCCTGCTGGAGGGCCGCGACACACGCGCCGTGCACGACACCGGAGCGTCGAGCTTCCTCTACCCGTTCCTGGCCGAGAGCCAGAGCGACCTCGAGGCGGTGGTTGAGGACGTGCGCCGCTCGGTGCTGATGAAGTCGGCCGAGGTGGGGGCGCTCCGGGAGCAGACGCTTGGGGAGGCCGAGGCGATCCTTCCCGCCGCCGCCGCGGCCATGCGCGCCAGCTTCGCCCGCGGGGGAACGCTCCTGGCGCTCGGCAACGGCGGCTCCGCGACCGACGCGATGGACGCGGTGGCCGACCTGCGCTCGCCGCCCCGGGGCTGGGGTGCGTACGCCGCCATCGACCTCACCGAGGACCCGGCCATTCTCACCGCGGTGGCCAACGACGTGGGGGTGGAGGCCATATTCCAGCGCCAGGTGATCGCCTATGGCGCGGAGGGCGACTCGCTGCTCGTGCTCTCCACGAGCGGCAACTCGGGCAACGCGATCCTCGCCCTCGACGAGGCGCGCCGGCGCGGTCTCGTGACCGTCGCATTCGTGGGGTACGACGGCGGCCGGGTGGCGACGGAGAGGCTGGCCGACCACGTGGTGGTCACCCGCTCGGAGCACATCCCGCGCATCCAGGAGGCGCAGGCCAGCGCCTGGCACGTGCTGCGCGAGCTGCTGGAGCGCACCGGCACGTGAGCCCCTCGGGGCGCGTGAGCGCCCGCGTCGAGGGGGTGGTGCAGGGCGTGGGGTTCCGGCCCTACGTGCACCGGCTCGCGGGCGAGCTGGGGCTCGCCGGCTTCGTGCTGAACGACGAGCGCGGAGTGCTGATCGAGGTGGAGGGCGAGCCGGCGGCGCTGCGGCGCTTCGAGGAGCGGCTGCCCGCCGAGGCGCCCCCGCTGGCCCGGGTGGAACGCGTGCTCACCGCGGCCCTCGAGCCCACGGGCGAGCGCGGCTTTGTGATCCGCGAGAGCAGGCGCGGGAGTGAGCCGGACGCGCGGGTGTCGGCCGACGCAGCCACATGCGAGGACTGCCTGCGGGAGCTGTTCGACCCCGCGGACCGCCGCCACCGCTACCCGTTCGTGAACTGCACGAACTGCGGGCCGCGCTTCACGATCGTGCGCGGCGTGCCGTACGACCGCCCGCTCACCACCATGGCCGGCTTTCGGATGTGCGCGCGCTGCGAGGCCGAGTACCACGACCCCTCCGACCGCCGCTTCCACGCCCAGCCGAATGCGTGTCCCGACTGCGGGCCGTCGGTGCGCCTCGGCGCCGCGGCGGGAGACGCGGCCCTGGGCGCTGCGGTGGAGGTGATGGCCGCCGGCGAGGTGCTGGCGGTGAAGGGCCTCGGCGGCTACCACCTGGCATGTCGCGCGGAGATGGAGCCGGCGGTGGCGGCGCTGCGGGCACGCAAGCGCCGCGAGGACCGTCCGTTCGCGCTGATGGCCCCGTCGCTGGAGGCCGCGCACGCGCTGGTGCACCTCTCGCCCGAGGACGAGAGCCTGCTGGTGGGGCGGGAGCGGCCGATCGTGATCGCACGCCGGCGGGAGGGGGCGGCGGTGGCGGGACGCGGTGGCGCCGCGCTCGGCGGACCTGGGCGTGATGCTGCCCTACACGCCGCTCCACCACCTGCTGCTCGCCGACGCCGGCACCACGCTCGTGATGACGAGCGCGAACGTCTCCGACGAGCCGATCGCCTACGAGGACGAGGATGCGCGCGGCCGGCTGGACGGAATCGCGGATGCCTTTCTCGTGCACGACCGCCCGATCGAGACCCGTACCGACGACTCGGTGGTGCGCTCCACGGGGCGCGGGCCGATGCTGGTGCGGCGCTCGCGCGGATACGTGCCCGACAGCCTGGCGCTTCCGGTGAGCGGACCCCCGCTGCTGGCCTGCGGTGCGGAGCTGAAGAGCACCTTCTGCGTGGCCAAGGGCGAGTCGGCCTGGGTGGGGCACCACATCGGCGACCTGCGCAACTGGGAGACGCTCAGCTCGTTCACCGACGGCGTGGAGCACTTCGAGCGTCTCTTCGCTGTGCGGCCGGAGCTGGTTGTCCACGACCTCCACCCGGACTACCTCTCCACCGGGTACGCCCTCCGGAGGGAGGGGGTGGCGCACGTGGGCGTCCAGCACCACCATGCCCACCTGGCGGCGTGCTTGGCCGAGCACGGGGAGACGGGGCCCGCCGTGGGCGCGATCTACGACGGCACCGGCTACGGCACCGACGGCACGGCCTGGGGCGGCGAGCTGCTGGCCGGTGACCTCACGGGCTTCGAGCGCGCCGGGATGCTGCTGCCGGTGCGACTACCCGGCGGCGATCGCGCCGCGGCGGAGCCGTGGCGGATGGCCTGTGCCTGGCTGGCGCTCGTGCTGGACGGCGAGCCGCCCCGGCCGGGCACGGTGGACGTGGACGACGCGCGCTGGCAGGCCGTGGCCGAGATGTCCGTGAAGGGCACGGCCTCGCCGCTCACCACCAGCGCCGGCCGGCTCTTCGACGCTGTGGCGGCCCTCTGCGCCCTGCGCACGACGGTCACCTACGAGGGCCAGGCCGCGGTGGAGCTGGAGGCCGCGATCGACCCGGACGAGAAGGGCGCCTACGAGATCGCGCTCGAGGGCACCGAGCCGCTCATGTTGGACGCCCGCGCGTGCGTGGCCGAGGTGCTGGCCGATGTGGAGCGCGGTGCTCCGGTGGGAGTGGTGAGCGCCCGCTTCCACAACGCCGTGGCCACCGCCACCGCCGCGGCGCTCGAGCGCGTGGCCGGGGCCCGCGGCCTCGACCTCGTGGTGCTCTCGGGGGGCGTGTTCCAGAACCGCGCCCTGCTGGAGCGAACCTCGGCGCTGGCGGAGCGGGCGGGCCTGCGGGTGCTCACGCCGGCGGCGCTGCCCCCGAACGACGGGGGGATCTCATTCGGGCAGGCGGCCGTGGCCGCCGCGCGCGCCGCCTAGTGCTCGTGGCTGTGGTCGTGCTCCAGGCCGTCCTGGTGCACGTGGGGGTGCGAATGGGTCTCGCCGCCGGGGTGGGTGTGCTCGTGCTCGTGCTCGACGTGCTCGTGATCGTGCGTGTCGTGCGCGTGGGTGTGGCTCTCGCCGCCGTGCCTGTGCTCGTGTGCGTGCGGATCCTCGTGGGTGTGCTCGCTCATGCTCAAAAGGCTAGTGGGCCCCGGGTCCGGGCGGGCGGGGGCCTACCCTGTGCATGTTGTGATCGAGAAGCTGGTGGAGCAGATCGAGAGCCGGTTCGCCGATCTCTCGGCACAGATGTCCGACCCCGAGGTGATCGGGGATCACCTGCGCTACGCGGAGGTGGGCCGCTCCTACCGCAGGCTCGAGGCCGCCCACGAGCTGGCCACCGAGTGGCGGAGGGCCACCGATGACGCCGCCGGCGCGCGCGAGCTTCTCAGCGAGGGCGCGGACGACCAGGACGTGCGCGAGATGCTGGAGACGGCGGAGGCCCGGCTGGCCGAGCTCGAGGAGGAGATCCGGCTGGCCATGGTGGAGCCGGACCCCAACGACGACCGCAACGTGATCGTGGAGGTGCGAGGGGGCGCGGGCGGCGACGAGGCCGGGCTCTTCGCGGCCGACCTCTTCCGCATGCTCACCCGCTACGCCGAGCGCCGCGGCTTCAAGACCGAGCCGCTGTCCGTGAACGACGGCGACTACACCTTTGCCATCAAGGGCCAGGGCGCCTACAGCGTGTTCAAGCACGAGGGTGGCACCCACCGCGTCCAGCGAGTCCCGGAGACCGAGTCCCAGGGCCGCATCCACACCTCGACCGCCACCGTGGCCGTGCTGCCTGAGGCCGAGGAGGTGGACGTGCACGTGGACCCGAACGACCTCCAGGTGGACGTGTACCGCTCCTCGGGGCCGGGCGGCCAGTCCGTGAACACCACCGACTCCGCGGTGCGCATCACCCACAAGCCGACCGGTGTGGTGGTGTCGATGCAGGACGAGAAGTCGCAGCTCCAGAACCGCGACAAGGCCATGCGCGTCCTTCGTGCCCGGCTGCTCGACCGGGAGCGCGCGACCCAGCAGGCCGAGCAGGCCGCCGAGCGCAAGGCCCAGGTGGGAAGCGGCGAGCGCTCGGAGAAGATCCGCACGTACAACTTCCCGCAGGACCGCGTGACCGATCACCGCGTGAAGCTCACGAAGAACGATCTCACGCGCGTCCTCGCCGGAGAGCTCGAGGACTTCACGGCGGCGCTCGAGGCGGACGAGAAGCGGCGCAGCCTGGAGGCCGGCGCACTCGTCACGGGCTGATGCGGCGGTGACGGCGCGCGACGCGATCGGCGCCGCCGTCCCGGCGCTCGAGGCCGCGCGGTGCGAGAGCCCGCGCCTCGATGCCGAGGTGCTGGTGGCGGCCGCGCTCGGGGTGGAGCGCGGGGCGCTGGTTTCCGACCCGGACCTCCCGGTGCCGCCGCCCGCGGCGCGCCTCCTCTCCGGATGGATCCGGCGCCGGATCCAGCGTGAGCCGGTGGCCTACATCATCGGTCGCAAGGGCTTTCGGCACATCGACCTGGCCGTGGACGCGCGAGTGCTCATCCCCAGGCCGGACACCGAGCTGCTGGTGGAGGCGGCGCTCGCCCTTCCCGAGGCCGCGCGCGTTCACGACCTGGGCACCGGCTCGGGAGCGGTGGCGCTGGCACTGCTGGACGAGCGGCCCGACCTGCGCTTGAGTGCCTCAGACTCCTCGGCGGCCGCCGTGGACCTGGCCCGCGACAACGCCCACCGGCTCGGCGCCGAGATCGAGATCGCCTGGGCCGCGGGCCTCCCGCCCGGCGACTACGACCTCGTGGTGGCCAACCTGCCCTACGTGCGGGACGACGAATGGGCGGGCCTCGAGCCCGAGATCACCCGCTACGAGCCACGCGAGGCGCTGGTGTCGGGGAGGGACGGCCTGGACGCGATCAGGGGTCTCGTGCGCGACGCGCCGCCGGGCACCGCTCTGGCGCTGGAGCACGCGCCCGATCAGGGCCCCGCGGTGCGAGCGCTGCTCGATGGCGGCGCCGAGACCCACCGCGACCTGGCCGGCCGCGAGCGAGTGACCGTGGGCCACGCGCCGTGACCCCGGAGGAGGTGGCCACCTTCGAGCGCTGCATCGGGGTGGGCGGGGTGGCCCTGTTCCCCGCCGACACCGTGTACGGCCTGGCCACCGAGCCCGACTCGCGCGAGGGCGTGGACCGCCTCTACCGGCTGAAGGGACGGCCGCCGGCGCAGCCCGCGGCGGTGATGTTCTTCCGGCTCGACCTGGCGCTGGAGGCGCTGCCCGAGCTCGGCGAGCGCACGCGCTCCGCGGTGGAGCGGCTTCTGCCCGGCGCGCTCACCCTCGTGCTGCCCAACCCCGCGCACAGGTTTCCACTGGCGTGCGGTCCCGCGCCGCACCGGCTCGGACTGCGCGTGCCGCTGCTGGAAGGCGAGCTCGCGCCGCTGGCCGAGGCTCGCTGGCCGGTGCTGCAGTCGAGCGCGAACCTGCACGGCCGACCGGACCCGCGCAGCACCGCTGACGTGCCCGAGCGCATACGCGCCGGCGTGGACCTGATCCTCGACGCCGGCGAGCTGCCCGGGGTCCCGTCCACGGTGGTGTCGCTGGTGGGGCACGAGGACCAGGGCGGGTTCGAGGTCCTGCGCGAGGGCGCCGTGCCCGCGGCTGACGTGGAGGCCCGGCTGCGGTAGGTTCGGCGCGCATGGCCCAAGCCGCCCCTCCGGAACTGCCGGGCGTCACGCATCGCTACGTGGACGTGGGCGGCCTGCGGGTCCATGTGGCCGAGGCGGGCCAGGGCGAGCCACTTGTGCTCCAGCACGGCTGGCCTCAGAGCTGGTGGGCGTGGCGCTTCCTGATCCCGCCCCTGGCCGAGCACTACCGGGTGATCGCCCCGGATCTCAGGGGCATGGGCTGGAGCGACGCGCCGCCCGAGCACTACGAGAAGGAGCAGCTGGCCACCGATCTCCTGGGCGTGATGGACGCCCTCGGGCTGGAGCGCGCGCGCCTCGCGGGCCACGACTGGGGCGGCTTCGCCGGCTTCCTGGCCTGCATCCGGGCGCCGGAGCGCTTCTCGCACCTGATGTCCATGTCCATCCTCCATCCCTGGCCGCCGGACGAGCGGCCGGGCGCGCGCCAGCTTTCCAAGGCCTGGTACCAGGCGCTGCTGGCCTCGCCCGGTCTCGGGCAGCAGGTGGTGCAGCGCATGGGGTTCATCCCCCGAGCGCTCACCGCCAGCCGCAAGGTGGGGGCGTGGACCCCCGAGGAGCTCGAGGTGTACGGCGAGCGCTTCCGCGACCCGGCCCGCGCGCGGGCCACCGTGCTCCTCTACCGGACCGTGCTCACCAAGGAGCTGCGCCCGATCCTCGCCGGCCTCTACCGCGGGCGGCGGCTCACGGTGCCCGCGCTGCTGCTGGTGGGCGCGGAGGACGACCTGCTCAAGGACAACCCGCTCACGGGCTGGGAGAACGAGGCGGACCAGATGACCGTCGAGCGTCTTCCCGGCGTGGGCCATTGGATGCTCGATGAGGCTCCGGAGGCGGTTCTGCCCCGGATGCTGGACTTCTTCGGCGAGCGCCGTTAGCTCCCCGGAAGCGATGCTACGGTGCTCGGAATGAGCGACCTGGCCCCTGACTTCTTCACCAAGCCCGTGGCGGACGTGGATCCGGAGATCGCGGAGGTGCTCGTGAGCGAGGCCGCGCGCCAGGAGTCCACGCTCGAGATGATCGCCTCGGAGAACTTCGTTCCCCAGGCCATTCTCGACTGCCAGGGATCGGTGCTCACCAACAAGTACGCCGAGGGCTATCCCGGCCGGCGCTACTACGGCGGGTGCGAGTTCGTGGACGTGGCCGAGAACCTGGCCATCGAGCGCGCCAAGAAGCTCTTCGGGGCGGAGCACGTGAACGTGCAGCCTCACGCCGGGGCTCAGGCCAACGCCGCCGTGTACCACGCGCTGCTCGACCCGGGCGACCGCATCCTGGGGATGAAGCTGGACCACGGCGGTCACCTCTCCCACGGGATGAAGATCAACTTCTCGGGGCGCCTCTACGACGTGGTGGCCTACGGCGTGCGCGAGGAGGACTCGCTCATCGACATGGACGAGCTGGCCCAGCTGGCCGAGGACTCTCGGCCGAAGCTGATCCTCGCCGGATGGTCGGCCTATCCGCGCCAGCTCGACTTCTCCCGCTTCCGCGAGATCGCCGACTCGGTGGGTGCCTATCTGGTGGTGGACATGGCCCACTTCGCCGGCCTCGTGGCCGCCGAGGAGCACCCGAGCCCCGTGCCCTACGCGGACGTGGTGAGCACCACGGTCCACAAGACGCTCGGCGGCGCGCGCGGGGGGATGATCATGTGCCGCGAGGAGTTCGCCAAGAAGATCGACTCGGCGGTCTTCCCGGGCCAGCAGGGCGGGCCGCTCATGCACGTGATCGCGGGCAAGGCCGTGGCGATGAAGGTCGCTTCCACCGACCTCTTCCGTGAGCGCCAGCGCCGCACCCGGGCGGGCGCGAGGGCGGTGGCCGAGGAGATGCTCTCGGCCGGGGTGAACGTGCTCAGCGGCGGCACCGACGTGCACCTGGTGCTGGCCGACCTGCGCGAGTCCGAGCTCGACGGCCAGCAGGCCGAGGACCGCCTGGACGCGGTGGGCATCACCGTGAACCGCAACGCCGTGCCCTTCGACCCGCGCCCGCCGTCCGTGTCGTCGGGAGTGCGCATCGGGGCCCCGGCGCTCGCCACCCGCGGCCTACAGGTGGACGACTTCCGGGAGGTGGGCAACGTGATCGGCGCCGCGCTCACAGGGGACTTCCCGGACTCGAAGCAGGCCGAGCTCTCGGAGCGCACCCGCGCCCTCGCCGAGCGCTATCCGCTGTACCCCCAGCTCGCCGCCGCAGCCGTTTAGCCGACTCGGCCCCAGGGAGGAGCGCAGCCCGGGCTGGCGAGGAGCGGAGCCCGATCGGTGATCGGGCGAGCACCGGAGCATGTCCTCCCCGTGAGTAGGCTGCGATCGCATGGACGGGTTCGATGCCCTCTGGGCGTTCCTCGTCGCGGCAGGTGTTGCCTTCGTGGTCACCCCTCCCACCGCCCGGCTCGCCCGCCGGCTCGGTGTGCTCAACCGGCCGCGGGACCGGGACCTCCACGACCACGACGTGCCCGGCCTGGGCGGGTTGGCGATCCTCGCGGCCGTGCTGGTGGCGGGGGTGCTCTTCCTGCCCGGCGACCGCACCACCCGCGGGATCCTGCTGGGCGCGGTGGCCATTGCGCTGGTCGGCGCGCTGGACGACTGGCGCCCGGGCGGGCTGCCGCCGCTGGTGAAGCTGGCCGGCCAGTTCGGCGCGGCCGCGATCCCGGTGGCCGCGGGGGTGAAGGTCACCAACATCACGCTGCCCTTCGTCGAGCCTCTCCAGCTCGGGAACTGGGGCACCGTCCTGACGCTGGTGGGGATGGTGGCGGTGATGAACGTCGTGAACTTCACCGACGGCGCCGACGGCCTGGCCGCGGGCGTGTGCACGATCGCGGCGGGCACGTTCGCGGTGATCGCGCTCTCGCTCGACCGGGACGCGGCCGGCGTGCTGGCCGCCATCACCGCGGGCGCGGCGCTCGGCTTCCTCTGGCACAACTTCCACCCCGCGTCGATCTTCATGGGGGACACGGGGGCGAACCTCCTCGGGTTGCTCCTGGCCTGCGTGGCCATTCAGGGCGTGCTGAAGACGGCCGCCGTGGTGGCCCTGTTCTTCCCGCTGCTGATCCTGGCCGTGCCCGCCCTGGACGCCACGTTCGTGGTGGCCAAGCGGATCAAGTACGGGCGCCCCGTGTACTCGGCGGACCGATGGCACTTCCACCACCGCTTCACCGACATCGGGTTCTCGCAGAGGCGGACGGTGCTCTACCTCTACGGCTGGACCCTGTCGCTTGCGGCGCTGGCGCTGGCCATGCGCTTCGTGCCCTACTCGGAGGACGACGGCACTCTGAACTGGGGCTGGGCGGCGGTGATCGCCGCCTTCGGGCTGGTGGCGCTTGCGGCCAGCGTGTACCTGGTGGTGGTGCTCGAGATACTGAAGCTCAAGCGCTTCCGGGAGCGTGAGATCCGGCGCAAGGTGGAGACCGGGGAGATCGCCGCGCTCACGCCCGAGGAGATCGAGCGCACCGCGCAGCGCGACGTGGAGACGGGCGAGTTCCAGGCGGTGAGCCGGGACTGAGCTCCGTGCCGGCCCGCGGAGCGCTCAGAAGAGCGAGGCCTGTTCGGGCTCGGGGTCGGGAGCCGGATCGGGCGCTCGCATTTCGGCGCGCCCGCGCCTGAAGACCGTGGCCCGGCCCGTCGGGCGGATCAGGCGGCCGATGCGCGCACGCTCGGCCTTCGGTGCGTAGGCGCCGCGGGCGTAGATCTCCTCGTAGCGCGGGACGAGGTCGGGCCGGTAGGAGCGCAGCCAGTCCATGAACACCTGACGCACCTCGCCGCGGAGGTGGAGGCAGATCCCGCCGATGCTCACCGCGCCCGCCTCGGCACAGAGCTCGAGGATGCGCTCCACCTGCTCCGGTGCGTCGTTGATCCCCGGCATCAGCGGGGCCACCAGGACACCGCAGGGAATGCCGGCGCGGTTGAGCTCTGCCACCGCTTCGATCCGCTTGCGGGGGTGGGGGGTGTGCGGCTCGCTCGCCCGCCACGCCTTCTCGTCGAGGGTGGGGACCGAGAGGTTGGCGGTGAAGTCGGGGATTTGCTTGAAGAGATCCAGGTCCCGGAGCAGGAGCGGCGACTTGGTGAGCACCGAGCACGGGGTCCGGGTGTCCCGCATGGCCTCCCACACACCGGGCATCAGCTCGTACTTCTTCTCCACCCACTGGTAGGGATCGGTGTTGGTCCCGAGCGCCACGTGCTCGTGCTTCCACGACGGCTTGGACAGCTCGGCCCGGGTCCGCTCCGGCGTGTTGACCTTGACCACGATCTCGCGTTCGAAGTCCCGGCCGGCGTTGAAGTCGAGGTAGGTGTGGGTGGGCCGGGCGAAGCAGTTGTGGCTGACCACGCCGTTGGCGATGAAGTCCCCGGTGCCGGTGGTGATGTCGTAGAGGTCGTGGTCGCCGGCGAGGGGCTCGATGGCAGCGACACCCAGGTTGGCGGGGCTCTTGAGGGCGGTGCCCTCGATGTCGCGCTTCCGTGTGATCGCCGGATCCACCATGTGGAAGAAGCGCAGATGAGCCTGGAGGCCACCTGTCAGCCGGACGGTCTTCAGTCCGTTGGTGCACGCCGTGTGCTCAACAACATGGGCGAAGTCGAAGCGTCTCAGACAACAGGTGATCCAGTCGATGATCGCCAGGTCGGTGTTCGAGATTCGCAACACACCGTGGTTGCGGCCACCCTCGGCATCGAAGATCCCGGCAAGGAAACCCCGGCACCAGTCGCTGCTGGCCTGCCGGGGCCACTCAACGAGGTCCCGGATCTGCGAGACATGCCCCCCGCGCGCGGTGCGGATCCCATGCACCGCCTTCGAGCTACCCAGTGCGCCGGCGCGCTGGAAGAGGAACTCGCTGGTGGTGACCCCTTCGTCGCTCAGGAACTCGCGAGTACGCCGGAGCCCATCGAGGTCCACCAATGCGAGGCGGAACTGATGGATCTCTCCCGCTCGACCTCCCCTGGGATACGCATAAGAGGCGAGCAGTCCGTCTCCGCGAACCATGCCGCACAGATACCCCCGTCGGTATTCGGGGGTGTCGGCCGGGGGCGCCTCGAAGCCACCCGTACCGAGCAAGTCGTCGTTCAGGGTCAGGTGGGGTCGGCGGGTTTGGCCGCACTCCGTTCCCGTCACGTGCTTCCACCGGCGCCTGGTGAGAAACCGATGGTCGCCGCTCGCCACCAGCTCGGTTCCGTCCTCGAGCGTCACCCGGAAAGCGGGCTTGCGGGTCTCCCAGTGGTCAAGAACCTCTGTCACCGCATAACGGCGGTAAGCCCCCTCGCGAACGGTTCCGTAGATCCTGTCCCCGGGCTTCAGCTCAGCGAGCGGAAGCGTCCGGCCGTCGGCCATCAACACGGGCGTGTCACCCGACAGGCAGTAGGCGCAGGCATGAGTGCAACCTCGATAGGGGTTGATCGTCCAACGAAACGGCATCTGCGACGCCTTCGGCACCCGGTTGAGCACCGACCGCGCGTGCACCTCGTAGAAGCGGACGTCCAGTGCCTCGGGGGCGTCGAAGGTCCGGACCTGGGCCGCGTCGCGGTAGCCGGGGAGGCGGCGCCCCTCCTCGTTCTCGACCTTCAGCTCATCCCAGCGCACGAACACATGTTCGCATACGACGAAGATTGATCCCAACACCCGCCGGTGCCGACGAGAAAATAGTGCTTGACAAAAAGAATTGTCGGTGAGAAGGTGCGCTCATGCACGACGTCGCCGTCATCGAAGATCCCGCCGCCGCCGAGGCGTCGCTTGATCCGATCCGGGCCGGCCTGCTCGCCGAGCTGGCCGAGCCCGGCTCCGCCAGCACCCTGGCGGCGCGGGTCGGGCTCACCCGCCAGAAGGCGAACTACCACCTGCGGGCGCTGGAGCGTCACGGCCTGGTGGAGCTCGTCGAGGAGCGCCGCCGGGGCAACTGCACCGAGCGCGTGCTCCAGGCCACGGCCGCGTCGTATGTGATCTCGCCGACCGCGCTCTCCGCGGTCGCTCCGGATCCGTCCCGCGGGCCCGACCAGCGCTCGGCGCGCTGGCTGCTCGCGGTCGCGGGACGCATGGTCCGCGAGGTCGGCGAGCTGATCACGGGGGCGAGCGCGGCAGGCAAGCCGCTCGCGACCCTCGGGATCGACAGCGAGGTCCGTTTCGCCTCGGCCAAGGACCGGGCCGCGTTCGCCGTCGAGCTGGCGGGCGCCGTGAACGGCCTCGTTGCGAAGTACCACGACGAGGCCGCCCCCGGCGGCCGCCGGCACCGGTTCGTCGTCGCACTCCATCCCACCATCACGAAGAGCAAGGAGTCCCAGTCATGAGCCGTGAATTCGAGATCACACGCGAGGTGGACCTGCCGGCCGCCCCGGACGACGTCTGGACCGCGATCACCGCCGAGCCCGCCGCCTGGCAGTTCCCGACCGGCATGGAGATCCCGGCCGGCGAGGCGCCGCCCGAGGGGGGACCCTTCAAGACCTGGGACCCGCCGCACCGCCTCGTGGTCCGCATGGAGTCACCGGACGGGACCTTCAACGCCCTCGACTTCACGATCGAGGCGCGCGACAGGCGGCGCGGCGCACCTGCGCTACGTGCACAGCGGGATCCTCGCCGACGAGTGGGAGGACCAGTACGACGCCATCGGTGGCCACACCGACTTCTATCTCCACACCCTCGGGCAGTACCTGGAGCACTTCAACGGCCGCCCGGTCACCTACGTCGGCCAGCCGTCGTCCGGCATCGAGGGGCCCGAGGCCGCCGGCACGCCGGACGCCATGGATGCGCTGCGGGCGGCGCTGGGCGTCTCCGCGGAAGCGGGTGTGGGGGACGAGGTCCACGCGTCGCTCGGCAAAGCGGGCGCGCTCGACGGCGTGATCGACTTCTCGACACCGGAGTTCCTCGGCGTGCGCAGTGCCGACGGCCTGTACCGCTTCTTCGGGCGCAACCACTACGGCGGCGTGGTGGGGATGAGCGCGCACCTGTTCGTGGACGGCGTGGACGCAGACGCGCGCGAGGCGGACCTGAAGGCGTGGCTGGATGGGGTGTACGCCTAGGCCGAGGCCTCCTCGCCCGTTGCCGTCACCACCAGGCGGCGGGATCCCCCGCCGTCGCGGTGCTCGCACAGGTAGATCCCCTGCCAGGTGCCGAGCGCCAGCCGGCCGCCCGACACCGGCACGGTGAGCGTGCTGCCGAGCAGTGCCGACTTGATGTGGGCGGGCATGTCGTCCGGTCCCTCGAGGGTGTGCCGGAAGTAGGGCGCGCCGTCGGGCACGGCGCGGTCGAACCACGCGGCGAAGTCGGCGCGCACGTCGGGGCTCGCGTTCTCGTTCAGGGTCAGCGAGGCCGAGGTGTGCTGGATGAAGAAGGTGGCCAGCCCGACCTCGATCCGGCGCAGCTCGGGCACCGCGTCCATGACCTCGGAAGTGACCAGGTGAAACCCTCGCGGGCGCGCTCGTAGAGCGATATGTCGCTGTATCCACATTTCGTCCACCGGGTCCGGCGCGGTACTTGAAGGACGGACTTATAGTGGCCCTTCGAGGCATTCCCACGCCACCGTGGCGGGAGGCCAACCGACACGGTCAGAGGAGGCCATTTTCTTGGACTCGCCTCTTCGCGAGCGCGCGCGCTTGGGGGACATCAGCTGGGGCGACGAGATCTCCGGCGTCCGCATGGCGCGTACCGGGGCGGTCTTCTGCGGTCTCGGTGCCCTGTTCGGGTTCCTGTCCGCCGCCCTGCCCGACACGGTGGTCCAGGACCAGAACCTGCTGCTGCTGGTGGCCGTGCTCACCGCGGCGCTGGGCATGGCCCTGTTCGCGGCCCAGGACCGGATACCCGTGCGGGCGTTCCACGCCGTGGTGGTGGCGGGCACCGCGCTGGCCGGCGTCGCGGTCTACGCGTGGGGCACCGGTTCCGCCTACGTGCCCCTGCCCTTCCTGTGGGTGACGCTGTTCGCCTTCTACTTCTTCCCGCTGCGCGCGGCACTCGTGCACATGGCGCTGGTGGGCGTGGCCTACGCGATCGTGCTCTCGGCGGAGGACCACAGCGGCACGCGCGTGGACGGCTGGGTGGCCACCGTGGGCACGCTGCTGGTGGCCGGCGTGTTCGTGGCCCTGCTCCGTGACCGTCTCGTCGGCACCATCCACAGCCTCAGCCAGGTGGCGGACCACGATCCGCTCACGCAGCTGCTGAACCGCCGCGGCTTCCAGGACACCTTCGACACCGAGCTCGAGCGGGCTCGCCGGAGCAACGCCCCGCTGAGCCTCGTGGTCGGCGACCTTGACGGCCTCGCGCGGGTGAACGCCGAGCTCGGGCGGGCGGAGGGCGATGAGGCGCTGCGCCACGTGGCCGGGGCATTCCTCGCGGCCAAGCGGAGCTTCGACTCGGCCGCCCGGGTGGGGGGCGAGGAGTTCGCCCTGCTCGCTCCCGATTGCGACGAGCACGGCGCCTACATGATCGCCGAGCGGGTGCGGATGGACACCGCGGCCGGTCCCGGGGGCCTCACCATCAGCTTCGGCGTGGCCACCTTCCCCAGCCACGGCCGCTCCGCCGAGACGCTCCTGCGCGCCGCCGACCAGGCGCTGCAGGCCGCCAAGTCGCTGGGATGCGACCGCACGGTGATCTCGAGCGCCGAGGTGTCGGCCCCGGCCACCCCCACGCGGCGCGGGGGGAGCGACGCGCGGGTGAGGCTCGCGGCACTGCTCAGCATCGCCGAGGCGCTGGACGTCCGGGACATGGGCAGCGCCAGTCACTGCCACCGGGTGAGCCGCTTCGCGGAGCTCACCGCGCGCGAGCTCGGCCTGCCCCCGGACACGGTGGAGCGGGTGCGGCTGGCGGGGATGCTCCACGACGTGGGGCGCATCGGGACCCCCGATCAGGTGGCCCACAAGCCGGGGCCTCTGGACGCCGCCGACTGGGTTTGGGTCCGGGCCCACCCCGAGGTGGGCGCCCGGATGGTGGAGACCACGGACTTCGACGACATCCGCACCTGGATCCTCTTTCACCACGAACGGCCGGACGGACGCGGCTATCCGGCCGGCCTGGATGCGGCCGGATTGCCCGTGGAGTCCCGAATCCTGGCGGTCTCGGACGCCTACGAGGCGATGACCAGCGACCGTCCTCATCGGTCCGCGATGTCTCCCGAGCGAGCCGCCTCGGAGCTGCGCGACGCGGCGGGCGGCCAGTTCGACGGTGAGGTGGTGGAGGCCCTGTTGCGAGTCGTTTGACGGATTTCTCACGGCAGGCCCGGTGGCATCCGATAGATCCCCATGACCTTGGCGCCGAAGAGCGCCGGCCGGGCGCCCGACGGAATGATCGGCCGCCCGGCGATGGCACGGACGCTCGCTTATTTCTACATAGCCGCCGCCGCACTCGTGGGGGTATCGCTTGCGCTGCCCTATCCCGAGGACAGCACCGCCGGGCTGGCGGTGGTGGCCATCACCGGCGCGACTGGCGGGGCGCTGCTGCTGTGGCGCTCCGAATCGCTCCCGCGCCGAATGGTGCCCGTGGTGCTCGGGCTGGGCACGCTCATGACCACCGCCGCCATCTACTTCCGCGGCGACCGCTCCAGCTTCTTCGCCCTGCTCTATCTCTGGATCGCGCTCGAGGCCTTCTACTTCCACGGGCGCCGCTGGGCGGTCGTCCAGGTCGGAGTCCAGGCCGTGGCCTACGGCGCGGTGCTCGCCGTGCTGCCCGGAGACCGCCCGGTGGAGAACTGGGTGCTGGTGGTGGGGGTGGGGGTCGTGGCCGGCGCCCTGGCCGCCTACCAGCGCGGCAAGATCTCCACGCTCGTGGCCTCGCTGGACGACGCCGCGCGCACCGATCCCCTGACCGGGCTGCTGAACCGCCGTGCCTTCGAGGAGCTGTTCGAGCACGAGCTGGAGCGGGTGCACCGCACGGGCGGCAGGGTGTCCGTGCTGATCGGAGACCTGGACGGCTTCAAGGCCGTGAACGACCGCTTCGGCCACGAGGCCGGCGATGCGGTGCTGGCCAAGGTGGCCGACGACATGCTCAAGTGGAAGCGCAAGATCGACACGCCGGCCCGGATCGGCGGCGAGGAGTTCGCGGTGCTGCTCCCGGACACCGATGAGCGCGGCGCGTACCTGGTGGCCGAGCGCCTGCGGCGCGCCACCCACCGCAGCTTCGCGGAGTACCCGCTGCCGGTGACGATCAGCTTCGGCGTGGCCACCCAGCCCGACCACGGGGACGACCTGCGCTCGCTGCTGCGTGCCGCGGACCGCGCCCTCTACGCCGCGAAGGACCTGGGCAAGGACCGCACGGCGATCTTCAGCGCGGAGGTGGCACGGGTCCTGGCTCGCGCCTCGGGGTCGCAGAGTGGCGACCTCCACCTCGCGCCCCTGATGGCCCTGGCCGAGGCGCTCGACGTGCGCGACCACGGCAACGCCGCCCACTCGCGCACCGTGGGCCTCTACTCGCGGATGATGGCCGTGGAACTGGGGCTCTCACCCGAGCGCGTGGAGCGTGTGCGGGCCGCGGGGGTGCTGCACGACGTGGGCAAGATCGGCGTCTCGGATCCGCTGCTGGTGAAGATCGGCCCGCTCGGCGACGAGGACTGGAAGGAGCTCCAGACGCATCCCGAGATCGGGGCCCAGCTCCTGTCCCGGCCCGAGCTCGCCGACCTCCGCGGATGGGTCCTGGCCCACCACGAGTGGCTCGACGGGTCGGGGTACCCGTTCGGCCTGGCCGGGGACGACATTCCGCTCGAGGCGAGGATCCTCGCCGTGGCGGACGCGTATGAGGCCATGACCCGCAACCGGGTCTACCGGCAGGCCCTCGGCGAGGAGGCGGCGCGCGCGGAGCTGCGCGCCGGCTGCGGGACCCAGTTCGACAGAAACGTCGTGGACACGTTCCTCGCCGCGCTCGATCGCGAGCGCGAAGAGGAGCTCCAGGTCCCCGCGGCAACTGTCACAAAGTAGTCACAAAGTCCCAGGCTGTTGTACGGTACGCGCCCCGACGGAGGAGCCGAGGTACCCGCCCGGATCACCTCGCGAAGGCTCACCGTCGGAGCACCTCTTGGCGACCCACGTTCTAAAGACATCTCATGCACCGCTCTCCCTGCGCGCGGTGCGGCTTGCGGACGTCCTCGTCCTCGTGCTCGCATTGCCGGTGTTCGTGGCGGCGGGGTGGCCGCTGTTCGCGTGGGCCGGTGTCACCGCCGTATGGCTCTTCCAGCGCGGGATTCAGGCCCTCGTCCAGCGCCGGGCGCGTGCCGCCACCAACCCGCGCACCTCCATGGGCCTCATGACCGTGAGCCTCATGGGACGCATCTGGTTCCTCATGCTCTCCGTGCTGGCCATCGGCCTGATCGACCGTGCCTCCGGCCTCCCGGCAGCGGTGCTCACCGCCGTGGTCTTCCAGGCCTGGTTCACCGGGTTCATGGTGTCCCGGAGCATGGAGGAGGGCGCGCTGTGACCACCAAGCGCAAGGTCCTGATCGCCTTCGGCGTCTACATCTTCATCGCCGTCGCGCTGGTGGCGATCCTCGGCAGCAACGGCAAGAACGAGGAGTTCACCCCCACCGACGAGTTCAAGCTCGATCCCTGGATCAGCCTGAAGATCGGCCCGGTGGACATGAGCATCAACAAGGCGGTGCTCTACCTCGTGCTCGCGTGCGTGCTCACCGGCGCGATCATGACCTACATCGCCAAGCGGATGACGGATAAGCCGAACCGCGTGCAGACGGCCATGGAGGTGATGTACGACCTCACGTACAACACGATCGCCCGGGGGAACATGTCGCGCGAGATGTCCCTGCGCTGGTTCCCCTTCGTGGCCACGCTCTTCTTCTTCATCTGGATCTCGAACCTGATCGGCTACATCCCGCTACCGACCAACACCGAGCACGCGACCCACATCTTCGGCCTCGAGGTGCCCACGCTCGCCCTCTACGCGGCCACCGCGAACATCTCCGTGCCGATCATCCTCACGCTGGTGGTGTGGTTCGCCTACCAGGCCGAGGGCATTCGGGCCAAGGGCTTCCTCAACTACATCAGGGGCCTGATCCCATCCGGCACTCCGGGAGTCCTCAAGGGCCCGATCTTCGTGATCGAGGTGATCTCCCAGTTCGTCCGGATCATCTCGCTCTCCGTACGACTCTTCGCCAACATCCTCGCCGGCCACATGCTCATCCTGTTCATGGGCGGCGGCCTGGCCGTGATCCTCGGGATCGCGGCGCTGGGCTGGCTGACCCTTCCGCTGGCCATCGTCTTCTTCCTGCTGGAGGTGGGCCTGGTGGCCACCCTCCAGGCCTTCATCTTCGCAACGCTGTCGTCCATCTACTTCGGCGAGGCCACCGCCGCGGGTCACTGATCTCAAGGAGGATCTTCAACACATGCTCGACCTATTAGCTCCAATCGCAGCCAGCTCCACAACCGTCACCGACGACGGTCTCAAGGCCATCGCGCTCGGCATTGGCGCCGGCCTCGGATCGATCGGCGCCGGCATCGGCGTCGGCTTCATCTTCGGAAAGGTGATCGAGTCGGTCACCCGCCAGCCGGAGATGCGCGAGGAGATCACGAGCATCCAGTGGCTCGGGTTCGCGCTCACGGAGGCGGTGGCCTTCTACACCTTCATCTTCGGCCTGATCGCGTTCTTCCTCTAGGCCGCCGGTGGAGCTTCCGACCATGATCCCGCTCGCCGAGAGCAACCCGCTCATCTCGATCTCGCTGGGCGTGATGATCTGGACGCTGATCGCGTTCCTGGTCACGCTGTTCGTGCTCAACAAGGTCGCGTTCCCGCGGATCGCCGAGGCGCTGGACCGCCGGCGGAGGGCGATCGACGAGTCGATCGACTCGGCGCAGCGGACCAAGCAGGAGGCGGACGAGCTGCTCGAGGAGTACCGCGCCCGCCTGAAGGAGGCGCGCGAGCAGGCCGACGACATCGTGACCAGGGCGCGCAAGGCGGCCGACTCGCTCCAGGATGACTCGAAGGCGCAGGCCACCCAGCAGCGCGAGGAGCTGATGGCCGCGGCCCGCCGCGACATCCAGGCCGAGACGCGCCGCTCGCTCGAGGAGATCCGCAAGGAGGTGGCCAACCTCACGGTCCTGGCCACCGAGAAGGTCACGCGCAAGACGCTCACGGGCGAGGACCAGAAGCGGCTCGTGGAGGATGCGCTCAGCGAGGTCGACTTCTCCGCGCTGTCGAGGGAAGGGACCGGCACGAGGTAGATGGAGGAGATCGCCGACGTCTACGCACGAGCGCTGTTCGATGCCGCCAAGGACGCGGGGGTGCTCGACCGCGTGCACGACGAGCTCGACCAGTTCGCCGGAACGCTCGGGACCGACCGCGATCTCCAGGTCTTCTTCTTCTCGCCCTACTTCTCCTCGGAGGAGAAGAAGCAGGGCGTGAGCCGGATCCTCGATGACGCCGATCCGCGCTTCGTGAACTTCCTGGAGCTGCTGGCAGAGCGCCACCGGATGCCCGTGATATTCCGGATCCGGAGGGTGCTGGACTCGCTCTGGGCAGACGAGAACAAGCTGCTGCCGGTGACCGTCACGAGCGCGGTGGAGCTCGACGACCAGCTGGTGAGCGACATCGGCAAGCGCATCGAGGAGCAGACGGGCCGGCGCGTGGAGCTGAACTCGAAGGTGGATCCAGACCTGCTCGGCGGACTGAAGGTGAGCGTCGGGAACATGGTCCTGGACGCAAGCGTCCGCAACAGACTTGAACAGCTACGCAAGCAGGTCGCGAAAGCGGCCTGAGTGACTGAAGGAGCTTCGAAGTGCAGATCAAGCCAGACGAGATCACCAGCATCCTGAGAGAGCGCATCGAGGGCCTCGAGGACGGAGGAGCCGACCTCTCCGAGGTGGGCACCGTGCTGTCCGTGGCCGACGGCATCTCCCGCGTGCACGGGCTGGACAACTGCATGTCGCTGGAGCTCCTCGAACTGCCGCACGACGTGACCGGGCTCGCGCTCAACCTCGAGTCGGACAACGTCGGCGTGGTGCTCTTCGGAGAGTGGGACAAGATCGAGGAGGGCGACCAGGTCAAGCGCACCGGCCGCCTGCTCGAGGTCCCGGTGGGCGACGCTCTGCTGGGGCGCATCGTGGACCCGCTCGGGAACCCGCTGGACGGCAAGGGCGACGTGAACACCACGGAGACCCGCCCGGCCGAGTTCAAGGCTCCCGGCGTGGTTCAGCGCCAGGGCGTGAAGGAGCCGCTCCTCACCGGCATCAAGCCGATCGACGCCATGACGAACGTGGGCCGCGGCCAGCGCGAGCTCGTGATCGGGGACCGCCAGACGGGCAAGACCTCGATCTGCATCGACGCGATCATCAACCAAAAGGGCCAGGACGTGAAGTGCGTCTATGTCGCGATCGGACAGCGCATGGCCACCGTGGTCGACGTGGCCCGCCAGCTGGAGGAGGCCGGCGCTCTCGAGCACACGATCATCGTGGCCGCTCCCGCTGACGAGGCGGCGCCGATCAAGTTCCTCGCTCCCTACGCCGGCTGCGCCATGGGCGAGCACTTCCTCTACCAGGGCGGCCACGCGCTCGCGGTCTACGACGACCTGACCAAGCACGCATACGCCTATCGCCAGATGTCCCTTCTGCTGCGCCGCCCGCCGGGCCGCGAGGCCTACCCGGGGGACGTCTTCTACCTGCACTCCCGCCTGCTGGAGCGCTCGGTGAAGCTGAACGACGAGCTGGGCGGGGGATCGCTCACCGCCCTGCCGATCATCGAGACCCAGGCCGGCGACGTGTCGGCGTACATCCCGACGAACGTCATCTCGATCACGGACGGCCAGATCTTCCTGGAGGCCGACCTCTTCCGCTCCGGCGTGCGCCCGGCCATCAACGTGGGCATCTCGGTGTCCCGGGTGGGCGGCTCGGCGCAGACGAAGCCGATGAAGAAGGTGGCCGGGCGCCTGCGCCTCGAGCTGTCGCAGTACCGCGAGCTCGAGGCCTTCGCCCAGTTCGGCTCGGAGCTCGACGCCGACACCCAGGCCACGCTGGCCCGCGGTGAGCGGCTGGTGGCCACGCTGAACCAGGACGAGCGCGAGCCCTGGCCGATCGAGAACCAGGTGGCGGCCATCTACGCCGGCACCGGAGGGTTCCTCGACCGGATCAAGACCGAGCGCGTCACCGAGTTCCTCGACATGCTCCTGGCCCGGGTCCACTCGGACCACCAGGAGGTCATGGACAAGATCGCCGCGGGCGAGTGGGACGACGCCATCGAGGAGGAGCTGGGCGGCGCGATCGCCGAGGCCATCGACGACTTCGGGCCCGACTTCGACGTGGAGGGCAACCCCATCGAGGAGGGCGAGTCCGACCGCATCCTCTCCGAGGAGGAGCGCCGCGCCGGGGGGCGGACCGGGGGAAGCTCGTCCGACGGAGACGGGAACGGCGCCGAGCCCGACCGCGCGGCGGACCAGGAGCAGGAGGCCGCACCCGCCCAGCGGTAGCCCATGGCCAGCCTGAAGGACATCCGGAGCCGCATCTCGTCGGTGAAGAACATCCGCAAGATCACGCGGGCCATGGAGATGGTGGCGGCCGCGCGGCTGCGGCGGGCCGAGCAGCGGATCGAGGCGCTGCGCCCGTACGCGGACGCCCTGCGCCGGATGACGCGGCGAGCCTCGGAGGCCGCCGACAGCATCCCCAGCCTGCCGATCCTGCAGGAGCGCGAGAACCCCAAGCGGGTGGGGATCCTCCTCGTCACCGGCGACCGCGGCCTGGCCGGGCCCTTCAACTCGCAGATCGTCCGCGCGGGCAATCGCCGCGCCGCCACGCTGCGGGCCGAGGGGATCGAGGTGCTCTGGTACGCCAGCGGGCGCCGCGGCGAGTCCTCGCTGCGCTTTCGCGGCATGGAGATCGGGGACACCTGGACCGGCTTCACCGACAGGCCGGCCTTCGCGGACGCCCGCCGGATCGCCGACGGCCTGGCCGCCGCCTACGTGGACGGCAAGGTGGACCGGGTGGAGATCATCTACAACGGGTTCATCTCCGCGGCTCGCCAGGAGGTGCGCGAGGAGACCCTGCTGCCGCTCCAGCAGGCGGACATCCTCGGTGGCGACGACGAGGCGGACGCCGAGCCTGAGGAGGAGCAGCGGGAGAAGGCCTCGAACGGCCATCACGCGCTCTGGATCTACGAGCCCGAGCCCGAGGAGATCCTGGCCCGGCTCGTGCCGGACTACGTCGAGATATCGATCTTCAGGGCGCTGCTGGAGTCCACGGCGTCCGAGCACGGCGCCCGAATGAGTGCCATGCGCAACGCATCAGACAACGCCGCCGAGCTGATCGACGACCTCACGCTCGAGGCCAATCGCCAACGCCAGGCGGAGATCACCCAGGAGATCATGGAGGTCGTCGCGGGCGCCGAGGGCGTTACCTAGACAAGGAGAATCGGGAACTTGGAAGCCGGAACAGAGACCCAGCGGGAGAGCAGCGCCACGAAGGACGAGCACATCGGGACCGTCGAGGAGGTCCAGGGCGTGGTGGTCGAGGTGCTGTTCGGCAACGGCCACCTCCCCGAGATCTACAACGCGCTCGAGGTGCAGCTCGAGGACGAGAGCCGCGACCGGCTCGTGCTCGAGGTGCAGCAGCACCTGGGCGACGACCGCATCCGCGCGGTGGCCATGGACGCCACCGATGGGCTCTCCCGCGGCGTTCGCGTGCACGACACCGGCGGGCCGATCACCGTGCCCGTGGGCCGGGCCACGCTGGGCCGGATCTTCAACCTGCTCGGCGACCCGATCGACGACGAGGGCGACGTGGACACCGAGGAGCGCTGGCCGATCCACCGGCCCGCGCCCGACGTGGAGGACCTCATGCCCACGCGCGAGATCCTCGAGACCGGCATCAAGGTCGTGGATCTCCTCGCGCCCTACGCGAAGGGCGGCAAGGTCGGCCTCTTCGGCGGGGCCGGAGTGGGCAAGACCGTGCTCATCCAGGAGCTCATCCGCTCCATCGGCGAGGAGCACGAGGGCCTCTCGGCCTTCTGCGGGGTCGGCGAGCGCTCGCGCGAGGGCAACGACCTCTGGGTCGAGATGAAGGAGTCGGGCGTCATCGACAAGACGATGCTCGTGTTCGGCCAGATGAACGAGCCGCCCGGAGCCCGCATGCGCGTGGCTCTCTCCGGCCTGACTATGGCGGAGTACTTCCGCGAGCAGGGCGGCCAGGACGTGCTGCTCTTCATCGACAACATCTTCCGCTTCGTGCAGGCCGGCTCGGAGGTGTCCGCCCTGCTCGGGCGCATGCCCTCCCAGGTGGGCTACCAGCCCACGCTGGAGACCGAGATGGGCCAGCTCCAGGAGCGGATCACGTCCACCCGGCAGGGCTCGGTCACGTCGGTCCAGGCCATCTACGTGCCGGCGGACGACCTCACCGACCCGGCGCCGGCGTCGGTGTTCGCCCACCTGAACGCCACCACCACGCTCTCGCGTGCGATCTCGGAGAAGGGCATCTACCCGGCGGTGGACCCGCTCGACTCCACCTCCACGATCCTCAAGGCCGACATCGTCGGCGAGGAGCACTTCCAGGTGGCCAACTCGGTCCGGGAGATCCTCCAGCGCTACAAGGAGCTCCAGGACATCATCGCCATCCTCGGCATCGACGAGCTATCGGACGAGGACAAGATCACCGTCCAGCGCGCCCGCAAGGTGGAGCGGTTCCTGTCGCAGCCGTTCTTCGTGGCGGAGCAGTTCACCGGGCTCTCCGGGAAGTACGTGCAGGTGGCCGACACGGTCCGCTCCTTCAAGGAGATCATCGAGGGCCAGCACGACGACATCCCCGAGCGCCTGTTCCTCATGAAGGGGACGATCGACGAGGTGGTGGAGGAGTTCCGCAAGTCCGGCGGCGCCTCGGCATCGGCCGAGGCCGAGGCCGACGGCGACGAGGGCAGCGAGGACGACGCGAAGGACGACGGTGGCGAGGAATAGCTTCAGGGTCGAGGTCCTGACCCCCGAGGGCCAGGTCTTCGCCGACGACGTGGAGATGGTGTCGACCAAGACCACCATCGGGTCCATCGGCGTGCTGGCCAACCACTCCCCGCTGATGGCCATCCTCGAGCCCACCGAGCTGCGCCTGTACCGCTCGGAGTCCGAGATCGTGCGCTTCGCGCAGGGCGAGGGCTACCTCCAGGTGGTGGACAACTCCGCACTGGTGCTCGTGGAGGAGGCGATCGCGCCGGAGGACCTCGACCGCGGCGCCTTCGAGGCGCAACTCAAGGAGGCCCGCGACGCCGTGGAGCGCGCGGAGGAGGGCTCGGAGGAGGGGGCTCGCGCGGAGCGCGAGATCGCGCGCTACGAGGCCTTCCTGAAGGTCGGCTCCTCCTAGAGGACGGGCCGGTGGGGGCCAGGACCGAATACCGGCCGGGCACGTTCTGCTGGGTCGAGCTGGCCACCGCCGATCTCGGGGCGGCCCGGGCCTTCTACCCGGCGCTGCTCGACTGGGAGCTGGAGGACGACCCGATCTCCGCCGACGAGCCGTATCTGAGGGCCACCGTGACCGGCCGGCCGGTGGCGGCGATGTTCGACCCCCCGTCCCAGAGGGGCCTTCCCGCGAGATGGGGTTCCTACGTGTCGGTCGAGGATGCGGACGCCACGGCGGCCCGGGCCGCGGATCTCGGCGGCCGGGTGGTGATGGGCCCCTTCGACGTCCGGGACGCCGCGCGCATAGCCGTGATCGAGGACCCACAGGGCGCGGTGCTCGGCCTGTGGCAGCCACGCGAGGTGGCCGGCGCCGGGCTCGTGAACGACGTGGGCGCGCTCACGATGAACCAGCTGAACACCTCGGATCCCGGTGCCGCGCGGAGCTTCTACACCGGGCTGTTCGGATGGAGCTTCGAGGCGGTGTCGGAGGAGCCCCCCTTCTGGAGCATCCAGAACGCCGGGATCCTGAACGGCGGAATGATGCCGATCCCGGATGCCTCCCCGGCCTCGCCCGACTGGCTCGTCTACTTCACCTGCGGCGACCTCGAGGAGTCGGCGCGGCGCGTGGCCGAGAACGGAGGCCGGGTCATCATTCCGGCCACCGCGATCCCGGCCGGCCGCTTCCTCGTGGCCACCGATCCCCAGGGAGCCGCGTTCGCGCTCTTCGAGGGCGAGGTGGACCCCTAGTCGTGATGCGGCGATGCATGCTGGCCTTCGCCGTTCTCGTGGTCTTCGGCACGGCTCCGGCCGCCGCCTCCGCGCGCGAGCAGACCCTGACGCTCTACTCGCCGAAGATCCACTCGGAACCCTACGTGGGCTACCAGAACGCGATGACGCTCAAGCCCGACGGGCAGGAGGCGCCGAGCCAAGCGGGCTACATCACGTCCTTCGTGGAGCAGGTGCTGGTGGACAGCAAGCGACCGGACGCCAAGCCGCTTCCCATCGGGAAGATGATGATCCACCACCTCCTCTACTTCGCCCCTCACCGGGTGGACCAGTTCCCGGGATCGTGCCTCGGCCTCATCGGTCTCCGCGGGGAGGAGGAGCCCCTCGGGCACTACGCCAAGCCGATTCCGGCCGCCGTGCGCGCCAGGTACGGCATCAACAACCGCACCGCGACCGGGCAGGCTCCGAACTGGATCCTGGTGGCGATGGTCATGAACCACTACGCGCGGGCCAAGGACTTCTACGTGCGCACGAAGGTGCGCTACACCACCGACCCGCGCGAGCCGGTCTCGCCGATCATCCTGGGCGACTGCACGAATCGCCTGAGCGGCAACCTGTACGACGTGCCCGGCGGCGGGGGACCGGGGTCGAGCTTCGTCGACCGGGGATCGTGGCGCGTCCCGGATGGATTCAACGGGCGCATCATCCTGGCCCAGTCGCACCAGCACGGCGGCGCGCGCTACCAGACGCTCGGGAGCCGGACCTGCGGGCGGCGGCTGCTCAAGGCGCGCGCCTACTACGGCCGGCCGAACCACCCCTACAACACCGTCAGGCCGATCCTGCACGAACCGGGGCCGATCGGGAACGGCACGTTCGCCAGCGCGAAGGGCATTCCGATCACTGCGGGCGAGGTGCTCACGAGGCGGGCCGTGCACGACGACAGCAACCTGCACGTGGCGGCCATGGGGTTCTGGTGGCTCCTGGTGGCGAAGGACGACCGGGCCAAGCGCTGTGGGCCCGTTCCGCGCGACCTGCGCCAGATCAACCGCCCCCCGCGGTTCGCGAAGCTCCCCGACTACGACCTCAGGGTGCCGCAGCTGGCGAAGCCGCAGGGACCCGTCACGCCCTTCGACGGGAACCCGATCACGCTCGGAGACGACTTCTTCCGGCCGGACAGGATCAGCGCCCGGGTGGGCGAGACGATCAGCTGGCGCTTCGGCGGCGCGTTACCCCACTCCGTGTCCGTGGCGAACGGCCCGCGCGGCTTCTCCTCGCTCTACTACGGGCGGACGAGCGGCGTCTACAGCTTCCGGCCGCGGGTGCGCGGGATCTACCGTCTCACCTGCCTCGTGCACCCCACCCGCATGGCCCAGACCCTCGTCGTCCGCTGAGTTTTGGTCCCTCCGTGCGGTCCCCCACAGACGGGGGGTACACCGACCGTATGGGCGAAATGCAGGTACTCTGGACTCAGATCGCCAGGCGCCGGGGAGGCAGTTTGGACGGTTTGGAAGACACAGCCTTGAAGTACGAGTCACAGCCCAAGGGCGCTCCGCGAGTGCGGCCCGCCCGTAACCGGAGGGGACGGGCGCGCCCATGAAGCGGCGTGCCATACGGCCCCGCGCCTCGTGGGCGATCGTGCCCCTGGCCGTCCTCGTGGGCGCCGGCGCCGGCTACGGCGTGGGTGTGGCGGCGGACACGGACAGGGTCGGGGCCACCGCGATCGGAGCGGCCGTGGGCCTCCTGGCGGGCGCGGTATTCCTGTTCGCCTGGCTGCAGACCCACCCCCGCGTGAGCGGGCCGGGTGGCGCCTACAAGCTCACCGGCATACCCACCACGGGGCTCGATGACATCGGCAAGGAGGAGGCCGCGGGGCTGCTCCGGCGCTGGCTGGCACTCTCCGCGGGCCCGCTGGTGCGCGTCGCGATCGTGCCCGCCACGCCGGCACTGGCCGATCTCGCCGGCGCTACCGCCTCCTGGCTGCACGGCCTCCAGGCCGAGGGGGCGTCCGAGCCCGCGTCGCGCCTCGAGGGCACGACCGTCGGCCCGTCCGGTGAGGCGGCCCCGCGAACGCAGTGGCGAAGCCGCTGGAGCACGCGGGCGCCCAAGCCCTCGCCCCGCCTCGTGATGCTGGCCACCGGGCTGGCGGATCCCGACCTCGTGCACGAGGACCTGGTGGTGATGCTCGCCGAGGACGGCATGATGAGCCGGAAGCTCAGCGACGCCGCGGATCGCCTCGAGATGCTGGGCCGCCGGCCCGAGTGGATGCTGGTGGTGCGCTCTCCGGCGGCGGCGCGCAAGCGTTTCGGCGCGAAGGCCACCAACGGGGCACGCCCGGCCGGCGCACGCCCCGCTCCGGCCACCCCGCGGACCTGACGCGCAGCCCCCCGGCTGCCTGCACTGCGCCCCCAGTGGGACTGCTACGGTCCTGACGATGAGACGGACCAGCCGCGCAATCCCGCTTGTGATCGCCATTGGCCTGCTGCTCATTGGCCTGATGGCCGGGCCCGCGGAGGCGGCCAAGCGGAAGGTGCCCTTCGGGTTCTTCGGCGTCACGATGATCGGCGAGCTCACCAGCCCGGGGCAGCTGCCCGACGCCAAGCTGGATGAGCAGATGGGGCTGATGGCGAGCTCCGGCGTGGAGTCCACGAGGGTCACCCTCAGCACCGGCGGGCTGGAGCCGGCCCGGGGCGTCTACACCTGGGGGTCCCTGGACAGGCTCGTGGCGGCTGCTGCCCGGCACCACATCGCGGTGCTCGTGAACATCTCCACCAGCGCGCCGTGGTCCTCCTCGAAGCCGAACAGCCCGGAGTACTGGCGCTATCCGCCCAAGGACCCGAAGGACTTCGCCGACCTGATGCGTCAGGCCGTGCTCCGCTACGGCCCGAAGGGCTCGTTCTGGGTCCAGAACCCGAACATTCCCAAGGTGCCGGTTCGCAAGTGGCAGGTCTGGAATGAGCAGATGGCCCCCTGGTTCTGGGTGCCGCGCCCCTGGGCGCCGCGCTACGTGAAGCTGCTGAAGGCGTCGTACAAGGCGATCCACAAGGTGGACAAGAAGTCGACCGTCATCGCGGGCTCGCTCATGTCCTACGGGAACTTCCACCAGTGGGACGGCGTTCGCGCCATGTACCGCAACGGCGCCAAGAAGTACTTCGACGAGATCGCGGTGCACCCGTTCACCAACGACCCCTCGGCGCGCGTCACCGCCAACCAGACGATCGAGATCATTCGGCGGGTGCGCGCCGAGATGCGCAAGCGCCACGACACCCGCAAGGGGATCGAGGTCACCGAGATGACCTGGGCCGCGGCCAAGGGCATTGTGCCCCCCAACGCCATCTTCGGGATGGAGACCACGGCCAAGGGGCAGGCGGCCCGGCTGAAGAGCTCCTACGGGAAGCTGATGCACTACCGCAAGAAGATGCGCATCAAGGGCGTGTACTGGTTCACGTGGGCCACCGACTACCTCACGGGCGGCAACCCGTCGAGCATGTCCTTCCGGTTCGCCGGCCTGGTCAAGTACGACCGCGGAGTCTTCACCCCGATGCCGCTGCTCGGCACCTATCAGCGCCTCGCGGCCAAGAACGAGGGCTGCCGCAAATCCTCGAGCGCTCGAACCTGCCTCCGCTAGGAGCCCGGGCGTGACGACGTTCGGCACCTCGGTGCTCGCAGGCGTCGCGGTCGGGGGAGGGCTGGGCCTGCTCCTCGGGGGGCTCGCACTGTGGTTCTCCTGGCGACAGATGGAGCCCCGGATGACGAGCGTGGCCCAGAGCTACCGGACGACGGGCATCCCCACCACGCCGCTCGACCACCTGGACCGCCGCGAGGCGGGCGCGATCGTCCGGCGCTGGGAGACGATGTCGGCGCGCCCCTCGAGCCGCATCGCGCTCGTGGCCGCGGACCGCAAGCTGGAGCCGCTCGCCCACCGCGCGGCGGAATGGTTCTCTGCGCTGCCGACGGAGGACGGGGCGGGGGACGCCACTGACCTGCCGGTCGTTCACGACCGGCGCCCGACCATGGTGGCCACGGGCTCCTCCAACGGGGACGCGTCCGAGGAGGCCGAGGCCCGGCGAAGCGACGTGGTCGTGCTTCTGGTGCGCTCGGCCGCGAAGGTCGACGAGGTGGTGGACCGGGCCCGCGAGCTGGACAGGCTCGGGCACAGGCCGGATTGGGTCCTGCTCGTGGACTCGGTCAGGAAGACGGGCCGCGGCCTCCAACGGCCCGGCTAGAACGATCGTCCAGGGTTTCCCGCCAAGCCCCGGAGTACCGGCAGACGGCGGGAACTATGTTGCTACGGTGAATTCGATGCACAAGAGACCCCTCTCGGTCGCTGTCTTCGCGATCGCCCTTGCCGTGCTTGCCACCAGCGTCACCCCGGCGTTCGCGGCCAAGCGCAAGGTCCCCTTCGGCTTCTTCGGCACCGTCTTCAACATCGAGGCAGACCAGGCGTCCGGCGCCGACACGGCTCGCGACCAGCAGATGGACCTGATGGCACGCTCGGGCGTCGAGTCCACGCGCGTGTTCATGGCCTGGCCGGACATCGAGCCGAAGCAGGGCACCTACAACTGGGCTCACACCGACCGCGTGGTCACGTCGGCCTCTCGTCACGGGATCTCGATCCTGGGCAACGTGCTGGCCACCCCCACCTGGGCGTCGCCGAAGCCGAACGCCGTATACCCCAACCGCTTCCCGCCGAAGGACCCGCACCTCTACGCGGGATTCATGCGCACGCTCATCGAGCGCTACGGCCCGAAGGGCACGTTCTGGGCCGCGAATCCCACGGTCCCGAAGGTCCCCATCCGCAATTGGCAGATCTGGAACGAGCAGATGGCGCCCTGGTTCTGGGACAGCAAGCCCTGGGCCAAGAGCTACGTGAAGATGCTGAAGGTCACCTACAAGACCATCCACAGGACCGATCGCCACGCCAAGGTCGTGGCCGGCTCGCTGGTGGGCGTGGGCAACTTCACGCAGTGGGACGGCATGCGCGCCATGTACAAGTACGGCGCCAAGCGCTACTTCGACGTGATCTCGGTGCATCCGTTCAGCAACGTCCCGACTTCCGCGAAGGCATCGGTCATTCGCATGCTTGAGATCGTCCAGCGGGTTCGCGCGGTGATGAAGAAGCACCACGACGGGCGCAAGGGCATCATCCTCACCGAGCTCACCTGGCCCGCCGCCATCGGCAAGGTGAAGAAGAGCCAGCTGCTGGGACTCGAGACCACCACCTCGGGACAGAGGAAGCGGCTCAAGGTCGGCTACTCGCGGCTGGCCAAGGTGCGCAAGAAGATGCACATCACGCACGCCTACTGGTTCGCGTGGGCCACCCCTTACGACAACAAATCTCAGCAGTCAGACGTCTCCTATCGCTTCACAGGACTCAACCGGGTGAGCGGAGGGGGCGTGTTCGCGCGCATGCCGATCCTCAAGACGTACACCAGTCTTGCCGCGAAGTACGAGGGCTGCCGCAAGTCCTCGGACGCTCGCCACTGCCGCCGCTAGCTCTTCGGCTAACTTGAAGTTGCTCGGCGGCGCTGTCCGGCGCAAACGTGCGTACGCTTGAGCCTGGCGCTCACGTGATGCCGCAGCGATGCTGAGCCCTAGACACCGGATGTCTGAACCGATTTCTCGCAACCGACCGCTGGTACCGCTCCAGATAGCGGAGCTCCCCTTCGAGGACATCGACCCGCCGGCAGACGCGCGGCGACGGGAGGACATCGGGCGACTGGCGCTGCTGGCGGCCGACGCCGTGGCCGTGGGCGTGGCGCTGCTGCTGGTGTCGATCCTGACCGACGCTCGCTTCACGTTGTGGGTGGTCGCGCTCATCCCGCTGTACGCGCTGCTGACCAAGATGGCCGGCCTCTACGACCGGGACCAGTTCGTCCTGATCAAGACGACGCTGGACGAGGCGCCGGCGCTGGTGGCGGTCACCGCGATCTTCGTCCTGTTCGTGGAGGGCGTCCGCGCGCTCGACTTCACCGGCCGCTCGCACCCGTTCCTGATGTGGGGCCTGCTCACCTTCTCGCTGATCGTCGCGAGGGCCATCGCACGCTTCCTGGCGGTGCGCGCCACCGCCACCGAGCGCCTGCTCGTGATCGGCGACGCCTCCACCACCCGGATGCTCGAGCAGAAGATCGCCGCGCATCACGGTGCCAACGCCGAGGTGCTGGGCCGGCTCGCCACCCAGGACGACGACCACGACGGCGTGCTTGGCACCGTGGAGGACCTGCCGGCGATCCTGAAGGAGTACAGGCCCGACCGGGCCATCGTGGCCCCGGAGCAGGAGGGCAATGACATCGCCGACGTGATCCGCCTGCTCACGGCCTGCGGGGTCAGGGTCTCGGTGCTCCCGCGCATGCTCGAGGTCATCGGCACCTCGGTCGAGTTCGACGATCTCGGCGGCCGGCCGCTGCTCGGGGTCCGTGGCTTCGGGCTCTCCCCGTCCTCACGCGTGCTGAAGCGCGCCTTCGACCTCGTGGTGGCCATGAGCCTGCTGGTGCTGGGCTCGCCCTTCCTGCTCCTCCTGGTGATCCTGGTGAAGCTGAGCTCACCCGGGCCGGTGATCTTCCGCCAGACGCGCATCGGGCGCGACGGCAACGAGTTCCAGATGTGGAAGTTCCGCACGATGGTCCGCGACGCGGACGAGCGCAAGCTCGAGCTGCTGGACGAGAACGAGGCAGCCCCGCTGTTCAAGATCGCCGACGATCCGCGGGCCACGCGGGTGGGCCGGTTCCTCAGGCGCAACTCGCTGGACGAGCTGCCCCAGCTCTACAACGTGCTGCGCGGCGACATGAGCATGGTCGGGCCGCGCCCGTTGATCGTCGACGAGGACAGGCTCTTCTCGGGCTGGCAGCGGCGCCGCTACCACGTGTCCCCCGGGATCACCGGCCCGTGGCAGATCCTCGGATCGAGCCGGGTGCCGGTGAGCGACATGCTCTCCCTGGACTACCTCTACTGCGCCAACTGGTCCCTGTGGCTGGATGCCAAGATCCTCGCCCGGACCGTGCCGTACGTGCTCAGCACGAAGAGCGGCGAGTACGCCTCCAAGCCTCGCTGAGCGAGGCTCGGTCCGCCTACCCGCTCAGGGGGTCAGCGAATCTCGGTGTCGGGCGGCGGGCTGACGGCCGAGATTGGCTGGGTGTCGGCCGACGACGGTGAGCCGTGCTTGACGCTCGGCACGTAGCCATAGCCGGTTGCGGCCGAGCCGCCGTTGACCACCACGCCCAGCACCCGGGCGTCGAGGCCCTGAAGCTGCTCGCGGAGCCGGCGGGCGTCGTCCCCGCGGGTGGAGTTCACCGACGCTGTGACGATCACGCCGTCCACGTGGCGCATCAGCGAGATGGCGTCGGCCACGTGGGGAAGAGGCGGGGTGTCGACCACGACGAGGTCGTGGTCGCGCTTGAGGGTGTCGAGGATCCAGCCCATGTTCTCGGACTGCAGGATCGCCCAGGGATCGGGCGGCAGCTGACCGGCCACCAGCACGTCGAGCTGGCGCCCGTGGCGGTCCCCACGCACGTTGGTGAGCGGCTGGAGAGCGGCCGCCAGGTCGGTGCGCCTCTCCACGACCTCGGTGACGCCAGGGCCGGGCTGCAGCCCGTAACGCTCGGCCAGGGTCGGGCGGCGCATGTCCGCCTCCACGAGGGCCACGCTGAGGCCGGCTGAGAGTCCGGCGCAGGCGAGGTTCCAGGCGACGGTGGTCTTGCCCTCCTGGGAGCGCGACGAGGTGATCACGAGGCTCCGCACGGGCTCGTCCCAGGCGAAGCGAAGGTTCATCTGGAGCATCCGGAACGCCTCGGCCACCTCGGGCGGAAGGTCCGCGAAGGGCACCGGCCGCTTCAGCGCGCGGTGGCGGGGGACCGTGGTGAGCACGGGCGCCTCGAAGGCCGCCGAGGCCTCGTCCGCGCCGTGCAGGCGGCGATCGCTCTGCTCACGAAGCAGGGCCAGGCCGGCGCCGAGCACGGCGCCGAAGAGCAGGCCCAGGATGATCATCTGGACCGGGCTTCCCGCCTTGTGGGAGGGCACGTAGCCGGGCTGCGTGATCGACGGGCTGCCGTTGCCGACGTCCGCGATCACCTGCATCTTCTGCATGTTGTTTCGCAGCTGGGCGCCCGGACCCGATACGTGGTTCTGCACGTTCACCGGCAGAGCGTCGAACTGCTTCCGGAGGCTCGCGAGGGACTGCCGCGCCAGCTCCCGGTCCTCGTCCGCGGCCAGGCGGCGGGCGTTCGAGGCGTAGGTGTTCGTCAGAAGGGCCGCGCGCGAGGCGGATGAGGCCGAACCGGTGACCTTCACCACTTCGCTGGTCTTGTCGCCCGTGACCTTCACGTCGTCCTGGACGTCGTCCGGCGACATGTTCACCCCGCGGGCCTTCAGCTCATTGGAGGTGTCCACCGCCACGGTCTTGGAGGCCACGCGCTCGGTGTTGTCCTGGGCGAGATGGTCGGCCGCCACCGTGTTCGGAATCAGGCCGATGGAGTTGAGCTGCGGCGCGATCGTCTGCCGGAAGATCAGAGTGGCCGTGGACTCGTAGTCCTTGTTGCTGGCGAGCGCGAATGCCGCCGCGGCTCCGCCGGCCAGGAGCATCGTGATGACGATGATCGGCCACCTGCGCCTGAGCGCGCCGAGAAGGGAAGGGCTCTGGTGGCTCTGCGGCTCCAGGCCGTAAGTGCTGCCGTTTTCTGAAGACCTCATCTCGAGCCAGGCTAGCGCAGTTTTTCGTATGCACAACCAGTCCGGCGCGGCCGGGAGAGTGCGGCTCGGGGATCATACATCTGTGCCATTCCGCATCTTCGTCATACCCGGCTCCGCCATGTTCACCGACATCCGGCCGCACGGAGATGGGCTTGTGGCCTACGGATTCGTGCGCCAGCTGGCCCTTAACGGGCACGAGCTGCACGTGGCCGCCGGCCGGGTGGATCTGGGCGAGGAGCTGCCCGGCAACGTGCACATGCACGAGTTGGGGGCGGACAACCCCCACCGTTTGGCCTTCATGTGGCGTGTGCGCCGCCTATACGCCCGGCTTGCCCGGGTCCGTACCTTCGACCTGGTTCACCAGCTCACGCCGGTGGAGGTGGGAGTCAGCCTCGCCCTCGGTCGCGGGGGCCCGCCGCTCGTCCTGGGGCCCTACGTGCCCGACTGGGCGCCCACCGGCCTCGGGGCGGACGCCGAGGTGAGCGGAGCGGCGCTGCGGGTGAAACGGATCCTGCGCGCGGCCCAGCAGGCACGCGCGGCCTCTGTGCTCATCTCCACCCCGGCCGCCGCCGACAAGGTGGAGCTGCGTGGGGGGCGGGCGGGCCGGGTGCACGAGCTGCCGCTGGGCGTGGACGAGCGCTTCTGGCGCCCGTCCGGCTCACCGCCGCGGGCCGGGGAGGTGCTCTACCTGGCCAGTCTCGAGGTGCGAAAGGGAATCCACGTGATGCTGGACGCCTTCGAGCGGCTCGCCCCGCGGCATGCCCTCCGCGCGCCTTCTCGTCGGAGGCGATGGGGCGGAGCTCGAGCGGGTCAGGGCCCGCATCGCGGCATCGCCGGCGCTCACAGGCGTGGAGCTGTTGGGGCCGGTGGACCGCGAGAGGGCCAGAGAGCTCATGCAGAGCTGCGCCGTGTACTGCCTCCCCTCGTACGGCGACCCCGCCCCGCTGGCCGCCGTGGAGGCGATGGCCTGCGGGCGTCCGGTGGTGGCCACCGACGCCGGCGGCCTCGGGTACCTGGTGCCCGAGGAGGGCGGCGCGAGGGTGCCGCCCGGAAACGCGGGCGCGCTGGCCGACGCGCTTGGCCGGGTCCTCGGCGACCCTGCGCTGGCCCGTTCAATGGGCGAGCACAACCGCCGCGTGGTGGAGGAGCGCTTTGCCTGGCCGCGGGTGGTGGCCCGGCTCGAGGACCTCTACCGGACCGCGACGTCGGACCGGAGCCCGGGCCGGAGCTGACCCCGTTTCAGGCGGTAGTCGTTGGCCAGGATCTGGCCGACGATCATCCACAGGATCACCCCGTGGCTGCCGTAGAACGAGTCTCCGGTGTAGAGCACGACGCCCATGAACACCAACATGGCGAACAGCAGCTGGCGCATCTCCTGGCCCGGCGCCCGCGACCTGGCGCCCTCCCAGGCCGCCTTCAGCGCATAGCCCAGGGCTGCCATCACCAGCAGGAACCCGATCGGGCCCGCCTGGTACATCAGCGAGAGGTAGCCGTTGTCGGGGTGGCGGAGATCCGACTCCTGGGAGTTCAGCCTCGAGGCCTCCCCGGCGGTGCCGAGCCCGTGGCCGAGCGGCGCGGTGGCCGCGGTGGGCAGGGTCTCGCTCACGGTTGCGGAGCGCTCGGTGGTGGAGGTGTCCTCGCGGTTGGTGATCGACTCGAATCGGTTCACCACGTCCTTGGCCGTGGAGCTCACAGGGGACAGGGCTATCGAGGCAGCCACCATCACGGCCACCGCGCCGAACACCGGCCGGGCGCTGCGCCCGTTCGAGACCACGACGTGGGCGATGCCGGCCACTATCAACGCCACCCACGCGGAGCGCACGAAGGTCATGGACAGTGCCAGCGTCACCAGGATCACGCCGACGAAGACGATCGGCCGCGCCCGGCGCACCGTGAGGTAGCAGAGCAGCGAGAGGCCCAGGAGGGGGGCCAGGGCGCCCGGGCCGTTGAGTGTCGAGAAGGCGCGCACGGCGCCCAGCTTGGGATCGCCGACGCTCGCGAAGTCGATCGACTCGAGCCAGGCGATGTCCCAGTGGGGCAGCACGATCTCGCGCTGCACGATCGCGTACGCGGCGATCACCGGCATCCCGTAGAGGAGAACCCTGCGGAGGGTGCTGCCCTGGACGCTGAGCGGCTCGCGGAGCCCGAGCACGGCGCCGCTCACGCCCGCGATGTAGGACACCATCGCGTAGACCGCGGCCCGGGGCCCGGACACCAGCCCGAGCGGAAGACCCAGGGCGAAGCCGGCCGCTCCCAGGAGCAGCACGCGCCGGATCTCGCGCGGTACCGCGACCCGGCTCAGCTCGAGCGCGGCGATGGCGGCGGTGGCGATGAAGGGCGCGAGCGAGAGCGGGTCGTTGCTCACGTAACCGGTGCTGAGGTCGAGGAGGCGCCGGAGCAGGGGCGCGAGGAACCAGAAGCCGAACAGGGCGTAGATCCCGAGCGCGCGGTCGTACTGGTGGAGCGCCACGACGCTCAGCACCAGCACGAGCGCGAGCGCGGCCTGGATCGAGAGCATCAGGGCACCGGCCAGCGCCAGGGCGGCCGCGCCGCCCGCGCCGAGTGCGAAGCCGAGGTCGGAGTGGCGCGCCCGGCCGGGGACGGCCAGCCCGCGGCGCCGGGTGGTCAGCTCGGCCATGCCGCCTCCATCCGCTCCTCGCGCCCGCCGGTGACCCCGACGGGTCCCGGAGACGACGTTCCGTGCGGGCTCCCCGCGGCCCGTGCGTAGATCGACAGCATCTCCCCAGCATGCACGTCGTCGCGGAAGCGTGCCGCGGCCGGGGGTCCCGCCGCGCTCATACGTGACAGTGCGCCGGGCTCCTCGAGCAGCTCGCGCGCGGCCGTGGTCCAGGGTCCCGGCTGCCGCGGCGCCAGCACGCGGCCGGACACGCCGTCCTCCACGAGCTCGGGGCCGGCGCCGACCGAGGTGACCAGCGGTGGCGTGCCCATCGCCATGCTCTCAACCACGGCCAGGCCGAAGGGCTCCTCCCACGAGGGCAGCAGTGAGAGGTCGAGCGCGGCCAGGATCTCGGGCACGTCCTCGCGCTGCCCGAGGAAGTGCACCTGCCGCTCCACTCCGAGGTCCTCGGCCAGGCGCTCGAGCGAGGCGAGGAAGGCGTGGTTGTCGTAGCGCACGCCCTTCCCGCCGAAGGCGATCTGGCCGACCAGGGCCAGGTGGGCGTCCACGCCCTGCGCGCGGAGCTCGGCGAGCGTCCGGATGGAGGTGTCCTGGCCCTTCCAGGGCGTGATCTGAGCCACCTGTCCGAGCAGCCGAACTCCCTGCTCGAGCCCCAGCTCGGCGCGCAGGCCCGAGCCGCGCACCGCCTCGGGGTCGAAGCGCGCGTGATCGATGCTGTTGTAGACGCGGACGGCCAGCGGCTCGGCCAGTCCCTCGTTCAGCCGTGCGGCCGTGTAGTCGGAGTTGGCCACGATCGCCTCCGCGCTCCGGCCGAGCACCGTTCGGATGGTGCGTCCGACGCGGCTCGGCGGCAGGTGTTCGTGCGCACGCACGACGAAGGGGGCGCCGCCCCGCCGTCGCGCGATGGCCGCCATCAGGCCGGTGCGGGGGGTGTTGGCGTGGATCACGTCCGGTCCCGCGCGGCGGGAGGCACCCGCGAGCGCCAGTCCGCCGGCCGTCAGCTGTGCGAGTCCGACCGGCGTCTGAATCGGGTGGAGCCGCAGGCTCGCGTCCACCGCCGGGAGCGCCACGCGCTCGATGTTCGCCCGGTCCAAGGCGTCCGCCAGCGGGCCGCCGGACGGGCAGGCCACCGTCACCTCATGGGCGTCACGCACGCCGGCCAGAACGCGCATCAGTGACACCTCGGCGCCGCTCCAGGCGGCCGTGTGATTGGCGAAAAGGATCCTCATCAGTGGAAGCTCACTGAAGAGCGTGACAGTAGTGGCGGGTAATCGCCACCGGCGCGGGAAGGCGTTCAGAGGCGGTTCAGGCGCGCGGCCAGGAAGCGTCCCACGGCCTGCTCCGAGCACCGGTCACGCCACCAGGCAAGGCTCTCGGCGTGCAGGCGGGCCATCTGGCCCGGGTCGTCGAGGACGGGTGTGACCACCCGCTCGAGCTCGCTCCAGGAGCGCAGTTGGAGCACGGGGCTGCCCTCGTAGAACCAGAAGGGCGGGAGTCGCTCGCCCACCACCACGCAGCCGGCGCGGAGCCCCTCCAGCACGCGGAAGGTCTCCGCCGAGTTCCCCCGCGGGGCCAGGCAGATGCGTGAGCCCATCAGCCCCTGCGAATAGCCGGCGGCCGCGTCCTCGGACCCGGTGAAGCCCGAGGTCAGGCGAATGTCCGTGCTCAGCCCGGGCCGGCGAGCGGCGAGGGCGTCGATCGCGGTGAGCATCTCCCGCCTGCTGCGTGCCTTGGGCGACCCGATGCGGGCACGGACGGTGGCGTCGTGCTCCACGCTGCCCGCGAAGAAGAGGTCCGTGGCCCGGTCCTCCATCGGCACGAGCGGAAGGTCGAGCTGGTTGTAGGTGCCGAGCGGGATCAGCGCCACGTCAGGCGGGAGCGGCCGCCCGCGCAGGCGCCGGGCGAGTCGCGTGCGGGCCTGCGTGGCCCCGCCGGGAAGCCAGCGCAGCCAGTGCACCGAGCGCTGTGCCAGCTCCAGCGCCGCGGTGAGCGGCGCGCCGGCACGGATCTCGCTCGCCGGCTGCGGCCGGAGCCCGTAGCTCTTGAACACCGCCCTCACGCGGTTCACGTAGAGGGGGATCCGCCCGCTCTCGTCACCGAGCACCACCGCCACGACGCGGTCGCCGTAGGCGGGCAGCCGGCTCGTGTCCCAGGTCAGGTACACGTCCACGTCCGGGTCGCGCAGGTTCGCCTCCATCGCCTCGAAGACCGTGCCGAAGTAGCGCGTGTCGGCCCGCTCCGGGCGCGGGCCCGCGTGGATGTCCCACGCGATCGGGGCGGGCTCCTCCGGGAGGTCGAGGAAGTAGCGGGGCATCAGGAGCTCAGCCGCTCAGCGCGGATTCGATCGCCCGCCAGGCCGGCTTGGCCGCCCCGCGCGCCGTGAACGGCAGCGGCCGCTCTCCGGTGCCCAGCCAGGTGGAGGCGTCCGTGAAGCCCCAGGTGGTGAAGCGCCCGCACGCCGGCAGGTCGCGGCAGGCCGAGGCCACCTCCCGGTAGGCCCGCGCCTGCGCCGCCTGGGCGCGACGGCCCGGTCCCGCCGGAACGTCCATCTCGGAGATGTCGACCGCCAGGCCCAGCGCCGCATAGCGCCGCATCGTGGAGCGGAGCTGGGAGGCCGTGGGCATGGAGCTGAGCGTCAGGTGGCTCTGAAGGCCGATTCCGTCGACCGGGACCCGCTCCCGGCGGAGGCGCGAGAGCAGCGCGAGCATCCCGTCCGTCTTGGGCGAGCGCCCCTCGATGTTGAAGTCGTTCACGTAGAGCCGGGCGGCGGGATCAGCCTCGTGGGCCCAGCGCAGCGCCTCGGCCACGTAGCCCGGCCCGAGCACCCGGCGCCAGAGGTTCCGCTGCAGCGACCCATCGTCGGCGAGCGGCTCGTTCACCACGTCCCAGGACTCGATCCGCCCGCGGTACCGGCCTATCACGGCCTTCACGTACCGCTCGAGGAACGAGCGCAGCTCGCCTCGCGTCCAGGCCCGCTCGGTGAGCCAGGGAGGCAGCTGCTTGCCCCAGACGAGCGTGTGCCCGTGAACGGCGATCCCGTGCCGCTCGCTCCATCGCACCAGCGCGTCCGCATCCCCGAACGAGAGGCGGCCGGGAGCGGGAGCGAGCGTGTCCATCTTCATCAGGTTCTCGGGGGTGAGCGAGCTGTAGTGGGCGAGGAACAGCCGCTGGTAGGCGCCGGGCCGCCGGAGCAGCTCCCAGTTCACCGCGGCGCCGAGCACGGGCGGCCGGTGCCCGCGCGAGACCGGGCGGAAGTGGACCTCACCCGGGTGGGCGGAAGGGGGGTTGCCGTGGCTCCCGGACACGCCCTCATCATGGCGGCCGGTGAGCAGCAGCACGGCGGCCGTGGCGGCGCCCACGAGGAGGAGCGCGAGGACGGCGCGCAGTGCCCACGGCCTCGCTAGCGTCTGCACGGGTGGCTCACGTATACGTGTTCGGTCGCCGCGGGCGCGTGGATGGGGTGGGTGGCCGGATGTTTGAGTGCCGCCGAGCGGGCCGGCGCCGAAGATATTGCATGTGCGCGGGGAGCGAGTACCTTGGAAGTGGGCCGGGGGGCCTCGCGGAGACCTATTCGAATGGAATTGACGTCCACTTGGCTCGCCGACGGGTACGACCGGCCCACGCTGTCCTACGTGCGTATACGCACCTGGGGCGCCTGGGAGGTCGCCGCCGCCTGGCTGATCGCCGCCTTCTTCGCGGTTGAGGTCGCGATCGTCGCCACGGTGGCCAACGGGCCCACCCTGGACGAGGGGATCTACATCACCTCGGGCCGGCGGGCGCTGGAGGGCCACGGGGTCAGCGACGGCTACCTGACCTGGCTCTCCGGCTCGCTGTTGTGGCCCGTTCTCGCCGGCCTGGGCGACGATCTGGGCGGGGTGGCCGGAGCGCGGCTGCTGGCGGCCGTCTTCCTCACGATCGCCGTGGCCGCGATGTGGCGGGCCGCGCTCGTGCTGTTCGATGCCCGGAGCGCGTTCTTCGCGGTGGCCCTCGCGGTGGCGTCCGGGCCCGTGCTGGCCCTCGGTCACCTTGCCGTGATCGATGCGCCTTCTGTGGCCGGAGTGGCCGTGGCGCTGTGGGGCGTGGCCGAGCTCGGCCGGACGGGACACCGGAAGTGGCTGGTGGTGGCCGCTCTCGCGTACTCCTTCGGCGTGCTCGCGAAGTACCCGGCCGCGGAGGCGGTGGTGGCGCTCGCGCTCCTGATCGTGGCCCTTCGCGGACGGCGGGCGATGATGGACCTCGCGCTGTTCGGCCTCATCGCGGGCGCCGTTCTCGTCACCTACTACCTGTCCGCTCGCGGGCCGCTCTCGTATTTCGCCGGCTGGCGGGTGAACAACAACCCGACCTTCGGGGTCACTCCGGCGATGGTGGCCTTCTCCCAGCTCTGGTACGGAGGTCTGCCCGTGCTGCTGGCCCTGGGCGGGTGGCTGGCCTGCAGGCGCAAGAAGCTGGGCGCCGCCCTGCTCGTGGGCGCCGTCCCCTTCCCGCTCTATGCGCTGCTCACCGGCAGCTCGGTGGGGGACACGAAGCACGTGGTGTTCGGGTTCCTCTTCATCCTGCCGCTGGCCGGCGTGCTCCTCGGCCGCCTCGCGCGCTGGCCGTTGGGAGCCGTGGTGGCGCTGGTGCTGGCCGCCGGCGCCGGAGCCTTCGGCGTCCATCAGGCGGCGCTCATGGACCGTGGATGGATCGACCTCGGGCCGGCCACGGACTACCTTGCGGCCGAGGCGAGGCCGGGCCAGGACTTCCTGATCGACAACTCCTGGCCGTTCATCCTGCGGCTCACCTCCGAGGACAAGGTGCGATCGCCCTGGTCGGTCTATGACACCTACCGGGTGGCCCACCACCAGCTGCCGAAGAGCATCTGCCAGGTCGACTGGTTCGTGGCCGCCCAGGGCGCGGGCACCTGGCCGGAGCGCGTCCGCCGCAAGGTCGCGGCCTGCGGCACCTTCAAGAAGGTCTACGCGGAGGGCGAGCCGGTCACGAACATCGGGCGGGACCTCAGCTTCGTGACCTGGGACGGCAGCGTCGAGATCTATCGCAACACCAGGCACGGGAAGCCGGGATGAGCACCGTCCGCTTCCGGGTCGTCGCCCTGCTGACCGCCGCCGCGGCCGTGGTCTGGCTTCCGTTCGCCTTCACCCACGTGAACTCGGGCGCACTCTGGCTGGCCCTGCCCTTCCTCGGCGCGAACCTGCTTCTGGCCTGCGGCCTCGGGCTTGCCCTGGTGAACAACTGGCACCGCGCCGTGCCCCCGGCCTACACGGTCCCTCCTGGGGCGGAGCCGGTGGTGGGAGTGATCGTGCCCACCGCGGGAGAGTCGCCGGATCACGTTCGCCCCACGGTGGAGTCCGTGCTCCTCCAGGACTGGCCCGAGGACCGCTTGGTGATCGTGGTGAGCGACGACGCCGATGCTGCGGCGATGAGGGCCACCACCGAAGAGATCGCCGCCGCCCACCCGGGCTGCCGCATCCACTACCACCTGCCCCCGGCCCGCGGGTCGGCCGAGCGCGAGGGTGAGGCCAAGTCGGGCAACCTGAACTCGGCGGTCCGCCGGCTCACCGAGATCGCGCCTGAGACGGAGTACATAGAGACCCGCGACGCGGACGACCTCGTGGGCGACGCGCAGTTCCTGCGCCGGTGCGTGGGGCACATGCTGCGCGATCGCCGGACCGCCTACGTGCAGACGGTCAAGGAGGCGCGCGTCTCCCCGGGAGACCCGTTCGACAACCTCCAGCCGCTCTTCTTCCGCGGCGCGATGTTCGCCCGTCACGCCGCCAACGCCGTGTTCCCCTGCGGATCCGGGCTGGTGTGGCGCCGCGCCGCTCTCGAGGACATCGGCGGCTTTCCCACCTGGAACCTGGTGGAGGACGTCCAGTCCGGGGTGGAGGCGCTCCGGCGCGGCTGGGGGAGTGCGTTCCTCCCGATCCGGGGCGCCGTGGGCCAGCACTCCCCCGAGGACCTTCCGAACGTCTACAAGCAGCGCGGCACATGGGCCCTGGACACCATGCGCCTGCTGATCTGGGGCGACCTCCGCGGGCTCAGCCTGCGGCAGCGCCTGCAGTTCGCCGAGCTCGGCCTCTTCTACCTGCAGAGCTTCGCGACGCTGGTGTTCGTCGCCTGTCCGGCGATCGGCTTCGCGACCGGCGTGTACCCCCTCACCTCGGGCTACGGGGACTACGCGATCCACTTCTGGCCCTTCGCGATCGCGATCGAGCTCTACTTCGCCGCCCTGGCCGTGGGCGCCTCGTATGAGCGGGTGTGGAGGGCGCGGGTGCTCTGGATCGGCCTGGCGCCGGTGTACATGAAGGCCTGCGTCCTGGCCGTGGCCGGGGGTCGCGACCGCAAGCCCGTCTACCGCGTGACACGCAAGCACGACGAGCATCGCTGGTACTGGCGGCTGGTGCTGCCCCAGATGGCCATGCTGGCCGTGCTCGTGGGGAGCATGGTCAAGACCCTGTCGAGCGACGACCTGCTCCACGAAGTGGATCTCGGATCGCTCTACTGGGCGTCGATCTTCGCCCTCACCCTGGGCTGCTTCATCCCGCGGAGCTGGTTCCGCGTGGGGGTGCGGGCCCGCCTGGCCGCGCTCGTGGCGAGGTCGGCGCCCGTGCCGGGGCCGGCAGACGCCGGCCGTGCCGTGGCGGTGGTGCTGCCCGCCTGCGACCAGGCCGACGTGATGGAGCGGGCGATCCGCGGCATCCAGCCCGTGCTTCAGGGCATCGGCAGCTCCGCGCGGCTGCTGGTGGTGGACCGCGGCGCGCTGGATGGCTCGGCGGGAGCGGCCCGCCGCCTGGCCCGCGAGCTGGCCGGGATCTCGGTACTACGCTGCCCGCACCGCCTCGGGGTGGGCCGGGCCCACCACGCCGGATTCGAGGCCGCCCTGGCCGGCGGAGCGGAGCTGGTCGTGCAGATGGACGCCGACCTGTCGTACGACCCCGCGGACATCGTCCGGCTGATCGAGGCCTCCGACCATGCCGACGTGGTGATCGGCTCGCGCCACGTGGGAGGGTCGGAGTCGAAGGACCGCCAGGCCTTCGGCCGCTGGATGCGCCGCCGGGGAGCCGACTACATGCGCGCACAGCTCGGCCTCGAGGCGCAGGACGTGACGAGCGGGCTCGTTTGCTACCGCGCCGAGGCGCTGGCCTCGCTGCTCCCCGAGAGCACGCCGCGCGACGGATACCTGCTGAAGCTCGAGCTGATCGCCGGCGCCGAGCGGGCCGGCCTCCGGGTGATCGAGATCCCCGTGAGCGTGGGGCCGCGCCAGGCCGGCGGCACCGAGCGCTCGATGGCGCACGTGGCCGCCACAGCGTTCAGGGTCTGGGCCGCGCGGCCCGCGGCCCTCGAGCCACCGCCCGTGCCTCTCCCGGATCCACCCGCACCCCCGTCGGACCCGCCGCCGGCCGGGCACGGTGCCCATGACGCGCACGAGGGCCGCACCCATCACGCCCCGCGCCGTCCGCGCGTGGGCCGCAGGCCCTGAGCCCGGCGGCCCGCCTCTGTGGGCGCTCAGCCCCTGCGGGCCGCGGCCACGCCCTTGGGGGTGACCGTGAGGAGCAGCGGCCTGTCGCCCAGGCGCAGGCGAATGCGGCCGTGCCGGAGATGTACCTTCCAGCCGCCCGAGGAGGCCACCGGATCCACGACCCGGACCCGCGAGGCGCCGGGCAGCGTCACGTTGACCCCGCGGGAGGCCACCCGGATCGCACGCCCGCGGTCGGTGTTCCAGGCGCTGGCAAGGCGCCAGAGGGCCACCACGTAGGTGCCGTCGGCGCGCTGGAGCACCATGCTGCGGGCGTGAGCGGGCCCGGAGACCCCGAGCCGCAGCGGCCGGAGGCGGGGAGCTCCGCCGTTCGGTCCGACCACCTTGAGGAGGTTCCGAAGCGCGGTGAAGGCGGGCTTCGGGGAGAAGTCGTTGCGCATGAGGCCGAAGTGCTGCTCGGGGTTGCGCCCGGCGCGCTCCGGCTTCTCGTCGAGCAGCTCGTAGGCGTAGGTGCGGGATATTCCGCTGCGGAAGTGCTCGAGGAAGGTGCGCAGCAGGTACACCGCGGCCACGCGCTCCGACACGCCCGGCTGGCCCGAGCGCGCCCTCAGCGCGTTGTGGAAGCCGGCCTCGGTCGCCCACACGGGCCTCCGTCCGGACACGGCGCGCGCCCGGCCGAGCTCGGCCTTCAGGTGCGCGGGATCGGGGGAGCGGCCGCCGGTGTAGGGATGGACGTTCCCGAAGTCCATGAACGAGCGCTGGCTCCCGGCCAGCCTCGACGCCTGGACGGTGGAGAACGAGGGACCCACGAAGGGGAGGTGGCGAAGGTTGGGCACCGACTTGACCTTGCGGTAGAGCGCCTGGTCGTAGCCCGAGAGGCGCGACGCCCATCCGCGGCCGCCCACGTACTTGTCGAACTCGTTCGGGGCCTCGAGCGCCTCCACGGCGTTGCGCAGGCGGCCGGAGGCCGCGGCCACGAGCTGGTCGATGGTGCCGATCTGGGCGCCGGGGCGACCCATTCCGAAGTCGAAGCGCATCCCGTTGGCGGCGGCCAGGTCGACGGCCCGGTAGTAGCGCTCCGTCCAGTCGCGCCACTCCGGCGACTCGTTTGCGTAAAGGCCGTCGCGCAGGTGGGTGACGCCCAGCGTCCGCAGGCTCGCCACGACCTTCGGCCAGTTGCCGTAAGAGGTGTCGTAGTAAACTGCGTGAGTGACGACCCCGACCGAATCACGGAATGCGGGAGCGCTCTTGGGCGTGACGCTATGGGCGCCGGCCGTCGGCGCCGTGGTCAGCAGAATGCAGGCAGCACAGAATCCGGCTGCAAGTGCGGCGGGAACTTGCATGTAGGTCCTATCGCGCCGGTTGAGCGCCGCCTTGAGCGCTCCCGCCGAAATCTGGACCGCTACCGGCCCTAAGGGCTGCCCCTATTCTCTCTTCTTCGCCATGGCCGGCCTAGCTCTCGTACACGACTACCTCCTGGTTCTCCGCGGTGCCGAGCGCACGTTCGCGTCGATGACCGAGGTCTGGCCCGAGGCCCCGATCGTCACGCTGCTCTACGACGAGGACGGCACACAGGGCCGCTTCGCCAACCGCGACATCACCACCTCACGCCTCCAGCGGCTGGGGGTCAGCCAGTCCAACTTCCGCGCCCTGCTCCCGCTCTTCCCCACAGCGGCGCGCCGCCTGAAGATCGGCGGCTACGAGCGCATCATCTCCAGCAGCAGCGCCTTCGCCCACGGTCTCCACAAGTCGCCCGGGGCAATGCACGTGTGTTACTGCCATTCCCCGTTCCGCTACGCGTGGCACGAGCAGGCCGTGGCCCTGTCCGAGGTGAGCAAGCCGCTGAGGCCGCTCCTGTGGCTTCTCATGCGCCGCCATCGCCGGTTCGACCTTCACGCCGCCCACCGGGTGGACCAGTACATCGCCAACGGGTTGATCACCCAGGAGCGGATCAAGCGCTACTGGGGCCGCGACGCGCCGATCGTCTACCCGCCCGTGGACGTGAAGCGGTTCTCCATCGGGGAGCCGGGCGATCACGTCCTGTTCGTCGGCGAGCTGGTGCGCCACAAGCGTCCCGACCTGGCCATCGAGGCGGCCGCCGAGGCGGGTCGCTGGATCAAGGTGGTGGGCACCGGCCCCGAGCTCGAGTCGCTGAAGGAGCGTTACGGGGGCAAGGCGGAGTTCCTTGGCCGGGTGGACGACCAGCAGCTCGGCCGCCTCTACTCGGAGACCGCCGCCCTGGTGGTGCCGAACGTCGAGGAGTTCGGCCTCGTGGCCGTCGAGGCCCAGGCCGCCGGCCGCCCCGTGGTGGGCATCAACAGGGGCGGGGTGAGCGAGACCGTGATCGCCGGGGACACCGGCCTGCTCGTGCCCGACGGAGACCTGCGGGCCCTGGCACGGGCGCTCCGGAGCGACTTCACGCGCTTCGATCCCCAGCAGATCTCGGCTCACGCCCAGCGCTTCTCACGCGAGGTCTTCCAGACGCGGCTGCGTGAGGTGGTGGAGACCGCGTTCGAGCGGCCCGTGCAGGCTCGCCATCCGGTCTCCGTCCAGGAGAGCTCGGTGCGCGCGGTGGCGCACGAGCGCCCGGCTAGTCCCTGACGAACACTCCGTCGAACTGCAGGTGCTCGCCGGTGCGCCAGTCGCGGAGTATCGGCTCCAGCGCGGCCAGCGCGAAGCCGGTCTCGTCGAGCGCCCGGACCATGTCCGCGAGCAGCGGCTGGCCCTCGTAGAGGGGCACCACCGACAGCTCCGTCTCGACCACACCCACCGCCGCGAGCATCCCGGCGGCGCCGGCCAGCACGCGCAGCTCGTAGCCCTGAACGTCGAGCTTGAGAAGCGTGCGGCCCCCCGCGGGAAGGTCGAGGGCCTCGCTGTCGAGGCGCCCGGCGGGGACGCTCTCCTCCGAGTCGGGCACCGCCTCCGGGAACAGCGACGAGAGCGGCTCAGCCACCGGCAGCGCGGAGGCGAAGTTGTCGGTCGTGCCCAGCGCGAGGGAACCGGCCGTGTCGGAGAGGGCCAGGCCCCGGACCTCCCAGAGCGGGTCGCCTGCTGCCCGCCGCGCGAGCTCCGCGTACGCCGCGGCCACCGGCTCGTAGGACACGATCCGCCCCCGGTAGCCGTGCTCGCGCAGCTCCCCTGCGTAGAGGCCGCGGTTGGCGCCCACGTCGATCACCAGCTCCACGCCCCGCTCGGCCAGGAGGCGCGCGCGGCGCGGGCCGAGGGGCCGCTGCCGGCTGATCTCGAGCCCCGCTCGCTCCCCGGCTCGCTTTAGAACGGCGCCGGCCCATGCTCTAGCGCCCGCCCTCCGCACACGCGGATCGTAGCGCCGGGCAGGGGCCGCATACCGCCGCCCGCCTTCCGCCCGGGGCCTGCAAACCTGCTAAGAACTGTCGAATGCGGAAAGGGGTATTCGCAGTCGCCGCCGTGTTCACGTTCGCGCTTCTCGCACTGCCGTTGCAGGCGTTCGCGCAGCAGGACGCAGGCGTGATCACGCTCCAGCCGGAGCAGTCCGCCGGGGCCTCGCAGGCCGCCGGGGACGGACTGGTCACCGCCCAGCAGGACCCGGACCAGACGACGACTCCGGACCAGACGACGACTCCGGGCGACACGGCGACCACCCCGGATGACACGACGACCGACGAAGAGCCCGCCCCGGACCTTCAGGGCGACGACGACGGCGTGCCGCAGCAGTACACCGATCCCCTGGCCGGCGAGAACAACAACGCCGGCGGGCAGGAGGGCCAGCAGCAGGCCTCGCCCGTGGCCACCACCCCCGTTGTTCAGAGCACGGCCAGCGAGCTGCCCCGCACCGGTGACCCACTCGACATCCTGTGGATCGCCGGCGGGCTCATGGTGCTGGCCGGCGTCGGGCTGCGCCGGGCCTCTCGCACCCGCGAGTACCCGTACTCGCTGCCGCGCTACTGAGGCCCTGAGGCGAGCGCCCGCAGGCGGGCGGGTGTGGGCAGGAAGTCCCGCCACCGCAGGCCCGTGACCGCGCGGTAGGCCACCAGCGTGGTGAGGAAGACCACGGTGTAGGACGCGCTCGAGACGATCGCCGCCGCCGTGACTCCTCCGCTCCCGAGGAATGCGAACAAGCCGATCACCGTCACCGCCATCCCCAGCAGCTGAGGGACGGTGGCCGTGAAGGGCCGCCCCGCGGCGTACACGCCCGCGCTGATGATCGAAGACCCGGCGAACAGCACGGCCCCGGGGAGCAGGAGGCGCAGCGATGTGGCCGCTCCTTCGAAGGAGTCGCCGTACACGAACCCGAGCAGCGGACGGGCGAACACGAGCAGGCCCAGGGCCACCGTGACCGCCACGGCCGTGGCCGCCCAGAAGGAGCCGATCACCTTGGCGGCTCCCCTTCGGGCATCGCCCGCGGCCGCGGGCACCACGATCGCCGCGAAGGTGTTGGCGAGCGTGAAGACGATCAGCGAGACGTTGGTGGCCACGGAGTACAGGCCGACGCTGGCCGCGGTCACGAAGGCGGGGAGCATCGCCACGTCCAGGCGGCCGGTCACGTGGTTGGCCACGGTGGCGCCCTGGCCTCGGAGCCCGAACCACAGTGTGCGGAGCCCGAGGCGCAGCGCGAGCGGACCGAACCCGATCCTCCCCACGGACCTCCACATTCCCACGGCCAGCACGAGCGCCGTGGCCGCGGCCGGGGCGATCAGCGCGGTGCGCACGGTGAGCTCCCCGAGCGGCCACAGGACCACGAAGGCGGCGGCCATGAGCGCGGGCTGGGCCAGGCGCAGCGCGTTGTAGAAGACGAAGTCCTGCGTGCCCAGGAGCAGCCCGTAGTTCAGCTCGACGCCCACGATCAGCACCGTCGTGAACAGGAACCAGCGGCCGATCTCGACGGCCTCCCCGCCGTCGTGCCCGAAGATGGTGGGCAGCAGGATCTGGCTGATCCCGATGGCAAGGGCGGCCAGCGGAAGGAGCATCACGATCCACGTGGTGAGCAGGCGGGGCCCGTCGTCGGGCGCCCTGGCGATGAAATAGCTGAGGCTCTGGGCGGCGCCCGCCGCGAACAGGAATCCCGCGAGCTGGCTGAGCGTGGTGAGGGCCACCGCCACGCCGCGGCCGTCCGGGCCCAGGGCCCGTGCCGACACGATCCCGCTCACGAGATTGGCCACCAGGGTCAGCGCCGCGAACACGTAGGTGACCACGCCGGCGCGCACCAGGCCACGACCCATCAGGGCGCGAAGTGATGACACCGCGCCGCTCACCGGAGGCTCACCAGCACCACGTCGCCGGCCAGCGTCACGGGTAGGCGGCGGGCACTTGCCCGGCTCTCCACCGGGGAGCCCGACGTGCTCGGGCGCCATACCTGGAGATCGTGCACCTGCCGCCCGAACCGGATCGTCACCGGCACCTCGCCGGGCGACGTGGGCCGGCCCGCCTCGCGGTCCCAGACCGACACGGGTCGCCACAGCGCGAGCACCCGCGAGCCGTCGCGTCTCACGAGGGTCAGCCGGGTGACGCCCTTCGCGCCCGCACCCGAGAGCGTCCAATCGAGCTTGTGGCGGTCCCCCGGCCCGGGAGACTGCCTCACCGCGGCGATCAGGTTCCTGATCGCCGTGAACGCGGGCTTCGGCGTGAAGTCGTTGCGCAGCAGGCCGAAGTGCTGCTGCGCGTCGGTCAGGGCGGGGTCCGGCTTCTCGTCGAGCAGCTCGTAGATGAAGGTGCGTCGGGCCCCGAGGCCGAAGGCGTCCAGCAGCAGCCGGGGGAAGTACACGGCCGCGGCGGCCTCGGACGCCGGCGGCTGGTTCGCGCTGTCGCGCAGCGCGTTGTGGTAGCCGGTCTCGGTGAACACAAGGCCCTTCGAGCCCGGGAGCGAGTCCGCCTCGCGCACCGCCGCGCTCAGCGCCGGCTCCGGGGCCGCGCCTCCGGGATAGGGATGGCCGTTGATCAGGCCGGGGAGCTCCGAGGGGATCCGGCTGCGGTTGGCCGGGTCGATGAAGCTGGGGCCGATGACCGGCACCCCGCGGGCCTGGCGGTACACCGCGAGCCCCAGCTTCGGCATGTAGGCCCGCAGGGTGGCAGGCCACGCCGGGTCGCCCGAGTTGTCGAGCTCGTTCGGCCCCTCGAACGCGTCCACGGAGTGGGGAACGACCTTGAGCGAGTCCGCCACCGCCGCCGCCGGGTCGCGCTTCACGTCACCGGTGGCCAGCGTGGCCCTGATTCCCGCCTGGCTCGCGGCGCGCAGGCCGATGCCGAGCGGCTCCACCGGCGAGGGCATGGCGTCGCGGATGTGGCTCACGCCCAGCTCGCGCAGGCGGGCGATCACGTCCGCCTGGCGCCCGTAGGCGGTGTCCACGTAGTTCAGGTGCACCACCACACCGATCGACCCCAGGAACGCCTCCGCCGAGAGCTCGCGGTCGCTGAGGGGCGTGGACGGTCCGGTCTCGTGGTTCGTGCTCAACGCTACAACCAGCACCACCACTGCGATTGCGGCCACCGCGAGTGCGAGCGCCATGCGTATGCTGACGGCCGGGCCGCGCTCACCGCCGTCGGGCGGCTCGACCCTCGGCGAGTCCGGACTGTCGGCCATCGGGGGAGTCATACAGATCCCGATCGGGGGAACTCGCCGCGTCCTGGACGGATGTGCCGGTAATGCCGGGGGCGGGTCAACCTCCGGCGTCTACCGCCGAGGGCATGAAGATCCGCCCAAGAACCACATTCACAGGCATAGCCGTGCTCGCCGCGTCCCTTGCGGCAGGCTGCACCCCCGCGTCCGTTCCCATCCCCGGGGTCCCGCATCCCTCTCCATCTCCGTCGCCGGGACCCGCGACCAGCGACGACCCGACCCCCTACCCCGGCGAGCCGTTCGTTGCCGCCCGCTCCGCCCGGGAGTTCGGTGACACCTTGGGTGTGAATGTCCGCCTGGCATGGATCGACACTTCCTACGGTGAGTACGACATCTTGCAATCTCGCTTGCGTGAGCTGGGCGCCCGTCACGTCCACGACGGGCTCTGTCCGGACTGCCCCTACCAGGTGAACATGATCAAGCGGCTCGCCGCCGACGGCATCCAGTCCGAGCTCGGAGTGGGCGACCTCAGGGGCGGCAGCACGCAGATGCAGGCGGCTCTGGCATCCATCAAGGGACCGCTGCACGGTGCCGTGGACGCGGTGGCCGCTCCCAACGAGCCGGACCTCGAGCCGGTGTCCGACTGGGTGGGCAAGACGCGGGCCTTCGAGGCCGAGCTCTACGACAGGGTGAAGAGCGACCCGGTGCTCGCGCCGCTGGACGTGGTGGGCCCGAGCCTGGTGCGCCGCGAGTCGCGGGCGCAGCTCGGGAACCTCTCCGGGAGCCTCGACTACGGCAACCTCCACCCCTACCCGGGCGGGATGATGCCGCTGGCCAACTTCGACGACGAGCGCACGATCATGTCCGCGGTCTCGGGCAGCAAGCCGCTCGTGATCACGGAGGTCGGCTACCACGCCGACACGACCACGGACGATCCTCACCGCGGGGTGTCCGAGTCGGTGAACGCCTCGTACAGCCCGCGCATCCTGCTCGAGGCCTTCCGCGACGGCATCAAGCGGACGTACTTCTACCAATTCGCCGATGCCTTCACGGAGGCCCAGCGAGCCAGCAAGGGGATCAGCAAGGCCGAGAACTCCTTCGGGCTCCTGCGCAACGACCTCACGCCGCGGCCGTCCTTCATCGCCCTCCGGAACCTGTTGCGGGCGGTGGACGGGGACTCGGCCCCGGTGGCCTCTCCGGGAGGCCTCAAGATTGGGGTCGAGGGAGCTCCCTCGGACATGCGCCAGCAGCTCCTGCGCTCGGCGGACGGCACCTACTCGCTGATCCTCTGGCGACAGGTGAGCCTCTGGGACCGCACCAACAAGCGCCCGCTCACCGCCACGCCCGATCGCGTGGACGTGGTCACGGGCCAGCCGCTGTCCCTTGCCCAGCGCTTCGACCCCTCGAACACTGACAGCGAGACCGGGCGGTGGGCCAACCCTCGCCGGATCTCCCTGGACGTTGCCGGGGCGCCCGTGGTGCTGCGCCTCACGCCCGCCGGCGTGACCGCGTCGGCCTCGGGCCCCACCGCGGGCGCGTCCGGGGTGGCCACGGGCGGCTCCGGCGGGGTCACCAATCCGCGCTCCGGCACGTCACCGCGGTCCGCGAGGGCCAGTCTGGTGGAGGCTGCCCCGAAGTGCCGGGCGCGCGGGAAGGCGTCCCGGCGCTCAGGCCGGGCCCGGGCGAAGGCCCACCGCCACGGCGCCCGGGCGCGCCGCGCGCATTACCGCTTCACGAGCGTTTCGGGCGCACGGACGTGCCGTCGCCCGTCCGCCTCCCACCGCTAGCGGCAGGAGCCCGCGGCGGTCTTGCCGCAGCCCTCGAACTTCCGCGCCGCCTTGGCGTAGGCGGCCAGGGCGGGCCTGCTCGAAGCCGCGCCGCCGGCGTAGCGCCGAAGGCCTGCGAACTCGAAGAAGCCCAGCGTGCGCCCCTTCTGGTAGCTCGAGGCCCACGTGTACCAGTAGGCGCGCTTGATGCCGAGCCTGTGGAGGCCCTTCCCGGCGAAGAGGGTGTAGGCCTTCTTCACCACTCCGGCCATCTGCCTGTCGTTCGTGATGAAGGGGTTCTGGTACTTGGGCACCTTGATGCGGCCCTTGGCGGACGGTGCCGTGAACTCGGTGACCCACAGCGGGGTGCGCCTCTGCCCGTGGCTGCGCAGGACCTTTCGCACCGCACCGGCGATCGCCAGGAAGTCCCGCGGGTGGTTCGAGTAGGCGTTCATGGCCGCGACGTCGAACTTGCCCTTGATGTGGCCGCGGGCGAACAGCGTGCCGAGGTCCACCCATGAGGAGTTGGTGAGCGCGGCGAGCACGATCTTCGCCCCGCGATCGATCTTCTTCAGCCTGGTCCGAGACGCGCGCAGCAGCTTGCCGTAGGCCGGTGCGACCTGCCTGAAGCCCTGGCCCTTCCCGCGGGCCCACTGGTAGGGCAGGTTGGGCTCGTTCCAGATCTGCCACTCCCGGATCGCGTCCTTCGGCACCGTCGGGTTCTGGGTCCAGAACGTGCCCTTCGGGCCGTAGCGGTTGGCGAGAGCGGAGAGAAGGGCGGTGTAGTCGGACACGCGCCTGGGCGGCGAGCCCTCCTTGGCGGGGTACTTGCGGGCCCACTTCGGCGCGGAGGTGACCACCGGCAGCAGCTTCTGGCCGTGCACGGCGGCCGCACGCACCAGCGCATCGGTCTTCGCGAACGTGGTGGTGCCGCGCGAGGGCTGGACCTCACCCCAGAAGAAGTTGGTGCGGACCGACTCGACGCCCGAGCTGGACATGAGCCCGAACTCGCCGTCCACGAGGGTCGGGTCGGCGCCCCTGAGGTCGCCGTCGAAGATCGTTCCGAAGAAGCCGCGCGGCACCTTGCGCTTCGCCGCTTCGGCGGAGGGGGCGGCCGCCGCCAGCGGCACGGCAAGCAGGCATACGGCGATCAGCAAACGGCGGGTCATCCTGTGAATCTCCTTGGCGGCGGGGTAAATCGTCCTCGCCGTGATCGTAGAAGGTCGGCCATCGGCCGACGCCGATCGCCGGCGGGGTGTCGACTTATCGGGTCGTACGCCAGGTAACCCGCCAAACCCCGGCGAGTCGCGGCGCTCCGCTAGATCGCGAGCGCGCGGTCCACGAGCGCTCCGGCGTCCACCCCGGAGGGCAGGGTGCCGAAGGTGCCGATGGCTCCCTGCAGGCGGCCCGCGCAGAACGCGTCCGCCACGGGGGCGGGGGCGTTTCGCACCAGGAGGCTGCCCTGGAGGGCCACGGCGAGGTCCGCCACCAGGCGGCGGGCCTCGAACTCGGGGTCGGCCACCTGGGTGCCCAGGCGGTCGAGGTGCGCGTCGAGGCGCGGGTCCCCGCCGCGCGCGAGCTCACACTCGGCCAAGAAGGCGGGCAGGCCCTCGGGCTCCTTGATGGTGGCCCGCAGCACGTCCAGAGCGGCCACGTTCCCGGAGCCCTCCCAGATCGAGTTCAGCGGAGAGTCGCGGACGAGGCGCGGGAGGCCCGACTCCTCCACGTAGCCGTTCCCGCCGTGGCATTCGAGTGCCTCCAGCGCGTGCTGCGGCGCCCGCTTGCAGACCCAGTACTTCATGACCGCGGTGGCGAACCGGCGGAAGGGCGCGTCCTCCTCGTCGTAGGCCCGGGCCACGCGGAAGGCGGTGGCGGTGGCGGCCTCGGACTCCACCGCGAGGTCGGCCAGCACGTTCTGCATCAGCGGCTGCTCGGCCAGGAGCTTTCCGAAGGCCGAGCGGTGGCGGGCATGGTGCACGGCCTGGGCCACGCCCCAGCGCATCCCGGCCGCCGAGCCGATCAGGCAGTCCAGGCGGGTGTGGTTGACCATCCGGAGGATCGTGCGCACTCCGCGGCCCTCCTCGCCCACCATCTGGCCGCGCACGCCGTGGAACTCCACCTCGGACGACGGCAGCGAACGCGTGCCGAGCTTGTCCTTCAGGCGCTGGATCTGGAAGCCCGGATCGCTGCCCTCGATCAGGAAGCAGGTGAGGCCGGCGTCGGTCTGCGCCAGCGTGAGGAAGATGTCGCACGGCGGATAGGAGCAGAACCACTTGTGCCCGGTGATCTCCCAGGTGCCGTCGCCCGCCGGCTCCGCGCGGGTGGTGTTGGCGCGAACGTCGGAGCCGCCCTGCTTCTCGGTCATGGCCATGCCCGCGAGCGCGCCGTCGTCATAGCTGGGCCGTGTGAGGCGCGGCTCCCACTCCGCCGCCAGCTCCGGATTGGCCCGCAGGGCGGGCACCACGGAGTAGGTCATGGAGACGGGGCACATCACGCCCGAGCTGACCTGGCTCCACACGTACATGAGGCCGGCCCTGACCACGTGCGCGCCCTCGCGCTCCTCGCGCCAGGGCAGGCAGTGGATCTCTCGCTCCACCGCCTGGCGCAGCAGCCAGTGCCAGGAGGGGTCGAGCTCCACCTCGTCGATGCGCCGGCCGTAGCGGTCGTGCGTGCGCAGGATGGGCTCGTTGCGCTCGGCGCGGTCGGAGTGCTCGAGGGCCTCGGTGCTGCCGGCGAGCTGGCCGGTGTCCCTCAGGCGGTCCACTCCCCACCCGCCCTGCTCGCGCTCCAGCGCCTCGCGGAGGGCCACATCGGCCTCGAAGACGTTGTACGGCGCGATGGGCGGCGGCTGGTTGAGAACGTCGTGCGTGGACCTCGAGGCGAGCATGTGCACAGCTTGGCACAAAGGGCCGCCGCGATGGGCGGTTCAGGAACGGCTCAGAACCTCTCCCAGAGCGGCGTCGGTCATCCTCGCGGCGCGGTCCCAGGAGAAGGCCGCGGCGCGCTCGGGGCCGGCCGCGCGCAGGCGCCCGGACACCTCGTCGTCGCCCACCGCGGCGGCCAGGGCGCCGGACAGCGCCGCCGGGTCGTCGGGGTCCACCAGGAGGGCAGCGGAGCCGCAGACCTCGGGCAGCGCCGCGCGGTCGGCGGCCACCACCGGCGTGCCCGAGGCCATGGCCTCCAGGCACGGCAGCCCGAAGCCCTCGTAGAGCGAGGGCATGGCCAGGGCGGCCGCGCCCGCGTAGAGGCCGGGGAGCAGCGCGTCGGGGACGTACCCGAGCGCCCTCACGTCCAGGCCCGTCTCGGCCCGCATGTAGCCCCGGTCCGATCCGGCGGCCACGAGGTCCACGCCCATCCGGCGCAGGTCCGCGGCGGCGGCCGCGAGCGCACGCAGGTTCTTGCGGGCGATCCGGCTCCCCACCACCAGCACGTAGGGCCGCTCAAGCCCCAGGGCCCGGCGCGCTCCGTCGGCGTCGGCCGTGGGGGAGAAGCGCTCGTCCACCCCGTTCGGCACCACGCGCACCCGCTCGGGCGCCACGGGGAGGAGGTCGAGGATCTCCCCGCGTGAGAACTCGGAGACCGTGATCACGAGCCGGGCCCGGCGGGCTATGGCGGGCAGGATGAAGCGCTGGTAGGCGGAGTAGGCGCGGCTGTACCAGCCCGGGTCGCGCAGCGGAGCCACGTCGTGGATCACCACCACGTTGCGCCGCGAGGCCAGCGGAGCCAGGTTCGCCGGGCAGTAGATGAGCCGGCGCCCGGTGGTGGCCGGCAGCACCAGCTGCTCCCACGCGTGACCGGCGCGGTGGGCCAGGGCGGGGGGAGGGGAGCGGAGCTCGTAGCGCCCGGGGGCGAGGGCCGGCAGGCGCGCGGCCATCTCGCGGGCCATGCGCTCCACGCCGCCGATCTCCTGGCGGACGGTGGCCCGGCCGTCGATGGCGACCTGCGTCCCAGGGAGGAGCGGAGCCTGATCGGACCGGTTGCGAGGAGCGCAGCCCGATCGGTGATCGGGCGAGCACCGCAGCATCACGTCATCGGGCGAGCACCGGACCTTGGCTTCACGCGCCGATCTTTACCAGAGCAGGGAGTTCCGACCCGGCGCGTCGGTTGTGGATGGCGGTGTGGCGGGTCCCCTCTTAGACTGGTCGAATGCCGACAATCGTCGGAGTCAAGGACCACAGCCGTCCGAGGGTCGCCCTCGTCCATGATTTCCTACTCGACCTCCGAGGGGCCGAGCGGGTCTTCCTTGCCATGTGCGAGGTGTGGCCCGAGGCCGACATCTTCACGGCGGTCTACAACGAGGACGGCACCGAGGGACGCTTCTCGCACCGCAACGTGCACACGTCGTTCCTCCAGCGCCTCGGGCCGTCGGCGCGGACCTTCCGGGCCTTCCTGCCGCTCTACCCGGCGGCCATCGAGTCCTTCGACTTCTCCGGCTACGACCTGGTGGTGTCCAGCTCGAGCGCTTGGGCGCACGCGATCATCTGCGACGAGCGCACCACGCACGTCTGTTACTGCCACAACCCGTTCCGGTACGCGTGGAGCGACCGCGAACGCACCCTCGCCGATCACAGCGCTCCCAGCCGCGCGGTGCTCGAGACCATCTTCAGGCGCTGGCGCCAGTGGGACTGGATCGCCGCGCAGCGTGTGGACCGCTACATCACGAACTCCCGCACCACGCAGGGCCGGATCCGGGCGTACTGGAACCGGGACTCGTCGGTGGTCTACCCGCCGGTGGAGACCACCCGCTTCGGCCCGGGCGAGGTGGGCCAGCACTACCTGGCGCTGTCCGAGCTCATGCCGCACAAGCACATCGACACCACCGTGCGCGCCTTCAACAAGCTGGGCCTGCCGCTGGTGATCTGCGGGGACGGCCCCGAGGCACGCTCGCTCCGGCGCCTCGCCGGGCCCACGGTCAAGCTCGTGGGCCGCGTGAGCGACCCGGAGGCCGCCCGCCTGCTCAGCTCCTGCCGCGCGCTCGTGGTGGCCGCGGTGGAGGAGTTCGGGATCGCGGCGGTGGAGGCTCAGGCCGCGGGCCGGCCGGTGATCGCCGTGCGCGACGGCGGAACGCTCGAGACCGTCGTGGACGGTGAGACGGGCTGCTTCTGGCACGGCGGTCCCGACGAGCTGGCCGCCGCGGTGTCCGGGTTCGACGACGCCGCCATCGATCCGCAGGCCTGCGTGCGCAACGCGGCCCGCTTCGACACCTCCATCTTCAAGCGCGAGCTGCCCCGCCAGGTCGAGAGTGCCCTGGCCCGTGAGGACCCGCAGCCGCGACGTGCCCGCCCCGTGCTCCGCACAGCACGGCTCGCGAGGCGTGCCGGCCTCTGAAACGTCTACCGATGCCCCGCCGAAGCCACCCGGGTAGGATTTCGTTCGCGTGAGCGCTGCCGCCGGCCACTGCCGGATCTGCTCAGGGTCGCTGGAGCTTCGCTTCCGCGGAACTCCGGGCGGACCGTCTCCTGAAAGCTTTTCGCCGACCTATCACGGGACCGGCGAGCATGGCGATCTCTATATCTGCCGCGAGTGCGCGACGGTGCAGCAGCCCTCGCTCCCCGCCGGCGACGCCCTCCACACGCTCTACCGGGACATGAGCGACACGGACTACCTCGACGAGGAGGAGGGCCGCCGGACCACCGCGGGCCGCCTGCTCGACCTGGTGGGCCAGTACGTGCCCGAGGGATCGCTCCTGGACGTGGGCTGCGGGCACGGCGTGCTGCTCCACGAGGCGCAGCAACGTGGATACGACTCCACCGGCCTCGAGCTCTCGTCCGCCGCCGCGCGCCACGCACGCGAGACGTTCGGGCTCGACGTGCACGAGGTGCCGCTCGAGAGCTTCGACCCGGGCGAGAAGCGGTTCGACGTGGTGATGCTGGCCGACGTGATCGAGCACCTGGAGGACCCGGTCGGGGCCCTCGACCGCTGCTTCGAGCTCCTGGCCGACGGCGGCGTGCTGTGCGTGGTGACCCCGGATCCATCGTCCAAGACGGCGATGGTGGCCGGGTCGCGCTGGTGGGGCTACATCCCCGCCCACATGTGCCTGCTGCCCCGGCGCACCCTGCGTGAGCTGCTGAGCGCCCGCGGCCTCGTGATCTCCAAGGACGTGCCTCTGGTGCGGACCTTCACCGCCGCCTACTGGCTGATGGGCATGGCCGAGCGCAGCGGGCTGCTCGGCTCGGCCGCCAAGCTGGTGGCCAAGGGCCTGGGCAACGACCGCACGATCACCGCCAGCCTCGGCGACGAGCGCGTGATCCTGGCCCACAAGGTGAAGGTGCGCGAGCCCGAGCAGAAGCTCGTTCCCGATCGCGGCGGCCCCACCAAGGTGCACATCGTGCTCCCGGCCTACAAGGCGTCGCCCACCCTCGAGGCCGTGGCGGGCGAGATTCCCAAGGGCGTGGCCGACCGCGCGCTGCTGGTGGACGACTCGAGCCCGGACGACACCACCGGCGTGGCCCTCCGGGAGGGCTTTGAGGTGATCCGCCACCCGGGCAACCGCGGCTACGGCGCGAACCAGAAGACCTGTTACGTCAGGGCGATCCTCGACGGGGCGGACATCGTGGTGATGGTCCACGCCGACAACCAGTACGACCCCTCGCTGGTGAGCAAGATGGTGCGCCCGATCGAGCGCGGCGACGCCGACGTGGTGATCGGGTCGCGGCTGCTGGAGGATGAGGCCATCGCGGGCGGCATGCCGCGCTGGAAGTGGGTCGGGAACCGCTTCCTGACCTGGATCGAGAACCAGGCCTTCCGCACCAACTACTCGGAGTTCCACACCGGGTACCGCGCCTTCTCCGCCGACATCCTGCGCCAGATCCCCTTCCTGCGGAACTCGGACGGCTTCGTGTTCGACCAGGAGATCTTCGCCCAGTTCGTGGACCGCGGCGCCCGCGTCGAGGAGCTGGCCATCCCCACGCGCTACTTCCTGGAGGCCTCCAGCGTGTCGTTCACGCGCAGCGTGGAGTACGGACTGCGCACCCTCGTGGTGCTGGCGCGCTTCCGCATCGACGAGAAGCGCAACCGCTGGCCGCTCGTGCGGCGGCCGGCACTGGACCTGCGGCCGACCCGCACGGTCCGGGGTGACGCCGCGCCGGCGGGAGCGTTCAGCTCGAACGGTCCCGGGCCGG
>CAWFUR010000004.1:0-57413 GCA_963819115.1 uncultured Thermoleophilaceae bacterium | reverse complement strand
AGGCGAAGGAGATCGGCGAGCAAGCGCAGGAAGCGGCGCCCACTTCCGCACGAACCCCCGCTGTGACCGAACCGCCCACCGCGCCGTCCAAGGATGAGAACGACATCTGGCTGCGCAGTCTTGAAGCCAAGAAAGCGAAACGATCACTCCAAGGCAAGGAAACGGAATCCGCTCAACGGAGTGCAGGAGTTCCAGAGCAGCGTGCAGCAGAAACCGCCTTCCAAAGCGTTGAGGCTGAACCGAAGAAGGAAGAGCCGTCCATCATGGACGAGCCCGAGACGACCAATTGGTTCAACGAGTTCACACCGAAGTCCACGCAGCGGCATGAACTGGACGATGCTCCCGATTGGCTGTGCGGAATTTCAAATGAATCCGAGGAACCCGAATCCTCGCATCTGGAGCAGCCAGCCGAAACCAGCATGCCAGTGTCGGAAGCACCGACCAAGCAATTGCAGGGAATGCCGGATGGCGAAGCAGTTCCCCTGCCGAGGGCCCGGAGACAGCAAGCGAGACGAGCGATCTGCCAGCCTGGCTTGCCGGGTTGGATGAGGAAGAGCCGCGCATATCAACGCCCGGAGCCACCAACCCGCTGCCAAGGGCGACTGCCGCCTGGCTGCAAGCTGAAGCGGAGCCCGAGCCCCAAGCTACGCAGGCGGCGAGTCCCGGCGACTGGAAGCCGGCGCAGCCTGAGCCTGTCCGAGAATCAGCCACCGGTGGCTGAACCGGTTCCCGAGACGCCGATCGAGGAGCCTCCGGTAGTAACGCCGCCGGTTGCCGAGCCGACCCCTGCAGTGGAAGAGCCGATCACGGAACCGCTTCCGAGGCGCAAGCCAGAAGTGCGAGCGCCAGTGGCTACTCCAGTAGCAGTGCGGCCGAAGCCGATCAGCGTTGCGGCAAAGGCGGCGACGCTATCGCTCGGCGATGCTCAATCTCAACTTGGACGCGGCAATATCGCGGCCGCGGTGGACATCTACACCAAGCTGATACGCAAAGGCAAATCGCTGGAAGAGATCATCCGAGACCTGCGCGACGCGCTGTATCGCTATCCGGTGGAGGTGCCGCTGTGGCAGTCCTTGGGTGATGCCTACATGAGGGCCAACCGATTGCAGGAAGCCTTGGACGCGTATACCAAAGCCGAAGAACTACTGCGGTGATCACCCAGGAGCGACCCAACCGGTCGCCCCTGTTCTTTTAATAGCACTGACATCATAAATTTCACGGAGGAAATGTGGAACGCACTCTTGTGCTCGTAAAGCCCGATGGCGTACAGCGTGGACTGATCGGCGAAGTCATGTCGCGGCTCGAACATCGCGGACTGCGGCTGGTTGCCGGTAAGTTCATGCAGGTCAGCAAGGACCTGGCGGAGACGCATTACGCCATCCATAAAGGAAAGCCGTTCTATGAAGGGCTGATCAGCTATATTACGTCTGCGCCGGTGATGGCAATGGTCTGGGAAGGCCCCAACGCGGTGGCGGCTGTGAGACAAACCATGGGAGCCACACGCCCAACCGAGGCCGCACCGGGCACGCTCCGCCATGACTTCGCCCTCGAAGTGGGGCGTAACCTCACGCATGCCTCCGACGAGCCGGCGAACGCAGAGAAGGAAGTTGCGTTATGGTTCAAGAAGGACGAGCTTGTCGACTGGAAGCGCGCAGTCGATCAGTGGATATTTGAGAAGTAAGATCACAAGATATAAAGCAGAAAGCAACATCCCGCAGAGCTCTCTGCGGGATGTTCGTTATCGAAGGGCTGATATTACGAAGCCTGCGATGGCTCCGCCGGCCATGAGCCAGGTGGAATTGAGCTTGAAGCGCAGCAATATGCCGAGGGCCACCGCGGCTATCAGAACGGTGGGCCAATCTATCAGGGAAGCGCGGCCAGCTCGATTGTCACGGCGGTCATGAGGCTCAGAGCCGCTACATTGACGCCGTCCAGGAAGCTGCCGACCCAGATCGACTTGCGCATGCGGGGGATCAGGGGATTGGATATGGCGACGAATGCGAAGGAAGGCAAGAATATCCCGAGGGTGGCAAGCAATCCGCCGGGGATTCGCCGAGCAGGTAGCCGATGAACGTTGCAGAGGTAACAGTGGACCGGGCGTGACCTGCCCTATGGCAATCGCATCGACCAACTGCTGGTCGGTGAGCCAACCGAGGCGCTGCACGAAATCAGCGTGCAGGAAGGCGAACAAAACGTAGCCGCCTCCATAGAGGATCGCGCCGATCTTCAGGAAGGTGAGGAGAAAGACAGGCAGGCTGAAGGCCGTGCCCGCAAGAGCAGAGATGGATGCTGATGACCAGGCTGCCAATGGGCCGATGAGACGCGGGGCGGGGACTGTTCGCTTAAACGGCGGATGTTAACCAGGAGCATGATGACCAACCCGCCGCCGAAAAGCAGGGCAATCTCGTTGATATGCAAGAAGAAATAGAGGCCGAGGATGACGGCCCCGGCATCCTCGAGGAAAAAAGTGCGGGCTGCCTTGCGCCCGAGGGTCCAGATGGCCTGCGCGATGATGGCAATCACCACCGGCTTGATACCGTAGAGAAGCTGCTGGGCTTGCGGCATCGAGCCGAATTTTACGTAGGCCCAGGCGAGCGCCAGGACCATGAGCATGGCAGGAGCAATGAAACAGAGACCCGCGACGATCAGTCCAAGCCGCCGGCGCGGAGGAAGCCACGGATCGCCATTTCGGTGGAATTGGGCCCCGGGATCAAGTTGGTAGCGCCGAGCAGATCGAGGAATTCCTGATCGGTGAGCCACTCGCGGCGCTCAACGATCTCGGCGTGCATCAGGCCGATGTTCGCGGCAGGTCCGCCGAAGGCAGTGAACCCCAGCTTTAGGAACAACGCCGCCACTTCCCGAAGTTGTGCTGCTGTAATGCTCTCATGCCAGGGGATGAGATGGGCCGGTGAAATTAAGCGGAGAAAGAAGGGTCAGGGAAGACCGGCGTGACAACGCACGACCGAGCGGCCCGCTTGAATCATTGGACTCTTAGCAAGACCTTGCCATCCTGCCAAAGCTCTTCGAGGTCGTAGTGATCGCGCTGATCGGGGGAGAACAAATGGACGACGACATCGCCGTAATCCACGACCACCCAACCCTCGCGAGCCTCGCCTTGCTTGCGACCTTTCTTGCGGTGCTTTGTGCGGACGGCATCGAGCGTGCCCTCAGCCAGCGCATCCAGCATACGGTCACTCGTGCCGCTACAGAGCACGAAATAATCGGTAAAGGAAGCCACGTCTTTTATGTCGAGCAGGAGAATGTCTTCGCCTTTTTTATCTTCCAGCGAATCAACAATGGTATGAGCCAGTTCGAGTGCGTCCAGAAATCACCTCATGAGCATAAGTAGGAACGACATTGCGTTCGGGACAGTGTAGATTGACTACGATTTCGAGCGTTCGTGCAGAGGCGCCGAAAACAGCCTTGTATAGAGGAACCTTCGGGCCGCAACTCACTCTTGAAACAGGTGGAGGGCGTCCACTCGCACAGTTCCCAGCTCGCCCAAGCGGCAGCCCTCCAGCGTTAGCGTATCTTCTGAAGGTCACCGGAGGAGGCGTTTTGACGGACGCGGCCGATGGTCAGATGCGGCGAGAAACCGCTTTCCTCCCATTCGTAACCCAGGCGGGCGGCAGCAGACTCGATGGCGCGTTGAAGGGACAGGAGTTCAGCAGGGGCCATCAGGCCGACCCATACGACGCGCGCCCGGCGCAGATTGGGTATGCGCCCAGCCCCTCCACCTGCATATCAAAGGCGGCAAACTGAGATGCTTCCTTTAGAAGCATCTGCTCAATCAGGTCGAGGTTCGACGGAGAAACGTCACCCAGGAACTTGAGGGTCAGGTGCACGTTATGGGGAGGAACCCAGCGCACCAGGGCATCACCCAGCTCCGCATGCAGGCCGGCAGTTGCCGTATGGATGTGATCCTGAAGGGAAACGGGGATTTCGGCCGCCAGAAAGGCACGCAAGAACCCATATCTGCTTACGTGATCCGGGCAGGGTGTCCACTGCGTTTACCAGGTCGACATAGCTGACCGGTTTGGTCAGGTAGATGGATGCGCCGGCTTCGAGGCCGTTGCGGATGTCCTGAGCGTAGCCTTGGCGGAGACCACCACCACCGGGATCGAAGCCAGAGCAGGATCATTGCGCATATTGCAGACGTCCGATCCTGAAATATCGGCATCACGATTTCACCATTATCCGTCCGGCATTTCCCGGGCAATGGGCGCCATCGCCGGCGTGCTGGAGTAGGTCTTTAGGGACGCGATGGCCGTTGAGCCGCATCATCTCCGCGGAGAGATCAGCAGCATCGGGCTCGTCCTCGATGATCATGACGCTTTTCTGGGTTGTGGGCATGCCGGAAACCTTCGTGTAGAAAATAGCACAAGACTACCCAAAAAGCAAGGGGCCTGTAAGGTTCGGGTTTTTCCCGCTGTCAGTTGTGTGACTTCACAGGAGAACACAATGAGCGATCTGGATAACTTTCGTGCTGAAAAAGATGACTTCTTTGGGAATGACCGCGGAGCCCGTTAACTGCGGAGCAGAAGCGGAGCTTTCACGGGCTACGCTATTTTCCGGAAAATCCCGAGCTGCGGCTGAAGGTCAAGGTGCAGGAACTGCCTGCGAAGGAACGGATCGAGATGCAGACATCCACGGGCGATATCCAGGAGTACTTTCGCCACAGCCGTTTCCAGTTCCAGGTAGACGGGCAAGGGGCGGAACTTACCATCTACGAAGGCGAACATGGATATTTCCTGCCGTTTGTCAATTCACTGGCGGGCAAGGAAACCTACCCGGCGGGGCGCTATTTGGAACCGGAACCCATGCCGGATGGGAGCTTTCTGATCGACCTGAACCTGGCCTACAACCCGTACTGCGCGTACAACGAGCACTGGTCGTGCCCGCTGACGCCATTCGAGAATCGCTTGAAGGTGCCGATCCGCGGGGGGGAGAAGATATTCGACACGGAACATTGAGATTGCAGGGTCACGCAGCAGAAGTTACCGGACTCTGCGGCGATCGTAGTGCGACAAAAAACAGCGGACCTGTCAGGGTCCGCCGTTGGGATGATCGGGTTCGTCGGGGGGTGTTTCGGCGGCAGATTTTTCCAGAACATTGAGCAGCGCTTCGTATTCTTCGCAGCAGTCAGGACACAGATCAAAGTGTTCTCTGAGCAGCGGCATCAGACGCGCAGCGTTCTCTCCATGCACTTGCTTCTCCACATACTCATCGAGGCGGCAGAAGACCTGCTCACAAGGCATTTCCTCCAACCGCACATCTTCCAGTACGCGCAGAGAATCCCGCAATGACTTCATCTGGAAGTTCCTGATGGTCCCGCCTGAAATGCCCGCCGATATGCTGAAATAGATCTTTCATGTTCATGCGCAACCTTTGACGTTTGGCTGGGAAGCAATCTTACTATTATCTTAGAAAGGCAGTTTTTGCTCGAAGGCGGCCAATACTTCCTGCGCAGAGAGGCCTTCTGCAAGCAGGCGGCGCTTGAGGCGCAGGCGTGCATCGTGCAACAGCTTGTATAGCGCATTGCGGTTGGTCTTCATGCGCCGGGCGGCTTCCTCCAGCGGGACATCCTGGATGCCCAGGAGAACGAGGGCTTCGCGCTGCTTGGGAGTGAGCTCCTGCTCAAGGATACGCCGCACAGCCGTGACCATATCTGCGCGCTCGGCCATTGATTCCGGGCTGGGCGAACGGTCGGCCATCAGGCGGGGAGGAGCCGGCGATTCTTCATTGTCCACGATCTCGTCCAGGGACGAGTCTTGCCAGCGCTTGCGGCGCAGCTCGGTGAGGGCGATCCGCACGGCGATCTTCTGGACCCAGGTAGTGAACATGCTTCGCCCTTCGAAGGTCTTCAACTGGTCGAGGACGCGCAGCAACGTTTCCTGCGTCACCTCCTCGACGAGAGGGGTGAAGAGGGGATCATCGGGGGATAGCCAGCGCGAGAGGGCATAGGGCAATCCATGCCGTATGACCTCGCGGAGGTCAGCGAGAGCAAGCTCGCGCTCGGGACCGTCCGTGCGCAGTTCAGAAAGCCAGGCTTCGTTCGAACGGGTAGCCATGTGTCGCAAAATTATACTTCGTGTGCGGACGAACTTTCGAAAATTGCTCCAGTTCGGCCAGGTCCGAATCACTATGACTATCGACCGATCTGTGCCGCGTGTCACGTAAGAAGTCAAGTTGATGCCGCGTCAATTCAAGCGGAGCGGTGAACGCCCGCTCCCTTCTCCTCCTGAGACATGGAATGCCGACCCATTAGGGCCGGCGTTTCCGTTTCAGGCCCGTGCACTAGTGGGCAAATGTGAGATACGCATTTCCTGCATTGACGAATTCCGGGGAATTCACTATGCTAGACATTAATGTTGTCTCATAAGCCAGGTGGGACGTGGCTAGGTGCTTCATGAAACGGCGATATTTTGCGGGTCGCTCCCAGCGGCACATTTCACAGTACCAAAGTGTTTCATCGCAGTCTTGAGTGGAGGCAATTTTGAGCTTCAAAGATATCATAAGAGCCAGGAATTGAACCCGCTGCCGTCACGGGTTTTCACGGTGCTCGGGGCGGCGGCCGGGGCGAACATCTATGATCAGCCTGACCCGACGCTGGTGTTTGGGATCGATACGAGTTACTGGACGGGCGTCGTGGATTGGCAAGTTGCCAAGGCGGCGGGGATCCGCTTCACGATCATTAAGATGCTGGATGGCAAACTCATCTCGCGTTTTGCCGAGGAAAACTACAAAGGCGCGATAGAGGCGGGTGTGCTGGTAGGCGGCTATCAGTGGCTTTACAAGGCCAGCCAGGTCAGTCCGGGTGGGCAGGCGCGTGAGTTCCTGGCCTTCCTGAAGGATCACCCGGTGCAGATCAGGCCGACCGTGGATTACGAATGGAGTCCGCAGGGGCAGAAGTTCAACGTTACGATCGATGACCTATGGGGGCATGTCATTCCCTTTGAGGAGGGATATGGCAAGAAGCCCATGATCTACACCGCATCGGGATACTGGTCTCAGTATGGATCACTCGATAAGAAATGGGCCGAGTATCCGTCGTGGCAGGCGCGGTATGGCGCCTCCGCGCTGTTGATGCCGCCCTGGCCAACGTGGACCTTCTGGCAGTTCACGGACCACGGGGAAGGTGCCCGGTATGGTGTGCCTCCGGAAGGTGAGAAGGCCGTTGATCTTAATTACTGGTCTGGGACGCTGGCTGAGCTCTATACGTGGTGCGGCCTCGATCCCACCGAACCGCCCCCGCCGCCACCTCCTCCTCCACCACCTCCACCGCCACCCCTTCCTCCACCACCTGGAACGCCAGAGGTGCTGAATACGCAGGCGCTACCAAACGGCGGCAGCCTCATCAAGTACGCGCTGATGATCGGCACGCGCAGGGTCATTTACTACATTGTCAAATTCAGCATGCGCACCGTGGAGTTCGTGATCACGCCGCCGAACAGACGGGGGATCTCCGCCATGACGGTACGGACGTTCGCGGATCTCAACCATGTGGACCTTGCCATAAACGGGGACGGCTTTGTGTACGTCCGGAAGGGCAAAAAGAGCATGCTCAAGTCCACTGGTTTTGCGGCTTCGAGAGGCGCGAAATATCCCAAGGATCAATGGATCGGAGGGGAGCAAACGCTCTACATCAGCAAGGACAACCAGGTTTCGATCAGCGATCCCACGCGGACGGTGGGCTTGTGGAACGCGATTTCCTTTCCGAACCTGTTGATGCAGGATGGCAGGGCAATCGCACACCCGCGCAGCACCGATATTGCCTCGCGCACGATCGTAGCAGTCAGCCAGGATGGGCAGACCGGATACTTCCTGCTGGTGGATGGGAACGAGCTCGCGGGCGCTGGAATCCTGGTGGATGAGGCGACCATCCTGCTCGCTCCCGAGGGGCCGATGAAGCTCATGATCAATATGGACGGCGGCGGATCGTCGACGGGCGTCCAGAAGGGTGCGGATGGAAAGGCGGTAGTGTTCAACGTGCCGAGCGATGGCAATGTGGCAGGCGTTGAACGCGCGGTGGCGACACACATCGGCCTGAGGTTCAAGTAGAGGCGCATTCAAGAGCTCAGAGCAGTCCAACAGGGCACAAAGCAAAAAGCCACTATGAGAATAGTGGCTTTTTGTCGGCGCGGACGGAGACTTGAACCCGGCCTCCGCAGCAAGGATATTTGGCGCCGGTTATGTTTTGATCACGTGAATATTATGGTAAGTTATTTACGGCTAGGCAGTACCAATAAATCCAAGGAATAAAATTCGATTCCAAAGCAATATGCTGCGACCGTACATAACAATTCAAGAACCCTAAATCCCATAATGAGCTAAAATTGTCCTTGCGCGTTCAACGCAAGGGAGAAATAAATGATCACGCCGGAAGCATTGACCAAGCGAATTGCCGACATCAGGAACATTCGAGATCAGATAGATTCGATCCAGTTTAGTAACAATCCTTTTGCAAGATTTGAGAAGTCTGATGAACTTGAGCGGCTACAGAAATCATTACACAGGAAATTTGCGGATCTGTCATTCTTGTGTGCGGAAGGCGAAACGTATTTCTTTCTATAGAACTGAAATTGCCCCGGCGCATGTGGCCGAAGGAAGAAAAGATCACGCCTGAGACCCTTGCCGAGCAATGCCTAACAAAAACTCCCCTGCTGCAGCAGGGGAGTTTTCTTGTGGGCGCGGAGGGACTCGAACCCCCGACCTCATCTGTGTGATACATGCGCTCTAACCAACTGAGCTACGCGCCCGGAGTAGCCAGGATTATAGCTGAGATAATTTGCTTTCGCAAGTTCCAGGCCGGGCTGCTTACGGGGCCGGCAGGACATCCCAGGGATTGATCACGGCCGAAGAGGTGCGGACTTCAAAATGCAGATGGGCACCGCTGGAGTGGCCCGTGGAGCCTGCTGACCCGATAACCTGCGCCCTGGGTCACATTGAAGCCGCATTGGACGAAGATCGCGCTCAGGTGCGCATAGAGGCTCTGGAAGCCGGTGCCATGGTCGACCATGATCATGTTGCCGTAACCATAGCTGTTGGAGCCGGCGTACACGACAACGCCGCCGTCGGAGGCATAGACATTGTCGCCGAGCTCGGCAGCCAGGTCAATTGCCAGATGGTTCGTCTTCGGAGAGTAATCATAGCCGGAGAGATAATGCCGGTCGGTTGGAAAGATAAACGTGCCAGTGCCGATGGCTCCGCCCGTCACCGGGGCGCATGCGCCTGAGCCGGCAACCTGCGCAGAGGCCGGGTTGCTGCGGGTTATACCCAACGGCAACTGGCCCGGGGTATGGTACTGATATTCGCCGCCGGGGATGATGAGGAAGGTGCTGGTCTTGATGGTGGCATTTTCCGGATCTCCGACAGCGGCGGTATCCAGATGATTGGCGGGATATGAGATGATGTCCTGCGGCTTGACCTTGAAATACGCGGCCCACTCTCCAAAGGGGATGCCGCCCAGCCACTCCCAATAGACGCCATCCACGGGAAGTATCCTGAGCTGCTGATCGGGCTGGAGGTTCTCCGGGTTGTCCTGCAGGATTTCATAGTTTGCGGCGAAGATCGTCTTGGGCTGGAGACCATAGCGGTCTGCGATGCCAGAGACCGTATCGCCTTTTTGAACCGTGTATTTGACGATGTCCTGCCGGGCTCTCTCCGGCACATTGGTATGCAGATCCGCCTGGCGCGGGATCCCCTCCGAGGCAAGGTCGAAGGGCGAGGCTTCGATGGAGGACGGCGCCTCCGGTATGATTGTCGGGACGGCAGAGCTGTGCCCGCCCGTGAGGGCATTCACCGAGGGCTGGCGGAAATACATTTGGGCCAGCCAGATCACGATGGCGATCGCGAGCACGGAGAAAATGTTGGTAGCGGCGCGCAGCAACAATTCGCCCAGGCCCATGTGCAGAAGACTCTGCATCCCACGGGCAATCATTCCAGGCTGTTCAGTTGTAATCGAAGTGCCATCCTGCTGTTCTGTCCCCCCGCGCAGATCTTCCGGGCCATCCTTGGATTTGTTTTGCATTCTGCTCCGGCCGCGGATAATATCATGCGGGGGAATCGAGCGTCAAGCCGATTTGCCAACGCTCATCTGGCGCTAAGCTCAAAAGCGCCTTTTTGGCCTGTTACGAGCGGTTTGAGCCCTAATCGCCCGCATGCCGACTCTTTGGTAGCGGGAGGCAGGAAAACCGCTCAGGCGGGCTGCACGCACTCAGCCTGGTCGTTTGCCGGGCTGTTGACCAACGCAGAAACCGGGTAGGCCTCCATGAGCTCGGCAGGATAGGAGGCGATCAGGTGCTGCAAGCTTTCCGGAGTGCGAGGGGCCTGATCCAGCCACTCGGCATAATCTTCCGCGCGCAAGATCACGGGCATGCGGTCATGGATGGTGGCGGCGAGCGGATTGGGCGCGGTGGTGATGATGGTGCAGGTGCGCACCGGCGAGCCGTCGGGTGCCTGCCATTCATCCCACAGGCCCGCGAAGGCAAAAGGTTTTCCGTCTTTCAGATGGATGAAGTGCGGAACCTTGACCTTAGTGCCGGGCTGCGATTTCCATTCATAGAAGCCATCGGCAAGTATCAGGCAGCGCTTGTATTTGTATGCGCCGCGGAAGGCGGGCTTCTCTGCCAGGGTTTCGCCGCGGGCATTGATCATGCGGCTGCCAATGGAGGGATCCTTGGCCCAGGATGGGATCAGCCCCCAGAGCAGGAAATCCGCCATCTTCGTTCCATCATTGGGGATCGCCAGCACCGGTTGCGAGGGTGCAATGTTGAAGCGCGGCGCGTATCTCTCAGGGAAGGATATGCCTTCGAAATCGATCTTGTAGTTCAGCGGGGTCAACGGTTAAAGAAAGCGTCCACACATGGTTCATCCTTTTCTGTCAGACACGGCGGGGCTGAGCCTGCCGCGAATACGTCTCATCACTCTTCCTTTTATGTTCTCAATTTTCTGAAATCACCTTCGCGCCGGGTAAGGCCGGTGGCATCGAGGTGTTCCAGCAGCGCCTGTGCGTACTTGCGGCTCGTGCCGAACATATCGCGGACTTCGGCGAGCGTGATCTGTCCATGGTCAGCGAGGAACGCACGCACGCGGCCCACCATAGAATCATAGTCCACTTTTCGGAAAAAGACATCTCCCGAAACTGCCACGAATTGGCCCAACTCAATCAAAGCATTCACAAGCTCCTCACCTGCCTCAGCCTGGGATTCCTTTAAGGATGGAGGCGAGAACGGTATCTGCGCGAACTTGCGCTCCAAGGCCTCCGCCCGGGCCTGCTGATCCTTATCCAGCCGGATGGTGTGGCCGATGCTCGACATCGAATTTCCAAGATCGAGGATCATGTCCTGCGAGACCAACCTGCTGACGGCAGCGTTGAAGAGCCGGTTGGAGAGATTGAGGCGGCTCTTCAATTCCTCGCGAGGAATTCCGCGACGGAGCGGGAACCTTCCATGGTAGCTGCTGACGAACTCGTTCGGCCTTTTCTGCCAAGTCCTGCCAGTGAACGGCGGCCATCACGAGCGAGTTATCCGCAGGGATGCCGTTGCCACGTTCGAGAAGCACCAATGCACCGGAACCCAGCAGTTCTGCAACAGCCTGCCTGGCCGGCTCAGCGTCCAAGCGGGAACGGATCACCACCTCCTTGAGGGGGGCGGCGTTCAGCGCCAGCGCAGCTTCGAGAAGGACCTCAGATGGCGCGGCGACTCTGCGGCCTGCGTCTTTCTAAACGGCCAGTTGATCGCGGCTGCGGAGGAGGAGCGCTTCCGGCGGATCAAAGAAGAGAAAAAGCGGTCCCTGCTCCCGGCCGTGTGCCAATGTCGACGGCTCCGGTCGGCTGCAAACGGTTCACCGCAAGATGACCCCTCTTACGATCAACTGATCTCCGCCTTCCGTTCTCTGACCTCAGTTTCCCTGATCCTGAATCCTCCTTCAACGAAAACGAACCGGTCGTCTGCCGTCCGAAAGAAGCGCTCGCCTGCTTTCTCAGAACCCGCATGGACGTTTTACCCCGCCGCGCGGGTCCCGGGAGCGGGGCGCGGCACTAGAGACTTCGTCCACGATGTCCGCTCGGAGCGCTAGTTTGCGACTCCTGCTGAGGATTCGGGCGCTGGACCTTGTGGTGGGGTCCAGCGCCCCTTTTCGTCCGCGGTGGCGCTTAGGCTGCTCCGCTTACACTGAAATGGCCCTCAGCAGGCAGCCGCAATAGCGGCTTGGGCGTGCGGATCACCACCGACCGCCGCCGCCCCAAGAGAGACACACGCAGAGGGCAGACCCGAAAGGGAAGCGTGCTGTCTCCATCACAAGCCAAGAAGTCGAACCTCGAGGTCCGATGGAAGGCCGGCAAGGGTCGGCGGAACGTCCACGAGCTCTGGCTGAACGGGGCTGGCCGATGACGGCACGGCAGCTCGGCCTGTTCGGCGATCGGGAGGCCCCGTCTCTCTTAACGGGCAACGTTGGCACACGTGTGCCTCCGCGCGCGCGAAACGAAAACGAGCCTCAGAACTCCAGAGAACTCAGAGACCGGAGTCATTTCGCTCCGTATCGGAGTTACTCCTCTACCTCCTGCCGCGTCTGTTCCTTCCTCCCTTCCTTCCTTCCTTCCACCGGGGGTGGAAACACAGGCCCAGAGCGAGGTTGAGCAGCTACTCGCCTCGGCCTCTCAGGGCTACATCGCGCCGGGGCTGGTGGAGCTGCCCGCGTTGCCGGACGACGCCACCCCCGGCATGGTCGCGGTGGCCGAGTTCTTCAAGGTCGTGCTCGCGGTGCGTCGGTTCGCCGGCCTCCCCGAGGAGACGCCGTTCGCTGTGGACTGGGTGGCCGGAAAGACCCACCTGGGGTCGGCGACCGTGTCGCGCGCCCTGCGGCGGCTCCACGACGCGGGCGTGATCGTGTTCACCGGCAAGACGCTGCCGAAGCCGAAGACGCGGCTGTGGCGGGCCGGGAGTGCGCCCGTCAGCGCACCGCCGACGCAGTCGCTTTCAGACCGGGTGCCAGGTGCCGTGCTCGAGCCCGGCGCGGTCCCGGTCGAACGAGAGGACGCTGTGGGTGGCGTGCCCGTCGAGCCACTGGTGGAAGCGCCAGACGAGCCCGGCGTGAGAGACGCAGTAGGGCGAGGCGCCGCCGGGCACCTGGACGGGGTGGCCGCAGCCGAGGGCGGCGCAGAGCGGGATCGGGTCGTTGCGGCGGGCGGTGTCCATGCCGGGGCAGGTTCGCAGTCGGGCACGACGTGGCCGGGCGGGAAGACCGAGTGAGCCCGGCTAGAGGATCGGGCTACCGGCCGGGCGCGCGGCCGCTTGAGAGGCGGGAGAGCGTCTATACCGCCATAATTAAGGAAGGGGTCTACCCCTCACCGTCGCCGCCAACGACGCGGCCCAGGCCGCCCGTGGTGACACGTCCTGTCCGTCCCAACCGTTGGGACACGACTCTCCGAAGGAGACGTATGGCACCACCTGAGCCTGACCTCGAGCGCGCCCGCGCGCTCATCGCCCTGGCGCCCTGGAAGTTCGCCAAGACGTACGCCGACGACGCGCCCCACTCCTACGCCGTGAGGGCCAAGTACGTCGCGGCGGGCGGCAGCCACGACGAGTTCAACTGGCTGGTGCAGCACATTCGGGACGCGGGATGGAACGGTCGCTGGCGCCACATGCGCGGGCGGTACCTGACCGTGGACGAGCACCAGTACTGGACGATGGGATGGCCGGTCGAGCAGACGCTGATCCTCAACCGAGCCGATCGACGTGACCCACGCAGCCGCGCGATCCCGTGCGGCGAGCTGCGGCCGTGCGCGGCGATGACGAAGAAGGGCGAGCCCTGCTGCAACATGGCCGAGTTCCCCCGCCGTCTCTGCCCGATCCATAACCGCTACCCCCACCTCTCCGAGCCCGAGTTGGTCCGCCAGCTCGAGCTGTTCTCGCAGGACTGGTGGGAGAAGGACGACCAGGAGGACGAGAACACCATGACCACGTTCGCCGTCATCTACGCCGCCAAGAGCACCGAGGACAAGCACGGCTCGATCCCGACCCAGCTGGAGGACTGCCGCGCGCTGGCCGAACGCCACGGCTGGGAGTCGTCGGCCTGACTGCGCCTCGAGAACGAGACGGGCGAGCTGCTCTACGAGGGCAGAGGTTCCACGACGAGGCCTTCTCGCCTACAAGGGCAACCGCGGCCCCGGCCTCGCTCGCGCCAAGGCGCTCGCCATCCAGCTCGCCGGCGAGCACGGCTCCGCCGTCCTCGTCGCCCAGGACGCCGACCGCTTCGCCCGTGGAGCCGGCGACGCCCCGGGGCCGCCGACCACCTGGGCGAGATGTACTTCGCCCTGCGCCGCCAGGGCGTCGAGCTGTGGTCGGTGCGCTCCGGCCGACTCGACCTGCTCCGGGCCGCGCTCGAGGGCGAGCGCGCCACCGACGAGAGCGCGCGCAAGTCCCAGGCGATGCGCGCCGGGCTGCAGCGCCGCAAGGAGAGCGGCAAGCCGGTAGGCCCTCTCCCGCTCGGCTATCGGGTCGAGAGGACGGTGGCCGCGGACGAGACGGTCATCGCGCGGCGTGTGCCCGACCCGGTCACCGCCCCGGTGGTCGTGGACATCTTCGAGTGGATCGAGCAGGGCGCCACGCCCGGGGAAGTCGCCCGCCGGTTGAACGCGGCCGGCGTGAAGACCAGGCGCGGCAAGAGCTGGGAGGCGCGGGCCGTGCGGCGGATCGCCGAGAACCCGGTGTTCGGCGGCGAGGGTTCGTATCCGGCGCTCGTCAGCGCGGAGCAGGCGGCGGACACGCGCGCCAGCCTCTCGCGCGTGGACCCGGCTGCAGGCCGTAGACGCAGCGGCGGACGGCTCGCGGCCGACCGGAGATCGTTCCTGCGCGGCCTCGGCTTCTGCTTCCACTGCGGCGCTGCGCTCTGGACCCGTCCGCTGGCCGCGGGCAGGGTCTACATCTGCCGCAATGTGCGCCAGGCGACCGGGCTCTGTGACGCCGAGGCGATCCCCGCCGAGCTGATCGAGGGCCACGTGCTCGCCCATTTCGAGGCGTTCGTGGGGTCCGCCGAGCGCTGGCTCGACGAGCGCCGGGGTGAGCACCGGCGTGCCCTCGTCGCCCAGCAGGACGCCGTGCGGCGACATAGGCGCGCGCTCGAGAACATGGACAGGCAGCGGCAGGCCCTGATGGCCTCCTACCGCGACCAAGTCGCAGAGGGTCGCTCGACCGCACGGCTGGCACTCGAGGCTGTCGAGCGGCTAGACGCCGAACGTGCCGAGCAAGCCCAGCACCTAGCGAACGCTGAGGCGGTTGCGGCCGAGCACGACACCGATCAGGATGTCGCCCACACCGAAGCGCTCGTGGCGAGCTTCCGCGAGCGCATCACGAACGCGGACAGCGCCCCCGCGCTCAACAGGGCGCTCGCCGCCAGCCTCGCCGGCCTCTGGGCGTTCGCCAGCGACGGCCATCTGCACGCCGAGTTCGAGCTTGCCGATCCGCTCGGGCTCGATGGGCAGGACGAACACAGCTACCTGCGCACACACGCCCTACCGGTCGTACCAGGCGACGAGTCGCGGCTCGCCCTGCCACCGGCGCCATCCTCCGCCCCTCTGAGGCCGGGAGAACGCTGCCGTAGGGGTTGGTGTACGTCCATCCCGTGATCTCGCAGATCTCGCGATAGGAGTAGCCCTCGGCCTTGAGCAGCAATGCGCGGACCTCCTGCGGCTTCAGGACGCCCATGGCCTCCGCGCCCTGCCGCAGGCGTTCGTAGCGGGCGGCCTGCTCGTGCGTGGCGGCGGCGTCGGTGCCGGCATCGGTCACGTCGCCGCTTTCGGTGACCGGTGAGTGGCGCTCGCGCTGGCGCCGCGCGGCGAAGGCCTCGTGCTTCACCACCGTCTTCAGCCATGGCACCAGCTCGTCCGGGTCGGTGGTGGGGGCCTTCGTGAGCAGGATCTCGATGCCGCGCTGGTAGGCGTCCTCGGCGTCCTCCGGGTTGGCGGCCCAGCGTCGCGCGGTGGCCATCACCTGTGGTCCGTGCCTGGCCAGGAGCTCGAGCGCGGCAGGGTCGACCTCCGCCCGTGACGGACGCTCCTCCCCGTTGATCGGTCTCCCCCGCATCGCCACCCCGATGAGTCGAGCCTCTCCCGGGTTCGCCCCGGGGGCGAGCGGGAATGTCCGCAAAGAGCGGGAAATGGGATGGCGCACCCGAACCGCTGTCAGCCCGGCACGGCCGGGTAGGCTCCCTGCGTGGTGAAGCACGTCAAGAGGATCGTGCTGGCCGCGCTCGCACTTGCGGTGCCCGCCGCCGCGGCGCCCGCCCTCGCCCTCCCCGCGCTCGCGCGCGCGCAGCGTGCGCGCCAGGTGCCCACGCAGGCCGGGTCGCCCTGGCCTTCGATGCGCCACGACCGCCGCAACACCGGCAGCAGCCCGATCCGGGGGCGCTACCGCCGGGGCGACCGGCCCTGGAGCTTTCGCACCGCCAAGGGCGTGTTCAGCACCCCCGTGGTGGGCGCCGACGAGACCGTCTACGTGGGCTCGGGCGACCGCTGGTTCTACGCGCTCGGGCCCGGGGGGCACCTGCGCTGGCGCTACCGAACGGGCGAGATCATCGACTCGGCCGCCGTGCTCGGCCGCCGCGAGCCCCGGCTCGGGTCGAGCACCGTGACCTTCGGCTCGGGTGACGAGCACATCTACCGCCTGCGCACCACGAAGGCGCCCCTCAGCCGCAGCGCCCGCACGGTCTGGCGCTTCGCCGCCACCCGCCCGCCGGCCGCCGGCCAGCTCGTGAACTGGTGGGAGGGCAACGTGACCATGGGCTTCGGTGGCACGCTGTTCGCGGGAAACACCGGCGGGGCCGAGTACTCGATCGACCGCAACGGCCACCGGCGCTGGATCTTCCCGACCACGAACTCGGTGTGGTCGAACGCCGCGATCGGCGACGACGGCAGCGTCTACTTCGGCTCGCTCGACCTGTTCTTCCACGCGCTCACCCCGCAGGGCAAGACCAAGTGGACGACGTTCGGCGGCAACTTCGTGACCTCGTCGCCCGCGATCGGCGCCGGCGGGACCGTGTACATCGGGTCGTTCGACGGCGCGCTCTACGCGCTGGACGCCCGCACGCGGCAGCGTGCGCTGGCGCTTCGAGACCGACGATCACGTGTACTCCTCGCCCGCCCTGGCCGGAGGCCTCGTGTACATCGCCTCCACCGACGGCTCGGTCTACGCGGTGGACAGGAACGGGCACCAGCGCTGGCGCTACGACACCGGCGACGTGATCCGCTCGTCGCCCGTGCTCGGGCGGGCGCCGCACGGGTCCGGGCGCATTCTCTACGTGGGCTCGGCTGCCGGCAGCCTGTACGCGCTGGACGCCCGCACCGGCAGGCGGCGCTGGTCCTACGACACCACGCCGCGCGACCCCGTCCTGCGTGACCGCAACGACCTCAACTCGTCGCCCGCCCTCGGCCGCCGGGGCGTGTACATCGGCGGGGAGCACGGGCGCATCACGCACGTGCCCTACGACTGGTGCCTGCGCCACCGCGACCCGCGCTGCAACCGCAGCCCGGGCGAGGCCTTCGGCCCCGATCTCACCCGCACCGCCTTCCTGACGCCGGGCGGCTCCACCCGGCTGTCGGGTCCGCCCGGTCCGGTGGCCGGCGCCACCACGCTCGGTGCGCGCCTGATCGTGCGCCGCGGCGGCGAGACGGTGGACGGCGCCTTCACCACCACCTCGCCGGGCACGCTGGTGTCCACCAACCCGCCGTTCCCGTTCGGCACCCAGATCTCGGGCGACAGCCACTTCCTCAACGTCGTGCCGGACGGGTTCCTCCGTCCGGACACCAAGTACGCCGTTCGGCTGAAGGGAGACTGGGCCGGGGACGGCGCCTCCGGCCAGGTGGACGACGTGATCCGCTTCCGCACCGCCCCGGTCCTGCGCAAGGGCGCGCCCCTGCGCACGGGCCGCAACCAGGTCTCGGCCTTCGAGCTCAGCCGCATGGCCGTGCCCTTCCCGCCGATCCTCCCCAGCCTCAACCAGATCGGCTTCGACAGCTACGACATCGTGGTGGGCGCGGTGAGCGCGTCGAGGCCGGACCGCAACGGCGAGGGCAGGCTGCTGCTCTGGGCGGTGTCCACGAAGCGCGGCCCGGGCGGGGTGCCGGTGGCCGACCGCCGCGGGGCCTTCGCCTTCCCGCTGGCCGGCCGCTACCGCAACGACTCGGTGATCGTCTCCCAGAGCGGGCTCAGCCTCACCTTCAGCTTCGGCGAGGTGCCCTTCCGCCGCTTCGAGCTCCGCATGCAGCTCGACAAGAACCTGCAGGCCCGCTTCGGCGCCAGCCTCTACGCGGAGGTGTACTGCCCCGAGGTGCCGGTGTACGGGGCCGCGCTCGAGTACATCGGGCTCTGCAACGACCAGAAGATCCTCCCGGCCAGCGGCACGTTCATCACGCGCCGCTACCGCAGGGGCGCGCCGGCCAATCACCGGCCGAAGGGTGTGAGCGTGGCGCGGCTCGACCTGCGTCGCCCGACGCCCACCGCGCCGGGCAGCGCCGTCGCGCGGCTGCGCTTCGCCGGCGGCGGGCACCTCCCCGCCGCGCAGCACACGCTGGGCATCCTGCTCACCGACGCGGCCACCGGCGCGCCGGTGTCACTCGACTACCGCAAGGCGCTGTCCACCACGGTGGACCGGCGCGGAAACCTCACCGCCGCGGCCCTGCGCATCCCGCCCGGCACGGCCCTGCCGGCGAAACTGCGCGCCTACGTGATCGCCGACGTGTTCCCGCTTCTGGCGCGAGACCTTTGACCGATCGACCCCGCCGCCCGCTACATTGGCCGCCATCGGCTGTTTCAACCCCTGCCGACGCGAGCAAGCAAGTGACGAACAGCCTGGTTAGAGAGCTCAGGGAGGTCGAGCCGGTCTCCCTACCCGACCGCGACGTGCGGGCGGCCAGGCCCCTGCTCCTGCGCGGAGTGCTGCGCTTCGACACGCTGCGCTCGCTGTGCCGCATCGGCATCCTGGCCGCGCTCGACATCGCCAGCCTGTTCGCCGCCATCTGGACGGCGCTGGCCATCAAGGCCGCGGTGCAGGACCCGGACGTGCTCGGCGGCACCTACCACCAGGCCAAGGAGTACGCCCCGCTGGCCTGCCTCGTGATGGTGCTGCTCTTCGCCCGGTCGGGCCTCTACCGCGACCGCGCCCAGCGCCCCGGCTTCGCGAAGGTGATCAGCTCGCTGTTCGAGGTGGTGCTGGTGATCCTGATCTACGCGGAGATCGAGGGCCAGGCCTTCAAGTCGTACTACATCTTCTACGGCACGCTCTTCTTCGCGCTGGTCTACGTCTCGTCCACGCGCTGGGTGTTCGAGCGCATCAGCGGGTTCGTGCTGCGCGCCGCCGGCTACCGCCGCCGCGCGGTGCTCGTGGGCTCCGGCGCGAACATCGAGGCGGTGTCCGACGCGCTCCGCGGGAGCAAGATGATCGAGCCGTACGGCTTCGTGGCCCGCACGCCCTCGCCGAAGCCGAACGGCCTGCGCGACTTCCAGTCGCTGGACCAGCTCGAGCGGCACTTCGACATGATCGACGAGGTGCTGATCGCCGACGCCGACTTCCCCCAGGCGGAGGCGGTGGAGCTGGTGGACCGCTGCCATCGCCACGCGGTGCGCGTGCGCGTGGCGCCCTCCACGATGGAGATCCTCATGGACCGGGTGGAGTTCGTGCCCGGCCAGGCGCTGCCGCTGTTCGAGCTCAAGCCGCCCGTGTTCGAGGGCGTGGACTTCGCGATCAAGCGCACCTTCGACCTGGTGGGCGCCTCGCTCCTGCTCGTGGTGCTCTCGCCGCTCATCGCCGCGATCGCCCTGGCCATCAAGACCAGCTCGCGCGGGCCGGTGCTGTACCGCTCGCTGCGCCCGGGCATCGGCGGGCGCACCTTCGAGTGCTTCAAGTTCCGCACGATGGTGGAGGGCGCCGAGGACCTCCAGGACGACCTGGAGATGCACAACGAGGTGGGCGGCGCGCTCTTCAAGATCCGCTCCGACCCGCGGGTCACCCCGGTCGGCCGGGCGCTGCGCCGCTGGTCGCTCGACGAGCTGCCGCAGCTGCTGAACGTGCTCCGCGGGGAGATGTCCCTGGTGGGGCCGCGCCCGCTGCCGGCGCGGGACTACGAGCGGCTCGAGGAGTGGCACCGCAAGCGCTACCTGGTGCTGCCGGGCATGACCGGCCTGTGGCAGGTCTCGGGACGCTCGGAGCTCGACTTCGACGAGCTCGTCCGCCTCGACTTCCTCTACCTCGAGCACTGGTCCGTGTTCCTCGATCTCTCGATCCTGCTGAAGACGGTGCCCGCGGTGATCAGGGCCCGGGGCGCCTGGTAGCTCGCCGCCCGGCCGCGGCCTGACGCCATGGCCAGCCGGTACGACGACGAGCTGTGGGAGCTGGTCCCGGACGCTGACCTGGCGCCGCCCGCGCGGATGGCGGAGTTCGTGCGCGCGCTGGGTCCGGTGGAGCGCGCGCTCGACCTCGGCTGCGGCGACGGTCGCCTGAGCGGCGAGCTGCGGGCGGAGGAGCTCACCCTCGCCGACGTGTCCCCGGTGGCGCTCGAGCGGGCCGGCCGGCGCCTCCGGACGCGGCGCGAGTGGAGCTCGAGCCCGATGCCCCGCTGCCCTTCCCCGACTCGAGCTTCGACCTCGCCCTGGTGGCCGAGACGATCGAGCACGTGCGCGACGTGCAGCTGTTCGTGTCCGAGCTGCGGCGCGTTCTGCTGCCCGGGGGCGGCCTGGCCCTGACCACCCCCGCGCACGGCCGGCGCACCGGCCTGATCCTGCCGCCGCGGGATTCGAGCGCCGCTTCGACCCGCTCTCGCCGCACCTGCGCTTCTTCACCCGCCGCTCCCTGAAGGCCGTGCTCGACGGGGGCGGCTTCGACGTGCACTCGGTGCGCAGCCACTCGGGACGCTGTACGCGCTCGCGACCCGTTAGAGCTCCCCTAGCTCGGGGGCTCGCGCTCCAGCACTCGCTGGGCGGCCTGGCGGAGAGGTAGAGCGCGCGCGCCAGCGGCGATTAGGGGTCGAGGTAGATGAGCCCCGCAGCGGGTCCGCAGCGCGGCCCGCGGATGGTCCAGGTCGGCGAGCTGGAAGCGGGCCAGCCGGGTCCAGGTTTCGGGATCGCCGGGGAAGCGCACCACCGCGAGCTCGAGCGTGTGCTCGGCCTGTCCGTTCAGCCGTGCCGCCGACTGCATGTCGGCGAGGGCCAGCAGCGGAGCGGGGGACAGCGGTCGGGTCCGCCGCGCCGTCGTCGATCGCGCGCCGGCGGTAGTCGCCCGCGGCAGCCAGGTCGAGGCCGTGGTCCACCGAGCGCTGTGAGCTCTCGGGCTGCCAGATCGCCCACGCCGCCAGCACCGAGACCAGCATCACCGCCGCCGCCACCAGCGCGGCACCGAGCCAGCTCTCACGCGTTCCGCGCCCGCTCGGTGCCGGCTGGCACCGGCTCGGCCGGCCCGCCCACCGCTGCGACCGGGCCCCGCCCGGCCACGTATCCCGCGGCCACGAACGCCATCGCCGCCGGACCGGGAACGAACCACGTCCAGTCGATGGCCGACTGCATCCCGAAGACAAGGGCCATGAGCGCCAGCGCGGTGAATGCCGCGCGCTCGCCGTCCCACTCACGGCGCGGATCCGGGCCGTCGGCCCGCCCACGGCGCAGGCGGCGCGGGTAGAGCCCGGTGGTGCGGGCCGCGGCGACCAGCCAGGCGATCAGCAGCGTCATCGACAGTCCGAGCCCCAGGAGTCCCAGGTCGGCCAGGGTCTGCACCGGATAGCCGTGGGCGTGCCGAGTCACGGCGGCGTCGGTGCGGTGGCGCAGGCGAGCCACCTCGAACGCACCCGCGCCCACGCCCGTCAGCTTGCCGGTCGGAGTAGACGCGGCCGGCCTCGCGCCAGTACTTCCCGCGGGTGGACGAGGCGGCGGTGAGCCGGGCGGCGCCCTGGTCCGGCGCCGTGTCCGTCTCGCTCACCAGCTCGTCCACGCGGTCGCTGATCGAGCCGCCCAGGCCGCGGTCGCTCATGGCCACCGAGGTGACGCCGACGAGCGGGATCAGGCACGCCGCCAGGCCAGCGCGGCCGAGCCCACGCCGCGGCGAAGCGCGCATCGGCGGCACCGTGCGCGCCAGCCCGGCGTTCACCGCCAGGCCCGCGAGCAGGAGCACCACGACCATCAGAAGCACCAGCAGGCCGAAGTCTCCGGCCACGCTCTCCCTGGAGGCCAGGGGCTGGAGGGTCTTCGAGAAGGCGTCGCGCGCCAGCGCCCACGCTCCCACCGTCCCGGCCGCGCGGCCGGGGCCAGGAGCACGGGCAGGCTGCGCAGGCGGAGGGGGACGAGGACGAACCACAGCACCGAGCCGATGGCAGCCGCGGCCAGCGCGCCGCGCGACTGAGTGAGCAGGATGGCCAGAATCGCGACGCCCATCCCCGGGTAGGCCAGCGCCCGGGCGAGCATGCTGCCGCTCCGGCGAGAACCAAGCCACAGAAGCCCGGGAACGGCCAGCGCGGCCGCCGTGCCCACGGCGTTCCAGTACTGGAAGGGCGCGCCGATGCGGTTGGACAGCTCGTTGGCGGCAAGGGTGGCCGGCCAGACCCTCGAGGCCAGGGCGTAGGCGCATGCGGCCACGGCGGCCGAGGAGCACGCCGCCGAGCACGATCTCGGGCCGGCCTGGCACGAGCCGGGCCAGCGCGACTCCGCCGGCGAAGACGAAGAGGTAGCTCAGCGTCCGCGCCGTCTCCACGTAGCTCACCTCGGGTACGACCGACCAGGTGACGGAGAGCGCCGTGAACGCCGCCAGGGCGGCGAAGGCGAGCAGCGGGCCGGAACCGGGACCGTCGAGCGCCCCGCGATGGAGCACCACCGCCACCAGTGCTCCGGCCACGAGCACGGTGGCCACCTCGACGATGGTGGTGCGCTCGAGCTCTGTTCCTCCGGCGGCCCCGAAGCGCGACGCCCGCGAGGGCGGCGCCCAGGACTACGGCGCTAGCGGCGGTCGCGCGAGAACGGTCCACGCTGGCGGAGAGAGATGCGCGCCAGTGCGGGAACACGGGAGCGCAGGGCCATGAAGCCGCCGGCCAGGGCCAGGACCCCGAGTCCGATGATCGCGAGGAGAAGCGGAAGGGGCATGTCGTCGGAGGCCTTGGCCGTGGTGAAGAGCCCATCGGAGCCCGGAGTCACCTGGTCCCCCCCGACGTCGACGGAGCCGGGCTTCCGCGCGTTGGCCGCGAGTTTGTCGAGGTTCTTCGCGTCGTCGGCCCGCGCGCTCAGCTCGGCGCCGTCCGGCGGAATTCGCCGCTCGCTCGGCTGACGAGTTGGCCTTCGGGCCGTCGCCTCCGGCAGCGTTGCCCACCGCAGCGGCGATGATCTCGCTGCAGTCGCTGTACTCGCGCAAGTCGGCAGGGAGGTTGGTGAGCGCGCCGCGGAGCTCCGCACGGCTGTAGGAATGGTCGAGCTTGCCGTCCCTCGCGCAGTCCCGGATCACGCCATCCGCACTCGCTGCGGCCGATACCGGGCAGCGCGAGCGCCGCCACGGCGGCGATCAGGACCAGGGGTGTGAGAAGCCTGACGCATGAGTCGAGACGATGAGGGCTGGGCCCCGGTGGCGAGGCCCGAGGGGCACTTCACGCTAGCAATGGCCTCCGCCGGTTCGGGCCGCCACGGCGGCGCAGCCCCCACCTTCTGGTCTCCAGGCCGGTGCCATCGCTAAACCTCTCAATGCACGCGGGCGCACGGGAAGTTGCGTCACACGCGCGGCCAGAGCCGCTCGCAGAGTGGCTTCGATCACGTCCGTAGTGCCGCTCCCAGGTGCGGTCGCGAACGAAATCCTCCCCGGCCGCGGAAAGCCGTTCGCGGCGTTCGGGGTCGTCCAGCAGGTCGCTCAGCTTTCTCGCGATATCGGCCGGGTCGTCGCGCGCCAAGGTGATCACCGAGCCGTCGGCGCCAAATATCGACTCGCACGCCCGGCCTGAGAGCTCCACCACCGGAAGCCCGCAGGCGAGCATTTCTCCGGGGATAAGTGAGCTGTTGGTGAGCGACAGGCTCAGACCCACCGTCGCCTCGTTGTAGAGGCGCCGGAGGCGGTCCGGCGCCTCCACGCCGAGCTGCTCGAATGCGAAGGGCGCCCGGATCGCGCGGTGAGTGCCGTACAGCACCACACGCAGGTGCGGCCTCTGTTCCAGCAGGAGCTGAAGCGCAAGGAGACCCAGCTCCACGGCGCGCCGCGGCGTGTGGTCACGCGCATAGAAGACGACGGTGTCGGCCCGTCTCGGGGCCCTCGGGGACGGGGTGATAGTCCCCGCTCTCGACGCCGTAGGCGAACGCCGTGGCCTCGGCGCCGTAGCGCTCGCGAAGCAGCTGCGCGAGCCACGGGCTGCCGGTCAGGCACGGGAGGCCAAAACGGTAGGTGTGCTCCGCGAGCACACCCTCCGCGGAGGTGGCGAAGAACTCGGGCTCGTGGTCCTGGACCAGATAGGCGCGGGTCGCGGCACGCAGGCAGGCGCAGCGCCGGGTACACGGTGTCCCAGCCCGTGGCCACGGCCACGTCGCATCCGGTCCAGTGACGGAAGCCCAGCTCCACGCGCGAGTCGGGCGAGGTGTAGTGCACCTTCATGCGCCGGCGCAGCGTCGCGCTCGAATGCGGCTCGATCCCCTTCGGATCGTGCACCCACAGGGAGCAGTGGTGACCCCGCGACTCCAGTTCGCGCATCATCCGGAAGATGGCCGCCTGGCCTCCGCTCCCGACGCCGTAGGGCGGCACGATCCATGCGAGCTCGAGCGATTCGCGCGTGTCGTCGAACGGCGACGGCGAGGCCAGCGGCTCGATCCCATCGGCGAACACGCGCAGCGCGTCCTCGTGGATCGTGGGCCCCGACGCCTTCACCCTCTGGGTCACTCCGTCGGAGCGGCCGTCGAGCGAGAGGACCGAGCGCAGCGGCCCGCGAATGCGGTCGGCGCGCTCCCCGAGGCCTCCGAACACCACACGCCCGGTGTGGTGCACGAGGCTCTGGGCCGTCCAGCGGGCACGGGCCGCGGGGAGGGCTCCTCGCGTGCCAGGTAGCGGCGGTCGGCGGCCACAGACCGGCCCACGATTCGGAGCGCCCGGCCCGCGGACGCCTCGGACCTCTGGCCTACGCTGTCCCGCAGCCCGCGGTACTCGTCGAAGTAGCGGCGGAAGCCCTCCACCAGGCCGTGGTCGTGGGAGTGGATCACCCGCGCCTCGGGCGTGTACACCTTGGCCCAGCCGGCGGCCAGGAGGTCGGCGCCCAGGGCCTGGTCCTCGGCGAAGGGAATGTCCCTGAACGGGATCTGCTCCCATGCCGCGCGCGCGACGCAGAGGTTGTTGCTCGAGAGATAGGTGGGGTCGCCGGCGCGGTGGACCACCGGCTCACCACCGGGCGAGAAGTCGTGGAAGAAGTCCTGGAGCAGCCGTTTCGTGAGCGGGCTCGCGCTCTCGCGAGGGAGGTGAGGGCCGAACGAGGCGCCCACGTGGTCGGCCAGCCCGAACGCGGCCGCGTGCGCCGCCAGCCAGTGCTCGTCCGCCGGGGTGGAGTCCTGTGTGAGAAAGGCGATCAGCTCGCCGGACGAGCGCGCCACCGCCAGGTTGCGCGTGCGCCCGTGGCCGAACTCCTCTGGCGGTATCTCCACCACCACCGCTCCGGCGGCGCGCGCGATCTCGAGCGAGCGGTCCCGGGACCCGGAGTCCACCACCACGATCTCCACCTCGTGCTCGGTGCGCTGCGCCCGCACCGCGGCCAGCACCTCCTCGAGGTGGCGCTCGCCGTTCAGCACCGGTATCGCGACGGAGATCGTCAACGGCGCAGCGCGCGGGCGACTCGGCGCGCGATCTTCACGGACCTGCTCCAGAATCCGAGCAGCGTGCCCAGCCACGGCCGGCGCTCGGCCACATCGCGCAGGTCCAGCTCGTGCTCCTCGATCCAGCCGAGGCGATCCTCGAGCTCGGCGATCCTCGCGTCCTGGTGGTGGCGGACGAGCGCCAGCTCCCGCTCGACCTCGGCCAGACGGGTCAGGGCCATCCGCCCCCGGGCGGCCTCGTCCGCGGGTCCCTCCGCGAGCGGCGTGGCCACGTCGGGGCCCGCAGGGTGCTGGACCGGGTCCGTCATCGCCCGGAAGGGTAGTCGCGGCGCCGAACGCCACGGGCGCGTCGGATACGGTGGTCCGGCCGATGGCTGGTCCGCCGCGCGTACTTGTGGTCCACAACCGCTACCGCGTCGAGGGAGGCGAGGAGCGGTCCGTGGAGCTGCAGCTGAGCGCACTGCGCGCGGCCGGGGTGGAGCACGCTCTGGTTGAGCGGCGCTCCGATGAGGTCGGCCGGGTCCGGGCGGCGGCGGCCCTGCTCCGCGGCGGCGACGGCGAGGAGCGCCTGGCAGATGCCGTGCGCGCCCTCCCGGCCAACGTGGTGCACATGCACAACATGCTGCCGTTGTTCGGGCCCCGCGGCCTGGCGGCCGCACGAGCGGCCGGGGCCCGCGTGGTGCTGCACCTCCACAACCTGCGCCTCTTCTGCGCGATCGGCGTGGCCTCGCGCGACGGCGGCCCGTGCTTTCGCTGCCGTGGGCGCAACACGCTACCCGGGCTGGTGCTCAACTGCCGCGGCTCGCTGCCCGAGTCCGCGGCCTACGCCGCGGGTCTCGCGTTGCACCAGCCGCTCGTGCTCGACTCGGTGGACCGCTTCGTGGCCCCCAGCCACTGGGCGGCGGGCCAGCTGGCCCGTCACGGACTGCCGGCCGACCGTCTCGAGGTGCTGCCCCACCATCTCCCCGATGATGCGTTCGCCGCCCGGTCGCGCGCGGCGGAGGGGAGCTACGCGCTGGTGGCCTCCCGGCTGTCCGAGGAGAAGGGCATAGACGTGGCCATTCGTGCCGCGGCGGAGGCCGGGGTGCCGCTGCGGATCGCCGGCGAGGGGCCGGCCGAGGGCGAGCTGCGCGAGCTGGCGGCTCGGGTGGGCGCGCCGGTGGACTTCGTTGGCCGGGCCGGCCGCCGGGCGATGGCCGATCTCCTGGCGGGTGCCGGCGCCTTCCTGATGCCGTCGCGCTATCACGAGTTCGCGCCCTACGGAGCGATCGAGGCGATGGCCGCCGGCGTGCCCGTGCTGGCCTCGCGACTGGGTGGACTTCCCGAGCTGGTGGGCCCGGAGCGATGCCTGCCGGTGAACGCCGACGAGCCGACGGCCCGCCGGCTCCGTGAGCTCTGGGACGACCCCGAGAGGCGCCGGGCGAACGGCGAGGTGCTGCTGGCCCTCGCCCGCGAGCGGCACTCGCGGAAGCGGGGCACGGTCGCGTTGCTCGACCTCTACGCGCGCCTCACGGACTGACCGCGGGAGGTCCACCCCGGCTACGGGCGACTGCACACGTCGACGCCCGGTGACGGGCGGCGTCAACGGAGCCCTGGCTGCCTCAATCGGGTATTTGGTGCGCTCGCAAAGCGCTTGGCGCAAGCCCTCTTCCACCTGAAGGGACGCAAGGTCCCACGAGGCGGACCTCGCGAATTCGAGCCCGGCGTGCGATCGTCGGGTCCAGAGCTTCTGGTCGTCCAGCAGCTCCTCGAGCGCAGACGCCAGGGCCGCCGGATCTGGTGCGGCGAAGGACATAGCGCCGCTTTCTCCTACCTCGGTTTCCGCGGCGCCCCCGGCGACATCCACGGGGGGCAGCCCGCAGGCCAACATCTCCTGCGGGATTGCCGACCAATTCGTGAGCGACAGGCACAGCCCCGCGGTGGCCGCCGAGTAGTGGCGAGCGAGCACGTCGGGCGTGACCACCCCGAGGTGCTCGTACTCGAACGAGCGCGAAAACGGATGCGGCTCTCCGATCAGCACGACCAGAAGGTCATCACGGTGTCCCGGCGGCGTTCCACGGGGCGGGGCCGGTAGGTGGAGTGGTCCACTCCGAGGCGAAACCACGTGCCGCGCTGGCCGTAGCGGGTCTCCACCGGATTGTGGAGCCAGCGGCTCGCCGAGATCCCGTACAGGTCGAGCGTGTAGGTGCCCGCACACCGGCTGGACTCGGCGGATACGGGCAGGAGGTCGGGCTCGAGGTCCTGATCAGGTAGGCCCGCGCTCGGCAGCTTGGAAGCAGCACCGTCGGGTACACGGTGTCCCAGCCGGTGGCCAGAATGACATCGGCATCGTTCCAGTCGCCGAAGCCGAGGTGCACCGGTGCGGCGAGAGGCGCAAACCGCTCCGCGATCGCGCGCCGCACGCTCGGCGCCCCGCCTGACTGCAGACCGCGCGGATCGTGTACCCAGGTCGAGCAGGTGTGCCCCCGCGGCGCAAGATGGGCAAGCAGCCTGAAAATCGTGAGGTGGGAGTGGCTGCCCGCCCTGACGGGAGGAATCACTGTGGCCACGTGGAGCGGTCGCTCGGCCATTCCCGGCACCGGAGCGTCGAGCGGGGCGAGGCCCTCGCGGGCCAGCCGCAGGACGGCCTCGTGGGGGTTTAACCGCGCGTGCGTCAGGTCCCACGGGGAACGTCCTCGGACGCGGCAGGGGGAGCCGCGTTCGTGGCCGCGCCGCGACCCTCCAGCGAGAAGGCACGCTGGGCCCGAGAGGGCAGGCGGTTCGCCCGCGAGCCCAGCGCGCTGCCCAGCCGGCGCCCGCTGTGGTGCACCGCCGAGCGCCCCAGCCAGCGCACCAGCTCACGCGCCGGGACGCCTTGGTCGCGCATCCAGCGCGCGTCCCCGACCACTCCGCGTAGTGCAGCGCTCGGCCGCAGGGGCTCCACGTGCCCACTGGTCTCGTTCAGCCCGCGGTACTCGTCGAAATAGCGCTTCACGAAGTTGAGCGGACCGTACTCGTGCGCGTGTCGCACGGCCGCGTCGGGGTGGAACACCTTCACCCAGCCGGCCTCAAGCATCGCCCGGCCGAAGGCCTGGTCCTCGCTGTAGGGAAGGTCGGCGAACCGGATCTCGGCCCAGCAGGCCCGCGAGTAGCAGGCGTTCACGTTCGAGAGAAAGGCGAGGCCGCCCTCGCGCTGAAGCGCGGGCCCGCCGTCCGGGGAGAAGCCGGCGAAGAACTCCAGGAGCTCGCGGGCGATCATCGGGCTGGTGCCGGGATTGGGCAGGTGAGGGCCGAACGACGCCCCCACGCGCGGGTCGAACTCGAAGGCCTCGCGGTGGGCCGCCAGCCACCCGGGCTGGGGCACCGCGTCCTGGGTGAGGAAGCAGATCAGCTCGCCCGACGCGCGCTCGGCGGCGAGGTTGCGGGTGCGCCCGTGCCCGAACTCGGCCGGCGGGATCTCCACAAGGAGATCGGCCACGGAACGAACGCGCTCCAGAGAGCCGTCGGTGGAGCCCGAATCCACCACCACGAGCTCCAGCTCCCCCTGGGCGCGCACCTCGTCCAGCACGCGACCAAGCAGCGGGCCGCCGTCCCGTACCGGGATCACCACCGAGACCGGACGCATCCCCTACCTCGGCTCGAGCACGAAGAGATCCTGGTTCCCCTCCGCGCGGCCCGGCCGGAAGAAGGCCACGTGCCACTCTGGCGTGGCCCTCGCCAGCAGCCACTCGGCGGTCAGGAAGGACGTGCCCCAACCCTGCTGGTCCGCTCCGTGGTCGCCCCCCTCCCCGAACTCTGCGGCATACCAGTAGCCGTGGGCGAAAAGGGCGTCGCGCACCTCCGCGAGCCGGCTCGCGGGACGGATGCCCTCGGCGTGGCTGTGGGTGATGGTCTGCTCACCGTGGGTAGTGATCACCAGGCGGCCTCCGGGCTTCACCACCCGCCTCATCTCCGTCAGCCAGGCCAGGGCCGCGTCCTCGGCGAAGTGGCTCCAGATCGAGATCGCGAAGGCGAACTCGAAGCGATGGTCGGGGTAGGGCAGCGGCGGGCGCTCGGGGCTCACCGCGAACGAGACCCCGGGCAGGTTGGCTCGCGCCCACTCAATGGCTCCGGCGTTCGGATCGCAGCCGTACCAGGCGATCTCCGGGCCGGCCGCAGCCAGCACCCGGACCACACGCCCGGAAGAGCATCCGAAGTCCAGGCCGGAGTGGCCGGGTCCGAAGTCGTACCCGCTCTGGCGCAGCGCGTCCACCACGAGATCGGCGTAGTAGTAGGACCCGCCGGCGGCCACGGGGCCCTGGGCCATCGGTGCACCCCTGCCCCGGGCATCGCGGCGTTGAGGCCGGTGCGCTCAAGCGCCGCTTCCACGTTGTGGTGCGCGGCGAAGGCCAGCAGCAGGCGGCGGCGCTCCGTGGGGGCGGCCGCCGCGAGCTGCGCGGCCTCGTCGAGGTCGAGGCGCGACTCGATGGCCGTGATCTCGGCGGGTCCGAGGCGGCCGTGCAGGAGCTCCGTGACCGGCGCGGCGAAGAGCGGGCTGGGGGAGATGGTGCGCCCGAACTCGGCTGCGGGCACGGGTGCGGCCTCCGGCACCGGCGCTGCCTCGGCGGCGATCATCGGGGCGCTCCGAGACTGGCTGCGCGCGGCGCGCGCAGCCCTCACCAGCTGCCGGGTGCCCCCGAGCACGGCGCGGGCCTGTCGCGCTCCCCGCCTTCGCATCAGCGCGTTCAGGTCCACGTTCCAGCGATCGAGCCAGTAGTTGCGGTCCTGGGCGGCGGCCAGGGCGGCATTTGCCCGCGCGACTTGGGTGTGGCGCTCGCGCTCGAGCTCCTCCAGTTTCGCCCGCAGCGCCGCGGCCTCGGCGTCCTGGCGCAGCGGTTCGGCCATCAGAGGTACGGCCCCGCGGTGGTCGCTATTGCTTTCATCGGTTTCGTCGACGCTAGCAAGCAACCGGAGCAAGGGTGAGGCGCTGCCGGCCCTCGCGCTACGGCCACCTCACGGACTGACAACGGGCTGCTCACGCAGCCATTCGACGGTTCCGGCGATCCCCTCGCGCAGGTCCACCTGAGCCTCCCAGCCGAGCAGCCGGCGGGCCTTCTCGACCGACGGCCAGCGGCGCTGCACGTCGACCTCGAACGAGGGCAGGTGCTCCAGCTCGAACATGCCGCGGGTCCTCCCCGCAGGCCTCCCAGATCATGCGGCGATCTGGGCGACGGTGAGCTCCTCGGAGGCGGACACGTTGAAGTCCTGATTCTCGCCCGCGGGGTGTCCCATGGCAGTCACGACCCCGGAGGCTATGTCGTCCACGTGCGTGAGGGTGCGGGTTTGCTCGCCGGAGCCGAAGATCGGCAGCGGGCGCCCCCCGAGAGGACCTTGCGGATCACGTCCGGAACCATGTGCGCGATGCCGGGCTCGTCGTCGGGCAGCTCGCCCGGTCCGTAGGCGTTGAAGGGGCGGCAGATCGTGTAGGGCAGGCCGTGCTCGTCGTGCAGCGCGCGGCAGTAGACCTCGCCGGCGAGCTTCGAGAAGCCGTAGGCCGAGCGCGGCGTGGGGCAGTCGAGCAGGTGCTCCTCCGTGGTCGGGAACTCTGTCGCCCGCTCGAACACCATCGACGAGGACACGTACACGAGCCGCTCCACGCCCACGTTCAGAGCGGCGCGGAAGACGCGTTGTAGAGGCCCGTTGTTCACCTCCAGCAGCGTGTGGGGAAGCTGGTGGAAGTTGGCGATGCCGCCGACGATCGCGGCGAGGTGGATGACGTGGGTGCAGTCGCTGCGGCCGCGCGGCCGCCTCGTCGGCCAGGCGCAGGTCGCCGGTGTGGACCTCGCAGGCCTGGCGCATCCAGGCCGGCGCCTCGCGCTGGTCGGACACGCGCACCTCCCAGGCCGGATCGCCGACCAGCCGGCGTACCACCGCCTCGCCGATCGTGCCGGCGCCGCCGGTGACCAGTACCCTGCTCACTCGACCCGGGCTGGTGCGCGACGTGCGCGAACACCCCGGAGTGCCGGTCACGTTCCACGGGTCCACCACCAGCATGCCCTCGGGCAGCCGGCCGACCAGACCCTCGAAGGCGGAGTGGTTGGTGGCGATGACCACCGCCTCGGCGCCGTCGAGCGCCGACTCGAGCGACTCCCAGCCCGCCGCGACGTGCGGGTCGTGGCGGGCGACGTGGGCCAGCTCTCGCTCCAGCAGCCGCACCAGCTTGAAGGAGAGCGAGTCGCGCAGGTCGTCGGAGTCGCGCTTGAAGGTGAGCCCCAGCACCGCCATCTTGCGGTCGCGCAGCTCCGCCGAGCCGCGCTTTCAGCCCCTTGACGAGGAACAGCGGCACTGTCTCGTGCACGCGCGAGACGGCGAGCAGCATCCCCGGCGCGCTCGAGCGCTCCTCGGAGAAGGCGAAGTCCTTGCGCAGGCAGGCGCCCGCCGTGAGCCCCGGCGCCGCGATGCCCCCGCGCGGGTAGTCGTGGTTGATCAGGTCGATCACGTCGAACACGTTCGCGCCGTACTGCTCGCACTCCATCATCAGGAGGTTGGGGAGCGCGAACTGGGCGTAGCGCAGGATGTTGGTCCAGATCTTCGCCAGCTCGGCCTGGGCCGGGGTGGTCTGCACGATCTCGGTGCCGAAGGCCTCGAACAGCTCGGCCGCCCGGGCGCCGGACTCCGGATCCACGCCGCCGACGATGCAGGGCAGCGTGGGGATCTCCTCCAGGAACCGGTTGGCCGCGATCCGCTCGGGCACGTGCGAGACGAACAGGGTCTCGCCGGTCCGAAGCCCGCGGCGCTGCTCGATGTACCCGGCCACCCACTCGGTGGTGCCCGGCGCCACGGTCGAGCGCAGCACGATCGAGTGGCCCTCGCGCAGCACCGGCAGGAGGTCGTCCACCACGTCGCGGATCTGGGACACGTCGATCTCGACGTTCTCGTACGCGGGCGTTCCCAGCGTGAGCACGATGTGGTCCGCGCGAGCGGCGTCGGACGCCTCGGCGGTGAGCTCGAGGCGCCCCGACGCCAGGACCCGCTGAAGCAGCTCGTCGGCGCCGGGCTCGCGGAACGGCATCCGCCCGGCGGTCACCGATTCGATGATCGTGCGCTCGCGCTCCACGCCGATCACGTCGAGGCCGCGGTCCGCGAACGCCAGCGCGAGAGGGAGGCCCACGCGGCCGAGACCCACCACAGCCACGCTAGGAGCCATGCGCGTCAGTCTACGAGCCGGTCCGACGGCGAAAGGCTCTCAGCGGCGCTCGAGCACATAGAGATCCTGGTTCCCCTCGACCCTCCCGGGGTGGAAGGCGGCCACCCGCCAGTCGGGAGTGGCCTTGGCCAGCAGCCACTCCGGGGTCAGGAAGGCGATCCCCCAGTCCGGGTTGGCCAGGCCGTGGTCGCCCACCTCTCCGTACTCGGGGGCGTACCAGAACCCGCTCTCCCGCAGCGCCTCGCGAATGTCCGCGAGCTGTTCGGGCGAGCGCTGCCCCACGCGGTGGGTGTGGGCCACGGTGTGCTCGCCCTGCGTGGTCAGGAGCAGCCGCCCGCCCGGCCGGATCACCCGGCGCATCGCGTCGAGCCAGCTCAGCGCGGCCGGCTCGGAGAAGTGGCTCCAGATGGAGATCGCGAACGCGAAGTCGAACGTGTCGTCCTCGTAGGGGGAAGGTGGAAGCTCCGGGCCGCGCTCGAAGCTGATGCCGGGGAGGTGGGCCTGCGCCCAGGCGATGGCGTCGGGAAGCGGATCGCAGCCGTGCCAGTCGATCTCCGGGTGGGCGGCGGCCAGCACCCGCACCACGCGCCCGGAGGAGCAGCCGAAGTCGAGTCCGGTCTGCCCCGGCTCGAGCTCGAAGCCGGTGGAGCGGAGCCCGTCCACCACCAGGTCGGCGTAGTAGTAGGAGCCGCCGGCGGCGATCGGACCCCGCGCCATCGAGGGCACCTCGTCCCCGGGCATGGCCGCCGAGAGCCCGCTGTGCTCGAGCGCGGGCTCCACCTGGTGATGAGCCGCGAAGGCAAGCGCGAGGCGCCTGCGCTCGCCGGCGCCGGCCGCGTCGCGCAGCTCGCGCTCCGCGGGCTCGAGCCGCTGCTCGATGGCATCGAGGTCGTCCGCCGAGAGCCTCTCGTAGAGCACGTCCGTGACCGGCGACGCGTGCAGGAGGTCGGGCGAGAGACTGCGCGCGAAGGGCTCGCTCCTGGCCTCGCTCCCCCGGCCGCGGAGGCGGTCCGAGAGGGCGCGCCGGCGGCCCCTGGCACCGACGCCCGCCTGGGCGCCGCGGACGGCGGTCCGGAGCTCGCGTGCCGCACGGCTGCGCATGAGCGCGTTGAGGTCCACGTGGAAGCGGTCGAGCCAGTAGCTCTTCTCCTGCGCGGCGGACAGCGCCTGGTTGGCCCGGGCCATCTCCTCGTCGTGGCGGCGCCGGAGCGCATCCAGCTCCGCGCGCAGCGTCTCCGCCTCCTCACGCTCGGCCGGGTGAGTGGCCATGCGGGCCGCGCCTAGCGCTCGGCCAGGTACTGGCGGGCGAACGACATCACGAAGCGGGGGTTGTAATACAGGTAGCGCGGGAGCAGCCGGCGCGGCTCGCGCGAGATCCTGTACACCCACTCGAGGCCGTGGCTCTGCATCCAGCGGGGCGCCATCGGGATGCGCCCGGAGTGGAAGTCGAACGCGGCGCCGACCCCGGCCATCACCGGCACGTCGAGGCGCTCGCGCATGCGGGCCATCCACTTCTCCTGCTTCGGCACCCCGATGCCCACCCAGAGAACGTCGGGCCGGGCGTCGTTGATCTGGCGGACCAGCGCCTCTTCCTCCTCCTCGCCCAGTGCGCGGAAGGGGGGCGAGTAGCCGCCGACGATGCGGATGCCGGGGTGGCTGCGGCGCAGGCTGAGCGCGAGTTGCACCAGCGTGCCCTGATCGCGCCCGCCGTAAAGCCAGACGCGGTGGCCGCGCTCGGCGCAGCGCTCGCTGTAGCGGCGCATCAGCTCCGGTCCGTAGACGCGGTCGTCCAGCGCTTCCCCGAGCAGGTTCGCCGCCCAGACCAGCGGCATGCCGTCGGGCACGACCATGGAGGCGCCCTGCAGCGCGGCCATCATCTCGGGGTCGTCCTGGGCCACCATCAGGGCATGCACAGGCGCCACGCAGACGTATCCGGGCTCGCGCGACTCGACCATCCCGTCCATGACCTCCACGGCCGCGGAGTAGTCCGTGACGGTCACCGGCACCCCCAGGACTGGGCGTGTCCTGACCGTCTCGACGGTGCTCGGAAGCCGGGTGGAAATGGATGACTGATGCTGAGTATTGGTCATGCCGAGCCTCGGAGGGTAGCCGTACCTCCGGCCACACGAGGGCCGCCGCCCCGTGTCGTAGGGTCTGAACCCGTGAGTCCCGCCGGGGTTGCGCAGTCCGGGGCGGATCCACCCGATCCCGGCGAAGCCCGCCTGCTCGCCTCCGGCGCCCTGGTCCAGCAGGTGGCCCAGGGGAGTGGCCTGCTCGCGCTGCTCGTGGTGGTCACAGTGCTGGCTCGACGCCTCTCGCTGGCCGAGCTCGGTGCCTACGGACTGGTGGCCTCGCTGGCCGGATACCTGCTCGTGCTTCGCAACAGCGTGGCCGCGGCGGCCGTGCGGGCGATGGCGGCGGCCACCGCCCCGGGCGAACGCCCGCTGGTGTTCGCCGCGGCCGCCCGCCTGTATGTGAGGGTCGGCGTCGCCACCGGGGTGCTCATCGCCCTGGCCGCGCTGGGGATCGCCGCGGTGGTGCTGGAGGGAGACCTGGCGCGCGACGCCCGCCTGGGTGGCCTCGGCCTCGGAGCGGTGTCCGCCGCGGGCATCACGGCGAGCGTCTATCTCGACGCCCTGAGGGCCGAGCGCGTGCTGGTTCGCGCGGCCGGCCTCGAGATCGCCGGCGTGGCCGTGTACCTCGCGCTGATGCTCACGCTGATCCTCTCCGGCGCCGGTCTGGCCGCGGTGATCGCCGCGAGTGGCGCGATGCCCCTCCTCAGCGGACTGCTCTCGTTCGGCGAGGTGCGGCGCCGCGGGCTGCCGTTCCGGCGCGGCGGGGCGGGGGCGGGCCGTGCGGGCCAGATCGTGCCCACCGCCGGTTGGCTGCTGGTGGTGGAGCTGTCAACCCTCGTGAGCTACGCGCTCGACCGCGTGATCCTGGGCGCCTTCCGCTCGCCGGCCCGGGTGGGGCTGTACGAGGGACCGCTGCGCGCGCACAACCTGCTGTATGCGCTGGGCGGGGCGCTGGCGGTGCCCACCGTGCCCACGGCCTCGCGCTACGCCGCCACCGCCGACCAGCGCCGGATGCGCGAGCTCGTCCTGCGGGGCACGCGCTACACGCTGGCCCTCTTCGTGCCGCTGTGCGTGACCCTGATGGCGCTGGCCCGGCCCCTGCTCGATGCCTGGCTCGGGGACCGCTACGGCGAGGGCGCCACGGCCCTGACCATCCTCGTCTCCTACTGGATCCTGTACGGCGGGCTGGTGGTGACCCCGGGGTTCCTGGTGGGCGCCGGGCGAGCGCGGGAGGTGGCGCTGATCATGTCCTCGGCCGCCGCGCTCAACCTCGTGCTCACCCTGTCGCTCACCCCCGCCCTCGGCCTCGAGGGCCCGGCCGTGGGCACGGCGGTGGCCTTCACGCTCGCCTTCCCCTTCCTGCTGCACCAGGGCCTGGAGGTCTCGGGCACCGCCCTGGGGGACCTCGTGCGGCGCGCCTGGGTGCCGGCGTACTCGCTGGGCGCGCTGCTGGCCGCGCTGCTCGTGGCCGTCCGGTTGCTGCTGGAGCCGTCGGGCGTGGCGGCCGTGCTGGCCATCGCCGCCGCCGCCGTGGGTGGCTATTGGCTCGCCTACTGGATGCTCTGGCTCGACGCGGGCGAGCGCGCGCTGGTGCGAAGCCTCGCCCGCCCGGGCCGCGGCTAGGCTCTCCGCGCATGACCGTGCCCCTGTTCGCCACCTCGCTCGAGCCCCACCGGGAGCGGATCGTCGAGCGCATTGCGGAGGTGGTGGCCTCAGGGCGCTACATCCTCGGCCCCGAGGTCGGCGCCTTCGAGGAGGAGTTCGCGGAATACCTCGGCGTGCGCCACGTGGTGGGGGTGGGCAACGGCACGGACGCGCTCACGATCGCGCTGCGAGCGATGGGTGTGGCCTCCGGGGACGAGGTGATCTGCCCGTCGCTCACCTTCTACGCCACCTGCGAGGCGATCGTGAACGCCGGCGGCCGGCCGGTGTTCTGCGACGTGGACCCGGACACCGCCTGCGTCACCGCGGAGACCGTGCGACCCCACCTGAGCGCCCGCACCCGGGCGATAGTGCCCGTGCACCTGTTCGGGAACGTGGCCCCGGTGGCCGAGCTGCGGGAGCTCGGAGTGCCGGTGCTCGAGGACGCGGCCCAGGCGGCGGGAGCCACGCTCGGCGGCGTGCGCGCCGGGGCCCTCGGCGACGCGGCCACCTTCAGCTTCTTCCCCTCCAAGAACCTCCCCTGCCTGGGAGACGGAGGGGCCATCGCCACGGACTCGGACGAGATCGCCGAGCGCGCCCGCACGCTGCGCTTCCACGGCTCGCACGACAAGAAGACGCACACCGACGTGGGCTACAACTCGCGCCTCGACTCGATCCAGGCCGCGGTGCTGCGCGTGCTGCTCCCTGAGCTCGACGGCTGGAACGCGCGCCGGCGGGAGGCCGCGGCGGCCTATGAGCGTGCCGGCCTCGGCGACCTCGTGCGTCCGCTCCGCGGCACCGACGGCGCCGAGCAGGTGTACCACCTCTATGTGGCCCGGGCCGAGCGTGCGGATGAGCTGGCCGCCGCCCTGAACGAGCGCGGAGTGGGCGCGCGCGGCTACTACCGCACCCCCGCTCACCGGCAGGAGCCGATGCGCACTTACGCGAACGTGGAGCTGCCCGCCACCGACGAGCTGGCGCGCGAGATCGTGGCCCTGCCCATGGGCCCCGAGCTCACGGGCGAGCAGGTGAGCGCCGTGGTGGAGGCCTGCGGAGCGGCGGTGCCCGCGTGACCTCGGTCGCAGTGGTGGGGCTCGGGTACTGGGGCCCCAACCTGGCCCGGAACTTCGCCGCGCTGCCCGACTCGGAGCTGGCCTGGATCTGCGACGGGGATGCGGAGCGCCTCGAAAGGATGGCGGCCTCGTTCCCAGGCGCCCGGACCACGGGCTCGGTGGACGAGCTGCTGGCCGACCCCGATCTGGACGCCCTGGTGGTGGCCACGCCCGTGCCCACCCATGCCGAACCTCGCCCGCAGGGCGCTGGAGGCGGGCAAGCACGTGTTCGTGGAGAAGCCGCTGGCCCAGTCGGTGGCGGACGCGGAGTCGGTGGTGGCCGCCGCTGAGGGAAGCGGCCTCACGCTGATGGTGGGCCACCTGCTCGAGTACCACCCCGGCCTGGTGCGGCTGAGGGAGCTTGTGACCACGGGCGAGCTCGGCGACGTGCACTACATCTACGGCAACCGGGTGAACCTGGGCAAGGTCCGCGCCGACGAGAACGCGCTCTGGTCGCTGGGCGCGCACGACGTGTCGGTGGTGCTCGGGCTGGCGGACGAGGAGCCCGTGCAGTGCCACGCCTTCGGCGAGTCGTACGTCCGCGACGGGATCGAGGACGTGGTGTTCTGTTACATGCGCTTCCCGTCCGGTCTGGCCGCCCACCTCCACCTGTCGTGGCTCGACCCGCACAAGGAGCGGCGCTTCACCGTGGTGGGCTCGAAGCGCATGGCCACCTTCGACGACATGGCCATCGACCAGAAGCTCACGGTCTACGACAAGACCGTGGACCAGCCCTACAGCAGCTACGGCGAGTACATCGCCCGCTCGGGCGATGTCTGGTCTCCCAGCGTGCCCAACCAGGAGCCGCTGCGCCTCGAGTGCGCGCACTTCCTCGAGTGCATCCGCGACGGTACGCGGCCGCGCTCGGACGGCGAGAGCGGGCTGCGCGTGGTGAGAGTCCTGGAGCAGCTCCAGAGCTCGCTGGACAGCGCCGTGCGGGCACCGGCGAGCACGGGCTAGGCGCCGGACCGCTACTGAAGCCCCGGCTCGGCCCGGTCGGCGATCATCGCCGCCAGGGCCAGTGACGACGTGGCCGCGGGCGAGGGCGCGTTTCGCACGTGTAGCGCGCGCTCGGTCTCCGAGAACACGAAGTCGTCCACGAGGCCACCGTCGCGGCCCAGGGCCTGGGCGCGCACGCCGGCGAAGTAGGGCTTGAAGTCCGACGCCTCGAGGCCGGGCACGTAGTCCGCCGCGGCCTTGGCCAGCGCCCCGCGGCTCACCGCGTGGCGCATCTCGGTGAGGCCGGTGCGCCACCAGCGCGCCGCCATCCTCCAGGTGCCGGGCCACGCGAGGGTGCGTGCGAATCCGGCGTGCGGGGCCAGCAGCGCCGTGGGGCCGAGCGACACCTCGCCGTCGATGTGCCTGGTGAGGTGCACACCCAGGAAGGGCAGCGACGGGTCGGGCACCGGGTAGATCATCCCCCGCAGCAGCTCGCGGCGTTCGGGCCGGAGCTTCAGGTAGCTGCCGCGGAAGGGCACGATTCGCGGGTCGGCCGGGCCGCCGGCCTCCACGGCCAGGCGGTCCGCGTGAGCGCCCGCGGCGAACACGGCGAAGCGCGCTCGGGTCTCGCCCCGGGCGTGCTGCAGGGCGATGCGGCCGTCGCTCTGGCCGACACCGCTGACTCCGGCGCCGGTGGCCACGGGCACGCCCAGGCCCGCGAGGTCGGTGGCCAGCGCTCCCGCCACCTCGCCGAAGTCCACGATGCCGGTGACGGGCGAGTGCAGGGCGGACGCCCCGACGCAGTGGGGCTCCACCTCCGCGATCTCCTCCCTGGACAGGCGGCGCAGCCCGGGCACGCCGTTCTCGCGCCCGCGGCGCTCCAGCTCGTCCAGCGGCGCCAGCTCGCTCTCGTCACGGGCCACGATCAGCTTGCCGCAGCGGTCGTAGGCGATCCCGTGCCGGTCGCAGAGCTCGTACATGAGCTGCGAACCGGCCACGCACATGCGCGCCTTCAGCGACCCGGGCTTGTAGTAGATGCCCGCATGGATCACCCCGCTGTTGTGGCCCGTCTGCCCGGTGCCCACCCGCTCGGCGGACTCGAGCACCACGGTCTCGAGCTCTGGATGGCGGGTCTTCAGCTCACGGGCCGTGGCCAGGCCGAGGATGCCGCCGCCGACGACGGCGAGGTCGCACTCGGTGGCTGGTGGAGAGCCGGACATCGCCGATGAGAGTACGCACAGCCCCGCTGAAGCGCCCGCTACGATCGGCGGCCTCGTGCCGGGCGCCGCCAGCAGAACCGAGGGTCGCCGCTTTACCGACGAGGGTTACTGGAACGGGTACTGGGAAGGCACGGACCTGCCTCGGGAGATGCGCCACGAGCCCCATGCGCTCCAGGCCAACGCTCTCCTCGACGTATTCGACCGCAATCTTCCGCACGACCCCTCGCGGAGCGCGCTCGAGGTGGGCGGCGCACCAGGCCAGTACCTCGCCTACGTACACCGCACGTTCGGCTACCGCTGCTCGGTGCTCGATTTCTCGGCCGAGGGATGCTCACTCGCCCGCCGCAACTACGAGCTGCTGGGAATTCCGCTTGACGTGCACCACGCCGACCTCTTCCAGCCCGAGCTGGACATCGGCCGCTTCGACGTCGTCTATTCGCTGGGGTTGATCGAGCACTTCACCGACCTCACCGGGGTCATCGAGGCCCACGCGCGGCTGGTCGCGCCCGGCGGGACGCTGATCGTCGGCGCGCCCAACATCGTGGGGGTCAACCGGTGGTTCATGGCTCGCCTCGGCCCGGAGCGCTTGGCGGTTCACAACCCGGACATCCTGCGGATCGAGCGCTGGGATGCCTTCGAGCGCGAGCTCGGACTGGAGCGCCGCTTTCGCGAGTACGTGGGCGGGTTCGAGCCCGGGGTGTTCGCCATCCTCGAGGAGAAGAACGTCCGGACGATGCCGCTGTGGGCCGTGGCCCTCGGCCTGCAGAAGACAGTGGGCCGCCACCTCCCGATGCTCCGCCGGTTCAATCCGTCCTGGCTCAGCGGCTACCTGATCGGCGCCTACACGGTCCGCTGACGGCGTCGACCCCCGGCGGCGTCACCATTCCCAGTCCCATGCAGTCCTCGCCGGACCAGCCGGTACGCCTGCTCCGCGCGGGCGCGGTGCTCAATTCGGGCGGTCAGATCGTGGTGGCGGCCTGTGGCGCCCTCTCCACCGTGGCCGTGGCCCGGCTGCTGGGTCCAGGGGGCGCGGGCGCCTACGCCATCGCGCTCTCCCTGCTCACCATCTTGACCAGCTTCGGCGCGGTCGGGCTCGACGCCGGCATCACCTACTTCGTCGGCTCGGGCCGCTGGGCGCCGTGGGCAGCGTTCGTGCGGACCCAGGCGGCCGCGATCGGATTGGGAGTGGCCATGGTGGCGGTGGGGCTGACCGCCCGGCTCGCCGCTCCCTCCGCGTTCGCCGGGCTCGACACCAACCTGGTCCTGATTGCGCTCATCGGCATGCCGTTCGCGCTCTCGTGGCTCTACTCGGCGAGCCTCGCGGTGGCGCTCTCCCGCTACGAGGCGTACGTGATGTTCCCGGTGATCCAGGCCGTTGCGATGCTGGCCGGGGTGACGGCGCTCTGCGCGGCGGCCGACCTGGAGGGGGCGGTGATTGGGCTCGCGGTGTCCCAAGGCGCGGCAGCGGCCGCGGGGGTGGGATGGGCGTTCAGGAACGTCCGCGGCCTTCCCCGGCGGCCCTCGTCCGAGGGCATCATCGGCGAGGCGCTGCGGTTCGGGATGAAGACCTACCCGGCCAATGTGCTCGCGCTCCTGAACTTCCGTATCGACCTGTTCCTCCTGAACGCGCTGGCCACCACCGCCGACGTGGGCCTCTATTCGGTGGCCGTGTCGGTGACCAGCGTGATGTGGCTGCTGCCGCGTGCGCTCAGCTCGGTCGTCTTCCCGCGGGTGGCCCAACTGAGTGCAGGTGACAGCCGGGCAGAGCAGGACCACCGGGAGATGGTGGAGGAGAAGAGCGTGCGACACGTGGTGCTCATCACGGTGCTCGTGGCCGCGGTGCTGGCGGCCGCGCTGGTGGGGCTGGTGAAGCCTGTCTACGGCGACGACTTCGGCGACGCCGTGGCGCTCGGGCTGATCCTGCTCCCGGGCGTGTCCCTGCTGGGAGTGGGGAACGTGCTATTCGCGACCATCCTGGGACGTGGCCGCCCCGCGTACAGCCTCTACAGCAGCCTGATCGCCACCCCGCTCACCATGGCGCTCTACCTCGCCCTGATTCCGCCCCTTGACGCCACCGGCGCGGCACTGGCCTCCACCGCGTCCTACACCCTCACGTTCCTGCTCGCCATGTACTACTACCGGCGCGCCACCGGGCGATCGGTGCTTCCCCTCCTCGTGCCCGGCCGCGACGAGTGGCGTGACTACGGCCGGGCGCTCGCGGACATCCGGGTGCGCCTGGGATTCAGCGCTTCCGGCAGGTCATGAGCTTCGTGGAGGGCCCGTCGCGCGTCGTGTGGACCAGGGCCAGCTCGAGCGGGTACAGGAGTGCGCCGGCCGCCCATCCGATGCGGTCGTGCAGGCCCACCGCCCCGGTGAGTAGGCGCCACCACACGGCGAGCGCGCGGCTGGAGGAGTCGAGCGGGGTGTTCATGAGCAAGAACATCGGGCGCAGCTCCACCGGCTCGAGGCCTGCGTCGGCCAGCAGCACCCTGATCTCGGCGCCGGTGCGGCTGACCTGATGGCTGGCGCGGTCCGTCTCCGTGGAGAGGAAGTTCTCCGAGAACAGCAGGAGTCCGCCGGGGGACAGCAGCCCGGCGAGGTTGCGCAATGCCCGGCGGTAGTCGTCCTCGTCGACGATGTGGAAGAGCACGTCCATGGCAGAGATCGCGTCGTAGGTCTCACCGCCGGCGGGGAGGTCTTCGCTGCCGATGTCGAGGCGCATCAACTCCACCCCGGGACGACGCGCGCGCAGGCGGTCCACCACCACCTGCGTCAGGTCCGACGCGGTGATGCGGGCCACCCCCAGACGCCGCCAGCAGTCCACGTAGAAGCCGCTGCCGGAGCCCACATCCAGCACGCGCAGACCGGTCAGCCGGGCGCCCGCAGCACGGCGGGCGGCGCGCTCGAACACCCGCCGGCGCACCGCGTACATCCAGCCGTTGAACGACTCCCCGAGACCGAGCCAGCCCACGCCGCCCAGGCCGTCGTGAGCCTCGAGGCGACGCTCCCAGTAGTCGCGGACATCGATCCCGGTGGGCGGCATGGCGGGGCAGTGTGGCAGACCCGCCCGGGGACCCTGGGAGGCCCGGCCGAATGAGAATCCTGGTTGTTACGCCCTGGTATCCGGAGGACGGCGACGGCTCGGGATCCTTTGTCCGGGACCAGGCGCTGGCCGTCTCCGGCGCCCACGACGTGGCCGTGGTCCATCTGCATTCGCGGACCGGGGCGGGCGAGCGCGAGGAACGCGACGAGGGGATCCGGGTGGTGCGCTGCCGGGCTCGGGCCCGGCGGCTGCCCGGCACGAGCACCGCACGGGAGGTGGCCGTGACGGCGGTGGCCGAGCGGCGTCTGGCACGCCACGGCTTCCGGGCCGATCTCGTGCACGCTCACGTGTACACCGCGGCCTTGGCGGCGCTGCCCGTGGCGCGGGGCCGGCGGCTGCCACTGGTGGTATCCGAGCACTATTCGGGGGTGGCCCGGGGCCAGCTCGGGCCTTGGAGCCGGTTCGCCGCGGGACGGGCCTACCGGGCGGCGGGCGTCGTGTGTCCGGTGAGCGAGAACCTCGGCGCCGCCGTCAACGCCCTGAGCACCCGGGCTCGCATCGAGGTGATGCCGAACGGCGTGGACATCCGCCTCTTCCATCCGCCGGACGGCGAGCGGGACCCCGGTCCGGTGCGCGTGCTCGTGGTGGCGTCGCTCGTGCCGGTGAAGGGCGTGCCGCGGCTGATCGACGCCGTGGGGCGGGTGGCCCGCGACGGATCGGACCTGCGTCTCACCGTCGTGGGAGACGGGCCGCAGCGCGAGGAATGCGGACGCCGGGCCGGCGCCGCCGGAGTGCTGGACCGGGTGGACTTCCGGGGCCGCCTTCCGCGCGACCGGGTGGCCGCGGAGATGCGCGCGGCCGATGTCCTGGTAGTGCCCAGCGAGTGGGAGACCTTCTCGGTGGCGGCGGCCGAGGGGATGTGCTCCGGGCTCCCGGTGCTGGCCTCACGGGTGGGCGCCCTGACCGAGCTGGTGGATCCGGGCGCAGGCCTCCTCGTAGACGCGGGTGACCCGGAGGCGCTGGCCGAGGGTCTCGGGCTGATGCTGGCCCGGGCTCGCCACTTCGACCGGCGGGCCCTGGCGGCGCGGTCCGCGGAGAGGTTCTCGGCCGAGCGCGTGGGCCGGCAGTGGGACGCGCTCTACCGCCGCCTCGGCGCCCGCTGACCGGCGGAAGCGGTCGGTAGGCTGCGCCGGGTGCCGGCCATGCTGCAGACCGCTGCGGCGCATCTCCCCGGCCCGGCCAAGCGCGCGGTCCAGGTTGGGCTCGAAGCGATCGACTCCTTGGTGGTGCGCGCCTACCGGCGCCGGACCGGGTATGTCGATCCGATCCCAGGCGTGATGCTCCGCGCCCGCGTCGGCGGTCCCCGGGTGGACGTGTTCGTGGACTCCAGCCGCAACCTCACGGCCGACATCGAGGAGGCAGTGGCCGCGGCGGGCCGCTCGTTCGCGGACTTCCGGGACGTGCTCGACTTCGGCTGCGGTTGCGGCCGGGTCCTGATGCCGTTGGCGCGGGCTCATCCGTCCACCACTTTCCACGGCTGCGACATCGACGTGGACGCCATCGGCTGGCTCGGACGCCACCACCCGACCCTGAGCGTTGAGGTGAACAGCTTCGAGCCGGCGCTGCCCTACGCGGACGCGACCTTCGACCTCCTCTACTCGGTGTCGGTGCTGACCCATCTGGACGAGGAGTCGCAATTCCGCTGGCTGCGCGAGATCCGGCGCGTGCTGGCGCCGGATGGGCTGGCCCTGGTGACCGTGCACGGCGAGAGGGCGTTCCAGGGGTTCTCGAAGGCGAGCGGCGTGGCCGTGGCGAATGAGCGCATCGCCGCACACGGCTCGCTCGCGCAGAGCGGCTTTGTGTTCGAGTCGGCCGCGCCCTCGCACTGGAGCGCGCTCGAGTTCATCCACGCCGAAGACGCCTGGGGACTCGCCTTCCACAGCCCGGAATACATCCGCGACCGGTGGGGCGAGATCTTCACCTCCACGACCCTGCTGGAACGCCCCGGCCTGCAGGACGTGGTGGTGCTCGCCCGCTGAGCATGTCAGAGGCTCCGGTGCCGCGGCGGCTGCTGCTCGTCTCGTACTTCTACCCGCCGGTTCCGGCCAACAGCGCCCGGCCGCTGACCATGGCCAAGTACCTGGGCGCCCGGGGCCACGAGGTGCACGTGCTCACCACGTCCGGCTACGGCTCCCTGCCCACGGATGCAGGCGAGAGGGTGCACCGGGCCGGCGACCTCTTCGCCAGCCCCGCGCTCCGGCGCCTCATGCGCCGGCCGCCGGCGTCCCGGCAGGGAACTCCGCCGCCCACCGGCACGCCACCGCCCGGCCTCCTTGCCAAGGTGGTGGTCCCCGAGCTGACGCTTCTGTCCTGGACGCCCGCCGCGACGCTCGCGGCGCGCCGTCTGGTGGCCACCCACTCGATCGAATGCGTGGTCACCACCTCACCCACCGAGTCGAGCAACCTCGCCGGTCTGGCGATGTCGCGCGACGCCGCCTGGCTGGTGGAGTTCCGCGATCCATGGCGGTTCAAGCCCGAGTTCCCGACGCCGCCCCAGCGCGCGCTCGATCGCTGGCTGGAACGCTTGGTCACCACGCGCGCGGACGGTGTGGTGGCACTGCAGGACACCGCCGCGGCCGAGCTCGAGGCCAGGTTCGGACGCCGCGTGCGGTCCATTCCCAACGGCTGGGATCCGGACCTGACATGCGAGGATCCGCCTGTCCCGCCCGCGGCCGGCGGTCCGGTCGTGCTCGTGCACACCGGCCACCTGACCGGCGAGTGGGGGCGCAGCCCCGACACGCTCCTCGCGGCGATGCGCCTGATCCGCGAACGGGAGCCCGAGCTGGGCGCCCGGCTTCGCCTCGTGCTGGCCGGACCGACCACGTCTGACGAGGAGCGCCTGCTCGCCGGGCTCGGGATGGGCGAGGCCGTGAGTCACGTCGGCCATCTTCCGCGAGCCGAGTCGCTGGCCCTGCAGCGCTCTGCCGACGCCCTCGTGCTGATGACCTCGGACCGCGCGGTGGAGAGTCCGGGCAAGCTGCTGGAGTACATCGGAGCAGGCCGTCCAGTGGTGGCGCTCGGGGACCGCAGCGAGGCGGCGCGCATCGTGCGCGAGACGGGCGTGGGGGTGTGCGTGCCCGGCGCCGACGTGGAGGCTGCCGCGGCAGCACTGCGCGGCGTGGTGACCGGGGAGCTGGCAGCCGCCTACGCGCCCCGCGGATTGGAGCGGTACACCTATCCCGCGCCGGCCTTGGCCATGGAGGACGAGATCGAGCGTGCGATCGAGCGGGCCGCGGCCCGGCGGTGACGCCCTAGCCCGCGGTGCGCCGGCGCGCGACGGCCTGAAGGACGTCGCCGCCCCGCCCGAGGCGGTCGGCCGCCAGCACCAGCGGATAGGCCAGCACGCAGAGCCCGAGAGCCACGCGAAGCGCCAGGCCGTCGGGGAACAGGCAGCGCCCGGTGAGCGCGTACTGGAGGCTCGCGGGCAGTCCCATCGAGCTGCTGGACGTGTGGACGTCCACCACCTCGAGGCCGGCGGTCTCCAGCGCGGCCCGCAGCCCCCGCGGCGTGAAGTGCACGCGGTGGCGCGGCAGGTCGAGGTGGAACCAGCGCGACCCGAACCGTCGCGCCTGCCATGAGCCGAAGTTGGGCACCGTGACCGACACGAGGCCGCCGGGCTGAAGCGCACGGCTCACGGCTCGCAGGTCGTGCACGGGATCGGTCACGTGCTCCAGCGAGTGCTGGAACACCACCCCGGCGTACGTGCCGGGCTCCAGATCCACGTCGGCCAGCGTGCCCTCCCGTGCGTCCACTCCCCGGGAGACGGCCACCGCGCAGGCGTCCGCCGAGGGCTCCACTCCGGTCACCCGCCAGCCTCGTTCCACGAGCACCGCGGCCAGGTCGCCGCGGCCGCAGCCCACGTCGAGTGCCCGGGAGGGCGGCAGATCACGGAGCGGCCCAAGAGGCATGCCCCTGAGGGCCAGCCGGGCCTGGAGCCCCCGAATCAGGCGTGAGGCGAGGCGAGCCAGGGGATTGGCCGGCAGCTCGTACGGCCCGTAGCCGGACGGGTAGAAGGAGGCCAGATCCTCCGGGCCGGCGTCGGGGCGCGTGACTCCCGTGCCGCAGCGAACGCAGCGCTCCACAGAGAAGTCGCCGGGGGTCCGGTGGAGGCGGTCCACGCCGTGAATGACCGCGGGCTCGAGGCGGTCGCCTCCGCACGCGGGGCAGTCTGTCCGGCCCTCGAGCAAGGCCCGTAGGGTAGTGCCGGCGCCGGTAGCCTCCCGCTGCCCGTGACTCGCCTCCTTCACATCCTTCCCCACCCCGGCGGCGGGGGAGAGGCACTGATCGACGTGCTCGAAGAGGCCGGTGGCGGATACGAGCACCATCGCCTCCACCTCACCCGGGAGCGCACAGCCGGCCGGGCCGCACTGGCCATCGCAGTCGGCCGCCGGGAGCTGGCCCGCGCCGTGCAGGACGCAGATCTCGTGCACGTGATGGGAGACACCTCCGCGATGCTCACCGGGCGCCTGCTGGCTCGGCGCCCATCGGTGGTGGAGACCCAGGGGCTGCACCTGCTGCGCCGCTCGGAGGGGGTGCGGGGAGCGCTCGTGCGCCGGGCGATGAGCCGTGCGGTGGCCCGCACCGCCGCGACCGTCTGCGCGTCCGAGCCCGAGATGCGCGAGCTGCGCGAGGTGTGCTCGCCGGCCGGCGTGGCCCGCCTTCGCCTCGTTCTGAACGGGATCGAGATGCCGGAGCCCATCGGCGCCGCGGAGCGAGAGGAGGCCAGGCGGGAGCTCGGACTTCTCCCGGACGCCTTCGCGGTGCTCTACGCCGGTCAGCTCGAGTGGCGCAAGCGTCCGGTGGAGGCCGCCGAGGCCGTGCGCTCACTCGGTGGCGGGGCGGTGCTGCTGGCCGCGGGCGACGGCCCCGAGCGTCAGGCTCTCGAACGCCTCGGGGACCCCGCCGTGCGCGTGCTCGGGTTCCGCCCCGACGTGCCCCGGCTGCTCGCCGCCGCCGACGCCTTCGTGATGCCCTCGGAGCGCGAGGGCCTCTCGCTGGCCGTGCTCGAGGCCATGGGCCGCGGCCTGCCGGTGGTGGTATCCGACGGCGCCGGCAACCCGGAGGCGGTGGGAGACGCGGGAATCGTGGTGCCGCTCGATGACGCTCCGGCGTTGGCCGCGGCATTCGGCCGCCTCGCGGCGGACCCGGAGCTGCGCTCGCGCCTCGGCGGCGAGGCCCGGGAGCGGGTGCGCGAGCGTTTCCTGCTCGAGCGCTGGCTGAGCGAGATGCAGGCCGAGTTCGATCGTGCGCTCGCGGCAGGGCCGGTCAGGGCGCCTGGCCGAGGCGCCGCCTCGCCATCCGCTTGAGCGGAATAGGCGTGACCCAGGACACCGCGGCGGGCAGCAGCCCGAGAACACCGCGAACACTGCGGCGGCGGCGCAGCGCCGCGACCCGCAGGCTCAGCGTCTCGCCGATCTGCGCGCGCTCCCGGCGCGCGGCCACGTTCGCGCCCGACATCAGGCGAGTGGCCAGCGGGGCGTCGATGGTCACGATCCCGTGTCGCTCGGCCAGCTTCAGCCAGAGGTCCCACTCCATCGCGTAGAGGTAGTGGGGGTCGTAGCCGCCGGCGTCGAGGGCGGCCTGGCGCCGGAACGCGGCACACGAGTTCGGGATCGGGTTGAAGCGCATGAGCACCGGCCGCACGTCCCCGGCGGCGAACGAGGTGCGCGGAGCGAGGGGGCGCTCACGCTCGTCCACCTCGCGCATGCGGCAACCCACCACGGCGGTGCCGGGATGCGCGTCGAGCACCTCGAGCTGGCGCTCGAGCCGCGTGGGCTCGGACCAGTCGTCCGCGTCCTGGATGGCCACCACGGGGGCGCGGGCCTCGCGCAGCCCGTCGTTGAGGCTCGGGGATATGCCGCGGTGCGGGAGGCGGAGGAGGCGAACCCGGTCGTCGGCCAGGTCGGCCACCACGTCCGGGGTCTCATCGGTGGAGCCGTCGTCCACCACGATCAGCTCGAGCTCCCGCAGCGTCTGGCCGAGGATCGAGCGTGCGGCGCGCTCCAGCGTGCCGGCGTTGTTCCAGCAGCCGATGAGCACGCTCACGCGCGGGACCGCGTTCACCGCGGCCGGCCGCCGGCCTCGGCGTACACCCCGGCCACCACGTCGAGCGAGGACCGAAGCGACAGCCGCGGCCCGTTGGCCTCGAACCACGCCGCCGTGGACTCGCGCAGGGCCGGGCCCGCGTCGTGCACGCGCACGATCGCGCCGGCCAGGACCTCCGGGTCGTCCGAGGCGGCCACGGTGCCGTTCACCCCTTCGTCCACCAGCTCGGTGGCGGCGTTGTCGGGGGCCGCGCACACCACGCTCGGCACGCCGTTGGCCGCGGACTCCACCACGATCTGCCCGTAGCCCTCGCGCCGGGAGGGAAGCACCATGCAGAGCGCACTGCGCAGGGAGCGGCTCACCTCATCGGCGCTCACGAAGCCGCGCACGGCCACCGCGTCGCCCAGGCCCTCGCGCGCCACGAGCTCCTCCACCGCCCGCCGGTCGGGGCCGTCCCCGAAGATGTCGCAGCGAAGCCCGGGGATCCGCCGCCGGGCGACCGCCATGGCCCGCACCAGACTCGGCACGCGCTTCTCCGGGATGTGCCGGCCGGCGAACACCACCCGCAATTCCGCCGGCTCCGGCACGGGACGCCCGAGCGGCCCGTCGTACTCCCCCGAGAGCACCGTGGGCTCGCCACGCAGGCCCTCCGCCCTGAGCCGGCCCGCGTGGAGCCGCGAAAAGCAGAAGGCGCGCTGGGACACGCGGGCGCAGAGCAGCTGCACCGCCCAGCCGGCCAGGCCCGCCGGACCGAGGTACTCGCGCCAGTACTCGCGTGACCACACCTCGTGCCAGTCCACGACGAGGCGGTAGCCGTGCAACCGCCGCAGGGCGGCGGCGGCCAGGAGAGAGAAGTAGGGAAACGAGGCGGTGTGCACCACGTCGTAGTCCCGCCCGCGCCGCAGCAGGTGGGCCAGGACCCCGGCGCCGAACACGAGCGGCGGCAGAATGCGGCGCCGGCCGCCGGTGTAGAGCTCGAACCGCGGGCCCGCCGTGAGCACGCGCACGCCGGGCACCTCGACGCGCTCTCCGCGGTCCCACTGGCGAAGGGTCAGATAGGTCACCTCGTGCCCCTCCGCGGCCAGGCGCTCGCCCAGCTCGCGGTACCACCGCTCGGCCCCGCCGATCGTGTGGGGGAAGAGGCAGTCGTAGACGAGGCAGATTCTCATGGCGGACGGGGAGGGATACCAGCCCGCGTTAGCCTGACCGTTCGATGCTCGGAGGCCGGAGCCCTTCCATGGTCGCGCGGGAGGTCCTTCGGGGCCGCAACTACCGGGCGCTCGCACGCATGGCCCGCGTGTACGGAGAGCCGGGGCAGGCGTTCCGGCGCTACTTCGCCGGGCGGGGTGACTATCCCTACCGCTGCCCCGTGCGCACGCCCGCGGGCACCGTGGCGCCGACGCTCCACAGCAGCCACGACATGTTCACCGTGAACGAGGTCTTCTGCCGCGAGGACTACGCCGCCGGGCCCGACCTGCGAACGGTGGTGGACGTCGGCTCCAACATCGGGATCAGCGCGCTCTACTTCCTCACCCGCAACCCGGACTCCCACTGCTTCCTCTACGAGCCCGTCCCGCGGAATGTGCAGCGGCTGAGGGAGAACCTCGCCGGCCTCGAGGAGCGCTTCGAGCTCACCGAGTCGGCGGTGGCCGTGACCGCCGGCACGGCCGGGTTCGGCGTTGAGGACAGCGGGCGCTACGGCGGGATCGGGGTGGTGACCGGACAGACGATCGAGGTCACCTGCCTGGGCATCAACGACGTGCTCCAGCGGGCACTCGAGGCCGCTCCCCGGATCGACGTGCTGAAGATCGACACCGAGGGCACCGAGCTGGAGATCCTGGGTGGTGTTCGACCGGACCTCCTGGCCCGCGTGCGGACCGTGTACCTGGAGACCGAGAGCCGCTCTCCGGCGGTCCCGGAAGCCTTCGACGCCGGCTTCCGCAACGACACGCTGGTGCTCCGCAACCGGCACGCCTAGAGGCTCTCCGCGGCCATGAAGCCGCCTGACCGTCCGCTACGATCACCGGCCGAGCGCGCTTTCCGGCTGGTGCGGGTGTTGTAACTGGCGCGGCCGCCCCTACCGGAAGGCCGCATGCCCAGCATGAGTTCCACTCAGGCGACCCAGCAGCCCACGACCTCTCGCCGTGACGTCGAGCAAGAGCCGCTCGTTTCGGTCGTGATCCCCTGCCTCAACGAGGCGGCCAACATCGAGAAGTGCGTGGGCATCGCGCTCGCGGCCCTCGAGGGCGCGGGCCTCCGCGGTGAGGTGATCGTGGCCGACAACGGATCCGAGGACGAGAGCGCCGAGCTGGCCCGCGGGGCGGGCGCCACGGTGGTCACGGAGCGCCGCCGCGGGTACGGCAGCGCCTACCTCGCCGGGTTCGCCATGGCCCGCGGCCGCTACATCGTGATGGCCGACGCCGACCTCACGTACGACTTCAACGACATCCCCAAGTTCGTCCGCGAGCTGGAGGAGGGGGCCGACTTCGTCGTCGGCGACCGCATGGACAACATCCAGCCCGGCGCGATGCCCTGGCTGCACCGCTACGTGGGCAACCCGGTGCTCAGCGGGGTGCTCAATCTCTTCTACCGCACCGGCGTGAACGACGCCCACTGCGGCATGCGCGCGGTGCGCCGGGACGTGCTGCCGCGCCTCGACCTGCGCACCACCGGGATGGAGTTCGCCTCCGAGATGGTGATCCGCGCGGCCAAGGAGAAGCTCGAGATCCGCCAGTTCCCGATCGAGTACCACCCGCGCGGCGGGGACTCGAAGCTGGACAGCTTCCGCGACGGCTGGCGCCACCTGCGCTATCTGCTCGTGCACAGCCCCACCCACCTGTTCGTGATCCCCGGCCTGATCATGGCCATCCTGGGCACGCTGATCTCGGCCACCGTGCTGCTCCAGCTGAACGTGCTCGGCCGCGAGTGGGACCTGCACTCGATGGTGGCGGGCGCGCTGCTCATGATCATCGGCACCCAGGTGGCGGCGCTCGGCCTGTGCGCCCACGCCTACGGCACGTACTTCATGGGGGAGCAGGACCCGTGGTTCGACCGCATGCGGGCGCGCTACCGGCTCGAGCACGGACTGGCTCTCGGCGGCGTGCTCATTCTGGGCGGCGTCGTGCTCTGCGCGATCATCGTCGGCACCTGGATCAACCGCGGCTTTGGCGCCCTGTCCGAGGAACGCCTGGCCCTCGCGGCGGCCACGCTGCTCATCGTGGGCCTCCAGATCTTCTTCTCCTCGTTCCTGATCTCCATCCTCGGTCTACGCCGCCACAACTAGATGCGGCTCGTCCGGGGCGCGTTGCTCGCCGCGGGCGCGGTGTTCGTGGTTGCCCTGGTGCTCGTGCTGATGCAATCCAAGCCGCGGCAGTCGGGCAGCAACTACGTGCCCGAGCTCGAGGAGGTGGCACATGTTCGCGGGAACGGGCATCGCTGCCAGATGGGAGTTCTGATCCCGGCCGACACCGACCGGGTGCGGATCCTGATCGGCACCTATGGTCGCCCGGCTCCGGAGCTCGGGGTCACGGTGAGCTCCGGCGGTCACCGGATCACGTCGGGCACCATTCCCCAGGGCGGCCCCCAGGGTCACGTGGAGGTGCCGCTCCAGCGCGTGGACAGGACCGTGCCGGGCACGCGCGTCTGCGTGAGCGTGAAGGACCGCGGGGGGGCCCGCACGGTGCTGTACGGCTCGAGCGGGGTCGTGCGACTCGAATGGGTGCGACCGGGAGATGAGAGCTGGTTCGCGCTGGCCCCGACCGTGGCCCATCGCTTCGGTTTCGCCAAGGCCAACCCGGTCGGCTCCGCGCTCTTGTGGGTCGCGGGGCTGGTCCTGCTCGGCGCCTGGGGCCTGGCGGGAAGGCTCGTGCTCAGGGAGGTCAGACAGTGAGGCGCCTTCCGGTCGCGGCTCGTTGGTGCGCGGTGATCGCCTTCGCCAATGCATTGGTGTGGTCGGTGGTCACGCCCCCCTTCCACGTGCCCGACGAGACGGGCCACGTGGCGTACCTCCAGTACTTCGCGGAGACGGGGCGGATCCTCAACAAGCCCGGGGCCCCCGTGTTCTCCCCCGACGAAGTGCATGTGCTGAACGGGCTCGCATTCAGCTCAGTGGTGGGACGCCCGCGCGACCGCGTGGCGCTCACCGAGCTCCAGAACCGGGGTGCGCACCGGGCGGCTGACACCGAGTCGGGCCGTGTGGGCGGCGGCGGGATCGTAGAGAGCTCAAATCAGCCTCCGCTCTTCTACGCGTTCGAGAGCCTCGGCTACCTCGCCTCGCCCTGGAAGAGTCTCCTCGACCGGCTCTGGCTGATGCGCATCATGTCCGCCCTGCTCTCCGCCCTCACGGTGGTCTTCGTCTACCTCTTCCTACGAGAGTTCTTCTCCCAGCCCTGGACCTGGACGGTCGGGGCGCTCGCGGTTGCCTTCCAGCCCGTGTTCGGATTCATCGGGAGCGGGGTCACCCCGGACGTGCTTCTGTTCACCGCCTCGGCCGCTCTCTTCTTCGCGATCGCCCGGGCCTTCCGCCGCGGTCTTACGCCCGCGCTGGGCGTCGGCTTCGGGCTGATTCTGGCCGTGGGTTGCCTGGGCAAGCTGAACTTCGTGGCCCTCCTGCCGGGCGCGGTCCTGGCCATCGCGATCCTTGCGGGCCGCGAGCTGCGACGAGGCGAGCGCCGAAGTGTCGCGCTGGCCACCGGCGCTGCCCTGGCGATTCCGGGGGCGGCCGTGTCCGGGTACGTGGCGCTCAACCTCTGGGTCTGGGACCGAAGCGCGTTCGGAGGCGGGGTGGAGGTGGCCGCGCGTACAGCCGCGGGCGCGGACGCGGTCTCGGGCGCCCCGATCACGCTCACCGAGCAACTTGGGTACACCTGGCAGCTGTACATGCCGAGGCTTCCGTTCATGAACGACCAGTTCAGCTACTTCCCGCCCTGGCAAACCTGGTTCCAGGGCCTGATCGGCCGCTTCGGCTGGCTCGACACCGCGTTCGACCTCTGGGTGTACCGCGTGGCTCTGGCCGTCGCGGTCCCGGTCCTCCTGCTCGCCGGGCTCGCGGCATGGCGCGATCGCGGGACCCTGCGACGCCGGCTACCCGAGCTCCTGGTCTACGCGGTGCTCGTGGGAGGACTTCTCGCGTCGATTGGGTTCCTGGGGCTCCGCTACCGGCGCAACACCGGCTTTGCCTTCGAGCAGGCGCGCTACCTACTCCCGTTCCTGCCCCTCTATGGCGCCGTCGTGGCAGCCGCGGCCCTCGGGGCGGGTCGGCGCCTGTCTCGCCCGGTTGGAGCCGTGCTGGTGGCGTTGGCGGCCGCGCACGGGCTGTTCGCGCAGTTGCTGGTGATCTCGCGGTTCTACGGCTAGACCGGCCGGAACCGCTCGGCTAGTCCACGCTCCCGCTCGCGCAAGGCCTCGCGGAGCCCATGCTCCACCTGGGACGCGGCAAGCTCCCAGGAGGCCGCCCGAGCGAACTCGATCCCCGCCCGCGAGCGCCTCGCCCACAGCCCCTCGTCGTCCAGCAGCGCCTCGAGGGCGCCGGCCAGCGCCGCGGGGTCGGGCTCGGCGAAGGACATCGCGCCCGAGGCTCCCGCCTCGACTTCGGTGGATCCGCCGGCCAGGTCCACGCAGGGCAGCCCGCAGGCCAGCATCTCCTGCGGGACCAGGGACCAGTTGGTGAGGGACAGGCAGAGCCCGGCCGTGGCCGCCGAGTAGTGGCGCGCGAGTATCTCCGGGCCGACCACGCCGAGGTGCTCGTGCTCGAAGGAGAGCGGGTATGGGTGCGTCTCGCCGAAGAGCGCGACGCGCACATCGGGCCGGCGGCGATTCAGTTCCTCCAGCGCGAGGGCGCCCAGCGGCACCGCCCGCCGGGCGGTGACCTCCCGTGCGTAGAACACGACGGTGTCACGGCGGCGCTCCACGGCGCGGGGGTGGTAGGTGGAGTGGTCCACGCCGAGGTGGAACCAGGTGCCCCGCTGGCCGTAGCGGCTCTCCACCAGGTCGTGCAGCCAGCGCCCTGCGGAGATCCCGTAGAGGCCCAGCCCGTACGTGCCGGCGCACCAGCTGGATTCGACGGAGGTCGGGAGGAAGTCGGGTTCGTGGTCCTGGATCAGGTAGGCACGCGCCCGGCAGCCCGGCAGTAGGACCGTCGGGTACACGGTGTCCCAGGACGTGGCCAGCACCACGTCGGCGCCGTGCCAGTCGTCGAAGCCCAGGTGCACCGGCGCGGCGAGGGGCACGAATCCGTCCACGATGTCGCGGCGCACGCTCGGAGCTCCGCCGCTCTGGAGACCGCGCGGGTCGTGCACCCACGTGGAGCAGGTGTGGCCCATGCGCTCGAGCTGGGCGAGCAGCTTGAAGATCGTGCCGTGCCCGCCGCTGCCGGGCCCGAAGGGCGGGATCACCGTGGCCACGTGGAGCGGCCGGTCGGCCATCCCGGGCACCGGGTCGTCCAGGGGAGCGACCCCGTCGCGGCCGAGTCGAAGGAGGGCCTCGTAGGGGTTCGTCCCCCCTCGACCATGGTCCCCCGGGGCACCTCCTCGGAAGGCGGCGCGGGGGCGGCGGCTCCACGGCGCTCCAGCGAGAGCGCGCGCTGCGCCCGGGAGGGCAGGCGATCCGCGCGAGAGCCGAGGGCGGAGCCCAGATGGCGTCCGCCGTGATGCACCGCCGAGCGCCCGAGCCAGCGCACGATCTCGCGAGCCGGCCGCCCCGGTCGCGCATCCAGCGCGCGTCGCCCGTCACCCCCCGGAGCGCGGCGCTCGGGCGCAGGGGCTCCACGTGCCCGCTGGTCTCGTTCAGCCCGCGGTACTCGTCGAAGTAGCGCTTCACGAAGTCGAGCGGGCCGTACTCGTGGGCGTGGCGCACGGCGGCGTCGGGGTGGAAGACCTTCACCCAGCCCGCCTCCATGGCGACTCCGAACGCCTGGTCCTCGCTGTAGGGGAGATCCTCGAAGCGGATCTCCTCCCAGCACACCCGTGAGTAGCAGGCGTTCACGTTCGAGAGGAAGGTGAGCCCGCCCGATCGCTGCAGCGTGGGCCCGCCGTCGGGAGAGAACCCGGCGAAGAACTCCAGCAGCTCGCGGGCGATCATCGGCGTGGTCTCCGGGTTCGGCAGGTGGGGGCCGAATGACGCTCCCACCCGCGGATCGAGCTCGAAGGCCTCCCGGTGGGCGGCGAGCCAGCCGGGCTGGGGCACCGCGTCCTGCGTGAGGAAGAGATCAGCCCCCGGCTGCGCTCGGCGGCCAGGTTGCGCGTGCGGCCGGCCCGAACTCCGCCGGCGGGATCTCCACCATCACGTCGGCCAACGAGCGGGCCAGCTCCAGCGAGCCGTCGGTGGATCCCGAGTCCACCACCACGAGCTCCAGCTCGCCCTGATCCCGCACCGCGTCCAGCACCCGCCGGAGCAGCGGTTCCCCGTCCCGCACCGGGATGACGACGGAGGCCGAGCGCATCCGGCTACCTCGGCTCGAGCACGTAGAGGTCCTGGTTCCCCTCCACGCGGCCGGGCCGGAAGAAGGCCACGTGCCATCTCGGCGTGGCCCTGGCCAGCAGCCATTCGGCGCTCAGGAAGGACGTGCCCCAGTCGCGGTTCGCCACGCCGTGGTCGCCCCCCTCGCGGAACTCGGCTGCGTACCAGTAGCCATTGGCCACAAGGGAGTCGCGAACCTCGGCCAGCTGGCCGGCGGAGCGCCGGCCCTCGGCGCGGATGTGGGTGATCGCCTGCTCGCCGCGGGTGGTGATGAGGAGCCGGCCGGCGGGCTTGATGATCCGCCTCATCTCGGCCAGCCAGTCCAGCGCCGCGTCCTCGGCGAAGTGGCTCCAGATGGAGATCGCGAACACGAACTCGAAGTGGTGGTCGGGGTAGGGCAGCGGCGCGTGCTCGGGACTGACCGCGAAGGAGACGTTCGGCAGGTTGGCCGGCGCCCACTCGATCGCGCCGGGGATCGGGTCGCACCCGTACCAGGCGATCTCCGGCCCGGCCGCGGCCAGGACCCGGACCACGCGGCCCGAGGAGCATCCGAAGTCGAGGCCTGAGTGGCCCGGGGCGAAGTCGTACCCGCTCTGGCGCAGGGCATCCACCACGAGGTCGGCGTAGTAGTAGGAGCCGCCTGCCGCCCGTGGGTCCTCGGCCATGGGGTGCATGCCTGCCCCGGGCATGGCCGCGCTGAGGCCGGTGCGCTCAAGGGCCGACTCCACGTTGTGATGCGCGGCGAAGGCGAGCAGGCGGCGCCGCTCGGTGGCATCCGCGGCCGCCAGCTCCGCAGACTGCCCGGGGTCCAGGCGCGACTCGATGGCGGTGATCTCCGCCGGGCTCGAGCCGCCCGTGG
>CAWFUR010000003.1:0-126877 GCA_963819115.1 uncultured Thermoleophilaceae bacterium | reverse complement strand
GCAACCACCGCCGCGCCGGCCTAGTGTCCCGCGGGCGCTCGCCGCCGCCCACGCAGCTGTTCTGAGCGCGTAGTTGAGTGCGATCACGTCCGGGTTCTGTACCGATGGCATCGTTGCCGGGGTGGCGTACGGTCCGCCGCAGAGGCGGTGGCTGTGAGGGCGGAGCCCGAGGCTTGGGAATGTCTGCAGGCGGCTTCCGCAAAGGCTGTGTGACGGGACCCAGGTCCCGTAAAGGAGGCAATCCCATGCCAGAGACCAAGGCCCAGCGCAGCGCCGCGGCACGCAAAGGTGCGGCCACTCGCAGGCGTCACGCCGCGGAGGCCGCAAAGCCCCCTCAGGCGAGCGCAGTCAAGCGCACCGCGGAGTTCTCCGACGACGTGCTCAAGTCGCTCGAGGCGGGGCAGCGGGCCGCGATCGAGGCGGTGACCAAGTTCGTCGACACCGTCGACCAGACGCTCCCGGCGCTCGGCGAGCGTCCGTCCAGGCGGCAGGAGATCGTCGACGCCGCCATGGAGATGGCCGACGGGCTGGTCCAGACGCAGTACGAGTTCATCCGCAAGGCCGTGAAGAGCGCCGGCACGACGCTGAGCAGAGCGGACGGCGGAAAGTAGGGCCGTTTCGGCTGCGACCGGCACCCAGCGCCCGCGCGGCACGCCCGACGCGTCCGCGCGGCGCCTGGGAGTCGAGGCCTGGACGCAGGACAGGAGGGCTTCGCCGTTCAGCCGCGCTCGTGGCGGCCGAAGTACCCCGCGCCGGGACCAAGTCGCCGGTGGCTCCTGAGGCCGGCCGCGGTCGCGCGCTGCTCGGCTGCTCTCGGGCTCACCCAGTGCGGGTCACCGAAGAGCTCGCCGTTGACGATGCGGCCGGCGGGCTTGAGGACGCGGGCCATCTCCCGCCAGGCGGCATCCTGGTCGGGGATCTCCCCGAGGGCCGTGACGAGCACCACCGCGTCGAATGTTCCGTCGGGGTAGGGCAGATGCTGTGCGTCGGCGCAGGTCGGCGTTAGATTCTCGACGTCCCGTTCGCGGGCGCGTCGCATCGTGTCGTCGAGCATCGCCTGCTGGATGTCGAGGATGTCGAGCCGGCCGTCCGGCCCGATCCACTCGGCCAGGGGCAGCGTGTAGTAGCCGGTTCCAGGACCGATCTCGAGGATCCGCTCGCCGGGCTGTGGCTCGAGGATCTCGCGCAGCCGTGCGCGGGTGATGAGTGGGTGCGGGGGCTCGAGCCAGAAGCGCTGTGAGTACGGGCACGCTGACGGATGCCGGCGCCACCAGATCGACGCGCCGGCGAGCGACGCTACGCCCAGCAGGCCGGCAAGGCGAGCATCGACGTTGCGGAAGTTCATGATGTCGCTTGCCTGCCGCGGCGCAACAGGGCTTCTATCCGCTTCTCGGTGAGGTCGGCCGGATGCGTCGATGCGATGAAGTCGGTCAGGACCTCGACGAAATGGTCTGGATCGTCGTTGAACGGGAAGTGACCAGCGCCCGGGAAGACCTCGAGCCGGCTGTGCGGCATCAGCTCGTGCGCGCGGCGGCCGTGGTCGGCCGGAATGATGGGATCCTTCGCCCCCCAGATGAGCATCGTCGGCACGTCCTCGGAGAGGTAGAGACGGTCGCGAGCATCGACCCGCTGCCCCCGTGGGTCGATGACCGAGCGTGCGGTGTGGACGAACGCTCGCCGTGCGCTGGAGTCGCCCAGCGAGTCAAGGCCTTCGGCCAAGCCGCGCACGTCGGCGCTCGCCTTCAGCCCGAGACGGCCGAGCACCCGCCCGGCGGCGCGCCCGAGGGTACGCGTGACCGGGCCGAACAGGAGGGGCAGAACGAACTCGGCGCCGGGCAGCGTCGCCGCGCGGAGGGCGAGGCTGACCTCCTCGCCCAGACCGCCGCTGTCAACGAGCACCAGCCGTTCCAGGCGATCCGGGAACTGGTAGGCGAACTGCATCGCGATGCCCCCGCCCAGGGAATGCCCGACGACGGTGGCCTTGGAGACGCCGAGAACCGCGAGGAGGTCGCGCACAACGCTGGCGTGGGCGCCGAGCGAATAGTCGCCGCGCGGCTTGCCCGAACGGCCGTGCCCGGGCAGATCGGGTGCGACGACCGTGTGCCGCTCTGCCAGCCCATTCATCACCGAACGCCAGGTACGTGAACTGGACGTGATCCCGTGGAGGAGCAACACCGCCGGACCGTCTCCGAGCCGGTGGTAGGCGATGCGCTGTCCGTGCAGCTCGACCTCGGGCACGGCACCGGACGCTACTGCTCGACTTCGCCACTGCGTTTCTACGATCGGATGGCGAGGGCCGGAATCGAACCGGCGACACCACGATTTTCAGTTGCTTTCTGAGGTTGTCGCGAGTGTGCCCGGGTGCTTCTTGGCTTTGATAGCGGGATAGCAGGTGCCTCGTGGTGTGCTCCGGTGCCCCTTGAGGTTTCCAAGTCGTTTCCAACACGGGAGGGCTGAGCGTGAGGCAAGTCCGTTTGCCGATACGGGCTCCACCGGACGCGCCAAACGGCGCCGCGGGAGCTCAATCGCTGCTCGGTAGTTGTCCGTAGCCGACAACGCGTTCACCCGGATGACCGCAGCCGGATGCTCGGTCTGCGGTCTCAAGGGATGCCATCGAAGGAGCGGCGAGTCAGAAGGCGCCCGCGCGTGCTCGTGTGGGCGCGGGCGGCGGAATAGCGGCGCGCGGGGCGCCTTTCCATGACTCCCGGCTGGCCGACGTGAGAGCATCGCACGATGGCCAAAGACAGCTTCAGTGCTGAGGAGGCGCACGCGATCGGCGAGCGGCTCGGGATCGACTGGGTGACATCGCCGTTCGACATCGAGCAGTTCCGCATGGGGATGGACGTCGAGCTCGAGCACGGGGCGCGTGACCCGGAGACGAACGTCACGGACGACGACGCGCTGACCACCGGCAAGATCGCGCTCGCACACCTGCATGAGTTCCCCGACTACTACACGCGCCTGAACCGCATGGAGGAGGAGGCCAAGCGGGACCTGGGCCGCGGCTGACGGGCGCGATGCCGCGCAGTCGGATCCCACCGAGGACGAGCAGGTCCCTGAGGTTGCGTTAGCTCCACTACGGCGCCGGCGGTCGCAGTTCCGCGAACGAGTGCTCGATGCCCTCGGCGAGCACCGCGACGTCGGGCGCGGACATGCGGTCCGCGTTGAGGCCGAAGGCCATCTGCCCGGCGTAGGAGACGACGGCGATGCCGATCGTGTGTCCGGCGAACAGCGGGACGAGCGGCAGCACCTCGACGAGTGGCGCGCCGAATGCGTACAGCCGCTCCTGCGGGCCGGGGACGTTCGTGATCGTCAGGTTGAACATCCGCGTGCCGCCGAACATCGACCGGGCAATCAGGTTGCCAGCGAGCGGCGGCCCCATGTCGGCGAGGTCGACGATCGCCTTGCCGCCGGCTCTCTGGGAGCCGGCCTTGAGCTCCTGCGCGCGCGCCTGGACGCGGCGGTAGCGCGCGAGAGGGTCGGCCTCGGTCAGCGGCAGCTCCACGAACAGCGAGGTCAGCTCGTTGCCGAGCGAGTGCTCGTGGTCCTGCGCTCGGATGTTCACCGGCACCTGCGCCCGCAGGCCCTCGGGCAGCACCTCGCCGCGTGCGAGCAGCAGGTGCCGCAGCCCGCCAGCGCAGATCGCGAGCACCACGTCGTTGACCGTGCCGCCCAGGTGCGCCTTCACAGCCTTGACGTCGGCGAGGTCTCAGTCGCACGACGGCGAACTGCCGGGTACCGCTCATGGGCCCGTTCAGGCTTGTCTGCGGTGCTCCGATGACCTCGTCGCGGACCACGAGCTCGACTGCTGCTCGTGCGCGGCCGAAGGACTCGCGCGGATGGGTCGCAGCGCCGATCCCGGCCCGGGCGCCGCGCAGGATCAGGCCGGGTGAGAGCCAGAAGCGGCCATTGGCCTGCTCGCCGTCCTCCTCGTCATCGGTGGCGGGCGGCTGCGCGGCCGGCGGAGCGTCCGGGGAGACGTCGAGCAGCAGGTGCCCGATGTCGAGCGACCCGACCCCGTCGACCAGGCAATGGTGCGTCTTGCTCGCCAGCGCCCAGCGGCCTCCCTCCAGACCGTCGAGCAGCGTCATCTCCCAGAGCGGCCGGTGGCGGTCCAGGCGATGCGACCAGAACTCCCCGAGCCAGTCGTACAGCTCGGCCTCGCCTCCCGGCGCCGGCAGCGCGGCATGGCGTACGTGGGCGTCGAGGTCGAACGATCCGGCCGGTTCCCAGGTCAGCCACGTCAGGGGCCCGGCATGGGAGCCGGAGAGCTGCTGCAAAAACCGCGGGAGGGCCCCCACCCGTGCGCGTATGTGGTCGCGCAGCACGGCGATATCCGGGGTTCCGCCGCCGGGCAGTGGATCGAAGATGAGCGCCGCGCCGATGTGCATGTGCGCGCTCTCGTCGATTTGCTCCAGCTCGAGGAACATCGTGTCCAGCATGCTGAGCTGCTCACCCATGCTGTTGGTTACCCGCCCCGGCTCCGGGCCTCGATCGGCAGCCCGAGCGAGATCCAGTCGTGCATCCCGCCGCGGTAGTAGAGCATCAGCGCTGGTGGGCGACCGGCAGCGAGGAGGCGGTGCACGGCGTCGGGTGTGGCTTTGCATTGCGGGCCGTTGCAGAAGAGCACGATCGGTTGGAACGGGTCGAGCTCGCCGAGGTGCTCATCAATCTCGGTGTGCGGGATCGCGACCGCACCGGGGATCGTGCCCTGCTCGACGAATCTGGACTCGCGGGTGTCGATGAGCTGGCGACGGGCGCGCAGATGCTCGATCAGCTCGAGCTCACCGATCGTCTCGACGCCGGACATCACGGCGATCGGCTGAATCGTTCCCCAGGTCGCGTCGACGACCACAAGCCCGGGATCGCGCTCGTGCGGCTTTGGGATCATGCATGTCTGCGCCCGCCGCGGCAGGCGCTCGAAGCTCGTCGATACGGCCGGAGGGCCCATCAGTCCGCCAGTACCCCGGCCATGCCCTTAAGCCCAACGTCCATCATCTGCCAGGCCATGCCGGCGTGGAAGGGCTCGCCCGCATGGAAGCGCATCGGCACCGAGAAGCCGAGCATCTTCTTTCCGAGGCGCCAAAGTGGCGAGGTGCCGACCTTGTACGCGTCATCGGCGCCGGGCCGGACGCGCACCGGTGACTGCGGGTCGCCGGTGAGCTCGAGCGGCACCTGGGCGAAGGTCGCCTTGTCGAACATCTCCATCACGCACATGCTCACCGGGTCGAAGGGCGCCTCGAAGGCGTGTCCCGTCACGTCGGCGCCGATGTGCTCGGCCACGGTGTCGGCTTGGAGAAAGGCCAGGAAGGCCTGCTTCACGGGGAAGTCGCCGGCATCGCCGGGCGCATAGATGTCGGGGTGGCCATTCACCTGCCGGGTGGCGGCGTCGGTGATCAGGAAGCCGTGCTCGTCTGAGGGCAGCGCCTCATAGCGAACCGCGGATATGTACGGCGGGAAGGCGATCAGGTCGTCGAAGCTCCGTTTCGTTCCGTCCGCGTAGCAAGCCTCGCCGGGGAGGACCTGGGTGACCACCTCGTCGGTGTGTCCGTCGATCCCGCGCTCTGCGAACTCGTCGGTCACCAATTCGTGCAGGCGTGGGCCGAAGGCCTGGATAAACGACTTCTCCATGGTCGACCAGGTGATCTCCACGTTGTCGCGGACGTGCTCCCGCCGCAGCCAGGTCTCGAGCATCATCACGATCTCGTAGAGCGGTCCGGCGCACTTATTGTTCGGCGGTATCAGGAACAGCACACGTGGCCGCTCGCCGGCCCGAGCCCGGTCGCGGATGCGCTCGAAGCGCTCACGCACGCCGAGCATCTCGTGTGCCGTCCAGACCGTCGCAGCGTGCTCGGTCAGCCCCGGGACCTCGCCGGCCGCGGTCGCCGCGCCTGTGGCGATCACGAGCTTGTCATAGACGAGCTGGCGCCCGTCGGCGAGGCTGACCCGGCGCAGGTAGGGATCGACCTCGGCGACCGAGCCGCGCTCGAACACGACATCCCGCCGTCGCAGCGGCCGTTCGAGGTCCACCAGAAGCGACTGCGGATCAGCGCCGAACGGAATGTAGATCGTGTTCGGGCGAAAGACGAACGAGTCACTGTCGGAGACAAGCGTCAGGTCGACCTGATCGCGCATCCGCATGCGCATCAGGAACACGCTCTCCAGAGCGGCGAAGCCTCCACCGAGAACTACGACGTGCGGCTTGACGGACATGACCAAATCTCCTGCGTCTGGGCCACACGAAGCCTGGATCGCGGGAGGCCCGCCGACATCCGTCGGAGTCCGAAGACCGGCTCCGGGATTACCCGCTGTATTCAGCCGTGACGCGCCCGCTGGCGAGCTCGGCGCCGAGGCGGGCTCCCAAGGGAATGGCGAGGGCCGGAATCGAACCGGCGACACCACGATTTTCAGTTGCTTCCGAAGGGTGTCGCGTGGTGCACTCGGGTGCTCCTTGGCTTGGTAGCGGGATGGCAGGTGCCTCGTGGTGCGCTCCGGTGCCCCTTGAGGTTTCCAACCCGTTTCCAAGACGGTGAGGGCTGAGCGAGAGCAAGCCCGCTGGCGCGTCTGGCGACTTGGTCCCCGGCTCTCCGGACGACGTCTCCCTCGCACCGACTAAGGACGACGATGTCGCCCCACGCGTGCGCATGCACCAGCTCCAGCTTCGCCTCGCGGGTCAATCAAGTAGCCAGCCGACGCCTTCACTCTCTCGGCGGAAGTGCGCCGGAGCGGGAGGCGCGCCGGCGCATTTTGGCGCTACGGTCGCCGCCTGATCGGCGGATCGGTGGCCCCCGGATTCGGAGAGGTGTGGCGTGAGTTCGAGCGCAACTTCGCCGAGCGGCGTGAGCTTGGCGCCGCGTGCGCGGCCTACGTCGGGGGCGAGAAGGTGGTGGACCTGTGGGGCGGCGTGCGCGACGCGCGCGATGGCTCTCCCTGGGAGGAGCAAACCCTCGTGCTGCTGTACTCGACCTCCAAGGGGCTCTCGGCGATGACGCTCGCGCTGGCCCACTCGCGTGGCTGGCTGGACTACGACGAGCGCGTGACCGCCTACTGGCCGGAGTTCGGCCAGGCCGGCAGGCAGGAGGTGACGCTGCGCCAGCTGCTCGCCCACCAGCGGGCCTGCCGGTGATCGACGCCCCGCTCGACCCGGGCATGCTCGCGGACTTCGATCGGCCGGCGGCCATCATCGCCCGTCAGCGTCCGGCCTGGCCGCCGGGCACGTGCCACGGCTATCACGGCATCAGCCTGGGCTGGTACGAGGGGAGCTGATCCGGCGAGTTGATCCGGAGGGCCGCACGCTGGGGCGCTTCTTCGCCGAGGAGATCGCGGCGCCGCTCGGGCTGGACGTCCACTTCGGGGTGCCGGACGAGGTGGGTCCCGAGCGCATCGCCCGCATCGAGCGCGTCTCGCCGCTGAAGGCCCTGCCGCAGCTCCGCCACCTGCCACCGGCGATGGCGCTGGCGATGCTCAACCCGCGCTCGCTCAGCTTCCGGGCCTTCGCCAACCCGCGCCTGCGCTCGCCGGCCGACCTCGATGTGAGCGAGTACCGGCGGCTCGAGTTCCCGGCGGGAGGGGCCGTCGGCGGCGCGCGTGACATCGCCCGCGCCTACGCCGCCTTCTCGGGTCCCCGGGAGGAGCTCGGGCTGACGCCCGCCACCTTCGAGGAGCTCACGCGCTTCCCCTGGGCGCCGGTCCGCGGCTGGCGCGACGAGGTGCTGAGGGTGGACACCGCGTTCTCGCTTGGGTTCGTGCGGCCGCTGGGCGAGCTCCGATTCGGCTCGAGCGATCGGGCCTTCGGCCACCCCGGTGCGGGCGGCTCGTTCGCGTTCGCCGACCGCGATCGCGACGTCTCGTTCGCCTACGTTATGAACCGGCTGGGCTTCCATCTGAACGACGACCCGCGCGAGAAGGCCCTGCGGGACGCCCTCTACCGCTGCCTCTGATCCGCGCAAGAACCCTCTGCGGGATCCGTAGCTTCCCGCGATGCCGGGAGGGCTCTGGGGGCATACGTTGCGCACAGAGCCGAAATGGCAGCCGACCACCTCACGCCGCTGGACGCGGCCTTCCTGGAGCTGGAGGACGGCGACGAGTGCTCGCACATGCATGTGGGCTGGACGCTCGTCTGCGACCCGGTCCCGGGGGGCGGAGCTCCCGGCGTGGACCAGCTCGTGTCGCTGCTGAAGGAGCGCCTCGAGCTGCTGCCCCACTTCCGGCGGCGGCTCGGCTCGCCGCGCGTGGGCCGCTTCTCCTGGCCCGAGTGGGTGGAGGACCCCGCCTTCGACGTGGGCAACCACGTGCGCCGGGCGAGCCTTCCGGCTCCCGGCCGGGACGCTGAGCTTCTCGACTGGCTCGGCGACTTCTACTCGCACCGGCTGGACCGCGCACACCCTCTGTGGGAGTTCACCCTGCTCGACGGGCTCGAGGAGGGTCGCTGGGCACTCGCCTGCAAGGTGCACCACTGCCTCGTCGACGGGGTGAGCGGCGCGATGGTCAGCAGCCTCATGCTCGACGCCGAGCCCGAGCCCCCGGCCGGCTCGCGCGGGCTGCTCGAAACCCTCCCGCCCCCGCCCGAGGGCGATCCCGGCGGCTCGCCCCTGACACTGCTCGCCCACGGAGCGATGGCGGGGGTGGACGCGGCGCTTCATCCCCGGCGCCTCGCCGGGATGCTCGAGCGCTCCCGCGCGCTCGCCGACTTCATCGCCCACGACGAGCTGGTGGCCGCGCCGCCGTCGAGCCTCAACGCCGAGGTCGGCGCCACGAGGCGCATGGCGGCGCTAACCGTCTCGCTCGACGACCTCAAGGAGATCAAGCGCGCGCTGGGCGGCACCGTCAACGACGTCGTGCTGGCGGCGTGCGCCGGCGGGCTGCGTCAACTCCTGCGCAGCCGCGGCGAGCGGCTCCCCGCGCAGGGCATCCGGGCCCAGGTGCCGGTGAGCCTTCGGGAGACGAGTGAGCTGCTGGCGCTCGGCAACCGCGTCAGCTCGCTTTTCGTGGACCTGCCCGTGAGCGGGCGCACGCCGCTCTCGCGCTACCGCAGGACGGTGGAGGCCACCGAACTGCTCAAGGCCGGCAGGCGCCGGGCCGGGGTCGATGCGATGACCGACCTCATCGGGCTTGCGCCGCCGGTGCTGCACGCCCTGGTGGTCCGGCTGTCCTTCGCCCCCCGCCTGTTCAACGTCACGATCACGAACGTGCCGGGCCTGCGGGCCACCTTCTACTCGTTCGGCGCGCCGGTGCACCGCGTGGTGCCGCTGGTCCCGATCTTTGCCCGCCACTCCGTGGGAATCGCCGTGGTGAGCTACCAGGACCGGCTCACCTTCGGCCTGAACGCCGACCGCGCGACCGTGCCCGACCTCGCCGAGCTTGAGAGCGGCATCGCCGAATCGCTGTCCGAGCTGCTGGAGCTGGCCCAGCGGCCGGGCCGGCGCCGCGTGCCGGCGCGCGCCTAGACGCTATGAGCCAGGCCGCCGCCGGGATCCCCTCATCTGCGCAGGCGCTCGACATCGAGCGCGTGGACGGCGTCGTGGAGCAGGCCATCCACGCCGGTGAGCCGGGGGCGCTCCGGGTGATGGGGTACGGCGAGGTCACGCTCGTGTTCGGCTGGCCGTCCGAGCGGCCCGAGTTCGCCGTCAAGCGGATGCCGCCGTTTCGCGACAGCGCGCAGCTTCAGCGCTACGGCGAGCTGCTCGAGCGGTACACCGCGGCGCTGCGGGATCGCGGGGTGCGGGTGCTGCCCACCGAGCTGCGCGCCGCGAGCTCGAGCGACGGCGGGCCGCGCGCGTACCTGGTCCAGCCGTTCGTGCCTCGCGAGCGGCATCTCAACGAGTTCCTTCGGGACGCCACGCCGGAGAGCGGCGCGGCAGTGCTGGACGCCCTGGCTGGGCACGTCACGGCGGTGGTGGACGAGGGGCTCGGCCTCGACGCGCAGGCCTCGAACTGGGCGGTGGAGGACGGACGGCTCGCGTGCTTCGATCTCTCCACGCCCCTCATGCGCTCGCCCGGCGGCCGCCACATGCTCGACCTCTCGCTCTTCCTGTCGATCTATCCGTGGGCCCTCCGCGGGCTGCTGGTGCCGGTCGCGCACCGGGTGATGGCCCAGTACCACGACGCCCGCACCGTGCTGGTGGACGTGGCCTCGAACCTCGTCAAGGAGCGCCTCGACCGCTGGCTGCCGACCTTCCTCAAGGCAACGGCCGGCCGGGTGGGACCGCCGATCGAGGAGGGTGAGGTGCGTCGCTACTTCGCCCGCGACAGAAGGCTCTGGCTGCTGATGCAGCGATTGCGTCGCGCGGACCGGGCCTGGCAGCGCCGCGTGCGCCGCCGGCCCTACCCCTTTCTGCTGCCGCCCCCCTACCACTACGGACCCCCCGAGCTACCAGAGAGCGAGCACCGATGACCGTGGCCCACGACCATCCCACCACCAGCGCGGAGGCCTTCGACCTGATCGCCGGCCACCTGTCGCCGCACCGGGCCGAGGCCTTTCGCGGGCTCGGCATAGACCTGGTCCAGCACCGGCGCGAGGGCGTGCGGGTCTGGGGCCTCGACGGCCGCGACTACATCAACGCCCGCAGCTCGGGCGGTGTGTTCAACTTCGGGCACCATCCCCGGTTCGCGGTCGAGGCGCTCACGGCGGCCCTGGCCGAGCACGACATGGGCGACTGGCTGCTCCCGTCACTGAGACGCGCCGAGGGCGCCGCCGCCCTCCACCGCCTCCTGCCGGAGCCGCTGCGCTACTCGTTCTTCACGGCCTCCGGGGCCGAGGCCGTGGAGGTGGCCTGCAAGCTGGCGCGCTCGGTCACCGGCCGCACCGATCTCGTGTGCGCCGAGCACGGGTATCACGGGCACGTGGGCTTCTCGCTCGCGATGGACGATCCGCCGCTCTCGGACCGCTACCGCCCGCTCACTCCGGGCATCGTGCGCCTGCCCTTCGGCGATGCCGCCGCGCTGGAGGGGGCGATCGGCGACGGCACGGCGGCGGTGATCATGGAGACCATCCCCGCCACCGGGGGCTACCTCGTGCCGCCGGACGGCTACTTCGCGGAGATCCGCCGCCTCTGCGACGAGCACGGCGCGCTGATGATCCTCGACGAGGTACAGGCCGGGCTCTGTCGCACCGGCCGCCTGTGGGCCTTCGAGCACTTCGGCGTGGTCCCCGACGTGCTCGTGACCGGTAAGGGCACGAGCGCCGGGGTGTACCCGATCGCCGCCTGCTGCTTCGGCGATCGCGTGGAGGCCCACTTCGCCGAGGACCCCTTCTTCCACCCCTCGAGCTTCGCCGGCTCCGAGCTGGGCACGCGGGTGATCGAGGCCGTGGTGGCGCGCTACGAGGATCCCGCGCTGCTGCCGCACGTGAACGAGATGGGCGCCCGACTGCGGGCGGGCATGGAGGCGCTGGTGGAGCGCCACCCCGATCGTCTCCTCGGGGTGCGCGGACTCGGCCTGATGCTCGCGCTCGACACCTGCTCGGACGCGCTCGGGTTCGAGCTCACCCAGGAGTGCTTCCGGCACGGCCTGCTCGCCATCTTCGCCTTCAACCGCCAGTCGGCGCTGCAGGTGATGCCGCCGCTCACGATCGAGCCGGAGGAGATCGACGAAGTGCTCCAGCGCCTCGGTGCGGCCGTCGCGGCGCTGCCGCCGCAGGAGGACCGGGAGACGCTCGGAGAGTCGCGCTCCGCCGCCGGCAGTCGATGACGCACCGGCGACGCCGACCCCACAACGATCGTGGGACGGACTGCCGCGTGTGCCACGGGTAGAGTCGCTGCCCTTGCTTGCCCCGGTGCTAGAACGCTTCGCTCCGCGCGTCGTGAGGGCTCTTGGGAGACTGCCCGCCTCGCTGCAGTTGCTGCTTGCCGGGGGCCGGCCGGTGCGGGTCGACGGACAGCTGCTCGAGCCCGAGGTGCAGCTCCTGCTGCGGCTGGTGGGCCTCCTGGAGGAGAAGCCCTTCGAGACGCTGCCGGTGACCGAGGCGCGGGAATCGCTTCGGGCGGAGGCCGCGCTGGTCGCGCCGCGTGTCCCGCTGCGGATGTCGCGCGTAGAAGAGCTCGTTGTCAGGGGGCCGGCTGGCCCGCTGCGGGCGCGGCTCTACGTCCCGCCCGGCACGCGCGGCCTCTCGCCGCTGCTCGTCTACTTCCATGGCGGTGGCTTCGTCTGTGGCGACCTCGACACCCACGATGCGCCCTGCCGCTTCCTGGCCCGCCAGGCGGCGCTGCGGGTGCTCTCCTTGGACTACCGGCGAGCGCCCGAGCACCCGTTTCCTGCACCAGTCGAGGATGGGCTGGCGGCGTTGCGTTTCGCCTTCGAGGAGGCGGAGCGCCTCGGCGCCGACCCGACGGCGATCGCCGTTGGCGGCGACAGTGCGGGTGGAAGCCTCGCGGCAGTCGTCGCGCAGATCGCACGCGATGAGGGGCCGCCGCCGGCCCTCCAACTGCTGATCTACCCAGTCACGGACTGGTCGCGACAAGCTGGCTCCTACCGCCAGTTCGGGGACGGCTTCTTCCTGACCCAGGCGCAGATGACCTGGTATCGGGCTCACTACCTCGGTGGCGACGCCGAGGCGGCTCGCGACCCGCGCGCGTCTCCACTGCTCAAAGACGACCTCGGCGGCGTGGCTGCGGCCCACGTCGTCGTAGCAGGGTTCGATCCGCTGCGCGACGAGGGAATCGCATACGCCAGACGTCTCGAGGAGGCTGGCGTCGAGGTCACTTTGCGCCCCTTCTGGGGCCTCGTGCACGGCTTCGTCAACGCCACGGCTGTGAGCCCCAGTTCGGCGCACGCGCTCGGCGAGGTGGCGCAGGCCCTGCGGGGGGCGCTGGCCGGCGCGCAGGCGCCGACTGGATCAGGTCGCCATTTTCTTGATGGCAGCGGCGAGACTCTGGCCGGGTAGCCCTGGCCACATCAGCCGCGGTCAGTGGCTGCAGTCGATGAAGAGGCGTAGAAGGTGGTGACCCTGCAACCGGACCGGCTAGCGGCCAGTAGAGCCTCTTCTCTTGCTGTAGGACTGATGGCGAGGGCCGGAATCGAACCGGCGACACCACGATTTTCAGTCGTGTGCTCTACCAACTGAGCTACCTCGCCGCGGCGCGACGATGGTAGCGGCGGGAGGTGCCCGTGAGGGGCTCGGCGGCCCATCCATCCTCTACACTGCGCCGCTGCATGCGGCCGCCCGCGCGCTTCCTCGTCGTACTGGCCTGTCTCCTGGCGCTCGCCGGCCTCTCGGCCTGCGGTAGCGACAGCGGCAGCTCCAGCGCGCTGGACAACAGCCTGGGCTACCTGCCGAAGGACGCGCCGTTCGCCGTGGCCGTCGATACCGACGTGGACGGCACGCAGATCCAGAACCTGGACAAGCTGATCAAGAAGTTCCCGTTCGGCCCCCAGATCCGCGACGGCCTGCTGAAGAACCTGGCCAAGGGCACCACCGGTCTGGACCTGGAGAAGGACGTGGTGCCGCTGCTCGGCAACCCGTTCGTCATCGGGGCCGCCGACGGCTCCTCGTTCCTGAGCGGCTCCAGCAAGAACGGCTTCATCGCCGCCATCAAGGTCAGCGACGAGGGCAAGCTGAATGACCTCATCGAAAAGTCGGGCGCGAAGGAGACGGGCGAGCAGTCCGGCGCCAAGGTCTACGACGCCGACGGCACACAGTTCGCGGTGGACGACGGCACGGTGGTGTTCGCAGGCTCGCGGGACCTCCTGAACCAGGCCCTCGACCGCCACGACGGGGACGACAAGCTCGACGAGGACAGGTTCAACTCGAGCCAGGAGGGCCTCGGCGACCCGGGCATCCTGCGGGCATTCGTGAACGTGCAGTCGCTGCTGGCGTCCAGCCCGAGCACCAAGGACGCCCGCAAGGTCAAGTGGATCGGCGCGCTGCGCGACCTCGGCCTGAACGCGACGATCGAGGACAACGCGATCGAGATCAAGTTCCGGGCGAAGACGGACAAGGGCGAGCTCACGAACGCGGACCTGCCGATCGCGCCGGGCCCCGAGGCACCGCCGGTGATCGTGCGCCCGGGCGAGATCGGGGTCGGCGTGCGCGACATCGGTCAGATAGAGGGCTTTGCCGAGACCGTGGCGCAGGCGATCGTCCCCTCCGACTACGGAGACTTCGCGGCCGCGAAGACGCAGCTCGAGAAGCAGCTGCACGTGGACCTCGAGAAGGACGTGCTCGCGCAGCTGTCCGGCAACATCTCCGCCAGCATCTCGCTCTCGGGCGACTTCGGGCTGAGGGCCGAGCCGAAGGACCCCGCCGCGTTCAAGCGCACCCTGGCCAAGGTGGCCCCGGTGCTGCCCACGGTCGTGGACGGAGCCGGGCTCGGACCGGTGGCCCTCTCCAAGCCGAAGAAGGGCCAGGACCTCTACGCGCTCGCGCAGCCCGACGGGGATGGCGTCGTGTTCGGCGTGGTGAACGGAGTCTTCGTGGTGGCCAACGACGCGAACCGCGCCGGCCGCCTCGCCACCGAGGAGCCCACTCCGGTCGAGGGCGCCAACGGCTCTGTGGTCCTGAAGGCCGACGCCGAGCAGCTGGCCGGAAGCCTGCTGAAGAAGCTCGCCGGCGGGCTCGGCATTCCCGACCAGCTGAAGGCGGCGATAGTCCGCCCGCTGGGCGACCTCACCGGCTCGCTGCAGGCGGAGACGGACGGCGTGTCCGGCAAGCTCCGCCTGACGATTAAGTAGCTGCGGTGCTCGCCCGATCACCGATCGGGCTGCGCTCCTCGCTTGGGCCGCGGTCCTTCAACAGCGAGTAATAAGTCCCCCCACCCCGCACCGGACTGGCCGGCGCGGGGCGAGGAGGCGGCGGCTAGGGCCGCAACTTGAGCAACCTGTCGGCGCTGCCTGACCGCACTGATCCATCGGCGGTGGCGGGCGAGGCTTTAACCGCGGGCGGCGCTCGCCCACGCAGGACTGGGAGGCTGCGGTGCTCGCCCGACCGACGCTCGGGCTCCGCTCCTCGCTAGGAGGAAGTCATGCGGCTGAGCAGCTCAATCGCGCCGCGCTTGTTCAGCGGCTCGTTGAGGTTGCCGCACTTGGGCGACTGCACGCACGAGGGGCAGCCGGAGCGGCAGCGGCACTCGGAGATCAGGCGCAGGGCGTCGTCCACGAGGCTCTCGAAGCGCTCGTAGCCGGCGCGGGTGATCCCCACGCCGCCGGGGTGGCCGTCGTAGATGAAGATCGTGGCCCGGCCGGTCTGGGGGTGGAAGGCGGTGGACAGTCCCCCGATGTCCCAGCGGTCGCACATGGCCAGCAGGGGAAGCACCGCGATCTGCCCGTGCTCCACCGCGTGAAGCGAGCCCTGGAGCGCGTCGAGCGGGAACTCCTCGCGCAGGAGCGAGTCGGGCAGCTCGTACCAGAGCGCCTGGGTCACGAAGTCCTGCTCGGGAAGGTCGAGCGCCAGGAGGTCCATGACCCGGTGGTCGGTCACGTTCTTGCGCTGATAGGCCACAACCTGCTCGGACACCGACACCACGCCGAAGGACAGGTCCACGCCGCAGCACTTCCGCTGCTCGCGCACCTCCTCGATGTAGGTCTGCGACTCCTTCTTCGGCTGCGTGTACCAGTCGCCCCGGAACGGCGTGACCACAGCCCGGCCCTCCGCCAGGTCCAGGTCCTCCACCTCGTAGGCGGCGCCCATGTGCAGGTACACCGCGCCGGGATGCACGGCGGAGTGGGAGCGCGAGGCCTCCACGCTGCCGATCAGCTCCCCGCCCGACGCCTCCACGATGGCCACCGAGTCGGGGGAGGCCGAGCGCAGCGCGATCGCCGCCGCGGGATAGCCCGACCCCCGGGGCAGGTATCGCCCGCCGCGCTCCCGCAGCCTGCCGGCGCCCACGAGCCGCCGGGCGGAGGTCTCCCAGCGCGGCCCGAACACGCCCTCGTCCTCGGGCGTCAGCGGCATCTCGTAGGCCGCGGCGGCCAGGTGGGCCATGAAGATCTCCTCGGACTCGTGGTCGAGGATGGCCCGCTCCACCGGCCGGTCGAGGAACTCGTCGGGGTGGCGGCAGAAGAACTGGTCCAGGGCGTCCTCCCCGGCCACGTACATCGCGAGCCCCGGTGCGCGCCGGCCGGCCCGGCCCCACATCTGGCGCAGGCTGGCCACGGTGCCCGGGAAGGTCACGCAGATGGCGGCGTCGAGGTCCCCGATGTCGATGCCGAGCTCCAGGGCGTCGGTGGCCACCACGGCCAGCAGCTCCCCCTCGGACAGGCGCCGCTCCAGCTCGCGCCGCTGGGCCGGGGTGTAGCCCGCCCGGTAGGGCGCCACCCGCTCGGCCAGGTCCGCCCGGCCGGCGGCCTCCAGGCGCTCGCGGGTGAAGCGCTGGATCAGCTCCACCCCGCGCCGCGACTTCAGGAAGCAGATGGTGCGCACGTCCCTCTGCACCAGGCCGGCCAGCAGCATGGCCGCCTCGGACAGCGCAGAGCCGCGCCGGCCAAGGGCCTCGTCCACCAGCGGCGGGTTCCACATCGCGATGCGCCGCTCGGCGTGCGGGGCGCCGTCGGTGTCCACGAGCGTGAAGTCGAGGCCGGTGAGGCGTTCCGCCAGCTCGCGCGGGTTCGCGATCGTCGCGCTCGTGAGCACGAAGCGGGGCTCGGCGCCGTAGGCACGGGCGAGGCGCCGCAGGCGCCGGAGCACGTTCCCCACGTGGGAGCCGAACACGCCGCGGTACACGTGGGCCTCGTCCACCACCACCCAGGCCAGGTTGGCCAGCACATCACCCCACGCGCGGTGGTTGGGGAGCACCCCCACGTGCAGCATGTCCGGGTTGGTGAGGATGAGGTTCGAGCGGCGCCGGATCGCGGCGCGCTCCTCCTTGGGCGTGTCGCCGTCGTAGATCGCCTGGCGCAGCCACGAGCCGCCGAGGGCGGCCAGTCCGCGGGCCTGGTCCTGGGCCAGCGCCTTGGTCGGGTAGAGGTAGAGCGCCCGGGCCCGGGGATCCCCGGCGAGCGTGTCGAGCACGGGGAGGTTGAAGGCCAGGGACTTGCCGCTGGCCGTGCCCGTCGTGACGATCACGTGCCCGCGCCGCGCGGCCTCCAGCGTGTCGGCCTGGTGTGACCAGAGCGCGTCCACGTCTCCGTCGCCGAGAGACTCGAGCAGTGCGGGATGGAGGTCCTCCGGGACCGGCGTCTCGGAGCCGCGCCGGGCACCCTCGTAGGCCGTGGTCACGAGCTCCTCGCCGCGGCCTGTTTCGAGAACCGGGTCCCATGGGTACCGAGTCGGGACGCTGGTCACTGAATGCCATAGTACGCGCGACTTGATTCTCTCTTTTCACCACTCCCGCTTCCCGCTCGCTGAGCTGTGCGAGCGCAAGGACGAGAGCGTCACCGTGGTGCTGCCGACCCGCGAGGTGGCGGACACCATCGGCCCGATCGTGGACTGCGTGCTCGGCCTCGAGGGGCTGGTGGATCAGGTGCTGGTGGTGGACGCCGCCTCGGAGGACGGGACCGCGGACCTGGCCGAGCGCCACGGCGCCGAGGTGCACCAGGAGGCCGACCTCATGCCCGAGCTCGGGCCCGTGCTGGGCAAGGGCGACGCGATGTGGCGGGCGCTCGAGGTGGCCGAGGGTGACCTGATCGTGTACCTCGACTCCGACACGCGCCGGTTCTCGAGCCACTTCGTGACCGGGATGCTGGGGCCGCTGATGACCGAGCCGGACCTGCGCTTCGTGAAGGGCTTCTTCCGGAGGCCGTTCGCCTCGGGCGACGGGTACGAGCGGCCCATGGACGGCGGCCGGGTCACCGAGCTGGCGGCCCGGCCCCTGCTGTCGGCGTTCTACCCCGAGCTCGCCGCGTTCGCGCAGCCGCTGGCCGGAGAGGCGGCGGCGCGGCGGGAGCTCTTCCACCGCATCCCGTTCACGTCCGGCTACGCGGTGGAGACGGCGATGCTCCTGGCCGCCCACGACCTCCTCGGCGGGACGGTGGGGATGGCCCAGGTGGACCTGGACGTGCGCCGCAACCGCCACCAGCCGCTGTCGGAGCTGGGCCCGATGGCCTACGCGGTGCTCCAGGTGGTGATGGACCGGCTGCGGGCCGAGGGCCGCCTGCTCGACGGCGTCGCGCCCCCCTTCCGGGCCGCCGACGGCCGGCTCGTTCGCGTGGACCTCGTGGAGCGCCCGCCGTTCGTGACCCAGCGGGCCGCCGCTTAGCCGCGGTGGGCCTTCGCTGCGTCTACACCGACCTCGATGGAACGCTCCTCGGGCGCGGGGCGTCGCTGTTCCGCACCGCGGAGGGCCAGTTCACCCTGCTGCCCGCGCGGGCGCTCGAGGCGTGTCACCGGGCCGGGGTGGAGGTGGTGATCAAGTCGGGTAGGCGGCGGGCCCAGGTGATGGAGGACGCCCGCCTGCTGGGGCAGACGTCGTACATCTTCGAGGTGGGCTCGGGCCTGGTGGTGGACGGCGAGCTCACCTTCCTGACCGGTGAGTGGCAACCTGAGGAGGGACGGACGATCCACCAGCAGGTGGCCGACTCGGGAGCTCCGGACGTGCTGCTCGAGGGCTTTGCCGGCCTGCTCGAGACCCATGCGCCCTGGCATCGCGAGCGCGAGGTGTCGCACGTGTTCCGGGGCCTGGTGGACGTGAGCGCGGCGGACCGGCTGCTCGCGGAGCGCGGGCACGAGAGCCTGCACCTCGTGGACAACGGGACGATCGGACGCGACGAGACCACCCTGGACCTTCCCGGGCCTCCACGGGCCTACCACCTGATCCCCGCGGGCACGTCCAAGGCGGCGGCGGTGGCCGTCCACATGCGGGCTCGGGGCTACGCGCGCGATGACTGCATCGCGGTGGGCGACTCGGTGGAGGACCTGGCCGTGGCCTCGGAGGTCGGCCGCTTCTTCGTGGTGGCGAACGCCGACCTGGGAGACGCGGCGCGACCGTTGAACGCCGAGGTGACCGAGAGCGAGATGGGCGAGGGCTTCTACGAGGCCGTGATCCGCTCGCTGGCCGAGTCGCGCTGATCATGACTCCCCATTAGGCTGCGCCCGTGGACGCCTTCGCCGAGCAGGTCGTGGACTCCATCAACGCCATCACGGGCTCCGCTCACCACGGATCGCGTGTGGCGCACGCGAAGGGCACGCTCATGGCCGGCTCGTTCACGCCCGCGGACGCCGGCCTGACCATCGCGGCTCACATGTCCGGGGATCCGGTGCCGGTCACCGCCCGGTTCTCCAACGGCGGCGGAGATCCGGGCACGCCCGACTGGGAGCGCGAGGGCCGCGGGCTGGCGATTAAGTTCTACCTCCCGGACGGCTCCCGCACGGACGTCGTGGGGCTCTCGCTTCCGCGCTTCTTCGTGCGCACGCCCGAGGACTTCCTCGAGTTCACGCAGGCGCGCAGGCCCGACCCCGAAACCGGGCAACCCAACATGGAGAGGGTGGGGGCGTTCCTGACCGCGCACCCCGAGGCGCTGCCCGCGATCCAGGCGGCGCTCTCGGCCGAGCCGCCCGAGAGCTACGCCACCGTCGCCTACAACTCGATCCACTCGTTCCGCTGGACCGACGCCGAGGGCACCTCGCGCTGGGTGCGCTACCGCTTCGAGCCCGAGGCCGGCGAGCGGACGCTGGATACCGACGAGGCGAAGCAGCGCGGCCCGGACTACCTCCAGGAGGAGATCACCGGCCGTGGAGCGTCGTTCCGCATGATGGTGGTGATCGCCGAGGAGGGCGACGAGGTGCACGACCCCACCGAGGAGTGGCCGGCGGAGCGCGAGACGGTGGAGGTCGGCAGGCTGGAGCTCACCGGCCCCGACACCGAACGCGAGAAGGGAGACGACGTCCTGGTGTTCGACCCCACGCGCGTGACGGCCGGGATCGAGCTCAGCGACGATCAGATCCTGCGCTTCCGCCCTCGGGCCTACAGAGTCTCGGTGGCTCGCCGCGCCCCCGGCGCGGGCTAGACTCGCCCGGCTTCCGCCCCGCCGTCCAGGAGGAGAGATGTCCCAGAGTCGGATCACACGCCGTGGCGCACTCGGTGCCGCCGCCACCGGCGCCGGAGTGGCGGCCCTGCCCGCCGCCGCCGAGGCCCACCGAGGCCGCGGACGCCGGCGCCCGCTCTCGGCCGACGTGGTGGTGGTGGGAGCGGGGCTCTCGGGCCTCACCACCGCACGCGCGCTGCGGGCCAAGGGCCATTCGGTGTACGTCCTCGAGGCGCGCGACCGCGTGGGCGGACGCACCTGGACCAAGCAGGTGCGCGGCGTGCCCGTGGACTTCGGCGGCCAGTGGATCGGGCCCGGCCAGACGCGCATCGCCGCGCTCGCGAAGGCCGTTGGCGTGCCCACCTTCAAGACGTACAACACCGGCCTGAACGTGTACCAGCGGCTGGGCGCGCTCAAGACCTACTCGGGCGCGATCCCGCCGGCCGAGCCCGCGGCGATCGGGGATATCGCCGTGGCACTGGTGGCGCTCGACCGGATGGCGAAGGAGGTGCCGCTCGCCACGCCGTGGACGGCGCCGAAGGCACGCGAGTGGGACTCCCAGACGCTGGAGAGCTGGAAGCTCGCCAACATGAAGACCGAGGAGGGCCGCCTGCTGCTGGACCTCGGGATCGAGGCCGTGTTCGCCGGCGAGCCGCGCGACGTGTCGCTGCTCCACGTCCTGTTCTACATCCACTCGGCCGGCAGCTTCGAGAACCTGATCAACACCGCGGGAGGGGCGCAGGAGAGCCGCTTCGTCGGGGGCTCTCAGACCGTGTCCAAGAGGGTGGCGGCCAAGCTGGGCCGCCGGGTGCTCCTGGGCACTCCCGTGCGCCGCATCGTGCAGGGGCGCCGGGGAGTCACCGTGGAGTCGGACCACGCCGTGGTGCACGCCCGCTACTGCGTCGTCACCGCGCCGCCGGCGCTGGCTGCCCGCATCGACTACCACCCGATTCTTCCCGCCGTTCGGGACCAGCTCACCCAGCGCATGCCCATGGGCTCGGTGCTGAAGGTCCACGCGCTCTACGACCGCCCCTTCTGGCGCGACGACGGTCGCACCGGCCAGGCCACGAGCGACACCGGCCCGGTGAAGATCACGTACGACAACTCGCCCCCGACCGGACCCACCGGAGTGCTGATCGGCTTCATCGAGGGGGAGGAGGCCCGGAAGTGGGGGCCGCGCCCGCTCGCCCAGCGCCGGGCGGCGGTGATCGCCCAGTTCGCGAAGTGGTTCGGGCCGCCCGCCGGGAAGCCGCGCGCGTACGTGGAGCAGAACTGGATGGAGGAGGAGTGGAGCCGCGGTTGCTACGGCGCGTGGGCTCCGCCCGGCGTCCTGCTCGGCTACGGCCCCGCGCTGCGCAAGCCCGTCGGGCGGATCCACTGGGCCGGCACCGAGACCTCCACCGAGTGGTGCGGGTACATGGACGGCGCGGTGCGCTCGGGCGAGCGCGTGGCGGCTGAGGTAGGCGCCCTCCTCTAAGGGGCTAGCTGCCGGCCACGAGTGCGCGACCGGCTTCGCGCAACTCGGCCGGCGTTCCGGCCTCGGTGATCGAGGCCAGGTCGAGGATGCGCGCCTCGAACTCGTCGAGCGCGTTCCTCCCGACGATCGCGTGGCAGGCCACGCCTCCCTGGCGGGCGCGCGTGGCCACCTCGCCCACGACCTTGTCCTGAAGGCTCTGGGAGTCGAGGCGGCCCTCGCCCGTGACGACGAAGGACGCCTCCCGCATCAATGCGTCGAAGCCGACGGTGTCGAGCACGAAGGCCGCGCCGGGCACGAGCCGCGCCCCCAGCGCCGCCCAGAGACCGCCCGAGAGGCCGCCGGCCGCTCCGGTCATGGGCACTCCGGTGGGGTCGCGGGGCCAGCCGCCGGCCAGTTCGGCCAGGCGCCGCTCGAGGCGGGCGACCATGGCGTCGTCGGCGCCCTTCTGCGGCGCGAACACCCGCGGCGCGAGCTCGAACGCCGTACGCACGTCGCACACCACCTCGAGCTCGGGGGCCACGTCGGCCTCGCGGAGAGCGGCCACGGCGCCCGCGCCGCCGTCGGTGGTGGCCGACCCTCCCACCGTCACCACCACCCGCTCTGCGCCGGCCGCGACGGCAGCGGCGATCAGCTCGCCCGTGCCGCGGGTGTCGGCCCGCCACGCGTCCCGCTCCGCCTCGGACACCAGGCCCAGGCCGCTGGCCTGTGCCATCTCCACCAGGCCGGTCCGCCCATCCCGGAGCAGGCCGAACTCGGCCTCCACCGGACGACCGAGCGGGTCGGCCACGGTTGCCGTGCGGCGTTCGCCCCCGAGCGCCGCCAGGAGCGCGTCCATCGTGCCCTCCCCGCCGTCGGCCACTGGCAGCTCCACCGCCTCGCGACCCTCCGATCGCAGCCCCTCGGCCACCGCGTGAGCCACCTCGCCGGCGTCGAGCGTGCCCTTGAAGCTGTCGGGCGCCACCAGCGCGGGCTCGCTCATCACGTCACAGCTCGGCGCGGAACGCCCGCTCGGCCTCGTCCCCGCGCACGGCGAACACGATCCGCTCGAGCTCGCCCCGGTGCTCGCGGGCCACGCTCACCATGATCCGGGCGGCCTCCTCGAGCGGGAAGCCCCCCACGCCGGTGCCGAAGGCCACCAGGGCCACCGAGTGGCAGCCGAGCCGCTCGGCCACGTCGAGGGTGGACCTCGTGGCCCGTTCCACGATCGTGGCCGACGTGGGGCCGCCGAGCTCCATCGTGGCCGCGTGGATGACCCAGCGGGCGGGCATGTCCCCGCCGGTCGTCTCCACCGCCTCCCCGAGCCCGATCGGCGCGCGCTCGCGGGACTCGCGCTGAAGCTCGGCGCCGCCCGCGCGGGAGATGGCGGCCGCCACCCCGCCGCCGTGGAGGAGCTCGGTGTTGGCGGCGTTGGCGATCGCGTCGACCTCCAGAGTCGTCACGTCGGCCTGCGCCACGTCCAGTTCCGCCACGGCCGTATCCTGCCCGATGTCGATCCGGGCCACTCCCGTTCGTCATTAGGGTGGAACGTGGCGAGAGGCGCCGCGTACGACCACAGGAGGCTGACCCATGAAGTACCTGCTCGCTCTCATCGGTGACGAGTCCCGCTACCTGGATGTGACGCCCGAACAGAGGCAGGAGGGCATGAAGGAGTGGGATGCCTACACGAGGGACCTGACCGACTCCGGCGCGTTCGTTGCCGGCGAGGGTCTCCAGCCGAGCCCCACGGCCACCACGGTGGAGCTGCGCGACAGCGGCGCCGTGGTGAGCGACGGCCCCTTCGCGGAGACGAAGGAGCAGCTCGGCGGCTTCTACCTGATCGACTGCGCCAACCTGGACGAGGCGCTGGCCTGGGCCAAGCGGATCCCGATGCCGGGCGGCATCGTGGAGGTGCGGCCGGTGATGGACTACGAGGCCGCGGGCTCCGAGACCCACACCAACGAGGCCGGGGTCGCGCGGTAGTACCCGCCGCCGCCGATGTCGACCGCCTGTTCCGGCGCGAGTCGGGGCGGGCGGTCGCCACCCTCATCCGCGTGCTCGGCGACTTCGATCTCGCCGAGGAGGCCGTGCAGGATGCCTTCGTGGTCGCGCTGGAGCGCTGGCCGCGCGACGGCGTGCCCGGGAACCCCGCGGGCTGGATCGTGGCCACGGCCCGCAACCGGGCCATCGACCGGCTGCGGCGCTCGCGCCGCTACGAGGAGAAGCTGGCCGAGCTGGCCACGCTGGGACGCGGGGAGGGCGGCGAGGAGGACGAGGACATGAGCTCCATCCCGGACGACCGCCTGAGGCTGTTCTTCACCTGCTGCCATCCGGCGCTCGCGCGGGAGGCCCAGGTCGCGCTCACGCTGCGCACGCTCGGCGGGCTCTCGACGCCAGAGGTCGCGCACGCGTTCCTGGTGGCGGAGACCACGATGGCGCAGCGCCTGGTGCGAGCCAAGCGCAAGATCCGGGACGCGGGGATTCCCTACGCGGTGCCCGCGGACTCAGACCTGCCGGACCGCCTGCGCCCTCTGCTGGCCGTGCTCTACCTGATCTTCAACGAGGGCTACCTCGCCTCGAGCGGCGACACGGTGGTCCGGCGCGAGCTCTGCGACGAGGCCATCCGGCTCACCCGCGTGCTCAGCCTCCTGATGCCGGACGAGCGGGAGGTCACTGGTCTGCTGGCGCTGATGCTGCTCCACCACTCCCGCCGCGACGCCCGCACCGACGCCGGGGGTGAGCTCGTGCTCCTGGAGGACCAGGACCGCGACCTCTGGCATCACGACGAGATAGCCGAGGGGGCGGAGCTGGCCGCCCGGGCGGGCGCCGCCGGCCCCTACTCGCTCCAGGCACAGATCGCCGCCGAGAACTGCGCGGCCGAAACCGACTGGCGGCGTGTGGCAGCGCTCTACGAGCTGCTGGTGGCCGTGCGGCCCGGTCCGGTGGTGGAGCTGAACCGGGCGGTGGCCGTGGCGATGGTCGAGGGCCCGGAGCGCGGGCTCGCGCTGCTGGACGACCTCGAGGCGCGCGGCGAGCTCAGGAACTACCACCTCCTGTACGCGGCCCGGGCCGATCTCCTGCGCCGGCTGGGACGGAGCGAGGAGGCGGCCGAGGCGTACCGGCACGCCCGCGATCTCACGGCCAACCCGGTGGAGCGCTCCTTCCTCGAGCGCCGACTGGCCGAGCTGGCTAGCGCCTGAAGGCCACCCGACGGCGCACGAGCTTCGAGTGGTTGCCCGCCGCGTCCGTGACCCGGAGGCCGAGTCGCGCGTACGGGTGACCGCCCCGCCGGAGCGCCACTTTCAGCCCTCTGCGGGCCCGGTGGGTGAGCTTCACCTTCACACGCGCCCGCCGCCCGGCCTGCACGGTCCTGCGTAGCTTCGGCAGCACGTACGTGCGGTGGCCCACCCGGACCCTCGCCCCCGCGGCCACTCGGCCGCCCTCGCTCGACCGCACGTAGCCCACCACGCCCCCGAGCCGCAGCACGCGCTGTCGGGAGCGGACCTTGGTGCGCAGCGCGGGCGGTGTGATGTCCCGGGCGGGCGGGAGCGGGCCGCCGCCGCCCACCACCTGGTCGGGATCGATGCGCAGCAGCTTGCCCAGCCGGGTGCTCAGGTTCTGGGCATTGTCGTGGATGTCGTTGCCGCCCCCGCCGTCGCCCGTGCCCGCGTAGAGGTAGCCGTCGGGGCCGAACTGGAGCTGGCCGCCGTTGTGGTTCGACTCGGATGAGTGCTCGATGGCCAGCACCAGGCGCCGGCTGTTCCGGTCCGCCCGGTCGGGGTCGGAGGAGCGCCGGTATTCCTCGATGCGGATGTCCCCGCCGTTGTCCGTGAAGTAGACGTAGAAGCGGCCGCTGGCGGCGTAGTCGGGTGGGAAGGCGATCGAGAGCAGGCCGCGCTCCCCTCCGTCCAGGACCAGGTCGCTGATGTCGAGGAACGGGGTGGGCAGCGCCAAGCCGTCCTTCACCAGCCGCACCCGGCCGGCCTGCTCCACCACGAACAGGCGCGAGTTGTCGCCGGGCGGCGAGGTCACGTAGGTGGGGAGCACGTAGCTCCCCGACACCTGCGAGGTGGCCAGCGTGCCCGTGGTGGTGCCCGCCACCAGGCGGTACACGGCGCCCGCGTCCTGGTCGGTCACATAGAGGTGGCCCGCGGCGTCCTGCCCGAAGGCCCCGAGCTGCCCGGTGGCAAGGGTGAGCCCCGTGGTGCGGTCGTCCGGAGCCGAGAAGTTGAGCCCGAGGGAGCGAACCTGGCCCACGTAGTAGTCCGCGTACAGGTAGCGCCCCACCAGGCCGGTGAGCGACGGGTCGCGCACCACGTACCCCCCGATCACCGCACTGCCCGCGGTGGGATAGTGGAAGAGCGGTCCCAGCGGCGTGCCGGCGATCGGGCAGCGGGGTCCGCCGGGCCCGGCCACCGACCCCTCGCGGCAGGGCCACCCGAAGTTCGCGCCCCGGGCGCCGCGCAGGGTGGTCCAGTCCACCTCCTCCTGCGTGCCCTGGCCCACGTCGCCGAGCACCAGGTCCCCGTTCGCGCGATCGAACGCGAAGCGGTAGGGGTTGCGCAGGCCGTAGGCATAGATCTCGGGCGCCGCACCAGCCCGTCCCACGAAGGGGTTGTCCGGCGGCACCAGGTAGCTCGAGCCGGCCTGTGCGTGCGCCGCGGCGGGCAGAGCCAGCGCGAGCAGCACGGACAGCGTGGCCGGCGCCCGCATCCCCTCCTAGCCCCTCAGCTGCGCGATGTCGCAGTCGGCGGGGTCCTTGTCCTTGCGCCAGCGCACGAACTTCGCGCCGTGCCGGATGCGCTGCCCGGTGATGTGGTCGAAGGCGATCTCGCACACCAGCTCGGGCCGGAGCCCCTCCCATACGAGCTCCTCGTCCGACTTCCAGCGGCTCGGCTCGCCCGTCCCCCGCTCGTGGGTGCGGTAGGGCTCGAGCAGGTCCACCAGCTCGCGCTTCTCGGCCGCCTTGAAGCCGGAGGTGTGCCCCACCACGTGCAGGTCCCCGTCCTCGTCGTAGAGGCCCAGAATGAGCGAGCCCACGGTGCCGGGCTCCTTGCCGAAGCGGAAGGCGGCCACCACCACGTCGGCCGTGCGAACGCGCTTGATCTTCGCCATCCCCTTGCGCTCGCCCGGCAGGTAGGGAGCGTTGCCCTCCTTGGCCACCACGCCCTCGGAGTTGCCCTCGAGCCACCTGCCCGCTCCGGCAAGGTCGGAGGCCACCGGGGTGAGCTGAACGTCACCGTCCACCAGGCCGGCCAGGCGCTCGCGGCGCTCGTCGTAGGGCAGCTCCAGAAGGGTCTCGTCGCCCTCGGCCAGGAGGTCGAAGGCCACCAGCGCCGCGGGGTACTCGCGGGCCAGCATCTCCACCCGGGAGGCGGCCGGGTGGATGCGCTGGGAGAGCAGGTCGAACTCCTGGATGTCATCGACCACCACCACCATCTCGCCGTCCAGCACCACGCGCGGGGCGCTGAGCGTCCTCACCTGCTCCACCACCTCGGGGAAGTAGCGGTTCATCGGCTTTCCGTTGCGGCTCTGGAGGTGCACCTCGTCGCCGTCGCGGAACACAATCGTGCGGAACCCGTCCCACTTCGGCTCGTAGCGCCACTGCTCGCCCTCGGGCAGCTCGGCCCGCGACTTGGCGAGCTGTGGCTTCAGCGGCGGGGAGAGGGGCAGCGCCATCGCGGGAACGGTACTGGCATGGTTTGCCGGCATGGCCTCCGGGACCGACGAGCGGCTGTCGCTGGACGAGGCCCGGGCGCTGTTCTCGCCCGAGACCACCTACCTGAACACAGCGAGCTTCGGCCTCCCGCCGCGGCCGGCGTGGGAGGCGCTCCAGGGCGCGCTGGCCGACTGGCGAGCGGGGCGCACCAGCTGGGAGCACTGGGGCGACTCCACCGAGGCGGCCCGCGCGGCGTTCGCCGCACTCGTTGGCGTGCCGGTGGAGCGGGTGGCGGTGGGGGCGAACGTGTCCTCGCTGATCGGGCTGGTGGCGGCCTCGGTGCCCAACGGCACGCGCATCCTGTCCCCGGAGCCCGAGTTCACCTCCGTGACCTGGCCCTTCCTGGTCCAGGCCCGCGGAATCGAGGTGGATTTCGTCCCCGTGGACCGGCTGGCCGAGGCGGTGGACGGGCACACCGGCCTGGTGGCGTTCAGCGCCGCGCAGTCCGCCACCGGCGAGGTGGCAGATCTCGATGCCGTGGCCGCCTCGGCGCGGCACCACGGGGCGATGACGGTTCTGGACGCGAGCCAGGCGTGCGGCTGGCTGCCGCTGGACGGCGCCGGCTTCGACGTGGTGGCCTGCACCGCCTACAAATGGCTGCTCTCGCCTCGCGGCACCGCGTTCCTCACCGTGGCTCCCGACCGGCTCGACCAGATCGTGCCGCATGCCGCGGGCTGGTACGCGGCCGACGACGTCCACGCCTCCTACTACGGCGCGGAGATGCGCCTGTCCCCGGACGCGCGCCGCTTCGACATCAGCCCGGCCTGGTTCAGCTGGGTCGGCACCGCACCGGCGCTGGACGTGATCCTCCGCGTGGGCGTGGAGGCCATCCACGAGCACGACGTGCGGCTGGCGAACCTCTTCCGCGCCGGGCTGGGGATGGAGCCGAGCGACTCGGCGATCGTGTCCGCGGAGGTGCCCGGCGCCGAGGACCGGCTGCGCGACTCGGGTGTGATGGCGGCCGCGCGGGCGGGCTCGCTGCGCACGGCGTGGCACCTCTACAACACCGAGGACGACGTGGAGCGGGTCCTGGCGCTGCTGCGCTGACCGGGCCGCTGTCCGGCGGTTAGGGAGGAGCGCAGCCCGGGGCGCGCGAGGAGCGGAGCCCGATCGGTGATCGGGCGAGCACCGCAGCATGTCATCCGGGCGAGCACCGGACCATGGTTAGGATTGGCGGTCATGTCCCAGGAGCAGGCCACAGTCGCTGAGGAGGAGTACCTCCAGATCATCTATTGGCTCCAGGAGGCCGGCCTGCCGATCACCGGAGCGAACATCGCCCGGGCGATGCAGGTCTCGGCTCCCACGGTGCACGAGATGATCGGGCGGCTCGAGTCGGACGGCTACGTGACCCGGGATCCCGACAAGTCGCTGGTGTTCACGGACACGGGCGAGGCCCACGCGGCCCAGATCGTTCGCCGCCACCGCCTGATCGAGCGCTTCCTCACCGATGTCTTCGACATCCCGTGGGACCAGGTGCACGAGGAGGCGGAGCGGCTGGAGCACTGGATGTCGCCAGTGGTCGAGGAGCGGATGCTCAAGGCGATCGGCGACGCGAAGACGTGTCCGCACGGACACCCGATCTTCGAGGGCGCACGCGAGCTCGGCGTGCCCCTGGCCGACGTGGAGGAGGGCGCCACCGTTACCGTCCTGCGCTTCGAGAACGAGGCCGAGGACCTGCTGCACTACCTGATGGACAGCGGCCTGCGGCCCGGACTCGAGGGCACCCTGTCCTACAAGGGGGACGAGGTGGTGATCGACGCGGGCGGCGAGCAGATGTCGGTTACCCGCAGCGTCGCCGAGACGGTCTCGGTCACCGCCGACCCCTCACCGGCGCCGCGCACCGCCCTCCCGGACCAGCTGGTGCTGGGCCGGGACCGCTACGGCCGTTAAACCAGAATCCTTAGGCCAGCGCACCCCTCTGGCGCACTCGGAGGTCGTAGTAGAGGAGCGTCGAGAACAGCGCCACGAAGGGCGCGGTGATCGTCTCCGTGGCCACCGTGCCCACCAATGACCAGACGGCGCGGTCCGCGCTCGACGCGATGGCCTCGAAGGGCGTGACAAGCACCAGGCCGGGGATCACGGCGGCCAGGTTCGCGGCCACGAGCAGGCCGAAGGTGCGCCACCAGAAGCCCTGCACGAGCTCACCGGAGCGCCGAAGCGCCCGCAGCCCGCGGGCGCCGTCGATCACCACCGCCTGCGGCACGAGGTACCAGCGCACGGCCACGTACACGCCGGGCACCACGAGCAGCACGAGTCCCGCGGCGATTCCGACTCCCGCGAGCACCACGGCGAGGAAGATCGGCGCGAAGGCGTCGAGCCCGGACTGGAGCGCCTCGCGCGCCCGGGGCGGCGTGCCGGAGGCGCTCGAGTGGATGGCGTGGATGCAGATCGCGTTGATCAGCGGCGCGATCACCAGGAAGCTCACCGCCGTGGGCAGGGCGGTCTCGGCCACGCTCGGCGACGAGTCGTAGGGGCCGGTCAGCTCGGACAGGCCGATGCCGTCCACGGCCAGGTGCACCGGTACGACGATCGCCGCCGACAGGGCCAGGAAGGTGCCGAGGTGGCGCCGGTAGACCCCGAGCGCGTCGGCGAAGAGAGCGGAGATGTCGCGCGGGCGAGCGAGCTCGAAGCCGCTCACGCGCGCTGGCCGAGCGACTCTTCCGCGTTCGCAGGGAGGTCGGCGCGTGCGGCGGCGAGACGAGCGATGCCCTCTTCGATCTGGTCCGGTGGCACCGCCGAGTAGGCGAGACGGAAGGAGCTCTCGCCGCCCTCGAGCAGGAAGTCCGTGCCCTTCACGAACACCACTCCGCGCTCCTTGGCCGCAGACTCCATCGCCGCCACGTCGGTGCCCTCGGGCAGGTCCACCCACAGGAAGTAGCCGCCCTCGGGGGTCACGAAGCGGGCGTCGGGGAAGTGCTCACGGAGCGCGGAGGCGGTGGCGTCGCGACGGTCACGAAGCGCTTCCTTCACGGTGGCGATCGAGCGGTCGATCGCGCCCGAGTGGCAGAACTCGGCCACGATCCCCTGGGACACCATGCTCGGCGAGATGTAGGTGCCGGTGGCCGTCCCCCGTATCGCGCCGATGGTCTCGGGTGCGCCCACCAGGTAGCCCACGCGGATTCCGGGGCACACCGTCTTGGAGAACGACGAGGCGTAGACGACCGTGCCGTGCTCGTCCAGCGACAGCATCGTCGGGAGCGACTCGCCCTCGAAGCGCAGCTCGACGTAGGGGTCGTCCTCGAAGATCGTGAAGCCGTGCTTTGCGGCCAGCGCGAGCAGGCGGCGCCGCTTCTCCAGCGACAGCGTGCAGCCGGCCGGGTTCTGGAAGTTGGGAATGATGTGGGCGAGCCGCGGCCGGGCGCCGGAGTCCAGCGCGGCCTCGAGCGCGCCCACGTCGATGCCGTCGGACTCGAGCGGGATGGCCAGGATCTCCGCGCCGAGCTTCTGGAGTGAGAGCAGGGTGCGGTCGTAGGTGGGGGCCTCCACCACCACAAGGTCGCCGGGCCCCACGAGCTCCTGGAACAGGAACGCGTCGGCCTGCATGGACCCGTTGGTGGCGATCACCTGCTCGGGCTTCACGCCGTGCTTCTCGGCAAGCCAGGCGATCAGGCGCGGATAGCCGGCGGAGGTCCCGTAGGAGAAGACGCCGCCGGGATCGGCCTCGAAGGCGCGGTCGGCGGATGCGCGCAGATCGTCCACGGCGATGATGTCGAGGGAGGGCGCGCCCCGGGACAGGGAGATGTTCTTCGGCTCAGACACTCCCGGCCACGATAACGCCGAGACCCACGATGCGTCTGGGAGGAGCGCAGCCCGGGCGCTGGCCGGGCGAGCACCGGACCATGTCCTCAGACGGCGCGCGCCCAGAGGATCACGTTGTCGCGGTAGCCCGTGTCCTCGGAGAACGGGCCGCCGCATGTGATCAGCACCAGGGTGGGATTCGCCGCGTCGCCGTAGACGGAGGCGGGGCTGAAGTGCTTCTTGTTCACCTCGCGCCGTCGTACCACGGCGAACCGGTGCAGCACCCCGCGCCGGTCCCGCACGGTGACCGGGCTGCCGCGCTGGAGCTGCAGGAGATTGAAGAAGAGCGCCGGGCCCTCCTTCGTGTCCACGTGGCTCACGATCACCGAGCGCCCGAGCTCGCCCGGGCGGGGCCCGCCGTCGAACCAGCCGGCGCGGCCGGGGGGAGGAATCTGGAGGGCTCCGTCCTTCACCCCCATCCGGTCCACGGGACCCGATGCGTCGGCCGATGGGATCGAGATCCTCACCGGCACGGCCGGGCGCCCGCCCGGCGCCGTGTGGTGCGGACGGGTGCGGGCTCGGAGCTTCAGACTGTGCTTGGCCTGTCGCGGGTCGAGCGCGAGAGCCGCCACCAGCGACTCCACGGACACCGCGTTCCTCGCTTCGGCAACCTTGGGCGCCGGGGCGAGACCGATGGCGCGGTCGGGGTGGCTGAGCCAGGCGGCCGCGCCGCCGGCGACGGCTGCTGGCAGGGCTATCGAGAGCAGCAGGCCGGCTAAAGGCCGGATGGGTCTAGTGCCGCCCACCGCGACGGGCCACGACGAGGCCGGTCACCACCAGCGCGGCGCCGGAGACGACCAGGAAGTTCACCCTGCCGGCCACGTCGTGAGCGGTGGAATGGCTGGCGGTGCGCTTCGCGGAGGCGCTGCTCCAGGTGCTCACGGCCGAGCCGGTGCTGGACGTGCTCGAGGGCTCCGGCTCCACGTCGGGCACGGCGTGGAGGTGCGGTTCGGGCTCGGGCACCACGGTGAGCTCGGGCTCGGGCGCGGCCTCGACGACCGGCTCCGGCGTTGCCTCGGCGGCGGGCTCGGGCGTCCAGTCGATGGCGGGAGCCTGGCGCGGGCTCGGGCTCGGGCTCCGGCATCGTCTCGATCGCGGGCGCGGGTGCCGGCTCGGGCGCGGGGACCACCTCGGCCACCGGCTCGGGGGTCCAGTCGATTACGGGGAGGGGTGCCTCCTCGGCCTCGACGGGCTCGGGCACGATCTTCGCGGCGGGCCTGGGCGCCCAGTCGATGACGGTCTCCTGGGTCTCCGTGGGCTTCGCGACAGGCTTGAGAGCACGCAGCCTGGGGGCGCTCGGGTCCAGCTCCACGGGCGCCACGTAGGCCGGCGCCTCGGCAGCGGGCTCCGGCTCCACGACCTCCGGCACCTCGACCACCTCCGGCTCGTGAGCCGGGAAGGGGAGGGGCAGGACCTCGGCCTCGACGGTGAGCGCGTCGGTCGCAACGGTGGGGGCGTCGGGCTCGGGCTCGGGCTCGACGGGGGCCTCGGGCTCGACGACGGCCTCGGCCTCCGGCGTCTTCGCCTCCGGCTCCTGGACGGCGGGCTGCAGCGGCTGCGTCGGCTGGTCGCTGCGCTCCCAGAACGGCGCGGGGCGCGGCGTGGCCGCCTCGGTCACTCCGAAGCGCGGCGTGGGCCCGGCGGACAGGATCTGCTCGGACTGCGGCGGAGCGGCGGGCTCGGGGGCGACCTCGGGCTGAGGGGTCGCGGGGGGCGCGGCGGCCTCGACCGGCGCGGGCTCGGGGGTTGTCTCAGGGGTTTCGACGACCGACGTGGCCTCGTCGGCCGAAGGGCGCTCCGGCACGTCGGTGGGCTCGGGCCGGATGAAGCGCGGCGTGGGCGGCTTCACCTGATCGTCCGGGATGATGAACCGCGGGAGCCGGGGCGCGGCAGGTGCCTCGGGGTCCGGGCGGAGGAACCGGCCCGACGAGATCACGGATTGCTCGCCCGCTCCGTTGGAGAACGCGGAGGCGGGGTCGCTGACCCAGCGCTCCCCGGGCGGAGGGGTCCAGAGCGTCGGCCCGCTGTTCCCGTTTCCATTTCCGTTCCCGTTCCCGTTGCCGGCCATGGCGCCGACAAGGGCAGCGACCGGCTCGGGGGCCGGTGTCTCGGCCTCGTCCTCGGTCTGGTTGGGAGCCACGGGCGGGCCGGCGGCCACGAACGACTCGGGCGCCTCCTCGGACTCGGCCGCGGGGGACACCACCATCGCGCCGCGGCTCCGCACACGGCGGCTCAGGAAGTAGGTGGCGCCTCCGATGGTTCCGCCGAGCAGCGAGGCGCCCAGGATCAGGAGCCAGTTGCCGTCCGTGGTGGCGCCGCCGAGTCCGGTGGCGGGAGCCGCCTGCGGACCTGCGCTGCCGTCATTCGTGAGCACGATCTGGGCGGGCATTCCGGCGCTGCCCACGACAATGGCCGAGGAAGCGGTGCCGGGCACGGCACGGAGGTTCGCCTTGACCAGCGCGCCACCCTGCCCGCCCGGGCGGGTGATGGCCACCGTGTGGCGACCGGGGGGCACGGGCAGGTAGCCGCTGGCGTCGCCGAGACCGACCCCGGTGAGCACGACCTTGCCGTCGAGGCGAACATCGGCCTTGCCGACCTCGGCCGCCGCGTGGATGGCGCGAAGGGTGGCCTTGCCGGAGTGGACGCCGTCGTCCTTGTAGACGAGGAGGTCCACGCCGCTCTTGCCGCCGATGGCGACGACGGTGTACTTGCCCGGGCCCAGGCGCACCTTCTCGGTGGCCACGGGCTTGCTCTGGCCGTCGAGGACCAGCGACAGGCGCGTGGCGCCGGGGTGGTAGATCTGGTAGCCGCTCGGCTTGGCGAAGGCGGACGGAAGCTTTGCCTCACCCTGCTCCACCACCAGTGCGGCCGGGCCTGCGCCGGCCACGGCATGGAGGAATCGGACCTCCGTCTGGTTCGACTGCGCCTCAGAAAGCCCAGCTGGAAGTACGATCGTTCCAAGAGCGGCCGCGCCGATGGTCGCGCCCTTTACTGCTCGCCCACGCTTCATCTAGTCATGCTAACCCGGGATCAGGAAATCGGGAGATCACTTCGGAAAGCCGATCCGGAGGCCCGGGCCCTGCTCGACCTGTCCCTGCGTCGCCGCGTAAAGGACGATGTGATCGCGGCTGTGCTGCGTTTGCAGCCAGAAGAGGTCGCGCCGCGCCGCGAGGCTGCGCTGGACAGGCTGGCCTGGGACCTCGGGATCCACGACCGTGACAAGCGCGCCAACTTGCCCGACGAGCTGACCGCACTCGCCGAAGACCAGTGGCCAACGGAGTTCGACGCTCCGGTCCCGCCGTCCCAGGACTCCCCGAAGGTCGAGCCTTCGGCCCCTGCGGAAGAGCCCCCCCAACCGGAGAGGGCGCCCGCAATCGTGCCGGTCCCCACCCCCGCCCCCTCCACCCCGCCTGCGTATGAGCCCGCCGCGGAGGAGCCCGCCGCGGAGGAGGCTGCGTACAAGCCGCCCGAGACGCCGCCCAAGAAGCGCCGCCGCCGTCGCGGCGGCCTGATCCTGCTGGTGGTGCTCGCCGGATGCGCGCTGGGGGCCGTGCTGGGATTCGCGCTGTTCGGCTCGTCGGATGACGACTCGAAGAGCTCCGCCTCGTCGGCCCCGGCCACGACCATCGCGCCCGCGCCCAAGCCGCTTGCCCTGGAACCGCTCGTGGACGGGTTCTCGGGACAGGGAACCGCGGTGGTCGAAGGCTCCGGCGCCAATCGCCGCATCAAGGTCACGCTGCGCAACCTCCCTCCCCGAGAGGAGGCGTACGCGGTGTGGCTGTACAACACGATCGGGGACGATCACCTCCTCGACAGCGCCGTGGGCAGCAACCTCGACGTGGACGAGCCCCTGCCCGCCAACGCGAACAGGTACCGCTTCGTGGATGTCTCGCGCGAGCCGATCGACGGCAACCCGAACCACAGTGGTGCGAGCGTGCTGCGAATACCGCTCGCCGACCTGACCCGCTAGACCCGCGCTCCCAGGATCTCGATGGCGATCTCCGCCACCTGCGTGGGGTTCCGCCCCACACGCACTCCCCGGGCCTCCAGGGCCTCGGCCTTCGCCTGCGCCGTGCCCGCGGAGCCGGACACGATCGCTCCCGCGTGGCCCATCGTCTTCCCCGGGGGAGCGGTGAAGCCGGCGATGTAGGCCACCACCGGCTTGGTCACGTGGTCGAAGATGTACTCGGCGGCGCGCTCCTCCGCGTCGCCCCCAATCTCGCCCGAGAGCACGATCAGCTCGGTCTCCGGGTCGGCCTGGAACAGCCCGATCACGTCGATGAAGCTGGATCCGGGCACCGGATCGCCGCCGATCCCGACGATCGAGCTGTTGCCGAACCCGCTCTGGGCCAGCTCGTTTCCGATCTGGTAGGTGAGGGTGCCGGAGCGGGACACCACCCCGACGTTGCCCTCGCGGAAGAAGGAGGCGGGGATGATGCCGACGTTGGCCTTGCCGGGCGAGAGGATCCCCGGGCAGTTCGGGCCCACGAGGCGCACGTTCGGGTTGCGGGCGAGGTGGTTGAACACGCGCAGCTCGTCGTGGGCGGGGATGCCCTCCGTGATGGTCACGATCAGCTCGATGCCGGCGTCCTCGGCCTCGAGGATCGAGTCGGCGGCGAAGCGCGGGGGCACGAACACCATCGCCGTGTTGGCGCCGGTCTCGGCCACGGCGTCGTGGAAGGTGTCGAACACCGGGATGCCCTCCACGTCCTGGCCGCCCTTGCCGGGGGTGACCCCGGACACCACCTGGGTGCCGTAGGAGCGGTTGTTCAGCGAATGGAACGTGCCCTCGCGCCCGGTGATGCCGGACACACATAGGCGAGTGTTGGCGTCAACGAGGACGGCCATCAGCCGGCCAGCTCCACGACGCGGTTGGCCGCTTCGAGCATCGTCTTCTCGGTGTGCACGTTGGGCAGGTTCACCTCGGCCAGCAGCCGTCGGCCCTCCACGTCGTTGGTTCCGTCGAGCCGGACCACGAACGGCACGGTGGGCTCGATCTGGGCGAACGCCTCGATCAGGCCCTTGGCCACCTCGTCGCAGCGGGTGATGCCGCCGAAGATGTTGAACAGCACCGCGGTGACGTTGGGGTTGTTGAGGATGACCTCGACCGCGCTCGTGATCGCCTCCGCCTTGGAGCCGCCGCCCGCGTCCAGGAAGTTCGCCGGCCTGCCGCCCGCCTGGGCCACCACGTCGAGCGTGGACATCACGAGCCCGGCGCCGTTGCCGAGGATCCCGATGTTCCCATCGAGGGACACGTAGGTGAGGCCGCGCTCCTTGGCCATCCGCTCCTGGGGGTCCTCGGCGGACACGTTCCGGAACTCGGCCGAGTCGGGGTGGCGGTAGAGGGCGTTGTCGTCGAGCGTGACCTTGGCGTCGAGGGCCACCACCTCGCGCGCCTTGGTGACCAGCAGGGGGTTCACCTCGAGCAGCATCGCGTCCTCGGCCACGAAGGTGTCGTAGAGGCGGGCCAGCATGGCCCCCACCGGCCGGATCACGTCCGCGGCGATCCCGGCCTCGAAGGCCAGGCGCCGGCCGTGGAAGTCCTGGAAGCCCAGAAGCGGGTCCACGTGCAGCTTGATCATCGCCGTGGGGTCCTCCTCGACGATCGCCTCCACGTCCATGCCGCCCATCCGGGAGAGCATGACCATGGGCTTCTTCGCTCCGCGGTCGAACACCACGGCGGCGTAGTACTCCTCGTCGATGTCCGAGGCCTTCTCCACGTACAGCTCGTGCACCGTCAGGCCCTTGATGTCCATGCCGAGAATGGCGTCCGCGTGCTCCTCGGCCTCGGCCCGGTTCTCGGCCAGCTTGATGCCGCCCGCCTTGCCCCGGCCGCCGATCTGGACCTGTGCCTTGACCACCACGGGATAGTCGAGCTCGTCCGCCGCCGCGACCGCCTCCGCGACCGTCGTGGCATGGCGCCCCTCGGGCACCGGTACCGCGTGCTTGGTGAAGAGCTGCTTGCCCTGGTATTCGAGTAGGTCCATGCGTAGGTAGGATCTTCGGCCGCGCCCATGCGGCGGCGCAGGACCCTAGCGGAAGATCAAATTGGCACTCCCGAAGGAAGTCAAGTTCATCACGTTTGACTGTTACGGCACCCTCATCGACTGGGAAGCGGGTGTGTACGACGCCTTCCAGAAGGAGGCCGATCGTGACGGCTTCACGATCGACCGGGACGTGCTCATCCCACGGTTCATCGATGTGCAGCGGGAGATCCAGCGCGGCTCCTACGAGCTCTACGCCGAGGTGCTGCGGCGCTCGGCGGTGCGGGTGGCGGCCGAGCTCGGCTGGGAGCTCGAGCCCTCACGCTCGAACTTCCTGCCCGACAGCGTGCCGCGCTGGACGCCCTTCCGGGAGACCAACGCACAGCTCGAGCGCTTCGCCAAGAAGTACGAGACGGGCGTGTTGGCCAACATCGACGACAAGCTCCTCGGGGCCACGCGCCGCCACTTCCGCGTGGACTTCGACCTGGTGGTCACCGCGCAGCAGGTGCGCAGCTACAAGCCGGACCCGGCTCACTTCAAGGAGTGCCAGCGGCGGATCGAGGGGCTGAAGAAGCACTGGGTCCACATCGCCTCCGGCTACCCCACCGACATCGAGCCCTGCATCAAGCTGAAGATCCCGGTCATCTGGGTCAACCGGCACGGTGAGGAGATCGAGCCGGGCGCCAAGAAGCCCGACGCGGAGGTCAAGAGCTTCCGTGACGCCGGAAAGCTGCTGAAGGCCGCCTAGGCCGCCGGCCGTGCGGGCCGTCTCGGTCCATCGCGACGCGCTGGTGGTCACCAGCCGCATGTGGCAGACCACCGCCACGGCGGTGCGGGCGGGTGGCGAGGCGATCCTCGTGGATGCGCCCTACTTCCCGGACGAGCTGGATGCGCTGCCCGCGCTGCTGGCCCAGACGGGGTTCGAGCCGAACGGGCTGGTGGCCACCCACGGCGACTTCGACCACCTCCTGGGGCGCCTGGCCTTCCCCGGCCTGGCCCTCGGGGTGTGCGACTCGACCGCCGAGCGCCTTGGCCGGGAGCCCGGGGCCGCACAGCGCGTCCTGCGCGACTACGACGACGAGCACTACGTGAGACGGCCTCAGCCGCTCTCGCTCGGCCAGGTCCAGGGGCTCCCCGTGCCCGGCCGCCTGGATCTGGGCGAGGAGGAGATCGAGCTGCACCCCGCGGACGGCCACACCGCCGACGGGGTGGCGCTGCTCGCCCGCTCGCTCGGCCTGCTCGTGGTGGGCGACTACCTCTCGGACGTGGAGCTCCCGATGATCTCCGAGGGGGGCTCGCTCCAGGCCTACCGCGCGACCCTGGCCCGCCTGGCTCCCCTGGTGGAGGAGGCGGAGACCGTGGTGCCGGGCCACGGCTCCCCGCACGACCGCTCCACGGCGCTGCGCATCCTGGACGAGGACGTGGACTACCTGGACGCGCTGGAGCGCGGCGACGAGCGCCCCACTCTCCCGGACGGCCGGTCGAGCAGGGCGCAGCGCACGCTGCATGCGGAGAACCTCAGGCGAATTGCCTAAGCGCCAGCGACTACGTCAATTCGCCGAACTGCTTCTGGTAGACGTCGATCGACCGGCCGAGCCCCTCGCCGAGGATGGCCGGGACCACCCCGACGTTCTGGACGATGAGGCTGGCGCGAGTGGTCTGGCGCTCGAACTCGTCGTCCATGAGCAGCGCACCCACCTGGTCACGGCTGCCTCGCAGCAGGGCGAAGCCCTCGAGGTCGCCCCCGTGGGGAGTGAGCAGGACCACCTCGGACGACTCGATCTTGCCGTCCTGCTCCAGCTGCCCCCAGTATGCGATCGCCTCGTTGAAGACCGCGAGGCCCTTCTCCTCGCGTCCGACGACACTCGCGCCCCACCCAATGAAGATTCCTGCGTCGGCCATTGCGAATCCTTCCCTTCGGAGTTCACCGCGGGCCCGCGGTGATGGGCGAGCCTAGATCCCCCCGATGGACGCGCGCAAGGGCTTCATCGGGCCGCGGGGACGGTTCTGCCTGGATTAGCCGGCCGCCCGGCCATAGACTCGCGTCCGTGCTCCGGAGAGCCTCCGCCGCCGTCTCGGCTCTCGCCGTCCTCGCCTTCGCGCCTGGAGCGGCGGCTCAGTCACCGCCGCAGACGGTTCCGGCCGAGCCGGGACCCGGGCTGACCACCCCCTGCGGGGGAAACGCGATGACGCCCGACAAGGTGATCACGGGCGAGTTCGGCACGAACGTGAACAAGACGTACGTGATGCTCCCCTTCGACGTGCCCGCGGGCACGACCGCGGTTCGCGTCAAGTACTGCTGGGACCAGCCGGAGAGTGGATCCAGCCGGCACACGCTCGACCTCGGGCTCTACCAGCCCCGTCCCGCCGGCAGCCAGGGAATCTGGGGCGAGCCCGAGTTCCGCGGCTGGGGAGGGTCGAGCCATCCCGACGTGACGCTGTCGGCCGAAGGCTTCTCCACCGAGGCTCAGTACACGGCGAACCCGCGGATCGAGGTGCCGGGCAAGACCACGCGCGGCTTCATCCCCGGCCCGATCAAGCCGGGGCAGTGGGCCGCGGAGCTGGGTGTGGCCGCGGTGATCCCACAGTCCGAGGGCGACGCCGACGGCAAGGTCAGGTGGCGTGTGGAGATCGATCTGGCGAACGACCCGTCCTTCGCCGACGAGCCCTACCAGCCCGCTCCCTACGACACCGCCCCGGCCCGCGCCCACGCAGGCTGGTACGCGGGGGACATGCACGTGCACGCCGAGCATTCGGCCTACGGCAACGCGCCCATGTCCGAGGTGTTCGGATACGCCTTCAAGCCGATCGCGCAGGGCGGCGCGGGCCTCGACTTCCTCACGCTCTCCGACTACGTCTCCGGCTATCCGGCCTGGAACGAGATCGGCCGCTATCAGGCGCAGTACAGGCGAAATCTGGTGGTGCGCAGCAGTGAGGTGATCACCTACCACGGCCACACGAACAACCACGGCAGCGCCCACTTCGTGGACTACCGCACGGTGCCGATCTACGAGCGCCTCGCGGACGGCTCGCTGAAGCTCCAGAGCCCGGGCCGCCTACCGAGCGACATCTTCAAGGAGGTCCACCGCTTCGGCGGCTGGACCCAGGTCAACCACCCCACGATCTTCCCGCCGGTCACCCCCGCCGCGGCGGCGTTCTGCCGCGGATGCTTCTGGGAGTACACCGACGCGGAGACCGACTGGTCACAGGTGGACGCCCTCGAGGTGGCCACCGGGGTGTCGCACCTCGGCGCCACGACGCCCAACCCGTTCACGGGCACGGCGATCACCCTGTACGAGCGCCTGCTGGGGCTCGGCTACAAGATCGCCGCGGTGGGATCGAGCGACTCGCACCTGGCCGGCCGCCACCCCGGCGCGCTGGACGCGCCCGTGGGCGAGGCCACCACCGTGGTCCGCGCGCCCGAGCTCTCGGAGGACGGGATCCGCTGCGGAGTGCAGTTCCGCCACACGTACGTGAAGGTCACGGGCAACGCCGGTCCCGATCTCCGTTTCAATGCGCGTCCCGATGGCCACCGCGAGCAGCGGGCCATCCTGGGCGACGTGGTGGACGCCCCCGGCGCGACCTTCCACGCCCGGGTGCTGAACGGCTCGGGCGCCAACCTGCTCGTGGTCAAGGACGGGACGACCGTCGCCACCGTGCCGATCACCGGCGCCGACTTCCACTACCGCTTCAAGGGCTCCGGCCCGGGTCGCTGGCGCCTCCAGATCATGAGCGGCAACCTGATCGACACCGTGTCGAGCCCGATCTGGCTGAAGGCCGGGACTTCGGGCGTGGAGCACGTGCGCTGCCGCGGAGTCTGCGGCCACGACTGGTTCTCCTAGGCGTCAAGCGAGGAGCGCAGCCCGATCGGTGATCGGGCGAGCCCGCAGCTAGGAATTCTTTCTGACATGCCAGTCCACGGTCATGCGAGCGACCGTGGTTCCTGACGCATCGGCCAGCTCCACCTCGACGGGGAACTCCAGTCGAGAGTCGGCGTCGAGGCGGGCGAGCAGCTCGGCCTTGTCGCCCCCGAGGGTGGCGGTGGCCGTGATCGGTCCCTTCGCGAGCTTCAGGTAGTCGATCCGTGCGGACTTCGCCAGTGGCGTGATGCTCCCCATGCGCTCGGCGAACGCGCCCACGAACGCTCCGCCCGAGGCGGCCTCGCCGGCGGTGAACAGGCCACCGGCGTGCTGGGAGCCGACGTGGTTCATCAGGTTGTCGCCCTCCGGAAGCAGCACCACGCCACGCCCGTCCGACACCTCGAGCACCTCGAGCCCCAGATGGCGGTTGAACGGAATCGCCTGCTCGAGCCCCGCGCGCACTGCTTCGTAGTCCATGGGCGGACCTTATTTCAGTCACACGAGTCCCTATGGGCGGAACTCAGGGCAAGATGCCTCAGTCCGGCACGGGCTCGGGATAGCGGGCCGGGGGGCCCGCCGCCTCGGGGTCGCTCACCCGCAGCACCAGCAGTGCCGACAGCAGCATCCCGCCGAACAGCACGAAGCCGAGCGCGCCGAATCCGAGCAGCTCCAGCACCACGCCGCCCACGCCGGCCCCGACCATGTACCCGAGCTGTGCGCTGGCGGTCCGCGCGGCCATCATGCTTCCCGCCTGCCCGGGGAGCTGGGAGAGGCCGAGCGCGCTCGACCCCGCCGAGCGGACGGCGGCGCACAGGGCCATCAGGCAGAACAGGCCGAGCGTGAGCCATACGGACACGGTCACGTTCAGCACCGGCACGAGGAGCGTGCCCATGCCGAGTGCGGCCAGCGCGATCAGCGGTCGCCGCGGGTAGCGCTCGGCCAGCCGGGCCGTGTTGGTGGAGGCGAGCAGGAACATCACCGAGCCCACCGCGAGGAGCACGCCCACCGCCGTCTCGCCCAGGTCGTAGGTCTTGATGTAGAACGCCCCGGCATAGGTGATCTCCGCGGTCCAGGCCGAATAGGCGACGAGCTCAGCGAGCGTCCAGCGCCGCGCGGAGGGATCGCGGAACACGGCCAGGAGCCCCTCGCGCGGACCGGCGTGGGACCGGTGGAGGCGTCCCGTGGGCGCCAGCAGGCCGGCCACCAGCGCCAGTCCGGATATCGCGGCGGGCACGGCGTAGGCCAGGCGCCACGAGCCGTGCTCGGCGAGGAAGCCGATCGTGGGCGTGCCGCCGATCCAGGCGAGCGACTGCGACCCGACCACCCAGCCCATCGCCCAGGCGGCGCGCTCGGGCGGGAAGTAGGCGGCCACGCCGGCAAAGCCCGCGGAGAGCATGCAGGCCACGCCCGCACCCGTGACCACCTGGGTCGCGTAGAACATGGGAAGCGACGTGGACGCGGCCGCCAGACCGGCGCCGGCCATCGCCAGCAGCGCGCCGGCCACGATCAGCGGCCCCACTCCCACGCGGTCGATCAGCGGCCCGATCGCCAGCGACACCCCGACGGCGGTGGCCGCGAGCACCGAGCGGGCGAGCCCGACGGAGCCGAGCGACGCGTCGAACTCGTCGCCAATCTCCACCACCAGGGGGGCGAGCACGACGATCGACGCCTGGGTGGCCGTCGTCGCCAGTACCAGCGGGAGGAGCCGCCGTCCCTCACCACCGCCGGCGAGGAGCGCAGCCCGAGCGCCGGTCGGGCGAGCACCGGAGCTACGCATTCGAGCCGGCCGTGCGCAGGCTTCGGCCCGGCCGGCGCCGGCCCAGCGCGAAGCGCTCCTCCGGCCCGGCCCGCCCGCCGAGCACGGCCGCCACGTGCTCGGCCACGGCCGGTCCGTGCTTGAACCCGTGTCCCGAGCCGCCGCCGAGGAGCCACTGGCCCGCCGCCCCGGGGCGCGGCGCGAAGATGAAGTTCGAGTCCTCGGTGAGGCTGTAGTGGCATGCCGGCGCCCCCAGCACGGGCGCCCGGGCGAGGTCCGGGAAGCGAAGGGCTAGGTATTCGCGGGCCCGCTGAACGGCGTCGGGACCCGCCTCGCGTGGACGGGCGTCGGGATCCACCTCGCGACCGTCCTCGTCCGAGGCGACCTTGAACCCGTACGGGGAGATCGCGCCGTGCCCGTACCAACCGCCCGCGAAGTCCACCCAGCCCGGACCGGCGAACGCGGGACCGGCCCGGAACAGGACCACCTGCTGGAGGGTGACCCGCAGCGAGACGAGGTCGGGGAAGAGCGCGGCCAGCCAGGCGCCGCAGGCCCACACCACCGCGTCCGCCTCGAGCACGCGCGAGCCGAACCGGACCCCCGAGGCCTCCGGGCGCGCCTCTCCCACCTCCAGCCGGGCGCCTCCCTCCACCGCCCGCGCGGCGAGCCGGCGCACCCCCTCGGCCGCCCGCAGCACGCCGCCCTCGGGTTCGTGGAGAACGTGGTGGAGTCCCTCGGGAGCTAGGCCGGGGAGCAGTCGCGGCGCGTCCGCCGGGTCCAGCGTCTCCGCCGGCACGCCCTCGGCCCGCAGCACGCGCTCGCTGTCGGCCTCCCAGCCCTCCGGGTCGGTCACGAGCCACGCCACGCCCGACTCCACCAGCACCCCGCCGAGCTCCAGCCAGAGCTCGCGGGCGCGTCGGGCGAGGCGCGTATAGAGCGCGTCATCGCCGTGCGAGAAGCGGAGCAGGCGCGTCTCCCCTCCGGACTCGGCCCGTTGGTCACCCGGCCCGAAGCGGTCGATGAGCGTGACCTCCCAGCCCTCGGCCACCAGGCGATCGGCGAGCGACGCCCCGAAGGATCCGGCTCCCACGACGATGGCGGCCGGCACGGCCGCGGCCTACTTGATGACGGCGATCGTGTCGCCGCTGGCCACGGAGCTGCCCTCGGACACGCCGAGCTGCTCGATGGTCCCCGCGGACGGAGCGGTGATCTCGTTCTCCATCTTCATGGCCTCGATCACGCACACCAGGGCGCCCTCCTCCACCGTGGCGCCCTGCTCGACCGCCACCTTCAGCACGGTGCCCTGCATGGGCGAGATGAGCGCACCGGGGGCTCCGCCGCCACCGGAGGCCTTGCGCTCGCGCCGCGGCGCCTGACGGGTGACCGCGGCAGCGGCGCCGTTGGCGCCGTTCGGCCCGGCCTCGCCGATCACGGTCACGTCGAAGCGCCGGCCGGACACCTCCACGGCGTACTCGCGCGACACCTTCTCGGCCGCCTCGCCGTCCTCGGCGGGCTTCTCCGCCGCGGGGAAGGCCAGCTTCTTAAGCCAGCCCCTGTCCTCCACGAGGTCGCGGCAGGTCTCCCCGCGCCCCCACTGCTCGCTCTTCATCAGCTCGCGGTGAAAGGGGATCAGGGTCTTGAGGCCGCCGATCTCGTACTCGTCCAGCGCGCGCAGCATTCGCCGGGTCGATGCCTCGCGGTCCACGTCCCAGACGATCAGCTTGGCGATCATCGGGTCGTAGAGCGGGAGCACCTCGTACCCCTCCTCGGCTCCGGAGTCCACGCGTACGAACGGCCCGCTCGGCTCACGGTAGGAGCTGATCTTCCCGGGCGCCGGCGCGAAATTCTTGGAGGCGTCCTCGGCGTTGATCCGGCATTCGATCGCGTGGCCGCGGATCACCACGTCCTCCTGGGCGTAGGCCAGCGGCTCGCCCGCGGCGATCTTCAGCTGCTCGCGCACGATGTCGATCCCGGTGACCATCTCGGTCACGCAGTGCTCCACCTGCACGCGCGTGTTCATCTCGAGGAAGTAGTACTCGCCGTCCGCCAGCAGGCCCTCGATGGTGCCCGCGGAGCGGTACCCCACCGCGCGGGCCGCCTCGGTGCCGATCTTCCCGATGCGCTCGCGCAGCTCGGGATCCACGGCGGGGGCCGGGCTCTCCTCGATCAGCTTCTGGTGGCGGCGCTGCACCGAGCAGTCGCGCTCGAAGAGGTGGATCACGTTCCCGTGCCCGTCCGCCAGCACCTGAACCTCCACGTGGCGCGGGTCGGGCAGGTAGCGCTCGACGTACACGGTGGCGTCGGAGAAGAACTTCTCGCCCTCGCGGGACGCGCCCTCGAAGGCCTCCTGCAGCTTGTCCTCGGTCTCGGCCACGCGGAACCCCTTGCCGCCCCCGCCGCCGGCCGCCTTTATCGCCACGGGGTAGCCGATCGACTCGGCGATCACCCTGCGCGCGTCCTCCACGGTCTCCACCGGGTCGGTGGTGCCGGGCACGATCGGTACCCCGGCCGCCTTCATCAGCTCGCGGGCCCTGGTCTTCGAGCCCATGGCGTCGATCGCGTCGGCCGGCGGGCCGATGAACACGATGCCCGCCTCCTCGCATGCCCGGGCGAAGGCGGCGTTCTCCGCGAGGAAGCCGTAGCCGGGGTGTATCGCCTCCGCGCCGGACTTGCGGGCGGCGTCCAGGATCTTCTCCACGCTCAGGTAGCTCTCGGTGGCCGGGCCGGGGCCGAGCAGGTAGGCCTCGTCCGCCCGCCGGGCGTGGGGCGCGTCGCGGTCGGGCTCGGAGTACACCGCCACGCTGGCGACCCCGAGCTCCTCGAGCGAGCGCATAACGCGAATGGCGATCTCGCCTCTATTTGCCACCAGAACCTTGCCGAACATGCGGCCGGGTAGGTTATCGGTGTGCTTCCCCGCCACCTGCTGGTGGGCCTCGCGGCGCTTTGCGTCGCGCTTACCGCTTCGTCGCCGGCCCTCGCCGCGCCTCACTTTGAGCGCTGCGGCGGGTACGGCTATTCGTGTGCCCGGGTGGCGGTGCCGCTGGACCGCACCGGGACCGTGCCGGGCCGCGTGTCCCTGCTTGTGAAGCGGATTCGCTCGCGCATCCAGCCCGCGCGGGGCGCTGTGTTCGTCCTCGCGGGCGGCCCCGGGCAGTCGGCCACGGAGGCCTTCTCGGGGGACGGGGTGGGGTTCCTGTTCGCGGCCTACCGCAGCCGGGACGTGATCGTGTTCGACCAGCGCGGGACCGGGCGCTCGGGTGCGCTCCGCTGCCGGGAGCTTGAGCGGGCCAACCTGCTGAGCGCCGAGGATGCCGCCGGGCGCTGCGCCACCGGGCTCCAGTCTCGCCGCGCCTTCTACACCACCGAGGACTCGGTGGAGGACGTGGAGGCCATCCGGCGCGAGCTTGGAATCGACCGCATCGCTCTCTTCGGCACCTCGTACGGGACCAAGGTGGCCCTGGCCTACGCCGCCCGCTACCCCACGCACGTGGAGCGCCTCGCGCTCGACTCGGTGGTGGAGGCCGGAGGACCCGACCCGCTGTACTCGGACACCATCGCCGCCGTGCCCCGCGCGCTCCGTGCGGTGTGCCGGAGAGCGTGCTCGTCGTTCACCCACGACCCGGTGGCCGACCTCCAGCAGCTGGTCGGCCGAATGCGCCGCCACGGCCGCATGCGCGGTCCGCTGGTGGACGCCAGGGGCCGGACGCGGCACACGTCCCTGGGGCGCAACGACCTGCTCGGGATACTCATCGCCGGAGACTTCGATCCAGCTCTGCGAGCGGCCTTCCCGGGCGCGGTGCGGGCCGCGCTCGAGGGCGATCCGGCACTGCTGCTGCGCCTCAGCCGGCGCACCTTCACCGTGGCCGGCAGGCCGCCGCCGCCGCGCATCCTGAGCTCGGCGCTGTACGCGACCACGACCTGTGAGGAGACACCCTTCCCCTGGGCCCGCGGCACGCCCCCCGACCCCGCCGTGCGCCGCCGGAATGCCCTGCTGGCCGTGACCGCCCGGCCCGACTCGGACTTCCTTCCCTTCGACCGAGCCACGGTGCTCGACAGCGACCTGATCACGCTCTGCGGCCGCTGGCCCGTGGCCAGCCCGGCACCGCCGCCGGCCACCGCCCCGCTGCCGAACGTCCCGGTGCTGCTGCTGGCGGGTGAGGACGACCTGCGCACGCCGGTGGAGAACGCCAGGCGCGTGGCCGCACGGTTCCCGCAGGCACAGCTGGTGGTGGCGCCGGCCACGGGCCACTCGGTGCTGGGATCCGACCCGAGCCCGTGTGCACGCCGGGCGTTCGACCGCTTCTTCCGGGGCGGGAGGGTGCCCTCCCACTGCGGGAAGGTGCGTCGCGCCATCTTCCCCCAGCCTCCGCCGCCCACCGGGTTGTCAGGGGTGAGGAAGCTGTCGGGCGTGACGGGCCTGCGCGGGCGCACGCTGGTGGCCGTCAGGCTCACGCTGCGCGACGTGCTGGAGGACGCCGTGACGGAGCTCGTGTTCGATCCGAGGAGCCGCGACATCGCCCGCGGCGGCGGCCTGCGGGGTGGGACCTACCGGATCGGGCAGAACGGGGGAGTGGTGCTGCGCGGACTCCGGTTCATCCCCGGGGTGCGGCTGACCGGGCGCATCCGCCGCTTCGGCGAGCGCGCACAGCGGGGGCGGGTGAGGGTGGCCGGCCGCGGGGTACCCGGCGGCGTGCTGAGAATCGACAGCGACCGCGTGCACGGGCGCTTGGGCGGGCGAGGGGTGCGGGCGAAGCTCGATCTGCTCGTCGCGTCCCGCCCGGTGGCGGCGGCGGCCGCCTCAGCGACCCCCCGGGTGCGCTGAGGCCGGGACCGGCGGCACCGGTGGGTCGGTCCTGCGGAGGTCGCGCACAACGGTGACCACGAGCAGGGCGATCACCCCGAGGGGGAAGGGAATGAGCGTCCAGGTTGGTATGCCGAGGCCGGACTTGGCCAGCAGGGCCACGCCGGCGCCGATCAGGACCGTGGACAGCGTGAGTCGGAGGGTGGCCTCGGGAACTCGCACCGACCAATGGCTTCCCATCCATACACCCGGGACCGACCCGATGAGGATGTTCGCGGCGAGCCCGAAGTCCACGTTGCCGGACACGATGTGGGCGGCGGCCGCGGCCCAGAGGAGGATCGCCGCGTGGAAGACGTCGGTGCCCACCACCCTGGTGGGCACGAGGCGGAATACCAGGATCAGTCCGACGGCGATCAGGGCTCCGCTGCCGGCCGAGGTCACACCCAGCACGAAGCCGACGAACACGCCGAGCAGTACCGCTCCCACCTTGTGGCGGCGCTCCATCGGCACCTCCGAGCGCTCGCGCGCCTGGAACCGCTTCATGAACGTCCGGGCGAGCGTGGCCGCGCCCGACAGGAGAAGAGCGGCGGCCAGCATCCTCAGCAGCAGGTTGTCGAACCCGGCCCCGTACTCGCTCTCCAGCACGTCCAGCACGTAGACGCCGCCGATCGCCGCGGGCACCGAACCCACCGCCATCCATGCGCACAGGCGGAGGTCCACGGTCTTCTGCAGCCAATGCTTGTACCCGCCCACGGTCTTGGTCACCGCCGCGTAGGCGAGGTCGGTGCCCACGGCGGTGATCGGGTTCACGCCGAAGAGGAGAATCAACAGGGGCGTCATAAGGGACCCGCCGCCGATGCCCGTCATGCCAACGAGCACGCCCACGCCGAGGCCAAAGCCGATGAGGAGGGGATCCACGAGTCGTTAAGGCTACGAGGCCGGTGGTCGTCTTATGCGGCCGCGGCCACCCGGGGGGCCCCAGGGCGCACGCCCCGGAGCGGTTCGCTGATCACCTCGGCCCCGTTTCCGGGCACGAGCGTCACGGCGCGGCGCACCGGCCGCTCCGGGCGCGGGTCCGCCGTGCGGAGGGCCACACGAGAAAGAACGGCGGAGAGCACGGCCTTCAGTTCGAACAGCGCGAAGCTCGCGCCCAGGCAGCGCCGGGTGCCGCCGCCGAAGGGGAACCAGGTGTAGGTGCCCGGGGACTGGTCGAGCCAGCGCTCGGGCCGGAAGGAGTGGGGCTCCGGATAGATGTCCGGGCGCCGGTGCACGAGGTAGATGGACGGCGCCACCGTCACGCCGGCGGGCAGCATGCGCCCACCGATCTCCATGTCCTCCTTAAGGCGCCGGAGCACGATCGTGAGCACCGGCCGGAGGCGCAGCGTCTCCTTCGCGACCGCATCCAGGTAGGCCTCCTCGCCCGCGGCGATCTCGGCCCGCAGGCGCTCCATGCTGTCCGGGTGACGCACCAAGCGCTCGATCGCCCACGCGAGCGCGGTGGCGGTGGTCTCGTGACCGGCCACGAGCAGGGTCATGAGCTCGTCGCGAAGCTCCTGGTCCGACATGCCCCGCCCATCCTCGTCGCGAGCCTGGATGAGCATCGAGAGCACGTCGTCGCGCTCCTCCAGGTCGGGAGCGCCCCGGCGGCGGGCGATCTCCTCGAACAGGAGGGCGTCGGCGGGATCCATCACGCGGCGGAAGGCGGCCGCCCTCGGCAGCCGGTGCGGGCCCATCACCGCGATCATGGCCATGCGGCGGGGATCGGACCCCCAGGAGAGCACCTCGCGGAGGGCCGACTCCAGCCGCCGGAGGCGAGTTGTGTCGGTCACACCGAACACGGTCCGCATCACCACCTCGAGGGTGATCGCCTGCATGCGCGGCCACAACTTCAGCGGACGGCCCGCCGGCCACGTCTCCACCTCGCGGTCGGCAACCTCCGCCATCGTCTCCCCGTAGCGGCGCATGCGCTCGCCGTGGAACGGCGGGAGCATCAGCTTGCGCTGGGCCATGTGCGGCTGCTCGTCGAGCAGCAGGACAGAGTTGCGCCCGAGGAAGGGGAGGAGCACGACGTTGGCCTCGCCGGCGTGCAGAAGCCGCGGGTCGCCGGTGAACACCTGCTTCACCGCGTCGGGGTGGGCGAGGAACACCCACCGGCCCTCGTGCACGAGTCGCACGGTGAACATGTCGCCGTAGCGCCGGTGGCAGCGCTCCATCATCGCGGTGGGGCGCACGATCCACTGAAAGCTCTGAACCGTCGTCGAAGCGGAGGGGCCGGGCGGGAGGCCCGGTGGTGCGGCCATGGACTGTGTTTTACAGGACCATGCCCGCACCGACGGTGTCGTTGGTCGACTCGTCGATGAGGATGAAGCTGCCGGTCTCCCGGTTGCGGCGGTACTCGTCCAGGAAGAGCGGTGAGGAGAGGCGCAGCCCGAGGCGCCCGATCTCGTTGAGCTGCAGGCTGCCGGCGGACTCGTTGCGGTGCAGCGTGTTCACGTCGATCTGGTAGCGGACGGCTTCCACCTTGGCCAGCGCGGTGCGCGACGTGTGCTTGATCCGGTAGCGGCCCGACGGCTGGAGCGGGCGCTCGGACATCCAGCACACCATCGCCTCCACCTCGCGGGTCTCGCGAGGACGGTTGTTCGGGCGGCAGATCATGTCCCCGCGCGACACGTCCACGTCGTCCTCCAGCAGCATCGTGACCGAGAGCGGCGGATAGGCCTCGTCGAGCGGTCCATCGAACGTGTCCATGCCCGCGATCCGGGTTTCGATGCCCGACGGGAGCACCACCACTTCGTCGCCCACCCGGAACACCCCGGAGGCCACCTCGCCGGCGTATCCGCGGTAGTCGTGGTGCTCGTCGCTCATCGGGCGCACGACCCACTGCACGGGGAAGCGCGCATCCACGAGGTTCCGGTCCGAGGCCACGTGGACGTGCTCCAGGTGGTAGAGCAGCGACGTACCCGCGTACCAGGGCATGTGCTGCGAGCGGTCCACCACGTTGTCGCCGTGGAGGGCGGAGATCGGGATGAACGTGAGGTCGTTGATCTCGAGCTTCGAGGCCCAGCCCGAGAACTCGTCGCGGATGCGGTCGAAGACGTCCTCGGAGTAGTCCACTAGGTCCATCTTGTTGACCAGCACCACGAGGTGCGGGATCTGGAGCAGGGAGGCTATGAAGGCGTGGCGCCGCGACTGCTCGAGCACGCCCTTGCGCGCGTCCACGAGGATCAGCGCGAGGTCCGCGGTGGACGCCCCGGTGACCATGTTGCGCGTGTACTGCTCGTGGCCCGGGGTGTCGGCGATGATGAACTTGCGCCGCGGCGTGTGGAAGTAGCGATAGGCCACGTCGATCGTGATGCCCTGCTCGCGCTCGGCGCGCAGGCCGTCAGTGAGCAGCGCCAGGTTCACGTAGCCGTCTCCGCGCTGGCGCGACGTGCGCTCGACGTGCTCCAGCTGGTCCTCGAAGATCGACTTGGTGTCGAACAGGAGCCGCCCGATCAGCGTGGACTTGCCGTCGTCCACCGATCCCGCGGTGGCGAAGCGAACGAGCTCTGACAGGGCCGGCGGGGTCGCCGGATGGCCGTTGGTGCCGGCGGTGAGGGTCAGAAGTACCCCTCCTTCTTGCGGTCCTCCATGGCCGCCTCGGAGACGCGGTCGTCCGCTCGCGTCTCCCCGCGCTCGGTGACCCGCGTGGCGGCGATCTCGGCCACCACCTCCTCCAGCGAGGCGGCCTCCGAGCGCACCGCTCCGGTGCAGCTCATGTCACCCACCGTGCGGAAGCGCACCCACTCCTCGAACGGCTCCTCGCTGTCGAGCATCTCGAGGTAGGGCGATACCGCGTAGAGCATCCCGTCGCGGCGGAAGACCTCGCGCCGGTGTGCCATGTAGATCGTGGGCAGCTCGAGCCGCTCCTCGCTCACGTACTGCCACACGTCGAGCTCCGTCCAGTTGGACAGCGGGAACACGCGCACGTGCTCGCCGGGCTTCACGAAGCTGTTGTAGATGTTCCAGAGCTCGGGGCGCTGGGTCTTCGGGTCCCACTGGCCGAAGTCGTCGCGGAAGGAGAGGATGCGCTCCTTGGCCCGTGCCCGCTCCTCGTCGCGGCGCGCGCCGCCGAACGCCGCCTTGAACCCGTGCTCCTCGATGGCGTCAAGCAGCGTCACGGACTGGAGCCGGTTGCGTGACGCGCGCGGGCCCGTCTCCTCCACCACGCGGCCGCTGTCGATCGAGTCCTGCACGTGGGCCACGATCAGGTCGGCGCCCAGCTCGGCCACGAGCCGGTCGCGGTACTCGATCACCTCGGGGAAGTTGTGTCCCGTGTCCACGTGCATGACCGGGAACGGGAGCGCTCCGGGGTGAAAGGCCTTGCGGGCCAGGTGGAGCAGCACGGCTGAGTCCTTGCCTCCGGAGAAGAGCAGCACGCAGCGCTCGAGCTCCGCGGCCACCTCGCGGATCACGTGGATGGCCTCCGACTCGAGCGCGCGGAGGTGGGAGATCTCGTAGGTCATGTGGTCCGCATCCCGGCCCGGGGAGGATACGGATGCCTCACGCGTGCTCACACGTGCAGCCCGCACTCCGTCTTCGCCTGCCCTGCCCAGCGGCCGTCGCGGCCCGCACCGGGAAGGGTGCACGGGGCGCAGCCGATCGAGTCGTATCCCTGGTCGTGAAGCGGGTTGTAGGGCAGGTCGTGCTCGTGCACGTAGCGCCACACGTCGTCCTCCGACCAGTCCACCAGCGGGTTGAACTTCCACACGCCGCGAGTCTCCATCCACTCTTCCCTCTGAGCGTTCGCGCGCGTGGGGGACTGCTCGCGGCGGATGCCCGTGATCCAGGCATCCACGCCGTCGAGCGCCTGCTGCAACGCCGCCACCTTGCGGGGACCGCAGCAGTTCTCCGGAGTCCAGGGACCGTTCATGCTCGATGCATCGAACACCTCGACATGCAGGTCGTACCGGTCCTCGACCTTGCGCCACACCTCATATGTGTCCGCAAAGAGCGCGCCCGTGTCGATCGTGAAGACCCGGGCGGAGGGCTCGATCTTCATCAGCATGTCGATCAGCACCGACTCCTCCTTCTGGAAGGAGCAGGCCATGATCAGGTTGGGATGGTGGCGCTCGACCGCGGTGGCCAGCACCTCCTCGGCAGTGTCGGTGACTACACCGCGCATTCGCCCTCTCCCCGAATCACCTGGAAGGGCTCCTTGCGCTGCCAGTCGATGAAGTGGCTCATGTTCTCGAGGTTGAACTCCACCGGCAGCGACAGATCACGGGCCTCGTCCTCGAAGCGCTTCTCGCCGATCCTGGTCGCATAGTCGTTGAAGGCCTCGTGCTCCTCGCGCTCGGCCTCGTACATACGCAGCCAGCGCTCCACCGCCTCGGGCACGCGCTTGGCCGGCAGGCGCACCTTGAGGCGCTTGCCGTAGGCCACCTCACCGCCCTCGTAGGTGCCGCCGATGTGGGCCACGTAGGCCGGGATGGTGTGCTCCCCGACCTTGATCGACGCGCCGTAGAAGCCGATGTTCGCGATGTGATGCTGGCTGCAGCCGTTCGGGCAGCCGGACATCTTCACGTGGATTCGGCGGGTCAGGGGATCGGTGATCTCCATTGCCTCGATCCGCTCCCGCACGGCGTGGTTCAGCCCCATCGAGCTGGTGATGCCGAGCTTGCACGAGTCGGTCCCGGGGCAGCTCACCACGTCGTTGATCTCGTCGGCGCCGGAGTCCCCGAGTCCGATCTCGCGGAGCGCCTGCCAGACGTCGTACACGCTCTCGTTCCGGACCCAGCGCAGCAGGAAGTTCTGGTGCACGGTGGTGCGGGCGTAGCCCCCGGAGAAGTCGCGCATGATCTGCGCGAGCGCCCGGAACTGGTCGGGCGTGAGGTCCCCGCGGATCACCTTTACCTGGACGCTGGAGAACCCCTCCTGGCGCTGCGGGGTCACGTTCGAGTTGCGGAAGCGATCGAACTCGCTCAGGTCGCCGTTCGGGCTCGAGTAGCTCGACGGCACGGGGGGCGCGGAGGCCTCCTCATCGTCGAGGAAGAGCAGCGGCTGGGGATCGAAGTCCCGCTCCTCCACCCAGTCGCCCTTCAGCTCCTCCTCGACCTGCGAGCGGAGCTCCTCGATGCCGAACTTGTCCACGAACACCTTCAGGCGGGCGCGGGCGCGGTTGGGACGGAGCCAGTCCTGGCGGTCGTAGATCCGGAGCACGGCCTCGGTCCACTTCAGGTACTCGCCGTCGTCGGCGCCCACGAACTCGTTGAGCGTCGGCGCGACGCGCGGCATGATCGAGGTGCCGCCTCCGACCCGCATCTCGAATCCGCGCCGGCCGTCCCTCGTCCGAGGTATGAAGGCCACATCGTGGATGCCGGTGATGGCACGGTCCTCGTCGGTGGCGGCGAAGGCCGTCTTCACCTTCCGCGGCATCAGCTGGGTGGTGGGGTGGCGCACGAAGTAGCGCACGTAGGCGCCGGCGTAGGCGGTGGGGTCGAAGAGCTCGCCCTCGCACACGCCCGCCCACGGGTCGCCGGTCACGTTGCGCACCGTGTTGCCACAGCCCTCCCGCGACGAGAGCTTCGCGTCACCGAGGATGCGGATCGCCTCGGCGGCCTGGCGCAGCGGGATGTGGTGGATCTGGATGTTCTGCCGCGTGGTGATGTGGCCCTTGTTCATGGGCGCGAAGCGCTCCACCACCTCGGCGAAGGCATCCATTTGCTCCGGAGTGACGCCGCCGAAGGGCAGCTTCACGCGGATCATCTGGACGTCGGCCTGGCGCTGCCCGTAGACGCCCTGCTTCAGCCGGAAGCCGATGAACTGCTCCTCGGTCAGGTCCCCGCCGAGGAACTTCTCCGCCTCGACGTCGAAGTCGTCGAACTCGCGCTCGAGGATCGGGATGATGTCCCCGGGCACGTTCTCGTAGACCTCCGGGTTTTCGAGCGAGCCCTTCTTGCCCTTGCGCGCGGGCTGCGCCGATACCGGTTCCATGCGTGGGGTCCTCCGCCGTCGGGTCGGATGCGGGGGACAAAACTAGCAAAACCCGGTCGGGTTTCCCCACATATCTAATTAAGGCTGGGACCTGGCGCCGCGGGGAGCGCAGGAGTTAGGCTCGCGCGTCCATGGACCCGCGCCTGGATGCCACGGCACACGCAGAGCTCGTTCGCTCCGGGGAGGCGTCCCCGCGCGAGCTCGCGGAGGAGGCCATCCGGCGCGTCGAGGCGCTGAATCCCGAGCTGAACGCGGTGATTCACACCCGGTTCGAGGAGGCTCTGGCCGAGGAGCCGGCCGACGGCCCGTTCCGCGGGGTGCCGATCGCGATCAAGGACCTCGCCTGCCACACGGCGGGTGACCCGTACCACGAGGGCATGCGCTTCCTCAAGGACCAGGGTTGGCGCGAGGAGGGCGACACCTGGCTGGCCCGGCGCTTCCGCGAGGCCGGCTTCGTGGTGGTGGGCCGGACGAACACGCCGGAGCTGGGAATCCTCCCGACCACCGAGCCGGAGGCCTACGGGCCCAGCCGCAATCCCTGGGACCCGGGCCACTCCACCGGTGGCTCCAGTGGCGGCTCGGGCGCGGCCGTGGCCTCGGGGATGGTGCCGATCGCCCACGCCAACGACGGCGGCGGATCGATCCGCATCCCAGCGAGCGCCTGCGGGCTGGTGGGCCTGAAGCCTTCGCGCGGCCGCGTGTCCCAGGCGCCCGACTTCGGCGATGTGATGTCCGGGCTCACCCAGGAACTCGTGGTGTCGCGCTCGGTGCGCGACACGGCGGCGCTGCTCGAGTGGGTGGCCGATCCTCCGCCGGGCGAGCCGTACATGGCGCCGGCACGAGAGCGGCCGTACACCGAGGAGGTCGGAGCCGACCCGGGCCCGCTGCGCATCGGGCTCTGCACCACGCCCCCTGGCGGCCAGTTCGACGCCCACCCGGACTGCGTGGCCGCGGCCGAGGAGACCGGGCGGCTGCTCGAGTCGCTCGGCCACACGGTGGAGCCCTCCTACCCGGACGTGCTGAACGACGAGCAGTACATCCCCACCTTCCTCGTGCGCTGGAGCGCCGGGGTGGACTGGAACCTGCGCTACTGGTCGGACAAGACGGGGAAGGAGATCGGCCCGGACGACGTGGAGGCGCTCACCTGGGCCCTGGCCGAGATGGGCCGCGGGTACGACGCGGGCGAGTACCTGCGCGCCGTGGAGTACCACCAGGTGGTGACCCGCAAGGCGGCCGAATGGTGGGCCGGGGGCTTCGACCTCCTGCTCACCCCGACGATGGCCCTCCCGCCGCTGCCGCTCGGATCGTTCACCGCCGATCCCGAGAACCCGCTGATGCCGATAGTGACCGCCACCCCCTGCGCGGTGTTCACGGCGGGCTTCAACACCACCGGCCAGCCGGCGATCTCGCTGCCGCTGCACGAGAGCGTGGAGGGACTTCCGATCGGGATCCAGCTGGTGGGGGCCTACGGGCGCGAGGACCTTCTGCTGCGCGTGGCCGCGCAGCTCGAGGAGGCCTCTCCCTGGTCCGAGCGCGTGCCGCCGGTTTTCGCCGGCGCGGCCGCCGCCGACTAGCCCGGAGCTAGCCCCAGGGGGCCTCGTCGCCCCAGGGCGAAGGGCCGTCCGCGGGACGCCCCGTGCCCTCGAGGAGCCCGACCCGGAGCCATGGGCTCAAACCCGTCGCCGGGACGGGGGCCGGTGCCGTGTCGCGCATGAACTGCTCGATCGCCGCGGCGATGGCGGCTGCCTCCTCCGCCGTGGCCGCGCCGCGGCGCAGCTCGATGCGGGGGCGGCTCGGCCGGTGCTTTCCGTTGCGGGCCACTGCGGCCGAAGGCTACCCGCAGCCAATGCCGGTACGGTCAGGCGGTGGCCGAACTGCTCGTCTTCCCGCACGAGATGGTGCTCCGGGCGATCCCGCCCGCCGAGGCCATCGACCGGGTCCGCCACGGCTTTGTGGAGCACGCCGGGGGCGAGTGGCAGATGCCGCCCAAGACGTATCTCGACGCCTCGCCCAACGGGGACTTCAGGGCCATGCCGGCCAAGGGCGACGGGATCGCGATCCTCAAATGGGTCACCTCGTTCCCGCGCAACCCGGAGGCCGGACTCCCGGTGGTGATGGGGGCGATCTGCGTGTCATCCGCGGCCGACGGCGAGCCGCTTGCGCTCGTGGACGTGCGTGCCGTCACGGCGCTGCGCACCGGCGCGGTGGCGGCGGTGGCCGCCCAGGAGCTTGCCCGCGGCGACGCCCGGACCGCGGGCATCGTGGGCTGCGGCCTCCACGGCGCCTGGGCAGCGCGCTGCCTCGCCGACGCCGAGTACGGCCCGGGAGTGTGCTTCGACCCGGACCCCGACGCCGCGGGCCGCCTGGCCGGCGAGCTCGGCTGGGAGGCCGGGAGCCTCGACGAGGCCCTGGCGTGCGACGTGGTGACGTGCGTCACGCCGGGGTCCGAGCCCGTGATCACCGAGGCCGACCTGCGGCCCGGCGCGCACCTCAACATGCTCGGTGCCGACGGCCCGGGCAAGGCCGAGGCGGAGCCCGCGGCGGTGGCCGCGTGCGAGCTCTTCTGCGATGAGTGGGAGCAGGCCAGCCACGGGGGCGAGCTCACCGGCGCGGTGGAGGCTGGGCTCGTCAAGCGCGAGCGCGTGACTGCGCTCGGCGACGTGCTCACCGGAGCGGCGCCGGGACGCTCCGGCGATGGCGCCACCACCCTCTTCGACAGCACCGGCCTGGCCATCCAGGATCTGGCCATCTGCATAGCCCTGCTGGAGGCCCACCGCGCGGGCGAGATCAAGCCGGACACCGTGCGCCTGTAGCCCACCGGGGCTGCGCTGGACGTAGAGTCACGCGCGATGGAGGAGGAGCTCGAGCGCCAGACGCTCGCGAAGGTCACGCGACGGCTGATCCCGTTCCTGTTCGGGATCTACGTCGTGGCCTATCTGGACAGGGTGAACGTGAGCTTCGCCCAGCTCCAGCTGAAGCACGACCTCGACTTCAGCGACACCATCTTCGGTCTCGGCGCGGGGATCTTCTCACTCGGGTACGTGATCTTCGGAGTGCCGAGCAACCTGATGCTCGCCCGGGTGGGCGCGAGACGATGGCTGGCCGCGATCATGATCGCCTGGGGCCTGATCTCGGCGTCGATGGTGTTCATCACCGGCCCGCAGAGCTTCTACGCGCTGCGCTTCCTGCTCGGCGCCGCGGAGGCCGGCTTCTTCCCCGGGATCATCCTCTACCTCACCTGGTGGTTCCCGTCGGAGGATCGTTCACGGGTGCTGGCCCTCTTCCTCACCGCCACGTCGCTGGCCTATGTGGCCGGCGGCCCGCTCTCGGGCGGCCTGCTCGAGCTGGACGGCGTGGCCGGGCTCGACGGCTGGCAGTGGCTCTTCCTGATGGAGGGCCTGCCGTCGGTGGTGCTGGGGCTCGTCACGCTTCGCTACCTCGACGAGCGCCCCTCCGACGCCGCATGGCTCGAGCCCCAGGAACGGACGTACCTTTCGGGCCGTCTGGCGCGCGAGCTGAAGGAGACGGCGACGGTCGAGGGCGACCGTGCGGGCTCCGCCCTCCTGAACGGCCAGGTGTGGCTGCTCGGACTCGTGAACTTCATCCTTCTGGGGGCGGGCTTCGGGCTCATCTTCTTCGTGCCCGACCTCGTGCAGGACCGCACCGGCTACACGAACTTCGAGGTCGGCCTGCTGGCCGCCGTTCCCTTCGCGATCGCCACGGTGGCCATGCTGTGGGTGGCCCGTCGCGCGGATGGGGCGCCGAGCCGGCGCCCCTACGTGGCGGCCATGGGCCTGATCGGGGCGGTGGGCACGCTGCTCACCGCCTACGTCGGGTCGCCCCTGCTGCTGACGCTGGGCATCACCCTCTCGGCCGTCGGCGTGCTCTCCGCCATCCCGGTCTTCTGGACCCTCCCCACCAGCTTCCTCAGTGGCACCGCGGCCGCCGCCGGGATCGCCCTGATCGCCGTGATCGGCAATCTCGGGGGGTTCGCCGGCCCGGCGTTCACCGGGGTGATGAAGGACTCCACCGGGGGCTACGAGGCGCCGCTGACCGTGCTGGCCGGCGTGCTCGCGCTGGGATCGCTGCTGGCCCTGGTGGCACGGGAGGAGCCGCCCCGGGCGCTGGTAGTCAAGGCCGTGGCGGCGGAGGCTTGACTTCGCGCGCTCGGGGGTAAGTACAGGCGTCCGTCGTTCTCTCGAGGGAGGGGAATGCGAAAGCTTGTCGCCGCTTCCGTGACCGCGTTCACGGTGCTGTCCCTGGCCGGGGTCGCACTGGCGGCCAACGTCTACACCGTCGGTGGGAGCAGCCCGACCCGCGGCAGCGGGACGAACGCCAAGCCCAGGCCGGTCGCGCTGAACTTCGACTTCCAGGTGAAGGATCAGAACCCGGACCTGCGTGGAACGCCGATCGAGACCTTCGCCATCGGCAGTGAGGGCATCGTGACCTACCCGCGGCTGTTCCCCACCTGCACGCTGTCCCAGGCCAACGGCGCCGAGCACAGGTCGCAGTGCCGCAAGGCGCTGGTGGGTGGAGGACTCGTGCAGGTGCTCGTGGGCCCCCCTGCCAACCCGTCGTCGAAGCTCTTCTGCAACCTCAAGCTCACGCTCTACAACCTGAGCGGGCAGGGCAAGAACGGCGGCATGGCGATCCGCCTGGACGCCGACCCCATCTCGCCCGCCCTCACCGATCCCGACGACCGCACGATCAACTGCCCGGTGCCGCTGCACACGGCGATCAAGTCCAAGTTCGTGCCGACGCACATTGGCGGCGCCAAAGCCTCCGAGCTGCGCTTCACGGTGCCGCCGGACCTCCTGCATCCCGCGGGCCTCGACGCCACCATCCGCAACACGGAGTCGAAGATCCTCAAGCGGGTGGCCCGCAGGAAGGTGAAGGTGGCGGGCAGGCTCCGCACCGTCGGCTTCTACTCGGGCATCGCCTGCAAGGGCCCGAAGCGGACCGTCCAGGCCACCTTCACCGCGGAGGACGGCGTGAAGGCCAGGGCGCGCACGCAGATCAAGCGCTGCTGAGGGTCGTCTAGAGCGGGATGTTGCCGTGCTTGCGCTTCGGCGTGTCCACGCGCTTGGTCTGGAGGGTCTCCAGTGCGCGGATCAGCTTGGGCCGCGTCTCGTGGGGCACGATCACGTCGTCGATGTAGCCCCGCTCGGCCGCCGAGTAGGGGTTCGCGAAGCGGGCCTTGTAGTCGCCGATCAGCTTCGCGCGCCGCTCGTCGGGCGTCGGTGACTTCTGGATGTCCCGGCGGTGGATGATGTTCACCGCGCCCTCGGGGCCCATCACCGCGACCTCGGCGGTGGGCCAGGCGAAGTTGAAGTCCGCCAGCATGTGCTTCGAGTTCATCACGTCGTAGGCGCCGCCGTAGGCCTTGCGCGTCACGATCGTGAGCTTTGGCACGGTGGCCTCGGTGAAGGCGTAGAGCAGCTTCGCGCCGTGGCGGATGATGCCGCCCCACTCCTGGGAGGTGCCGGGCAGGAAGCCGGGCACGTCGCAGAAGGTGAGGAGCGGGATGTTGAAGGCGTCGCAGAAGCGGACGAAGCGCGCCGCCTTCTCCGACGAGGCGATGTCCAGCACGCCCGCCATCTGGGCCGGCTGGTTGCCGACCACCCCCACCGGACGCCCGTTCAGCCGCGAGAAGCCCACGATCATGTTCTTGGCGAAGTGCTCCTGCACCTCGAAGAACTCGCCGTTGTCCACGATCAGGTTCACCACGTCGCGCATGTCGTAGGGCTTGTTGGGGCTGTCCGGCACGATCCGGTCCAGCTCCTCGTCCATGCGCTCGGGGTCGTCACCGGTGTCCATCCGCGGCGGCAGCTCGAGGTTGTTCTGGGGGAGGAAGGACATGAGGTAGCGCGCGTCCTCGAGGCAGCTCTCCTCGTCCTCGGCGGCGAAGTGGGCCACGCCCGACTTCGTGTTGTGGGTCATCGCCCCGCCCAGCTCCTCGAACTCCACCTCCTCGCCGGTCACGGTCTTGATCACGTCGGGCCCCGTGATGAACATGTGAGAGGTCTCCTTGACCATGAAGATGAAGTCCGTCATGGCCGGGGAGTACACGGCGCCGCCGGCGCAGGGCCCCATGATCAGCGAGATCTGGGGGATCACGCCGGAGCACTGGACGTTGCGCACGAACACGTCGCCGTAGGCGCCGAGGGACACCACGCCCTCCTGGATCCGCGCTCCTCCTGAGTCGTTGATGCCGATCACGGGGCAGCCGATCCGGGCGGCCAGGTCCATGACCTTCACCATCTTCTCGCCCATCACCTCGCCCAGCGAGCCGCCGAAGACCGTGAAGTCCTGGGAGAACACCGCCACCGGGCGTCCGTCGATCAGGCCGTGCCCCGTGACCACCGCGTCGCCCCAGGGCCGGTTGTCGAGCATGTCGAACTCGGCCGTCCGGTGGCGCACGAAGGTGTCGAGCTCCTGGAACGACCCGGGATCCAGGAGCTTGTCGATCCGCTCACGCGCCGTGAGCTTGCCCTTGGAGTGCTGCTTCTCCTCCGCCTGGGGGTTGGTGTGGATCGCCTGCTGGCGGAGCTCCTCGAGCTGAGCGAGCTTCTCTTCGTAGGTCTCTGGGGACTTCTGGCGCATGCGGCGGACGATTCTAGGGGTCGCTGGCGCGCGTGGCTTGACCAGAACGTCGCACCGACGTCTTGTCCCGTTACCAGAGCCCGGCGACAGTCCCGGCATGAACGAGACGCGGGAATACAGAGGGGCGTCATCCCAGGGCGACCGGCCGGAGTGGGGTCCCCTCATCGACGCGGTCGGCGATCGGGTGACGGGCGACTTCATGTGGATGTTCGAGGTTGAGCTCACCGACGGGACACCCCTGCAGGCCTACAAGCACATCGATACTCGCCGCTACGTCCACCTTGCGCCCGACGGTCGGGCCTTCGCGTTCGAGTCCCCTGACCGCTACCGAAGCGTCCCGGCAACGGACGTGCTCGCGGAGGTATTCGCCCTGCTGCCGGGGTTGACGGGCGTGACCGACGAGCAGATCAGCGAATCGTCGGCGGCCGTCGGACTTCTGCGACGACTGAACATCAATACACCTCGCGATGTGTAACTCTAGGTGTATGCGCACGAACATCGAGATCGACGACGAAGTGATGCGCGAGGTCCAGCGACTCACGGGTGTGCGGACCAAGCGCGAGGCGGTGGACCTTGCGCTCCGAGAACTGGTCGCGCGCCAGCGTCGGCTTGGCATTCTCGAGCTCAGGGGCCGTGTCCACTGGGAAGGTGATCTCGCGGCAAGCAGGCGCGGGCGCCGGTGATCGTCGTCGACACCAGTGTCTGGATCGACGTTCTGGCCGGACGCCGTACACCGCAGGCGCTGCGCTGCGTCGCCATGATCGAGGGCGGCGAGCCGGTGGCGCTCACCGACGTCATCTTCACCGAAGTGCTCCAGGGGCTCCGTGCGGAGGACGAGGCCGACCTGGTCGAACGTCACCTGCGCGCTTTTCCCATCCTGCGACTCGAAGGCCTCGACGACTTCGCGCTCGCCGCCGGCCTTTACCGGGCCGCTCGCCGAGAAGGCGTGACCATTCGCAAGACGCTCGATTGCCTCATCGCAGCTCCCTGTGTGCGAACGAACGCACCGCTGCTCCATGCCGACGCGGACTTCGACCGGCTCGCAACCTGTACCCCACTCCGCATCTTCGCCTAAGGACCCCGCGGCCCCGCCGACCGCTCAGCCGAGCTCGCCGATGAACTCCTCCGAGCTCATCGGCTTGGAGAACATCGGGAAGTCGTTCTTGATGGCGTTGTCGTGCTCCTCGGCCGAGGTGGCGGCCATGCAGTCGGTGAGGGTGATGACCTCGTAGCCGTTCTCGTAGCCCGAGCGCATCGTGGACTCCACGCAGCAGTTCGTGAGGAAGCCGCCCAGCACCAGGGTCTGGATCCCCTTGCTGCGCAGGATGAAGTCGAGGTTGGTGCTGGCGAAGGTGTCGAGGCCGCGCTTGCCCTCCACCACGATGTCGCCGTCCTTCGGGGCCATCTCGTCCACGATGGCTGCGCCCCAGCTGTCCTTGACGAAGGCATTCCCATCCACCACGCCCTTGAGGATCCCGTAGGGGTGGGAGGTGATCTCGTTGTAGCCCTCCGCAAAGGTGATCGGCGCGTGGAGCACGGTGGCCCCGGCCTCGCGCGCCGCCTCTGCCACGCGCGTGCTGTTGGCCATCATGCCGGTGCGCTCCATGACCTCCTCGACCGCGCCGTGAAGGGCGCCCCCGTCGGAGGTGAACTCGTTTTGGTACTCGATCAGGACGACGGCGGTCTTGCTCGGGTCGACGGGCATGCTGGCCTCCTCCTCGGGGTTCGCCCCGAACCGTACCGCTGCGCCCTCACGGCCGCCCGGTCTCGTAGAAGGGCGGCCGGCCGCCCGCCCGCCGGGCCACCGCGTCATACATGGCGGCAGCCCGCTGGGGGTGGCGCCGGGCCAGGTTGCGCGTCTCGCCCGGGTCGTGCCTCACGTCGTAGAGCCGCCGGTTGTGCCCGCGGTTGTCGGCGATCAGCTTCCAGCCGTCGGTGCGCGCGTAGAGGGAGTTGGCGTAGCCCCCGTAGGCCATCGAGCGCCCATGGGGCCGATGGCCCTCGAAGAGTGGCGAGAGGTCGATGCCGTTCATCCGCCCGGGCGCGCGCACGCCGGCGAGCGACAGCAGCGTGGGGGCGAGGTCGTGGGTTTGGGCCAGGTAGTCCGATGAGTGGCCCGCGCGCCGCCGGTCCGGGTCCACCAGCACCATCGGCACGTGCATGAGGGCTGGGTGGAGGATCGAGGAGATCTTCCCCGTCCAGCCGTAGTCGCCCAGCAGGAAGCCATGGTCGCCCACGAGCACGATCGCCGTGTCGCGGTCCAGGCCGAGCTCGTGGAAGCGCTCGAGGAAGTGGCCCAGCCACGCGTCCGTCATGGTCACCTCGGCCGCGTAGAGGGCGCGCATCCGCTTCAGCAGCAGCGACGGGTCCTCGTCGCGCATGTAGTCCGAGACCAGTCCGTAGCGCGGCATCCCCGGCTCGGGGCCGTGGTAGTCCGGGTCGCCGTAGAGGTTCACGTACTTGCGCGGCGGCGTCCACGGCTCGTGGGGCTCGTAGGTGTCGAGGAAGAGCGCGAAGGGGCGGTGCGCGGCGGCCTGGTCGAGCAGGCGCATCCCGTTCGAGAACACCCGGGCCGCGAACGAGCGCGACTCGTCGTGGGAGTAGTGGCTGTTGGCGATGTAGTGCCGGAGGCGCTCGTGCGCCTTGGCGTCGGAATGGAGAGCCGGGAACAGCCAATGCTTCATCTCGCTCTGGGACACGCCCGATCGGCGGCCGCCGATCTCCCCGCCGGTGCGCACGAAGCGGTTCACGCTGCGGCGGAGCGCGAGGTAGGGGTAGGAGAACCCGAGGAACGGGTTGTCCGTTACGTACCCGGTCCAGTACCCGGCCCTGCGGAGCGTCGCGGGCAGGGCCTGCTCCACGTCGCGGAGCGGGGACCACCCGGGCGAGTCGAGCAGCCCGCGCCAGTCGTGCCACTGCCGGAATGGGAACTGGCGCCGGCCGGAGAGAATCGAGTTGCGTGCCGGCACGGTGGGCATGGCCTCCGGGTAGGCGCGGGTGAAGCGCAGCCCCTGGCGCACCAGCGCGTCCATGTTCGGCGTGCGGATGCGGCTGCCGTAGACGTGGTCCGCGCGCAGCGTGTCCACCACGATCACCAGGACATTGGGACGATCGGCCGCCCGTGCGGACGCGGGTCCGAGCGCGAGGGTGGCCGCGGCGGACGCACCCGTCCCGATGAAGCCGCGGCGGGTGGTGCGGTCGGTCAGCTGTTCTGGAACGGCCGCTTGCGACCGAAGCCGAGGTCGTCGAGCAGGAGCTCGAAGGCCTTCTCGAGGTCGTCGCCGCGGGCGGTGTCCACCGGCGGGCGGGGCGGTGCCGGCGGGACGGGAGTCGTGCCGCGGAGCCGTGCCCAGAGGCCCACCCGGGCCACCTCGGGCTCGAGCTGAGCCACCTCCTCCTGCACCTCCGCGGTCAGCGTCAGCTTGGTGCCCCATCCGGCGGGCTCGAGCACGGCGGTGCCCTTGGCGCCGCCTGCCTCCCACTCGATCCGCCGCTCGTCCTCCGCGACCTTCAGGGATCCGCCTCCCACGGCCTCGGTGAGAGCCTCGCCGCTCAGCTCGGCCCAGAGCTCGGGTGGGGACTTCACCAGCGTGCGTGAGACCTCAAGAGTCCGCATTCGACCGGGTTTCGCGGGCTGGTGCCCGAATCCTGCCCCCGGGCGCCCCTGGGCGGGCCCGCTCAGGCCTCCGAGTACTCGCCGAACTCTTCGCGCAGCACGCCGCTGACCTCGCCGAGGGTGCAGTGGTCCTTCAGCGCCGCGCGCAGGGGATGGAGGAGGTTCTCGCTCTGCCCGCAAGCGGCACGCAGCTCCTCGAGGCGGACGCGCACCGTGTCGGCATCGCGGTCGTCCTTGAAGGCCTTAAGCCGGTCGACCTGCTGGCGCTCGGACTCGGGGTCCACGCGCAGGGTCTCCACCTCGTCCACGTCCTCGGTCACGTACTTGTTCACGCCCACGACGATGTCCTGCTTCTGCTTGTAGCGCTCCTGGTAGCCCCAGGCGGACTCCTCCACCTCGGCGCGGATGAAGGGAATGCATTCCACCGAGCCGCCGAGCTCGTCCACCTTGTCGATCAGGGCCTGCGCGGCGTCCTCGATCTCGTCCGTGAGGGCCTCCACGAAGTAGGAGCCGGCGAACGGGTCGGCGGTGTCGGCGGCGCCCGACTCGTGGGCCAGGATCTGCTGGGTGCGGAGCGCGATGCGCGCGGCGCGCTCCGTGGGGAGGGCCAGCGCCTCGTCGAAGCCGTTGGTGTGCAGCGACTGTGTGCCCCCGGCCACCGCGGCGAAGCCCTGTAGGGCCACGCGCACGATGTTGTTCTCTGGCTGCTGGGCGGCGAGCGTCACGCCGCCGGTCTGGGTGTGGAAGCGGATCTTCAGGGAGCGCTCGTCGCGGGCCCCGAAGCGCTCGCGCATGATGCGCGCCCACATCCGGCGGGCGGCGCGGAACTTGGCCACCTCCTGGAACACGTTGTTGTGGCCGTTGAAGAAGAAGGCCAGCCGGGGCCCGAACTCGTCAACCTCGAGGCCGGCGTCGATGGCCGCCTGCACGTAGGCAATCGCGTTGGCGAGGGTGAAGCCCACCTCCTGAACCGCCGAGCAGCCCTTCTCGCGCATGTGGTACCCGGAGATCGAGATCGTGTTCCACTTGGGCACGCGCTCGTGGCAGTAGGCGAAGAGGTCGGTGGTGAGCCGCATCGCGGGGACGGGCGGGTAGATGAAGTTCCCGCGGGCGATGTACTCCTTGAGGATGTCGTTCTGGGTGGTGCCCTGGAGCTTCTCGGCCTCCACCCCCTGCTCCTCGCCCACCAGCTCGTAGAGCAGGAGCAGCACGGCCGCCGGCGCGTTGATCGTCATCGACGTGGACACCTGGTCCAGCGGGATGCCGTCGAACACGCGGCGCATGTCGTCGATCGAGTCGATGGCCACGCCGGTGCGCCCCACCTCGCCCTCGCACAGCGGATCGTCCGAGTCGCGGCCGAGCTGGGTGGGCAGGTCGAAGGCCATCGAGAGGCCTGTGGACCCGTGGTCGATCAGGTAGTGGAACCGCTTGTTGGTCTCCTTGGCGCTGGCGTAGCCCGCGTACTGGCGCATGGTCCACGTGCGGCCGCGGTACATGTTCGGGTGCACGCCTCGGGTGTACGGGTACTCGCCGGGAGTGCCCAGGCGCTCCTCGAGCTCGGGCGCCACGTCGTCGGGGCCGTAGGTGTTCTTGATCTCGATCCCGGAGTCGGTGAACCGGCGCGGGTCGTCGGGACCGACGATCGGGGCGATGCTCGGCTGGTGGTCTGGGGTGGTGGCCAAGGTGCGTCACAGGATACGTGTAGTCCGGTGCTCGCCCGATCACCGATCGGGCTGCGCTCCTCCTCTGTCGCCTACGCCTAGCATCTGGCCGGTGGAGGTCACCGTTCGCCTGTTCGCGATGCTGCGGGAGCGTGCGGGCGCGTCAGAGGTGGTCCTGGAACTTCCCGACGGGTCGCGCGTGGACGACGCGCTGGCCGAGCTGAACGGCCTGGCCGACGGGCTGCCGCTGGTGATGGCGGTGAACCGCGAGTACGCCCGAGGGGAGCGCGAGCTGGATGCGGGTGACGAGCTGGCGCTGATCCCGCCGGTGAGCGGGGGGGAGACCTTGGGAGGAGCGGAGCCGGGGCGGTGGCCCGGCGAGCACCGGACCACCCCATCTGCTCCCTGGGTGCGGGTCACGCCCGAGGCACTGTCGCTCGATGCTCTGGCCGCCCGGGTACGCGACCCCCGCGCCGGCGCCGTGGTGACCTTCCAGGGGGTCACGCGCGAGGTGGACCGCCTCGAGTACGAGGCCTACACCGAGATGGCGGAGGAGCGGATGGCCGAGATCGCACGCGAGGCGGTGGCCCGCCACGGGCTCTGCGCCGCCGCTGTGGAGCACCGCGTGGGCCACGTCGCGCTCTCGGAGCCGAGCGTCACCGTGGCCGTGTCGGCGCCCCACCGGGGCGAGGCCTTCGCGGGGGCGCGCGAGATCATCGACCGCGTGAAGGCAGAGGCCCCGATCTGGAAGAAGGAGGTCGAGGGTGACGAGGAACGCTGGGTCGAGGGCCGGCGGCCCGGAGGCTGACCGCCGGAGGGAGCTTCCCTCGGTGGAGGAGCTCTCGTCGCGCCTCGGCTTCCCGCGGGCGCCGGCCGTGCGCGCGGCCCGCGAGGCGCTGGATCGAGAGCGCCGTCGCCTCGGCGCGGGCGAGCCGCCCGGAGACGTGGAGGCCGACGCCCGCGCCCGGATGCACTCGCTCGCCCGGCCATCGCTGCGGACGGTGCTGAACGCGAGCGGGGTGATCGTGCATACCAACCTGGGCCGGGCGCCGCTCCCCGAGGCGGCCGTGCGCGCGGCGCTCGAGGCCGCCGCCGGCTACTCGAACCTCGAGCTCGACCTCGGGTCGGGCAGGCGCGGCTCACGCCAGGCGCACGTGGAGGGGCTCGTGTGCGAGCTCACCGGGGCGGAGGCCGCGCTCGTGGTGAACAACTGCGCGGCCGCCGTGCTCCTGGCCGCGGCCGCCCTGGCCGGCGGACGGGAGGTGGTGGTGTCGCGCGGGCAGCTGGTGGAGATCGGCGGCTCGTTCCGGATACCCGATGTGGTGGAGCAGTCGGGGGCCCGGCTGCGCGAGGTGGGCACCACGAACCGCACCCGGCGCGCCGACTTCGAGCTCGCCCTGGGGCCGGACACGGGCGCGATCCTGCGCGTCCACCAGTCGAACTTCCGCACCGTCGGCTTCGTGGAGGAGCCGGAGATCGAGGAGCTCTGCTCGCTCGGCGTCCCCGTGATCGACGACGTGGGCTCCGGCGCTCTCGCCGAGGCGGTGCCCGAGCTCGCGGGAGAGCCCGGGGTGCGGCGCTCGGTGGCCGCGGGCTGCGCCGTCACCTGCTTCTCGGGAGACAAGCTCCTGGGCGGACCGCAGGCCGGGCTGATGGCCGGCACCAGGGAGGCCATCGATCGCTGCCGCGCGCATCCGCTGGCCCGGGCGCTGCGGATCGACAAGCTCTCGCTCGGCGCCCTCGAGGCCGTGCTCCGCCTCCACCGCGACGGCGGGCGCGAAGCCGCTCGCTCGATCCCGGTGCTGGCCATGCTCACCGCGCCGCCCGCGGAGCTGAGCGCCCGGGCCGACCGGCTGCGGGAGGGGGTCGGGCCGGCCGCGCGGGTGATCGAGGCCTCCGCGCGGGTGGGCGGCGGCGCGCTGCCGCTGCTCGAGCTGAGGGGGCCGGTGTGCGCCGTGGACCCGGCACCGCTCGGCCTGGACGAGCTGACCCGGCGGCTGCGGACGGGCGACCCGGCCGTGGTGGGCCGGGCCCGCGAGGGCTGGCTGATCCTCGACCCGAGGACGCTCACCGACGCCGAGGCCGAGCGCGCCGCGGAGGCGGTGGCCGCGGCCCTGCAACCGTGAGGATCCGCGACTCCGGCCCCGCGGACCACGACGCCCTGGCCGTGTTCCTATCCGCGCGCGGCCTGCGCCGGGTGGCCCGCGCGGGCGAGCTGGTGGATCCGCTGGAGCACCCGGCGCTGATCGCCGAGGACGCCGGGCGCCTGGCCGGGGTGGTGGCGTACGTGCCCGGCGGCGAGCGCTGGGAGCTGCTCACCCTCCACGCGCTGGAGCTGGAGCTGGAGCCGTGAGCGACGAGCCGCTGACCGTGGGCACGGCGGGTCATGTGGACCACGGCAAGACGGCGCTGGTGCGGGTGCTCACCGGCCACGACACGGACCGCCTGCCCGAGGAGCGCGAGCGCGGGATGTCGATCGAGCTGGGGTACGCGCCGCTGGAGCTGCCCGGCGGCCGCCGGCTCTCTCTGGTGGACGTGCCCGGGCACGAGCGCTTCGTGCGCACGATGGTGGCCGGGGCCAGCGGCGTGGACCTGTTCCTCCTCTGCGTGGCAGCGGACGACGGCGTGATGCCGCAGACGCGCGAGCACCTGGCGGTGCTGCGCCGGCTGGGGGTGGAGCGGGGGGTGGTGGCGGTCACGCGCGCCGACCTGGCCGACCCGTCGGCCGCTGGGGCCGAGATGGCCGAGCTGGTGCCCGGGTCGGCGATCGTGCCCGTGTGCGCGCCCGAAGGCCGGGGGATCGCCGAGCTCCGCGAGGCGCTGACGCGGGAGGCGGCCGCGATAGAGCGCGGGGCCCGCGAAGGGCCCGCCCGCCTGCACGTGGACCGCTCCTTCAGCATCCGCGGCGCGGGCACCGTGGTCACGGGCACGCTGTGGTCCGGGCGGATCGCCACGGGCGACCGCGTGCGGATCGTGCCGGGCGGCCGGGAGGCCCGGGTGCGCTCGGTGGAGGTGCACGACCGCCGCGTGGAGGCGGCCGGCGCCGGCCAGCGCGTGGCGCTCAACCTGGCCGGGATCCGTCGCGGCGAGGTGGCGCGGGGCCAGGTGATCTGCGGCCCGGGAGCCGACCTCGACCCCACGCACATCCTCGATGCGCTCGTGGGCACGGAGGAGCATGCGCGCCCGCTCGAGCACGGAGAGCGCCTCCACGTGCACCACGGCACGCGGGCGGCACCCGGGCGTGTCTATCCACTGGAGGATCCGGGCCCACAGGGCGAGCTGCTGGTGCAGCTGCGCCTCGAGCACCCGCTTGTGCCGGAGGCCGGGGATCGCTTCGTGCTCCGGCGCCTCGCCCCGGCGGACACCGTGGGCGGCGGCCGGGTTCTGGACCCGCGAGCGCGCAGGCACGGGCCGGGGGGCGCGCCACTCGAGCGGCTGCACGCCCTGGCCCGGGGTGAGAGGCCGCCCGTCGAGCCCCCGGCCGCGCCCCGCCCCGTGGCGGAGGCCGAGCCGCCGCCACTCGACGCCACGACGATGCTGCTGGCCGACCTGCTGCGGGCGGACGGGGAGCGGCCGCGGGCGGACGGCGAGCTGGCCGAGGCCGCGGGCCTCGCGGGGGCGGAGGCGGCCGCGGGCTGGCGGGCGCTTGAACGAGCCGGGCGTGCCGTGAGGGTGGGCCGCAACCTTCATTACGAGCCGGTCGTGCTGCGCGGCGTGCTCGAGCGCGTGCTCGCGATCTGCGAACGCGACGACGGAGCGGACATCGCCCGCGTGCGCGACGAGCTCGGCACCTCCCGCCGTTACGCGCAGGCGCTGCTGGAGCATCTCGACGCCGAGAAGCTCACGGTGCGCCGTGGCGACCGGCACGTACGGCGCCGGGCCGCGCGCGCGGACGTATAGTCGCGCCGTGCTGCCCCGCCCCGGCACGATCGCCGTGCTGGCCGCGCTCCTCGTGGCGCCGCCCGCAACCGCCGCCACGGTTCCCGCGGGCTCGCTGCGCGCGCACACCCCGGATCGGCGCGTGGTCGCTCGGGGTGAGCGACCGGTATGGCCGCGGCGTGCTCAGCGAGTCGCCGGGTGCCCGGCTCGGCTTCCGGACCGCGGCGGGGTCGTTCCACGCCACACGGGTGCTCGTCGGCCGCCGCTCGGGTTGGGGCTGGACGGGCACGCTGGCCACCGACGACCCGGCGGGGCGTCGCATGGCGGTGCGCCTCGCCCCCGACGCGGAGGGCGTGATCGCGCTTCACGCCGCGGTGACCGGCGCGGGGCTGGACGCGGTGCAGGCCACGGGGATCGGCTTCGGCGCCCGCCCCGGCGAGCGCTACCTCGGCTTCGGCGAGCGCTCGAACCGGGTGGACCAGCGAGGCGGCGAGGTGGAGAGCTACGTGGCCGAGGGTCCCTATGAGGACGACGAGCGCCCGGTGATCCCGGCCTTCGTGCCCGCCTGGGGCTTCCACCCGCGGGAGGACGCCAGCTACTTCCCGATGCCCTGGCTCCTCTCCACCGCGGGCTACGGGGTCCTGGTGGACGATCCGGAGTCGAGCTACTTCCACCTGGACCAGGGCGGCTCCGGGGTGTGGAGCGTCGAGGTGAGGGCGCCCCGGCTGGACCTTCGCGTGTTCGCCGGTCCGCGCCCCGCCGACGTTCTGCGGCGCCTCACGGAGCAGATCGGCAGGCAGCCGCCGGTGCCCGCGCCCTTCGTGCTCGGCCCGTGGTACCAGCCGACCGGGACGAATGAGACCGCCGACCTGCAGAAGCTGCGCGACCACGACGTGCCGATGTCGGTGGCCCAGACCTACACCCACTACCTGCCCTGCGCGGCGCAGGCGGGACGCGAGCAGGCGGAGCGCGACCGGGTGGCTCGCTTCCACGCCGCCGGCCTGGCCGTCACCACCTACTTCAACCCGATGATCTGCACCGGGCACCCGTCGTACGCGGCAGCCGCTGCCGCCGGAGCGCTGGTGAAGAACCCCGCGGGGGCGCCCTACGAGTACAGCTACAGCACGCTGGAGAGCTTCCGCGTCGCGCAGTTCGACTTCACCGCCCCGGCGGGCCGCGACCTCTACGGGCGCCTGCTGCGGGAGGCGGTGTCGGACGGGCACGACGGCTGGATGGAGGACTTCGGCGAGTACACGCCGCTCGACGCGCACGCGGCCGACGGCTCGAGCGGCGAGGCCCTCCACAACGCCTACCCGCGCCAGTATCACTGCGGCGCGGCGGCCGGGGTGGCGGGGGTGACCCGGCCGCTCGCCCGCTTCGTGCGCTCGGGCTGGACCGGCAGCGCGCGCTGCTCCCCCGTGGTCTGGGGCGGCGACCCGAGCGTTGACTGGGGCTTCGACGGCCTGCGCTCGGTGGTCACCAACGGGCTCACCATGGGGCTCTCGGGGGTCAGCACCTGGGGCTCCGACATCGGCGGCTTCTTCGCCCTGTTCGAGAATCAGCTCACGCCCGAGCTGCTCACGCGCTGGATCGAGGTGGGCGCCGTGTCCGGGGTCATGCGCACCGAGGCGAACGGGATCGACATCCCCGAGAAGGCGCGACCGCAGGTCTGGGACGACGACGTGCTGCCGCAGTGGCGGCGCTGGTCGAAGCTGCGCACCCAGCTGTACCCCTACCTGGCCGCGGCCGCCGCCGAGTACCGCCGCAGCGGCCTGCCGGTCATGCGCCACCTGGCGCTCGCGTATCCGGATGACCCGCGGTCGCTGGCCGCGGAGGACGAGTTCCTCTTCGGGCCCGACCTGCTGGCGGCGCCCGTGCTGGAGCCCGGCGCACGCACGCGCTCGCTGCACCTGCCTCCGGGCCGCTGGGTCGACCTCTGGCGCTCGGCGAACTACCGCGACGCCGACGGCGGGCTCACCCTCGGCCGGCCGCGCCTGCTGGACGGCGGGCGCGACGTGACCCTCCCCGCGCCCCTGTCCGAGCTTCCGCTGCTGGCCCGTGCGGGAACCCTGCTCCCGCTGCTGCCCCCCGACGTGGACACGCTGGCCGGGTACGGCGACGCCGCTCCGGAGGTCTCGCTGCACGAGCGCCGCGACCGCCGGGTGCTGCTGGCCTTCCCGCGCGGGTCGTCGTCCGCGCGGCTGGAGGACGGCGGCCGGCTGCGCTCGTCGGAGGGCTGGGGTCGTTGGCGGCTCGAGGTTGACTCGGTCCACGAGCGAGGCTGGGCGTTGCAGGCCTCCCTAAGGACACTGCGCCACCCGTTCGCGCCGTGCTCAGTGGTGCTGGATGGACGTCGGCTGTCCCGGCACGACTGGAGCTACGCCGGCGGGACGGGGGTGCTCCGGGTGAGCTTCCGAGCACGCGAGGGAACGCTGTCGGTGTCTGCCTGCGCCCGCTCCTCGGGCCCGCCGATTGTCGCGCGGAGGGCGGCCACGAACGCTGCGGGCTGATCCCGCGGCGGGTCGTCGGCACAGTTCTCGATCACGTGCAGCGGCCAGCCGTAGCGGGCACTCGCGGCCTCGGCGATCCTCAGCCGGAGCGCGCGGTCCTGCCGGCCCCAGATCAGGGTCGTGGGGACGTCGATCCGCGCCAGCTGGTCGTGTGGGATCCGCGGCAATCCGACGCTCCGGAAGAGACGGCCGGCCGCCTTTGCATTCGGGCCCCGCGCCAGATCCAGGTTGTATGCGACGAACGGCTCCCAGTCCTCGCCCATCTCCTCGCGCAGGCCGTCCAGGTCGACCGAGCACTTGCGCATGAAGCGGTTGTAGGTGCGCTCGCTCGGCCGCGCCTGGAAGCTGAGCAGCGTGAGGGCGAAGCTTGGCGCGGGCCGGAAGGACGCGAGGCCCAGAGAGTCCACAAGCACGAGCCGGTCCAGCCGCTCGCCTCGTTCGACTGCGAACCGGGCTGCGATGGCGCCGCCCAGGACATGGCCCACCAGCACCGGCGGCGACGGGCAGGTGCGGTCGATCAGCTCGCCGAGCCAGTCGAGCAGCAGGTCGGCGTCGAGTGGGCGGTCGCCCACCCCCGAGTGACCGTGCGCGGGCAGGTCGGGGGCCACGACCCGATGGCCGGCCACCAGGTCGGGGATGACTCGCAGCCACTTGCCCCCGAATTCCCCCGGTCCGTGCAGCAGAACGAGCGGCCTGCCGTCGCCGCCCTCGAGCACGGCCGTCGTGACGCCGGCGAGGTCCAACGGGCGCTCGGTGACCGGGATTCCCTGCAGCAGCCTGTCCCTTGCATCGATCATGGCCGCGACACTAGGAATGACGCGGCCGGTCGGCATCGGCTGAAGCACCCAACCTCCCGGCTCGCGAGATGGGTGTTTCCACCCAGGCGGGCGCTCAGACGAGCTGGTGCTGGTAGGCGTAGGCCGTGGCTGCCGACCGGGAGGGCACCCGCAGCTTGGCGAGGATGTTGCTCACATGGCGGTCGACCGTCCGCTCGCTAAGCACGAGCTCGGCGGCGATGGCCTTGTTGGTCTCGCCCGCGGCGATCAGGCGCAGCACCTGCAACTCGCGTGCGGTCAGACCGTGGGGATCGGGCTCGGCACCGCTCGAGAGCGGCTTGACCCGTGCGAGATCGGGCCCTGCCCCGAGCTCGGCGAAGCTGCCACGAGCCGCCTCGAGCTCGAGCGCGGCTGCGTCCTCGTCACCAAGCGCACGGCAAGCGCGCCCCAAGAGCACCCGCGTCCGTGCCGCCTCGTACGGCGCGTCGATCTCCTGCCAAACGTGCCAGGCCCGACGCAGCGAGACCAGGGCGGTCTCGGCGTCCCCGGCCTCCAGTTGCACCGCTCCGCGGGCCTGTGTGACCAGCGCCGCCCGCATCCCCACGTCATCGTCCGCGGAGAGCTCTTCCAGCCGACTGCAGGCGGCGCTCGCCTCCGCCGTATCGCCCACGGCCAGCATGATCTCGACGTAGGCGGGCAGGAGCCTCCCCAGCCCGAGCGGCTCGGCGGTCTCGCCCACGACGCGGCGGATCGAGGCCGCGGCTGCTTCGGAGTTGCCCTGAGCCAGCCGGAGCAGGGCCAGGCCCGGCTGCGGCTCCCACCCGTTGCGGCTTGCATCCCGGTACGCGGCCTCGGCCGCGCCGAACGCCCCGCGCATGCGGTGGACTTCCCCCTGTCTGTACGAGGCGTGGCCGGCAGCAGAGCGCTTGGCTTGCCGTACGAACTGCTCACCCGCCCGCCGCGCCTCGTCGAGGGCCTCCGGCCACGCACCGCTCAGCTCCATGATCTCGGCGCGATGCAGCAGACACTGCCCGGTGTGGGCAACCATGTCGGGCTGCTGCTCGCACCAGCGCGTCAAGGCGGCGGTCCACTCCCGTGCACGGCGCACCTCGTGCACCTCCTGGCAGAAGGCGATCACGTTGCAATAGACGAGGCCGGTGACGATGGGAGATAGCTCTCCAGCGGTCACAGCGACCATGGTCTCGTCCAGGAGTCTCAGGCCCTCCTCGGTCCGGCCCTGCCTGACGAGGGCGTGGCCCTCCTCGTGCAGGGCCATGGCGACGAGGTCCGGGTCCCTGAACCGCTCCCCTATCTCGGCGGCCTCGGCCGCGGTGGCTTGAGCGGCCTCGGGATCGTCGGCGGCCACGTGCCGGAGCAACACCGGTATGAGCAGGTAACCCCGCTCGAGGGAGTCACGGTCCTCCCGTTCGAGCACCCGCTGCCCGCGGCCGAACCATCCACTTGCCTGACCCATCTCGCCTCTGGTCGCAAGGCTCATCCCCACCCAGAAGGCGCAGCGCACCGCGCCGGGGTCGTTTCCGGCGTCCAAATGAGCCTTGTGTGCGCGCTCCATGGCGGCCACGAAGTCGTCGTCGCGATTGAGCATGTAGGCGGAGATCGCGAGCAGCTCGAGGTCCTCCGCCCGAAGCGAAGCCGTCCGGTCCGCACGCGACAGCGCGTCGTGAGCCTTCAGCCACGCCTTGTTTGAGTAGCACTCCCGACCCCGGTGGAGATCTTCGATGGGAACAGACTAAGAAACCTCGGCGCGGCTGGAGAACGGCGGGCGGCCTGTGGCCACGGCCTCCGACCTGAGTAGGAGGCGAGATCATCAGTTGGTCGGGGTCGACTCCCGACCTCGCGACGACGAACTCCCGCTGCCGCGGACATAGCGTCGAGGGATGCACTCGACCACGAACTCGCAGCTCATCCCAGCCCCGGCTCAGGGCGTCGGCGCGGCCACTGCGCCCGCTCCCGTGGTGTCGCTTCGCAACGTCCGGAAGGTGCACGGACAGGGCGACGGGGAGGTGGTCGCGCTGGACGGCATCAGCATCGGGCTCTCGCCCGGCTCGTTCACCGCCATCATGGGCCCGTCGGGCTCGGGCAAGAGCACGTTCCTGAACGTGGCGGCGGGGCTGGACCGGCCCACGTCCGGCACGGTCGCGCTCGCGGGCACCGCTCTCGAGGGGCTGAGCGAGCGCCGGCTCACGGTCCTGCGACGCGAGCGGGTCGGGTTCGTCTTCCAGGCCTTCAACCTGATGCCCTCGCTCACGGTCACCCAGAACATCGGCCTCCCCCTGCGCCTGGACGGTCGCCGCCCGCGGCGCTCGCAGGTGCGCGAGGTGGCGGCGAGGGTGGGGCTGGACGATCGCCTGCGCCACCGTCCCTCTCAGCTCTCCGGCGGCCAGCAGCAGCGCGTCGCCATCGCCCGGGCGCTCGTGACCCGGCCCGAGGTCGTGTTTGCCGACGAGCCGACGGGCGCGCTGGACACCCGCACCGGGCGGGGCGTGCTCGCCCTCCTGCGGGAGGTCGTGGACTCGGATGGCCACACGGTCGTGATGGTCACCCACGACCCCGTGGCGGCGGCGCACGCCGACCGGGTGATTCTCCTTGCCGACGGACAGATCGCCGGGATGCTCGAAGCGCCCGGCGCCGACCAGGTCGCGGAGCAGCTCGCGCACCTGGGGAGCTGACGATGCTTCGGCTGGCGATCCTCAGCGCTCGTGGCCGCCTCGGCACCTTTGCCGGTGCCCTCGTGGCTCTCACCGCATCGTCCGCGCTCGTGATGGCCGGCGCCATGCCGTTCCAGGCCGCCCTGCGAACCCACCCGCCCGTCGAGCGCTATGCCGGAGCCGCGGCCGTGGTCACCGGCGAGCAGGACGTGGGCGCCGACCACGACGTGCCGCTCGGCGAGCGCGCCCGCGTGAGCTCCGCACTGGTGGCTCCGCTGGCCGCGGTTCCCGGTGTCCGCGCCGCGATCGCCGACGTGTCCGCGCCGGCCCGGCTCGGCGGCCGGGCCACCTCGGCCCACGGGTGGGGCAGCGCCGCGCTCACGCCCTACGTGCTGAGCGCCGGACGCCCGCCCGCCGGGCCCGACGAGGTGGTCACCGGCTACCGCGCCAAGCTCGGAGCTCCCGTGCGCCTGGCCTCCACCGAGGCCGCCCGCACCGTGACCGTGGTCGGCGTCGCCCGGCCCCGCCACCCCGTCCGCCGGCAGGCCGCGATCTTCCTGACCGACGCCGAGGCGTCGCGGCTGGCCGGTCATCCGGGACGCGTAGACGCGATCGGCGTGCTCGCCGGTCCCGGCTTCGACGCCTCGCGGCTGAACGCCGCCGCCCCCGACGCGGTGGTGCTCACCGGAGACGCCCGCGGCAAGGCCGAATACCCCGACCTCCAGGAGGCGCGGACCACGCTGATCGCCGTGACCGCCTCATTCGGCGGTCTGGCGCTGTTCATCGCGATCTTCGTGGTGGCCAGCACGATGGGCCTGTCGATCCAGCAGCGCGAGCGCGAGATCGCCCTCCTGCGAGCGGTGGCCGGCACGCCCGGCCAGATCCGCCGGATGATCGCCTGGGAGGCGGCGATCGTCGGGCTGATCGGATCGGCCGCTGGGATATGGCCCGGGGCCGTCCTCGGCCGCGAGCTGGCCGAAGGGCTCGTGCGTCACGGAATCGCACCGGAGAACCTCACCGTCAGCGCCGGCTGGCTGCCGATTGCCGCGGCCATCGGCGGCGGAGTCACGGCCGCCCTGCTCGCCGTCCTGGCCGCCGGACGGCGCGCCGCGCGAGTGCCGCCGACCCTGGCGCTCTCCGACGCCGCGGTGGAGCCGCGGCTGATCGGCCCGGGCCGCGCGATCGGTGGACTGCTGGCCCTCGCCGGCGCCGCTCCGCTGTTCGCGGTCTCGAACGCCACGACCTCGCCGGACACCGCCGCGGCCACCTCGGAGATGACGGCCCTGTTCCTGGTGGCGGCCGTCGGCTTCCTCGGGCCGATCGTGGCCCGCGTGGCCGCCGCAGTCCTTGGCCCGCCGCTGGCCCGGCTGTCGCCGGTCGGGGGCTTCCTGGCGTCGTCGAACCTGCGCACCGCCACACGGCGCTTCTCGTCGGCCACCACCCCGCTCGTGCTCACGGTCGCCCTGAGCTGCACGCTGCTGTTCAGCTCGACCACGCAGGACCACGCCGTCACCCAGGAGCGGAAGGCGGCCCTGTCGGGCGAGCTCGCCGTGACCGGCGCCGGTGGAGTGCCGGCAGCGGCGCTGGCCGACGTGAGCGCCACTCGCGGAGTGCGCTCGGCCGTGGCCGTGACGCCCACCACACTCGGCCCGAGCCTGGGCGTCTCCGACGACACCCCCTCCGCCGCGATCCTCGCCGGCGGACAGGGCGGCGGACTCGACGCCGGTGTGACCTCCGGGTCGCTGGCAGACCTGCATGGTCAGACGATTGCGCTGAGCCGCCATCGCGCGGATGGCGCGCACGCCGGAGTCGGCGACCGCGTGGACGTGACGCTCGGCGACGGCGTTCACACCCACGCGACCGTCGTGGCCATCTACACCCGCTCGCTGGCGCTGGGCGACGCCCTGCTCGCCCCGGAGCTCGCGGCCGGCCACACGACCAGTCCGCTGCTCGGGACGATCCTGGTGAGCACCGCCCACCCCGCCGCCGTGGCCCGGCGCCTGCGGGCGTTGGATCGCCCCTTCCCCGGACTGCGGGTGCGCGACCGCGCGTCGCTCACCACCGCGAGCGACGCCGACCGCGAGACGAACCGCTGGCTCGGGCCGCTGTTCGTGGCGATCATCTTCGCCTTCACCTCGATCGCCGTGGTGAACACGCTGATCATGATCGCGCTGCAGCGCGGCCGGGAGCTGGCTCTGCTGCGGCTCGTCGGCGGGACCCCGGGGCAGGTGCGGTCGATGACACGCTGGGAGGCCGGCCTGATCGTCACGATCGGTCTGGGTGTGGGCCTGGCGATCGCCGCCACCGCGCTGCTGCCGCTCAGCCACGCGCTCACGGGGAGCTTCCGTCCCTACGTGCCACCCGAACAGCTGGCGGCGATCCTCGGCGGCTCGACGCTGCTGGCCCTGCTCGCCCTGGCCCTGCCGACCCGGCGGGCGCTGCGCGTGCGGCCGGTCGAGGCAATCGGCCTGGGCGAGTGAGCCCGGCTCACCCCGCGTCGATCACCAGCAGGCTGAACTTCGCGGTTCTCCCCGGGATGGCCGTGTTGCCGTGGTTGCAGGCGGTGAGGGCCGCTCGCTCCCCCGCGGTCTCCTGGATGTCATAGGTGACCTGGCCATTCGGGTTCGCGGTGTCGAGGTCGGGTGTCAGCAGGAGGTGGTCGCCCCAGGCATTGACGCCGGTGATCATGCCGGTCGTGCAGAGGCCCGCTGGGATGCCATCGATGTGAGCGGAGAAGTCCACGAACGTGCCCTGGGCAATGTCCTCGTCCTTCAGCGAGCCGTCCACGATGTGCGTCCCGCTGATGGTGTTGGCGGCGATCCTGCTGCCCGTGACAGACCCGGGGACGAGGTGGCTGCCGTGCAGCTCCGCGATGTCCGCGGTGCCGAGAGAGCCGTTCTTTACGTCGTCGCCGGTGAGGGTCTCGTCGACGACGTCCACGCCGAGCATGGTCGAGATGTCGAAGGTGGTGAGGCTTTCGTCCTTGACGTCGGCGCTCTTGACCTCGCCGTCCACGATGTCCGAGCTGCGGATCGTGTTGGCGGCATAGGCACCGCCGGTACCGAGCGCGGCGACCAGCGCGAGCGTCGCGACGACGTTGGCATAGGTGAGGCGCCGGGCCAGCCGGCGAAGCATCAGGAGAACCCTCCGACCCGGATCAGCATCATCGAGCCGTAGTCGATGCGCTCGACCTCCTGGCTCGTGCACAGGACACTCACCGTGCGGGGGTAGGGGACGCCGGGGGGACCGCCGATCTGGACGCCCCCGGTCATCGTGAGCGAGCGCTTGCCGATATCGCCGGAGGGAATGCGGCGCCTGTCGGTGGCCCCGCCGAGGTAGTCGCCGTTCCCGTTCCGCAGCACGCAGGTCATGTCGGTGGTCGCCTCGTGGTCGGGATTGGTGAACTGCGCCGAGGAGTTGACCGTGGCGGTGACGGCCCAGCTGCCGTCCGGCAGGCCGCTCTTCTGCATGATGTTGGTGTAGGTGTCCGGGTACGAGGCGCCCGTGTCGGTGCCGGTGAACGTGGCGGTGCTGACGGGGGCGAGGTTGAGGGTGGATTCGTCGATGTCGGCGCCGGTGAGCGAGTTGTCGGAGACCTTGGAGCCGGACACCGAGTTGTTCGCCAGGTCGGCGGAGTTCAACGACCCGTCTTGGATGTCGGCGCCCGTGAGCGACCCGTCGACGACGTCGGCGCCGAGCATGGTGGAGATGTCGAAGGTGGTCAGGCTCTCGTCCTTGACGTCGGCGCTCTTGACCTCGCCGTCACCGACGTCGACGGACTTGACCTCGCCGTCGACGATGTCGGAGCTGTGGATCGTCCCACCCGCCGCATAGGCGGTCCCCCCGGCCAGGACGGCGAACACCGCGATCGACGACATGACATTCGGGACGGTCAGGCGATGGCGGATCACGAGAAGCCTCCGACCCGGATCAGCATCATCGAGGCGTAGTCGATGATCTCGGTGCCCTGCGCGCCGCACCACACACTCACGGTGTTACTGCTCGCCTGTGACTGGAATCCGCCGGTCATCGTGAGGGTTCGCTTTGCCGCCTGGCCCGCGGGAGCGGTCCGCCGATCAGTGGCCCCGCCGAGGAAATGCAGACCCCCGTCGCGCAGCGAGCAGACCACGTCGCGCGTCACGTCGCCGCTGTGAGACTCCGTCCCGACCGAGGAGTTGACGGTTGCCGTGACCGCCCAGCTGCCAGCGGGCACGGTCTTATCCATGATGGGCACGAGGGTGCTGACTGCCTTGGGGCCCTGGAAGTTCGCGAAGGTGGTCGTGCTGACGGGGGCGAGGTTGAGGGTGGATTCGTCGATGTCGGCGCCGGTGAGCGAGTTGTCGGAGACCTTGGAGCCGGACACCGAGTTGTTCGCCAGGTCGGCGGAGTTCAACGACCCGTCTTGGATGTCGGCGCCCGTGAGCGACCCGTCGACGACGTCGGCGCCGAGCATGGTGGAGATGTCGAAGGTGGTCAGGCTCTCGTCCTTGACGTCGGCGCTCTTGACCTCGCCGTCACCGACGTCGACGGACTTGACCTCGCCGTCGACGATGTCGGAGCTGTGGATCGTCCCACCCGCCGCATAGGCGGTCCCCCCGGCCAGGACGGCGAACACCGCGATCGACGACATGACGTTGGCGTAGCTGACACGGCTCTTCAGCTTGCGAAGCATCGCGTGGGCTCCTTTGGCGGGTCCAGTGATCCCTCTTGGAATCCGGACCGCGAGCCTGCACCGCTTCGGTTACGTCTCGGCTACACCTCGGTAAACGGCCAGCGTGTGGCTCTGCTCGAGGATCGCCTGTTCCAGGTCGCGCAGGCGTGAGCCAGGCCCGATTCCGAGGTCCTCGACGAGCGTCCGGCGGGCGTCCTGATAGGCCCGCAGGGCGTCGGCCTGCCGGTCGCAGCGGTACAGGGCGAGCATCAGCTGTGCTCTGAGCCCCTCGCGGTATGGCTGCTCGCCGATCAGCGTCTCGAGCTGTCCCACCACCTCGGCGTGGCGGCCGAGCGCGAGCTTGGCCTCGATCATCTCCTCCTGCGCCGCGACCCGCAAGCCCTCGAGCCGGGCGCGCTCACGCTGAACGAAGGACTCGCGGGCAAGGTCGGAGAAGGGCGCTCCGCGCCAGAGCGAGAGAGCCCCCTCGAGCGTCGAGGCGGCGCTTTCGGGACGGCCTGCGGCGAGTTCGCCCCTACCCCTTGCCAGGAGACCCTCGAAGCGGTGCGAGTCGAGCTGATCGGGGTCGAGCCGTAGCTCGTAGCCCTGCTGGCGCGTCACGAGCCGCTCGGCGGCGAGCGCCTTGCGCAATCGGGAGATGTGCACCTGCACCGACTTCGCGGCAGTGGCCGGCGGACGCTCGGCCCAGAGCTCGTCGACTATCCGGTCGATGCTCAGCGTCTCGTTCGCGTGGATTAGCAGCAGCGCCAGCAGTGCGCGCGGCTTGCCGCCTCTCAGCAGGATTCGTCGTTCTCCATCAAGGACTTCGAGCGCGCCGAGGATGCGGAAGTCCAGGCGAGCGGTGCCCGGGTGGACACGTTCCCCGTCCGCCACCGCTGTGCTCTCGACCGATACGCCGGGTGCGCGGAACACGAGCGTCGTCCCCCCGACGCGCAGCACGTCGCCGTCGACCAGCCGGCGCCGCCCCGGCACGCGCCCGCCGTTGACGAACGAGCCATTGCGTGACAGGCCGTCGTCCACGAGCAACCAGTCCCCGCCGAGGCGCTCGAGCTGGGCGTGTGTGCGCGAAACCTCCGCATCCCAGCCGAGCGCGATCTGGTTGTGCTCGAGGCGGCCGATTGTGGCCCGCTCGACCTCCTCGAGAGGCAGGAGACGGAGCCGCCCGGCGCGGTCCTTGTACGCCACGAACGGAGCGCCTCGGCGCTCAGTCTCGAGCAGTGCCGCCAGCTCGGACGGCGAGAGGGAGTCCGGAGCAGGTCCGATGTGCTGATTCTGCCTTGGATTCCACCCGCTTGGTTGTCGCGCCCGGACTTTCGTGTTCTACTTGCCGCGGACTCGTGACGTTGGACATAGGCACCATCGTCGGTAGCTATCGGATCGACGGATTGCTCGGCCGAGGCGGCATGGGCGTGGTCTACGGCGCCCGGCACACCGGACTTGGGCGCCAGGTGGCGCTGAAGGTGCTGGCGGACCGGCTGAGCTCGAATCCGGATTTCGTCGCGCGGTTCCAGCGTGAGGGCAGGATCCAGGCGTCGCTCGAGCACCCTCACGTCGTGACCGTGTACGAGGCGGGCGAGTCCGAACTCGGCCTCTACATCGCCATGCGGTTCGTGCGGGGATCCACGCTGGCCGAGCTCATGCGGGAGGGGGGCCTCGACGTGCGACGGTCGCTGGCCTTGCTCGGCCAGGTGGGCGACGCGCTCGATGCAGCGCATGCGGCGGGCCTCGTGCACCGGGACGTGAAGCCCCAGAACGTGCTCGTCGGGGACGCCGACGACGCCTACCTCGGGGACTTCGGCCTGACGCGCGTGGGGGACGAGAGCGGCGCGACGGTCACGGGGGGGCTGGTGGGCACCCTCTCCTACCTCGCACCCGAGGTGATCGACGGCGGCCGTGCCCTGCCCGCCTCCGACCGCTACGCGTTCGCGGCGATGCTGTTCGAAGCTTTGACCGGAAGCGTGGTCTTCCCGCGTGGCACGACCGTCGCCACGCTGTATGCGCACTCGAACGAGCCGCCGCCCCGTATCAGCGAGCGCCGACCGGGGCTCCCGCCGGCGCTCGACGAGTTGTTTGCCCGCGCTCTGTCGAAGGATCCGGGGCAGCGGCCCGAGAGCGCCGCCGCTCTGGTCGCCGAGACAGCCGCGATCATCGACGACGCCGGAGCGGCCGGGCTCGGCCCGCCGGAGCCGCCCCTGGGTGCGCTCGACGATAAGACCGTGGAGCCGCCCCCTCGCCTCGGACCGGCATCGCCCCGTCGCCGCGCCGCGGGCGCCCGGGTGGCCTTGTGGCTCGCCTGTGGGGCCGTGGCCGGCGCGGCCGTGGCGCTGGGCCTGGACGCGCTCCTGGACAACGGCGACTCCGGGACGGGCACCCCGCCAACCCTCCACGGCACGACCGTGCTCGGCAGCCGCCTGGGCGAGCCCGGGCACAGCGTCGACTGCCGCGGGCGGACCCCCCGGCCCAGCTCGCCGAGCTGCACGGTCATGCAGACCGGGCTGCCCGGTCGGACTCTGGTCGTGCCCGACGAGGGCGTGATCCGCCGCTGGGCGGTGCGCTCGGCACGGGGCGAGCTCGGGCTCTCCGTGGTGCGGTCGCGGAGCGGCGAGACCAAGCAGGTGGCCCGCTCGCGCAACGAGTTCGTGAGCGACTCAGGTGTGCACGTGTTCGACACCGACCTTGCTGTCGAGCGCGGCGACCACCTCGGCCTCGTAGCGATTCCGGGCTCGGCCGTGGGCGTGCGCACCGGAGTGGAGGGGGCTCTCACTAACCGCTGGATCCCGGTGCTGGCGAGCACGAGGAAGGTTGACTTCCGTTCGGGAACGGGCTTCGACAACGAGCTTCTGCTTCGGGCCGAGCTCGTGCCGGGCGGGCAGCGGCGGCTCCCGCACCAGGTGGCCGGCGCCGAGGCGGCCGGCCTCGATCCCGGCCGGGTACGCGTCCGCCGCAAGCTGCGCTTCGCCAACGGCCGCCCGGTCGAGATCGATTTCGTCCAGCTGGGCTCCCGCTTCGTGGTCGACGAGGTGATCGACGGGCGCCGGACCGCACGTATCGACGTGCCCGACATGCGCCCCAGCGAGCACGGGGCGATCGTGGACTTCGAGGCCTACGCCGAGACCGACGCGCAGCACCTGGGCGTCTACATCGAGTATGTGAACGACGAGAGCGCCCGGGTGATCGATCACTTCTACGACGCCTACCCGAATGAGTTCGACTTCATCGATTGATCTCGCGCTGGCCGGAACCGAGCTGGCGGGGTATCGACTCGAGCGCCTGATCGGCCGCGGCTCCCGGGGGGCTGTCTTCGAGGCCACGCAGCTCACCCTCGACCGGCGCGTGGCCCTGAAGCTGCTCCCGGCGGATCCGGCGCTGGCGGAGCGCCTCCGCCGCCTGCCCTGGCCGGAGCATCCGGGCGTGGTTGACCTGTACGCCACCGGCAGCTGCGAGCAGGGGGAGTACGTGGCTACGCAGCTGATCCAAGGCTCGACGCTGGCGGTGCTTGGTCAGCGCGAGGAGCTGCGGCCGGCCGGCATGCTCGCTGCTCTGGGGAAAGTCGCCGCGGCGCTTGACGCCGCCCACGGCGAGGGCATCGCCCACGGCGCCGTGCACGGGCGCAACGTCCTGGTGGACGGCCGCGGCCGGGTCTTCCTGTCGGACTTCGGGCTGGGTGCCGGCGGGGCTTCACCCACGGCCGACCGGATGGCGTTCACCGGGCTCGTGCGCGAGTCGCTCGGCGTATCGCTTGCCCGGTCCGGCGAGCCGGCGTCGGCCGCGGCGATCGTGGACGCCGCCGCGGGCGAGCTGCCTCCGGGCACCCTGCGGGAGGGCACCCCGCGGCGGCGGAGGCGGTGGTGGCGAGTCGCCGCGGCGGCGGCGGTTGGCCTCGCCGCCCTCGCGGCGGTGTTGGTCGCGATGATCGGCCCGGCCGCCGAGGCGGACGACGTTCCCGCGCTTCCCAAGGGCACGCTCGCGCTCGGCAGCCCGCTCGGCGCCGAGGGCGTGACCTCCGTGGATTGCCAGGGGCACGCCCCGAGCGGGGCGTCGGATGCCTGCACCCTCGTACAGACCCGCTTGCCCGGCCGCCGGCTGGTAGCCCCTCGCGACGGCGTGATTCGCAGCTGGACGGTGCGAGGCGCCCGGGGGGACCTGGCGCTGCAGGTGCTGCGTCCCCGCGGGAATAGCTTCAGCTGGGTGGCGAGCACGACCTACGAGCGGGTTCCCGACGGGCGCGTGCACGTGCTCCCGGCGAACCTGCCGCTGCGGGCCGGTGACCTGGTCGGGGTGGACCTCGCTCCAGGGTCGGCTGTCGGCGTGCGCCGAGGTCCGCGAGGCGCCGTCACCTCTCGCTGGATCGGCCCGCTCCCCTTGCAAGGCGTCGCGGCGCGGAGGGTGGCGCTGGGCAAAGGGAGCGGCTTCGACCACGAGATCCTGGTGCGTGTGGAGTACGCCCCGGGCGCGAGGTTCGGCCTCGAGGGTGAGCTGAAGGGGCGCACGGCCGAGCGCGCGCCGGCGGGGCTGCGGCTGGCCTCGCGCGATGTCGAGCTGCCCCGGGGTGTGACCCGAACGGCGACGCTCGTTCGCGTCGGAGACCGGATCGCGCTCGATCTGTTCGACGGCCAGCGGCGGGTCGTCCGCCTGACGGTCGCCGATGCGCTCCCGCGCGGCCGCCCGGAGACTCTGATCACCTACGGGCGGCCGCTCGTGGAGCTGCGCTGGCGCAATCCGGACGGGCGGATGATCGGCCACGACTACTCGATCCGCCCGGCCGCGGTCCTGCCGCGGAGCTGACGGCATCACGGGCCGAAGTCGCCGCCCTGGCCACCTCTACTCCCACCGGAGCCACCGGGAGCGAAGGCGGCGGCGGCGCTCCTCGGCGCAGCTCGAGGACGGCGGCCGCCTGGTGTCGCGCGAGGGACGCGGGCGCTGGGAGCTCGACATCCATTCCGGCCGCCCGCTCTCGTGTCGCTATCCCGGACTGCGGGTGCGCGACCGCGCGTCGCTCACCACCGCGAGCGACGCCGACCGCGAGACGAACCGCTGGCTCGGGCCGCTGTTCGTGGCGATCATCTTCGCCTTCACCTCGATCGCCGCCATCACTCACTCACACTCATATCTACTCTTCTACTTCATCCTTTTACCCCTAACCCTCAATCTATCACACACTAAAAAACCAACCTAATCTTCACCCCTCTTCCCTCACATCCCCCACCGCGCTGCTGCCGCTCAGCCACGCGCTCACGGGGAGCTTCCGTCCCTACGTGCCTCCGGAGCAGCTCGCGGCCATCCTCGGCGGCGTCGACGCTGCTGGCCCTGCTCGCCCTGGCCCTGCCGACCCGGCGGGCGCTGCGCACTCGGCCGGTGGAGGCCATTGGGGTGGGCGAGTAGCGGCTAAGGGGCGAACTCCCCGCCCCCGCCGGTCCGGCTTGGAGCGGAGCCTCCGGGAGAGAACGCGGCATCGGCCGGCCCCGGTCCGGGCGCGGCGGAGGCTGCGGGAGTGGCGGCGGCGGCCGCGGGCTCGAACTCCTGGGCCGGCTCGGGCCTCGGCTCCACCGGGTCGGGAGCGGGGGGCGGAGGGGATGCCGGCGCGCCCACGGGCGCTGGTTCCGGCACGGGCTCCGCCACCGGGGCGGCGACCGCGTCGGCCGCGGGCCGCGCCTGCACGTGACGCTCCGCCGCCGGCACGCCCGCGCGTCCATCGGGCACGGCGATCTGCTCGACGGCCGCGCCGCCACCGGCCACCGCCGCAGCTGAGGCGGCCACCGCCGCCAGCTTCTGGCCCGTGGCCATCTCCACCGCCGCGTGAGCCCGCTCGCCCAGCGCCGCCGTCTTGTGCTGCGCCGCCCCGATCAGCGACTCGACCAGACCGCGCAGGCCGCCGCCTCCGCCGGAGGATGTCGACGCGACGAGTGCCACGGGCGGCACGAGCGACGCCACCGTCGGCGGCGCGGCGCGAAACTCGCGCAGCCGGCCCCGGCAGCTCAGGCAGGTCTTCAGGTGCGGGCGCAGCGAGGCCAGGTCCTCAGCGCCGGCCTCGCCGTCCACCAGCGCGGAGAGCAGCGGCGCGAGGCGTCGCACTCGCTCCCGCCTGATTCCCCCTGTCCGCGAAGCACACGCCCCTCTCACACCGGAGCTTCCGGCGGGCGCGCCGCCTCATTGCCGCGTCGGGCACTGAGGGGATGCCGGTGGGCGTCTGGAGCACCCCGCGTCCACAGATCGCCGCGGACCAGGGCCGATACCTGACCGCGCTTCTGCGCCGGCTGGGCTACCGAGCCTCGCTGCACCTGTTGGCGCCGGACACTCGCTTCTTCGACCACACCAACGACTCACGCAACGGCGCCCAGGTCATATCCGGCGGCTGGAATGCGGACTACTCCTCTCCCTCCACCTTCATCGGCAAGATGGGCTGCCGCTTCTTCGTGCCGGGCAGCGCCTCGAACACCACTGATGCAAGCGAGTTCTGCGATCCCGAACTCGACAGGCGGGCCATCCGGGCCGAAGCGCTTCGCACCACGGATCCGGCGCGTTCGGACGCCGCGTGGGCTCGCATCGAGCACGAGCTCACGAACCGTGCGGTGGGGCTGCCGACCGTGACGCCCAGGACCACGGACGTCCTGTCCAAGCGGGTGGGCAACTATCAGTACCACCCGCTGTGGGGCGTGCTCGTAGACCAGCTCTGGGTGCGCTGACCGGCGCTACGGAGCGAACTCCTCATCGCCGGCGGCGCCGGCACCGGCGGCCGCCGGAGTGGCGCCGGGGGCGAAGGCGCCGTCGGCCGGCGCGCGTGACGGTGCCACCGACGCCGGCGGGGTGGACCGCGCCGCCACGGGGTCGAACTCCTCGGCCGGCTCGGGCCTCGGCTCCACCGGGTCGGGAGTGGGGGGCGGCGGGGATGCCGGCGTGCCCACGGGCGCTGGTTCCGGCACGGGCTCCGCCACCGGGGCGGCGACCGCGTCGGCCGCGGGCCGCGCCTGCACGTGACGCTCCGCCGCCGGCACGCCCGCGCGTCCATCGGGCACGGCGATCTGCTCGACGGCCGCGCCGCCACCGGCCACCGCCGCAGCTGAGGCGGCCACCGCCGCCAGCTTCTGGCCCGTGGCCATCTCCACCGCCGCGTGAGCCCGCTCGCCCAGCGCCGCCGTCTTGTGCTGCGCCGCCCCGATCAGCGACTCGACCAGACCGCGCAGGCCGCCGCCTCCGCCGGAGGATGTCGACGCGACGAGTGCCACGGGCGGCACGAGCGACGCCACCGTCGGCGGCGCGGCGCGAAACTCGCGCAGCCGGCCCCGGCAGCTCAGGCAGGTCTTCAGGTGCGGGCGCAGCGAGGCCAGGTCCTCAGCGCCGGCCTCGCCGTCCACCAGCGCGGAGAGCAGCGGCGCGAGGCGGTCGCACTCGGCTCCCGCCTGGATTCCGAGCACCTGCTCCGCGAAGGCACGACGCCCCTCGGTCAAGCAACGGTTCACCTTGGTGTACGTCCATCCCGTGATCTCGCAGATCTCGCGATAGGAGTACCCCTCGGCCTTGAGCAGCAATGCGCGGACCTCCTGCGGCTTCAGGACGCCCATGGCCTCCGCGCCCTGCCGCAGGCGTTCGTAGCGGGCGGCCTGCTCGTGCGTGGCGGCGGCGTCGGTGCCGGCATCGGTCACGTCGCCGCTTTCGGTGACCGGTGAGTGGCGCTCGCGCTGGCGCCGCGCGGCGAAGGCCTCGTGCTTCACCACCGTCTTCAGCCATGGCACCAGCTCGTCCGGGTCGGTGGTGGGGGCCTTCGTGAGCAGGATCTCGATGCCGCGCTGGTAGGCGTCCTCGGCGTCCTCCGGGTTGGCGGCCCAGCGTCGCGCGGTGGCCATCACCTGTGGTCCGTGCCTGGCCAGGAGCTCGAGCGCGGCAGGGTCGACCTCCGCCCGTGACGGACGCTCCTCCCCGTTGATCGGTCTCCCCCGCATCGCCACCCCGATGAGTCGAGCCTCTCCCGGGTTCGCCCCGGGGGCGAGCGGGAATGTCCGCAAAGAGCGGGAAATGGGATGGCGCACCCGAACCGCTGTCAGCCCGGCACGGCCGGGTAGGCTCCCTGCGTGGTGAAGCACGTCAAGAGGATCGTGCTGGCCGCGCTCGCACTTGCGGTGCCCGCCGCCGCGGCGCCCGCCCTCGCCCTCCCCGCGCTCGCGCGCGCGCAGCGTGCGCGCCAGGTGCCCACGCAGGCCGGGTCGCCCTGGCCTTCGATGCGCCACGACCGCCGCAACACCGGCAGCAGCCCGATCCGGGGGCGCTACCGCCGGGGCGACCGGCCCTGGAGCTTTCGCACCGCCAAGGGCGTGTTCAGCACCCCCGTGGTGGGCGCCGACGAGACCGTCTACGTGGGCTCGGGCGACCGCTGGTTCTACGCGCTCGGGCCCGGGGGGCACCTGCGCTGGCGCTACCGAACGGGCGAGATCATCGACTCGGCCGCCGTGCTCGGCCGCCGCGAGCCCCGGCTCGGGTCGAGCACCGTGACCTTCGGCTCGGGTGACGAGCACATCTACCGCCTGCGCACCACGAAGGCGCCCCTCAGCCGCAGCGCCCGCACGGTCTGGCGCTTCGCCGCCACCCGCCCGCCGGCCGCCGGCCAGCTCGTGAACTGGTGGGAGGGCAACGTGACCATGGGCTTCGGTGGCACGCTGTTCGCGGGAAACACCGGCGGGGCCGAGTACTCGATCGACCGCAACGGCCACCGGCGCTGGATCTTCCCGACCACGAACTCGGTTTGGTCGAACGCCGCGATCGGCGACGACGGCAGCGTCTACTTCGGCTCGCTCGACCTGTTCTTCCACGCGCTCACTCCGCAGGGCAAGACCAAGTGGACGACCTTCGGCGGCAACTTCGTGACCTCGTCCCCCGCCATCGGCGCCGGCGGGACCGTGTACATCGGGTCGTTCGACGGAGCGCTCTACGCGCTGGACGCCCGCACCGGCAGCGTGCGCTGGCGCTTCGAGACCGACGATCACGTGTACTCCTCGCCCGCGCTGGGCGGCGGCCTCGTGTACATCGCCTCCGCCGACGGCTCGGTCTACGCGGTGGACAGGAACGGGCACCAGCGCTGGCGCTACGACACCGGCGACGTGATCCGCTCGTCGCCCGTGCTCGGGCGGGCGCCGCACGGGTCCGGGCGCATCCTCTACGTGGGCTCGGCGGCCGGCAGCCTGTACGCGCTGGACGCCCGCACCGGCAGGCGGCGCTGGTCCTACGACACCACGCCGCGCGACCCCGTCCTGCGTGACCGCAACGACCTCAACTCGTCCCCCGCACTCGGCCGCCGGGGCGTGTACATCGGCGGGGAGCACGGGCACATCACGCACGTGCCCTACGACTGGTGCCTGCGGCACCGCGACCCGCGCTGCAACCGCAGGCCGGGCGAGGCCTTCGGGCCCAATCTCACCCGCACCGCGTTCCTGACGCCGGGCGGTTCCACCCGGCTGTCGGGTCCGCCCGGTCCGGTGGCCGGCGCCACCACGCTCGGTGCGCGCCTGATCGTGCGCCGCGGCGGCGAGACGGTGGACGGGGCCTTCACCACCACCTCGCCGGGCACGCTGGTGTCCACCAATCCACCATTCCCGTTCGGCACCCAGATCTCGGGTGACAGCCACTTCCTCAACGTCGTGCCGGACGGGTTCCTCCGTCCGGACACCAAGTACGCCGTTCGGCTCAAGGGAGACTGGGCCGGGGACGGAGCCTCCGGCCAGGTGGACGACGTGATCCGCTTCCGCACCGCGCCCGTCCTGCGCAAGGGCGCGCCCATGCGCACGGGCCGCAACCAGGTCTCGGCCTTCGAGCTCAGCCGCATGGCCGTGCCCTTCCCGCCGATCCTCCCCAGCCTCAACCAGATCGGCTTCGACAGCTACGACATCGTGGTGGGCGCGGTGAGCGCGTCGAAGCCGGACCGCAACGGGGAGGGCAGGCTGCTGCTCTGGGCGGTGTCCACGAAGCGCGGCCCGGGCGGGGTGCCGGTGGCCGACCGCCGCGGGGCCTTCGCCTTCCCGCTCGCGGGCCGCTACCGCAACGACTCGGTGATCGTCTCCCAGAGCGGCCTCAGCCTCACCTTCAGCTTCGGTGAGGTGCCCTTCCGCCGCTTCGAGCTGCGGATGCAGCTCGACAAGAACCTGCAGGCCCGCTTCGGCGCCAGCCTCTACGCCGAGGTGTACTGCCCCGAGGTGCCGGTGTACGGCGCAGCGCTCGAGTACATCGGCCTCTGCAACGACCAGAGGATCCTCCCGGCCAGCGGCACGTTCATCACGCGCCGCTACCGCAGGGGCGCGCCGGCCAATCACCGGCCGAAGGGTGTGAGCGTGGCGCGGCTCGACCTGCGTCGCCCGACGCCCACCGCTCCGGGCAGCGCCGTCGCGCGGCTGCGCTTCGCCGGCGGCGGGCACCTCCCCGCCGCGCAGCACACGCTGGGCATCCTGCTCACCGACGCAGCCACCGGCGCGCCGGTGTCACTCGACTACCGCAAGGCGCTGTCCACCACGGTGGACCGGCGCGGAAACCTCACCGCCGCGGCCCTGCGCATCCCGCCCGGCACGGCTCTGCCGGCGAAACTGCGCGCCTACGTGATCGCCGACGTGTTCCCGCTTCTGGCGCGAGACCTTTGACCGATCGACCCCCCCGCCCGCTACATTGGCCGCCATCGGCTGTTTCACCCCCTGCCGACGCGAGCAAGCAAGTGACGAACAGCCTGGTTAGAGAGCTCAGGGAGGTCGAGCCGGTCTCCCTACCCGACCGCGACGTGCGGGCGGCCAGGCCCCTGCTCCTTCGCGGAGTGCTGCGCTTCGACACCCTGCGCTCGCTGTGCCGCATCGGCATCCTGGCCGCGCTCGACATCGCCAGCCTGTTCGCCGCGATCTGGACCGCGCTGGCCATCAAGGCCGCGGTGCAGGACCCGGACGTGCTCGGCGGCACCTACCACCAGGCCAAGGAGTACGCCCCGCTGGCCTGCCTCGTGATGGTGCTGCTCTTCGCCCGGTCCGGCCTCTACCGCGACCGCGCCCAGCGGCCGGGGTTCGCGAAGGTGATCAGCTCGCTGTTCGAGGTGGTGCTGGTGATCCTCATTTACGCGGAGATCGAGGGCCAGGCCTTCAAGTCGTATTACATCTTCTACGGCTCACTCTTCTTCGCGCTGGTCTACGTCTCGTCCACGCGGTGGTTTTTCGAGCGCATCAGCGGGTTCGTGCTGCGCGCCGCCGGCTATCGCCGCCGTGCGGTGCTCGTGGGCTCCGGAGCGAACATCGAAGCGGTATCGGACGCGCTCCGCGGGAGCAAGATGATCGAGCCGTACGGATTCGTGGCCCGCACGCCCTCGCCGAAGCCGAACGGCCTGCGCGACTTCCAGTCGCTGGACCAGCTCGAGCGGCACTTCGACTTGATCGACGAGGTACTGATCGCCGACGCAGACTTCCCCCAGGCGGAGGCGGTGGAGCTCGTGGACCGCTGTCATCGCCACGCGGTGCGAGTGCGCGTGGCCCCCTCCACGATGGAGATCCTCATGGACCGGGTGGAGTTCGTGCCCGGCCAGGCGCTGCCGCTGTTCGAGCTCAAGCCACCCGTGTTCGAGGGGGTGGACTTCGCCATCAAGCGCACCTTCGACCTGGTGGGCGCCTCGCTCCTGCTCGTGGTGCTCTCGCCGCTCATCGCCGCGATCGCCCTGGCCATCAAGACAAGCTCGCGCGGGCCGGTGCTGTACCGCTCGCTGCGCCCGGGCATCGGCGGGCGCACCTTCGAGTGCTTCAAGTTCCGCACGATGGTGGAGGGCGCCGAGGACCTCCAGGACGACCTGGAGATGCACAACGAGGTGGGCGGCGCGCTGTTCAAGATCCGCTCCGACCCGCGGGTCACCTCGGTCGGCCGGGCGCTGCGCCGGTGGTCGCTCGACGAGGTGCCGCAGCTGCTGAACGTGCTGCGCGGGGAGATGTCCCTGGTGGGTCCGCGCCCGCTGCCGGCGCGCGACTACGAGCGGCTCGAGGAGTGGCACCGCAAGCGCTACCTGGTGCTTCCCGGCATGACGGGCCTGTGGCAGGTCTCGGGGCGCTCGGAGCTCGACTTCGACGAGCTCGTCCGCCTCGACTTCCTCTATCTCGAGCACTGGTCCGTGTTCCTCGATCTCTCGATCCTGCTGAAGACGGTGCCCGCGGTGATCAGGGCGCGGGGCGCCTGGTAGCTCGCCGCCCGGCCGCGGCCTGACGCCATGGCCAGCCGGTACGACGACGAGCTGTGGGAGCTGGTGCCCGACGCTGACGTGGCGCCGCCCGCGCGTACGGCCGCCTTCGTGCGCGCGCTGGGTCCGGTGGAGCGCACCCTCGACCTCGGGTGCGGCGACGGTCGCCTGAGCGGCGAGCTGCGGGCGGAGGAGCTCACCCTCGCGGACGTGTCCCCTGTGGCGCTCGAGCGGGCCGGCCGCCGCCACCCCGAGGCGGCCCGAGCGGAGCTCGAGCCGGACGCCCCACTCCCCTTCCCCGACTCGAGCTTCGACCTCGCTCTGGTGGCCGAGACGATCGAGCACGTGCGCGACGTGCAGCTGTTCGTGTCCGAGCTGCGGCGCGTGCTGCTGCCCGGGGGCGGCCTGGCCCTGACCACCCCGGCTCACGGCCGGCGCACGGGGCTGAGCCTGGCCGCCCTGGGATTCGAGCGCCAATTCGACCCGCTCTCGCCCCACCTGCGCTTCTTCACCCGCCGCTCACTCAGGGCCGTGCTGGACGGTGGGGGGTTCGACGTGCACTCGGTGCGGCGTCACCGGGCCACGCTGTTCGCGCTCGCGACCCGGTAGAGCTGCCCTAGCTCGGGGACTCCCGCCCCAGCACTCGCTGGGCGGCCTGCGCGGTGAGGTAGAGCGAGCGCCCCAGCGGCGAGTAGGGGTCAAGGTAGAGGGCGCCCTCCAGCGTGGTGAGCGCCGCCCGCGGCCTGTCGAGCACGTAGAGCTGGAAGCGCGCGAGCCTGATCCAGGCATCGGGATCGCCGGGGAAGCGGAGCACCGCGCGCTCGAGCGTGTGCCCGGCCTGGGCATCCAGCCTTGCGGCGGACAGGATGTCGGCGCGGGCGAAGAGCGGAGTGGGGGAGAGCGGATCGGAGTCGGCCGCGCTGTCCGCCTCGTCGAGCGCCGAGCGGTAGTCGCCCCCCGCGGCCATGTCGAGCGCGTGGTCCACCGAGCGCTGGGACGCCTCGGGCTGCCATACGGCCCAGGCCACCAGCACCGCGGCGAGCATGCCCGCCCCGGCCACCAGCGCGGGGCGCAGCCAGCCCTCGCCTGAGCGCCCGATCGCGGCGGGGAACGGCTCGGCCGGCCCGCCCACCGCGGCCACGGGTCCGCGCCCGGCCACCGTTCCCGCGGCCACGAACGCCATCGCGGCCGGTCCGGGCACGAACCAGGTCCAGTCGATCGTGGACTGGAGACCGAAGACGAGGGCCACAAGTGCCAGCGCGGTGAACGCGATGCGCTCACCGTCCCAGTCCCGCCGCGCGGGCGTCGAGTCCTCGGAGCGCCGCAGGCGCATCCGACGCGGGTGAAGACCGGTGGTGCGGGCCGCGGAGACCAGCCACGTGACGAGGAGCAGGAGCGAGAGCGCGAGCCCGACGATGCCGAGGTCGGCCAGGGTCTGGACCGGGTAGCCGTGAGCGTGGCGGGTCACCGCGGCGTCGGAGCGGTGCCGCAGCCGGGCCACCTCGAACGCGCCGGCGCCCACGCCCGCCACCGGCCGGTCGTCGAAGACCCGACCGGCCTCGCGCCAGTACTTCCCGCGCGTCGACGACACGGCGGTCAGCCGTCCCGCCCCCTGCTGCGGCGCGGTGTCCGTCTCGCTCGTGAGCTGGTCCACCCGGTCGCGGATCGAGCCGCCCAGGCCGCCGTCGCTCACGGCGACAGAGGTGAGGGCCACGAGCGGGATGGCGCAGGCCACGGCCAGCGCGGCGATGCCCACCCGCCGGCGAACGCGCATCGAGGCGACCGAGCGGGTGAGGCCGAGGTTCACGGCCAGCCCGGCGAGGAAGAGCACGACGACCATGAGCAGCAGGAGCAGCCCGAAGTCCCCGGCCACGCTCTCCCTGGCGGAGAGCGGTTGCAGCGTCTGCGAGAACGCATCGCGGGCGAGGGCCCAGGCCGAGACCGCCCCGGCGCCCGCGGACGGCACCAGGAGCACAGGGAGGCTCCGTAGCCGGAGCGGGACCACCGCGAACCAGATGATCGCCGCGATCCCGGCGGCGGCCAGCGCCCCGCGCGACTGGGTGAGCAGGATCGCCACCACCGAGACTCCGAGCGCCGGGTAGGCCAGCGCGCGAAGGGCCGCGCTGCCGGTGCGCCGGGAGCCCAGCCAGAGCAGGGCGGGAACGGCCAGAGCGGCCGTGGTGCCCACCGCGTTCCAGTACTGGAACGGCGCTCCGATGCGGTTGGAGAGCTCGTTCTCGGCCAGGGTGGCGGGCCAGACCCGGGAGGCCAGCGCGTAGGCGCTCGCGAGCCCGGCGGCCAGCAGCACGCCCCCGAGCGCGATCTCGGGGCGGCGCGGGGCCAGTCTCGCCAGGGCCACTCCGCCGGCGAAGACGAACAGGTAGGCCATCGTCCGCCCGGCCTCCACGTAGCTCGTCTCCGGGACGATCGACCAGGTCACTGACAGGGCCGTGAACGCCGCCAATGCGGCGAAGACCGCCAGCGGCACCGACCCGGGGCCGCCGTAGAGGCCCCGGTGCAGCGCCACGGCGACCAGTGCTCCGGACGCGAGCACGGCCAGCACCTCCACCGTGGTGGTGCGTCCCAGCTCGGTTCCGCCGGCGGCTCCGAAGGCGATGCCCGCGAGGGCAGCGCCGAGGAGAAGCGCGCTAGCGGCGCTTACGCGAGAAGGGACCACGCTTGAAGGAGATCCGCGCGAGCGCGGGCACGCGGGAACGCAGGGCCACGGCGGTGCCGGCGAGGGCCAGCAGTGCCAGGCCCACGAGCGCGAGGAGGAGCGGGAGGGGTATCCCGTTCGAGGCGCTCGCGGTGTCGAAGAGGCCGTCGGACCCGGGGGTCACCGTCCCGCCGTCGATCGCGATGCCGCTCGGTCGGCGGTGGGCCTTGGCGATCCGGTCGAGCTCCTTCTGGTCCACGGCGCGCGAGCTCAGCGCGGAGCCGCCGGCGGCAAGGGCCGCCGCGCGTGCCGCGGCGGAGTTCGCCTTCGAGCCGCCTCCACCCGCTCCGTTCCCGATTCCCGCGCCGATGATCTCGCTGCAGTCGCTGTACTCCCTGAGGTCGGAGGGGAGGTTCTCCAGCGCCTGGCGCAGGTCCGACTTCGAGTACTTCCCGTCGAGCTTGCCGTCGACCGCGCAGTCGCGGATCACGGCGTCGGGGTCGGCTGCGGCCGCCGCCGGCAGCGCGAGCGTCGCCAGCATGACGAACAGGATCAGCGGTTTTGTGAGTCGAGCCATTCGATGCTCTCGTGTCGGGGCGGCGGAGCCACGTCCAATGCGGAAGCGGCGGCGCGCGAAGACGGCCTCGGTGGAATCGGACGCTAGCAACGCGATCCCCCGCCAACGGCGAGCGGACCCCACGGGCCGTCCGGAAATGATCTCCATCCACGCCCCATGGCTAAACCTGTCAATCCCGCCGCGCACGTGAAGTTGCGCTCAGGAGGCGGCGATATTGGCATGCACGCGCTCGGCCAGCAGCCCGCGCAGGGCCTCCTCGATGGTGCCCGCCGACCCCTCCCACGTGCGCTCTCGCACGAAGTCGAGGCCTGCCCGGGACAGCCGCCGGCGCTCGGCCGGGTCGTCCAGCAGCTCCTCGATCCGCCTCGCGATGTCGCCCGGGTCGTCCGCGGCCAGGGTGATCACCGAGCCGTCCCCGCCGTAGTACGACTCGCACGCGCGGCCGGCCAGCTCCACCACCGGGAGCCCGCAGGCGAGCATCTCACCCGCGATCAGCGAGTGGTTCGTGAGCGAAAGGCTGACACCCACCGTCGCCTCGTTGTAGAGGCGCCTGAGACGGTCCGCGGTCTCCACGCCGAGCTGCTCGAAGGCGAACGGAGCCCGGATCCTGCGGTGGGTGCCGTAGAGCACGACGCGCAGGTTGGGCCGTCGCTCGAGCACGAGCTGGAGCGCGAGCAGGCCGAGCTCCACCGCGCGCCGCGGGGTGTGGTCACGCGCGTAGAACAGGACCGTGTCGGCACGCCTCGGCACGTCGGGGACCTCGTGGTACTCCGACGAGTCCACGCCGTAGTCGAACGCGGTGGCGTCGGCGCCGTAGCGGTCCCGGAGGGTCTGGGCCAGCCAGCGGCTCGACGCGATGCAGGGGAGTCCGGCGCGGTAGGTGTGCTCGGCCAGCACGGACTCGGACGACGTGGCGAAGAACTCGGGCTCGTGGTCCTGCACGAAGTAGGCGCGGGCGCGGCAAGCGGGCAGGCGCAGCACCGGATACACGGTGTCCCAGCCCGTGGCGATGGCCACGTCGCAGCCCGTCCAGTGGGCGAACCCGAGCGCCACGGGCGAGTCGGGCGAGGCGTAGTGCACCTTCATGCGCCGGCGAAGGGTCGCGCTCGAATGCGGCTCGATCCCCTTCGGGTCGTGCACCCACAGCGAGCAGCGGTGGCCGCGCGACTCGAGGTCGCGCATGATCCGGAAGATGGCCGCCTGGCCGCCGCTCCCCACGCCGTACGGGGGCACGATCCAGGCCAGGTCGAGCGACTCGCGGGAGTCGTCGAAGGGGGAGGGCGAGGCCAGCGGCTCGATGCCGTCCGCGAACACGCGCAGGGCGTCCTCGTACACGCTCGCTCCCGACGCGGCCACCCTTCGGGTCACGCCGTCCGCGCGGCCGTCGAGCGAGAGCAGGGAGCGCACCGGCCCGCGAATCAGGTCGGCGCGCTCGCCCAGGCCACCGAAGACCACCCGGCCGGTGTGGTGCACCACGCTCTGGGCCGTCCAGCGCGCGCGGGCCGTGGCCGAGGGCTCCTCACGGGCCAGGTACTCGCGGTCGGCGGCCACCGAGCGCGCGACGATCCCCAGCGCCCGGCTCGCCGACGGCTCCGACTTCTGGCCGACGCTGTCGCGGAGCCCACGGTACTCGTCGAAGTAGCGCCGGAAGCCGTCGATCAGGCCGTGGTTGTGCGAGTGCACCACCCGGGCCGCGGGGTTGTAGACCTTGGCCCACCCGGCGGCCAGGAGGTCCGCGCCCATCGCCTGGTCCTCGGCGAACGGGATGTCCCGGAACGGGATCTCCTCCCACGCGGCGCGGGCGATGGCGGTGTTGTTGCTCGAGAGGTAGGTGGTGTCGCCCGAGCGGTGAACCACCGGCTCGCCGCTCGGCGAGAAGTCATGGAAGAACCCCTCGAGCAGCCGCTTGGTGAGCGGGCTGGCGTCCGGGCGGGCGAAGTGCGGGCCGAACGACGCGCCCACGTGGTCGGCCAGCTCGAAGCTGCGGACGTGCTCGGCCAGCCAGTCCGTTCCGGCCGGGGTGGAGTCCTGCGTGAGGAACGCGATGAGGTCGCCCGAGCTGCGGGCCACGGCCAGGTTGCGAGTGCGACCGTGCCCGAACTCCTCCGGCGAAATCTCGATCACGGTGGCGCCCGCCGCGCGGGCGATCTCCAGCGAGCGGTCGCGCGACCCGGAGTCGATCACCACCAGCTCCACCTCCCCGCTCACCTCCTGCGCGAGCACCGCCGCGAGCACCTCCTCGAGGTAGCGCTCGCCGTTCAGCACCGGTATCGCGACGGAGATCGTCACCGGCTGAGGGAGCGCGCCACGCGACGGGCGAGCTTCACCGAGCGGGCCCACACCCGGAGCAGCGCGGCCAGCCAGGGCCTCCGCTCGGCCTCGTCGCGAAGGTCCAGCTCGTGCTCCTCGATCCAGGCCAGGCGGTCCTCCAGCTCGGCGATCTTCGCCTCCTGGTGGCGGCGGGCGAGCGCCAGCTCACGCTCGACCTCGGCCAGGCGGGTCATGGCCATCCGCCCGCGGGCCGCATCCTCGGCGGAGCCCCCGGTGGGCGGCGCGGCCGGCTCAGCGGGGTCGTAGACCGGGTCCGGCATCGCCCGGAAGGGTAGTCGCGGCATCGAACGCCTTCGGGCGCGCCGGCCGCTCCGGGGGGTCGACCGGTTAGCGTGGTCCGGTCGATGGCCGGTCCGCCGCGCGTCCTCGTGGTCCACAACCGCTACCGCGTCGAGGGAGGCGAGGAGAGGTCAGTGGAGCTGCAGCTGAGCGCCCTGCGGGCGGCGGGAGTCGAGCACGCCCTGGTGGAGCGCCGCTCGGAGGAGGCGGGCCGGGTGCGGGCGGCAGCCGCGCTGCTGCGGGGCGGTGAGCGAGAGGACGAGGTCGCGTCCGCGGTGCGCGAGCTGCCCGCGGACCTGATGCACGTGCACAACATGCTGCCGCTCGTCGGCCCGCGCGGCCTCGCCGCCGGCCGCGCGGCCGGGGCCCGCGTGGTGCTCCACCTCCACAACCTGCGCCTCTTCTGCGCGATCGGCGTGGCCTCGCGCGACGGCGGACCCTGCTTCCGCTGCCGCGGCCGGAACACGCTTCCGGGGGTGGTGCTCAACTGCCGTGGCTCGCTGCCCGAGTCCGCGGCCTACGCGGCCGGCCTCGCCCTGCACCAGCCGCTCGTGCTCGACTCGGTGGACCGCTTCGTGGCTCCGGGCCACTGGGCCGCGGGCCAGCTCGCCCGTCACGGACTGCCCCCCGAGCGCATCGAGGTGCTCCCCCACCACCTGCCGGCCGACGCGTTCGCCACGTCCTCCGGCGCCGCGGAGGGCGGCTACGCGCTGGTGGCCTCGAGGCTGTCCGAGGAGAAGGGCGTGGACGTGGCCATCCGCGCGGCGGCCGATGCCGGCGTTCCGCTGAGGATCGCGGGCGAGGGTTCGGCCGAGGCCGAGCTCCGGGACCTGGCCGCGCGCGTGGGCGGGCCGGTGGAGTTCGTGGGCCGGGCGGACCGGGCGGCGATGGCGGAGCTCCTCGCCGGGGCGGGGGCGTTCCTGATGCCCTCCCGGTACCACGAGTTCGCTCCCTACGGGGCGCTGGAGGCGATGGCGGCAGGTGTGCCCGTCCTGGCCTCGCGGCTGGGCGGCCTGCCCGAGCTGATCGGCCCGGAGCGCTGCCTGCCTGCCAACGCCGCCGAGCCGCTGGCCCGGCGGCTACGGGAGCTCTGGGACGATCCGGAGCGGCGCCGCGCCGACGGCGACGCGCTGCTGGCCCGCGCTCGTGAGCGCCACTCGCAGGAGCGCTGGACGGCGGACCTGCTCGCGATCTACGGGCGCGTCACCGGCTGAAATGGCTGGGCGCGGCCTGCTCGCGCAGCCACTCGACCGTGGCCGTCACACCGTCGCGCAGGTCCACGCGCGCCTCCCAGCCGAGAAGGCGACGCGCCTTCTCCACCGAGGGCCAGCGCCGCTGCACGTCCACCTCGAAGGTGGGCAGGTGCTCCAGCTCGAGTGCCGCCGGGTCCTCGCCGCAGGTCTCCCAGACGAGAGCCGCCAGCTGCGCGATCGAGACCTCCTCGGAGGCCGACACGTTGAAGTCCTCGTTCTCGCCCGCGGGGTGGGCCATGGCGGTCACGATGCCGTCGGCCACGTCGTCCACGTGGGTGAGCGTGCGGGTCTGCTCGCCCGACCCGAAGATCTGAAGCGGGCGCTGCCCGGAGAGCACCTTGCGGATGAGGTCGGGCAGGGCGTGGGCGATGCCGGGCTCGGCCTCCGGCATCTCGCCGGGGCCGTAGGCGTTGAAGGGGCGGCAGATGGTGAAGGGCACGCCGTGCTCGCCGTGCAGGGCGCGGCAGTACACCTCTCCGGCCAGCTTCGAGAAGCCGTAGGCCGAGCGCGGCGTGGGGCAGTCGAGCACGTGCTCCTCCGTGGTGGGGAACTGCGTGGCCCGCTCGAAGACCATCGACGACGACACGTACACGAGGCGCTCCACGCCCGCGTTCAGCGCCGCCCGGAAAACGCTGTTGTAGAGGCCCGTGTTCACCTCCAGCAGCGTGTGGGGAAGGCGGTGGAAGTTGGCGATGCCGCCGACGATGGCCGCCAGGTGGATCACGTGGGTGCACCCCGCGGCCGCGGCGGCCGCCTCGTATGCCTCGCGAAGGTCGCCGGTGTGCACCTCGCAGGCCTGGCTCATCCACGCCGGCGCGGGGCGCTGGTCGGATACGCGCACCTCCCATTCCGGGTCGCCCACCAGCCGGCGGACCACCGCCTCGCCGATCGTGCCGGCGCCACCCGTCACCAGTACGCGGCTCACTGGACTCGGGCAGGTGCGAGAACGTGCGCGAACACCTCGGAGGTGCCCGACACGTTCCACGGGTCCACCACGAGCAGGCCGGCGGGCAGGCGCCCGGCCAGTCCCTCGAAGGCGGAGTGGTTGGTGGCGATGACCACGGCGTCGGCGCCCTCGAGCGCGGACTCGATCGACTCCGAGCCCGCACCCACGTTGGGGTCGTGGCGGGCTACGTGGGCCAGCTCGCGCTCCAGCAGGCGGATCAGCTTCCCGGAGAGCGAGTCGCGCACGTCGTCGGAGTCGCGCTTGAAGGTGAGCCCCAGCACCGCCACCTTGCGGTCGCGCAGGGTGCCGCCGAGCCGCGCCTTCAGCCCCTTGACGAGGAAGAGCGGCACCGTCTCGTGCACGCGCGAGACGGCGAGCAGCATCCCCGGCGCGCTCGAGCGCTCCTCGGAGAAGGCGAAGTCCTTGCGCAGGCAGGCGCCCGCCGTGAGGCCCGGCGCCGCGATGCCGCCGCGTGGGTAGTCGTGGTTGATCAGGTCGATCACATCGAACACGTTCGCCCCGTACTGCTCGCACTCCATCATCAGCAGGTTGGGGAGCGCGAACTGGGCGTAGCGCAGGATGTTGGTCCAGATCTTCGCGAGCTCGGCCTGGGCGGGGGTGGTCTGCACGATCTCGGTGTCGAAGGCCTCGAACAGCTCGGCCGCTCGGGCGCCGGACTCCGGATCCACGCCGCCGACGATGCAGGGCAACGTGTGGATCTCCTCCAGGAACCGGTTGGCCGCGATCCGTTCGGGCACGTGCGAGACGAACAGGGTCTCGCCGGTCCGAAGCCCGCGCCGCTGCTCGATGTACCCGGCCACCCACTCGGTGGTGCCCGGCGCCACGGTGGAGCGCAGCACGATCGAGTGGCCCTCGCGCAGCACCGGCAGGAGGTCGTCCACCACGTCGCGGATCTGGGACACGTCGATCTCGACGTTCTCGTACGCGGGCGTTCCCAGCGTGAGCACGATGTGGTCCGCGCGAGCGGCGTCGGACGCCTCGGCGGTGAGCTCGAGGCGCCCCGACGCCAGGACCCGCTGAAGCAGATCGTCGGCGCCGGGCTCGCGGAACGGCATCCGCCCGGCGGTCACCGATTCGATGATCGTGCGCTCGCGCTCCACGCCGATCACGTCGAGGCCGCGGTCCGCGAACGCGAGCGCGAGAGGGAGGCCCACGCGGCCGAGACCCACCACAGCCACGCTAGGAGCCATGCGCGTCAGTCTACGAGCCGGTCCGACGGCGAAAGGCTCTCAGCGGCGCTCGAGCACATAGAGATCCTGGTTCCCCTCGACCCTCCCGGGGTGGAAGGCGGCCACCCGCCAGTCGGGAGTGGCCTTGGCCAGCAGCCACTCCGGGGTCAGGAAGGCGATCCCCCAGTCCGGGTTGGCCAGGCCGTGGTCGCCCACCTCTCCGTACTCGGGGGCGTACCAGAACCCGCTCTCCCGCAGCGCCTCGCGAATGTCCGCGAGCTGTTCGGGCGAGCGCTGCCCCACGCGGTGGGTGTGGGCCACGGTGTGCTCGCCCTGCGTGGTCAGGAGCAGCCGCCCGCCCGGCCGGATCACCCGGCGCATCGCGTCGAGCCAGCTCAGCGCGGCCGGCTCGGAGAAGTGGCTCCAGATGGAGATCGCGAACGCGAAGTCGAACGTGTCGTCCTCGTAGGGGGAAGGTGGAAGCTCCGGGCCGCGCTCGAAGCTGATGCCGGGGAGGTGGGCCTGCGCCCAGGCGATGGCGTCGGGAAGCGGATCGCAGCCGTGCCAGTCGATCTCCGGGTGGGCGGCGGCCAGCACCCGCACCACGCGCCCGGAGGAGCAGCCGAAGTCGAGTCCGGTCTGCCCCGGCTCGAGCTCGAAGCCGGTGGAGCGGAGCCCGTCCACCACCAGGTCGGCGTAGTAGTAGGAGCCGCCGGCGGCGATCGGACCCCGCGCCATCGAGGGCACCTCGTCCCCGGGCATGGCCGCCGAGAGCCCGCTGTGCTCGAGCGCGGGCTCCACCTGGTGATGAGCCGCGAAGGCAAGCGCGAGGCGCCTGCGCTCGCCGGCGCCGGCCGCGTCGCGCAGCTCGCGCTCCGCGGGCTCGAGCCGCTGCTCGATGGCATCGAGGTCGTCCGCCGAGAGCCTCTCGTAGAGCACGTCCGTGACCGGCGACGCGTGCAGGAGGTCGGGCGAGAGACTGCGCGCGAAGGGCTCGCTCCTGGCCTCGCTCCCCCGGCCGCGGAGGCGGTCCGAGAGGGCGCGCCGGCGGCCCCTGGCACCGACGCCCGCCTGGGCGCCGCGGACGGCGGTCCGGAGCTCGCGTGCCGCACGGCTGCGCATGAGCGCGTTGAGGTCCACGTGGAAGCGGTCGAGCCAGTAGCTCTTCTCCTGCGCGGCGGACAGCGCCTGGTTGGCCCGGGCCATCTCCTCGTCGTGGCGGCGCCGGAGCGCATCCAGCTCCGCGCGCAGCGTCTCCGCCTCCTCACGCTCGGCCGGGTGAGTGGCCATGCGGGCCGCGCCTAGCGCTCGGCCAGGTACTGGCGGGCGAACGACATCACGAAGCGGGGGTTGTAATACAGGTAGCGCGGGAGCAGCCGGCGCGGCTCGCGCGAGATCCTGTACACCCACTCGAGGCCGTGGCTCTGCATCCAGCGGGGCGCCATCGGGATGCGCCCGGAGTGGAAGTCGAACGCGGCGCCGACCCCGGCCATCACCGGCACGTCGAGGCGCTCGCGCATGCGGGCCATCCACTTCTCCTGCTTCGGCACCCCGATGCCCACCCAGAGAACGTCGGGCCGGGCGTCGTTGATCTGGCGGACCAGCGCCTCTTCCTCCTCCTCGCCCAGTGGGCGGAAGGGGGGCGAGTAGCCGCCGACGATGCGGATGCCGGGGTGGCTGCGGCGCAGGCTGAGCGCGAGTTGCACCAGCGTGCCCTGATCGCGCCCGCCGTAAAGCCAGACGCGGTGGCCGCGCTCGGCGCAGCGCTCGCTGTAGCGGCGCATCAGCTCCGGTCCGTAGACGCGGTCGTCCAGCGCTTCCCCGAGCAGGTTCGCCGCCCAGACCAGCGGCATGCCGTCGGGCACGACCATGGAGGCGCCCTGCAGCGCGGCCATCATCTCGGGGTCGTCCTGGGCCACCATCAGGGCATGCACAGGCGCCACGCAGACGTATCCGGGCTCGCGCGACTCGACCATCCCGTCCATGACCTCCACGGCCGCGGAGTAGTCCGTGACGGTCACCGGCACCCCCAGGACTGGGCGTGTCCTGACCGTCTCGACGGTGCTCGGAAGCCGGGTGGAAATGGATGACTGATGCTGAGTATTGGTCATGCCGAGCCTCGGAGGGTAGCCGTACCTCCGGCCACACGAGGGCCGCCGCCCCGTGTCGTAGGGTCTGAACCCGTGAGTCCCGCCGGGGTTGCGCAGTCCGGGGCGGATCCACCCGATCCCGGCGAAGCCCGCCTGCTCGCCTCCGGCGCCCTGGTCCAGCAGGTGGCCCAGGGGAGTGGCCTGCTCGCGCTGCTCGTGGTGGTCACAGTGCTGGCTCGACGCCTCTCGCTGGCCGAGCTCGGCGCCTACGGACTGGTGGCCTCGCTGGCCGGATACCTGCTCGTGCTTCGCAACAGCGTGGCCGCGGCGGCCGTGCGGGCGATGGCGGCGGCCACCGCCCCGGGCGAGCGCTCGCTGGTGTTCGCCGCCGCCGCCCGCCTGTATGTGAGGGTCGGCGTCGCCACCGGGGTGCTGATCGCCCTGGCCGCGCTGGGGATCGCCGCGGTGGTGCTGGACGGAGACCTGGCGCGCGACGCCCGCCTGGGAGGCCTCGGCCTCGGAGCGGTGTCCGCCGCGGGCATCACCGCCAGCGTCTATCTCGACGCCCTGAGGGCCGAGCGCGTGCTGGTTCGCGCGGCCGGCCTCGAGATCGCCGGCGTGGCCGTGTACCTCGCGCTGATGCTCACGCTGATCCTCTCCGGCGCCGGTCTGGCCGCGGTGATCGCCGCGAGTGGCGCGATGCCCCTCCTCAGCGGACTGCTCTCGTTCGGCGAGGTGCGGCGCCGCGGGCTGCCGTTCCGGCGCGGCGGGGCGGGGGCGGGCCGTGCGGGCCAGATCGTGCCCACCGCCGGTTGGCTGCTGGTGGTGGAGCTGTCAACCCTCGTGAGCTACGCGCTCGACCGCGTGATCCTGGGCGCCTTCCGCTCGCCGGCCCGGGTGGGGCTGTACGAGGGACCGCTGCGCGCGCACAACCTGCTGTATGCGCTGGGCGGGGCGCTGGCGGTGCCCACCGTGCCCACGGCCTCGCGCTACGCCGCCACCGGCGACCAGCGCCGGATGCGCGAGCTCGTCCTGCGGGGCACGCGCTACACGCTGGCCCTCTTCGTGCCGCTGTGCGTGACCCTGATGGCGCTGGCCCGGCCCCTGCTCGATGCCTGGCTCGGGGACCGCTACGGCGAGGGCGCCACGGCCCTGACCATCCTCGTCTCCTACTGGATCCTGTACGGCGGGCTGGTGGTGACCCCGGGGTTCCTGGTGGGCGCCGGGCGAGCGCGGGAGGTGGCGCTGATCATGTCCTCGGCCGCCGCGCTCAACCTCGTGCTCACCCTGTCGCTCACCCCCGCCCTCGGCCTCGAGGGCCCGGCCGTGGGCACGGCGGTGGCCTTCACGCTCGCCTTCCCCTTCCTGCTGCACCAGGGCCTGGAGGTCTCGGGCACCGCCCTGGGGGACCTCGTGCGGCGCGCCTGGGTGCCGGCGTACTCGCTGGGCGCGCTGCTGGCCGCGCTGCTCGTGGCCGTCCGGTTGCTGCTGGAGCCGTCGGGCGTGGCGGCCGTGCTGGCCATCGCCGCCGCCGCCGTGGGTGGCTATTGGCTCGCCTACTGGATGCTCTGGCTCGACGCGGGCGAGCGCGCGCTGGTGCGAAGCCTCGCCCGCCCGGGCCGCGGCTAGGCTCTCCGCGCATGACCGTGCCCCTGTTCGCCACCTCGCTCGAGCCCCACCGCGAGCGGATCGTCGAGCGCCTTGCGGAGGTGGTGGCCTCCGGGCGCTACATCCTCGGCCCCGAGGTCGGCGCCTTCGAGGAGGAGTTCGCGGAATACCTCGGCGTGCGCCACGTGGTGGGGGTGGGCAACGGCACGGACGCGCTCACGATCGCGCTGCGAGCGATGGGTGTGGCCTCCGGGGACGAGGTGATCTGCCCGTCGCTCACCTTCTACGCCACCTGCGAGGCGATCGTGAACGCCGGCGGCCGGCCGGTGTTCTGCGACGTGGACCCGGATACCGCCTGCGTCACGGCGGAAACCGTGCGGCCCCACCTGAGCGCCCGCACCCGGGCGATCGTGCCCGTGCACCTGTTCGGGAACGTGGCCCCGGTGGCCGAGTTGCGGGAGCTTGGAGTGCCGGTGCTCGAGGACGCGGCCCAGGCGGCGGGAGCCACGCTCGGCGGCGTGCGCGCCGGGGCCCTCGGCGACGCGGCCACCTTCAGCTTCTTCCCCTCCAAGAACCTCCCCTGCCTGGGAGACGGCGGGGCCATCGCCACGGACTCGGACGAGATCGCCGAGCGCGCCCGCACGCTGCGCTTCCACGGCTCGCACGACAAGAAGACGCACACCGACGTGGGCTACAACTCGCGCCTCGACTCGATCCAGGCCGCGGTGCTGCGCGTGCTGCTCCCTGAGCTCGACGGCTGGAACGCGCGCCGGCGGGAGGCCGCGGCGGCCTATGAGCGTGCCGGCCTCGGCGACCTCGTGCGTCCGCTCCGCGGCACCGACGGCGCCGAGCAGGTGTACCACCTCTATGTGACCCGGGCCGAGCGTGCGGATGAGCTGGCCGCCGCCCTGAACGAGCGCGGAGTGGGCGCGCGCGGCTACTACCGCACCCCCGCTCACCGGCAGGAGCCGATGCGCACCTACGCGAACGTGGAGCTGCCCGCCACCGACGAGCTGGCGCGCGAGATCGTGGCCCTGCCCATGGGCCCCGAGCTCACGGGCGAGCAGGTGAGCGCCGTGGTGGAGGCCTGCGGAGCGGCGGTGCCCGCGTGACCTCGGTCGCAGTGGTGGGGCTCGGGTACTGGGGCCCCAACCTGGCCCGGAACTTCGCCGCGCTGCCCGACTCGGAGCTGGCCTGGATCTGCGACGGGGATGCGGAGCGCCTCGAAACGATGGCGGCCTCGTTCCCAGGCGCCCGGACGACGGGCTCGGTGGACGAGCTGCTGGCCGACCCCGATCTGGACGCCCTGGTGGTGGCCACGCCCGTTCCCACCCACGCGGACCTCGCCCGCAGGGCGCTGGAGGCGGGCAAGCACGTGTTCGTGGAGAAGCCGCTGGCCCAGTCGGTGGCGGACGCGGAGTCGGTGGTGGCCGCCGCTGAGGGAAGCGGCCTCACGCTGATGGTGGGCCACCTGCTCGAGTACCACCCCGGCCTGGTGCGGCTGAGGGAGCTTGTGACCACGGGCGAGCTCGGCGACGTGCACTACATCTACGGCAACCGGGTGAACCTGGGCAAGGTCCGCGCCGACGAGAACGCGCTCTGGTCGCTGGGCGCGCACGACGTGTCGGTGGTGCTCGGGCTGGCGGACGAGGAGCCCGTGCAGTGCCACGCCTTCGGCGAGTCGTACGTCCGCGACGGGATCGAGGACGTGGTGTTCTGTTACATGCGCTTCCCGTCCGGTCTGGCCGCCCACCTCCACCTGTCGTGGCTCGACCCGCACAAGGAGCGGCGCTTCACCGTGGTGGGCTCGAAGCGCATGGCCACCTTCGACGACATGGCCATCGACCAGAAGCTCACGGTCTACGACAAGACCGTGGACCAGCCCTACAGCAGCTACGGCGAGTACATCGCCCGCTCGGGCGATGTCTGGTCTCCCAGCGTGCCCAACCAGGAGCCGCTGCGCCTCGAGTGCGCGCACTTCCTCGAGTGCATCCGCGACGGTACGCGGCCGCGCTCGGACGGCGAGAGCGGGCTGCGCGTGGTGAGGGTCCTGGAGCAGCTCCAGAGCTCGCTGGACAGCGCCGTGCGGGCACCGGCGAGCACGGGCTAGGCGCCGGACCGCTACTGAAGCCCCGGCTCGGCCCGGTCGGCGATCATCGCCGCCAGGGCCAGTGACGACGTGGCCGCGGGCGAGGGCGCGTTTCGCACGTGTAGCGCGCGCTCGGTCTCCGAGAACACGAAGTCGTCCACGAGGCCACCGTCGCGGCCCAGGGCCTGGGCGCGCACGCCGGCGAAGTAGGGCTTGAAGTCCGACGCCTCGAGGCCGGGCACGTAGTCCGCCGCGGCCTTGGCCAGCGCCCCGCGGCTCACCGCGTGGCGCATCTCGGTGAGGCCGGTGCGCCACCAGCGCGCCGCCATCCTCCAGGTGCCGGGCCACGCGAGGGTGCGTGCGAATCCGGCGTGCGGGGCCAGCAGCGCCGTGGGGCCGAGCGACACCTCGCCGTCGATGTGCCTGGTGAGGTGCACACCCAGGAAGGGCAGCGACGGGTCGGGCACCGGGTAGATCATCCCCCGCAGCAGCTCGCGGCGTTCGGGCCGGAGCTTCAGGTAGCTGCCGCGGAAGGGCACGATTCGCGGGTCGGCCGGGCCGCCGGCCTCCACGGCCAGGCGGTCCGCGTGAGCGCCCGCGGCGAACACGGCGAAGCGCGCTCGGGTCTCGCCCCGGGCGTGCTGCAGGGCGATGCGGCCGTCGCTCTGGCCGACACCGCTGACTCCGGCGCCGGTGGCCACGGGCACGCCCAGGCCCGCGAGGTCGGTGGCCAGCGCTCCCGCCACCTCGCCGAAGTCCACGATGCCGGTGACGGGCGAGTGCAGGGCGGACGCCCCGACGCAGTGGGGCTCCACCTCCGCGATCTCCTCCCTGGACAGGCGGCGCAGCCCGGGCACGCCGTTCTCGCGCCCGCGGCGCTCCAGCTCGTCCAGCGGCGCCAGCTCGCTCTCGTCACGGGCCACGATCAGCTTGCCGCAGCGGTCGTAGGCGATCCCGTGCCGGTCGCAGAGCTCGTACATGAGCTGCGAACCGGCCACGCACATGCGCGCCTTCAGCGACCCGGGCTTGTAGTAGATGCCGGCATGGATCACCCCGCTGTTGTGGCCCGTCTGCCCGGTGCCCACCCGCTCGGCGGACTCGAGCACCACGGTCTCGAGCTCTGGATGGCGGGTCTTCAGCTCACGGGCCGTGGCCAGGCCGAGGATGCCGCCGCCGACGACGGCGAGGTCGCACTGCTCCGGCGGGGCGGTCGCGTCGGCGGCCTGTTGCTCCAACTGGGTGCTCATGGAGGCCGAGATGGTAGACGCGCCGTAGGCGCTTAACGCCGAGCGGACACCAGGTAGTTCGCCGTCATCGATCCCGGTGCGGGCACGCGGAGGGTCGGCGGGTAGCGGTTGTCCAGCGCCACCGCCAGGCGGTTGATCGAGCCGATCACCACTCGCCGCAGCAGTCCGCTCACCCGTCGCGAGTGCGTCGTCGAGATACCACGCCACCAGGTAGGCCAGGCAGGCGATCACGTTGCGGTTCGCCAGCACGCGCACGTCGGTCCAGTCCCCGGCCGACGACACCAGGCGGTCGAGGCCGGCGTGCGTCCAGCGCCAGTAGTCCTGATCGCTGTCCGGTGGGGCCGGGTGGTAGACGAACACGCCATGGGTCGACATGAGCGCGACCCCTCCCGGGGCGAGCACCCGGTGGATCTCGCGGACCGTGGCCACCGGGTCGGGCACGTGTTCGAGCACCTGGGTGCAGAGCACCAGGTCGTACGACTGGTCCGCGTACGGGAGCGCGTCGGCCGTGCCCACGTCGTCCACGTAGGGACCGTCCACCACGTCCATGCCGCGGTAGCTCACGGCGCGGTGGGCCACCAGGGGGAGGTAGGGCTTGACCCCGCATCCCACGTCGAGCACGCGCAGGTCCCTCCGCCCGGGGAAGTGGCGCTCCACCTCGGCCGCCATCTGCTCCACGAGCGCTGACAGCACGAGGTAGTGCTTGTCCGAGCGCTGCGGCTCGCGGCGCTCCGATCCGGGCCAGGCCGCCAGGTCCAGCCCGTCGGCGAGCGTGCCCGAGCTCACGGCCTGCCGTCCCGCACGGCCCGGGCCAGCGGCTCGCTGCGCCCGGCCACGAAGGCGACGGCGTCCCCGGCACCTCCGGCGCGCGCCACCCGAGGCGCCAGTCGCAGCCGCCGGAGCAGCCGGGCGCCGAGGTTCGTGTGGAGTCTCATGTGGCGCCGAAGCGACCGCCGCGGGAGCGGCGGCCCATTCCCCGTCCCCGCCGGTGCCAGTTCCGCGAGCTGGTACTCCGGGCTCGCGAACTGGATGTCGTAGGTCTCGTACCGGCGCAGCTCGAGGCCGAGGCGCTCCGCGGTGGCCAGGAGCTCGGCCGGCTCCACGGGCTCGTCCACCACCTGGAGGAGGTCGGGGCGCTCGGCGTGGAGCCAGCGGGTGAACGACGGGTGCGGCTGCTGATGATCATCCGGCCCCCCGGGGCCGAGCAGCCCCCCGGCCTGGTCGAAGAAGGCGGCCCGGTCGGGCGGCGGGATGTGCTCCACCACGTCGAGCATCGTGACCAGGTCGAACGGGCCGCCGTCCACCCCCGTCCAGGCTGCCCGCGTGGAAGCGGGCGGCGGGAACCATCCGGCGGGCGAGCTCGATCGCGGGCACGCTGAAGTCCGTGCCGGTGGCCTCCCCGAAGGCCGTGAGCGCGTCGGTCATCACTCCCGGCGCCGCACCCCACGTCGAGGATCCGCAGGTCCCGCGCCGGGCCGAGCAGGCCGGCGAGGAGGAGCTTCAGCTGCTCGTGCCGGGCGTTCGGCAGCACCCAGTCGCGGAGTCCCACCTCGAGGGAGAAGTCCTGGTAGAACGCCTCCGAGTCCCGGTCCGGCACGGGAGCCGATCCTAGCGGCGCGCCTGCTAGAAGAGACCACGCGTGTCCCGGCTCAAGGTCCTGATGATCCCGGAGTGGTACCCCTGGCCCGACCGGCCGGGGCACGGGTCCTGGGCTCAAGGAGCACGCGCTGGCCGTGGCGGGGACAACGAGGTCGTGGTTCTCGCCTGCCAGCCGGCGCACGTGCCGTTCTACACCGTCTCCGAGGCAGTGGAGGACGGCGTGCGCACGATCAGGGTCGAGTACCGCGACACCGGGACCATCTACACGTCCTATCCGATTCGGCTGCTCGGAATGCACGCCGCCCTGCGGCGCCTGCGCCGCTCCGGGTTCGCGCCCGACGTGGTGCACGCGCGTGTCTTCTACTCCGGTTTCGCCGCCCAGCTTCTGCTCGGCCGCAGGGGGAACCCCGGTCGTCGTGTCCGAGCACTACACGGCGTTTCCGCGCGGAGAGGTCACGGGCATCGGCCGCGCGATGGCGAAGATCACGTTCGAGCGCGCGGCGCTGGTGCTTCCGGACAGCCTGGATCTCGGCCGCAGCATCCGCGAGCTCGGAATCCGCGGTCGCTTCGCGCACATTCCCAACATCGTCGACACCGGCGCGTTCAGGCCGCGGGCATCCACCGACCGCGATCGGCCCGGACCCGTCCGAATGCTCAACGTGGCCTCGCTCGATGAGAAGAAGGGCCACCGTTACCTCCTCGAGGCGCTTGCCGCCGCCCGGCGGGAGCGGTCGGACCTGACCCTCGACATCGTGGGCGACGGGCCGCTTGCGCGCCGAGCTCGAATCGCAGGCCGCGGCGCTCGGCCTCTCGAACGCGGTGACCTTCCACGGCTTCCGTGGGAAGGCGATGTGGCCGAGGCCATGACGCGGGCCGATTTCTTTGTGCTCTCGAGCCTGTTCGAGAACGCCCCGCACGTGTTGATCGAAGCCATGGCCAGCGGGCTTCCCTGCGTGGCCACCCGCGTCGGCGGAGTCGACGAGATGATCGACTCCCGTCGTGGACGGCTCGTCGCTGCGGCGGACTCCGGCGAGCTGGCCGACGCCATTCTCGACATGAGCCGCCGCTTTCGGGACTTCCGGCCGGACGAGCTCGCGGCCCACGCCCGCGGAGGTCTACGGCCACGAGGCGGTGGCGAGGCGCTGGACGGAGACCTACGCCGAGGTCGCTGGCGCGACGGTCGTCCCGCCAGGCCTAACGGCCGGGCAGCCGCTCCCGCAGGTAGTCGCGGCCCCGCCTGAGCGAGCTCGGGGTAGTCCGCGCAGGTCCTCCCGCGTCGGCAGAACGACGCGGGCCTGCCGGATCCCCGTGGCGCGGGAGAAGGCGATCGCCGTGGCCGCGGCCACCGCCGCGTAGGAGATCGTCGAGGCGATCGCGGCGCCGTAGGCCTCGAGCGCACGGCACCATGAGCACGTACAGCGCCAGCGTGGGCGGCGTCACCACGGCGGCGACCACCAGTGCGTAGCGAGGGAACCCCATGCCGACCACGGTCGCGGCCATCACGTTGGCCAGCCCGAGGCACAGGACGCCGGGGATCAGGATGAGTCCGGGACCGATGGCTCCCGAGAACCCGGAGCCGAACACCAGCGGGATCAGGCCCACACCGATCAGGAGCACGAACGCGATGCCCGGAGACAGCACCACGGCGTGCCGAACGGACTTCTCGATCACCATCCGCTGCTCGTCCTTCGCCGTTGGTGCGTCGAGCGCGGAAAGGCGCGGCATCACGATGGCGGAGAGTGCCCGTGGGAGCAGCACGCCCAACTCGGTGACCGCCAGGGCGACCGCGTAACGGCCCACCACCGCGCTCGCCGCGACCGCGTTGAGGATGAACAGGTCGGCGCGGTAGCTGAGCAGCTGCAGCGCCTGGGGTGCGTAGCTCTGCAGGCCGAACCGCACGACGCCGCTCAGCTCCTCGACGCGTTCGACGGAGCCAGCCCGGCCGGGCGTGCCGGCAGTGTGCGCAGTCCCCAGACAGCAGCGCGGCCGCGCCCGCCACCTGGGCGGAGTGCGAGCGCCACGACGGCGCCCGTCAGCCCGACGATCGGCGAGAGCACGCAGCTCAGCACCAGCGCGATGGCGTTCGTCGCGAGGGGAGCGAGCGCGTAGGTCTCGTAGCGGCCGAGCGGCCAGGGCCACCGCGGACGTGAAGGTCCAGGAGAGCATGAACGGCAGCGCCGCCAGGACGATCACCAGGTCCCGCCCGGGGACCCCCTCGAACAGGCTGTCCCGGCTGGCGAGCGCCACGAGCAGCCCCGCGGCGGTGGTCCCGAGACCGGCGGCCAGCGCGGCGACCTGGAGCTGGCGAAAGGCGTCCCCGGCGTGCCAGCGCCCCGACCCCGACGAAGTAGCTGGCACCCACGTTGATCCCGAGCGTGCCCAGCGTGAAGCCGACCAGCAGCGTGGTGGCCACGACGTTGTAGAGGCCCGTGTCGGTGGGCCCGAGCAGCCGCGCCACCAGCACGGTGAGCAGCCCGCCGACCACGGCGGTGGCGAACGCCGCGCCGGTGGCCACCGTCGCACCCCCGCCGACCGTACGACGGGACGGCCGTGGCTCGGCCAAGTCCGCCGGACCCGGCGTCTGCTCATCGGAGCCGTGCTCGGCGTCTCGATCGTCGTTCACGGCGGGGGAGGCAGCCTATCGGCGGCATCCGCCGACAAGCACCATCGCCACTAGCATCCGCGCGATCTTGGCTTCGAGTGGATTCTCACCGCGGGGAGGCGGACGATGAGCCGCGTCGGCGCTCTCGCCGGCCGCCTTCTCGAGCAGCGCGGATACGAGCTGCGGAAGCGCGACGGTCCCCATACCCGGACATCGAGGAGGACTTCTGGCGCCTTCCACGAGCGCTGCGCCGAGTACACGATGACCCCGGTCGAGGCGATGTACGCGACCTATCGAGCGGTGCAGTACGTCGTGCGCTCGGAGTCCCCGGGCGACATCGTGGAGTGCGGGGTGTGGCGCGGAGGCCACGCCATGCTGGCGGGCCTCGTGCTGGAAGAGCGCGGGGATCGTGATCGCCAGGTGTTCCTCTACGACACGTTCGAGGGAATGGTCGAGCCCGGCGAGCACGGGACATCTCCTTCCGCGGCGAGCGGGCAGGTCGATCTGGCAGCCAGCGCCGTCGCGGTGACGCCAGCGACTGGTGCTCCTCGTCCCTCGAAGAGGTTGCAGGCGAATGTGCGCACGACGGGCCTCGACACCGGGCGATTCCACTTCGTGAAGGGCAAAGTCGAGGAGACCATCCCGGCCACGGTGCCTGACAGATCGCGCTGCTGCGCCTGGATACGGACTGGTACGAGTCGACCTACCACGAGCTTCGCCACCTGTACCCGCGGCTCTCCAAGGGCGGGGTTCTGATCCTGGACGACTACGGCCACTGGGCGGGAGCCCGCGAGGCCACCGACCGCTACTTCGAGGAAGCCGGCGACGCCGATCCTCCTCAGCCGAACCGACTACACCGGCCGGATGGGCGTCCGTACCGAATGAGCTGCCGTCCCGGTCGACGCAATGGATCCGCCCGCCTGCTGATCTCGTGGACCCGGACTCCGTCGCCGCCTGCTCATCGCGAGCTGGCCCTATCCACCCGCCCCTCCGTGGGAGGAAATCGCTGGCTCGCGATCGGCACGCTACCTGCGCGAGTGGGGCCACGAGGTGACCATCCTCACGACCTCGATGTTCGGCGATCGCGCCGGAGGACGCCTCCGAGCAGCGTCGTGCGCGTCTCACGACCTCGCCGGCGCGGGTCTGGTCCGGAAGGCGCTCGGGCCGCCCGGCGCTGGGACAAGCGGGTGGGACGGTGGCGACGGCGCCACCGGCCGAGGCGGAGGCCCCGGCGCTGCTGACCAAAGTGCTCGTGCCCGACGCCTGGGTCGCGAGCTGGGTCCCGTTTGCCGCCGCCGCGACCCGGCGGCTCGTCCGGGAGCGCGGCGATCGAGTGCGTGATCACCACGGTTCCCTACGAGTCGGCTCACCTGATTCCCGCTCTTCCTTGGTCGCCGGCGGCCCGGCCTGGATCGCCGACTTCCGCGACGGCTGGACCTTCGAACCCCACCGCCCCCCCTTCCCGACCGGGCCGCAACGCGCGCTCGACGCCTGGCTCGAGCGCCAGGTGGTGCATCGGGCCGACCGCGTGCTCGCCGCCACGCTCCCGATCGCCGAGGACTTTCGAGCCCGCTTCGGGAGTCGATGCCGTTCACGTGCCCAATGGCTGGGACCCCGCGGTGGCTCCGGATGTCCGACCCGCCGGACACGCCGTCCCTCGATTCCAATCGCGTAACCCTGCTCCACACGGGACAGCTCGGCGACGGGTGGCGGGTCCTCGCGATCCGCGGCCGCTGCTGGAAGCGCTGAGAAGGCTCGTCCGCCGAGCACCCTCGAGAGGCCGCGCGCCTGGAGTTCGTCCTGGTCGGACGGGTGAGTGCGGAGCTGGAGGAGCGCGTGCGCAGCCTGGGGATCGAGCACCTCGTGCGCCTAACCGGCCCGTGTCGCGGGCGCGGCGCTCGCCGCTCAGAGAAAAGCGGACGCACTGCTGCTGCTGACGTCGCCCGGTCCGCGCGAAGCGAGGCCACGGGCAAGCTCTTCGAGTACCTGGGCGCGGGCCGCCCGATCCTTGGTCTCGCCAGTGATAACGAGGCCTGCAGCATCATCCGCGAGACCGGAACGGGCGTCACCGTGCCCCCGGGCGACTTGGCAGCCATCTTCGAGGCATTGCTGCGCCTCGTCCGCGACGGGCTCGAGCCCGTCGTGAACTCAGCCGCGCTCGAGCCGTACCTATATCCAGCTCCCGCCCTCCAGGTGGAGCGGGAGGTGGAGCACGCGATCGCTCAGCGCGGTCGGCGCGCGACGGCCTGAAGGACGTCGCCGCCCCGTCCGAGGCGGTCGGCCGCCAGCACCAGCGGATAGGCCAGCACGCAGAGCCCGAGAGCCACGCGAAGCGCCAGGCCGTCGGGGAACAGGCAGCGCCCGGTGAGCGCGTACTGGAGGCTCGCGGGCAGTCCCATCGAGCTGCTGGACGTGTGGACGTCCACCACCTCGAGGCCGGCGGTCTCCAGGGCGGCGCGCAGCCCCCGCGGCGTGAAGTGCACGCGGTGGCGCGGCAGGTCGAGGTGGAACCAGCGCGACCCGAACCGTCGCGCCTGCCATGAGCCGAAGTTGGGCACGGTGACCGACACGAGGCCGCCGGGCCGGAGCGCACGGCTCACGGCTCGCAGGTCGTGCACGGGATCGGTCACGTGCTCCAGCGAGTGCTGGAACACCGCCCCGGCGTAGGCGCCGGGCTCCAGCTCCACGTCGGCCAGCGTGCCCTGCCGCGCGTCCACTCCCCGGGAGACGGCCACCGCGCAGGCGTCCGCCGAGGGCTCCACTCCGGTCACCCGCCAGCCTCGTTCCACGAGCACCGCGGCCAGGTCGCCGCGGCCGCAGCCCACGTCGAGTGCCCGGGAGGGCGGCAGATCACGGAGCGGCCCAAGAGGCATGCCCCTGAGGGCCAGCCGGGCCTGGAGCCCCCGGATCAGGCGTGAGGCCAGGCGAGCCAGGGGATTGGCCGGCAGCTCGTACGGCCCGTAGCCGGACGGGTAGAAGGAGGCCAGATCCTCCGGGCCGGCGTCGGGGCGCGTGACTCCCGTGCCGCAGCGAACGCAGCGCTCCACAGAGAAGTCGCCGGGGGTCCGGTGGAGGCGGTCCACGCCGTGAATGACCGCGGGCTCGAGGCGGTCGCCTCCGCACGCGGGGCAGTCTGTCCGGCCCTCGAGCAAGGCCCGGAGGGTAGTGCCGGCGCCGGTAGCCTCCCGCTGCCCGTGACTCGCCTCCTTCACATCCTTCCCCACCCCGGCGGCGGGGGAGAGGCACTGATCGACGTGCTCGAAGAGGCCGGTGGCGGATACGAGCACCATCGCCTCCACCTCACCCGGGAGCGCACAGCCGGCCGGGCCGCACTGGCCATCGCAGTCGGCCGCCGGGAGCTGGCCCGCGCCGTGCAGGACGCAGATCTCGTGCACGTGATGGGAGACACCTCCGCGATGCTCACCGGGCGCCTGCTGGCTCGGCGCCCATCGGTGGTGGAGACCCAGGGGCTGCACCTGCTGCGCCGCTCGGAGGGGGTGCGGGGAGCGCTCGTGCGCCGGGCGATGAGCCGTGCGGTGGCCCGCACCGCCGCGACCGTCTGCGCGTCCGAGCCCGAGATGCGCGAGCTGCGCGAGGTGTGCTCGCCGGCCGGCGTGGCCCGCCTTCGCCTCGTTCTGAACGGGATCGAGATGCCGGAGCCCATCGGCGCCGCGGAGCGAGAGGAGGCCAGGCGGGAGCTCGGACTTCTCCCGGACGCCTTCGCGGTGCTCTATGCCGGGCAGCTCGAGTCGCGCAAGCGTCCCGCGGTGGCCGCCGAGGCCGTGCGCTCACTCGGTGGCGGGGCGGTGCTGCTGGCCGCGGGCGACGGCCCCGAGCGTCAGGCTCTCGAACGCCTCGGGGACCCCGCCGTGCGCGTGCTCGGGTTCCGCCCCGACGTGCCCCGGCTGCTCGCCGCCGCCGACGCCTTCGTGATGCCCTCGGAGCGCGAGGGCCTCTCGCTGGCCGTGCTCGAGGCCATGGGCCGCGGCCTGCCGGTGGTGGTATCCGACGGCGCCGGCAACCCGGAGGCGGTGGGAGACGCGGGAATCGTGGTGCCGCTCGATGACGCTCCGGCGTTGGCCGCGGCGTTCGGCCGCCTCGCGGCGGACCCGGAGCTGCGCTCGCGCCTCGGCGCCGAGGGCCGGGAGCGGGTGCGCGAGCGTTTCCTTCTCGAGCGCTGGCTCCGCGAGATGCAGGCCGAGTTCGATCGTGCGCTCGCGGCAGGGCCGGTCAGGGCGCCTGGCCGAGGCGCCGCCTCGCCATCCGCTTGAGCGGAATAGGCGTGACCCAGGACACCGCGGCGGGCAGCAGCCCGAGAACACCGCGAACGACTGCGGCGGCGGCGCAGCGCCGCGACCCGCAGGCTCAGCGTCTCGCCGATCTGCGCGCGCTCCCGGCGCGCGGCCACGTTCGCGCCCGACATCAGGCGAGTGGCCAGCGGGGCGTCGATGGTCACGATCCCGTGTCGCTCGGCCAGCTTCAGCCAGAGGTCCCACTCCATCGCGTAGAGGTAGTGGGGGTCGTAGCCGCCGGCGTCGAGGGCGGCCTGGCGCCGGAACGCGGCACACGAGTTCGGGATCGGGTTGAAGCGCATGAGCACCGGCCGCACGTCCCCGGCGGCGAACGAGGTGCGCGGAGCGAGGGGGCGCTCACGCTCGTCCACCTCGCGCATGCGGCAACCCACCACGGCGGTGCCGGGATTCGCGTCGAGCACCTCGAGCTGGCGCTCGAGCCGCGTGGGCTCGGACCAGTCGTCCGCGTCCTGGATGGCCACCACGGGGGCGCGGGCCTCGCGCAGCCCGTCGTTGAGGCTCGGGGATATGCCGCGGTGCGGGAGGCGGAGGTAGGCGAACCCGGTCGTCGGCCAGGTCGGCCACCACGTCCGGGGTCTCGTCGGTGGAGCCGTCGTCCACCACGATCAGCTCGAGCTCCCGCAGCGTCTGGCCGAGGATCGAGCGGGCGGCGCGCTCCAGCGTGCCGGCGTTGTTCCAGCAGCCGATGAGCACGCTCACGCGCGGGACCGCGTTCACCGCGGCCGGCCGCCGGCCTCGGCGTACACCCCGGCCACCACGTCGAGCGAGGACCGAAGCGACAGCCGCGGCCCGTTGGCCTCGAACCACGCCGCCGTGGACTCGCGCAGGGCCGGGCCCGCGTCGTGCACGCGCACGATCGCGCCGGCCAGGACCTCCGGGTCGTCCGAGGCGGCCACGGTGCCGTTCACCCCTTCGTCCACCAGCTCGGTGGCGGCGTTGTCGGGGGCCGCGCACACCACGCTCGGCACGCCGTTGGCCGCGGACTCCACCACGATCTGCCCGTAGCCCTCGCGCCGGGAGGGAAGCACCATGCAGAGCGCACTGCGCAGGGAGCGGCTCACCTCATCGGCGCTCACGAAGCCGCGCACGGCCACCGCGTCGCCCAGGCCCTCGCGCGCCACGAGCTCCTCCACCGCCCGCCGGTCGGGGCCGTCCCCGAAGATGTCGCAGCGAAGCCCGGGGATCCGCCGCCGGGCGACCGCCATGGCCCGCACCAGACTCGGCACGCGCTTCTCCGGGATGTGCCGGCCGGCGAACACCACCCGCAATTCCGCCGGCTCCGGCACGGGACGCCCGAGCGGCCCGTCGTACTCCCCCGAGAGCACCGTGGGCTCGCCACGCAGGCCCTCCGCCCTGAGCCGGCCCGCGTGGAGCCGCGAAAAGCAGAAGGCGCGCTGGGACACGCGGGCGCAGAGCAGCTGCACCGCCCAGCCGGCCAGGCCCGCCGGACCGAGGTACTCGCGCCAGTACTCGCGTGACCACACCTCGTGCCAGTCCACGACGAGGCGGTAGCCGTGCAACCGCCGCAGGGCGGCGGCGGCCAGGAGAGAGAAGTAGGGAAACGAGGCGGTGTGCACCACGTCGTAGTCCCGCCCGCGCCGCAGCAGGTGGGCCAGGACCCCGGCGCCGAACACGAGCGGCGGCAGAATGCGGCGCCGGCCGCCGGTGTAGAGCTCGAACCGCGGGCCCGCCGTGAGCACGCGCACGCCGGGCACCTCGACGCGCTCTCCGCGGTCCCACTGGCGAAGGGTCAGATAGGTCACCTCGTGCCCCTCCGCGGCCAGGCGCTCGCCCAGCTCGCGGTACCACCGCTCGGCCCCGCCGATCGTGTGGGGGAAGAGGCAGTCGTAGACGAGGCAGATTCTCATGGCGGACGGGGAGGGATACCAGCCCGCGTTAGCCTGACCGTTCGATGCTCGGAGGCCGGAGCCCTTCCATGGTCGCGCGGGAGGTCCTTCGGGGCCGCAACTACCGGGCGCTCGCACGCATGGCCCGCGTGTACGGAGAGCCGGGGCAGGCGTTCCGGCGCTACTTCGCCGGGCGGGGTGACTATCCCTACCGCTGCCCCGTGCGCACGCCCGCGGGCACCGTGGCGCCGACGCTCCACAGCAGCCACGACATGTTCACCGTGAACGAGGTCTTCTGCCGCGAGGACTACGCCGCCGGGCCCGACCTGCGAACGGTGGTGGACGTCGGCTCCAACATCGGGATCAGCGCGCTCTACTTCCTCACCCGCAACCCGGACTCCCACTGCTTCCTCTACGAGCCCGTCCCGCGGAATGTGCAGCGGCTGAGGGAGAACCTCGCCGGCCTCGAGGAGCGCTTCGAGCTCACCGAGTCGGCGGTGGCCGTGACCGCCGGCACGGCCGGGTTCGGCGTTGAGGACAGCGGGCGCTACGGCGGGATCGGGGTGGTGACCGGACAGACGATCGAGGTCACCTGCCTGGGCATCAACGACGTGCTCCAGCGGGCACTCGAGGCCGCTCCCCGGATCGACGTGCTGAAGATCGACACCGAGGGCACCGAGCTGGAGATCCTGGGTGGTGTTCGACCGGACCTCCTGGCCCGCGTGCGGACCGTGTACCTGGAGACCGAGAGCCGCTCTCCGGCGGTCCCGGAAGCCTTCGACGCCGGCTTCCGCAACGACACGCTGGTGCTCCGCAACCGGCACGCCTAGAGGCTCTCCGCGGCCATGAAGCCGCCTGACCGTCCGCTACGATCACCGGCCGAGCGCGCTTTCCGGCTGGTGCGGGTGTTGTAACTGGCGCGGCCGCCCCTACCGGAAGGCCGCATGCCCAGCATGAGTTCCACTCAGGCGACCCAGCAGCCCACGACCTCTCGCCGTGACGTCGAGCAAGAGCCGCTCGTTTCGGTCGTGATCCCCTGCCTCAACGAGGCGGCCAACATCGAGAAGTGCGTGGGCATCGCGCTCGCGGCCCTCGAGGGGGCGGGCCTCCGCGGTGAGGTGATCGTGGCCGACAACGGATCCGAGGACGAGAGCGCCGAGCTGGCCCGCGGGGCGGGCGCCACGGTGGTCACGGAGCGCCGCCGCGGGTACGGCAGCGCCTACCTCGCCGGGTTCGCCATGGCCCGCGGCCGCTACATCGTGATGGCCGACGCCGACCTCACGTACGACTTCAACGACATCCCCAAGTTCGTCCGCGAGCTGGAGGAGGGGGCCGACTTCGTCGTCGGCGACCGCATGGACAACATCCAGCCCGGCGCGATGCCCTGGCTGCACCGCTACGTGGGCAACCCGGTGCTCAGCGGGGTGCTCAATCTCTTCTACCGCACCGGCGTGAACGACGCCCACTGCGGCATGCGCGCGGTGCGCCGGGACGTGCTGCCGCGCCTCGACCTGCGCACCACCGGGATGGAGTTCGCCTCCGAGATGGTGATCCGCGCGGCCAAGGAGAAGCTCGAGATCCGCCAGTTCCCGATCGAGTACCACCCGCGCGGCGGGGACTCGAAGCTGGACAGCTTCCGCGACGGCTGGCGCCACCTGCGCTATCTGCTCGTGCACAGCCCCACCCACCTGTTCGTGATCCCCGGCCTGATCATGGCCATCCTGGGCACGCTGATCTCGGCCACCGTGCTGCTCCAGCTGAACGTGCTCGGCCGCGAGTGGGACCTGCACTCGATGGTGGCGGGCGCGCTGCTCATGATCATCGGCACCCAGGTGGCGGCGCTCGGCCTGTGCGCCCACGCCTACGGCACGTACTTCATGGGGGAGCAGGACCCGTGGTTCGACCGCATGCGGGCGCGCTACCGGCTCGAGCACGGACTGGCTCTCGGCGGCGTGCTCATTCTGGGCGGCGTCGTGCTCTGCGCGATCATCGTCGGCACCTGGATCAACCGCGGCTTTGGCGCCCTGTCCGAGGAACGCCTGGCCCTCGCGGCGGCCACGCTGCTCATCGTGGGCCTCCAGATCTTCTTCTCCTCGTTCCTGATCTCCATCCTCGGTCTACGCCGCCACAACTAGATGCGGCTCGTCCGGGGCGCGTTGCTCGCCGCGGGCGCGGTGTTCGTGGTTGCCCTGGTGCTCGTGCTGATGCAATCCAAGCCGCGGCAGTCGGGCAGCAACTACGTGCCCGAGCTCGAGGAGGTGGCACATGTTCGCGGGAACGGGCATCGCTGCCAGATGGGAGTTCTGATCCCGGCCGACACCGACCGGGTGCGGATCCTGATCGGCACCTATGGTCGCCCGGCTCCGGAGCTCGGGGTCACGGTGAGCTCCGGCGGTCACCGGATCACGTCGGGCACCATTCCCCAGGGCGGCCCCCAGGGTCACGTGGAGGTGCCGCTCCAGCGCGTGGACAGGACCGTGCCGGGCACGCGCGTCTGCGTGAGCGTGAAGGACCGCGGGGGGGCCCGCACGGTGCTGTACGGCTCGAGCGGGGTCGTGCGACTCGAATGGGTGCGACCGGGAGATGAGAGCTGGTTCGCGCTGGCCCCGACCGTGGCCCATCGCTTCGGTTTCGCCAAGGCCAACCCGGTCGGCTCCGCGCTCTTGTGGGTCGCGGGGCTGGTCCTGCTCGGCGCCTGGGGCCTGGCGGGAAGGCTCGTGCTCAGGGAGGTCAGACAGTGAGGCGCCTTCCGGTCGCGGCTCGTTGGTGCGCGGTGATCGCCTTCGCCAATGCATTGGTGTGGTCGGTGGTCACGCCCCCCTTCCACGTGCCCGACGAGACGGGCCACGTGGCGTACCTCCAGTACTTCGCGGAGACGGGGCGGATCCTCAACAAGCCCGGGGCCCCCGTGTTCTCCCCCGACGAAGTGCATGTGCTGAACGGGCTCGCATTCAGCTCAGTGGTGGGACGCCCGCGCGACCGCGTGGCGCTCACCGAGCTCCAGAACCGGGGTGCGCACCGGGCGGCTGACACCGAGTCGGGCCGTGTGGGCGGCGGCGGGATCGTAGAGAGCTCAAATCAGCCTCCGCTCTTCTACGCGTTCGAGAGCCTCGGCTACCTCGCCTCGCCCTGGAAGAGTCTCCTCGACCGGCTCTGGCTGATGCGCATCATGTCCGCCCTGCTCTCCGCCCTCACGGTGGTCTTCGTCTACCTCTTCCTACGAGAGCTCTTCTCCCAGCCCTGGACCTGGACGGTCGGGGCGCTCGCGGTTGCCTTCCAGCCCGTGTTCGGATTCATCGGGAGCGGGGTCACCCCGGACGTGCTTCTGTTCACCGCCTCGGCCGCTCTCTTCTTCGCGATCGCCCGGGCCTTCCGCCGCGGTCTTACGCCCGCGCTGGGCGTCGGCTTCGGGCTGATTCTGGCCGTGGGTTGCCTGGGCAAGCTGAACTTCGTGGCCCTCCTGCCGGGCGCGGTCCTGGCCATCGCGATCCTTGCGGGCCGCGAGCTGCGACGAGGCGAGCGCCGAAGTGTCGCGCTGGCCACCGGCGCTGCCCTGGCGATTCCGGGGGCGGCCGTGTCCGGGTACGTGGCGCTCAACCTCTGGGTCTGGGACCGAAGCGCGTTCGGAGGCGGGGTGGAGGTGGCCGCGCGTACAGCCGCGGGCGCGGACGCGGTCTCGGGCGCCCCGATCACGCTCACCGAGCAACTTGGGTACACCTGGCAGCTGTACATGCCGAGGCTTCCGTTCATGAACGACCAGTTCAGCTACTTCCCGCCCTGGCAAACCTGGTTCCAGGGCCTGATCGGCCGCTTCGGCTGGCTCGACACCGCGTTCGACCTCTGGGTGTACCGCGTGGCTCTGGCCGTCGCGGTCCCGGTCCTCCTGCTCGCCGGGCTCGCGGCATGGCGCGATCGCGGGACCCTGCGACGCCGGCTACCCGAGCTCCTGGTCTACGCGGTGCTCGTGGGAGGACTTCTCGCGTCGATTGGGTTCCTGGGGCTCCGCTACCGGCGCAACACCGGCTTTGCCTTCGAGCAGGCGCGCTACCTACTCCCGTTCCTGCCCCTCTATGGCGCCGTCGTGGCAGCCGCGGCCCTCGGGGCGGGTCGGCGCCTGTCTCGCCCGGTTGGAGCCGTGCTGGTGGCGTTGGCGGCCGCGCACGGGCTGTTCGCGCAGTTGCTGGTGATCTCGCGGTTCTACGGCTAGACCGGCCGGAACCGCTCGGCTAGTCCACGCTCCCGCTCGCGCAAGGCCTCGCGGAGCCCATGCTCCACCTGGGACGCGGCAAGCTCCCAGGAGGCCGCCCGAGCGAACTCGATCCCCGCCCGCGAGCGCCTCGCCCACAGCCCCTCGTCGTCCAGCAGCGCCTCGAGGGCGCCGGCCAGCGCCGCGGGGTCGGGCTCGGCGAAGGACATCGCGCCCGAGGCTCCCGCCTCGACTTCGGTGGATCCGCCGGCCAGGTCCACGCAGGGCAGCCCGCAGGCCAGCATCTCCTGCGGGACCAGGGACCAGTTGGTGAGGGACAGGCAGAGCCCGGCCGTGGCCGCCGAGTAGTGGCGCGCGAGTATCTCCGGGCCGACCACGCCGAGGTGCTCGTGCTCGAAGGAGAGCGGGTATGGGTGCGTCTCGCCGAAGAGCGCGACGCGCACATCGGGCCGGCGGCGATTCAGTTCCTCCAGCGCGAGGGCGCCCAGCGGCACCGCCCGCCGGGCGGTGACCTCCCGTGCGTAGAACACGACGGTGTCACGGCGGCGCTCCACGGCGCGGGGGTGGTAGGTGGAGTGGTCCACGCCGAGGTGGAACCAGGTGCCCCGCTGGCCGTAGCGGCTCTCCACCAGGTCGTGCAGCCAGCGCCCTGCGGAGATCCCGTAGAGGCCCAGCCCGTACGTGCCGGCGCACCAGCTGGATTCGACGGAGGTCGGGAGGAAGTCGGGTTCGTGGTCCTGGATCAGGTAGGCACGCGCCCGGCAGCCCGGCAGTAGGACCGTCGGGTACACGGTGTCCCAGGACGTGGCCAGCACCACGTCGGCGCCGTGCCAGTCGTCGAAGCCCAGGTGCACCGGCGCGGCGAGGGGCACGAATCCGTCCACGATGTCGCGGCGCACGCTCGGAGCTCCGCCGCTCTGGAGACCGCGCGGGTCGTGCACCCACGTGGAGCAGGTGTGGCCCATGCGCTCGAGCTGGGCGAGCAGCTTGAAGATCGTGCCGTGCCCGCCGCTGCCGGGCCCGAAGGGCGGGATCACCGTGGCCACGTGGAGCGGCCGGTCGGCCATCCCGGGCACCGGGTCGTCCAGGGGAGCGACCCCGTCGCGGCCGAGTCGAAGGAGGGCCTCGTAGGGGTTCCGTCCCCCCTCGACCATGGTCCCCCGGGGCACCTCCTCGGAAGGCGGCGCGGGGGCGGCGGCTCCACGGCGCTCCAGCGAGAGCGCGCGCTGCGCCCGGGAGGGCAGGCGATCCGCGCGAGAGCCGAGGGCGGAGCCCACACGGCGTCCGCCGTGATGCACCGCCGAGCGCCCGAGCCAGCGCACGATCTCGCGAGCCGGCACGCCCCGGTCGCGCATCCAGCGCGCGTCGCCCGTCACCCCCCGGAGCGCGGCGCTCGGGCGCAGGGGCTCCACGTGCCCGCTGGTCTCGTTCAGCCCGCGGTACTCGTCGAAGTAGCGCTTCACGAAGTCGAGCGGGCCGTACTCGTGGGCGTGGCGCACGGCGGCGTCGGGGTGGAAGACCTTCACCCAGCCCGCCTCCAACATGGCGACTCCGAACGCCTGGTCCTCGCTGTAGGGGAGATCCTCGAAGCGGATCTCCTCCCAGCACACCCGTGAGTAGCAGGCGTTCACGTTCGAGAGGAAGGTGAGCCCGCCCGATCGCTGCAGCGTGGGCCCGCCGTCGGGAGAGAACCCGGCGAAGAACTCCAGCAGCTCGCGGGCGATCATCGGCGTGGTCTCCGGGTTCGGCAGGTGGGGGCCGAATGACGCTCCCACCCGCGGATCGAGCTCGAAGGCCTCCCGGTGGGCGGCGAGCCAGCCGGGCTGGGGCACCGCGTCCTGCGTGAGGAAGCAGATCAGCTCCCCCGAGCTGCGCTCGGCGGCCAGGTTGCGCGTGCGGCCGTGCCCGAACTCCGCCGGCGGGATCTCCACCATCACGTCGGCCAACGAGCGGGCCAGCTCCAGCGAGCCGTCGGTGGATCCCGAGTCCACCACCACGAGCTCCAGCTCGCCCTGATCCCGCACCGCGTCCAGCACCCGCCGGAGCAGCGGTCCCCCGTCCCGCACCGGGATGACGACGGAGGCCGAGCGCATCCGGCTACCTCGGCTCGAGCACGTAGAGGTCCTGGTTCCCCTCCACGCGGCCGGGCCGGAAGAAGGCCACGTGCCATCCGGCGTGGCCCTTGCCAGCAGCCATTCGGCGCTCAGGAAGGACGTGCCCCAGTCGCGGTTCGCCACGCCGTGGTCGCCCCCCTCGCGGAACCCGGCTGCGTACCAGTAGCCATTGGCCACAAGGGAGTCGCGAACCTCGGCCAGCTGGCCGGCGGAGCGCCGGCCCTCGGCGCGGATGTGGGTGATCGCCTGCTCGCCGCGGGTGGTGATGAGGAGCCGGCCGGCGGGCTTGATGATCCGCCTCATCTCGGCCAGCCAGTCCAGCGCCGCGTCCTCGGCGAAGTGGCTCCAGATGGAGATCGCGAACACGAACTCGAAGTGGTGGTCGGGGTAGGGCAGCGGCGCGTGCTCGGGACTGACCGCGAAGGAGACGTTCGGCAGGTTGGCCTGCGCCCACTCGATCGCGCCGGGGATCGGGTCGCACCCGTACCAGGCGATCTCCGGCCCGGCCGCGGCCAGGACCCGGACCACGCGGCCCGAGGAGCATCCGAAGTCGAGGCCTGAGTGGCCCGGGGCGAAGTCGTACCCGCTCTGGCGCAGGGCATCCACCACGAGGTCGGCGTAGTAGGGAGCCGCCTGCCGCCCGTGGGTCCTCGGCCATGGGGTGCACGCCCGCCCCGGGCATGGCCGCGCTGAGGCCGGTGCGCTCAAGGGCCGACTCCACGTTGTGATGCGCGGCGAAGGCGAGCAGCAGGCGGCGCCGCTCGGTGGGATCCGCGGCCGCGAGCTCCGCAGACTGCCCGGGGTCCAGGCGCGACTCGATGGCCGTGATCTCCGCCGGCTCGAGCCGCCCGTGGAGCAGCTCGGTGACGGGCGCGGCGACCAGCGGGTCGGGGGAGATGGTTCGCACGAGCGGGCCGGCCGGCGCGACGGTGGACGGCGCGGGCGGCGCCGCCGTCTCGGTGGCGAGCATGGGGATGGCGCGGGCGCGGGCGCGGGAGGCTCTCGCCGCCCGGACCAGCTGCCTGGTGCCACCGAGCACGGCACGGGCCTGGCGCGCCCCGCGCCGGCGCATCAGCGCGTTCAGATCCACGTTCCAGCGGTCGAGCCAGTAGTTGCGATCCTGCGCGGC
>CAWFUR010000002.1:0-12919 GCA_963819115.1 uncultured Thermoleophilaceae bacterium | reverse complement strand
CCAATGGCTGGGACCCCGCCGTGGCTCCTGATGTCCCCCCGCCTGACACTCCGTCCCTCGATTCCAATCGGGTAACCCTGCTCCATACGGGAACGCTCGGAGAGCTCTGGGGCCGGCCTCGCGATCCGCGGCCGTTGCTGGAAGTGGTGAGGAGGCTGTCCGCCGAGCACCCTCCCGAGGCCGCGCGGCTGGAAGCTCGTCCTGGTCGGCCGGGTGAGCGCCGAGCTCAGGATAACATTAGCATCCCGGGATCGACGGCCTCGTGCGCCTGACGGGAACGTTTTCCCGCGACGCGGCCCTCGCCGCTCAGAGGAAGGCGGACGCGCTGCTGCTGATCACGCGGCCCGGTCCGCGCGGGGCGAGGCCACAGGCAAGCTCTTCGAGTACCTGGGCGCGGGCCGCCGCATCCTGGCCCTGGCCAGCGCAAGAGGCCATGCGCATAGTCCACGACACGGGCACGGGCATCACCTGCCGCCCGACGACCCAGGCCGGATCCTCGAGGCTCTCCTGCGCCTGGTGCGGGTCGGGCTCGAGCCGGTGCAGCGCTCAGCCGCGCTCGAGCCGTACCTATATGCAGCTCCGCCCTCCAGGTGGAGCGGGAGGTGGACACGCGATCGCTGAGCGCGGTCGGCGCGGACGGCCTGAAGGACGTCGCCGCCCGTCCGAGGCGGTCGGCCGCCAGCACCAGCGGATAGGCCAGCACGCAGAGCCCGAGAGCCACGCGAAGCGCCAGGCCGTCGGGGAACAGGCAGCGCCCGGTGAGCGCGTACTGGAGGCTGGCGGGCAGGCCCATCGAGCTGCTGGACGTGTGGACGTCCACCACCTCGAGGCCGGCGGTCTCCAGGGCGGCGCGCAGCCCCCGCGGCGTGAAGTGCACGCGGTGGCGCGGCAGGTCGAGGTGGAACCAGCGCGACCCGAACCGTCGCGCCTGCCATGAGCCGAAGTTGGGCACCGTGACCGACACGAGGCCGCCGGGCTGAAGCGCACGGCTCACGGCTCGCAGGTCGTGCACGGGATCGGTCACGTGCTCCAGCGAGTGCTGGAACACCGCCCCGGCGTACGTGCCGGGCTCCAGATCCACGTCGGCCAGCGTGCCCTCCCGCGCGTCCACTCCCCGGGAGACGGCCACCGCGCAGGCGTCCGCCGAGGGCTCCACTCCGGTCACCCGCCAGCCTCGTTCCACGAGCACCGCGGCCAGGTCGCCGCGGCCGCAGCCCACGTCGATCGCGCGGGAGGGCGGCAGGTCCCGGAGCGGCCCGAGAGGCATGCCCCTGAGGGCCAGCCGGGCCTGGAGCCCCCGAATCAGGCGTGAGGCCAGGCGAGCCAGGGGATTGGCCGGCAGCTCGTACGGCCCGTAGCCGGACGGGTAGAAGGAGGCCAGATCCTCCGGGCCGGCGTCGGGGCGCGTGACTCCCGTGCCGCAGCGCACGCAGCGCTCCACAGAGAAGTCGCCGGGGGTCCGGTGGAGGCGGTCCACGCCGTGAATGACCGCGGGCTCGAGGCGGTCGCCTCCGCACGCGGGGCAGTCTGTCCGGCCCTCGAGCAAGGCCCGGAGGGTAGTGCCGGCGCCGGTAGCCTCCCGCTGCCCGTGCCCCGCCTTCTTCACATCCTCCCCCACCCCGGCGGCGGCGGAGAGGCACTGATCGACGTGCTCGAACAGGCCGGTGGCGGATACGAGCATCGCCGCCTCCACCTCACCCGGGAGCGCACCCCGGGCCGGGCCGCACTGGCCATCGCCGGCGGCCGGCGGGAGCTCGCCCGTGCCGTGGACGGCGCGGATCTCGTGCACGTGATGGGAGACACCTCCGCGATGCTCACCGGGCGCCTGCTGGCTCGCCGCCCGTCGGTGGTGGAGACCCAGGGGCTGCACCTGCTGCGCCGCTCGGAGGGGGTGCGGGGAGCTCTGGTGCGCCGGGCGATGAGCCGTGCGGTGGCCCGCACCGCCGCGACCGTCTGCGCGTCCGAGCCCGAGATGCGCGAGCTGCGCGAGGTGTGCTCGCCGGCCGGCGTGGCCCGCCTTCGCCTCGTTCTGAACGGGATCGAGATGCCGGAGCCCATCGGCGCCGCGGAGCGAGAGGAGGCCAGGCGGGAGCTCGGACTTCTCCCGGACGCCTTCGCGGTGCTCTATGCCGGGCAGCTCGAGTCGCGCAAGCGTCCCGCGGTGGCCGCCGAGGCCGTGCGCTCACTCGGTGGCGGGGCGGTGCTGCTGGCCGCGGGCGACGGCCCCGAGCGTCAGGCTCTCGAACGCCTCGGGGACCCCGCCGTGCGCGTGCTCGGGTTCCGCCCCGACGTGCCCCGGCTGCTCGCCGCCGCCGACGCCTTCGTGATGCCCTCGGAGCGCGAGGGCCTCTCGCTGGCCGTGCTCGAGGCCATGGGCCGCGGCCTGCCGGTGGTGGTATCCGACGGCGCCGGCAACCCGGAGGCGGTGGGAGACGCGGGAATCGTGGTGCCGCTCGATGACGCTCCGGCGTTGGCCGCGGCGTTCGGCCGCCTCGCGGCGGACCCGGAGCTGCGCTCGCGCCTCGGCGCCGAGGGCCGGGAGCGGGTGCGCGAGCGTTTCCTTCTCGAGCGCTGGCTCAGCGAGATGCAGGCCGAGTTCGATCGTGCGCTCGCGGGGGGGCCGGTCAGGGCGCCTGGCCGAGGCGCCGCCTCGCCACCCGCTTGAGCGGAATCGGCGTGACCCATGACACCGCGGCGGGCAGCAGCCCGAGCATCCCGCGGGGCGAGCGGCGGCGGCGCAGCGCCGCGATCCGCAGGCGGAGCGTCTCCCCGATCTGCGCGCGCTCGCGGCGGGCGGCCACGTTCGCGCCTGACATCAGGCGCGTGGCCAGCGGGGCGTCGATGGTCACGATCCCGTGCCGCTCCGCCAGCTTCAGCCAGAGGTCCCACTCCATGGCGTAGAGGTAACGGGGGTCGTAGCCGCCGGCGTCGAGGGCGGCCTGGCGCCGAAGGGCGGCACACGAGTTCGGGATCGGGTTGAAGCGCATGAGCACCGGCCGCACGTCCCCCGCGGCGAACGAGGTGCGCGGAGCGAGGGGGCGCTCCCGCTCGTCCACCTCGCGCATGCGGCACCCCACCACGGCGGTGCCGGGATGCGCGTCGAGCACCTCGAGCTGCCGCTCCAGCCGCGTGGGCTCGGACCAGTCGTCCGCGTCCTGGATCGCCACCACCGGGGCGCGGGCCTCGCTCAGCCCGTCGTTGAGGCTCGGGGAGATGCCGCGGTGAGGGAGGCGGAGGTAGCGCACCCGGTCGTCGCCCAGGCGGGCCACCACGTCCGGGGTCTCGTCGGTGGAGCCGTCGTCCACCACGATCAGCTCGAGCTCCCGCAGCGTCTGGCCGAGGATCGAGCGGGCGGCGCGCTCCAGCGTGCCGGCGTTGTTCCAGCACCCGATGAGCACGCTCACGCGCGGGGCCGCGTTCACCGCGGCCGGCCGCCGGCCTCGGCGTACACCCCGGCCACCACGTCCAGCGAGGACCGAAGCGACAGGCGCGGCCCGTTGGCCTCGAACCACGCTGCCGTGGACTCGCGCAGGGGCGGGCCCGCGTCGTGAACGCGCACGATCGCCTCCGCCAGGACCTCCGGGTCGTCCGAGGCGGCCACGGTGCCGTTCACCCCTTCGTCCACCAGCTCGGTGGCGGCGTTGTCGGGGGCCGCGCACACCACGCTGGGCACGCCGTTGGCCGCGGACTCCACCACGATCTGCCCATAGCCCTCGCGCCGGGAGGGGAGCACCATGCAGAGCGCGCTGCGCAGGGAGCGGCTCACCTCATCGGCGCTCACGAAGCCGCGCACGGCCACGGAGTCGCCCAGGCCCTCGCGCGCCACCAGCTCCTCCACCGCCCGCCGGTCGGGGCCGTCCCCGAAGATGTCGCAGCGAAGCCCGGGAATCCGCCGCCGGGCCACCGCCATGGCCCGCACCAGGCTGGGCACGCGCTTCTCCGGGATGTGCCGGCCGGCGAACACCACCCGCAGCTCCGCGGGCTCCGGCACGGGACGCCCGAGCGGCCCGTCGTACTCGCCCGAGAGCACCGTGGGCTCGCCGCGCAGGCCCTCGGCCCTGAGCCGGCCCGCGTGAAGTCGCGAGAAGCAGAAGGCTCGCTGGGACACGCGGGCGCAGAGCAGCTGCACCGCCCAGCCGGCCAGGCCCGCCGGACCGAGGTACTCGCGCCAGTACTCGCGTGACCACACCTCGTGCCAGTCCACGACGAGCCGGTAGCCGTGCAGCCGCCGCAGGGCGGCGGCGGCCAGCAGGGAGAAGTAGGGAAACGAGGCGGTGTGCACCACGTCGTAGTCCCGCCCGCGCCGCAGCAGGTGGGCCAGAACCCCGGCGCCGAACACGAGCGGCGGCAGGATGCGGCGCCGCCCGCCGGTGTAGAGCTCGAACCGCGGGCCCGCCGTGAGGACGCGCACGCCGGGCACCTCGACGCGCTCCCCGCGGTCCCACTGGCGAAGGGTCAGATAGGTCACCTCGTGCCCCTCCGCGGCCAGGCGCTCGCCCAGCTCGCGGTACCACCGCTCGGCCCCGCCGATCGTGTGGGGGAAGAGGCAGTCGTAGACGAGGCAGATTCTCATGGCGGACGGGGAGGGATACCAGCCCGCGTTAGCCTGACCGTTCGATGCTCGGAGGCCGGAGCCCTTCCATGGTCGCGCGGGAGGTCCTTCGGGGCCGCAACTACCGGGCGCTCGCACGCATGGCCCGCGTGTACGGAGAGCCCGGGCAGGCGTTCCGGCGCTACTTCGCCGGGCGGGGTGACTATCCCTACCGCTGCCCCGTGCGCACGCCCGCGGGCACCGTGGCGCCGACGCTCCACAGCAGCCACGACATGTTCACCGTGAACGAGGTCTTCTGCCGCGAGGACTACGCCGCCGGGCCCGACCTGCGAACGGTGGTGGACGTCGGCTCCAACATCGGGATCAGCGCGCTCTACTTCCTCACCCGCAACCCGGACTCCCACTGCTTCCTCTACGAGCCCGTCCCGCGGAATGTGCAGCGGCTGAGGGAGAACCTCGCCGGCCTCGAGGAGCGCTTCGAGCTCACCGAGTCGGCGGTGGCCGTGACCGCCGGCACGGCCGGGTTCGGCGTTGAGGACAGCGGGCGCTACGGCGGGATCGGGGTGGTGACCGGACAGACGATCGAGGTCACCTGCCTGGGCATCAACGACGTGCTCCAGCGGGCACTCGAGGCCGCTCCCCGGATCGACGTGCTGAAGATCGACACCGAGGGCACCGAGCTGGAGATCCTGGGTGGTGTTCGACCGGACCTCCTGGCCCGCGTGCGGACCGTGTACCTGGAGACCGAGAGCCGCTCTCCGGCGGTCCCGGAAGCCTTCGACGCCGGCTTCCGCAACGACACGCTGGTGCTCCGCAACCGGCACGCCTAGAGGCTCTCCGCGGCCATGAAGCCGCCTGACCGTCCGCTACGATCACCGGCCGAGCGCGCTTTCCGGCTGGTGCGGGTGTTGTAACTGGCGCGGCCGCCCCTACCGGAAGGCCGCATGCCCAGCATGAGTTCCACTCAGGCGACCCAGCAGCCCACGACCTCTCGCCGTGACGTCGAGCAAGAGCCGCTCGTTTCGGTCGTGATCCCCTGCCTCAACGAGGCGGCCAACATCGAGAAGTGCGTGGGCATCGCGCTCGCGGCCCTCGAGGGGGCGGGCCTCCGCGGTGAGGTGATCGTGGCCGACAACGGATCCGAGGACGAGAGCGCCGAGCTGGCCCGCGCGGCCGGCGCCACGGTGGTCACCGAGCGCCGCCGCGGGTACGGCAGCGCCTACCTCGCCGGGTTCGCCATGGCCCGCGGCCGCTACATCGTGATGGCCGACGCCGACCTCACGTACGACTTCAACGACATCCCCAAGTTCGTCCGCGAGCTGGAGGAGGGAGCCGACTTCGTGGTCGGCGACCGCATGGACAACATCCAGCCCGGCGCGATGCCCTGGCTGCACCGCTACGTGGGCAACCCGGTGCTCAGCGGGGTGCTCAACCTCTTCTACCGCACCGGCGTGAACGACGCCCACTGCGGCATGCGGGCGGTGCGCCGGGACGTGCTGCCGCGCCTCGACCTGCGCACCACCGGGATGGAGTTCGCCTCCGAGATGGTGATCCGCGCGGCCAAGGAGAAGCTCGAGATCCGCCAGTTCCCGATCGAGTACCACCCGCGCGGCGGGGACTCCAAGCTGGACAGCTTCCGCGACGGCTGGCGCCACCTGCGCTACCTGCTCGTGCACAGCCCCACCCACCTGTTCGTGATCCCCGGCCTGATCATGGCCATCCTGGGCACGCTGATCTCGGCCACCGTGCTGCTCCAGCTGAACGTGCTCGGCCGCGAGTGGGACCTGCACTCGATGGTGGCGGGCGCGCTGCTCATGATCATCGGCACCCAGGTGGCGGCGCTCGGCCTGTGCGCCCACGCCTACGGCACGTACTTCATGGGGGAGCAGGACCCGTGGTTCGACCGCATGCGGGCGCGCTACCGGCTCGAGCACGGACTGGCTCTCGGCGGCGTGCTCATTCTGGGCGGCGTCGTGCTCTGCGCGATCATCGTCGGCACCTGGATCAACCGCGGCTTTGGCGCCCTGTCCGAGGAACGCCTGGCCCTCGCGGCGGCCACGCTGCTCATCGTGGGCCTCCAGATCTTCTTCTCCTCGTTCCTGATCTCCATCCTCGGTCTACGCCGCCACAACTAGATGCGGCTCGTCCGGGGCGCGTTGCTCGCCGCGGGCGCGGTGTTCGTGGTTGCCCTGGTGCTCGTGCTGATGCAATCCAAGCCGCGGCAGTCGGGCAGCAACTACGTGCCCGAGCTCGAGGAGGTGGCACATGTTCGCGGGAACGGGCATCGCTGCCAGATGGGAGTTCTGATCCCGGCCGACACCGACCGGGTGCGGATCCTGATCGGCACCTATGGTCGCCCGGCTCCGGAGCTCGGGGTCACGGTGAGCTCCGGCGGTCACCGGATCACGTCGGGCACCATTCCCCAGGGCGGCCCCCAGGGTCACGTGGAGGTGCCGCTCCAGCGCGTGGACAGGACCGTGCCGGGCACGCGCGTCTGCGTGAGCGTGAAGGACCGCGGGGGGGCCCGCACGGTGCTGTACGGCTCGAGCGGGGTCGTGCGACTCGAATGGGTGCGACCGGGAGATGAGAGCTGGTTCGCGCTGGCCCCGACCGTGGCCCATCGCTTCGGTTTCGCCAAGGCCAACCCGGTCGGCTCCGCGCTCTTGTGGGTCGCGGGGCTGGTCCTGCTCGGCGCCTGGGGCCTGGCGGGAAGGCTCGTGCTCAGGGAGGTCAGACAGTGAGGCGCCTTCCGGTCGCGGCTCGTTGGTGCGCGGTGATCGCCTTCGCCAATGCATTGGTGTGGTCGGTGGTCACGCCCCCCTTCCACGTGCCCGACGAGACGGGCCACGTGGCGTACCTCCAGTACTTCGCGGAGACGGGGCGGATCCTCAACAAGCCCGGGGCCCCCGTGTTCTCCCCCGACGAAGTGCATGTGCTGAACGGGCTCGCATTCAGCTCAGTGGTGGGACGCCCGCGCGACCGCGTGGCGCTCACCGAGCTCCAGAACCGGGGTGCGCACCGGGCGGCTGACACCGAGTCGGGCCGTGTGGGCGGCGGCGGGATCGTAGAGAGCTCAAATCAGCCTCCGCTCTTCTACGCGTTCGAGAGCCTCGGCTACCTCGCCTCGCCCTGGAAGAGTCTCCTCGACCGGCTCTGGCTGATGCGCATCATGTCCGCCCTGCTCTCCGCCCTCACGGTGGTCTTCGTCTACCTCTTCCTACGAGAGCTCTTCTCCCAGCCCTGGACCTGGACGGTCGGGGCGCTCGCGGTTGCCTTCCAGCCCGTGTTCGGATTCATCGGGAGCGGGGTCACCCCGGACGTGCTTCTGTTCACCGCCTCGGCCGCTCTCTTCTTCGCGATCGCCCGGGCCTTCCGCCGCGGTCTTACGCCCGCGCTGGGCGTCGGCTTCGGGCTGATTCTGGCCGTGGGTTGCCTGGGCAAGCTGAACTTCGTGGCCCTCCTGCCGGGCGCGGTCCTGGCCATCGCGATCCTTGCGGGCCGCGAGCTGCGACGAGGCGAGCGCCGAAGTGTCGCGCTGGCCACCGGCGCTGCCCTGGCGATTCCGGGGGCGGCCGTGTCCGGGTACGTGGCGCTCAACCTCTGGGTCTGGGACCGAAGCGCGTTCGGAGGCGGGGTGGAGGTGGCCGCGCGTACAGCCGCGGGCGCGGACGCGGTCTCGGGCGCCCCGATCACGCTCACCGAGCAACTTGGGTACACCTGGCAGCTGTACATGCCGAGGCTTCCGTTCATGAACGACCAGTTCAGCTACTTCCCGCCCTGGCAAACCTGGTTCCAGGGCCTGATCGGCCGCTTCGGCTGGCTCGACACCGCGTTCGACCTCTGGGTGTACCGCGTGGCTCTGGCCGTCGCGGTCCCGGTCCTCCTGCTCGCCGGGCTCGCGGCATGGCGCGATCGCGGGACCCTGCGACGCCGGCTACCCGAGCTCCTGGTCTACGCGGTGCTCGTGGGAGGACTTCTCGCGTCGATTGGGTTCCTGGGGCTCCGCTACCGGCGCAACACCGGCTTTGCCTTCGAGCAGGCGCGCTACCTACTCCCGTTCCTGCCCCTCTATGGCGCCGTCGTGGCAGCCGCGGCCCTCGGGGCGGGTCGGCGCCTGTCTCGCCCGGTTGGAGCCGTGCTGGTGGCGTTGGCGGCCGCGCACGGGCTGTTCGCGCAGTTGCTGGTGATCTCGCGGTTCTACGGCTAGACCGGCCGGAACCGCTCGGCTAGTCCACGCTCCCGCTCGCGCAAGGCCTCGCGGAGCCCATGCTCCACCTGGGACGCGGCAAGCTCCCAGGAGGCCGCCCGAGCGAACTCGATCCCCGCCCGCGAGCGCCTCGCCCACAGCCCCTCGTCGTCCAGCAGCGCCTCGAGGGCGCCGGCCAGCGCCGCGGGGTCGGGCTCGGCGAAGGACATCGCGCCCGAGGCTCCCGCCTCGACTTCGGTGGATCCGCCGGCCAGGTCCACGCAGGGCAGCCCGCAGGCCAGCATCTCCTGCGGGACCAGGGACCAGTTGGTGAGGGACAGGCAGAGCCCGGCCGTGGCCGCCGAGTAGTGGCGCGCGAGTATCTCCGGGCCGACCACGCCGAGGTGCTCGTGCTCGAAGGAGAGCGGGTATGGGTGCGTCTCGCCGAAGAGCGCGACGCGCACATCGGGCCGGCGGCGATTCAGTTCCTCCAGCGCGAGGGCGCCCAGCGGCACCGCCCGCCGGGCGGTGACCTCCCGTGCGTAGAACACGACGGTGTCACGGCGGCGCTCCACGGCGCGGGGGTGGTAGGTGGAGTGGTCCACGCCGAGGTGGAACCAGGTGCCCCGCTGGCCGTAGCGGCTCTCCACCAGGTCGTGCAGCCAGCGCCCTGCGGAGATCCCGTAGAGGCCCAGCCCGTACGTGCCGGCGCACCAGCTGGATTCGACGGAGGTCGGGAGGAAGTCGGGTTCGTGGTCCTGGATCAGGTAGGCACGCGCCCGGCAGCCCGGCAGTAGGACCGTCGGGTACACGGTGTCCCAGGACGTGGCCAGCACCACGTCGGCGCCGTGCCAGTCGTCGAAGCCCAGGTGCACCGGCGCGGCGAGGGGCACGAATCCGTCCACGATGTCGCGGCGCACGCTCGGAGCTCCGCCGCTCTGGAGACCGCGCGGGTCGTGCACCCACGTGGAGCAGGTGTGGCCCATGCGCTCGAGCTGGGCGAGCAGCTTGAAGATCGTGCCGTGCCCGCCGCTGCCGGGCCCGAAGGGCGGGATCACCGTGGCCACGTGGAGCGGCCGGTCGGCCATCCCGGGCACCGGGTCGTCCAGGGGAGCGACCCCGTCGCGGCCGAGTCGAAGGAGGGCCTCGTAGGGGTTCCGTCCCCCCTCGACCATGGTCCCCCGGGGCACCTCCTCGGAAGGCGGCGCGGGGGCGGCGGCTCCACGGCGCTCCAGCGAGAGCGCGCGCTGCGCCCGGGAGGGCAGGCGATCCGCGCGAGAGCCGAGGGCGGAGCCCACACGGCGTCCGCCGTGATGCACCGCCGAGCGCCCGAGCCAGCGCACGATCTCGCGAGCCGGCACGCCCCGGTCGCGCATCCAGCGCGCGTCGCCCGTCACCCCCCGGAGCGCGGCGCTCGGGCGCAGGGGCTCCACGTGCCCGCTGGTCTCGTTCAGCCCGCGGTACTCGTCGAAGTAGCGCTTCACGAAGTCGAGCGGGCCGTACTCGTGGGCGTGGCGCACGGCGGCGTCGGGGTGGAAGACCTTCACCCAGCCCGCCTCCAACATGGCGACTCCGAACGCCTGGTCCTCGCTGTAGGGGAGATCCTCGAAGCGGATCTCCTCCCAGCACACCCGTGAGTAGCAGGCGTTCACGTTCGAGAGGAAGGTGAGCCCGCCCGATCGCTGCAGCGTGGGCCCGCCGTCGGGAGAGAACCCGGCGAAGAACTCCAGCAGCTCGCGGGCGATCATCGGCGTGGTCTCCGGGTTCGGCAGGTGGGGGCCGAATGACGCTCCCACCCGCGGATCGAGCTCGAAGGCCTCCCGGTGGGCGGCGAGCCAGCCGGGCTGGGGCACCGCGTCCTGCGTGAGGAAGCAGATCAGCTCCCCCGAGCTGCGCTCGGCGGCCAGGTTGCGCGTGCGGCCGTGCCCGAACTCCGCCGGCGGGATCTCCACCATCACGTCGGCCAACGAGCGGGCCAGCTCCAGCGAGCCGTCGGTGGATCCCGAGTCCACCACCACGAGCTCCAGCTCGCCCTGATCCCGCACCGCGTCCAGCACCCGCCGGAGCAGCGGTCCCCCGTCCCGCACCGGGATGACGACGGAGGCCGAGCGCATCCGGCTACCTCGGCTCGAGCACGTAGAGGTCCTGGTTCCCCTCCACGCGGCCGGGCCGGAAGAAGGCCACGTGCCATCTCGGCGTGGCCCTTGCCAGCAGCCATTCGGCGCTCAGGAAGGACGTGCCCCAGTCGCGGTTCGCCACGCCGTGGTCGCCCCCCTCGCGGAACTCGGCTGCGTACCAGTAGCCATTGGCCACAAGGGAGTCGCGAACCTCGGCCAGCTGGCCGGCGGAGCGCCGGCCCTCGGCGCGGATGTGGGTGATCGCCTGCTCGCCGCGGGTGGTGATGAGGAGCCGGCCGGCGGGCTTGATGATCCGCCTCATCTCGGCCAGCCAGTCCAGCGCCGCGTCCTCGGCGAAGTGGCTCCAGATGGAGATCGCGAACACGAACTCGAAGTGGTGGTCGGGGTAGGGCAGCGGCGCGTGCTCGGGACTGACCGCGAAGGAGACGTTCGGCAGGTTGGCCTGCGCCCACTCGATCGCGCCGGGGATCGGGTCGCACCCGTACCAGGCGATCTCCGGCCCGGCCGCGGCCAGGACCCGGACCACGCGGCCCGAGGAGCATCCGAAGTCGAGGCCTGAGTGGCCCGGGGCGAAGTCGTACCCGCTCTGGCGCAGGGCATCCACCACGAGGTCGGCGTAGTAGTAGGAGCCGCCTGCCGCCCGTGGGTCCTCGGCCATGGGGTGCACGCCCGCCCCGGGCATGGCCGCGCTGAGGCCGGTGCGCTCAAGGGCCGACTCCACGTTGTGATGCGCGGCGAAGGCGAGCAGCAGGCGGCGCCGCTCGGTGGGATCCGCGGCCGCGAGCTCCGCAGACTGCCCGGGGTCCAGGCGCGACTCGATGGCCGTGATCTCCGCCGGCTCGAGCCGCCCGTGGAGCAGCTCGGTGACGGGCGCGGCGACCAGCGGGTCGGGGGAGATGGTTCGCACGAGCGGGCCGGCCGGCGCGACGGTGCACGGCGCGGGCGGCGCCGCCGTCTCGGTGGCGAGCATGGGGATGGCGCGGGCGCGGGCGCGGGAGGCTCTCGCCGCCCGGACCAGCTGCCTGGTGCCACCGAGCACGGCACGGGCCTGGCGCGCCCCGCGCCGGCGCATCAGCGCGTTCAGGTCCACGTTCCAGCGGTCGAGCCAGTAGTTGCGATCCTGCGCGGCCGCCAGCGCGGCGTTGGCCCGGCGGTCTGGTTGTGGCGCTCGCGCTCGAGCTCCTCCAGGCGCGCGCGCAGGGCCTCGGCGTCTTCCGGCGTCACAGGTCCTCCGCTATCCGCGGGGCCTCGCGGGTGAAGACCCAGAGGCCCAGCGCGAAGGTGGCCAACACGACCGCGAATGGGATCAGCAGGCGCGCCCCTCCCCCGATGGCCTGGGCGGCGGTCGGGGCGGAAGAATCGACCACGGCGTAGCGCCACTGGGTCACGATGCTGGCGATCGGGTTGGTCATCGCCGCCGCTCGATGCTGTCCGGCAGGAAGGACGCCACGTAGATGATCGGCGACGCGTAGAAGAGGATCTGCAGCGCCACCTCCCAGATCGGCTGCATGTCCCGGTAGCGCACGTACAGGGCGGACAGCAGCATTGCGACGCTGGTGGCGAACAGCACCATCAGCAGGAGCAGCGGCACCACCTCGAGCCAGCTCGCCCGCGGTTCCACGCCCGTGGCGAGGACGAACGCGAACACCACGATCAGGTTCAGCCCTAGGTTGAAGAGCGCGTGGAGCGACACCGAGAGCGGAATCACCAGGCGCGGGAAGCGGACCTTTCGCAGCAGGTTCTCGCGCTCGATGAGCGATGTGACTCCGCGGCTCGTGGTCTCCGAGAAGAACGTGAACAGCACGATCGCGCTCAGCAGAACCACCGGGTAGTGCTGGATGTCGCCGCCGATGCGCACCACCTCGGTGAACACGAAGTAGAGCACCCCGAACAGGAGCAGCGGCCGCATCGAGGTCCACATGTAGCCGAGCGCCGAGCCGAAGAACCGCAGCTTGAAGTCGGTGACGGCCAGCATCCAGGTCAGGGCGGCGAAGCGGCGGAGGTCGTCGCCGACCGCGGACGGTCCCCGGTAGCGCGAGACGG
>CAWFUR010000001.1:0-367519 GCA_963819115.1 uncultured Thermoleophilaceae bacterium | reverse complement strand
TGGTAACACCGCGTGTCACACCGTGTCCGCTCCGGTGTATCATCGCTCTAATGGCGGGCGCCTACTGGCCACGGCCGTGGACCGGCGAAGATGGCGGGCCGCTTCGGCGGTGCTGCGCCGACGGCGTGCCCGGGCTCGGGATTCGCCCCGGCGAGCGCCTCGAGGTCACGGCCGCCGCCGACGCCTTCGGAACCGACGTGCTCCTTCGGCGCGAGCCCGGCGAGCTGTACGCGCTGCGCCACGACATGGCCTTCCGCCGGCCGCTCGACACGCCCGTCGAGGCCTGGGCCGAGCGGCTCGACCCGGAGACGCTCGAGGTCACCGCGTCCACCCCGCGGCTGCCGGGAGGCACGTACTGGCCCGGCGGAATGGCGGCACACGCGAACGGTGACCTGCACATGGTCTTCGGCCGCTGGATCCACCGCCTCACCCCGGACCTCGAGGTCCTGGCCTCGCACCGGCTGCCCGTCCGGCGGCCGCACAACTCCTTCGTGGTGCTCGACGGGGGCGAGCTCGTGACAAAGGACTGCGACGCGCCGGCGGGCCTCGAGCCCTCCACGTTCTCGGTGCTCGACCCCGTGACGCTGCTGCCGGTGGCCCCGCCGCTGCGGCTTCCCGAGCCTTCCATCGCGCGCCTGGCCAGCGACGGCGAGAGCGTGATCGCCGTCGGCACCACCGTCGTCTACCGGCTGCGGCTCGACCGCGCCACCGGCCGCTTCACGATCGACGATCAGTGGCAGCCGTCCTACGGACCGGCACCGGGGCGCAGCTACGGCTGGGATCCGGTGATCACCGACCACCACGTGCTCTGGATGGACAACGGGAGAAACAGCGTGGACCGCACGATGCTCGGCACGGGCGACGCGCCCGACCCGGTGCGGCTCTGGTGGGCGCGCCGCGACGACGACCAGGCGGTGCGATCGGTGGAGATCAGCGGACTGCCGTTCGGCACCGAGTCGAATCCGCCCGCCTGGGATCCCGCCAGCGGGGTCGTGATCGCCTATGACGCAGGCAACGCCGTGCTGCGGGCCTGGCGGCTGGTGGGCGATGAAATGGAGCCGCTCTGGCGTCGGGACGGCTTCGCTCACGCCGGCCACCTCATCCTCTACCCGGACACGCGCGAGCTGGTGGTCCAGGACTGGAGGGACAATCCGGTCCTGCGCCGGCCGCTCGTGCGGCGCACCCTGCGGCCGCCGCTCCAGATGCTGGCACAGTCCGCGGCCGCTCGCCGCGCCTCGCTTCGCACCGGTTGCGACCAGCTCGTGGTGCTCGATCTCGACACGGGAGAGGACAGGGCCCGCGTCGACGTGCCCTCCCCGAGCCAGGGCTTTCTGTTCCCGGCTCCCGGCTTCGCGCGCGACGTGTACTACCAGTCGCTCACCACCATCGCGCGGGTGTCCGTGGTCTAGGCGCGGCAGAATGGCGCCCATGGCGACTGGCGGCGCGGAGGACAGGCTCCGGGACCTGAAGAGCGTCACGGATTCCTCGCTCTCGTACCTGCCTCTCGAGGCCCTTCTCCATGAGCTGCTTGCGCGTGTGGTGGAGATCCTCGACGTGAACACCGCGGCGATCCTGCTGCTCGAGGACGACGGGCGCACGCTCATCCCGCGCGCGGCCAAGGGCCTCGAGGAGGAGGTCGAGCGCCGCGTGCGCATCAGGGTGGGGAAGGGCTTCGCCGGGCGGGTGGCCGGTACCCGCGAGGCCGTCCGCATCTCGGACCTCGAGCACGCCGAGATCGTGAACCCGCTGCTGCGGGAGAAGGGGCTGAAGTCCCTGCTCGGCGTGCCCCTCCTGGTGGAGGGCGTCGTGATCGGCGTGCTCCACGTGGGCTCGCTCCAGGACCGCACCTTCACGGACGACGACGTGGACCTGCTCTCGAGCGTGGCCGACAGAGCGGCGTTGGCCATCCACGGGCGGCTCGCCGAGCGTGAGCGCGCCCTCGCCGACGCGCTTCAGCGCAGTCTCATCCCGACGCTCCCGGACGTGCTCGGGGTTGGACTGGAGGGCCGCTACCTGCCCGCCGCCGAGGCCAGGCTCGGAGGTGACTGGTACGACGCCTTCCCGCTGCCCGGCGGGCGGCTCGGCATCGCGATCGGGGACGTGTCCGGCCGGGGCTTCCATGCCGCCGCGCTGATGGGTCAGCTCAAGAGCGGCCTGCGGGCGTACGCGATGGACCGTTCCCTGCCGTCCGAGGTGGTGGGGCGCCTCAGCCAGCTGCTCCGCCAGCTCGACCCGGGCCGCAACGCCACGCTCCTGTACCTGCTCCTCGACCCGCAGGAGGGAAGCCTCCTCGTCTCCGGCGCCGGCCATCCGCCGCCGCTGATGCTGAACGGCGATGGCCGCTGCGCCTTCACGGAGCTGCCGGGGTCGGTGCCGCTGGGCGCCGTGCGCTACCCCCGCTACGAGGACGTGGAGGCGAGGCTCGAGCCCGGCGCCTCGCTCGTGCTCTACACCGATGGTGTGGTGGAGCGTCGCGGACAATCGCTGGACGAGGGCCTCGAGGCCCTGCGCGAGGTGGTGTGCGGGAGCGATCGCGAGCCACGGGCCATGTGCGACGCGGTGATCGAGGCGATGCTTCCCGGCGGCGCGACGCACGACGACGCCGCCGTGCTCGTGGCGAGAGCTCTACCGCTCTCCAACCCGCTGGAGCTGAGGCTGCCCGCCGACGTGGACACGATCCCGTCGCTCCGGCGTGTGCTCGGCCGCTGGCTCCGCGAGGCGGAGGCCTCGAGCCGAGAGATCGAGGAGATCACGCTCGCCTGCTCGGAGGCATGCGCCAACGCGATCGAGCACGCCTATTCGCCGGGACCGGCGGCGCTCGAGGTGACCGCCTCGGCGTCGAAGGAGGGCGAGATCGTGATCACCGTTCGAGACTTCGGAAGCTGGCGACCCGCGCGCGGCTCCCACCGTGGGCGGGGAACGGCTCTCATGCAGGGTCTGATGGAGTCCGTTGACGTGGAAACCGGGGACTCGGGCACCAGAGTGCGTCTGTCACGGCGGATTGAGGCTCGGGTATGAGCGCGTACCCGGAGCTCCGGATCACGACCCGCGGCTCGATTCCCGTGGCCCAGTTCAGCGGCGAGCTGGACGTGAGCTCCACAGGGCTGGTGAGGGAGCAGGTGCTCACCGCCGTGGAGAACCAGGACGTGGGGCTGGTCATCGACCTGAGCGACGCGAGCTACATCGACAGCGCGGGGGTGAACCTCCTGTTCGAGGTGGCCGAGCGGCTGAGCGTGCGCCAGCTCGCCACCGCGGTGGTGTGCCCCGAGCGCGGCTTCGTCGAGCGCATCTTCGAGGTGGTGAACATGGCGTCGGTCGCCGACGTGCACCACTCGGTGGACGCCGCGGTGCACGGCATCCTCGGCCGCCAGAGGGAGGAGGGGTCTAGGTCTCGATGAGCACGACCAGCGTGTCGGCTCTGACGCCGTCGTTCGCCATGGCGTCGGCGGCCTCCTGAGACTGCATCGCCTCCTGGAACGCGTCCATGTCGGGAACGTCGGCGAGCAGGGCGGCCCGGTTCGGGTTCTGCGGGTCGAGGAAGGTCCGGACGGTGATGCCGAGCGGCCCGAAGAACTCCTCGCGCTTGGGCGAGGAGAGCCACGTGTCCTTGTCATCGATCTCGTGATATGCGATCAGCGTCGGCATTGCAGCCTCCCTCGTCGATTGAGCCCAGCCGAAGCCGACCCTACCGGGTAACGAGGGCGTTCCACTCGCGGTCCATCTGGCGCATGAGCGCGGGGTACACCACCCAATGCCGGAACGGCTTGATGAGCGCCATGTAAGCCTTCCCCAGCTGGCCGCGCGGCTTGACGTACACGGCCATCTGTCCCTGGTAGCGGCCCTCGCCCTGTTCGACCCAGGCGAGGTGCATCACGCCGTGCACGGTCTGGTTGGACACCTCAGCGGCGAATTCGTCGTCGGTGCGATAGAGCGGCACGAAGGGCAGGGAGTCGAACCGAAGATCAGCGGCGGTTCCACGCAGCTCCTCCGGCAGGCGGGAGGTCAATGAGGTCTCGCTCGTGCCCGGAATCGGCAGCCCGCCCGCGCCCTCATCGTCGCCGGCGGCCGGAGCGGAGACCGTGCCCAGGCCGAACAGGCTCCCGAGGCGGTCGCGAAGACGCCAAAGCGCGCGAGTGGGGAGGGACTTCGACTGGGAGGGATCGGAGGAAACGGTTCGGTCGAGCAGGACCTGGAAGTCCTCCGCGCCGCCGCGCGCGGGCAGGGCCCAGACATCCTCGAGGATGAAGTCGGGGGCGATCTCGCGGATGCGCCAGGAACGGGATTCGTGGGCTGAATTCGGGAGTCTCATGCCTGTCCTCGATCCATACGGTGTCGTATGGACCAATGCTAGGACTCCGGCTTGCGTCTGTCAATACGGTGCCGTATAGATGTGTGCGTGGCCAACGTCCGGACTCCACGCGGCGCATGGGTCGATGCGGCGCTGAAGGCCCTGGCAGCGGGGGGTCCCGATGCCGTGCGGGTCGAGGCGCTGGCGGTGCGTCTGGGGGTGTCGAAGGGCGGCTTCTACTGGCACTTCACCGATCGCCGGGCGCTGCTCGACGAGATGCTCGACACCTGGGAGAAGGCCGGGACCGAGGACGTGATCGCGCGGGTGGACGGCCGCGCGGGCGACCCGCGAGCCAAGGTGCAGCAGCTCTTCGACCTGAGCCCGACGGCCGATTTCGAGGTCGAGCTGGCACTTCGAGACTGGTCGCGCCGCGACCGCGGCGTGGCCGCCCGGTTGCGCCGGGTCGACAACCGGCGTATGGACTATCTGCGCTCGCTGTTCGCGCAGTTCTGCGCGGACGACGACGACGTCGAGGCCCGCAGCATGCTGGCCTACTCGCTGCTGATCGGCAGCTACTTCGTTGCCGGCGGGCACGGTGAGAGGAGCCGGGCCGAGGTGCTCCAGCTCGCGGTCGATCAGTTGCTTGGATAGGGCTTATGAGCAGAGTCGTCGTTATCAATCACGTGACACTCGACGGGGTGATGCAGGGCCCCGGACGCGGCGAGGAGGACACGCGTGGGGGCTTCACCCACGGCGGCTGGGCCGGACCGACCATCGACGAGGCGGTGAACTAGCTCTCGGTAGCGCTCAGGACGTGTTCAGGTCCACGGCGGCGCGAACAAGGGCCTTCAACGCCTTCTCGTCGATCTCCTCGCCCTCCTGGATATCGATGGCACGCCTGGTGTTGCCCTCGAGGCTGGAGTTGAAGAGGCCGGACGGGTCCTCCAGCGAGGCGCCCTTGGCGAAGGTCAGCTTCACCACCTTCTTGTAGGTCTCACCGGTGCAGATGATTCCGGCGTGCTCCCACACCGGGACCCCTCGCCACTTCCACTCCTCGACCACCTCGGGGTCGGCCTCCTTGATGAGGGCCCGGACCCGGGCGAGCGTCTCGCCCCGCCAATCCCCCAGCTCGTGAATTCTTCCGTCGATGAGCTGGGAGGGAGAGTTATTCGCCATTGTCGTCGTCGCTTTCTCGATGGTTGTGCACCTGCAGCCCGCCGCCGTACGATCCGCATTATGAGCACGAGGTTCACAGGGTGGAGAGCCGCAGGTCTGGTTGCCTGCCTGGCGGTATTCCTCGCAGTGCCTGTGGTGGGCGCGTCGGCCGCGGGGAGCGCGGGTCCGAGCTCGTCCGGCCCCCCGGCCGTGGCCGGTGCGTCGTGCCCGACCGCCGTCAAGGCCGCCGGCTTCACCAGTGCGAACGAGCTGCGAAGGATGACCGCGAAGTTCAACAGCTTTGGTCCGCGCGTCCTGGGTAGCTCGGCCCACAACAAGGCGATCGCCTGGTTGCAGAAGAGGGCCCGCGGGATCGGGCTCAGCATCCGCTCCCAACCCTTCAAGCCCTACGGCTGGTTCCCGCGCACTCATTTCAAGCACGGACCCGGTCTCGACATCGGCGCGGCGGGCGGGCTCAGCGTGACCCGGCCCGGTGGGTCGAGCGCGAGCATCCCCGACGCCGGCGCGGTTCATTGGTCCAAGCCGACCTCAGAGCGCGGCGAGGGAGGCCCGCTCGTCTATCTCGCGCCCGATCAGCAGATCACCGCCGCGAATGCCGCGGGCAGGGTGGTCGTTCGCGACTTCCCGATCGGGTCGCTCCCCTTCGGCGCCGTGGGTCCGCTGCTGGGTCTCTACCTGACGCCCGACCTCGAGGGCTACACGGAGTACACCCGGCCGTACCTCGCCACGCTTCATGAGGAGCTGATCGCGGCGGGCCAGGCCGGGGCCACGGGAGTCGTCTTTGCCTTCGACGTGCCGGGCAAGCAGGTTCGTGGCTACTACGACCCGCACGTAGGGACGCTCTACAGGGTCCCGGCTGTCTTCGTCGGCAGCGCCGAGGCCACGCGGCTCAGGGCTCTCGCGGCGCAGGGCAGCTCCGCCCGCGTGACGGTCCGAGCCAGGATCGCCCGGACGAGGACCCGGAACCTGATCGCCCGGCTTTCCGGGAAGAGCTCGGAGAAGATCGTGCTCGCGGCCAACACCGACGGCAACTCGTGGGTCCAGGAAGACGGCGTCATCGGCATGCTCGCCTTCGCTCGCTACTACGCCAAGCTGCCGAAGCGCTGCCACCCCCGCACGCTGGAGCTTGTGTTCTCGAGCGCTCACGACGGGTACCGCGACGACGGCCTGAACCCGGACCACTACCCCCTGGACAAGAAGCGGACCGCGTTCGCGTTCGCCATCGAGCACCTCGGTACGCGCGAGATCGTGCCGACGGGCGAGGGGGCCGCCAGGCACCTGAGGTTCACCGGCCGGGCGGACCCGGCTCTGTTTGCCGCGGGCGACAGCGATGTCCTGCGCCGGACGGCTGTCGCGGCCACCAAGCGCCGGAACCTCCCGCGCACCGCGGTCCTCAAGGGACTCGCGGTTCCGGATGAGAGCCACGCCCCCTCGATCTGCTCGATGGGCGGCCTCGGCAACGCCTTCCACCCGCGTCTGGTTCCGACGCTGGCCATGATCTCGGGGCCGTGGACTCTCTATGACCCGGCATACGGGCGAAGGGCGCTCGATTTCGGCCAGATGCGGTCGCAGGTGCTCGCCGCCGGCGATGCCGTCCTCGCCCTCGACGGCCTCCCACGTGCACAGATCGCCGGCGACTACCCCGCACTGCAACAGCAGCTGGACCAGGGGACGAAGACCGCCTGTCCCAATCCCCCACTGCCGCTGCACGCGCCCGGTCCCGGTCAGTGAACGCGGGCCGGCTCACGGTCGCGGCCCTCCTGGTGATCGGCCTGCTCTCGGTACCGGTCGGCGCCGAGGGAGCGGTCACCCAGCCGCCCCAGCCCAGGTCAGGCCCGGGCGGGAGCGACTACACGCACGGGGTCCGCGTCCATTCGGGCGGTGGCGGCAGCGACGCCTGGTACGTGTTCGAGCCGACGCGGCCGCGGCCGAAGAGGGCGCCGGTCGCGATCGTCATGCACGGCTACTACGAGTTCTCCGGCTACGAGTCGATGTCCGCGCTCATCCGGCACACGGTGCGCAAGGGGAGCATCGCGATCTACCCGCGTTGGCAGACGGCCATCGCGACCCCCTGTGCCGGACCGGTGAACATCGTGCCCTGCATGACCTCGGCCGTCAGGGGCATCCGTGGAGCCCTGTCGTACCTGCGGGCGCAGCCGAAGGGGCGGGTGCAGCCGGACCTCGGGCGGACGAGCTACTTCGGCTTCTCCTTCGGCGGGATCATCACGGCCAACCTGGCGAACAGGTTCAGGTCGCTGCACCTGCCCAAGCCGAGGGCGATCTTCCTCGACGACCCCCATGACGGCGCGATCACCGGGCCCGGCGAGCCGGCGCTCGACGACTCGCTGGCGGGCATCCCGTCGACGGTGAAGCTCGAGTGCCACGCCCCCGCCGAGGGGGTCATCTCCGACCCGACCCAGGGCGGCCTCGATGGAAGCTGCAACGCGGTCTTCCCGATGTTGCGACAGATCCCCAAGAGGAACAAGGACCTCGTGCTCACGCACACCGACACGCACGGCACCCCGCAGCTTCGCGCCATTCACGGCGTGTGCGCCGCGGGCACGCCGGGTCTCGGCGAGCCCAACGCCTACGACTGGAACTTCTGCTGGAAGGTGTGGGACGGGCTGCGGAGCTGCGCCTACCGCGGAACCGACTGCAGGTACGCCCTCGGCAACACGCGCGCGCACCGCTCCAACGGCAGGTGGAGCGACGGCGTGCCGGTCGCCCCGTTGAAGATTCAGGACGCGGCGCCGATCCGGCCCTGACATCCTCATATGACTGATGGCGGTCCAGGCCGTTGGGCCCGTTCCCAGCGCACTTCCCAACGCGGGGCTCGCCGTGGAGCGCCACGGCGACTTCGGTCAGCGGTGGCTCGACGGCATGTGGCGCGGCGACCCGCTGGCAGACGCGGTGGTCGCGGACGGCGCCCGGCTGGTGCGGCGGGCGATCGCGGAGGGTGTCGAGGCGGTGGCGGAGCCGCCCGAGCCGCTGGTGGCCCTGTTCGCTGAGCTGGACACGGCGCCCCCCTGGATGGACGCTGACCGGTGCGACCGGGCAGCCCGGCACCTCGTCCGGCAGGGCCGCGAGTACGGGCTCGTCCTCGGGGCGGCATCGCTGCTCGCGGGCGCCCAGAACAGCGTCGCCGGTAAGCCGCTCACCTTCACCGGCCGCTACGCGAGCAACGCGGCGGTGCGCTCGATCGAGGTGGCGTCATGGCTGATGGGAGTCGCCACTCCGGGCGGCCTCGGCAGGCAGGCGCCGGGGTTCGAGCGAACGGTGCGCGTGCGGATGATCCACGCGCACGTGCGCGCCCACCTGTCGCGCGGTACCGACTGGGACGCCGAGGCGTGGGGGCTGCCGATTCCGCAGCCCTACATGGCGTTCACCCTCGCCGAGTTCTGCTCGGTGGCGCTGCGGGCGATGGCGCAGCTCGGCGCTCGTTACAGCGACGACGAGCTCGAGGACATCCTGCACCTGTGGCGCTGCGTCGGCCACCTCGTCGGCGTCGACCCCGACTTCCTCCCGGTCACCCCGGACGACTACGCGCGAATCGAGGACCTCTACGCACTCACCAGCCCGGGCGCCGACGACGGTGATCGCGCGTTCGTCGTGGCCCTCACGGACTTCCAGGCGGCCGAGCTCGGGCGCCTGCTCCCCTCAGCGTGGACGCCCTCGATCATGCGCGGGCTCCAGCGGGCGTTCGTCGGCGATGCGGTGGCCGACGACCTGGCAATCCCGGATACGTGGCTGAAGCACCTGCCGAGGGTGCTCGGTCCGCTCACGGCGCTGGCGAACGGAGCCCACGACACGCTCGTGCCGGGCGGCAGGACCCGGCGGACGGCGCGCGCCTTCAGGACGCGGGCGAGGGAGATGGAACGGCTTCGGACGGAGTACTCCGTGACCCACGAGCTGGTGGACGACGGGGTTTGAGTGGTGTCCGGCACGCCCACTGCCAGGCCGGTGGCCCTCTCCCAGGCTCTGCAGTCCGCCGTCGACTCGGGCAGGATCGACGCCGGGCCAGGCTAGGTGCCCTCTTTTGCCGCGGCGTCGATCTCGCGCTCGAGCTCGTCGGCGTCGGCATTCACCTGCTTCTCGATCAGCTTGTTGGCGCGCGTCAGCGCCTTCTCGAGCTGCTCCTCGATCCTCGACTCGCCGAACACGATCACCGCGGCGGTACCCGCCTGCAGCTCGTCACCGAGCTCCTTCAGATCGCCGCGCGAAATGCCGCCCGAGAGGTGGCCGGTCAGGCCGCCCGCGCCCGCGCCGACGATGGCCGCACCGAGGATCGCGGGTGGGAACAGGATCCCGACCAGCGCCCCCACGCCGGCCCCGGTCCAGGCACCGTGCTGGGTCGGCTTCTCCGTCTTGGTCACACGGACCTTGCCGTCCTCTTCCTTGCGGATCACCGCCGAGTCGAAGGTCCCGATCGCCCCGACGGCATGGAGATCGAACACCGCCTCGTAGTCGGCCTCGGCAGCATCGATGTCGTCGTAGATGGCGGCGTAGAGAAATATGGGTCGGTCTGCCATTTCTCGATTCCCTTCGTTTGGGGTCAAACCGGCTGCACCGGGCCACCGCGGAACGTAGCTTCGGCACCCCGCGTGCACCTCACCCCCATGAGGTGATATCCCCCGATCGAGGGGGCCTATGACGCGACGGTGCGCCGCGTCTTCCGCAACAGCTTGGTGACCGGCGAGGCCAGGAGCCGCGGAAGCAGTCGCGGGCCCGGGACGACGCGCAGGCCCAGCTGCTCGAAGAGCGTCACCGAGTCCAGCTGGAACCAATGCTCGGCGACCTTCCCGTCGACCATCGCGTTGATCTCGAGACCGGAGAAGCGGACCTGCCGGTGGGTTGGTGGGAGGCCGCGGAAGGAGCCCGTATGCGTGCCGGTGAACAGGATGCGCTGCGCGACCATCCCCTCGTCGGCCGAGGAGTCCAGGACATCGAGGTGGAGGTCCGGGAAGCCTTCGAGGAAGACGCCGAGGAACTCAACCCAGGCGTCGCCGTCGAGCGCTGCGGTCTGGATGCTGTCGGGCGCGTGCGCGATGTAGTCAGCGGTCCGGGCCGCGGCCTCCGCGGCGTCGTCGCGGGCGTTGAACGCATCGATCCATCCACGCGCCACCGTCCTGTTGTGCTCGGCTACTCCGGCGCCCGTCAACGTCTCGGTGCTCATGCCGGGATGCCGGGAGGGCCGAGGATCTCGAGCCCATGGTCCGCGGCGGCCCGGAGCACGGGCTCCATGTCCGGCGGCGCCGTCGGGGCGGGCGGGATCTCCGGCGCGGCCGCCGGGGCGGCGAGCGCGCGGACGAAGCCCTCGAATCCGGCCGGCTCGGTCACCAGCAGGAAGCGCGCCTGCTCGGAGCTGACGACGAACGTGTGCGGGACGTCGCGCGGGCCGAACACAAACGAGCCGGCACCCGCGACGACCGTCTTGCCCTCGACCCAGATCGTGAGCTCGCCCTCCAGGACGTAGAACCACTCGTCCTCGTTGTGGTGGACGTGCAGCGGCGAGCCGCTGCCGCGGGGCCCGAGCTGCTCGGTCACCATCACGCGACCGCCGGTCTGGGCGCCGTCGGCCTTGATGGTCGTGAGCCCCCCGAAGAACCAGAGGTGCTCGCCCTCGCCGGGCCCGTGGGCGATGGGTTCGAGGGTGTCCTGGGACGCGCTCGTCATGGTGCCTCCTGTGTTGATCGACCCATGCGTGCAGCGTGACCGCCGCGACGCGTGACCACCATCCCCCGCGCGCGGGGATTTTTCCTGCGCCGCGTGAGACACTGGCTCGCATGGCTTGGCCGCCCGAGCGCCTGATCGACGAGGTCGATCTGCTCGGCGCCCGGGGATTGCCGCGGAAGGAGTTCCTCGCCGAGCTCTCCCCGCGGCTGCGCAACGTCATCGACAACGACGCCAGCTGCTGGCACACGCTGGACCCGCACACGCGCCTGATGACCAGCGACGCGCCCGACGAGCTGATCGAGCGCGGTGTCTTCGCGCCGGACGAGGCCCCGGCAGCCGGGGAGCTGCTCGTGCGCAGCGAGTACCTGGTCGAGGACGTGAACACCTTCGCCGGGCTGGCGGCGCGGCGCGTGCCCGTCGGGATCCTGGACGACGTCACGCGCGGCGACCCGCAGCGCAGCGCTCGCTACCGCGACCTGCTCCTTCCGGCCGACATCCCCCATGAGCTGCGCGCCGCCTTCGTCATCCGCGGCCGCGTCTGGGGCGCGGTCCACATCGCCCGCCGAGCGGCAAGCGGACCGTTCGAGCAGCGTGACGCCGACGCGCTCGCCGACGTCGCCGGTGCGATCGCCCGGGGAATCCGCGCGTCACTGCGCTTCGATGCAGCACGCCGCGGGACGGGCGTCGAGGCGCCGGGGCTCGTCGTCCTCGGCCCACGGGACGAGGTCGAGCTCATCACACCCCCGGCGCGCCAGCTTCTCGCCTCTATGCGCCCCGACGGACCGGCCTACGCCGACGACGCGATGGCCACGCCCGTGCTCGCGCTCGCGTCGTTTGTACGCGCCGCGCCCGAGGCCGGTCAAGACGGAGCGAACGTCGTCACGGTTCCCGGGAGCGACGGATGGATCACGCTCCACGCGTCGCTACCCGGGCCTCCGGGCGACGGCCGCATCGCCGTCGTCCTCGAGCGGGCCGGCGGCGCACGCTCGGCGACCGTCCGACTCGAGGCGTGCGGCGCGACCGCCCGCGAGCGCGAGGTCGCCACCCTCCTGGCCCGCGGCCTGTCGCGAGCAGAGATGGCCGAGGCGCTCGTGCTGTCCCCGCACACCGTGGAGGACCACGCCAAGAGCCTCTACGAGAAGCTCGGCGTCGCCTCACGGCAGGAGCTCGTCGCCCGCGTGTTCCTGGACGAGTACCTCCCAGAAGTGGCGCGCCAGACGCCCCTGACCTCGCGCGGGCGCTTCGACCGCGAATAGCGCGCCGGGTACTAGACTCGGCCGGCCATCGCCGACCGCAAGCAGATCGTTCTCGACGCCTATGCCGCGTTCGCGGCCGGCGACCGGCGCTTCTTCGAGGAGCGCTTGAGCGATGACTTTCTCTTCTCCGCCCCTCCGGACCCGAAGCTCGACCGTGACGGCTACTTCGAGCGTTGCTGGCCCGGCGCCGGCCGGGGACAGGACTTCGAGTTCGTCCGGTTGATCGAGTCGGGTGACGAGGTGGTCGTCACCTACGAAAGCGGCGTTTCCAGCGGTGGCAGGGGACGGAACACGGAAATCCTCACCTTCGACAACGAGGACAGGATCGCCCGCACCGAGGTCTACTTCGGCTGGAATCTCTAGAAGTCACCGCTGCCGCGTCGCGCGTCGCGCCTGCGCGAGGGCGAGTCCCGCGACCCAGAACGGTGCCAGCACCCAGATCTGAGCGCGGGTGTAGGAGCGCAGCTCGCCGCGCAGGTCGGCGCCCGCAAGCTCGGCTTCCAGTGCTCCCGGGTGCCATAGCGCGAGGACGTGCAGGGTGAGCGCCAGGTAGTTGGCGGCCAGCCCCAGCAGCCATATGCCGATCACGACGCCGGCCGCTCCGCCCCAGGTCAGCGCCCACACCCCGAGCGCGACGCTGCCGATGGTGCCCAGTGCGAACTCGGCGAGGATCACTCGTCGGCGCCGGCGGGTGCCGCGTGCGCCGTGCATGTCAAGGGCGGCAAGCCGCCGAGCATTCAGCTGGTGGCCCCTCACCAATCACCAGCCACGGCGTCGTCGCACCGTTCGGAGAGTGAGCACAACGTGCCGGGCACCCGGCGGCAAGAACGAGCGCCGCGCCGCGCCCCGCTCACCGGTGCAGCTCGCGTGGCGCCACGTCTCGCAGAGGGGACGAGGTTGTGATTGGTTGCGGGTAGGTCCCCGCACGCGACGGGCGGCGACGGCCGGGATGTCCAGGCCGGTGAGTTGCAATGCGCTGTGACATCCGTGCGCGAGTGCATCGGTTTGCAGCCCTCCTCGCCGTCGTGTCCTGCCAGTGGGTCTTCTACCCAGCCACTCGGAGAAGGCGACCACGACCGATCGAGCGTAATCGTACGGCCAGGATTCGATGCGCCAGCGACCGATCCCAAAACGGGACACAGTTGGCGCTGCCGCTCAGACACACAATGCGAGCGCCCGGTTCGCCGCCCGTCTGGTTTGGACGAAAGCGGCAGCCGCGGTGAACGAGGGAAGCAGCGGTTCGAACCCCGCGAAGGCATCCTCGAAATGGGCGCGGCTGGGTTCGAACCAGCGACCTCTCGCGTGTGAGGCGAGCGCTCTCCCGCTGAGCTACGCGCCCGGGAGAGGGGGTGAGTCTAGCCCGCGATTTCCGAGGTCGATCTAGAGGGCGACTATTGCGTCTATCTCGATGTCGGCGCCCCGGGGGAGGCCGGCCGCCTGGATGGCCACCCGAGCCGGGGCGTCGCCCTCGAAGAACTCGGCGTAGACCTCGTTCACGCGCTGGAAGTCGGCCATGTCCGCGAGGTACACGGTCACGCGCACGGCGTTCGCGAGAGTTGCGCCCGCGGCCTCGCACACGGCCACCAGGTTCTCGAGGCAGCGCCGGGCCTGTCCCACCACGTCGTCCTTCACGATCTCGCCGCTCCCGGGATCGAGCGGGATCTGCCCCGAGCAGAAGAGGAGATCGCCGGTCCTGATGGCCTGGCTGTAGGGGCCGATGGCGGCGGGAGCTGAGTCGGTCTCGATCTTGTGGCGGTCGGGCACTCTTGCGGGGGTCAGGCTGCGGAGGCGCAGAGAACGTACACGGTCACGGTCTGGATCGCCGTATCGACGTTGCGTCGCGCGGCCGCGAACCATCCCGTGGGCTCGTCGCCGTTAACGGGGCGTCGCCGGCTCGCGTCAGCTGGCCGGCTTGACCGTAATGATCGTGTTCGGCTGGCTCGCCGAGGACGCATTAGGGACGACGTCCGCCCCTCCACCCACGACCGACTCACCGGCCTGGCACTGGACATCATCCGACTGGGTCTGGCCGGCTCCGGTGGACAGGCTGAAGGTGAACCCCGTGGTCCGCACCACCACCTGCTCGACGCCGGTGGCTCCCGGCGCTCCCGGATCGCCCTGCAGGCCCTGGTTGCCCTGAAGCCCCGCGGACCCCCGCAGCCCGTTGGCGCCAATGAGTCCCCGCGCGCCGGCCGCACCGGCCGCGCCACGAACACCGTCCTTGCCATGAAGCTTCGTCCGGGCGGATGCCCGGAAGTCGGTGAGCACCAGAGCGCCGTTCTTCACCTTTGCCGATGTCACCGCGTTGTGCCTCAGATGCTTCGTGCCGACGCTGTTCCTCGGAATCTGAGTGGCGGCGTAGCCGGTCCCTCCCAGTGACACGAACAGCGCGAGGACGGAGAGCACGGACGCGGGGGAGGGCTTTGGCATGGTCTCCCATCGACCGGTGGAGCCCGCGGGCACATAGTCCGTACGGGGGTAATCACCTCCCCCTTACCGCGGCTCGCACGGGCCGCCGATCGTCTAGCCTTGGCCGTGGACCGTGCTAGGCGGGGAGGTAGCGGTGCCCTGTCACCCACAATCCGCTCTAGTGGGGCTGAATTCCCGTCTGAGGGGTTCCGCCCTCGGGGTCAGTACGCCGGACAGAGGCGTCGATGGCCGGGTCCCGCGTGGCGAACGCTCGTGAACCAGGTCAGATCCGGGAGGAAGCAGCCTTAAGCGATCCCGTTCGTGCGCCGCGGACCAGCCTGGCCGGAGCCGATGTGCGGCGGGCACGCCCGGGGACGAGCATCGATGACGGGTGCACGGTCCGTTTTTTCTGGATCCGGCGCCTCGAGCGCTAGAGGATGCTCGGGTGCCCGCGCTTGACGCGGTAGTGGAACTCGCCCGTCGGTAGGAACTTGGCGCCCCGCTTCTTGACCGTCTCAACCCGCTTGAGCGTGCAGCGGAAGTCGTCCTTCGAGGCCACGGCGAGCCCGTACCCGTGGTGGTCGAACTCCCCGCTCTTGACCCACGGGTTCACCTGCTTCAGCGCGTTGATGATTCCCTGGGGAGTCCTGGGGTTGAACGGGTCGGCACCCGGAAGCACGCCGCCCCCGCCCTCGCCGAGCCCTGGAGCCGACACCGAGCCGCCCACGAACTCCGTGGCGACGGCCTTCTTGTCGTGGTCGTTCAGGCGCACGTCCCCGGCCACGAAGGTGTGGATGTCGCCGGTTACGAACACCACGTCCTTGATCTTCTTGTTCTTTATGTGCCCGATCAGCTCGTGGCGCTCGGTCGGATACCCCATCCAGGAGTCGAAGTTGATGATCGAGCCGCCCGGGAAGTAGGTCCGCATGATCATCAGCTGGTTGGCCACGACCTTCCACGAGGCGTTCGACGACGCCAGGCGCTTCTTCACGAACTTCATCTGGTTGCGCCCTAGGAACTTCCGCGGCTGGGGCAGCTCGGGGCAGGCGGGGCCCACCACGGGATCGCCGCAGGGCTGGTCGTCCCGGTAGGTGCGCGAGTCGAGCATCACCAGGTCCACGTGCTTCCCGAACCGGGCGGCCCGGTAGATGCGCTGGCTGCCCTTCTTCGCGCCGTAGGTGGGAAGGCTCTCGAAGTAGGCCTGATGGCCCGCGGCCTTCCTCGCATCCGTGTAATGAAGGGACGGATCCAGACCGCCGGTGGGTCCGGCGCCGCCGGCGTAGTTGTCCTGCACCTCGTGGTCGTCCCAGATGTTGATCATCGGGTAGCGCGCGTGCAGCTTTCTCAGGCTGGGGTCGGTGCGGTAGGCGATGTACTTGGCCCGGTACTGGTCCAGCGTCTCCGCGTTGCCCACCGGGTCGTCGCGCACGCCGCCCGTCGGACCGATCGGGTAGTAGTCCTCGGCGTAGATGTAGTCGCCGAGGCAGATCACGAAGTCGAGGTCCTCCTTGACCATGTGCGCGTGGGCGTTGAAGAACCCGGCGGTGAAGTCCTGGCAGGACCAGAACGCGAAGCGCACGGGCTGGTGCGAGTCCGGCGGCAGCGCGGTGCGGAAGCGCCCCACCGGGCTCTCGTTGTCGTGGGTGGCGAAGCGGTAGTAGTAGTCCTCGTAAGGCTTCAGTCCGGCCACGCGCGCCTTCGCGTAGTGAGCGGTCGCGTCGGTCGTCTTGATGAGGTCCCGAGCCACGATCTTGCGGAAGCCGTGGTCGCGGGCCACCTGGACCTCCACGGTGCCGGTGCCCTCCACGTCTCCCAGCCGTGTCCACAGCGTGATGGCCCGGGGTCCCGGGTCGCCCGATGCCACGCCCTCGGCGAACTTCCCCCCGCGCAGGCTCGGCTTGCGCCTCTTGCCCGCGGCGGCCATGGCCTGGGGCGCCAGCAGCACCGCCGCCGAGAGTCCCCCTGCACCGTGGACGAAGTCGCGCCGCGAGAGCCGATCGATCACTGCCACCTCCGGTAGTGGGTGCACGGCCCAGCCAGAGGGCACCGCGCGAGTGAACCGAGGCTAACCGCGCCGGTCTTCACACTCAAGGGGCGAATGTGAAACCGAGGGCACTCGGGACGACATCCGTGGCCCGGCTAGCATGGAACGCCGTGCTCTCGCTCTACCGCCGCCACCGCCCCCGCACCTTCGAGGACGTGGTGGGACAGGAGCACATCGTCCGCACGCTCCGCAACGCGATCGAGCTGGACAAGGTCCATCACGCGTACCTGTTCGTCGGCTCCCGAGGCACCGGAAAGACCTCGATGGCCAAGCTTCTGGCCTGCGCGCTCAACGCCGACGGCGGGCCCAGCGCCCGGTTCGACCCCGAGAGCGAGGGGGCCAGGGCGATCCTCTCAGGCAGCTCGATCGACGTCGTGGAGATGGACGCGGCCTCGAACAACTCCGTGGACGACATCCGCGAGCTGCGCGAGAACGTGGCCCAGTCTCCGATGGGCGGGCACAAGCGGGTCTACATCCTGGACGAGGCCCACATGCTGTCCCAGGCGGCATGGAACGCCTTCCTGAAGACGCTGGAGGAGCCCCCCTCGCACGTGGTCTTCGTGCTCGCCACCACGGAGGCGCACAAGGTGCCGGCCACGATCGTGGACCGCTGCCACCGCTTCGACTTCCGCCGTCCCTCGCTGGAGCAGATCGCGAGCGTGCTCGACCGCGTCGCGGCCCAGGAGGACATTCAGCTTCCGGAGGCCGCCGTGGGCATGCTCGCCCGCTCCGCCACGGGCAGCTTCCGCGATGCGCTGGGAACGCTGGAGCAGCTCGTGACCTACGGCGGCCGCGAGGTGCGCCTCGAGGACGTGCTCGACATCCTCGGCGTCGCGGATGCCGAGCTGGTGCTGGAGGCGGCCGAGGCCTTGGCCGACCGCGATCCAAAGCGTGCGCTGCTGGCGGTCAAGCAGCTCTCGGACTCCGGCCGTGACTTCACCCAGTTCATGCGCGACCTCTCCGCGCACCTGCGCCACCTGTTCGTCGTCCAGACGCTCGGCGAGGTGCCGGACTCCTTCTCCGTCACCTCCGGGCACACGGAGCGGCTGTCCTCGCAGGCCGAGCGCCTGGCCCAGGGCGAGATCCTCCGAGCGATCGACTTCCTGGCCGGCGCCCTCGCCGCCGTGAAGGATGGGTCCGAGCCGCGCATCCAGCTGGAGATGGCCCTCCTGAAGGCCACTCAGCCCCGGGCCGATCTCTCGGTCCAGGCGCTGATCGCCCGGATAGAGCGCCTCGAGTCGGGGAGCCCGGCGCCCGCCGCGGCATCGCCCCCGCCGCCCCCGCAGGCGGAGCCCCCACCCCCGGCGCCGGAGGCGGAGCGCCCGCCCACGCCGCCCCCCGCGCGTGAGGCGTCCGCACCGGTCAGTCACGGCTCCGGCGGCGGCGGCGGAGGGGTGGCCACCGCGGTGGCCGTCGAGACCGAGACCGAGACCGCGACCGAGCCCGTCACGGCGCTGGAGCTCAGCCAGGTGCTGGCCCTCTGGCCCGCCGTCGCCCAGACGGTGGCCGAGGAGAACGGGATGCTGGGAGCGGCGCTCGGCGCCGCGCTGCCCGTGGCGCTCGAGGGCGAGCGCCTGACGATCGCCTTCCCCGCCGACGCGGCCTTCGTGAAGAAGAAGGCCGAGCAGGGCCGAGACCTGGTCCAGCGCGTGGTGCGCGGTCTCACGGGGAGCTCGTTCGCGATCGTGTACGAGCTGCGAGAGGGCGGCGAGGACGCGGCGGTCACGCTCGACGAGTCCGAGCTGATCGAGCGGCTGCGGGCAGAGTTCGCCGCCGAAGAGGTATTCGAAGACGAGGAGCAGTGATGCCGGGACAGCCGAACCTTGGCCAGATGATGAAGCAGGTCCAGCAGATGCAGGCGGAGATGGCCAAGGCCCAGGAGCAGCTGAAGAACGAGATCGTGGAGGCCAGCGCCGGGGGCGGCATGGTGAAGGTGAAGGTGTCCGGGAATCTCGAGCTGAAGGAGCTCGTGATCGATCCCGAGGCGGTGGACCCCGAGGACGTGGAGCTGCTCCAGGACATGGTCCAGGCGGCGGTGAACGAGGCGTTCCGGTCCGCCCAGGAGCTGGCCGCGAGCAAGATGGGCGCCGCCACCGGCGGTCTCGCGGGCGGTCTCGGCGGACTCGGCCTACCCGGCCTCTAGGCCCGACCTACCCAGGCTCTAGATTCACCCGGGTGTTCGCGGCGCCCGTCAATCGCCTGATCGCCGAGTTCGCCCGCCTGCCGGGCATCGGCCAGCGCACGGCCCAGCGGCTCACGTTCCACATCCTGAGCGTCTCCGACGAGGAGGCCCTCGACCTGGCGGCGGCCATCCGCGAGGTCAAGGAGACCGTCGGGCAGTGTGAGATCTGCTTCAACCTCGCCACCGAGGCCACCTGCCGCATCTGCCAGGACGAGCGCCGAGAGACGGCCACCCTGTGCGTGGTGGAGCAGCCCAGCGACGTGATCCCGATCGAGCGCTCGGGCGAGTTCCACGGCCGCTACCACGTGCTCGGAGGCGCCCTCTCGCCGATCGACGGGGTGGACCCCGAGCACCTCCACGTCACCGAGCTTCTCGAGCGGGCGACCGGCAACGGCATCCGCGAGGTCGTGATCGCCACGAACGCGACCACCACCGGCGAGGCCACCGCCCTCTACCTGGCCGACTCGCTGCGCGAGCGGGCACCCGAGGTCGCCGTGACCCGGCTCGCCAGCGGCCTTCCCGTGGGCTCCGATCTCGAGTACGCGGACGAGATCACGCTGGGTCGCGCGCTCAGGGGGCGCCAGGCCCTGTGATCGCCGTGACCGGCGCGACCGGCGAGGTGGGCAGCCGGGTGGCCTGGAGGCTGGCCGAGCACGGCGTGATGCAGCGCCTGGTGGTCCGTGACCCGTCGCGCGCGCCCGACATCACCGGCGCCGAGGTCCGGCGCGCGTCCTCCTACGGCGCGGCCGACGAGATGAGGGCGGCCCTGAACGGCGCCGACACGGTCTTCCTGATCCCGGCGGCTGAGTCCGAGGACAGGGTCGAGCAGCACCTGACCGCCGTGAACGCCGCGGCCGCCGCCGGGGCCCGGCGGATCGTCTACCTGTCCTTCGTGGGCGCCAGTCCCGACGCGACCTTCACGCTCGTCCGCCATCACTGGGCCACCGAGCAGGCGGTGCGCGAGAGCGGCGTGCCCTTCACCTTCCTGCGGATGAACATGTACATGGACTTCATGCCCCGGATGGTGTCGGCAGAGGGCGTGATCGCTGGCCCGGCCGGGGACGGACGGGTGGCCGCGGTGCTCCGCGACGACATCGCCGACGCCGCCGTGGCGGTGCTCACCCAGGAGGGGCCACGAGGGCCGCACCTACGACCTCACGGGCCGGGAGGCCCTCACCTTCACCGAGATCGCCGAGCGGATGAGCCAGGCCGGCGGGAAGCCGATCTCCTTCCACAACGAGACGCTCGAAGAGGCCTACGCCTCCCGGGCGCAGTACGGGGCGCCGGACTGGGAGGTTGAGGGGTGGGTCACCTCCTACACCCATGTGGCCGCCGGTGGGGTGGCCGCGGTGAGTGAGGACGTGGAGCGCCTGTCCGGACACCAGCCCTCCACGCTGACGGAGTGGCTGGAGGCCCATCCGGAGGCGCTCGACCACGTCCGGGCCTCCTAGCGGAGCATGTCATCCGCTTGCGCGGGCGGGCTCGCCGCGCGACGATGCGCGGGTGAGCTCGCGCGTCGTACATGCCGCCTGTCCGCACGACTGCCCGGACACCTGCGCCATGACGGTCACCGTGGACGGGGAGGGCCGGGCCGTGGCCGTGGGCGGGGATGCCGAGCATCCGATCACCGCGGGCTTCCTCTGCGGGAAGGTGTCGAACTACCTCGACCGCGTCTACTCGCCGGAACGGATCCTCCACCCGCTCGTTCGTGACGGGAACAGGGGGGAGGGCAGCTTCCGCCGCGTCTCCTGGGACGAGGCGCTCGACCGCGTGGCCGCCGAGCTGCTCCGGGTCCGCGACGAGCACGGCGGCGAGGCCATCCTGCCCTACAGCTACGCCGGCACCCAGGGCCTGATCCAGGGGAACACGATGAGCGCGCGTGTGATGAACGCGCTCGGGGCCTCGAACCTGGAGCGGACGATCTGCGCCACCGCCGGCATGGTGGGCACGGCCGGCGCGCACGGCGTGTCCCCCGAGGTGGATCCCGAGGAGTGGCCGCACGCCCGCCAGCTGCTGGTGTGGGGCTGGAACCCGATGTCCACGGCGCCGCACCTGTGGCGCAAGCTCCTGGAGGCGCGCCGGGCCGGGGCACGGCTCGTGGTGGTGGATCCGTTCCGCAGCCGGACCGCGCGCGTGGCGGACGAGCATCTCAGCCCTCTGCCGGGAACCGACGCGGCGCTGGCCATCGGCATGATGCGCGCCGTGGTGGATGCCGGGCTCGAGGCCGAGGCCTGGTGCCGCGAGTACACCGAGGGCTACGACGAGCTGCTCGCCGTGCTGGCCGAGCACCCGGTGGAGCGCTGCGCGGAGATCTGCGGCGTCCCCGCCGCCGCCATTGGCCGCGTGGGCCGGGCGTTCGCCACCGACGGGCCCTCGCTCCTGCGGCTCGGGGTGGGCGCCCAGCGCCACCTCGGTGCCCCCGCCGCCTACTCCACCATTGCCTCCCTTCCGCTTCTCACCGGCGCATGGCGCGAGCGCGGCGGCGGGTGCTCCTACATCCCCATGGCCACCGCTGCCTCGGTGAGCTCCTACCCGCTGGAGCGCGAGGACCTGCGCCCACAGCCGGTGCGCACGATCAACATGTCCCAGCTCGGGCGCGCGCTCACCGACCCGGAGCTGGATCCACCCGTCAAGGCGTTGATGTGCTGGAACTCGAATCCGGCCTCGATCGCCCCCGATCAGAGCCGGGTGCTCGCCGGGCTCGCACGCGAGGACCTGTTCACAGTCGTGCTCGAGCAGTTCATGACCGACACGGCCCGGCAGGCGGACGTGGTGCTGCCGGCCACCACCGCGCTCGAGCACCTGGACGTGGTGTTCTCCTGGGGCCACCACTACATGACCTGGAACGAGCCCGCGATAGCCCCCGAGGGCGAGGCCCTGCCCAACACCGAGGCCTTCCGGCGGCTTGCGGCGCGGCTCGGGCTCACGGACCCCTGCTTCCGGGATAGCGACGAGGAGATGGTGGCCGCGATGCTGGCCAACTCGGCGCTCGCGGGGCGGGAGGGGGAGCTGCGCGAGCGCGGCTGGGTGAAGGTCGACCTGGGCCAGGGTCCGACCCCGCACGCCGAGGGCGGCTTCGGCACGATGAGCCGGCGGGCCACGCTCAGCGCCCGCCACGAGGCATCGGGCGAGGTGGCCGATGCCGCGCTGGCCAAGCGCTACCCCCTGGCGCTGATCACGCCGAAGACGCATCTGTTCCTCAACTCGACCTTCGCGAACCAGAAGCGCCAGCACTCCGCCCAGCCCAGCCCCGAGGTGGTGATCCATCCCAATGACGCCCGGGCGCGCGGGATCGAGGATGGCGCCCACGTGCGCGTGCACAACGACCGCGGCGAGTTCTCGTGCGCGGCGCGCGTGTCGGAGGACGCCCGGCCGGGGGTGGTGGTGGCCCCGATGGGCTGGTGGAACGGCGACTACCCGGGCGGCAGAAGCAGCCAGGCCACCACGTCGCAGGAGCTCACCACGGAAGGAAACGCTCCGGTGTTCAACGACAACCGCGTGGAGCTGGCACCCGTCCCCACCGGCTAGCCGAGGAGGCCGAGGGTCTGCTTCGCGGCCAGGATGCGGCCCACGGCCTCGTCCAGGCGGGAGCGCGCGATGCGCCCGCTGCGGGCGGCGGCGAGCACCGCGTCGTATGCCGCCTGCTGGTCCGCGAGCGAACCCGACACGTAGAGCATGTCCGCACCCGCCCGGATGGCCTGCACGGCGGCCTGGGGAACGGTGGCCGCCACGGCCACCGCGGGCGAGGCGAGGTCGTCGGTGATGGCCACGCCCTGGAATCCGACCTCGCCGCGCAGCAGGTTCGTGTCCACCTCTCGTGAGAGGGAGCCGGGCGCGGTGAAGTCGTTCATTGGATAGAGCGCGTGGCTCAGCACGACTCCGGGCACGGCGTCCTCCACCCCGGCCCGGAAGGGCAGCAGGTCGCGGCGGCGCAGCTCAGAGAGGCCGAGTCCCACGGTGGCGGGGCCGTCGTCGGTGGACTGGTCCGCAGCGCCCAGCCCGGGGAAGTGCGAGGCGGCGGCGAACACCCCGGCGTCGCTGTAGGCGCGCAGCACGGCGTCCGCGAACGCCGACACCTCGGCGGGGTCGTCGGAGTAGGCGGCGGCCCCCAGAGCCGAACCTCCCTGTACCGCGACGTCGAGGCTCGGCCCGAGCACCCCGTTCACCCCGAGCTCGGACAGCGCGTGCGCGGACTCGGCCGCCTGGGTGCCCGCCTCGGCGGCCGAGCTCAGGGCCGCCGGGCTCTTGGCCGGGGGAAGGTCGGGAAACGAGTTCAGCTCGCCCCCGGGCTGGCTCGCCATCACGAACGGCCGCACGTGATCCGCGTCGGCCGCGATCACCCTCGCCTCGCCCGCCATCTGCCCCAGGGCGTCGGCGGTCGTGTAGTTGTCCCCCCCGATCACCACTCCTCCCAGGTCCAGCCGCCGCAGGCGCTGGAAGATCTCCGCGTTCAGGTCGGTGCCGCGGAACCCGACCAGGAAGAGCTGTGCCACCTTCCGGTCCACGGACATGCCGGGGATCAGCTGGCGCGGGTCGTGCGGGTTGCCGGACGGACGGTCCGGCACGGAGCCCTGGCCGGGCGCGGGGCCGGGAACGATCCCGGCGAGGAACGAGCGCTTGGCCACGCGCTCGGGCCGCTCCCGGCGATCGGTCTGGTGGGCACCCACCACGGCGCCGGCCACGACCGACACGGCCGCGACGAGCCCCAGCACGGCGGTGAGCAGGCGGCGTCGCTGGACCACGGGGCGAGGCTAGAGGTTCGCCCGGCCCCGAGGGTCGCGCCCGCGGCCGCACTATCTTTGTGCGCCATGCCGTTGAGCGGAACCGAAACGGTGGTTATGAAGTTCGGCGGCACCTCGGTGGCCGATTCCGAGCGCATCCGCAATGCCGCGCGCAGGATCGTCCAGGCTGCCGACGCCGGCAGCCGCGTGGTCGCGGTCCTCTCCGCCCGCGGCAAGCACACCGACGAGCTGGTGGCCATGGCCCACGAGGTCTCGGATCGCCCGCACCCCCGGGAGATGGACATGCTGCTGTCCACCGGGGAGAGGGTGTCCTGCGCCCTGGCGGCGATGGTGATCAACGACCTGGGGCGCGAGGCGATCTCGCTCACGGGCTCCCAGGCGGGAATCGTCACCGACACGTCGCACACGCGGGCGCGGATCCTGGAGGTGAAGGCGCACCGCATCAGCGAGGCGCTGGACGCCGGACGGATCGTGCTGGTGGCCGGCTTCCAGGGCGTGGCCCAGGAGTCGCTCGACGTGACCACCCTGGGCCGCGGGGGCTCGGATACCACCGCCGTGGCGCTGGCCGCCGCGCTGGGGGCCGAGGTCTGCGAGATCTTCACCGACGTGGCCGGGGTGTTCAGCGCCGACCCGCGCATCGTGCCCGCAGCCCGCAAGCTGCCGGTGGTGACCTTCGAGGAGATGCTCGAGATGTCGGCCTCGGGCGCGGGCGTGCTGCAGCTCCGCTCGGTGGAGTACGCACGCAACCACGGCGTCACGATCCACTGCCGATCCAGCTTCGACGACGGACCCGGTACCGTGGTCCAGGACGAGGAGAAGACCATGGAACGACCGCTCGTCACAGCCGTGACGCACTCCACCGCGGAGGCACGCATCACCCTCAAGGGGCTTCCGGACCGGCCCGGCATCGCCGGCCGGGTGCTCACCGCACTGGCCGACGCCAGCGTGAACGTGGACATGATCATCCAGAACGAGCCCGTCTCCGAGGACGCAAGGGCCGACATGTCGGTCACCGTCCCGCGTGACGATCTCCTCGCCGCCGAGGAGGCTCTTCAGCCGCTCCAGGCGGAATTGGGGCTCGGCTCGATCCAGTCCGACGCCCACATGGGCAAGGTCTCGCTGGTGGGCGCGGGGATGAAGAGCCATCCCGGTGTGGCCGCCCGTGCGCTCTCGGTCCTCGGTGACGCCGGGGTGAACATCGAGATGATCTCCACCTCGCCGATCAAGATCTCATGCGTGGTGCGCGAGGAGGACGTGGAGACCGCGGTCGTGGGACTCCACACCGCCTTCGATCTCGGCCGGGACTCCGTGCACCCCGAGGACGTGGCCGGAGTGCACCGCCCGAAGATCCGCGAGGAGGCCCGGCCATGAGGGTCGCCGTGGTGGGCGCCACCGGGGCCGTGGGCTCCACGATGCTCGGCGTGATGCGGGAGCGCAGCTTTCCCGCGACCGAGATCGTGCCCTTCGCGTCCGAGCGCTCGGCCGGACGCCGGATCGACTACGGGGACCGCGACCTCGAGGTCGTGGCGCTGTCCGAGGAGGCGATCCAGGGCTTCGACCTGGCGCTCTTCTCCGCCGGCTCCGCGATCAGCGAGGACTGGGGCAGGCGCTTCGCCGACGCGGGCGCCGTGGTGGTGGACAACTCCTCCTTCTGGCGCATGTACGAGGACGTGCCGCTGGTGGTGGCCGAGGTGAACGCCCATGCGCTTGACGGCCACCGCGGGATCGTGGCCAACCCCAACTGCACCACGATGCAGACCGTGGTGGCGCTGAAGCCGATCCTCGACGCGGCGGGCATCGAGCGGGTGGTGGCCTCCACCTACCAGGCCGTGTCGGGCACGGGACAGCGGGCCGTGGAGGAGCTCCACGACCAGGCTCGGGCCACGCTCGAGGCGAAGGACATTCCGCCGCCCAGCGTCTATCCCCATCAGATCGCGTTCAACGTGGTGCCCCAGGTCGAGCACTTCCTGGACGGCGACGACTACACGACGGAGGAGCGCAAGGTGATGCGCGAGACGCGCAAGATCCTCGACCGTCAGGACCTGCCGATCTCGGCCACCTGCGCGCGCGTGCCGGTCTACACGGGCCATTCGGTCTCCGCGAATGTGCAGACGCGCGAGCCGCTGTCGGCGGCCGACTGCCGCGACCTGCTGGCCTCCGCACCCGGGGTCACCGTCGTGGATGACCCGGGTGACGGCCTCTATCCGATGGCGCTCGAAGCCGCCGGCAGGGACGACGTGCTTGTCGGCCGCATCCGCGAGGACCCGTCGCACGAGCGCTGCCTGAACCTCTGGATCGTGGGCGACAATCTCCGCAAGGGCGCCGCCACCAACGCCGTGCAGCTGGCCGAGCTGCTGCGGGTGCGCAACCTGCTGCGCGCCACGCCTGCCGCCTAGGCGAGGAGCGCAGCCCGGGCGGTGGCCGGGCGAGCACCGGAGCATGTCTTCACTTAAGGGAAACCAGGCCCTGGTTCTCCAAGCGGGCCAATTCCCGCCTGGAGGCGATGCCGAGCTTGCGGTAGATCTTGCGCGCGTGGGTGCGCACGGTCTCCACGCCGATCGCCAGGTTCTCGGCGATCTGCGCGTTGGTGGCCCCTTCCTGAAGCTGCTCGAGTACCTCCCCCTCCCGCGGGGTGAGCTGGTCGAGGCCGTGGATGCGCACCCGTCCCTCGCCGTCCGTGGGAGAGGCCTCGGGGAGCACGTACATCCCGCGCGCGGCGAGGTGGATGGAGCTGATCACGTCGCGTGCCTCGGTCTCCTTGGACAGGCAGGCGCTGGCTCCGAGCGAGAGCATCCGGTTGCAGTCCGCGGGCGAGGGGTTGTTGGCCAGCACCACGAAGCTGGTGCCCGAGTAGGCCCGCCGCAGGGCGAACACCTGGCCGGGCGACTCGAGGGCTCCATAGTCGAGCACGGCCACCTCGGGCTTGTGGAGGTCAAGCGCCTCCACGAGATCATCGACGGGCACGTCGTAGGCCACCAGGTCCAGGTTCGGATCCTCGGAGATCAGCACTCTGAGGGCGAGCGCGACGAGATCCTCGAACCGGGTCGAAACCACGGTGGGCATCGGTCCGGAGTGTAAGGGCCGAGATCGGCCCGTGACGTCGATTCAGGCCGCTTTTCGTCCGGCCCTCGCCGAGCCCGGGGCTAGGCCGCGGCGAGCTGGGCGATCTTGCGCTGCACGTCACGCGTGGACACCACGTGCTTGCCCATCCCCAGTTCCTTTGGCTCGAGGCCGAGGGCCAGGCCGACAATCTGGGGCAGGTGCAGCACGGGAATGTCGAGATCGCGCTCCACGTACTTCGCGGCGGCCGGCTGCTGCATGTCCAGGTTCAGGTGGCAGAGCGGGCAGGGGGTGACGAGGCAGTCCGCGCCGGCGTCGATCGCGTCCGCCAGATGGCGGCCCGCCTGGCGCAGCGAGGTGGTGCGGTTCATCGTGATCACCGGGAAGCCGCAGCACTTGCGGGCGCCCGCGTAGTCCACGGGCTCGCCGCCGAGCGCCTCGATCACCTGCTCGATGTACTGGTCGCGCTCGGGGTGCTGGTCGAACCCGAGCCGCTTGGTGGGGCGCACGATGTAGCACCCGTAGAAGGGGGCGATGCGCAGGCCCTCGAGCGGCCGCTTGACCTTGTCCCGCAGGGCGTCGAGCCCGATCTCCTCGACGAGGATCCAGAGGAAGTTCTTGTTCCACCAGTCGCCCTGGCGCTCGTAGGAGAGCGACTCGGGCTTCAGGTGGGAGTTCACCTCGGCCCGGTAGTCCGAGCTCGCGTCGAGGCGCTCCTGGCACTCGGACTGCGCGCCCTGGCAGGTGGAGCAGATGTTCATCATGCCCGCCGCGCCCTCCACGGCCTGTGCCATGGCGAACGTGCGGGCGTTGAGAGCGTCCACGAGCTCCTGGTTGTGCTCGGCCACCACGCCGGCCCCGCAGCAGTTGGCCCGGTCCAGCTCGACCAGGTCGAGGTCCAGCAGCGGCGCGACCTTCTCCACCGAGCCGTGAAGCTCGGGGGTGAAGCCGCGCGATACGCAACCGGGCCAGTACGCGAGCTTCACGATTCCTGACTCCCTTCAGCCGTCGGGGTGGGTGGGCCGGAATCATCCGCGGGGTTCTCGCCCACGATGTAGAGGTTGAGCTCGAGGCGCTCGTCGTGCGAATGAATCTCCTTGAAGATGCGCCGCACCTGGTTCTGGTCGGGCAGCTTCGGGTGCAGCAGTGCCTTCTTCGGCGTGATCTTGCCGCTCTTGAGGCCGCGCGCACCGGTGGGCAGGTCTCCCACGAGCTGCTTCACAGCCGATGGCGCGAGCGAGCCGCGGATCAGGCTGCCCTGGCCGAACGAGCGCGGCAGAAGCTGCGCCTCGTGGAGGGTGCCGTACTTCTCGATCAGGTCCACAAACGCCTTCTCGTGGCCGTAGCCGTTGTTGTCGTCCTTGATCCCGAAGTCGCCCGTGGCCTTGCGCCGGAGCCGCATGATCTGGCTCATCGGGGCGACCTCCTTGGGGCACACCTCGATGCAGGCGAAGCAGTGGGTGCAGTCGTACATGCCGTGCTCGTCGGCGGCCAGGTCGGCCAGGCGCTCCTCGTGCGCGCCGTCGCGGGGGTCGCCCACGAAGCGGTACGCCTTGGCCAGCGCGGCTGGTCCGATGAACTCGGGGTCCACCTCCATCGACAGGCAGGCCGACACGCAGGCTCCGCACTGGATGCAGGCCATCGCCTGAGTCACGTCGAGCATCGCCTCCGCCGGGACGATGTACTCGCGGCCCTCCGGGGCCTCCTCCTTGGGAAGCAGCCACGGCACGACGCGCCGGATCTTCTTCCAGTGCACGGCCTCCATGTCGGTGATCAGGTCCTTGATCACGGGCATGTTGCCCATGGGCTCGACCGTGATCACGCCGTCGCGACCCCGCTCGGCGGCCTCGCCGATTCGGGTGTTGCAGGCGAGTGCCGACTTGCCGTTGATGCGGACCCCGCAGGAGCCGCAGATGGCGGCCCGGCAGGAGCAGCGGATGCCGATCGAGGCGTCCTCGCGGTCCTTGACCTGGAGGATGCCGTCGAGCACCGAGCGCTCGGGCGGCAGGTCCACGTCGTAGTCGGCCCAGTAGGCGGCTTCGCCCGACTCGGGGTTGAAGCGTCGGAGTTTCAGCTTGTAGTCGGCCACGTCAGTATTTCCGTTCCTCTGGCTCCCAGCGGGTCATCGTGACCTCGGAGTAGGACACCTCTGGCTCGGCTCCTCCGTTGCGGGTGAGGTTGATGTGCTTGAGCCATTCCTCGTCGTTGCGTGTGGGGAAGTCGGTGCGGAACTGGGCTCCACGGCTCTCCTTGCGCTCGATCGCGGAGACCACCACGGCCTCGGCGTTGTCGAGCATGAACTGGAGCTCCAGTGCCCCGAGCACGTCCTGGTTGAAAACCGAGCCCCTGTCGTCCACGGACACCGTCTGCGCCTCCTCCTTGAGCCGCTGGACGATCTCGAGCGCGGTGGCCAGGCCCTCCTGGTCGCGGAAGACGGCCACGTACTTGTCCATCGTCGCGCCCAGCTCGGCCTTGATCTCGGACACACGGCGGCCGGTGCGGTCGCGGCTCGTGATCTCCGCGATCATCTCCTGCTCGCGAACCAGCGACTCGCGAGAGGGCACGGGCGAGGGCAGGCCCTTGATGGCGTGGGCGGCGTGGGCGCCGGAGCGGCGGCCGAACACAAGCGTGTCCAGCAGCGAGTTCGCGCCCAGGCGGTTCCCGCCGTGCACGGACACGCAGGCGCACTCGCCCGCGGCGTAGAGGCCCGGGATCGAGGTCTGGCCGTGGATGTCGGTGCGGACGCCGCCCATCACGTAGTGATTGCCGGGCTTGATGTGGATGGGCTCCTTGGTGATGTCCACGCCGGCGAAGTCACGGCCCACGTTCACGATCTCGCGGAGCGCCTCGTGGATGCGCTTGCGCGGGACCACGGTCACGTCCAGGGCCACGGTGCCGTCGGGAAAGCCGCGGCCCTCGTTGATCTCGGTCTGCTCGGCCCGGGAGACCACGTCGCGCGAGGCCAGCTCCATCTTGTTGGGGGCGTACTTCTCCATGAAGCGCTCCCCCTGGGCGTTGTAGAGCTGGGCGCCCTCGCCGCGGGCGCCCTCGGTGATGAGGAGTCCCAGCCCCGCGAGCGTGGTGGGGTGGTACTGGATCATCTCCATGTCCATCAGCGGCGCGCCGGCCCGGTAGGCCATGGCGATGCCGTCTCCTGTGCAGATGAGGGCGTTGGTGGTGGGGTCGCAGATCTGGCCGTTGCCGCCGGTGGCCAGGATCACGGCGCGGGCGGAGAAGAGCTCCATGGCGCCGTCCCGGATGTTGCGGGTCACGGCGCCGGCGATGCGGCCGTCGGCGTCCTGCACGAGCGCGGTGGTGAACCACTCCTCGTAGCGGTGCACCTCGTCGTGTCGCATCAACTGCTCGTAGAGCACGTGGAGAATGGCCTGGCCGGTGATGTCGGCCACGTAGTAGGTGCGGGCCGCGCTGGCGCCTCCGAAGGCGCGCTTGCCCAGGCGACCCTCCTCGTTGCGATGGAAGGTCACCCCCCAGTGCTCGAGCTCGAGCAGCTCCTCCGGCGCCTCCCGGCACATGATCTCGATGGCGTCCTGGTCACCGAGGTAGTCGGAGCCCTTGACGGTGTCGAAGGCGTGGGACTCCCAGGTGTCCTGCGGGTCGAGGGCCGCGTTGATCCCGCCCTGGGCCGCATTGGAATGCGATCTGACCGGGTGGACCTTGGAGATGATGCCAACAGACGCGCCCCCTTCCGCTGCGGCGAGGGCTGCGCGTTGGCCGGCGAGGCCGGCTCCGATCACTAGGACGTCGTGCTGAGGCATCTGCGAGGGGTGCGGCGAGCGATTCTATGGAACGTACGGACGCGGGTGGCGCCCCGGCCACGCGGCGGGGGTGAGCCGGGGGGCTTGGCGCCTTTTGCATGGCATGCGTGCATTAGGAGCCAAACCCCCATTGGATCTAGCCTTGGCGCGGCTGGCAGAGAGCCAGCACGGGGTGGTGACGAGGCGGCAATTACAGGCCGCCGGTATGGGCCGAGGCGCGATTGCGGAGCGGATCCGGGTGGGACGGCTGCACCGAATGCACTCCGGAGTGTTCGCCGTGGGTCACCGGGGCCTCACCCGGAACGGCACCATTCTGGCGGCCGTTCTCGCTGGCGGGAAGGGCGCCGCCGCGAGCCATCGCACGGCGGCCGAGATCTGGGGAATCGGCGAGGCGACCTCGTTCGTGGAGATCACAGCGCCCGGCGGGAATGGGCGGACCCGCGCCGGGATCCGGGCGCACCGGAACGTTCTGGCGGATGCAGATCGAACGGCGCTCAACGGGATCCCGGTGACCACCCCGGGCCGAACCCTCACCGATCTGGCAGATGTAGTGCCGCGACGAGGGGTCGAGCGGGCCATCGACCTGGCCGAGTTTCGCCGTCTCGACTTTGTCGGCCCCCGCCCGATGCCCGGACGCCGGGGGAGCGGCGTGATCGCCGATGTGCTCCGGGCCCATCGGGCGGGGAGCACGATGACCCGTTCGGAGGCCGAGGAGGTGTTCCTCGCCCTATGCGGTCGCTTCCGGCTGCCTGCGCCGGAGGTGAATGCTCGGCTCGAGGGCCACGAGGTCGACTTTCTCTGGCGCACCCACAGGCTGGTCGCGGAGATCGATGGCTACGCGGCCCACGGCACACGCTCCGCGTTCCATCGCGATCGCAGGAGGGACTCGGACCTGCTGCTCGCGGGCTACCGCGTGGTTCGGTTCACCTGGAGCCAGCTCGAGAGCGACTCCGGATGGGTGGCCGAAACGGTCCTTCGCCTTCTCTCTCGGTAGGGGCTTGGTTCCTGATGCATGCATGTCATGCAGAATCCGCCAGACCCCCAGCGTGGCGACGCCCTTCCGGCCTCCTACGCCGGCCGCAAGGCCCGCCGCACGCGGTCCACGGTGACGATGCCGCGCAGCACACCGTCGCCGTCCACGGCCATGATCGCGCCCAGGCGGCCCAGGCCCTCACGGCCCAGGAGGGCCTCCAGGGACTCGTCGGTCCCCACGCGCAGGCCGCTCTCGCCGTCGTCGCGGGCCATGACCGAGGCCACGGGCCGCGAGCCGCGCACCTGCGCGGCCACGCTGTCCACGGCCTCCTTCGACACCACGCCCACCAGCCGTCCCGTCGCGTCCACCACCGGGAACCATGGCCAGCCGTAGCGCAGGAAGAACTCATCCTCCGCGCGTTCGAGCGTGAGCGTCTCGGGGATCGCCACCGGCTCCGCGTCCATCACGTCCGCCACCACCAGCCCCTCGATCCGCCCGGCAAACGCCGCCTGCACCTCGGCCGACCGCGCCGCCTGGGAGAGGAACAGGCCGATGAATCCCAGCCACAGCCCTGTGATGGCGTCGCTGCGCAGGAAGAGGAGCACGCCCAGGCCGATCATCAAGAAGGCGATCCCGCGTCCCAGCCGGGCCGCGAAGCGCGTGGCCCGGTTGCGGTCGCCTGTCTTCCACCAGGCGATGGCCCGGGCGATCCGGCCGCCGTCCAGCGGGAAGCCCGGAATCAGGTTGAAGAGGAGCACCAGCACGTTGATCGAGAGCAGGTAGCCGAGGACCGCGGTGGCCCCGCTCATGCCACGGGTCTCGAACCGCGACCCGGCGATGGTGGTGTCCGCCCCGGAGAGCGCGGAGCCCAATCCGAAGCACACGAGCGCGATCGCCAACGTCACCAGCGGGCCCGCGATCGCCACCCGGAACTCCACCCCCGCGGAGTCCGTGTCCCGCTCCATCTTGGCCACGCCGCCGAACATCCACAGGTCGATGCCGGAGATCCCGATCCCGTTGCGCACGGCCACGAACGCGTGCCCGAACTCGTGCAGCAGGATCGAGAGGAAGAAGAGCAGCGCGCTGGCCACGGCCAGGGCGAACGCCTTGCCGTCCTGGCCCGGGAAGAGATCCCCGTAGTAACCGGAGAGCTGCCAGATGATCAGGAAGAGGACGAAGAACCAGCTCACGTCCACGCCGACACGAATGCCGAACACCCGCGCCAGCTGGATCGATCCGCCTCCGAACACCGCGTGGGAGATGGTGGCAGGTGTCACGCACCGAGACGTGCGTACTCTCACCGGCCATGAACTCGACCAAGCGCTGGACACTCCTCACGGTCTGCCTGGGCACGTTCATGCTGCTGCTGGACATCACGGTGGTGAACGTCGCGCTGCCGGACATCCAGCGCGAGTTGCACGCCAGTTTCACCGACCTCCAGTGGGTGGTGGACGCCTACTCGCTGATGCTCGCGTCGGTGCTCCTCACCGCCGGGTCGCTGGCCGACCTCTTCGGCCGCAAGCGCGTCTTCATCATCGGCCTCGTCCTCTTCACCGTCGCCTCGCTGCTCTGCGGCCTGGCCGGCTCTCCCACGCCGCTCAACCTCGCCCGCGGCTTCCAGGGAGTGGGCGGCGCCGTGATGTTCGCCTGCGCACCCGCCCTGCTGGCCCAGGAGTTCGAGGGCCGGGAGCGCGGCACGGCCTTCGGTATCTGGGGCGCCACCATCGGCGCCGCCGTGGCCGTGGGCCCGCTCGTGGGCGGGGCGCTCACCGAGAGCCTGGGGTGGGAGTGGATCTTCTTCGTGAACGTGCCCATCGGGGCACTCACCGCCATCACCGCGTCGATGCGCCTCCACGAGTTCCGCCCGGAGTCCACGACGCGGGTGGACTGGGCCGGCGTGGTGACCTTCAGCGGGGCGCTCTTCTGCCTGGTGCTGGCGCTCATCCGCGGCAACGACGAGGGCTGGGGCAGTGCCACGATCATCGGCCTGCTCCTGGCCGCCCTGATCCTGATCATCGCGTTCGTGGTGGCCGAGCGCCACGGCAGGGATCCGATGCTCGACCTCTCCCTGTTCCGCAACCGGACGTTCACCGGTGCCCAGATCGTGGCCTTCTCGATCTCGGCCTCGATGTTCTCGATGTTCCTCTACCTGACGCTCTACATGCAGAACGTGCTGGATTACTCGCCGCTCCAGGCCGGCCTGCGCTTCCTGCCGGTGTCGGTGGTGTCGTTCTTCGCCGCTCCGCTGGCCGGCCGTCTCATCAGCAGGGTGCCGATACGCCTTCTCCTGGCCGGAGGCCTCGCAGCGGTCGGATCCGGCCTGCTCCTCATGGGGGGCCTCTCTCCCTCCTCGAAGTGGACCGCGCTCCTGGCCGGGTTCCTCATCGCCGGCACGGGCGTGGGCTTCGTGAACGCACCGCTCAGCTTCACAGCGGTGAGCGTGGTGGAGCAGCGCCTCAGCGGCACCGCCGCCGGCATCAACAACACCTTCCGCCAGGTGGGCATAGCCACCGGCATCGCGGGCCTCGGGGCGATCTTCCAGACGCGCGTCACGGACGGGCTCCACACGGCCCTGGCCGGCACGTCCGTGAAGTCCGGCGCGGTGGACCATCTCGGCCAGGCTGTGGTGTCCGGCGGCGCCCGGCAGGCCATCCAGAGCGCGCCCGCGGGTGCTCGCGACGTGGTGGCCGGGGCAGCCGAGCGGGCCTTCATCGACGGCATCAACGACCTCTTCATCATCGCCGCGCTCGTGGCCTTCACAGGGGCGGTGGCCGCCCTTGTGCTCGTCCGCTCCAGCGACCTCGTTGCGCAGGGCCCGCCCCAGCCGGCGCCGCCTGCCGAGGTCGAGCAGAGCGTCGCCTGATTTCCGGGCCTGCTCATAATGCTCGGCTCATGGAACCGAGAGGAGACAGTTGGCTCACCGTGTGACCTTCATCCCGGGTGACGGCACCGGCCCCGAGATCGCCGATGCCACCAGGCGAGTGCTCGAGGCCACCGGGACCGAGTTCGAGTGGGACTTCCAGGACGCCGGTGTCGACGTCTACGAGTCCGAGGGCAATCCGCTGCCGGATCGCACCCTGGACTCGATTCGCGACACCGGCCTGGCCATCAAGGGACCGACCACCACTCCGGTGGGATCGGGGTTCCGGTCGATCAACGTGGCCCTGCGCAAGGAATTCGACCTGTTCGCGTGCATCCGGCCCTGCAAGTCCTATGAGGGGGTCCGGACGCGCTTCCCCGAGACCGACATCGTGATCGTCCGCGAGAACACCGAGGACCTCTACGCCGGCATCGAGTTCGAGCGCGGGTCCGACGAGGTGAAGCGCCTCCAGCGCTTCCTCGCCGACGAGCTCGACTCACCCACGCGGGAAGACTCCGGCATCTCGATCAAGCCGATCTCCGTCTTCGGCTCGGACCGGATCGTGGAGTCCGCCTTCAGGTATGCGGAGGAGAACGGCCGCGGCAAGGTCACCGCCGCGCACAAGGCGAACATCATGAAGTTCTCCGACGGCCTGTTCCTCGAGGTCGCGCGCCAGGTGGCGGAGCGCCACCCGGACATCGAGTTCGAGGACAGGATCATCGACAACCTGTGCAACCAGCTCGTCTCACGGCCGGAGGAGTACGACGTGGTGGTGCTGCCGAATCTCTACGGGGACATCGTGTCCGACCTCGCGGCCGGCATGATCGGCGGGCTGGGCCTGGCGCCCGGCGCGAACATCGGCACGACCGGCGCCATCTTCGAGGCCACCCACGGGTCGGCTCCGAAGTACAAGGGCCAGAACAGGGTCAATCCCACCGCCCTACTGCTATCGGGCGTGCTGCTCCTGCGCCACGTGAACGAGACGGAGGCGGCGGACCGCATGGAGCGGGCCGTGGCCGAGGTGATCCGCAAAGGCGAGAAGGTGACCTACGACCTGAAGGCCTCGCGCGACGACCCCACCGCGGTGGGTACCAGTGAATTCGCAGACGCAGTCATAGAGGAGATGCAGTGAACGCTTCCAGTCCAGTGAAGGTGACCGTTACCGGCGCCGCCGGCGCGATCGGATACAGCCTGCTGTTCCGCATCGCGAGCGGGCAGATGCTCGGCCCGGACACCCCGGTGCAGCTCCGGCTGCTCGAAATCCCGCAGGCCATGGACGCCGTGAACGGCGTGGCCATGGAGCTCGACGACTGCGCCTTTCCGCTGCTTGCCGGGATCGAGATGTTCGACGACCCCAACCAGGCGTTCGACGGCGCCCAGGTGGGCCTCCTCGTGGGCGCGCGCCCACGCTCGAAGGGGATGGAGCGAGGCGACCTGCTCGAGGCCAACGGCGGGATCTTCAAGCCCCAGGGCGAGGCCATCAACGCTCACGCGGACGACTCGGTACGGATCCTCGTGGTGGGCAACCCGGCGAACACGAATGCCCTGATCGCCCAGTCCAACGCCCCCGATGTGCCGGCCGAGCGCTTCACCGCGATGACCCGCCTGGATCACAACCGGGCGATCGCGCAGCTGGCGCGCAAGGCGGGAGCGGCGGTGGCCGACATCTCGAACATGACCATCTGGGGCAACCACTCGGCCACCCAGTACCCCGACATCTTCCACGCGAAGGTCGGAGGCGAGAACGCGGCCGAGACCGTGAACGACCAGAACTGGCTCGAGACCGACTTCATCCCGACGGTCCAGAAGCGCGGCGCGGCGATCATCGAGGCTCGCGGGGCGTCCAGCGCGGCGTCCGCCGCCAACGCGGCCATCGACCACGTGCACGACTGGACCCTGGGGACCGCCGAGGGCGACTGGGTGTCCATGGCGATTCCCTCCGACGGCTCGTACGGAGTGGAGGAGGGGATCATCTCGTCCTTCCCCGTCACCTGCTCGGGCGGCGCCTACGAGGTCGTGCAGGGACTCGATCTCAACGAGTTCTCACAGGCGCGCGTGCGGGCCACCGTGGACGAGCTCATCGAGGAGCGCGACGCGGTGCGTGAGCTCGGGCTGGTCTGAGCCGCATCCGCCAACTGGGGATGGTCATTTAACCGACCATCCCCAAAGTGACCCCCCACCTGAAACTACGCGATTGGTCAGACGGGGTTAACTAATTAAGGTTAAGACGGAGGGTGCGGGTTACGGGCAACCGGGTCTCAGCCCGGATGCCAGCCCTTGCCGCGCTTGGTGACCTTGCCCTCGGCGGCGAGCGAAGGCATCACCCGATAGAGGTAATTCGCCTTGATGCCCATGGTGTCCGCCAGTTCGGTGATCGTGATGCCGGGCCGGGCCCGCACCAGCTCCAGGGCCTGCTTCGAGCGGGCGCCGCTGCCTCTGGGGCGGCCGCGACCGGACCCCGATCCTCGCCCGGAGCCCCGGCGGCGACGCCGGGTGGGGGAGCCGCCGTTGGCGCCGACGCCCGCGAGGGCGGCGGCGGCCTTCTCCAGGCGGTTGTACTCCTCGACGAGCGGCTTCAGCTCGCGAAGCCGGGCATCGATCTCACTGCGCTTCTCATCAAGGAAGTCTGCCATTAACGGAAAACCTAGCGGACTGCCAGTTACTCGACAAGCGACTTGAGCTTTTGCAGGGAACCGTCCACCTCGCGAGCGGTGGCACGGGCCACGGTGCGGCCAGCCAGCCGACCGAGTGGCCCCCCGGGAAGGTCGTACTCATTCCGGTAGGAGAAGCGGGTGCCCTCCCCATTCTTCTCGAAGCCGTACACCACCTTCGCGTGGGAGCCCACCGGCCCGCGGCCCTCCCACACCACCCGGTCGCAGGGCTCGTTCTCCGCCACGGTCCAGCGCACCTTGAACGGGCGCCCGGCGAGCTTCAGGCACTGGGTGAGCTTGGACCCCTTGCGAAGCTTCTCGGGGGCCTCGCCCACGAGGTGGTCGTGGATCGTGACCCAGTCCTTCAGGCGCGAGGGATCCATCACCACTTCGTAGAGGCGCTCGGGTGGGGCGGCCACCTCCACCGTGCGATCGACCCTCATCGGGCCCCCAGCGGCTCGAGCGCTTCCCACTCGGCCAGCGCGTGGTCCACCGCCCGCGCGAAGGACCGGGGGCGGATGCCATACAGGTCGGCCGCCTCCCGGGCATCCCGGGGCAGCACGTCCGATTCGAGGCTCTCCATCAGGGGACGGACGAGCTCCAGCGGCTGGCCGGTCAGCGCGGCCACCACGGCGCTCGCAGGCGGGGTCATGGTGGTGGGCAGTCCAACGGCCATCCGCCCGACCCCCATGCCGGCCGCGATCTCATCCACCAGCTCGGCGAAGGTCACCCGGTCGGGACCGCAGATGTCGAGGGAGCGGCCGGCGGCGGCGGCCACGGAAGGCGTGCGCGCCAGGTACTCGATCACGTCGCGCTCGTCGATGGGCTGGGTGCGGTTGGTTCGCCACCGGGGCAGGGGCATCACGCGGAGCCGCTCCACCAGCCGCACGAGGAGGCGGAACGACGACGAGCCGGCACCGATCACGATCGACGCCCGCAGCGCGGTGGAGCCGGGCACCGCCTCCAGGAGGAGGTTCTCCACCTCGAGGCGCGACCCGAGGTGGGGGGACTCCCGGCCCGCGGGCGCGATGCCCCCCAGGTAGACGATGCGCTCCAGCCCGGCGGCGGCGGCCGCGGTCGCGAAGGTCTCCGCGGCGCGCCGGTCACGGCTCGCGAAGTCTCCGGCGGAGCCGTTCTCACCGGCGGCCTCCATCGAGTGCACGAGGTAGTACGCGGTGTGGCAGCCGTCGAGCGCGGCCTCGAGGCTGTGCTCACTGAGGAGGTCGCCCCGCACCGTGTCGACGCCCGGCAGCGCCTCCACGCGCCCGGGCAGGCGGGCCAGGGCACGGGCCGGCCGCCCGTCGGCCGACAGGCGGCGCAGCAGCCGGGACCCCACATAGCCCGTCGCTCCGGTTACGAGTTCCATCCGCTCACATCCTTTCGGATACGCGCGGGCGGCCTCCGGAGACGACGCTGAAACCCGCAAGGAGCGGGCGCCGGGAGGAACACCCTGGAAATTGCGGGCGCCAGAAAAGCACGTCATTTGCGGAACCGGGACTGGAGAAGGGGGGCTGATTGCTGCACCATCCCGCCCCGTGCCGAAGAACAAGCCCGACACCTGTGAGGACTGCTTCTTTCATCAGAGCCAGCTCTGCGCGCTGCAGCTCGACAGGGCCTGCACCACGTTCCGCCCCGCGGACCGCGGCCTGCGCCCGGCACGCCAGCTCGCGTTCGTCTTCCGCACGGATCGGGTCACCACCGCGTACGCGTTTCCTCAGCCGAAGGTCTGAACCCCCACGGGGTTCTCGCGTAGGCCTTAGAGTCGCTCCATGCGGCTCACCGTGCTCGGCAAGTCGCCGGCCTGGCAGGACGCAGGCGGCGCGTGCTCTGGGTACCTCGTGGAGGACGGTGACACCACGCTCCTGCTCGACTGCGGCAACGGAGTGTTCGGAAAGCTGCGCGAGCGGGTGGACTACGTGGACGTGGACGGGGTGGTGCTCTCGCACCTGCACGCGGACCACTTCCTCGACCTGGTCCCGTACTCCTACGCGCTGGCCTACGCGCCGCGCCAGCAGCCGGTGCCCGTCATGCACTGGCCCGGCACCGACAAGCCGGCACGTCCCGAGCTCCATGCGCCTCCCGGCGCGCGCGACACCTTCCGCCGCCTGGTGGGGTGCTGGGGCCGCGAGGACCTGATCGAGAGCTCCTTCCAGCTCAGCGAGTACGACCCGGCGAGCGAGGTGCGGATCGGCTCGGTCGGAGTGACCTTCCAGGCGGTGCCGCACTACACCGAGACGTACGCCATGTGCCTGACCTCCACCAGGGGTAAGGGAGTGCTGGTGTACGGGGCCGACTCGCGTCCCACGGACCACCTGACCGCCTTCGCGAAGGACGCCGCGCTGATCCTGATGGAGGCCACGCTGCCGCGGCCGGAGCGCGAGGGTGAGCGCGGGCACCTGACGCCGGCCGAGGCGGGGCAACACGCCCGCGAGGCGGGGGCGCGGCGGCTCGTGCTGGTGCACATCTCGGACGAGCTCGATCCCGAATGGGCGCGGTCCGAGGCCGAGGGCACGTTCGGGGGCCCGGTGGACGTGGCCGTTGAGGGTCAGACCTACGAGGTCTAAAGCGGGGCCCCCCACGGCTCGATAGACCCATATGGGGTACTCGCGCCCGGATGCCTTCGCCATGCCTCAGCAGGTTCGCCGCCAGGTGGGCCGGATCACGGTGATCCTGTACGCGAGCGGCGCCTTGACCACGGCCCTGCTCCAGGTCACGCCCGACAACGACCCATCCGACCACCTCGGGCTGGCGATCATGTCCGGCGTATTCGCCGTCATCGCGCTCGTGTTCCGGCTCTGGCGCACGCCTCCCGCGTGGGCGCTGTTCGGTGGCTGCATCGTGGGGCTGCTGGCCATCTCCGCGCTGGTGGGAATCACCCGGCCGCTGCTCCTCACGCCGATCTTCTACATCTGGCCGATGATGGTCGCGGCCCACTACTTCCCGCGGCGTCAGCTATGGGCCGCCTCGTTCGTGATGGCCTCGAGCTTCGGGGCCGCTCTGCTGTTCTGGGCCGAGCCGGTGCAGAGGGCCGCCGTCTACGCGGCCACGATCATCATGGTGGCGATCATCGTCGTGGTCCTTCGAGGCCTGCGCGAGCAGAACTCCGGGCTCGTGGCTCGCCTCACCGAGCTGGCGGTGCGGGATCCCCTCACGGGCGTGCTCAATCGCGCAGCGTTCGAGGACCAGCTGCGCAGAGAGGTCGCCCTCTCGGCTCGCCACGGGCGGCCGTACGCCCTGGCGGTGCTCGACCTCGATCACTTCAAGCAGGTGAACGACCGCTTCGGCCACGCCGCCGGTGACCGTGCCCTCAGGCGTGTGTGCGCACTGGTGAGCGAGACCATCCGCGAGAGCGACGTGTTCGCCCGGGTCGGGGGCGAGGAGTTCGCCCTCCTGATGAGCGACACGGATCCCTCCGGAGCCGAGCGCACGGCCGAGAAGCTCAGGACCCGGATCGAGTCGGAGGCGCGCGCGGAGACCATGCCGCTCACGATCTCCATCGGCCTGGCCGCGGGCAGCGGCACCGATGCCGACGATGTGCTGCTCGCCGCCGACCGGGCCCTGTACGAGGCGAAGCGGCGGGGCCGCAACGGCGTGGTGCGCGCGCCCGACCCGGCCGGCGTTCCGGCCGCCGCGGCCGTCCCCGTTCCCTAGGTCCCTTCCAGGGACCCCGGAAGCCCTTCGGGGCTATTCTCGTCGCGTGGGCCCCTCCCGCGACCTATTTGCAAACTTCGAACGCATGCGCCGTGAGATCGATCAGCTGTTCGGGGACGTCTTCGAACGTCAGACCGTGAGGAGGGGAGGGGGCTTCTCGCCCTCCGTCGACGTCTACTACGTGGACGATCCCCCTCGCGCCGTGGTCAGCGCGGATCTCGCCGGTGTGGAGATCGGGGAGGTGGCGCTCGAGATCCGCGGCCGGCAGCTCCTGATCGCGGGCGAGCGCCGGCCGGCGGAAGCGTCCGGCCGGCTGTACCAGCAGATCGAGGTGGAGAACGGCCCCTTCCGCAGGCTCGTGGAGCTCGGGGCCGAGGTGGTGGCCGAGGAAGCGCGCGCCAGCTATGAGGACGGGATCCTCGAGGTGGAGATCCCACTCGCCCGACCGGACCGGACCGTGCGCCGGGTTCCGATCGAAGAGGGCGAGCCCGAGTGAGCATCCACATCCCGTCCGTAGACGGCGACGCCGAGCCGGCGATCGTCGATTCGAGCCTGCCCGAGATCCTGCCCGTCCTGCCTCTCCGTGACAGCGTGCCGTTCCCGGACACCCTCACGCCGCTGGCCGTCGGACAGGAGCGCTCGGTGCGGCTGGTGAACGACGTGCTGGGCAGCAACCGGATGCTCGTGATGGTGGCGAGCAAGGATCCCGAGGACGAGGAGCCGGGTCCGGACGACCTCTACAGCGTGGGGGTCGCGGGGGTGGTGTCGCGGATGATGAAGATGCCCGACGGAACCCTGCGCATCCTCGTGCACGGCGCCCAGCGGGTGGAGATCAAGGAGTACGTGGCCACCTCCCCGTACCTGGTCTCGCGGGTGGAGGAGGCGCCGGACATCGTGACGCCCACCCCCGAGCTCGAGGCGCTCCACCGCAACGTGCAGGCCACCTTCACCCGGATCGTGGAGGAGGTGCCCTACCTCCCCGAGGAGCTGCAGGTGGCGGTCGCGAACATCGACGATCCCTCTGACCTCTCGCACATGATCGCCGGCTCGCTCCGGATCAAGACCGAGGAGAAGCAGCGCCTTCTGGAGGAACGCGACGTGACCCGGCGACTGCGGATGCTGTCCGAGGTCCTCGCCCGCGAGCTGGAGCTGGTGGAGATCGGGACCCGAATCCAGTCGCAGGTCCAGTCGGAGATGGACAAGGGCCAGCGGGAGTACTGGCTGCGGCAGCAGATGAAGGCCATCCAGGAAGAGCTCGGCGAGGTGGACGAGGGGGCGGCCGAGGCCGCCGACCTGCGCGAGCAGATCGAGCAGGCTGGCCTGCCCGAGTACGCGATGGCGGCGGCGGAGCGCGAGCTCCAGCGCTTCGAGCGGCTCCCGCCGCAATCGGTGGAGCACGGGATGATCCGCACCTATCTCGAATGGCTGGGCACCCTGCCCTGGTCAAAGCAGAGCGAGGACACGCTCGACCTCGCGGTGGCCCGCAAGGCGCTCGACAAGGACCACTACGACATGGAGTCGGTGAAGGACCGCATCCTCGAGTTCCTCGCGGTCCGCAAGCTGAAGCCCGACGCGCGCTCCTCCATCCTCTGCTTCGTGGGTCCGCCGGGCGTGGGCAAGACCTCGCTCGGAAAGTCGATCGCCACCACCCTCGGGCGCTCGTTCGAGCGCATCTCGGTGGGCGGCGTTCGCGACGAGTCTGAGATCCGCGGACATCGGCGCACCTACATCGGCGCCATGCCCGGCACGATCATCCGCGCGATGCGCGACGCCGGTACGCACAACCCGGTGCTGATGATCGACGAGATCGACAAGATGGGCACCGACTACCGGGGCGACCCGGCGAGCGCCATGCTCGAGGTGCTCGACCCCGAGCAGAACACGACGTTCCGGGACCACTACCTCGACCTGCCGTTCGACCTCTCCCACGTCTTCTTCATCTGCACGGCCAATCAGCTGGAGCCGATTCCACCGCCGCTGCGCGACCGCATGGAGCTGATCGAGCTCTCGGGCTACACGCACGAGGAGAAGCGCGAGATCGCCAAGCGCTATCTCGTGCCGCGGCAGATGGACCGAAACGGCGTGGGCCGCTCGAAGATCGAGTTCACCGCGGCGGCCCTCGACGCCGTCATCGAGGGCTACACGCGAGAGGCCGGCGTGCGCAACCTAGAACGCGAGATCGGCTCCGTGTGCCGCAAGGTCGCCCGCGAGTTCGCGGAGGGCTCGCGCAGGTCCAAGCGCACGATCCGCCCGGCCACGGTCACGGAGCTGCTGGGCAAGCCGCGCTTCCAGCCGGACACCGTCCGGCGCACCGACCAGCCCGGGGTGGCCACCGGCCTCGCGTGGACGCCGGTGGGCGGCGACGTGCTCTACGTGGAGGCCACCGCGTTCGAGGGTGACGGCAAGCTCCAGATCACGGGCCAGCTGGGCGACGTGATGAAGGAGTCGGCCGCGGCCGCGCTGTCCTACATCAAGACGTCGGTGGACGACCTGGCCGGCCTGAACGGAGACATCCCGGACGACTGGTTCCAGAAGCACGACCTCCACGTGCACGTTCCCGCCGGCGCCATTCCCAAGGATGGGCCGAGCGCGGGGATCACGATGGCCACCGCGATCGCCTCCCAGCTCACGGGCAGGCCGGTCCGCTCGGACACCGCGATGACCGGCGAGATCACGCTCACCGGCCAGGTGCTCCCGATCGGCGGCCTCAAGGAGAAGGCGCTCGCCGCTCAGCGCAACGACATCAACCGGCTGATCATCCCGCGCCGCAACGAGGCGGACATCGATGACGTTCCCGAGCACCTGCGCAAGCGGATGAAGTTCGTCCTGGTTGACAACGCCGGCGAGGTCCTCAATGCCGCGCTCGAGAAGCCGCGAGGGCGGCGCCGCGCCGCCTCGCATTGAAAATTGCGCAGCTTGCGCTGTTGCGGTGGGCCGACGACGGGTATGGTGTTCGGTGGCAAGCGGATCCTAGGAGAGAGATGGCATCAAGAAAAAAGGCTGCAAAGGCCGGGGCCGGTGCCGTGGCGGCCGGTCAGGCGGTCCGCTCTAACGCCTATGTGCAGCGGCTCGTGGAGGACGAAGAGCTGCGTGCGAACCTGCGCACGGCGTACGAGTCCGCCCGGCGCGCCTACGGGCGTATGAACGGCAAGGGTCCGACCAAGGCCCTGGAAGACAAGAAGGTCCAGCGCGAGCTGCGCGAGGCCTCGGTTGCGCTGCGCGAGGCGGCAGACGGCCTGCGCGGCAACAAGAAGCGCAAGAGTGGGCGCAAGGGACGCCTGCTCATCGTCGGCATCGTCGGCGGGGCGCTTGCTCTGGCCCTCAGCGAGGGTCTGCGCAAGAAGGTCCTGGACGCTCTGTTCGGGGCCGAGGAGGAGTTCGAGTACACGGCGACCACCACGCCCGACGCGACTCCCAACGCCAGCGCACCTTCGAGCCAGCCTGTCGGCACCACCTAACGCGGCAGGTATCGATTCAAGCGTGAGAGAGGGCGCCATGTGCGCCCTCTCTTTTTGCCCGAACGAGCCCCGTCCGGCGCGCCATCGTGGCTGGCCAGCCAGCTAGACTCGCGCCGGTGGAGGCCTCGCTCGACACACCCCGCAGGCTCGAGGGCGACAAGGCCCAGCGGATCATCGCGGCCATGCGCTCGAGCATCGGCCGCCGGGGCGCCGCCGGGTCCACGTTCGACCACGTGGCCCGTGAGGCCGGAGTGTCGCGCGGCCTGCTGCATTACTACTTCGGCTCGAAGGAGCGGCTCCTGGTCGAGGTGGTCCGCCAGGACTGCGAGGTTCGCAACGACGCCCTGAGCGCGCGCCTGTCCGCCGCCGCTGATGTGGACCAGATCGTGGCCGCGCTGGTGGCCGGGCTCGAGGAGTTCATCGAGGACGAGCGGGCGAACCGCTCGGTGGTCTACGAGATGCTGAGCGCCTCGCGCCACAGCGAGGAGATCAGGCTCGAGATGGCCGAGCTCTACCGCACCTGGCGCGCCAGCCTGGCCGAGGAGCTGCGGCGCAAGGAGAGCGCGGGCGTGATCACGCTCGAGGGCGACGCCGAGGCGGTGGCGTCGATCCTGTTCTCACTCGGCGACGGCTTCGGGATCCAGGTGATCTCCGATCCCGAGTGGGACCGCGGGCCCGCCTTCGACCTCGGCGTGCGCACCGCGCGCCGCCTTCTCGGCGCCCGCGACTGAGCGGCCACCGCCGCTAGCTAGGCCGCCCGGGTCACCGTCGCCGGGAAGCCCATCACCAGCTCGGCCACCCGGCCGGGTCGCTCGAGCTGGGGACAGTGCCCGCAATCGTCGATCGACTCGAGGCGCGCCTCGGGCACAGCGGCCAGCACCAGCTCCGCGCCGGTCCGCGCCACCATCACGTCCTGCTCGCCCCACACGAGGAGCACCGGGCACTCGATCCGGTCGAGCTGGAAGGGATGGCGGAGCTCGGGGAGCAGGCGCCGTCCGGTGGCCAGGATGCGCCCCGCCGCGGCCTTGCTCCCGAGGTGGCTCGCGAACGTGGAGATCACCCGCGGGTCGACCTCGCCCGGGTGCCGGAAGGCCAGCCGGCGGTAGGCCTCGCCCACGGCGCGCCTCACCACCGGGCCGGGCACCGGCAGCGGCGAGGCGAGCAGGGACCGCACCACGGCGTCGCGCTCGACGATCGCGAACCAGCCGGCCATGTCCAGCCCGGCGGGGGCGATGGCCATCACGCCGCCGAGCCCCGCCCCTCCGCGTTCGGCGGCACGCATCGCGGCGCAGGCGCCGAGCGAGTTGCCCACCAGCACGGCGCCGCCCTCGGGAGCCGCCTCCTTCAGCGCGGCCTCCAGGAAGTGGTCCAGCTGTGGCAGCACCGCGCCGTCGGCCAGCGGGTCGGCCGTGCCGAACCCCGGAAGGTCCACCGCGAGCGCGCGCCGCTCGGCGCGGGCCAGGGCGTCGAGCACAAGCCGCCAGGTGTCCGCGCTGTCGGCCCAGCCGTGGAGAAGCAGCAGCGGCGGGCCCTCTCCCTCCAGCTCGAGCGCGCGCGTCTCGTATCCGGCCAACCGCAGCCGGTGTTCTACCAGGGGCTGCACGGCCGCTCAGCCCTGGAGCTTGGGCGAGGTCCAGGGTGCGGCCAGGCGGCCCTGAAGCTCGGACGCCAGATCGCCGGCGGGGATGCGCACCTGCTCGAGTGTGTCGCGGTCACGCACCGTCACCGTGCCGTCGTCCATCGTCTGATGGTCCACGGTCACGCCCCAGGGCGTGCCGATCTCGTCCTGACGGCGGTAGCGCTTGCCGATCGAGCCACCGGTGTCGAACTCCGCGGGCATCAGCTCGCGCAGCTCCTCGTAGATCTCCCGCGCGCGCTCCGGCTGCCCCTCCTTGTTCACCAGGGGAAGCACGGCCACCTTGATCGGCGCCATCTTCGGCATCAGGCGCAGCACGGTGCGCTGCTCGCCGCCGATCTCGTCCTCGTCGTACGCGTCGCAGAGGAGCGTGAGCACGGTGCGGCCCAGGCCCGCCGCGGGCTCGATCACGTGAGGGACGTAGCGGTCCCCGCTGGCGGTGTCCACGTACTCGAGCTTCTGGCCCGAGTGCTCGGCGTGCTGGGTCAGGTCGAAGTCCCCGCGGTTGGCGATGCCCTCGAGCTCCGACCAGCCGATCGGGTACAGGTACTCGATGTCGCTCGTGGCCGCGCTGTAGTGCGACAGCTCGTCCGCCTCGTGGGCGCGCAGGCGCAGCCGCTCGGGGTTCACGCCGAGCGAGACGTACCAGGCCATGCGCTGCTCCATCCAGTGTTCGTGCCACTTCTCGGCCTCCGCTGGAGGCACGAAGAACTCCATCTCCATCTGCTCGAACTCGAGCGTCCGGAAGATGAAGTTGCCCGGAGTGATCTCGTTGCGGAACGACTTGCCGATCTGGGCGATGCCGAACGGCGGCTTCTTGCGCGCGAAGCCGAGCGTGGTCTTGAAGGCGAGGAAGATGCCCTGTGCGGTCTCGGGGCGGAGGTACACGGTCGAGCCGGCGTCCTTCACCGGGCCGATTGAGGTCTCGAACATCAGGTTGAACTCGCGCGCCTCGGTGAGGTCGCAGTCCGGGTGGTCACCCGGCAGCTTCGAAGGAGCCCTGCCGCAGCGGATGCCCTCGTGCTCGGCGGTGCCCGCGCGCACCTCCTCGAGATGGTCGGCCCGGAAGCGGCGCTTGCAGGTGCGGCAGTCCACCAGCGGATCGGTGAAGCCGGCCAGGTGGCCCGACGCCTCCCAGGTTCGCGGGTGCTGGATGATCGCCGAGTCGAGCGCGACGATGTCGTCCCGCTCCTGGATCATCGCCTTCCACCAGGCCCCGGCGACGTTGTTCTTCAGGAGCACGCCGTAGTGCCCGTAGTCGTAGGTGTTGGCGATCCCGCCGTAGATCTCGGAAGCGGGGAAGATCAGCCCGCGCCGCTTGCACAGCGCGACGATCTTGTCCATGGTCACCGCTTCGCTCACGGCCCGGCAGGGTAGCGGCGGTGTAGGAGGTCGCAATTTCCGGACCGCCGCGAGATGGGTGGTTACAGGTCGGTTTTGCGGGGGTATCAAGCGGCCATGGTTCGGTCCGCCTTCAAGCCGATCGGGCATCTTGCGGCGTGGATCGTGTGGCACGCGACCCGGGTCTCGCTGCTCGATGACGTGAAGCGCCCGCAGCCGCCGTCCCGCATCTGAGCGCCCTCGGGCGCTCATATACTCGGGTGTCATGCCCATTTACGAATATCGCTGCGCGAACGGGCACACCTTCGAGGTGATGCAGCGCATGGTGGACGACCCGATCGAGACCTGCGAGGTCTGCGGCGCGACCGTGCAGCGCGTGTTCCACCCCGTGGCGGTCCACTTCAAGGGGTCGGGCTTCTACAACACGGACTACGGCAAGAAGAAGAAGGCCGGGGCCACCTCGTCCGACTCGGACTCGTCATCCTCGTCGAGCTCGGACTCCGACAAGGGCAGGTCATCCGACTCGAAGAAGGAGTCCTCCGGGTCGTCGTCCTCGTCCAAGTCCGGCTCCGACTCCGGCTCGTCGTCCTCGTCCTCATCCAAGTCCGGCTCCGGCTCGGACTGAGCCGGAGCCCCGGCTCAGCGGAGCCGGGCCTTTAGGAAGGCCCTCATGCGCGCGTCGCCCGCGGCCACCACGCTCACGTGGGTCGCGCCCGGGAACTTGGCGTAGGTCACCTTGTCTCCGCGGGCCCGCAGCTCGGTGTCCAGCCGGTTGGTGAGGAACGGGTACACCGTGGTGTCGGACTCGCCCTGGAGGATCAGGACCGGGGCCTTGATCTTCAGGTTCGGGTTATTGGCCACCAGGAGCTTGTGCAGCACGCTCAGGTCGGCCCCGGGGCGCGTCAGGTGCGACGCCGGAAGGCCTCCCAGGGAGTCCGCCATTCCCAGCTCACCGAGGCACTTGGTCTTGGTCTCGGGCAGGAAGCGCAGGGCCTCGTCGGACACGATCTTCTGCGGGTCCAGCTGGGGGTAGGCGGCGGCGAGGCCGGTCACGACCATGCCGGCCAGCGCCGAGAGACCCCCGCTCGGGGTGGTGAAGCCGGGAAGGGCATCGGCCAGCACGTCGAGGTGAGACGCCGGGGCGAAGGCCGCCACGCCGCGGAACTTCAGCTCGGGCGTCCACTTGGGCGCCAGGGCCGCTGCCCACAGCGCGGCGTGCCCGCCCTGCGAGTGGCCCGAGATCACGAGCCTGCGGCCGATGCGGGAGTCCACCTCGCGGCTGGCGCGTGCGATGTCCAGCACGCTGCGGCCGGCGGAGCGGCCCACCAGATATGGGTGAACGCCGGGCGTGCCGAGGCCCTCGTAGTCGGTGCTGGCCAGGGCGTATCCCTGCTTCAGCCAGTAGTTCTCCTGCGGAGCCACGTAGCCCGTGTAGGGACCCGACGGGTCGCGTGAGGGGGCGCACTGGTCGGCGATGCCCGACGTCCCGTGGGCCCAGCTGATCAGCGGCCAGCCGCGCTTCGGCGCCTTGCCCTTGGGCAGGATCACGGTTCCCGACTCTCCCACGGCCTTTCCCTTCACCGAGGTGGAGCGGTAGAGAACGACCCAGGCGCGGGACCCCTCCTTCAGAGGGCTCTTGACCTTGCGGCCCCAGATCAGGTCGCCGTGCGAGTAGCCGCCGAGCTTCTTGGGCGGCTTGTAGAGCGCGAGTCCCCCCGGTGCCTTCGGGACCTTGGCCTCAGCCGGCGCGGCGATGAAAAGCGCAAGCGCGCACAGCAGAACGACACGAACGGGGCGGGGCATCTCTCTCCTCAGGACGGGACTCCGGCTCCGGACTGTGGCAGACGCACAACCCCTGTGGGGAATCAACCGTCCTCCAGCTTCCGTGCCGCGTCCTTCTTCGCCCCGTCTGAGACGACCAGGCTTCCTCCCGGTCCGCACGAGAGGCAGGAGGGCTCGAGCACCATGGTGTCGTCGCTGCTGCCGGTGGCCAGGTCCGCGAAGAGCGCCATCAGCGACGGGCCCCTCATGTCGGTGCGGATGGCCCGAGGCGCGCGCCAGCTCACCAGCGGGAGGCGGAAGAAGGTGCCCGGGGAGGTCACGCTGTCCTTCATCGAGGACAGCACCTCCTGCTGGCGCCGGGCGCGGTCGAGGTCGGTCTCGTTGGGGGCGCAGCTGTTCTTGCGGATGCGCGCGTAGCCGAGGGCCTGCTCGCCGTTCAGGTGGTGCTCGCCGCGGCGGAACCTGAGGCCCTTCCAGAAGTTGTCGAAGGGCGGCGAGCAGATCCTGTGCTTCACGGTCACGTCGATCCCGCCGAGCGAGTCGATCAGCTGCGGGAAGTTCTTGAAGTCCACCTCGATCAGGTGGCTCACCTGGATCCCGTTCCCCATGAACTGCTCGACCGTACGGATCATCAGCCCCGGCCCGCCGAGCGCATATGCCGCGTTGATCTTCTGGCCGGTGTGCCCGGGGATCTCCGCGTACGAGTCGCGCGGGATGGACAGCTTGCGCACGCTGCCGAGGGCGGAGTGGACGAGCATGATCGTGTCGGCGCGGGAGGGCCCCTGCTGCGACTCGTCGATCGACTTGCCCGTTCGAGCGTCGGATCCGAGCACGAGGATGTTGGTGCCCGAGAGGAGGCTGCCCTGGTTGGAGAGCGCGCTCTTCGCGCTGTCCGACACCCCCTCCTGGGTCTGGGCGCTCACCAGGAACAGCACCAGCGCGAGGAGCAGCCACCCCACCACCGCCACGGCCAGCCACTTGAAGACCCGTCCGGGGGTGATTCCCCGCCGCTCCCCGGGCTCGCGCGGCCCGCGGCGGCGGAAGCGCGAAAGGCGCTTACGCAGGGCATCGAGGTCGCGGCCCCCGCCCAGGCGCCCGGAGGGGCCGCGGCGAGAGCGGTAGACGTTGTATTCGGGCGGGCCGGGCTCCGGAGGGCGCGGTGTCTGGTCGCTCACGTACCTCTGTATATCGTCCGGCCATGCCGCCGACCCGGGTGATCGGCGTCGATGCCGGGGGAACGAAGCTCCTCGGAGGCGTGGTCGATGAGGATCTCGTGGTCCGCCACCGGGTGCACCGAACCTGGCGCGGCGCCGACCTTAAGGAGACCCTCGACATCTTCGTCGAGGCTGTGGAGGAGATCCGCAATGCCGCTCCGGACGCGTCCGCGGTGGGGTTCGGGATCCCGGCCGTCGTGGAGCGCGACACGGGTGTGGCCGCATGGTCGACCCACCTCCCGCTCGCGGGCGTTCCTTTCCGGGACACGATGAGCGAGCGGCTCGGTCTTCCGGTTTACGTGGACAACGACGCGAACGTGGCGCTGCTGGCCGAGTTCCGCGCCGGGGCGGTCCGGGGGCACCGGCACGCCGCCATGGTGCTGCTCGGGACGGGGATCGGCGGCGGCCTGCTGCTCGACGGCCACATCTATCGCGGCGCCCACGGGTTCGGAGCCGAGCTCGGCCACATCGTCGTGGACTGCGACGGGCCCGACTGCCAGGGAGCGTGTCCGGGCCGCGGCTGCATGGAGGTGCTGGCCTCGGGGAACGCGATCGGCCGCGAGGCGGTGCTGGCCGCGCACGCCGATCCCGGCTCGGCGCTCGGGAAGCGGCTCGCGTCGGGAGCGGAGATCACGGGCGCGATCGCCACGGAGCTTGCCCACGACGGCGATCCGGCCGCGCGGGCGGCGCTGGCCGCGGTGGGTGGGCGACTCGGCTTCGGCCTCGTCAGCCTCGTGAACGCGCTCAACCCGGAGATCATCGTGATCGGCGGTGGCGCGGTGGCGGCCGGTGAGCTGCTGCTCGCTCCCGCGCGCGAGGTGGTGGCGGAGCGCGCGCTGCCGCCGTCCGCGAGCAGGGTCGAGATCGTGAGCGCGCACTTCGGTGCCGAGTCGGGGATGCTCGGCGCGGCTCTGCTCGCGTTCGAGGAGGGCGCATGAGCGGCCGGCTCGTGGTCTGCCCCACGCCGATCGGAAACCTCGAGGACGTGACCCTGCGCGTTCTCGCCGCGCTGCGCGAGGCCGATGTCGTGGCCTGCGAGGACACGCGCCGCACGCGGGTGCTGCTCGACCGCTACGGGGTCAGCGCGCGGCTCGTGTCCTACCACGAGCACAACGAGCGAGCGCGCTCGGCTGAGCTGGTCGAGCGCATGCGCGCCGGCGACACAGTGGCGCTCGTGTCGGACGCGGGAATGCCGCTCGTGTCCGACCCGGGGTACCTCCTTGTCCGCGGCTGCGTGGGCGCCGGACTGCCGGTCGAGGTGCTCCCGGGTCCCTCGGCGGCGATCACCGCGCTGGTGGCGTCCGGGCTGCCCGCCGCCGAGTGGCGCTTCCAGGGCTTCCTCCCGCGTAAGAAGGGCGAGCTGCGAAGGGTGCTGAGCGAGCCGGGCGGCACGCTGGTGGCGTTCGAGTCCCCGCGCCGGGTCCCGGGCACCCTGGCGGTGATGGCCGAGCTCGAGCCGGGGCGGGAGGTGGCGGTGTGCCGCGAGCTCACCAAGGTCCACGAGGAGGTGGTGCGGGGCACCGCCTCAGAGCTGGCCGCCCGCTACGAGTCGTCGCCCCCGAAGGGCGAGGTGGTGCTGGTGATGGCTCCCGCGGCGGCCACCGGAGATCGCGACTCGACCGGCCTCGCGGCCCTCCGCGAGCTGGTGGACGCGGGGGCGAAGCCGCGCCGCGCCGCGGCGGTGGTGGCAGACCTGACAGGGGGGAGCGCCAACGCGCTCTACCGGCGCCTGACCGATTCTTCGTGACGCTTCAGCACCGAACACCCGCGCCTCTGTAAAGAAAGCGCACCACACGGCCTCACCCCGGCCAACCCCACCCGCCGCGGGTCTACGTTCGTCGTCATGGCCCGAAGACTCCTCGCCACGGCGGCCCTCGCCGCCCTCGCATCGCTCGTGCCGGCGTCACCGGCGCTCGGCGCGTGGACCTGGCCGTTGCGGGGCGAGGTGATCACGCCCTACCTCAACGGCGATGACCCCTACGCGGCCGGACAGCACCGAGGGGTGGACATCGCCGGCCCGGTGGGTGCTCCGGTGGTCTCTGCCGCCCCCGGCCTGGTCCGCTTCGCCGGCACCGCCGGTTCCTCGGGACTCACGGTCAGCGTCAGGACCGGCGACGGTCGCCTCGACCTCTCGTACCTGCACCTGTCGGCCCTCGCGGTGAACGCCGGGGAGCGGGTCGCCGTGGGTGCGCGCATCGGGGCGGTGGGAACCACCGGCCGGCGCTCGGCCGTGTCGCCCCATCTCCACTTCGGAGTCCGCGACGCCGGGAGCGCGCACGGCTACCACGACCCCCTGGCCTTCCTTCCGCCGCCGGGCAGCCCGGCGCCACCCGCTCCGCGGCCCGTCCCCGTACGAGTTCCGGTGGCCGTGCGTCCCGCGCCCGGGCCGCGGGTGCCGGGGCCCGTCCCGGCGGTTCGCCTGCGCCGGCCGGAGGACGCCGGCCGGCCGGAGCCGCTTCGCCCCCCGCGGCTCGGACCGGTGCCCGCGCCGACCCCGCTGGTCGGGCCCGGCCTGACCCGTGCACCGGCCACCGCCCTCGCTCCTCGCGGCCAGGGCCAGAGCCTCGATCTCGGCTGGCCGGCCGCCTGTGCCGGGGCGCTCGGTGCCTGCCTCGCCCTCCTCACGACCCGCGGGCGAGCAGGGCGGCGGCGCTCGCCCGGCAGGCGCCGCGGACCCGCGAGTAGCATCGTTATTCGTGCCCTACTACGTCACCACGCCGATCTATTACGTGAACGGTGAGCCGCATCTCGGCCACGCCTACACCACGATCGCGGCGGACGTTCTCGCCCGCCACATGCGCCAGCGCGGCGAGGACGTGTTCTTCCTCACGGGCACCGATGAGCACGGCGAGCCGGTGGCCCAGCAGGCCGAGCGCGAGGGCATCACGCCGCGCGAGCTCGGGGACCGCAACGCCATCCGATTCCGCGAACTGGCGGCCGCGCTCAACGCCACCAACGACTTCTTCATTCGCACCACCGATCAGGAGCACCTCGACAAGGTGGCCGAGGTGGTCCAGCGCATCCACGACAACGGTCACGTGTACGAGGGCACCTACGAGGGCTGGTACTGCCCCCGCTGCGCCGACTTCAAGACCGAGTCCGAGCTGGTGGACGGGAACAAGTGCCCGATCCACCTGATCGTTCTGGAGCGCGAGCACGAGGACAACTGGTTCTTCCGGCTCTCCACGTTCCAGGAGCCGCTCGAGCAGCTCTATCGCGACCGGCCGGACTTCGTGACGCCCGAGGTGCGGTACAACGAGGCCCTCTCCTTCATCCAGCGCGGCCTCACCGACATCTCGCTCAGCCGCGCGCAGCTGAAGTGGGGCGTGCCCGTGCCGTGGGACCCCACGCAGGTGGTCTACGTCTGGATCGACGCTCTCCTGAACTACTACACGGCGCTCTCGTACGCACGCCCGGGAGAGGACCTCACCGAGCGCTTCTGGCCGGCCACGGTGCACCTGATCGGCAAGGACATCCTCAAGTTCCACGCCGTCATCTGGCCCGCGCTCCTGATGGCGGCCGGGCTCGAGGTACCGCGACAGGTTGCGATTCACGGGTACCTGCTGCTGGGCGAGCACAAGATGTCGAAGTCTCTCGGGAACGTGATCGAGCCATTCCGGGTGGTCGAGCTCTACGGCGCGGACGCGCTCCGCTACTACGCGCTCCGCGAGGTGCGCTTCGGCCAGGACGGCGAGGTCTCCACCGAGGGCTTCGAGACCCGTTACAACACGGAGCTGGCCAACGAGTACGGCAACCTGGCCAGCCGCACGCTGGCGATGATCAGCCGCTACCGCGACGGCGTGGTGCCCGAGGCCGAGCCCGACGCGGCGCTGGCCCCGGAGTTCGACGGCCTCGGGGAGAGCGTCCGCGACCTCCTCGACCGGGTGGAGCCGAGCCTCGCGCTCGACGAGATCTGGCAGCGCGTGAAGCGGCTGAACCGCTACGTGCAGGACGAGGAGCCGTGGAAGCTGTCGAAGGACGAGGCCGAGTCGGATCGCCTCGACCAGGTGCTCTATTCCCTGGCCGAGGGGCTGCGGGTGGTGTCCGTGCTGTTGCTGCCCTTCGTGCCCACCTCGGCGGAGCGGCTCCTTGCCGCCCTCGGCCGCGAGGACCCCTCGCTCGACACTGCCAAGTACGGCGCGCTGCCCGGCGGCGGGAGCACCGGAGAGCTCGCCCAGCTCTTCCCGCGGGTCGAGGCGCCCGAGGTCTCGGCCGCCTGACGGGCCGGCCGCCGTGGTCGACACCCACTGCCACCTCGACCACTGCGAGCCGCCCGACTCGGAGCTGGTGGAGCGGGCCCAGGCCGCGGGCGTCACCCGGCTGGCCACGGTCGGGATGAACGATGAGTCGATCGCCTGCGCCATTGGGGCGGCGCGAAGGCACCCGGGTGTCTCCGCCATCGTCGGACGGCATCCGCACGAGGCCACGGGCTTCGGAGACGCGGATCTGGAGCGCATCGAGGAGGCGGCCCGGAATCCCGAGGCGCGCGCCATCGGAGAGACCGGCCTGGACCACTACCGCGACAACGCTCCGCGCGGAGACCAGCTGCGGGCGTTCGTCGCCCAGCTCGAGCTGGCCACCCGGCTGGCGATGCCGGTGGCCATCCACACCCGTGCGGCTGAGGACGCCACCTTCGCCACGCTCCGGGAGCACGCGGACGGGCTCCCCGCCGTGATCCTGCACTGCTTCTCGGCGCCGGATTGGCTCGAGGAATGCGTGGAGAGGGGCTATCTCTGCTCCTTTGCCGGCAACGTGACCTACGGGAGCGCGGCCGACCTCCAGGCCGCCGCGAAGGAGGTGCCCGACGAGCTCCTGCTGGTGGAGACCGATTCGCCCTTCCTGGCTCCGGTGCCGCGCCGGGGAAGGCCCAACGAGCCCGCCAACGTGACCCACACCGCGCGCTTCCTCGCCGACTTGCGGGGCGTGCCCTACGAGACGCTCGAGCGCACCGTGGAGGAGAACGCCGCGCGGGTACTCGGCTGGTGAGCGAGCCGCGCCAGGCGAGCCTGCGCCGCCTGCGCCAGTTCGACGTCCGGCCCAACCGGGAGCTCGGGCAGAACTTCCTGATCGACGACAACCTGCTCGGGGTGATCGAGCGGGCAGCCGAGCTCGCTCCGAGCGACGTGGTGCTGGAGGTGGGCGGTGGGCTGGGAGTGCTCTCGGAGCACCTGGCCCCGCGGGTCGGGCACCTGCACGTGGTGGAGATCGACGCCTCGCTGGAACCCGCCCTCCGGGACGCGCTCGACCCGTTCCCGAACACGACGCTCCACCTGGCCGACGCGGTGAAGCTCGACCTGGGGGCGCTCGAGCCGGAGCCCACGAAGGTGGTGGCCAACCTGCCCTACGGGGTGGCCGCCACCGTGTTGCTGGAGTCGGTCGCCCGGCTGCCCGCCGCCACACTCTGGGTGGCCATGGTCCAGCGTGAGGTGGGGGAGCGCCTCGCGGCCGCCCCCGGAAGCCGCTCCTATGGCGCCTCGTCCGCACTCGCGCAGCTCTCGTGCGACGTGCGGGTGCTCCGCCGCGTGCCCCGCACGGTTTTCCACCCGGCGCCGCACGTGGACTCCGTACTGGTCGTCCTGCGCCGTAGCGCGGCCGCGCCGCCCGACGTCGTTCGCAATCTGGTGCACGCAGGGTTCGCCCACCGGCGCAAGGCGCTCGCGGGATCGCTGGCGCTCGCTCCGGGCGGCACTCCCGAGCTGCGCGACGCGGCCCGCGCGGCGCTGGAGGCCATCGGCCTGCCCGCGGACACCCGTGCGGAGCGACTCGGTCCGGAGCAGTGGACGAGCCTCGCCGCGGAGCTCGGCCCGGAGCTGGCGGGCGCGCCTCGAGCCTCGCGGATCATCTAGACCCCCGCGGGCCTCTAGCCTGCCGCGGGTGATCGCCGAGCGGGCCTACGCGAAGCTCAACCTGATCCTTCACGTGGGTCCGCCGGACGGACGGCATGCACCCGCTCGCCTCGCTCTTCGCCTCGCTCGAGCTGGCCGACGACCTCGAGGTGCGCGAGCTGCCGGCGGGCATGCGGGACGCCGTGATCTGCCCCGGTGTGGCCGGTGAGAACCTCGCCGCCCGCGCCATCACGCTCATCCGTGACCGGCTCGGCGGAGAGCTTCCCCCGCTCGAGCTGCGAATCGAGAAGCGGATCCCCGTAGCCGCCGGCCTCGGCGGCGGGAGTGCCGATGCGGCGGCCGCGCTACGGGCCGCGAACGCGATCGCCGGCGGCCCACTGGACGCCGGGGAGCTGCGCGGGATCGGGTCGGCACTGGGCTCCGACGTGCCCAGCCAGGTGGACCCGCGCCACGCGCTCGTGACGGGCACGGGCGAGGTGGTGGAGCCACTCGAGCTCCCGGCCCTCGCCGTGGTGCTGGTCCCCCAGAGGGAGGGCCTGCGGGCCGGCGAGGTGTACGCGGAGCTGGATCGCCTGCACGCCTGGCGCAAGCGAGCTCGATCCCGCGCCCCTGCGGCGCCTGGCCGCGAGCGCCGCGCCGGTGCTCGCGGCGGCCGTGGAGAACGACCTCGGTGAGGCCGCGATCTCGCTGCGCCCGGATCTCCGCGGGCCGCTCGAGGCCCTGCGCGCCGCGGGAGCCCTCGGCGCCGGGGTGAGCGGGTCGGGCCCCACCTGCTTCGGGCTCTTCGAGAGCGACACGGACGCCCGCCGCGCCGCCGCGCGCGTCGGAGGCGCGCTGGCCACCAGGCTGCGCCGGACCTGACGCGGCCCTACAGTCCGGGCCGTGTCTGCCGCCCACATCGCGGGCGCTGTGCTGGCCGTGGCGATCGGCGGCTACGTCGTCTGGCGCTGGCGCCGGCTCGAGTTCGAGCGCAGGGCCGGCCTGACCCTGCTGGCGATCGCGCTGGGGGTCTACGCCAGCGGGGCCCTGTCGGCCCTGCCCGACCCCAAGGAGCTGATCGTCAACATCGCCGAGGCGCTCGGCCCCTGGACCTACGCGCTCGTGGGCGGGATGGCGTTCCTCGAGACGGGTGCGTTCGTGGGCCTCGTGGCTCCGGGCGAGACCGTGGTGATCGCCGGCGGCGTGATCGCCGGCCAGGGCGAGATCGACCTGGTGCCGCTGATCGGGGTGGTCTGGATCTGCGCGGTGCTCGGCGACACGGCGAGCTTCTTCATCGGCCGGCGCCTGGGCCGCAGGTTCCTCGAGAAGCACGGCCCCAGGGTGAAGATCACCAGCGATCGGCTCACGCAGGTGGAGGGCTACTTCGAGCGTCACGGCGGCAAGACGATCCTGATCGGCCGCTTCATCGGCCTGGTCCGGGCGCTCGCCCCGTTCGTTGCCGGGTCGTCGGGACTCCGGTACAGGCGCTTCATCCCGTTCAGCATCGTCGGCGCGGGCTGTGGGCGACGCTCTACTGCGTCCTCGGGTACATCTTCTGGCGCTCCTTCGACAGGGTCGTGGCCGTGGCCGGGCAGGCGGTGTTCGGCTTCGGCATCACGGTCTCGGTGATCGTCGGCGTGGTGGTGGCCTATCGGCGCCGCGAGCAGATCCGGCAGTGGCTGCTGGCGCACCAAGGACACCCCGCGATACGGCCGCTGTTCGCGATCGGCCGTCCAATCCACCGCGGCCTCGTACGGCCGGGGGTCCGGCTTCTCGGACCCGAGGCGCGCTTCCTGTGGGACCGGCTCACCCCGGGTGACCTGGGGCTGGAGGTGACCACCGCGGCGGCCGTGGGCGGGGCGGGCGCCTACGTGTTCGTCTTCTACGCGCAGATCGTGTCCGGTTCCACCTCGCTCACGGGGCTCGACCGCGACTTCTTCGACATGGGCCGCGACCTGAAGGCCGACTGGGCCGTGGACGCCGCGAAGGTGATCTCGGATCTCGGCTCGTTCGGCACGGTCGCCGTGCTGTTGGTGGCGGCGTCGATCGTGCTCATCCACGAGCACCGGCTGGCGGAACTGGCCGTGCTGCTGCTGGGTACCGTGATCGTCTACTTCGGCGTGGACATCGCCAAGGAGTTGGTGGACCGGCCGCGGCCCGCGGGCCCACTGGTGGAGACGGCGAAGTCCGCGTTCCCCAGCGGGCACGCTGCGTACTCCACGATCTGGGTGGCGGTGGCCGTGGTGCTCACCCGCGGGCGCGGCATCGCCGGACAGGCGGCGATCGTCACGTGCTCACTGGTGCTCGCGGCCGCCATCGGGCTGTCCCGGGTGTACCTGCGCGCGCACTACTGGTCGGATGTCGTCGGCGGATGGGCCCTGGGAGCGGCGGTGTTCGGCCTCCTCGCCACGTTTGCCCTGATCGTCGCGTACGTCCGCAACAATGAGGGCCGGCCCGAGGCGTCCCCGGCCACTCGTCAATGAACAGCCTGTCCACAACCGAGATCACCCTCGCCCTCGCGGGCGGACTCACGGTGTCCTGCTACGTGGGGCTGATCCTGATGCCCGCGCTGCGCTGTTACGGGCGGGTCTGGGAGAAGGCGGCGGCCGGCTTCCTCACCCTCTTCATCCTCGGCACGCTCATGGGCACCGGCACCGCGATCGGCCTCGCGATCGTCTGGAGCTACGACCGCTACGCCTGAATCCGCTCTCTGGGCGGAATTGATCGTTCAGGATCGCGAACCGCCGATACGATCGGGTCATGTCGGTTTCGCACAATCCGGTGCGTGCGACCGGCGGGCCCGCGTCCGAGCCGCGCTCGTTCCTGGATGCGCTCGACGAGGTCTCCGAGGCGGTGGAGGCCGGAACAGGCCTGCCGAGCGTCGCACGAGCCGCCGGGAACGCGCTCGGTGCGAGCGTGATCGTGCTCGATTCGTCGAGCAGCGTGCTGGCCGTGGCGTGTGCCTCGCCCGAGGACGAGCGCGCGGTCATGGCGGGGGAGGGAGACACCCAGCGCCTGGATCTGACCGTGGCCGAGAGCGTGGTTGGCCAGCTGCGGTACCGGTCGCGCGGGATCGATCCGCCGCCCGCGCTCCTGCGGATCGTGGCCAACCTCATCGCTCTCGAGCTGGACCGCGCGAAGGCCCCGGAGCGCGCCAGCGAGGCCGCGGTGGCCGACTTCGTGAACGACCTGCTCTGCCGGAAGGTCACAGACGCCCAGACGATCGCCGCACGCTCCTCTGAGCTCGGGTGCGACCTCTCGCAGGGCGGCAGCGTGCTCGTGGTGCGCGCTCGCCCCCAGCACACCGAGGAGGGCGACTGGCGGGCCCGGGTGCTCACGGTGGCCGAGCGCGGCGCCCGCGCCGTGGAGCGCACCGCGCTGGCCGCCCTGGCCGCGCCGGCCTGGTCCGCCCGCCACGGTCGCGCCGGCGGCCTGGGCGAGCACGGCGCCACCGGGGGCCGGGAGCTCGTGATCCTGGCCCCCGGCGCCGAGGTCTCGGCGGCGCAGCGCATCGCGGCCGCAGTGCACCGCGAGATGGAGACCGGCCTGCCCGGGCACACGCTCACGGTGGCCGTGAGCCGTCACGCCACGGACCCGGCGGACCTGCACCGCGCCGGCACCGAGGCGCTGCTGGCCGCGAACGTGGCCGAGGCTCGCGGCCTCCAGGAGCTGTCCTTCGAGGAGACCGGCGCCTATCGGCTGCTGCTCCCGGCCATGAGCGAGGACCCGAGCGAGCTCCAGGGCTTCTTCGAGGAGACCGTGGCGCCGCTCGTGGACTACGACGAGCAATACGAGACCGACCTGGTGCTCACCCTCGAGAGCTTCCTCGACGCGGACGGCAACGTGGCGCGCACGGCAGAGCGGCTGTTCACGCATCGTCACACGATCCGCTACCGGCTCGAGCGCGTGCGCGAGCTGTCGGGACTCGACGTGTCGTCCACCGAAGGGCGCGAGCGCCTGTCGCTCGGCCTCAAGGCGATGAGGGTGCTCGGCATCCACGCCCCCGGCGGTCCCGCTCAAGAGAAGGGCACCGAGGCCGGCCGGGTTCCGCTCGAGCAGAAGGACCGCTAGACCGCCTCGTTCCGGGCCGGGAAGGTCTCACCCGGTGATACCTTCGCCACGGCCACCGGTGGGGAGTCGTCTAATGGCAAGACATCTGGTTTTGGTCCAGAGAATGGTGGGTTCGATTCCTCCCTCCCCAGCTGGCCTCCCGCCGCGTCCATAACAGGGTCCGGTGCTCGCCCGATCACCGATCGGGCTGCGCTCCTCGCTTGCATCAACTCCTGAAATCGGCCATCGACGGTACGCTCGGAACTCATGGCGGAGCCCTTTACGGTCCTCATCATGGCCGCCGGACGGGGGACGCGCATGCGTTCGGATATCCCCAAGGTGCTCCATCGCGTGTGCGGAAAGCCCATGCTCGATTGGGTGGTCGACGCCGGTCGTGAGGCTGGAGCGACGCGCATCGTGTGCGTGGTGCGCCCGGGCGACGGCGTGGCCGAGGGACTGCCCGACGGGGTGGAGCTTGCCGAGCAGACCGACGGCGAGGGCACCGGCGCCGCTGTGCTCGCCGCGCGGTCTCACCTGGAGGACGGGACCGGGGCCGTGGTGATCATGTCCGGAGACCATCCGCTCGTGTCGGCCGAGCACCTCACCGGCCTCCTGCGCTCGCACAACGACGAGAGCGCCATCGCCACCGTGCTCACCACCGAGGACCTCGACCCCGACGGCTACGGCCGCATCGTCCGTGACGGCGATGGCACGGTGGCCCGGATCGTGGAGACCAAGAACCCGGACGGGGTGCCGGCGGACGAGCTGGCCATCCGGGAGATCAACCTCGGCACCTACGCGTTCGACCCCGTGGCCCTGGTGTCCTCACTCGACGTGGTGGCCGCCCAGGGCGGCGAGCGCTACCTCACCGGGGCGATCCAGGTCATGCGCGACCGCGGCGAGCGGGTGTGCACGCACCTGACCCACGACCCCAGCGGCGCGATCGGCGTGAACGACCGGGCCGACCTGATGCAGGCCGAGGCGGTGGCTCAGATGCGCATCCTCGAAGGGCACGCCCGCGAGGGTGTCACCTTCCTCCAGCCCCAGACCATCCGGGTCGAGGCCGGCGTGTCGATCGGCGAGGACACCGTCATCTCCCCCGGTGTGAGCCTGGTGGGCGCGACGAGCGTGGGCGCCGGTGCCGAGATCGGTCCGCACACCACCGTCACGGACTCTCGCATAGACGATGGGGCCCGGGTCATCCACTCCTATCTGGTGGACGCCGAGGTGGGCGTGAACGTGAGCGTGGGCCCCTTCGCCTACCTGCGACCGGGCACCATCCTCCGGGAGGGATCGAAGGTCGGCACCTTCGTGGAGGTCAAGAACTCGGACGTAGGGGCCGGGGCCAAGGTGCCCCATCTGTCGTACATCGGAGACGCCGACGTGGGCGACGGAAGCAACCTCGGAGCGAGCACGATCACCGCCAACTACGACGGCCGGCGCAAGCACCGCACACGCGTCGGGTCGGACGTCAAGACCGGCATCCACACCTCGCTGGTGGCCCCCGTCGACGTCGGAGACCGCGCGTACACTGGGGCGGGTTCCGTGATCACTGGGGACGTTCCCGACGGAGCTCTCGGAATCGCCCGGGCAAAACAGAGAAACGTCGACTCGTACGCCGACCGCATGGAAGAGAAGGACGAGCCGAAGTGAGCAGACCCCTGGACACCGCCACCGCGCCGGCACCGCCCACGAGCATCATCGCGGGCTACGAGAAGCGGCTCATGGTCGCGGCCGGGCGGGCGAGCCAGGAGCTTGGGGCGAGGATCACCAGCCGGCTGAACCTCTCTCCGGTGGACGCCGGACTCAAGACCTTCCCCGACGGCGAGGTGTACTGCCGCTACGGCGAGTCGATCCGGGGCGCGGACCTCTTCATCGTCCAGTCGATAGCCGGCCACGAGGGCGCGGGGCTCACCGCGAACGACTCGCTCATGGAGCTGCTCCTCATGGTCCACGCGGCCAAGCACGCCTCGGCCCACCGGATCATCGCCGTCTGCCCGTGGTACGGGTACTCCCGCCAGGACAAGAAGTCGGCGCCCCGCGAGCCCATCTCCGCCCGGCTCGTGGCCGAGCTGCTGGAGGTGGCGGGCATCGACCGCCTGGTCACGATGGACCTCCACGCCGGCCAGGTGCAGGGCTTCTTCTCGAAGACGGTCGACCACATGACCGCCATGCCGATCCTGAGCCAGTACGTGCAGGACCACCTGGGCGGTGAGGACCTCACGGTCATCGCCCCGGACGCCGGCCGTGTCAAGCTGGTGCGGAACTTCGCCCGCAAGATCGGCGCGCCCTACGCGCTGATGGAGAAGGAGCGCCCCGCCCAGGGCGTGGCCGAGATCGGGCGCGTGATCGGTGACGTGAAGGGCAAGACCGCCGTGATCGTCGACGACATCATCGGCACCGGCGGCACGCTCGCGGCCGCCGCCCAGACGGTGCGCGACGAGGGCGCGGAGAGCGTGTACGCGGTGGCCACCCACGGACTGTTCGCCGGCAACGCGTTCCAGACGCTCGCCGACTCGCCCCTGGAGGGCATCGTGGTCACCGACACCGTGCCGCTCCGCGCCGGCGGCCCGTCCGGGCTGGTGCGCCAGCTCACCTGCGCGGACATCCTCACCGACTCGATCCGGCGGATCTTCCTGGACGACTCCGTGTCCGAGATCTTCGCCGGCGAGAACCAGCTCTTCTAGCGCCGCAGAAGCGGGCGGGCCATCGCGGCGTACACGTCCGCGCGCTCCGTATGGCCCATCCGGCGAAGGACGGCGGAGCGTCCCAGGTGCCCGGTTGCGGTGATCCAGCGGATGACGCCGCCGCGAGGCCGCGAGTAGTTCTTGGCCAGGAACGCCCGCTCCGCCTCGGCCGTGCGGCCGGCGCGCTGGGCCAGCGACCATCGCTGCTGGTTGGACACGTTCTCCACGTGCATCACCCGCACGTCGGCCACGAAGCGAACCGCATACCCCCTCCGCTGGATCTCCCAGGCGAGCTCCTGCTCCTCCGCGTACTGGATGGGCCAGAACCCGCCCGCGTCGCGGAAGACGTCCGCTCGCACCGACAGGGCGGCGCCCACCAGCCAGTCCATGTCCCGCGTCTCGTCGTGGGACCAGCCCGCCGGGAACACGCGGGCCAGGGCCGCGTTGGGAAGCAGCCGGTGCAGCCCGGCGCCCACCACCAGCGCACCCAGCACGGTGGGATGCGCGCGGCAGGACGACTGGAGCGTCCCGTCGGGGTTCTCGAGCCGGGGCCCCACCAGGCCCACGCCCTCCGCCCCGAGCTCGTCCGCGAGCCGCTGCAGGGCATCGGGCTGCAACAGCTCCGTGTCCGAGTTCAGGAAGTGAAGAACCTCTCCCGAGGCCTCGGCCGCACCCTGGTTGTTGCCGAGCGAGAAGCCGGCGTTCTCCTCGTTGTGGATCACGCGGATGTGGTCCGCATGGCGCGCCAGAACGGCCGCGGTACCGTCGGTGGAGGCGTTGTCCACCACGATCGTCTCGATCCCGCCCTCCACCCGCTGAGCCCGCAGGGTCTCGAGGCACCGGTCCAGGACCGCGTCGGCGTTCCACGTCACCACGATCACCGAGTGCCGCATTTGTGCGGGGGCCTGCCCGCTCAGCCCGGCGACACCCGCCCGCGCGGCCGCTCGCCCCGCTCCTCGAAGTAGGCCCACTCCTGGCGGCCGAGCTCGGTGGCCGGCGGGTCGCCGAACCACCACTCGCGGCCGATCCGGTACCAGTTGCGCGTGGCCCGCAGCTGGGCCAGCACCGCGAGCACACCGGTCTCCATCCGCCGGCCCATCAGCTCGTTGGCGGGCAGGTTCTCGCGGCGGACGAGGCGGTAGAAGTCGGAGCGGGGGTCGGACACGGCCGAGATCGCCTCCATTACGCGATAGGAGTCAACCGTGACCTCCCGGTCCTCCATGTACCAGCCGCCGATCACCCGGACGTGGTGCATCAGCTCCTCGGCGTCCACCTTGCGCGGGTCGCGCAGGAAGCCGAGGTCGTGCAGCGCCACCCGCAGCTGCTCGGGATCCTCGGCGAAGATCGCCTCGAGCGCGGCCACCTCCAGGTCGATCTGGCTCCGGTCGAGCTGCTTGGTCATGCCGAAGTCGATGAACGCCACGCGTCCGTCGTCCATCAGCAGGTAGTTCCCGGGGTGGGCGTCGGCGTTGAAGTGCTGGAGGTGGTAGATCGAGCCGAAGCAGAAGCGAAAGACGATCTCCCCGAAGCGGTCGCGCTCCTCCTGTGGCCGGGCCAGGACCTCATCGAAGCCCACCCCGTCCACCCACTCGGACACGAGCACCCTCTCCGTTGACAGGCGCGTGACCACGTCGGGCACGTAGATGAAGGGGTGGTCGCGGTAGGCCCGCGAGAAGGCGCGCTGGTTCTGGGCCTCCAGCTCGTAGTCGAGCTCCTCCAGCACCCGCTCCTTCAGCTCGTCCGCCGCCGCCTTCGCGTCCAGCCCCGGCGCCAGGGCCTTCGCCATGCGCATGAGCATCCCGGCGTTCTGCATGTCGGCCCGGATCGCCTCGGCCACGCCCGGGTACTGAATCTTCACCGCCACGGCCCGGCCGTCGTGGAGCACGGCGCGGTGCACCTGGCCGATCGAGGCCGCCGCGGAGGCCTCCCGGTCGAAGCTCTGGAAGAGCTCGTCGGCCGGTTCGTCCCACTCGGAGCGCAGGACTCGCTCCACCTTCTTCCAGGGCATCGGCGGCGCCGAGGTGCGCAGCGAGGCGAGCTGCTCCTGGTACAGCTCGCGGTACTCCGGGGGGAGGAACTCGGTGTCGATGAAGGACGCGAGCTGGCCGATCTTCATCGCCGCGCCCTTCATCCGGCCGAGCGTCTGAACCATCTGCTCGGCCGCCTCGAGGTGGCGTCGCTCCAGCGCCTCGGCGCGGGCATCCGGGGAGCGCGCGAGGTTGGCGGCCCGGGTACCGGCGTAGCGCGCGCCCTGGGAGCCGAGAACCGATCCCACCTCCGCCGTGCGCCTCACACGGCCGGTCGGAATCGGTCTGTCTTCACGTTCGGCCACGCCAGGTGAGGATAGGTACGGCGACCTCCCCCCGCTACACTGGCGCGCCGGATGGCGGACTCAAAGCGACCCACGCTCAGCGTCGACGAGCGGCCCGAGCACGGGAGCCGTGCCGTGCGCCGCCTTCGCCGGACCGGCCAGGTGCCGGGCATCGTGTACGGCGGCGCCGGCGGGGACTGCGTCTCCTTCAAGGTGGACGCGCGCGTTCTGCGCAAGGTGCTGGTGGACGGGTCGGCCCTGATCGACCTCGAGATCGGCGGTACCAAGACCCGCCCCGTGATCGTCAAGGACCAGCAGCTTCACCCCGTGCGCGGCGATGTGATGCACATCGACCTGCTCGAGGTGCGGCTGGACGAGAAGATCCAGGCGCCGGTGGCCGTCCACATCGAGGGCGCCGAGGAGGCGCCCGGCGTGAAGGAGGGCGGCGTGATGGAGCAGGTCGCCCACCAGCTTCAGATCGAGGCCCTGCCCACCGCCCTTCCCGACTTCATCACCGTCGACGTGTCCGGCATGGAGATCGCCGCGACCATGCACCTCTCGGAGCTGACCCCGCCCGAGGGCGTCGTCTTCCTCGACGACCTCGAGGAGACGATCGTGGCCACGGTCGTCGTGCCCACCGAGGTCGAGGAGCCCGACGAGGTCGAGGAGGAGACCGAGCTTGTCGGCGAGGAGGGCGAGGCCGCCGAGGGCGAGGAGGCCGGTGGCGACGAGGGTGGCGGCGACGACGGTGGCGGCGACTCCTCGGAGGACGGGGACTCCTGAGTCTCTTCCGCCGCCGCTCCGGCGATGGCGGTGAAGGTGGCGGGAAGGTCGACTGGCTGATCGTCGGCCTCGGCAACCCGGGTGACCGCTACGCCCGCACCCGCCACAACATCGGCTTCGAGGTGGCGAACCTCGCCGCCCGGCGGTGGGACCTGCCGAAGGCCCGCTCGCGCTACGCCGGCCTCTACACCGACGGCCGCACCGGGCCCGGCGGCCCGCGCGTGGCCGTGCTCCTCCCCCAGACGCATATGAACGACTCGGGCAACTCCGCCGGCCCCGCCCGGGGCGCGCTCGGCGTGGACCTCGACCGGGTGGTGGCCATCCACGACGAGATCGACCTTCCCTTCGGCCGCATCGAGGCCCGCCTCGGCGGCGGCCTGGCCGGCCACAACGGCCTCAAGTCCCTCAAGCAGGGGCTCGGCAGCCCCGACTTCCACCGCATCCGGGTGGGCGTTGGGCGCCCGGACAGCACCGATCCCGAGATCGTCTCGGCCTGGGTGCTCGGGCGTTTCCGCGAGCCTCCGGACGATGTGCGCGCGCTCGTGGAGAGCTCCGCCGACGAGCTCGAACGCCTCATCTCGTAGGCCAGTGCGCCGCATACAATCGAGTGACGAGCCGCGCGGCGCCGCCGGGCGGCCGCGCCGCATGCTCCGCTCCCTCCTCACATACGCACAGGAGACCCCCGAGGTCACCGCTCTCTCCGAGGCCGCGCGCCGGGAGCCGCAGCGGGTGTTCGTGTCGTCGAGCCTGCGCCCGTACCTGCTCGCGTCCCTGATCGACCTCGATCCCGACCGGCCCGCGCTCGTGGTGGCCGGCGACGATCGCGCCGCCCGTGACCTCACGGCGGACCTGCGCACCTACCTGGCGCCCCGCCAGGTCCGCTTCTACCCCGCACGGGGCGTGCGCTACGAGTCGCATCTGGCGCCGCCACCGCATCTGGTCGGCCTGCGGATCGCCGCCCTCGACGCCCTGCTGGGCGGGGGCGCGGCGGTGCTCGTCACCTCCGCCGTGGCGCTCGCGGAGAAGGTGCCCGACCCCGATCTCCGACCGCACGGCTTCGAGATCGAGAAGGGCGGGCTGCTGGACCTGGACGAGGCGGCTGACCAGCTCGTCGCGTCCGGCTATGAGCGCGTGGACCAGGTGGAGAATCGCGGTCAGTTCGCCGTTCGCGGGGACATCCTGGACGTGTACCCGGCCACCGAGGACCGGGCCGTGCGATGTGAGCTCTTCGACGTGGAGGTGGAGCGCCTCACCTGGTTCTCGACGTTCACCCAGCGCTCGCTCGAGGAGGCCGAGCGGGTGGAGATCGCCCCGGCCGCCGAGCTGGCTCCGGAGCACCGCGAGCTGGCCGAGATGGCCGCCGCCACGGACGAGTCCGAGCGTCCCGACGTGGCCGACGTCCTGCCCGTGGACCGCTTCCGGGAAATGCTGGACCTGGTGCCCGCCGACGCTCTGATCGCCGTGGCCGCGGAGGAGGAGCTGGCGCCGTCGCTGCGCGACTACTGGGACGACGTGACCGCCAGCTTCCACGACGAGGACGCTCACCACCTCTACGTGGCGCCCGACCGTCTCGACGCGGCATTGACCGAGCGCGCCGAGCTGCGCCTGTCGAGCATGTCGCAGGACCAGCCGCACGAGTTCCGGGCCCAGAGCGCGGACACCGCCGCGCGCTCGCTGAAGGAGGCGGAGCCGGAGCTGGAGAAGCTGGTGCGATCCGGCTACCGGACGTTCGTGGCCTGGGCTCGCCGCGCCGAGGCGGAGCGCGCGCGCTACAACCTCGCCCGGGTCCACGCCGACTTCCTCGACGGCAAGCCCGCGTCGGGCCAGCCCGGTGTGACGTTTGCCCACGCCGGCCTGCGCGAGGGGTTCCTCTCGCCGGGCATGAAGCTCGCCGTACTGCCCGAGCACCGCCTGCTGCGCAACCGGCGCTCGGAGGCCCGGCCGGGCGGGCCGCGCACGGCGGGCGGTGCGGCGATCGCCTCGTTCACCGAGTTGCGGGCGGGCTCCCCGGTGGTGCACGAGGACCACGGGATAGCGATGTTCGTGGGCTTCGAGACCAAGACGGTGGCGGGCATCACCCGTGACTACCTCGAGCTCGAGTACCGGGACGGCGATCGGGTCTTCGTGCCCAGCGACCAGCTGGACAAGATCAGCCGCTACGTGGGCGCCGACGCGGGCGACCCGCCGCTCTCCAAGCTCGGGGGCAAGCAGTGGGAGCAGATGAAGCTGCGCGCACGGCGCGCCGCCGAGGCCCTCGCGGGCGAGCTGATCAACCTCTACGCCGAGCGGAGGCGCCGGGCCGGGCATGCCTTCGCGCGCGACGGCGAGTGGTCGGCGGAGTTCGAGGCGAGCTTCCCCTACCGCGAGACCCCGGATCAGATGGAGGCGATCGAGGCGGTGCGCGCCGACATGGAGGAGGCGCGGCCGATGGACCGCCTGATCTGTGGGGATGTGGGCTACGGCAAGACCGAGGTGGCGCTCCGCGCCGCCTTCAAGGCGGTCGAGGACGGCAAGCAGGTGATGTTCCTCGTGCCCACGACCGTGCTCGCCCAGCAGCACTTCGGCACCTTCTCCGAGCGCATGCGGGACTACCCGATGAAGATCGAGGTGGCGTCCCGGTTCCGGTCGTCGGCCGAGGTGCGCACCGCGCTGAGCGAGTTCGCCGCCGGGAACGTGGACGTGATGATCGGGACCCACCGCCTGCTCTCGCGTGACGTGCGCCCCAAGGATCTCGGTCTCCTGATCGTGGACGAGGAGCAGCGCTTCGGCGTGAAGCAGAAGGAGCTGCTGCGCCAGCTGCGGCTGAGGGTCGACGTGCTGTCGCTCTCGGCCACCCCGATCCCGCGCACCCTGCAGATGTCGCTCGCCGGCCTTCGCGACATATCCGTGATCGAGACCCCGCCCGAGGGCCGCCGGCCCGTGCGCACCTACGTCGGCGACTACGACGAGGAGCTGGTCAAGCGTGCGATCGAGCGGGAGCTGGAGCGCAAGGGCCAGGCCTTCTTCCTCCACAACCGCGTGGACACGATCGACGAGACCGCCGAGCGCGTTCGGGCCATGGTGCCGAGCGCGCGCGTGGCCGTGGCCCACGGCCAGATGGCGGATGGGGAGCTCGAGAAGGTGATGCTGGACTTCCTGCGCGGCGGCGCCGATGTGCTCGTGTGCACGACGATCGTGGAGTCCGGGCTCGACATCGCGAGCGCGAACACCCTGATCGTGGAGCGCGCGGACGAGCTCGGGCTGGCCCAGCTCTACCAAATCCGCGGGCGGGTCGGGCGCTCGCGGGAGCGGGCCTACGCCTACCTGCTCTATCCCTCGTCGGCGGCCCTCTCCGAGGATGCCGCGGCGCGGCTGTCCACCCTCTCTGACTACACGGAGCTCGGATCGGGGTTCAAGATCGCCATGCGCGACCTCGAGATCCGCGGCGCCGGAAATCTGCTCGGGGCGGACCAATCGGGTCACGTGGCCGCGGTCGGCTTCGAGCTCTACATGGGGATGCTCGACGAGGCGGTGCGGCTGCTGGCCGCCGATTCCGCCGAGGAGGCCGCGGAGCCCGTGCGCATGGACCTGCCCGTGGACGCCTACGTGCCCGGGGACTACGTGCCCTACGAGGCGGCGAAGATCGAGCTGCACCGGAGGGTCGCCGGTGCCCGCGAGGTGGCCGACCTGATCCTCCTTCGCGAGGAGCTCGAGGACCGCTTTGGCCCGGTGCCCGAGCCACTCGACAACCTGATCAGGCTCCAGGACGCGCGCATCAAGCTCGGCCGTGCGGGAGCCCGCACGGTGGACTTCAGGGCCGGCCGCATGGCGGTGGCCCCCATCGACCTGGACTCGGCGGGAGCCCGGGCGCTGCGGGAGCGGATCCCCGAGGTGGTGTACGAAGCCGGTCGCAGCACGGTGCGGGTGCGCGTGCCCGAGGATGCCGCGGAGCGCTTCCCCGCGGTGGTGGCCGCTGCCGAGGCCATCCTCGAGGTGGCCACCCGCCCCGAGCCCACGCCCTAGGCTCGCCTCCCGGCGGACCCGGCGACGAGCATTGCTACCCTTCGCGACCGCGCCGGGCTCTGACCCTTCCTCTCCGGCGTGCGCTTCGGCTTAGCGCACCTTTACCAACACGGCTTAGACATGCTCTCGATGACTTACGCCCCTCTCAGGTACATACTCAGCATCGCGCTGGTCGGCCTCGGCATCGCCGCGGTCACCGGCTGCGGAAACGACGTCCCCAGCGGCGCGGTCGCCAAGGTCGGCGATCAGACGATCAGCCAGCAGGACTTCGACAAGTGGCTGAAGACCGCGGCCAGCGGCCAGGCGCAGACCGGCCAGACCGCCGTTCCCGACCCGCCCGACTTCACCGCGTGCGTCGCCGCGAAGCAGAAGACGCCGGTGGCCAAGGGCCAGGCCAAGCCCACCGCCGCCAGCCTGAAGAAGCAGTGTCAGCAGGAGTACGAGACGCTCAAGCGCGAGGTCATGCAGTTCCTGATCCAGTCGGCGTGGGTCCAGCAGGAGGCCGACAAGCAGGGCATCAAGGTGTCCGACGCCGAGGTCAAGAGCTCCTTCGCCGACCAGAAGAAGGCGTCCTTCCCCACTGACAAGGCGTACCAGGCCTTCCTCAAGACCTCGGGCATGAACGAGGAGGACATCCTCTTCCGGGTCAAGCTCGACCAGCTGCAGCAGAAGCTCACGCAGAAGGTCACCAAGGACGCCAGCAAGGTCTCCGACGATGACGTCAAGGAGTACTACGACAAGAACAAGAAGCGGTTCGCGCAGCCCGAGCGCCGCGACCTGCTGATCGTTCTGACCAAGACCGAGGAGAAGGCCAACCAGGCGAAGGCCGCCCTTGCGGCCGGCCAGGACTTCAAGGCGGTGGCCAAGCAGTACTCGATCGACGAGGCCTCGAAGGCCCAGGGCGGCAAGCTGCCGGCCGTGGCCAAGGGCCAGCAGGAGAAGGCGCTCGACACCGCGGTCTTCGCGGCTAAGAAGAGCGTGGTCGTGGGTCCGGTCAAGACCCAGTTCGGCTATTACGTCTTCAAGGTCACCAAGATCACCCCGGCGTCGCAGCAGTCCCAGGCGCAGGCCTCCGAGACGATCAAGAACCTGCTGCGCTCACAGCGCCAGCAGAAGGCGCTGGACGACTTCATCAAGGACTTCCGCGAGAGCTACCGCGCGGACACCTCCTGCGCCGACGACTACAAGGTCGCCGAGTGCAAGAACGGTCCGAAGGACCAGACCAACACCGGCGCCGCCTCGGGCGGGACTCCGCAGACCCAGGCCCCCCAGACCGGCACCCCGCAGGTCCAGCAGGGCACTCCGCAGACCCCGCAGACGCCTCAGACTGCCTCAGACGCCGCAGCAGCCCACCAGCCCGTAGGGGTGGGGCAGCTGACGCAGGACGAGGGCGGACCGGCGGTCGCGCTCGCGCGGCTCGACGAGATCACTCGCCTGCTGCGCAGGGAGTGCCCGTGGGACCGCGAGCAGGACGAGCGCTCGATCGTCCCGCACACCGTGGAGGAGGCCTACGAGCTGGCCGATGCGGCGCGTTTGGGAGACGACGAGCGGATGCTCGACGAGCTCGGGGACGTGCTCTTCCAGGTCTACTTCCTCGCGCTGCTCCTGGAGGAGCGCGGCAAGGGCGACCTCGGCGCGGTGGCCGACCACTGCCGCGAGAAGCTGATCCGCCGCCACCCCCACGTCTTCGGGGAGCGCGCGGCGGAGACCGCCGGGGACGTGGTGCGCAACTGGCAGGAGATCAAGCGGGAGCAGGAACAGGGCGGCGACGTGTTCGGGCACCTGCCCGAGACGCTTCCGTCCACGATCTATGCGAAGAAGGTGCTGAAGCGGGCGAGTTCCGCCGGGCACGAGTGGAGCGGTCCAGGGGACGATCCCGGGGACCGCCTCCTGGCCGCAGTACGCGAAGCGGTGGAGGCCGGGGTTGACCCCGAGCTCAGCCTGCGGGCGGCGGCTGACAGGTACCGCGATCAGGTGGAGGAGGACGGTTGAGCGACATCGAGACGGTTCATGCGAGGCAGATCGTGGACAGCCGAGGGAACCCGACGGTGGAGGTGGACGTGCTCCTCGCCTCCGGTGCCGCGGGGCGCGCCGCGGTGCCCTCGGGTGCGTCCACCGGTGAGTTCGAGGCGGTGGAGCTGCGCGACGGCGGCTCCTCGTGGGCCGGGAAGGGCGTGTCCCGGGCCGTGGACAACGTGAACGGCGAGCTGGCCACCGCGGTGCGCGGCCGCGACGCCGGAGACCAGGCCGGGCTCGACCAGGCCATGATCGACCTCGACGGGACGCCGAACAAGGGCCGTCTCGGGGCCAACGCGATCCTGGGCGTGTCCCTGGCCGCGGCCAAGGCGGCCGCCGCCGAGGCCGGGCTGCCGCTCTGGCGCTACCTGGGCGGCGAGGCGGCGCACGTGCTCCCGGTGCCGATGATGAACGTGCTGAACGGCGGTGTGCACGCGGACAACAAGGTGGACTTCCAGGAGTTCATGGTGGTGCCCGTGGGCGCCGCCTCCTTCGCCGAAGGGCTGCGAACCGGCGCAGAGGTCTTCCATGCGCTGAAGAAGACGCTCCACGATCGCGGCCTCGCCACCGCGGTGGGCGACGAGGGCGGGTTCGCCCCCGACCTGGAGTCGAACGAGGCCGCCCTCGAGATGCTGGTGTCAGGCATCGAGGCCGCCGGATATCGGCCGGGGGAGGATGTGGCCATCGCGCTCGACCCCGCCACCAGCGAGCTCTTCGAGGCGGGCGCCTACGTGCTGCAGCACGAGGGCCGCACGCTCTCCGCCGGCGAGCTGGCCGACTACTGGCAGGACCTGGCCTCTCGCTACCCGGTGCTCTCGATCGAGGACGGCATGGACGAGGAGGACTGGGACGGGTGGCGAGTTCTCACCGAGCGCATTGGGGACCGGGTGCAGCTGGTGGGCGACGATGTCTTCGTGACCAACAGCGAACGGCTGCGGCGCGGGATCGACTCCGGCGTGGCCAACTCGATTCTCGTGAAGGTGAACCAGATCGGCACACTCACCGAGACCCTCGATGCGGTGCGGATTGCCGAGGAGGCGGGATACACCGCGGTCATGTCCCACCGCTCGGGTGAGACGGAGGACACCACCATCGCCGACCTCGCGGTGGCCACCGGCTGCGGCCAGATCAAGACCGGGGCCCCGTCGCGTTCGGACCGGGTGGCCAAGTACAACCAGCTGCTCCGCATCGAGGAGGCCCTGGGTGCCGACGCGAGCTACCCGGGCCGAAGCGTCTTCCGAAGTTAAGAGAGCGGGAAGGACAACCGCTCCCGGCCGCGAAGGGGGATCGGATGGCCCAAGCCTCAGCAGCCCGCCCGCGCCGCTCGGTGGGCATCCGCTGGGACCGGGTGGGCCGGTTCGCCCTGGGAGGGACTCTGGTGGTGATCCTGTGCCTCTACGTGTCGCCTGCCCGGCACTGGCTGCAGCAGTCGCGCACCGCGGGCGAGCAGACGCAGGAGCTGCACTCGCTGGCCGAGCAGAACCGGGTCCTGAAGAAGCGGGTGCGGGCGCTGCGCGATCCGAGTGCGCTGGAGCGCGAGGCGCGCCGCCTGGGCATGGTCCGTCAGGGCGAGCGCCCCTACGTGATCGAGGATCTTCCGGGAGGCTGATAGTCACCGCTGGGGACGGCCGATGCCCCGGGAGCGCAGCCCGATCGGTGATCGGGCGAGCACCGGACCATGCCGGGAGGAGCGCAGCCCGATCGGTGATCGGGCGAGCACCGGACCATGCCTAGGGAGGAGCGCAGCCCGATCGGTGATCGGGCGAGCACCGGACCATGCCTAGGGAGGAGCGCAGCCCGATCGGTGATCGGGCGAGCACCGGACCATGCCTTACCCTCGGGTCCGTGAGCTACGCGGTGGAGAACGCGCTGTACCAGTGGCGCGAGGGAGAGAGTCGCCTCCGCACCGCGGAGGGAGGCTCGGGGATCGCCCTCGAGCGGGCGGCGGATGCGGTGGTGGCCGAGCTTCACCGGCGCCTCGGGTCGAGGTTCACGGTGGGCGAGCTGGCCGAGCTGTACGCGGCCGATACCGACTGGGCCATCAGGGTGGCCGACCGTTACCGAGCGGGGACCGAGGCGGCCGCCGCGGTGGACGCGGCCTTCAACCGCTACGTGCGAGAGGCATCCGACTTCGCGGGCGGACGGGCGCGCGAGCGCCAACCGCCCGCCTAGGCGTCGTCCGAAGCGCCGCCGACGCGCGTGATCACTATGCGGTCCGCCTCCACCGTGACGGTCACCGGCCGGTGACCGGCCCAATGCTCGGCGTACACGGGGTCGTCCTGCACGGCGGGGTCGAGCCACAGCCCGTAGCCGTCATCGCCGTGGTCGAAGGTGCCCTCGAGCGGTCCGCCGCCACCTGACTTGCGTGCCCGGCCGCGACCGCCCCGGCGTCCGCGGCGGCGGCGACGCGGCTTGTCGTCATCGTCGGAGTCGCCGTTCTCGGAGCTGTCCGGCCCGGCGTCGCCGGGCTCGTCCTCCTCATCCACACCGGCCTCGGCCTCCGCCTCCAGGGCGGCGGCCACGAGGGCATCGTCCTCGGCGCGGAGGTCCAGCTCGTCGACCTCGCCGCCCAGAGGCTCCCCGTTGGCGTCGCCGGCGTCGGTCGGCGCGAGCTCATGGTCACGCTTGAAGGAGCGGATGTCCCCAACCGACACGTCCAACTGGTGCGCGATCCATGCGTCTGTCCTGCCCTGCCGAACCCATGTCCGGATCTGGTTGAGCTGGGGCTTGAGCGATCTACGTGCCAAGGCCGCCGGAGATTACCAACCTGGCCACTCGCTCAGTCCTCTCTTCGTCTGGGGACACAGCCCCAACATGGGCCAGGGCACGATCCACTTTCGGGCCTGTGCCTGATGCTCTTGCGTCGCTGGTGAATGCCTGCTTTAGTGACGTATCCATCCTTCACAGGCAGGGGAGGCTTCTCGGCGTGCTGGTTCTCACGCGCAAGTCAAATCAGAGCATCATGGTTGGGGACGACGTCGAGATCTCCGTGCTCGCCATCATGGGCGAGAAGGTGCGCATCGGTATCGAAGCTCCACGCTCCGTGCCGGTCTTCCGCAAGGAGGTCTACGTCGAGATCCAGGCCAGTCGCGACCCCGCGGAGGACCGCAAGCAGGTGGACGAGGCGCTGGGCCAGCTCAGCACCCCCACGGACAACTCCACCTGAGCCGAGCCGCCTAGCCGGGCTTAACCGGCCAGTGCTGCCAGCGTCTCGAACATCACGATCGTGACGAGCACGGCCGTGACGATGATCGAGAGCGTGAGCAGTACGAAGCGCACCGTGCCCGCCTTGCGCGTGCGCTCCACGCGGCGGACCTTCGAGCGCTGAGCGGCCTCCGTCCGGAGGCGCTCCCGACGCACGACCGAGTCCTCGGCCTCCTCGAGGAAGGCCGCCTCGAACTGCGCGAGTGACTGTCGCATCCGCATGACGGGGAAAGCCTACGCGGTGGCCGCCGCGCGGGCTGCCTCCTCGTACACGCGCACGAAGCGCAGGTAGTTGTCGGCGATCTGCTGAGCAGCGGCCTCGCGCTCGATGTCCCCGTCCAGGAAGCCCTTGAGCGCGTCCCACCAGATGGTGCGGCCGATGGCGAACCCCGCGTAGCCGTTCACGGGAGCGCCCTGGCGCAGCCAGTGTTCGACCTTCTCGTCGTTGGCGCCGCGGCCCAGCACCACGCAGATCACGCCGTCACGCCCGTCGCGGCGGGCGGTCTCCGCGATCCGCTCGCAGTCCTCCTGAGTGTCTATGCCCTCGATCTTCCACACGTCGGCCTCCACGCCGCCGTCCTGGAACTCCTCGATGGTGCGCCGCATCAGCTCCGGGCGCAGCTCGGCGTCGTAGCGCTCCTCGTCTCCGCCGGCCTGCTCGAGCTGCGCCGGCTCGGCCGGCACCAGCAGCTCGAAGAGGAACTTCCGGTCGTGCTCGTGGAGCCAGTCGGAGAGGACCTTGAGGCGTGCCATCTGGCGCTTGTTCATCTCCGCGTCGCCATCCGGGTTGTAACGGACCAAGACCTTCGAGAAGTTGGGGTCAAAGCGCTCGATGTGCTCCCCGAACTCGTCCCCGTACTGGAAGTCGAACTCGTTCTGCCCCGACTTCTCCACGGGCATGGCCAGGATCAGCCCGCGCTCCTTCGCCTCCTCGGGCATGCGGGTCGGAGCCCCGAACTGCTCGTCCACGAGGCAGCCCGTGACATCCGGCGCCGCGCCCTGCTCGGATGCCTTCAGCAGACCCTCGAAGATCAGGTGCTTGGCGTCGGCGATCGTCGCGGTCTGCGACTCGTCCGGGTCGCCCTCGATCCCGAACATCTTCTTCTGAAATGAGCCGCGGTGATCGAACGCGAGGATGTACAGCTTGCCGTCGTAGCCGAGTGCCATGTGGTGGGAGGGCCTCCTGGATTGATTCGGGTAATCACGTTATACCCGCTCTCGCCGGGCTAGGATGCGCCCGTGGAGCACCGCTTCTCCGGCCCCTCCTACACGCTCGGCGTGGAGGAGGAGCTCATGATCGTCGATGCGGAGACGCTCGATCTGGCCAACTCGATCGAGGGCCTGCTTGCCGATCTGCGGGAGCGGACGACCGAGGGTGAGGTCAAGCCCGAGCTGATGGAATCCGTCTGCGAGATCGCCACGACCCCCTGCCGGAGCGTGGGCGAGGCCGGATCCCAGCTCCGGGCGCTTCGCCGCCTTGTGCAGTCGCTGGCCTCCGAGCGTGGCCTGGCCATCGGCTCGGCGGGCACCCACCCGTTCGCGCTCTGGGAGGACCAGAGGATCGTGTCGCGGCCGCGCTACCGGGACCTGATCGCCGGCCTCCAGTTCGTGGCTCGGCAGGAGCTCATCTTCGGCATCCACGTGCACGTGGGCATCGACGACCCGGAGAAGGCCATTCACGTGACCAACGGGATGCGGGTGCACCTGCCACTCCTGCTGGCGCTGTCGGGCAACTCGCCCTTCTGGCGCGGGGACCAGACGGGCCTCGACTCCACCCGCACCCCGATCTTCCGCGCGTTCCCGCGGGTGGGGATCCCGCCCCGCTACGACGACTTCGAGGACTGGGCCGCGCGGATCAAGTTCATGACCGACAGCCGAGTGATCCGCGACTACACCTACCTCTGGTACGACGTTCGGCCGCATCCGAACTTCGGCACCGTCGAGGTGCGGGTCATGGACTCTCAGACGCGCGTGGAGCACACGATCGCGCTCGCGGCCCTGGTGCAGGCGATGGTCAAGGAGCTGGCCGAGCACTACGAGGAGGGACGCAGGCTCTCCCGCTACCCGTACGAGATGCTCGACGAGAACAAGTGGCTGGCCGCCCGGCACGGCCTCGGGGGCTCCCTGGTGGACCTCCCCGACACCGGCCGCGTGCCCGTGCCGGAGCTCGCGCACAGGCTCCTGGAGCGGCTGGCGCCCCACGCCGAGGAGCTGGGCGCGCTCGAGGAGCTTCAGGGCGTGGAGGACATCCTCGAGAACGGGAACGGGGCCTCGCGTCAGTCCGTGGTCTACGAGGCCAATCACGATCTCCACGAGGTCGTCAAGGAGATAGTCGAGGCCACGGTGCCGGAGGCCGCGGAGACCCCTGGCGAATAGCACCGGCCGGTCAGTACCCTCCTTTCAGTGTCACAGCCGGACCTCTTCGTCGTTTGCAAGAACTGTGGGTCCGAGGTCAGCCCGTACGTCACCGAGTGCCCGTATTGCGGGCAGCGAGTGCGAAAGCGGGCCCCGAAGATCGACCGCTCAGACCGGGCCACCGAGCCCCGCCGCCGCGCCCGGGCCAAGCTGCCGCGCCTGCGCGCGGAGGAGATCGTGGGAATCGCGCCCGATGCGCGGCCCTACGCCACGCTGGCGATCATCGCGATCTCGCTTCTGCTTTCGGTCATCACGGCCACGGGCGAGGTCTCGCTCGGTGACCTGGGCGGGATCGTGGTGCCTTTCGACGACGAGGTCTGGCGCTGGTTCACCACCGCCTTCGTGCACGACAACCTCGGCTACCAATTCGTTGTGCTCCTCGGAGCTGGGATCTTCGGCACGCTGATCGAGCGGCGCTTCGGCGCCGTGCCCGTGGTGCTGATCTTCGTGCTGTCCGGGGCGGCAGGCGCCGCGCTGGCGGTGACGCTCGACGTGCCCCCGCTCTTCGAGGACAACGCCCTCTACCCGGTGCTGGGCGCCAACGGCGCCGCGCTCGGACTTCTCTGCGCCTGGCTCGTGGACGACCGGCGGGCAGCCCGCCGGGGGGACGAGCGCGAGAACGACCTTGTGGGGGTATACGTGGCCGCCGCGGTGCTCGTGCTCATGTCGGTGGCCGTGGTGGAGGCCAACATCGGTGCCGCGGTGGGCGGCGCGGTGGCCGGGTCGCTCCTGGGGCTGGCGCTGCCCCTGTTTACCCGCAAGAGCGCCTTCTAGGAGGACTGGTCCGGTGCGCCCGGAAGACATGGCTGCGGTGCTCGCCCGATCACCGATCGAGCTCGCTCCTCGCCAGCGCCCGGGCTCCGCTTCTCCCTAGCCCTCGGCGGCCATCTCTTCGAGCTTCTGCACGACCTTCCACGTGCGCATGGTGGCCGCGCCGCCGTCGCCGTGCTTGGCCAGTGCCCGTGACACCGCGGACTGCCGGACTCCATCGGGAGCCCAGAGGATGAGGTGCCGGCCCCGGAACTCGAACACCTCGGGCGAGAAGTCCTCCGGGCCCGCGCCGCCGAGCGGCCGCGGCGGAGGCTTGCGCTCCAGGAACACCACGAACAGCTTGCTCGGGTCCGTGGCCACGTCTTCCAGGGGCCGGGCCGCGATCAGCGACGCCAGCTCGCGCCGGGAGCGGACCAGCACCGGCACCTCGAAGCCGAACTCGTCCTCGTAGGCCCTGGCCAGGCGCCGCTCCACCTCTGCTGCGGGTCGCTGCGGCCCGCTGAACACCACGTTGCCGCTCTGTCCGTGTGTGGCCACGTCCTCGTACCCGAGCTCCTCCATCAGCTCGCGCAGCCGGGCCATCCCCACCCGATTCCGGGAACCGAGGTTCACTGCGCGGAGCATGGCCACGTGGCGGGCCATCAGGGAGGAGTGGAGCCCGGGCGTTGGCCGGGCGAGCACCGGACCATGGCTAGACGCCGACCTCGATGCGCCCCGCCTCGCCGTCTCCGAGCCTCCCGATGCGCACGCCCGGCGCGCCTGCGCCCGGAGCTGCGGACACCAGCAGCCCGCCCGAGGTCATGGCGTCGCATAGGAGCCAGCGCCGCTCCTCGGGCACCTCGGGCGCCCAGCGAGCCACCCCTTCGATCCAGGCCCGGTTCCGCCGCGTGCCGCCGGCTACCGGAGGCTCGGCGCCGGCCAGCAGCTCGAGCACGCCCGGGATCGCCGGCACGGCCGCGGCCTCCACCTCGGCCGCCAATCCGCTGGCCGTGGCCAGCTCGCGCAGGTGCCCGAGCAGGCCGAAGCCGGTCACGTCCGTCATGGCGCTGGCCCCGGCGGCGAGCGCGCTCCGGGAGGCCTCGCTGTTCAGCGTCGTCATGACCTCCACGGCCGCCAGGGAGAGCTCGGCCGAGGCGGTGCCGCGCTTCATCGCGGTGGAGGCGGCGCCGCCGCCCACCGGCTTCGTCAGCCACAGCTCGTCTCCCGCCCGCGCGGTGGAGTTGCGCACCAGCCGGTCGGGATGGACGGTCCCGGTCACGGCCAGCCCGTACTTCGGCTCGCGGTCGTCGATGGAATGGCCGCCCGCGATGCGGACGCCGGCGGAGGCGGCCACGTCGGCGCCGCCTCGAAGCACCTCGCGCAGGGCGTCGCCGCCGATCTCCTCGAGCGACCAGGCCACGAGGTTGAGGGCGATCAGCGGGGTGCCGCCCATGGCGTACACGTCGGAGAGAGCGTTTGCCGCCGCCACCCGGCCGAAGTCGTAGGGGTCGTCCACGATCGGGGTGAAGAAGTCGGCGGTGGAGACCAGCGCGAGATCGTCGCTCAGGCGGTACACGGCCGCATCGTCAGCGGTGTCGGCACCCACCAGCAGTTCCCCTCCGCCGCCGGCCGCGAGGTCTCCGAGCAGCGCGTGGAGCTCCGCCGCGGGCAGCTTGCACGCGCACCCGGCACCATGGGAGAGCGACGTGAGCTTCACTGCGGGCACGGCCCTAGTATCCCGATCGTGTTCACGGATGAGCAGCTGGAGGCGGCCGTCCGGGCGCTCTCGGATCCCGAGCGCTTCGCCGGTGCCGAGCGCCGCGTGGCCGCCGTGGCGCCGCAGCTCCAGCGGATCCTCAACCATGCCCTCGAGGAGGGCGGCTGGTTCGGTGACGCCCACGAGTCGCAGTTGCGCCAGGCACTCAACGAGCCCGACCTGGGCGACCGTGTGACACAGCTGCGGACGCTGCTTGCCGAGGAGACCCGTATGGGAATGCTGGTTGGAGTGGCCGTGGGCTGGGAACTTGCCCGAGAGCTGGATTCAGAGACTGACGAACGAGGAGGAGACTGACCGTGGAGATTCGATTCCTGGGGCACGCCTGCTTCGAGCTGACCGACGGCGACGCGCGGGTGCTCATCGACCCCTTCCTCACGGGAAATCCAAAGGCCGCGGCCGAGGCCTCGGAGCTCGAGCCCACCCACATCTTCCTGACCCACGGGCACTCGGACCACTACGGCGACATCGTGGACATCGCCAAGCGCACGAACGCGCAGGTGGTGGCGATCGTTGAGCTCGCGGGCGAGTTGGGGGAGCAGGGGCTGGAGAACGTCTCCGATCCCAACCTCGGCGGGACCGTGGAGTTCGACGACGGCCTGTGGGTGAGACTGGTGCCGGCCTGGCACACCTCCACGACGCCGAACGGGACAGTGAACACGCCGGCCGGGATGGTCATCGGGATCGGTGGCAAGGTGGTGTACCACCTGGGCGACACCTGCCTGTTCTCAGATCTACAGCTCGTGGGGCAGCGCAACCCGGTGGACGTGGCCCTCGTGTGCATCGGCGGCCACTACACGATGGACCGCGAGGAAGCCGCGGTGGCGGCGGAGCTGGTGGGGGCGGGCACGGTGATCCCCTGCCACTACGACACGTTCCCGCCGATCGAGACCGACGCTCAGGCGTTCAAGGCGGACGTGGAGAAGCGGACCGGCGGCAAGACCACCGTGGAGGTGCTGGATCCGGGCGGCACTTTTTCCCTCTAAGGGAGTCCGGCTCCGCGGCGGAACCACACGGGGCGGTCCTTCCAGTCGTGCGCCATCAGGACCGTTCCGAACACGGCGAGCATGACGCCCGTGGCCCCGTGGTGGACCCGTTGTCCCGCTATCCAGACCCGGCGGCGAGCGAGGTCCAGACCGACCATCCGATTACCGTGTGTCCATGGTCGTGACATGGCGCATCTCCAAGGTAATACCGATCTTCCGGCGATGCGCAGGATGGTCCGCGGCGGGTCTCGCGGTCGTCGTTCTGGGCACCGTGGGGTGCGGTGGGGATGACGAGAAGGAGGACCCGGGAGCGAAGCTGAGCACGGCCACCGCGACGATCACGGGCCCGGCAACCACGGGCTCCGAGGGGGCCGTGGCCACGGCCACGAAGCCCGACGCCATCACCGCGCCTCCCACCACCCCCTCCGAGACCGGCCCGGGAGGCGCGGGCGACGAGGAGGCTGCTCACTCGCTGGCCCAGTTCACGGGTCGCGGCGGCCAGATCACCCCGCGCGTCGTGCGCGTGCCCGCGTTCATCTCGGTCCGGGTGGAGCTCAGGTCAGCCGACTCGCGCCCCTACGCCCTGCGCTTCGGCAAGCGGACCCTGGACACCGGCGGCGTGACCTCGTCCGTGTCGCACCGCTTCGCCGGCCTGAGGCCGGGCCAGAAGCTGATCGGCCGGCCCGTCGGGGAGGGCAACGAGGTGCGCATCGAGGCCACCGCGGAACCCGGCCCTTAGCCGCTTGCGGGCTGATTGGCTGGCTGGCCAACTTACGCTACGCTCCGCCCTCAGGCCCCAGAACGCGATCGAGGAGAGACGTCGTGAGCGAACCCGTCATGCAGCGGACCGAACGGGAGGATTTCCAGGCCACCAGTGACCCGGGGCTGCTCGAGTCAGCCGATCGCGGCGAGGTGCATCTCCTCGGCTACGAGGAGCTCTACAACCTGTGGGAGCGCCAGCAGTGGGCAACGCAGGACATCGACTTCACGCAGGACCGTGTGGACTGGCACGAGCGCATCCCGGAGGAGGAGCGCTTCCAGCGCATGTACGGCCTGAGCTCCTTCTTCATCGGTGAGCAGAAGGTGGCCGAGGAGCTCGGCCCGATGATGCGCGCGGCGCCCACGGAGGAGATGCGGATCTTTCTCTGCACCCAGATCGCCGACGAGGCCCGGCACGTGCGCTTCTTCAACCGCTTCTACGAAGAGGTGGGCGTGCTCGAGGCGGACAACCTCAAGGATCGCCTGGCCGAGACGAGCGAGCACCTGAATCCCAAGTTCAACGTGCTCTTCGACGAGATCCTCAAGGGACGCGTTGACATCCTCGCTCGCGATCCCGGCAACCTCGTGACGCTGGTGGAGGCGGTCACCGTCTACCACATGATCATCGAGGGAATGCTGGCCCTCACCGGGCAGCACTTCATCACCGAGTACAACGAGGAGCAGGGCACCCTGCCGGGGTTCGTGGACGGCTTCACGAAGATCTCGCGCGACGAGCACCGGCACGTGGCGTTCGGCGCCCGCTTCCTGCGGGACATGTCCCAGGAGGACGACCGCTACCGCGACGCCATCCAGCGCACGCTCGTGGAGTGCGGGCCGGCGGCCGACGGCGTGCTCTCTCCCCCCTGGTACAAGGAGGGCGAGACCGACCTCTTCGGCGGCTACACGCTGGAGGACACCAGGGCCTTCGCCATGAAGGCCCTGGAGCGCCGGCTGAAGGTGATCGGCCTCACCCCGGCCGTCGCCTGACGCGGGCCTCAGAAGATCCGGCCGCCCAGCGGCACCTCGTGGTCCGGGTGGAGGAGGATCACCCGGCCCTCTTCGTCTGGAGCGCCGAGCACCAGAACCTCTGACATGAAGGGGCCGATCTGGCGCGGCGGGAAGTTCACGACCGCCACCACCAGACGGCCCTCCAGCTCCTCGCGGGTGTAGTTGCGCACCTGCGCCGAGGAGCGCCGCTCGCCCAGCTCGGGCCCGAAGTCGACGGTGAGCTTCCACGCTGGCCTGCGCGCCTCGGGGAAGTCCTCCACGCGCGTGACGCGGCCCACCCGCATGTCGATCTCGAGGAACTGGTCGAACGTGGCCATGGCGCGCGGCAGCCTAACGGCGAGCGGCGCGGAGGCGGATTACGGAAGCGGCGCGGGGTCCGCGACAGGCGCGGCCGGGGTGTCCGGCACGTGCGGAGCCGCCGGGGCGGTGGGGGCCGACGGCACGAGTGGGGCGGTGGGGCCGCCGGCGGGCGGCGTGGCCGGGTCGCCCGAGGCCGGCGGGGCGCCGGGATCCGTGGGGGTGGTGGTGTCCGTGTCCGCGGGCGGCTGCGAAGCGTCGGAATCGGGCGCCGAGTCCGAGGGCTCCGTGGCGGGGGCGTCGGTGAGCACCTCGGCGTCTGAGGTGGGCAGCGTCACCACCGAACCACCCTCCTGCTCCGGCGCCGCCACGGCCGGTGTCTCGGCCGGCGTGCCGGGTGCCACGGGAGCCGCGGCGGCGGCGGGATCCGCGGGCGCGGGCGGAACGGCGGGCGCCTCCTCGGCCGGGCGCGCGGTGAGCTTCTTCGCGGCCGGCGCCTCGGCTGCCTTGGCATGCGGCGCCGCCGCGGGCGCGTGTGCAACGGCCGGGGCCACGGCGGGCTGGGCCAGGGCGATCTGCGAGGCCGGCGCGGGGGGAGCGTCGCGCACGTTCTTGACCTCCACCGCGCCGGCGGTGACGATCACGGCGGCCGCCATTCCGGCTGCGGCCTTTGAGGCGATCGTGGACAGTCCGGCTGATACGGCCCCGCTGGCGGTGAAGCCGCCCGCGGCGCCGGCCATGCCACCGGCCGCCGCGCCCGCCACGCCTCCGGCGGCGGCCCCGCCGCCGGCCGAGGACGCCGCGGCTCCGGCTCCCGCGGCTCCGCCGAAGCCGAGCTTCGCGATCCACAGCTTCTTCATGAAGATGAGCGGGCCGATGGGATACACGGCGGCCAGCGCCTTCGAGGTCTTGCGCAGCTCGCTGCGGAAGGTCCGGCAGCGGTCGCAGGTCTTCAGGTGGCGGCGAAGGGGGGCGGACGTGCGGTTGATGCCCTCGGCCACCGCGCCCAGTTCGAGCCGCACCTCGTCGCAGGTCAGGAGGCGGGCCTCGGCAGCCTCGGCCAGGGACACGCGCGCGCGCACGAGGAGGGACTTCACGCTCGGCACGGTGGTGTCCATCGCCTCGGCGATCTGGTCATAGCTCAGCGCGTCGATCTCCCTGAGCAGCAGAGCGGTGCGCTGGGTCTCGGGAAGCTCGCCCACGTCGGCCACGATGTGGCGGAACTCCTCGCGGAAGTGCACGGTGTCGGCCGTGGTGCTGCCGCCGTCGCGCTCGAACACGTCCATCGAGTCCTGTCCGGTGGGCTGGACCCGGCGCAGGTGGTTCAGGCAGCGGTTGCGGGCGATCCGGTAGAGCCAGGGCCGCGCGTTGATGGGACGGTCGTCGGCGCAGATGGCGTTGAAGGCGGCGGCGAAGACCTCCTGCAGAACGTCCTCGGCGTCCTCGCGCGAGGAGAGCATGTGCCGGCAGAACGCCAGCAGCCGCGGCTGGTAGCGCTGTACGAGGGCCTCGAACGCGCCATGGTGGCCGCGGCGGATGAGTGCCACCAGGCGCTCGTCCGTCTGCAGCCGGAGCAGGGGCGAGCGCCCCGCGAGAGCCGGCAGCCGTGCCGTCTGTTGAAGTGCCGACGCTTCCAAGTAAGAAAGAACCCGTACGGGGGTACGCCTCGTGGACACCGTAGCAGTGCGAAAGTTGCGCTCGCAGAGGCCGTCAGGCCACCACCGGTCCTAGACTTCCAGCGGGCCCGGGTAGCCCAACAGGTAGAGGCGACCGGCTTAAACCCGGTCTCGGTGTGGGTTCGAATCCCACCCCGGGCATGATCCGGCGCAAATGCCCGGGTTTCGATCGGTCCCGGCCGGGCAGCGGGGTATACAACGACGATGTCCAAGCTTCTGTTCATCCCGGTCAGCATCCTCGGCGGTCTCCTCGCCGGGGCGCTCTCGCGCAAGCTCTTCGATCAGGTGTGGGGACTCATCGACTCCGACGAGCCGCCCGAGAGCAAGCACCGTGACGTGACCTGGGGCAAGATGATCGCTGCCGCCGTGCTCCAGGGAGCCATCTTCAGAGGGGTGAAGGCGGTGGCCGACCACTCGAGCCGCCGGGCATTCGCGCGCACCACCGGCTCCTGGCCGGGCCAGGAGCGACCCGAGCCGGAGTAGGCCTCGGCCAGGCCCGGCCGGAAATGGGCCCCAGGCAGTCTCCACATACGCGAGAATCTCGGCATGCCCTCGCTCCTGGGCAGGCTCTACGTGCGGCTGGGTGTCGGCTACTTCTGGCTGTTCGTGGTCCTGGAGATCGTGTCGGCGATGGTGGTCTGCCTCGCCACCGTGGGCATGTTTCGCCTCTACACGGAGATGAGCACGTCGGAGTTCTGGACGGTCACGCTGTTCGCCCAGGCGTGCACGGTGGTGGCGATCCTGAACACCGTCGTGAAGATCTCCAAGCTCGCGCAGCCCGTTCGCGACTGGATCCGGACTCGAGACGACGCGACCGCTCCGCGGGCATGGCTTGCCGCGGTGACCCTGCCCCGCCAGCTCGCCGCCCGCAACGGCTGGCAGCCCTTCCTGATCGTGGGCCTGCCGGTGAGCGTCTTCTTCACGCTGGAGTTCGACCTTCCGGCCTACAGCGCCCTGATCATCTTCGCCGGGTCCGCGGTGGCGGTGGCGTACGTGGCCGTGCTCCACTTCTTCGTCTCCGAGCAGTTCATGCGCCCCGTGCTGACCGACCTGGCCGGGCATCTCCCGGGCGACTTCCCCGGGATTGGCGTCCGTGCGCACCCGGCCACGCCGGGTGCTTCCGCTGTGCGTGCGGGCGTGCCGCTCCGGTGGAAGCTGCTCGGAGCCCTGCCGATCGTGAACGTGATCACCGGAGTGGTGGTGAGCGGCCTGTCCACCGACGGCACCGCCTCGCTCACGGACCTCGGGCTCGACGTGGTGGTGGCGGTGCTCGTGGCCTTCACGATCTCGTTCGAGCTCACGGTGCTGATCACCAAATCCGTCCTGCGCCCCGTGGACGACCTGCTCGATGCCACCAAGGCCGCCGGCGCGGGGGACATGGACGCGCGCGTCCCGATCACCTCGAGCGACGAGCTCGGTGAGCTGGCCGCGAGCTTCAACGAGATGATGAAGGGCCTCTCCGAGCGCGAGGCCCTGCGCGGGGCGCTCGGCAGCTACGTGGATCCCGAGGTGGCGAAGCGGGTGCTCGAGGAGGGGGAGCTGCTCGAGGGCGAGGAGCGCGAGGTGACGGTGATGTTCGTGGACGTCAGGGACTTCACTCCGAGGGCCGAGCGCTCCAGCGCGCGGGAGACCGTGGCCTTCCTCAACGCGTTCTTCGAGACCGTGGTGCCCGTGGTTCTCGAGCACGGTGGGCACGCCAACAAGTTCCTGGGCGACGGCGTGCTCGCGGTGTTCGGAGCCCCAGAGCGCCTTCCCGACCACGCGGACCGCGCGGTGGCGTGCGCGCGTGCCATCGGCATGGCCGTCCGGCGACGCTTCCGAGGGGACGTGAATGTGGGCATCGGGATCAACTCCGGACCCGTCGTGGTGGGCTCCGTGGGGGGCGGGGGAAGGCTCGAATTTACGGTCATCGGAGACGCCGTCAATATTTCTGCTCGCGCAGAACGATTTACGAGGGATACTGGAGATGAGGTTCTCATCACCGAAGCCACTCGCGCCCTTCTGACCAGGGGTGGCGAGCAGCTGGTGGCGAGAGGGGAGATCGAGTTGAAGGGGATATCCACCCGGGTGCCCCTGTACGCCCTGACTCCCGTTGTGGACGAACGTTTTACGCCCCCTGCACGACCGCTTGTCGCGGACGCGTAACAGGCCGAGGAACATCAACATGCGCACCCCCCACACCCTGCGTGACCGCGCGCAGGCAAACGCGGCGCCTCGAGCTGTGGGTTTTGCGCTGTTCGTAGTCATCGCCCTGGCCCTCCTGGCCAGCGTGCGAAGCGGCCCGCTGGCCACGGCCGAGGGGCACCCTGGCGGCCCGGCGCATCTCGCCCAGGCCGGCCCGCCCCCGGAGCCCGTCCTCGGCGGGGTGGGAATCCCACCGGCCGGGCCGGTGGACGCGCCCACGGACCCGGCGACGGACGCTCCCGATCCGGGTACCGAGCCCACCGGCGACCAGACCACTCCGGACCCGGATCAGCTCCCGTCCGTGGAGCCGGCGCCGGAGCCCGAGACCGACACGCCGGCCCCCGAGGACGGCACGGTGGAACCACCCGCTGCCGAGCCTCCGAGCCGACACGCCGCCGGTGGAGGAGGACACCGACCCGCCGGTGGAGCCGCCGCCGCCGGTTGACACGCCCACGGATCCGAATACGCGTCCGCCGCCCGTCGGAGGTGGCAACGCCACGGGTGACGGGTCCACCCCGACGCCAATCGACGGCACGCCGCAGACCAGCAACCCGGTGGGAGGAACGGGGGTCTCCTCGCCTTCCCAGGCCGGTCCGCTCCCGACCACTATCGACGATCCCGCGCAAGGTGAAGGCGGAGGCGCTCACGGTGGCAGGGACATCCACCTGGTCAGTGCCGGCGGGGCCTCTATTGCAGGCGGCTCGGGCGCCACGCTCAACGCCGTGGCCGGGCTGAACCCGGCGCCGGCGGCTGCCGCCGGAGGGTTCACTCCCGTTGGGGCCGCCGAGGGCGGCAAGGACGGCGGTGCGGGTCCCGGTGGCGCCCCCGACCGCAGCAACACCGACCGCACCGACTCCGTCGTGCGCACCGTCAAGGACATCGTCGAGGTGGTGCCCGACTCGCTGAAGGTGGCGCTCGCCGCTCTCGCCGCCCTCTCGGTGCTGCTCGGCGCCGGCTACTTCTTCTCCACCCTGCGCGCGCGGCGGCTGGCCCGCCAGCGCCGCGAGCTGCTGCAGGAGGTCGGTCTCCTGCAGACCGCGCTTCTTCCCCCCGTGCCCGAGCGCCTCGGCGCGCTGCGCACCTCGGTGGCCTACCGGCCCGCCGATGGTCCGGGCGCCGGCGGCGACTTCTACGACGCCCTGCCCCTGCCCGGCGGCCGCGTCGGCTTCATCCTCGGCGACGTGTCGGGCCACGGCCGCGGCGCGCTCGCCCGCACGGCCTTCATGCGCTACACGCTGCGCGCCTACCTCGAGGCCGGGCTCGAGCCGCGCGTCGCCCTCCAGGTTGCCGGCCGCGTGATCGACGAGAACCTGGGCGGTGACTTCGCGACCGTGCTGCTCGTGGTGCACGACCCCGAGACCGGCTCACTCACCTACGCCACCGCCGGCCACCCGGCGCCGATCGTGGTCGGCCCCCAGCCTCACGACCCGGTCACCGCCAGCTCGTCGCCGCCGATCGGCATCGGCGAGCGCACCGGCCTCCGCCAGACCACCGTGCCGCTGGTGCCGGGCTCCGTGGCCTGCCTCTTCACCGACGGGCTAATCGAGGCACGCACCGCGGACGGCGTGCTCGGGCGCGAGCGGCTCACCGAGCTGCTCGAGGAGCTCGGTCCGAGCACCTCCGCGCAGGCCCTGATCGATCGCGCCGCGCAGGAGGCACGGGTCAGCGCCGACGACATCGCGGCCGTGGTGATCTCGCCCACGGCCGGAGTCACCGCCGGGCTGTTTCGCACGGAGCAGCTGGAGCTCTCCTCGCGCGAGCTCGAGGGCACGATCGCCCGCCGCTTCCTCGAGTCCTGCGGACTGCCCGAGGACGAGGTGGCCGCCGCCGTCGCGGACGCGCGCACCGTGGCCGACCGCTTCGGCGGCGTTGTGCTTCACGTTGTGTTCGGGAACCGCCGCCGGGTGGAGGTGCTCCCGCGCAACGTGGAGAGCATCGAGTCCGCCTCGCGCCGCGCGGCCGCCCGCTAAGGCATGGTCCGGTGCTCGCCCGGCCAACGCCCGGGCTGCGCTCCTCCCGCTAAGGCATGGTCCGGTGCTCGCCCGGCCAACGCGCGGGCTGCGCTCCTCCCGCTAAGGCATGGTCCGGTGCTCGCCCGGCCAACGCCCGGGCTGCGCTCCTCCCGCTAAGCGCTCGGCTCAGAGCCCGCGGGCGAAGCCGTGGATGGCCTCGGTGATCGCCTCGGGGCGGTCCTCCACGAGGAAGTGCCCGGCGTCGTGGAGCTCCACCGCCTCGGCGGAGGGGAGCATCTCGCGCCACTGGTCGAGGAACATCGGCTGGAACACGCGGTCGCGCATGCCCCAGATGAGCAGCGCGGGCTTGTCGAGCTCGAGCAGCCGGTCGTGGATGGAGGAGATCAGCTGGGCGCTGCGGTCGCGCTCGGTCATGGGTATCTCCCGCTGGAAGGCGAGCGGGCCCACGCGCGACCAATAGTCCGGGAAGGGCGCCCGGTAGGCGTCCATCATCACCGGGTCGGTGTCGCGCTCCGCCATGCCGCCGGGGATCGATTCCACGAACAGGTTTCCGCCCAGGGCCAGGATCTCGCCGAGCCCCTCGGTGCGGAACTCGCGGAGGAACGGTGGGACGAAGCTGGGGAGCTCCCAGGCCCAGGTGTTCATGAGCACCAGACCACGGAGGCGGTCGACCCGCTCGAGCAGCGCCCCGAGCCCGATCGGACCACCCCAGTCGTGCGCCACCAGGATCACGTCGCGTAGGTCCAGCTGGTCGATGACCGCGAGCGTGTTGTCGATGTGGGCGCGCAGCGAGTAGCCCGAGAGGTGCGGCGGCTTGTCCGAGCGCCCGAACCCCATGTGGTCGAGCGCCACGCAGCGGTGACCACGCGCGGGAAGCTCGCGGAGCTGATGGCGCCAGAGGTAGGACCAGGTCGGGTTGCCGTGCACCAGCAGCAGCGGCGGGGCGTCGCTCGGGCCCTCGTCCACGTAATGGAGCCGCACGGAATCCGATTCGATGAAGCGGGGCGCGAAGGGAAACGTGCCTCCGAAGTCGCCGTTGAGGGACGCGGTCATGGCTCCCGGCTTATACCAAGGCGGTAGCCTCGCGCCCGTGACCATTCCCGCCGAAACCGAGCAGGGCACCGCCCTCCACGGAGGCCGCCTCGTTGCCAAGCGCCTCAAGGCGCATGGAGTGACCAAGCTGTTCACGCTCTCCGGCGGCCACCTCTTCTCGATCTACGACGGCTGCCGCGAAGAGGGCATCGACATCGTGGACGTGCGCCACGAGCAGTCGGCGGTATTCGCGGCCGAGGGCTGGGCCAAGGCCACCCGCGAGCCGGGGGTATGCGCCCTCACGGCAGGCCCGGGGGTCACCAACGGGATGAGCGGCATGGCGTCGGCGCTGATGAACGGCTCACCGCTGCTGGCGCTGGGCGGGCGAGCGCCGGCCATGCGCTGGGGCCAGGGCTCGCTGCAGGAGATCGATCACGTGCCCTTCGTCGCCCCGGTCACCAAGCTGGCGCGCACCGCGGAGTCCACCGCGGCGATCCCGGGGCTGGTGGACGAGGGGCTGCGCACGGCGGTGGCGGCCCCCACCGGACCCACCTTCGTCGACTTCCCGCTCGACCACGTGTTCATGTCCGCCGAGGTGGACGCCGACGGTCCCGGAGAGCTTCCCGACCCGGCCGCCGCTCCCGCCGCGGACGGCGCTCAGATCGAGCGTGCCGCCGAGCTGCTGCGGAGGGCCGAGCGCCCCGTGATCATGGCCGGCACCGGCCTCTACTGGGCGCGCGGGGAGCAGGCCCTCCAGGCTCTCTGCGAGGAGCTCCGGATCCCGGTGTTCCTCAACGGGCTGGCGCGCGGATGCGTGCCCGCGGATCATCCCGCCTTCTTCTCGCGTGCACGGGGCACCGGTCTCAAGGGGGCCGACGTGGCCCTCGTGATCGGCGTGCCGATGGACTTCCGGCTCGGCTTCGGCGCGTCCTTCGGTGACGACACGGAGATCGTGGCGGTGGGGTCCGCACCGCCCGAGCGCCCGCACCCGCGCGCGGTTGCCGCCGAGCTGTACGGCGGCGTGGCGGCCACGCTCGACGCGCTGCGCGAGGCCGCGGCCGGCGGACCGGACCGCACCGCGTGGAACGCGCAGCTGCGCGAGGTGGAGGACGATCGCCGCGCCGGGGAGCGGGACGAGCTCACCGACGGGCGTGCTCCCCTCCACCCGCTGCGCCTCTACCACGAGCTCGGGCAGGTGCTCGACCGGAACGCCGTGGTGATCGGCGACGGCGGCGACTTCGTGTCGTTCGCCGGCCGGGTGATCGACACCTACGAGCCCGGCTGCTGGATGGACCCCGGGCCCTACGGCTGCCTGGGCGCCGGCCCCGGGTTCGCCCTCGCGGCGAAGATCGCCCACCCGGACCGGCAGGTGTGCCTGCTGCTCGGCGACGGCGCCTTCGGCTTCTCCGGCATGGAGTTCGACACGATGGTGCGCCACGGCGTGCCCGTGGTCGGGGTGATGGGCAACAACGGGATCTGGGCGCTCGAGAAGCACCCGATGGAGTTCCTCTACGGCTACTCGGTGGCCGCCGACCTTCAGCCCGGTTGCCGCTACGACCAGGTGGTGGAGGCGCTGGGCGGGCACGGTGAGCTCGTGGAGCGCCCGGAGGATCTGCGCCCTGCCCTGGAGCGGGCGTTCGCCTCCGGCAGGCCCGCGCTCGTGAACGTGCTCACCGACCCGGGGGTCGTCTACCCCCGCAAGTCGAACCTGGCCTAGCCGCACCCCGGCTCCGACTGGAAGAAAAAAACGGAGCCGCCCGCAGTCATTGCGGGCGGCTCCAAAACGGCCCCATCAGGACGGGCAGGGGTACGTGCCTTGAAAGGGCCTTGCGGTCCAGACGGCGGGAGGCGCCGAAACGATGCGGCTTCGCCCGGACCTATGTACCGGGCAGGGAAACCGACGGGTTGAGCCGCACGGCAACCTCCACCCAGCGCGAGCCACTATAGAGGACGGTCCCGCTCTGGGGAAGGGGCTTGGACGGAAAGGCCGAGGGGCTCCGATTCCTTTGCGCGAGCGCCTTTGAGCAGCCTGGGGGGACCCCCCAGATTACCGTCCGAGGCCTCGCGGAGGAGGGTCCCTTGGAGGATGTCGGCCTCGCTCACCGTGACCTCGTCCAGCCCGAAGTGGCGCAGCGACCGGGCGAGGATCGCCACCCCGGCCACGATCGTCGGCGCGCGTTCGGGATGGAGTCCGACCACGTGCGTTCGCGGCTCCAGCGGGAGCCGCGCGAGCCGGGCGAGATCGCGCTCCACGGAGGCCCGGCCGAGCACGTACCGGTGCACGCGCTCGGAGTCGTAGGGGTCGAGCTCGAGGTCGATCGCGGCGAGCGAGGTGGCGGTTCCCGCCACGGCGATGGCGCGCTTCACGCGATCGCGCACGTCCGGCGGGATCTCCGTGGACAGAATCCGGTCGGCATCGGCGGCGAGCGTCGCGAGCTCATCGGCCGACGGCGGATCCGAGTGGAGGTGGCGCTCGGTGTGGCGGACCGACCCCATGCGCGTGGACACGTGGAACTCGGGCTCCCTTCCGGGCTCGCCCATCACGTACTCGGTGCTGCCGCCTCCGATGTCGATCACGAGGGTGGGCGCCTGGGCGGGCTCGGCGCCGGCGGTGGCCCCGCTGAACGTCAGGCGCGCCTCGTCCTCGCCCGAGATCGTGTGGACCTCGACCCCGTGGCGCTCGCGCAGAGCCTCCACCAGGTCGTTCGCGTTCCGGGCGTCCCGCACGGCGCTGGTGGCCACGGCCACCACCGGCTCCGCGCCCAGCCGGTCGATGATCTCCCTGTACTCCCCGACGGCGGCCGCGACGCGCTCCACGGCGGCCGCGGTGAGCCTCCCGGACTCGTCCACGCCGTCCCCGAGCCGCGTGACGGTGGTCCTCCGCTCGAGCTGCTCGACCCGACCGTCGCGCACGCGGCCGACCAGCAGGCGGGTGGAGTTGGTGCCGAGGTCGATCACGGCAACCGGCGGGGCGCTCACGCCAGCCAACCTAGCGCCCGGAAATAGCTCTGCACTTGCTCTCGCGGCGGTTGACGCCGATCGATCCGTTGCTAACCTCGTCGGAGCGACGCGGGGTGGAGCAGTCAGGTAGCTCGTCGGGCTCATAACCCGAAGGTCGCGGGTTCGAATCCCGCCCCCGCTACTCAAGAAAGGCCCGCAAACGCGGGCCTTTCGTCGTGAAGGGCCCGGCGCGAAGGGAGCGCCGTGGTTCAAATAGGGTTCAATCTTTGCCGCCGGTCGTGCGCTTGGAAGCTGTGGTTCCGTCCTCACGTGCGGCAGGCTGGCTGGCATGAGCACGCCGCTTCTCACCGCCGCCGAGGTCGCCGCGCTGCTGGGGCGTCCCCAAGAGCTGGGTCTACGAGCAGTCCCGCGCCGGCCGTATCCCCACAGTCACGCTCGGGCGCTATCGCCGCTAGCGGGCGGAGGCCATCGCGGCGTGGGTCGAGGCGCTCGAACGGGACCCGGGCGTCCACCCGACGCTCTAGGCCGCCGTCGCCAACGGGGCGGGTGAATGGCACGGCGCTCCTACGGGACCGGCTCGCTGACCGTGCGGACCGACCGCTCCGGACGCGAGAGCTGGTACGGGCTGTGGATGGCCGGCGGGCGGCGGGCGAAGCGCCGCCTGGGCGCGAAGCGCACCCCCGGGGGCGGTCGCGATGGGCTGTCCCGCACCCAGGCCGAACGCGAGCTCCGCCGGCTGATGGCGGAGCACCCCACCGCGGTGGCCCGCGAGAGTCGCAAGCCGGTGGCCGAGGCCGGCGCCGCCTACGTGGCCCACCTGGAGGAGGTGATGGGCCGCAAGCGCACCACGATCCAGGACTACCGCGGCTACCTGCGACGACACCTGGGCCCTCACTTCGGCGAGCGCACACTCGACCGGCCGTCTGGTCGCCGCGGCGAGGTCGAAATCAGAGATCTCTTTCTCGGCACCTTAGGCACACGTGGACCCTTTGCGAGCAAGTGGGAGACTTGGGTGGCCGCGCGCGGTGAATGAAGGCGCCGCTTGCTGATCTCGGCCGATGACCGACTAGTGGGCTAACTAAACGGTTGCTCGAACTGCCCCCGACCGCGACGCGGTGCGCGAGAACCAGCCGGCGGTGTGCGGGCTGCACGAGGTATTACTTGCGGTCTGCTCGACGTCATGGCTCCCAGCTCGACGCTCGCCGGTTCGTTCCGCACGACCCCGACACCGCGGGCTGCGCGATCGAGCTGCGCGGCGGTCTCGCCGATGAGATCCCGCGAATGCTTCCTGCAGGAGTAGGAGCGAGATAACGGTGAGGAGCTGGAGCCTCAAGGGGCTCGACCTCAAGCCGCGTCTGCCCGAGATCCTGTCGTCGACTCCGGAGGCGAGGGCGATCGCCCTCGACCTCCGCGCGGGCGAGAGTCTGCCCGACCACGAGGTTCACGAACGCGCGTGGGTCGTTGTGATCGACGGCGAGGTCGAGGTCACCGGTGCGGGCGGCGAGCAGGTGGGCGGCGGGCGCGGACTGCTTGTTGAGCTCGCCCCCAGCGAGCGCCACGAGGTGGTCGCGCGCTCCGACTCCCGCCTCCTGTTGCTGCTCACCCCCTGGCCGGGCACCGGCCACCCGGGGGCAATGACGATCCGGCAGAAGCTCTACGCGCGACGGCACGCCGCCAAGCAGAGAGAGTCCTGAGCGGGGCGATGAAACGAGACCCGGCGCTCGTGTCGCTGTCACACGATCATCACCAGGCCCTGTTCGTCGCCCAGAAGCTGCGCCGTGCCACCGCCGAGGCTCGTACCGAGTTCCTCGCGTACTGGGAGACGCACGGGCACGCTCACTTCCGTATCCAGGAGGAGGTGTTGCTTCCGGCCTATGCCGCTCACGGGGACCCGCACCACCGGCTTGTCGCCCACGCGCTCTGCGATCACGTGTCCATCCGCCAACGGCCAGCCGCTCTCGCCGTCGATCAGCCGCCGCAGCGGCCTTCCTTAATGAGCTCGTAGTGTGCCTGGCCGATCACGTGCGGCTCCTGGAGCGCGAGCTGTTCCGCTCATTGAGCTCTCGATGCCCGCCCCCGAGCTGGCCGCCTGGCCATGGAGCTGAAGCGGGCCGAGCACCCGGCCGGCGATGAGTGACCTGTGGCTGGCCGTCCGTTGGCTGCACGTGCTCGCGATGGCGTTCTTCGTCGGCGGCCAGCTGATGCTTGCGGTGGTCGTCGTGCCCGTGGAGCGTCGCACGCCGGATCGTGAGCGGCTGCGGGCGGTGGCTCGCCGCTTCGGGTACGGCACGCTGGTGGCGATCGCCGCGCTGCTGGTCACGGGTAGCGCGATGGCTTCGCGCTTTCACCTGTGGGCCGACGGGACACTTCGGCTCAAGCTCGGGTTGGTGGCGTTCGTCGGGGTCCTGGTGGTCGAGCACATGCGTCGTCCGACGATGCACGCCCTGGAGGCCGCGGTGTTTGTGGTGTCACTCGCGATCGTGTGGCTGGGGCTCGCGTTGGCGCACTAGTCTCGCGCCTCGGCGGGTGTCTGCTCGCGCGAGCGCCGGCTTACGGTTGCAGGAGCCCGCGCTCGAGCGCCCAGCGCACGGCCCGGTGCGGTGTGCAGCCCAAGCCGCTTCTGGATTCGTTCTCGGTGGGGCTCGACGGTGCGTGACGCTCAGCATGAGCTGCTCGGCGATCTCGCGGTTGGTGTGGCCGAGCGCGACCAGTCGCACGATGTCGCGTTCGCGCATCGTCAGTCCGTCTTCCTGACGTCGGCGCTCGAAGTCGTGGGCCGCCATCCTGACCGCCCGCACGAGCCGTGGCCCCGGTTCTCCGGCTGGGGGTCACGCGATGGCGGTCCCGGGCGACGCCCGGCGCAGGCAGGGCAGGGCGCAGAAGCCCGCATCATGAGTGAGGTCGACGTCGAGTAGCAGGACGCTTGGGCGCAGGGCGCGGAGTGCCTGTTCGGCCGCCTCGAGTGAGCCGACATGGCCCACGATCTCGACTTGGCCGTTGGCGGCGCGAAGCTCGCTGAGGGCGCGGGGCCCGCCCGCGATGAGGACTCTCGTGCGCACCCTCGCGAGCCTAGATCGTTCGGCGCCTCCCGCGCCGCCTGCCACCAGCCGCACCGCGCTTCGGAGAACTACGTAATTGGGGCGTCTGCACTGCGAGACGGTCCGGCACCGGACGTATATTGCCTGCGCTTCGAGACCCCCAGAGGGGAGGGCGCTTGGCCGGAGAGCGGAGGGGTCTGCTCGTTTCCAAGGCCTGGATCCAGGCTGCCATCCTGGTCGTCCTGTGCGGGTTCTTCATCCTCGGACTGCTCGCCTACCGCACGTACCTGGCGCATCCGCCGGTGCCCAGGCGGGTCGTCGACGCGCACGGACGCGTCGTCTACACCGGCCGGGATATCAAGGGGGCCAGCAGGTCTTCCTGCACAACGGGCTCATGGAGTACGGCTCGGTGTTCGGCCACGGCGCCTACCTCGGGCCCGACTTCACCGCCGACTACCTGCACCGCGCCTCGGACCTCGTCAAGCGCTCGCTACGGCGGCGCCGGCATCGGACTCGGCCGCGCGCAGGACGATCAAGGACTTCCGCACCAACCGCTACGACGAGACGACCGAGACCCTGACGCTGACCGCGGCGCAGGCCGCAGGCGTTCCGCCGGCTCGTCCCGCACTACAGCCGGTTCTTCTCCGACCCGACGACCGAGCACGGGCTGCGCGCCGAGGGCGATCACCGACCCGGGCAGCTGCGCCAGCTGACCGCCTTCTTCGCCTGGACGGCCTGGGCGGCGTCGACGAACCGGCCCGGGCACAACTATTCGTACACGAACAACTGGCCGCCCGGAGCCGCGCGTCGACAACAAGCCCACCGCGAACGTGATCGTCTGGAGCGTGCTGTCGCTGATCGCGCTGCTGGGCGGCATCGGCCTGCTGTTCGGCGCCTTCGGCCGCTGGGGCCGCAGCCTGGGCTGGCACGGCCGCGAGCAGGCGACGCTCATCGTTCCGCGCGCCCGGGCGACGTCGCCCTCACGCCGGCGCAGCGGGCGACCGCCTGGTTCTTCTTCGTCATGGCGGCGCTGTTCCTGATCCAGACCCTCGTCGGCGCCGCGGCCCAGCACTACCGGGCGGAGATCGACGAGCTTCTTCGGGTTCGACCTGGCCAAGTGCTTCCCCTACAACCTGATGCGCACCTGGCACGTCCAGCTCGCGCTGTTCTGGGTGGCGACGTCGTTCGTCGCCGCCGGGATCTTCCTCGCGCCGATGATCGCCGGGCGCGAGCCCAAGCACCAGGGCAAGCTCGCCTTCGCGCTGCTCGGGGCGCTGGCCGTGGTCGTCTTCGGCACGCTGATCGGCTAGTACCTCGGCATCCACGGGGTGCTCGAGGACGCGGCCTCGAACTGGTTCGGGCTCCAGGGCTTCGAGTACCTCGACCTCGCGCCGGCTCTGGCAGGTCCTGCTCTCGGTCGGGCTGTTCGTCTGGGTGTTCATGCTCTGGCGGGTCCTGCGCCGGCGGCTGGCCGGCGAGCACCCGGGCAACATGCCGTGGCTGTTCTTCTTCGCCGCGCTGCGCGATCCCGGCGTTCTACGCGGTCGGCCTGATCGCGCGGACCGGCGACAACTTCACGACCACCGACTTCTGGCGCTTCTGGGTCGTCCACCTCTGGGTCGAGGACTTCCTGGAGCTGTTCACGACGGTGATGGTGGCCTACATCTTCGTGCTGCTCGGGGTGGTGCGCGAGAAGGTCGCGCTGACCGTCGTCTTCCTCGACATCATCCTCTACTCGGTCGGCGGCGTGGTCGGGACGATGCACCACCTCTACTTCTCCGGCGAGCCGGCCGAGCACATGGCGCTCGGCGCGTTCTTCTCGGCGGCGGAGGTCATCCCGCTGACGTTCCTGACCGTCGAGGCGTGGTCGTTCCTCCAGCTCGGCGCGGCGCAGGAGTCGCGGTCGCACGACGCCGTTCCCGCACCGCTGGGCGGTCATGTTCCTGGTCGCGGTCGGCTTCTGGAACTTCCTCGGCGCCGGCGTCTTCGGCTTCCTGATCAACCTGCCGATCGTCTCCTACTACGAGATCGGCACGGCGCTCACCGCCAACCACGGCCACGCGGCGATGATGGGCGTCTACGGCATGCTCGCGCTCGGCCTGGCGCTGTTCTGCCTGCGCTACCTGATCCCGGCCGACCGATGGCCGGAGAAGTGGGCGCAGCATCAGCTTCTGGTCGACGAACATCGGCCTGGCCTGGATGTGCTTCGCCACCCTGCTGCCGCTCGGGATCCTGCAGCTCTACAAGTCGGTCGACACGGGCTACTTCGAGGCCCGCGAACTCAAGTTCCTGACCAACGACACGAACTCGCTGATCGAGTGGCTGCGGCTTCCGGGCGACATCGTGTTCATCGCCGGCGGGGCGATTCCGGCTCTCTACATCGCCTACCTCGGCATCCGCCATACCGTCAAGCGCGTCACGCTCGAAGAGCCGGACGACATCCTCTTCACCGAGATCGCCCAGAGCCGACGGGGCTCCGCGCGATCGGCGCGCGACGAGGCGACCGCGGCGAGGCTGAGATGAGCCCAGAGGTCGTCTTGGCCGCCGGCTACGCCGCTTGCTCGCTCGCCGGCGCGTTCGTGCTCGAGTGGCTGTCCGCGCACACGCACCGCCGCTCGCTGCGCTACCGCACCGCGGGGTTCACCTACGACGAGGCCCACGACCACTGGCAGTGCCCGGAGGGCGAGCACCTGTGGCCGCACGAGTTCGACCACGAGCGGCGGCTCGTGCGCTACCGCGCCAAGGCGCACATCTGCAACGGCTGTCCGCGCAAGGAGCCTGCACCGACTCGGACCGCGGCCGCGAGATCGTCCGGCCCCTCGACCCGTGGCCCCACTCCGAGGCCGGGCGCTTCCACCGCGTAATCGCCCTCCTCATGGTCGCGCTCGCCCTGCTCATCCTCGTCGTCGAGGTCGCCCGCCACCACGAGCCACCCGAGGCAGCTGCTGCTCGGGCGCTGTCGGCGGCCGGGGCGCTCGCCGCCCGCTGGCTCCTGCGCGACCTCCGCGTCCATCCCGCCAACTTCCCGACGCCCACGACCGCCCACGGCCTCGGCGTCGTGGCGACCGGCGCCGACGGACCCCGGCCGCGCAGCCGCTGGTCCTCACAGAATCGAACGAGGCACGACAATGCTGATCGCCATCGGAGTGATCGTCCTCGCGATCGTCGCGGCTGCCGCATTGAGCGTCAGGGTGCTGCGCGAGTACAGCGTGCGGTCGTCTTTCGCCTCGGCCGGCTGCTGCCCGTCAAGGGCCCCGGCCCCGTGATCTTGCTGCCAACGGTGGACCGCCTGGTCCGGGTGGACCTACGAACGATCACGCTCACGATCCCGCCGCAGGAGGTCATCACACGCGACAACGTCCCCGCGCGCGTCGCGGCCGTGTGCTACTTCCGGGCGATGATCCCGCGGCTGCCGTCACCCAGATCGAGGCGTACGTCCCGGCCACGTCCCACATCGCACAAACGACGCTGCGCTCAGTGCTGGGGCAGGCCGACCTGGACTCGCTGCTCTCGGAGCGCGAGCGCCTCAACGAAGACCTTCAGCGCGTCATCGACGAGCAGACTGAGCCCTGGGGGGTGAAGGTCACCACCGTGGAGATCAAGGACGTCGAGATCCCCGAGCGGATGCAGCGCGCCATGGCCCGACGAGGCCGCGTTGGGCGCCACCGTGCTTGGTTGTGAGAGCGACGAGATCGTGGCGCAGCTGCCGTCGTGACCCCTCTGGGTGGGCAGCGCCGACTCGACCATGCGCTGAGCCCACGCGCCAGGCGCAACCCTCCTCACCGGGTTCGGTGATCCCCGATCGCGCGCCCCTGGCCGTACCGCCCGCCACTGAAACCGCCGCAACCCCCAGTCGGCGAGAAGCACGGGTGGCGCCTCGGGCGGATCGTGGACCCGTTCGGCCACGAATGGGAGATCGGCACGCCGGTCGGCGCCTGGCCGCCCGGCGTCAGAGGGTCGGCTCAAGGGCGACGAGATCGTGGCGCAGCTGGCCGTCGGTGAGGCCAACCTCTGGGTGGGCAGCGCCAGCTCGACCATGCGGCGGTTGAGGCCACAGGCGGCTCAGGGCGCAACGGGCCGGCTCCTGCTCGTGGTCGATGACCCCGATCGCGTGCTCGCTCAGGCCGTGACCGCCCGCCACTGAAACCGCCGCAGTCGGCGTGACCCCGATCGCGTGCTCGCCAGGCCGCCCGCCGGCGCCAGAAACCGCCGCAGTCGGCGGTGAGGTCGCTCAAAGAAGCACGGGTGGCGCCTCGGGCGGATCGTGGACCCGTTCGGCCACGAATGGGAGATCGTCACGCCCGCTCGGCGCCTGGCCGCCCCCCAAGTCGATCGAAGCGCTTGACGGCTCAAAAGTCGACGGCGCATGCGGCCGCATGTCGTGCGATGCCTGTGGCCGTTCGGTCGGCGCCTGGCCGCCCGGCTCGTAGAGGGTCGGCTCAAAAGTCGACGAAGCGCCTGTGGACCATCATCACTTAACAAGGTGGGTGACCGACATCACGACGCACAGCTCGCCCTGTCGAAGTCCACCGGGCGACCCGCCCTGACAACCTCCTCGATGATCCCAGGCCGATCTCGCAAGCCGATGCGGACGAGTCCCACCGCTTGGCTACCAGGCCGCTTCGGTCGCTCCTGACCGCGTAGCCGCGGCCGGGGCGAGAGCAGGAGGGCCATGTCAGAGCGGCTCCGACTGCCATCGCGGCTATGGCGAGCAACGACCCGACCGAGAGCAGCGGCACGCCCGTGAGGCCGTTGCCAATGTTGCATCCGTGGGCCAGGGTGCCGCCGATCCCCATGAGTACGCCGCCGCCGAGCGCGCGCGAGGCCCTGGCTCTGTCGGGCATGCGCAGGGGCCCCCGGATCGCGACTGCCGCGCCCGCGATGACACCCAGGGCGAGGTAGAACTCGAACGAGAGTGCGCCGATGTCGCCGCTCTCGATCGCCCCACGAGCGTTGGTGGGCACGCCGAGCAACCCAAGCCCGTAGCCCTAGTCCGCCCAGCCGGCCGCCACCCAGGCGAAGGCCGACACGGCTCCGAGTGCAAGTCCCTCCCTCAGCCCACCGCCCGTCCAGCCGAGGATCAACACCAAAAGAGACTCCCGCGGGAACGGCGACCACCACGGTGGGTGACCGGTCACCGTAGACGCTGCTCGCCGGAAGGGGCGTCCGGCTGCGAGTTGAGGTCGGCGACGGTACCCGAGAGCCCGCCGCGAGCGAGCAGCTCTCCGATCACGAAACCGGCGATCGCGATTGCCGTTGCGATCGACCCGGCCCCGGATTTCCACAGGATCCCGGCGATGCACCCTCCGGCCAGTGCCATGCCGCCGCCGAACACGAGGCCGCCGACAACCTGAGCAGCAGGGTAAAGGCCGATCCTGGTGACGTCGACGCCGAGCGCGATCAGGATCGGCAGCGCGAGCATCTGGATTCCTACCTCGATCTCGACGATGCGCAGATCGTCCAACGATTCCCATCCACCGCCGTCCTGATCCCGGCGTTGAAACAGATGCCCCCGCGCGACAGCAGCACCCCGAAGACCGCGCCCACCGAAAGACCGAGCAGAGCGGAGGACATCGGCCAGACCCTAGCTCCACGGGATCCCGGGGCCAGTCTGGTGGAACGGGGGACCGGGTGGCCCCCCGGTTGCTCAGGGAGTCGGGAGGCGTCCATCCCGGCGCCCGCACACCCCGCCAACTCGGCGTTATCGACAGGTGAACGGCTGGCCGCTCGCGCCCGTGGCGTTGGGTGAAACCGGGTTCGCGGCGACAAGGCGAAGCGTGGCACGACGCGCAAGGTGAGCATGTCCGGCTGGCTGGGTCGTCGACGATCGCGTCGGCCCAGGTGGGGCTTGGGGCCGTTTAGCACGGCGGCGTCGAGCGCGCCGCCGGTCGCCTCGGCGAGCCCGGGCAGTAGCTGCGCCCAGCCGGGCGGGGAGCGTAATCGATCACGGCCTTGGGCACGTGCACGATCGAATGCCTGGATGGCCACGCCGACCTCGGAAGCGCTTCTGCGATCATCGTCGCGTGGCCGAAACAAGCAAGGACGGCGCGGCAGTCAGGCGCCTGGGTTCGCGCCAGCTCGGCGTCTTGGTGCTCGCGACGCTGCTCGTCGTGTTCGCGGTCCTGAACCTCGATGACGTCAGCGTCGACTGGCTCGTCGCCACATGGCAGACCCCGCTGATCATTGTCATTGCGGTCTCAGTGCTCGTCGGCGCGGGCATCGGTTTCCAGATCGGACGCCGCCGGAGGCCCGCAAGGTTGAAGTCGTAGCGAAGAGGCTGCGGCGGCGCAGGTCTGCAGGGTCAGCGCTTGGTTCTCCTGCTCCGTGTCGTCACGCCGGTGAGAGGAGGGCGCGGTGGAACGGGGTGGGACGAGACAGCCCACCACGAGCAGCGCCCCGCCGATCCTTGACCGGCCGGCCGTGCAGACCACGAGCCCGCCGACCCGCAAGACGGCGCCCCACCGCCGCGCACGAATCGCCGGACGTCGCGCGCGGCCGAACACCGCACCGAGCGAGAGCCCGAGCCCGATCCCGTGGCGCCCAACCAAGGCAGCGAACCCGTGCCGCGGGAGCCGTCCGGCACGGTGGGCGCTGACCGCGGCGGCGGTGAGGAAAGCAGATCGGCGGTGCTGTCAAGGTCGCGACCCAGCCTGGTGCGCCCGTGCCGCCGCGCGACCGCCCCGTCGAGCCAGTCCGTCGCGCCTCCAAGCGCGATCACGGCAGGCAGACCGGCGGCGTGGCGAGCCGCGGCGGGCAGGGCCGGGACTAGCCAGAAGCGGGTCAGCGTGACGGCGTCCGCCGGGGATAGCCCGGCGTGGGGGCGGCCGTGGCTTTCCTCGGCCATCCCCAAGTGCCACCCGAGCATCCGCCACTCCGACAACCACCAGGCCAGCCCGGCAAGCGCGGGCAGCTTGAGTTCGGTCCGCTGGCGGACCGCGACGCACGCGGCCAGCCATGCTGCGCCGCCGGCCACGCCCCAGATGACGGTCTGGCGAGCGAGCTCGGGTCGCTCCGACCGCGTGGCACGCGAGCGCTTCAGTGAGCTGCACGAGACGGACCGTGTCGTCGTGGTTATCCCGCTGATGCGGTGGCGGCGGCAGGCGTGTCCTGAGCGACTGCGGACGCCAGGGTGCGCCGTTCCACGGCCACTGACTGCTGACTGGCGGGCTGCCTCCTGGGCAGACCGGCGGGCTCGAGCCTTCGCCCGCCGCCAGACGTCGTCTTTCCCGCCGGGGGTGCGCTCCAGGGCGCGTGTGTCGGGCAGGTAGCGCCGCGCGGTTGAAACCATCACATCCGCCGGCCGAGCTGAAACCGCCCGCTACGGGGCATGAGCATGATGGCGAGGTCAGCGCCGCCCGCAGAGAGCCGGGCGCGCCCAGGCACCTCGAGCAAGAAATAGCGAGGTGCTAGGACTTCAAGCGGCGCGACCGCGGCGTAGTGAAGCAGGCCCGGGCCGGCACCGATGACAGATCGGACGCGTTCCACTTGAGCGCCAACGCCCCGGCTCCCTAGGCGTAGGATGGCATCGATGGAGGCCGCCACCACCCTTCAGCCCACAGCGCCGGTGGAGGGCGTGTCCTCGTTCGCGAAGTCGCTCTTCCTGGGCGAGATCCACGAAAACCTCGTGTTCCCCTACCCGCGACCGGGAGAGGCAGAGGAACGCAAGGTCCGCGACCTGATCGGGTGGCTGCGCGAGTACGCCGCCGAGAAGATCGACCCGCGAGCGATCGAGGAGCAGGGCTGGGTCGGCGACGATGTCATCCGCGACCTCGGCGAACGCGGGTTCTGTGGCCTCTACGTGGCGGAGGAGTACGGCGGCCAGGGTCTCTCGCAGACCGGCTACTGCCGCGTCTTCGAGACGCTTGCTCAGACCGACGCCTCGCTCTCGGTGGTGCTCGGCGTGCACCAGTCGATCGGCTACAAAGGCATCGCGCTGTTCGGCAGCGACGAGCAAGGCCCGGTTCCTGCCTGACCTAGCGGCGGACGCCGGCTGGCGGGGTTCGCGCTGACGGAGCCCGAGGCCGGGTCGGACGCCTACAACCTTCGTTCCCGCGCGGTCCGCCAGCCGGATGGCTCCTGGCAGCTCAACGGCGAGAAGCGTTGGATCGGCAACGGCTCCAAGGGCTCCGTATTCGTCACCTTCGCCCGCGCCGAGGTCGGCGGCAGGGACCGCCACATCGCGCTGATCCTCGAGCGAGGCATGAAGGGCTTCGAGGTCGAAAGCGCTACGACACGATGGGGCTGCGCGGCAATGACCTGCGCCACCTCTACTTTCGCGACGTGCGCGTCCCCAAGGAGAACGTCCTCGGTGAGCCGGGCGAAGGCTTCAGGATCGCCATGCACGTGCTCAACAACGGGCGGCTCAGCCTCGGCACCCGCTCGGTCGGGGCCGCCAAGGGCCTACTTGACCAGGCGATCGAGCACGTGAAGGAACGGCGCCAGTTCGACCGTCCCCTGGCCGACTTCGAACTCGTCCAGGACAAGATCGGCTGGATGGTCTCCTATCTGTTCGGGCTGGAGTCGCTCGCTTATCTCACCACTGGCCTGGTGGACGAGGGGGTGCCCGACTATTCGCTCGAGTCCGCGATCTGCAAGGTCGCCGGGACCGAGTTCCTCTGGTACCAGAGCAACCGCGTTCTGCAGCTCAAGGGCGGCGCGGGCTACATGCGCGACGAGCCCTACGAGAAGGTCCTGCGCGACACCCGCATCTTCCCAATCTTCGAGGGTGCCAACGACGTGCTGCGGGCCTTCATCGCCCTGACCGGAATGAAGCCTCTGAGCGACGAGCTAGGCGAACTCGGCGATGTCAGCCTTGGCGACCCGATCGGCTCCTTGGGCGTGCTCGCCGACTATGTCGGCGGCCGTATCCAGCGAGCCGTGCGGCCGGACCGGATCACGAAGGCCCACAAGGAACTCTCGCCGCTCGCGGACTCGGTCTCGGAGCAGGTAATGCGGCTGCGCTCCGTCACCGAGTCGCTGCTGCGCACCCACCGGCGCGGCATCGTCGAACGCCAGTTCCACCAGAAGCGCCTGGCGGACGCGGTCTCGGACATCTACGCCCAAATCGCGGTGCTCTCGCGGGTCACGAGCCATCTCGGCGAGCACGGCGTCGAGCCCTCGGGGCAGGAGGTCTATATCTGCGACACGTTCTGCCGCCGAGCCGCGTCGCGCGTGATGCTTGCGCTGGACCAGGTCGACCGCAACGACGATGAGCGCATGGTCGCGATCGCCAAGCTTGCCTACAGGCGCGGCGAGTACGGCTACGCGTTCTTCGACGACTAGCTGTAAGTCCCGAGGAGGTTGGTTCGCTCGTGTGAGGCGAGCGATCGGGGGTTTGTGGCCGAGGGCTGAGTGTCGTCGTTGATGGTTGTAGTGCCAGAGCCAGCCGTCAAGGGCGGCGGTGCGTTCGTGGCTGTGTGCGGTAGATCGCGCCGTAGGCCCAGCCGTCGAGCATGGTGCGGATGAAGCGTTCGGCTTTGCCGTTGGTCTGGGGCCGGTAGGGGCGGGTGCGGAGGTGGCGGATGCCGAGCTGCGGCAGGCGATCGCGTGGACGGTCGAGCGGTAGGCGCGAGCCGTTGTCGGTGATCAGCCGCTCGACGTTGATGCCGTGGCGGCGGTAGAAGGCGACGGCGCGGCGGAGGAACGCCGATCGCGGTGGTGGCTTTCTCGTCGGTGAGCACCTCGGCGTAGGCCAGCCGGGTGCAGTCGTCGATGGCGATGTGCACGAACTCCCAGCCGACTCTGCGGCGCGTGCCGGCGGCGTCGGTGCGCGTCGCGTTGTAGTGCTGCTTGCGGCCGGTGACGCGCTTGCCCGGCGCCGCGCTCGATCCGGCCGAGCTTCTTGACGTCGATGTGGATCAGCTCGCCCGGCCGCGCGCGCTCGTAGCGGACTGGCCGGCTCGAGCCCGAGCCGGCCGAGCTTGCCCATCCCGATCCGGGTCAGGATGCCCGACACCGTCGAGAGCGCCATCCCGAGCGTCTCGGCGATCTCCGGCCGCGGTGAAGCGCAACCGGCGCAACGCGGCGATCGCCTCGACCCGGTCGCTCGTCGGTGCGGTTGGCGACCCGCCGCGGCGCCGAAGAGCGATCAAGCAGGCCGACCTCGCCCTCCGCCCGATAGCGGCCCACCCACTTGCGAGCGCAGCGGACGCTGACCTCGGCGGCCGCGGCCGCCTCCCTCAGCGTCCACCCCTCCTCGACCACCCGCCCGACCAACAGCCGCCGCCTCTTCAGGCTGAGAGCCGCGTTAGCGTGCAAGCTTCATCCGGTGTCCTCCTTGGGACTGGGTGCCTAGACAGCTCCCAGCCTCCAAGGGGGCCCGGATGAACCAACCTCCTCAGGAACTACAACTAGACGGCGGCGGCCTCGGCGCGGGGAACCAACGTGCCGGCCCCTCTCGCTCGCGCGTAGGCTGTGGCGATGCGCGCCAGCGGGTTCGGATCCCGCCGCCGACTGGACACCTGCGCGGGTCCGGCCCTGAGCGGCGAAGTCCGGTAGCCCCGCGGGAGCGCGACTGCTTCTGCTTTCCCGCGAGGGCGATAGCGAGTACGTCTTCTCAGGGCGGGTTGAAGGGGTTAGCGTGGCGAGCGCCGGTCCGCCGAGTCACGAGCAGGGAGGAACCGCCCGATGAATCGCAGCGTGTTGCGTGTCGTCGCCACTTGTGCGGCCGTGCTGGGGGTGATACTCGCCACGGCGGTGCCGGCCGGGGCGCACGGGCGCGGGATCGTGGTTAAGTCGGGCGAGTCGATCCAGGCTGCCGTCGATGCGGCACCTCCCGGAGCGACGATCTACGTCAAGCGCGGCACCTACGCGGAGAATGTGGCGATCACGAAGGACGGCATCACGCTGTTGAGCCGCGGCGCGAAGCTCGTCCCACCGACGACGACACCGCCGCGCAACGCCTGCTCGTTCGGGGACCCTGCGAGCGACCCCTCGGCGACCGAAGGCATCTGCGTGGTCGGAGCCGTCTCCTTCCCCGACCCCGAGGGGGGGCCTGTGGTGAGCGACCCGGTCAGGAACGTGACGATCAGCGGCTTCGACGTCGCGGGCTTCCCGGGCAGCGGGATTTTCTTCCTCGGGGCCGACAACCCGGTCGTCTCGAGGAACGTGACCACCGATAACGAGGAGTACGGAATCGTCCGGTTCTCCTCGAGCGGCGGCAAGATCGTCGGCAACAGGGCGAGCGGCAGTGCCGAGGCGGGGATCTACGTGGGCGACTCTCCAAACGCCGACGTGCTCGTGGCCGGCAACGATGCCTCCGACAACGAGCAGTTCGGCTTCTTTTTCCGCGACGCGGCGCACGGGGACGTGGTGCGCAACCGCGCGCACGGCAACTGCATCGGCGCGATCGTGCTCAACACCGGCGGCAACGTAGCCGCCGACTGGCGCTTCACCGCGAACAAGGTCAACGACAACAGCAGGTTCTGCCCCGCCAATGCGGAGGAGCAAACGGACGCGAGCTCGGGCATCGGAATAGCGATCGCCGGCGCGTCCGACAACAGGATCTACGGCAACTACATCCGTGACAACACGCCATCGGGTGCCGTGGACTTCGCGGGCGGAGTGGTCGTGGCCGACCTCGGCATACCGGGCGCCAAACCGCCGTCGGGCAACGTCGTGAAGCGCAACGTCATCCTCGGCAACCAGCCGGACATCTTCTGGGACGGCTCGGGCAGCGGTAACGCCTTCGACGACAACCTGTGCCGGACAAGCGTGCCCGACGGCCTCTGCGACTCCTGGCACTCGGGCCACCACGGGAGCGGCTGGCATTCGGACGATCACGGGAGCAGCTGGCGCTCGAGCGATCACGGGAGCGGTCGCCACTAGACCAGCTTCCGGAACAGGTCTTCCTAGAGGCGACGACTGTCGTACCCGGCGCTTCTGGTTCCCGCAAGAAGCGGTAGTCCCGCCGGTTAGCGACGACCTGGCTACGAAGTGACCAGCTCAGGCCGTCAGGCGATATCGCTGGAGGATGGGGACGTCGCTCGGAGGGACGAATCGGGCCGCCGACTCGACACCCGCGCGGATCTGGCCCGAAGCAGCGAACTCCGGTGACCTCAGGGAGCGGGGTGGCTATGCGTTCAGAGGAATGCGCTACACAAGGCGGCGACCCGGTGGTACGACCCGCAGCCCCGAGCCGAGCAGACCGGAACTAGGGTTTACTCGCCCGGATGATCGCCGAGGCGGCCTGGTCGTGGACCCGGTGGGTCTCCCGTATCTCGATTGCCTCGAGTCCTGCTTCCGCGAGCTCCCGTTCGAAATCCTCGCGGGTCAGCGCTCCGGCGATGCAGCCGGTCCATTGCGCCAAGTCGGCGCGAGTGGCGTCGTCCATGTCGGGGTCTGCGACCACGTCGGAGATGGCGAAGCGGCCACCCGGCTTGAGCACTCGTGCTGCCTCACGGAGGACCTTGCTCTTGTCCCCGGCCAGGTTGATCACGCAGTTCGAGATGACCACGTCCACGGATGCATCGGGCAACGGGATCTCCTCGATGTAGCCCTTGAGGAACTCGACGTTCTGGACCTTTGCGTCCGCCGCGTTCTTGCGGGCGAGATTCAGCATCTCGTCGGTCATGTCGAGCCCGATGGCCTTGCCGGTCGGAGCGACCCGGCGGGCGGAGATCAGTACGTCCGCGCCCGCTCCGGAGCCGAGGTCGAGCACCGTCTCGCCTTCATGGAGGTCTGCGACTGCGGTTGGTACTCCACATCCAAGAGACGCCGAGACCGCGGGCTCCGGCGTGTCGGTGTCGTAGAGCGTTCCTCCGAACACCGCCTCCCCGGACGTGTCGGTGAGCTTCGAGATCCTCGGGGCCGCAGCCGCACGACGAGGGCTGCTGTCCAGTGATCGCGGCCGCGGCCGCGGCGTACCGTTGACGCACCGTCTCTCGGATCTCGGGCTCGCGGACTGTGCCGGCGGCGCAACCGCACGACCCGCCGGTTGCCTCGCTCCCGCAGCAGGCGGCCTTGGCCGTCGTGTCGCAGCAGGTCTCCTGCTCGCTCGCCGTACAGCACTGATCGGCGCTTACCTCAGCCATAGGGACAACTCCTCTAGAGCATCGGGGACGACGTAGTAGTAGGCCCACAACCCCTGGCGCTCGGAGCCGACGATCCCGGCCTCGCGGAGCTTCTTGAGGTGATGGGAGACCGTGGGCTGCGAAAGGTCGAACAGGGGAACGAGCTCACACACGCACACCTTGCCCGCGTGCTTTCGCAGCACGTCGACGATCTGCAACCGCACAGGGTCCCCGAGAGCCTTGGCGATAGCCGCTATGCGCTCGGCGTGCTGGCGCTCGACCTCCGGATAGGCCACCGGCTCGCAGCAGGGCTCGCCTGCGAGGCGCTTCTGCTTGGGGGAGAGTTCCAGATCGATCGACATCTATCTACATATATCGATTGAATCAGCTGGTGTCAATGCTTAGACTCGCGGATCGATGGTCCTGTCCGGGAAAGTCGTCGACACCCACGCCCTGCTGCAGACGGTCTGGGTGGGCCTGGCCGCCGGGGTCGGGCTGGCCGGGGCCTACGGGCTGGCGATGCTCGGCGTGTACCGGGCCGCCGACGCGCGGGAGGCGGGCCACGTGGTCGCGATGGTGCTCTACGGGGTGGTTGGGGCGCTCGGGGTGTTGATCGTGGCGGGGGGCTCTTAGGCGGCCTGCTGGTTGTCATAGGGGGGAAGTGACGAGCGATATGCACGCGAGCGGTGACGGTCTCGAGAGGGTGGCGGTGATCACCGATATCCACGGGAACCTGCCTGCGCTCGAGGCGGCACTCGAAGCGATCGGCTCGGCCCAGATCGACGCCATCTACTGCGGCGGGGACCTCGTGGGCTACGGCCCGCACCCCGATGAGGTCTGCCGGCTGATCGAGGAGCGCCGGATCCCGACGATCTACGGCAACTACGACTACGCGATCGGCCGGGATCTTGAAGATTGCGGCTGCGCCTACGTGACCGAGCACGACCGCGAGCTGGGTCAGCAGTCGGTGGACTGGACGCTGGCCCACACCGACAAGCGCTCCAAGGACTTCATGGCCGGGCTGCCGTTCGATCTCCGGTTCGACCTCGGCGGCAAGCGGGTGCGGCTGGTCCACGGCTCGCCCCGGAAGGTCAACGAGTACCTGTTCGAGGACAAGCCGGCCCGCACGTTCGAGCGCATCGCCGCCGGGGCGGACTGCGACCTGCTGGTCTTTGGCCACACCCACAAGCCCTGGGTGCACGAGTACGGAGGCGTGCTGTTCGTCAACTGCGGGTCGGTCGGCAAGCCGAAGGACGGCGACCCTCGGGCGGCCTTCGCGATTCTGGATGCCCGCGGTGGAGCAGTCGATGTGAGCATCCAGCGCGTGGAGTACGACGCCGAGGCCGTCGCCCGCGAGGTAGCCGCCGCCGGGCTACCCGGCGAGTACGCCGAGAAGCTGTTGACCGCCGCTTGAAAGAGGGAGGACCATGAAATACGTCCTGTTCGTCTGCACCCACAACGCCGGCCGCTCCCAGATGGCCCAAGCGTTCTTTGAGCGCCACGGCCCGCCTGACATTCGGGCCGAATCCGCCGGACAGGAGCCCGGCCGGGAGGTCTGGCCCGAGGTCGTCGAAGCGATGGCGGAGGTCGGCATCGACCTATCCGCCGCGCAAGCCGAAGAAGCTGACCGTGGAGATGCAGCTCCACGCGGACTGGGCCATCACTCTGGCCTGCGGCGCCACCTGCCCCTACGTTCCCACCACCGTCGAGGACTGGGACATACCCGACCCCGCCGGCAAATCGCTCGAAGAGGTCCGCTCGATCCGCGACGCCGTCGAAGCCAGGGTCAGAGACCTGATCGACACCCGCATCGACGCCATCCGGTCCGACCGCAGCGCCCACCAGATTCGGCTCGCCCGGCTCTTGCCGGGCCTGGCCAAGGAGTTCGAGGGGGTCCGCTCCGACGCCGAGATCCGCACCTGCGCCGATGCCATCCTGGGCGACTACCAGGACGCCGTCGTTCGCTCGTTCGTCATGTCGATCGCCCACCGCCGCACCCGCGAATGCCTGCGCCAGGAGAAGTGCGACGCCCTGGCAGTCGCCTAGCCCGCCTCCTTGGATACCTCGCACATGACCCACAGCAAGCCTCCCTCATGACCGACACCGTCACCCACCAGTCCGACCCTGTCGTGATGGGTCGCCTGTCGACCCTCGACCGGTTCCTACCGCTGTGGATCGCGCTCGGGATGGCGGGCGGCCTGGCGCTCGGGTCCGTGGTGCCGGGGCTGAACGACTTCCTCGACAAGCTCAAGGTCGGCACGGTCAGCCTGCCGATCGCGCTCGGCCTGCTGCTGATGATGTACCCGGTCCTCACGAAGGTCCGCTACGAGGACATGGGCAAGATGCGCGGCGACGGGCGCATGTTCGGCGTCGCGCTGTTCCTCTCCTGGGTCGTCGGGCCGGCCCTGATGTTCGCTCTCGCCTGGCTGTTTCTCGCCGACGAGCCTGCCTACCGCACGGGCGTCATCGTCGTCGGGCTGGCGCGCTGCATCGCGATGGTGCTCATCTGGAATGACCTCGCTGGGGGCGACAACGACCGTGCCGCCGTCCTGGTCATCTTCAACGCCATCTTCCAGGTGGTCGCCTACGCGCTGCTCGGCTGGTTCTACCTCAACGCCCTGCCCGACCTGCTCGGGCTCGACACGCAGGGCTTCGAGGTCGGCATCTGGGAGGTCGGCCGCATCACGCTGATCTTCCTCGGCATCCCGCTGACGGCCGGCTACCTCACCCGCCGCTGGGGCCTGCGCACGCATGGACGCGAGTGGTTCGAGTCCCGGTTCATCCCGCGGATCGCGCCGATCACGCTCTACGGCCTGCTGTTCACCATCGTGCTGCTGTTCGCGATCCAGGGGGACACCATCACCGCCGAACCGCTGACAGTCGCGCGCATCGCGCTGCCGCTGCTGGCCTACTTCGCCGGCATGTGGGTGCTCGGGTTCGTCACCGGTCGGGCGATGGGCCTCGGTTACGCGCGCACCGCGACGCTCGCCTTCACCGTCGCCTCCAACGACTTCGAGCTGGCCATCGCGGTCGCCGTCGGCGTTTGGGGCGCCAGCTCCGGGCAGGCGCTGGCCGGCGTGGTCGGGCCGCTGATCGAGGTTCCGGTTCTCGTCGCGCTCGTCTACGTCGCGCTCTGGCTACGCGGGCGCTGGTGGCCTGAGGAACCGATCGCGGCCACTCCGGTGGCCGAGCCCCTGTGCGACCCGGTCGCGAAACCCGTACAAACCCGATGAACTGCTTGGACTGCCAGCCCGACGAGACGCCCGCCGTCGCCGTGTGCGGGCGCTGCGGCGCCGCGCTGTGTCCGGAGCACCTAATCGAGTCCGAGGAGCAGTTGACGTTCTTCATGCCGATCAGGGTCCCGATGCAGGCGAGCCCGCCCGCGCGCAAGTTGCGCTGCGCGCGCTGTGCAGCCGCCGAACACGCACAACACGAACGTACGACGGCGCGACAACTCCCGCGGAGCTCCACCTAGAGCCGAAGACAAGCGCGCCGACGACTAGCGCTGCTATGAGCCCCTCGTCCCGACGGTCCAACACGGACAGTCGCTCCGCCTCGCGGGACTCGCCACTCCCAGGACCGGGCGCTTCGCCGTTCACGTTCGACGAGCACATCACCGCGCCGCAGGCTGCCAGCCATGCGCCTCCGCCGGTCACTCCCCATATGACGGCCTGGCGAGCCAGCTCGGGTCGCTCTGACCGCGTGCTGCGCGAGCGCTCCAGTGAGCTGTGCAGAAACGCCGCCCAGGCGCCGGGCCGGTGGCGGCCCCCGCGCAGGTCGGCCAGCGCCCCCGCGGTCCAGCGCTCGCCGTCGGTCAGCGGACCGGGCTGTAACGCTCGGCGCTCGTCATGGTTTGGGCCTTGGGCATGGCTGTCGTAGCGGTTCAGGTTGGCCCGAGCACGCAGGCGGGAAAGCGTATCTCGCTCCCGCGTACGCTGTGACGATGCGCGCCACCATCGGCCTGCTCGCCGCCGCTGCCGGCGGCGGCTACCTGCTGACAGTGCGCGGCGCGCTGACGCTCGACCTCGGGCTGGGCCGCCGACTGCGCCCGCTCGGGCCGATCGAGCGCACCATCGCCGCGCCGCCGGGGACGGTCTTCGATGTGATCGCCGCCCCGTACCTCGCCCGCACCCCTCGAGCGATGAGTGACAAGCTGCGCGTCTGGGAACGCGGGAGCGACATGGCGCTGGCCGCGCACCTGACGGACGTCGGGGGGCTGACGACCACGACGGTCGAGACGGTGCGGTTCGAGCGCCCGCACCGGATCTCGTTCCGCTTGCTGCGCGGACCGGTCCCACATGTCGTGGAAACCTACGAGCTGACCGAGGCTCCCGAGGGCACCCGCTTCACCTACCTCGGCGAGATGGGCACCGACGGGTGGCGACTCGGGCAGTGGTGGGGCCATCGCGTCGCCCGACTGTGGGAGCGGGCCGTCGCGGCGTCGCTGGACCTGATCCAAGCCGAGGCGGAACGCCGCGCGAACACCTAGAGCGCGGACAGCCCAAGCCGGCCTCGGCTGACCTGGGCCGATCGGAGGGCAGCTGAGCAGGGCTTGCCCCGCCGACACCCGCCTTCATCTTTGCGCGGGTACTCGCGGCTTGGCGTCACCCGGGACATCTGGGGCCCAGACCGAGGGCGGGCCTGATCGCCCTCCACGGACCGCGGATTTCAAAGGACGGGACGCACGACGAGCATCCCCCGGCTCGAGACGAGATGCTCCAAGTCGTCCGTCAAACGTTGGACGTGTTCGCTCGCCTGTTGCTCGAAGCGCCTCACTTCGACGATCTCGGCGATCAGCACGTAATCGGCTTGACCCATGGTCTGTCCGGGCACGTCCGCCGGCCGCGTAAGCCGCCAATCGGAGACCGTGTCCAGCGACCCGCGGACGATGTCGCGATCCTCCGTCATCAGACGCTCAAACTCCTCGGCCAGCTCCGGGGACTGCAGCTGAAACCACATGAGAAGAGTCGCCGGAGGACTCATCCACAAAGCGTCGGGGGCAATCGCAACATGCCGGACGGATGCTACGGCCTCACACGGTGTCAAAGTCCCATTTCCCTCGCAGCCCGCGGTTCCGCCGAGCCCGAGTCGGTGTGGGGCTAGGCTCGGAGAGCATGCGCGAGCAGAAGGCCTGGACTCCTGAGGAGCGCGAAGAGTGCCTCCGCGAGGACGCCATCAGGCACCGTCGCGAGCCCGGCCGACAGCGGCAGCCGATGATCGTGCCGCTCCGTCGCATCGCGGTCCTTGGCGTCACGGGCGTGTCGCTCTACTTCGTCGCCCCCGCCCTATTGGCTGCCACTGCCCGCAGGAGCGGCCGCCTGGGGCATCCACGCCTGGCGCTACCGGGAGCGTCCGGCCGCCCAGGGCGGAACGTCTTCAGACGCCTAATCCTCTAAGCGAGATTGCCTCACGATGGGAGCATCGCTCGGAGGGCTGTACTTGCACGAGCTCGAGACGGACGGCCGCCGAGACGGCGCAGGCAGCTGCTGCGGCGGATCAGAGCCTTTTCGTGATCATCGAGCGGCCAGGTGTCGGTCCAGGCTTGCGGGATGACGTGTTCGATCGAGCTTCCTCGGTAGGGTCGCCGGAATGCGCCGGGTGGAGATGACCGCGCAAGAGTCCGTGAGCTCTTCGACGCGGTCTCGAACGATCAGCCGAGCGGACTCCTCGGCGACGCGCCCGAGCACCGGTTTGACGGCGTCAAGCGCTCAGGGTTCGGACGCGAGCTCGGGCACCGAGGAGCTTGTCAACAAGAAGATGATCCGAGTGGGCTGACCGGGAAGGGCCTGGCGTGGGCGGTTCGAATGCCATCGGCGGCGTGGCCCACGTGGGCTTGACCGTTTCCGACCTCGGCGCGGCGATCGCCTTCTGGCAGCGCTTTCTGGGCGCGCCGCCCGTGTCCCCGCCGACACTGGACCGGCCCTATGTCGGGCGGCTCGTGGGCATCGCGGGAGTGCGGATTGAAGCGGCGTTCTTCGACCTCGCAGGTGACGTGAGACTCGAGTTGCTCGAGTACCCCGCAGCGGCCCCGACCGGCGTCCTGGCCCACGACCGGCCCGGCCACGCCCACATCTGCCTCTGGGTTGACAGCGCGGCGAAGTCCTGGCGGCTGGCCGTGGAGTGTGGGGCCGAGCCGGTCGACCAAGCAGGCCCGGTCGCGATCGACACGGGTCGGCACGCCGGCCTGTGGGCCGCCTACTTGCGTGTCCCCCCGGACGGGCACGTCCTGGAGCTGTTCGCTCGCGAGCCCTGAGGGACGGGAGCCGGTTTGGATACGATTTTTCGCCGAGTGGCTCGCGCATCGTCGACTCCCGACGAGGAGGGATATCGTCCCGCAAGCGATCTGATCCTGGAGGGGGTCAGGAACCTGATCCTGCGCGGCGACCTGAGGCCGGGAGATCGGATCCGCCAAGAGGCGCTTGCCAGCGACTACGGCGTCAGCCGGATCCCGGTTAAAGAGGCGCTCCGTCAGCTCGAGAATGAGGGCCTGGTCAGCCTCGTCCCGCACAGCGGCGCGCGTGTCGCGCGGGTCGACCTCAAGGAGTGCGTCGAGCTGTATCGCCTGCGCGAGGTGATCGAGCCGGTCGTGTTGGCCGCCAGCGTCCCGAACCTCACCGGCGAGGACATCGCCGACCTGCGTGAGCGAATGCTGGCGATCGAGGCCGTGGCTGGGGACGTGCAGAAGTGGCTCGCCGAGGACCGTCAGTTCCATCTGGCCAGCTATCGCAGAGCCGAGATGCCGCAGGCGCTGCGCATGGCTGAGGGCTTCTGGAATCAGACCCAGCAATACCGCCGCGCCTACGTCGGCGCGCTACCGCCAGAGCGGCTGGAGATCGTCCATCTCGAGCACCGGCTGATCATCGACGCGATCGAGCGTCGCGATGCCGACGACGCCGGCGAACGCCAGCGCCAGCACATTCGCCGCACGCGCGTCGGCCTGCTGGACGACGTCGAGCCCTTCGACTAGCGGCTCCGCGCCGCCTCGAGGGGGTGCGTAGCGTGCCAGTCGAGGAAGCGAGCCGCGGCCGTGGGGCTGGTGCGGATGCGTCTCTGTCGCTGGCGCCGCGCGTGCGCGGTCTCGGCGCGGCTGAACGTCCAGCCGAGCGTTGCGAGTCGCCGACACATCAAGAAGGTCGGCAGCTCGGCGAGCGCGTCGTCCGCAAACTTGCCCGACCGCCGGTAGCCGGCTACGAGCGCGTCCGCGCAGCGCTGGAAGCGCTCGTCGTCGACGAGTGGATAGAGCACGCTCGCGAGCTCGTACACGTACCAGCTGGGACCGCAGTCGTCGAAGTCGATGACCGTGGTCGCGTCGGCCGCAACCAGGACGTTCTCGAATCCGAGGTCCGCGTGGAGAAGACCGAAGCGGTCGCGACCGGTCCCCAGCGCGACGAGCCTGTCGCGGACTGCGGCGCGGGCGGCGACGAGCAGGTCGCGGTCCGTGGCGGGCCAGGCGCCGTCGGGGCACGGCGTGCCCCACCGCGGCTGCTCTCCGACCAGGGCCTCGAGGTCCCACGCCGGGCGTTCGAAGCCGGTTGGCGGAGTCCACTCCCGTCCGTGCCGGTGGATGCGGGCCATGATCTCGCCCAGGCGCGCCCAGGGATCGGTGGCCATCGTTTCGCGAAGCGGGACGCCGGCAACCCAGTCGAACGCCACCACCAGCCGGGACCGTCCCTCGAACATGACTTCCTGGACGACCTCGCCGTCGCTCCCGCGCACCGTGCGCGGCGTGGCGATCCCGGCTTGGCGCAGGGCCTCCATCCAGGTGATCTCGGAGCGGATCGCGGCGGGCGTCTGGTAGCCCGGCCGCGCGAGCCGAAGCGCGAACGACCGGTGGCGGTCATCGACGCGGAACGTCACGTTCTCGCCGTGCCTGACGAACGCCAGGTCGACCTCTTGGGATACCGGGTAGCGCTCGAGCGCCGCTCTCGCGAGCAGCTCGAAGCCCGCGCGATCCGCCGGGTCCGACGCAGTCACCGCTCAGCGCCGGTGCGGTGGCGGCGCGGAACGGGCCGGTCGACGTCCTTGGCGGCGGCCAGCGCGTCGGCCAGGCGCTCCAGGACAAGGTCGACGTCCGCGTCGTCGAGCAGGAGCCCCGGCTTGAACTGGAGCACCGCTTGGTCGAACCCGGAGGCGATCGCCCAGACGCCCCGCTTGAACAGCTCCTGCTGCATGTAGACCGCGCCGTCCGGGTGGTCCACGCGCAGACCGATGATCAAGCCGGTCTGACGGACCTCGGCCAGGTACGGCTGGGAATCGCGCACGCGCGCGAGCGCGTCAGCGAAGCGGTCGATGAGATGCCCGACGTGGCGAGTCACGTCCTCGCGAGTGGTGATCTCGAGGACCTTAAGCGCCACCTGGCACCCGATCTCGGAACCGCCGAAGGTCGAGACGTGCCCCCAGCCGTCCTCGTGCAGCCAGCCGCCTACGTCAGCGGCGATCACGGCGGCGGCGATCGGGTAGAGGCCGCCCGACAAGCCCTTGCCGGTCACCAGCACGTCTGGCTCGACGCCGGGCCCCTCGACCGCCCACAGCGTTCCCGAGCGGCCGAGGCCGGTCTGCACCTCGTCCGCGATGTAGAGCGCCCCATGCTCGTCGCAGAGACACCGCACTCCCCTCAGGTAGCCGGGCGGCGGCTGCGGAAACCCGTAGGTTGCCGGGACCGTCTCGAGCAATACCGCCGCGACGTCGCCGCCGCGCAGGTGGCCCTCTATGGCATCCAGCTCGCCAAACGGAACGGTCAGGAAATCCGGCGAGTCGGAGAGGAAGTAGCGCGCTGCCGCATCCTGGCCGGCAGCGCCGGACAGGCCGGTCCGGCCGTGGTAGCCGGCCTCCAGGGCCACGACCTTCCGGCGCCCGGTGGCGCGGCGCGCGGTCTTGATCGCGACGTCGTTCGCCTCGCTCCCGCTCGCGCAGAACACCGAGTAGGTCAGAGCGCCCGGCGTCAGCCGCGCCAGCTCCTGCCCGAGCCGCGCCCGAGCGGTGCTGGCGAAGTGGTGGTTTCCGATGTCGAGCCCGGCCAGAGCTGAGGACAGCGTGTTCACGAGCTCGTGGTTGCGGTGCCCGAGGTTGAACGTGCCGCCGTTCAGATGCAGGTCGAGCAGCTCCTGCCCGTCCAGATCCCAGATTCGATATCCGTCGCGCCGGCCGATGACCAGCTGGGTGCCGTAAGCCTCCCACGTCTCCACGCGATGGGGCGCAACGTAGCGCCGCGTGAGCTCCAGGACCTCAGCCTTATCCATGCCCCCGCCATTGTCGCGGAAGGGCAATTTGGATGCAATCGCCGTCATTGAGGGGTGCTCTTCCCCATTGCACGGCCATCCACCGACGGCGGAGGAGGCTGATTGGCTCCAACTTCTTGACTCGCGCTCCGCTCCCGGCGTATGGTTTCCGCTGGCGAGCGCAGCGAGAGGAGAGGCGAACATGGGCGTAGCGGTCACGACGAACCAAGCCCGGCTCTGGCACCCCTTCTCGGACATGTCGGCGGTCGCGGGACACGAGCTGACGCTCGAGCGTGCCGAGGGCGTATGGCTCTGGGACGTCGAGGGCAACCGCTACATCGACGGGACCGCGAGCCTCTGGTACTCGAACATCGGACACGGCCGGCAGCGGATGGCCGACGCGATCGCGGAGCAGCTCGTCAAGCTCGACGCCTACTCGATCTTCGGCGACATCACCAACGAGCCGGCCGACGCGCTCGCCAGGCGCCTGGCCGAGCTCGCGCCGATGGACGACGCCCGCGTGTTGCTGACCACGGGCGGTGGCGACAGCATCGAGACCGCGGCCAAGCTGGCGCGCTTCTACTGGACCGCGCAGGACCAACCGCACCGCACGCACGTGATCAGCCGCAGCGGGAGCTTCCACGGGGTGTTCGGCTTCGGCACGAGCCTTGGCGGCATCGAGGGCAACCGCGCGGCCTTCGGTCCGCTGATCCCGGACACGACTCAGGTGCAGCACGACTCGCTGTCCGCGCTCGAACAGGAGATCGAGCGGGTCGGTCCCGAGCGCGTGGCGGCCTTCTTCTTCGAGCCGGTGATCGGCGCCGGCGGCGTCTTGCACCCGCCGGCCGGCTATCTCGAGGGAGTCGCCGACCTCTGTCGCAGCTACGGGATCCTGCTTGTCTGCGACTCCGTGATCGCCGGGTTCGGAAGGCTCGGCACCTGGTTCGGGATCGAGCGTTTCGGCGTGACGCCCGACATGATCGTGTTCGCCAAGGGGGTCACGTCGGGTTACCTGCCCCTGGGCGGGGTCGTGGTCTCGGGTAGCGTCGCCGATCCGCTCTGGCAGGGCGAGGCTCACCGGGTTTGGCGCCACGGCACCACCTATGCCGGCCATCCCACTTGCTGCGTGGCTGCGCTGACGAACATGGACATCCTCGAGGAGGAGGGCCTGTTCGACGCGAGCCGGCGCCTCGAGCAGCGGCTGGAGGAGGAGCTGCGGCCGCTCGAAGAGCATCCCGCCGTGGCCCATGTCCGAGCCGGGCTCGGCTTCGTGGCCGCCGTGGAGTTGGAGCCCGACCTGCTCGCCCGCGATGCCGGCGCGGCGGCCAAGCTGGCGGCGGCCATACGGCGCCACGGCGTGATCTTGAGACCCCTCGCTCGCGAGATCGCGGTCTCGCCGCCGCTCGTGTGCGAGGACGAGCACGTTGAGCTGATCGGCGCCGCGATCCGGGCCGCCCTGGACGAGGCCTGACGCGGATGCGCCTGCACGCCCTGCACTGCGGGGGCGACCTGATGGATTGGGCGGGGTTCGACCCGTTCGACCCGAACGTCGGCACGAAGGTCTACAACCCGTACTTCTTCTACGTCGTTGAGCACCCCGAGGGCAGGCTGCTGTTCGACAGCGGCGCGCATCCCGACCTCGGCACCAATCCCGAGGCGCGACTGGGCGACGCGGCGGCAGACTTCCAGGTGCGTCTCTCCCCCGAGGACCACATCGAGTCGCTGCTCGCGTCGATCGGCCTGAAGCCGACCGACATCGACGTGGTCGTGCAGTCGCACCTGCACTTCGACCATGCGGGCGGGCTGGCCTGGATGACGCACGCACCGATCCTCGTTCAGCGCGAGGAGCTGGCCTTCGCGCTGGCCCCGCCCGTCTACCAGGAGGCGATCTACCTGCGCGAGGACTTCGGGATGGAGCTGGACTGGCAGGAGCTCGACGGCGATCACGACGTCTTCGGCGACGGGCGCGTGACGGCGATCTCGACGCCGGGCCACACTCGCGGGCATCAGTCGCTGCTCGTGCGCCTCGACGGTCAGACGATCTTCCTGCTCGCCGATGCCGCCTATCTCCTCGGCAAGATGCGCGCGCGCAGTCTCCCGGGCGTGATCTGGAGCCCCGACGCGATGATCGCGACGTGGGACCGGATCGAGGAGATCGAGCAGAGCGAGGACGCGCTGCTGATGACCACGCACGAGCTCGATTTCGAGTCACAGGTCCGCATGGCGCCGGAGGCCTTCTACGAGTGAGTCGAGGAGAGCTGAATTCCGGTCGAGAACAGGACCGCTCGCCGTCTGCGGCGCGCGTGCAGCGTGTCCGGGAGCTTGCGAGCCAGATCCGCACCGAGACGATCCGGCTGATCGGAATCGCCAAGAGCGGCCACTTCAGCAGCGTCTTCTCGTGCGCGGAGATCCTTGCGGCGCTGTACTCAGGGGTGCTGCGCCTGAGCGACGACCCGACCTGGTCGGAACGCGACCGGCTCATCCTTTCCAAGGGGCATTGCGCGGTTGGCGTCTACCCGATCCTGGCGGACCGGGGGTACTTCCCGCGCGAGTGGCTGGACGGCTACACGCGCGTGGGCAGTCCCCTCGGAGACCACCCGGACATGCGCCGGGTGCCGGGCATCGACTTCTCGTCCGGGTCGCTCGGACATGGCCTGTCGATCGGGGTCGGCATGGCCGCGGGTGCACGCATGCGCGGCAGCGGGACGATCCGCGTGTACGTCCTGCTGGGCGATCAGGAGCTGAACGAGGGCCAGATCTGGGAGGCCGCCCAGGCCGCGGCGCAGTTCGGTCTGGGCAACCTCGTAGCGATCGTCGACCGGAACCAGATGGGGCTCGACGGGCAGACCGAGGAGGTCATGTCGGTGGAGCCCATCGACCGGCGCTTCGAGGCGTTCGGATGGCGTGTCGAACAGGTGCGGGACGGTCACGACCCGGAGGCGCTGCTACGCCGGTTCGGCTCGCTGCCCCCGGCCGACTCGCGCGTTCCGACCTGCATCGTCGCGAGGACCGTCAAGGGCAAGGGCGTCAGGTACATGGAGCAGACTCGCACCTGGCATCTCGGCTACCTGGGCCCGGACGATGAGCGCGCCGCGACCCTGGAGGTCGCTCAACATGCGTGACGGCTACCACGCGCCGCTGCCCACCGAGCCCAGCTGGGACCTGGCAACCTCGACGCAACTGGCGCACTCGGCAGTCGCCGGCGAAGTGCTCGCCGACATGGCCGACGAGGACGACCGCATCGTCGTGCTGACGGCCGACCTCATGTACTCGAACAGGACGGCGGACTTTCAGAGCCGCCATCCTGGGCGCTTCCTCAACGTGGGCATCGCCGAGCAGAACATGGTCGGCGTGGCCGCCGGCCTCGCGACGTTCGGCTTCATCCCCTACGCGGCGACCTTCGCGAGCTTCCTTGGCTTGCTTGCGGCCGAGCAGCTGCGGACCGACCTGGCCTATCCGGGGCTGCCGGTGCGGCTGCTGGCGCACCACGCAGGAATCTCGCTCGGCTTCTACGGAACGTCGCACCATGCGACCGAGGATCTCGCACTGCTGCGCTCGATCGTCGACATGACCGTCGTCTGTCCCTGCGACGCCGCGTCGACCGCGTGGGCGCTGCGCACGACGGTCGACCTGGACGGGCCCTTGTACTTCCGCCTCGGCCGGGGCCGCGAGCCCGACGTCTACGACGAGGCCACCGCGGCCGACCTCGAGCTCGGACGCCTCGCGCGGCTGCGGGATGGTGAAGATCTGGCGATCGTGGCCAACGGCGTCACTGTCGCCCCTTCACTCGCGGCCGCAGACCGCCTGGCGGCGGAGCATGGGCTCGAGGCGGCGGTGGTGGACGCTCACACCATCAGCCCGTTCGACGCCGATGGCCTGTGCAGGCTCGCGGCTCGCACCGGGCGCCTGCTCGTGGCGGAGGAGCACAACGTGGTCGGCGGTGTGGCCACTGCCTGCGCGGACGCTCTCGTCGACGGGGGCGTCGCGGGCGTGCCGCTCGCGCGGCTCGGGCTGCCTGCCGACGAATACGCGCTGATCGGGCCGCCGACGGCTCTCTACCGGCACTACGGACTCGACGCCGACGGCATTGCCGCCGCCGGGCTCGCCCTGACGGAGGATCGGTGAAGCTCGAGCAGGCATATGAGCGGATGCTCCTGATCCGCCGCTTCGAGGAGGAGATCGAGCGGCTCTTCCTGAAGGGCGAGATCCACGGCACCACCCACCTCTGCATCGGGCAGGAGGCCGTCGCCGTTGGCGTGGCGGCAGCGCTCCGCCCGGACGACCTTGCCGCCGCGACCTATCGCGGCCATGGACATGCCCTGGCGCGCGGAGTCGACCCGAGCGGGCTCGCCGCGGAGCTGATGGGCCGCAGCACGGGCACGTGCGGCGGGCGGGCGGGGTCGATGAACGTTGTCGACCGCGAGCACGGGCTAATTGGGTGCTTCGGGATCGTCGGCGGGGCGATGGCGGCGGCCACCGGCGCCGCGTTTGCGTTGCGGGACAGCGACAACGTCGCGGTGGCGCTGTTCGGCGAGGGGACGGCAAACCAGGCCTACTTCGCCGAATGCCTCAACTTCGCGGCGGTATTCGGCCTGCCGGTCGTGTTCGTGTGCGAGAACAACCTCTACGGCGAGTACACGCCCTGGGAGCGCGTCACCGCCGGCGCGGACATCCCGGCCCGGGTCGCCGCGCTCGGTATCCCGGCGCAGACGGTCGACGGCAACGACCCGCTGGGGGTCTTCGGTGCGGTCGGCGACGCTGCGGCGCGGGCGCGCGCGGGCAAGGGACCGGGCTTCCTCGAGTGCCAGACCTATCGCTTCGTCGGCCACTCGCGCACCGACCCGGGTGCCTATCGGCCGCCCGGCGAGCTCGACGCCTGGCGTGAGCGCGACCCGATCGCCGTGGCGGCGGAGGCCATCCGCTCGCAGCCGGACGGATCCGATCTCGTCGCGCAAATGGCCGCCGCCGTGGAGGAGCGGATCGCGGAGGCCTTCGAGCGGGCACTCGCGGCGCCCTTTCCTCACCCCTCGGTCGCAGCGATCCCGGAATACTGCGATGCCTGAGTTCCGGCATGCCATCAGGCAGGCGATCGCCGAGGAGATGGAGCGCGACGAGCGCGTCGTTCTGTTGGGTGAGGACGTGGCCGACGCGGGCGGCGTCTTCAAGGTCACGGAGGGGCTGGTCGAGAGGTTCGGGCCGCGCCGGGTTGTGGACACCCCGATCTCGGAGCTGGCGCTCGCCGGCGCGGCGTTCGGAAGCGCCGTGGCGGGCCTTCGCCCGATCGTCGAGATCATGTTCGGCGACTTCATGGCGCTGGCGATGGACAGCCTGGTCAATCAGGCGGCCAAGTACTGGTACCTGTCCGGCGGCACGGTGAGCGTGCCACTGGTCGTGCGCAGCGCCGTGGGCGCCGGCGGGCGCTTCGGCGCCATCCACTCCCAGAACCCCGGCACCTGGCTGCACGGCGTGCCCGGCCTGAAGGTCGTCTGTCCCTCCTCGCCCTCCGACGCCCGGCTGCTGCTCAGGGCGGCGATCGAGGACCCGAACCCGGTCGTCTTCCTCGAGCACAAACGGCTCTACAGCGTCACTGAGGAGCTGGAGGACGGCGCGGTCAGGCTGGGCCAGGCAAAGATCGTCCGGCCGGGGAGCGACTTCACGATCGTCGCAGTCATGACCGGCGTTCCGGCCGCCCTCGCCGCGGCCGACACGCTGGCCGGCGCCGGCATCCGCGCGGAGGTGATCGACATGCGCAGTCTGCGCCCGCTCGACGCGGAAACCGTTCTCGAGTCGATTGGCCGCACGCACCGCCTGCTGGCGGTGGAGGAGGGTCCGCAGACCGGCGGCTGGGCCGCCGGCCTGCTCGGCGCAGTCGCCGCGGTTGCGCTCGACGAGCTCGACGACGCCTGGCTGCTGACCACGCCCGACGGGCCGATCCCGTTCAGCCCGCCGCTGGAGGACGACTTCCTGCCCGGAACCGAGCGGATCACGGCAACCGTCCTCGAGCGGCTTCAGGTGGCGGCATGACGGCCTTCGCAGACGGGTGTGCATGGATCGAGGGCGAGTACGTCCCGATCGGCGAGGCTCGCATCCCCATCCTCGACACCGGCTTCGTTCGCTCCGACCTGACCTACGACGTCGTCGGCGTCTGGCACGGGCGCTTCTTCAGGCTCGACGACCACCTTACGCGCCTCGAACAGGGCTGCGCCAAGCTGCGGCTGCCCCTCCCGCTCGGGCGCGACGAGATGCAGGCGATCCTGATCGAGGTGGTCAGCCGGTCGGGCCTGCGCGAGGCGTACGTGGAGGCGATCGTCACCCGTGGCGTCCCGACGCCAGGGGAGCGCGACCCGCGCGGCTGGACTCCGCGCTTTTACGCCTACGCGATCCCCTATGTGTGGATCGTCCGGCCGGAGCTCCAGGAGAAGGGGACGCATGTGGTGGTGGCGAAGCAGACCCGCCGCATACCCCCCGACTCGGTCGACCCGACCGTCAAGAACTTCCACTGGGGGGACCTCGTCCGCGGGCTGTTCGAGGCCTACGACCGCGATGCGTGGCTGCCGATCCTTACCGATGGCGAGGGCCGAGTGTCCGAAGGCCCCGGCTTCAACGTCTTCACGGTCCTGCGCGGGGAGCTCTACACCCCCGAGCTCGGCGTGCTCGAGGGGATCACACGCCGGACGGCCATCGAGATCGCACGCGACCAGGGGCTTGCCGTGCACGTCGGGGAGCTGCCGCTGTCGCTCCTCTACGAGGCCGAGGAGATCTTCTTGACCAGCACGGCAGGCGGGGTGATGCCCGTTACCACCCTGGACGGAGAGCCGGTTGGCGCAGGATCGCCGGGCCGGATCACGACCGCCCTGCGCGACCGCTACTGGGAGCTGCATGAGGACCCCAGCTTCACGCTGGCGGTGGACTACGAGAAGAACACGACCGCGGGACAGCCGGCTTGAGCTCCGCGGGAAACAGGTGCCAATCGAGTGGCCGGAGGGAGTCGTGAGATGTCAATCAGCGATAGGACGCGAGTGAACAGCCACCCAATCAAGAGTCTGTGCCTTGGATTGATCTGCCTTGTCGCCCTTGTGGCCGCCGGCTGCGGCGGCGACGACAACTCAGGCGGCGGCTCCAGCAACGACAAGAGCAAGCCGATCCTGGTCGGCGCGGCGGTCGCGCTTACCGGCGACGAGGCGCCGTTCGACGAGCCGCCGATGCAGGCTTTCCAACAGGCGGCAGACGAGGTGAACGCCAACGGCGGCATCCTCGGTCGCAAGCTCGACGTCGAGGTGCGCGACATGAAGAGCACCGCCTCGCTGGCGTCGCGTGTGACGACCGACCTGATCAACAAGGGCGCCGAGCTGGTGCTGGTGCCCTGCGATCCGGATCTCGGCGCGCCCGGTGCGATCGTCGCCCAGCAGAAGGGCATCATCGCCTTCTCGCTCTGTGAGGCTTCGGCTCGCTTCGGCCCGCAGGGCATCGGAAAGTACGCATACACGCCGAGTCACATCACGTTCCTCGAGGGCTACGTGATGGCGGAGTGGGCCAAGATGAAGAAGGGCTTCTCGAAGGCGTTCGTGATCGAGGACAAGACGTTCGCCGGCTACGACGGCGAGGTTTGCAAGGGCTTCAACAACCGCTGGAAGGAGCTCGGCGGAGAGACCGTCGGTAGCGACACGCTGTCGGCCGACGACAAGTCGATCGCGGCGACGGTGACCCGCATCAAGGACGCCAACCCCGAGTTCATCTACATGTGCAGCCAGCCGCCCGGCTCGCCGGGGTGGATCCGGCAGATCCGCGCCGCCGGCCTGGACCAGCCGATCCTGATGGCGACCGCCACCGACGGCAGCTACTGGTTGAAGGCGGTGCCGAACGTCAGCAACGTCTTCTATCCGTCCATGGGCTCGATCTACGGCGATGACCCGAGCCAGCGCGTGAACGACTTCGTTGACACGTTCACGAAGAAGCAGGGTCACCCGCCGCAGACGGGCTACGCCCTGTTCGGAGGGGCCGTCATGGACCTCTGGAAGAAGGCCGTCGAGGAAGCCAAGACGACCGACGCGGACCCCGTCCAGAAGGCGCTCGACAGCTTCCGCAACGTCGACACGATCGTCGGACCGACGACCTACACCAGCACCTCGCACATCGCGCTCGACCGGCCGATGCTGATCATGGAGGTGCAGAACGGCAAGATCCGCTACAGCGGGGAGACCTGGAAAGTCAAGAAGGCGCCGACACCAACGGGGTGACGACGAAGGAGGCCCCACCCAATCGGGCGATCGGAGCCGACGACGCTCTGGTCGCGGAGGAGGTGACGATCGCCTTCAGCGGCGTCAAGGCGCTGGACGCGGTGTCGTTCCTCTGCAGACCAGGGGAGATCGTCGGCCTGATCGGCCCGAACGGCTCGGGCAAGACCACGCTGCTGAACGCGCTCTCCGGCTTCCTCGCGCCGAAGTCCGGGATCGTCCGGTTCCGCGGCCGGGAGACGCGCGGATGGTCGCCGCAGCAGCACGCGCGGCGCGGTCTTGCCCGGACGTTCCAGGGAGTCCGCCCGTTCGCGCAGCTCACGGTTCGCGAGAACATCGAGGTGGGTGCGGTGGGGGTGGGAGCGTCTAGGCGCCAGGCGCGCGAGCGAGCCACGCAGCTGCTTGACGAGCTGGGCCTGGACGAGGTGGCCGCCATGTGGGCGGGCACGCTTCCCGCGGGATCGCAGCGGCGGCTCGGGATCGCGCGGGCGCTCGCGGCAGATCCCGGCTTCCTGCTCCTGGACGAGCCGGCGGCGGGCCTGTATGAGACCGAGACCGATTCGGTCATCGACTTCATCGGCGGAATCCGCGAGACCCGGGGGATCGGGATCGTGCTCGTTGAGCACGACATGCGTGTGGTGATGAAGCTCTGCGAGCGCGTTCAGGTGCTCGACAACGGCAAGACGCTCGCCGAGGGCCCGGCGAGTGAGATCCGGACCAACCAGCGCGTGCTCGAGGCCTACCTCGGGACCGGAAGGGTGGGCCGTGCTCAAGGTCGTTGACCTGAAGGTGGTCTACGACGCGGTTACGGCGCTGCGCGGCGTGTCCATGCACGTCGATGAGGGCGAGATCGTGGCCGTGATCGGCGCGAATGGAGCCGGCAAGTCGACGCTGCTGTGGTCGATCAGCGGCGTCCTCAAGCCGGTTGGCGGGAGCATTCACTTCCTCGGCGAACGCATCGACGGGCAGCGGCCGGAGATGATCGCCCGCAAGGGGCTGTCGCTGGTCCCGGAGGGGCGCCATATCTTCGGCGCGCTCACGGTGCGCGAGAACCTCGAGCTCGGCGCGGCCGCGCGGGGGCGAGTAAGCCGCGCCGAGAAGCAGGGTCTGATCGACCTGGCGGTTAGCCGCTTCCCGTTCATGGAGCAGCGCCTGCAGTCGCCAGCAGGCCAGCTCTCGGGCGGGGAGCAGCAACAGCTGGCGATCGCGCGGGCGCTGCTGGCCCGGCCTAGGTTCATGCTTCTCGATGAGCCGTCATTCGGCCTCGCGCCGCTGATCGTCGAGCGTGTCATGCATGAGCTGGCCCAGCTTCGGGACGACGGGATCACCGTACTGCTGATCGAGCAGGTGGCGGGCATCGCGGTCGAGCTCGCGGATCGCACCTACGTGTTGAGGAACGGCGAAGTGGAGCTCAGCGGCACCCGGGAGGAGCTCTTAGCGAGGGCCGACTTCGCGGCGGCGTACCTGGGAGAGTCCTATGTCTAAGGAGGAGCGCAGATGCAGCACGTTGTAGACGCATTGAGCCTGGGGAGCCTCGACGCGATGCTCGCGCTGGGCATCGCCCTGGTCTTCGGGGTGATGCACCTCGTGAACTTCGCTCACGGCGAGCTCGTGATGGTCGGCGGCTTCACGATCTTCCTTACCGCCGCGCTTCCCTGGCCGCTGATCGTGATCATCGTCGTGGCCGTGGTCGCTCTCGCGGCGCTGCTGATGGAGCGGATCGCGTTCCGGCCGGTGCGGAGCGCGGACCCGACGACGCTGCTGGTCACCTCGTTCGCCGTCAGCATCCTGATCCAGAGCGTGGCCGTGATCATCTGGGGCCGGCGCGCCAAGGGCGTCGACTTCGCGGGCGGTCTGTCGGAGCCGGTGACGATCTTCGGCACTCGCGTTGCGATCGTCGACCTGGTCTCGATCGGAGCCGCCGTGGTGCTCGTCGCCGGCCTCGCGCTTTTTCTCACGCGCACCGCGACCGGAACCGCGATGCGGGCGGCCGCGGACGACTTCGTGATGGCCCGCCTGCTGGGCGTGAGCGCCAATAGGGTCATTGCGGCGGCCTTCGTGCTGAGCGGGATCCTAGCCGCGACGGCCGCGCTCCTGCTGGTCGCCTCCACCGGCACGATCCAGTCGAGTATGGGCCTCCAGCCGGTCCTGATCGGCTTCGTCGCGACCGTGATCGGCGGGGTCGGCAGCCTTGTGGGGGCCGCGCTTGGGGGCTTATTGCTGGGCGCGCTCACGGTCACCATGCAGATCGCATTGCCCCTCGACGCGCGGGGCTATCGCGACGCGGCGGTCTTCGCGATCGTGATCCTGATCCTGCTCGTCCGGCCGAGTGGCCTCGTCTCGAGCGCGGCCCTGGAGGAACGGGTCTAGCCGTGGAGGGAAGCACGCACGCCGCCAACACGGCCGACCGGCCCGTGGCGAGCGCACGCCAACTCCCGGAGCCGTGGGGTTCTGCCGGCGGTCTGGTCGTCGGCTTGGTCGCGCTCTCGCTCCTCAGCTTCGGCCTGGCGGGACTCTCGGTCGGCTTCCACGACTTCGTGCTGACCGTCCTGCTCAACCTGATCCTCGTGGTCGGTATGTACATCTTCATCGGCAACTCCGGTGTCCTCTCGTTCGGGCACATCAGCTTCATGGCGCTTGGGGCGTACGCCGCCGCGCTTGTGAGCATCCGAACCCAGCAGAAGCAGTTCCTGCTGCCCGATCTGCCGCACTTCCTCGCCAGCGTCCAGTTGGCAAGCGTGCCGTCGATCGTGATCGGGGCGGCATTCGCAGGAGTCGTGGGCTTCGTGGTCGGCATTCCGTTGATGCGCCTGAGCGGCATCGCGGCCTCCATCGCGACGCTCGCGCTGCTCGTCATCACGAACATCGTGCTCGGCGAGTGGGCCCAGATCACCGGCGGGCGAACGGCTCTCGTTGGTGTTCCGCTCACCACCACGACAGGGTCGGCGCTGGCCTGGTGTTTGCTGACGATCGTGGCGGCCTGGCTGTTCCAGCGCAGCAGGGTCGGGTTGAGGCTCCGCGCCTCGCGCGAGGACCCCGTGGCGGCCCGGGCGGCCGGAATCGGGATAACGCGCGAGCGCCTGATTGCCTTCGCGCTCAGTGCCTTCGTCGTCGGGGTCGGCGGCGCCCTCTACGGACACCGCATCGGCAGCTTCGCTCCGAACGACTTCTACTTCCACCTCACGTTCTTCCTCATCGCGATGCTCGTCATTGGCGGGATCAAGAGCCTGTCCGGCGCCGTGGTCGGCACGCTCACGGTTTCGATCATCCAAGAGGTGATCGGGAGGCTGGAGAACGGAGAGGGGGTCGGCCCGATCCACCTTCACCTGCGAGACGGCGTGACCGATGCCGTGCTCGCGATCCTCGTACTGCTGATCATGCTGCGCCGGCCGGGCGGGATCACGGGCGGCCGTGAGCTCGTGATGCCGACCTGGACTACGCGCATCTTCAGGCGTCATCGGGGGGTGGCGGCATGAGCGCGCCACCGATGCGCCTCTACGCGTTCCACTGCGGCGGCGACCGCTCGGATCGAGCGATCTTCGATCCCTTCGACCCCGACGTCGGCACCAAGCTCTATGCGCCTTATTTCTTCTACCTCGTGCGGCATCCGGAGGGGAACGTCCTCTTCGACAGCGGCGTTCACCCGGACGTGCGCGACGATCCCCACGGCCGGCTGGGGCACGCGGCGGAGGCCATCGTCGTCGAGATGGGGCGGGACGACGACGTCGTGGCCCAGCTGCGCAAGATCCGGATGGAGCCCGGGGACGTGGACCACGTGGTGCAGTCGCACCTCCATTTTGACCATGCCGGCGGCCTCGAGTTCTTCCCGCACGCGACCGTCTACGTCCAGCGCAGCGAGCTGTCGTTCGCCCATTGGCCCGCGGTCTACCAGCGTGGGCTCTACCTGCGCGCCGACTTCGATCACGAGCTGCGCTGGAAGGAGCTTGACGGCGAGTACGACCTGTTCGGGGACGGACGCATCGTGCTGGTCCCGACGCCGGGGCACACCCCCGGGCACCAGTCGATGCTCCTGCGCCTCGAGGAGCAGCCGATCGTGTTGCTCGCCGACGCGACCTACCTGATGGCGAAGATGCGGGAACGCCTCCTGCCGGCGATCGTATGGAGCCCCGACGCGATGGTCGCGAGCTGGCACGTGGTCGAGGACCTCGAGCGCCGGCTCGGCGCTCGACTGATCTGCACCCATGACGTCGAGTTCCGCGGGACGATGAAGCTCGCGCCCGAGGAGTGGTACGAGTGACGGAGCTGCAGTCATTGTTCAGCCCGCTGGCGCTCGGCAAGATCGAGCTCCAGAACCGAGTCGTGTCGACGGCGCACCAGACGACGCTCGTGCACGACCACCTGCCGACCGACGACTACGTCGCGTACCACGAGGCGCGGGCGCGCGGTGGTGTCGGGATGATCATCATGGAGGCGGCCGCCGTCGTCCCGTCCGGACTGCTTACGTCCCACACCGTCGGCGCCTATCTCGACGACGTGTCGGCCAGCTACCAGAGGGTGGCGGACGCGGTGCACGCCCACGACACCAAGCTGTTCGTGCAGCTCTTCCACGGCGGTCGCGAGGTGATCGCGTCCGCGCCGAAGCCCGTCGTCATCGCGCCGTCGGCCGTGCCCTCGCGCCGGTATCACGTCGAGCCCCGCGCTTTGCGCGACCACGAGATCGACGAGCTAATCGACGGCTATGCCGCCGGCGCGGCCCGAGCGGCCGACGGCGGGCTCGACGGCGTGGAGGTGACCGCCGCGCACAACTACCTGCTCGAGCAGTTCTTCGGCTCGGCAAACCGGCGTGCGGACCGGTGGGCGGAGGGCACCGCGATGCTCGTGGCCGTGCTGGAGGCGATTCGCGCCGCGGCGCCGGAGCTCGCCCTCGGGTTGCGCCTCAGCGCCGACTCGGACGCGGCGCGCGGCGTGGTCCCGTCCCTCGAGGGGCTGGTCGACTACGTGCACATGGCGGTTGGGGATTCGTCCACCTTCAGCGGCTGCGTCGGCATCGTCCCGCCGCCGCCGACCGCGGAGAACGAGATCGCCCGCTGGGTCGACGGGCTCGACCCGACCATGCCGCTGATCGGGACGACGCGGATCTTGGACCCACGCGAGGCCGACCGGCTGATCGTCAGCGGGGCGGTGGACGCCTGCGGCATGAACCGCGCTCTGATTACGGACCCCGACATGCCGCGCAAGGCGCGCTCCGGCGACCACAACCAGATCCTGCGCTGCATCGGCTGCAACGCCTGCATCGCCCACTACCACGCCGAGACGCCAATCGCGTGCGCGCAGAACCCGCGCACGGGACGAGAGCGGTCGTTGGCGCGCCCGCGGCCGGCGCAGGAGTCGCGGCGGGTGGTCGTCGTCGGCGCCGGGCCGGCCGGCCTGGCGGCTGCCGCCGAGGCCGCCGCGCGCGGTCACGCGGTTGTCGTGCTTGAGGCCGGCGGCGAGGTCGGTGGCCAAGTCGGGATCGCCGGCAGAGCGCCGATGCACGAGGAGCTCGCCCGCTCGCTTCGGCGCAACTACGACCACCTGCTCGACCGCCCAAACGTGGAGATCAGGCTTGGCGAGTGGGCCGACGTGTCCGCGGTCGAGGCGCTGTCGCCGGACCTGGCGATCGTCGCGACCGGCGCCACCCCGTACGACCCGGGACTGCCGCTTGAAGGCGTGGAGGTAGTGCAGGCTTGGGATGTTCTGCGGGGTGACCACCCGCGCGGCAAGATCGTGGTGGCGGACTGGGGCGGAGACGCGACAGCGCTCGACTGCGCGGAGGTGCTGAAGGCGGCCGGACGCGAGGTGGTGCTCGCGGTCGGGTCGATCATGCCCGCCGAGACCCTTCACCAGTACACGCGCAACATCTACATCGGCCGGCTCTGCCGGCTCGGCATCGAGGTCCGCCATTACCTCGACGTCATCTCCGCGAGCGCGGGAGAGGTCCGGCTGCAAAACGTTCTCGCGCCTGAGCTGGAGGCCACGGTGGCTGCGGACGCAGTCGTCCTCTCCATGGGGCGAGTGCCGGAGGACTCACTCGGCCCGGCGCTGGCCGAACGCGGCCTCCGCGTCGAGGAGGCCGGCGACTGCCGCACGCCGCGAAGCATCGAGGAGGCGATCTTGGAGGGGACGCTCGCACTGGCCGCGCTGTCGAAGGCCGCCGAGCCGGTCGGCCTCTAGGAGCAAGCGCCATAGCGGACGACCGGCGCGCCCACGAGAGGTCGTGCTGGAGCGCAGCGACCGGATCCTCGACCGGTCCGATAATGCTGCTCGCCGCTGTGGTGGCGCGGACGCACCGCGAGTAGCCCGCGCTCCTCGCCGATGCCGCGGAGCGACGCGAGGGATGCGACTCCTCATCGAGCGCCCGGAGACTGGCGAGCCTCGAACGCTTTCCGACACGGCGATCACGGGTGCGCCGCGAAGACGTGGGCGACGGCTCCGCCGCTGAAGACGGTGGTGCTCATCGGCGGTCTCGACCAGCGATCGGGCGAACCGTGCCCCGCCGTGAGCGAGCAGGTATCCCTCTGAGCGCTCCTGCTTGAGCCGCGTGATGGCTTCGGCCAGGTCTCCGGCGGCGATCGTCGTCTCGCCCCAGTCGGCGGACGCGAGCGAGTCCGAGAACACGACCTTGGGGATCTCGTTCATCGGCTTGGCGAACGGCCCGGAGGCGCCGGGCCAGTAGGCGGCCCACCCCGCATAGGTGGTGGCACCCACAAGGTGCGCGCCGGCGTTGCTCAAGGTCTCGAGGGTCCAACTGGCGCCGTCCTCGGAGCGTCCCGCAGCGACCCAGTCGGTGCTCCCGTCGATTGGTGCGACGAACCCGTCGAGCGAGACGGACATCTTCAGGACCAGTGAGGCCATGGCTGAAACCTTCCCGGATGGATAACACGAGCTGTTCGAGTCGAAGGTGATGCAGGGCGCCGGTGAAGGCTCCCCAAAAACAGGATCATCGCGTCTGCTTTCACGCGTAAGCGCTAGCGAGGTCAGCGAGCGGTGCCGCTACCGCTCCTCGTCCGAAGCGGAAGTGCGCGGCCGCACAGCTCCGACGTAGTGGCGCCGGGCGGCTCGTTGGTCAGGTTGCGAGTTCGGGCTGCGGGTCGCGCTTTGCCACCCATGCGCCGAGAGCGTGAATGATCGCCAGGCCGACGACGAGGAGGCCGATGCCTACGAGGATCTGAAAGCCGCGTTCCTCGGCCTCGAAGCCGACGTGTCCGGGGGTGGCGAGCAGGAGGACGAGGGAGAAGGTGTAGAGGCCGTACATGAGCCAGTAGGTCTTGCGCTGCGTCAACGCGATGACGAACACGACGGTCCCCACTGCTGCGAGTACCCCTGCGGGCGGCGAGATGATCGCCACAGGGATAGCGGCGGCGACCCCGAGCGCGGTACCGATCGCCTTTTCGCGTATCCGGTCTCGCTTACCCATCAGGATGTAGAGCACCAGTATGAGAACCGGCTCCGGGACCCAGTACGGCTCGGTCCACGACAGCGCCACGCCGATGGCCGCGCTGGAGCCGAGCACGAGCCCGAACATGACCGCCACCACCGCAGCGACCGGCAGGGCGAGGCGGTCTCCGTCGACGACATCGGGAGCACCGAAACGGCGCGCGAGGACGAGGCCGTAGAGCGCTCCCATCCCGACGATAACGCCGTAGATCACTGCGTCTTTCACCGACGACACAGCAGTGACGAACGTGGCGGCGTAGGGAACCATCAGCAGCGCGGGGAGCCACCCGAACCGGATCCCGCCGCCAGCAATGACGCCCACGCCGGCCAGCAAAGCCACCCACCACCAGTCGTAGGCGGTGTGAGCCCCGAGTCCTGCCGCTACTCCGACCACTGGCGCGACGAACAGCATCCGTTGGGTGCCGCCGATCTTGGCGCCGGTTGCGCCGAGCAGGAGTCCGGTGAGAATCGCCGCCACGCCCAACTCCCCCACAAGCGCGCCCATCACCAGCGCAGGCAAAACGACAGCCACGAGGACAGCACCGAGAATGTGCAACACCCGCCGCGCGCCTGACGGCCTGTCCGCGCCTGTGGTGTCCAAGTCCGCCACGGGAGAGCACATCATCGCGCGTGCCGGAGGGGGCAATGCGCGAGGTGCTCCCGCTTGCGCTTTCCAGCCGCGAGGCCTGGCCCGAGCACCGACATCCGGTGAGCGTCGGGAGCGCGATTGCTCTGCTTTCACGCGCAAGCGGAAGCCGCTGGACTGGCTCCCCGTGCTGGCGAGTGCGACGGCGTTGGCTTGATCAGCTCGCGCCGGCTTCCACTTGCCCCAGGAAGGAGTCGAGCACTTCCCGGTAGCGGTCCGGCTCCTCGGCCATCGCGAAGTGGGCGCTCTTCTCGAAGACGACCGACTCAGCGTCCCGGATCCCGTCGACGAGCGGCTGGACGAGTGCGGGCGTCACCTCGTCGTAGCGTCCCGAGGTCACGAGCACCGGCAGGTCGAGCTCGCCCAGGCGGGCGCTGACATCCCAGTCCTTGAGCTTGCCCGTGACGTTCCACTCCGGCCCCTGCATCGTCCCGTAGATCTCCTCGTTTAGGTTGTTGAACGAGCGCATCAGGTGCTCGGGCCAGGGCAGATCGAGGCGGCAGACCCACTGCGTGTAGTAGGCCATCGTGGCCTCTGTGTAGGCGTCATCGTCGGTAGTTCCCTCGGCCTCGTGGCGGTCGATGACCTCCTGCACGTCGGCGGGCAGCGACTCCTTCAACCGCCGGGTCTCGGTCGCGAAGGCGGGGAGGCTGGCGCCGGAGCTTGCGAGAACGAGGCTGGCAAGCCCGCTCGGTCGGTCGAGGGCGTACTCGAGAGCCAGCCAACCGCCCCAGGAGTGACCGAGCAGGTGGACGCGCTCGAGCCCGAGGGCGTCCCGCACGGCGGCGACCTCCTCGACGAAGGTGGCCATGGTCCACAGGGCATCGTCGTCCGGGTGATCGGACTTCCCGCAGCCGATCTGGTCGTAGAAGACGACCGGGCGTCCGTCGTCCGCCAGCGAGGCCAGGTCCTCCAGGTAGTCGTGGGGGAAGCCCGGGCCCCCGTGAAGAACGAGCAGTGGCAGCTTTCCGCTTGGTCCCGCGAGCTCGCCCGCGACTCGATACCAGGTGCGATACCCCTGGAAGGGCACGGTCCCCTCGCTCGTCGTCGCCATCGTGCACCTCCTCGTGATCGGTGGAGCGAGACTACTCGCGCGACTTCCGTCCGCCGGGCGAACGCAACTCGACCGTCGCGCTTCGACAGATGCGAGCGCGTAACGAGTCTTCCCAAGACTGCCGCCGCGGACGATTGAGGAGCTGCGCGCTCAGGCCGCTAGACGATACGGCTGCCTGATCCGAGCGTCTCTCGGAGGGAGGAATCGGGCCCCCGCTATCGAGTAAAAGGTCCAGGTTTCCGGGCCTTTGCCGTTTTTGGAGCTCCTGTGGCATGGCCTCTACTCGCCCAGGGTAACGCGGGTGGGTAACAAGCCGCTACCCTGGATGCACAACGAAAAGTGCCCCATCAACGAGACGCTCTATGAGGCACTCGGGGCAACACGCCGGGCACGGATGCACCAGCGCGTCGCGCAGGCACTCGAGGAGTTCCATGGCGAGGAGCCGGGCGAGCGCCTCTCAGAGCTCGACTGGACGCGAGTGCTGCTTAGACGAGGCCTTGGTAGCTGGCGCCGTCGAGGTGGATCGCGTTGCCTGAGATGAAGCCGGCCAGATTGCTGCACAAGAAGGCACACATGGCACCGAACTCCTCGGGGCGTCCGAAGCGGCCGGCGGGCAGGCTCGAGGCGATCTGCTCCCGGGCCTGCTCGTAGGTGGTCCCGAGAGCTTGCGCTTGGAGGCGGGCCATGAGCACCTGGCGATCGGTGTCAAAGCGCTCGGGCAGCAGTGTGTTAATCGTCACGTTGTCGCCGGCGACCTCACGGGCGAGGCCCTTGCTCACGGCGAGGAGGCCCGCCCGGGGGGCGGTGGAGAGACTCATCAGGGGGTGCGGCGAGGTGACCATTGCCGAGGCGACGTTCACGATCCGGCCGAAGTGCCGCTCCCGCATCCCCGGGAGCACGGCCCGAATCAGCATCAGGCCCGCGACGAGGTTCGCCTGCAGAGCCTCCTCCCAGTCCTGCTGCTCCCACTCCAGGAACGGCCCGGGTGGCGGACCGGCGTTGTTGGTGAGCAGGATGTCCGGCCCCGGGCACGCTTCGAGCAGCGCGTCCCTGCCCTCCGCGGTCGTGACGTCGGCGATGAGGGGCGTCACCTCCACGCGGCTGAAGCGCTCTTTGAGCTTCATGGCGGTCGCGTCAACGCTCGCCTGGTCTCGACCGTTGATGACAACGTGAACGCCATCCTCGGCCAGCGCCTCGGCGCAGGCGCGGCCCAGGCCGCGGCTGGAGCCGCAAAGCAGCGCACGGCGGCCGGCGATCCCGAGATTCATCCGCGCCTCATCAGGCCGCCGGTGTTTGCCGTGTGTGAGCCTGGGTCGATGTGGTCACCTCAGCCGGCCTCCCCGGCCATCACGGGCTCCCCATCCGGACCGGGAATGATCGGCGGGCCCGGCGTGACGCCCGCAAATTCCGAAGCCTCCGTGAACCATCCCGCGCACGGCGGCGGCCCCCAGGTCGTGATCGCACGCGGATCGGCGATCGACCAGCCGAGCGGCTCGACCTCAGGATCAAGGAGCAGGTAGGCGTGGCTGACCAGCTCAACGCGGTGACCGTCGGGGTCTCGGAGGTACAGGAAGTGCTGCGGCGCGAGTCCGTGCCGCCCCGGACCGAACTCAATCGCGTCGCGCCAGCCGCGTGATGCCGCGTAGTCACAGACCCGCTGGGCGGTCGCGGCGTGCTCGTGCACGACGAAGGCGACATGGTGCAGACGAGGCCCGGGGCCGGTGACCCCGACGAGGTCGAGCAGGTCGCCCTTCCGTGCCAAGAACACGCCGAGCAGAGGACTGTCGGGCGTCCCGTCTGGCGTGGCATACTCGGAGATCCGAAACCCGTTTGCGACGTAGAAGGCCGTCCAGTCGGCAACCTCGGGGATGTGCAGCTGCAGGTGGTCGATCCGCGCGGCGGCGGCACCGCGGTGCTCGGCGTCCTGGAGTATCAGACGCCGCTGCACCGGCATCGAGGCGCAAAGCTCGATTGGGACCCCGGCGACGTCGGAGAACCGCAGCGTTCGCCCCTGATGGGGGATCTCCGCCCACTCGCACTGCGACCCCTGCCCCTCGAGCGAGTGCTGGGCGGCGTCGAGGTCGTCCTCGGAGGCGACGCGAAACCCGACGCGCTCAGCCGATGGAGCGTCGCCGGCGACAAGCACGAGGCTGTGATGCGCCGCCTCCTCCACGCCACGAAGATAGACCCGGTGCTCGTCGGCGTCGGAGGCGACCAGACCGATCAGCTCCTCGTAGAAAGCGCGGCTCGCCGCGAGATCGCGAACGTTGAGGATCACGTGGCTCAGCCGTGTGATGGTGAACGGTGGGGCGGCTGCAGGTTGGGGCAGGGGCATCGGTAGTCCTCCTCTGGTCAGTGAGCCCTGCGGCCGGCGGGCCGCAAAGCAGGGTTTGCGCACTCGCCGACAGCGCTGATGGGAGTGGTGATTCGCGGGCCCTCGGTCAACAGGACGAGCGGTGGCGAGCCTCATCGCGTCGCTCCTTCCGGAACACCCAGTAGAGCGCCGACATCGGCGCCAACGAGGTCTGCTTCGGCGACCACGCGATGAACGTGGCCGTCCGGCCGGACGATGACCGCGACAGCCTCCCCCAGGGAAACCTGGCCTACCCAGAGGCGCACGTCCGGGTCGGCGGGATCGAGCGAAACGGTGGTGACCGGCACGCCTGCGGGGAACTTGATGGCGCTGGTGCCGCCCAGCAGCAGGATCGTGAATGCGTCGGGGTCGAGCAGATCGAGGACCGACACGCGCTTTCCCTCCCGCGAGATCCATCCGTGAGGGAGGCGCCGTCCGCTCACCGCGCGCGGACGGAAGGTCGTGACATCGGTGACCGGCTCGTCCTCGGGGTCGTAGGAGAAGCCGAGCTGCAGCGCCAGGCTGTCGAAATGCGGCCGTTGCAGCTCGATCGCCTGCGCGATCTGCTCGCTGCGTCCCTCCTCCCCTAGCCAGTTCGCCAGTTGCTCGGCGTCGGACTCCAGCGCGGCGCCTTCGGCGAGGAACTCGAGGCTCAGCATCGCGCCGAGGTTGAACAGGCTCTGTTCAGAGCAGCGCTGTGCGACAGGCCGGCGCTCACGCTCGTAGCTCTCCAAGAGCTCCTCCGTGGCCCAGCCGTCGAGCACCGCGGCCAGCTTCCACGCGAGGTTGTGCGCGTCCTGCAGGCCGGTGTTGACACCGAGACCGCCCAACGGTGGGAAGCGATGCGCAGCATCACCGGCGAGCAGGAGGCTGCGGACACGGTAGGCGCCGGCGACCTGCGCGCGGACCGTCCAGGGTGTCACCGCGATCACCTCGAACGGGACCTGGGCGGCCTCGGGCCCGAGCGCGGCCCGGATCAGTTCCTCAACACTCTCGCCGCTGAACGCGGCCATGTCGATCATGCCCTGGGGCATGGCGATCCCGTACGTCCACAGGCGATCCGGCAGATACGCGATCAGCGCCCCCCTGTGCACCGGTCCGAAAAGCCAATGCAAGACACCGGGGCGGGTGCGCACGAACTCGGTAAGGTCAGCCCGGAACGTGATCGAGATGGCCGCGGCGAGCTCCTCGAAACCGGACATCGTTATCCCGAGCTGTTCGCGAACGCTGCTCGCCGCGCCATCGGCCGCCACCAGATAACGCGACTGGAAGATCTGGGAGCCCTCGGGCGTGCGCACCAGCGAGACCACTCCCTCCCGCTCCTGCTCGGCCGACAGCCAGCAGTGATCGCGGCGCAGGTCGATCAGCGGCTCCGACGCGACGCGATCGAGCAGCAACCCCTCGAGCGCCGGCTGCGGGATGTTGACCAGCGGCGACGGGGTGACATCGCGGACGTCATCGTCTTGGCGCTCGTAGGGCAGCGTTCCGAAGCAATGGCCAGTCAGCGTGGTCGCGAACCGCACCTCGCTGGTCAGATCCTTCGGCGCCCCCACCCGGCGCAGCTCCGTGTCGGAGATACCGATCTCTCTCAGCACCTCGATCGTCCGAGGATTCACAGCGTGAGCCCGCGGCAACCGATGCGGCTCGAGTTCGCGCTCGAACACGACGGTGCCGATCCTGCGCCGGGCCAGCATCAGCGCGAGCGTGACGCCGACGACACCGCCGCCCACGATCGCGACTGGTACCTGCTCTGTGCTGCTCATCGACTCTCCGTCTCTCCCAGCCCCTGACGGGGTGCCGGGTCACTGACAAATAAGGCGTCCGCTTGACCAGCCCGGGCGAGGAGCCTAGCAGTCTATCGAGAGATATGTCAATAGCTGTTAAGAGATCTCTCAGCAGGTCGCCAGGGGCTGCCCACAAGAGCTATGCTCGTGCGGTGCCAAGAACCACACAGGCAAGCCTCAACGGCCGGCCGCGCCGAACGCGACTCGCACCGGACGATCGCCGCGAGCACCTCATTCAGACCGCCGTGACGACCTTTGCCCAGGAAGGAGTCGCCGCGTCCTCGGTGCTACAGATCACGCAAGCGGCCGGCGTCTCGAACGGCACCTTCTACCACTACTTCGCAAACAAACAGGAGTTAGAGGACGCTGTCGCCTCCAGAGTGATCAACGAGCTTCAGCGCGACCTGCGTAAGCTCCAGGAGCCAGAGAGCTACGCAGAGAGACTGGCAATCGGCGCGGTCGGCGTGATGCGGGCTATCGCTTCAAACCTCGAGCTCGGCGCGGTGATGCTCGAGTACCTCGAGCACAACGGCGCTGCGATCCGCCAGCAGGCGGTGATGCTCGACAGCGACGTTCGCGAAGGGGGGGACACGGGAGAGTTCCCGGTATCAGAGCCGGGGCCTCTGCTCGTCGGGATGCTCGTGGCGATGCTCGGGGTCGGCGCACGCGCCGTCCTGGAAGGAACCGACCCTGACGAGACCGGGGAGCTGATCGCCGCGGCACAGCTGCGCACCGTGGGCGTGCCGCGCCGGCGGGCCGCCGCAGTTGCCGCACGCGTCCGCCGCGCGCCTCCACGTGGCGAGGCCGTTGTCGAGAACGCCGGGCCGAACGGACCTGGCGGGCTGGAGCGGGCGAGCCGACACCAGCGCACACGTAGCTGTTGACGTGATCTGGTCCACCTGAGCCAAGATCCGAAGGTTCGGTCGACGTGACGGATGATCCCCATGCTGGTGAGCGCCCCGCCTGGGCGGTGCTCTACGACGCGGACTGCGGCTTGTGCGAGTGGCTGCTGTCCGGCCTGCTGCGATGGGATCGCGCGACGTGCCTGCACCCAATCGCGTTACAGCGCCCCGAGGCCGACGACCTGCTCCGACAGATCCGGCCGATTCTTGTCCCCGGATGGCTCGTTGAACCACTGGTTTACGTCTTGTAGGGTCGCTGTCGGCCCGCGTCTACCCGGGGCGACATCACGCACGCCGCTCCCGGAGATCAGTAGAGGGCGCCGAACCTCGAGCGCACACGATGCCAAGCTCTCGATCACACGGAGCCCCGATAGCGGGGGCCGATGAGCGGCTCGATCGCGGGACGATCGTGGCACTCGCCGCAATGGGCGTCGCGGTGCTCGTGGTGGCCAACGATTTCACCGCGCTCGGCGTCGCGCTGCCGGCGATCGAGCGCAGCTTCGACGTCGACCTGTCGACGGTCCAGTGGGTCATCAACGCCTATGCACTCGTGTTCGGAGTGCTGATCGTCTCCGGCGGCCGCCTCGCTGACACGATGGGGCGACGGCGCGCGTTCGTTGTCGGCGCTGCCGTCTTCGCCGGTTTCTCCCTGCTGGGTGGCCTCGCGCCAAGCGCCCTCTGGCTGATCGTCTGCCGTGGGCTGATGGGGGTGGGCGGTGCGCTCATGTGGCCAGCCGTGCTCGGGATGACGTACGCGATTCTGCCGAGCTCGAAGGCGGGCCTGGCCGGCGGGTTGATCCTGGGGGCGGCCGGGCTGGGTAACGCGATGGGTCCATTGATCGGCGGCGCGCTGACCGAGCTGTTGAGCTGGCGCTGGGTCCTCATCGTGAACCTGCCGGTCGCGGCACTGGCGGTGTTCGCGACCGTGCGCGTGGTCCCCGATGACCGTCCGGAAGGGCGAGAAGGACTGGACTATCCGGGCGTCGCGGTGCTCTCCGTCGCGCTGCTCGCGGCGCTCGTGGCGCTCGACCAGTCGAGCGAGTGGGGCTGGGGTGATCCGCGCACTGTCGGCCTGCTCGTCGTGGCGGCAGCGATGCTCGCACTCTTCGCGGTCATCGAGCGCCGTGGCGGCGACCGCGCGCTGATCCCCCGCGACGTGCTGGCCAACCGCGCGTTCGCGTTCGCCTGCCTGGCGATGCTGCTGATGTCCGCGGTGTTCTTCGCCATCCTGCTGTACCTGCCGCAGGTCTTCGAGACGGTGCTCGGCTTCACGACGCTCGCCTCGGGCGCCGGGCTGCTCCCGGTGATGGTGACGTTCGCGGTGACATCGTTCGTCGCTGGGCCGCTCTACGCGCGCATCGGGGCGAAGGTCTCGGTCGCCACGGGCGCCGCCTGCCTGACCCTCGGCATGGTCCTGCTCTCGCTGTTTGAGGTCGGGGACGCCTACGCCTCGCTGCTTCCCGGCATGATCGTGCTCGGCGTCGGGATCGGCCTCTTCTACTCGTCGCTGACGACCGCCGGCGTCACCGCGATCGACGCCTCCCGCACAAGCCTCGCCGGCGGGATCCTCTACATGTGCCAGATCGCCGGCGGCTCGGTGGGGCTAGGGATCAACACCGCGATCGTCACAGCCGGCGGCGTCAGTTCAGACCAAGACCTCGTCGACGGCATCTCCACGGCGTTCAGGCTCGACGCGGTGCTCGCCTTCGCCGCCTTCGTGATCGCCGTCCTGTTCATCGGCGGCCGGCTCTCCGCAGATCAGCTGCACATCCACCGCCGCCACCTACACCGCGCGCACCCTTAGAGCGAAGCAGACACCTGGAGTGCTGATCGAGGCGCCACTCGTGCTGACTGTGACCCGCGACCCCGGGTGATGCGGGGCGGCCACCGCGTGCTGCGGAGGCAGGTCCGACTGCTGCTTTCGGCCGCCGACTGGACGCGCTTTCAGGTGACCGCAGTGCCAGGGGTCGTTGTCATAAGCGCCTCGAGCGCCCCTTCGACGCCGCGCGGCAGCACGATCACCGGGCAGTGGGCCTCGGCCGCCACGCGACGCGAAACGCCGCCCAGAAGCACTGCGCGCAGCGGGCCATAGCCGCGCGAGCCGCAGACGAGCAGGTCCAGGTTCTCAGAGACGCGGATCAGGGATTCCGCGGGATCCTCGAGGAAGGCGTCAACCTGCACTTCCACCTCGCCGTCCAGCTCCGCAACCGCCGCACGCGCGGCCCGCTCGGCGACGACGCGGTGCTCGCCCTCGACCTCGCTGGCTTCCTTGCCGCGCTGCCCCGCCAGCTGCGGCTCGGCTTCGCCGTGTGCGCCCAGGTCGAGCTTGGCCACGGTCAGCACTCTGAGCGCAGCCGCTGCCCGCTCGGCAAGGGCATGCGCTCCGCGCAGCGCCTCGCGGCCCTCAGGGGTGTCGACGTACGCCACGCCGATCGTCGTGAGCGACCCGCTTGTCTGCCAGCCGGTCGGGATCACGGCAATCGGGCACGGCGCGCCGTGCAGGAGACGGTCCGCGGTCGAGCCGGGAAGCACGCGTCCCGGCCCGGCACGCCGCGTCGAGCCGACGACGAGCAGTCCAGCATCCTGCTGTTCGGCGGCTTCGTGCAGCGCCCGCGCCGCGCTCGTGCCTCGTAGCTCGCGATAGGTGATCGCCGCCTCATCGGTCTCGAGCTCGCGCTGGAACTCCTCCAGGGCGGCCGCAGCGTCCTCGGCAAGATCGTCCTCCGCATGTCCGGCTGGCCACCCAGGGGTCCTGCCTGCGGAGACACAGGCGACGACTAACGGCGCGCCGGTGAAGCGCGCGGCTGCAAGCCCGAACTCGACCGGCGCGCGGTCCGGCGTCCGTGGGTCGAAACCGACGAGGATGGGCTTGGGCATGACTTCACTCCTGTTTGGTGAATGATGCGTCCGAGCTACGTCGGGAACCTCACGGCGTGCCAAGCGCCGCAGCTTATTCGTTCACGTTGAAGCAGCTACGCGTCTTCCGGCGTGATGCGCTACCGCCGAATGGACGGAGCGATCCGCTCGCCGGCGCCAGCGATCACCACGACCAAGCGACGTTCGCCACTGCCGAACGCTGCGGGCGACGCGATGCGAGGGACTGGGACCGAGGTGTCACAGGGGAACATCGAGCTGGTCCGCCTTCGACGCGCGTCTGACTGATGAGGCTCTTGGTCGCTTCTTGGATCCGGGGATCGAGTGGGTCCCGGTGGCTCACTCACTGCTTGCCGTCGAGAGGTATCGGGGCTTTGACGGCGTGCGACGCTTCTGGAGCGAGTTCCTCACGACCTGGGAGAGCTACAAGGTCGAGCCGCTGAGGTTCTACGACGCCGGTGATCAGGTGGCCGTTGTGGTGCACATCGTCGGCCGGACGCACGAACTCGAAGTCGACGAGACCCGATCATCGCTCTTGACTCTCCGCGATGGAGGAAATCTCAGCCGAATGGCCGACAGCAACCCGCCTCACGGCCGATGACGGGAACGCCGGCGAGCCTTAGGGTCGGTGCATGACCACGGTTACCGAGGACGTCGGCCTTTCGAACCTCGATCTGAGCGACTTCGAGCACGAGCGGCGCTTCTGGTCGGTCGTGCGTTTCGACGACATCGCGGTCGGGATCGTCTCTTGAGGGTGGGGCGAGCAACGAGCCACGGCCGGGGAGCGCGCGGACTGCGGCGGGCGGTGGCAGTCGCCGCGGTGTCGCTCGGCTCGATGGTCGCGGTGGTGCCGTCCTCGAGCGTCGCTGCTCCGCCGCCCGGGACGTTTCTGTCGCTCCAGGGCGCGACGATCATCAGCGCCGTGATCCCGGCTCCGGCGAACTCCACCTACCGATCGCTGCTACCCCGGGGCGTCTCGCCCGCGGCCAAGCCCAGGAGCCGGTTTGATCCGGACCGTCCCTCGGTGAAGCTGAATGGACTCAACATTACGAGCGGGGGTGTATCGACCTACGAGAGCTACACGATGCTGCGTTCCCGCTATTGCCGCCAGAAGGGGTGGTACAACCGGGCCGACGGAACCGTGTTGCAAGCGGTGAAGGCCTTGGGGAACGCGCTCGGCGTTTCGAAGTACATGATCGATCCCCATAGCAACCTGGGCCGGGCCGCCACCGACCCGCACGTGTGGCAATCGCGCGCGAAGCTCGACGGCAAGCCGTTCGTCACGTTGACCTGGCGTAAGGACCCGCACCGGTTCGCAAAGCTGCTGAAAAGACAACCGTGGCAGCGCCGTTGGCTGCGTGGCTCCGGCGCGCCGTTCAAGGCGCCGATCTGGGACGCGTTCCCCGTATCCGGCCAGGACGGAATGATCAACTGGCTCGACGCCAACAGCCCTGACAGCGCCGATCCGCCGCAGTGGACAAACCGGGTCGGGGTCGTGACAATCCGGATCAAGCAGGGCGTGGACCCATCCCGAACCTACGGAAACTGGATGTCCCTGGTCCCCAAGACCGTCAAGGTCCCGGGTGTGCTCCAAACGTTCAACCAGGGCACCTCGTACGTCACGCGGCGGCGGGCGGCACTCGGGGCCTGCAAGGGGAATCTCAGCGGAATGGCCGACACCAACCCGCCTCACGGCCGATGACAGGCACGCCGGCGAGCTTTAGGGTCGGTTCATGACCACGGTTACCGAGGATGTCAGCCGTCCGAACCTCGACCTGAGCGACCTCGACCTGTGGAAGGACGGGCCGCCGCACGAGGTGTTCGATCGTCTCCGGGATGAGCCGCTGCACTTCAGCGCGCTCGGCGACTTCGAGCACGAGCGCGGCTTCTGGTCGGTCGTGCGGTTCGACGACATCGCGGCGGTCGGCCGGGACCACGAGACCTACTCCTCGAAGCGCAGCATCATCCTCGTGGACAAGCTGTCCTGGGCTCCGGATGAGCCGGATCCGATGGATCTCGCGCAGCACATGATGATCACGCAGGACCCGCCACGTCATGACCGCATGAAGGCGCTGGTACAGCGGGCGTTCACGCCGAAGCGCGCTCTGGAGCAGACCGACCGGATGCGCGAGATCATCAACCTCGTCTATGACCGGGCGCTCGAGAGGAACCCCGATGGGCGCTTCGACCTGATCCAGGACGTGGGGTTCTACGTCCCGGCCATGGTCATCGGCGAGATGCTGGGCGCGCCACGTGAGGATGCCGACCAGCTCGTGGACTGGACGAACCGCACGACCGCGTTCGAGGACCCGCGGATGGTGGCCGATCTCGGTGAGGTCATGCGTGCGCTCGAGGAGTTCATGCCGTACGTCAACGACATGATCGAGCGCCGCCGAACGGCCCCGACCGACGACCTGACGACAGCGTTGATCGAGGCCGAGGTGGACGGCGAGCATCTCGCGCACGAAGAGATTCTCATGTTCTTCTACCTGCTGATGGTGGCCGGCAACGATTCCACGCGGGCCGTCTTCACCTGCGGGATGAAGAACCTGATCGATGATCCCGAGCAGATGGCGCTCGTGCGATCGGGGGCCGTCCCGCTCGAGCAGGTCGTGGAGGAGTTCGTGCGTTACAACCCCGCGTTCTCCTACATGCGGCGCACCGCCACGTGCGACGCCGAGCTCGCGGGCCGGCAGATCGCGGCGGGCGACAAGCTGGCGCTCTGGTACGTGGCGGGCAACCGCGACCCCAGCGTGTTCGACGACCCGCATCGGTTCGACGTGCGCCGCGACCCCAACCCCCACCAGGGATTCAGCGGCGGCGGGCGCCACTTCTGCCTGGGTGCCGGTCTCGCGCGCCTCGAGCTGAAGCTCTGGATCGAGGAGACGCTGCGGCGCTTCCCGGACATGACCCTGGACGGCGACTGCGACCGCCTCAGCTCGACGTTCCTGAACCAGTACCGGACGATGCCCGTCAGCATCGAGTGAGAAGGGTGTGACCGAGGTGCCGGTCGCTTCACGGGTCGCCGAGACGCTCGCCCGGGCGCGGACCCTTGCGGGCACGGACTCGGATTCAGCGGGGGTCGGGGCCGCGGCCGAAGTGAGCCTCCTGCTCGACGCGCTCGGAGCGCTCGTCGAGACGGATCTCGCCGCCCCCACCACCGAGGTTGAGCGCCGGTTCGCGGCGCTGCTCGAGCTGCGAGACCTGCGCGACGAGCTGCAGTCAGTAGGTCAGGCGCGGCGGCTGGCGTCGCTGGAGCAGGTTCAGCGCGGGCTGAGCCGGCTGCGCGGCATTGACTCCGTCGCCGCGATGATGGAGCGGGTGCCGGTCGTGCTCTGCGAGGGCTGCGGATTCGACCGCGCGATGTTGACACGTGTGGAGGGGTCGACGATCGTCGTCCACAGCGTTCACGCCTCGGACGATCCGGACCTCGCCACTCGCGCCGCGGAGTTCGCGAAGGTTGCGCGACCGCAGCTCGATCACAACCTCATCGAGACCGAGATGCTGCGCCGGCGCGGTCCGATCCTGATCCCCGATGTCGACAAGGAACCGCGGGCGAACCGGGCATGGATGGAGTTCCTTGACACCCAGGGCTACGTCGGCGCGCCGATCATGCCGTCAGGGCGAGTGATCGGCTTCCTGCAGGCCGACCTTCACGCCTCCGGTCGCGTGCCCGACGAGATTGACCGCGACCGCCTATGGGCGTTCGCGGAGGGGTTCGGCTACGCGATCGAGCGCACAGCGCTACTCGAGCGTCTGCGCCGCCAGAAGGCGGACCTGACGCGCTCGCTGAGCGAGGCCGGAGCGCTCGTGAGCGACTTCGACGAGACCGGCGTCGAGATGCTGGCGAGCGACGACGAAACGGCGGCGATCACGCGGACCGTCGCGGCGCTCGTCGCTCCCCTCGACGGTCTCCTCACGCGGCGCGAGCAGGAGGTCCTGGCCCTGCTCGCCAAGGGCGCCAGCAATGCCGGGATCGGCGAGCGACTCGTGATCAGCCAGGGCACGGTCAAGTCCCACGTACAGAGCATTCTGCGCAAGCTCGGCGCCGCGAACCGGGCGGACGCCGTTGGGCGCTATCTCCAGATGGACCACGCAGGTAGCTGACCCACCGCTTGCATCCCAGTTCAGGCAGCTACTGGCTGCCGGTTCGATCGCGGTGTTTGCACCCCGGCCAGCAGCAGGGCCGGCGCTGGCCCTCCTCCAGCTCCTCCTGGGTCCGGCGAATGCGCCGCTCCCGGGTCGCCTCCTGCTTTGCGTCCTCAACCCAGCAGATGAACTCGTTGCGGGCCAGGGGCGTGATGTCCTTCCATGCCGCGAGTGCCGTGGCGTTGGCGATCAGCGCCTCGCGCAGATCTGTGGGCAGCTTGTGCACCACCCCACCGGGCAGTCGCTGGGTGCTCTGGGTGCTCACCAGGGCCACGGTAGCGCCCGTCACTCCGTTCGTGTGAACTGGAAGATGGCCACCGCCATCATCACCAGGCCCAGCGCCAACACGATCCCCACCTCTACGAGAGAGGGCACGCGCCAGCCGAACCAGGTGACGCCGGGGTCGAGCGTGCGCCGGGCGGCCTCGGAGATGTCGAGGTGGTTGAACACCAGTCGCCGCATCGGGTCCACGGCGTAGGTCAGCGGGTTGAGGCGGGTGAGCACCTCCAGCCAGGTGGGCAGGCCCGACACGGGATAGAGCGCGCCGGACAGGAAGAACAGCGGCATCACGAGCATCTGCATCACGGTCGTGAACGTTTGGATCTGCTTGACCCGCGAGGCCACCATCACGCCGAAGGCGGTGACCATGAAGGCGAGCAGCAGCATCACCCCGAAGAGGCCGAGGATCAGCACCGGGTCGTAGGGCACGTCCACCAAGCCGGCCAGGGCCAGCAGGATCACTCCCTGGAGGGCCGCGACCGTCGCCCCGCCCAGGCACTTGCCGACGATGATCGATGACCGCCGGACGGGCGCGACCATCATCTCCCGCAGGAACCCGAACTCGCGGTCCATGACCAGCGATATCGCGCTGAACATCGCGCTGAACACCAGCGCCATGCAGAGGATCCCCGGGTAGATGAACGTCTTGAGATCCACGCCGTCCGTGGAGGCGGCTGAGAGCGTCTGCAGCCCGGTTCCGAGGACGAAGAGGAACAGCAGCGGCTGGATCAGCAAAGTCGCGATCCGCATTCGGTCGCCGGCGAAGCGGATCAGGTCGCGCCGCCAGACGATCCGCACCGCCCGGACCTCCGAGCGCCAGGAGCGCTCGGGCACCCGGACTGCGACGACACCTGTGACCGTGGCGCTCATCGTCCCGCTCCAGACAGCACCCGCATCGTCGCGCGGCTGAGATCGCTCACGGATCCCGTCTCGGCATCCCGGATCGTCGAGCCGGTGTACCGCATGAAGACGTCGTCCAGCGTCGGCCTCGACACCGCGACCGACGTGATGCGCACGCCGAGCTCGGCGAAAAGCCGGGGCACGAACGCCTCGCCCGAGGCGACGTGGAAGGTCACCGCTCCCTCGGCCACCGTCGCCTCGATGCCGAAGCGGTCGCGAAGCGCGGTCAGCGCGGCTTCGTCGTCGGCGGTGCCGAGCACCACGCGGTCGGCCCCGACGCTGGCCTTGAGCGCCTCGGGCGTGTCCAGCACGACGATCTCCCCGCGGTCCATGATCGCGATGCGGTCGCAGAGCTCCGCCTCGTCCATGTAGTGCGTGGTCATGAAGATCGTGGTGCCCTCGGCCTCCTTCAGCGCGCGTATGTAGTCCCAGATCGAGCTGCGGGTCTGGGGGTCGAGGCCAATCGTCGGCTCGTCGAGGAACAGCACGCGCGGGGAGTGCATGAGGCCGCGCGCGATCTCCAAGCGCCGTCGCATGCCGCCGGAGTAGGTCTGGACCAGCTGGTCACGGCGGTCCCAGAGGTCGACCATCTCGAGCATCTGGCGCATCCGCTCCGGGATGACCCGGGGGTCGATGCCATAGAGCTCGGCGTGCAGCCGGAGGTTCTGCTCGGCGGTGAGGTAGCCGTCGAGCGTCTGGTCCTGGAAGACGAGGCCGATGTGCCGGCGGACGTCGTCGCGCTCGGCGGCGACGTCGAAGCCGCACACGCGGGCGGTGCCGGAGGTGGGCCGCGCGAGCGTGCAGAGCATGTTGATCGTCGTGCTCTTGCCGGCGCCGTTGGGGCCGAGGAAGCCGAAGACCTCGCCGCGAGCGACGGTGAACGAGACGCCGCGGACGGCCTCGACCTCGCCGTAGGTCTTGGCGAGCTCGCCGACCTCGATGGTGGGTGATGTGGAGCTGTACATGGCGCGGCACCATAACACTACAGTCACTGTAAGTCTACTGTCGCTATAGTGCTATGATCATGCCTGGCGACGTCCCCCAGGGCCTGCGCGAGCGCAAGAAGCGCGCCACGCGCGACGCGATCGCCTCCGCCGCGCGCCGCCTGTTCGCCGAGCGCGGCTTCGACGCCGTCACGGTCGCCGAGATCGCCGTGGCCGCCGACGTCTCCGAGAAGACGGTCTTCAACCACTTCGCCGCCAAGGAGGACCTCGTGTTCGCCGGCGGCGATACACGGCTGGCCCAGCTCCAGGCGGCGATCGCCCAGCGCCCGCCCGGCACGTCGGTGCTCGACGTCTTCCGCGCGAACTCCGAGGCGATGCTCGACATCGTCGCCGCCGGCGAGACGAAGGACAGCCTCGTGGTCCCGCGCATCGTGCGCGACAGCCCTGCGCTGCAGGAGCGGCTCGCGGCCGGCTGGGAGCGCGAGGCCGAAACCCTCGTCGCCGCCATCGCCGAGGCCACCGGAGCGGAGGCCGACGACCTGGTCCCCGCGGTCGTCGCCCGCACGCTGGCCTGGACGCTGATCACGATCTTCCGCGCCACGTTCGACGGGCTGCTGGCCGGCGAGGACCCGGAGCGGCTGGCCGCCCGCATGCGGCCCCAGGCCGCACGCGCCTACGATCGGCTCGCGGCCGGCCTCGGGGACTACGGGGTGGCCGGGAGGTAGGTGAGGAGCACCACTCCGGAGTCGAACGGCTTCACGTCCTCGAGCGCCATCCGGACCGTTCCACGGTCGCCGAGCACGTGGAGGTTCCCCCCGCCCCAGACGAGCGGGTTCAGGTACACCTCGTACTCGTCGATCAGGCCCTTCTCGGCGAGGGCGTACGCGAACTCGCCGCTGCCGTGCATGAACAGGTCGCCGTCGACCTCGTCCTTCACCCTCGGGATCGAGTCCTCGAGGTCCCCCTCGAGGAGCGTCGCGTTCCAGTCGAGATCGCCGGACAGGGCGTTGGACCCGACGTACTTCGGCATCGGGTTGATCATGTCCGCCCACTTGCCCGACGCGCTCGGCCAATATCCCGCCAGCCCCTCATAGGTCTTGCGGCCCAGGACCAGCCCGCCTGATTTCGCCTGACGCTCGAACGAGTACTCGCCGTGGTCTCCGTCCGGCTGGACCCACTCGCCGACCGGGTCCACCACCCCGTCGAGGGTGGCCTGTGTGCTCGCGATCAGCTTTCCCATGTTGTTCTCCTTGGTCGAGGAAGTCTCTATGAGCCTTTAGTACCCGATCAGGGGGGCCGCATAGGTACGGGTGCCCGTACCTTTCGCTGTCCGGGCAGCCGTATTTGTCCTCGCCGTCGGCAAGGGGATACTCGATGGCATGCTGGCCAGAGCCGAGAGACCGGCGACCCGGAGAAACCACGAGGCCGTCCAGATCGAGCTCGTGCGCGACTCCTACCGGTTCATCGAGGACATCCAGGACGATCGTCGCCAGGACTTCCACGACGCGTACGGCGAGTGTTTCGACGAGAGGTTCGAGCTGCTTCCACCGCCCAGCTATCCGGAGGGCGCACAGACATTCTGCGGCCGCGCCGGCCTGAAGCGCTGGATCGCCGCGACGCGGGAGATCTGGGACGAGTGGCGACTGATGCCCGAGCGGTTCCTCGTCGCCGGTGACCAGGTGGTGGTCCTCGTGCGCGTGATCGCCCAGGGACATCTCAGCGGTGTCCGCCTCGATCGCGAAACGGCGCATATCTGGCACGTTGCCGACGGCCGCGTGACACGCTGCGAGGTCTTCCTCGACCGGGCGGAGGCCCTCCGCGCGTCTGAGGAGTCAGTCAGATAGAGATGGATCGCCGGCCGGCCCGCTTCCGGCCGCCGCGATCGCCGACAGCAGCCCGAACACGCCCGCAATCGCGAGCACCCCGGCGCGGGCCTGGCGCGGTATGCCGCGCCCAGCGGCCAACGTGGCGCCGAAGTCCACCATGTCGCAGGTGGCCTGCGCGGCCATCCACGGCCGCGCCGAGCCGTCGCCCCGCGTCACCGCCTGCAGTCCACCGAGCCCGAGTGCGAGGTCGCGGGCGCCCACAGCGCGAGAGAGGACCTGCGCCCCGGGGAGCCGCGCCTGCTTTCCGATCCAGCCCCGCTCCATGATCCCCGGCTGGGCGATGAAGGCGACGCCGAAGAGGAAGCGGCCGAATGAGATGAGCCCCGCGAGAATGCGCATGGCGCGTTGTCTACCACGTGGGGTTACTGTCACGCGATGCACAGGCGCGTCGCACTCATCCTGGCCATCTCGGTGCTGCTGCCCGCGGCGTTCGCGGGAATCGGATGCGGAGGCGATGACAGCTCCCCGAGCCAGGCGAAGGACGTGCCGACCGACGCCGCCGGGTTGAAGGACGCCTGTGTGAACGACCTCAAGAAGGCCGGCCAGTCCGAGGAGCAGGCGAAGAAGACGTGCAGCGTGCCCAGCGACGCCGACGTGAGCAAGGCCGTGGATGCCGCACTCAGGGCCTGCCGCGCCATCGTCAAGGAGCTTCCGGAGGGCAGCGAGCGCGACCGGGCCGAGCAGCAGTGCGAGGACAGCGCGAAGTAGCCCGCAGTAGCGTTGACGACATGGTGACGGCCGAAGAGATCGGCGGAATCGCGATCTTCGGCGGTCTCGGTGCCCCGGACCGCGAACGCCTGTCCCGTGCGGCTGCCGACATCAGCCTCATGCCCGGGGAGTACGCCGTGCACGAGGGCGAGGATCGCGCGCTGTTCGCCCTGCTCGAGGGCCGTATCGAGCCGGTGAAGCTCGTGGACGGCATCGAACGGGTCGTGGGCGAGCGGCTCGTGGGCGACGTCTTCGGAGAGGTGCCGATTGCGCTCGGCACGGTGTTCCCGGTCGGCTTCCGCGCGGCCGAGCGGTCGCGCATCTTGCGGATCGAGCCTCACGACTACCACTCGATCGTGGCCATGGCACCGGACGTCGGGCGGGAGGTCGGGAGGCTGGCCGCGCACCGGATCGGCGGGACGGGAGGGCTTCAGGCCATTGCGGCCGAGCCGCCTCCGCCCAGGGCGATCGTGGTCGGACATCGCTGGGACGCGGCCTGCACGGAGCTGCGCCACTTTCTCGACCGCAACCAGATCACGTACAGGTGGTTACGGCCCGATGGGCCGGATGCCGCCGAGCATTGGGGCGGGCCCCCGCCGGCCGACGCGGACTGCCCGACCATCCGGGTCGTGGACGGCAAGACCGTGGTCCGGCCACAGCTCCGGCGCGTGGCGGAGCTGCTCGGGCTGGGCACCGAGGCCACGGCGGCGGAGTACGACACGGTGATAGTGGGCGCCGGGCCGGCCGGGCTGGCGGCTGCCGTGTACGGCGCGTCGGAGGGCCTGCGGACGCTCGTGATCGAGCGGGAGGCCCCCGGCGGCCAGGCGGGAACGTCTTCCCGGATCGAGAACTACCTCGGCTTCCCCTCCGGCGTGTCGGGCGACGAGCTGGCGAGCCGGGCGCTGCAGCAGGCGCGGAGGCTCGGCGCCGAGATACTCGTGACCCGGTCCATCACGCGGATCGACGCCTCGACGCGTCAGGTGCACCTGGACGGCGGCGATGTGCTCCGGGCGCGGACGATCATCCTCGCCTGCGGAGTCGCCTGGCGGCACCTGCCGATCGAGGGATTCGACCGCCTGGCCGGGAGGGGGATCTACTACGGCGCGGCACGCAGCGAGGCATCGGACACGCACGGCCTCGACGTTCACGTGGTGGGGGCGGGCAACTCGGCGGGGCAGGCGGCGGTGTTCTTCTCGAACCACGCCCGGAGCGTGACCATCCTCTGCCGCGGGGAGGAGCTGGCGAAGAGCATGTCGCGCTATCTGGTGGACCAGATCGCAACCCGGTCGAACATCCGCGTGCTGGTTCGCACCGAGCTCGAGGCCGCGCACGGTGAGACCTCGCTGGAGGCGATCGACGTGCGCAGCAACGCGACCGGGGAGGTGACCCGGCTGGAGTCCGGCGGCCTGTTCCTGTTCATCGGCGCCGATGCCGAGACAGGGTGGCTGCCGCCCGAGATCGCCCTCGACCGCCGCGGGTACGTGCTCACGGGCTCCGACGTGAGGGCGGCGGGACGGTGGTCTCTCGAGCGGGACCCGTACCTCCTCGAGACCAGCGCACCGGGCGTGCTTGCGTGCGGAGACGTGCGCTACGGCCCGGTCAAGCGCGTGGCCTCCGCCGTGGGCGAGGGGAGCATGGCGATCGCTTTCGTGCACCAGTACCTCAGGGAGGCCGAGCAGAGCGCGAGCGGGAGCGAGGACGGTCACACCCCGGTGGCGGAGTCGGCGTAGGATCGCGTCCGTCCGTCCACGACAAGAGGGAGGAAGCAGATGAGTGTCTACAGGGTGACCGAGGTGATCGGGACGAGCACCGACTCGTGGGAAGACGCGGCGAGGAGCGCCATCGAGACGGCCTCCGGGTCTCTGCGCGAGCTGCGCGTGGCCGAGGTGGTCCGCCAGGACCTGACCATCGAGGACGGCAAGGTGGCCACCTATCGCGTGCGCCTGAACCTATCCTTCAAGTACGAGCCGGGCGCCTGAGCCGGGCGGCCTCACCGGGGGTGCCGTGTCGTTGATCTACGTCACAGGCCACCGCAATCCGGACACCGACTCGATCGGCTCGGCGGTTGGGTACGCCGAGCTGAAGGGCCGGCTCGACCCGAACAACGAGTACGTACCGGTGCGTCTGGGCGAGCTGAATGCTCAGACGCGCTGGGTGCTCGAGCGCAGCGGTGCGCCCGAGCCCGACTTCCTGCCTCACGTGATGCTGCGGGCGAGCGACGTGATGCGCGCGACCTTCACGGTCTCCCATCGCCGCGAGCCCGTGCGGGACGTGGGGCTGGCGATGGCGAACGACAATCTCGACCTGGTGCCGATCGTCGGCGACGACGGCCTGCTCGAGGGCGTGATGACGATCCGCGCCCTCGCGCGCAGGTACATCCGCGAGTCGCGCGAGGCCTCGAGCCTCGGTGACGCGGCCACGACGGTCGCGGCCGTGGTGCACGTCCTCGAGGGCGAGATGGTGGCCGGGGAGGACCAGGAGGTGGATGGGCGGATCTGGGTCAGCACCATGGCCATCGGCTCGTCCCCGGCGCCGATCGGAGCGGGTGACGTGATGGTGGTGGGTGACCGCGAGGACGCGCAGCGGCGCGCGCTCGAGCTCGGGGTCTCGCTGCTCGTGACCCCGAACTCGGTGCCGCCGTCGGAGGAGATCCTCGCCCTCGCCCGGGAGCGCGGCACCACCGTCGTCGTATCCCCGCTCGACGCTTACGTCACCGCCCGGATGATCACGCTCGCTTCGCCCTGCGAGGCGCTGATGGAGCGGGAGCCCCTGACCGTCGGGCCCGATGACCTCGTGGCCGAGATCTCCGAGCAGATCAAGGATGTTCACTATGGGGCGGCGGTGGCGGTGGACGAGGGCAACCGGCCGGTCGGGCTCGTGGCCCGCTCCGATCTCGTCGGTCCGAAGCCGCGGCGCGTGGTGCTGGTGGACCATGCCGAGCTCGCGCAGAGCGTGCCCGGCGCCGACCAGGCCGAGATTGTGGAGATCCTCGACCATCACCACATCGGCTCGATCGAGACTCACGTCCCGGTCATCGCGACCTTCGACCCCGTCGGCTCCACCGCTACGCTGGTGATCGAGCGCTTTCGCCAGAACGGGCTGGAGCCCGCTCGCCCGACGGCCATTCTGCTGCTCGGCGCGATCCTCTCCGACACGGTGATCCTGAACTCGCCCACCACCACCGAGCGAGACCACGCGGTGGTGGAGTACCTGGAGCGCGTGCTGGCGCTCGACGCGACGGACTTCGGGCGCGAGATGTTCGAGGCCACCTCCGACGTTTCGCAGCTGCCGGCGGAGGAGATCGTGGCCCGCGACGCCAAGGAGTACGGGCCTCCCGGCGGCAGGACCATGTGCATCGCCCAGATCGAGACCGTCGGCAAGGGCCTGCTCGAGCGCCAGGGTGAGCTGATCGAGGCGATGGAGGACGCTCGCGCCAGGGGCGACCACGTGCTCTACGCGCTGATGATCACGGACATCCTCAGCAAGGGCACGGACCTCCTGGTGGCCGGCGATCGCCGCCTCGCCGAGCGCGCCTTCGGGCACTCGTCGGGCAACGGCGCGCTGGACCTTCCCGGCGTGATGAGCCGCAAGAAGCAGGTGGCCCCGAAGCTGCTGGAGGCGCTCTGACATGGGACTGTACGGCGATCGGGTGCTCCCGCGGATCATCAACTTCGCGTGCGGGCTGAAGAGCGTCGAGCCGTTGCGCCGGCGGGTGTGCGAGGGGCTGGAGGGGGAGGTGCTCGAGATCGGCTTCGGCTCCGGTCTCAACGTTCCGTTCTATCCGGGAGCCGTGACGCGGGTGGCCGCCGTCGAGCCGGCGGACGTGGGCTGGAAGCTGGCCGAGAAGCGCCTGAGGGCCACGAGCGTCCCGGTGGAGAGGTCCGGTCTCGATGGCCAGTCGCTGCCCTTCGCGGACAACAGCTACGACACCGCGCTGTCCACCTGGACGATGTGCACGATCCCGGACGTGGCCACGGCCCTGTCCGAGGTGCGGCGGGTGCTCAAGCCCGGCGGGACTCTGCGCTTCGTGGAGCACGGGCTGGCTCCGGACGAGGGTGTGCGCCGCTGGCAGCACCGGCTCGAGCCGGTGCAGAAGCGGGCATTCGGCGGCTGCCACCTCACCCGCCCGGTGGCGGACATGCTCACCGCCGCCGGCTTCACGATCACGGACCTCGACGTGTTCTATGAGGACGGCACTCCCAAACCCCTCGGCGCCCTGTCGCTCGGCGTCGCCGTGTCGGGCTAGGCGGTCGCGCCCTGCGCCGGTGCTGGTGTGTGGATGTGCTCGTCGAACATGAAGCCGGTGTCCAGCGCGCGGCGCACAGGACAGGTGTCCGCCACACGTCGCAGCCGCGTCACCTGATCGGCCTCGAGGCCATCGGGGAGGTTGATGGTGACGTCGAAGCGGCGCGGCTCGGATTCATGGTCGTATTCCACGTCGACGCTGATCTCGCCGATGTCCCATTGCTTGCGAGTGGCGTAGAGGGCGATCATCGTCGAGATGCAGGAGGCGAGCGTCGCGGCGAGCAGCTCGTGCGGCGCCGGTCCGGTGTCGGTCCCGCCGAGGGCGGCGGGCTCGTCCGTCACGATCGTGTGCCGGCCGTTCACGTCGACCTCGTGCCGCAGCGTGTTGCCCTGGCGGCGGGCGGTGGCCGTGAAGCTCATCTCGTGTCTCCTGCGAGGAGCCGGTCGAGTTCGCTGACGTGCTGGCGAAGGCTTCCGCAGACCAGGTCGCAGAGCTCGAACACCCACGGGTCGGTGATGGCATAGCGGACGAACGTGCCCTCCTTGGTGCGGTCGATCAGGCCTGCCTGATGGAGCACGCCGAGGTGCTTGGACACGTTCTGCTGGGAGGAGCCGAGCACGTCGGTCAGCTCACCCACCGTCCTGTCGCCGTCACGCAGCGCGTCGAGCAGCCTGATGCGCAGTGGCTCGCCGAGGACGCGAAAACGCTCCGCGATCAGGCGGACCAGGGGCTCGGGAAGGGGGTGCGGCGTCTTCATCAGGGCAAGTCTACCACTACATCGTTGTACAACTATGTAGCGGCGCGCGCGATAGGAGGCCGGCAGCCCCTTGCGCGAGCGGCCGCAAACCGGGATGGTTGTCACACAGGAGTCGCTCCAGCCGCTCTATGATCGGCGCCGCTAGGACAACCTCGGTCCGGCGACCCCGTTGGGCGTATCATGCGCGATCTGGCCGGGGGAAACCTTCTTTGACAGAGGTGGGAAATGTTGGATGACGCCGTCGATCGCGTAACGAGACTCGAACGAGGCTCGCTGTTCGCCGGATACCGCATCGAGGGTCAGCTGGACCGCGGCGGCATGGGTGTCGTCTACAAGGCCGCCGACCCGGACCTCGACCGCACCGTGGCGCTGAAGATCATCGCGCCCGAGCACACCCAGAACCCGGACGCGGTCGCGCGCTTCAAGGTGGAGGCCAGGCTGGCGGCGTCGCTGGAGCATCCGAACATCGTGCCCATCCACCGGGGCGGCGAGTTCGAGGGCGTGCTCTACCTGGCCATGCGCTTCGTGCCGGGCACCAACCTGCGCAAGGTCGTGGACCAGGGCCAGCTGGACCTGCCCCGTGTCGGGAGGATCACCACCGCGGTGGCCGCTGCGCTGGATGCCGCCCACGAGCGTGGGCTCGTGCACCGCGACGTGAAGCCGGGCAACATCCTCCTGAGCGGCTCGGGCGAGCACGAGCACGTGTACCTCACGGACTTCGGCCTGACCAAGCGGCTGGGGTCGGCGGGGAGCCTCACGCGGCCCGGGGCCTGGGTGGGCACACCGGACTACGTGGCGCCGGAGCAGATCCAGGCCGGAAAGGTGGACGGCCGCGCCGACATCTACTCCCTGGGCTGCGTGCTCTACGAGATGCTCACCGGCAGCGTTGCCTTCCCCAAGGACAACGACATGGCCAAGCTGTGGGCGCACGTAACCGATCCGCCGCCCTCGCCGAGCCTCGCCCGGCCGGAGCTCGTGAAGGACTTCGACGAGGTGGTGGCGCGTGCCACCGCGAAGGACCCCGACGAGCGGTTCCCGAGGGCCAGCGATCTGGCCGCCGCGGTGGACCGTGCCATTGCGGCGCAGGACGCCCAGCTCGCGTCGGGCGGCCTTCAGGAGACCCGCGCGGCCACGAGCCTCTCGCCTGCGGAGGCCAGCAAACACGACCTGTTCATCGCGGAGCCCACCCGCGCTCCCGGAATGGCGGCCGCAGGCGCCGGCGCCGCGGCGGCGGGCGCGGCCACGCCACCGCCCGACGCCACAGCCGCTCCCGCCTTCGACGGCGCCGGGGCCACGCCCCCGCCGCCGGCCGCGACTCCACCAGCCGCGGGTGGGGGCGTTCCGCCCCAGAGCCCCGTGCCCGCTGCTGCGGCAGCGCCGATAAGTCCCGGACCTCCCGGTGGCGCGGCGTCAAAGCCCGGCAAGCGCCGCTGGCCGGTGGTGGCCGGCGTGGTGGTGGCCGCATGCGCCATCGCGGGGGCCGTGGTGGTCCTCACCGGCAGCTCGGACGACGGCGGCAGCAGCAAGCCCGCGGGCGAGCGCGTGCCGGCGACCCTGAGCCCGGTGCCCACCAACAAGGTGGACGGACTCGGCAAGACCACGCTGACGCTCAACGGCAACGTCGCGACGGTCAGCCTCACCACGAACGGGCTGCTGAACAACGCGCCCCACGCGATGCACATCCACGCGGGTGATAAGGGCGAGTGCCCGACCGTGGAGGCCGCGCACGACCACAACGGGCACCTGTCGATCAGCACCCTCGACGGGGCATCGTTCTACGGTCATCCGCGCGTTGCCCTGACCACGCGGGGCGACATCGGCGTGGCGAGCATCCTCGAGTTTCCGCGCTTCCCGCAGACCGGCAACATCAAGTACAAGCGCACGATCAGGCTCCGGCCCAGGACCCTTCGCTTCGTCCGCAAGAACCTGGCCGCGATCGTGATCCACGGCATCGACTACAACGGCAACGGGACCTACGACGACACGCTGGGGGGCAGCGACCTCAACCCGGCCCTGTCCGGCGAGGCCACCGCGCCCGCGCTGTGCGGCGAGTTGCTGGCGGGCCGCGCCGCTCAGCAGAGCGCGAACAAGGGCCCCGGCGGGCCGCAGGTCTACACCGCGTCGATGGGCCTCCCGCCCGGCACCAACAGCCTGATCTGCCATCTGCGGGGCATCGGAACGGTTTAAGAACGTCCCTGCGGTGCTCGCCTGATCACCGATCAGGCTGCGCTCCTCGCTGACGATCGGGCCGCGCTCGTCGCGGGGCCTATATTGAGCGGCCATGGCCGAGGTCACGATTGGCTCGGTCTTTGCCGGCTATCGGATAGAGAGCCTGGCCGGGAAGGGCGGGATGGGCCGGGTCTACCGCGCCACCCAGCTGATGCTGGGCCGCCCGGCTGCTCTGAAGGTGATCGCGCCGGAGCTCGCGGGCGACGGGGACTTCCGCGCCCGCTTCGAGCGTGAGTCCCGTCTCTCGGCGTCGATAGACCATCCCAACGTGATTCCCGTCTACGAGGCGGGGGAGTCGGAGGGGCGGCTGTTCATCGCCATGCGCTGGGTCGAGGGCACCGACCTGCGCTCCCTGATCGCGAACGAGGAACGACTCGAGCCGGCGCGCATCGTGCCGATCGTGGAGCAGCTCGGGGACGCGCTCGACGCGGCGCACGCCGGGGGCCTGGTGCACCGCGACGTGAAGCCCGCGAACGTCATGCTCACCGAAACCCGCGGCCGGGAGCACGCCTTTCTCACCGATTTCGGCCTGACCAAGCGGACCTCGTCGACCACCGCCCTCACCCAGGCGGGACACTTCGTGGGCACCCCGGACTACATGCCGCCGGAGCAGATCATGGGCGAGCCGGCCGACGCCCGTGCGGATGTGTATGCGCTCGGATGCCTGCTCTTCCACGCGCTCACCGGCCGGCCACCGTACGACCGGGACAGCGAGGTGGCGAAGATGTACGCGCACCTGCACGACCCGCCGCCCAGCGCCGCCAAGACCGTTCCCGGCACGCCGGTGGGCCTGGACGCGGTGATCACGAGGGCGCTCGCGAAGGACGCCGGCCGTCGCTATCCATCGGCGGGCGACCTTGGCCGCGCCGCGCGCGCTGCGCTCACGGGCAACGACCCGTCGCAGCCGGAGAGCAGCCTTGCGATCGGACCGGCGGCGCCCACGGCGCCCGGGCGCGTCCCGGAAGCGCCCTCGCCGCAGCCACCCCCTCCACAGGTCCCCGCGGCGCCCCCGTATGTTCCGTCCCCGGAGCACCGCCGGAGCCGTGCGCTGCCGGTGGCGCTCGCGGCGCTTGTTGGCCTCGGCGTCGTGGGAGGAATCCTCGCGGCGGCCGGAGTGTTCTCCGGGGACGACGGGAACACGCCGGCGGCCCCTCCGAAGGCGGCGGCCACGATCCCGGCCGGCAACGGCCCGGACGGGCTGACCGTGAACGGCAACACCGTGTGGGTGGCCAATTCCGGGGGAGACGCGCTCACGCGGATCGATGCCGGGACCAACAGGGCCACCGGGGCGCCGGTGCCCGTGGGCCGCAATCCCGACAGCGTGGTGGTCGCCGACGGCTCGGTGTGGGTCACCAACACCGACGACGGGACCGTGACCCGCCTCAATGCCGGGGCGAGCCCCGGCGCCGGCACGACGATTCCGGTGGGCGCCGGACCCGAGGGCATCTCACCCGGATCGCGGCTCCTGTGGGTGGCCAACGGGGACGGCGACAGCGTCAGCCGGATCGACCGGGTGTCGGAGGCGCCGGACGGCGAGCCCATCGGCGTTCAGAACAAGCCGATCGGGATATTCGCGGGCGCCCGCTACGTCTGGGTCACCAACAGCCTGAGTGGCACCGTCACGCGCATCGATCCAGAGTCGGGCGAGGTCCGCGGCCAGACCCCGGGGGTGGGGAGGAACGTCCGCGGAGTGACCGAGGGTCTCGGCTACGTGTGGGTGTCGAGCGTGGGTGACGACACGGTGACGCGGCTCGACCCGAGATCCGGGAAGGTGGTGGGCCGGCCAATCGAGGTGGGGGATCGCCCCAAGGACATGGCGGTGGCGGACGGCTTCCTCTGGGTGGTGAACGAGGGCGGCAACTCGGTGAGCCGCATCGACCCGAAGACGGGAACGACGGCTGGGCCGGCCATCCCGGTGGGGAAGGGGCCGGTGAGCATCGCCGCCGGCGCCGGGTCCCTCTGGGTGAGCAACAACGCGAGCGACACCGTCACCCGGATACGACCGTAGGGCTCAGCGGCGGTTATCCGAGTTGTTGGTCGAGCACGAACGCGGCGCGGATCAGCGCCAGGTGCGTGAAGGCCTGGGGGAAGTTCCCCAGCGCCTCGCCGGTGAGGCCGATCTCCTCGGCGTAGAGACCGAGGTGGTTCGCGTAGGTGAGCATCTTCTCGAACGCCAGCCGGGCCTCGTCCACCCGGCCGGAGCGCGCGAGTGCCTCCACGTACCAGAACGTGCATATGGAGAAGGTGCCCTCCTCGCCCTCGAGCCCGTCGGGGGAGGCCTCGAGGTTGTACCGGTAGACGAGGCTGTCGCTCACGAGCTCGCGTGACATGGCGTCGAGCGTCGAGAGCCAGCGTTTGTCGGTTGGGGCGACGAAGTTCATCAGCGGCATGAGAAGCACGGAGGCGTCGAGGAACTCGGTGTCGTAGTGCTGGACGAACGCCTGGCGCTCCTCGTGCCAGCCCCGGGCCATGATCTGGTGGTAGATCTGGTCGCGGGAAGCCTGCCACTTCGCCAGATCGGCCGGCAGCCCGCGCTCGACGGCCATCTTCACCGCGCGTTCCAGGCCCACCCAGGACATGAGGCGCGAGTACGTGTAGTGCTTGCGGCCTCCGCGCTCCTCCCAGATGCCCTCGTCGGCCTGATCCCAGTTCTCGCAGATCCATTCGATGACGCGGGAGAGGTTGACCCACGCCTCGTGGTCGATGGGCGAGCCATGGCGGCTGTAGTGGTAGACGGAGTCGATCAGCTCCCCGTAGATGTCGAGCTGAAGCTGATCCGCGGCGCCGTTCCCGATCCGCACTGGCGCGGAGCCCTGGTAGCCCTCCAGGTGATCGAGGACCTCCTCCTCGAGCTTCGAGCGGCCATCGATCCCGTACATGATCTGGAGCGGTCCGTTGCCCTCGGGCCGGTGCTCGCTGAAGCGCTCCTGGAGCCACTCGCCGAACGCCGCGGCCTCCTCGGTGAAGCCCAGCCTCAGGAGGGCGTAGAGCGAGAACGCGGCGTCCCGGATCCAGGTGTAGCGGTAGTCCCAGTTGCGGCCCCCGCCGAGCTGCTCGGGGAGGCTCGTGGTGGGTGCGGCCACGATGCCGCCCGTGGGCCGGAAGGTGAGCAGCTTGAGCGTGAGCGCGGAGCGGTGCACCATCTCGCGCCAGCGCCCCTGGTAGCGGGACCTGGCCAGCCACTGGCGCCAGTACTCGAGCGTCCGGTCGAGCGCTTCGCGCGTCTCGTCCTCCGAATAGGGGCGCGGCACGTAGTCCTCGGGCACCCGCTCGAGCACGAAGGTAACGCTGTCCCCCGGGGAGAGGGTGATCTCGCAGCTGACCCCGTCTGCGGTGGGTTTCAGCGGCGTGGCCGTCTCGAGCGCCAGCGAGATCTCAGTCGAGCGGAAGACGACGCCGTTCTCGTGGAACACGATGCTGTGCGGATCCCGCCCGTAGTTGAAGCGGGGCTCCACCTCGACCCGGAAGGTCAGCTCCCCCCGCACCCCGAGCACGCGCCGGATGAGACGGTGCCGGTAGACGCTCCCGGGCGCGTCGTGGATCGGCATGAAGTCCTGCACCTCACCCACGCCGCCGCGGGTGAGAAACCGGGTCATGAGCACGTTCGTGTCCGGGAAGTAGAGCTGCTTCGACGTCCATCCCTCCGTGGCCGGAGCGATGCGGTAGTAGCCCCCCAGCTTGCGGTCGAGGATCGCTGCGAAGACGCTTGGGGAGTCGAAGTGCGGGCAGCAGTACCAGTCGATCGTGCCGTCGGTGCCCACGAGCGCCGCGGTGTGGAGGTCCCCGATGATCCCGTGCTCGGCGATCGGGAGATATCCGGGGCGCGCCGCGCCCGGCACCTCGTGCGTCTCCTGCTCGACCTCCATCAGATGCGGCTCTCCGACGCGGTTCTGAGGCGACGCGCCTCGGCCTTCAGGATCCCGAACATCACCTGCGGGTGGGAGACCAGGAAGTCCTGGACCTCCGAGCCGGGGACCACCAGGCAGCTCACGGGCGCCCGGGTCACCACCGAGGCGCTGGCCGGCTCGTCCAGGAGAACCGAGACCTCCCCGAAGAAGCTGCCCTTCGGCAGGATGCGGCGGTCCTCGTCGTCGATCACCACCGCCACCTCTCCCTCGACGATGAAGTAGACCGCGGACTGGGGATCGCCCTGGCGGATGATCCACTCGCCCGACCCGAAGGACACCTCGTCGCCGCTCTGGGCGATCGCCTCGAGCTCGGGCTCCGGCAGATCGGCAAACAGCGCGAGCCGCCCGAGCTGCGCGGAGAACTCGGCGGGGGCGGGCGTCACCCGCGAAGCGTATCCGCGGGGAGGCGCGGACGTAAGAGCCATCCGTCGAGGACCCGGGAGCCCCTTGAGCGCCCACCCCGGACCTCGTAGGGTGCCACTTCGGCCGTACCTCCTGGCCTTTGGTCTCTGTGCAAACGCAAAAGCCGCTGCAAGCGAACTCCGGGCGTAATTTGTGGCAGCGCCTCCGTGGCGCTCGCGAGGCCGAGCTGTTCGGCCCGCGCGGCCGGCTGCCGCAACGGGGGGAGCCGGACACCACCCTCAGGGTCGCGATGGCCGTCCTGGCCGGCATCACCGCGGCCGGCCTCGCCCTGCGCCTGCTGATCCCGCGCGGCCTCTGGCTCGACGAGGCGATCAGCGTGCACCAGGCGAACCTCTCCTTCCACGACCTGTTCGAGAACCTGCAGTACACGGACAGGCATCCGCCTCTCCACCACATCGTGCTCTGGCTGACGGTGCGGGCATTCGGGGACGGCGAGCTGGCCGTCCGGCTTCCGTCGCTGATCGCCGGCACGCTCGTGATCCCCGCGATGTACCTGCTCGGGCGCGAGCTGTACGACCGGCGCACGGGCCTCGTCGCCGCCTCGTTCGGCGCTGCCTCACCGCTCCTGATCTGGTACGCCCAGGAGGCGCGGATGTACGCCTTCGTGGCCCTGTTCGGGCTGCTCGCGCTGTGGATGCAGGTGCGGGTGCTCCGGACGGGCGGGTGGGTGAACTGGGCCGGGTACATGCTGGCCACCTCGGCGCTCCTCTGGTCCCACTACTTCGGCCTGCTGCTGATCGGGGTGCAGCAGGTGATCTTCGTGGCCGTCCTCTTCCAGCGGCGGCGCGCGGGCGAGCCGGTGGCACCCCTCGCCTTGGGATGGGCGTATTCGCTGGCGGTGCTCGCGCTCCAGCTCGTGCCCCTGCTTGTGTTCGCGCACAAGCAGTTCGACTCCGCCGGCTCGGCGCTGGGATCGCCGAACGGGACCTACGACTCGCTGTCCTTCTACGCCGTGGTGTCGAACATGGCGTGGGCGCTCTGGGGCTACCACCCGGACAGCATCACCGAGCTTCTGGCCGCGATGTGGCCGCTGCTCCTGCTGCTCTCGCTGCTCCTGCTCGGCCGCGGCGGGTCGCGCCAGACCCTGATCCTCGCCGCCGCGGCGGTGACCCCGATCGTCCTGCTCATCGCCGTGGCGGCCTACGACCGGGAGCTCTTCGAGGTGCGCTACTTCCTTGTGGCGGTACCGCTCCTGTTCCTCCTCGTGGCCAGGCTCGTGACCGGATGGATCCGAAGACCGCAGACCCGATTGCTGGCCACGGGCGTCATCATCCTCACCCTCCTCCTCGGCCTGGCCGACCAGCAGACCAATGACGACAACCCCCGCCTCTACGACTTCCGCGGCGCGATCCACCAGATCCAGGACACGGCGACCCCGAAGAGCCTCGTGATCTTCGAGCCGCCCGACATGCGCTACGTCCTCGACTACTACGCGCCCGAGCTGCGCAAGCGGCCACTGCGCCTCGGCGAGCCCAAGCCGCGCGCGGGCAGCCCGGTGTTCGTGCTCGCCTCCTTCCAGGACAACAAGCGCTTCTTCGACCGGACGAACAAGGTGGTGGGCCAGCTCGACTTCCACCGGCGGCTCGTGCAGCGCTTCGACAAGCCGCAGACCAAGGTCTGGGTGTTCCGATGAGCAGCCGCCCTTGGGACGTCCGGCTGAAGAAGGTCACGTGGGAGCCGGTGCCGGCAAGCGTCAGCGTTCGCACGCGGGTCCGCATCATGTCGATCCTCGGCCTGCCCCTGGCCGTGTGGTACTTCGGCTGGCTGCTGAACCCCGATCGGATCGGCAACCCGATCCTCTACGGGATCCTGATCGTGGCCGAGATCTTCAACCTCACGCAGGCCCTTGGCTTCTGGTGGACATGCGCCAACGAGCGGGTGCGAAAGCCGAAGGCGCCGAGCGAGCGCCTGGCCGTGGACGTGTTCGTGCCCGTGTACAAGGAGCCGGTGGACATCGTGGACCTGACGGTGGCTGCGGCCGCGGGCCTCCGCGGCGCGGAGGTCCGGGTCTGGGTGCTGGACGACGGCAATGACGACGAAATGCGCGACCTGGCCGCCCGCCACGGCGTGGGCTACATCCGGCGCGATGAGCACACCGGAGCGAAGGCGGGCAACATCAACAACGCGCTGGCGTTGACCAACGCGCCCTTCATCGCGGTCTTCGACTCGGATCACGTGGCCGACCCGACGTTCCTCGAGGCCACGCTCGGGCACATGGAGGACCCCGCCGTCGCCTTCGTTCAGACGCCCCAGTACTACGCGAACACGGAGGGCAATCGCATCGCCGCGGCGTCGTGGGCCCAGCAGGCGCTCTTCTTCGGCGCGATCGCCCGCGGCAAGGACGGCCTCGACGCCGTGTTCTGCTGCGGAACGAACGTGCTGTTCCGGCGCGAGGCGTTCGAGAGCGTGGGTGGCTTTCCCACGAACTCGCTCACCGAGGACTTCGAGCTCTCGATCCACCTGCACGAGAAGGGGTGGAAGTCCGCCTACCTGCCGGACGTGCTCTCGCGCGGTCTCGGACCGGAGGACATGGCCGCCTACGTGTCACAGCAGCAGCGCTGGGCCAGGGGATGTCTCTCGGGCCTTCCGCGGGCGTTCCGGGCGAAGCTCCCGTTGCGCATCAAGGCGCAGTACCTCCTCTCGGCCTCGTACTTCCTCTCCGGGTGGACGGTGCTCATCTACATGAGCTTCCCGGTGGTGCGGCTTCTCTTCGGAGGCCAGCCGCTCGCGGGGATCAACGCCCCGGAGTTCCTGCTCCACTTCGCGCCCTACTTCGTCGTGGCGCTGAGCACGGCTGCGCTTGCCGGCGCGGGCGCGTACACATTCGCGGCCTTCGCGCTGGCCGCAGCGAGCTTCTGGATCCAGGTTCTGTCCACGTGGTTAACGGTGCTGCGCAAGAAGGGCTCGTTCGTGGTCACCCCCAAGGTGGGCGCCGAGGCTCGGCAGCCGATGGCGGTGTGGCCCGCGCTCGCCGCCGTCGGCGTGCTTGTCGCGGCCTGCATCTACGGCTTGCTCAAGAACCAGGACGCGGCCACGATCAACAACGTCTCCTTTGCCGCATTCCATATATCGGTTCTCATGACCGGGTGCTGGCCGGCACTCGCGAAACCGAAGGCCCCGGCCTCTGACTCCTTCGAGGCGGCGGAGGTGATGGCCTGAGCCGCCCTGTGCGTGGCCTGGTCGTAGTCATGCTCGCGCTCGGGCTGGGAGGTCTCTCGCTGTCCGCCTTCGGGTGCGGGGGGAAGAAGTCGTCCGGGTCCGACTCCGGGTCGTCGTCGCTGGACTCGACCACCGATTCCGTGTCCAAGGCCTTCCTGGACCGCTACGTGACCTCCGACGGCCGCGTCCAGCGGATCGACCAGGGCGGCGACACGGTCGGCGAGGGCCAGTCCTACGGCATGCTGATCGCGGCCGCCGTCGGTGACGAGAAGCGCTTCGACTCGATCTGGGACTGGACGAAGAACAACATCCAGCGCTCGGACGGGCTCCTGTCCTTCCTGTGGCGCGACGGCAAGGTGGTGGACCCCCAGGCGGCGGCCGACGCGGACGTGGACGCGGCACGCGCGCTGCTCGCCGGCTCGTGCCGGTTCGACCGGCCCGCTCTTCGCGAGCAGGCGCTGACGATGGGCAAGGCGATCATGGCCGAGGAGACCGCCTCCTTCCAGGGCGCCGACGTGCTCACCGCCGGCCCGTGGGCTCGCAAGCCGCCGATCACGCTGAACCCGAGCTACTTCTCGCCGGCCACATTCGCGGCGCTGGGGGCGGCGTCGAAGGACGGCCGCTGGGGCAGCCTCTCGGCCACCTCGCGCACCGTCACCGACTCGTTGCTGCAGGGCTCCTCGCGGCTGCCGCCGGACTGGGCGCAGGTCGAGGGTGACCGTGTGGTGCCGATCGGCGCGCCGGGCCAGCCCAAGTCCAAGCCGCTGTTCGGCTTCGACGCCGCGCGGACGCTCGTGCGGCTGGCCGAGGATCCGGACCCCGCCGGCCGCCGGATCGCCGCCCGCTCGTGGCCCGTGTTCGAAGGGAAGAAGCCGGCGGACATCCCCGTCGAGCACGACCTCACCGGCAAGCCGGCGGGCAGCTCGATGCATCCCGTGGTGCTCGTGGCGGCGGCCGGTGCGGCCGACGCGGCCGGAGATACCAAGTCCCGGGATCGCCTGCTCGCGGCGGCCCAGGCGCTCGACAAGCGCTCGCCGACGTACTACGGCGCGGCGTGGGTGGCCCTCGGCCGCATCATGCTGACGACCAATGCGTTGAACTGCGCCTAGGCGAGGAGCGCAGCCCGAGCGTCGGCCGGGCGAGCACCGCAGCCACGAATTAGGCGGGTTGATCGGCGGCGTCCATGACCGCCGCGCCGAACGCCGCCGCGGTGGGGCGGTCGCTCGGTGACTTCGCCAGTCCGCGCCTGATCAGGTCGTCGAGTGCCACGGACACCTCCGGCCGGTGCTGGCGCGCCGACGGCGGCTCGGCGTTGATGTGGGCCCACATCTTGGCCATCCCGCCGGTCTCCGCCGCGAAGGGCGCCGTGCCGACCAGCGTCTCGAAGAGCACGCAGGCCAGCCCGTAGACGTCACCGGGGGTATCGGCCTCGTTGCCCTCGATCTGCTCCGGGGCCACGTAGTCGATGGTGCCGAGCATCTGCGCCGCCATCGTGAGCCCCGACGCCGACCCCGCCCGCTTCGTCAGGCCGAAGTCCGTGAGGTAGACGTGGTCCTCCGGGGTGACGATCACGTTCGAGGGCTTCACGTCACGGTGAATGAGCCCCTTCTCGTGGGCCACCTCGAGCGCCGCTGCGATCTGGGCGGCGATGTGCGCCGCCCGTCCGGGGTCCAGCGGCCCCTCGCGGCTCACCAGGTTGCCCAGCTCGGTGCCCTCCACCCACCGCGTGGCGATGAAGACGGTCCCGCCCTCCTCGCCGGCCTCGTAGAGCGGCACGACGTTCGGATGGTCGAGCGCGGCCAGTGTCCTGGCCTCGCGGCGAAGCCGTTCGCGCACCACCGGGTCGCCCGCCACCTCGGGCTCCACGAGCTTGAGCGCGACGGGCCGGTCCAGCCTGATCTGCCGTGCCCGATAGAGGACCCCGATCCCGCCGGAGCCCACGACCCGCTCCACCTCGTACCCGGCGACGACGGAACCGGGGGGCAGGAGCGTGGCTATAGGTCCCGCTCCGTGATCAGGCCGCCGCGCACGGCCTTCTCGACCAGCTGAATCCGCTGCTGGTCCGGTGGCGCCTGGTCCACGCCGAGCTTGGCGGAGAGCACCATCAGGTGGGTTCTCACCGAGTTCACGGGCAGGAAGAGCTGCTCGGCTATCTGCTCGTCGCCCGCCGGCCCAGCCCCCTCGCGGTATGGGCGGCACAGCGCCGCGAGCACCCGGCGCTGGGTGGTGGAGAGGTCCACATCGATCGTGCCCTCGCCCGCCGGCGCCGCGGCGACCGCACGCTCGACCCGAGGAAAGCGGAAGGTGATCGTGGTGGCGCCGAGGCGCAGCGTGTCGCCGTCGGTCAGGCGGATGCGGCCGCTGATTCGCCGGTCGTTCACGAACGTGCCGTTGCTCGAGAGGCCGTCGTCCACGATCGTCCAGTCCTCGTCCGATCGCTCGAGCCGGGCGTGGAGGCGCGACACCTCAGGGTCCCAGCCGAGCACGATGTCGGCGGAGCGCTCGCGGCCGATCGAGGCCTCGGTCAGCCCTGGCGCGAACGAGAAGAGCTGCTGCCGGCCCTCGCCGTCCGTGAAGAGCAGAAACGGCTGCCCGGAGCGCTCGGCCTCGACGCGGGCCTTCAACTCCGACATCGCTTGCTCCCCGGCGGGAGGGTTGGCGGACACGCCCGCATTATCGACCCGCACCCTATTCGGGGTCCACCTCGAACCGCTCCTGCGGGACCGTGGGGGTCTCTCCGAAGGACGTGACCTGCTCGGGCTCGGCGGCCTGGGCCGTCCGCTCGGGGTCCGCACCGGGGGCGCGGAACAGGACCACCGTGTCCCCGAAACGGAGCACGTCGCCGTCCCGAAGCGGCCGCTGCCCAACTATCCGCTCGCCGTTGCAATACGAGCCGTTGCGGGACCCGTCGTCCACGAGCGTCCAGCCCTCGGGGAGGCGGCGCAGCTCCGCGTGGCTGCGGGATACCTCGTTGTCCCAGGACAGCGACACGCGGTTCTCGATTCGCCTGCCGATGGTGATCGTGGGGTCGTCCTCGCCGAGGTCCACCACGTGCCGCTTGCCGGTGCCGTCGTGGAACACCACGAAGCTGCGGCCGCGCTGCTCGGCCTCGATCCGGTCGTGGAGCAGTGCGCCGGCGCGGCTCATCTGGCCGGTCTCGGCCAGAGCGATCCCGAGCTTCAGCGTGAGGTCCCGCCGGGCCGGATCGTCCTCGGCGAGGAGTGACACCGCCCGCTCCAGGAGGTTCACCGCGGGTGGGATGTCCCCGCGGGCGAGGGCGCGCCGCCCGGACGATCCGAGCCGAGAGGAGGCCCGGCCCGCCAGGTCCCGGCCGCGATCGTCGACCGGTCCGAGCTCGGCGAGGTAGCGGTACGCACGCTCCAGGTGGTACCCGAGGATCTCCTCGTACTCGCTCGCCCGCTCTCCCGTCTCCGACTCCAGCCAGTCCGCGAAGCGCCCGTGGTAATCCGCGCGGACCTCCTTGAGGATCCCGTGGTAGGCCACGTCGCGCAGGAGGATGTGGGTGAAGCTGAAGGTGTCCTCGCCCGCGAAGTGCCCGCCGTCGGGCTCGATCACCTGCTTGCGCTCGAGCTCGCGCAGGAGGCGCTCGAGCTCCGGCCGGTCGTCGCTCCGGCTCAGCTCGAGCACGGCCGCGCCCCCGAACGATCTTCCCACCACGGCGGCGGCCTCCACCGCGGCGCGCTCCTCCGGTGCGAGGCGGTCGAGCCGGGCGGCAAGCAGGGCATGGAGGGTGGGGGGGACCGAGACGGAGTCCGCCTCCCGGACCACCGGGACGCCCCTGTCGTCCTTCTCCAGATGGTGCTCGTCCACGAGCATTCGCACCAGCTCTTCCACGAACAGCGGGTTCCCGTCGGCCCCCGTGAACACCCGGTCGGGGAGATCGCCCGCCACGCCCGCGTCTCCCACCAGGTGGCCGATCAGAGTCCGGCTCTCGGCGCCGCTCAGAGGCTGGAGGTCCATGCGCACGGCGCCGGGCGCCCCGGCCGCGAAGTCGGGCCTCGAGTCGAGCAGGTCGGTTCGGGCGGCGGCGACGATCAGGACCGGAACCCCCTCGATCCTGCCCGCCAGGTGCTCGATCAGCTCGAGGAATGTGGGCTCACCCCAGTGGATGTCCTCGAACACGATCACGAGCGGCCGAGTGCGGGCGGCCGCCTCGAAGAGCTTGCGGACCGCCCAGAACGTCTCCGCCGGGGAGGCCGCGGCATCCGAGAGTCCGAGCGCCCCACCGATGCGCTCGACGATCGTCGCGGTGTCCGCGTTCGCCGGGAGCAGCCGCGCGATCGCGGCCTGTGTCTCCTCGGCGCTCGCCTCGTCCGGGGTGCCCACGAGCTCAGGCACGATCTCGCGCAGCGGCCAGAACGTGAGGCCCTCCCCGTATGAGAGACAGCGGCCCGAGACCACGGTCGCCGCCCCGCGCAGCTCTTCCGCGAAGTCACCGGCCAGGCGCGACTTGCCGATCCCGGCGGGACCCATCACGATCACGAGCCGGCATGAGCGCTCGGACACGCTGTGCTCGAATGCGTCCCGGAGCTGGGCCAGCTCGTCCTCACGCCCGACCAGCGGCGAATCCAGCCTCGGCTCCATCCCGGCGGCATCCCCGACCAGGTCGATGAGCCTGAAGGCGGGCACCGGCTCGCTCTTGCCCTTGAGATCCAACGGCGGCACGGGCTCGACCCGCACCGCGTCGCGGACCAGCGCGAGCGTGTGCTCCCCGATGAGGATCTCCCCGATTCCCGCGGCCGTCTCGAACCGGGCGGCCACGTTCACCGCGTCCCCGGTCGCAAACGCCTGGCCGCGCGACGAGTCCCCGGCGATCACCTCGCCGGTGTTCACCCCGGTCCGGGCGCGCAGCCGGACGCCCCAGCGCGATTCGAGCTCCTCGTTCACCTCCCCGAGCGCGATGCGCATGTCGATCGCTGCCCGCACCGCGCGGAGGGCGTCGTCCTCGCGCACGGTGGGGATGCCGAACACCGCCATGACGGCGTCACCGATGAACTTCTCGACCGTGCCCCCGTGGCGCACGAGCGCATCGCTCATCGCCTGGAAGTAGCGGGTGAGCACCTGCCGCAGGGCCTCGGAGTCGAGTGTCTCGCCCAGGCTCGTGGAGCCGGCGAGATCGCAGAACACGACCGTCACGACCTTCCGGAGGCCCTGGGGCGCCGACGTCGCGGGGGCGAGCGCCATTCCGCACGCCGGGCAGAACCGCGCCCGTTCGGACGCCTCCTCGCCGCAGCTTGGACACGCTCGCACGCCATGGAGTTTAGGCGTGGCGTAGGGTTCGAGACGATGGCAGGCGAGCAGCTGCGGGTCACCGAGGGCAACGCGCGCGGCGGAAGCCTGGAGGTGGAGCGCGACCTGCTCGTGGGCCGCGCGGCGCCGGACGAGGAGGGAAGGCTCGGGGACGATCCCGAGATCTCGCGTACTCACGCCCGCGTCTCTCGCGGGGCGGGCGGGGCGCTGACGATCGAGGACCTTGGATCGGCGAACGGCACGTTCGTGAACGGCGAGCGCATCGATGCGCCGCGGACGCTGGACCTGGGCGACTCCGTGAGGATGGGCCAGACCGTCCTCCAGGTCACCGATGCATCGGGCCGGGTGCCGGAGCCGACCCAGCTCGGAGCGGACATTCCCGCGGCGCTGGCCGCGGAGCCCGACGCGGTTGCGGAGGAGCTCGTGGTGACGGCCGGCCCGGCGGCCGGGCGCCGGCTCGCGCTGGAGGACGAGCTCGTGATCGGGCGCGCGGTGAGCGGGGAGGGGAGGCTGGCCGACGACCCCGAGCTCTCCCGCCGCCATGCGCGGTTGGCCCGCGACGCCGAGGGACGGCTCACGATCGAGGACCTCGGGTCGGCCAACGGGACCTTTGTGAACGGCGAGCGGGTGAGCGAGCCGAGGACGCTGGAGCAGGGTGACTCGATACGCGTGGGCGAGAGCACCATGGAGCTGGCCGAGGCCGGGCGCCCGGCACCGCCGCCCCGAGCAGCCGCCCCGCCGCCGCCGGCTGCTCCGCGCGCCGCCCCCCCGCCCCGCCCACCGGTCCGGCCCCCCGGCACCGCCGCCGCCCCGTCCACCGGCTCCGCCGTCCGCCCAGCCCCCGGCGCCGCCTCCGGCCCGCCCCCGGCGCCACGACCGGCGGCCCCGGCTCAGGCGAGCGTGGTGGGCGTCCAGCTACCTCCGGGAACGGTCTTCGCCGGATGCCGGGTGGAGGAGGTGATCGGCCACGGAGACATGGGGGTCGTCTACCGCGCCGAGGAGCTCGCCCTGCAGCGTCCGGTGGCCCTGAAGCTGATCCGGCCCGAGCATTCCGAGGAGGAGCGTTTCCGTGAGCGCTTCAGGCGCGAGTCGAGGCTGGCCGCCGCGATCGATCACCCCAACGTCATCCCGGTCCTCGAGGCGGGCGACGAGGACGGGGTGCTCTTCATCGAGATGAGGCTGGTGGAGGGCACCGACCTCCGCGCCCTGATCGCCGCGGAGGGGCCCGTGGCTCCCAGGCGCGCGGCCCGCATCATCCGTCAGGTCGGCGCCGCCCTCGACGCTGCCCATGCCCGCGGCCTCGTGCACCGGGACGTGAAGCCGGCCAACGTGCTGCTGGCGCGGGCTGACCACGTGTACCTCAGCGACTTCGGACTGGCCAAGAACGCCAGCGACCTCGGCGGGCTCACGCGGCAGGGGTCCATCGTCGCGCGGGCCGAGTATGTGGCGCCCGAGCAGATCATCGACGACCGCGTGGACGCGCTCACCGACGTCTACGCGCTCGGCTGCCTGCTGTTCGAGTCGCTGACCGGGGAGGCGCCCTTCGCCTCGCTGACGGGAGGCGGCGCGATGATGGCCCACGTCGACGCCCCGCCGCCGTCGGTCCTTGAGAGGCGCCCCGACCTGCCTCCGGAGCTCGACGCCGTGGTGCGGCGGGCGATGGCCAAGGACCCGGCCGAGCGCTACCCGTCCGCGGGCGACCTCGGGGAGGCCGCCCTGGCGGCCGCCGGCGGCAAGCGCCGGGCGAGCGCCGAGTCGGTCATCGCCACCGGCGACGCCCTGCCCCAGGCCCTGCGGGAGGCCGGCCCTGGGGACAGGCAGCCGGATGCGGCCGAGGCCGATGTGGCACCGGCCCGGAGTGGCCCGGGCGGGATACTTCGATGGGTGCTGCCGATAGGGGTGCTGGCCATCCTGGCGGCGGGGATGGTTGCTGCGCTGGAGGCTTTCTCAAAGCTCTGACGGTGTTGGGTGGTCCGTCGTTCGCCGCTTCCCGCGGACCTGACACGGTCCTCGTGAAGGGCGACCGCCGGCCCCACAACAGCTGCGGTCGACCAGCCCGGCTAACGCCCTTTTTAAAACAAGCAGTGAGGGACGGACGCTGCTGTGGGGTTCGCGGTCGACGCCGGACCGGACCGTGTCAGAGCGAGCCCGACTGCGGCGAGCGAACGAGCGGCGAAGCCGCGAGAGGTCCGGGCGGGCGTTGAACGCGAACCCCCTCAGCTACTCCCCCGTAGGGCCAGCGTTGCCGCCGCGACCCTCTCGTCTTCCAGCGCCGCGTGCTGTGCCTCCGCGCGCTCCAGCAGCCCCGTCAGATCCACCGACCCCAGCGCCGGGTACCTCTCCGCCACCGCGATCAGCGCCCGCCAGAGGGACGCCTTGCCCTCCACCCCGAGGGTGAGGGCCTCGAGCGCCATGAAGGTGCCGAGCTCGTCCTCTCCGGATGTGATGCCGGTGAACTTCGCGCGGCTCGCCTTCTCGGCCAGCCAGGTGGTGGCCTGCTTGACGGGGTTCTTCGAGGTGCCCATCCGCTCCATCAGGTCGACGAGCGTCTGGCGGTCCTCGTCGATCTGGGCCGATATCGACGACATGATCTCGGCGAGAGGGGAGCCCTCGCTCTGCTTCTGGATCTGCTCGGCGAGATCGCTTCCCAGCATCGACCCCGCGAGGTGGTCGTTCAGGTACACGTCCATCGGCTTGTCCGCCACGTCGGTTCTCCCGGGTTCGTGAGGGCCCAGTATCGCGGCGGGGTGCAGCGCCCTACGGCGGGACCGCGCCGTTCGTGTCCGTGGCCAGCTCGGCGCTTGCGGCGAAGGCCTCGAGCAGCGCCTGCCTGAGCAGTGCGTGGACCTGCTCACGAGTGACCCTCCGCTCGCGCAGCCAGCGCAGGATCACCCCCTCCGAGTAGCCGAGCCAGCCGTCCAGCGCCGCCTCCAGCACCGGGGTGCGCACCTGCTCCCGAGGGCGTTCCTCGAGAGCGGCGGCCAGTGCCACGAGCTCGTCGATGCGCTGCCGCCGGCGGGAGGCCACCAGCCGCTGCACCCGCGGCTCGCGGCCGCGTGCGGTGGCCACGTCAAGGTAGCCCGCCGCGCGCTCGTCCACGAACCGGAGGAAGCCCTCGAGGTTGCTGTCGAACTGCTGGAGGGGGGTGAGCTCGGGGTCGCGCTGGAAGTGCTCGTCCACCTCGCCCTGCGAACGCGCCAGCACGGCCAGGAGGAACTCGTCCTTGGTGGGGAAGTAGTGGTAGAGGAGACCCTTCGACACACCGGCGGCGGACGCGATGCGCTCGATCGAGACATGGTCGATCCCGTGCCGGCCGAGCAGGTCCACCCCAACGCTCAGGAGGTGCTCGCGGCGGTCGTCACCCGAGAGGCGCCGGCTCACGTGACGAAACTACCCTCTTGATTAAAGGCGCGCGGCTCCCTAGCATCAGTTGCTGTTGAACGTCCGGTCAACTCGCCCATCCTAGGTGGGCACGGAGGTCTGAATGCCCCGCCTTGCCAAGGTCCTCACGGGCCTCGCCGTCACCGCCTGCGCCGCCGCCGCACCCGCATCGGCCATGGCGCTGCCCGGTGCTCACGTGTCGTCGACCAAGCTCGTCAAGCACGTGGAGTATCCCGGTACCCAGCACCTCCACTACGAATACGGCCCGATCGACATCACCCCGGGCCAGAACAACATCGACGCCAGGATCAATCGCAACAAGCCGAAGGTCCCGGGCTACATCACACACTTCTCGCCGAACCTCGTGTACTCGGGCACGCACAAGGTGCCCCGAGTCGACGTGATCCACCTCCACCACGGGGTCTGGCTCAACAACGGCTATCCCACCTTCGCCGCCGGCGAGGAGAAGACGTCCTTCCAGCTTCCGCGGGGATACGGCTACCACTACAACCCGAGCGACAGCTGGATCATGAACTACATGATCCACAACCTCACGCCGGAGCCCACGCGCGTCTCGATCACCTACGACATCGACTTCGTGCCGGACAGCACCGCCGCGGCCAAGACGCTGACTCCGGCGCACCCGCTCTGGATGGACGTGGCCGGGCTGCGCGCCTACCCGGTGTTCGACGCGCTCAGGGGCCAGGGCAAGCACGGGAAGTTCACGTTCCCGGACCAGGCCAAGGGCGCCGCCCAGAAGGCCGCCATCGGACCGCTCCACCAGTACACCGTCACGAAGGACATGACGCTCCTCGACACCGCGGGCCACCTGCACCCCGGTGGGCTCTACACGGACCTGAAGATCACCCGGAACGGCAAGCGCAGGGAGCTGTTCAGGTCGGTCGCGAAGTACTTCGAGCCGGCCGGAGCGGTTTCGTGGGACGTGTCGATGACGGCCACCAAGCCCAACTGGCGCGTGGCTGTGAAGCCCGGCGACAAGCTGAACGTGTCGGCCACCTACGACACCCGCAAGGCCTCGTGGTACGAGTCGATGGGCATCATGGTCGTGTTCTACGCCGACGGCACGCGTCCTGAGGCCAAGGACCCGTTCAAGACCAAGGTCGCCGGGCCCGGGCTCCTGACGCACGGGCACCTGCGCGAGAACCGCCACCACGGCGGAGCCCCGCAGCCCAGGTTGGAGGACGCCCGGAAGATGCCGAGCGGGGCCTTCAGCTCGAACCTGGACATCAAGGGCTTCCTGTACGAGCGCGGTGACTTCAACTCGTCCGGCAAGGCCGGACGGCCGCCGGTCGTGCGCGCGGGACAGTCGATCACGTTCACGAACCTCGACGCCCTGCCCACCATGGGAGCGCAGCAGTCGGCCTACCACACGATCACCTCGTGCAAGGCCCCCTGTACCGGAACCACCGGCATTGCCTACCCGCTGGCCAACGCCAAGAGGCAGTTCGACTCCGGCGAGCTCGGCTACGGCCCGCGCGGGTTCACCCCGGCGGCCAACCGGAACACGTGGCAGACCCCGAAGAGCCTGAAGGCCGGGACCTACACGTACTTCTGCCGCATCCACCCGTTCATGCGCGGCTCGTTCCGCGTCGTGTCCGACGGCAAGAAGAAGAAGAATTAGGGGCTGCGGTGCTCCGCCCGACCACCGGTCGGGCTCCGCTCCTCGCTTGAGCCTCAGCGAGGCGGCTCCTCAAGGAATCCCGGGGCCGCCTCGATAACGGTCGTGTGACGATCACGTCGCAGGCCCGTTCCATGCCCAAACCCGGCGCCGACGGGCTGCACGATCCCGTGGAGCGCCGCGCGGCGGGCAGGATGATCGGGTTGCTGTGGACGATCGGGGGGATCTTCGGCGCCCTCTGGTACCTCGTCCCGGGCGCCGAGATGGAGCACTGGCGCCTCGGGCTGGTCAGCGCCACGCTGAGCACCGTGGTCGGCGTGGCCTGTCTGTTCGCGCCCTGGACGCGCATGCGGCCGGCGTGGATCTACGTGGCTGCCGGCCTGTCGCTGGTGGTCATCCCGATCGTGATGGCGCTGAACGGGGGCGCCGACTCGCCGACGGTGCTCTACCTCTTCCTGGCCAGCGTCCTCTTCGGCTACTACCTGCCCACCCGGGCGGCGTTCCTGTTCCTGGGCGTTGGCGTCCTGGTTCCCGCCACACCGATGCTCTACGACCCCCAGGCACTCGAGCCGACGTTCATCGCGAAGTACTTCCTCACCGCGCCGATCTATGCCGGTGTGGGGCTGTCGGTGGTGCTGGCCAAGCGACAGCTCGTCACGTGGCGCAACCAGGCGCTCGAGCAGGCGCTCCACGATTCCCTGACCGGCTTGGCCAACCGGCGAGCGCTCATCGACGCTCTCCGTGACAGCGCATCGCGCCCGCCCGAGTGGTGGCCGCTCGGGCTGGTGATGATCGACCTCGACGACCTCAAACTCGCCAACACCCTCTACGGGCACACCGGCGGCGACATCGTGCTCCGCTCCGCCGCCGAGGTTCTCCGCACCGTCGTTCGCCACGACGACCTCCTCGCGCGCCTGGGGGGCGACGAGTTCGCATTGCTCGTGCCCGGAGCGTCGGAGGCGCGGCTGGACGCACTCTCACAGCGCATCGTCGAGCGGATGCGGAACGCGAGCCCCGGCCTCTCCCCGCCGGGCTACCGGCTCACGGCGAGCGTGGGCTACGCGCTGGCCGGCGGGGACGACGAGAACGTGGACGGGCTGCTCGAGGCCGCCGACCGCCAACTGCGCCGCGCCAAGGGGGCGGGCAAGGACCGCTGGGACGCCCCCCGCACGCCAGCCCCGAACCTGGTTACCGCGGCACAGCGAGGAGCGGAGCCCGATCGGTGATCGGGCGGAGCACCGCAGCCCTCATTTCGAGGAGCGGAGCCCGATCGGTGATCGGGCGGAGCACCGCAGCCCCTATTTTCGACCCGATTTGAGCATGCCCTTCCAGCTCTCCGGATCGGTGTCCGCGGGCACGGTCGAGTCGATGAAGTCGAGCAGGACGTCGAGGAAGCGCTGCGGGTCGTCCACGTGCGGGAAGTGGCCGGCGTCCTCGAAGACCTCGAGCCGGCTGGAGGGCACCAGCTCGTGCGCGGCGAGGCCGTGTTCCACCGGGATGATCGGGTCGCGCTCGCCCCAGACCAGCAGGAACGGGATGTTCTCGGCGAGGTAGAGCCGGTCGCTCGCGTTCACGCGCTGGCCGCGCGGATCCACGATCGTGCGAAGGGTGTGTATGAACGCCGACCTGGCCTCGGGATCCGCCAGCGACGCATGGCCGCGGCCCAGCTCCGCCATGTCGGTGCCCGCGTGGAGCCCGATGCGCCCGACCACGCGACTCACGGCACGGCCCGCGTCGAGCAGGCGCGTGCTGGCCAGGATGGGCAGCACCACCTCCGAGAAGGGCAGGGTCGCGGCCCGGAGCAGGATGCTCACCTCGCGGCCCAGCCCGCCGCTGTCCACGAGAACGAGGCGCTCGCAGCGCTCGGGGAACTGGTAGGCGAGCTGCATCACGATCCCGCCCCCGAGCGAGTGCCCGACGAATGTCGCGCTCTCGTGCCCGAGAGTGACCATCAGGTCGCGAACGCCGCTGGCGTAGGCGCCGAGCGAGTAGTCGCCGCGCGGCTTGGCGGACTCGCCGTGCCCGATCAGGTCGGGTGCGATCACCGTGAAGCGGGTGGCCAGGTAGGGCATCACCCGCTCCCAGGTGGCGGAGTTCGAGGTGATGCCGTGCACGAGCACGATGGCCGGGCCGCTCCCCGCGGAGCGATAGGCCACATGGTGGCCGTGGAGCATCGTCTCCTTGAGCTCGAAGTCCTCGGGAGGGAGGCGCCGGACCGACGTGGCAGGGTCGTTCTGGGTGGCTGGGGCCATGCCTGGACCCTAGCGCCGGGGTTTCGCTACCGCCTGCGGTGGAAGTCCCACTGGAACAGCAGGTCGATCCCGGCCATGGAGTATCCGTCCACACGCGGATCGCCCTTCCGGGTGAACGGGAAGTACGAGACGGCGAGCGGCGTCCCGGAGTTCAACTGGCCCACGGTGTCCAGGACGTGCAGCGGCAGCGTGCCCGGGGTCACGGCGCTGAGCGCAAGGCCGTCTGAGGAGTGGATGCGGATGTGGAGCTTCTTGCTGCGGACGTCGTAGACCCGGACGTTCACCTTCTTCGTGGTCGTCCGGTTGGCCCGGGGGCGGAAGGGCTTGCCCACGAACCGCGCGGTGCAGCATGTGTAGGTGCCCGGCACGTCGCGACCGGTGAAGGGGTTCACGCGGCTCGAGCCCGTGAGGACGGTGAGGCGGAGCTTGGCCGGGTGTGGGCCCGACTTGACGCGGATGCGCGTGACCCTGCCGGTGGACGGGACGATGAACGTGGGCCGGTTCCTGAAGAGGTAGCCCCCGTGCCGGTAGGTGCACGAGGTCTGGTTGCTCGGAGCGAGCACCACGCCGCCGATGGGCCCGAGCACGAGCGCGGACTCGCAGCCGTACCGGGCGTTGGGCGCCGTGCGCATGGTGCTGCCGTACCACTTCGCGGAGGCCGGAGCGGCGAGCGCCGCGAAGCACACGGCCGTGGCGAGGAGGATTGCCGGTCGGCGGATCACCGTTCGAGACTAGCCGCGGTTCGCCGGCCGCGCCTCTCGTGAGATCGCCCGCCCGAGTATCCACCCAGCGCCACCGGCGTGACAATCTTGCGGACCATGGGCCAGGACGCAGAGTTGAGGCCGGGGTCCGGTGTGGAGATCGAGCGGAAGTTCGTGCTTCCCGAGATCCCCGCGGAGGCCGCCGGTGCGCCGTCCGATCGGATCGACCAGGGGTACCTCGCGATCACCGACGACGGGGTGGAGGTGCGCATCCGCCGCATCGGGGAGCGGACGGTGCTCACGGTGAAGAAAGGGAGCGGAGAGCGCCGCCTCGAGGAGGAGATGGACATCCCCGAGGCCAGCTTCGAGGCGCTGTGGCCGCTGACCGAGGGCCGGCGGGTTGAAAAGGAGCGCTTCCGCCTGGGCGGCGGGGGCAAAGGGGTCGAGCTGGACGTGTACCGGGGCGCGCTCGACGGGCTGGTGGTGGCCGAGATCGAGTTCGACTCTGATGAGGAGAGCGAGCGATTCGACCCGCCCGCCTGGCTCGGGCGCGAGGTGACCGGAGACGAGCGCTTCGCGAACCAGCGGCTCGCGGTCAAGGGCAGGCCCGCCGGTGGGCGCGAGGAATGAACACCGACTCCGCGGCCGACCGCAGCTACCAACTGCACGACCACGAACAGCCCGGGGATGGCATTCGCCGCGTGGCCCGGGGGCGTATCGACAGTGCCGTCGAGCACCTGCGAGACGACGTGGGAACCGACGTCGCCGAGGCCGTGCACGACACCCGCAAGGACATGAAGAAGCTGCGCTCGCTGCTCAGGCTGGTTCGCGACGAGCTGGGACCCGAGCGGTACCGGGCCGAGAACAGGCGCTACCGATACGCCGCCCGGCTGCTCTCGGGCGCCCGTGACGCCGAGGTGAAGCTTGCGACCCTCGCCGCGCTGCGCGAGGACTACCCCGATGACGTGCCGGAGGCGAATGAGCTCGAGCGCAGGCTCGAGGAGGAGCGCGACCGGCTCGTCGGCGACGTGGGCGACCCCGAGGCGGGAGGGAGTCTCGAGAAGGCGGCGCAGGCCATCGAAGAGGGGGGCGTGGAGGTGGACGCCTGGGAGCTCTCGAACGACGGCTTCCGGCTCCTGCGCCCCGGACTCGAGCGCTCGTACCGGCGCGGGCGGGACGCTCTCCGGGCGGTGCGCACCGACCCTTCCGCGGAGGCGGTTCACGATTGGCGCAAGCGGGTCAAGGACCTCTGGTACTACCTCCGGCTGCTCCGCGAGATCTGGCCGGCGGCCATGAACGGCGCGGCCAACGAGGCGCACCAGCTGTCCGAGCTTCTCGGCGACCACCATGACCTCAGCGTGCTGATCGATGAAGCGCGTGCCCAGACGCCCGAGGACCCGGACCTGGAGCTCCTGGTCGAGCTGGCCGAGCGCCGGCAGGGCGAGCTGCTCGACGAGGCCCTGCCCTCCGGCGAACGCCTCTACGCCGAGAAGCCCAGGCAGTTCACCAGGCGCCTGGGGGCGTACTGGCAGGCCGCGCATCCGGGCGACATCCCCTAGCCGGGCCCGCGTCTCAACCCCTTCACATGAGGCACTGCCCGGCGTGCGTTGATGCCGGTTCATGCTCGCGAAGACAGTCTGCCTCGCCGCGCCAGCCGGCGCCGTCCTTGCCGAGCCGGCGCTCTTCCGCGTCCTTTCCGCGCTGGCCGTGGCCCGGTTGTTCGCCCTCTCGTGGCGCCACCGTCACACCGGCACGAGTTTCACGATCCGAACACGAGACCGTGACATTTGGTGGAGGAGGTCGACCAGCCTTCCCGGCCATGAATCCGACCCTCTGGAGGTTCCATGTTGGCTGGTAAGCGCCTGTCCGGCGGACTCGCCGCCCTCGGCGCGCTGACGCTCGTGGCGGCCGCCACCGCGGTGGCGGTGGGGCACAACGACCAGGAGGGTCGCGAAACGGCGATCCGCGCGGGGCTGAGCGACCAGCGGCCAAAGAACGTGATCTTCCTCCTGGGCGACGGCATGGGTGTCCAGGACGGATGCCTTCTCAAGCGTTCACAACCTGTGTGGACGGCTCAGTTAGCGCGGGGGTTGAGTAGGCCGAAGCCGGGTGCGTGAGCACAAGCCCATCGTGCTGGTCTTAGCCTGGGTCGGGCACCGCCCCGCCCTCGAAGGCGGCGGTGAGCTCGGCGGCCGCGTTGAGGTCACCTTCGATGGTGATCGCCCCGTCCGCTACAGCCTCGCTGATCGTTCGACGGCCCGCGCCGAGGGCAGCCATCGTCGCTGCGTCCATCGAGATCACGGCGTCCGGTGTGGCTGATCCCTCGGGGAGCACCTCCGAGTGGCCGTCGTGCACGCGAACCAGCGCGGAGGAATCCCCCACGCGGAGCTCGTAGGTCGCCTCGATGCCCGCGAGCATCCCAGGGTCGGCAGGGTGGGTGAAGGGCAATGCGGACCAGGTCGCCGACACCAGGCGGCTGCCCGGGCTCTCCGGCACGGTGTGGCGAAGGCCCCACGCAATCACTGGACCCAGGGCGACACCCAGTTCGTGGCCGGCGGGCGCGAGTTCGTAGACCGTTGACGCCGCCGGCGGAGGGAGCAGGCGTCGTTCGATCACCCCGCCGCGTTCGAGCTTCGTCAGCCGCCGGGCCAGCAGGCTGGTGCCGATCCCAGGAAGGTGGTCCGCCAGGTCGGTATAGCGCTTCGGTCCGGACATGAGCTCGCGGACGATCAACAGGGTCCAGCGCTCGCCGAGTAGATCGAGCGCGCCGGCAAGGCCGCAGTACTGGTCGTATGAGCGCTCGGTCATCGGGTCACATTCTAAATCTTATTGAGCTACTTCTATTTCTTATGTTACGGTCAAACCGCAGCTGGCCCGATGCGACCAAAGGCGAACCTAGCGGCGCGGTTGGAAGAAGCTCCCGAGGAGTTGGTCATCGTCGGCGCGGGGATCGCCGGCCTCAATGCGCTGGCGGTGGCGAGCGGCTATCTCTCGGCGCATGACCGGGTCGTCCTGGTCGACAGTCGCCCCGGTGTAGGCGGGATGTGGGTGGACACCTACGACTTCGTCCGGCTGCACCAGCCGTACCCGATCTTCACCGCCGGCAACATTGCTTGGCAGCTGGACGAGCGCCGGAGCCACCTGGCGAGCCGCGACGAGGTGCTCAAACACCTCCGCCACTGCGCCGAGGTCGCGCGCGCGAAGGTGGACCTCGACGAGCGTTTCGGCTGGGAGTACGTCGAGCATGACGAGGCGGATGGCGTCGTGGCGGTGACCCTGCGGGGGCCGGATGGGCGGAGCGAGACGCTGAGGACGAAACGTTTGATCAAGGCGTACGGCAACCACGTGCTGCCCAGCTCGCCGCTGCCGATCTCGAGCGCCGCCGTTCGTTCGACCACCCCCGAGGAATTGCCGGTCGTGCTTGCGAACCACCCCGAAGCCAGCGGCCCGATCTGGATCGCGGGCAGTGGCAAGACCGGCATGGACGTCGCACTGATGGTGCGGCGGGAGTGCCCCGGGCGCGAACTCAGCATGGTGGCCGGCTCGGGGACGATGTTCAGCCGTCGCGAGACCTTCTTCCCAACCGGCCCGAGACGCTGGTACGGCGGCACCCGGATAAACGCGATGCTCCGCGAGGTCGCCCTCCGCTTTGATGGCACCAACGAGCAAGCGGTAGCCGCCTGGTTCCTCGATGCCTACGGCATCAGCCCCTCAGACGAGCCGGCCAACTTCTTCAGTGGCTACCTGTCTGATGCCGAGTGTGCGAACGTGCGTGGGGGGTTGCACCTGATCGAGCCCGGGCACCTCGATGACGTGGTCGACACGGTCGACGGGGCCGCGCTCGTCTTCCGCGACGGCCGATCGCGGGCGATCCCGGCCGACAGCTTGGTGGTGAACTGCACCGGGTATCTGGCCCAGCCGCGGCACGCGTACGAGCCCTTCGTCTCCGGCACGGGCAACGTGCTGTCGATCCAGTTGCGTTCGAGCGTGACGGGGCCCTTCACCTCGTTCGCGGGGTATTACCTGACACATCTCATGTTCCGGGGCAAGCTCGCCGCGGCGCGACTGTATGAACTCGACGTCGAGGATCTCGGGACGAAGTCGCGGTCCGCGATCATCTGGGCCTCGATCACTCTGTCGATGTACAACCTCGGCCGCATCGCCCGCACATTGCCGCCCAGGGTCATGATGAATTGCGGCCTCGACTTCGACCGCTGGTACCCGAGAGTCCGGCAGATGGCTGGAGCGATGGCATTGCTCGCCACGCGACGCTCGGATTCCTCCCGCTATCGCGAGACTCTCGACATGCTTGGCGAGCGGTTCGGAGTGAGGGTTGGTCGCGTGGACTTCCCAGACGCGACCGCCCCAACGGCGGGGCGTCACTCCAAGCGTCTGTCCCCAGATGTGCGGGAAGATGTGTAGCCCGCTATCTGTTAGCCTGCTAATGAGTGTCGATCTCCGAGAAGAGCACTCGCGGCGACGTGGATGGATTCAGCGCCGGCCTCGATGATTTCCTGCGTGCGCTCCGCACCGCGCGCGGGAGGTTCAACAAGGCCCCCCTCACCCCCGAGCTGAGCGCGTCCCAACTGCATCTGCTCGAGCCCCTGGTCACGAGCGGCGGGCCGCTGGCCCTCTGCGCCCTGGCCGAGGCGGCCGACGTGGCCGCGCCCACGGCGTCGCGCATGCTGGACGGCCTCGTGGAGCGTGGTCTGGCCGAGCGAATCCGCCCGGAGGGCGGGGACCGCCGGCGTGTGGAGATCACCCTCACCGCGGAGGGCCAGAGGCTCGTGGCGGCCAAGCGCCGGCGCATCGCACAGGCACGCGAGGAGGTCTTCCTCCGGCTGTCCCCGAGCGAGCGCGAGTCAGCGGCGCGGCTGCTCCACTCGCTCGCCGCCGCGATCGACGACCTGCATCCGTGAGCCCCTCCCCGACACCCGACGTCGCACGCGCGCATCCGAACCGCACTCTGGGCATCCTCGTCCTGGGCGCGATCTCGTACGCACTGGCCCAGACGATGATCATCCCCGCGCTGCCGGCGATCCAGCACGACGTGGGGGCCTCGCCCGAGGCCGCGACCTGGCTTCTCACCGCCTTCCTGCTCACCTCCAGCGTCTCCACGCCGTTGCTCGGCCGGCTCGGCGACATGTACGGCAAGGAGAGGGTGCTGCTCGCCGTGCTCGGCGTATTCGCGCTGGGCTCGCTCGTGTGCGCCATCGGCGGGTCCATCGGCGTGCTCATCCTCGGACGCGCGATCCAGGGCGCGGCGGGAGCGATCTTCCCCCTCGCCTTCGGCATCATCCGCGACGAGTTCCCGCGCGAGCGCGTGGCCACTTCGATCGGGCTCATCTCCGCGACCTTCGGCATCGGCGGTGGCCTCGGGCTGGTGCTGGCGGGCGTGATCGTCGATCACCTGTCCGTGGAGTGGATCTTCTGGTTCCCTGTGGTGGTCACCCTCTTCGCCGCTTGGGCCACCTGGCGCTACGTGCCCGAATCGCCCGTGCGCGTGGACGCGAAGATCGACTTCGCGGGCGCGGGACTGCTGTCGCTGACGCTGGGCTCGCTGCTCCTCGGCGTCTCGCAAGGCAACTCCTGGGGCTGGGACTCCACGGGAGTGCTCGGCCTGTTCGCCGCGGCCATCGTCTTCGGCGCCGCGTTCGTGAGGTTCGAGCGCCGTGTGGCCGAGCCCATGGTGGACATGGGGCTGATGTCCCAGCGGGCGGTGTGGTCCACCAACCTCGTCGCGTTCGCGATCGGCTTCGCCATGTTCGGCTCGTACGTGCTGATCCCCCAGCTCGTGGAGCTGCCCGCGGTCACGGGGTACGGCTTCGCCAAGTCCACCACAGTGGCCGGGCTGATCCTGCTGCCCAGCGCGGTGGTGATGCTCGGTGCCGGCCCGCTCTCGGGGTGGCTGGGCTCGCGCTTCGGCTCGCGCCTGCCGCTGTTCCTCGGCGGCATCTTCGCCCTGCTGGCCTACGTCGAGCTCGCGCTCTTCCACGAGACGCTCGCCGAGATCGCCTTCGGCGCCCTCCTGGTGGGCATCGGCATCGGTCTCGCGTTCGCGGCGATGGCCAACCTCGTGGTCGAGGCGGTGCGCCAGGACCAGACGGGCGTGGCCACGGGGATCAACACGATCATGCGCTCCATCGGCGGCTCGATCGGCGCGCAGGTGGCGGCGGCGATGCTCGCCGGCCACGTGATCCTCGGCGGCCGCTTCCCGGCCGAGAAGGGCTTCACCGAGGCCTTTGCCATGAGCGCGGTGGCCGCCGTGGTCGCCCTCATCGCCACATCTCTCATACCGCGGCCGCGACGCCGTGAGGGCATGCCGGCCGCCGGTCGCGAGCGCGCTCCGCGCGGCGCCGACGCCCGCGAGCCCGCGGGCGCCCGCGCCTGATGGCTGACGCCCTCCCGCGCGACGTTCGCCGCATCGCGGTGGTGGTGGTGATCGGCGCGATCATGTCGATCCTCGACACCACGATCGTGAACGTGGCGCTGGAGACGCTGCGGATCGATCTCGGCGCTCCGCTGTCCACGATCCAATGGGTAAGCACCGGCTACCTGCTGGCGCTCGCCACGGCGATCCCGCTCACCGGATGGGCCGCCGAGCGGTTTGGGCCCAGGCAGGTGTGGATGACCGCCGTGGCCGCCTTCGTCGTGACCAGCGGCCTGTGCGGCCTGGCTTGGAGTGCCGAGTCGCTGATCGGCTTCCGGGTGCTCCAGGGCTTCGCCGGCGGGATGATCATGCCGGTCGGGATGATCACGCTGGCGCAGGCCGCGGGGCCGGAGCGCATGGGCCGGGTGATGAGCATCGTCGGCGTGCCGATGCTGCTCGCGCCGGTACTCGGCCCGGTGATCGGCGGCGCGCTGGTCGAGAACCTGTCCTGGCGCTGGATCTTCTTCGTGAACCTTCCGGTGGGGATCGTCGGGCTGCTGCTCGCGCGCCGGCTCCTGCCCGCGGCCCGTGCTCCCGGCCGGGCGGAGGCGGACGGCAACGAGGTCGTGTCGCTCGACTGGCGCGGGCTGGCGCTGGTATCGCCGGGCGCCGGCGCGATCGTCTTCGGCATCTCCGAGTACGGCGCACATCGCACCCTTGCCACACCGAGCGCCTGGTTGCCGCTGGTTCTCGGCGTGCTGGCGGTGGCGGCGTTCGTGGTTCGCAGCCTCCGTGTGCGCTATCCGCTCCTCGACGTCCGCCTGTTCCGCTCGGCCGGCTTCGCGGCCGCCTCGGCCACCGTGTTCCTGACCGGGATCGCGCTCTTCGGCTCGATGATCCTGCTGCCGCTCTACTACCAGATCGCCCGCGGGGAATCGCCGCTGATCGCCGGCCTGCTCGTGGCCCCGCAGGGCCTCGGCGCCGCCCTCGGGATGAACGTCGGCGGCCGGGCCACCGACAGGTACGGAGGCGGCCGCGTGGTCGTGGTCGGGCTGCTCATCCTGCTCGCCGGGACCGCCGTGTTCACCCAGGTCGGCGCCACCACGTCCTACTGGGTGATCGGGGGCGCGCTCGTGCTCCGCGGCATCGGGCTGGGCGGATCGATGATGCCGGCGATGGCCGCCGCCTACGCCACGCTCACGCGCAACCAGGTTCCTCGCGCCACCCCGGCGCTCAACGTGCTCCAGCGCGTCGGCGGCTCGATCGGCGCGGCGCTGCTGATCGTGATCCTCCAGAACCGCATCATCTCCACGCTCGGCGAGGGGGCCCAGGGCGGCGTGTCCGGCGCCACCCTCCCCGACGCCGCACGCGAGCGGGTGGCCGTCCCGCTCGCCGAGGCCTTCGCGCACACCTACTGGTACGCGCTCGCGCTCACCGCCGCGGCCCTCGTCCCCGGGGTGTTGCTCGCGCGCGAGGAGGCCCGCGTGCGGCGGAGGGCACGTGCGGTGAAGGCGCCGGTGGCCACCGACGCACCCACCGGGGCGATCGTCGGGACGTAAAGGCATGGTCCGGTGCTCGCCCGGCCGGGCGCCCGGGCCGCGCTCCTCCCTGGCGCAGACGTGATTTAGTGGCAGGCGCTGTGTCTGTCACCAGCCCGAATGACCGGCTCATTGAGCGTTTCTACGGAGCGTTCGCGGCGAAGAACGGGGCGGAGATGGCCGCGTGTTACGCGCCGGACGTGCACTTCTCCGACGCGGTGTTCACAGACCTGCGCGGGAGCCGGGCGGGCGCGATGTGGAAGATGCTCACCGACACGCCGGGCGACCTCCGCATCGAGCTGCTCGAGCACGAGGCCGGCGACGACAGCGGCACGGCCCACTGGCAGGCCCACTACACGTTCACCCAGACCGGGCGACCCGTGGTGAACGACATCCATGCGAGCTTCCGCTTCAAGGACGGTCTGATCGTGGAGCACCGCGACGACTTCAGCTTCTACCGCTGGGCTCGCCAGGCGCTCGGCCCCACGGGACAGCTTCTCGGCTGGACGCCAATGGTCCGGTCCGCGGTACGGAAGAAGGCTGCTGCCCGGCTCGACGAGTTCGCCGGGTCGTGATCGACGGCACCGTCGTCATCGACGGCGTCGTGCACGGCTACAACTCACCGCCAGAGACCTACACCCACCCGATCTCCGAGGTGGTGGCCGACTCGCTCTACTACGGCTATCACCGCGTGTTCTCGCCGCGGGGCGACAGGCGCTGGCTCCTCGACCGGGAGCAGTTCGGGAGCGTGGACGCCGACGTGCTCGGCGGGGCGGTGTTCGGCGAGAGCCAGAACGACTTCTGCGTCTACCACGACATCCCCCTCTACGGGCTCTACAAGGGGGGTGCCTCGCCGCTCTGGGTTGGCCGCGACCTGCGCGAGCGCCACCCTGACCGGGTGGCCCTCTTCGGCGGGATCTGGCCCTCGCACCCGGACCCGATCGGCGAGGTGGACCGCCTTGTGGAGGAGGAGGGTGTGGTGGGGCTCAAGTTCTACCCCTACGACATCTACGACGGGGTGGGCGAGGAGGTTCGGATGGACGACACCGAGGCCGTCTACCCGATCCTCGAGCACGCCCAGAAGCGCGGTATCCGGAGCGTGGCCGTTCACAAGGCGATCGCCATGGCGGGCTGCCCCGTTCAGCCCTTCCACCCGCGCGACCTCGACGACGCCCTTCTCGCCTTCCCCGGCCTCTGCTTCCAGATCGTCCACGGCGGCTTCGCGTTCCTCGAGGAGACCGCGCTCCAGCTCATGTACTACGGGAATGCCGCCGTGGTCCTCGAGGGCGCCAGCGCCTACATCGTGAACGCGCCGCTGAAGTTCGCCGAGATCCTGGCCGCCTTCCTGATGGCGGGCGCCGGCAATCGCGTCATCTGGGGCACGGGCTGCAGCGCCCTGCATCCGCGCCCGCTGATCGAGGCGTTCTGGGACTTCGAGTGGCCGGAGGCGCTGCGCGACGGGTACGGCCTGCCCCCGCTCACGCCGGAGGTGAAGGCCGCGGTCCTGGGAGGCAACATCGCCCGCATCCTCGGATTGAACGTCGAGGACGTGGTGCGGTGCTCGCCCGATCACCGATCGGGCTCCGCTCCTCCCTCCGACGGGCCGGCGGAGCTCGCCGAGCCATGGAGCGGCGCCGCGCGGGCATGAACGAGGCCACGGTCAGGGCGGCGCTGAACGAGATCCTCGATCCCTGCAGCGTCGTGGCCGGCGCGCCCGCCGGGATCGGTGAGATGGGATTGATCCGCAGGTTGGAGGTGCGGGATGCGCCCGGTGGGGTGGCGGTGGAGGTGCACATCGGCGTGACGGAGCCGGGATGCATGATGGGCGCGTCGTTCGCGATCCGCGCCCGCGAGCGGCTCGAGGCCCTGGCCGGCGTGACGGACGTGGACGTGCGCCTCGACCACGCCGCCGACTGGGATCCGACTGACATCGATCCCGCCTACGCGGAGCGGCTGGCGGCGATCCGCGCCGAGAGGCGAGCTAGAGGGGGAATCTGATGACCACAGCAGCCGAGACCGGGCGGGACAGGGTTCCGCGGGACCCCGACGACGACTACACCCGGACGGCGGCGGAAGCCCGCCGCGCGTTCGTGGAGGAGAAGACGGGCGCCAGTCTGGAGCACGTCTCCCACTACTCGCTCGATCCCGCCAGCGCCGCCGGCAACGTGGAGCACTTCATGGGCGTGGCCCAGGTGCCGATCGGGGTGGCCGGCCCGCTGCTCGTTGACGGCGAGCATGCCAAGGGCGAGTTCTATGTGCCGCTCGCCACCGCCGAGGGCACGCTGGTGGCCAGCTACAACCGCGGCATGAAGACGCTCCACGAGGCGGGCGGCGTGAGGACGACCGTGATGGACGACGCGATGCAGCGCGCCCCGGCGTTCGTGTTCGAGTCCGCTCGCGAGGCGCGGGCGTTCGGCGAATGGCTGGACGAGGCCTTCGACGAGATCAGGGCCGCGGCCGAGACCACCACGAGCACCGGGAAGCTCCGGGACATCGAGAGGTACTCGGCCAGCCGCATCCTCTTCACCCGCTTCAACTACACGACGGGTGACGCCGCCGGCCAGAACCTGACCGGAAAGGCGACCGCCGCGGCCTGCGCATGGATCACCTCGAACTACAACGGGATCCAGCGCTTCTACCTCGAGTCGAACTTCGCGACCGACAAGAAGAGCTCGCAGGTGAACATGCTCCGCACGCGCGGGAAGCGCGTGGTGGCCGAGGCCCGGTCCCGGCGGAGCTGATCCCGAAGCACATGCACTCCACGGGCGAGCAGCTCTTCGCCGCGAGGCAGGTGTCGAACCTCGGCGGGTTCATGTCGGGTGTGAACAACAACGGGGCGCATTCGGCCAACGGCATCACCGCGCTGTTCATTGCCACCGGCCAGGACGTGGCCAACGTGGCGGAGTCCTCGGCGGCCTTCGCTTACTCCGAGCTGCAGCCGAATGGCGACTACTACTACTCGGTCACGATCCCGTCGCTGATCGTGGCCAGCTACGGCGGCGGCACCGGCCTGGCCACGCAGCGCGAGTGCCTCGAGATGCTCGGGTGCTACGGCACCGGCAAGGTGCGCAAGCTCGCGGAGATCGTGGCGGCCACCGTCCTGTGCGGCGAGCTCTCGCTGGGCTCGGCGATCGTGGCCGAGGAGTGGGTGCGCGCGCACGACCTGCTGGGCCGCAACCGTCCCTGACGGGCGACCTATGCTTGCCCGGCGTGCTGCGCCTCGTGACCATCCCGATCAGCCATTACTGCGAGAAGGCGCGTTGGGCACTCGAGCGTGCGGGCATCCCGTACCGCGAGGAACGCCACGTCCAGGGCATCCACCGCATCGCGGCGCGGCGGGCCGGGGGCGGAAAGACGGTGCCCGTGCTCGTGACGCCGGAGGGCTCGCTCGGGGAGTCGGAGGAGATCCTGCGCTGGGTGGACGAGCGCACGGAGCCTGAGCGCCGGCTGTTCCCGTCCGATCGCGGCGAACTGGCCGAGGTGGAGCGGCTCTCCCGGCGCTTCGACGATCTCCTCGGACCGCGGGGCAGACGGTTCATGTACGTGAAGATGCTCTCCCAGCCCGAGCTGATGACGCGCTTCAACAACCAGGGCGTGCCGCGCTGGGAGGACCGCGCGCTCAGGGCCGGCTGGCCCGTCGCGGTGCGCTTCCTGGGACACGCGCTCGGTATCCGGCCCGGTGTGGAGGTCGAGGACGAGGCCGTGGTGTGGAGCGAGCTGGACTTCGTGGGAGGGCTGCTCGCCGATGGGCGCCCCCATCTCTGCGGCCAGCGCTTCACCGCGGCGGACCTGACCTTCGCGGCGCTGTCCGCGTCGGTGGTGGTGCCGCCGGTGTACGGCGTCCCGCTACCGCAGCCCGAGCTGCTCCCGCCCGAGATGGCCGCCTTCGTGAACAGCGTTCGAGACCACCCGGCCGGGCGCTACGCGATGTCGCTGTTCGCGGCGCGTGCCTAGGGCCACGGCTTCGAGCAGGGGCGGTGTGATCGCCCCGCGCAGCGCGTCATGAGCCCGCGGGCCACCGCCCGATAGGCGGGCTTGCGCGCGCCCTTCCCGTTGAGCAGCAGGGGGCGGTTCGGAGCGCTCGACTGTGTGAGCGAATAGGTGTCGAGCCAGGAGTCCGGGTCACGCAGTCCCCACACCGTGAGGCCGGTGCACGCCCGCACCCGGCCGCAGGCTCTGGCCACGCGTTCGTAGGCCGCCGCCTGCGCGGCCAGGGGGTTCGGGGCGCTCTCCAGTAGCGGCAGGGCCACGTCCAGCTCGGTGATCTCGACCCGGACTCCGAGCCGCACAAGCGCCCGCATGTAGCCGGCGAGGCTCCGCGTGGACGCAGGAAACCACGGGGGAGCCAGCCCGAGCATGCCGTGGGCCTGGATACCCACGCCGTCGATCGGCACGCCGCGCTTCTTGAGCCGCCGGACGAGTGCCAGCAGGGCGTCCGCCTTCGGGTCGCCCAGCGCCGGGTTCCACACGAGCTCGTTGAGGAACAGCTTCGCCCCTGGGTCCGCGCGGTGGGCCCAGCGGAAGGCGTCGTCGATGTAGCGCTCGCCGAGGGTGGTGTAGAAGAAGTTCCGAGGCGTGAGACCGGAGTCCTCGGTGTCGTAGCCGGCGCCGAGGAGGGCGAGCGGCTCGTTCACCACGTCCCAGATCGCGACCCGGCCGGCGTAGCGTCCCACCACCCCGCGAACCCGGTTGCGCATGAACGAGCGGAGGGTGGCCCTCGGCGTGCGCGACCGCTCCACCGCCGGCAGGACCCAGCGGGGAACCTGGAAGCGCTGCCAGAACAGGTTGTGAGCGCGCAGGCGCAGGTGGTGGCGGTGCGCGAAGGACACGATCCGGTCGGTCACCGAGAAATCCGTTCGGCCGCGCGTCGGTGACATCTCTCCCCACTTGAATGCGTTCTCGGTCGTGAGAGCGCTGAAGTTGGCCAGCAGGTCGGCCCGCTCCCTGGGCTTCATGGCGCTCGGCAGCGCCGCGCCGGTGGCCACGCCCGACTGCCGCGCCACTGCCGCGAGCGAATCCGGCGCCGCCCGGGCCGGGCCGGCACCGAGCGTCAGGACGACCGCGCAGAGCACGAGCGTGATCCGGGCCGTATGTGCCGCGTCAGTGTGCAAGGCGGGCGACCCTATCTCGTGCGCCAGAAACCTGGACGTCATCCGCGTCGCCTGCCTCGGACGCGGTCATACGCCCAGCGTGGTGACTAGCCTCGTGGGGGGACCGGTCCGTCGGCGAGCGGGAGGACGGGCCGGGCCCACCGTAGTCCAGGGCTATTGATTTCCGGCCGGCGGGCCGATGAACGCGGTGTGGAGTCTCTGCGCCGGGCGTCTCGGGGGCGCGGGCCCAGTCCCGCCCTCGTTGGTGCGCTGCTGTTGTTCGCGGCGGTGTTCGTGCTGCGCGTGGTGGACGACACGCCGAACAGCGGCGTCACGTTCCTCTACATCCTGCCGATCATCCTCGTGGCCCTGGACCTCGGGCTGGTCGCCGGGGTGCTGGCCGCGCTGCTGTCGTTCGCGCTGTTCGGCGGATGGGCGCTGGCGGCGGGAATCGAGTACCCAGTAGCCGCGTACCTCACGCGTTTCTGCACCTTCCTCGTGGTGGGTGCGATGACCGGGCTGACCTCGGACCGCCTGCGCGCCATCGCGGATGCGAGCCGGCGGCACTTCGAGCTCTCGCGCGACATGCTCTGCACCGCGACCTTCGACGGGTACTACGTGGACCTCAACGGGACCTGGGAGGAGACCCTGGGCTGGACGCGCGAGGAGCTGATGGCGCGGCCGTTCACCGACTTCGTGCACCCGGACGACCGGGAGCGCACGGAGCGGGAGGCCTCGGAGCTCGTGGTGCGGGACCACGACGTGAGCTTCACCAACCGCTACCGCACCAAGGGCGGTGACTGGCGCTGGCTCGAGTGGTCCGCCCGGCCCGACCTCGAGCACCGGCTGATCTACGCCACCGCGCGCGACGTGACCGACCGACGGCAGGACGAGCGCCGCCTCCGGGAGGCGGAGGAGCGCTGGCGCCGCAGCTTCGACGACTCGGCGGTGGGCCTTGCCGTGGTCGGCGTGGAGGGCGACAAGGTGAACCGGCTGCTGGCGGTGAACCACACCCTCTGCTCGCTCCTGGGCTACGAGCCCGAGGAACTGCTGGGGATCGGCACTTTGGCCGAGCTCACACATCCCGACGACGCATCGGCGGCGGCGGAGGACATCGGCCGGGTCATGAGCGGAGAGCTCAGGGTGATGCGACGTGAGTTTCGCCTCCTCACGGCGTCGGGGACACCGACCTGGGTCGACCTCACCTCGTCACTCGTACGCGACGACGAGGGGAGGCCGCTCTACCGCCTCTCACAGGTACAGGACATCGAGGCGCGCAAGAGTGCCGAGCTCGAGCTCGAGGGCAAGGGCGACTTCCAGCATGCACTGCTCGAGAGCCTCACCGCCGGGGTCGTGGCCTGCGACGCCGACGGGCGCGTCGTGCTGGTGAACCGAACGGTACGGGACCTGTTCGCCACCGCCGAGGAGCTGATGACCGCCGGAGGATGGGCCACTCGGTTCGGGCTCACGCGCCCCGACGGGGTCCCGCTGCCTGATGCGGAGATCCCCCTGGTCCGCGCGTTCGCGGGTGAGGTGGTGCGGGGGGAGGAGATCGTGGTCCATGCGCCCGGACGCGACCCGCTCTATGTCCGGGCGAACGGGCAGCCGATCGTCTCGGCCGACGGCGTGCGGCTGGGAGCGGTGATGGCGATGGACGACGTGACCGACTCCAGGCACGCCCACGACCGGCTGCAGTACCTGGCCGATCACGACGAGCTGAGCGGGCTCTTCAACCGGCGCCGGTTCGAGCTGGAGCTGGAGGAGGAGCTGGCGCGCAGTGTTCACCGCGACAGCCGTGGTGCGGTGCTGTTGATCGACCTCGACAACTTCAAGGGCATCAACGACCGGCTCGGGCACGCGGCGGGTGACAGGGTGATCTCCGAGGTGGGCGCGGCGCTGACCGGGCGGCTTCGCAGCGGCGACGTGATCGGCCGCCTCGGCGGGGACGAGTTCGGTGTCCTCCTGCGACGGGTGTCGGCCGACGAGGCGAACCTCGTAGCCGCCGGCCTGGTCACTTCGATCGGGGAACGGCTCGCCGCACTGCCCGCCGGCGGGGTGCCCGGTGTGGGCACGAGCATCGGGGTGGCACCGTTCGGAGGCGAGAGGCTGCCGACGGCGGACGAGCTCGTGAACGCCGCCGACGCGGCGATGTACCGGGCCAAGGCCAGTGGCGGGAACGCCGTCCTGGCGGGTTAGCGGCACCCCCCATATGGCCGAGGGGCTAGTGTCCCGCGCAAGGCACCGGATCTGTGCCGCGAGGAGAGCTACTGGTTGGGGATAAACCCCTGCCGCCGAAGGGGGAAAGCCGGCATGAGCACCAGTCCGTCTGTGACCACCGAGGAGTCCCGGGCCCGGGACGTTCGCAACCCCCGACGCGGACGGCCGGGTCGCCTGGCCACCGCCGCCGTTGCGGCCATCCTCTCGCTAGTCCTGCTGGCCGGGTGCGCCATCGTCAGGCCTCCCGGCGACGGCCAGTTGCGATATCGCGACGAGATCTTCTCCACCGTCGACCGCACCAACGACATCCAGTACGGCAGCGCCGTGAACAAGGACGGCAACACCGAGGCGCTGAAGCTGGACCTCTACCAGCCGAACGGCGACACCGTAACGAAGCGCCCGGCCGTGGTCTGGGTACACGGCGGCGGGTTCTCCTCCGGCGACAAGGGCTCCGGCCCCTCGCAGATCCTCGCCAACAGGTTCGCCAAGCTCGGCTACGTGGCGATCTCGATCAACTACCGGCTCTCGGCGCCCGGTGGGTGTAGCGGAAGCACCGCCGGGCCGGAGTGCGTCGCGGCCTCGTTCGATGCCCAGCACGACGCCCAGGCGGCCGTCCGCTGGCTCCGCGCGAACGCCGACACATACAAGATCGACACCAGCCGCATCGCCATAGGTGGCGAGTCGGCCGGCGGCATCACCGCCACGCTGGTGGGCCTGCGCCCGAACGACGCCGGGTCCAGCGGCAATCCGGGTCCGTCGCAGGCGGTCGGGGCGTTCGCCTCGATCTCCGGCGGCCTGCCGGGCGGCCTGTTCGCAGACAAGAACGACGCCAACGGGATCTTCTTCCACGGCACGGCCGACGGCGTGGTCCCCTACCAGTGGTCGGTGGACACGGTGAAGGCGATGCGGAGCGTGGGACTGTTCCCGTTCCTCGAGCGCTACGACGGTGCGGGGCACGTCCCCTTCGCCGCCCACGGCGAGGACATGTTCCTCCACAGCGATTACTACTTCTACTGGGCTCTCGACCTCGCGCACGCACAGGGTCAGCCCGTGGAGGCCACGCAGGCTGCGGAGCGCATGACGGCCAAGTTCCCGCAACTGGCCCGCTGAGGAAGCGCCTGGATTTGGTGAGCGCCGGCCTGCGAGGGCCGGCGCTCGCCGCAGGCCTTGCCGCTGCTCTGGGGGCGTTGCCCTCGTCAGCCGCCGCGGCTCCGCTGACCCTGGTCACCCCGGGCGCCCGCGCCGTGGTCCACCCGCGCCCGTTCCGGCTGACCATCGCCCCCGCGCGGGGTGCCCCCGTGCTCCGCACGACCGAGTCGCCGGGCGACGCCGGCGGAGTGAGCTATGCGGGGCTCGGATACTCGGTGGGCGCGGAGGAGCCCGAGCTGTCGGTTCCCCGCCTGGGCGATAGCGGTCCCGTGCTCCCGGGGCCCCTGCCCCTGCCCGAGCGGCACGCGGCCACGCGCGTGACGCGGGCCGTGCGCACGGAGCGCGGCCTGACCCTCACGCTCGCCACTGACGATCCCGCCGGCAGGACCATCTCGCTGCGTGTGGCTCCCGGACCGGCGGGCACGATTCGCGTCCGAGCCGCGGTGCGCGGACCGGGGGCGGTCTCCGCGATCGCGCTGGCCTTCCGCTCGGACCGGGGCGAGGCCTTCCACGGGTTCGGTGGCCGGCGCGAGAGCACGAACCTGCGCGGGAGGAGCTTTCAGAGCTGGGTCCTGGACTACCGCTTCCCCGATGCCTCCACCGGGTACTACGCCCCGAACCCGAGCTTCGTCTCCTCCCACGGCTACGGCCTCTTCCTGGAGGGCCCGCGCATCGCACGCTGGCGCATGGGCTCGGACCTTCGCTCGGCCTGGCGGGTGAGCGTGTCCGGCCCCCGGCTCGCGCTCACGGTGGCCCCCGGCGGCGCACGTCACGCGATCCGGGCGCTCACCTCGATCACCGGTCGGCACCGGCTGCCACCGGCGTGGAGCCTCGGCCCGACGCTCTCGCGGACCTTCGGCGTGATCGGCGACGGGCAGGGCCAGTACCGGAGCCACGTCGAGGACGACCTCAGGCACCTCCTGCACACGCGGCTGCCCGTGTCGGCCTACGCCTTCGAGGGGTGGGGAGGGCTGCCGAAGCCGTTCGTCCGGCGGGTGGTGGCGCGCCTGCGGGCGCGGGGGATCCGCTCGCTTCTCTATCTGAGGTCGTTCGTGTCCAACGACATCGCCGGGACGGAGCAGCCGGGCTCCTTCGCCCGGGCCGTGAGCCGCGGCTACGTGGCCCGAACGGCCACGGGAGCCCCCTACCTGCTCCCGTCGCCGTTTCCCGGGGCCCAGGCCGCGGTGGTGGACTTCACGAACCCCGCTGCGCGGGAGTGGTGGGCACGGCGCGTGGCCGGGCTGCTCGACACCGGCGCTCGCGGCTTCATGAACGACTTCGGCGAGCAGGTGCTGCCCGACATGCATTTCCACGACGGGTCGACCGGCGCCACGATGCACAACCGCTACCCGGTCCTCCAGGCCCGGACCACCCGGCGTGCGGTGGACCGCTGGAGCCGCGGGCACCGGGCAGCGCGCGTGTTCTTCTTCCAGCGCGCCGGCTTCGCGGGAAGGCCCGGATCCGCGGCGTACGAGAACGCGCAGTTCCCGGGCGACGAGACGGTGGACTGGCAGCCGGCCACCGGCCTGCCCTCGATCGTTCCCGACATGCTGAACCGCGCGGTGGGGGGAGCCCCGGGCTTCACCACGGACATCGGCGGATACGCGCAGTTCACCCCCGAGCAGCCCGTGATGCCGGCCACCTCACCGGAGCTGTTCACGCGCTGGGCCCAGGCGTCCGCGCTCACGCCGTTCTTCCGGGTCCACAACTCGGGGCTGTCGGGGGTGCGCATGCCCTGGAGCTACGGACCCGCAACCAGGCGAGCATGGGCGGCCATGGCCCGGCTCCATCGCCTCGCCGAGCCGCTGATCCTGCGCCTCTGGCGCAGCTTCCGGCGCACGGGGATCCCAATGACTCGCCCCCTGTGGCTCACCGATCCGGTGGGCGGGCGCGGCCCGCGCGGCGATGACGAGTGGATGCTGGGCCCGAACGTGCTCGCGGCTCCGGTGCTCAGGCAGGGAGCCCGCGCGCGCCCCGTGCGCCTGCCGCCCGGCTGCTGGCGGCGTGAGGGCACCGGACGCGCGCTCCGGGGCGCCCGCACGCTCAGGGTCCCCGCGCCACCGGCCGCGCTCCCGTGGTTCTCCCGCTGCGGCACGCGGGACCTCGGGCCGCGCTAGGGGCGGGTGCGGCCCGCCTCGTAGCGCCCCAGGCCCTCGAACAGCTCGCCGGTCCTGAGCGCCGCCATCCCGTGCTCGTACTCATTGGCCAGCGCGTCCACGAGCGCCAGCGACCACTGCTCGTAGGCCGAGCGCCGGTCGCTGCGCGCCGCGGCCTGGGGCTTCGAGGCGATCTCCTTGGCCAGCGACACCGCCGCGGCCAGCGCCTGGCCCGGCTCCACGAGCCGGTTGGCCAGGCCCATCCGCAGCGCCTCGTCGCCGCTCACCCCGCGTCCGGTGAGGATCATGTCCAGGGCATGGCTCAGCCCGATCAGGCGGGCCAGCCGGATCGTGCCGCCGTCCATCAGCGGGATGCCCCAGCGGCGGCAGAACACGCCGAACACCGCGTCCTCCGCGGCCACGCGCAGGTCGCACCAAGCCGCAAGCTCGAGGCCGCCGGCCACGGCGTGACCCTCCACGGCGGCGATCACGGGCTTCGCGGTGAGCATTCGCGTCGGCCCGACCGGCCCGTCGCCCTCCGGTTCCACGCGGGTGACGCGTGAGCCATCGCCGCCCTGCATGGCCTGGAGGTCGGCGCCCGCGCAGAACTTGCCTCCCGCACCGGTGAGCACGGCCACCGAGGCGTCGTCGTCGGCGTCGAAGCGCCGAAACGCCCCGGCGAGAGCGTCGGCCGTCGGCCGGTCGATCGCGTTCGCCACGTCGAGGCGGTTGATCGTGATCACGGCGACCGGACCGTCCAGCTCGTAGTCGACCGTCATGAGCGGCAGCGTACCGCCGGCCCGCGCCGTGCCTCATGATCTGGGGCCATGTCGGAGCTCACCCCCGAGGTCAGGGACCTTCCCGCCCTCTCGCGCTTCGAGATCCGGGTGGGCGGCGAGCGCGCCGGCTTCACCGCCTACATCCGGCGGCCGCCCCTGATGACCTTCACCCACACGGAGGTGGACCCGCGCTTCGAGGGCCACGGAGTCGGCGGCCGGCTCATCGGAGAGGCCCTCGACGCGACCCGCGCGGAGGGTCTCGCCGTGGTCCCCGTCTGCCCGTTCGTGCGCGCGTACATCGCCGGTCACCCGGAGTACCTGGACCTCGTGCCGGAGGACCGGCGCGCGGAGTTCGGCCTGGCGGCCGGCCCCTGACGCCCGAACGGAGCTGCGCGATACTGAGAGCGCGATGTCATCCGCGAACGTCGATGTGGTTCAGCGGCTGCTCGACGCGTTCAATGCAGACGATCTCGGTGCCCTCGACGCGCTCGACGAGAACGCCGAGCTGCAGGACGAGCCCCGGATGCCCGGGGCGGGGTGGTGCTGGGGCCACCACGGCGCGGTTCAGTGGGCCGCGCGGCTGCGCGAGGTCTTCGGCCGGCTCACTTTCACCATCGACGACACCTGCGAGACCGGTGACGCGGTGGTCACCTCCTGGCGAGCCGAGGGGGAGGGGAAGCGCAGCGGCGTGCACGTGGAGATGGCCGGCTGGTGCGTCTTCACCATGCGCGACGGCCTGGTCTGCCGGGTCGAGTTCTTCGACACCCGGCAGGCCGCGGTGGACTCCGCGCGTTCTGTGCCGTTCGTCACACAACGCCGAAGACGCAGGGGCGTAGGCTCCGATTGGAGGAGATGAGTTGACGACGCTGCCACTGCCTCCCGGTCCGCCCCAGTCGAGGGCGATGCAGACCCTCGGGTGGTGGACGAGGCCGATCTCGTTCCTCGAGCGCGGCCGCGGCCGGTACGGGAAGCGCTTCACCGTGCGGCTGCTCCAGACGCCGCCCTTCGTGATGCTCTCGGACCCGGACGAGGTTCGGCAGGTCTTCACCGCGCCCCCGGACGTGCTCCACCCCGGGGAGGGCGCGCGCATCCTCGAGCCCGTGATCGGCTCCAACTCCGTGATCCTGCTGGACGAGGCGGCGCATCTCGAGCAGCGAAAGCTGATGCTGCCCGCATTCCACGGCGAGAAGATGCAGCGCCTGGCCGGCCTGATGGCGGAGGTGGCGGAGCGTGAGGCCGAGCGCTGGCCCCGGGGCGAGGCGCTGGAGCTTCACCCGCGCATGCAGGACCTCACGCTCGAGGTGATCCTGCGCGCCGCCTTCGGACTCGACCCGGGTCCGCGGCTCGACGCGCTCCGGAGCCGGCTCACCGACGTGCTCGCCCTGGGGGCGCGGCCGCTCGGCATGCTGCCCTTCCTCCAGCGCGATTGGGGCGGGCGCGGCCCCTGGGCCCGCTTCGTCCGGCTCCGGGAGGAGATCGATGCCCTGCTGTTCGATCTGATCGCGGAGCGGCGCGCCGAGCATGCCGAGCGCGACGACGTGCTGGCAATGCTGCTCGAGGCGCGCCACGAGGACGGCTCGCCGATGACCGAGCGCGAGCTTCGGGACGAGCTGATGACGCTCCTGGTGGCGGGGCACGAGACGACCGCGTCGGAGCTGGCGTGGGCCTTCGAGCGCCTGGTGCGCACTCCGGACGTGCTGAGCCGCCTCGTGGACGAGATCGACTCGGACGACGGCGACGCCTATCTCACGGCCACGATCCAGGAAACGCTGCGCGCCCGGCCGGTGCTGCCGAACGCGGCGCCCCGCCTGGTGAAGCAGGAGATCACCGTGGGCGGCTGGACCTACGCGCCGGGCACCTGCCTCGTGCCCAACGCCTACCTGGTGCACCACGACGGGGAGATCTACCCAGACCCCTACGCCTTCCGCCCGGAGCGGTTCCTCGAGGAGCCGCCCGGCACCTACACCTGGATCCCCTTCGGGGGCGGGCGGCGGCGCTGCCTCGGCGCGAGCTTCGCTCTCATGGAGATGAAGATCGTGCTGCGCGCCGTGCTGTCCACGAGCCGTGTGACCTCCGCCAGCGGCGAGGCCGAGACCAGCCGCCGACGGGCCATCACCCTGAGTCCTCGCGGCGGGGCGTCGGCGGTGCTCCGGGATCGCGCGAGCGCCGGTGGGCACCCGCCCGTGGGCGAGCCCGCCGCGGCCGCCGTCTAGCCAGGCGGCTTCGGACGCAGGATCATGCAGGTGGTGGTGGCGTGGGCCACCAGGTCCCGGGCGCCGGTCTCCAGCCGTCCCTCGGCCGTGGCGATGCGCCCGCCGAGGTGGATCACGCTCCCGCGAGCGGTGACCCGGCCCGTGTCCTCGTCGATCGCCCGCACGTAGTTCACCTTCAGCTCAAGCGTGGTGTAGGACACGCCGGGAGGAAGAAGCGTGTGCACCGCGCACCCCATCACCGAGTCGAGCAGCGTGGCGTGCACTCCGCCGTGGACCGTGCCCAGCGGGTTGTAGTGCCGCGTCCCCGGGTCGAGGCTCATGGCCACGTGGCCCTCCTCGACCGAGTCGATCGCGAATCCCAGCGTCGTCGCGATTCCGGGCCGCGGCAACGTGCCGTCGGCCACGGAGCGCATCAGCTCGAGGCCGGTCATGACGCCGGCACCGCGTCGGGGGCGGTGGCCGTCGCGGGAGCGCGGCCCAGGGAGCCCACCCCGGCGAGGACCCCTCCCGCGGCCACGGCTGCGAGCAGGAAGAAGATCCAGGCGTCGTGGAAGTCACTCACCGCGGTTCCCGGGCCCACGATCACCACCACGGCGGCCACCCCGAGAGCGGTGCCGAGCTGGCGGCCCATCGTGACCACCGCCGCGCCGGTAGAGAAGCGGGTGGGCGACAGCTCAGCCGTGGCCGCGGCCGTGAAGATCGGGAGCGTGAGGCCAACCCCGATCCCGCCGATCACCATGCCCGGAAGGAATGCGCCGGTGAAGTCGGGCTCGGCAGTCAGGGTGGCCAGCCACCAGACGGCGCCGGCGGCGGTCACGATTCCGCCCAGGAGTCCAGCGCTCGCGAATCCGATCCGGGCCGCGATCTTCGACCCGGGCACCGCGGTGAGCGCCGCGGCGGTGGGTCCTGGAGCGATCATCAGGCCGGCGTGGAGGGCGTCCTCACCCCAAACGCCGGTGAGGAAGAGCACGCTGCCGAAGAGCATCGCCCCGAAACCCGCGTAGTACACCGTGCAGGCCACGACGGCCACGGAGAAGGAGCGGACCCGGACCATCGCCGGGTCCACGATCGGGGCCGGATGCTTCAGCGAGCGCCCGGCCACCAGCACGGTGAGCACGGCCGCCAGGAGGAGCCCTCCCAGCACGCGCGAATCCGTCCAGCCCCAGTCGGGGCCCTGGACGATTGCGCCCACGAGCGCGCCCATGCCCACGGTCACGCCCACCGCGCCCAGCACGTCGGGGCGGAGCGTCGACGGGTCGCGCTGCTCGTTCAGGATCCTCACCCCGAACATGGCGACCGCCAGGCCCACGGGCACGTTCACGAGGAACACCCAGCGCCAGTCGAGCGCCACCAGGAGGCCGCCGAGGGGCGGGCCGGCGGCGGCCGCGACGCCTCCCACCGCGGCCCAGATGGCGATGGCCACCGGACGCTCCTGGGGAGGAAACTCGGGAAGCAGGAGGCCCAGGGAGCTGGGGATCAGGAGGGCTCCACCGGCGGCCTGTATCACCCGGGCAGCCACCAGAAGGCCCGCGGACGGAGCGGCGGCGCACAGGGCGCTGCCCAGCACGAAGATCAGCAGGCCCGTGGTGAACACCCGCTTGCGGCCCAGCGCGTCGGCCCAGCGGCCGGCGGGCACCATCAGGGCGGCGAACACGATCGCGTAGGCGTTCAGCACCCAGCTCAGGCCGCCGATGGATGTGGCCCCGAACTCCGCGCGGATGTCCGGGAAGGCCACGTTGACGATGAACAGGTCGAGGCTCGACATGAACACCCCGACCCCGACGACCGTGAGAACCTGCCATTTGCGTTGCATGATGCAACTCACCCTAGACTAAACCGTTTTGTGATGCAACTCTATGGGTGTGCTTCGTAGCGACTACAACGACCAGGTGTGCTCGATCGCCCGTTCCCTCGAGGTGGTGGGCGAGCGCTGGACGATCCTCGTCCTGCGCGAGGTGTTCCTCGGCGTGCGCCGCTTCGACGAGATCCAGGAGGACCTCGGGATAGCGCGCAACGTGCTGGCCTCGCGGCTCGAGAAGCTGGTGGGGGAAGGCGTGCTCGAGAAGCGCCGCTACTCGGAGCACCCGCCGCGCAACGAGTACCTGCTCACCGAGAAGGGGCTCGACCTGTGGCCTGTCGTGGTGTCTCTCATGCAGTGGGGCGACCGCCACGAGGCCCCGCCGGAGGGCCCGCCGGTGATCCTCACCCACCGTGACTGCGGCGGAGAGGTCACGAGCCACCGCATCTGCGACCGCTGCGGCGAGCCGCTGGGTCCGCGGGACGTGCGCGCCATTCCCGGGCCTTCCGCCCCGGAGAGCCATCCGCTGCTCCGGGGGGCGGCTGCGGGTACCGCCTAAACCGCCACGTCGGGTCAGGCAGTATGCGGGCCATGGCCCTTCGCCTCACCTGCGCCGTGCTCGTCGCGGCCGCGCCACTCGGCGGGTGCGGTGACGACGCCGCGCCCCCCAGCACCCAGGGTGGCGCCGCCGCCGGCCCGAGGGCGATCGTGACCGGGCTGGCCACGCCGTGGTCGATCGCGTTCCTGCCCGGCGGCGACGCCCTGGTGAGCGAGCGCGACAAGGCCCGGATCCTGCGGGTCACCCCGGGAGGGCACAAGCGCGTCGTGATGAAGGTTCCGGGCGTGGCGCCCGGTGGCGAGGGCGGCCTGCTGGGGCTTGCCGTGTCCCCTCACTACCGGCGCGACCGGCTCGTGTACGCGTACTTCACGAGCGCGACCGACAACCGCATCGTTCGCTTCCGGCTCGGGGGGAAGCCCCACGCGGTGCTCACGGGCCTGCGCAAGGGCTTCATCCACAACGGCGGGCGGATCGCCTTCGGTCCGGACGGCAAGCTGTACGCGGGCGTCGGTGAGACCGGGAACGGCAGCTACGCCCAGGACCGCTCGTCGCAGAACGGCAAGATCCTCCGGATGAACCCCAACGGGAGCGTGCCCCGCGACAACCCGTTCTCCCGTTCGAGGGTCTGGACCTACGGTCACCGCAACGTGCAGGGCCTGGCCTGGGACCGGTCGGGTCGCCTGTGGGAGAGCGAGCTCGGGCAGGACACCTTCGACGAGGTGAACCTGATCAGGAAGGGCCGCAACTACGGCTGGCCGGTGGTCGAGGGTCGCGGCTCCACCCACGGCGGGCGCTTCACCAACCCCAAGGTCACCTGGCATACCGCGGAGGCATCTCCGAGTGGAGCCGCCATCGCCCGCGGGACCCTCTACATCGGGGCGCTCCGGGGCGAGCGCCTGCTGCGGGTGAGGCTCACGGGCACCCACGCCAGGAAGCTCTCGCCGCTCCTGGTCGGTCGCCACGGCCGGATTCGCGCGGTGGTCCGGGCCCCGGACGGCTCCATCTGGGTGTCCACGTCGAACCGCGACGGGCGCGGCAGCCCGCGGCCGGGCGACGATCGCATCCTGCGCCTCGGCGTCTGAGCGGCGGCGCTACCCCTGGCCGTAGCGCGCGATCAGCCGCCGGTAGGTGGCGAAGGCGGGCTTCGGGGAGTAGTCGTCGTGGAGCAGCCCGAAGAAGGACTGGAAGTTCGGCCCCTGGCTGTTGTTGTCCCGGAGCCCGAACCAGCGGAAGTCGCTGATTCCGTAGGTGCCGCGGTACGCCACGACCGTCTTCACGAAGGCGGCGACCGCCTTCCGCTGGGCGGCCTCCGTCCGGCCGGGCCCGGTGGGGTACCCGGTCTCCTCCACGCGTATGGGGGTGGCTCGCCCGAACCCCGCGCGCGGCATGTAGCACTCCCGCGTCTGGGCCAGGCCCTCGAGGAAGGCGTCGCCCAGGTTCACCACGGGCACCGGGTACAGCAGGCCGGGCGTGAACGTGCCCGGGTAGATGTCGAGGCCGACCCAGTCAGTCGCACGGCGCAGGCGCGCGCCGCCTCGGCGGCCCACCGCGGTCCAAAAGCGCGCGTCGTCGGCCGCGACCGTGCCGGCTGAGCGCCAGGAGTAGTTGAAGCCGATCTTCTGGTGGCGGTAACCGAGTCTCAGTGAGGTGCGCTTGGCCTCGATCACGCCACGCACCAACGCCTCCACCGCTCGCTTGTACGCACCGTCCGAGGTGTTCTTCGAGAACGTGAGGTTCACCTCGTTCGTGATCTGAAGGCCGGTGACGTGGTGGATGGGGCCGAAGGCCCGCACGACCCTGCGTACGTAGGCCAGCCACTTGCCGATGTCCCCATCGTCGCGGTCGAGCGGGTGGTAGCGGACCTGGAGCTCCACGTCGTAGCCCTGGCGGGCGAAGCGCAGCGCGTAGCGCCTGAAGCGGTTGATCCCGGCGCGGCCGTCGGCCTGGAACAGGCGGTTGAGCCGGACGGTCAGGTGGCGCCGGCCGCGCAGGCGCGCGAGCGCGGCGTCGCGCTTGTCGAAGTCCTCCCTGACCAGCGGGGTCGTCTGCCCCACGCCACCCTCGCCCGCCGGGCGCGGGCCGACGCCGAAGCGGATCGGGGGGCCCCCGCGCGACCGGTCGTTGGCATAGCTCTGGGCGCAGGTGGGGTCGGGCCGCTTGGCCGGCGGCGTCTTCGCCGGCGGCACCTCGCCGCCGGCGTCCCAGGGGATGGCGGACGCGGATGCGCCGCCGGCGAGCATGGCCGCGAGGGCCAGCGCGAGGACCGCGGCGGATCGAGTGGCTCCTCCCATCCGCGGCCTCAAGGTAACAGCCCCTGGGTCCAATTTCGGGTGGAGCTGTTGCCTGTAGATGGCGGATAGCGCTTAGCGTGACCGCATAGTCCCCACTATTCGCCCACGATTTACGCGGCTCCTGATCGGAGCCGTGGTGGGCGCGGCACTGGCGGCGGGCGCCCACGCGCCCGTCGCTATAGCCGCGTCTCCGCTCCTGTCTTCGAACGTCGCCAACCCGTTCGCGGGTCCCGCGCCGCTCTCGGCAGCGGCCGCGGCTGCGCCCGCGGACTTCCAGGAGTCCACGGTCTGGAGCGGGCTGACGAACCCGATGGCCATACGGTTCGCGGCCGACGGCAGGGTGTTCGTGGCGGAGAAGAGCGGGCGCATCCTGGTCTTCGACGACCTCGCGGACCCGACCCCGACCGTGTTCGCCGACCTCTCCTCCCGGGTGCACGACTTCTGGGATCGGGGGCTGGAGGGGATGGCCCTCGACCCGGGGTTCACCACCGGGCGTCCGTTCGTATACGCGCTGTACGCGTACGACAAGGACCCGAGCTCGGCCACCACGCCGCGCTGGGGCGACACCTGCCCCACCCCGCCGGGGGCCACGGACGACGGCTGCGTGATCAGCGGCCGGCTCTCGCGGCTGAACGCCTCGGGCACCGAGCAGGTGCTGATCGAGGACTGGTGCCAGCAGTATCCGAGCCACTCGCTGGGCAGCCTCGCCTTCGGCGCCGACGGCGCGCTGTACGTGAGTGGGGCGACGGCGCGAGCTTCAACTTCGCCGACTACGGCCAGGACGGCAGCCCGGTGAACCCGTGCGGAGACCCGCCCGGCGGCCGCGGCGGCTCGATGACTCCGCCCACGGCAGAGGGCGGTGCCCTGCGCAGCCAGGACGTGCGGACCACCGGCGACCCCACGGGCCTCGACGGCACGATCCTCCGCGTGAACCCCGACACCGGCGCGGCCATGCCCGACAACCCGAACGCCGGCAGCTCCGACCTGAACGCCCGCCGGATCGTCGCCCACGGCTTCCGCAACCCCTTCCGGATCACCGTGCGGCCGGGCACGAACGAGATCTGGGCCGGCGACGTGGGCTGGAACACCTGGGAGGAGATCGACCGGCTCCAGACCCCCACGGCCGGCGTGAAGAACTTCGGCTGGCCGTGCTACGAGGGTGACGGTCGCCAGGGCGGGTACGACTCCCTCGACCTCAACCTCTGCGAGTCGCTCTACTCGCAGGGAGCGTCGGCGGTCTCCGCGCCCTACTACACCTACAACCACGGGCGCAGGTGGTGGCGGGCGAGACGCTGCCCGACCGGCGGCTCGTCGATCTCGGGACTCGCGTTCTACGACAAGACGCGCCTTCCCGGCCCGCTACCGCAACGCCCTCTTCTTCGCGGACTACACGCGCAACTGCATCTGGGTGATGCTCCCCGGCGCGAACGGGCTGCCCGACCCGGCCAAGCGCGAGACCTTCGTGGCCGGCGCGGCGGGTCCGGTGGACCTCCAGGTGGGTCCCGAGCGGCGACCTCTACTACGCCGACCTGAACGGCGGCACGATCCGCCGCATCCGCTACCTGTTCTCGAACCGGACCCCGACCGCGGTGGCCACGGCCACGCCCACCGAGGGCGCGGCCCCGCTTGATGTGAGCTTCGACGGCGACGGGCTCGTCCGATCCCGACGGCGACACGCTGGCCTACGCCTGGGACCTGGACGGCGACGGGGCCTACGACGACTCCACCGCGAGCCGCCCGACCTTCCGCTACACCGCCGCCGGCATCGTACACGGTGCGCCTGCGCGTCACCGACCCGAGCGGCCTTCTGGACACCGACACCGCTCACCGTCACCGCGGGCACCCCGCCCAACGCGACCATCGCCACGCCCACGGCCGGCACCCTCTGGAAGGTGGGCGACACGGTCTCGTTCTCCGGCTCGGCCACCGACTTCCAGGGCTCGGCCGTGCCCGCCTCGGGCCTCACCTGGGAGCTCGACCTCCACCACTGCAACCGCACCGGCGACAGCTGCCATACGCACGAGCTCCAGACCTATCCCGGGGTGGCGTCCGGCTCGTTCTCGGCGCCCGACCACGAATACCCCTCATATCTCGAGCTGCGGATGACCGCCACCGACGCGCGTGGGCTGATGACCACCGTGACCCGCCGGATCGACCCGCGCACGGTGCGTCTGACCGTGGAGAGCAGCCCGGCCGGACTCCAGGCGAGCCTCGGCTCCGAGACGGTGGCCACGCCGTTCACGCGCGACGTGATCGTGGGCTCCTCAAACTCGCTGGCCGTGTCCTCGCCCCAGTCGATCGGGGCCACGAGCTACGACTTCGCCTCCTGGAGCGACGGCGGAGCCCGCGCCCACAACCTGGTGGCCCCGGCCACGGACACCACGTACCGCGCGACATTCAGCCAGGGCGGGACAGTCGCTCGCATCGCCGGCTCCGACGTGGTGGGCTCGAACGTCAGCGAGGCGCTGCCGGGCGGCGCGGAGGTCTACCGGACCACCGCCACCGCGGCCGGGCGCGCCACCGCGCTGCGCCTGCACCTGGCTCCGACTTCCACCGCCTCCGCGCTGGTGCTCGGCATCTACGCCGATTCCGGCGGCGAGCCCGCGTCGCTGCTCGGCTCGGGCCGCATCAGCGCGCCGGCGGCCGGCCAGTGGGCCGAGGTGCCGCTCGCGAACGGTCCCCAGCTCGTGGCCGGTCAGGCCTACTGGATCAGCCTGCTGAACCCGTCAGACGCCACGGGCACGCTCCGCTGGCACGACCGTGCCGGAGGCGGAGGCGGGGCCGAGCGCACGAGCGCCGACAACCCGCACGCCTCGCTGCCGGGCGCTTGGACCACCGCGGCCAGCTGGAGCGACGGCCCGCTGTCCGGCTACGTGATGGGCACGGGCGCGCCGCCACCGGCCCCGTCTCTCGCGGTCACACCGACCTCGCTCTCGTTCTCCGCCACCCAGGGCGGCGCGAACCCGGCGGCCAAGACGCTCAGCGTCGCCAACACCGGCGGCGGGACCCTGTCCTTCACCGACTCCGACGATGCCTCCTGGCTCACCGTGACTCCGGCGAGCGGCACCGCGCCTCGCGACCTCAGCGCCGCGGTGAACGTGGCCGGCCTCACCCAGGGCACCTACACCGCCACCGTGACGGTGACCTCGGCGGGCACGAGCGGCTCGCCCAAGCTCATTCCCGTCACGCTCACGGTCGGGCCCCCGGCCGCCGCGCCGATCCTGAACACCAGCCCGGCGAGCCTCACCTTCAGCGGCGTGGCCGGCGGCGCCAATCCGGCTGCGCAGAATGTGTCGGTGACCAATACGGGCAGCGGCACCCTCTCCTACACGGCCACCGACAACCAGACCTGGATCACCGAGTCGCCGACCTCGGGCACCGCGCCTGGAAGTGTGGCCGTGTCGGTGAGCAGCGCCGGCCTGGCCGCGGGCACCTATACCGGCACGGTCCAGGTGGCGTCCGCCGGCGCCACCGGATCGCCGAAGAGCATTCCCGTGACCCTCAACCTGAGCCAGCCGCCTCCGCCCGCCGGCGGGCTCGTGGGTTCCTGGAGCTTCGACGAGGCCAGCGGATACACGGTGCAGGACGCCTCCGGGCGAGGGAATCCGGGCACCATCTCCGGACCAGCCCGGGTGGCGGGCAGGTTCGGCGGGGGCCTGTCGTTCGACGGCCAGAACGACTGGGTGACCGTGGCCGACTCGGCCTCGCTCCACCTGACCACGGCCATGACGATCGAAGCATGGGTGCGCCCCACGGCCCTGTCCACGATGTGGCGGACGGTGGCGGTCAAGGAGCGCCTCCCCGGCCAGTTGTCCTACGCGCTCTACGCGAACACCGACACCACCCGTCCGAGCGGTCACGTGTCCACCTCGCAGGAGTATGGGCTCCGCGGCCCGGCCGCGCTCACGATCGGATCGTGGGCGCACCTGGCCACCACCTGGGACGGCACCACGCTGCGCCTGTTCGTGAACGGGACGCAGGTGGCGAACGCCCTGGTCACGGGCACGGCGCTGAGCTCGACCAACCCCCTGCGCTTCGGCGGCAACTCGATTTGGTCGGAGTGGTTCGCCGGGGTGATCGACGAGGTGCGCCTGTACACCCGGGCGCTGTCCACGGCGGAGATCCAGTCCGACTCCACCACGCCGATCACGGCCGGAGCGACCGTGGCCCGGCGCGCGTCCGCGGCGGCCTCCCACCGCAGGACCGCGAAGCGGCGGAAGGCAGCCGCGCGCTCGCGGAAGCTGGCCCATTGGCGGGCATTGCCGGCACCGTCCTGGCACGAGCCGCGCTGGCTGAAGAACCGCCTGAGGCAGGCGAAGCTGGCCGCCCGCTGCGCGGCCGACCGTGGCCGCTGGGCACACGCTCACGGGAGCACGAGCGCCGTGCCGCCCTGCGGGCGCGCCCGCCGTCACTGAGCCCGCGGCCGTCACACTGACCGCGTGCTCACCGCCGCCGGCCCCCCGCGTCTTCACCAGCGCTTTCCCGCCCTCGCCGCGAGGCTGCCCCACACGCCGCTTGGGGACGGGCCAACGCCGGTGCGCGCGCTCCCGGCCCTCTCCGCCGAGGGCCGTGCTCCGGTGTGGCTCAAGGACGACGGCGCCTTCGGCACCGGCTCCTGGGGCGGCAACAAGGTGCGCAAGCTCGAGTGGCTGATCCCGGAGGCGCGCCGGCGCGGGGCGCGGGTGATCGTGACCGTCGGGGGCCTCGGCACCAACTGGGGCCTCGCCACCGCGCTCTACGGGGCCGAGCACGGGCTGCGCACGGTGCTCGCCCTGGTGGACCAGCCACGGGACGAGCACGTGGAGCGCCAGCTGGAGCGGCTGCGCGCGTCGGGAGCCGAGCTCCACTTCACCCACACGAAGGCGCGGACCGTCGCGCTCCTGCCCTGGCTGATGCTGCGCCACAGCGGGAGCCGGCCGCCTCTGATCCTGCCCGCCGGAGGTTCCACGCCGGTGGGAGTGGTCGGATACGTGGAGGGCGGGCTCGAGATCGGCGACCAGGTGGCCGCAGGCGACCTGCCGGAGCCCTCCCACGCGGTGGTGGCGATGGGAACGGCGGGCACGGCAGCGGGGCTCACCCTCGGCCTGCGGCTGGCCGGCCTCGGCACCCGCGTGGTGGGCGTGCCCGTGAACGACAGGCTGAAGCTCGACCTGCGAACCACGATCCGGCTCGCCCGCCGCGCCGAGCAACAGCTTCGCCGGCGCGGCGCCGCGCTCCCGACCCGCGCTCCGGACGCGGTGGAGCTCACGGTGCTCGAGGGATGGATCGGACCGGGCTACGGCCACTCCACACCCGAGGGCGAGACCGCGACCGCGGCGGCGCGGGCGGATTCCCTCGAGCTCGACCCGGTCTACACGGCGAAGGCGATGGCGGCGCTGATGGCCGCGAACCGCGCCGGCGACCTCGGCCCCGGGCCGGTCCTGTTCGTGCACACCGACGGGCCGCGACCTCGCCCGAGCGGGGATACTGACGTCCTATGACCGGTCACGGCGCCCGCGAGGAGCGCAGCCCGATCGGCGATCGGGCGAGCACCGCAGCGACGGATTTTGCTGGGCCGGAGCCCACTGGGCGACGGGCCGTGGCCCACGAGCCGCCCCTTCCCATCGCGGGATCCACGGATCTGGACCTTCCGGTGGAGCGGCTGTGGACCACGTTCATCGACGTGCCCCGGTGGCCGGACTGGAATCCGTGCTTCAGCAAGGCCTCGGTGGACGGCGGCGAGCTCGAGGTGGGGGCCACGCTGCGGTTCACCTTCCACCCGATCGAGCGCCGCTATCCCTACCGGCTCCCGGCCAAGGCCGAGATCGTGGAGCTGCAGGAGCACGACCGCGTGACCTGGGAGGTCTCGGCGCCCGGCTTCCATGCCGTGCACAGCTACCGCTTCGCCGCCGCCGGCCCCGACCGCTGCCGCTTCGGCTCGTGGGAGGTGGCCGAGGGCCCCACCTACCGCGCGCTGCGGCGCTTCTGGCTGGCTCATTTCCGCTTCGTGTGCCGCGAGTCCCTGGCGGGCGCGCGCACCTTGACCTAGCTCGGCTTTACGGAGATAGGTTGTTCAAACGCCGCACGGCGTCGAACAGGCCGCCGCTCGTGAACATGTCCACGGCCACGATCGTGGGCATCAGGCCGCGGGCGGCCTTGCAGGCGAGCGCGCGCCCGACGAGGGTGTCGGAGGCGTTCACCACCGCCGACCCCGCGGGCGATGGTGCCGCCGGCGGTGACCAGTGGTTCATCAGGAAGAGCGTGCCCGTGGTGCCGCCGCGGTTGGGCCTGCAGCTGGCGGTCCACTGGGCGGGATCCGTGATCTGCGAAGCCACGGGCCAGTCGTAGTTCGTCTCCTGCACGATCCCCTGGTAGGCCTCGTGGTACCAGCGGACCTTTCCTGAGTCGTGCTCGGCGGTGACCACGAGCTGCTTGCCGCGCCTGATCATGCGGCGCAGCGTCGGCCAGGTGGGTCCGGTGCGCCCGCGCCAGACGTGATGGATCAGCCCGGAGCGGCGAACCTCGCGGGCGAAGTCCGCCGGTGCCACGTAGTCCTCGTTCACGATCATCAGGACGTTGTTGGGATGCCGGTTAAGGAACCTGTTCATCGCGCGCAGCACGTCAACCAGGGGCGTGGCGCCCAGCTGGCAGGCCACGTGGCAGAGATAGAGCTGGCTCTGCGGGGTCTTCACGGGGTCGGCCACCACACCGCCACCCGGGGTCACGTGCGCGTAGTAGGTGTCGAACAGGAATCCGCGCACGCCCAGGGCCAGCTGGTCGGGGATGCCCACCGGCTGGTTGGGGAGCGCCCATCCGAGCGCGGCCGCGGACATGGCGTTGTGAGCGGCGGGCAGCACGACCTGGTTGAAGTGGCGGTCGCAGTAGCGCGCGTTGCCGTTGCAGCGAATCGGGAACGCGGCCGAGGCCGAGCCGGCCAGCGCCAGCCACAGGGCCAGCGTCGTGGCCACGGCGAACACGATGGCGCCGCGGCGCCGGGTGCGATCCCTCCTCATCCGGTGCCCACCCTAGTCCGCCGGGCAAGGGCGAACCAGGGGGAACCGTGGCCGGATCACCGATCGGGCTGCGCTCCTCCCTCATGGTCCCCGCGCTGCGCTCCTCCCTCGGGGTCCGGTGCGGCTAGGCCGCCTGGCGGGGGCGCCTGCGACGGCGCTGGCGGCTGGGGCGGCCGTCACCGGCTGGACGGCGGGGGCCATCTCCACCGTTGCGGCGGGACCTGTCGTCGCCGTTCCGGCGCGACGAGCCCTGGGTCGCGAGGCCGGCGTCCCCGAGCTCCCGCTCGAGGCGCAGCTTCTTCGCGATCCGGCCCACGTCCGCGGCCTCACCGGCCGAGACCAGCGTGACGCCGATTCCCGAGCGCCCGGCGCGGCCCGTCCGGCCGAGGCGGTGCACGTAGCTGTCGTGGTCCGGCGGGGCATCGAAGTTGATCACGTGCGTGATGTCATCGATGTCCAGGCCGCGGGCGGCCACGTCGGTGGCCACCAGGGTGTCCACGCGGCCCGACTCGAACTGGCCGAGTGCGCGCTCCCGCTGGGACTGCGACTTGTTGCCGTGCATCGCGAGCGCCTCGATGTCGTGGGCGCGAAGACGCTTCACCAGGCGGTCCGCTCCGCGCTTGGTGCGCACGAACACGAGCCGGCGGTGGCTGGCCTCACGCCGCAGCTCGTACACGAGGGCCTCCAGCTTGCCCTCGTGGGTCACGGCCACGAAGCGGTGGCTCACATCGGCCCAGAGCTCCGGCTTGGCGGTGTGCTCGTGGGTCCGGGCGTCGTGCGTGTAGGCGGAGGCGATCTTGCCCACAACGCCTTCCAGCGTGGCCGAGAAGAACAGCGTCTGGCGGTCCCTCGGCGTGAGGCTCACGATGCGGTCGACGGCCGGGCGGAAGCCCATGTCGAGCATGCGGTCGGCCTCGTCAAGCACGAGGATGCGTGCTCGCTTGAGGCTCAGGGCGCCGCGGTCGATCAGGTCCTCGAGGCGGCCGGGGGTGGCCACCACGATGTGCGCGTTGGAGGCGAGCTTGGCCTGCTTGTGGATGCCGGCGCCTCCGTAGACGGCGGCCACGGACAGGGCCCGGGCGTGAGCCAGCGGGCGGATGTCCTCCACGATCTGGAGGGCGAGCTCACGGGTGGGGGCGAGGATCAGCGCCGACGGGCGCGGATCGGTGGCCTCCACGAGATCCACGATCGGGACCCCGAAGGCGAGCGTCTTGCCCGACCCGGTGGGGGACTTCACGAGCACGTCGTGGCCGGCGAGAACGTCGGGCACGGCGAGCCGCTGCACGGGGAAGGGCTCTTTGATCCCTCGCGTGTTGAGGGCGCCGAGCACAGCGCTCGATACGCCGAGATCGGCAAAGGTTTGGGACGACATGCGTGACTCCTAGCGGCCACCGGAAAAGCGGCCATATGGTGATCCGGGAGATTCGACTGACCCGGATCGCCTGAAGCGCACGAGACAAGAACCTCGCGGGAGGCCCTCGCACAAACCCGAGGCTAGCAGCCGTCGCCGGTGCGACCTCGCTGCAAAGACGGGGTTATTGTGCCTGATCGCAGTTTTCACCAGGCCACAACCGCCGTATCGCGAGACGAAGGAGCGGCGTGAGCGGCTCTGAGGCTGCCGCCGAGGGCAGCGACTGGCGTCGTCCAGAGGGCCGCCACCCCCTGCTGCACTCGTGGTTGCATCTCGGCGTGCTGTGGTCCTTCGCCGTGGCACAGCCGATCTTCGGGATCCTCGAGGACGGCCCGGAGTTCTTCGTGGCCCGGGACAACACCACGGCGGACATCGTGATTCTCGCCCTGGTCCTGACCCTTGTCGCCCCAACGCTGCTGTTCCTGATCGAGCTCGTGTTGGTGCCGGCCGAGCGCGCGCGGCGGGCCGTGCACCTGCTGGTCGTGGGGATGCTCGTGGCGGCCATCGCGCTCCAGGCGATCAAGGACATCGGCGGCGTGGGGGCCCACGTGCTCCTGGCGCTCGCCGCGGCGATCGGGGCGGGTGGAGCACTCGCCTACGCGCGCAGCTCCGCCGTTCGCACCGGACTGACGGTGCTCTCTCCGGCCCCGGTCGTCCTGGCGCTCCTGTTCCTGTTCACCTCGCCTGTGTCCAAGCTCGTGCTGCCCCAGGACGTGAGCTCGGCCGCGGCCTCGGTTGGCGGCGATACGCCGGTGGTGTTCGTGATGTTCGACGAGTTCCCGTCCACGATGCTGATGGACTCCCACGGGCGGCTGGACTCGTCGCGATTCCCGCACTACGCCGCCCTGGCCCGCGACGCCACCTGGTACCGCAACGCGACGACCGTCGCCGACCTGACGCCGCAGGCGGTGTCCGCGGCGCTGACCGGGAACCTCCCCGAGCCGGGCCAGCTGCCGGTGCTCGCCGATCACCCCGACAACCTGTTCACGCTGCTGGAGCACCGCTATGCGTTCCACGTCCAGGAGCCGGTCACCGACCTCTGCCCAGAGAGCATCTGTCACGAGGGCGAGTCACGCGATTCGCTCCCCGACCGCCTGCGGGCGCTGGCAGACGACCTGAGCGTGGTGTACGCCCACCGGGTGGTGCCCGAGAGCATGGAGCACCGGCTGCCGGCGGTGGACCAGGCATTCGGGGGCTTTCGCCGTCAGGCAGGCGCTGCGGGGGCCGGGGCGGACCAGGTCTTCGCACAGCTCGCGTTCGATGACCGCCGGGCGAAGTTCGAGGGCTTCGTCTCCGGCATCAGGCCCCCCGGCTCCAAGCCCGACCTCCACTTCATCCACATCGAGCTTCCGCACATCCCGGCCGAGTACCTGCCCACCGGGCAGCAGTACGCGGTGACCGCGCGCGACCCGCCCTACAACAAGGAGCGCTGGACGAGCGTGCAGGCCTACCAGCGCCACCTGCTGCAGGTGGGCTTCACCGATCACCTGCTCGGCGAGCTGATCAGCCGGTTGAAGCGCACGGGCGTATACGACCGCGCCCTGATCGTGGTGGCGGCGGACCACGGAGCGAGCTACCGCCAGGGAGAGGAGCGCCGGCGCCTCACGTCGAGCAACGCCACGGACATTGCCGGCATCCCGTTGCTGATCAAGGCGCCACGCCAGTCCCGGGGCCGAACCGATCTGGCGCCGGCCCGCTCGATCGACATCGTGCCCACCATCGCCGACTACCTCGGGAGCTCGCTTCCGTGGAAGGCCGACGGCCGCTCCCTGCGCCGCGACCCACCCCCCGGGAGACGCCTGGCGGTGATACCCCAGCGCGGCCGCACCGTGGCCTTCACGCCGTCTGAGTTCGTGGCCCGGCACGACCGTGAGCTCGCGCGTATGTCTCATCTCTTCGCTCCCGGCGTCGCCGGCCTCTACAGCGCCGGCCCCGCTCCCGAGCTGGTGGGCCGCCGGGTCGGCGAGGTGCCGTCGGCCGGCACCACCGGCCTGCGCGCCCGCATCGACGATCCCGGTCGCTTCGCGTCGGTGGACCCCGGCGCGAAGGTGCTCCCCGCCTACATCACCGGGCGCCTTGACGATGCGGGGGCCCGGGAGCACGACGTCGCCGTGGCCCTCAACGGGCGGATCGCAGCCGTTTCCCACAGCTACGGCGCCTCGGGCGAGCCGAGGTTCTCGGCCATGGTGGCTCCCGAACGCTTCCGCCGCGGGTCCAACCGGCTGCAGCTCTTCGAGGTGCTCGGAACGAGCGGAAACCGGCGCCTGGCCCCGCTCGAGCGGCAGAGCTTCCGCCTGGAGAGGCGCGGCGGGCGCACCTACGTGGTGGTGTCGGGACGGCGCTTCAGGGTGGTGGCGGGCGCTGTAAGCGGGCGGGTCGAGCAGGTGAACACCGCCTTCCGCGTCGTCGTCGGCTGGGCGGCCGACTTGCGTCGCGATCGGCCGGCGGATCGCATCGTGATGTTCCAGGACGGTCGCTTCGTGGGAGAGGGCGGCACGACGGAGGCTCGCCCCGACGTGGCCAGGGCGCAGGGCCAGGGGCTCGGTCGCTCCGGGTTCGCCGTGACCACCGACACGCCGGACACCCGGCTCGACCCCGCCCGGCTGCGCGTATTCGCCATCGCGGGCGGGCGTGCCTCGCAGCTCAAGGTTTTCATCCGACTCACCCTCGCGCCCTTGCGCCGGTTGCACTCACCGCACAACAGCTGGAGATTGGCCGCATTGTCGGCTCCCCCGAGGGCCACGGGGATCACGTGGTCGTACTGGAGGTCGAAGCCCGCGCCGCAGTCCGCGCAGCGCCCGCCGTCTCGTTCGAACACGGCGCGACGGACCTCGCGGGCCAGCGTCCGGCGGTGGGGAAGGCCCTCCTCACCGGACGCCGCCAGGGTGGCGTGCGCACGCTCAAGCCGCCGCCGGCGGCGCAGCTCGCGCTCGCGCACGAGGGCGAGTACGTCGCGCTCCTCGAGGTCCTCGTCCTCCCAGTAGAGGCGTCCCTCGAAGAGCCAGTAGGCACGATGGGCCTCCGCCGCCACGGGCACCGGAAGCGATGCGGAGCGCGCCACGAGCGCACGCTGGCGGGCGTGCCCCCAGGACCGCCCGACGGGGATCCGCCCCCGCACCAGCCGGTAGCGGCGGCCGAGCAGCGTGAGCCTCCGCTCGACCTCGGCGTTTCCCACCTCCCGGAGCATGTCGCGAAGCTAGGTCCCGCCCCCGACGTCGGGCACGGTGTGTTGCAGGGGCGGCGCTAATGTCAGCGCGATGGAGCTCAGGGACCTCGGAGCCACCGGCGTGAAGGTCAGTCCGCTCTGCCTGGGCGCGATGATGTTCGGGGCCTGGGGAGAGCGCGACCACGACAAGTCGGCCGCGATCATCCATCGCGCGCTCGACGCCGGGATCAACTTCATCGACACCGCCGACGTGTACTCGCGCGGCGAGTCCGAGGAGATCGTCGGCAAGGCGCTGAAGGGCCGGCGGGACAACGTGGTGCTGGCCACCAAGGTCCACGGCACGATGGGCGACGACCCGAACGAGTTCGGCAACTCGCGGCGCTGGATCGTGCGCGAGGTGGAGAACAGCCTCCGCCGCCTGGGCACCGACTGGATCGACCTCTACCAGATCCATCGTCCGGAGCCGGACACCGACATCGACGAGACCCTGGGTGCGCTCACCGACCTCGTGCGCGCGGGAAAGATCCGCTACGCCGGCTCGTCCACCTTTCCCGCCAGCAGGATCGTGGAGGCGCAGTGGACGGCACGGCGCCGCAACCGCGAGCGCTTCGTGACGGAGCAGCCGCCGTACTCGCTTCTGGTGCGGGGAGTCGAAGCGGACGTGCTCCCCACCTGCCGGCGTCACGGCATGGGCGTGATCCCGTGGAGCCCCCTGGCCGGCGGATGGCTGTCGGGCAGGTACCGGAAGGGGGAAGAGCTCGAAACGTCCCGGCGGGCGCAGATGATTCCCGACCGCTACGACATGAGCATCCCGGCGAACCAGCGCAAGCTGGAGGCGGCCGACGCGCTGGCCCTGCTCGCGGAGGAGGCGGGCATGCCGCTGATCGAGATGGCCCTGGCCTTCGTGATCAGGCACCCGGCCGTGACCGCGGCCATCATCGGCCCGCGCACGATGGAGCACCTGGAGTCGCAGCTCGCCGCGGTGGACGTCACGCTCTCGGACGCCATACTTGACCGCATCGACGAGATCGTGCCCCCGGGCATCAACGTGAACCCGTCAGACGGCGGCTGGCAGAACCCCGACCTGCGGCCCGAGGCCCGGCGCCGCCCGGTGGCCTGAGATGGCTTCTCCGAAGGTGGGCGACGTGGCCCCGGACTTCACGCTCGAGGGCACCGAGGGCACCTTCACGCTCTCCGAGCACCGGGGCGAGCGCGTGATCCTGCTCTTCTACCCGGGAGACAACACGCCGGTCTGCACGCGCCAGTTCTGCTCCTACCGGGACCACCCGGAGACGCTGGACGAGCTCGGCGCGCTGGTGGTGGGCATCTCCTCCCAGGACCTCGACTCGCACGAGGGCTTCGTCGCCAAGCACGGGCTCAACGTGCCGCTGCTGGCCGACACCGACAGCGCGGTGGCCAAGGCCTACGGGGCGCATCAGCGCCTGAGGGGCACGCGCCGCTCGGTGGTGATCGTGGACGAGAACGGCATCGTGGGACACCGCCACGATCACACGCTGGGCCTCGACTTCCAGTCCGCGGATGACCTCCGCGAAGCGCTGGACTCGCTCGGCCCCGCACCGGTCTAAGGCAGCCCCGGCGAGGAGCGCGGCCCGACCGTTGATCGGGCGAGCACCGCAGCCCCGGCGAGGAGCGCGGCCCGACCGTTGATCGGGCGAGCACCGCAGCCCCGGCGAGGAGCGCGGCCCGACCGTTGATCGGGCGAGCACCGCAGCCCCTTTTACTTCTCCCCGAACGTCGCGAGCCAGACCCAGTAGATCATCAGGGCCTGGATCGGCAGCCGCGCGTAGAGCGCGGCGGGAGGGATCTTCCGGTAGCGCTCCGGGTGGAGTGCCATATGCAGATTCGCTGGGAACACCGCGACGAGTGTGGAGATTCCCAGCACCCCGCCCAGCTTCCGTGTGCGCGGATGAATGGCGGCGGCGCCGGAGAGGATCTCCGCCACGCCCGAGACCGCGACCAGCTCGCTGTGAGCGGGCAGGTAGTCGGGCATGATCGCCGTGTAGCTCCTCGGCATCACGAAGTGGTTCACGCCCGCCACGACCAGGCCGGGGCCCGCGAAGATCTTGGCGATGGTCCGCACGGCGCGGCAGCCTGACAGATCGAAGCTGGCCTATGCCGGAGGGGACGGGATCCGGTCGCGGATCTCGTTCAGCGCGTCGACCACGGCCAGCGTGGCGTGCGTGTTGGCGAGCAGGGCATACGTCTCGGCCTGGTCGTTGCCGCTCTCGCTCAGCTTCACCGCGGCCTCCGCGTACTGGCGGGCGCGGAAGGCGGGGTTCTCGTCGTTGTCGCTCATGCCGGCGCCCCTACCCCGAAAACGGCCCGCCATTCGACCGGAGGTCGAGTTCGGTTTCGCCAGCCGTCCCAAGACTTGGGGCCTGGCGGCGGGCATGCTGGCCGAGTGCACTCTCCTCCCAACACGGATGCCTGCGGCGAAGGTGACGCTCTCTGACAGGAGCGACCGGATTCCTTCGCCGGAAGCGGGCAGCGTGTCGAGCACACGGGACGAGGCCGGGGCCGCGGGTTTTCCCGCGGCCCCGGTCGTTCCCGGTTCCTTCGGCCTTCGCCTAGGGCTTGGCCCGGTACACGGCGCCGGTGAGGTCGCCGGTGTACACGTAGCCCTTGTGAGTTCCGAGGGCCACGACGGGAGCCGCGTAGCCGCTTAGGAACGTCTTCGCAGCGCCGCCGTTGGCGCTCAGAGAGGCCACGGCCATCGGGCCGAACTCAGCGACGTAGAGCCGCTGGCCGATCGGGCTGATTCCCATCGGCGAGGTGTGCTGGGGGAACGCGTGAAACGGCTTGGCGTAGCCCTTGCACAGAGCGGCCACGAGTCCGTTGCACTTCGGGAAGCCGAAGTCGGCACCGGGCTTCGGCTGCACGATGAAGTCCGGCGGCGCCGGATTGACGTTGTCCTGCGAGAGCACCGACAGGTAGGGCAGCTTGTGGCCCTTCACGAACGTGGACTGCCAGGGCTGGCGCAGCCCGCGGGACACGATCTTGAGGCCGCCCCTGCCGCTCGTCTTCAGTGAGAGGTAGGTGTGGTCGTAGGGGTGGCTCTTGAGGCGCTTGAACTCGTTGTCGTCGCCGAAGGACCCGCCGGTGTAGAGGCGACCGTCCCTGTAGGCGAGTCCGGTGAAGCCGCTGAAGTGCTTGGGGTCGGCCTTGTGGACGATTCGCCTGTGCTTGAACTTCTTGCCGTTCCACTTGCTCCAGGCGAGGATGCGGTCGAGTGCGCTCACGTAGAGCGTGCCCCGGTGCCACACGAGGCCGAACACGACCTTGGGGGATCCGGGGAGGACCGTGGCGGTGCCGTTCTTGAGGACGAACACGCCGCCGGGGGCGCTGCCGTCCTCCGCTCCGCCGGCGCCGGCGAACACGGTGCCGCCGCCGAAGGCGAACTGGGTGGGGGTGGGCACGCCCTGGGCGACCGTCTGCACGGCCGCGCCGTTGGCGGCGGTGGGCGGCGGGGGTCCCTGGGCGCTGGCCGTGGCGGCCAGCAACAGCGACCCCGCGAGGGCTGCGATGAGCGGGCGGAAGATGCGCATGCGAGTCTCCTGAATCGGTGGTGGACACAGCCGCGCGTCCGGCGCGGGCTGGTGGTGCCGTATACCCAAACGGGTTGAAAGGGGCACCGCGACGGCGCGGATGATGACAGACGGGACGCGGGCTTGGCGGGATGCTTAACGGGGCCGCAAACCCGGTCTGCGAGCAGGTCAGGGGGCGGGGGCGGACGGGCTCCGGGGGGCCCTCACCGCGAGCGTCAGCGCGAACCTCGCATCCGGATCGTCGAGGGCCGGCCCGAACGCCTCGCGCAGCTGTCCGAGGCGGTAGCGCACCGTCTGGGGATGCACGTGGAGGTCGCTCGCGATGTCCGCGACCCGGCCCTGATGGTCGAGCCAGCTTCGGAGCGTCTCCAGCAGGCGCGCGCGAGAGCCCCGGGTCCGGCCCTCGAGCGGCGCGAGGCTCCGTGCGGCCAGGTCGTCCAGCAGCCGCCGGTCCCGGAGGAGGGCGAGCTTCGGGAGGTGTCGGTCGGTGACGAGCGGGCGCTCGGCGGGGAGGAGGTCGTCCTCGGCCAGCCGCAGGGCGGAGGTGGCCCGCTCGGCACTGCGCCAGGTCTCCGGCCAGGGGACGACGGGGCCCACGGCGGCGGGCGCGTCGTCCAGCGCGCGGGCCAGCTCGCGCAGCCGGCCCGGGGCGGCCGCGTCCGGGACCAGGGCACAGGACGTGTCGTCGGCCAGGACCGCCACCACCGACCCGAGCGGCAGGCGCGCGGTGGCCCTGGGCTCGGCCGGCCCGCGCCACACCACGGCGGCCAGCGTCGAGGGGAGCGGCCAGGCCGCGTCGCGCGCGGCCTCCTCCACGGCGGCGGCGTCGGCCGGGGGGCGGGACACCATCAGCTGCACCAGGGCGTGGCGCCGTCCGGCGGCGGCGCCCGCGGTCACGGACTGCTCGAAGGCGTACCCCTCGGCCGAGCGGGCCGAGAGCTGGTCGATGAACGCGAACACCGACTCGGCCAATGGGGCGAGCACCTCGGCGCCCATGCCCGCCTCACGCGCACTGGCCGCGGCGTTGCGCCACGCCACCCGCGCGCCGACTCGGTACGCCGACAGCAGCGCCTCGAGCGCACGGCCCTCGCGCGCCTCCCCCCGTCCGAGCTCGAAGTAGATGTCGCGGGTGCCGGTCGGCCGCTGCCGGGCGCCCTCCACGGCACTCACGAACCGCTCGAGGGCCCGGACCACCCCGGTGCGGATGCCGGCGCCGAACCTCCCGTCGAGTGGACGGGCGTAGGCGGGGACCGCCGAACGGATGGCGTCGATCATCTCGTCGGCGGTCTGAGACAGCCCCGGTCGCAGCACCTCCCCCATCCCGGGGGGCAGGGCCTCCCACGGTGCGGGAGAAAGTTGTAACGAACTTACGAGTTTCTGCGAGTCGGTTGTGGACAAGGCATGCAGAATCATACGTCAGCATGCACGATCCTTCGAGGCGCACCCGAGGATTGGAACTTCCCATGGCCACCACCGCCAGTGCCGAGCCGCAGACCACCCCCGCCTTTTCCCTCGAGCTCTCGGACGACCAGAAGGACATCCGGGACTGGGTTCACGGCTTCGCCGAGAACGTGGCGCGTCCCGCCGCGGCGGAATGGGACGAGCGCGAGGAGACCCCCTGGCCCGTGATCCAGGAGGCGGCCAAGATCGGCCTCTACGGGTTCGAGGGGATCGCCCAGTTCTGGGCCGACGAGACCGGGCTCACGTTCCCGATCGTGAACGAGGAGCTGTTCTGGGGCGACGCCGGAATCGGCATGTCGATCATGGGCACGACGCTCGCCGTGGCCGGGATCTACTCATCGGGCACGAACGAGCAGCTGCTGGAGTGGGTGCCGCAGTGCTACGGCACCGAGGCGGAGCCGAAGGTCGGCTCCTTCTGCGTCTCCGAGCCCGACGCCGGCTCGGACGTGTCGAGGGTCCGTACCCGCGCCGTCTACGACGAGGCCAAGGACGAATGGGTCCTCAACGGGCAGAAGGCCTGGGCCACGAACGGAGGCATCGCCGCCGTGCACGTGGTGGTGGCCACGGTGGACCCGGAGCTGGGCTCACGCGGGCACGCGGCCTTCGTGATCGGCGAGGGAACCAAGGGCCTCGAGATGGGCACCAAGGTGAAGAAGCACGGCATCCGTGCCTCCCACACCGCGGACGTGTTCCTCGACGACTGCCGCATTCCCGGGGCCAACCTCCTCGGGGGCAAGGAGAAGCTCGACGAGCGCCTGGCCCGCGCCCGTGAGGGCACCCGGGCGAACAGCCAGGCGGCCATGCAGACCTTCGAGGTGAGCCGTCCCACCGTGGGCGCCCAGGCGCTCGGCATCGCCCGAGCCGCGTACGAGTTCGCCCTCGACTACGCCAAGGAGCGCGAGCAGTTCGGCAAGAAGATCATCGAGAACCAGGCGATCGGCTTCGCGCTGGCGGACATGAAGATGGAGATCGATGCGGCCCGTCTGCTGGTGTGGCGCGCCGCCTGGATGGGCCGCACCGGGCAGCGCTTCACGAACGCCGAGGGCTCGATGTCGAAGCTGAAGGCCGGCGAGGTGGCGGTGTGGGCCACCGAGCGTGCCATCCAGATCCTCGGCGGCAACGGCTACACGCGGGAGTTCCCGGTGGAGCGCATGCACCGGGATGCCAAGATCTACACCATCTTCGAAGGCACCTCCGAGATTCAGCGGCTGGTGATCGCCCGGGCGATCTCGGGCGTGCACGTTCGCTGATGGAGGCCGCCTTCAAGCCGCCCATCCCGGGCCTCGGCCCGGTGAAGCCGCGGCTGCGGGGCGTGATCCACCAGTGGTCCTTCTTCGTGGCCCTGGTGGCCGGCGTGGTGCTCGTGGTGCTGGCCCCCTCGGGACGCGCCACCGCGGCGGCGGCGGTCTACGCGGCGGCGCTGGCGGGACTGCTGGGCACGAGCGCGCTCTACCACCGGGTCACCTGGCGCCCCACGGCGCGCGCCTGGATGCGCCGGCTCGATCACTCGATGATCTTCGTGCTGATCGCGGGCACCTACACGCCGTTCGCGGTGCTGGTGCTCACCGGCCCCACGCGCACCGTCGTGCTGTTCGGCGTCTGGGCCGGTGCTCTGGCCGGCATCGTGTTCTGCATGGTGTGGATACGCGCGCCGAACTGGCTGTCCGCGGCGTCCTACGTGGCCCTCGGCTGGTTCGCGGTGGTGGCCTTCCCGCAGATCTTCCAGCACGCGGGCGCCGGGGCCGGGGTGCTGCTCCTGGCGGGTGGGGCCGCCTACACCGCCGGCGCCGTGGTGTACGCGCGCCAGCGGCCGGATCCGAGCCCCGCGATCTTCGGCTACCACGAGGTGTTCCACGTGCTCGTGGTGGTGGCCGCCCTCACGCACTTCGTGGCCGTGGCCGCCTTCGCCCTGCCCGCCGGCTGAAGGGTTACGTGCGGTAAAGCTCCCCGTGGAAGCCGTACGGGATGTGGTGCGGCACCTCGGCTCGTGCGATCTCGGTGAAGGAGCGCGCGTCCAGCACGAGTAGGAAGGACCGCCGCCGGCGGGTGTCGAGCACCACCGACAGCGCCACGCCGTCGTCCTCGTGGCGCGGATGCGGGCGCGGCACGAACACCGCCTCGCCCGGGTAGCACCCCTTCTCCCGCCACACCTGCGCGTCGCCGCGCTGGACGTCGATCTTCACGAGCTGGTCGACGTAGCCGCTGGTGCGGTGGTCGCGCATGCTGATCCCGTAGGCGAAGCGGTAGGGGCGGCCGTTGGCTCGCCCGTAGTTGATGCGCGGCAGCTCGATCGGCTCCTCGGCCAGGGTCCGCATCCGCACCCGCCCGCGCCCCAGGTCGAGCTCGTAGCGCCGCAGCTCGGCCAGCGGCGCGGGGCGGCCGTGACCGCGCAGCCGCTCCAGGTACAGCGCATCGATCACGTCCGGGTCGTCGTAGCCGCAGAGGTCGAGGTGGATCTTCCCGTTGCGCTCGAAGGCGTTCACGTGGTGGAACGTGAAGAGAGGGTCTGTCTCGAGGCGGCGGACGCGCCCGGTGCGGCGGTCCACCACGTGGAAGGTCGTGCCGCGGGCCGGCTTCCAGCGGAAGTTCTTGATGAAGGGCTCCCAGTCGGTGATGATCTTCAGCGGGTCCACCACGAACGGCGACTCGGTGAGGATCACATAGCGCTCGGTGAGCCCGAAGGAATGCATGTAGGCCGGCTCCGGGCGCGGAATCGAGGCCAGGAGGCGCGGGGTGCGCGTGCCGCGCGCCGCCTTCACCTCGTAACGGGAGGGCGGGATCAGTGGGATGTCGTAGAACACGCGCCGGTCACCGGGCAGCCGGTGCGGGTGCACGGTCTCGATGCGCCCGAGCGGCGGCTCGGGGCCGAGCACCCCCAGGGTGCGCAGGGTGTGGGGATCGAAGCGCACCGGGAGCCCCACCTCCGTGAGCCCGATGAAGTGCTTCGCGATGTGGCCGACGTGCACGTTCGCGTTCGGCACCTTGGCCAGTGAAAAGGTGGCCTGGGCGCCGTTGAAGATCGCGGGGCACGGATCGGTGGCGAACTCGGAGTAGCGGATGATCCCCTCCTCCTTCGCGGCCCGGTAGGCGGAGCTGCGGAGGAAGCGGTTGGCGTACCCCACCCGGCCCTGGCCGATCGTGAACGCGTGGAGCATGCCCAGGCCGTCGAACCAGTGGTTGAAGGTGCGGTCCCCGACGTCGAACTGGGCGGGCCCGTTGCGGACGAGCGTGCCCTGAAGCCAGTGCGGCAGCCGGCCGTCCACGTCCAGGCGGCCGATCCGCACCTCGCGGCGCAGGTCCTCGAAGCCGAGCCGCCAGTCCGCCCGGGCCGCGGCGCTCGCCGCGCCCGGCTGCACGATGCCCGCTCCCGCGGCGAGCGCGGCCGCGCCGATTCCGCGCCGGATGAGCGTGCGACGGGTGAGCGGCGATCCGGTCACCGGCTGATCCTCTCATTAACGGGGCCAGGGAGGAGCGGGGCCCGAGGGAGGAGCGCAGCCCGGGCGTTGGCCGGGCGAGCACCGGACCACGCCAGGGAGGAGCGCAGCCCGGGCGTTGGCCGGGCGAGCACCGGACCACGCCAGGGAGGAGCGCAGCCCGGGCGTTGGCCGGGCGAGCACCGGACCACGCCAGGGAGGAGCGCAGCCCGGGCGTTGGCCGGGCGAGCACCGGACCACGCTTACGAAGTGCTTACTAACCCCTGACCCAGGCCTGGCCAGCGCCTGACCGCTCTCCCCCGATGCTTGCCGAGCGCATCGAAAACCGGTGCGGGAATCGGAGAAAAGGAGAGCTTCCATGCGTAAGACACTGATCGGGCTTCTCACCGTGATCCTCGTGGGCGTGTTCGCCGCGGTGGTGTTCGCGGCGGTGGATTCCTCGACCGGAACGCCGGCCGGGACCACCACCGAGGACCGGACGACCACGACCGGAGACAACACGACGACGACTGAGGATCGCGCGAAGCATCGCGAGGACCGCGGTGCCCGCCGTGAGGACCGGCGAAACGATCGCCGGGAGGACCGTGGCCGCGCCCGTGCGGCGGGCGAGGACATCTCGGGCCCGTGCGACGAGGCCGAGCACGCGAACGACCCGCGCTGCGCCGGCGTGGTGCTGCCGGGCAACGCCGGTGGCCAGACGCGGACGACCGAGGACGTGTCCGGTCCGTGCGACGAGGCCGAGCACGCGAACGACCCGCGCTGCACCGGTGGCGTTGGTAGGGCCGAGGACCACAACAAGGTCGAGGACAATCACGTGCGCCACGCCGGCGACGACGCGACCGATGACCGTTCCGGTCCCGGGCCTGGCGGCGACGACGGCGCCGACAACAACACGGGCTCCGGCCACGGTGGCGACGACGGTGCCGATGACCACTCCGGCTCCGGCGACGGCGGCGGCGACGACGGCAGCTCCGGTCACGGCGGTGGCAGCGACGACTGAGCGACCGTAGCGCCGCAGTACGCATCCACGCCGGGGCGGCCCACGCCGCCCCCGGCGTCCTGCGTTTGCAGCGGGTCCTCCGCCTAGCATCTGTCCGATGGCCAACGGCAGACCGACCGTCCTCATGGTCGAGGACGAGAGCTCGATCACCGAGCCCCTGGCCGAGGCCCTCGAGCGCGAGGGCTTCGACACGCGGGTGGCGGGCAGCGTGGCGGGAGCGCTCGAGGAAGCGCGCCGGGAGATGCCCGACCTCGTGCTGCTGGACGTGATGCTGCCGGACGGATCGGGGTACGACGTGTGCCGCGAGCTCCGCCGCGACAGCACGGTGCCGATCATCATGCTCACTGCGCGAGGAGAGGAGACCGACCGCGTGATCGGCCTGGAGCTCGGGGCCGACGACTACGTGGTGAAGCCCTTCAGCGCACGCGAGGTGGTGGCCCGCATACGGGCCGTGCTGCGCCGGAGTGCCGCTCCGGTGGCCGGGCGGGAGGCCGCGGCGGGCGAGTCGTTCGAGGTCGGTGGCCTGCGGCTCGACTCTGACCGTCGCAGCGTGGTGCTCGCGGGCTCCGAGCTCGACCTCACGCGGCGGGAGTTCGACCTGCTCGAGTTGCTGATGCGCGAGGCCGGATCGGTGATCACGCGCGAGCGGCTGATCGACGAGGTCTGGGACACGAACTGGTACGGGTCCACCAAGACGCTCGACGTGCACGTGTCGAGCCTGCGCCGCAAGCTCGGGGACGACTCGGCCGAGCCCCGCTTCATCCACACGGTCCGGGGCGTCGGCTTCAGGCTCGCGGGCGCGGACGAGCTCGGGGAGGGGCCGGAACGGTGAGCACACGGACGCGGCTGCTGGCCGCGTTCGCCTACGTGCTCGTGCTGGTGATCGTGGCCCTGGAGGTGCCGCTGGCGCTGAACCTGTCGCGGCGCGTGGACTCAGAGATCAAGAGTGAGGCTCAGGGACAGGCCGCGGTGCTCGCGGCCACCGTGTCGGGAAGGCTCCAGGACCGGACGGAGCTCGAGGTCGTGCTCCGGCGGGCCGCGGTGGACCTCGGCGGCAGGGTGATCGTGGTGGGCCCGCGCGGCCGGCTGCTCGCCGACTCGGCCGGGCGCGGCCTGGGCGCGGCGTCGTATGCGAGCAGGCCGGAGGTCGCTCTGGCCCTGCACGGGGAGGCGGACCAGGGCACGCGCCACAGCGACACCCTCGGGGAGGACGTTCTGTTCACGGCGATCCCCGTGATCCGGAACGACCGCACCATCGGTGCGGTGCGCGTGACCCAGAGCGTGGATGCCGTTCAGCGAGAGGTCAGGAACGACACGCTTGCGCTCGTGGGCGTGGGCGCCCTGGCGCTGCTGCTCGGGCTGGGCGTGGCCTGGCTGCTCGCGGGGTCGCTGGCCCGGCCGCTGCGCGGGCTGGCCGGCACCGCCCGCAGGGTGGCCGACGGGGACCTCGATGCGCGCGCGGCGCTCGAGGGGTCGAGCGAGCAGCGCGAGGTGGCGGCCGCCTTCAATCACATGACCGACCGCCTCGCGCGAAGCCTGCGCGCCCAGCGCGAGTTCGTGGCCAACGCCTCGCACCAGCTCCGGACCCCGCTCACCGGGCTGCGGCTGCGCCTCGAGGCCGCGGACCTGAAGAACTCGGACCCGGACGTGCGCCGCGAGCTTGCGGCCGCCGAGCGGGAGACGGTGCGCCTCGCGGCGCTCCTGACCCGGCTGCTCACGCTCGTGCACGAATCCGATGCCGAGGAGGGAGAGCTGCTCGACCTCGGAGAGGAGGCCGCGGCCGCGTATCGTCGCTGGGAGGCGCCGGCGAAGAGCTCGGGCCACGAGCTGCGGCTGGAGCCCCGCGAGGGCGTGCTCACCCGCTCCTCCCGGGCTGACGTGGCGGCCATGCTCGACAACCTGGTGGAGAACGCGCTCAACTACTCGCCCGCCGGCACCACGGTGACGATCGGGCCGGAGGGCGACGCCACCTGGGCGCGGGTGAGCGTGAGCGACGAGGGGCCCGGAGTCGATCCCGAGGAAGGGGCCCGCGTGTTCGAGCGCTTCTACCGCGGGAGCGGGACCACCGGGACCGAGGGCACCGGCCTGGGCCTGGCCGTGGTGGAGGAGCTGGCCCGGCGCTGGAGTGGCGAGGCCTCGCTGGCCAACCGCGATCCCCGTGGCGCGCGTGCCGAGGTGCGCCTGCCCGCGGCGACCTTGCCCGCCCCTGACCCTGAGCTTGACAAGGCCTTACCAGGGGCGGGTTAGCCTCGAGTCATGGCTCCGAGCCGAATACTTCGCAATGCAGCGCTGGGCCTGGCGGGCCTGGCCGCGGCCGTGGGAATCGGCCTGGCCGCCAACACCATCTCCGGAGACAGCGTGGGTCTCTCCGCGCAGCCCCTCAGGGCCGGGGAGGCGCTGGCTCCACCCGCGGCCCGCAGCACCGACGCCGACCGGGCGCGGGAACGGCGCCGGCGCCAGCGTCGCGTGCGCCAGGCGGCGAAGGGCGGCGACCGGCCGGTGGCCTCGCCGCCCGCTTCGGGCGCGCCCGCCCCGGCGGCTCCGGCTCCCGCGGGGGACCATCACGGCGGCGCGGCGGAACCCGGCGACGATGGCGGCGGAGGCAGTTCAGGATCCAACGGATCGGGCTCGAACTCCGGTAGCTCCGGATCCGGGTCGAGCGGCTCGAGCGAGGGCGGCTCGGGCGGCGGCGGATCCGACGACAGCTCGGGCCACGGCGGCGGGGACGACGACTAGCGGGGTGCGGCGTAGTCCCAAGGTGCGCCCTCCGGGCCACTAGCCAGAGGGTTTGGCGATTTATGCATGCATGTCGTGCAAACGGAACCACACCCCCTCGGATCCGTCCTTGCGCACCGTGGACCGCCGGGCTACCCCACCCGAGCGAACGTTGTACCAACCGTCCAAATGGGGGGGCCAAAGATTGGGCAGACGGCCAATGCATGCGGGTTGGGCCTGGGTAAGGTGACCAGATGGGGGCAGCCGCAGACCTGTCGCATGGCACCGCCGCCGGCGCGACCGGGGCGGACTCGCGGGACTACGCCGTGGACCGCTTCTACGACGAGGCGTTCGACGCCTCGGGACAGCCGCGCCCGCACTACGAGCGCACGCTGAGCGCACTCGATGCCGTGGACCTCTCCGAGGTCGCGGATCGCGTGACCGAGGAGATCGAGGGCATGGGGGTGGCCTTTGGCTCGCCGCCCCACGCCGAGCCCTTCCACGTGGACCCGGTGCCGCGCATCCTGGCCGCGGCGGAGTGGGACCTCGTGGAGCGCTCGCTATCGCAGCGGGTGCGCGCGCTGCGCGCGTTCACGGCTGACGTGTACGGCGCCCGCCGGATCGTGTCGGAGGGCGTGGTGCCGTCGCGGGCGGTGGAGACCTGTTCCTACTTCGAGCCCTGGATGCTCGGCGTCGAGGTTCCCGAGTGGGCCTACATGCCCGTGGCCGGGATGGACCTCGTTCGCGGTGCGGACGGCAAGCTGGCCGTGCTCGAGGACAACGTCCGGACGCCGTCGGGGATCACCTACGCCGTGGCCGCACGCACCGCGGCCGACCGTCACCTGCCCGCCGCTCCCGAGGAGCGCCGCTCGCTCGCTCCGGCGTTCGACCGTCTCGGCGCCGCCCTTCGCGCGGCCGCCCCCGACGGCGACGGCGATCCGCACGTGGTGCTGCTCTCGGACGGCCCGGGCAACAGCGCGTGGTACGAGCACCGCGTCCTGGCCCGGCGTCTCGGCATCCTGCTGGCCACTCCCGACGACCTCTACCCGAGCCGCGGTCGCCTGCGGGTGCTGGTGGACCGCCGCAGCCGGGAGGTGGACGTGGTCTACCGGCGCACCGACGAGGACAGGCTCATGGACGAGCACGGGCGCGCCACGTGGGTGGCCGACGTGCTCCTCGACCCCTGCCGCACGGGGCGTCTCGCCTGCGTGAACAGCTTCGGGGGCGGCGTGGCCGACGACAAGCTGATCCACGCCTACGTGGACGCGATGGTGCAGTTCTATCTCAACGAGCAGCCGCTCCTGCGCTCGGTGCCCACCTACGACCTGAGCGTTCCGGCCGTCCTCGAGGGCATCCTCGAGCGCATCGACGAGGTGGTGGTGAAGCCGCGGGCTGGGCACGGCGGGTACGGGATCCTGGTGGGACCCCATGCCCGCAGGGAGGATCTGGACGGGGTCGCGACGCAGATCCGGGCCGAGCCCGGAGACTGGGTCGCCCAGGAGACGGTGATGCTCTCCACGCATCCGACCGTCGAGGCGGGGGGGCTTGCGCCGAGGCATGTGGATCTAAGAGCCTTCGTCATGAGCGACGATGTGAACGTCGACGTGGCCGCGGGCGGTCTCACCCGGTTCGGAAGGGATGCCGGGGCGCTTGTGGTGAACAGCTCACAGAACGGTGGAGGGAAGGACACTTGGGTGATGTCATGAGCGACCGGCCGCTCATCGGGGTGACCACATCGGAGATGCGGGTGGCCCGGCGCGTGGAGCAGACGCCGCAGGGAGAGCCGCCGCGCAAGGAGATGGCGCTGGGGCTCGCGTACATGCGCGCCATCGAGGCCGCAGGCGGGCTGCCGCTGGTGATCCCCCCGATGCCGCTGGACGCGATCACGCCGCTCGTTGACCAGCTCCACGGCATCTGCCTCTCGGGAGGCCCGGACCTGCACCCCTCGTCCTACGGCGCCGAGCCGCATCCCGAGCTCGGACCGACCGAGCCGGACCTCGACGACTTCGAGCTCGCCCTGACGCGCGAGGCGCATGCGCGCAACGTGCCCATCCTCGCGATCTGCCGCGGCATGCAGGTGCTGAACGTGGCCACCGGGGGAACGCTGATCCAGCATCTCCCCGACGGCACGGACGGGACCGTGGAACACCGCCAGGTGGCGCCGGGGGACCAGGTGACGCACCCCGTCGACCTGGCCTCGGCCAGCCTTGCGGCGAGCACGCTCGGCGAGGTGAGGGTGCACGTGAACTCCTTCCACCACCAGGCCGTCGGCCGGCTCGGCCGGGGGGCGCTCGCCGTGGCGTGGTCCCCCGACGGTGTGGTGGAGGCCATCGAGATGCCCGCGCGCAGCTTCTGCCTCGGCGTCCAATGGCACGCGGAGAGCCTTATCGAGCGCCCGGAGGGGAGCCGGCTGTTCGCGGGCGTCGTGGAGGCGGCCCGGCGGCACGCGCAGTTCCCGGCTTCGCTGGCGGCATGACCCTCCCGCGGTGGGCGGACTGGGCGGCCGAGGGCTCCCCCACCGACTACACGCTTGGGGTCGAGGAGGAGATCATGCTCCTCGAGCCCGAGGGCTGGCCGCTCGCCCACGAGATCGACCGGGTGCTGCCCGCGCTCGAGCCCGAGCTGGGCTCGCACGTGACGGCGGAGACCCACAAGTCGGCGCTCGAGCTCAGGTCCCGCGTCCACCGGACCGTGCCCGGCGCGGCCGCCGAGCTGGGGGACCTGCGGTTGGCGCTCGACGCCCAGCTGCGCACGCTCGGCCTGCGTGCGGCGGCCAGCGGCACCCATCCCTTCGCCGTATGGCAGGAGGTGCGGGTATCCACCGGCCCCCGCTACCAGCGCGTCTACAACTCGATGCGCGAGCTGGCGCGCCGGGAGCCCACCTTCGCGCTCCACGTGCACGTGGGAGTGGCCTCGCCGGAGGACGCGATCAAGCTCATGAACCGGCTGCGCGGGCACCTGCCGCTGCTGCTCGCGCTGTCGGCCAACTCGCCTCTGTGGCAGGGCCGCGACACCGGGCTGGCCTCGTCGCGCACGCCGCTGTTCCAGGCGTTCCCGCGCGTGGGCATCCCGCGCGAGTTCGACGACTACGCCGACTGGGTCGAGGCGGTGGACGTTCTGCTTCGCTGTGACGCATTCGACGAGCCCACCTTCCTCTGGTGGGACGTGCGGCCCCAGCCGCGGTTCGGCACCGTCGAGGTGCGCATCCTGGACGTCCAGAGCACGGTGGCCGAGACCGTGGCCATCGTCGCTTTGGTGCAGTCGCTGGCCCGGCTCGAGATCGAGGAGGGCTTCGCGCCGCCGGAGCTGCTGGAGCGGCCGGAGGTGCTCGAGGAGAACCGCTTCATCGCCGCCCGCGACGGGATGGACGCCCGCCTGCTGGACCCCGTGCGCGAGGCGCTCGTGCCCGCGCGGCTCCAGCTCGATCAGGTTCTCGAGGCCTGCCTGCCCCATGCCCGCGACCTCGGCTGCACGGAGGAGCTGGCCACCGTGCGCGCGCTCGCCGACAACACCGGCGCGGGACGCCAGCTGGAGCTCGGGCGCGGAGACCAGCGGCTGCCCGAGCTGGTGGGCGCGCTGGCCGATCTCTTCACCTCGCACGCGGCGCCCGGCCCCGAGGCGGAGCTCGAGGTCGGTCACGCGATGGATGAAAAGGCCGCCGTTTCCTAACGATCACCGCGGCCCCGGCGAGGAGCGGAGCCCGATTGGTGATCGGGCGAGCACCGGAGCATGCCATCTGGACGGACGGTCGATTTGCGGCCCGCAATTTTTATCTAGATGTACATGTGGAGGGCCCCGGATCCAGCCATAGTCGGGGGTATGACTCGTCTCTCCGCAATGGATACTTCGTTTCTGCGAGTTGAGACGGACACGGCCCACATGCACGTGGGTTGGACGGCCGTGCTCGATCTCCCACCGGGGGTGGGCAGCCTCGATGCTGCGCTGCTCCGTGAACGGATCGGCGGGCGCCTGCACCTCACGCCGCGCTTTCGCCAGCGGGTGGTGCAGGTGCCGATGCGGGTGAGCGAGCCGGTGTGGCAGGACGTGCCCGACTTCGACCTCGACCGGCACGTGAGCACGGTGGGGGACGACTCGGAGCTCGACCGGCCCGCGATGCGGGCCATCGCCGACGCATTCTTCTCCGAGCAGCTCGACCGGGCCAGGCCGCTGTGGCACATCCTGGTGGTGCCGCGCCTGGCCGGCGGACGGGCCGCGGTCCTGGGGAAGGTCCATCACGCGATGGTGGACGGCATCGCCGCGGTGGAGCTGGGGATGCTCATGTTCGACGGGATTCCGGAGCCGGAGCCGGCCGCCCCGGTGGGCTGGTCCCCGGGCCGGCAGTCCGGACCCGTGCGCCTCGCCGTGGGCTCCCTCACCGACACCGCGGTGGACCAGTTCCGCATGGCGCGTCGCGCGGTCTCGCTCGCCCGGTCGCCCGCCTACACCGTGCGCATGGCCGACACCCTGCGCCGCGCCGCGGTGTCGCTTGCGGACGACGCCCTGCATCCGGCGGAGGGCTGTTACCTGAACGACCCGATCGGCCCGCGGCGCACGCTCGTGACCCACCGTGTGCGACTGTCGCGCATGCTGGACCTGAAGCGGCGCCACGGTGCCACGCTGAACGACATCACGCTGGCGGTGTGCGCCGGGACGTTGCGCCGCTTCGCCGCAAAGCGCGGCGACGAGCCGCGGGACCTGCGGGTGATGGTGCCGGTGAGCGTGCGCGCCGCGGAGGAGGAGCGCTCACAGGGGAACCGCATCACCTTCGCCTTCATCGACCTGCCCGTGTCGCGGGCCCGCAGCGAGGACAGGCTGGCCGGGGTGATCGAGCAGATGGCCGAGCTGAAGACCTCGGGCCGGATCGGGGGATCCTCGGCACTGCTCCAGGGCCTGGGCGCGCTGCCCGAGCCACTGAAGGAGATGGCCGCGCGATACGCCGTGAGCCCGCGCCTCTACAACCTCACGATCTCGAACGTGCCCGGCCCGCGCACGGCTCTCTACGCCGCGGGGGCGAGGGTGCGGTCCGTGTATCCGGTGATTCCCCTGCCCGACCGCCACGCCCTGGCCGTGGGGATCCTCACGTACGAGGACCACGCCCACTTCGGCCTCCACGCCGATCCGGGCGTGCTGCCACGGGCGGGCGGCCTGCCGGTGATGATCGACGATTCGCTGGCCGAGCTGGAGCTGGGCTCGCGGCCTAGGCCCGCGCGGCCACCGGAGCGCGGGAGGCCCCGTTCTCGGCAGGCGGCTCCGCGTTCACGGCCCCGGGCCGCCGGGCACGCACCTGGTACACGGAGATGAAGCCGCTCTCGAAGCCGCGCCTCGCCGTGCGCAGGTAGAGGCGCCACACGCGGATGCGCTCGGGCCCGGCCAGCCTGATCGCCTCGTCGAGGTTGTCGTCCAGGTTCTTGGCCCAGTGGGCGAGGGTGACGGCGTAGTCGCCGTGGAGGCCCTCCACGTGCTCCGTGACCAGGCTGGAGCGCTCCACCGCCGCCTGTAGGCGCGAGAGGTGGAGCGGGGCGCCGTCCGGGAAGACGTACCGCTCCGAGAAGGGGCCGGCCTCGGCGTCGCCGACGCGCATGCGCGCGATGCCGTGGTTGAGCACCATTCCGCCGGGGCGGAGGAGATGCGCGACCTGCTGCATGTACACGTCGATCTGGCTCGATCCCACGTGTTCGACCATGCCGATGCTGGCCACGGCATCGAAGGGCTGGTCGCGGATCTCGCGGTAGTCCGCCACCCGGATCTCCACGCGGTCGGAGAGACCCTGATCGGCCACCCGGCGGCGGGCGAACTCGGCCTGCGGCTCGGACAGCGTGACGCCCGTGACCCGGACGCCGTAACGCTGGGCGGCGTGGATCGCGAAGCTACCCCAGCCGCAGCCGATGTCCAGCACTCGCTGGCCCGACTGGAGGTCGAGCTTCCGGCACACCAGGTCGAGCTTCGCCTCCTGGGCGTCCTCGAGCGTACGGGCGCCGCGGGACCAGAGGGCACAGCTGTAGGTCATGCCCTCGCCGAGGAAGAGGCGGAAGAACTCTGACGGCAGGTCGTAGTGGTGGCGCACCGCGCGCGCGTCCCGGACGATGCTGTGGCGCTTTCCGCGCGGCCTGAGCTCGGCCGCCGGCACCGCCGGGGGGCGCATGGGGCCACAGGCGCGCAGGGCGGCCACCGCGAGCTTCGCCCGCGTGGCCGTGTCGAGCGACGGCGGCTTCCAGGAGTCGAGCAGGTCGATCGCGGCGTCCAGGTCGTCGGGCTCGAGGGCACCCGAGACGTAGGCCCTGCCCACGCCGAGCTGGCCCGGGGCGCGGAGCATGTGCGCCGCCGCGTCCGCCGATCGCGCATGAAACGTGAGACCTCCGGGGCGTGTGGCCGGCAGCCGCGTGCCGTCCCAGAGCTCGAGCGTGAAGGGCCGGTCGGGCAGGGCGGCCTCGAGCCCGCGCCGCAGGTGCTCGGTGCTCGCCACTCCGACCTAGCCGGCCGCGGCCTTCTGGGCCTGGCGCTCGGGGGTGATGCGGACCACGTCCCACACGAGGCCGAAGCGCTCGAGCAGGCTGATGACCAATCCCGACGGGTCCACGTCCCGTTTGCGCAGCCCGTGGCTCGCGGACGTGGGGAAGGCGTGATGGTTGTTGTGCCAGGACTCGCCCAGGGTCGGAAGGGCCAGCCAGAGCAGGTTGCGCGAATGGTCGTCGGTGGGATAGCGCCGCTCGCCGAAGAAGTGGCAGAGCGAGTTGATGCTGTAGGTCACGTGGTGCACCACGAGCATCCGAACCGCGCCCCCCCACAGCAGGCCGGTGAGGGCCGCCGCCCATGAGCCGCCGATGATCCCGCCGAGCACGAAGGCCATGGCCAGGCCGGTGGCCACCCAGAGCACGAACGTGCGATCCACCCAGCGCACCAGCGGGTCCTTCATCAGGTCGGGGGCGTAGCGCTCCTTGGCGCCCCTCTCCGTATGAATGAAGAGCCAGCCAACGTGTGCGTGGAAGAGCCCGCTGAGCGCGCCGCGCCAGCCGCCCTCGTGGCCGACGTGGGGGCTGTGCGGATCGCCCTCCTTGTCGGAGAAGGCGTGGTGCTTGCGGTGATCGGCCACCCAGGCCGTGACCGGGCCCTCAATGGCCAGCGAACCCATGATCGCCAGTGCGCCCCGGAGCGGGCGGCTGGTCTTGAAGCTGCGATGCGTGAAGTGGCGGTGGAAGCCCACGGTCACGCCCAGGCCGGTGATGAAGTACATGATCAGGAAAACGGCCACGTCGCTCCAGTGCAGCAGGTCGTTCCACACCTGCCACCCGACCACGAAGAGCGCGAGGAAGGGCACCACGGTGACGGTGCCGGTGATGATCCGGTCCCGCGTCTCGTGCGCGACGGGCTCGATGTCGGCGGCCGAAGGAGCATCGGCATGCGGGGCTGGTGGCGCTTGAAGTTGGCTCATAGTGGTCTCGGGCGGCCCTGACTGCCCGGTCCCTGCAAACCGTGAGGCGCCTCGCAAAGGAGGGTATACAAGAGGCCAGCGGGAGTGTCAGCTAGCTGCGGCCGGCCTGGCGGGCGGCGGCCACGGCGGCAGCGGGGCTGTCCCGCAGCGGATCCCCGTGTCCGGGCAGCACCACCTTCGCGTCGAGGGCCTCGATCTTCGTCAAAGCCTCGTACGCACCGTCGGTGCTCACGTTGAACGCGGTGGGCATGAGCTGAGCGCCCCGGCGGCCGGTGAGCGGGTTCCAGGTGCAGAGGGCGTCGCCCGCGAAGAGGGCTCCGTGGCTCTCGAAGAGAAGCACCGAGTGGCCGGGCGTGTGGCCGCCGGTGTGCACCACGCGCGGGCTGCCGGGCACGTCCAGCACCTCGCCGTCGGAGTAGGTCTCCGCTCCCTCCACCCGGGGTGGGCGCAGGCCGCCCAGCCGCACGACGTGGAACACGATCGGCCAGGCGGTGCGGTGGCGGAGTTGGGGCAGGAAGTTCCTGGCGTTGGCGTCGCCGCCCTTCAGGCCCGGCTTGCGCAGGAACGCGTCGTCGTCCTGGTGCACGAAGACGCGGGCCCCGGCGGCCTTCAGCTCGGGGACAATGCCCGTGTGGTCGGCGTCCGCGTGGGTGAGCACCACCGCGGCCACGTCGGAGCGCTCGCGCCCGAGGGTGTGAAGCTCGTCGTCCAGGGACCCACGAAACCCCGGAACGCCCGCGTCCACGGCGGTGAGCCGGCCGCCCTCCTCGACGAGGTACCAGTTCACCATCTCCGAGCCGACGCCGTGGACGCCGGGCACGATCTCAACCGGTCCCTTCACGGGGGGTTTGTATCAGCGCGCCGTGCCGCGGCCATTCCCAGCCGGTAGAACTGCGTGCGTGCGCTGGAAGCGAGGAGGCGGCAGGAGCTCGGACATGATCGACGCCCGCGGGGGCGGCATGGGCCCGCGCGGCGCCGTGGGCGGGCTGGGCCTCGTGGGCGTGATCGTCCTCGTGCTCCTACAGGTGCTGAGTGGCGGGGAGGGAGGCGGGGGCAGCGCCTTCGGGGTGGATAACCAATTCGGTCCGTCGGCTGCGGCGCCGGCCGCCGGAGCCCAGGGGATCCCCGCGTCCCAGGATCCCGACAGGGACCTGAAGGACTTCAGCTCCTACGTGTTCACGAACACGCTGGACACCTGGACGAAGATCTTCCGCGAGCAGGGCTCGCCGTTCGAGCGCGCGAAGCTGGTGCTCTACCGGGGCGGGGTGTCCACCGCCTGCGGCGACGCGTCGTCGGCCGTCGGGCCGTTCTACTGCCCCGGCGACCAGCGCGTGTACCTCGACCTCAGCTTCTACGGGGACATGCAGCGGCAGCTCGGGGCGTCGGGCGACTTCGCGTGGGCGTACGTGATCGCCCACGAGGTGGGGCACCACGTGCAGCAGCAGGTCGGGACGAGCGCCGAGGTGAGCCGGCTCCAACGGGAGAATCGCGACAGGGCGAACGCCCTGTCGGTGCGCCTGGAGCTCCAGGCCGACTGCTACGCGGGGGTGTGGGCCCACAGCGTCTACGCCGCCGGCGACCTCGAGGAGGGGGACGTGCGCGAAGCCGTGGGAGCCTCGGAGGCCGTGGGCGACGACCGGCTCCAGCGCCGTGCCACCGGGCAGATCCACCCGGACTCGTTCACCCACGGCACCTCCGCGCAGCGCGCCTCGTGGTTCAACCGCGGCCGGAAGACCGGCGAGCCGGGCGACTGCGACACGTTCACGCCGGACGATGTCTAGCGTGGGCATGATCGGCGAGCTGACCGAGGACATATGGCGCTGGACCGCTCGTCACCCGGAGTGGCTTAAGGGGAACGACCCCTGGACCCACGAGGTGGCGAGCTTCGCCGTGGCGGCCGGCGATGACCTGGTCCTGGTGGACCCGCAGGCCCCTTCGGACGCCGGCGCGTTCTGGTCCGAGCTGTCGACGGGGGCAGGCGCCGCGACTGGTACGAGAAGCGCCTGCTGCCCCTGGCCGAGCTCGACTTCGACCTCGTGCTCGTGACCCACGGCCCGCCGATCGTTGGCCACGGTCAGGAGAAGTTGCGGCGGGGACTCGCGGCGCCTGCGTGGAACCGCCGGGCCGGGTGAGCGCGGAGGCGGCCCGTCCGCCCATCACGGAGCGCCTGCGCCCCGGGCTGCGGGCGGGCATGGCGCTGGGCGCGGTGGCCTTTCTGGTTGGGCTCTCCTTCGGCGTGCTGGCGCGGCCGGAGATGGGCAAGGTCGCGCCGATCGTGATGTCCGCGGTGGTGTTTGCCGGCGCCTCGCAGTTCGGAGCGCTGGCCGTGCTCGCGTCTGGAGGCGGCGCCGTGCCCGCCGTGCTCGCGGGGGTGCTGCTGAACGCGCGCTTCCTGCCCATGGGCCTGGCGCTCGGGCCGTCGCTGCCCGGCCGCGCCCTGCGCCGCGCCACGGAGGGTCAGGCGGTGGTGGATGCCTCCTGGGCGCTGGCCAACCGCGGCGACGGGACGTTCGACCGCGACCTGCTCCTGGGCGCGACGCTGCCGCAGTACCCGATGTGGATCATCGGGACGGCGGTGGGGACTCTGGCCGGGGAGCACCTGGGGGACCCCGATGCGCTCGGGCTCGACGCCCTCTTCCCGGCCTTCTTCCTCGCTCTGCTGATCCCGGAGCTGAAGGACCGGACGGCTCTGGGCGTGGCACTGGCCGGAGCGGCGCTGGCGCTCGCGCTCACGCCGGTCGCCCCTGCCGGGGTGCCCGTGCTGGCGGCGTGCCTGGCCGCCCTACTGGGGCTGAGGCGATGAGCACCGTGTGGATCACCATCGCGGCGCTCGCCCTGGCAACGGTCCTGATCAAGGCGGCCGGGCCGGTGGCCGTCGGCGGCCGCGAGCTCTTGCCCCCGGCGCTGCGGGTGATCACGCTGCTCGCACCCACGGTCCTGGCCGCCCTCGTGGCGGTGGAGACCTTCGGCTCGGGCAAGCACGACCTGGTGGTGGACGCCCGCTTCGTCGGCCTGCTCGCCGGCGGCGCCGCGATCGCGCTGAGGATGCCGCTGGCGGTCATCGTGCTGGCCGCCGCCGGGGCGGCCGCCGGCGCCAGGGCGCTGGGCGCCGCTTAGGGAGGAGCGGAGCCCGATCGGTGTTCGGGCGAGCACCGGACCATGCCTGGGGGAGGAGCGGAGCCCGATCGGTGTTCGGGCGAGCACCGGACCATGCGTGGGGGAGGAGCGGAGCCCGATCGGTGTTCGGGCGAGCACCGGACCATGCCTTACGGCGTGCCCCTCGCGACGCAGCCGGCCGCGTCGGTGCCGAACCGCAGCTCCGGGGCGTCGGCCAGGGCGCGCCTAGTGCGCTCGGGCTCCGGGGTGTACACGAGCACGAAGCCGCCGCCGCCCGCTCCCAGTGGCACCGCGCCGAGCCCGCCGGCCTCGAGCGCCCGGTCCCTGAGTGCGTCCATCTCCGCGATCACCGTGCCCGGCGCGCGGTCGCGCTTGGCCTCCCACTGGTCGTTCATCAGGGCGGCGCAGCGCTCCAGATCGCCGTCCTCGAGCGCGGCGCAGGTCTCGCGCCCGAGCTCGTGGAGCCGGTCGAGCGCGCGCCCCACCGCCGCATTCCCGGACGCGGTGCCCGACACCTGCCCGGAGAGCACGTCCGACGCCGAGCGGTCCCGGCCCGTGAAGAACAGGAGGAACTCCTCGCCGAGCGCACGCCTCACCTCGTCGGGCACCACGAGCTCGCGGGCCTCCACGGTGTCGTCCGAGTTGAACGTGTAGGCCCGAAGGCCGCCGTACGCGGCCGCGTACTGGTCCTGCTTGCCCACCTTACGTCCCAGCACGTCGATCTCGATCTCGCAGGCCGCCTCGGCCAGCTCTCCCACGGATGCACCGTCGCCGGCAGCCGTGCGCAGCGCCTGGATCGCACAGACCGCGTAAGCCCCCGAGGAGCCGAGGCCGGTGCCCGGGGGCGCGTCCGACACCGAGGCCAGCTCCACCGGCGGTCCCTCCCAATGGCGGGCCAGCACCTCGCGCAGGATCGGGTGGCGCACCTCCGCGGGGTCGTCCATCTCCTCCCACTCCAGGTGCTTCAGGCGGTACCGGGCCTGGAAGTCCGCCGACACGATCATGTGCACGTAGCGGTCGATGGCGGTGGAAACCACGAAGCCTCCGTGCTCCCGGTAGTAGGAAGGCAGGTCCGTCCCGCCTCCCCCTAGCGCCACCCGCAGCGGCGCCCTCGCGACAATCGCTCCCATCGCCGACAATCTAGGGCCACGCGCAGCCGTCGACCGCTCAAAGGCTCTAGCTTGCGCCCTGATGGCGAGGGCCATGGCACAGCCAACGCTCGACGAGCTGGCAATCGCGGACACTCCGGGCGCCTGGGCCGCGGCGGGCTTTCGGGTGGAGGGCGACCAGGCCGAGGTGGGCACGGTGCGCCTTCGCCTCGAGGGTCCGGGACCGGCCCGGGGAATCGCGGGATGGTCGGTCCGCGGCGCATCCACCGCGGAGCTGGACGGACTGCCCACGACGCTCTCCGAGCGCCCGCCCGCCGCCGGAGCGCCCCACCCCAACGGCACGGTCGCGCTCGACCACGTGGTGGTGATGTCGCCGGCTCTGGAGCGCACCATGGCCGCGCTCGAGGCGGCCGGGTTCGACCTGCGCAGGGTGCGCGACGAGCCCACGCCCGGCGGCGCCCCGAGGCAGGCCTTCTTCCGGATGGGCGAGGTGGTGCTCGAGGTGGTGCAGGCCCCCGACGGCACCGCGCTGCGCTCTCAGCCGGACGGGCCCGCCCGGCTGTGGGGCCTGGCCTTCGGGATCGAGGACATGGACCTCACCGCCCGTTCACTCGGCCCCCTCCTCGGCGATCCGCGGCCCGCGGTTCAGCCCGGCCGGACGATCGCAACGCTCCGGCGGTCGGCCGGTCTCGGCCCCGCGATCGCCTTCATGACCCCCGGGCCGGCGGCGGCCTGAGCGTCAGACGGCCTGCCGGGCGCCGAGGTCGATCTCGAGCGGCTCTGACGCCATCACGAGTCCGCTGGGCTCCCCGCCCATCTCCTCCCACTGCTTGGCCGCCCGCCGGTAGAAGCCGTCGAGGTAGTCGTCGGAGTGCATCGGGTCGTGGTGGAACAGCATGAGGCGGCCGGGATCCACCCGTCGGCCGAAGGTGAGCGCGTCGGTGAGGCGGGTGTGGCCCCACCCGACGTGCTCCGGGTACTCGTCGTCCGCGTACTGGCAGTCGTGCACCAGCAGCGATGCGCCGTGGGCCAGGTCGTAGCCCGAGATCCACTCCGGCTCGTCGGTCTCGAGGCGGGCGCCGAGTGCCGGCTCGTGGTCCGGGATGTAACACACGGAAGTGTCGCCCTCGGTGATCCGGTACCCCAGCGTCGGCCCGCGGTGGGTGACGGACGCCGCCCGCAGCGTGGCCGGGCCGATCTGCCACTCGGTGGTCGGGGCCTCCCGGAACGCCACGTGGGAGGGCAGCTCCCGGACCTCGACCGGAGACAGCGGAGCCGAGATGTAGCGGCCGATCCGCTCCTGGAGGGACGCGTCGGCGGCCTTCGGCCCCCAGATAGCCAGCTCGGTGCTCGGCCGGAACGCCGGCGCGAAGAACACGAGCCCCTGGATGTGGTCGAGGTGGAGGTGGGTGAGGAGGATGTTCACGCGCGCGGCCTCCTCGTTCAGAGCCAGGCCCAGCCCCCGCAGGCCGGTGCCCGCGTCGAGCACCACGATCGTCCCGTCGGAGAGCGTGACCTGCACGCACGAGGTGTTGCCCCCGTACCGCGTGGTCTCGGGGCCGGGGGAGGGGACCGAGCCGCGGGCCCCCCAGATCTTCACCCGCAAGTCAGCTCTCCCCGTCGCCGATCGTCCAGAAGATCCCGAGCGCTCCCGTGGTGCCCTCCGTGGTGACGATCGGAATCGCGCTCACCTCGATCTCCCGGCGCCCCTGGTCCACGGTCTGGATCATGTGGCGGTGGTGTGCGGGCCGGCCCTTCCGCAGCGCGATGGTGAGCGGGAGCTCGTCGAACGGAACGGGCTCCCCGTCGTCACCGAAGGGCCCCCAGTCGCGGGTCCACTGCTCCGGGGGAATTCGTCCCGCCTCCTCGAACCGGCGCCCGAGCAGGACCCCCGCCGCCTCGTTGTAGAAGACCACCACGCCCTCGGCGTCCACCAGGAAGGCGGGTGTGGACAGCCCCGAGATCAGGTTGCGCGCGAGGATGAGCTCCAGGGGCCGCTGAGCCGACACCCGTCAAGACTAACCCTCGTGCTCGTGCACCCCGTCGAGCACGGAGCGCCCGGCGAGCTCGATTCGGCCCCCGTCCACCGGCCGCACCAGGATTCGGGAGCCGCGGCCCTGCCTGATGTCGAGCGCGCGTCCGAGCCGGTCGCACAGCTGGACCGCCGCCAGGCCGGTGGCCTCGTCCTCGGCGATGCCGAGACCCACGGGAAACACCCGCGCGCGGATCACTCCAGCGCTCTCGTCAGCGAAGGCCCAGGCGCCCATGTCGCGGTCTCCGTTCGCCGCGCCGTCGAGCGCGTCCACATCGGCGGGCGAGTCGTACCGGACCCACTCGAAGCGCGGACCCCACTCGGGGCGCGTGGACACGTGGGAGAGGTCTTCCTCATAGCGCACGTGAAGCTCGCCGGCGGGCACGCGCAGCACGTCCACCGGCTCGCGCTCGGCGGCCAGAAGCCACGCGGTGCCGACCGTGGGGTGGCCCGCGAACTCCATCTCCGTGGCGGGCGTGAAGATGCGGATCTCGCCTCGCGCGGCATCGTCCACGAACACCGTCTCGCTCAGTCCCAGCTCGCGCGCCACGGCCTGGCGGCGCCCATCCGGAATCTCCGCGCCGTCGAGGAAGACGGCCAGCGGGTTCCCGCCCCGGTCGCCGTCGGAGCAGAACACCCGCAGGAGGTGGAACCTGGCCACGTCCGGACTGTACGGTGTCATCGCCCGTGGACCAGATGACGCTTCGCAACCGACTCGTGCTGGCCACCTCCATGTGGCGGCAGGCCACCCGGGACCCACTCCCGAAGATGCCGCCGGGAGACCCGCTCGAGCAGCTCGAGGCCTTCGAGCTCCGGCTGGTGGACCTGCTCTGCAGCCAGGCCACCGCCGGCACCGCGCGCGACGTGGCCGACAAGACGTGGGACCTCGTGCACGACCGCGCCGATGACGATGTGGTCAAGCGACGGGTGGTGGAATGCCACGAGGCACTCGCCCGCCTGTCGGCTCGGAGTGGGGATCCCCCGATCTAACATTCCCAGGGCCGTGCAGGGACTGCCCGAGCTCTTCGGCATCAGGGTCCGGGTGCGCTCGCTCGCCTACCTGTTCGCGGCCGGCGCGGTGCTGGCCGGGTCCACGTTTGCCCTGCCTCACCCGAGCGAGGTCGACGACACCGCGATCCTGGCGCTGGCCTGCGCCGCGCTGGCGGTCTCGATCCTCCTGTTCCTCATCGGGGAGCGGGCCCGCGAGTGGCACCTCCAGGCCTTCCTCGCGTTGGGCACGGTGATGATCTCGCTGGCGAACCTCGCCGCGGGACAGTCGCTCCTCTACCCCCTGCTCTACTCCTGGGCCGCCCTCTACGCCTTCTACTTCTTCCCGATGCGGGAGGCGCTCGCCCACCTCGCCTTCATCGGTGTGTCGTATGCCGTGGTGCTCGCCATTCAGGACGATCCGCTGGTTCGCTGGCCCCTCGCGGTCGGCACTCCCGCGGTGGCCGGACTGCTGATCTCGCGGCTGCTCGCCAACCTCCGCCTCCAGGCGGCCGACGCCGAGGAGCGTGCCGGCGACCTGCGCCAGAGCGAGTTGCGCACCCGGCTGCTGCTGGACTCGGCGCCGGATGCGTTCGTGGCCATCGATGCTCGGAGCGGAGCGGTCACCGCCTGGAACACCGCGGCCGAGCGCCTCTTCGGCTGGACCGCCGGCGAGGCGGTCGGTGCCCCGCTTCGGGACCTGATCTTCCCCGACGAGGGGCGCGCAGCTCATGACGAGCGCCGCCGGGACGCGCTCGGCCAGAGCCGGGCGCCGACGGTCCTGCGGCTCGAGCTGGACCTGCGGCGCAAGGACGGCACGGTCTTCCCCGCCGAGGAGACCCTTCACGGCCTGACGGTGGGCGACGAGGTGGTGATGTCCGCCTTCGTCCGCGATCTCACCGAGCGCCGGCGCCGCCAGCGGGAGCGCGAGATGCTCCTGAGCGAGCAGGCCGCACGGGCTGAGGCGGAGCGCGTGGCCGAGATGGTCAGCGGGATGCAGCTGGTGGTGGACGCGGCGCTGGCCCATCGCACCACCCACGCCATCCTTCCCGACCTTGTGTCGCGGGTCAGGGGAGTGCTGGGAGCGGATGGGGCCTCGATCTACCTGGCCGAGGACGAGCGGCTGACGCTGCGCGCGGCCTCCGGGTCCTCGAACGGTTCCGAGAGCGAGGACCTCGACTTCGGCGAGGGCTTTGCCGGGCGGGTGGCCGCCGCGCGGGAGCCGCTGCTGTCCCCGGACGGCGAGCTCGCCGACCACGGCTCTCCATCGGCAAGCCCGGACTCCGACTCGCTCGTGGGCGTGCCGCTGCTGGCCGGCGACTCCGTGACCGGGGTGCTGGTGGTGTTCGCCGGCGCGCCCCGGCGCTTCACCGCGGATGACCTGGCCCTCCTGCGGCTGGCGGCCGATCGCGTGGCGCTCGGGATCGACCGCGCACGGGTCTACGAGCGGGAGCACCGCATCGCCGAGACGCTCCAGCGGAGCCTGCTGCCCGACCGGCTCCCGCGGCTCCCGGGCCTGACCGTGGCCGCCCGCTACCTCCCGGCCGCGGCCGAGGCCGAGGTGGGCGGTGACTGGTACGACGTGATCCCGATACCCGGTGGGCGGGTCGGGCTGGTGATGGGGGACGTGGCCGGAAAGGGGCTCTCGGCGGCCTCGATGGTGGGTCGCCTGCGCAGCGCCCTGCGCGCCTACGCCCTCGAGGGGCACGACCCGCCGACGGTGCTCGACCAGCTCAACAGAGTGCTCTGGAGCGAGGCGGAGGCCACCCAGATGGCCACGCTCCTCTACGCGATCGTGGATCCCGCCGAGGGCTCGATCCGCTGGGTCAACGCCGGGCACATGCCGCCGATCGTGGTGGCGGACGGCGAGGACCCGCGGTTCCTCCGCGGTCCGCGTTCGGTGCCGCTCGGCGTCGTGCCCTTCCCGGGCTTCGAGGAGGCCTCGTCGGTCATACCCCCGGGCTCGTCCGTGGTGCTCTACACCGACGGCCTGATCGAGCGGTCGGGGGTGATCATCGACGAGGGAATGGCACTGCTCGCCCGCGCGGCGAGCGGGGTGGGCACCCATCCGGAGAGGCTCTGCGACCACCTCCTCGCGTCGCTCGTACCCGATGGCGGCGCGCCCGACGACGTGGCCCTGCTCGCGCTCCGAAACGAGCCGATGACCGACCGCTTCGCAACGGAGTTCGAGTCAGAGCCGGAATCGCTGGCGTCGATGCGCGGCCTGCTGCGCCGCTGGCTGCGCCACGCCAATGCGGACGAGGAGGAGACGGCGGAGATCGTGACCGCGTGTGGCGAGGCGGCCACGAACGCGGTCGAGCACGCGGGCGCCGGCTCCGAGGTGCCCTTCGAGGTCGCCGGGGCCCTGGAGGGCGGCCGGGTCGACCTCACGGTGCGCGATCGCGGGGAGTGGCGGTCGCCCAGGCGGGGGGATCAGGGGCGGGGGCTCTCGCTGATGCGCGCGCTCATGGATACGGTGGAGGTCGCTCCCGGGCCCGATGGGACCAGGGTGCGGCTGCAACGAGAGCTGAGGGGAGGGGGGAGTCCCGGTGGCTGAGCGTCTGGTGAAGCTGGACCTGGAGGAGCGGGGGGAGATCGTGATCGCCCGGATGACCGGCGAGCTCGACATTGCCGAGGCGGGCTTGACCGGCGACGCGATCCTCGCGGGCGTGGGCTCCTCGGCCCTCGGGCTGGTGGTGGACTTCACGGACCTCGGCTTCATCGACTCGAGCGGCATCGCGATGCTGTTCCAGCTGGTGCGCCAGCTCTCCGCGCGGCGGCAGGTGCTGAGGGTGGCGGTGCCGCCCGGGGGTCCGGTGGCACGCGTGCTCGAGATCGTGGAGTTCGCCCGCGCGGCCGGGGTGGACCCGGACGTCGAGACCGCGGTGGCCTCGGTCCAGGCCTAGTCGCCGGCGGGGCGCGGGGCCACCCTGCGCCGCGGGAAGATCGTGTAGCTGCCGATGGCGGTGGCCAGCAGGCGAGAGTCGTCCGACTCCACCTCGCTTCGCAGCACGGCCAGGCGGCGGTTCCGGCGGTCGAGGGTGGTCCGGCACACCACCTCGCCGTCGGTGGCGGTGGCGATGTAGTTGATCGAGATCGAGATCGTGGCGATGCCCTCGTCCTCGGTGGTCTCCTTCCACAGGGCGGAGCCCATGCAGTAGTCCACCATCGCGTAGGTGGCCACGCCGGACAGGAGTCCGCCGGCGTTCACCAGGTCGGGGCGCACGACCATGCGCACCACGTCGGCACCCTCCCAGCGCAGGCCGAAGAACCCGCTGACCCCGTCGATGCTCCCGTAGGACACGCGCCGACGATACCCGCCGTTAATCCAATCGTTCTCTCCCCTGCGCATACTGGGTGGAATGGTCCTGCTGGTGGCATTCGCGGTTCTGGCCGGTGCCGGCACCGCGCTCACCCCCTGCGTGCTGCCCGTGCTCCCGGCCCTGCTCTCGGCGAGCGCCACAGGCGGGCGGCGCCGCCCGCTGGGAGTGATCCTCGGGCTGACGGTCACGTTCGTGGTGGCCATCGTCGGCATCGCCTCGGTGATCGACGGTGTGGGGCTGGCCTCCGGGGCCACGCGCACGTTGGCCATCGCCTTCCTCCTTCTCTTCGGCGTGTCGCTGGTGTGGCCCCGGCTCGGGCTCCTGCTGGAGCGGCCCTTCACGCGCCTCGCGCGCTTCGGTCCCTCGTCCTCGGGCTCCGGGTTCTGGTCCGGCGTGCTCGTGGGCGCGGCGCTCGGCTTCCTCTACGCGCCGTGCGCGGGCCCGATCCTGGCCGCGGTGATCTCGGTGGCCGCCACCGGCGGGGCCTCTGGGGACGTGGTGCTGGTGGCGATCGGGTACGGGCTCGGCTCCGCGGTGGTCCTGCTCGCCCTCGCCTACGGCGGGCGCCGGGTGATCGAACGGCTCCGGGGGGCCGGGCGCGGCCCGGGCCTCCAGCGCGCGCTTGGTGCCGTGATGATCGTCACGGCGGTCGTGATGGCCACCGAGCTCGACCTCCGCTTCCAGACCGTGCTGGCCAACGACGTGCCGTCCTTCATCGCGAACCCGACCGGCGGCCTCGAGCGCTCCTCCGCCGTGGAGCACCGGCTGGCCGACCTGCGGGGCAGGCCGAAGTTCGACGTCCATGACCACGCCCAGCTGGCCGCCGCCGGATCGCGCCGCTACCCGGTGCTCGGCGTGGCGCCCGCGTTCGCCGGAAAGGGGCCGTGGCTGAACACGCCCGGCGGCCGGCCGCTGAAGCTCTCGTCGCTGCGGGGGAGGGTGGTGCTGATCGACTTCTGGACCTACACGTGCATCAACTGCCTGCGCACGCTCCCGCACGTGAGCGCCTGGTACGACCGCTACGAGAAGGACGGGCTCACTGTGGTGGGGGTGCACACGCCCGAGTTCCCGTTCGAGAAGGACACGGGCAACGTGAGGAGGGCCATCGCGCGTGACCACCTGCACTACCCCGTCTTCCAGGACAACGACTACGCCACCTGGACGGCATGGGGGAACCAGTACTGGCCGGCCAAGTACCTGATCGACGGCCTCGGGCGGGTGCGCTACACGCACTTCGGAGAGGGCGACTACGGCAAGACCGAGGCCGCCATCCGCACCCTGCTCCGTGAGACCGGCCACTCGTCGCTCGGCGGCTACACGCGGGCGAAGGGCCAGGTGGCCTCTCGAGCCACCTCCACGCCGGAGACCTACATCGGCTACTCCCGGGCCCAGGGCTTCGTGCCGAGCGCGCCCACACCCGGGGTGCACCGCTACGCCGCGCCTCGCTCGCTACCCCCGAACGGGTTCGCGCTGGGCGGAACGTGGAGGGAGGAGCCCGAGTCGGGCACGGCCGTGGAGGACGCGACGCTCGACGTCCGCTTCAACGCGCGCCGCGTCTTCCTCGTGCTGAGCTCCGAGGGAGACCGCCCGCGCCTCGGCCGCGTGCTTCTCGACGGTCGGCCGCTGAAGGCGGCCGAGTCCGGCGCGGACGTGCGCGGCGGCATGCTCAGGGTCACCGGGCAGCGGCTCTACAGCCTCGTGTCGCTGCCGCGCGTGGAGGACCGGACGCTGCGCCTGGAGCTCCCGCCCGGAGTGTCGGGCTACGCGTTCACGTTCGGGTAGCCTGGCCGCGTGGCCAAGGTTTGCGTGATCGGCGCCGGATCCTCGGGGATCGCGTCGTGTCAGGTCCTCCACGCCCGAGGAATCGAGTTCGACTGCTTCGAGAAGGGCAGCGGAGTGGGCGGCAACTGGCGCTACGAGAACGACAACGGGATGTCGTCCGCGTACGCGTCGCTCTTCATCAACACCTCGCGCCGGATGATGGCCTACGCGAGCTACCCGATGCCGGAGTCGTATCCGGACTATCCGCATCACAGCCAGATCGCCGCGTACTTCGACGACTACGTCGATCATTTCGGCTTCCGCGACCGCATCCGCTTCAACACCTTGGTCGAGCGGGTCGCGCCCGACGCGGGACGCTGGCGGGTCACGCTGGACGACGGCACCGACTCGTCCTACGACGCGGTGCTGGTGGCCAACGGTCACCACTGGAACCCGAGGTACCCGGAGCCGCCGTTCCCCGGGCAGGAGACCTTCACGGGCGAGGCCATCCACGCGCACCACTACCGCGAGCCCGACGAGCGCTTCCGCGACCGCAACGTGCTGGTGCTCGGCATCGGCAATTCGGCCACCGACATCGCGGTGGAGACCTCCCGGCACTCCCGCATCACCTACCTGGCCATGCGCCGGGGCGCGCACGTGCTGCCGAAGTACATCGGCGGGGTGCCCACTGACGAGCTGGGGTCGGACCTCATGAGCCGCCTGCCGCGGGCGATCTCCACACGGATGCTCGCGCGGAGGCTCAGGTCGATCCAGGGCGACATGGAGGACTACGGCCTGCCGAAGCCGGACCACCGGCTCGGTGAGGCGCACCCCACGGTCTCGTCCGAGCTCCTGCCCCGCATAGGCCACGGCCGCATCTCGGTGAAGCCGAACATCGCCCGCATCGACGGCGGCACCGTGCACTTCACCGACGGCACAAGCGCGGAGGTGGACACGATCGTGTGGTGCACCGGGTACTCGATCAGCTTCCCCTTCCTGCCGAGCGACGTGATCGCCCCGCGCGAGAACCACGTGCCGCTCTACCGCCGCGTGGTGCCCCCCGAGCGCCCGGGCCTGTACTTCATCGGGCTGGTGCAGCCACTCGGGGCGATCATGCCGGTGGCGGAGCTCCAGTCCGAGTGGGTGGCCGACCTCCTGGAGGGTCGCGCCGCGCTGCCGGAGGAGCCGGAGATGCGAGCGGAGATCACACGCGAGGAGCGCGAGATGCGCCAGCGCTACGTGGCCTCCCCACGTCACACGATCCAGGTGGATTTCCATCCCTACATGCGCCAGCTGCGGGCCGAGCGGAAGCGCGTGAGGGCCAACGAAGGGACGGGCCGCCGGGGCCTGCGCGGGCTGAGGCTGCCCACGCCGGCGCGATAGCCCATACTTGTGAGCGGACTCAACCTAGGAGGAGCCGTGTCGGACACGACTGTCGAGGGACTCGCCGCCGAGCAGCGGACCAACGGGCACAGCAGGACGATCGAGGTTCAGAACCCCGCCACCGGTGAGGTCATCGCCTCGGTGCCGGCGCTCGAGCCCGCCGACGTGGCCGCCGTGGTGGCCCGCGCACGTGCCGCGCAGCCGGGATGGGAGGCGCTGGGCTTCGACGGCCGCGGCCGCATCCTGAAGCGCGCCCAGAAGTGGGTCATCGACAACGCGGACCGCATCGCGCGCACGATCGTCGCCGAGAACGGCAAGGCCTACGAGGACGCCCAGCTCGCCGAGGTGAGCTACGCCGCATCCTCGTTCGGCTTCTGGGCGAAGAACGCGCCCAAGTACCTGGCCGACGAGCGGATCCGGTCGAGCTCGCCCTTCGTGATGGGCCGCAAGCTCGTGGTCCGCTACGAGCCCGTGGGCGTGGCCGGAGTGATCGGCCCCTGGAACTACCCGCTGACCAACTCCTTCGGCGACTGCATCCCGGCGCTGGCCGCCGGCAACTCGGCGGTGCTGAAGCCCGCCAGCCTCACGCCCCTCACCTCGCTGCTGATGGCCGAGGCCCTGCGCGAGTGCGGTCTGCCCGAGGACGTGTTCATCGTCGCTCCCGGCGGCGGCTCGGTGGGCGAGGCGCTGATCGACGAGGTGGACTTCGTGATGTTCACGGGCTCCACCGAGGTCGGCAAGAAGGTCATGGCCCGCGCGGCGCAGACGCTCACGCCGGTCGGTCTGGAGCTGGGCGGCAAGGACCCGATGATCGTGCTCGCCGACGCCAATCTCGAGCGTGCCGCGAACGCCGCGGTGCACTACTCGATGCAGAACGGCGGCCAGACGTGCATCTCGGTCGAGCGGGTCTACGTCGAGGATCCGGTGTACGACCAGTTCGTCTCCAAGGTCGAGCAGAAGCTGCGCGCGCTGCGCCAGGGCGCTCCGGGTGGACCGGGCTCCGTGGACATCGGCGCCGTGACCTCGCCCCCGCAGATGGACCTGATCGACTCGCACGTGCGCGACGCGGTGGCGAAGGGCGCCCGCGCCCCGGTCGGCGGCCACAAGGGCAGCGGCCCGGGCGACTTCTACGAGCCCACGCTGCTGCTCGACGTGGACCACACGATGGAGTGCATGACCGAGGAGACCTTCGGCCCGACGCTGCCCGTGATGAAGGTGGCGGACGCGGACGAGGCCGTGAGGCTGGCCAACGACTCCCCGTACGGCCTCCAGGCCTCCGTGTGGACCAAGGACCTCGCCAAGGGCGAGCGCCTGGCCCGCCGGATCGAGGCCGGCGTGTGCTGCGTGAACGACGCCCAGATCAACTACGTGGCACTCGAGCTGCCGATGGGCGGGTGGAAGGAGTCGGGGCTCGGGTCCCGCCACGGGGCCGACGGCATCCGCAAGTACACCCGCAAGCAGTCGATCCTGGTCACCCGCTTCGGCCCGAACCGGGACATCCACATGCTGCCGTACAAGGCGAGCACGACGAAGATGATCGGCCGGCTGCTGAAGCTCGTGTACGGCCGCGGGAAGCGCGACTAGCCAGATAGGAGTCCAGTCCGCGTCGTCCCGCGTCAAGCGGGTGGGGCCTGTGTTCGATCACAGGGGCCATGGTTTTCTGCCGCCCCCGGTTCGCGCTCGCGCTTGTCCTGATCCTGTTCGCGGTGCCCGCCGCCACCGGCCTGGCCTCGCCCTACCCGCGTGTGGCGCACAACCCCGCGGACCGCATGACCGGGATCCCGATCGACGGCTACCGCTACGACCGGGCCACGCACTGCGTGAAGCGCCCGGCCGCGGGCGCCAGTGCGATGATCGCCTGGCTGGGCAGCCACGTGAGGGGAGTGTCATGGGGCACCAACCGCTGCGAGCGACTTGGTGACGGCTACAGCCTCCACGCGGAGGGGCGCGCGATCGACTGGCACCTGGACGTGCGCGTGCCCGCCGACCGGCGCGCGGCGAGGAGGCTGATCGGCCTGCTGCTGGCGCCCGACAGGGCCGGGAACGAGCACGCAGTGGCCCGGCGCATGGGCGTCCAGGAGATCATCTGGAACTGCCGGTCGTGGTGGTCCGGATCGGACCGGATGGGCCCTTACTCGGTGTGCTTCGATCGCCGCGGCCGGCCCCGGAAGCACGTGGACCACACCCAGGCCCACCGCAACCACGTGCACATCGGCCTCTCGCGGGCCGGCGCGCGAATGCGCACCTCCTTCTGGCGCTAACCTCGCGCGGGCGGATGCCCGACCTCTCGCCCATCAACCGGATCGCGGTGGTGGTCGACCGCGCCCTCTGCATCGGGTCCGGCGACTGCGTGGACAGCGCGCCCGACGTGTTCCAGCTCGACGACGAGGACAAGGCCGTGGTGGTGGACCCCGACGGGGCCCCCACGGACGACGTGATACAGGCGGCGGCCAACTGCCCGGTCACGGCGATCACCGTCACCGGCGAGTCCGGCGACCTGTACCCGTAGGGGCGCCTAGCGCCGGCGGACGAGCAGCAGCGCGCCGAGCGCGAGCAGTCCCACGGCCAGCAGGCCGGAGGCGGAGCCGCCGCGCGCCTCGGTGCCGCCCACCCCGGGCACGGGCATGGGGAACGCCTCGGCGGCCAGGATGTCGTGCGGGCGGTCGTATCCGCTCGGGTCCCGGGGCCAGCGGTTGTCCCGCATGCCGATGGCGAACTCCTCGGCGGCGAGCGTGTCGTGCGGCCGGTCGAACCCGCTCGGATCCTTCGGCCAGCGCTCGTCACGGGTCCCAATGCCGAATTCCTCGGCGGCGAGGGTGTCGTGCGGCTCGGGGATCCCGAGCGGATCCGGGGGCACGTAGCGGTGGCGAGGTGATTCGGGTTGGCGTTCTGACACGTCCCTATGGTTCCAGATCGTGGATGAAGTGAACCCCACTGAGCTGGAGGCAGCGGCCTTCCGGCGCCTCGTGCAGCATTTGCGGGAGCGCACGGACGTGCCGAACATCGAGCTCATGGAGCTGGCCGGCTTTTGCCGCAACTGCCTGTCGCGCTGGTACCGGGAGGCCGCCGAGGAGCGGGGCGGGCACCTCACCGACCCGGAGGCCCGCGAAATCGTCTACGGCATGCCCTACGAGGAGTGGAAGGCGCGCTTCCAGAGCGAGCCCTCAGCCGGCTGATCGCCCTCTGCCTGCTCCTGGCCGCCACCGCCGCGGGATGCGGGGCGGACAGCGGGAAGGTGGAGGGGCCGAAGGATCCCGTGCTGACGCCGGAGGCCGCCCGTGCCGCGCGGGAGGCCGCGGACGCCCCTGGCGCCCCGAAGGCCCGGGAGCGCACCAAGGCGCAGCTCGTGGAGCTGCGCGGAGCCGGCTCCAGCGAGCAGTCCTCCTCCTCCCCGAGCGACGACCGGCCGAGCCCGGGCGCCCAATCGGACGCCGAGGTGAGGGCCGAGCTGCGCCAGGCGCGGAAGGCGCTCATCGCCTTCCGCGGCTACCTGACCTCCACCGCCTACCTGCCCACCGGCCCGCGCGCCCGCGTGGCCTCGGACGGCACCGCTGTGGCGCCGGAGGACGCGCCCGAGGTGGTGAAGCGGGTGATCCTCGCCGGGAACCAGATCGCCAAGTTCCCCTACCGCTGGGGTGGCGGCCATGGGGCCTGGCGCGACAACGGCTACGACTGCTCGGGCTCGGTCTCCTTCGCCCTGGCCGGGGCTGGGCTGCTGGGACGTCCGCTCACCTCAGGCGACTTCATCGGCTACGGCCGCGACGGCCCCGGGGACTGGATCACGATCTACACCAACCCGGGCCACGTCTTCATGGTGGTGGCCGGCCTGCGCTTCGACACCAGCGGCCGCGGCGGCCGGACCGGCACCCGCTGGCAGCAGGCCCCCCGCAGCACGGCCGGCTTCGCGGTCCGCCACGTGCCGGGCCTGTAGGTCGCCGCGCTACAGCTCGGCCGGCACGAGCTCCAGCCGCCGCTCCCCGCCCGCGCGCAGCAACCGCGCCTCCACGGGCACCCCGATCAGCTCGGCCACCATCAGCCGCTGGAGGTCCTCCACCCGCTCCACACGCTCGCCGCCGACCTCGAGGATGAGGTCCTCGGGCCGGATTCCCGCCCGCGCGGCCGGGCTCTCGTCCACCACCTCCACCACCTCGATGCAGCTATCGCCCTCCACGGTGGCGCGTGCCTGTGGGGGCAGCGGTCGCGGCCCGCCGGCGATCCCCAGGTAGGCGCGGCGCACGCGGCCCTCGCGCATCAGCGCGGAGATCACGCGACGGGTGGTGTCGTTCACGGGCACCGCCAGGCCGAGGCCCATCCCGGCCACCGCCGTGTTCACCCCGACGACCCGGCCGCGGCTGTCGGCCAGCGCGCCGCCCGAGCTGCCCGGATTCAGCGCGGCGTCGGTCTGGATCACGCTGTCGATCACGCGCGCGGCCTGGCGAGAGCGGGCCGGCAGCGAGCGTCCAAGCGCCGAAACCACGCCCGCGGTCACGGAGCCGCTGAATCCCTGCGGGTTGCCGATCGCCACCACCAGCTGGCCCACGCGAAGGTCGTCCGCGTCGCCGAGCTCCGCGGCCGCGAGGTCGCCCTCATCGGTACGCAGCACGGCCAGGTCCGAGAGGGGGTCGCGGCCCACCACCTCGAAGCGCGGCTCCCGGCCGTCCGCGAAGGATGCCCGGCCCGCGCGCGAGGAGCGGCTCACCACGTGCGCCGAGGTGAGGAGAAAGCCGTCCGGGGTGAGCGCCACGGCGCTCCCCGCGCCGGCCGGCACCTGGCCGCCGCGCCCCCGCCGCATGACACGCAGGCTGGCCACGGACGGGATCAGCCGCTCGGCCACCGCCACCACCGCGTTCGAATACGCATCGAGTGCTTCGGCCTCGGCCCGGCGGGCCTCGCACTCATCCACCGCGCGACCAGGGAGGAGCGGAGCCCGGGCGTCGGCCGGGCGAGCACCGGACCATGTCATTCGAACGACACCTCCTGTGTCCGCTCGTCGGTGCCGCGGACGATCGTGAGAGTGAGCTTCTCGCCACCGGCCTCGTCCAGCGCGGCGTAGAGGGAGTCGATGCCGGAGAGGTCCCGGAGGCCCGCCGCGACCAGCAGGTCGCCGGGCTCAAGCCCCGCGCGCCCGGCGGGAGAGTCGTCCTCCACCGCCCGGACCAGCAGGCCCTCGCGCTCGGGGAGTCCCACGGCCCGCCGCATGCGCCGGGCCGCCCGGGGCGGCGCCACCGCCACTCCGAGCCGGGGCCGCGCCGGGGCCTGGCCTTGGGCCATCGACCTGGCGCGGTTCCGCAGCTCGTCGCCGGCGGGCAGCGCGAGGATCAGGCCGCCCTCGAGACGAAGCGCGTTGATTCCGAGGAGCCGCCCCTCAGCATCCACCAGCGGCCCGCCGGACGAGCCACGGGGGAGGGGGGCGGTGTGCTCCACCGCCGCCTCGACGCGGCGGCCCCTGGGAACCCTGAAGCTCCGTCCCTCGGAGGAAACGAAGCCGAGCGTTACACGCAGGCCGCGGCCACCGGGGTTCGAGAGGGCGAGCACCGGTGTGCCGATTCCCGGCGCGTCGCCCGGCTCCCACGTGATTGCGGGCGCGTCACCGGTGTCCACGCCCACCACCGCCAGGTCGAGGTCGGGGTCGGCGGCGAGCACCGTGCCCGTCTCCCGGTGGCCGTCTTCGAAGGTCACCGCCACCTCGTCGCGGCGCAGATTGTGGGCGCAGGTGAGCACCCTGCCCGCCTCGATCACCACCCCGGTGCCGAGAGACCAGCCGCGGCCGAGGCCGACCACCGACGGGCCCACCCGCGCTGCCACCGTCGCGATCGTCTCCCGGGCTTCCCGAAGTGCTTCCATTTGGCTCTCCTCGTACTCACTTGCTAGTTGCAAGCGACTACCATAGCGAGCGTGTCCCACCTACCATCGGCCACCGTGTCGGAACGGGCTGCCTCCCCGCTGGCCGCGGCGCTCGACAGCGTCGGCGACCGCTGGACCCTGCTCCTCGTGGAGGCGCTGCTCGACGGCGCGCGCAGGTTTGGCGATCTCCAGACCGAGCTCTCGGGCATCGCTCCGAATGTGCTCACCCAGCGCCTGCGTAAGCTCGAGCGCGAGGGGCTGGTGCTGGCCGAGCCGTACTCGCTGCGCCCGCCCCGGTTCGTGTACGAGCTCACCGCGTCCGGCCGTGAGCTGGCCGATGCGCTCCGCCTCCTCGCCGACTGGGGGGCCCGCCACCGCGAAGGTGGGGAGGCGCCCCGCCACGCCGCCTGCGGCACGCGCTTGGAGATGCGCAGCTGGTGTTCCACGTGCGAGCGTCCCGTGGACGGCGACGAGGCCTCGGACCTGCGCTACGCCTGACCGGAGGCCGCCCGAGAGGCGCTGCAGGAATAGCGCAAACTGCTACCTTCGCCCCTCTTGGACGAACCGCCCACACGCCGGCTGGACCCCGGCCGGCCCCCGTCCGGCGGCAGGCGGCCGCCACGACGTGAGCCCGACTCCGTGTATGCCCGCCGCCGCGCCGCGGCGATCGGAGGTGCCGCGCTCGTCCTCGTGCTCCTGATCGTGGTTATCGCGACCGCCGGCGGAGGCGACAACAGCCCCAGCACCGACCCGGCCGACCTCGGGGTGGAGACCACGCCCGACAACCTCCACGGCTCCACGCGCACCTCGACGACCGACACGAGCACCTCGATCACCACCACGCCGTCCACGACGGTCACGCCGCCGAGCGATGGCACCGGCTCCACCGGCGGGACGGCAACACCCGTCACGCCGGTCACCCCGGGCGCGGGCGGCACCGGGCAGACGACCACCCAGCAGCCCGCCACCCCCTCGGGCGGGGAAGGCGGGGGGGCCGTGGCGCCCGCCTCGCCCTAGGCGTCGCCCGACGGAGGGCGGCGCGCCCGCTTGGTCTCGCTTCGCCGCTTCTTGGACTCGAGGCGCCGGTGCCTGGAGGCCGCGGTGGGCCGCGTGGCCCGGCGGGGCCGCTGCACGGCCAGCGCCGCCTCCAGCCGCGAGCGCAGCCGCTGGAGGGCGAGCTCGCGGTTGCGCGCCTGGCTGCGGGTGTCCTGCGCCGTGGCGCGAACCACGGCCCCGGCCCGCGCCGTGATGCGCCGCTTCTCGTCCTCGCCCAATGCCGACGAGGCCTCCACGTCGAAGATCGCCTCGACACGCGACGCGGTCACGTTCGCGTGCTGGCCGCCGGGTCCGGAGGAGCGGCTGGTGCGAAGCTCCACCTCGCTGAGCGGGATCACCACGCCACGCCCGATCGGCAGTCCCTCGCGCATGGCGCGGGAGCCTACGCGCGAGACAGGGTCAGCGAGAGCGGCGGCGGGCGAGGCGGGGGCGCCTGCGCCGGGATGGAGCGGGCCGGCGTGTGGCCCGGTAGCCCGCGAGCGTGAGCCCCGGCGGAATATCGCTCGACACCGGCTCGAAGCCCTGGTCGCGTATGAGGTTCGTGACGATCGACATGCCTCTGCCGGTGGGGTTCGCGGACGGCGGGGTGCTTCCTCCTGGGACACTGAGGGCCGAATGCGGGTCGCGGTGGTGGGGCACATGGAGTGGATCGAGTTCGCCACGGTGGAGCGGGTGCCGAGCCCCGGGGACATCGTGCACGCCCAGGAGGTCTGGGAGGAGCCGGGCGGGGGAGGCGCGGTGGCGGCCGTTCAGCTGGCCAAGCTGGCCGGCGAGGCCACGTTCTACACCGCACTGGGCGACGACGAGATCGGGCACAGGGCGGAGCGGGAGCTCACGGACCTCGGCCTGCGGGTGAACGCCGTGTACCGCCCCGAGCCCCAGCGGCGGGGCTTCGTCCATGTGGATGACCGGGGTGAGCGCACCATCACGGTGATCGGGGAGCGCCTCGGCCCGCGCGCGGACGATCCGCTGCCCTGGGACGAGCTCCGGGACACCGATGCCGTGTACCTGACCGCCGGCGACGCGGGCGCCGTGCGCCTCGCCCGGCAGGCTCGGGTGCTGGTCAGCGCGGCCCGAAATCTCGAGGTGCTGGGCGAGGCGGGTGTGGAGCTGGATGCGCTGGTGGCGAGCCGCGCGGACAAGGGCGAACGCTACGACCGCGGCCAGCTCGACCCGGAGCCGCGAGTGGTGGTGCGCACCGCGGGGGGCCAGGGAGGTGCCTGGGAGCGCGCGACCGGGGAGACCGGCACCTGGGATCCCACCCCGCTACCCGGGCCGGTGCGTGACGCGTACGGGTGTGGTGACAGCTTTGCCGCCGGCCTGACCTACGGACTCGGGGCAGGCATGGGACTCGACAAGGCGCTGAACCAGGCCGCCCGCTGCGGCGCCGCCTGTCTCACCGGCCGCGGGCCCTATGAGGGGCAGCTTCGAGCCCCCTGAGGCGCCCGCGAGGAGCGCCGCCCGATCGGTGATCGGGCGAGCACCGCAGCGATGTTTTCGAGGAGCGCCGCCCGATCGGTGATCGGGCGAGCACCGCAGCAGATGTTCTCAATGAGGCGCGATCGTGCCGTCGTCGGGCTCGATCGGCAGTCCGCGCTCGACCCAGGCCACCAGGCCACCGGCCATGTTGTAGGCGTTGAGTCCCGAGGCGGTGAACGCCTGGGCGGCCACCGCGGACCGGTGACCCGTGCGGCAGTAGAAGACCACCGGCGGCTCGCCGGTCAGTGAGGGCGCCTCCTCGGTGAGGCGGTCCATCTCCACGAGCCGCGCGCCGGCGATGTGCCCCGCTTCCCACTCGCGCGTCTCGCGCACGTCCACGAGCCGCACCTCGCCTCGCTCGGCGAGCTCGGAGGCCTGCTCCGGAGTCAGATCCTGTTGGAGATCGGCGAGAGAGGTCATGGGGCGGATGAGGCTAGCGCGGTCGGGATAGAGTGCCCCACATGGACTTGCCAGGCCGGACAATTCTCATCACCGGAGCCGCGCGGGGCATCGGCGCGGAGTCCGCCCGCAGGGCAGCCGCCCGCGGCGCGAACCTGGCCCTGGTGGGCCTCGAGCCGGAGGAGCTTGCGCGCGTGGCCGAGCAGTGCGGCCCGAACGCCGCTGCGTTCGAGGCCGACATCACCGACGTCGACGCTCTCGGCGAGGCCGTGGACGCGGCCGTCGAGCGTTTCGGCGGGATCGATGTGGTGGTGGCCAACGCGGGTGTCGCCCCGACGGGCATGGTGCGGTCAATGGATCCCACGGCGTTCGAGCGCACCATCGAGGTCAACCTGCTCGGTGTCTGGCGCACCGTGCGCGCCTGCCTGCCCCACGTGATCGAGCGGCGCGGCTACGTGCTCACCATCGCCTCGCTGGCCGCCGTGTCGCACGGCCCGGGGATGGCTCCCTACTCGGCGAGCAAGGCCGGTGTGGAGGCATTCGCCGACTCCCTGCGGGCGGAGGTGCGCCACCTCGGGGTGAGCGTGGGCGTGGGCTACTTCGCCTTCATCGACACGGACATGGTGCGCGGCGCGGACGCACATCCGGTGTTCGGCGGCATGCGCGCCAAGCTGCCGGGACCGCTGTCCAAGACCTATCCGCTCTCCGACGTGGGAGACGCGGTGGTGGACGGCATCGTTCGCCGCCGCCGCTGGGTCACCGTGCCATCGTGGATTCGCGCGGCGATCATGCTCCGGGGCCCGCTCCAGGTGCTCAGCGAGCTGGGCGCCAGGCGGGAGTCGGCCGAAGTGGACGCGAAGTTCGACGCGGACATCGCGAACCGCGGCGCCGAGGCGGCCTCGGCCCCCGTGGGCCCGGGCGGTCGTGCCGGCGCGCCGAGCCCCGAACCGAGCCGCACCTAGCGCCCTCATAGCCCGAGGGAGGAGCGGAGCCCGATCGGTGATCGGGCGAGCACCGGACCATGCCATCCGGCGGTATCTTCCGGCCATGGCCACGCGTGACCCTCGAATGGTTCCCCTCGGCTACGGAAAGTTCGTCCGGGCCGATCGCATCTTCGCCCTGGTTCCGATCGAGGGAGCCGAGCGCCGCGACGGTCGCCGCACCTACGTCCACGTGGACGGACTCAGTGAGCCGGTGATCGCCTCGCGCTCGGAGCGAGCGATCCTCGCCGACGTGGAGACGGCGCTGGCCGAGGCGGCCGGACTCCCTCGCCGCCGCAGGAACGTGGCGGTGACCGGCCAAGAGAGCTTGCTCTAGCGCGACCCGGCAGGTGGGTGGGCTCCGCACTGGGCGGGCGCCCACCCCTGGTTCTGCCTAGCTCGATGAGGGCTGCAGCCGATAGATCCGCTCGCAACCGAACAGCCGGTCGCTGGCGTCGGCCCGGACGATGTCGAAGCCCGGACCGCAGTGGACGATCGTCGTGGCCCCATTGGCTGCGTCGATCACGTCGTTGCCCGGTCCCCCGTAGGCCCGGTTGCCCGGATGGCCACCGACGTCGAGGCGATCGCGGCCGGAACCGCCCTTGAGCACGTCGCTTCCGGACCCGCCCGAGAGATGGTCGTTGCCCGGGCCGCCTGTCAGCCTGTCATCGCCGTCCCCGCCGTCAAGGTCGTCGTTCCCGCGCTGGCCGAGCATCCTGTCGTCTCCGCGCCCGCCGTTCATCTCGTCGCGGTCAGGCCCCCCGAACATGCGGTCGTCACCGAGGCCCCCGGAGAGGTAGTCGATACCGGGGCCCCCCGAGATGCGATCGAATCCGCGGCCGCCCGCGACGTCGTCCGGCCCGGGCCCGCCCCCGACGATGTCATCGCCGAGGCCACCGGAGATGAAGTCGAAGCCGTCGTTGCCGAAGATCGTGTCGCGGCCCGAGCCGCCGCTCAGGTCGTCGCCCCCGTCTCCTCCGAAGATCAGATCGTTTCCGGAACCACCGCCCACGACGTCAAACCCGAGGCCGGCTTCCACGCAGTCGTTGCCGGCCACGCCATTCACAACATCGTCTCCGTCCAGGCTGAGGATGCTGTCCACTCCACCGGTGCCGACCAGGGTGTCGCCGGCGGCGGTCCCGGTCAGCGTGGCCGTCGGACACACGGGCGGGGCCTGAGCCAGGGCCGACCCTCCGCTCAGCGACATAATGAATGTTGTTGCTCCCACCACGGCAGTGAGGCGCCCCGCTCGGCGCGCCCTCGACTTGAGTTTCTGCACTATTTGCCTCTCGTTGAGCAGAGACCTGGTGGGCACTGCCGTCGTGGCAAGCCCGACCACATTCCTCCGCCGGTAATCCCCACCTCGTGACCTCCAACGCGAGCATCACCCAGAAGTTGCGCGATGTGCCCGAATCGCCTCGGCGAGACCGCACATAGGGGAACTTCGCTGAGTCTGTGGGGCCCCTTGGCCGGGGCTAGAGCTCCTTGACCGCGGCCAGCACGTCGGCCACGGACTTCTTCGCGTCGCCGAACAGCAGCGAGGTGTTCTCGTTGTAGAAGAGCGGGTTGTCGATGCCCGCGAAGCCGGTGTTCATCGATCTCTTTAGCACGATCACCTGGGCCGACTTGTCCACGTCGAGGATCGGCATCCCGTAGATCGGCGAGTCCTTCACGTCGCGGGCGGCCGGGTTGGTCACGTCGTTTGCGCCGATCACCAGGGTCACGTCGGTCTGCGGGAACTCCGGGTTGATCTCGTCCATCTCCTTGAGATGGTCGTAGGGCACGTCGGCCTCGGCCAGCAGCACGTTCATGTGCCCGGGCATCCGGCCGGCCACGGGATGGATGGCGTAGTTCACGGTCACGCCGCGCTTCTCCAGCTCGTCGGCCAGCTCGCGGACGGTGTGCTGGGCCTGGGCCACCGCCATGCCGTAGCCCGGCGCCACCACCACCGCATCCGCGTAGGCGAGCTGAATGGCCACGTCGGCGGCGTCGGTGGAACGCACGGGCTTCTGCTCGCCGTCGGAGCCGCCTGACGCGACGGTCACCCCGCCGAACCCGCCGGCCATGACGTTGGCGATCGACCGGTTCATGGCGTCGGCCATCAGGTTGGTGAGGATCGTTCCCGAGGCGCCCACGATGATGCCGCCCACGATCAGGGCCACGTTGTCGAGCGCGATTCCGGCGGCCGCGGCGGAGAGACCGGTGAAGGCGTTCAGGAGCGAGATGACCACCGGCATGTCGGCGCCCCCGATGGGCAGCACGAACATGTTCCCGAGCACGGCCGCCGAGAGCAGCAACAGGATGAAGAGCGCCTCGGAGTCGGATCCTGCGGCGATCGCCACCGCGCATCCCACCGCCACCAGCAGGAGCGCGACGTTCACGAACTGCTGGCCCGGCACCGATATCGGCCGGCCCGGGAGGATCTCCTGCAGCTTTCCGAACGCGATGTTCGAGCCCCAGAAGGAGATCGAGCCGACGATGGCCGCGAAGACCAGCGGGATGATCACGTCGGCGGGAAGGTCGCCGCCAGAGTCGCGGAACTCGGCCCATGCGATGAGGGCCACCGCGCCGCCGCCCACGCCGTTGAAAAGCGCGACCATCTGCGGCATCGCGGTCATCTTCACGCTGCGCGCCGCGGGGACGCCCACCGCGGTGCCCACGGCGAGCCCGAGCACGATCAGCCCGTAGTTCCCGACGCGCTCGTCGAGCAGCGTGGCCACCACGGCGATGGTCATCCCGCCCGCCGCCACCAGGTTCCCCCGGCGGGCCGTCCTCGGGCTGTTCAGCAGGTGCATCCCGATGATGAAGAACGAGAAGGCGAAGATGTAACAAACCCGGATGAAGTCCTGGTCCTGGAGCGAGAAGGCGTAGAGGGTCACGTGCCCTCGTCCTTCTGCTTCGGAGTCGGGCGCTTCTTGAACATCTCCAGCATGCGGTCGGTGACCAGGAAGCCGCCCACCACGTTGATCGTGCCGAACGCGATCGCGATCACGCAGAGCAGCTTGTTGAAGGCGCCGTCCGCCTGGCCGATCAGCAGGATGCCGCCGAGCAGCACGATCCCGTGAATGGCGTTGGTGGCCGACATCAGGGGCGTGTGCAGGGTGTTCGGCACCTTCGAGATCACCTCGAAGCCCACGAACGCGGCCAGAACCAGGATGGTGATCTCGGTGATGAAGTCCATCAGCCCGCGGCCGCCTTCTTCGCGCCCTCGTGACGGATCTCGCCGTCATGGGTGATGCAGGCGCCGGCGATCACCTCGTCCTCGAAGTCCAGCGCCAGGGCCCCCTCCTTCACCATCAGCTCCAGCAGCGACGTGACGTTGCGCGCATAGAGGCTGGAGGCGTGATCGGGCATGGTCGACGCCAGCCCGAGCGGGCCGATGATCGTCACGTCCTCCTTCACCACGGTCTTGCCCGGCTCCGTGAGGGCGCAGTTGCCACCCGTCTCCGACGCCAGGTCCACCACCACGGAGCCGGCGGGCATGTTCTTCACCGCCTGCTCGGTCACGAGAAGAGGCGCCCGGCGCCCGGGCACGGCGGCCGTGGAGATCACGGCGTCCATCCCGCCGATCACCTCGGCCAGCAGCCCGCGCTGCTTCTCCTGCTCCTCCTCGGTGAGCGCTCGCGCGTACCCGCCCGCGGTCTCGGCGTCCTCGAGGCCCATGTCCAGCTCCACGAAGCGGGCGCCCAGCGACTGGATCTGCTCCTTCACCGCGGAGCGAACGTCGAAGGCGCTCACGATGGCTCCGAGCCGGCGGGCGGTGGCGATGGCCTGCAGGCCGGCCACGCCGGCGCCGAGCACCAGCACCTTGGCCGGGCGCACGGTGCCCGCGGCGGTGGTGAGCATCGGGAAGAAGCGAGGAAGCTCCCCGGCGGCGATCAGGGCGCCGCGGTAGCCGGTCACCGTGGCCTGCGAGGAGAGCGCGTCCATGGACTGGGCCCGGGTGATGCGCGGAATGGCCTCCATGGCGAAGCTGGTGACTCCGGCGTCGGCGAGTGCCTGCACCGTGTCCCCCGCGGCAAGCGGGTTGAGGAAGCCGATCAGCACCGAGCCGCGCGCCAGGCGGCCGATCTCCTCGGCCGAGGGGGGAGCGACCTTGGCCACGACCTCGCCGCTGAATCCGTCCCCGAGACTGGCGCCCGCCTCTTCGTAGGCGGCGTCGGGCTGGTGGGCCTCGGCGCCCGCGCCGGACTCCACCACCACGTCCACGCCGCCCTTGCCCAAGCGCTGAACGGCCTCGGGCACGAGCGCCACGCGGCGCTCTCCCGGCGCCTGTTCCTTCGGGACTGAGACTCTCATCTGTGGGAACTTCCGGGGACCAGAGCGCGCGAAGGGTATTCAACGAAGGGACCGCGTGCGCTGTCCCGCCCGTAGTGGCTAGGCTGCCCTTCGTGCGTTCGGCCGCCATCGCCCTGCTGGGGCTGGTTCTGTTGCTTCCCGCCTCTGCCTCGGCCCGTGGGCCGAGCGTTCCGGCGTGCGCCCTGGGCACGAGCGCCGCCGACCTCCGAGGCTTCGAGGCGCGCGCGCTGGTCAAGGCGGAGAAGGCCTACAGGACCCCGGCCGCCCGCCGGGCCTTCTCCACCGGTGTGGCCGCCTACGTCTACGGTCTCGCTCCGCTCAGCGTGGCCAACACGCTCACGCGCTTCCCGCCCAACCAGATCGTGAACATCGGCGAGCTGGTGGTGCCGGAGGTGCACACCGTGGTGTCCCCGAACGTGGACACCACCTACACGGTGGGGACGATCAACCTCGCCTCGGGCCCGCAGGTGGTGAACGTGCCCGACACCCACGGGCGCTACTACGTCCTCCAGTTCCTGGACTCCTACTCGAACACGTTCGCCTACGTGGGCCGGCGCACCACCGGCACCAAGCCCGGCGCCTACGTGCTGGTGCCTCCGGGCTACACGGGGGCGCTTCCCGCCGGCGTGCGCCGCCTGCGCAGCCCCACCAACCTGGTCTGGCTGATCGGGCGCACGCTGGTCAAGGGCCCGGCCGACCTCGGGGCGGCCACGAAGCTGATGGCCGGATATCACCTCACACCCCTCGCCGCCTGGAATGCGGGCACGCGCAAAACGTCCCTCGCGCTGCCCAAGTTCCCGCCGCAGCAGAACAAGCTCGCGCTGCCGAAGGGCCTGGCCTATCTCGACCAGCTCGGCCAGGCGCTGGAGCAGAACCCGCCGCCCGCAGCCGATGCCTGCGCCCTGCGGGCGTTCGCGGCCGTGGGCATCGGGCCGGGCCACACGCCCTCGACCGAGGCCACCGGGGCAGAGCGGGAGGCTCTCACCGCCGCGGTGAGGGCCGGCGCGCGGCTCGTGACCCGCGCCGTGGCCCACGTGAACGCCTACAGCGGGGCGCGTAACAACGGCTGGCTCATCTCCAAGCGCTACATCGGCAACTACGGGCGCAACTACCTCGGCCGGGCGGGGATCGCCCACTTCGCGCTGGGCGCCAACACCGCGCCCGAGACCGTGTATCCCGCCGCCTCAAGGGACAGCCGCGGGCGCCCGCTGAGCGGGCGCCACCGCTACCGGATCCGCTTCCGGCGCGGCCAGCTTCCCCCCGCCCACGCGTTCTGGTCGATCACGATGTACGGCTCGGACGCCTACCTGCACCCCAACTCGGCGCACCGCTACGCCATCGGCGACCGCACGAAGGGCCTGCGCCGGGGCGCTGGCGGCGCGCTCACGATCACGCTCTCCAACTCCCGTCCCAAGCGCGCGGCCCGCGCCAACTGGCTGCCGGCTCCGAAGGGCACGTTCCGCATTCTCATGCGCATCTACGAGCCCCGCCGCTCCGCGCTGAACGGCCGCTGGAAGCCGCCGCCCGTCGTTCGCACCGGCTAGGGCACCGGATGTCCGAGGCCAACCTGCAGGCGGTCCGGGACCTGATGAAGGCGTTCAACGACCGTGACGAGAGCGCCATCACGCATTACGCCGAGGATGTGGAGTACCGCCTGATCGGCGGCTTCTCCGGCATGGCGGGCGAGACCCTGAGGGGGCGTGTGGCCGTGCTGCGCTTCGCGCAGGAGATGATCGAGAACCTCCAGGCCCGGTTCGAGGTGGAGCGCCTATTCGAGAAGGACGGCCGGGTGGTGCTCATCGCGAGCACGCTCGGCGCGGGCGATGCGAGCGGCGTGGCCGTCGAGTGGCGGTGGGGCCAGATCTACACGTTCCGCGACGGGAAGATCAGCGAGGTCGACAACTACTGGGAGGCGGACGAAGCGCTGGAGGCCGCGGGCGAGTCTGGGTAGCTAGGCGACGAGGTCCATGACCATCTCGGTCACGGCACCGTGGCCATGGCGCTCGGTGTGGCGTGCCAACTTCTCCATCAGCCGGTGGGCGGGCACGTTGTCAGCGGCCATCGTGGCGGTGAAGCGGGTTACCCCGTTCCCGCGGGCCCGGCGCCCCAGCTCCTCCGCCAGCAGGCTGCCCACGCCACGTCCCTGCCATTCGTCGGCCACCACGATGGCCACCTCGGCGGCCCGGGGATCCTCCGGCAGGCGCACGTAACGGGCCACGCCGATGATGCCCCGCGCCGGCTGCGTGGGGCGCTCGGCCACGAGCGCCAGGTGGTTCACACCGTCCAGCTCGGTGAGGTAGCGCAGCTCGGAGCCGCTGAACCTGGGCTTGGGGGAGAGGAAGCGCCTCTGCACGCTCGTCTCCGAGAGGTTGGCCAGCCCGCGCTCCAGAAGGCGCTTGTCATCCGCCCTGATCAGGCGGGTGAGAAGCGCGGTGCCGTCGGGCAGGTGTCGCAGCATCGTTCGAGTGTGGCTGCGGTCATCCCGTGCTTGTGTGCGAGGCCTCACGCTCCAGGTCCAGCTCGGTTCTGACTCCGAGACCGTTCAGGACCGTGTTCGCGGCCTCCAGATCGGGGGCACCGCTCACGGCCGCGGCCAGGCGGGCGGCCGAGCGCACGGCCGCCCGCGGCTCGAGGAACACCGTGCACGCGCCCACGGGCGAGAGCTGCACCGGCCGGCGTCCGTTCCGGATCGTGGTGCTCCCGAACTCCCCGCGGAAGCAGCGCAGGGCTCCGGCGCTCGCCTCCGTGGGCACCGCCTCCACGGCGGCGTCCAGGCGCTCCACCACGGGGGCGGTGAGCCCGCGGATGCCCGCGAGCCCGCCCGCCCGCGCCACCTCGGCCACCCGCTCCAGCACCTCCGCCGGGGTGAGCTCGCCGTCGCAGCCGATCCCGAAGACGGCGGCCATCACCGGTAGGTCCCTCTTCTCGGCGATCAGGTCACCGGCGGCCATCATCACCGCGTCGCACAGCGGGCTGGCCAGCCCGGGCTCGTCACCGTGGGCGAGGGCGTCCCCGCCCACGTCGAGCAGCACGAGCAGATCGCAGCCGAGCTCGGCTGCGGCCTGCTCGAGGCCGCGCGCCACCGTGGCCGCGCCGCGGTTCACGTCCACCAGCACCGTCGGTTCGCCCAGCAGCTCCGCCATGCGCGCCTCGGCGAAGCGCACTCCGCTGGCCGCCACGCGGGTCGTGGCCGTGGCCTCCAGCACCGCGGGTGCGAGCTCCCGGGCGCCCTCGATCTCGTGGGCGTGCCGGGGGCCGGGCGCCGGGTCGATCGGGCGCCGCTCCCAGGTGACGCCGCCCACCACCGGCCGGGCCCCGGTCTGGAGCCGGCAGGACTCGGCCACCCCCAGCGCGCCCACCACGTCGCCGCCGCCCCCGATCCCCAGCACGAGCGGGCGCCGGGTGGAGGCGAGCAGCGCGTCGGCGTCCATCACCGTGCCGCCGCCTGTGTGGCCGCCGCGATGGAGGCGCCGTAGGGGGCCTCGAGCACGCCCCCCTCGGTAATCAGCGCGGTCACGAGATCGGCGGGAGTCACGTCGAAGGCCGGGTTCAGTGCGTCCGACCCCGCGGGCGCGGCCGCAGCCAGGATCTCGGCAGGATCGCGCTCCTCGATCGGGATCTCCGCTCCCGTGGCCGTGCCCGGGTCGATCGTGGACAGGGGGGCGGCTACGTGGAAGGGGATCTCGTGCCGGGCGGCCAGGACGGCCAGGGGGTAGGTACCGACCTTGTTGGCCACATCGCCGTTGGCGGCGACACGATCGGCGCCCACCACCACGCGGTCCACCAGGCCCCGGGCCATCAGGCCCCCGGCCGCGGCGTCGGCGATCACCCGGTGGGGGATCCCGGCGCGAGCGAGCTCCCACGCGGTGAGCCGGGCCCCCTGGAGCAGCGGGCGGGTCTCGCCCACCCATACCTCGGCCAGGCGGCCGAGCTCCCAGGCCGCGGCCAGCACCCCGCCGGCCGTGCCCAGGCCGCCGGTTGCCAGCGCCCCGGCGTTGCAGTGGGTGAGCGCGCGGTCGCCGGGGGCGAACAGCCGCGCGCCCAGCTCGCCCATCCGGAGGTCGGCGTCGCGCTGGTCCTGGTGCATCTCGCGCGCCAGCTCGAGCGGGTCGTCCGCGGCGAGCGACCGGTCCACCGCCCAGGCCAGGTTCACGGCCGTCGGCCGGGCACCCCGGAGCAGCGCGCCGGCGGTCTCGCGATCGTCCGCCAGAGCCATGCCATAGGCGGCGGCCAGGCCGATGGCCGGAGCGCCGCGCACGGCGAGGGTCCTGATGGCCTCCGCCACGCTCTCGGGTGTCGGGCAGCGCAGCCAGACCTCCTCGCCCGGCAGCCTGCGCTGATCCAGGATCAGCAGGAGGTTCTCGTGCCAGCGGAGCGGTTCCGTCACCGCTCCGACGCTACTAGCGCCGCGACTCGCTCACCAGCCGGCCGTGCCCACGGCTCCCTTGAACGGGCCGCGGATGTCGCTTGTGATCCATCCCCCGTAGAAATCGCCGCCGTTCGCGCCCACGCGCTCATCTCCCAGGAAGCAGGCGTCCACCCGCTGGGGATAGAACGACACATGCCCCCGGATGGCCTCATAGGCCGCGACCGGATCCCCGTAGGTCCATGCGGCGGCCACCGAGCGGCGCCCGGCGGCCACCAGGTTGCAGTAGGCGGCCGTGCCCTTCCATTCGCAGTAGGTGGTCCGGCGGTCGGCCTCGAGGGCCGTGAGGTCCACGTCGCCGGGCGGAAAGTAGATCGCGGGAGCCTGGCTCGTCTCGAGGACCCTGAGAGCGGCCGAGGACTCGGCCACCGTCAGGCCGCCGAACTCGACCCGGGCGGTGCGGGCACAGGCCTCCACTCGTGGCGGGCGCGGGTAATCCCAGACGCTCTCCATTGCAGGTGTACGTAGAACGGAACGGGGCGGCCCAATCCTCCGGGCCGCCCCGTCCGTTCAGCGGTCGGTCAGGGCCGGCTAGCGGACCAGCCCGGACTCGTTCAGGTACTCGCTCGCCACCTGCTCGGGCGTCTTCTTGTCCAGGTCGACACGGGCGTTCAACTCGGACATCACCGGGTCGGTCAGGCTCTTGTTGATCTGGTCGACGACCGTGCCCAGGTCGGGACCGGCCTTCTGCACCACGTCGTCACGCACCAGGAACATCGTGTTGTACGGCGGGAACATGTTCTTGTCGTCGTCGAGGAGCACCTCGTTGTTCCGCTTCACCTGCGGGTCTGTGGTGAAGACGATCGACAGGTCGGCCTGTCCCTTGGCCAGCACCTCGTGTCGGAGGTCGATCGCCACCGGCACGAACTTCTTGAACTGGAGGCCGTAGACCTTCTGGAGGCCGAGCAGGCAGTCCAGGCGCTGGCGGCACTCGGGGGTCCCGTACAGCGTCAGCTGCTGCGACTTCCCCTTCAGGTCGGAGATCGTCTTCAGCCCGTACTTCTTGGCCGTGGCCTGGGTCGTGCCCACCTCGTTCGAGTTGGTGTACGGCGTGGGTCCGAAGGCCGTGATCTTGTCGGCCGTGAGCTTCTGCTTCGCCAGGTCATACGCCTTCTGCGAGTCCTTCGGGATCTGATCCGAGGGGACGGAGAAGAACGACGTGAGCACGGTTCCGGAGTACTCCGGATACGCACTGATGTCTCCGCCCTCGAGGGCCTTGAGCGCGATCTTCTCGTCGCCCAGGTTCAGCTCCTTCTTGACCTTGTATCCCGCGGCCTCGAGGCCCTGGGAGTAGATCTCGCCGAGGACCTTCTGCTCGGTGAAGTTCTTCGAGCCGATGGTGAGCGAGACCTTCGCGTTGTCCGGGTTGGACTCGATCGCGGCCGATTTCCCGCCCGAGGTCGTGCTCGTCCCAGAGTCGGAGCTCTTGTCGTCATCGCTACCGCACGCGGCGATCGCGAAGGTGGTGAGGATCAGCAGGACGGTGATCAGTCCCGCCGTGATTCGTTGCTTTCTCATGTAGTGGCTTCCCTCCGGAAACGGATTCCCATGCGCCGTGACGCGGTGTCGGATTCGAGCTTCAGCCCAGCGGGCGTCACGGCGCGCTGCACAGCGCCGAGGGCTAGCTCCGTGAAGATGGCGAGGGCGGCCACGACGATGGCGGCCGCCAGGCGGCCGGTGTCCCCGTAGCCGGAGACGTTGATGATCGGGTCTCCCAGGGTGTTGATTCCAGCCAGCGGTGCGATGGTGGCCGTGGCCAGCACGTTCACCGCGGAGGTCTTGATGCCCCCGAAGATCAGCGGGAGCGCCAGGGGCAGCTCGACCTTGCGAACGATCTCGGGACCGGTCATTCCCATCCCGCGCGCGGAGTCGACGGTGTCGCGCTCCACCTGCGTCACCGCCACGTAGGTGTTGGTGAGGATCGGCGGGATGGCGAGCAGGACCAGCGCGAGCATCACGTTGGCGAAGCCCACGCCCAGATAGGCGACGAAGAAGGCGATCAGGGCGAGGCTGGGCACCGCGCGGCCGACGTTCGAGATGCTGATCGCCAGGAAGCTGGCCCTGCGGATGTGCCCGAGCCAGAGGCCGAGCGGCACGGCGATCGCACACGCCACGGCCATGGCCGCGAAGCTGAGCTTGAGGTGCTCCCAGAGGAGGTCGAGGAACTGCGAGCCGCCCACGTGGGTGCCCTCGGTGGAGGTCTGCCCCTCGAAGATGAAGCGGATCGCGTCGCCGAATTGGCCCAGGACCGCGTAGCTGGTGGTCATGCGGTGCTCGCTCGCGTCCAGGGGGTGAGCACGCGCTGGATCAGCAGGATGATCACGTCCAGAGCCGCGGCCAGGAGAATCGCCAGGCCTCCGGCGGTCACCACGTTCGACTTGAAGTTGATGTCGGCGAAGATCTGCTCGCCGAGGCCACCGGCGCCCGCGAAGAACGCCAAGGTGGCGAGCCCCACGACCGTGGTGGCGGCGATGCGGAGACCGGCCATGATCTCCGGCAGGGCCAGGGGCAGCTCGACGCGCCAGAGCAGCTGCCGGTCGGTGAGGCCCATGCCGCGCGCGGCGTCCTTCGTCTCCGCGGGCACGTTGTCGAGCCCGGTCATGATGTTCCGGAAGATGATCAGCAGGGAGTAGCTCACGAGGGCGATGATGGCCGTGTTGTTGCCGCGGCCGGTGAGTGGCAGCAGCAGGAAGAACACGGCCAGGCTGGGGAGCGTGTAGAGCACTGCCGTGACCTGCGTGATCGGGCCGATGAGCCAGCGGTGGCGGTGGGCCACGAGGGCAAGCCCGAACGCGATCGCGAACCCGATCATGAGGGACACCAGCGTCAGGTACACGTGCTGGACGAGCGGGTCGGTGTAGCGCCCGAAGTTGTCCACTATCCAGTTCGGGCAGAAGCCGTTGTCGGCCACGCAGCTCACTCCGCCCTTGGAGCGGTCCTGAAGCTGGACCTGCGCGATCAGGAGATCGATCACGAGTCCTCCGCGATAACGGCGTCGGCGCCGCTCCGGACCTTCTCCGGATCGGCCTTCAGGGCGTGCCCGATGATCTCCAGGGAGAGGACCCCCGCCACGGCGCCGCGGGCGTCCACCACGGGCCCGTACTGGGCCTCGTGCGCGAGCAGGTCGGAGAGGGCGTCGCGCAGCACGTCGTCCAGCTCCACCGTCGGCTCGGCCGGCGAGCGCAGCTCGTGCTCGACCCGCTCGCCGGTGAGCGCCCGCTCGCTGAGCCATCCGAGCGGCCGGCCCTCGTCGTCCACGAGCAGCGGGTACGGAAGGTCCGAGTCGGCCACCTTGGCGCGCGCCTCGGCCACCGGCTCCCCCACCCGCACGAGCGGCGCGCGCCAGAGGTCGATGTCGCGCACGCGCTGGAGGGCCAGGCGCTTGAGCGCCCGGTCCGCGCCCACGAAGTCCTCCACGAAGCGCCCGTTCGGGTACATGAGCAGCTCGGCGGGCGGCGCGTACTGGGCCAGCTTCCCGCCCTTCTGCATCACCGCGATGTGATCACCCATCTTGATCGCCTCGTCGATGTCATGGGTTACGAACACGATCGTCTTGCGGATCTCCTTCTGGAGGCGCAGGAATTCGTTCTGGAGCCTTTCGCGGTTGATCGGGTCGATCGCCCCGAAGGGCTCGTCCATCAGCATCAGCGGCGGGTCGGCGGCCAGGGCGCGGGCCACGCCCACGCGCTGGCGCTGGCCGCCCGAGAGCTGGCCGGGATAGCGGGAGTGCGTCTCGGCCGGGTCCAGGCTCACGAGCTCGAGCAGCTCGTCCACCCGCGTCCTGATGCGCTCCTTCGGCCAGCCGAGGAGCCTGGGGACCGTGGCGATGTTGTCGGCCACGGTGAGGTGGGGAAAGAGCCCGATCTGCTGGATCGCGTAGCCGATCTCGCGGCGCAGGTCGGCCGGCCGCCGCTCGGTCACGCTGGTCCCGTCGAGCAGGATGTCCCCGTCCGTGATGTCGATCATGCGGTTCACCATCCGCATCGCGGTGGTCTTGCCGCAGCCCGAGGGCCCCACGAGCACGCAGATCTCCCCGGCGGGCACGGTGAGGGAGAGCCTGTCCACCGCCGGCTCGTCCTGGCCGGGATAGCGCTTGGTGGCCTCCCTGAACTCGAGCGTGGCCGCAGACGGTCGTGCGGACGGCCCCGAGGTGTGGGCGGATTCAGATGAGTTCACTACTGAGGACGCTCCGAGGACGAGCGGCCCGTGATGCTACCCGGGTGAAGGACCCGACCCGTTGGCGCTTCTCGAAGCCTTAATGTCGGCGTCGGCCACGCGCTCGAGCTCCCTGCGGAGGTCAGCCCGCAGCTGCCTGACCTCGGCCTCGTCCACCTCGGGGTCGTGCTCGGCCGACTCCACCAGCGCGGCGGCGAGCGTCTCGCTGGCCGCCCGCAGCTCCGCCTCGGCCTCTTCGCGGTTCACGGCACCGCGAAGGTCCAGCGCCGAGCGCTTGGCGTCCTCGGCCAGCGGCTGGATGCGATCGCGCTCCCCGGCGGGCAGCGTGTGCCAGCGCGTGTAGAGCGACCGGGTCACGCGGACGGCCAGCGCCGCCGCGCCTGCGCCACCGATCAGCAGCTTTCCGGAAGGCATCCCAAGCCGCATCGTGACGCTGCCTTGGGACGGAAAGCGCTCATCGGCCGGCTATCCGCAGGCGCTCCGGCTGCCCCAGCTCCCGGGGGGCGAGGAAGTGGCCGCGGTCGCGGCGGGCCTTCGGGAGCTCGACGGCGATGCGATGCGCTCGCGCGTAGGCGTCGTGCCGGATGCCGGTGACCTGCCATGACACGCGCACGTGGGGCCTGCGGGTGCGGATGACGAAGCTGTTGTGCTGCACCTCGCGCCAGACCACCGCGCGGGAGAACGAGCGGATGGTGGTGAGCTGGTACCGGAACTTCTCGTTCAGCGCCTGGAACCAGCGCGGGAGGTGGACGGTGGCGTAGCCGTGGCCGTCGGTGCGGATCACGCCGTCGTAGATGTTCTTCATGTCCGGCGACTCGACGAAGGAATGCTGGAGGTACTCGTTCGCGGGATCGAGCGGATGGTCGATGCGGAACATGCCGGAGCCCTTGGAAACCTCGCCGCTGATCGCAAGATCCCCGTTGATCTGCACGTTGCCCATGAATTTCCCGGCGAGCGACTCCGGGTTCGTGCTCTGTGTGCGCGCGAAGAGGGCGTCGGCCGCGCTAGTGCCCTCGGGGACTTCCGCATCTATCGCCCATCCGGTCCCGTATGTGCGGGCAAATACCGCTGAGCTGTTGGTCAGGGGGTTCGTGAGCTCGGCCTGGACGGCATGACCCTCGGTGCCGCGGGCGTACGCGGTCACGGCGTTGCCCAAGTTGTTCGCGGCGCTCTCCGCTTGAAGTGCGCTGCCGGCACCGGTGCCGATGTTGCGGAAAGAGGCGCTGGCGAGCAGCGACGTGGACTCCCCGATGAGCGCCGGCCCGGTGCTGAGGTTCTCGAGGTCGATCAGCGCATGGGTGGTCCCAAGCGCGAAGCGGAGCGGGGGTGCGATCGAGAGCTCAACGTCACCCGAGGTGCCGCCGCCGGTGAGGCCGCCGTTCTCGGCCGCGGTCACGCTCGTGATGTCCCCGGCCGCCTGGCAGGCGACCTCGCCCGTGCGGGTGACCGAGCGGATGAACTGGCCCGCGGGGCAGGCGCGGATGAGCGGGCGCTGGATCAGCGACGAGCTGAGGATCGAGGTGAGCGTCGAGGCGGGGAAGCGGCCGGAGTGACTGAGGGGCAGAAGGTGCCCGGGCCGCGGCTTTTTCGAAGCCGAGATCCCGTCCACCCGCGACGCGTTGCGGGCCCTGTCGGCCACCTTCGCCCGCGCGACGGGCTTCGCCGCGGCAGGGGCGGGTACGGCGAACGCGAGTGCGAGCACCGGTACGGCGACGGTGACCGCGAGCGGCCTGAATATGAGCTTGCCCATCGTCTTCGCCCTCCTGGCGGTACCACTCGAGTGCGCGGGGTCAAGATAGCCCCGCGGTCGGCCGTTTGCTCAGCGCTCGGCGGGACGGCCGGCCCCGCACCACTCGCTCCAGGAGCCGGGATAGAGGCTCACCGGCCCCATCCCGGCCACCTCCGCGGCGAGCACCAGAACGCATGCCGTGACCCCCGAGCCGCAGTAGGCGGCCACCTCGGCGCCTGGTCTCACCCCGGCCGACTCCAGGCGCCGGCGCAGGACGGGGGCCTCGAGGAACCGGCCGCCGGGCGCCAGCTCGGCGAAGGGCAGGTTCGCCGCGCCCGGGATGTGGCCGGCCACCGGGTCCACGGGCTCAGTCTCCCCGCGGAAGCGCTCGGGCGCCCGCGCGTCCAGCAGCACGGCGACTGACGCGGCCCCGCTCGCGTCCACGGTGTCTCCCGCTCGCGTGGTGAGGGTGAGATCGCCCTCGGCGTGTTGCTCGTGCCCGGCCCGCAGCGGGAGGCCGGCATCCCGCCACGCGGCCAGCCCGCCGTCGAGCACGGCCACGGCGTCGTGACCGTGGTGGCGAAGGAGCCACCACAGCCGCGCCGCGCCACCCTCTGCGGCCTCGTCGTAGGCCACGACGGTGGATCCGGCGGAGATTCCCGCCCGCCTCGCCGCGGCCTGAAAGCGAGCGGCCTCGGGCAGGGGGTGGCGGCCGCGCTCACCCGGCTCCCCGGCGAGGTCGACGTCCAGGTCGAGCTGGGCTGCGCCGGGAATGTGGCCCTCGAGGTAGGAGGCCAGGCCGGCACCCGGCTCGCCGAGGCGGAAGCGGCAGTCGGCCACCACCAGACCGGGCTCACCGATGTGGTCGTGTAGCCAGCCCGCGTCCACCAGAACGTTCATGGCATCCATGATGGGCGTAGCGTTCCCAGGATGCGCGCCATGGTCCTGCATCGAGCAGGCGAGCCGCTGCGGGAAGAGGAGCTCCCGGATCCTCGCCCGCGCGCGGGCCAGGTGCTGCTCGAGGTGGCCGCCTGCGGCATCTGCCGCACAGACCTCCACGTGGTGGACGGCGAGCTGCCCGACCCGAAGCTGCCGCTGGTGCCCGGCCACCAGATCGTGGCCCGCGTGGCGGAGAGCGGCGGGCGCTTCGCCGCCGGCGATCGGGTGGGCGTGCCATGGCTCGGGTGGACCGACGAGGAGTGCCCCTACTGCCGCTCGGGCCGCGAGAACCTCTGCGACCGCGCCCGCTTCACCGGGTACACGCTGGACGGCGGCTACGCCGAGCGGGTGGTGGCCGACGAGCGCTTCTGCCTGCCCCTACCCGAGGGGTTCCCCGACCTCCAGGCCGCGCCCCTCCTGTGCGCGGGGCTGATCGGCTACCGCGCGCTGGGGCTGGCGGGCGACGCCACCCGCCTCGGCCTCTACGGCTTCGGCGCCGCGGCCCACATCATCGCCCAGGTGGCGCGCCACCAGGGCCGGCGCGTGTTCGCCTTCACCCGTCCCGGCGACACGGAGGGCCAGGCGTTCGCCCGCGAGCTGGGGGCCGAGTGGGCCGGTGACTCCGGCAGCTCCCCGCCCGAGGAGCTGGACGGGGCGCTGATCTTCGCGCCGGTGGGGGATCTCGTTCCGGCGGCGCTGAGGGTCACCGCGAAGGGAGCCACCGTGGTGTGCGCGGGGATCCACATGAGCGACATCCCCTCGTTCCCCTACGAGCTGCTCTGGGAGGAGCGGGTCCTGCGATCGGTGGCCAACCTCACCCGGGCCGACGGCGAGGCGTTCCTGGCCCTGGCGCCGCGGGTCCCGGTGCGCACGGAGGTGGAGGCCCACCCGCTCTCAGATGCGAACGAGGCACTGGCACGATTGCGCTCCGGCAAGGTCCGGGGCGCGTCCGCTCTTGTGGTCTAGGTGTGGTGCGGTGCTCGCCCGATCACCGATCGGGCTCCGCTCCGCCCCAGGCTAGGCGGCCTTGACGAGGCGCATGCGCGGGCGGCTGCGCCCGTCGCGGCGGCGGAACTCGGGAAGCGCCTCGGCCACGGCGCCCCAGACGCTGGGGTGCACGGCCATGCCGCAGTGGCTGGTGCGCACCTCCACATGGCGGTCCGCACCGGGATCCAGGCACGCGTGCCAATCCACCACGCCGTCGCTCTTCGAGTACACGGAGACGAAGCCGACTCCCTTGGGGAGCGTGCCCGCCTGCCGCAGCCAGTAGTCGGCGCAGCAGTCTCCGTCGATGCAGGTGGTCTTGAACAGGCCCGGGGCGCCGAGCGACCCCAGCCGGGCCACGGCCTCAACCTGCGCGCGCACGAGCGGGTGAACGGCCAGCGGGTCCACCTGGGGCGAGCCCAGGGTCACGATCCCGGACACCAGGTCGGGCCGGGTCGAGGCGAGCACCTTGGCCAGACCTCCGCCGCGGCTCTGGCCGACGATCGCGGCGCGGCGTCCCTGCTCCGAGACCAGCTTCTCCAGCCGGCTCTCTAGCTTCTTGACCGCCGCCCCGGAGCAGTTCACGTTGGCCACCATCCCGGCCTTGCTCGGGCGGTGCCCCGTGCGGCGGAGCCAGTTGGCCATCAGCGCCAGCGAGCCGTCCCCGGCCATGAACCCCGGGATCAGGAGCACGGGCTGGCCCCGGCCGTCCTCGACCCCCTCGCCGCGCAGCACCGGGTGCCGCAGAAGCGATGCAGCCTCGAGGCCGATCCGAGCTTCCCGCCAGAGTGGCGGCCGGGAGCCACGAGTGATTGGAATCCGTCCTCTCACCGCGAAATCCACTCTAACCCGGAAGTCGGCCGATTGCCCGTCCCCCCATTAGATCTGCGCGAATTGCGGATATCCATGGTCCGGTGCTCGCCCGATCACCGATCGGGCTCCGCTCCTCCCCTGGAGGCTCGTGGTGCGGTGCTCGCCCGATCATCGATCGGCCTCTGCTCCTCCCCTGGAGGCGCCGGGTAGGGTCCGGCCAGTGCGTGCCGTGACCATTCAGGATGGGCGCCTGGTCGTGGAGGAGCGTCCCGATCCCGAGCCGGGGAAGGGCGAGCTGCTCGTGCGGGTGCGGGGAGCGGGCCTCAACGGAGCGGACATGCTCCAGCGAAAGGGCGCGTATCCGGCTCCACCCGGCGTGCCGGCGGACATCCCCGGCCTCGAGCTGGCCGGCGAGGTGGCGGCTCTCGGCCCGGACGCGAGCCGCTTCGAGGTGGGCGACCCGGTGATGGCCATCGTGGCCGGCGGGGCGCAGGCGGAGCTCGCACTGCTGCACGAGCGCGCCGCGATGCCGGTGCCCGAGTCGCTCGACTGGCCCGCGGCCGGTGGCGCGCCCGAGGTCTTCTGCACCGCGCACGACGCGCTCTTCACCCAGGCCGGCCTTCGTCCCGGCGAGCGCCTGCTGGTGCACGGAGGCGCCGGAGGCGTGGGCACGGCGGCGCTCCAGCTGGGCCGGGCGACCGGGGCGTTCGTGGTGGCCACGGTCCGGCGCGAGGAGCTGCGTCCTCAGGTGGAGGAGTTCGGCGCCACCGCCGTGGCTCCGGACGCCTTCGAGGAGCACGGGCCGTTCGACGTCGTTCTCGAGCTCGTCGGCGCGCCGAACATCCCCGCGAACCTCGGTGCCCTGGCCACGGGCGGCCGGATCGCGGTGATCGGGGTGGGCGCGGGCGCCAAGGCCGAGCTCAACCTGCTGGCCCTGATGGGGAAGCGCGCCCGCATCTCTGCCTCGACCCTCAGGGCCCGCCCGCTCGAGGAGAAGGCCCTGGTCACGAGGGCCGTGGAGCACGAGGTCCTGCCTCTGTTCGACAGCGGGACGCTGAGGGTGCCCGTGGCCGCGACCTTCCCGCTCGAGGAGGCCGAGCAGGCCTACGAGCGCTTCTCGGCCGGTGGGAAGCTGGGCAAGATCGTCCTCCTCCCTTAGGTGGACCTAGGTAGGAGCGAGGCCGTCGAGTAGGGCCAGCAAGGCGGGCTCCACCTCGTCGCGGGTGGCCTGGGGGTCCTCGGCGTTGGCGATCAGCATCCCGGCCTCTCCCATCGCGCCGAGCATGAGATGGGCCAGCGCCCGCACGGGCTGCTCCGTGATGGCGCCCGCGTCCATCGCGCCCTGGAGGCCCGCGGTGACGAGGCCGAGCCCGTGCCGCTCGTCGATCTCCCGCCACTCCTGCCACCCGAGCACCGACGGCGCGTCAACCAGGGTGATCCGGGCCAGGGAACGGTCCGTGCAGGAGTCCAGGAAGGTGCGGACGCCGGTGCGGAGCGCCTCGAGGGGGTCGGTGGTGCCGGCGGCCACGATCTGCTCGCCGATCGTCCGGGCCAGCTCTTCCTCCGCCTGCTCGTGCACGGCCCGGAACAGGTCGCGCTTGTCGCGGAAGTGGTGGTAGAGGGCTCCGCGCGTGACCTTGGCGCGCTGCACGATCTCCTCGGTGCCCACCCCGGCGTACCCGCGCTCGGCGAACAGCTCGCGGGCCACCGTGAGCAGCGCGGTTCGGGTCGCCCCGGACTGCTCCGCCCTGTTCGCGCGCCCCTCCACGGCCGCCACCTTACGCGAAAACTTGACATACATACAGTCTGTATGTTGAATGCACAGCCATGGACACCGCCATCGCCACACCCGCCCAGACCACCGCGGCCGAGGAGTTCGTGGCCTTCTTCGAGGAGCTCTGGGCGGTGGGTAGCTCGGACCCCGAGCGCTTCTTCGCCATGCTGGCCGAGCGCACAACCCCGAACGCGCTCATGACCCAGCCGCTGGCCGGCCCGGCCCGCGGTAACGCCGGCCAGCGGGAGATCTTCGGCACCCTCTTCGAGGCCATCCCGGACCTGCGCGTGGACGTGCTCCGCTGGGGGGCCACGGGGGACGGCGCACTGCTGGAGATCCGGCTGCACGGCACGCTCGGCGGGCGCCCGGTGTCCTGGGAGGCCGTGGACCGCTTCGTGCTCCTCGACGGGAATATCGCTGCGCGCCACTCCTACTTCGACCCGCTCCCACTCGCGCGGGCCATGGCCCTCGCACCGCGCACCAGCGCGCGGCTGTTGCCCAGCCTCATAAAGGGAAGGAGGCGCCGGTGAGCGCCACTCAGAAGGCCGCATGGCGCTCGCCGGACCTCGGTACGCGCCGCGAACTCGACCTGCCCCAGGGCCGGATCAACGTGTTCGAGTCCGGGACGGGACCGACGATCGTCTTCGTTCACGGGCTGCTCGTGAACGCGAACCTCTGGCGCAAGCCGATCGCGCGGCTGTCGAGCGACTTCCACTGCGTCGCGCTCGACCTGCCGCTCGGCTCCCACCTCGCTCCGATCGGCAACCTCACCGATCCCACGGCCCCGGGACTCGCGGACCTGATCGCCGACGCGATCGAGGCCATGGGCCTGGAGGACGTGACCCTCGTGGGCAACGACACCGGCGGCGCGCTCTGCCAGATCGTGGTCACGCGGCGCCCGGAGCGGGTGGGCCGGCTGGTGCTCACCCCCTGCGACTACCGCGACGACTTCCCGCCGAAGATGTTCGCCTACTTCAAGCCCGTCGCCCACATCCCGGGCGGGCTGCAGATGATGCTGGCTCCCATGCGCCTGCGTGCGCCGCGCTACCTGCCGTTCGCCTTCGGCTGGCTCGTGAAGCGAAAGATCGATCGCGCCGCGGAGGACTCGTACATCTACCCGGCGATGGTCACCCCGGGAGTGCTCGCCGAGGTGAGGCGAATGCTCAAGGCCGTGGACACCCGCTACACGAACGAGGCGGCCGACAAGCTGGGGTCGTTCACCAAGCCCGCCCTGATCACCTGGGCGCGCGAGGACAGGCTGTTCAAGCCCGCGAACGCCGAGGCGCTCGCCCGCGACCTCGGCAACGCCCGGCTCGAGTGGATCGACGACTCGCGCACCTTCGTGTCCGAGGACAACCCGGAGCGCCTGGCCGAGCTGATCGCCGGCTTCGCGCGGCGGCCCCAGACCGCCGCGCAGGCCGAAACGAAGGTCTAGGTAGGAGCGCAGCCCGATCGGTGGCCAGGAGCGCAGCCTGATCGGTGATCAGGCGAGCACCGCAGCCATGTCATCGGGCGAGCACCGGACCATGTCTTCCTAGCTCAGGCGCTCCACGATCATGGCCTGGCCCTGGCCGCCGGCCACGCACATGGTCTCGAGGCCGATGTTCTTGTCGTCGCTCTCGAGGCCGTTGATGAGCGTGGTCATGATGCGGGCTCCGGTCATGCCGAACGGGTGACCCAGCGCGATGGCCCCGCCGTGCGGGTTCATCTTCTCGAGCGGGATGTCGCACTCGTCCATGATCGGGATCACCTGGGCGGCGAAGGCCTCGTTCAGCTCCACCGTGTCCACGTCGTCGATGGTCATGCCGGCGCGGTCGAGCACCTTCTTGATGGCCCCGATCGGGCCCACGCCCATGATCTCGGGCTCGATACCCGCGGTGGCCGCGGTCACGATCCGTGCGCGCGGCTTCAGCCCGAGCTCCTTGGCCTTCGTGTCCGACATGACGAGCACCGCGGCGGCGCCGTCGTTCAGCGGACAGGAGTTCCCGGCCGTGACCTTGCCGTCGGGGCGGAAGGCGGGATCCAGCGAAGCCAGCTTCTCGAGCGTCGAGCTGGCCCGGGGACCGTCGTCCTTGGACACCACGGTGCCGTCGGGCAGGGTCACCGGCACGATCTCGCGGTCGAAGTAGCCGTCCTCCTGCGACGCCACGGCCAGCTCCTGTGAGCGCTGGGCGTACTTGTCCATGTCGGAGCGGCTGACCTCGTACTTGTCGGCCACGTTCTCGGCAGTGAGCCCCATCGAGATGTAGGCGTCGGGATCGCCGTTCTTGCCCTGCAGGTGCTCGTTCTGGTCGGCCTCACCGGCGGCCTCGGAGCGCTCGTTGTAGCGCGAGACCCACTCCACCCCGGCGGCGATGTAGGCGTCGCCCTGACCCGCGGTCACGGCGTTCGCCGAGGCCCGGATCGACTCGAGGCTGGAGGCGCAGTAGCGGGAGATGGTGGCTCCGGTCACGCTGGTGGGAAGGCGCTCGGAGAGCAGGGAGATGATGCGGGCGATGTTGAAGCCCTGGAGGCCCTGGGGCATGCCGCAGCCGCAGTACAGATCCTCGATCAGCGCCGGATCCACGTCCTGGTTGCGCTCGAGGAGCGCGTCGACGATGAAGGCGCCCATCTCGTCGGGGCGTAGCTGGGCGAGCGAGCCCTTGAAGGCGCGCCCGATGGGCGTGCGGACGGCATCGACGATCACTGCTTCGGGCATGGGTCTTCTCCTGAGTGGCGGAAGTTAGGTGGGCGGGGAAACGCTATCGACTGCGAACTTGGTGGGCGCCGAGCGAGGAGCGGAGCTCGATCGGTGATCGAGCGGAGCACCGGAGCACGGTCTATCGAGGGGGCATCCGCAGCGCGCCGTCGAGGCGCACGGTCTCCCCGTTCATCATCGGGTTCTCCGCTATCGAGCAGGCCAGCCGGGCGTATTCCTCGGGCCGGCCGAGCCGCGACGGGAAGGGGACCTGCTCTCCGAGGGCCTTGCGCGCGTCCTCCGGGAGCGCGGCCAGAAGCGGGGTGTCGAAGAGGCCGGGGGCGATGGTGCACACGCGGATGCCGAGACGGGCCATGTCGCGCGCCGCGGGCAGCGTGAGGCTCACCACCCCTCCCTTCGAGGCCGCGTATGCCGTCTGCCCGATCTGGCCGTCGTAGGCGGCGATCGAGGCGGTCATCACCACCGCGCCGCGTTCGCCCTCCGCGTCGGGCTCGCCGGCCGCCATGGCCGCGGAGCACAGCCGCAGCACGTTCCAGGTGCCGATCAGGTTCACCCGCACCACCGTCTCGAAGGGCTGGAGCGCGGCCGGGCCGCGCTTGCTCACGGTGCGCTCGGCCCAGCCGATCCCGGCGCAGGACACCGCCAGGCGGATGCCTCCAAAGGCGTCCACCGTGGCCGCCACGGCAGCCTCGACCTCGGCCTCCTCCGTCACGTCTGCCCGCAGAGCGATCGCGCCGTCGCCCAGTTCGGCGGCCACGGCCTCGGCCCGGCCGGCGTCCAGGTCCACCACGGACACGCGCGCGCCGCGCGAGGCCAGCTCGCGCGCTGTCGCGGCGCCGAGGCCCGAGCCTCCGCCGGCCACCAACGCGCCGATTCCGTTCAGCTCCACGGGGCGGCAGCGTATTTGACCGGCGTCTGACCCGCTCCTTACCGATCGCTGGGTGACGTGACGGATGGTCGTGCTCCGCAAGCAAGCAGTCCAACCGAACGGAGCTCACATGTCACGCATCGCCCACCTCGCCGCCCTCGCCGCAATGTTCACCCTCGCGTTTGCCGGCCAGGCTCTCGCCTCCCAAGACCTGCGCTCGCCGGACGCGCGGGACGCAGCACTCCAGGCGGCGCAGTTCTCTCCTTCCACCACCTACCAGGACCTGCGCTCGCCCGACGCCCGCGACGCCGGACGCGCGGCCAAGCAGAACGTGCCCACCACCTACCAGGACCTGCGCTCACCGGACGCGCGCGACGCGGGCCGCGTGCCTTCCCCCACCCCCGAGGCCGTGTCGTCGCCGTCGTCGGACGGGTTCAACTGGGGCTACCTCGCGATCGGCGCCGGCGCACTGCTGCTCCTGGCCGGAGTGGGCATGTGGACCCGGCACTCCCTGCGCCCCCACGCGAGCCCGTCGGTGCCCACCAGCTGAGGGCCTCAACCGGCCGCCGCGGCGCGCGCGGCCCAGACCTCCATACCGAGCTCGCTGTACGTGCTCCTCGCCTCGGCGAGGAGCACGTGGGCCTTCGGCTCGTCGCCCTCTTCCCCCCGTGCGAGGATCGTCGAGGCCAGGTCGTGCTGGGCGTGGGCGAGCCAGGGGCGCGCGCCCATCCGCCGCTCCGTCTCGATCGCGGCGCCGAGGTGCCTCTCGGCGTCGTCGTAGCGCCGGAGCACCGTGGCGAGCACGCCGAGCCCCCGGGCCACGGCGCCGAAGGTGCCCTCGATCGGCGCCTCCGAGTAGAGATCGCCGTACGGGAGCAGCAGCTCGTAGAGAGCCGTGGCGGCACCGGCATCCTCGACCAGCGCACACGGGCTCGCCAGCAGGCTGATGCTGAACAGCCACTCCGCGTCGAGGTGCTCCCGGGCCAGATCCCTGGCCACGAGCTGGTCGAGGGCCGCGCGTGCGTCCTCCGCTCGGCCGAGCTCGGCGTACAGGTGTGCCAGCGCGCACTGGAAGCGGAGCAGCGCGGGGAATTCCCGCACGGAACGCCTGATCGTGTCCTCGAGCTCCGCGAGTCGCCCCTGCTCGCGGCGCAGCACGAACAGGCCGATCCGCTCGGAGACGACGGAGTTCCAGCTCTCCGCCCGCCTGCCGAGGTCCAGCGAGCCGGAGATCAGCTCCTCGGCCTCCACGAAGCGTCCCTCCATGAGCGCCACCACCATCCGGGTCGAGCCGAGGTGCCAGCGGTGCGCGGGCTGCCGCAGATCGTCGGCCAGGCGCCCGAGAACGTCCAGCTCAACGTCCACCGCCGCCGGATCGGCCAACGCCCAGGCCGTGTGCAGGCGGTGGTCGTGGCCCTCGTACTCCAGCTCCTTGTTGCCGATGCTCTGGGCCAGCAAGATGAGCTCGTCCGCGGCCGCGGTGCTGCCGATGGTGTCCGGGCCCTCCACCGCCGGCCAGTAACCGTCGAGCGCGTACGCCAGCGTCACGGGATCACCGATCCGCCGCGCCATCGCGAGCGCCTCCTCGGCGAGCCTGACCCTGCGATCCCGCAGAGGCTCGTCACGGATCGCGGGCGCGAGACGCGCGAGAAGTCGCACCCGGGCGGGGCTGTCGCCGTCGCCCACGGCGTCGAGCGCGCGCTCGAGAAGAGGGACCAGTGCGGTGTCGGTGCCCGCGCGCGCCCAGGCGAATCGGCCGCCGTAGCCAAGGGCGGCGCGTGCGACGCGGTCGGGCCAGCCGGAGCTCTCGGCCAGGGCGGCGGCACGTGCGTAGGCCACCTTCGCTCGCGATCCTTCGCCGGCGCGGCTCAGCGTCTCGCCGAGCGCCAGCAGCAGGTCACAGCTCCGCTCGGCGTCCGGAGCCACCGCTTCGAGCAGCTCCAGAGCATTGGTGTAGTGCCGGGCGGCCTCCTCGAACGCGAGCTGGGAAGCGGCGCGGTCGCCGGCAAGTGAGGCGTAGTGGATCGCCTTCGCGGCCTCGGCGTTCCCCGCGGCGAGATAGTGGTGGGCCAGCTCGGCGAGGTGCGCCTCGAGGTTCCGGGAATAGAGACCCTCGAGCGCCTCGGCGATCTCCCGGTGCAGGCGCAGCCGTCGCGTCGTCGGGATGGCCTCGTAGATGCTGTCGCGCATCAGGACGTGTGAGAAGCGCATGCGTCCCCGCCCGCCCGGCAGCTCACCGACCAGACGGGCGGCCGCCGCTTCCTCGAGCGCCGCGTAGAGCTCGTCCTGCTCCAGCCCGCTCACACCCTCCAGAGCGTCGAGGTCGAACTCGCGACCGAGCACTGACGCCCGCGCGAGCAGGTCGCGGGCCTCGGCCGACTGACGCTCGAGCCGGAGGCCGATCGCCTCCTTGACTCCCTGAGGGATCGGAAGCCCCTCGCCGCCGGCCAAGTCCAGCTGGCCCTCCCCGGCCAGGAGGCGCCCGATCTCGCCGGCGAAGAGCGGATTTCCCGCGGTCTCCTCGTGGACCCGGTCGATCAGCTCGTCCGGTGCCGGCGTGCCCAGCGTGCGCTCCAGCAGCCGGGCCGTGTCGTCACGGCCGAGGCCCTTCAGTGAGATACGAGTCACCACCCCCTCCCGCCTGAGCTCCGGAAGTGCCTCCGCAAGCGGGTGTCCCGGCCCGACCTCGGTGTCGCGGTAGCAGCCGACGATCAGGATCGGCGCCGTGGCCAGCTCTCCGGCGATGAAGCGCAGCAGCAGGAGAGAGGGGGCATCGGCCGCGTGCAGATCGTCGAGGAAGACGGCGAGCGGCTTCGCTGAGGCGCCGCGTCTGAGGAAGGACGCCACCGCGTCGAAGACCTGGAAGCGGTCGCCCTCCGATTCGGTCGGCTCCGCCGCCGGCGGCGGATCGGGGAGTGGCCCGGCCAGCTCGGGGACGATCCTCGCCAGTTGGGCACCGTCCCGTGCCACGTGTGAGCGGAGGAGGTCAGGGTCCACGTCGCGCAGGTAGGAGCGCAGCACCTGGACCCAGGGCCAGTAGGCGGGGGCCCCGCCCGCCTCCCAGCAGCGCCCGACGAGCACGTGTGCTCCCCGGGTGCTCGCCTGTCCGGCCAGGGCTTCGGCCAGGCGACTCTTGCCGATGCCCGGCTCCCCTCCGACCAGGATCAGGCCACCCCTCCCCGACAGGGAGGCATCGAACAGCGCGAGCAGCTCGTCCATCTCCGTTTCGCGGCCCACGAGCTCCGCCGCGGACGCCGTGGGGCGGGGCTCCTCGTCGCGCCTCACCGGCGGCGCGTCGAGGCTCGGATCCTGAGCGAGAATCCCTCGTTCCAGCTCCTTCAGCCGCCGGCCGGGCTCGAGGCCGAGCTCGTCGACGAGCACGCGCCGGGCTTCGCGGTAGGCCTCGAGCGCCTCGGCCTGCCGGCCGGAGCGGTAGAGCGCCAGCATGAGCTGGCCGCGCGGTCGCTCGCGGAGGGGCTGCTCGGTGATGTGAGCCTCGAGCTCGCCGATCAGCCCGGCATGCCGGCCGAGCGCCAGGTCCGCCTCGAACCGCTCCTCGAGCGCGTCGAGGCGGAGCTCCTCCAGACGCGCGAGGTCAGTCTGAAGGACGCCCTCGAAGCTCAGGTCCGCGAGCGCCGGACCGCGCCAGATGGACAGGCCCTCGTGCAGGGAGCGCGCGGCTTCATCCGCGTGGCCGGCCTCCGCCGCCGCCCTCGAGCGGCTCATGGCGTGCTCGAAGCGGTGCAGGTCGAGCTGCCCCGGCTCCACCCGCAGCTCGTAGCCTGGGGGGCGGGTCACGAGAATGCGACCGGAGGCACCGCGCGTTCGCTCCGGCTCAAGCAGGTCTCGAAGCTGCGAGACGTGCATCTGAAGCGCCTTTCCCGCGCCCTGGGGAGGCCTCTCTCCCCAGAGGGCCTCGGTCAGGCGGTCGCTCGACACGGTCTCGTTCGCGTTCAGGAGCAGGATGCCGAGGAGCAGCCTCTGCTTCGGGCTCCTGCACGCAAGGCGGCGGTCGCCTTCGCGCACCTCGAGCGGACCAAGGATCTTGAACTCCATCTGCGCGCCCCCCGCGCCGACGCTACAGCTTCTTTGCCACCGCCACACCGAACAGGCTGTGCTCGTCGGTGAGGAAGTCGTCCAGCCGCAGTCCCGCGGCGCGGAGCTCGGAGTCCACTGCACCGCGGGTGAACTTGGCGCTTATCTCGGTGCGGATCTCCTCACCGTCGGCGAAGCGCACCTCGAGGTTCACGCCGTCGATGCGGACCGTCTGGGCGCCGTTGGCCCGCAGCCGCATCTCGATCCACGAGTTGGCCCGGTCGAAGAAGGCCACGTGCTCGAAGGCCTCGGGCACGAAATCGGCGCCCAGCCCGTCGTTGACCACGCGCAGCACGTTGCGGTTGAACTCGGCGGTCACGCCCTCGCTGTCGTTGTATGCCGCCTCGAGGATGGCCCGGTCCTTCACCAGGTCGGTGCCGATCACCAGCCGGTCGTGCGGGCCCATCAGGGCGCGCAGGCTCTTCAGGAAGCGCCGGCGCTGTGGCGGATAGAGGTTGCCGATCGTCCCGCCGAGGAAAGCGAACAGCCGCTGGTCGCCCTCCGGCACACGGCCGAGGTCGCGCCCGAAATCGCCCACCACGCCGTGCACGTCCAAGCCGGGATAGAGCTCCACCAGCTCGATTGCGCAGGCCTGCACCACCGACTCGTCCACGTCGAAGGGCACGTAGCGCCGCAGCGAGCCGGCGCCGGCCATCGCGTAGAGCAGGGCGCGGGTCTTGGAGGCGGTGCCCGAGCCGAGCTCCACCAGGTCCTCGGCGTCGGCCACGATGTGGGGGGCGTGACGGTTCAGGATCGTGCGCTCGCAGCGCGTCGGGTAGTACTCGGGCAGCGAGGTGATGCGGTCGAACAGCTCGGAGCCGTGCTCGTCGTAGAAGTACTTCGGGGGCAGCTCCTTGAGCGGCTTGGCCAGGCCGGCGCGAACGTCGTCGGCGAGCGTGTCGCGCACGTCGCAGCACTCGATGCGCACCGAGGCCTCGGGCAACGCGGCGCCGCTCACGCCAGGTCCTCGGCGCAGCGGAAGCCGGCGAAGATCTGGCGTCGCTGGGGCAGGTCCCAGTTGCGGAACGACTCTCGCGCCACGGCCGGCCGGGTGGCCCAGGAGGCGCCCCGCAGCACCCGGTAGCCGTGGCCGAAGAACACCTCGGAGTACTCGCGGTAGGGGAAGGGCTCGAAGCCTGGGTAGCCGGCGAACTCGCTGGCCGTCCACTCCCAGCAGTCGCCCACGAAGGGGCCGGCGGGCCCGGGGCCGAAGTCGAGCTGGTCGAGATGCCCGCGGGCGCCGCCGGCCTCGGCCGCGGCCCGCTCCCACTCCGCCTCCGTGGGCAGACGCGCCCCGCGCCAGCGCGCGTAGGCGTCGGCCTCGAACCATGAGACGTGCATCACCGGCAGGTCGCGCTCCAGCGGGACGTCCCGGTCGAAGCGCCGGATGCGCTCGTCGGCAGTCCAGTAGAGCGGCCGCTCCCAGCCCTCGCGCAGGCGAGTCTCCCACCCCTCGGGCGACCACAGCTCGGCCCGCCGGTACCCGTCGTCCTCCACGAAGTCGAGGTAGGCGCCGTTGGTCACCGGCGCGCGGTCCATGACGACGGCGCCCAGGTCCACCTCGTGCACGGGCCGCTCGTTGTCGTAGGCGAACTCAGGACCCGGATGCCCGATCGCAAAGCGTCCGGCGGGCAGGGAGACCGAGCCGCCGGCCGCCGGGCCGGCGTCCACCGTACGCTCGGGGCAGAACACCCCCGGCTCGGCCAGCTGGAGCGTCTGGAGCATCGTCTCGTTGTGCTGGTGCTCGTGCTGGAGCACGAGATGCCACACCCAGCCCGGCTCGCCGCCCGCCCGGGCCACTTGGAGTGAGCGCTCGCGCACCGCCTCGAGGTAGTCGAGCGCGTCATTACGACGCAGGTAGGGGAGGTCGCCGCGATCGGCGCGCGGGGTCTCGAAGGCGTCATAGAGCTCGGCCAGCTCGGGCCGCAGAAGGTCCAGGCCTCCCGCCCGGTGGCCGACCCACAGGTCCTCGTATGCCGCGATGTGGCCGAGGTCCCACACCAGGGGGCTCATCAGCGGGTCGTGCACGCGGTCCAGGTCCGCGTCGGACACCGGCTCGACGAGCGCCAGCGTGCGCTCGCGTGCATCGGCGAGAAGCACTTCGACCCCTCCACGGGGCGGTGTCTGAATATCTGAGGAACTCACGAGGACGGGTCCCGACAGACCCAGGGCGGAAGACTACCCAGGCGCCGATCCGTTACGTGTGAACCTTTATCTAGGGGGAGCACCGCCGCGCCGGCGAGGAGCGGAGCCCGATCGGTGATCGGGGGAGCACCGCAGCCATCTCATTCGCTCACGCGCTCGACGAGGAAGGAGATGCGCACGAGCGCGCGCCACTCGTCGAGGTTGTCCCCGCGCAACCCGGTGGACACCACGTCCACGGCCTTGATGTTCCGCAGGGACACGCGGGCGTCGTCCAGCGCCGCCTTCACCGCCCCGTCCGAGCTGTCCGGCGAGCTTCCCACCACTTCGATGATCTTCGTGACCGCCATGCGTCCCCTTCGTTCGCTGAGCCTCCGGGCGTCTCGAACCTAACCGCTTGCATGCGGGGCTTCAACGCGGCCGATCCCGCTTTACCGGGCCCCCGGCAGGGTGTAGGTTCCGGGGCGATGGAGGTCTCGAGGGCGGAGCAGAAGAGCGGCTACCTGGACCTGTCGCGGCTGACGCCCGGCGAGTACATGGGCATGGGCGCGGCGCTGGTGCTCTTCCTGTCGCTGTTCCTGCCCTGGTTCACCACCAGCGCGTCGAACCCGAACAGCCGGCTGGGCTCGATCGCTGGAGGGGACAGCGCCAACGCCTGGCAGACCTTCTCCACCCTCGATTGGCTGCTCGCGCTGGCCTGCACCGCGCCCTTCATCCTGGCGTGGATCCTGGCGCGTGGGCACAAGCTCACCTGGAAGCCGGGCGAGGTCACGATGATCGTGGGCATGATCGCGGTGGTGCTGATCCTCTGCAACGGGATCATCCTCGGCCGGCCGGGGGACACCGTGGACATCGGGCTTGGCGTCGGCTATTTCGTGGCCCTGCTTGCCTCGGTCGGCCTGCTGCTCGCCGGCTATCTGCGGCAGGCCTACTACACCGACGTGCGCAAGCCGCCGGGCGTGATCTGAGCGTGGAGCAGGCGACAGGATCGTCGGCGGGCGCCGGCACGGTGCGCCCGGACCGCAACCTGGCCATGGAGCTCGTGCGCACCACCGAGTACGCGGCGCTGGCCTGCGCCCGCTGGATCGGGCGCGGGGAGAAGGAGGAGGCCGACGGCGCGGCGGTGGATGCCATGCGCATCATGCTGGAAACGGTCTCCATGGACGGCCTGGTGGTGATCGGGGAGGGCGAGAAGGACGAGGCGCCCATGCTCTACAACGGCGAGCGGATCGGCGACGGCTCGCTGCCCGAGGTGGACATCGCGGTGGACCCGCTGGAGGGCACCGAGCTGTGCGCGAAGGGGCTCCCCAACGCCATCGCCACCATCGCCCTGTCGGAGCGGGGAACGATGTTCGACCCGGGGCCCTGCGTCTACATGCTGAAGATGGCCACCTCGCGCGACATGGCCCACCTGCTGGACCTCGACCGCCCCCTGCCCGAGACCCTGAGCCTGATGGCGAAGGAGAAGGGCGTGGACGTGGGAGACATCGTGGTGATCATGCTCGACCGGCCCCGCCACGACGAGGCGATGGCCGAGATCCGCGCGGCCGGCGCGCGCATCCGGCTGATCCCGCACGGCGACGTGTCCGCCGCGCTCGTGGCGGTGACCCAGGGCTCTCCGGTGGACCTGCTCTGGGGCATCGGCGGCACCCCCGAGGGTGTGCTGGCGGCGGCCGCCATCAAGTGCACGGGCGGGAAGATCGTCGGCCGCCTGTGGCCCCGCAACGACGATGAGCGCAGCGCTGCGCTCGAGGCCGGCTACGACCTGGACGAGGTGCTGGACACGAACCGGCTCGTATCCGGGGAGGACGTGCACTTCGCGGCCACCGGCGTCACCGCGGGCGAGATGCTCGCCGGCGTTCAGTACATCGGCCCGGAGGGCGCCACCACCGAGTCGCTCTCGATGCGCTCGCGCTCGGGCACGGTGAGGACCATCACCGCCCGGCACGACCGGGCGAAGCTGCGCGAGATCACCTCACAGCGCCTCGGGTAAGCGTGGTCCGGTGCTCGCCCGATCACCGATCGGGCTGCGCTCCTCCCTAGGCGTGGTCCGGTGCTCGCCCGATCACCGATCGGGCTGCGCTCCTCCCTAGGCGTGGTCCGGTGCTCGCCCGATCACCGATCGGGCTGCGCTCCTCCCTAGGCGTGGTCCGGTGCTCGCCCGATCACCGATCGGGCTGCGCTCCTCCCTAGGCGTGGTCCGGTGCTCGCCCGATCACCGATCGGGCTGCGCTCCTCCCTAGGCGTGGTCCGGTGCTCGGCCGATGACAGGGCTGCGGTGCTCGCCTGATCACCGATCAGGCTCCGCTCCTCGCCGCCGCCCGGCCTGCGCTCCTCCCTCAGCGCGCCATTTCCGCCGGTTGGTCGCCCTCGGGCGCGGCCAATGCGCCCACAGCCGAGTTGGCCAGGTCCAGGTTCGCCAGCGAGCGCAGGAAGGCGTGCGTCACGATCACGTGGATGCGCAGCTGGGTCTCGTTGTAGAGCAGGCGGCCGACCCGCGCGAACCAGCCCCAACCGGCGATCATCGGGTAGAAGTTCACGACCTCGGATGTGATGGTCCCGGTCACCTCGTCCGAGCGGCCGTCATCCGGCTTGCGCTCCACCGCCAGGCGCAGGTACCCGCGCGTGCGCCCGGACGGAGCCACCAGCAGCCCGTTCTCAATCGGCCAGGTCACGCTGCCCTTGTCCGGCTCGGTCTCGTACTCCGGCTTGCGGAAGCGCAGCAGCACGAACGGCCGCCTCACCACCACGACCTCGCGGGCGTCCTCGGTGTAGAGCACCCTGAGCAGACCGAGCGAGAAACGGGTGAGGAAGCGCCAGTACGTGGCCGCCAGCCGCTCGAGGTACTCGGGCGACCACATCCGGTCGAGCTCCGCCCGCGGCAATGTGACCTCCGCCTCCTGCCGGCTCCCGATGCTGCCGTCGGGACCGTAGTCCGAGCGCGGCAGCTTCATGATCTGCACGCGCGCGCGAGCGCGCCGCTCGCGCTCGAGTAGCCGGCGGGGGTCTCGAGTCCTCACAGGACCTCTACGTCCACGCGCTCGCCCGCGTTCACTTCGCCCTCACCGCGGGGGATCATCGCCAGCGCATCGGCGCCCAGCATCGAGGTGAGCACGTGTGACCCCTGCGGGCCGGTGGGCTCAGCGCGCCAACCGCCGTCGCCGGCGGTGAGGCGCACCCTCACCGCCTGCTCGCGCTGCGGATGGCAACGCACGGGCTCCGACATCGTTGCCGTGGCCCTGGCGGCCTCCGGGCTCGCCCCCTGGAGGGCCAGCAGCGCAGGGCGCACGAATAGCTGGAAGGTCACCATGGCCGACACGGGGTTGCCCGGCAGCCCGAACACGAGCGTGGGCCCGCGCTTGCCGAACCAGGTGGGCTTCCCGGGCCGGAGACTCACGCGCCAGAAGCTCTCCTCCACGCCGAGCGTGTCGAGGGCGGGGCGCACGTGGTCGTGAGGCCCCACCGACACGCCGCCGGAGACGCACACCACCTCGGCATCGTCCAATGCTCGCTCCAGGGCCTCGCGAGTCGCGCCCGGGTCGTCTCCCGCGCTGCCGGTGCTCACGAGATCGGCCCCGGCGCGCTCGATCTGGGCGGCGAGCGTGTAGGCGTTCGAGCTGTAGATCCGCCCCGGACCGAGCGGATCGCCAGGGCGCGTCAGCTCGTCGCCGGTCACCACCAGGGCCACCCGCGGGCGCCGCGCGCATGCGAGTGCCGGGCGGCCAACGGAGGCGGCCACGCCCAGCTCCGCGGGTCCGAGCAGCGCCCCTGGGCCGAGCAGCGTCTCGCCCTTTCGCACGTCCTCGCCGGGACCCCGGACGTTCGTGCCGGGCTCGGTGGCGGGGGTCTGGACGAAGTCGCCCCGGTCCTCGGTCCGCTCCACCGGCACGACCGCGTCCGCGCCCTCGGGCACCGCCGCGCCCGTGGAGATCCCCACCGCGGTGCCGGGCTCGACCGGCACGCCCGCCGGATGGCCCGCCCGGGACTCGGCCGTGACCCGCAGCTCCGCCGCAGGTCCGGATCGCACCGCGAATCCGTCCATGGCTGAGCTGGCGAACGGAGGAACGTCGATGCCCGCCACCAGCGGCTTGGCGAGCACCCGTCCCAGCGCCTCCTCCAGCCGTACGTCCTCCTCCGGGAGGGGATGCACCTCGGCCAGCACCCGCCGCCGGGCCTCCGCAATGGAGATCGGATCGCTCACGCGCGGCATCCTTTCAGCGCGGACCTCGTGGGGGTCATTTGGCCCAAGCCGCTCTGGGTCGCAAATTCCGCAGAGGCTCCGCCGTTTTCGGGGGTAGGATCGTTATGCCGCCAAGGACGTCCGGTGTACGAACTGATCGCCGTCTCATGACACCCATTCGGGGGCCTATCGCGCGTGTAGACCGTTCGCGGGAGGAACTCGCCAAGGCCTTTCTGGTCCGTCTCATCGAGCGCGCGTCGCTCGATGAGATTCGCGATCTCCCAACCGAGCGCATCGCGCGCGAGCTGCCGGCGCTGATCAGCGACATCCTCGAGTCAGTGGCGGGCCCCCGCTCCAACGGGTCCGATCCCTACAAACTGGCCGATGACCAGGTGGAGCGGGCGGTGTCGCTCGCCGCCCTGCGCGGAGGCCGCGACGCCTCGGTGTCGGAGGTGGCGCGGGACGTGGCCTCGCTCCAGGCCGTGTTGGTCCGCGCACTGCGCGACGAGCTGGCCGAGAACGAGCCCGAGCAGTTCGCGGACGCGGTGGAGCACCTCGTGGAAGCCACCGGGGCGATCCAGGCCGCCGTGACCGAGGAACTGGTGCGCAGCCGCTCGCGCGAGCTGGAGTCGCAGGCCAACACGGACGCCCTCACCGGGCTGGGGAACCTCCGTCACCTCCAGCGGGAGATCGCCCACCTGCTGGACCTCCAGAAGCGTTACGACCACCCCTTCGGGCTGCTCCTCATGGACGTGGACGGGCTGAAGCGCATCAACGACTCCCACGGCCACCAGGCCGGCGACCGCGTTCTGATGCAGGTGGCCATGTCGGTGGGCCGCTCGATCCGCACGGTGGACGTGGCCGCCCGGATCGGCGGCGACGAGTTCTGCGTCCTCGCCCCCGAGCAGGACGCGGCCAACATCCTGAAGCTGGGCGAGCGCCTCAACGCCGCTGTGGCCGAGGAGGTGGCCACGCCCGACGAGCCGCCGGTCGGCCTCTCCATCGGGGCGGTCTCCTGTCCGGAGCACGGCACCGAGGCCGAGGTCCTGATCGACATCGCGGACAAGGCGATGTACAAGGCAAAGGCCGCGGGCGAAGGTGTTGCCTTGGGCGAGGCGCAGCAGAAGGACGCCGCCGAGGAAGCGAAGACCTAGGTCGCCGTCGAGAAGGACCGGCGGTCGCGGCCCGGGCGGACCGTGTCAGAGCGAGCCGCTCGCGGCGAGCGAACGAGCGGCGTAGCCGCGAGAGGTCCGCACGGGGTGCGAACGCCGGGCCCCTACGGCGACTAGTCGATCAAGCCGTGGCGGATTCCTATCGCCACGGCCTGGGTCCGGGTTGAGGCTTCCAGCTTCGCCAGGATTCGCTTGGTGTGGGTTCGCACGGTTTCCGTGGAGAGGCCCAGGCGTTCGGCCACGGCGTCGGTCTGCATGCCATCGGCCAGCATCTGGAGGATCTCGCGCTGGCGGGCGCTGAGAGTGCGGTCGGTCTCGTCGAGCACGATCGTGGACGAGAGCCCCGGGTCCACGTAGAACTCGCCCGCGCGCGCGGCGTCGATGGCCCGGACCAGGTCCTCGGACGGGGAGTCCTTGCGCACGTAGCCCTTGACCCCTGCCTTCAGTGCCTCGCCGAGCAGGCGGGCGCCGCCGTCGGAGGTGAAGACCACGATCGGGGCGCCGAACTCGGAGGACAGGCGGTCCACGACGCGGGTGATGTCGCTGTCGACCTTCCACGGATCGACGATCACCACGTCGGGGCGCGTGTCTCCGAAGGCCTCGAGCGCCTCTTCGGGCGAGGGGGCGTCCATCACCTGGGCGCCCTCGAACGCCTCCATCACGAGGCTGCGCACCCCGGCCCGAACAACCGGATGCTCGTCCACGATCAGGCAGCGTGGTGGGGATTTGACGCCCGCGGGCACCGCGGCCAGCATAGCCTCGTTCGCGACCGCGGTCACCATCCCGGTGTACCGGGGTGCGGCCGCTGCGGGCACACGTGGGACTACGGTCGCGGTAGGCGCTTCAGGACTTCTTGGGCGAGCCCGGCACCGAGCCGCACCCCGGCTCCGACCGCACGCGCGGCGGTGCCGACGGGGTCCGCGCCCTGCCGGCCCGGGGCCGGAGCCGCGGGATCGGGCTGGGCGGCACGGCGGGCGGACGCGGGTCGCGGAGCTGCGTTGCGCGCCTTCGGAGCGGCCGCGCGCTTGGGCGGCGCTGCGGCGGCGGCGCCTCCGGCCTCGGCCTGCTCGGCGGCGCGCGTCGCGGCCTGTGAGGGCCGGCCCGCGCTCGCGGCCCGCTTGTCGCTGCGCTGGCCCGGCCGCGACCGCGGAAGCTTGCCGAGAACGCCCTTTTCGTCGGTCATGCCGGGCAGTCTAGACCCGGACCGGCGACGCCGGTCACCGGCGCATTCCACGCCGATGAGGGATATGTGTATCCACTGCGACACTTTCGGGTAGAAGGAAACTGGTTGACCGGCAAGTCAACGGTTTTTCCGCCTGCCCATCCGCTTGACTTCAATATCCCTAGCTCTATGCTCTTCAGGCCTGTGTAGATGGGCCCGGCGCCCTTGCGCTGGGCCCTGCGCGCCGTAAGGAAAGTGATGTCTGTAGCCGAACTGCAAGAACTCGAGGAGGTCAAGCTCCTCGTCACGAAGGGTCAGCAGACCGGAACGCTGACCTTCACAGAGGTGGCCACCGCCCTTTCCGAGGTGGAGCTCGACGAGGGCGACATCGAGGAGCTGCACGGCTACTTCGAGAAGTCCGAGATCGAGCTCGTCGAGGACGACCCCACCCACAAGGCGCCCGAGGTGGAGCGTGCCGTGGACCGTCGCAGCCGTCGCAAGAAGGCTGCAATCGACCTGAAGCCCGACATGACCACCGACTCCCTTCAGCTGTTCCTGAAGGACATCGGAAAGGTCCGGCTGCTCACCGCACAGGAGGAGGTCGACCTCGCCAAGCGCATCGAGCGCGGCGACCTCGATGCGAAGCAGAAGATGGTCGAGTCGAACCTGCGGCTCGTCGTCTCGATCGCGAAGAACTACCGCAACCAGGGCCTGCCCTTCCTCGATCTCATCCAGGAGGGCACGCTGGGCCTGGTCCGCGCCGCGGAGAAGTTCGACTACCGCAAGGGGTTCAAGTTCTCTACGTACGCGACCTGGTGGATCCGCCAGGCCATTGCCCGCGCGCTCGCGGACAAGGCGCGCACCATCCGCATCCCGGTGCACGTGGTGGAGAAGCTGAACAAGATCGGCCGCGCGGAGCGCAAGCTCGTCACCGAGCTGGGCCGTGAGCCCACGCCGGACGAGATCGCGGAGCACACCGGCATCGAGCCCGAGGAGGTGGAGTCGATCAAGCGCTCCGCCCAGGCGCCGGTGTCGCTCGAGAAGCCCGTTGGTGACGAGGAGGAGTCCGAGTTCGGCCAGTTCATCGCCGACGAGCGGGCCGAGTCTCCCTACGAGCGGGCGGCCGAGATCCTCACCAAGGAGGCCCTGCGCGAGGCGCTGGAGAACCTCTCCTACCGCGAGCGCCGGGTGCTGGAGCTGCGCTACGGGCTCGGGGGAGAGCACCCCCGCACGCTCGACGAGGTGGGCCGCACGTTCAATGTCACGCGCGAGCGGATCCGCCAGATCGAGAACCAGTCGCTGAAGAAGCTGCAGTCTCTCGCCGAGGCGCAGAAGCTTCGCGACGTCGCGTAGTTCCCTAGCGCCCGCCTAGCCCTTTGGAGCAGCTCGGGACCGGAAACCGGTCCAATTCGTAGCTCCCAGGGCTTCAGCCCCGCGCGCGAGCGGCCGATGACGAAGCATGTTCGACATCGATCAGGCCCTCATGTACGTGATCGAGACCGAGGGGTCGGACCTCCACCTCAAGGTTCCGGCGCCTCCCGTCGTCCGCCGTCACGGCACGCTCATGCCGATTCCGGACACCGAGCCGCTGCGCCCGGAGCAGACCGAGCAGGTCATGTTCCACATGCTCACCGACGAGGACAAGCTCGAGTCGTTCCGGCGCGAGCGCGAGGTGGACTTCTCCTACTCGCTTCCCGGGGTCGCGCGCTTCCGCGTCAACGCCTTCGTGCAGCGCGGGTCCGTGTCCCTGGTCCTGCGCGCCATTCCCTTTCAGATCAAGTCCGTGTCCGAGCTCCTCCTGCCCGAGGTGATCGAGACGCTGGCCGACGAGGAGCGCGGGCTGATCCTCGTGACCGGCACCACCGGCTCGGGCAAGTCCACAACGCTCGCCGCGATGATCGACCACATCAACTCGACCTACGCGAAGCACATCGTGACCATCGAGGACCCGGCCGAGTTCCTTCACCGCGACAAGCGCTGCATCATCAACCAGCGCGAGGTGGGCGAGGACACCGTGTCCTTCGCCCGCGCCCTGCGCCGCGTGCTGCGCCAGGATCCGGACGTGATCCTCATCGGAGAGATGCGCGACGAGGAGACGGTGCGCACCGCCCTCTCCGCGGCCGAGACCGGCCACCTCGTGCTCTCCACCATCCACACGGTCGACGCGTCCGAGTCGGTCAACCGCATCATCGACTTCTTCCCCCAGGCCGAGCAGAAGCAGGCCCGGGCGATGCTCGCCGGAACGCTCAAGGGGGTCATCTCCCAGCGGCTCGTGCCCACCCCCGACGGCGCCGGCCGAGTGGCCACCTGCGAGGTGCTGCGGATGACCGGCCGGGTGCGGGACATGATCACGAACCCGGCCGACACGGGCCGTCTCCCCGAGGTCATCGCCGAGGGCGGCTACTACGGCATGCAGAGCTTCGACCAGGCGCTGCTCCAGCACTACCAGGCCGGGCGGATCTCGATGGAGGAGGCTCTCAAGGCCGCCACCCATCCGCATGACTTCAAGCTTCTGGTGGCCTCCGACGGCAAGCGCTCGACGTCATTCGAGCACGTGTCGGACCGCGATGGCGAGCAGCCCAACGGCGGCGAGCCCGCCGTCAGCGGTGCCGGCGGAGGACCCGCAGGCTGACCTTCACGCGGCCCTCGAAGCTCACGTCGCTGGACCTGTAGACGAGCTTCCGGCTGCCCCGCCGGAACCGGGCCTCGATACCGAGGTCCCGGTGAATCGCCGCCACCCGCGCGGCCAGGTCGCGGATCGAGTGAGGCTCCTTGCCGCTCCCGCCCCCGTCTCCGGTGAGCGCCTCGACGAACGCCTCGATGAGCGCCTCCTCGGAGCCGCCTCCGCCCGCGCCGTGCAGCGTGATGGTCTGGTGGCCGAGCGGCATGTCCCGCGGGATGCGCATGGAGAACGAGAGGCGGCGCCGCCCGTCTCCCCGTCGCCCGACGGCGAGCTTCACGGGCACGCGCGCTCCGCGCCGCGCCTGCTTCGGCAGGCTCGCCGACAGCAGCACGTCGGCATCCACCCCCGGACGGGCCCGGATGCGCACGCTCGCGCCCTCGATGGCGGGCGGCGGCACGTCGTAGGCGTCCACCAGCCCGGCGGCATTCGTCAGATCGTCGAGAGGCGAGAAGCCGTCGAAGTAGGCGTTGCAGAAGCCGATCGGCTTCCGCCGGTCCTTCAGCTTCACCCGGAAGCACATCGAGAGCGTGACCGGGCCGTAGTTCCGGATCACGCTGTCCAGCCCCTCTGAGGCCCCGAGCGGTGCGACCAGCGAGAGGTTGGCGCCGTACCCGAGCCGGCGCTCGTCGGCCAGCGAGCTGGTGAGCAGCACCGGCTCCAGCCCGGGCGCACGGGCCACCACCTGCAGCGGCACCGAGGGCGGGGCGGCGCCGAGGTTGCCCGATATCGAGCTGAGCGTGTCCGTGTTGAAGGTCCCCTGCGTGTGGCCGCCGGCGGAGGTGAGCTTGTAGCTGTCCGCGCCGAGGTCGGGAATGCCGAGCGGGTTGGCGATCACGCTGAACACGTAGGCGTCCTCCACGAACACGCTGCGCCGGCCGAGCGCGTCCAGGGGATGGCCGAACGCCCAGATCCGCGCGCCGTCGCGGTAGGTCACGGTTCCCACCGCGCCGAGACCCACGTCCCCGGTGGAGAGCATGGCCGCGACGGACGCTCCGGGCACGAGCGGCTGTGCCGGGAATCCGGCGATCGGTCCGGCGGGCGCGGCCAGAACCGCCCTCCCGGCGCGGCGGCCGGCGCGGGCCAGGAGCCCTCGCGTGTGCGCCGAGAGCCCGGACACGGTGAGGGCGCCCGACAGCGGCCGCGCGCTGCGCAGCAGGCCGGACGGGCGCGCCGCGATGCCGACCGCGGGGGGCGGTGACGGCGCGTCCCGCAGCATCTCCTCGATCGGGGTGACCAGCACCACGTGGTTCCCGTACTCGCCCACCGACTCCGAGATCGCGCCGATGTTCCGCCGCACCCCGTTGGGGTCGAGGCACATCACCGGCGAGCCCGAGAAGCCCTCGGCGATACCGCTCGAGTCCACGGCGGGGCCCGAGGCGCGCACCAGGATGCGCGGGCCGCCGAGGCCGGTCTGGCCACCGATCACGTCGATGACCTCCACGTCGAACTGCGAGATCTGCGTGCCCCGGATCACCGAGAGGCCGATGCAGTCGAGCCCGGCGTGCACCTGCGACAGCGGCATGATCGGGTCGGCGGCCTGCGCCGTGGGCGCGACCATGAAGGTCAACAGCAGGATTAGCAGAGCGCGCCTCACGAGAGGCGCGCACCTTAGCGGGCAGGTCCCGCCCCGGTGGACGCATTGGCCTTGACTCGCGCGGCGGGCTCCCGCAGAGTGCGGGGCCGCCGCCCCGCCCACAAGGAGAATCGTTTGCAGAGCACGCTCGGAGAGTTCCAGGAGACCAAGTCCGACCAGCCGTTTGCGCTGCAGAACTCGAAGCTGTTGAAGGTGCGCCTGGACCAGGTCACGATCCAGGCCAAGCTCGGCTCGATGGTGGCCTACCAGGGCGAGGTGGCCTTCGAGCACGCGGGCTCCGGCGGGATGGGCAGGCTGATCAAGAAGGCCATGACCGGCGAGGGCCAGTCGCTGATGAAGATGACCGGGTCCGGTGAGGTGTTCCTGGCCGACACCGCGCAGGACGTGCACCTGCTCTATCTCGAGAATGACTCGATCACGGTGAACGGCCGCAACCTGCTGGCCTTCGATGCGGGCATCGACTGGGACATCAAGCGGGTGGAGGGCGCCAGCGGCATGGTGAGCGGAGGGCTCTACAACACGAGCCTGACGGGCAGCGGTTGGGTGGCGATCATCTCCGACGGCCCCCCGGTGCTTCTGAACACGGGCGAGGCGGCCACGTTCGCCGACCCCCAGGCGGCCATCACCTGGTCCTCCAGTCTCAAGACCGGGATCAAGACGAACGTGAAGCTGAAGAACTTCATCGGAAAGGGCTCGGGCGAGTCGATCCAGATGTCCTTCTCGGGCGCGGGCTGGGTGCTCGTGCAACCGAGTGAGGGCAGGGTCGAAGCCACCTCCGGAGGATCCGGAGGCGCAGGGGGACTGCTCGGAAACTTGAGCGGCTGACGAGTTCCTGAGGGAGGGTCGGGGGCGCGCAGCGGGAGGCGCGCCCTCGCCGTTTCCTTACTTCAGTTCGTGAAGTCTTGCGGTAGACTTGGCCTCAGATGGTTGACGACTCCTGTCCTGTCTGTGCCACCGCCGACATCATCTGCGGCAAGTGGACGATCCTCGTAATCCGTGATCTCGCGGAGAGCCGCAGCCGGTTCTGCGAGCTCGAGCGCTCGCTGGCGGGCATAAGCCCGCGCACGCTCTCCGTCCGGTTGCGCGGCCTCGAGGAGCAGGGCATCGTGGCCCGGCACACCTTCCCCGAGGTTCCCCCGCGCGTCGAGTACACGCTCACCGCAAAGGGGCGCGCGCTCGTGCCGCTGATCGACGCCATGCGCAGCTATGGCAGCGAGTGGCTCGGCGTGAGCGAGACCGAGTGCCGGCCGGCGGCTGCAGAGCAGCCGGCCACCGCCGCCGCCTAAGAGGACATGGTCCGGTGCTCGCCCGATCACCGATCGGGCTGCGCTCCTCCCTAAGGCCCCGGCAGGACTCACGGCGCCGGAGGCGAATCCGGCCCGCATGCGCAACCGTGCCCTCCACGACGCGCTGCGCGACTTCGCGCTCGAGTCCGCCGCGTTCCTCACCGACATCGTTCGCGACGGCGCCGAGCTCGAGTTCGACGTGATCGACGGCGGTCACGGCAGCGGACCGTCGCTCTATCGCTACCAACCGCGGACGGGGGCCTTCCTCGACGCCCGCTGGGACGAGATCCGCACCCTGCCCGGTGCGCGCACCGCCGCGGAGACCCTCGGCGCCGGCGCCGCTCCCTGGCTGCGGGTGAACGGGATGCGCGGCGAGCAGGCCGAGCCCGCCCTGCGCGCGATGCTCGAGCGGCTGTACGAGGACGCCACCAGCTTCGCCTTCCCGGAGGAGCGCTTCGAGCGCCTGTACCTGGAGGTCGAGACCACGCTCTACCGCGACGCGGTCCGTGCGCGTGTGGTCGCCCCGCTGGGCGGGGTGGTCCTGGAGAGCGAACGCGTGGATCTGGGCAACGGCCTGTCACTGGTGGCCGGCGAGCACGCCGACGCCCCGGCCGAGGCGGCCTGGCCGGAGGACGGCTACGGTGAGCCGTCCGCACTCTGCGTGCTCGAGCGCGAGGTGCCCGCCGGCGAGCAGATCCCGGCGGCCGAGGCCGAGGAGCGCTTCCGCGGCCTGGTCACGGCGCTGAGACTCTGGGCACCCGGTTGGATTGCTCTGTGCGCGCCCGGCTGGAGACGTTCCGGGGAGGGCCGCTGGGGGGCGGTGGCGGTCGGTGGCCCCGGTACCGCGCGGGGCGCGCCCTGGACGCTTCACACCGACGAGGAGTCGGACCTGTCGGACTTCCTGCGGGCGCTCGGCGACACGCCGGCCGGCGGGCCGGTGGGGTGGGCGCTCGGCAGGTTCGAGATGGGCTGCGAGCGCCCCCACGACGCCGAGGCTCTGTCCGACTACCTGCTAGGCCTGCGCGCACTGCTCGACGCGACCACGGAGGCGGGCGAGGCCAGCCTCGGGCTGCGGGTGGCCGCGCTCTGCGCGGAGGAGGGCCAGAGGCGGGCGGTACAGCGCCGGGTGGAGGCCGCCATGTCGCTCGAGCGCTTCCTGATGGGTGCGCGCGGAAGCCTTCAGGAGCGCATCGGCTCGGAGTCCCCTCGCCAGATCGTGGCCGAGATGGAGGGTCACCTGCGCGCGCTGCTGCGCGACGTGCTCTGCGGCTATCTGGACAGCGATCTCAAGGGCGTCGCCGACGACATCCTGCTTGAGACCTCGTCCGAGCCCTTCGCGCCCGCGGAGGAGCGTTTCGGGGAGGTGGAGGCGCACGACATGCGCCCGAAGGCCGCTCCCGTCGTGGAGCCGGAGCCTGAGCCTGAGCCGGAGGCCCCAGAGGCCACAGCGGCCGTGGCCCCCGAGCCCGAGACCACCGAGTTCGAGCCGGTTCGCCCCGCGGGGACACCGCCTCAGGCGGTGAGCTCCTCCCACCAGCATCAGCTCGACGGAGTGACCGAGTCCGCCGACTGGGGATGGGACGACCCGGGGGACTTCTCGGCGCCCGTCTAGCGCTGCTTGGCCCGGGTGCGGCGCACGGCCCGGAACAGATGCTCGTCCAGCAGGGCGAGCCCGTCCAGGTCGTGCACGTCGTCGTCGAGGCGGGGCACCTCGATCATCGGCGCGCCGTCGAGGCGCCGCCGCAGGCGCCCGAGCGCGGCACGGTCGCGCCGGGCCAGCACGCGCTCCTCCTCCCATGTGCGGAGCACCTTGCGGGCCAGGTCGGGGCCGAGAGAGGCCTCCATCTCGGTGGCCAGGCCAGGGCTGTGCGCGGGTACGGAGGTGCGCACGCGGTTGGCGATCACCCCGGCGAAGGGGAGGTTCGCCTCCTCGAGGCGGCGGTGGAAGAAGATCGCCTCGTCCACCGCGTCCTCGCGCGGGGAGGTGACCAGCACGAAGGTGCTGCGGTCGTCGGCCAGCAGCGCGTTCACCTCCTGGGCCCGCTCGCGGAAGCCCTCCACCATGCCGCCGAAGCTGCGGAAGAACTCCGACAGGTCCTCCAGCAGGTCCACGCCGGTGGCGCGGCGCAGGCCGGAGAAGAGCACGCCGGTGCCGCGGCCCAGGAGCTTGAGGCCGAGCGCGCCGGGCGCGGATAGCAGCTGAAGGGACGGGGAGTCGATGAACGCCGCCAGCTTGCGGGGGGCGTCGAGGAAGTCGAGCGCGTTGCGCGTCGGCGGCGTGTCCAGCACCAGAAGGTCGTAGAGGCCCTCGCGGTGGAGCTCGTGGAGCTTCTCCATGGCCATGTACTCCTGCGAGCCGGCCACGGCGTTCGACAGCTCCAGGTAGATCCGGTTCGACAGCACCGCGTCACGGGCCCGCTCGTCCGGCGCGTGCTGGGCCACGAGGTCGTCGAAGGTGCGCTTGGGGTCGAGCATCATCGCCCACAGCTCGCCCTTCACCGGTGCGTCCACCCGATGCGCCTCGCCGTCGAGCTCGTCGAGTCCGAGTGCGTGCGCCAGACGCCGCGCCGGGTCGATCGTGAGCACCGCCACCTTCTTCCCGCGCGCGGCCATGCCCAGGGCCACCGCGGCGGAGGTCGAGGTCTTGCCCACGCCGCCCGAGCCGGCGCACACGCACACCTCCTTGCCCGCGAGCCAGCGTTCGATCACAGCCGGCGCTCCAATACACGCGAGAGCCGCTCGAGCTCCTCGGATCCGATCTCGGGCTCGAAGAGGTGGGGGAGGGTGATCACCCGCGCGGTGGTCGCCCGCCGCAGCCGCCGCCCCTGCGCCCGTTCCCCGCGCGCGCGGCGGAACTCGGAAAGGGAGGCGCGGCCCGCCGCCCGCGCCTCCTTCGATCCCCTCTCGGCCAGGGCCTCGAGCCGTTTCGCGTCGCCGGCGCTGAAGCGCTGGGGGAGCACCGAGTTCAGAACGGTGGCGTGCAAGTTCACGCCCAGCTCGTCGCGCAGCCGCGCCTCCAGCTCGATCGTCTCGTTCACCGGGATCTCCTCCGGCAGTGCCACGGCCAGCACGCCGGTGGTCTTGGGATTTCGCACGAACTCGTCGATGATCAGGGCCTGGCGGCGGATCGGCCCCACCCTGGCCACGCCCGCGTAGGTTGAGGGAGCGCGGAGCATCGCCAGCCCGTGGCCCGTGGCCGGGGCGTCCACGATTGCCAGGTCGTACACGGCGCCCTCGGTGCGCCGCTCCAGCTGGGCGAGGTCCCAGATCTTTCCCATCGTCACCAGCTCGGTGAGGCCGGGCGCGGCCGCGGTCAGGTACTGGAAGACGCGGCTGCCGCCCAGCATCCCCGCGAGCGTCCCGGACTTAAGCTGGTAGCGAAGCCACTCCTCCTTGGTGCGCTCGGGATCGACGGTCACACCGAAGAGTCCCGGGCGCAGCTCCTGCTCGTGGCCGTTCTCGCTCACCTCGCCGAGCATCGCCGGGAGCCGCTGCTGGTCCCCCACCTCGCACACCACGACCCTCCGCCCGCGGCGCGCGGCGGCCAGTCCGAGGGCCGTGGCTACCGTGGTCCGGCCCACGCCGCCCTTGCCCGTTACGAGCACCAGGCGCTTGTCGAGGAGGGAGTCCACCGAAGGACAGACTGAAGGATTCCCTTCACGGCGTGCGAATAGGCCTTCCGTAATGGGACTGTTCGAGCGCTCCCGCAATACGCAGCCGACCGAACCGGAGGCTCACGTGTCGCCCAAGGCAAAAGTCATCGCCTTCACCAACCAAAAGGGCGGTGTGGCGAAGACGACGACGACGCTCAACCTCGCGGCCGCCTTCGTCGAGCGGGGGAACCGCGTGCTCTGCGTGGACCTCGACCCGCAGGCCAACCTCACGATGAGCCAGGGAATCGACCCCGACTCGCTCGAGGTGTCGATGTACGACGTGCTCGTGCATCACGTGTCGCTGCGCGAGGTGATCCGGCGGCGCGAGGTGGACATCGCGTGTGCGTCGATCGACCTCGCCGGAGCCGAGATCGCGATGTCCACGATGATCGGTCGCGAGCGCTCGCTTCAGAAGGGCCTGAAGCCCGTCAAGGAGGACTACGACTTCGTCTTCATCGACACTCCGCCGAGTCTCGGGCTGCTCACGATCAACGCGCTGACGGCCTCCGACAAGGTGATCGTCCCCGTGCAATGCGAGTATCTGTCCATGCGCGGGTTGATACAGCTCCAGAACACGCTCTCCATGGTGCGTGAGGAGCTGAACCCGGACATCGAGATCGAGGGAATACTGCCGACGCTGGTCGACAACCGCACGGTGCACGCCAAGGAGGCGATCGAGATCCTGGAGGAGAACTTCGGGGATCGCGTCTTCGCGTCGCGCATCAACAAGACGGTCCGGTTCGCGGAGGCGCCCGTCAAGGGCATGTCGGTGCTGAAGTACGACCCCGACGGGAAGGCCGCGTACGCCTACCGTCAGCTAGCCGAGGAGGTCCTGGCGAATGGCAAGCGGTAAGCGGGCGAGCATGCGGGAGGGGCCGCTGGCTCAGCTGTTCCGCAAGACGGACGAGGAGGAGCCGGTCACGGACGCGCCCGCCGAGGAGCGCGCCGAGCCCCGTGCCGCCACGTCCCGTCCCACGGAAGCGCAGGAGTCCCGTCCCGCGCGCACCGTGCCAGAGCCTCAGGCCCAGCCCCGGCGCGAGCCGGAGCCGCGGCATGAGCCCGACACCTCCCGCCAGGCGCAGGAGAGCTTCAGCTCCCGCGCCACGGAAGCCGCCCGCCGCGCCGAGGAGCGCGCCGAGCGCCGCCGTGGCGAGCCGGCATCCGAGGAGCGGATCAGCCGCTACGAGGGCGTGCCCACGCCCGAGGAGCGCCTTCGCAGCGTGTTCTCCTCGGACATTCCGGAGAACATCATGGAGCGCACGCCCGAGCCCGACCGGATCACGAACGAGCCGCCGCTCACGCGCGGGTCGTCAGAGCCGGTCCTGCGCGTGGTGGGGGTGGGCGGTGCCGGCGTAAACGCCGTGAACCGCATGATCGAGGCGCAGGTCGAGGGCGTGGAGTTCATCGCCGTGAACACCGACATGCAGTCGCTCGAGCAGTCATCGGCCGACAACCGCCTGCACATCGGCACCGAGAGCACCCGCGGCCTGGGGTCGGGCTCGAACCCCGAGCTCGGGCGCACCGCGGCCATGGAGGAGTACGACCACCTGAAGGGTGCCCTCAAGGGCGCGGACATGGTGTTCATCGCCGCCGGAGCCGGCGGCGGCACGGGCACCGGCGCCGCGCCGATCGTGGCCCGCATCGCCCGCGAGGTGGGCGCGCTCACCGTGGGCATCGTCACCAAGCCGTTCGCCTTCGAGGGCGCGCGGCGTGGCGAGCAGGCCGACCAGGGCGTCGAGGACCTCGCCAACGAGGTGGACACGCTCATCGTGATCCCGAACTCGCGCCTGCTCACGGTGCTGGACAAGTCCACATCGATGGTCGAGGCGTTCCGTGTGGCGGACGACGTGCTGCGCCAGGGCGTGCAGGGCATCTCCGACCTGATCACGCTCCCGGGCCTGATCAACCTCGACTTCGCCGACGTGCGCACGATCATGGCCGAGGCAGGCCAGGCGCTGCTCGGGATCGGGATGGGCACCGGCGACCGCCGGGCCATGGACGCGGTGGAGCACGCGATCGAGTCGCCGCTGCTCGAGACGTCCCTCGAGGGCGCCCGCTCGATCCTGCTGTCGATCACCGGCGGCCGCGACCTCTCCCTGTGGGAGGTCAACGAGGCGGCCAAGGCGGTGGCCGAGGCCGCCCACCCCGACGCGAACATCATCTTCGGGGCCATGGTCGACGAGAAGATCGACGACCAGGTGTGGGTCACCGTGGTGGCCACCGGATACGGCGACCGGCCTCAGTTCCGGGCCGGCAGCCCGCGCAGCGAGCTGCGTATACCGGCCGACGCAGAGCCGAGTGTGCGCCGCGGGCGCGACAGCATGGCGGGTGCCCTCGCAGAAGTAGACGTTCCGGAATTCATTCCTCGTCGATAGGGCTCACACCCTGACGGCCAGCGCGTGCCGCCTTGTCCGCTTGAATGCGGTCGGGATGGTCGGGGAAACGCAACGATGAAGGGCGTGGTGGCCGCCGGGCACCCGGTCACGGCTCAGGCCGGCGTCGATGCGCTCGAGGCGGGGGGGAACGCGGTGGATGCCGCGGTGGCCTGCGTTCTGATGTCGTTCGTGGCCGAGTCGCTGCTCACCGGGCCGGGTGCGGGCGGGTTCATGCTGGTGCACACGGGCGAGGGGCAGGACCACCTGCTCGACTTCTTCGTGTCCGCGCCAGGGCACGGGCTCGATGGGCGCACGCCGGCCGATCTCACTCCGGTCGACGTCCACTTCTCCGAGGACGCCGTGCAGGTGTTCAACGTGGGGCCCTCCTCCTGCGGGGCCTACGGAACGACGGTCGGCCTGGACGAGGCGCTCTCGCGCTTCGGCACCATGCCGCTGTCCGCTCTCACCGAGGGCCCGGCCGCCGCAGCGCGCCGCGGGGTGGAGGTCGTGCCCATGCAGGGGCTGCTGTTCGAGGTGCTGGAGCCGATCGTGCGCTCCACACCCGAGTGCGAGGCCATCTACGCGCCGGACGGCCGCATCCTCCGTGCCGGGGACACCATCCGGCTTCCCGAGCTGGGTGACCTCCTGGACCGTCTCGGCGCCGAGGGCCCGGGCTTCCTCTACGAGGGCGAGCTGGCCGACCGCATCACGGACTGGGTGCTCGAGCGTGGCGGGCTGCTCACGTCCGAGGACCTGCGCCGGTACCGGGTGGAGGAGCGCGCGCCCGCGCGGGTGAGCTTCCGGGGCCGCGAGGTGCTCACCAATCCACCGCCCTCATCGGGAGGCATCCTGATCGCGGACGCGCTCGGAATCCTCGAGCGGCTCGACCGCCCCCATGACGCGGCGGTGGTGGCCGAGGTGATCGCCTCCACCAACCGCGCCCGCGACGCCGAGTTCCTCGACGGCCTGGGCAGCGATGGGTTCCTGGAGGAGTTCCTGGCCCGCGAGGCGCTCGACACGGTGGCCACGGAGGTGCGGTCCCGGCTCGGAAACACCACGCACATCTCGGTGATGGACGGCGACGGCCGCTGCGCCACGGTCACGTGCTCGAACGGGTCGTGCTCGGGAGTGGTCGTGCCGGGTACCGGCATGCACCTGAACAACATGCTGGGGGAGCAGGACCTGAACCCGCTCGGCTACCACCGCCACCTGCCCGGCACCCGTGTGCCGAGCATGATGGCCCCGACCGTGGTGCTGCGCGACGGCAGGCCCGAGCTGGCTCTCGGCTCGGCCGGCTCGAACCGCATCCGCTCGGCGATCCTCCAGACCATCCTCGGCGTGGTGGACCACGGACGGTCGGCCGCCGACGCCGTGACCGCCCCGCGGGTCCACGTGGAGGGCCGCGAGGCGGACGCCGAGCCCGGAGTGGACGAGGCGGCGCTCGAACGGCTCGAGGACCGCGGTTGGAGCGTGCGCCGCTGGGAGGAGCAGAACCTCTTCTTCGGCGGCGTGCAGGCCGTGACGCGCAACCCCGAGACCGGGGAGATGAGCGGCGGCGGGGATCCCCGCCGCGGCGGCGTCGCGGCGATGGCCGAGTAGAGGCCTGCGGGGCGCCCGGCTATTCGCCTGGCGGAAGGAAGGACGGCGGCGCCTGCCCGGCGCCCGATCCCCAGCGGGTGGGCGCCGCGCCCAGCCCGAAGCTGAACCGCGCGCCGCCGGCGAGGCGCCGGTAGCGCACCCATGGCTTACGCCACGCCGCGCCGTCGAGCGCAAGCGAGCGGACGTAGGGGCGCCCGGGCGAGGCCCTCGGGGCATCGATCCGAAGCGTTCCGTGAGGCAGCCGCACGGCCACGTGCGGGAAGAGCGGGCTGCCGAGCGCCAGCACGTCCGTGCCCGGTATCGCCGGATAGAACCCCAGCGCGCCGAACACCCACCAGGCCCCCATGGTCCCGCCGTCGTCGTTGCCCGACAGCCCGTCCGGGCCAGGGCCGTACAGCTCGAGCAGCGCCCGCCGCACCACGTTCTGGGCACGGTCGGGCCGCCCCAGCCAGTCGTAGAGCCACGGCACGCCCAGGTTCGGTTCGTTGCTGAGGAACGCGTGCGGGGACCTGGGGCCGGCGTTCAGCTCGGTGAAGAAGTCGTCGAGCCGGGCGAGCGCCGTGCCGCGGCCTCCCATCGAGGCGAAGAGGCCCGCCGGATCGTGCGGGACCAGCCACGAGTACTGGGCCACGCTGCCCTCCGCATAGCTGGCATCGGTGGCGGGCGTGACGCCGGGCACGAAGGCGCCGTTCGCCAGCCGCGGCTGGATCGTGTGGGTGGCCGGGTTCACCAGGCGGCGCCAGGTACCGGCCCGGCGGGTGAAGCGCGCTCCGAGCGAGCGCTCCCCGCGGGCGATGGCCAGGCGGGAGATCGCGAAGTCGGCGATCGCGTACTCGAGCGTGGTGGCGGTGGCTCCCCAGGGCCGGTCGCGGCTGCCGAAGGTGTGGGCGATCACGTCCACGTCCAGCTCGTTCGGCAGGTAGCCGAGGCGCAGGTACTGGGACAGCGCCTCGCGCTCGGTGTAGTCGCCGTTGGTGGTGTGACAGGGCCGGTCGGCCCCGCGCACCAGCGCGCGCAGCGCCTCGCGGATGTCGAATCCGCGCGCGCCCAGCGCGAAGGTGGACGCGAGCATCGGCGCGGCCGGGTCGCCCACCATCACGTTGGTCTGCTGGTTGGCGTAGGGCCAGCGCGGCAGGCAGCCTGTCTGCCTGGCGTCGGCGAGCATCGAGGTGGCCACGTCCGCCGCGCGGGTGGGGAACAGCATCGCCATGAGCTGGGTCTGGCTGCGGTACACGTCCCAGCCCGAGACGTCGGCGTACTTCACGAAGCCGCGGGCGCGGTGCAACCGTCCGTCCATTCCCTGGTATCGCCCGTCGCGGTCCGAGAACGTGCTCGGCTCGAGCAGCGCGTGGTAGAGCGAGGTGGCGAACACGCGCCGGTCGCGACTCCTGCCGCCGGCCACGGCCACCCGTCCCAGCGTTCGCGCCCAGGTCCGGTGCGCCCCGGCGCGCAGCGCGGCGAAGCTTCGCCCGCGGCTCTCCGCGAGGTTGGCGCGCGCGCCGCCCACGCTCACGAACGAGATGCCGATGCGCGCCTCGACGCTGCGGGCGCGTCGCCCGAAGGTCACATAGGCGCCGGCCCCCACGGGCGCCGACACGCTCCGCGAACGGGGCCGAAGATCCTTGCCGCTCCACGTCCCGTGGGCCGCGAAGGCCCGGTTGAAGCGCGCGCTGAAGTAGAGCCGGTAGCGCGTGGGCGAGCCGCAGAAGGCGCCGCTCTCCACCATGCCCGACACCTCCCGGCGGCCCGGGGCGATGGCGAGCCGCTCCGCGGTGTTCCGGCTCGCGCTGCCCCCCGGGTTCACGAGCACGCTGCCGCGCGCGCCGCGCGGGAAGGTGAAGCGCGCGACGCCGGTGCGCGTTGTGGCGGTGAGCTCGGTCCCGATCGCGCGCGACGTGCCCGGGTCGAGCGTCACCCGGTAGCGGCCCGGCGCGGCGCTCTCGCGGTGGTGATCGATCGCCGGGGTCAGGGCCGGGTCCAGCGCGACGCCCTCCCCGAGCGGCGAGCGGGTGATCGGCGCCGTTGTCGGGAGGATGGGCACGTCGCCGTAGAGCCCGCAGCCGGCGCCGCTGAAGTGGGTGAGCGAGAAGCCGCGCAGCCGCGTGTCCGCGTAGCCATAGGTGGAGAAGCTCGAGGCCGGAGTGGTGTCGGGGCTGAGCGACACCATCCCGAACGGCATGGTCGCGCCGGGGAACGTGTTCCCCGCGCCGCCGCCGGTGCCGAAGTCCGCCGCGCCCGGCATGGTGCCCACGAAGGGGTTCACATCGTCCACGAGCCCGCGCGCGGCGGCCCCGGGGGCGGTGGCCGCGAGCAAGAGGACGGCGGTGAGGAGGCTGCGGGTGGCGGGGCGCACGGCGGCCATCCTGTCAGGTGACTAGCTGTGCATGCTCCCGTTGCCGCGGGAGCGCTCGGCCGCCTTCTCCACCAGGTCGATCCGCTCGATGGCGGCCGCGAAGAGCTCCTTGAGGGCGTCGAGGCGATCGCTCTCCGCACGCTGCTCGAGCAGCGACTGCTTGGCGTCCAGCGCCACGTCCAGCGTGGCCGCCATGCCGTAGGCGTCGAGCCGGCCCAGGTCCTCGTCCTCGGGCCGAGCCTCGGTGGCGCGCTCCACCAGGTCGCCGTAGGTGCTTCGCACGGAGTCGAGCGTCTCGGCGTCGCCGTCCAGCTCGTCGTCCAGGAGCGTGACCTCGCCCGCGGGGTAGGGGAGGTCGTCGATGCGGCGCACGAGCCGGAAGGGGTCGGCGCCCTCGACCAGGATGTTCAGGCGGCCGTCGTCGAAGCGCTCGAGCACGCGCTCTATGCGGGCGGTGCAGCCCACGTCCCGGAGGCCGTCGTCCGAGAGCCAGATGATCCCGAACTCGCTCTCACGGTCGAGGCACTCGCCGATCATCACCCGGTAGCGGTCCTCGAAGATGTGGAGCGGCACCTTCTCCTGGGGCAGCAGCACGAGCCCGAGCGGGAACAGCGGAAGGCTCTCGATCGTGTCGCCCATCGAGTGCTTAGGCTAGTCCCGTGCCGCTGAGGGACGCATTGGGACGGGTACGGCCCTACCAGCCTGCGCGGCCCATGGCCGAGCTCCAGCGCGACCTCGGCCTGGAACGGATCGTGAAGCTCTCGTCCAACGAGGGCGCCTTCGGACCGCTTCCTGCGGCGGTGGCGGCCTACGAGGCCGCGGCCCGCGACCTGAACCGCTACCCCGACGGCGGCGGGGTGCCGCTGCGCGAGGCGCTGGCCGAGCGCCACGGCGTGCCCGTGGACCAGGTGGTGATCGGCAACGGCGCCGACGAGTTGATCCGAATCTGCGCCGTGGCCACGCTGGAGCCTGGCGACGCGGCGGCATTCCCGTGGCCCTCGTTCCCCAGCTACGCCACCGCCGCCGAGTGCAGCGGAGCCGACACCCTGCGGGTGCCGCTCGCGGAGCGCACCGCCGACCTCGGTGCCCTGCTCGAGCGGGCGCGCTCGCCGCGTACAAGACTCGTGTACCTGGCCAATCCCAACAACCCCACCGGGTCCGCGGTCGGGGCCAGCGACGTGCGCGCCTTCCTCGACGCGCTCCCCGAGCAGGTGCTGTGCGTGCTCGACGAGGCCTACGCCGAGTACGCCGACCCCGAGCCCGAGGGCCCGGCCCTCGTGCGCGAGGGGCGTCCTCGCCTGTGCGTGCTGCGCACCTTCTCGAAGGTCTACGGGCTCGCGGCGCTCCGCATCGGGTACGCCGTGGCCGCGCCCGAGGTGGCCGACGCGCTCAACCGCGTGCGCACTATCTTCAACGTGAACCAGCCAGCGCAGGAGGCGGCGCTCGCGGCGCTGGGCGAGACGGCCGCGGTGGCCGAGCGCGTGGACCACGCCCGACGCGCCCGAACGCGGCTGTACGACGTGCTGGCCGCGGCGGGTCTCGACCCCGAGCCCTCCCAGGCGAACTTCGTGTTCGCCGACGTGCCCGGCGGAGACGGCGTGAGCCTCGCCCGCCGCCTGCTGGAGGAGGAGGGAATCCTGGTGCGCGAGCTACCGGGCTTCGGCGCGCCCGGCAGCATCCGCGTGACCGTGGGCACCGACGCGGAGAACGACGCGTTCGCCGAGGCGCTCGGGCGGGTGGTGCTGAGCCCCAGCGGGGGCCCGGCCGTACCCCTTGGGTGACGGCTCTCGTCTGGTTCACGCGCGACCTCCGGGTCCACGACCACCCCGCGCTGCGCGCCGCCCTGGACACCCACGAGCGGGTGATCCCGGTGTTCGTCCTGGACGACTCGCTGCTGGGCGGGCGGCACCGCTCCGGGCCGCGGACGCAGTTCATGCTCGAGTCCCTGGAACAGCTCGACGCCGCTCTCAACGAGCGCGGGGGCGGGCTGGTGATCCGGAGGGGCCACGTGCCGGCGGAGCTCGCGAAGCTGGCTGATGAGGTGGGTGCCGGGGTGGTGCACTTCAGCGCTGACGTGGGCCCCTACGCACGCCGGCGCATCGAGGCCGTGCGCGAGGCGCTGGGTGAGCACGACGCGAAGCTCGTCGGCCATCCGGGACTGGCCGCCGTGGACGACCTGGCCGAGATCCGCACGCAGGGCGGGAAGCCATACACGGTGTTCTCGCCGTTCCACCGGAACTGGCAGGGCGTCGCCCGGCGCGATGTGGTGGGCGCGCCCCGCTCCGTGCCCGCGCTGCCCGCTGGGCTGCCGAAGGGTCGGCTGCCGGCGCTCGAGGCGCTCGGCCTGGAGCACGAGGTGGAGGAGCCGCCGCCCGGGGGAGAGAAGACCGCGCGCGAGCGCCTCTCGCGCTTCCTGGCGGACGACGTGCGGAGCTACGCCGCAAACCACGACGCCCTGGGCGCGGACCGCACCTCGCGCCTCTCGCCCTACATCCACTTCGGCTGCGTCTCGGTCAGGGAGATCGAGGAGCGGCTGCCGCGGGGGAAGGGACCGGACGCCTTCCACCGGCAGCTCTGCTGGCGCGACTTCCACCAGCACGTGCTGCTCCACTTCCCGCGCAACGCCAGGTCGGAGTTCCAGGAGCGCTACCGGGGGAAGATCGGCTGGCGCCGAGCGGAGGGCGCGTTCGAGGCCTGGTGCGAGGGACGCACGGGCTTCCCGCTCGTGGACGCCGGCATGCGCCAGCTGCGGCGGGAGGGATGGATCCACAACCGGGCGCGCCTCGTGGTGGGCTCGTTCCTGACCAAGGACCTGGGCATCGACTGGCGCTGGGGCGAGCGCTGGTTCATGCGCCTGCTGGTGGACGGCGACGAGGCCAACAACAACGGGAACTGGCAGTGGATCGCCTCGGTGGGCACGGACCCCCAGCCCGCGTTCCGGCGGATCTACAACCCGGCTCGGCACATGGAGCGCTACGACCCCGGCGGGACCTACGTGCGCCGCTACGTGCCCGAGCTCCGGGGGGTGCCCGACAAGCACCTGGCCGAGCCGTGGGGCATGCCCGAGGAGCTCCAGCATGAGGTGGGCTGCGTGATCGGCGAGCACTACCCGGGGCCGATCGTGGACCACCTGGAGGCGCGCCGCGAGGCGCTCGAGCGCTACCGCGTCTGACCGCCGCGCGGCTGCGCTCAAGCTTCGCTTGCCGCGGTCGATACAAGCCGCATGTCCATCCAGGTGAAAGACGCTCTCGCGAGCGAGGACGGCACACTGACGCTCGACCTGTCGCTGGCCGAGGGAGAGGCCCTCAAGGCCTGGCTCCTGAAGCCGGCCGCGGACGGAAGCTCCGCGATCGACGACGAGCACGCCAAGTCGGTGATGGTCAAGCTGGGTTCCCAGCTCGACTACATCAGTGGGGTCGCCCTGGTGCGCGAGGAGCTGGAGCAGGCGGGCTTCGACACCGAGTCCCTCAGCAACGAGCAGATCGCTGAGCTTGGTCGCCGGATCGCCGACTCTCCCATCCGCCGGTACTCCGGCAACTAGCCAGACGGCCCGGCAAGCTACGGTCGCCGGGTGGCGACCGCGGCCCCACCTGTCCCCTCGGGGCCGACGCACGTCGCCGTCGTGTCCTTCCTGGCCGCCCGGGCCGCGCCCACCGGCGGCTTCTGGGTGGCCCTGGCCGGAGGTGTGGCCCTGGCCCGCGTGGCCGAGCGCCGTGGCGCCCGTCAGGGCTTCGGCGCCAGCGTGGCCGCGATGCTGGAGACCGTGGCCATCATCGGCCCGGCCCGTTTCGGGGTGCCGCTGACCCAGGCCATGACCGCGCCCATGCTCGGGCGCCTCGAGGCCAGGGGCACTCCGCTCCCGCTGCAGTTCCTGGCCTGCCTGGCGCTGCGGCTGGTCCACAACACGGTCACCACCGCCTTCTTCATCTGGGTGATCACCGGCGGGCTCGACGCCTACGCCGGGACCTACGACGCGCTGGGGGGACGTTTCGGCATCGAGGTAGGCGAGACCGGCGCGCTCATCTTCACGGCGGTGGGGCTCGTGGCCTGGGGCGTCTTCGCCTCGGCGGTGCAGGTGATGGTCTACCGGCGCGGCCTTCGCAGCTGGGACGCGATCCGGGCCGAGGCGCCCCCCGAGGGGCACGCGGCTTCGACCACCCCGGCGGCGGAGCCCGCCCGCCCTCACAACGGCCGCTTCGACCCGCGCGCGGTGTCGCTCGCCGCGGCGGTGGCCTTCGGGCTCCTCCTCTCCGGCACATCGTGGGAGCTGCTGGGCGCCGTGGCCGCGTGGCTTGCGCTCGCCGCGCTGGTGGCGCGCGGGGACCGCTCGGTGGTGCCCACCGGCCTCGCCTTCTGCGCCGCGCTGGCCGGGGGCGCGTTCCTGTTCGGGCTTGTGGGCGGCCTCGGACTCGACACCGCGGCCCGTCGCGCGGTCCGGGCGGGACTGCTGGTGCTGGTGGCCACCTGGCTGCGGGCGGCCGCCGGGTCCGGAGGGCTGCGGGAGGTGGGCCGGCGGGCGCTGGGCAAGCTCCGCCGCCTGCCCGCCATGCCCGAGGCGTCGGAGGCGCTCGAGGGGATCGCCTCGGAGGGCCGCCTGGCCAGCGCGGCGCGATCGCTCGCGGCATCGCTGCGCGACACCCCCACGCGTGCGCTGCCCCTGGTGGACGCCGTGCTCGGCTGGGTGGTGCGGGAGGCGAGCGCGAAGTCGCAGCCGCCGCCGGCGCGATCGCAGCGGAGGCTGAGGATTCGTGCGCTGGACGTGTTGCTGCTGGTGCTGGCCGCGGCGCCGGCGCTGGTGATTGCCGGCTAGGCCGGCTTGCGCGCTGAGATCAGCAGGTTGTAGAACAGCGCGGCCGGCAGCCGCTGCTCCAGCAGCGAGCGGTCCAGCGACTGCAGCAGCAGGTAGCCCCGGTAGGCGTACAGCCGCCACGCGTAGGGGATGTCCTCGGGCACGGCGGTGGCCTCGAGCGCGCGGTTGGCCCACCCGAACAGCGACGCGGCCAGCTCCTCGCCGCTGACCCGCACCCGCTCGAGTCCCGCGCCGCCGGCGTGTGCCGACAACGTGCCCGGGGTGAACGCGTGCACGTCCACCACCTGCTCGAGCTTGCCCTCTTCGCTGGCGCCGCCGTTCCCGTCGTCGTACCGGCGCTCGCCGGCCCCGATCAGCGCCCGCCACAGCGGTGCCACGGCGTGGGCGCCGCGCTTCGGCACCTGGGCCAGGCGGTCCCCGTAGCGGGAGGGCTCCCCGCAGAAGGCCACCACCCCGCCCGGGCGAAGCACGCGCCGGAACTCGCGGAACGCGGCGTCCAGGTCGGGAAGGTGGTGGAGCACGGCGTGCCCCACCACGAGGTCGAAGGACTCGTCCTCGAAGGGCAGTGCCGACGCCTCGCAGGCGGCGGTCTCCACGTCCACGCCGAGCCTCTCTGCTGAGGCCGAGAGCACCTCGAGCATGCCCGGCGAGATGTCGGTGGCCACGCCCTCGTCCACCAGGCCCGCCCGCATCAGGTTCAGGAGGAAGTAGCCGGTGCCGGCGCCGATCTCGAGTGCGCGCGGGTAGTGGGTCGGCGCGGCGCCAAGCGCCTTGCGGAGCTTCCCGACCACCTGGCGCTCGCCCTCGGCGTCGTACGAGATACCCCACTTGGCGTCGTAGCTCTCGGCGGCCAGGTCGTGATAGCGGGTGTTCGCGGTCCGTATGTCCTGGGCGGCCTCCATGCGACGGGGAAGCCTACGCGACAGGCCCGGCCCGGCTCCCACCTCAGGGAGGAGCGGAGGGCGATCGGTGGCGAGGAGCGGAGCCCGATCGGTGATCGGGCGAGCACCGCAGCCATGTCATCCCGAGCACCGGACCATGCCATCCATAAACTCACCGCGGCGTGACCGAAGCCACTGTTCAGCGGGACCAGCCCGACGGGGTCCCGCCGCTCGCCCTGACCGGCGAGCGGACCATGCCCGACGTGCCGGCGGAGAACTACTGGTACCGGCGCCACCTGGCCGTGTACGAGTGGATTGCCGCGCGCTGCAACGGCCTGGAGGTGGTGGACATGGCCTGCGGCGAGGGCTACGGCACCGACGTGCTGGCCCGGCGGGCGCGCGTGGTGACCGGGGTGGACGCGAACCCCGACGCCCACGAGCACGCCCGGCTCAAGTACACAAGGCCGGGCATCCGCTTCGTGCGCGACCTGGTGGAGAACTACCGCGAGGAGGTGGACGCGGTGGTCTTCCTCCAGACGATCGAGCACGTGGAGCGCCCCGAGGAGGTGCTGATGCATTTCCGCTCGCTGCTGCGGCCCGGGGGCGCGGTGTACCTCTCCACCCCGAACCTGCTCACGCTGGCTCCGCCCGGCGCGGACAAGTCCGACAACCCCTTCCACCTGCGCGAGTACCGCGCCGAGGAGTTCCGCGCGCTCTGCGCCTCGGTGTTCGAGCGGGTGGAGATGTACGGGCTCTTCCACGCCCGCAAGCTGCGTTTGCATGAACTGGCCCTGGGTGCCGGCTGGGATCGCGTGCACGCCGGGCTCGGCATCACCAAGCCGTTCTACGACCGCTTCACACCCGCGATCGACGCCCGCGACTTCGCCCTGCGCACCGGCGGGCTGGACCGCGCGCTCGACTTCGTGGCCGTCCTTCGATAGGTGAGCTCTCGCCGCGGGGCGCTCGCCCTCGTCCTCCACACGCACATGCCCTACGTGGAGGGGTTCGGCACGTGGCCCTTCGGCGAGGAGTGGCTCTGGGAGGCGGTGGCGGGCGTGTACCTGCCGCTGCTCGAGGTGCTCGACGGCGCCCCGGTGACCGTGGGGATGACCCCGGTGCTCTGCGACCAGCTCGAGGCCATGCGGGGTGAGGCCGGGGATCGCTACCTGCGCTTCCTGCGCGAGGTTCGCCACCAGGTGCACGAGGAGGACGGAGCCGGCCTCGCGCGCACGAACGAGCCCGAGCTGGCCGCCGAGGTGCGGCGCGCGGCGGGCGACTACTCGCGCGCGGCGGACGAGTTCGAGCGCCGCGGCCGCGATCTGGTCGGGGCGTTCGGCGGCCTGGCCGGCGTGGAGCTGTGGACCTCGGCCGCCACCCACGCCGTGCTGCCGCTCCTCGCCACGCGCGCGGGGCTGCGCCTCCAGGTGGCCTCCGGCGAGGCCTCCCACCGCCGCCGCTTCGGTGACTGGGACGGCGGGTTCTGGCTCCCCGAGTGCGCATACGACCCGGGTCTCGAGCGTGAGCTGGCCGACCTCGGGGTGCGAGCGTTCTGCGTCGACCAGACCGAGGTGCTCGGGCTCGGCGCACCCGAGCACCTGACCCCGGTCGCGCTCCCGGCGGGCATCCTCGCCGTGCCGGTGGACTGGCAGACGGTGCAGCTCGTGTGGAGCGACGACGCCGGCTATCCGGGCAGCGGCGCCTACCGCGATTACCACCGCCGCACCGTGCACGACCTGCGTCCCTGGAACAACGCCGGCGCCCCCTACGACCCGGACGCCGCCGCGGCCGAGGCCCGCCGCCACGCCCAGCACTTCGTGGACCGCGCGCTCGAACGGGCCGGGGACGGCGGCCTCGTGTGCTGTGCGCTCGACACCGAGCTGCTCGGCCACTGGTGGTACGAGGGCCCGATCTGGCTGGCCGCGGTACTGGAGCTGGCCCCGCGGGCCGGCCTCGACCTCGTGACCATGTCCGAGGGCCTCGAGCGGGTGCCCGCGGTGGAGCGCGAGCTGGCGCCGTCCACCTGGGGAGCGGGCAAGAACCTCTCCACATGGGAGGCGCCGGTGGTGTCGGACCTGGCCTTCGCCGCCCGCGCGGCGGAGCTCCGCACGGTGGCCGCCGCGTCCACCGGCCGGGGCCCGCGCGACGCCCTGGCCCGCGCCGCCCGTGAGCTCCTGGCGCTCCAGTCGAGCGATTGGGCCTTCATGGTCACGCGCGCTCTGGCGGCCGACTATCCCCAGCGCCGCGTGGAGGCCCACAGGGCGGACCACGACGCCGCGATGGCCGCTCTGACAGACTCCGCGCCCGTGCCGGCGCCGGCCTTGCGCCACCTCGCCCCAGACCTCGACCTGGCCTCGCTGACCACTCCGTAGGCATGCGAGCCCTGATCCTTTCCTGGGAGTACCCGCCTCTCATCGAGGGCGGTTTGGCACGTCATGTCCGGAAACTGGCCGAGAACCTCGCGGCTCAGGACGTGGAGGTGCACGTGCTCGCCCGCGGCCGCGAGGAGTCGCCCGCCGAGGAGGAGATGGACGGCGTGCTGATCCATCGCGTGCGGGAGCCCGAGCGCCCGCGCGAGCTGGGCGAGTTCGTGACCTGGATCGAGCGGATGAACGCCGACATGCTGGCCGTGGGGGTGGAGGTGGGCGACCGCTACGACTTCGACGTCGTGCACGGGCACGACTGGCTCGTGGCCTCGGCCGGTGACCACCTGGCCAACCGCTTCCGGGCGCCCTTCGTGGTCACGATCCACGCCACCGAGTACGGCCGCCACCAGGGCTACGTGGACAAGCACCCGCAGTCCTACATCCACGGCGTGGAGCGCTGGATGGCCAACCGGGCCGAGCGCCTGATCACCTGCTCGGCCTACATGCGCGAGCACGCGGCCGACATCTTCGGGCTCGAGGAGTCGCGAATCACCGTGATCCCGAACGGCATCGACCCGTCAGAGCTGGTGCCGGTCGACGACCTCGACACCCTGCGCGCGCGCTTCGCGAAGCCCGAGGAGAAGCTCGTGCTGCTGGTGGGCCGCCTGGTCTACGAGAAGGGCTTCCAGCTGGCCCTCGAGGCCCTGCCCGGACTGATCGAACGGCTCGGGAACGTGCGCTTCATCATTGCCGGCTCGGGCACGGCGGAGCAGGAGCTGCGCCGCCAGGCACACGAGCTCGGCCTGGACGAGCACGGCACCTTCCTCGGCTGGATCGGGGACGACGTGCTGCACTCGCTCTACCGGATCGCCGACCTCACCGTGGTGCCTTCGATCTACGAGCCCTTCGGGCTGGTGGCGCTGGAGGCGATGGCCTCCGGATGCCCGTGCCTCGTGGCGGACACCGGCGGCCTGCGCGAGGTGGTTCCGAACGAGGACGTGGGGCTGCGCTTCCGCTCACGCGACCCGCAGTCACTTGGTCAGATGGCCGAGCGCCTGCTCACCGACGTGGAGCTGCGCGACCGGCTCGTGGCCGAGGCGTCCGAGCACGTGCTCAGCTTCGACTGGGCCGACGTGGCCCGCCAGGTGGCCCAGGTCTACGCCGAGGTCTGCGAGGCCCGGTCCGCCACCCGCCGCAGCGGGTAGCGCACCACGATCGCCGCCACCCAGAGAACCTGGGCCACGGTGGTGTCGATGAACGCCGCCGGGATCGAGATGAGGAAGAGCGCGGTGAAGGTCAGGCCCAGCCAGTTGCCGTAGGGCCGAGCCTGGTGCATCAGGTCCTCGCTCACGTAACCGCGCCGCAGCGTGTAGGCCACCATCGTCCAATTGGCGAGCGAGGCCAGGGCGATCGTGGTCGAGAACACCGCCGCCGCCTCGGGCACCTCGGAGTAGTCGCTCATCAGGTTGGTGGAGAACGGGATGAGCACGATCAGGCCGAGGAAGAGCAGGTTCAGCGTCATCAGCGTGCCGTCGAAGTCGTGAAGTGAGGCGAAGTGGCGGTGGTGGATGATCCAGAACCGGCCCACCAGCGCGAAGGAGAGGGCGTAGGCGGCGAGCGGCGTGAGGAGGTCGTCGAGCCGCTCCGGCAGCTGGCTGGCGGGCACCGTCGGGCTGTTCACGTTCAGCACCAGCAGCGTGATGGCCACGGCCATGACGCTGTCGCTGAACGCGGTGATGCGCGAGAGCTCGGTGCGATCCACGCCGGGCAGCTTAGGTGGGGACCTCTAAAGCTCCCCAACGCACACGCGCCCGCCGAGGTGGCGGGCGCGTGGCGGGGGAACTGCGTCCTCTTGCGCTAGGCGCGCGAGGGCTCCACTTCCGGCTCGTGCCCGAGCTTCGGGAGCCAGTCCAGCCTCTTGGGCAGGTACCAGTTCCAGTCGCCGAGCAGCGTCATCGTCGCCGGAAGCAGGACTCCGCGGACCAGGGTGGCGTCGAGCAGCACCGCCACCGCCAGGCCCACTCCGAACTGCTTCATGTCGATGAACGAGAGAGTGGCGAAGATCGAGAACACCCCGACCATCACCAGCGCCGCCGCGCTCACCACACCCGCCGTGGACTTGATCCCGTGGGCCACGGCGTCGTCGCTTGACTCGCCGCGATCCACCGCCTCGCGGATCCGGCTCAGGATGAACACGTGGTAGTCCATCGAGAGCCCGAACAGGATCACGAACAGCATGATCGGGAACCAGGCCGTGATCGCCCCGGTGGACCTGAAGTTCAGGAAGTCCTCGAGGTGACCGTCCTGGAACACCCAGGTCACGACCCCGAGCGCCGCGCTCACAGACAGCAGGTTGAGCACGATCGCCTTGATCGGGATCACGAGCGAGCGGAACGTGACCAGCAGGAGCGCGAACGCCATCAGCAGGACGAACCCGAGCACGTACCAGATGTGCGAGCTCATCTGCGTGTTGAAGTCCAACGACCCGGCACTGAACCCGGACACGCCGAGCACGCGTGCGCTCTGGACGCCGGCGGTCTCCTCCGGCACCACGTTCGTGCGCAGCTCCTTCACCGCGTCGAGTGAGGTGGCGTCGGTGCCCGTGCCTGCCACCGGCACGTGCACGATGCCCACCTGCCCGTTGGGGCTGAGCTCGGACGTGACGGGCTCGCCGAACTGATCCGAGTCCTTGGCCACCTGGCGCAGGTTCTGCGTCACGTCGCTGAGCTCGGAACGGGACACGTGCTTGCCCTGCATGACCACGTCCGCGGTGAACTGCTCACCGGGGAAGGCGGCCTGCATGCGGTCGTAGGTCTGCATCACGGCCAGGCTGCGGGGCAGCCCGTCCACGCCGGAGTCCGCGGTGTGGATGTGGGCCAGCGGGATGGCCAGCACCACGAGCACCGAGGTGGCGGCGATCACGGACACGAGCGGGCGCCTCAGAACCCGGTCGAGGACCCATGCCCATGCGCGGGCCTCGCCCGTGCGCTTCTCCGGCTTCATGAAGGGCACACGGCCCTTGTTCACCCGGTCGCCGAGCTTGGACAGGATCGCCGGCAGGACCGTCAGCGATCCCAGCACGGCCACCGCCACCACGAGGATCGTGCCCGTGGCGAACGAGCTGAACGTGGCCGCTCCGCCGAAGTACATCCCGGCCATGGCGATCATCACGGTCAGGCCGGAGATGAGCACGGCACGCCCCGACGTGGCCGAGGCGGCGGCCAGGGCCGCCTTCTCGGACCGCCCGGCGGCCCGCTCCTCGCGCTCACGGCGGAGGTAGAACATCGAGTAGTCCACGCCCACCGCCAGGCCGATCAACAGGACCACGGACGAGATCGCTTGGTCGACGGGCCAGATCTGGCTCAGCGGCCCGATCAGGCCGATGGCCGCGGCCACCGCGGTGATCGCGAGAACCAGCGGCACGAACGCCGCCAGTAGGGCGCCGAAGGCGAGCACGAGGATGATCAGCGTGATCGGCAGCGACGTGATCTCGGCCTTCTTGAAGTCGTCCTCGAAGGCCTTGTTGATCGCCTTGTCCGCGCTGGCATCGCCGAACTCCTCGATGCGCAGCCCGGCGTGCGCCTGCTGGGACGCCTTCACGGCGGCCAGCGGACCCTCCACGAGCTTTTCGGACCTGTCGCTGTCACCCGGCAGGTCGAAGGTCACGAGCGCCGAGCGCCCGTCGGGGGAGAGCTGTCCCTCGTTGCCCTTCGCGTACGGGCTCTCGATGTCCTTGACGCCCTTCTCGGCGTCCACGCGGTGCATCACGTCCGCCACCGCGGCCCGGAACGAGGGGTCGCCTTGACGGACGCTGTTCTTGCTCTGAATGAGGACCGATTCGGAGGCCTCGTCGGGAAACGCCTTGGCCGTGATCTTGTCCAGACGGCCCGACTCCCCGACTCCGGACTGATCGTCCTTCAGCGTGTTGGTGCCGAACGATCCGCCGGCGAAGACGGCCAGAACCACGAACACGAGCCACCCGATGATGGCCTTCTTCCGGTGCTGGGTGCTCCAGCGACCGGCGCGCGCGGCGAGATTTCGCTTCTCGTTCACCGGTCCTCCTTTCAGGTCGATTGCCACACGAGCAGTGTCAGCTCCGGGGGCCGCGCTTCAAATGGGGTTGCTACGACAGCGAGGGTGCGGGTAACCGAACGGGGACACGCAACTCCCGAGAGGGTTAGGATCGGCTCGTGCGTCCGCCCCGCACCCGCCGTCCCGCCGTTCTCGTGGCCCTCTGCCTGGCCGTGCTCACGGCCGTGCTGGCCGCCGCCGCGCCCGCCATGGCGTTCCGCCCGGTGATCCAGGCGCACCGCGGCGGCTCGATCCAGTTCGGCAAGCCCACCTACCCGGAGAACACGCTTCCGGCCTTCCGCTCGTCGGCGTTCAGGGGCTTCGTGCTCGAGCTGGACGTGAAGCTCACGAAGGACCTAGTGCCGGTGGTGATCCACGACGCGACGCTCGACCGCACCACCCCGTGCACCGGCCTGGTGAACGCGCGCACCTACGCGGAGCTCCGCCGCGACTGCCAGTCGGACATCCTCGGAAGCGAGGGCAACTTCGTTCAGCTCGCGCTGAATGACCCGCGCCGGGCGCCGATCCCCAAGCTGAGCGAGGTGCTGGCGCTGGCCAACTTCACCGGCGCCCGCGTGAGCGCCGAGATCAAGAACCAGCCCACCGACCCGGACTTCAACCAGCCCCCCGACTTCGCCGACCGGGTCCTGAACGCCATCAAGCAGTCGGGCTTCCCGCCCTCGCGGCTGATCATCCAGTCCTTCTGGTTCCCGAACCTCGACCGGGCCCATGTGCTGATGCCCGACGCCGAGACGAGCAACCTGGCGCTCGGGGCCGGCAGCCCGGCCTACGTGGACGGGCGCCACGACGACTGGATCTCGGCGCAGTGGCCGGCCGCCGCATCCACCATCGCCGACGCCCACGCCCGCGGCCTTCGCGTGGTGCCGTACACGATCGACACTCGGGACGACATCGCCGCAGCCGTCAGGGCCGGCGTGGACGAGCTGATCACCAACGACCCACTGCTCGCCCGCCGCACCGAGGGCGAGCTCGAGACGAAGGCTCCGCCGATCCCGCCGCCGCCGAGCCCCTCGGCCTGCCGCGCCGCCCGGGCGAGCCGCAGCGTCGGCACGATCGAGGCTCCCGGCTCACGCCGGAACGGCGTGCGCGTCTTCGCGATGCAGCTGAAGCAGGAGGCCCGGCACGTCCAGACCTACGCGACCTTCCGCACCAAGATCGAGTGCATGATCCGCGAGCGTGTGCTCCCGCGGCTCGCGCACCACGCTCCGAACGTGGTGGCCTTCAACGAGGACGCGGGGCTGCTCACCCTCGGCACCGGCTCGCGCGGCGCGAAGGGACGCGCCATCGCCGAGGACCCGGAGTCGGTGTGCCCGGGGGCCGTGTTCCCGTGCGCCACGGTGTCCACCCTGCTCGCGATCAGAGACGCCTACCGTTCCGACATCGACGCCTACAAGGCGCGCTACCCCGACCTTCCCTTCTTCGGCAGCGTGTTCACGGGCGGCACCGACACCTTCGCCCGCGGGTGGATGCAGGTGTTCTCGGACATGGCCAAGCGCTACGGCGTGTACATCCTCGGCTCGAACGACCAGGCGCCCTTCCGCGAGTCAGTGGACCCAGTGGAGATCCAGCAGTTCCACGACCCCGACCTTCCGCTGCCCAGCTCGGTGTTCGTGGCCACGGGCCCCAAGGCGTACAACGAGGCGTTCATGTGGGGCCCGCATGACGTGCGCACCGAGGGACCGCGCGTCCTCCGCAACGTGGTGCTGCAGAACAAGAAGGTGCCGCTCACCGACATCGAGAAGGTGATTGAGGTGGCAGACGGGCCGAGCACCGGACCGGACGCCGTGGAGAACCTGCGCCCCTACCGGATCCCGGGCACCAGGGCGCGCATCGGCTTCGCCACCAGCCTGCCGGCGTTCATCTACGGCGACCCGCCGGCAGGGGTGGACCCGTGCTCGGACACGAGCAAGTACTACATGCGCTGCCTGGACAAGCTCGGCGCGAACGTGGTGATGCAGGACGAGGCCAACCCGGGACCGTGGGTCACGCAGCCGACCTTCTGGCAGCCGCTCGACTGGATGCGCTCGACCTGGCGCGCGGCCTCCGATCCCACCGTCCACTTCGACTACAACGTGACCCCGCACCTGGTCGGGCATCTCGGCGACCTGGTGTTCGACGGTCAGACGGCCATCACCCAGCGTGGCCTGCGCGGACGGGGCTGCAACTACGTGGGCGACTCGCGCCTGATGCCCGCGGCGCCCGAGAGCGACCCGGCCTCACTCGCCCCGTACGCCGGACCGAAGCGCGAGTTCCTGGCCCTGGCTCCGTGGGTGACTCCGGACGCCCCGCGCGCGACGCTCAGGGCCACGGAGGCCAAGCTGGCACCGGCCTCCCACGACAAGCTCGAGAACGACTACGTGGAGACGGCCATCGCGGCCGACCTGCCCTTCCCGCCCGATCCGTGGCGGCGCAACTGCATCTCCGGGCCGGACCGTGGACACCACGGCTGGCCCTGGCACGGCTAGGGCCGCGCTCAGCTGAAGCGCATCCGGCTCGGCGCCTCGCGCATGCGGATGAGCCGCGCGGGCACGCCGCCCACAACGGCGTTCGCCGGAACGTCGTGGGTCACCACCGCGTTGGTGCCGATCACGGCGTTGTCGCCCACCGTCACGCCGCGCAGGATGCAGGCGCCGTAACCGATCCACACGTTGTGGCCCACGCGCACGTCGCGCTTGTAGATCCCCTGGAGCCGGATCGGCCGGTCCACCTCGACCATCCCGTGGTCGAAGTCGATCATCATCACGCGGTCGGCGATCACGCACTCGCGGCCGATCGACACGTGCTGGAACGAGGAGATCGTGCACTCCTGGCCCATCACGGTCTTGGCCCCGATCGAGATCGTCCCCTCGTGGGCGCGCAGCTTGCACCCGTGGCCGATCCAGGACCAGCGGCCAAGCTCGAGCTTCGCGCGCGTGGACACCTCGAGGGTGCAGCCCGGGCCGATGAAGGCCAGGCCGTCCACGCGCAGCCGGCGCCCGAGCTGCAGCCGCTTCCGCGCGAGCCGCACCAGCAGCCGCCCGTACTTCAGGTTCAGCATCCCGTTGCGGCGCATGAAGCGCACCAGCGCAAGCGGTCCCCCTTGCAGCGGCAGCGGCGCTCCGCGAAGCTCCGCGGGCAGCTCCGCTGGTGGCGCGGCGATTGGCTCCGTGGCGCCCTCCATACGAGTGCCAGATCATAGGTGCGGGTATCCGTATTGGCGGCGGGCCCCCGAGCAGCGAGAATCGTTTTTCATGGCAACGACCGTCGTCATCGTGGACGATCACCCGGGCTTCCGGGCGAGCGCCCGGATGCTCCTCGACGCGGAGGGCTACGAGGTGGTGGGGGAGGCCGAGAACGGCCAGTCGGGGCTCGCGGTGGTGGCCGAGCTGGACCCCGACGTGGTGCTGCTGGACATCCAGCTTCCGGACATGGACGGGTTCCAGGTGGCCACCCGGCTGGCCGCCGCGGGCACCCGGGGAGCGATCGTGCTGGTGTCCAGCCGTGCCCGGGAGGACCTCCGGGCGATGGTGGAGGGGAGCGCGGCCAGAGGCTTCATCCCCAAGTCCGAGCTCTCCGGCGATGCCCTGGAGGCGGTCATCGCGTGATTGGGCTTCGCCGGGCCCTCTGGGCCCTGGGCGTCGCGGGCTTCATCGCGGGCGCGGTCCCGCTGGTGCTGGCGCTCTCGGCGCCCGACGACATCAACGACCCGGCGCTCACCGCCGTGTTCGGGCCGCTCATCGGCTGGTCGTTCATCGGCACCGGCCTGTTCGCCTGGTACCGCCGTCCCGAGAACAACTTCGGCGCGCTCATGGCCGCCGTCGGCTTCACCTGGTGCGTGTCGGGCCTGAGCGTGGATCGCCACTCCGCCGTCTTCATCGTCGGCTACCTCCTGAACTCCCTGCCCTTCGCACTCCTGTTCCACATGCTCATGGCCTTCCCCACCGGACGGTTGGAGGACCGCTTCGCCCGGGTCGTGGCGGCCACGGGCTACTTCATCACCACGGTGCTGTGGTGGACGATCATCCTGTTCTACGACTCCACCCGGGACGACTGGGCGAGCAATCCGCTGCTCGCCTTCGACAACCAGTCGGTGGCGGACACCCTGCTCTCGATCCAGTCGCTGCTGGCCATCGCGGCGATATTGGGAGTCCTGTTCGCGCTCCGGCGGCGCTGGGTACGCAGCTCGCGCACCCAGCGGCAGGTGCTCGTGCCGGTGTACGGCGCGGCGGCGGTGCTCGCCACGCTGCTCCTGCTGTCGCTGATCGGCGACGTGACGCCCATGCCCAAGACCGTGGAGACGGCCATCGACGTGGCCGGCCTCGTGAGCCTGATGATGGTCCCGTTCGCCTTCCTCGGCGGCCTTCTGCGAATGCGGTTGACCCGCGCGGGCGCGGTGTCGGAGCTGGTGGCCCGCCTGTCCGAGGGCTCCGACCGGCGGCGTGGGCTGCGCGACGCGCTGGCCGACGCGCTCGGCGATCCCGGCCTGACCCTCGCGTATTGGATTCCCGCCCGGGAGGAGTACGTGAGCGCCTCCGGGCACCCGATGGAGCTACCGGATGCCGGCTCGGACCGTGTGGCCACCATCGTGGAGGACCACGGCTCGCCGGTGGCGGCCATCGTGCACGACGCCTCCCTGGACGACGAGCGCGAGCTGATCGCCGCCGTGGGGGCGGCGGCCAGCATGACGCTGGAGAACGAGCGCCTGAGCGCCGAGTTGCGGGCGAAGATCGAGGAGCTCAGCGAGCAGCGCCGCCGGGGGGTGGTGGCCGCGCTGGAAGAGCGCCGCCGGCTCGAGCGCAACCTGCACGACGGGGCGCAGCAGCGGCTGGTGTCGATGGCGCTGAAGCTGCGCCTGGCCCGCGGCCGTCTCGGGGACCCGGAGGACGCGGACCGGCTCTTGGCGGACGCGGCCCGCGAGCTCGACTCCGCGCTCGAGGAACTGCGCGAGCTGGCGCGGGGGATCCATCCGGCCGTGTTGAGCGACCGCGGCCTCGGCGCGGCGCTGGAGGCGCTGGCAGGACGTTCCCCCGTTCCGGTCGAGGTGGAGGCCGCTCCCGAGGAGCGGTTGCCCGAGGCGGTGGAGCTCGCGGCCTACTTCGTGGTGGCCGAGGCCCTGACCAACGTGGCCAAGTACTCGTCGGCCACGAGGGCGCTCGTGCGCGCCGTGCGCGACGATGGTCACGTGCTTGTGGAGGTCACCGATGACGGGGTGGGCGGCGCCGACCCCTCCCTGGGGTCCGGGCTCAACGGCCTGGCCGACCGGCTGTACGCCGTGGGCGGCCGGCTCGAGGTGATGGACGGCCGCCGCGGCGGCACCGTCGTGAGGGCGGACATACCGTGCTGAACAACGGTCCCCTTCGGGTGGTGGTGGCCGACGACTCGGTGCTCCTGCGCGAGGGCATCGTCCGGCTGCTCGACGAGTCCGCCGACTTCGAGGTGGTGGCGCAGGCCGGCGACGCGGACGACCTGCTGCGCAAGGTCGGCGCCCACAGGCCCGACGTGGCCGTCGTGGACATCCGCATGCCGCCCACTCATACCGACGACGGCCTGCGCGCCGCCCTCGAGATCCGGGCCAGCCACCCGGACACCTCGGTGCTGGTGCTCTCCCAGTATGTGGAGGAGGGCTACGCGCTGGAGCTGGTGGGGGACTCCGCGGGCGGCGTCGGGTACCTGCTGAAGGACCGCGTGGCCGACGTGGAGGTGTTCGTGGACGCGGTGAAGCGGGTGGCCGCCGGCGGTTCCGCTCTGGACCCGGAGGTGGTCTCCCAGCTGCTCGGCCGCGCCCGCCGCGACGACCCGCTGGAGCACATCACCCCCCGGGAACGCGAGGTGCTCGAGCTGATGGCCGAGGGCCGCTCCAATCACGCGATATCCGAGCAGCTCGTGGTCACCGAGCGAGCGGTGGAGAAGCACGTGACCAGCATCTTCGGAAAGCTCGGGCTTCCGCCCGCGCCCGAGGACCACCGGCGCGTGCTCGCCGTGCTCAAGTTCCTGAGGTCCTGATGGGCGGGGAGAGCACAGCTCTCGTCAAGCTGCGGGCGCTCGCCGAGGAGCAGGCGGCTCTTCGGCGCGTGGCCACGATGGTCGCGGGCGACGCGGATCCGGCGTACGTGTTCGCCGGGGTGTGCCGCGAGGTGGGCGGGGTGCTCGGAGTGGGCAGCACGAACCTCGTCCGGTTCAACGACGCGGACGCCGGCGACGTGGTGGGCGCATGGTCGGCCAGCGGCGCGCCGGTGGTGCCCGCGGGCACGGTGGTGCCGCTGGACGGCGACAGCGCCCTGGTCCAGGTGTGGCGAACGGGCGGTCCGGGCCGGGTCGATGACTACAACGGCATGCCCGGGCGCCTGCCCCAGCGGCTCATCCGGGTCGGGATCGTGTCGTCGGTGGCCGGGCCGGTCACCGTGGCCAACCGGCTCTGGGGCGCGATCATCGCTTCGAGCGGCACGGCACACGACTTCCCCGAGGGAGCCGAGGGCAAGCTCACGGCCTTCGCCGAGCTCGTGGCCGACGCCCTGTCCAGTACCGAGGCGCGGGAGCAGCTCGCCGCCTCACGCGCGCGGCTGGTGGAGGCGGGCGACGCGGAGCGCCGCCGCCTGGAGCGCAATCTCCACGACGGCGCTCAGCAGCGGCTCGTGGCCCTGGCTCTGCACCTGGCCGCGGCGCAGAACATGATCGGGTCAGATCCCGACGAGGCGCGCCAGTTGCTCGAGGAGGGCCGGGAGGAGCTGGCCGCCGCCCTGGAGGAGCTGCGTGAGCTGGCCCGTGGCATCCACCCGGCGGTGCTCAGCGACCATGGGCTGAGCGCGGCCCTGGAGGGGCTGGCCGGCCGCTCGCCGGTCTGCGTCGAGCTGGAGACGTGCACCGGCGCGAGACTTCCCGAGAACGTGGAGGCCGCGGCCTACTACGTGGTGGCCGAGGCGCTGACCAACGTGGCCCGGCACTCCCGGGCCTCCGTGGCGCGGGTGCGCGTCACCTCCGACGACGACCTCATGGTGGTCGAGGTGGAGGACGACGGCCGCGGCGGCGCCGAGGGCCGCATCGGCACGGGACTACGTGGCCTGGCCGACCGGGTGGAGGCTTTCGGGGGGCGGCTGACGCTGCGGAGCCCCGAGGGCGACGGCACGGTCGTACGCGCGGAGATTCCCCTGCGCCGCTAGTACGCCATGGCCACGGATGCGCTGATCCGTGGCGCGCGCCGGCGCGAGCGGGAGCCGCTGCCGCGGAGCACACGCCGCCAGAAACTCATCGCGAGAGCCCCGCCCGGCGGGGCGTCCATGTCGGGTGGCGGCGGAAACGTGCGGGCCTGGGTCCCGGGGGTAGCTGACCCGGGGGCCGGCGCCGTTCTTCGGCACTCCTGCGCGCCTCGGCCACCATGGCCTCCACGGCCTCGTAGGTGAGTCGCGTATCCATGCCGCCGAGATTGCCGCGCAGCGGGCGTCCGTCCCATGGGGGACACCGGCCAGCGATGGTGCGGGTATCCACACCATCTGGCCCGAGCCTTCCTGACTTTTGGTTGCACAGCAACCACAGGGCCGGAAGGCTGCCTATTCCCGGCCCTCGGCCTTGAGCTTCCGCCACCCACCCGCGCGGTTGTTGGCGATGATCTGGCGGATCATGGTCGTGAAGGCCTTGGCGTTGATCGTCTCGCCCTCGTAGACGGCCATGGTGCGGGCCGTCTTGTTGTCGTGGCCGGCGGTGATGATCCCGTCGGGGTCGGGCACGATCGCGCCGTCGTAGAGGAACACGTTCACGTGGTCCTTGGTGGCCAGCAGCGCGCACACGTTTCCATCCAGCACGAAGTACGGCTGCCGCGTGCGCTTGATCGTCTCGGTCACCTCGGGGTCGGCGCCGTGCACCAGCGCGCGAACCTCACGGCAGACGTCCTGCTGCCACTCGGTAAGGGCGGCGATGTAGGCGTCGACGCGAGGATCCCCGCCCACGGGGCTAGGCGATGTCGACGGGATCCAGGTCGTCGGCCGGCTCGAAGCCGAAGACCTGCGCGAAGAACGAGAGCTCGGACTCGAGGCAGCGCTCCATCGTCGCCGCCTTACGGAATCCGTGCTGCTCGTCCTCGAAGGCGAGGTAGGCGTGCGGCACACCACGGGCGGCGAGGGCGGCCACCATGTCCTCGCTCTGAGACGGCGGCACCACCTCGTCCTCGAGGCCCTGGAAGAGGATCACCGGGGCGTTGATCTGGTCGGCGTAATGGATCGGCGAGCGCTCACGCCAGAGAGCCTGGGTCTCGGGGTAGGGGCCGAAGAGAGCGTCGAGGTAGCGCGACTCGAACTTGTGCGTGTCGGCGGCCATCGTCTCCGCGTCGGCCACGCCGTAGTAGCTCGCGCCGGCGGCGAAGTCGTCCCCGAAGGCCAGCGCGCAGAGGGTGGTGTAGCCGCCCGCGCTGCCGCCGTGGATGGCCAGGCGGTTGCCGTCGGCCTCGCCCTCGGCTGCGAGGTGCAGAGCGGCGGCCACGCAGTCCTCCACGTCCACCACGCCCCACTGGCCGTTGAGGGACTCGCGGTAGGCCCGGCCGTAGCCCGAGCTCCCGCCGTAGTTCACGTCCACCACGCCGATGCCGCGGCTTGTCCAGAACACGATCTCCAGGTCGAGCATCGGCGTGACGTGCGACGTCGGCCCGCCGTGGACCTGGACGATCACGGGCGGGAGCTCGCCGTCCGGACCCTCGAAGTCGGGATTGGTGGGCGGGTACCAGAGCGCGTGTGAGGTGCGGCCGCCCGCGCTCTCGTACTCGAGCATTCGCGGCACCGGCGCCCAGGCCGGGTCCAGCGGCTCGGTGGCCGACTGCCTCACCACCCGGGACCCCTCGCCCGCGCTCCAGGACACCACGGCCTCCTCCTCGGTCGGCCCCGCGGCCACCAGCACCACGCGGTCGCCCTGGGACTTCACGTAGGGGTAGCCAACGGCGTCGTAGGGGAGGCCGAGATCCTCCAGCTTCGACTCACCGGGATGGAGCACGCCGAGGCGCTCCACCGCGCCCTGCACGCGCACGCACACGATCGAACCGTCGGGCAGGAAGTCATATGTCGACCCGCCGAGCAGCCACTGCGGATAGCCGAGCTCGGCCTGTTCGTCCGTGACCTGCTCGCCCTCCCGATAGATGTTCCACCAGCCGTCGCCGTCGGACACCCAGTGGAGCTGGCCGTCGGGACACCAGGAGGGCTGCCAGATGGACTCGCCCGGGCCGCCGGCAACTTGGCGCGCGGACGCTGGGTCGTCGAGCGGGGCCACCCACAGCTCGGTGCCGTCCCACGGCATGTTGGGGTGGTCCCAGCAGGTCCAGCACACCTGGGTGCCGTCGGGGCTGGGGCGGGGGTAGGCGTAGAAGTCGCGCCCGGAGGAGAGCACGCGCGGCTCGGAGCTCCCGTCCGCCGGGACGGCCACCAGGTCGTTCACCGGCTCGCCGTCGCCGTGCGTCTCACGGACGCACACGATCAGCTCGCCATCGGGTGTGGCGCGCCCGTCGGCGTAGCGGATGGACGAGGGCGTCGGCGGCTCGGGCGTGATCGCGCGCGGCGCCGAGCCGGGGTCCAGCCGGTAAAGGCGCTGGTCGGAGTACTCGGAGAAGAACGCGGTGTCGTCGTGGAGCAGCCACGCGCCGCCGCCGTACTCGTGCACGCGCGTGCGCACGTTGATCTCCGGCGCGGTCACGTCCTCGCCGTCCCGCACGAGCGTCGTGTGCCCGCCGTTGCTGGGCCGTCGCTCGAGCCACCAGATCGATCCGCCGGTGCCGAGCCACGGCTCCGAAAGGCGTACACCAGCGGCTGCGGCCATGGCAGCCGAAACGGGTGACTGCCATGCGCCGTATGGGGCGGAGCGCATGAGGCCCGGATCATAGGCAGGCCATAGGCCGGTTATCCGTACTGCCTCCCCCATTCGGCTATGGCAGAGTGCCAATAATGGCCGACATCGTCAGCGCACACGACCTGCACCGCCGCTACGGCGAGGGAGCGGCCGCGGTCGACGCCCTCGACGGGGTGAGCGTTTCCTTCGAGGAGGGCCGCTTCAGCGCGATCATGGGACCGTCGGGCTCGGGCAAGTCGACGCTCATGCACATCCTCGCCGGCCTCGACCGTCCGACCTCCGGCACCGTCGAGCTCGCGGGCACCGAGATCACCGGGCTCGACGACGGCGACCTCACCAAGCTTCGCCGCGACAAGCTCGGCTTCATCTTCCAGTTCTTCAACCTCATCCCCGTGCTCACGGCCGAGGAGAACATCGTGCTTCCGCTCTCGATCGCGGGTCGCAAGCCCGAGGCCGAATGGCTCGAGCGCCTGATCGACACGATCGGCCTGGCCGACCGCACCACGCACCGCCCCTCGGAGCTCTCGGGCGGCCAGCAGCAGCGCGTGGCCGTGGCGCGCGCGCTCGTGTCCAAGCCGGCCGTGGTGTTCGCGGACGAGCCCACCGGAAACCTCGACTCGCGCGCGAGCGAGGAGGTGCTGCGGCTGCTCCGCCAGTCGGTGGACGAGTTCGGGCAGACGGTGGTGATGGTCACCCACGATCCCGAGGCCGCCTCCTACGCGGACCGGCTGGTGGTGCTGCGGGACGGGCGCCTGGTGCACGACGCGGCGGCGGGCAGCGCCGCCGAGGTGATCGAGCTGATGAAGAGCGTGGCCTGATGCCGTCCCGTCCCGCCTCGCTCCGTAGGCCATGACCAAGGTCGCGCTTCGAGGGCTGGCCGCGCGCAAGCTGCGGGCCTTCACCACCTGGCTGGCGATCTTCCTCGGCGTCGCTCTGGTGGCGGGCACCTACGTCCTCACGGACACGATCAACCACTCGTTCGACCAGATCTTCAGCGAGTCGCTGAAGGGCACGGATGTCGCGATCACGGCGAAGACGGACATCCAGCAGGACGACACCGGCCAGCCCGCGTTCCCGGCCTCGCTGCTCAACCGAGTGCGCAGGGTGGACGGCGTGGACGAGGCCACCGGCTCGATTTTCTCGCTGGGGCGCTTCGTGGACGACAAGGGCGACCCGATCGGGAACCAGTTCGCCCCTAACTTCATCTCCTCAACGCAGCCGAAGCGCTTCGAGTCGCTGAACTACGTGAAGGGCTCGCCACCGAAGGACGCCACCGAGGCCTCGCTCGACACGCAGACCGCCGACCGCGGCAACCTCGGCGTGGGGGACACCCTCAACATCGCCGGCGAGGAGAAGGTCACGCGCTACAGGATCACCGGGCTCACGAAGCTCGGCGACACGTCGTTCGGGGGTGCGGGGATCGCGCAGCTGACCCTGCCCGAGGCGCAGCGCATCACCGACAAGGAGGGCAAGTTCGACCAGATCTCGGTGGCCGCGTCCAAGGGCGTCACCCCGACCGAGCTTCGCACGCGGATCGCGCGGGTGATGCCGCCGACCGTGCAGGTGGAGACGGGCCAGCAATCGGCCAAGCGCCAGTCGGACGACATAGCGGACCAGCTCAAGTTCCTGAAGATCGTGCTGCTGGTGTTCGCGGGCGTGTCGCTCTTCGTGGGCGCGTTCCTGATCTTCAACACGTTCTCGATCACCGTGGCCCAGCGCACCCGCGAGTTCGGCCTGCTGCGAACGCTCGGTGCCTCGCGCGGGCAGGTGCTGGGGTCGGTGGTGCTGGAGGCCTTCGTGCTCGCCGCGCTCGGGTCCGCGCTCGGTCTGGCCGGCGGCCTCGGTCTGGCCAAGGGCATCAACGCCCTCTTCAAGAGCTTCGGGATCGACCTGCCGAACACCGGCACCGTGATCCTCGCGCGGACGATCATCGTGTCGCTGCTCATCGGCATGGTCGTGACGCTCGTTGCCGCCCTGGCCCCCGCGCTTCGGGCCACGCGCGTCACGCCGATGGCCGCGCTCCAGGACGCCGAGCAGTCCGGCGTGCGCCGTCAGGGACGCGTGGTCACGGCGGCGGCCCTGCTCGTCATCCTGATCGGGTTCGTGCTCACGGGCATCGGCGTGTTCGGCAACCTCGAGAGCTCGGGCAACGCCGCCGCGCTGATCGGCCTGGGAGCGGTAGCCGTGCTGCTGGGCACCTCGCTGTTCAGCCCGCGCCTCGTGCGCCCGATCGCCTCGGTGATCGGCCGTCCGATCGAGGCCGTGTTCGGGATCACCGGACGGCTCGCCCGGGAGAACACGATCCGCAAGCCGGGCCGGACCGCGGTGACCGCCGCGGCACTGATGATCGGGCTGGCGCTCGTGGTGTTCGTGAGCGTGTTCGCCGCCGGGATCAGCAAGTCCGTGTCCGCCGCCGTGGATCGCAACTTCCAGGGCGACCTGATCCTCCAGAACATCGACGGCTTCTCGACCATTCCGGCCAAGTCGGTCACGGACGCGGAGCGGCTGCCCGGTGTCCAGACGGGCTCCGCACTGAGCTTCGCCAGCGCGAAGATCGCCGCGCCGATCAGCGGTGACGTGCGCGTGTCGGGCGCCGACCCGCGCACGGTCACCTCGGTGCTGGACCTCGACTTCAAGAAGGGCTCCGAGTCCGACCTGCGAGCGCTCAACGACAGCGAGGCGATCATCGACGACGCCTGGGCGAAGAGCAACAACCTCAATGTCGGCGACGACCTGGCGGTGCGCACGCCGCTGGAGCGCATCGTGCGCTACCGGGTGGTGGGCACGGTGAAGGACAACGCCGACCTGCTCGGCAACCTGCTGGTGAACACCGACTCGCTCCGTCGCGACTACGCGCGCACGGCGCCGTCGCTGGCCCTCTTCAAGGTGCGGCCGGGCGCGGACGTGGACCGCGTGCAGAAGCAGATGGAGGCCATCATCGAGAAGCGCTATCCCACGGTCGACGTGCTGAACCAGCAGCAGCTGAAGGACAACCAGGAGAAGCAGGTGAACCAGCTCGTGGGGTTGATCTACGCGCTCCTGTCACTGGCCGTGATCGTGGCCCTGTTCGGGATCGTGAACACGCTGGCCCTCTCGATCCACGAGCGCACGCGCGAGCTCGGCATGCTGCGCGCGGTGGGCATGTCCCGGCGCCAGGTGCGGCGGATGATCCGCTACGAGTCGGTGATCACCGCGCTGATCGGGGCCGTGCTGGGGATGATCCTGGGCGTGATCTTCGCGGCGCTCCTCACGGTGCCGCTCGCCGACGAGGGCTTCCAGCTGGCCTACCCCGTCGGCACGCTGATCATCCTGCTGATCGCGGCCGCGCTGGCCGGAATGCTGGCCGCCATCGGCCCGGCGCGGCGCGCGGCCCGGCTCGACGTGCTGCGGGCGCTGGCGTACGAGTAGCCCGGCGGGTCCCCCGCCGTCCGTAGGATTGCCCGCCCATGCCCGCCACAGGCCGCACAGCCGCCGAGCTCACCGAGCGCCTGCTCGCCGGTGACAAGCGCGCCCTCGCCCGCGCGATCTCATTGGTGGAGAACGACGACCCCGAGGGCTGGGCGCTCGTGCGCGAGGTGTACCCGAAGACCGGCGGCGCGGCCATCGTCGGATTCACCGGACCGCCGGGGGTGGGCAAGTCAACGCTGATCGGGCGCCTGGTGGAGCACGCCCGCGGCCAGGATCGCCAGGTGGCGGTGCTCTCGATCGACCCCAGCTCGCCCTTCACGCACGGCGCCCTGCTCGGCGACCGGATCCGCCTGGCCGACCACTTCCTGGACCCGGGCGTGTTCATCCGCTCTATGGCCAGCCGCGGGTCGCTCGGCGGGCTGTCCGAGGCCGCCCTGCAGACGGCGCTCCTGATGGACGCGTCGGGCAAGGACGACGTGTTCCTCGAGACCGTGGGCGTGGGCCAGGCCGAGGTGGACATCATCGATCACGCCGACACCGTGGTGCTGGTGCTCATGCCCGGCAGCGGCGACTCCATCCAGGCGCTCAAGGCCGGCGTGATGGAGATCCCCGACGTGATCGCGATCAACAAGTCGGACCACCCGCTCACCGACACGATGGTGCGCGAGATCCGCGGCGTGCTCTCGCTCGCCCCGCAGAAGGGTTGGCGGGTGCCGATCCTGAAGACCGAGGCCTCGCGCAACGAGGGGGTGGTGGAGCTGGCCGAGAAGATCGCCGAGCACCGCGCCTACATCTCTGAGCAGGGGACACTTGACGAGCGCCGCCGCCGCAACCTCATGAACGAGGTGATGGCCCTGGCCGCCGGGCGCCTGCGGCGCAGGCTGGAGGAGCAGGTGCGCGAGGACGAGTCGGTCCAGGAGCTGCTCGACGAGGTGGTGGCCCGCCGCATCGATCCCGCCTCCGCGGCGGCGAAGCTGCTCGAGCGCGAGCTGTAGGCCTAGCCCGCCAGTCCGGCGAGTTCGAGCGCTTCGCCGGGGTCCATGTAGGAGCGGAAGTGCACGATCCTTCCGTCGCGGAAGGTGTAGAGGTACGCGAGGGGGCCCTCCATCTCGATGCCGGTGTGCCGGGCCTTCATGCGCACGTGATGGATGGACACGAGCCGGTCGCCCGTTCCGGCGACGCGCTCAAGGTCGATCTCCAGCGACTCGAACGGCTCGAGCCATCTCTCCGTGGCGCGGGCCACTCCCTCGGGTCCGTGGTACGTCTCGCCGGCGTGGTCCGGGAGGTTGGCGTCCTCGTAGATGACATCCGGGTCGAACAGGGACGCGTCTACGACCCCGCGACGTTTCCAGCTGTCCCACAACCGCCGGACCGTGTCCGCGTTCTGCTGCGACATGGTGCGTTGAGTATCCGCCGATCGCGCTGGGTGGGGAAGGGGGTGATCCGCCCGGGGGGTTTGGCTCCTGATGCACGTATGTCATGCAAAAAGCGCCACACCCTCCGGCTGTGCACGCCGCGGCCTCCCTTGTTAGGGTTCCCTAACTCTTTTAGGTGTCCCTAACTCTCCCGGAGGTCGGATGGCTGGCAGGCAGTGGATGGCGGTGGTGGCGGCTGCGGTCATCGGTGGCGGCGCCGCGACGGTCGTGGCCTCCTGCGGCGAGGACGACTCGGGCGTCGTGATCGAGGGGTCCAGCACCGGAGGGACGAACACCGGCGGGACCGGAACGGGCAGCAGCACCGGCTCGGTCACAGTGGACACCAACGCCACCAGCGCCGAGGCCATGGACGGCGCGATGACTCAGATCACCGCCTACGCTCGCCGCCAGACCGCCGGCCTCGTGACCGCCGCCACCGCCCTCCAGGCGGCCGTGGACGCCGGCTCGGTGCCCCGGGCCAGGCAGGCCTACGCCGCCGGGCGCCCCTACTACGAGCGCATCGAGCCGCTCGTGAAGCTCTTCCCCGAGCTCGACGGCAAGATCGACGCGCGCGAGGACGACTTCCCCAAGAAGGCCCAGGATCCGGGCTGGACCGGCTTCCACCCCATCGAGCGAGCGCTCTGGAAGGACGGCCGCATCACCGCCCGCACGCGCGCGCAGGCGGCGGGATTGGTGCGGGACACGAGGACCCTGGAGCGCCGCATGGAGGACGCCAAAGTGACCCCCGAGGTGGTGATCCCCGGCACCGCCGAGCTCGTGGACGAGATCGAGGAGTCCAAGATCACCGGCGAGGAGGAGCGCTACTCCAAGCTCGACCTGCCCACCTTCGTGGCCAACCTCGAGGGTTCGCGGGAGTTCTTCAACGCCCTCGCTCCGCTGGTCGCGGCCAAGGACGCCGGACTCGAGGACGAGATCGACGACGCCTTCACGGCCGCCTTCGACGAGGTGGGCAAGCTCCGCAAGGGCAACGCGTACCCGCCCTACAACGAGCTCTCCTCGGCCCAGCAGCGGGCGGTGAAGCAGACCATCGAGGCGCTGGCCGAGCCGCTGGCCCGGGTGCAGGGGACGCTCGGCGTCCAGTCCAAGTAGTGGCGGTGGCGTGAGCGGCGTCTCCCGCAGGCGTTTCGTCCAGGGCGCGGCGGGGGGCGCCGCTGTCGCCGCTGGCGCTTTCGGCGCCTCGAGGCTGCTCGACGGCGACGACGCCGGCGCCTCGGAGCTCGTCCCCTGGTCCGGCCCCCGCCAGGCCGGCATCGTCACCCCGCGCACGCCCTACGGGATGGTGGCCGCGTACGACGTGGTTACCGACGACCTCCAGGGTCTCTTCGGCGACCTCACCGAGCGGATCGCCGAGCTCACGCAGGGGCGGCCCGACCGCCTCGACCCGATATCGAACGAGGCGCTGCCGCCGTCGGACACGGGCGAGCTGGGGTTCGACGATCGCGACGACGGCCGGCTCACGATCACGATGGCGCTCGGGGCGTCGCTGTTCGACGAGCGCTTCGGCCTCCGCGACCGCGCGCCCGCGGCGCTGAGCCGGATGCCCTCGTTCCCCGGCGACAACCTCGACCCGGGGCGCTGTCACGGCGACCTCCTGCTTCTGGTGCAGTCGGACCACGCGATGATCACCCACCACGCCGTGCGCGACGTGATGCGCCGCACGAAGGGCCGCCTCGAGGGCCGCTGGGCCCAGGCCGGCTTTCAGCGCTTCGCCGAGGACAAGCCCTCCACCCGGAAGCGCCCCGGCGTGGCCGACGCCCGTGGCCTGCTCGGCTTCCCCGACGGCTCGCAGAACATCGGCATCGACCGCGAGGAGCTGATCTTCACCGGCGCCGAGGCGCCGCCCTGGGCGCGCGGCGGCTCGTACCTCGCGGTGCGCCTGATCAGGCTGAAGATCGAGCGCTGGGACCGGCTCTCGCGCACGGCGCAGGACAACTCGATCGGCCGCGACAAGGTCAGCGGCGCGCCGCTGGGCGGGAAGAAGGAGGAGGAGACTCCGACGCTCGACTCGCACACGCCGCGCGACGCCCACATCCGCATGGCCAACCCGCGCCGCCCGGGGGACGAGAAGCACCGGATCCTGCGTCGCCCGTTCGTGTTCAACAACGGCTTCGACGACTACGGCCTGCTCGACTCCGGCGCGCTCTTCATGGCCTTCTGCCGCGACCTCGAGAAGCAGTTCGCCACCATCAAGCGGCGCACCCACGGCCAGGACCTCGACGAGTACATGGTGGCCTTCGGCGGGGGCTACTTCTTCTGTCCCCCGGGGGTGCAGGGCAAGGACGATTACCTGGCCCGCCGGCTGGTCGAAAGGGCGTAGCTAGTCTCGGAATCGCTGTGAGCGAGCCCGCAATCTCGGTGAAGGGCCTGCGCAAGGCCTACGGCCCGCACGAGGCCGTTCGGGGGATCGACTTCGAGGTGGCGGCTGGGGAGGTGTTCGGCTTCCTGGGCACCAACGGCGCCGGGAAGACCACAACGATCGAGATCCTCGAGGGCTACCGCGAGCGCACTGCGGGCGAGGTCTCGGTGCTGGGCGTGGACCCGGGCCGCCCGACCCGCGCATGGCGCGCACGTATCGGGCTGGTCCTTCAGGAGTCCGAGCCCAACCCGATGCTCACGGTGAGCGAGACGCTCGACCTCTACGCCGCCTTCTTTCCCTCCCCTCGGGGGGTGGACGAGACGGTGGACCTGGTCGGGCTCGCCGAGAAGCGCCATGCCCGTACGAGCACCCTGTCCGGCGGGCAGCGCCGGCGCCTGGACGTGGGCGTGGCCCTGATCGGGGACCCGGACCTGGTGTTCCTGGACGAGCCCACCACGGGCTTCGATCCGGCCGCCCGGCGCGACGCGTGGAACATGATCGAGGGCCTCAAGGCGCTCGGAAAGACGATCTTCCTCACCACCCACTACATGGACGAGGCCCAGCACCTCTCGGACCGGGTGGCGATTCTCAGCAATGGCGAGATCGTGGCCACCGGCCTGCCCGACCAACTGGCGAGCAGCGGCAGCGTGGTGCGCTTCCGCCTACCGCCCGGCACGAGTCCCGCAGATGTGGGCGCCGTGACCGGTGTGGAGCCTGAGGCCGAGGGGAATGACCTGGTCCTGCGCACCGGAGACCCGCAGGCTGTGCTTCACCGGCTGCTGGACTGGGCGGAGCAGGAGGGCGTTCGGCTCGAGGCGCTCGAGGTGCGAAGGCCGAGCCTGGAGGACGCCTTCCTCGAGCTGACCGCCGGGGCGGTGGCCCGTGTCTGACGCCGCCATCGTCCTAAAGCAGGCGCGCTACTCCGTGCTGGGCACCGTACGGAACCCGCGCGTGCTCGTGTTCTCGGTGCTCTTCCCGGTGATCCTGCTGGTGCTCTTCTCATCGATCTTCACCGGCGGCTCCGACACCACGAAGTTCAGCGGCGGCACGATCTCGGCCCACGCCTACTTCACCGCCGGCATCCTCGCCTACGCGATCATGATGGCCGCCTTCACGTCGATGGTCATAGGCATCACGGCCAAGCGGGAGAGCGGGCAGCTCAAGCGGATGCGCGGGACCCCGATGCCGGCGTGGACCTTCATCACCGCCGAGCTCCTGCGCTGCGTGGCCCAGGTCACGGTGGTCACGGTCGCCCTCCTCGCCATCGGGAACCTCGCGTTCAACGTGGCCATCCCGGGCGAGGGCCTCGTGGGGCTCGTGGGATACGTGGCGCTCGGCACCGGCACGCTGGCGGTGCTCGGCATCGCGCTGACGGCGGCGACGCCGAACGAGGACTCGGCCGCGGCGATCGCGCCCTTTGCGGCCGTGATGCTCTCGTTCTTCTCGGGCGTGTTCGTTCCCGTGGAGCAGCTGCCCAACTGGCTCGAGGACCTGGGGCGGGTGTTCCCGCTCTTCCATCTCGCCGACGGCCTGCAGCGAACGCTGGTCACCGGCGGCGGCACCGGGCTGGCCGTAGGGAACCTGGCCGTGATGGGGGCCTGGCTCGTGGCCGGGCTGGTGGTGGCCGTCCGCTTCTTCCGCTGGGAGCCCCAGACCTCGCCCGGTTGAGTCCGCCCTTAACGCGCGCTCAAGCCAACTGGTCTAGACCAGTGTGGTAGCGTCCGCGCCGCCATAACCGAGGACGAGGAGGGACCACGCGATGGCGGTTCGAGGAAAGCTTCTGGCGATAGTGGCCGTGACCCTGGCAGCGCTCGGGCTCGCCGCGTGCGGGGACGACAACAACAGCAGCGGTGGTGGTGGAGGCGGCGGCAAGATCGCGCTGCTCCTGCCCGAGACGAAGACCACTCGCTACGAGGAGCAGGACAAGCCGAACTTCGAGCGCCATGTCAAGGAGCTCTGCCCGGACTGCGAGGTGATCTACGCGAACGCCAACCAGGACCCGGCCAAGCAGCAGCAGCAGGCCGAGGCGGCCATCACCAAGGGCGCCAAGGTCATCGTCATCAGCGCGGTGGACGTGAAGTCAGCCGGCGCGATCGTGGCCCGGGCCAAGCAGTCGGACGTGAAGGTGATCGCCTACGGGCGCCTGATCCCCGACGCGGACATCGACTACTACGTGTCGATCGATCCGTTCAAGGTCGGAGAGCAGCAGGCCGACGTCCAGATGCAGGCCGTGAAGACCAAGAACCCGCGCGTCGTGATGATCAACGGCGCGCCCACGGACAGCAACGCCAAGCCCTACAAGGACGGCGCCACCAAGGTGCTGAAGGAGAAGGGCGCGAAGATCGTGAAGAGCTTCGACACTCCCGACTGGAGCCCGGACAAGGCCCAGCAGGAGATGGAGAGCTCGATCACGGGCCTCGGCAACAACGGCTTCGACGCGGTCTACGTGGCCAATGACGGCATGGCCGGCGGAGCCATCGCCGCGCTCAAGGGCGCGAGGATCGCCCCCGGCTCACGCTACGTGACCGGGCAGGACGCCGAGCTCGCCGGCATCCAGCGCATCCTCATCGGGGATCAGCTCATGACCGTGTACCAGCCGCTGATCCAGATCGCCGAGTCGGCGGCGGAGATGGCCGTGCCGATCGCCCAGGGCAAGACGCCCGACGCCAGCGTGGCACCGCAGAAGGTGGACAACGGCAAGAAGCAGGTGCCCTCGAAGCTGCTGGCCACCATCGCCATCAAGAAGGACAACATCCAGAGCACGGTGGTGAAGGACGGCTTCCTGAAGGCGGCGGACATCTGCAAGGGCCCGTACGCCAAGGCCTGCGAGGAAAACGGAGTCAAGTGACCCGGGCGGCGGTAGCCGTCGACGCTGGTCAGACCGAGATCAAGGCCGCGCTCACGGATGAGCGCGGCTCTCGGTCATCAAGAGCCCCGGGCGTTCGGCGCCTGGGGCTCGACATAGGTCCCGAGGACGTGGCCGCCGCGCTGCTCACGGCGGTGGCCGGGCTCGGGCCGCTGCCCGATCCCAGGCCGCCGATGGGAGTCGGCCTGTCGGGCTTCGAGGCCGCCGAGGACGCGGACCTCCGCCGCGTTCACGCGATCCTCGTGGAGGCGCTCGGACTCGACGACCTCGCCATCGCCAGCGACGGTCTCACCTCGCTCTTCGGCGCGCTCGGCGCGAGCGACGGCGCCGTGGCGGCCGCGGGCACGGGCACAGTTGTGCTCGCCCGCCGCGGGGACGCCTACGCGAAGGTCGACGCCTGGGGCTCGCTGCTCGGGGACGCAGGCAGCGGGTTCGCGATCGGGCGCGACGGTCTCGACTCCGCCCTGCGGCACGCGGACGGCCGTCATGGTTCCGCCGCGCTGCTGGAGGCGGCCGAGAGCCGCTTCGGCCCCCTGCCGGGCCTGCCCCAGGCCATCTACGGAGCCCCCGCGCCCAACCGCGCGGTGGCCAGCTTCGCCGCCGACGTGGCCGCCGTGGCCCGGGCCGGGGACGAGCGCGCGCTGGCCATCGTCGAGCACGCCGCGCGGGAGCTGGCGCGCAGCGCCTGCGCCGCCCTGGGCCGCCTGTTTGCGCCCAACGAGCGCGCGGTGGTGTCATATGCGGGCCATGTGTTCGACAACGGTCCCGTGCTGATCGAGCCCTTCACCCAGGAGGTGGCGGACTGCCGTCCGGGCACGTCCGTGATCGCCCCCGAGGGCGACTCGCTGGACGGGGCCGCGTTCCTGGCCGAGCATGCGGGCTCGCTGCGCCCGGAGCCGGGCATCCTCTGGAACGCCGCTTGACCGACGACGTCTTCGAGTCTGTGCGGGGCGGGGTGGTGGTGTCGGTGCAGGCGCGGGCCGAGAGCCCGCTGCGGGACACCGCCGTGATGGTGGCCCTGGCCCGCGCGGCGGAGCAGGGCGGCGCCGTGGCGATCCGAGCCGAGGGGGCCGTGGACGTGGGCGCGATCCGCGACGCCGTGGACGTGCCGGTGATCGGCCTGCGCAAGCGCGAGGTGGCGGGCAGCGCGGTGTACATCACGCCGGAGCTCACCGACGTGGAGGAGATCGTGCGCGCGGGCGCCGACGTGGTGGCCGTGGACGGCACGCTGCGGGACCGGCCGGGAGGCATGTGCCCGGCCGAGTTCATCCCCGCCGCCGGTGCCGTGGGCCCGCCCGTGCTGGCGGACGTGGACAACTACGAGTCGGGGCTGGCCGCGCGCCTGGCGGGCGCCCACGCGGTGGCCACCACCCTCGCCGGGTACACCGGGGACGGGCCGGTGCCCGCGGAGCCCGATCTGGAGCTGGTGCGACTGCTCTCGCAGGCACTCGACTGCCCGGTGCTGGCCGAGGGCCGCTACGGCTCACCGGAGTCGGTGCGCGCCGCCTTCGAGGCGGGCGCCTGGGCGGTGGTGGTGGGCACGGCGATCACGGACCCGGCCGCGATCACGCGGCGGTTCGCCGATGTCGCGGGCTGAGACCTCCGAATTGCCTCGTCGCCTTCCGGCCTCCGCAGCCAAGGGCGAGTCGCTGCGCGCCGTGCTCGAGGCCTTCGTGGCCTCGCTCGAGCCGGGCGCGCCGCTGCCCTCGGAGCGGGTGCTGGCCGAGCGCTACGACCTGGCGCGGATGACGGTGCGCGGCGAGATCGACCGCCTGGTGGCCGAGGGCGCGGTGTACCGCCTGCACGGTCGCGGGACCTTCGTGGCCGAGCCGCGCGTGGCCCAGGCGATGGCCTTCAGCTCGTTCAGCGAGGACATGCGCGCACGCGGGATGAAGCCCGGCGCCACCGTGCGATCGCGCGCTGTGGTCCAGGCCGGGCCCTTCCTGTGCCGCTCGCTCGAAGTGCCCGAGGCGGCGGAGGTGGTGGAAATCGAGCGCGTGCGCACGGCCGACGGAGAGCCCGTGGCCCTGGAGCGGGTGTACCTGCCGCTGGCCCGTTACCCGGGAGTGGACGAGGCCGACCTGGCGGCGAGCTCGCTGTTCGACCTGTTGGCCCAGCGCTACGGCGTGCGCCTCCGGGAGGCGGGCCAGCGCGTGGTGGCAGTGGCCATCGAGCCCGAGGAGGCGGAGCTGCTCGGCGTGGAGCCGGGCGATCCCGGTCTGCGCTTCCACACCGTGGCGCGGGACGCGGAGGGGGCGCCGGCCTTCTATGCCACGTCGCTGTTCCGCGGCGACCGCTACGAGATCGAGATCCACCAGACCCGCGAGGAGGACGAATCGTGAGCACCGCGGGCGCCCGCATGCGCGCCGACATGGCCGCCCAACCCGAAGTGCTGCGCTCGCTGGCTTCGCGGCGGCGAGAGATCCTCGCCGGCCTGCGCGGCCCTGCTCCCGACGGGGTGGTGATCGTGGCCCGCGGCTCGTCGGACTACGCCGCGATCTTCGGCCGCTACCTGATCGAGGCGGCCACGGGCACGCCGGTGGCGCTGGCCGCGCCCAGCCTGGAGACGCTCTACGACGTTCAGCCGCGGCTTCGCGGCTGGCTCGCGGTGGGCATCTCCCAGTCCGGGCGCACGCCGGAGATCGCCAACGTGCTCGGCCGCTATTCGGTGGCCGGCGCGCGCACCGTGGCCGTGACCAACGATCCTTTGAGCCCCGTGGCGGGAGTGGCCTCCGCGGGCGTGGACCTGGGCGCGGGCGAGGAGGGCGCGGTGCCCGCCACGAAGACCCTGACCGCCCAGTTCGCGGCCATGGCGTTGGTGGCCGAGGCGCTCGGTGAGGTGCCGTGGGGCGACGCCGACTGGGTCCGCCTCCCCGATGCCGTGGCCGAGGTGCTGGCCGACCCGGCGCCGGCCGACGCGGCGGCTTCGGCCATCGCGGACGCCGACGGGCTGATCGCGGTGGGCCGCGGCTACCTGATGCCGGTGGCGCTCGAGGCCGCGCTGAAGCTGCGCGAGGCCGCGGGCGTGCGGGCGGAGGGATGGTCGGCGGCCGACTTCCGCCACGGTCCGGTCACGGTGGCCCGGAGCGATCTCCCGACGCTGGCGGTGAGCGCCGCCGGCCCGGCCGCCGCTGACGTTGAGGAGCTGGCGGCGCGGCTGGAGCGCGGAGGCTCCACGGTGCTGCGACTTGCCGACGACGCCGGGGCGACGCTGCCCTACCCGGGCGACCTCCCCGAGCCGCTGCGCGCCCTGCCGGCGGTGGTGCGGGCCCAACAGCTGGCGCTGGCTTTGGCGCTGCGGCGAGGCCTCGACCCGGACGAGCCGTCCGGGCTGAGCAAGGTGACCGCGACGGAATGACGGTAGTTACGAAAACCCCCGTATAGGGGGTCAACGTAACGAGCGTCAGGCCTCGAGGATGTCCATCCGCGTGACGAGGCCGCCTTCGCCGAACGTGTAGGCGTGTCTGACACGGTTGTCGGCCACGAGCGAGCCCTCCGCGTCGTGCACGACCTGGTGGACGCGCACCACCACGCGGCCGTTGTCGTCCACCTCGAATCCCTCGGGCTCCACGTGCGACTGGATCACCTCGAACTGGCGTGTCCAGTAGTCGCGCACGGCGTCGTGACCGTGTTCGCGGGTGCCCTCCATGGCGTTTGGCCAGTCCACGTCCGGATCGAGCGCGGTGATCACGTCCTCGATCCGGCGAGCGTTGAACGCGTCATATAGACCGCGGAGGAGGGACTCATGCTCGCTCACGCCGCCACCGCACCCCCCACCAGCGTGCGCACAACCTTGAGCTTCTCGTCCAGCACCGTCACGTGCGCGGGGCCGCCGACGCGCAGCACGCCGAGGTCGTCCTGGCCGAGCAGGCGGGCCGGGGCGGTGGACGCGGCGTGCACGGCCTCCAGCACGCTGGCGCCGCCGGCCACCAGGTTGCGCACTCCCTGGTCCATGGTCAGGACGCTGCCGGCGAGCCTGCCGTCCGCCAAGCGGGCGGCGCCGTTCTTCACCGTGATCTGACGGTCTCCCATCATGTACTCGCCGGGCTTCTGAAGAGCGGCCTCCACCGCATCGGTCACGAGGCAGAAGCGCTCGCGTGCGGCGAGGTGCGCCCCCCGGGCGGTCTCCGGAGCCTGGTGCACCCCGTCCACGATCATCTGAACGGTCACGCCGGGGTCGATGAGCGCCACCCCGCCGATGCCCGGGTCGCGCGGGGCCCAGCGGCGATGCGCGTTGTGCAGGTGGGTCATGACGGACGCCCCCCGGCCGAACGCCTTGCGCGCCTGTTTGGCGTCGGCGTCGGAATGGCCGCAGGCCACCACCACGCCCCGGGCCACGAGCTGCTCGATCAGCTGGAGGGCGCCCGGCAGCTCGGGGGCGAGGGTCACGGTGGTCACGGGACCGAGATCGCAAAGCTCGTCGGCCAGTGCGAGGTCCGGCTCGAGCAGGTGCGCGGGGTCGTGGGCGCCGGGCCACTCGGGGGAGAGGAAGGGCCCCTCCAGGTGCACGCCGAGGATGCGGGGGAGGCCGTCGTCGCCGTCCATGGCCTCGGCCGCGGCGGCAAGCGGCGCGGCGTAGGCCTCCACCGGCGAGGAGATGAAGGTGGGCTGGAACGCCACCACACCGGTGGCGGCCAGTGCCTGCGCGGCCTCGCGATAGCCGTCAGCGTCGGCGGTCAGGAAGTCCACCCCCGCCACGCCGTTGATGTGGGCGTCCACGAAGCCGGGCACGGCCACGCTTCCCGGCCAGGAGGGCCCGAGGCCCACGGCCGCGATCACCCCTCCCTCGACCTCGACGTCGCCCTCGACGAGCCTCCCGTCAACGAGCGCCGCCCCGACTCCCAGGCGCATCCAGCTCCCTTTCTACTGGTCTAGACCAGTGCGATTCTAGTGTCCCAGCCGCCTACCGAGGTGAGAGGCTGGCCGCATGTCCGGACGTAGGGCGGCCATCGGCAGCGCTCTCTTCCTGGTTGTGGCCCCGGGGACCGTCGCAGGCCTGGTCCCGTGGCTGCTCACCGGGTGGGAGTCGCGGGGGTGGCCCTGGCCGATCCGCCTGATGGGTGCCCTGCTGCTCGCGGCGGCGGTGGCGGCGCTGCTGAGCGCGTTCGCCCGCTTCGCCCGGGAGGGGATCGGAACACCGGCGCCGATCGCGCCCACCCAGGGCCTGGTGGTGGGCGGCCTCTACCGGCACGTGCGCAATCCGATGTACGTCGCCGTGGTCACGGCGGTGCTCGGCCAGGGCCTGCTGCTGGGACGGCCGGTGCTGTTCTTCTACGCGCTCGCGCTCTGGGCGGTGTTCGCCGCCTTCGTTCGCGTTTACGAGGAGCCCGTCCTGCTCGACACCTACGGCGAGGACTATGAGCGCTTCCGGGCGGCCGTGCCTGCCTGGCTGCCGCGACTGCGGCCCTGGCGCGCCGGCTAGTCCCGGGAACGGGCCATGGTCATGGCCATGCGCTCGTCGCCCAGATCCTCGAACCGCACGACCTTGCCATCCCGGAAGTCGAGCACCACGGCCGAGGGCACCTCGGTTTCCACGCCGCTGGACTTGCCGCGCGTGCGGACCGATCCCAGGGCCACCATGCGGTCGCCGTCGATGCGACGGATCTCGGGGTAGGTGGCATGGAAGAGATCGAAGTTCTCCTCGTTGTCCGCGAAGAACCTGCGCATGCCCTCGTGCCCGTGGAAGGCGCCCTGCATCGCGGCCCGTGCGGGGATGAACTCGATCTCGGGGTGGACCGCCTCGAGCGCCGCGTCCACATCGGCACGGCTGAACGCCTCCATTCCGCGCCGGAAGGTGTCCGCGAGCTCGTTCTCCATGCCTGGAGTATGACCCGGGTGGCGCCGGGTTAGGGTTCCCTAATAGGATGCCCGCTTCGATGAGGGGCAACGGGCAGAAAGCGGCGGGCGGCTTCGAGATCTGGGCCGCCCGCGCGTGGAACGTGTTCAACGAGGGACGGCCGTTCTCGATCGTCTTCCCGGTGCTGGTGCTGCTCTGCTCGGTGCCCGTGGGCCTGGCGCCAGACGGCCCGCTGCTCCTCGCACTCCTGGGCACGATCGCACTGGCCGTGGTGGTCTCGCGCTTCCAGTTCCCGCTGCGCAGCCGCGCGCTCCTCTGGCTGGTGGCTCTCGTCTCGATCCCGCTGCTCGAGCCCTGGCGCGCCGCGCCGTTGTTGCTGGGCGCCCTGGCCGGGTACCTCTTCTTCACCGTCGGGCTCTGGGGGTCGATCTACTACCACCTGCGCACCAGCGCCCCGTGGACGAACGGGCTGCGCTTCTGGCGCCTGGTGCTCACCAACTCGGACCCCACCAGCGGCAACGCGCTGGAACAGGTGCCGAAGTTCGTGATGACGATCAGCGCGGGCAACCTGCTGGCCGAGGACGCCGACCTGGCCTCCGTGGGCTGGATCGCGGTGGCCGCCGGGCTGGTGGCGGCCATGGGCACGCTGGCCTGGCGCTGGTTCGCCCGCACGCGGCTGCCGCGCTACCCCGAGCGCATGCCTCACGCCGAGGTCCGGGCCGCGATCGCCCGCCGCGTGTACGTGATCGTGGTGGACGGGGCCAACCGCGAGCGCATGTGGCAGGCGCACACGCCGGTCATGGATCGTCTCGCGCGCGAGGGCACGGAGTACCTGGGTGTCGAGCCCGCCCATCCCGCGCGGACGGTGGTGTGCTTCTCGTCCATGCTCACGGGCGCCTCGCCCGCCGAGCACGGGATGCGCTCCAACTTCGCCCCCCGGCTCGGGGTGCGCACGGAGTCGGTGTTCGACGTGCTCCAGTCCGAGGGCCGCTCCGGCCGCCTCGTGGGGATCGCCCACCTGCTCGACCCGTTTGGCGAGGACGTGGTGCGGTCGGTCACCTCGGTGCAGCCCACCTCGCAGATCGACGCGTCGCTCTGCGCCGAGGGCCGCCGGGTGGTGGAGGAGGAGGACCCCGACCTGCTCGTCCTCCAGCTCCTGGCCGCCGACCAGCTCGGGCACGTGCGCGGGGTGCGCAACCGCGAGTACCTGGAGCAGATGGCTGACAGCGATCGCCACGTCGGGGACTTCCTGGCCTTCCTCGCCGAGCGCGGGAAGCTGGACGGCGCGACGGTGGTGCTCATGGCCGACCACGGCCAGGGGCGCGGGATCGGCGGGCACGGCCACCTCGACTGGGGCGAGCGCCCGGTGCCCTTCGTGGTGTGGGGAGAGGGCGCCACGCCCGGCGCGGTGAGCCGCGAGCCCCACTCGGTCTGCGAGCTGGCGGCCACGGTGTCGGCTCTGCTCGGCGTGCGCGCCCCCACGGCGGCGCGGGGCCGGCCGCTGGTGCCCACGCTCGACTCCTGCGTCGAGCCGGGCGCCACGGCCGGCCGCGCGCTCGCCGTGGTGGTGGCGCGCAACGAGGAAGCGGCGCTGGGCGCAGTGCTGGGCGGGCTGCCCGACACCGCCTGCGGCATGCCCGTGGACGTGCTGCTCGTGGACGACGGCTCCACCGACCGCACACCCGACATCGGTCGCGAACACGGCGTCCGGGTGATCTCGCACGAGCGCTCGCGCGGCGTGGGCGCCGGGCTGCGCACCGGTCTCGAGGTGGCGCGCGACGAGGGCTACGCCGCCGCGGTGTACCTGGACGGCGACGGCGAGTACGACCCGGTCGACTTCCAGCGCGTGCTCGACCCGGTGGCGCGCGGCCGCGCCGACTATGTGATCGGCTCCCGCTTCCTCGGCCCGCGCGAGGGGATGAGCTGGCACCGCAACCTGGCCAACCGGACCACGAGCGCCATGGTGGGCTTCCTCACCGAGAGCGTCACGAGCGACGGGCAGTCCGGCTACCGCGCCTTCTCCGCCCGGGCGCTGCGGGAGGCCCGGATCGCCCACGACTACAACTACGCGCAGGTGCTCACCATCTCCCTCTGGGGAGCGGGCATGGACCCGGTGGAGGTGCCGATCTCCTACCGCCCCCGGATCGCCGGCCGCTCCTTCGTGCGCTACCCGGAGTACCTGGCGCGGGTGGGGCCGGCGGTCTGGCGCCAGTGGCGGATCTCGCGCAGGACGAGGAGCACGGCCACGCCGGCGATCGCACCGGCCAGGGCAAAGGGCCAGTCGTCGCCGTTGTTGAACACCGGGAACAGCCCGGTGAGCGGGCCGAACGGAGCGTCGGGCCGGCCGGTCACGAGCGCGCCGCCCGAGAAGCGCGCGTCCGCGTAGACCCAGGCGCCGCTCACGAGAGTGAGCGCCGAGAGCACGAGCCCGGTGCGCGGGGCGTGGCGCATGCCGAGGGCGATGAGCGGCACGGCGAGCGGGAGGGCCGCCATGAGGTGTCGGGGCGGGAACCAGAAGCCGAACATCGTGGGGGCGAGGAACGACGCCACGAAGAGCTGGGCCGCGAGGGCCACGGCGCAGAGGCCGGCGGTGAGCTCGGTGTCGCGCACGCCGGTGAGCGCGCGCGAGAGATGCTCGCGGTGAGAGCGCCAGAGCCACCACAGACCGGCGAAGGCGAGCGCGAAGACGGGGGCCCAGCGGAGCAGGCCGTAGTTGCGGTCCAAGAAGAGGGCCACCAGGCGGTAGGCCCGGTTGAGGTAGCCGCCGGGGAACGCGGCGTCGGTGGCCGTCTCGCCGGCGTCGTCGGCGTTGTATGGCGTCACACCGCCGTAGAGCGCCTCGTTGATGCCCACGTAGAGGGCCACGCTGAAGAGCGAGACCTCCACGGCGCCGATGGTGAGCGTGCGCCGGTGTGAGCGCCAGAGAGCGCGCGCGGCGATGAACGCGATGGCCAGGCCCGCGGGCACGAACTTCGTGCCCAGCCAGGGAAGGAGCCCGAGCAGGGCGAAGCAGAGGAAGGCCTCGCGTCGCCTGATGCGGGCGTCCAGGCGCAGCGCCAGCAGGGCCGCCCCGGCGAGCGCGGCCCCGGCGGTGAGCTCGGGGTAGATGGCGGTGCTGTAGGCGAGGAAGGGGGGACTGAGGCCCACCACCGCGGCCGCGCCGATGGCCCACGGGTCGGGAACCACGCGCAGCGCGAGGCGGTAGGCCAGGGCCACGGCCAGCGCGGCGATGGCGGCGAGAAACAGCTCCACACCCTTGGGCCCGCCGATCAGGTACGCGGGCAGGATGATGAGCGGGAAGCCCACTCCGTGGGGCTCGTTCAGCCGGCCCTCGGTGAGCGTGCCGTGCTTGTCGAGCACGTAGGGGTAGAAGTGGGAGTAGGAGCGGGCGATGTACTCGTCGCGCACGTCCACGTTGTGATCCCGCTTCAGCGACTCGGCCGCGAGAAGGTAGTGGGGCTCGTCCCCGGCGTAGTCGGAGCTACCGAAGGCGTGGAGGCCGATGGTGGCGGCGTAGACCCCGAAGAGGACCAGGAGGAGGGCGGCGGTCCGGCGCATGCCGGCGGAAGGCTAGGGTGCGCGCCGGGTCTCGTCGTCGATGGCAAGCGCGGCGGCCATCATGCCCTTGACCCAGCGGTGGGAGCGGTGGTCGATCAGCGTGAACAGCCGCTTCGGCTTGTCGGTCATCAGCTTCGCCGGCTGCGCGCTGCGGTGGTCGCTCCCCGGCGTGGGAGCGCATCACCTCAGGGCCTCAGCCGCTCAGCAGCCCAGCGCCCGCGCGATAACCATCTGCTGCACCTCGTCAGTGCCCTCGCCGATGGTCAGGATCTTCGCGTCGCGGTAGAAGCGGCACACGGGATACTCCTCGATGTAGCCGTACCCACCGTGAATCTGCACGGCCTCCTCGGACGCCCGAACCGCCAGCCGCCCGGTCTTCAGCTTCGCCTGCGCGGCGGTGAGTGAGAAGTTCTTGCCCGCGTCCTTCTCCAGCGCGGCCTTGTAGGTCAGCAGCCGCGCGGCCTCGATCTCGGTGGACATGTCGGCGAGCTTGGCCTGGATCGCCTGGAACTTGGAGATCGACTGGCCGAAGGCCTTGCGCTCCTTCGCGTACTTGAGCGCCTCGTCGAGCGCGCCCTGGGCCAGGCCGAGGCCCATCGCGGCCACTCCGATGCGGCCGCCATCCAGCGTCTGGAGGAACTGCTTGAACCCCTGTCCCTGCGGGCCCACGAGGTTCTCCTCCGGCACCCGGCAGTCCTCGAAGCTCAGCGGTCGCGTGTCCGAGGCGTTCCAGCCCATCTTCCGATAGGCCTCGCCCACCTCGTAGCCCGGGGTGCCGTTGGGCACGAGGATGTTGGAGATCTCGTTGTCTCCGGTCTTGGCCGTGATGGTCACGAAGCCCGAGATGTCGGTCCCGCTGTTGGTGATGAACTGCTTCGCCCCGTTGATCACCCAGTCGCCGTTGTCGCGCGCCGCGCGCGTGCGCGTGTTGCCCGGCGTCCGACCCGGCCTCGGGCTCGGTCAGCCCGAAGGCGCCGAGCTTCTCGCCGCTCGTGAGCTTCGGCATCCACTCCTGCTTCTGCTCCTCCGACCCGAAGGCGTACACCGGCCAGGTGCCGAGGCTCGTGTTGGCGGCGAGCGTGATGGCCACGCTCGAGTCCACGCGCGCGAGCTCCTCCACCACGAGCGCGTAGCTCAGGTTGTCGGCCCCGCCGCCCCCGTACTCCTCGGGGTAGGGGATGCCCATCAGCCCGAGGCCGCCGAGCTTCTCCACGATCGCGTAGGGGAACGACTTGGTCCGGTCGAGCTCCTCGGCCACCGGCGACACCTCGCCCTCGGCGAAGTCGCGCGCGAGGCGGCGGATGTCCTGCTGTACGGGGGTGAGGTCGAAGTCCATGGCCGGGGGATGCTACCCCGGCGCTCGCCGAAGGCAGTAGTTAGCCGCGAGAATCGTGCGTGTTTGCGCGGTAGCACCCGGGCAGGGCGCGACTTAGCCTCAAGGGCACGGTCGGAGCTCGCTCTTCGGCCCAGTCACCTCCGCCTCCACACTGGACCGATCAAGGAGCAGTCAATGAACGGGAAGTTCTTCAAGTACGCCGGGATCGGGGCCAGCATCCTGCTGATCGCCTTTGGCATCGGCGCGACAGTCATCGGCTTCAACGGCCGCACCACGGTGCACGACAACCTCGGGCTGGAGAAGATCACCGGTTCGCCCGACATGAACCCCAATGCGATCAAGGCGGAGGCGAAGGCCGCGGGCCTGAAGGGTGTCGAGCTGCCGACGTGCTCGGTCGCCAAGCAGGACATCAACACCGGCGGGCGTGCCAGGTGCTTCGCCAGCTACATCCGGATCCACGCCCTCGAGGCCACCGGCGGGCGCACTTACTCGCAGATGGGCCAGTACCTCACGGCTTCCGGCAAGGAGACCAGCGATAAGGCTCTGGCCGGCAAGGACCCGAAGACGGGCCAGCCGCTGCCGAACGGCGCCCGCAACGTGTGGGTCACCGCCACCGCGCTGACCACGGCGCTGAACACGAGCTACTTCGCCGAGAGCGTCTCGCTCTTCGCGATCGTCATGGGCATCGCCCTCTTCCTGACGGGGATCGGTCTCCTGGTAATGACGATCCGTTGGATACGCGAGCCCGCCGGCGCCGCAAGCGAGAAGCCCGTGGTAGCGGCGAAGCCCGCCGTCGCCTGACCGGCACTTCTTCCCGAGCTCTCGGTCCGTCCGTCCCGGGGCGGGCCGAGTGTCTCGGGATCCCGACAAACCGAACCGCACGGAGGCTCAAATGAAGGCACTCGTCTACCAGGGCGCCAACCAGCGAAGCTGGGACACCGTCCCCGATCCGGGCATCATCGACCCGACCGACGCGATCGTCCGCATCGACAGCTCCACGATCTGTGGCAGCGACCTTCACATCCTCAAGGGCGACGTGCCGGAGACCACCCCGGGCACGGTCCTGGGCCACGAGGCGATCGGGACCGTCCAGGAGGTGGGCGCCGCAGTGACGACGGTCGCCGCCGGCGACCGAGTGCTGGTCTCCTGCATCAGCGCCTGCGGCCGTTGCCGCTTCTGCAAGGAGGCCCGCTACGGCCAGTGTCTCGGCGGCGGGGGCTGGATCCTCGGACACACCATCGACGGCCTCCAGGCCGAGTACGCCCGCACACCGTTCGCCGACAACTCGCTCTACAAGGTCCCCGAGGATCTCAGCGACGAGCAGGTCCTCTTCCTCGCCGACATCCTTCCCACCGCGTTCGAGGTCGGCGTGCTCGCCGGCATGGTTCGCCCGGGCGACGTGGTCGCCATCGTCGGCGCCGGCCCGATCGGCCTGGCCGCCATCCTGACGGCTCAGCTGTTCACGCCCAGTCAGATCGTCGCCATCGATCTCGCCGACAGTCGCCTTGCACGTGCGACCGAGTTCGGCGCCGGCATGACGATCAACAACGGCACCCAGGACGCCACGGCGCTGATCATGGAGCTCACCGGAGGCCTCGGCGCCGACGTGGCCGTGGAGGCAGTGGGCATCCCGCAGACGTTCGAGCTCGCCACCGGGCTGATCCGCCCCGGCGGCCACGTGGCGAACATCGGCGTCCACGGGCACCCCGCGACCCTGCACCTCGAATCAATGTGGAGCCGCGACGTGACCCTCACCACCGGGCTTGTCGACACCTCGACGATCCCGCAGCTGATGAGCCTCATCCAGAGCGGAAAGCTCGACCCCACCGTGCTGGCCACCCATCGCTTCGGCCTGAGCGACACGATGGAGGCCTACGACACGTTCGCCGATGCGGCCACCACCGGCGCCCTCAAGGTCGTCCTTCAGGGCTCGCCGCCGGCGGTCCCCGATTCCGCGGCTCAGGTGCCCGTTATGGCCGGCGCCTAGCTCCGGAGCGCCCCCAACGCCTCGAGCGTCGGAGGAAGCCCCTCGCGCGGCGAGGGGTAGCGGAACTCGAAGCCGGTCTCCCGGATCGCCGAGTTGTCGACGTGGGCGTCGAAGGTCATCGCCTCCACCGCCACCGGTCCGCCGACCAGCTGCGCGATCGCACCGGGCACACGTCGTGGCCGCTTCGCGCCCATGAGCTCGGCCGTCTGGTCGAGCAGCTCGCCCTGCGTGACGTCGGAGCCGTCGGTGGCCACGAACCTGCGCCCGGCCACGTCGCCGCGGGGCAGGCCGGCGAGATGCACCAGCGCCCGCGCCGCGTCGGTCACGTGCGTGAGCGGGAGCCGGTTCTTCCCCGATCCGATCACCACGGCGCGCCCCTTGCGCATGCCGTCCACGTAGATGTCGGCGAAGCCCTTGCCGGCCCCGTAGACCATGACCCCGAAGTGGATGAACGTGGACTCGATGCTCGAGCGCTCCAGGAGCCTGCTCACCGGCACGCCGATCATCGCGAAGCCGTGGTCGCCGGAGCGCAGCGGGGACTCGTGGCTGATCGTCCCGGTCGCGTCGGGCTCGAGGTCGTCGGCGCCGGCGGCCGAGAGGTAGAGGGGCCGCTCCTCGGCCGGAAGGCGCTCGAGCGCGTCGAGCTCGGCCTGGGTCGCGCTCACTCGCTCGTCCCGCACCCGTCGTATCGCCCGCCGGCTCATTCGTGACGGGAGCTTCGGCTGCACGAGGTCGATGAGGATGTCGGCCCCGCGCGCCTCCTCCATCCATGTCGGCTCCTGGGCATTGCCCCGGACGGGCTCCGCCCCGGCGGCGCTCAGCGAAGCCGCCGACGAGTCGGACCGGGCGAGGGCGCGCACCCGCACGCCGCGCTCCACGGCCTCCTTCACCACCGCGCTTCCGATGAAGCCCGTACCTCCGACGAGAAAGATGGTGGTCAACGGGACGGCGTGTCAGCGCCTGATGATGTTGTGAATCTCGACCAGCTCCGGCTCGCCGGGCTCTATCCCGGCGCCGGAGAGCACCGGCATCAGCCGCTCGCCGAACGCCTCGAGCTGCTCGGGGGAGTCCCAGATCTCGCTCACGCGGAGGTTCGGGTCCGTGCCGAAGCACACGTGTACGTCGAGCCCGTCCGGCGGCCACTGGCCGTTCCCCTGAAGCGTCCGAATGGTCTCGTCGTACTGCTCTGCCGTCAGCGAGGCGGGTGAGAAACGGACAAGCACGCTCATTGCGGTCCTCCGTGGATCGGGATCGTGCCGACCCTAACCGCTCGCGCGCTGGACTTGGAGGTCCCACGGTCGTCGAAGATGAGCCCCTGGTCCCGAGCGCAGGGAGCGAGCACCATGGCGGCGAAGCAGAGAGTCGCGATCCTCGGCGGAGGAATGGCGTCGATCACCGCCGCCTACGAGCTCACCAGCACCCCCGAGCTCCGCGAGCGCTACGACGTCACCATCTACCAGTCGGGCTGGCGGCTGGGGGGCAAGTGCGCGAGCGGGCGCAACGCCGCTTACGGCGAGCGGATCGAGGAGCACGGGCTGCACATCTGGTTCGGCTTCTACGAGAACGCCTTCCGGGTGATGCGCGACGCCTACGAGCAGCTGGGTCGCAGGCCCGGTGAGCCGCTGGCCACCTGGCGCGACGCCTTCAAGCCCTGCGAGCAGATCGTGCTCTACGAGGAGTTCGAGAATCGCTGGCGGGGATGGGGATTCAGCCCCCCGGGCAATCCGCTCACGCCCGGCGACACGAGCTACCTGCCCACGTTCTGGGAGGTGGCCCACACCATGCTCGACTACCTCTTCGGGCGCTGGGAGGGACTGAAGGCCACCAACCCGCACGCCCCCGGGCCGCCTCCCGTCCAGCTGCCCTTCGGCATCCATCTGCCCTTCGGCGTGCCGTTCGGGATCGATCGCATGGCCAGCCACGCCGTCGCGCGCCTCGTTCCCTGGGACCTGCCCTCGCCGGAGCGGGCGATCATCGACGCGCTGGCCATCGCCCAGCAGGGCAAGCTGCTGGGACCGATCGACACGGACGAGCACACCCACCGCTCGCTGCTGTTCGACGCCATCGACGAGTTCAAGCGCTGGCTCTGGCACTACATCGTGGAGCCGAACCTCGGCGACGACGACCTTCGCCTGTTCTTCACGATGTTCGACACCGGCACCACGATCCTCGAGGGCATCGTCGAGGACGGGCTGATCGAGCGCGGCTTCGACGGCGTGAACGACGAGGACCTCCGGGCGTGGCTGCTGCGGCACGGGGCGCGCCAGATCACCGTGGACCAGGGCCCGTTCGTGCGCGGGCTCTACGACATGGCGTTCGCCTACAAGAACGGCGACGTGAAGACACCGGACATGGCGGCGGGCACCGCGGTCCACGACCTGCTGCGGATCTTCTTCACCTATCGCGAGGCGTTCGCCTGGAAGATGCAGGCGGGGATGGGGGACACGGTGTTCACCCCCTTCTACGAGGTGCTGAAGAAGCGCGGGGTCCGGTTCGAGTTCTTCCACCACGTCTCGAAGCTGGGGCTCTCGCCCGACCGCAGCACGGTCGACTCGATCGACGTCATCCCCCAGGTGCAGATCATGGGGTCGGAGTACGACCCGCTCGTGAAGGTCAAGGGGCTCATGTCCTGGCCGAGCGAGCCCCGCTGGGACCAGATCGTGGAGGGAGAGAAGCTGCGCGCCCGCGGCGTGAACCTCGAGTGGGATCCCAATCCGCTCGGCCACAAGGCCAACACCCTGCGACAGGGCGAGGACTTCGACCTCGTGGTGCTCGGCATCTCGGTCGCCGCTCTGCCGGCGATCTGCGAGGAGCTGATCCGCGACCCCGACAACCCCGGGTTCCGCAGCATGATCGACAACTCGCACACGGTGATGACCCAGGCCTTCCAGCTCTGGCTGAACCGCCCGCTGTCCAAGCTCGGGTGGCCGTTCAGCGACGACTCGATCATGACCACCTACGTGGAGCCGCTCGACACCTACGCGGAGATGAGCCACCTGATCCCGCGCGAGGCCTGGCCCGCCCGGGAGAACGTCGAGAACATCGCCTATTTCTGCGGGGTGCTCGAAGACCGGCCGGGCGACACCCAGGAGACGGCCAACGACCGGGCCCGGGCCAACGCGATGGAGTACCTGCGCCGGGATGCGCGCGGCATCTGGCCGAAGAGCATGAACCGCGACGGCACCGGCTTCGACTGGAACCTGCTCGCCGCCCGGGGCGGCCGAGGGCCGACGCGGTTCGACACGCAGTACTGGCTCGCGAACTTCCAGCCCACAGAGCGCTACGTGATCACCCCGGCGGGCAGCGTCCAGTACCGGTTGGGCTCGGACCAGTCCGGCTACGAGAACCTGTTCCTCGCCGGCGACTGGGTGAAGACGGGGCTGGACGCCGGCTGCGTGGAGGCGGCGGTGATGTCGGGCATGCAGGCCTCACGGGCGATCTGCGGCGTGCCCGCGGAGATCGTGGGCGAGGAGCAGACCTGGCTGAGCGGGCCGCCCGGTTCACGGGCACCGGAGGCCCCCGCGGGACTGCCTCCCTACGTGGACTACGGCGGCCTCGCCACCTGCCCGTCGCCCGTGGACTGCGACGACGCCACGCTCTACAGCTTCTTCCTCGAGGGCGACCACGACCGCCTGGCCGCGCTGTGCGACAGGGTGTTCTCGCAGCCTTCGGATGGGGCGCTCGACATGCGCCCGCTCGGCTCCCACGTGATGCTGAGCTTCGGCACGGTGGAGAAGATCAAGCCGCAGCTCGAGCCCTGGTGCCAAATGGGGTTCGCGCGTGAGCTGCAGGTCGCGTTCTGGGTGCCGGTCGTGGCCATTCGCAGCGACGGGATCCTTCCGGTCGCGGTGTCGCTGGGCTGGTTCGTGCCCTACATGTTCGTCGACAACCCGCTGTCGCTCGCGGGCGGGCGCGAGATCTACGGGTTCAACAAGAACCTGGGTGGCATCAAGCTCCCCGTGGACGGGAGCCCGCTCACACTCGAGGCGTACGGCGGCAACTTCGGCGGCGGCGAGCCGGCTGGCTGGCACCCCCTGATCGAGCTGACCCCGCCCTCGCCGAGCCCGTTCGGGAACAGCACCACCGAGTGGGAGGACCTGGACGGCCTGGTCGACGTGGTCCGGCGCGAGCTCCGCGGGGGCCAGTCCGATTTCGTGTCGCTGCCCGGCCTCGACCTGCCCGAGAAGGTGTTCGCGGACATCCTGGGGAGCAGCGGCCCGCCGCAGATCTTCCTCAAGCAGTTCCGCGCGGTGGAGGGAGGGAAGCGCGCGAGCCAGCAGCAGATCACCGACGCCGGCGCCACGGTCAAGAGCATCCGGGGCGGGCGACTGCCGGGGCAGTTCGAGTTCAAGCAGCACCATCTCGACAGCCACCCGATCGTCGAGGAGCTCGGCGTCCAGGACCAGGTCACCAGCCTGGCGTTCGAGGTCGAGATGGACTTCGTGCTGGGAGACGGCCGGGTGCTCTGGGAGGGACCGGCCGGCTAGGCGATACCGGGCGCCGCGTCCTCCCACTCGGCCGTGCCCGCGAAGGCCTCGTCCAGGTCGTGGAAGTAGCCGATGTGCACGATCTGCCCGTCGCGCAGCGTGTAGGCCGCCACCACGGGCTGCTCGATCACGTTCTGGCTGTCGGGGAGGGTGCCCCGCCAGCGCGTGGGGACCACCACGGAGTCTCCGCGCTCGATGTACTCGTCGGGCACGAGCTCGCTGTTCTGGAACGTCGCCCGGATCGAGGCGAACGCCTCGATGATGGCCTCGGGCCCCGAGAGCTCCCCCGCCGCGGTCCACAGCGCGCCCGCGTTGGCGGTCACGTCCGGGGCATAGATCTCGCGCACCGCGTCGAGGTCGCCTCGGTTCCAGGCCTCGTAGCCACGGCGGACCGTCTCCACGTTCAGGAGCGACATCGGTTGCTCAGTATCCGCCGGGGGCGGGACGACCGCAATCGGCCGGCTGTCGGGCCTTGACGACCGCGGTCCGCGGGTGGAAGATCGATCCCCCGGCCGAAGGGAAGGTCATGACGCGGAAGTTCGTCGATTGTCGCGAGGTTCCCAGCGAGATGAACTGCACGGTGGGGATCGCCGCGGACTCGGAGGAGGAGCTCATCGAGGCCGCGGTGCAGCACGCGGTGGCCGTGCATTCGCACGACGACACGCCGGAGCTCAGGGCGGAGATCCGGCAGGGCATGCGGGAGACCGAAGCAGCCGCCGTGTAGGGCGAGATCTGGGGCGTCGCCTCGGGGTGGCGCCCCAGTGATCGCGGGCTTGACTTCAAGTGCAGTTGAAGCCGCACGATGGGGGACATGAAAGTCACTCCCCACATCGTCGTAACGGACGCCGACGCCGCGGCGGCCTGGTACATCCAGGCGTTCGGAGCCGAGGAGCGCGGTCGCGTGCCCCTCCCGGGCGGCGGCGTCATGAGCATCGAGCTCGCCATCGGCGACACGGGCGCTCCATCTCGCACCCGAGTTCCCGGATGCCGGCATCGTCTCGCCGTCGACGATCGGCGGTACCGCCACCGTCCTGCAGATCGAGACGGACGACGCCGACGCGCTCTGGAGCCGGGCGATCGCAGCGGGCGCCGAGGTGCGTCATGAGCTCGCCGATCAGTTCTGGGGAGAGCGCCACGGCCAGATCGACGATCCCTTCGGGCACCGCTGGAACATCGCCCAGCGGCTGCGCGAGGTGACTCCCGAGGAGCTCGCGGCGGGCGCCGCGAAGGCCTTCGGGAGCTGAGGCACCGAGGGGGCGGCCCGCAGGCCGCCCCCTCCAACGCGTGGCCAGAGTGCTCCGAGTCCTACGCCTGCGGCTGGATGTTCTGGTTCACCCGGAAGATGTTGTCCGGGTCGTACTTGGCCTTGATCTGAGCCAGCCGGTCGTAGTTGTCCCCGTAGCTGGCCCGGACCCGCTCCCGCGCCTCGGCCGCATTCACCCAGATCTCGCCGGCCGCCGGCAACAGCAGCCCCGACAGCCCCGCGTCCGGCGGCAGCGGAGGCACGCCCGGCGCCGAGCGCAGGTCCTCCACGTCGCGCACGTGGAGACCGAACCAGGTGTCGGCGATGTGCTCCACCGGCACCGGCAGGCTCTTCCCGTCCCAGATCCAGTCCGGTAGCTCGCTCAACACGCGCTCCGCGAGCTGCTCGACGTCCGATTGCATCGCCTCCGATCGTAAGCGCTCAGAGCATCACGGCGCCGAGGCGGTCGACCAGTCGGTGAAGCGTTCGCTCCGCTCCCAACGACCACCGGGCGGGTCCGCGTGGCATCGCCTGCAGCTCGCGGTCGGCCCGTTCTCGGAGCAGGCGGTCCCCGCGGATCACGCGGCCCAGTCGCTCGGTCAACGGCCTGTCGCCCACGCGCAGCGCGTAGCGATAGAGGAGGAGTAGTTCGTTCATTGGGTTCAGGTCGGCGCCTGACCCCAGAGCTGACGCTCTATTTACCGCCGCGGAACAGGCGGTCGATCTCGTCCCAGTCTTCGGCGGCGGCGGGAGGCTCGGACATGTCGATGCCCTTGAGGGCGGGCGCCGAGCTGCGGGCGAACACGGCACCGGCGGCGCCGGCGGCCGGCCCGCCAGACTTGGGCATCTCACCCGCCTTTCGCAGCGACTCCTTGCCCTCCCCGATGATCCGCGAGAGCGCTTCGAGCACCGTGTCCGACACCCCGGACGCCGGCAGCAGGCCCTGCTCCATCTGGTGGTAGTAGGCGCCAACCTTGTCGCGTTGCTCGTCCGCACCCAGTCGGGCGGCCAGCTGGGCCACGAGATCCGCGCGCTTGAGCCGGGCTCGGTTTCGCAGCTGTGGCAGCAGTGAGGGCCACATGCCGCTCTGACCGGCCAGCGAGCGCTGCACGGACTCCGCCACTCGCGACGCCGGCGAGTCGCGGAAGGCCTCGGCATCGAATTGCCGCCGTGGCGCTCGCTCCAGGAATGCGTCGATCAGTCCCGCCAGCTCGGCCCGGTCTCGACCCGACACCTGGGTCAGGTATTCGGTCGGGTCGGCGGGGTACGCCTCCTTGTACGCCGTGAAGAGTCTCTGCACGTCACTCATGGCTCAGCCCGAAGTATCGCCTTCGTCAAGCAAGTCGCGGACGCGCTTCGAGAACCGGGAGGCGATCTTGTGCACGTTGGCCTCACTCAAGCCGTCGCCGATCTCCGACGCGGTCTCGGTGGCCGAGAGGGGTCCGAAGATATGAAGGTCCACCACCTGCCGGTGAAGCGGGTTCTCGAGCTCCCGGTAGGCCGTCTTGATGCACTCGCGTGCGTAGAGCGCTTCTGCGGAGAACTCCTCCCCGGAAGGCTCCTCGCCCCAGGTGTCGTCCTCGCCGGCGTGCTCGGTGTTGAGCTTCTCGGTCTTCGGCTTCCGCGTCTTTGCGTCGTGGTGGTCGGCGATGCGCCGCGACAGGATCGTGTGCATCCACGCCCTGAACTCCCCGACCGACTTGCCGTCGAACGCGGACGCGATGGCGCTGGACATCGCCTCGGAGGCAACGTCCTCGGCGTCGGAGGAGGGCAGCTTCAGACGGGCACGGTTGACCAGGTTGTCCCAGTACCCGAAGACCAGCACCCCGAGAGCCAGGTTCATGGCCTCGAGAGCCCCAGCCTCGCGCGCGGCGCGCAGGTAGTCCACGAGCTTGTCATCGCTCAGCTCGCTCAGGTGATGCTCGGGAAGTTCCTTGAAAGCGGCCAATGAGGGTGTAGTCGGGCGCGGGCGACAAACCTGACACGGCGTATTTCGGCAGCGGAGCCGAGAGGCCTGTGTCAGGTAGTCGGCGTCGCGACGGACTGACCAAGCATGACCACTCTCACGCAGGACCTCACCCTCGCCGCCCCGCAGACCGCCGGCCCCCTCACCGTCTTCCCCGTCATCGGCCGCCCCGGCCAGCTCGCCTACCGCGCCTTCACCCAGGCCATCGAGCTCGGCGCCTTCGTCAAGGAGCTCGACGGCGGCGCCTCCGTCGGTGAGCTGCGCCTCGAGAACCCCACCGACCTCGCGCTGCTCGTCTACGAGGGGGAGGAGGTGCTCGGCGCCCAGCAGAACCGCAGCTTCGACACCTCCGTGCTCGTCGAGGCCGGCCACGGCGCGAACCTCCACGTGACCTGCGTCGAGCACGGTCGCTGGGACTCCCGGCGCCACGAAGAGCACTTCGCGCCCTCGCCGCAGGCCGCCGACCCGCACCTGCGCCGCGCGAAGCGACACGCCGCGAACCTCAGCGCCGCCGCCGGCGCTCCCCCTCGTGCCGACCAGGGCGAGGTCTGGCGAGAGGTGGGTCATCGCCTGGAGGCTCACAACGTGAACTCCGCGAGCGACGCCATGAGCGACCTCTACGACCATCGCCGCCGCGACATCGACCGGATGGCCCACGCGGTGCGACCCGTCGACGGTCAGATCGGCGCGGTGGCGCAGATCGCCGGGCTGCCCGTGGCCCTCGACCTCGTGAGTCGCCCCGATGTCTTCGCCCATCTCCTTCCTCGCCTCGTGCAGGGGTACGCCCTGGAGGCGCTCGGGGAGCAGGACGCCGAGCCCGACGAGCAGGCGGCAAACGCCTTCGCCGGCGAGGCGCTCCACGCTCCCCGGGCGCCCCAGCGGACTCCGGGGATGGGCCGCGCGTTCGGCTTCGTGGCGCCGACGGTGGTCGGCGGAGGTCTCACCGTCGGCGACGAGCTCGTCCAGCTCTGCGCCTTCCCCGCAGGAGTCGGCCCCCGAGGGCCGGATCGCTCGCCCGGCCCGGCGCCGGCGGCTGAGGTAGCCGCGGTGGAGCCGCCTCGCCTGTACATCAACAAGATCGATTCGTTGGACGCTCTCGTCGCGCTCGAGTTCGGTCGCGTGGACGACGGTCAGCCCGGCGATCGCTGGCAGATGGTGACGGGGCGGTTCGGCTACCTCATGGACGGCGACCGAGCTGTTGGCTTTCGCGTGGACGCGTTCTCGGAGTTCGATCCCGAGCGGCTGCCCATCTGGGACGCGCCGCGTTTCCACGTGCCGCAGCTCGGCCTGACGGAATCGCCCGCGGGGGAGATCGTGATGGCCGTTCGGGCTCTGCTGGGCGACCGGTCCACGTTCAATCGCCTGCTCTTCTCGCAGGCCACCCAGGCGGAGGACCCAGAGCACGCGCTCTCGATCTGGCTCGCCTGCCTCACCAGCGGCGACGCCATGGCCCACTTCGGTCTCGGCTGCACGCTTTACCAACTCGGCCGCTTCCGCGAGGCCTACCGGCACCTGCGCTACTACGCCACCATTGCGCCGGCGCATCCGTGGAACCTGTGCTGGTACGGGAAGGCGGCCGAGGCGATCGGCGAGCGGGCGGAGGCGCGAATTGCGTACGAGCGCACGATCGCGCTCGACGATTCGGACGACGCCGCCGCGGAGGCGAGGGAGCGACTCATGGACCTGGCCGCCTCGGGGGCCGGAAGATGACGACACAAGATCGCCGAACGTGAGGGAGACGACTATGCCGCGCTTCAAGAACATCACGATGAGGCCCGCAAGGCCGGGTGTGGTGCATGTGACTCTGCGCCCGCCGATGCCGACGGGCCCCCGGCCCCGGGAGGACGAGCCCGCCCAAGCGGCTCTGCGAGCTCTCCGGGACCGCCCCGAGCTGGTACGGGCCTGCGACTGGCCCAGCGCCGCGAGCGACGTCCACGTGGCTGGCCTCTACTCGTGGTGGACGGATGCGGCGGGTGCCCACGACCTGAGTGACGGCCTCGGCCACCTGGTCCCAGAGGGACTCATCTACGCAGGCCAAACCGGCGCGACCAAGTGGCCCTCTGGCAAGGTGCCCAACTCCACCCTCGAGGGACGCATTCGAGGCAACCACCTACGTGGCCGGGTGAGGGGCTCAACGTTCAGGCTCACCCTCGCCGCCGCGCTGTTCCTGTCGCTGGAACTCGAGCTCCTCGGACCCAAGAAGCTGTCGCCGCCGTCCGAGGCGACGTTGACCGACTGGATCCAGGACCACCTCTCGGTTGCGGTCCACCCGTTCCCGGACCGAGGTGCGCTGGCGGGGGTCGAGAAGGACGTGCTGGCTGTCCTCGATCCGCCGTTGAATTTGATGGAGGTCGGGCCTACACCGATCCGCGCAAGACTCTCCGAGTTGAGGCGAGTGATTACCGCGGGCGGCGCCTAACCTCGCGGGCGGCGCTCCAGCTCGGCCACCGTCCGCTCGAGCTCCTCGGCGAGCCGCTTGATTCGCGGCGCGTCCGAGTCGGCGCGCGCCGTGAACTCGTTTGCGAGCCCGCGGTAGTAACAGAGCTGCTTGACCGGGTCCTTGACGGTGAAAGGCTCCCAGAGCTTGTCCCCAAAGACGTAGTGGTCGGCGAGGGTGGCTCGGGCATTGTGGAGCTTGTCGGCAGCCGAGACCAGGAGCGCCGGCTCGGACTTGGTCTTCAGTGATTCGATGTATGCCCGCTTTCGCTTGCACCACGAGGGGTCTCCTTCCCGGTCCTCGGAGCTCCCCGCACGATCTCCGCCACGTCGTCGCCGAATTCGCGTCGCGGACGTCATCCAGCGTCTCGTCCCGCCGTCCTCCACGACATCGTGGAGCAGCGCGGCTATCGCCTCGTCCTCGGTCGCTTCGTGCTCCAGAGCGATCGATGCGACGGCCATCAGGTGCGAGAGATAGGGCACGCCATCCGTTCCCTTCCGGCCTTGAAGAAGGTGATGGATCCTCGCGAACTCGAAGGCCTCGGTGAACTTTGGGCCGAGCGGTCGGGCCGGTGTTTCGTCGTCTTTCACATTCTTGAGGTCGGCCACGGACGACGATCCTGACCGACCGTGAGCGTGCGTCCCTAGCCCCGCTTCCGCGGACCCCTCTTCGGCTTCGCCTTCCCGCCACCCCGCAGCGCCTCCGCC